>NZ_JASJEV010000002.1 GCF_030067675.1 Chelatococcus albus | reverse complement strand
CCTGCTCTTCTTCACGTCCGTCTCCTCTAGGTGACGGACTCTCACTCAAACCGAGGGATCAGGAAGGGGGCAGGTCAATCCCCCTATCGATCCTGTGCGTCTGATCGTACCCATGCTGGAGCGGTTCATCGCTACGGATCGCGGTTTCGCCAAGGCGCGGCGGACCAGTCTAGCCTAGATCGTGGCTTGTTTGCGCGCGATATCCAGCAAGCCGCGAAGCGCCTTGCTTGTGTTCTGCGGGGACCATACAGCCCCGAATTTGACGGGCTCCGGTTCATCGAGCAGCCGGATGAACGTGATACCGGGAGGGGCAGCCTTGCTGGTCGCCTCGCTCACAAGCGTAATCCCATAATTCGCTGCGACCATTGACAGGAGCATGCAGTGGTCCACGTCGCAGCGCTGCACGTTCGGGTGAAGGCCTCGCTCCTCGAAGCGGCGGACGATATGATTATGTGCTTGCGGGCCAGTTCCGCCGTAGCGCACCAGGAACAGGTCGTCTGCGAAATTGCGCCAGGACAGGGCACTACACTTAGCCCGCGGATCGCTTTCCGGTGCCGCGATAACCAGTGGTTCTGTCCAGAGCGGCTTGGCATGACAATCAGGGATATCGGTTATCCCGGCGACGAAGGCGACGTCCAATTCTCCCTCGCGAACCTTGAGGATGGCATCGCGAGCACGACCATCGAACAGTTCGATGTCGATGCCTGGCCATCGCTGTCGATAGCGATCCAGAAGTTCGGCAAGGAACCCCGCGGCGATCGTTGTCGGCACGCCGATCCTGATGCGACCAATCTCGCCGCCGCCAATCATCCCGGCTGTCTTCACGGCGTAGTCGAGCTGATCTATCGCATCGGTGATTTGGGCGAGAAAGAAGCGTCCGGCTTCAGTCGGTCGAACTCCTCGATGTCCCCGCTCAAAGAGCCGGACCCCGAGCGCCTCTTCCAGCGCCCGGACACGTTCGCTGACCGACGACTGGCTAATGCCAAGAGCGGCGGCCGCATGCCGGAAGTTCAAGTGTTCTCCAACCGCGACAGCCTGGATAAGCGCAATGAGCGGGATGCGCGTACCCAAGAGTTCACGGCGCGCTCCATGATATGCGTTGGCCTTGAGCCGGTGGTTGCAAGGGCGGCGCCTCATCGCGCCGCCCTCGAACCGGTGGTTTCCCGGCAGCAAAGGATCACGCCGCCTTTAGGGAGTATCGCGCACCGCAGCCTCAGCAACACGGCCGGTATTCCTGACCACGATCAGGCCGCCGCCAGGCGGAGTTGCCTCGCCGCAGCAACCATGTTGACAAGCGCAGGGCGTACTTCTTCCCATTTGCGGGTCTTCAGGCCGCAATCCGGATTGACCCAGAGCTGTCCGTCGGCGATGCGCTCCCGCGCAAGACTAAGCAGTTGCGTCATCTCCACCGTTTCCGGCACACGCGGAGAGTGGATGTCGTAAACTCCGGGTCCGATCTCGTTCGGATATTTGAAGGTCCGGAAGGCATCGAGCAGCTCCATTTTCGAGCGCGAAGTCTCGATCGAGATGACGTCTGCATCCATCGCAGCGATGGCGTCGATGATGTCGTTGAACTCCGAATAGCACATGTGGGTGTGGATCTGGGTCTCATCCGAAACGCCAGAAGAGGTGAGCCGGAAGCTTTCGACCGCCCAATCGAGATAGGCCTTCCAGCCGGCCTTTCGGAGCGGCAGACCTTCGCGTAAAGCAGCTTCGTCGATCTGGATCATCCCAGCCCCGGCCGCCTCGAGGTCCTGCACCTCGTCTCGGATCGCAAGCGCGATCTGCCGGCAGGCGACGCTACGTGGAATATCATCGCGCACGAATGACCAGTTGAGAATCGTGACCGGTCCGGTCAGCATGCCCTTCATAGGCTTTTTCGTGAGGGACTGGGCGTAGCGCCACCATTCTACCGTCATCGGCTGCGGCCGCGACACGTCACCGAACAGGATCGGCGGCCGGACATAGCGCGAGCCGTAGCTCTGCACCCAGGCATGCTTGGTGAAAGCGAAGCCCGAGAGCTGCTCCCCGAAATACTGCACCATGTCGTTGCGCTCGAATTCGCCATGGACTAGCACGTCGAGGCCGATCTCCTCTTGCCAGCGCACGGCCGCCTCGGTCTCCTTGCGCAGAAAGGCCTCGTAATCAGCGTCGCTGATTGCGCCCTTAGCATGTGCCGCACGGGCTTTGCGAACGTCTTCGGTCTGCGGGAAGGAGCCGATCGTCGTCGTCGGGAACGAAGGTAGATTCAACGCTGCACGCTGCAGGCGGGCGCGTTCAGTGAAGGGGGTTGCTCGTCTCGCCATTTCCGGCGTGACCGAGGCGATACGGGCCGCGACGGCCGCGTCATGCACCTTCTCCGACGCCTCGCGCCGGCCGGCCGCAACGGCAGAGTCGGTGAGTTGCTGCATCACGGCCTCTCGGCCCTCGACCAGCGCCTTCCCCAGGACGGCGAGTTCACCCATCTTCTGGACTGAAAAGGCGAGCCACTCCTTAAGGTCGGGATCGAGGCCCGGTTCCAGATCGAGGTCGATCGGAACGTGCAGCAGCGAGCAGGATGGTGCGATCTCGACATGATCGGAGCCGCGTCGGGCCACGACCGGCTCCAGGTGGTCAAGAATGGCGGGCAGGTTAGCACGCCAGATGTTGCGTCCGTCGATAACACCGAGCGACAGCACGAGTCCTTGAGGTGCCCTCGCGAGCACGGTGTCGAGCTGCTCCGGCGCGCGAACAAGATCAAGGTGGAGGCCAGCGACCGGCAACCCAAGCGCCACGTCGAGATTATCGCCGAGCTCCCCGAAATAGGTCGTCAGCATGATCTTCAGTTGCGGTATCGCGTGCGCGAAGAAGCTGTAGGCTTGGCGGAATGCGTCTCGCGTCGCCTCATCGAGGTCGAGTACGAGGCAAGGTTCGTCGATCTGTACCCAATCGGCACCGTTCGCCGCTAAACGTCGAAGCACCTCAATATAGACTGGAAGCAGGTTGCCGATGAGCGATAGAGGGTTAAGCGTCGGATCTTTGCTCTTGCCGAGCTTTAGATAGGTGACGGGACCGAGCAGGACGGGACGTGTCTCGTAGCCGAGCGCCTTGGCCTCGCGATACTCGTCCACCGGCTTGTTCGAAGCCAATGTGAATTGTTGATCTTTCGTGAACTCCGGCACCATGTAGTGGTAGTTGGTATCGAACCACTTGGTCATTTCGAGCGCCGGAACACCGCGAGGCTCGCCGTGACCACCGTGGGAGCACGCCGCGTCATGGCTATCGCCCTGGCTGCCGCGCGCCATGGCAAAATAGGTGTCGAGCGGCACGGAGCCGCCCGTCCAGCCGTAAATTTCAGGGATGGCGCCGACCATGACGCTCGTATCGAGCACATGGTCGTAGAGCGAAAAGTCGTTCGACGGGATGTTAGTCACACCGAGCGCCTTCTGGCGCGCCCAATGCGCGGCGCGCAGACCGGCAGCGGCCTCTAGGAGCGCAGCGGCATCGGACTTGCCTGACCAGTAGGATTCGAGTGCGAACTTGAGCTCACGGCGCGGACCTATCCGCGGCACGCCGAGAGTGCTGACAGGAAGTGAAAGTAGAGACATCGGCTCAACCCCATGATGTTGGGGGCAAAGGCCGAGCGGGCGCGCGTGCGTACTCCGGCTAGAATACCGGTAAGACGTGCGACCACCGGGACACCCCGCCCGAGGACGTTTCATGCTGTCGCGGCAGGTCTCCTGGCTCGCGGGTCACGGCCTTCATCCTGCCTTCCCGAAGCCCGAGGGCTTCAGTGGCGCAATTGGGATGAAGGCTCGCCGCCTACAGTTGCGGGGGCAGCTCCGGTATTGCTTTTGGGCGCACCGGATTCCCTCTTAGCTCTGGCCAAAGACAGGCGCAGAGAACCACGACGGTGCAATAATGACGACTACCAATTCGATGTCAAGTGAGATATAAAGACATCTTTATATCATTCTATCGCTTGGCAGTCAGGCAACGGCCGGAAGTACGGTGGCGACAATGGAAGCGTCGAGTCGCTCGTAGTCAGCCAGTCCGATCAGGTCGTACAGTTCTGCGCGGCTCTGCATTTCGTCGAGCAAGGCCCTCGCGCTGCCGTCACGCGCAAGCGCGGCATAGAGCCTTTCCTGCGCCTTGTTGGCGACGCGCAGGGACGAAACCGGCCAGATCACTATGCGGTAGCCCATCGCTTCGAATTCAGACGCCGTGAAGAAAGGCGTTCTGCCGAACTCGGTCATGTTGGCGAGCAACGGCACGCCCGGCATGCGGCGCGCGAACTCGCGGAACATCTCGGCGTCGGTGAGCGCCTCGGGAAAAATCGCATCGGCACCCGCTTCGACATAGAGCTTCGCGCGGGCTACCGCGCCGTCGATTCCCTCGCTCGCGGCTGCGTCGGTGCGGGCGATGAGATAGAGGTTGCGGCGCGCCTTTGCTGCGGCCGCCACCTTGGCCGCCATGTCACGGACATCCGCGAGCTTCTTGTCATTGAGATGGCCGCATTTCTTCGGCAGGAGCTGGTCTTCGATATGGACGGCGGCAGCCCCAGCCTCCTCGAAGGTACGCACCATGTGCATCACATTGAGGGCTTCTCCATAGCCGGTGTCGCCATCGACCAGCACCGGCAGGCCGCTCGCTCGTGCCACCTGGCGGATGAAGAAAGCCACCTCGTCCACGGTGATGATGCCGAGGTCAGGCAAGCCCATGGAAGCCGTCATGGCGGCGCCGGAGAGATAGAGCGCTTCAAAGCCAACCGCCTTGGCCTGGAGCGCGGCCATGCCGTTGTGAGCGCCGGGAATGGGAAGAATGCCGCCTCTTTCCACCAGAGCCCGGAAGCGGGCGCCGGCAGGCTCGGCGGGAGATTCGGATGCAACGAAATAGGGCATATCGGTTTCCTTCAGGCCGCACGCACGGAAGAGCTGGTGCGGTCACGTGCCTCGATGGGCACGAACTGTTGGTGATCCGGGCCGACATAGTTCGCGGAGGGGCGGATGATCTTGTTGTCTTGCCGCTGCTCGATGACGTGCGCGCTCCACCCGGAGGTGCGGGCGATAACGAAGAGCGGCGTAAACATCGCGGTCGGCACACCCATCATGTGGTATGAAACAGCGCTGAACCAGTCGAGATTGGCGAACATCGTCTTGGTATCGCCCATCACCTGCTCGATCCGTTCGGCGATCTCGAACATCCGCATCGAACCTGCTTCGATAGAAAGCCGACGGGCCAACTCCTTGATGACGATGTTGCGCGGGTCCGACACCGTGTAGACAGGATGGCCGAAGCCGATCACGACCTCTTTGGCAGCCACGCGGCGGCGAATGTCCTCTTCCGCTTCCGCCGGATCGACATAGCGCCTCTGAATATCAAAGGCGACCTCGTTAGCCCCACCATGCTTCGGTCCGCGCAGTGCTCCGATGGCACCCGTGATGGCCGAATAAAGGTCTGCGCCCGTGCTTGCGATGGTGCGTGCGGTGAAGGTTGAGGCGTTGAACTCGTGCTCCGCATAAAGGATCAGTGAGGTGTGCATAGCCCGCACATGGCTATTGTTGGGCACACGGCCGTGCAGCAGGTGGAGGAAATGCCCGCCGATAGTCTCGTCGTCTGTCTCAACCTCGATACGCCGGCCGTTCTGGGCGAAGTGATGCCAATAGAGCAGCATGGACCCCAGGGAAGCCATCAGGCGGTCGGCGATGTCGCGGGCGCCGGCATGATTGTGGTCCGCGGCTTCGGGCAGCACGCAACCCAACGCCGAGACGCCGGAGCGCATGACGTCCATAGGATGGGCGGCGGCGGGCAGTTCCTCCAAAGTGCGACGCACGGCGGCAGGAAGGCCGCGCAAGCCCTTTAGCTTCGCCCGATAGGCCGAAAGCTCTGCTGCGGTGGGCAGGGCGCCGTGCACGAGGAGATGGGCGATCTCCTCGAAGCTGCAGGTCTCGGCGAGGTCGAGAATATCGTAGCCACGATAGTGCAGATCATTGCCCGTGCGGCCCACGGTACAAAGCGCCGTATTGCCAGCCACGACGCCGGACAGGGCCACCGACTTTTTCGGCTTCGGCGTCGCAGATGACGCGGCCGTGGCAACAGTCTGATTCTGGGACATCTGATCCTCCCTAACCGGACACGACTGAAGGCTCGGCCGCGGCCGGTGCAGCGCGACGCCAATCAAAGATGCCTGGGGTCGTGGGTGCGCTCAGGATCGCGGGGTCCACCGAGAAAGTGAGGCCGCCCAGATCATCCGATTTCAGCTTGGTGAGACGCTCCACCGCGTCGAGGAAACGGTCCTGCTCTGCGGAGGAGACGGCGCCCTCGGCGAGCGTGCGGAACTTGGCGATGTATTCCGTCCGGCCGAACGGGCGGGCTCCGAGCGGATGTGCATCGGCCACGGCAATCTCGTCTTCGATCACGTGGCCATCTTTGAGCGTCACCACGACGCGACCGCCGAACGCCTTCTGCTTCGGGTTGTAGCTGTAGTAGCGCTTCGTCCAGGACGGGTCTTCGATCGTGCTGATCTTGTGCCAGAGGGCGACGGTCTCCGGCCGGTTGGCGCGCTCCGGCGCGTAGGAGCGCTCGTGGTGCCAGCTGCCGTCCTCCAGCGCGACCGCAAAGATGTACATGATCGAATGGTCGAGCGTTTCGCGGCTCGCCTTCGGGTCCATCTTCTGCGGGTCGTTGGCGCCGGTGCCGATCACGTAATGGGTGTGATGGCTGGTATGGATGACGATGCTCTCCACCTTGGATAGGTCGCCGATCTTCGGCCTCATGCGTCGGGCGAGGTCAATCAGCGCCTGGCTCTGGTATTCGGCCGAATGCTCCTTGGTGTAGGTTTCGAGAATTGCACGCTTGGGCTCGCCCTTTTCGGGCAGCGGCACGATGTATTCCGCCTTGGAGCCGCCCAGTAGCCAGGCGATGAAGCCGTCCTCGCCCTCCCATGCCGGTGACGGCGCGCCTTCGCCGCGCATAGCCCGATCCACCGCCTCCACCGCCATCTTGCCGGCAAACGCGGGCGCATAGGCTTTCCAGCTTGAAATCTCGCCCTTGCGCGACTGGCGCGTGGTGGTGGTGACGTGCAACGCCTGCTGCACCGCCTGATAGATCGTCTCGGTAGAGAGCCCCAAGGCAGCACCAATGCCGGCGGCAGCAGACGGACCTAGATGGGCGATGTGGTCGATCTTGTGCTCGTGCAGGCAGATACCCTTCACGAGGTTCACCTGGATCTCGTAGCCGGCCGCAATACCGCGGAGCAGCGCTGCGCCGTCTAGTCCGCAATGCTGCGCCACCGCCAGAACCGGCGGAATGTTGTCGCCAGGGTGGGAATACTCAGCAGCGAGAAACGTGTCATGAAAATCCAGCTCGCGGACTGCAACGCCATTAGCCCAGGCCGCCCAATCGGGCGAGACGCGCCTCTGCGGGGACAGGCCAAAGATGGTGGCGCCGGGCTGGTAAGGATGGGCAAGTGCCTGCGTCCGCGCGCTCGCCACCGGGCGCCGTGTGAAAGAAGCGGCAGCCACAGCCGCATTGTCGATGATGCGGTTGCCGATCATTTCAGCCACGTCGGGCTCCACGGGCACCGGATCGGTGGCGACCTCCGCAATTTTCCAGGCAAGTTGCTCGGTGCGCGGGAGATTCTCGGCGGACTTGTGCGTTCGGACGGTGTGCTGCTTCACAGGTTGGTTTCCTCTACAAGGTCCGGCATTGATTGGGGTGCGATTGCGACCGGGCGTCCTGCTTCGTCCACGGCCACCATTTCGAAGGAGCCGCGCACGGCGAGCCGGCGCTGACCGGAGACGAGCGCCTCGGCCGTCATGTCCACCACCACGGTCATGGAGCTGGACCCGACCCGTTCCACCCGCGCGCAGAGTTCGACGAGTTCGCCCACGCGGACGGGCATATGGAATTCCACTTTCTCTGAGACGGCCATCACCACCGGGCGGCGCGCTCGCCGTGTGGCCGCAACGAAGGCTGCTTTGCCCATCAGGCTCAGCGCGTGGCCGCCGAACAGCGTTCCGTAGTGATTGGCCTGATCGGGAAAGACGAGCTCGAGGAAGCGCGCTTCGTCTGGTCCTGCCCGTGGCGACGCATCGGCCAACATCGATCACTCGCTCCCTTGCTATCGATCTCGAATATTCGCAATATTCGCACGAATCGGATCGCGAGAAAGGGCTGAAAATGTGTAGATTTGTGAAGCGAAATCGGCAGATTTGCAAAGTTTGCGAAGTCAACAGAGGCCTCGCCCGATGAGGAAGGTGCTCGCGGGGGTACGTTTGAAGCGGCTGCGGGAGGAGCGAAACCTGACGCAGCAGGCGCTTGCCTCCGCGATCGGAATTTCGCTGAGCTATCTCAACCAGCTTGAAAACAATCAGCGCCCATTGACCGTATCGGTACTGCTCAAGCTGGGAACCGCATTCGGCATCGATCTCCAACTTTTCTCGGAAGAGGACGAGGCGCGACTGATCTCCGATCTGCGCGAGGTCATGTCGGACCCCGCCATCAGCGAGACGATCGCCATTGCGGAACTGCGCGAGCTCGCGAGCAACATGCCTGCTGTCGGGCGTGCGATCGTTTCCCTTCATCGCCGCTATGGCCGTGCGCTCGACCAACTCGCCGCTCTGGCTGCGCGGGTCGGGGATGATCGGCAGGGGGATGTGCCGCTTCCCCCTTCAACGGCGTTCGAGGAAGTGAGGGACTTCTTCTATGCGCGCCATAACCACATCTCCCAACTGGACGAGGCAGCCGAGCACATCGCCGCTGAAATGAAGATGCCGATCGGACGGATGGGCACCGCGATCGCCATGCGTCTATTCGAGCGGCACCAGATCCGGATGGAGATCGACAATATGCTCTCCGCTGAAATGCAGAGGCATTTCGATCCGGTTGCGAGATTGCTGCGGTTGTCGGCGCATCTGCGACAAGGACAGCAGGCGTTCCAATTGGCGACACAGCTCGCCTTCCTAGAACAAGGCGAACTGATCGACGATCTCGCCGCCGCAGGCACTTTCACCAACAGCCAATCACAGTCACTTGCCCGTATCGGGCTCGCCAACTATTTCGCCGGCGCGCTGATAATGCCCTATGCAGCATTCCTCGCAGCCGCGGAAGATGCGCGGTACGATATCGAACTCCTCGGGCAGCGCTTCGGCGTTGGCTTCGAGACGACCTGCCATCGCCTCAGCACGCTGCAGCGGCCGGGCGCGCATGGCGTTCCGTTCTTCTTCATCCGCGTGGATCGTGCCGGCAACATCTCCAAGCGGCAGTCGGCTACGGACTTCCACTTCTCACGCTTCGGCGGCACCTGTCCGTTGTGGAACGTATATGAAGCCTTCGCCCAGCCCGATCACATCCTGACACAAGTGGCCAGCATGCCGGACGGGCGAACCTATTTGTGGATCGCCCGATCTGTCTCGCGCGGACAGGGCGGATATCGCGCACCTCGGAAGACCTTCGCGGTTGCGCTTGGCTGCGACATCCGCCATGCGTCGCAGCTTGTCTATGCCGACGGTCTTGATCTCAGTAATCCGGCGGCGGCAACCCCGATCGGTGCCGGCTGCAAAATCTGCGAACGCCCGGCCTGCCCACAGCGTGCATTTCCACCGATCGGCCAGCCTCTGAACGCCGATCCGAATCGCAGCGCTTTTGCCCCTTATGCTGCCATGAGGTAGCCGTTCCAAAAACAACATTGCGGCCATACGAACGCCACCCATTGACAACAGCGACGTCAAGCATACTAAATATAGTGGTCACGGTCTCTCGAATCAGATGATCGAGAGCTAAGAGGGAATTCGGTGCGCCCATAAGGCAATGCCGGAGCTGCCCCCGCAACTGTTGGCGGTGAGCCTTCGTCCATATTGCGCCACTGAAGCCCTCAGGCTTCGGGAAGGCAAGGATGCAGGCGACGACCCGCGAGCCAGGAGACCTGCCGCGACAGCATGAATCGTCCTCGGGCGGGGTGTCCCGGTGGTCGCTTGTTGTCTTGCCGGCCCCTTCTGCCGGACTACGCACGCGTCCGCTCGGCCTTTGCCCCCAAACACAAGGGGTCTCAAGCCGATGTCCTCAATCGCCGAAGCCGCGCTGCGGATCGAACCAGATGAACCCCCGATCGTGCTGCGAGCAGCGCGACCGGCTACCGAACCAAGCTATCAGGTAATCCGTCGCAACGGCACCGTCACACCGTTCGACGCCTCGAAAATCGCCGTCGCTCTCACCAAGGCATTCCTCGCCGTTGAGGGAAACAGCGCCGCCGCCTCGCGCCGCGTCCACGACATCGTGGCTGATCTTACCGAACAGATCGTCGCCGGCCTGACCAGGCGAGCCGATGCCGGGCGGACTTTCCACATCGAAGACATCCAGGATCAGGTCGAGCTCGCGCTGATGCGCGGCGAACATCACAAGGTTGCCCGCGCCTACGTGCTTTATCGCGAAGAACGGGCACGCGAGCGTCTGGCCGAGAAGCAGGCTGTGGCGGAGAACACTGCGCCGGTGCTGCACATCAAGGCCGAGGATGGCTCGCCTATGGCGCTGGACGAGGCGCGACTTGCAGCGATCGCGGAGGAAGCCTGCGCCGGCCTCGACGCCGTTTCATCGGCGCCCATTCTCTCCGAGGCGCGCCGCAACCTCTACGACGGCATCACGCTCGACGAGCTGTCGCTTGCGCTAATTTTCGCCGCCCGCACGCTCGTCGAACAAGAGCCGAACTACGCGTTCGTTTCGGCCCGCCTGCTGCTTGATCGGCTGCGGCGCGAGGCGCTGACCTTCGTCTCAGGGCTCCCGGAGCAGGCGACCCAGGCAGAGATGACGACGCGCTATGCGAGCTATTTCCCGGATTTCGTCAAAGTCGGTATCGAGGCCGATCTGATCGACCCGGAACTCGGCCGCTTCGACCTTGCCCGGCTCGGCGCAGCACTCAAGCCCGAGCGCGACCTGAACTTCCAGTATCTCGGTCTCCAAACCCTCTACGATCGCTATTTCCTCCACACGAAGGGCCAACGCTTCGAACTGCCGCAGGCCTTCTTCATGCGCGTGGCGATGGGTCTGGCGCTCCGCGAGATCGACAGAGAGGCGCGCGCCATCGAATTCTATGAGTTGTTGTCCTCCTTCGATTTCATGGCCTCGACGCCCACGCTGTTCAATTCGGGGACGACGCGGCCGCAGCTTTCGTCCTGCTTTCTCACGACGATCGGCGACGACCTTGACGCCATCTTCAAGGGTATCCGGGACAATGCGCTGCTCGCCAAATACTCCGGCGGATTGGGCAACGACTGGACGCCGGTGCGCGGCCTTGGCGCGCATATCAAGGGCACCAACGGCGAAAGCCAAGGCGTCGTCCCATTTCTGAAGGTCGCCAACGATACCGCCATCGCCGTCAATCAGGGTGGCAAGCGCAAGGGCGCGGTCTGCGCCTATCTGGAGACGTGGCACGTCGACATCGAGGAATTCCTCGACCTGCGCAAGAACACCGGCGACGACCGCCGCCGCACCCACGACATGAACACCGCCAACTGGGTGCCGGACCTGTTCATGCAGCGCGTGGAGGCCGATGGCGAGTGGACTCTGTTCTCGCCCGATGAGACGGCGGACCTGCACGACCTCACCGGCACGGCCTTCCGGAAGGCCTACGAGGCCTATGAAGCAAAGGCGGCGGCCGGCGGAATAAAAGTGTTCCGCAAGGTCCGCGCGCTCGACCTGTGGCGCAAGATGCTGACCATGCTGTTCGAGACCGGGCATCCATGGATCACCTTCAAGGATCCGTGCAACATCCGGTCGCCGCAGCAGCACACGGGCGTGGTGCATTCGTCGAACCTGTGCACCGAGATCACCCTCAATACCTCGCGGGACGAGGTGGCGGTCTGCAACCTGGGCTCGATCAATCTCGTCAACCACATCAGCGGGGACGGGCTCGACATGGAGCGGCTTGAGCGGACGGTGAAGACCGCGATGCGCATGCTCGACAATGTGGTGGACATCAATTTCTACACGATCCCGGAGGCGCGGCGCTCGAACCTGAAGCACCGTCCGGTCGGCCTGGGGTTAATGGGCTTTCAGGATGCGCTGCAGAAGCTGCGCATCCCCTACGCCTCGGATGCTGCCGTGGAGTTCGCCGATCGGTCAATGGAGGCGATCAGCTATCACGCGATCTCGGCTTCGGCAGACCTTGCGGCGGAGCGCGGGCGGTATTCGAGTTTCGAGGGCTCGCTGTGGTCGAAGGGCATCCTGCCGGTCGACTCGATCCGGCTGCTGAAGGAAGCACGGCCCGGCGTCGAGATGGACGAGTCATCGACCCTCGACTGGGAATCCCTGCGCGAACGGGTGAAGACGGTCGGCATGCGGAATTCCAACACGATGGCGATCGCGCCGACGGCGACCATCTCCAACATCTGCGGCGTGTCGCAGTCCATCGAGCCCGCCTACCAGAACCTGTTCGTCAAGTCGAACATGTCGGGGGACTTCACCGTCGTGAACGCGCAGCTCGTCCGCGACCTCAAGGAGCGCGGCCTGTGGGACGAGGTGATGGTGTCCGACCTCAAATATTTCGACGGATCCGTGGGCGAGATCGGCCGCATCCCGGACGACCTGAAGGCGCTCTATGCCACTGCCTTCGAGATCGACCCCAAATGGCTGATCGAGGCTGCCTCGCGCCGTCAGAAATGGATCGACCAGGCGCAGTCGCTCAACCTCTACATCGCCAATCCGAGCGGCAAGAAACTCGACGAGCTCTACCGCCTGGCGTGGCGCAAGGGCTTGAAGACCACCTATTACCTGCGCTCGCGTTCGGCGACCCATGTCGAGAAATCGACGCTGAAGGGCACCGACGGCAAGCTTAACGCCGTCTCCGCGACGGTCGTTGCGGCGCCTGTCACAGGACCGGTCGCGATCGCCACGAACGCCGCCTGGGGCAAGGCCTGCGCCATCGACGATCCCGAATGTGAAGCCTGCCAGTGAGCAGCCGGGAAGAAAGAAAGGAGAAAATCATGCTCGACTGGTCTGAGCCGAAAACCAATCCCTTAATCGCGGTCTCTTCCGAGCCCGCTGCGGTTCCTGTCGCCGATGCGACAGGCCTTGGCGAGATCGAGCGCGGCGCGGCACGCGTGTCGGTTGATGACAAGCGTATGATCAATTGCCGCGCCGACGTGAACCAGCTCTTGCCGCTCAAATATCGCTGGGCGTGGGAAAAGTACCTCTCCGGCTGCAACAATCATTGGATGCCGACCGAAGTCTCCATGCAGGCCGATATCGCGCTCTGGAAGTCGCGCGATGGGCTCACCGAAGATGAGCGGCGAATGATCAAGCGCAATCTCGGCTTCTTCGCCGCTTCCGAGAGTCTCGTCGCCAACAACATCGTGCTGGCGATCTACAGGCACCTCACCAATCCGGAATGCCGGCAGTACCTCTTGCGGCAGGCATTCGAAGAGGCGGTGCATACCCATACCTTCCAGTACATCGTGGAAAGCCTTGGTCTCGATGAGGGTGAGTTGTTCAATATGTACCGGGAGGTGCCGTCGATCACCGACAAGGCAGCCTGGGCGCTTGAACACACGCAGAGCCTCGACGATCCGTCGTTCACCACCGGCACGCCTGAGGCCGATCATGCCTTTTTGCGTGATCTCGTCGCCTTCTACGTCGTGTTCGAAGGGATGTGGTTCTACACGGGCTTCGCGCAGATCCTCTCGCTCGGGCGGCGCAACAAGATGGTCGGCATCGCCGAGCAGTACCAGTACATCCTGCGCGACGAGTCCATCCATCTGAACTTCGGCATCGATGTCATTAACCAGATCAAGCTTGAGAACCCGCATCTGTGGACGAAGACCTTCCAGGACGAGGTGCGGGGTATGCTGAAAGACGCCGCCGAACTGGAGGCCGCCTATGGCCGCGATACCATGCCGCGCGGCTTCCTCGGCCTCAACGCGTCGCTGTGCGAGCAGTACATGCACTTCATCGCCAATCGGCGTTGCGCGCAGCTCGGCCTTAATCCGGTTTTCGCCGAGGCCGAGAACCCATTCCCCTGGATGAGCGAAACGATGGACCTTAAGAAGGAGAAGAACTTCTTCGAAACCCGCGTCATCGAATATCAGAATGGCGGTGCGCTGAGCTGGGATTGAGTGGTCGTCGGAAAGTATCCACCACAGCGGATCGTCCGTCCCATCGAGGCAACCGTGGAAGCACTCTGTCTGCTCGGTGAATAGGTTCGAGCAATCCGCTTCATGTGGCAGCGGCTCCGCCGATTGGGGTGCCGCCAGCGAATAGGTGCGAATGCGGCACGCTACAGGCCGCCGATCCCCCTCCAAGGTTCGCCCAAATTCCGGGGCTAGAGCGCCCCGGAATCCACCGGTGAACCACGGAGGATTTCATGCGCGCGCAATGCTGTCGCGTCCGTAAGGGTCGTCCCCGACAGCCCGCCCCGAAGACGCTCCCCGACGATCTATACGACTACGCGAACGAACCCACGCCCGAGAAACGCCAGCAGCGCCACGATCCGCCGCTTCACGCCATTGATATCGAGAAGCTGCCTGTCATCGACGATTGGCCCGAGCGCGTGCCGGTGACCGAGGCCGAGATCGAAATCTTCGAGCGCTATTTCGGGGATGTGCTCGACCGGCTCTTTGGTCCGATCGGTGGCCCGGAAACGGGCTTGAAATCGTTATCGCATTCTGATAACAAAGCGCAATGAGCGAGGGTCGCGATCCGACCCTCGACACGCTTTTGGACCTCGACGGCCAAGTGCTCGTCGTCGATCCCGAAGGCGGTCATTGGGTGAAGTTCGTCGTCACGCGTGTTCCGGTCTCGCCGGAGAAGCCGCACGGCCTCGACTACTCGCTCACGCTTCACGGGCCTTCGGGCGAACGGCTGATCGGCTTCGACAATGCCCATCCCGTCTGCCGAGGCAGGCGCGGTGAGAAGATGGACCATCGTCACCGCCTCCAGACCGTGAAGCCTTACGCCTACGAGGACGCGGCCACCTTGCTGGCCGACTTCTGGCAGGCGGTGGACGCGGTGTTGAAGGATAGAGGCGTGCTATGACGACGCTGAAGGTCGGGATTGCCGACTACGACGAGATGAAGGCCCGCACCATGCGGATCGCGCGCGGCGAGGAAAAGCCTGCAGCCGGCGATCCCAAGGTCTGGTTCACCTCAACCGAATCTTTCGCCAAGGTTCTGTCGGCAGGCAATCGTGAATTGCTGCGCGTCATCCACGACCAGGCGCCGGACTCGCTGGAGGAGCTGTCGCAGATCACCGGCCGAGCGAAGTCCAATCTGTCCCGCACGCTCAAGACTATGGCGAGCTATGGCCTTGTCCGCATGGAGAAGGGCCAAGGGCTAAAGCTTGTACCCAGGGTGGCACACGACCGCGTGGAACTGGTGCTACCGCTGATCGCGCGCAAAACGCCTCGGAAGACCGCGGAGGGCCGGCGATGAACATTCAAAGTCCCCATGTAGCTCTCCGTGCCGCCCTCTATCTGCGTGTCTCCACGACGCGGCAGGCCGAGCATGACGTGTCGATCCCTGACCAGCGCAAGCAGGGCGAAGCTTGGTGTGCATCACGAGGCTATCGGCTTGTCGAGACCTTCGTGGAGGCCGGTGCCTCGGCCACCAACGACCGCCGACCGGAGTTCCAGCGCATGATCGAGGCGGGCACGTCCAAGCCCGCGCCCTTCGATGTCCTCGTCGTCCACTCGTTCAGCCGCTTCTTCCGCGATCACTTCGAGCTGGAGTTCTACGTCCGCAAGCTCGCCAAGAACGGCGTCAAGCTCGTCTCCATCACGCAGGAGATGGGCGATGATCCCATGCACGTCATGATGCGCCAGATCATGGCGCTCTTCGACGAATACCAGTCCAAGGAGAACGCCAAGCACGTCCTTCGCGCCATGAACGAGAACGCCCGGCAAGGCTTCTGGAACGGCGCGCGGCCACCCATCGGCTATCGCATCATCGCCGCCGAGCAGCGCGGGTCGAAGACCAAGAAGAAGCTGGAGATCGATTCGTTGCACGCCGACACCGTGCGGCTGATCTATCGGCTGTTCCTTGAGGGTGATGGCACGGCTGGTCCGATGGGCGTCAAGGCCATCACGAACTATCTGAACGAGCGACGTATCTTCACCCGCGACGGCGGGCGCTGGGGCCTTGCGCAAATCCATTCGGTCCTGACCCGCACGACCTATATCGGCGAGCACAGGTTCAACACGCGCTCGCACAAGAACCGGGAAAAGAAGCCCGAGAGCGAGGTGGCTATCATGGCGGTGCCGCCGCTGATCGACCGAGAGACCTTCGAAGCAGTACAGGCCCGCCTCAAATCCCGCAATCCTATGGTGACGCCGGCGCGCATCTCTAGCGGCCCCACGCTCCTGACTGGCATCTGCTTCTGCGCGAAATGCGGGGGCGCGATGACGCTCCGCACTGGCAGGGGCAGCGCAGGCGGCACCTATCGCTACTACACCTGCTCGACGAAGGCGCGACAGGGCAAGACCGGCTGCGAGGGCCGTACGATCCCGATGGACAAGCTCGACAACCTTATTGTCGATCATATCGAGGACCGCTTGCTTCAGCCCTCGCGACTGGAAACTATCCTCGCCAGCATCATCGACCGCCGGCAGGAACGCACCGAACGCGGTCGGGAACACCTTGCCGAACTCAACAGGCGAATCACCGAGGCCGACCAGAGGCTCAACCGGCTCTATGACGCCATCGAAAACGGAGTGGCTGATCTGGACGATTCGGCCCTCAAGGAACGCATCACTGGGCTCAAGGCGATACGGGAGCAGGCCAAAGCCGACGCCGAGCGCGTTCAGGCTGCGCTCGATAACGCCGGCAACCAGGCCGTCAGCCCCGAGATGCTAACGGCCTTCGCCCGCACGGCCCGCGAACGGCTTCGGCTGCGAAATGGTGGCTATCGCCGCGATCACCTGCGCGCCTTGGCCCAGCGTGTCGAGGTTGCCGACCAGGAAGTTCGCATTATGGGATCGAAGTCGGAACTACTGCGAACGCTGGTGGCCGCTGCGAGCGGGCAAACGGCGGCGTTCGGCGTTCATAGTTCTGTACTGAAATGGCGCGCCGGGGAAGATTCGAACTCCCGACCCCCAGATTCGTAGTCTGGTGCTCTATCCAGCTGAGCTACCGGCGCATCCCGCTCGGGCATCGGCATGTCTGCGGCGCCCGCGAGCAGTGGCGGTGGATTATCTGCTCCGCGCCCGCTTGGCAACCCCCCTCGACATGCTCGTGTCATCGGCCTGTGGGGAAATCGACTCTGGCGCTCCGTGGAGCCTTTCGTCTCACGCGGCCGGCGGTGCGCTGCGGTCGGGCACGACGAGGCGGAAGGACGCGCCCGCTCCGTTTTCCTCGAGGCGGATGCTGCCGCCGTGCAGGCGGATCAGCTCGGCCGCGATGGCGAGGCCAAGGCCGGCGCCGCCGGGGCGCGTCGTGCCCTGGAAGGCTTCGAACAGCCGTTCGCGCGCCTTCGCCGGCACGCCCGGCCCGTTGTCGGCGATTCGGATGACGACCGCCTGGCCGTCGCGCCGGGCGTCCACCCTCACCTGCGGGCGCTCGCCGCCCGCACCTGCCTGGGTCAGCGCCTGCACCGCATTGCGACCGAGATTGAGGAGGACGCGCGACAGCTGGTCCGGATCGGCATCGACGACGAGATCCGGCGGCACGTCGACCGCGAATTCGATGCTGCTGTCCTCCCCAAGACCGATGAGATGACCAAGGTCGCGCACCAACGGCGCGAGCTTCACCAGCTTGCGACGCGGCACCGGCTCGGCGGCGCGGCCGTAGGCCAGCGTCGCCTGGCAGAAATCGATCGCCCGGCCAAGGGTCGCGATGAGCTTGGGGGCGAAGCGCTTGACGGTCGGATCGTCGAGCTGGGACAGGCGATCGGAAATGAGCTGGGCCGAGGCGAGCATGTTGCGCAGGTCGTGGTTCACCTTGCTGACGGCGAGTCCCAGCGCCGCCAGATGCTTCTTCTGGCGCAGCTCGCCGGCAAGCGTTGTCTCCATCCGCGCCAGCGCGCGCTCGGCGAGCCCGATCTCGTCGCGCCGCGCCGAGGGCCTGATGATGCGCTGCACGTTCTCCGGATCGCGCTCGAAGGCCGTGACATTGGCGGCGAGCCGTCGCACGGAACGCACGATCAGCACGTGCAGTGCCAGATAGACGAGCCCTGCCGTGATGGCCGAAATGGCGAGCGACAGGATGAGGATGTTGCGCGAGAAGGTCAGCATGGCCGCGCGCAGCGGCCGCTCGTCCATGACGAGCTCGACGAAATCGGCCCCGCCCATGCCCGCGCCCAGGATGCGGATTGGCGACGCATCCGCTCTCAAGAGCGTCGAAAAGGCATCGGCGATCAGCGTCGTCCAGCGCGAATCGCGCAGATCCACGGTGCGCCCGACCTCCGGCAGCGCATCCGACATGGCGAGGAGGCGGCGCGTGCCTCCGATCTTGACGGCCACCGCCTGGGCGCCCACGCCGTCGAGCAGCTTGACTTCGAGGCCCGGCTGGATTCCCCCGGCCGGCACGGCCTCGAGCACCAGGGCGGCCACCTGCGCGGCCGCGAGGCGGTCATTGAGCCAGGTCTTGCGGAAGTTGGCGACCGAGGGAACGTAGATCAGCACCTCCGCCAGCATGACGAAGATGACGGTGAGCACGAGCAGACGTGCCGACAAGCCGAAAGTGATGGCGCGCTCGGGCTCCTCCTCGACGCGCGCGCTCACGTGTTCCTTCATTCTCCCCTCTGCCACCTGCTCCGCCAGCATGGTGGACGCCTCACCCCAATCTGCGCAACAAGCCGACGAGGGCCCTCACCCAGGGGCTGCTCGCCAGCGGCGCGTAGAACGACATGGCTGCCCGGCGCGAAACCTCCGACAAGGTCGGATAGGGGAAGACAATCCCCGCGAGATCCTTCACCGACAGGCGCCGGGCGACGGCGAGCGTCCAGGGCACGATGAGCTCGCCCGCCCGCGGGCCGGCGATGGAACAGCCGAGAATCCTGCCGCGCCTGCTCACGATGACCTTCACCTCACCTCGCGTCGTGCGCTCGGCCTGCGCCCGGTCGTTCTCCGCGAAAGGCCAGCGCAGCACGCGGATCGCACCGTGCCGGGCTCGCGCCTCCTCCTCCAGGAGTCCGACCGACGCCACCTCAGGATCAATATAGGTGACGCGCGGGACGGTCGCATAATCGACGTTCGGCGCGCGGCGGAAGAGCGCCCGGCGGACCACCAGCCCCGCGTGGTAGTTGGCCACGTGGGTGAAGCGGTATCCGGCGAAGGGCCCGCCGACGCAATCGCCCACCGCGAAGACGCGGCGGTTCGTCGTGCGCAGGCCCGCATCCGTGATCACGCCGCCCTTGTCCGTCGCGATGCCGGCTGCCTCGAGATCGAGGCCGTCGACGACCGCCTGCCGGCCTGCCGCCACCAGGAGATGGCTTCCGTCGATGATCTCCTCGCCCTCCTCGGCGCCCGCCAGCACAATCCGCACCCCTGCACCGGCCGTCTCGACGCGGAGGATGCGCACCGCCTCGCGGATCGTCACCCCTTCCCGTCGAATGGCAGCGAGCGCATGGGCGGCGATCTCGGGGTCCTCGTGCGCCAGCGCCCTCTCCGCCTCGAGCACCACGACCTCCGCGCCCAGGCGGCGGTGAGCCTGGGCGAGCTCGAGGCCGACCGGCCCCGCGCCGATGACGATGAGACGCTCGGGCCTGCGCGTCAGGTCGAAGACGGTTTCGTTGGTGAGATAGGGAACGCCGTCGAGGCCCGGGATGGGCGGCACCGCCGGGCGTGAGCCGGTCGCGACCACGAAGCGCCGGGCCTTGACGGTCACCTCACCGACGACAATCGTCTCCTTGTCGAGAAAACGCGCCTCTCCCTTGATGACGCGAACCCCGAGCGCCGTGAAACGCGCCTCCGAGTCATTCGGTGCGATGGCGGCGATGACGCTGCGCACGTGGTCGCGCACGCGCGCGTAGTTGGCGTGCGGCTCGAGCCCGTTCAGCCCGAAGGCCGCCGCCTCCCGCGCCGCCTGCGCACGATCGCCGGCGGCGATCAGCGCCTTGGACGGCACGCAGCCGACGTTCAGGCAGTCGCCGCCCATCCGGTCGCGCTCGACGAGCACCACGGGGACACCGAGCATGGCGGCGGCCGCCGCCACCGACAGGCCGCCGGAACCCGCTCCGATGACGCAGAGGTCGGGGCGCAGAATCTCAGGCACGGGCGATCTCCTGCTGGTGGACGGTGTCTCCGGAGGCGTCCCAAGCCTTGGAAAGGGGTCGATCCGGGCGATCGAACGTGGGGTCCGCCGGCGGAAGGACGTGATCCGACAAGAAAGGGTTACGAAACCGCGTTGCCGCCGTCGAGCCCGGAGAGCTTTCTGCCGAACAGTCGCTTCAGGGCGACGGGCAGGAGTGCAAGGAAGCCGAGCGCGACGAGCGCCACGATGAGCTCGCGATTGACGAGCGCCTTCTTGCTCATGGTCAGGCGGCATCCGGTCTGCCCTGCGGCGAGGCAGGCTTCGTAGGCCGCGCGATGCGCCTCGACCGCATTGTCGAGGCCCGCGCCGGCGAAGGCGAAGGCGAAGGTGGCGGGAAGGATGCCGACGATGGTCGTTGCCACATAGGTCGCGAGCGGGACGCCGAAGAGCGCGGGCGCCAGATTAACGAGCCAGAAGGGAAAGACCGGGACGAGGCGCAGGAACAGGAGATAGAACACCGCGTTCTCGCGGAAGCCGCGTGCGATCCTCTGCAGCGCGGGGCCGGCCCTGGCCGCGAGCACGGCGCCGAGGGAGGTGCGCGCCGCGAGAAAGACGATGGTCGCCCCGACTGTCGCGGCGACGACGGCAACCCCGCCGCCGACGGACCACCCGAAGAGGAAACCGCCGAGAATCGTCAGCACGAGGCCGCCCGGAAGGGAAAGGGCGACGACGCCGACATAGACGACGGCATAGAGCGCGAGCGCCGCCGCGTAGTGCTGCGACACGTAGCCCCGCAGATACTCGCGATGCGCGACGATGCCCTCGAAGCTCAAATACCGGTGCAGCCCGCTGGCGAGCACGGCCATGGTCGCCACGAGCAGCAGCACGAGGGGCAGGAAGCGCACGACGGACCGCCTGGAAGCGCTCATTCCCGCATCGTCGCCCGCCATGTCCGTCGTCTGCCCCACACGCTCCCGCCGCGGCCCCGCCCGCGACGGCGCTGGCAACATAACGTCACGCCGTACACCGCACAGCCGGGGGTCACCGGCTCGTGATGGGCTGTGAGGAGCTGCCCCGCCGCGTTCCGGCGCATTGACTTTCCGGGAGCCATCCGCCATAAGCCGCGCTCGGGTTTGCGGCGCTCGCATGGGCGCCGCTCGTCGTCTTGCGACAACCGACTGCACAACAACCAAGGGTCGTCGCCGATCGCATGTCGGCAGGACGACGGACGCCGGGGCTCCCCAAGCCTTCTGCGTCCCATTCGTGACCGGAGACTGGGCCGTGAAGAGGACCTATCAACCGAGCAAGCTCGTTCGCAAGCGCCGCCACGGCTTCCGCGCGCGCATGGCGACCAAGGGCGGACGCAAGGTCATCGCCGCGCGTCGCGCGCGTGGTCGCAAGCGCCTGTCGGCCTGACCTCCTCCGGGTCGTCCGTGCCATGCACGACGCCCCGAACCTGCAGGCTGAGCGGCGCGGAGCCCCGCTGCCGCGGCTGAAAAAGCGTTCCGAGTTTCTCGCGGCGGCCTCCGGCCGCCGCTTTCACACGGCGCGCATGACGGTGCAATCGATCTCTCGCGCAGGTGCCAGCGACGGCGGTGCGGTGCACGGACCTCGCTTCGGCCTGACCGTAACGCGCAAGACCGGCGGCGCGGTGGAGCGCAACCGCATCCGGCGCCGCTTGCGCGAGGCCCTGCGCCGCATTGCCCGTGCCTGGCCGGCAAGCGACATCGATGTCGTCGTGATCGCCCGTCGCGATGCGCTGACGGCGCCCTTCCTCCTCCTGATCGACGATCTCGAACGCGCCATGCGCTCGCTCGGTCGGCCACGAGGGACAAGGCCCCCGTCGGCCGGGACGACGGACACCCCGTCCGCCGACGCGCAGACAGACCGCCATTCAACCGCAACGGATCGTCCATGACCGGCGAAAACAAGAACCTGCTTCTGGCGATCGCGCTGTCCGTCGCCGTCCTGATCGGCTGGAACTACTTCTACGGCGTGCCGCAGATGGAGAAGCAGCGGCAGACGGCACGGCAGGAGCAGCAGACCGCCCCGGTCCAGCCCGGCGGCACGCCCCCCGCGCCCGGCCAGTCCGGCGCACCGACCGCCGGCGCCGCACCGGCGGTCGAGACGCGCGAGGCCGCTCTCGCCAAGGGCCCCCGCATCGTCATAGACACGCCGAAGGTCGCCGGCTCGCTCACCGTGCGCGGCGCCCGCATCGACGACGTGTCGCTCAAGGGCTACCACGAGACCGTCGACCCCAGGAGCCCGAATATCGTGCTCCTGTCGCCCGTCGGCAGCGCGCATCCCTACTATGCCGAGTTCGGCTGGGTCGGCGGCGCTGCGGCTGCCCTGCCCGGCATCGCCACCGAGTGGAAGGCCGACAGCGACCGCCTGACGCCGGCGAAGCCCGTGACGCTCACCTGGGACAACGGCCAGGGTCTCGTCTTCAGGCGTGTCGTCAGCGTCGACGACAACGCCATGTTCACCGTCAAGGACATGGTCGAGAACAAGGGTTCCCAGCCGGTCACGCTGCACCCCTACGGTCTCGTCTCGCGCTACGGCAAGCCGGCGACCCAGGGCTTCTACATCCTGCACGAAGGCCTCGTCGGCGTCCTCGGCGACAAGGGCCTGCAGGAGGTGAAGTACGACAGCCTCGACAAGGACCCGGTGCTCAACGGCAACGTGCGCGGCCAGGTCTACGACGGCGCGACGGGCGGTTTCGTCGGCATCACCGACAAGTACTGGGCGACCGCCGTGATTCCCGACCAGGCCACGCCCTACAAGGGCCGGTTCACGGTGACGCAGGGTGCGGCGGGCAAGATCTACCAGTCCGACATCCTGGGCGACGCCCGGACTGTGGCGCCCGGCGCGAGCGCCGAGGCTACGACGCGCCTCTTCGCCGGGGCCAAGGAAGTCGCGGCCATCGACGGCTACGAGCGGACCCTCGGCATCAAGCGCTTCGATCTGCTGATCGACTGGGGCTGGTTCTACTTCATCACCAAGCCGCTCTTCAAGCTGATCGACTTCATCTACAAGTTCTTCGGCAATTTCGGTGTGGCGATCCTCATCGCGACGGTGCTCATCAAGGGCGCCTTCTTCCCGCTCGCCAACCGCTCCTACGTCTCCATGGCCAAGATGAAGGCCGTGCAGCCGGAGATGATGGCGATCCGGGATCGCTATGCCGACGACAAGATGAAGCAGCAGCAGGCTCTGATGGAGCTCTACAAGAAGGAGAAGATCAATCCCCTCGCCGGCTGCTGGCCGATCCTGATCCAGATCCCGGTGTTCTTCGCGCTCTACAAGGTGCTCTTCGTCACCATCGAGATGCGCCACGCGCCCTTCTTCGGCTGGATCAAGGACCTCGCCGCCCCCGATCCGACGACGATCTTCAACCTCTTCGGGCTCATTCCCTGGAACCCGGGGGCGCTGCCGGTCATCGGCCCCTTCCTCATGCTCGGCGTCTGGCCGATCATCATGGGCTTCACGATGTTCGTGCAGATGAAGATGAACCCGGAGCCGACGGACCCGGTCCAGAAGACCATGTTCGCCTGGATGCCGCTCATCTTCACCTTCATGCTGGCGTCGTTCCCGGCGGGGCTTGTCATCTACTGGTCCTGGAACAACCTGCTCTCCGTCCTGCAGCAGGGCTTCATCATGCGGCGGAACGGCGTCAAGATTGAACTGTGGGACAACCTTCGCGCCATGTTCGCCAGGAAGGCGCAGGCCTGAACGCAGCCGCGACGGAGCGGCATGTCCACGGAGCCCGGCGCCGGCGCGCCGGGCTCTTTTCTTGCACTCTCCTTCTTGCATCCTGCCGCACCACGCGCGGCTGAGCCTTGAAGAACGGGCACGAAGGCCCGATAAGCGCAGGACCATGAGCGACGCCGCCACCATCGACGATCCCTTCCTCGAGATCGGCCGGAAACTCTTCGCCGGAGAGGCCGGGTTCTACTGGGCGGCCGCCTCCCTGGGCGGCCTGCCGCCCATGACCGGCGTGGAAATCGCCTTCGCCGGACGCTCCAACGTCGGCAAGTCGAGCCTCGTCAACGCCTTGACCGGGCGCAGGACGCTGGCCCGCACGTCGCACACGCCGGGGCGCACGCAGGAACTCAATTTCTTCCGCATCGGGCGGGCGGGCAGCCCGCTCGCCTTCACCCTCGTGGACATGCCGGGCTACGGCTTTGCCGCGGTCGGCAAGGAAAAGGTCGCCGCCTGGACGGACCTGATCCACGCCTATCTGCGCGGCCGTGCCAATCTCGCGCGAGTCTACGTGCTCGTCGACTCCCGCCATGGCCTGAAGGACACCGACGCCCGGGTGCTCGAGACGCTCGACAAGGCGGCGGTCTCCTACCAGATCATCCTCACCAAGGTAGACGAGCTGAGACAGAGCGAGGCCGAGGGGCGCATCGCCGCCACACGCTCGGCCATCGCCAAGCGTCCCGCGGCCTTCCCGGACATCCTGCCGACATCGAGCCGTACCGGCGCCGGCATCGCCGAGCTGCGCGCGGCGGTGGCGCGCCTGCTCGCCGAACGCAGCAGCACAGCTCCCGACCCATCCGGGACGCCCTCATGACCGATCGCCTGTTCATCGCTCTCGGCGCTCTGTTCGGTTTCTGGGGCGTCGCCGCCGCGGCCGCGAGCGCCCACGTCGCCGGATCGGGCTCGCTCGGCACCGCCGCGAACTTCCTCCTGTTCCACGGGCCGCTGCTCGTCGCCCTGCCGGCGGTGGCGAGGGCCTGGGTCGGCCATGCCGGCCTGCTGCGCGCCGGCGGCTGCTTCATCGCCCTGGGCGTCGGCCTGTTCAGCGGCGATCTCGCGCTCCGCGCGCTCGTCGGCCTCCCGCTCTTTCCCATGGCCGCGCCCACGGGCGGCTTCACGCTGATGCTCGGCTGGGCCGCCATCGGCGCCTCCTCGCTCATCCGGACCCGCCTTTGAGCGGCGAGGAGAGGGCGGCCGCAGGGGACAGGCCGGATCAGGCCCCGGCGGGGCCGACGGATTCCACTCGCTGAGAAAATGCTCTAGAAGGGCGCCGCCCTTTTCGGCATCCCGCCTCCTCGATCGCCCGCGACGATCTCCCAGTCATCGATCCATCAGGACCGGATCCGCCATGACCGACCTTCCCGACGTGCACACCCAGGCCGAGATCCTCGTGCAGGCGTTGCCGCACATGCAGCGCTACGATCAGGAGATCGTCGTCATCAAGTATGGCGGCCATGCCATGGGGGACCCGGCGGCGGCCGAGGATTTCGCCGAGGACGTGGTGCTCCTCGAACAGTCCGGCGTGAAGCCCATCGTCGTGCACGGCGGCGGCCCGCAGATCGGCAACATGCTCGGAAAGCTGGGCATCAGGTCGGAGTTCGCGGCCGGCCTCAGGATCACGGACAAGGCGACCGTGGAGATCGTCGAGATGGTGCTCGCCGGCTCCATCAACAAGCAGATCGTCGGCACCATCGCGGCGGAGGGCGGCAAGGCCATCGGCCTGTGCGGCAAGGACGGCAACATGGTGACCGCCACCAAGGTGACGCGCACCGTCGTCGACCCCGATTCCAACATCGAGAAGGTCGTCGACCTCGGCTTCGTCGGCGAG
Source organism: Chelatococcus albus (assembly GCF_030067675.1). Classification (GTDB taxonomy): domain Bacteria; phylum Pseudomonadota; class Alphaproteobacteria; order Rhizobiales; family Beijerinckiaceae; genus Chelatococcus_A; species Chelatococcus_A albus. The sequence goes on along the minus strand of NZ_JASJEV010000002.1, from coordinate 394,835 downwards.
CCGGAGCGTGTCGATCGCACGGTGCTCGACGCGGTGCTCAAGGCCGAGCTCATTCCCGTGCTCGCGCCGGTTGCCGTCGGCCACGACGGCGCCACCTACAACGTCAATGCCGACACCTTTGCCGGCGCCATCGCCGGGGCGATGCGGGCAAAGCGCCTGCTCCTGCTCACCGACGTGCCGGGCGTCCTCGACAAGGACAAGAACCTTCTGCCGGAACTCACCGTCGACGAGTGCCGCCGCCTGATCGCCGACGGCACGATCACGGGCGGCATGATCCCGAAGGTCGAGACCTGCATCTACGCGCTCGAGCAGGGCGTCGAGGGCGTCGTCATCCTTGACGGAAAGGTGCCGCATTCGGTGTTGCTCGAGCTCTATACCGATCACGGCGCCGGCACGCTGATCACACGCTGAAGGCGCCGCCGGCGCGGCATCCAGGCACGGTGGAGTGAGCGCCCGATGAACTACCTCTTCCTCGCCATCGCCATCGTCAGCGAGGTCATCGCCACGTCCTCCCTGAAAGCTTCCGAAGGCTTCACCAGGCCGCTGCCGTCGCTGGTGACGGCAGTGGGCTACGGCATCGCCTTCTACTGCCTGTCGCTGACGCTGCGCACGATCCCTGTCGGCATCGCCTATGCCATCTGGAGCGGCGTGGGCATCGTGCTCATCGCGCTCGTCGGCTACCTCTGCTTCCGCCAGACGCTGGATGCCGCTGCGTGGCTGGGCCTCGGCCTCATCATCGCCGGTGTCGTGATCGTGAACGTCTTTTCGCGCTCCGTCGCCCATTGACGGCGGCCGCCGGCGACCGCCGCAGCCGGGCCGCAAGGAGCCGTTAACCTTGGCCGTGGCAGCCTCGAACCCCGGGGGGCCGATCACGGAGCGATGATCGACCGGGGACTTGCGGAGGGCCTTTTCAGACCCCATGTCCTCGCTCCCTCTCCGTCATGAGAGCGGAGGTCATAATGAACAAAATCGTCAATCCGCCGACCGAAGCGGACACCTTGTCGAAGCGCGGTTTCGCTCATGTCGATACCTGGATCTTCGACCTCGACAACACCCTCTATCCGCACGAGGCGAAACTCTGGCCGCAGGTGGATGAGCGCATCACGCTCTTCCTCGCCGACTTCTTCGGCCTCGACGGCCTCTCCTCCCGCGCCCTGCAGAAATACTATTACGGGCGCTACGGCACGACCCTGAAGGGCCTGATGGAGGAGCAGGGCATCGACCCGCAGGCCTTCCTCGATTTCGCGCACCAGATCGACTACTCGGGCCTGCATCCGAACCCGCCCCTCGGCGAGGCGATCGGCCGCCTGCCGGGGCGCAAGCTCATTCTGACGAACGGATCGCGCGGCCATGCCGAGGCGGTGGCGCGCAAGCTCGGCATCCGCGATCATTTCGAGGACGTGTTCGACATCGCCGACTCGGGCTTCGTGCCGAAGCCCGAGCCGCCGGCCTACGAGCGCTTCCTCGACAAGCACAGGGTCGATCCGGCGGCCGCCGCCATGTTCGAGGACCTCGCCAAGAACCTTATCGTGCCGCATGCCCTCGGCATGACGACGGTGCTCGTGCTGCCGAAGACAGCCGATCCGTTCCGCGAAGCCCATGAGCAGGCCCCGATCAAGGCCCCCTACGTCGAGTACATGACGACCGATCTCGCCGACTTCCTGGCACGATCCCTGCCGGGTTGAACGGACACGGGCGGCAGGCGGGCCCCGGGTATTGCGGCGGAGGTCAGGGCAGGCGCCGCTTGCCGTCCCTCTCCGCCGTCCGCCCGTCGGCGAGCCGCGCGGCGAATGCGGCGACGGTGCGGGCATAGACCGCCGACCTGTTCCACTGCCGGATCACCTCGAAATTCGCCGTGCCCTCGTCCCAGGCCTCGCCGCGGCGCCAGCCGTAGCCCTTGAGGTAATTGGCGGTGGAGGCGAACACGTCGGGCGCGCTGCGGATGAGATCCGCCCGGCCGTCGCCATCGAAATCGACGGCGAAGCGTACGTAGGACGAGGGCAGAAACTGCGTCTGCCCGAGTTCGCCGTGCCAGGCCCCGCGCATCTCGGCGGGCGACAGGTCACCGCGATCGACAACGCGCAGGGCGTCCAGGAGCTCGTTCGTGAACATGGCCGAGCGCCGACAGTCGTAGGCGAGCGAGGCGAGCGCGGTCAGCGTCGGCACATTGCCGCGATTGGCGCCGAAATCGGTCTCGAGCCCCCAGATGGCGACGACGACCGGAGCCGGCACGCCGAAACGCCGCTCGACCTGGTCGAGCACGGCCGCATGCCGCTGCAAGAGGCTCGCGCCCTTCTGCACGCGGTAAGGCGAGATCATTCGGCCGGCGAACTGGGCAAAGCTCTGCTTGAAGACGCCCTGGGCGCGGTCGCGCGCCACGACCTCGGCGTCATAGGCGATGCCGGTGAGCGCGGCGCTGATGGCGCGCCGCGAGATCCCTTGCGCTGCGGCCTCCTCGCGAAAGTCGTCGAGCCATACGTCGAAGCTCTCAGCGCGGCAGGACGCAGCGGAGGACGCAGCGGAGGACGTCGACGCGCCGACGAGCGCAGCCGCGAGCACGATGGCGAAGGCGAACGCGATCCGGCTGACACGCCCCATCGGCCTCCTCCCTCGCTGCCGCCGGTCTCCCGGCACGGCCAGGTTCACGGGCGCCGCATCCGCGGCGGCCGGCCAGAACAACCGAACGCGGCTCGTCATGGTACGCGGCAACCGGCCGCGCGCAATGGCCACGCTCGACGACGCGCCGCCCGCGTGCGCGGCCTTGCACCCGCAGGCGGCGAGGGGTCCCCGCCGGCGCCGACAGGGGCTATCCTTGCCGCCAGCGGCATCGGAGGCAAAGGCCATGGCTACCTCACCCCCGCCGGTCGTCCTCGACACACCCGCCCCAGACTTCCGCCTGCCCGGCACCGACGGCAGGACCTATGCGCTTGCCGACGTGGCGGGAGAGAAGGGCACGGTGATCGTCTTCATCTGCAACCATTGCCCCTATGTCAGAGCCGTCATCGACCGCCTGGTCGCCGACGCGCGCACATTGATGGCGGAAGGCTTCGGCTTCGCCGCCATCTGCTCGAACGATGCTCAGGCCTATCCGGAGGATTCCTTCGGCAACATGCAGCGCTTCGCCCGGATGCACGATTTCCCCTTCCCCTATCTCCACGACGAGGATCAGAGCGCGGCGCGGGCCTATGGTGCCGTCTGCACGCCCGACTTCTTCGGCTACGACGCCAACCGCAAGCTGAAGTACCGCGGGCGGCTCGACGAGGGACGCACCACCCCGCCGCCGGAGGGCGCGCGGCGCGAGCTGCTCGAAGCCATGCGCGCCGTGGCTGCGACCGGCTCCGCCCCCGCCGACCAGGTTCCGTCGATGGGTTGCTCGATCAAGTGGAAGCCCGCCGCCTGAGCGGGAGGGGCGCGCCTCGGCGGGACCGGGCGGCGCAGCGCATAATCCATATGGACATGGGTGATTGCGCGCCGATCGGCGGCGCGCTGAGATGGTTCGCCGCGCGGCGTGCTGCTTGTCGGGGGTGGGGGCGGGCCATGGCTCAGCTGTACTCGGAGGAGTTCTTTGCAGGCCAGCAGGCCGGATCGGCGACTTCGGCCGATGTCGTCGTGCCTCTGGTGCTCTCGCTCATTCCGAGCCGGTCGGTCGTCGATGTCGGCTGCGGCGTCGGCGGATGGCTTGCTGCCTTCGCGCGCTGCGGCGTGGACGACTATCTCGGCGTTGACGGCGACTATGTCGCGCGCCAACTGCTCAGGATCCCTGCTGAGCGGTTCCTGCCCCGCGATCTGACGCGGCTCACGGACCTCGGGCGGCGCTTCGACCTTGCCTGCTCGCTCGAAGTCGCCGAGCATCTGCCATCGAGCTGCGCCGAGCAGTTCGTGGCCCTGCTCGCGAAGGCTGCACCCGCCGTTCTGTTCTCGGCCGCAGTGCCGGGCCAGGGCGGCACCAATCACCTGAACGAGCGGTGGCAGTCCTACTGGGCCGACCTCTTCGCCCGGCACGGCTATGTCGCCGTCGACTGCATCAGGCCCGCGATCTTCCATGACGAGCGGGTGGAGTGGTGGTACCGGCAGAACATCCTCGTCTTCTGCGAGCCGGAGCGCTGCCCCCCGGCCCACCAGCCCGTGACGCGCCCCTATGATCTCGACCGCATCCATCCGAGCCTGCTCGCAACCGCGCTCGCCGGTCCGCAGTCGGGACGGGCGGCCCTGCGTGCGCTCGCGGGCACCGTTAAGGTCATCGGGCGGGCCGCCCTGTACAGGACCCTCCGGCGGGCCAATGGGCTGGGACGGTGGCGAAAGGCGCCCCCCGAACAGACCTCCCCCTGCGATTGACACCGTCTCCCTCCTCCCGCACACTCCCGGCCGTTCCGAGGGGGGTCCCGTTAGGGGGCTGAGATACCGACGGCCATGGGCGTAGCACGTCCCGGCGACGCGGTGACCCTTAGAACCTGATCCGGGTCATGCCGGCGAAGGGACGGAAACGCTTGCCGCGAGAAGCACTCCCCGACATCGCTGTCGCCCGGATCTCCTTTGCCCCCAAGGAGGAGATCCATGACGATCCATACGAAGCCCGCCACTGCCACGCCTGACAAGGTGACGACCGGTCCGATCGCCGGGTCACGCAAGGTCTACACCTCGCCCGCCGCGCGCGCCGACATCCGCGTGCCCTTCCGTGAGATCGCGCTCGCGCCGCAGGCCAGCGAGGAGCCCTTCCGCGCCTACGACACCTCGGGCCCCTACACGGACCCTGAGGCCGTGATCGACCTCGAGGCAGGCCTGCCGTCGGTGCGCGGGGCGTGGCTCGCCGGGCGCGGTTTCGCCGCCGTCGAGGCGCGGGCGGTGAAGCCGGAGGACAACGGCAATGTCTCGGCCGAGAAGCTCGTGACGCCCTGCCCCGCGGCGCGCACCGTGCTCGCAGGCGTACCCGGCCGCCCCGTCACGCAGATGGAATTCGCCCGCGCCGGCCTCATCACCGAGGAGATGATCTATGTCGCGCACCGCGAGAACCTCGGCCGCGCGGCAATGCTCGCCGGCGCCGAGGAGCGGCGGGCGGACGGCGAGGATTTCGGCGCCGAGATCCCGCCCTTCATCACGCCCGAGTTCGTGCGCCAGGAGATCGCCCGCGGGCGCGCCATCATCCCGGCCAACATCAACCACCCCGAGCTCGAGCCGACCATCATCGGCCGCAACTTCCTCGTGAAGGTGAATGCCAATATCGGCAATTCGGCCGTCACTTCCTCCGCGGCCGAGGAGGTGGAAAAGCTCGTCTGGGCCATCCGCTGGGGCGCGGACACGGTGATGGACCTCTCGACGGGCCGCAACATCCACAACATCCGCGGCTGGATCCTGCGCAATTCGCCCGTGCCGATCGGCACCGTGCCGATCTACCAGGCGCTCGAGAAGGTGGGCGGCGAACCCGAGAAGCTCGACTGGGAGGTATTCAAGGACACGCTCATCGAGCAGGCCGAGCAGGGTGTCGACTATTTCACCATCCATGCCGGCGTGCGCCTCGCCTACGTGCCGCTGACGGCCAGGCGCGTCACGGGCATCGTCTCGCGCGGCGGCTCGATCATGGCGCGCTGGTGTCTTGCCCATCACCGCGAGAGCTTCCTCTACGAGCGCTTCGACGAGATCTGCGACATCATGCGTCGCTACGACGTGTCGTTCTCGCTCGGCGACGGGCTGAGGCCCGGCTCCATCGCCGATGCCAATGACGCCGCCCAGTTCGCCGAACTCGAGACGCTCGGCGAACTGACGAAGATCGCCTGGGACAAGGGCTGCCAGGTGATGATCGAGGGGCCCGGCCACGTGCCGATGCACAAGATCAAGGTGAACATGGAAAAGCAGCTCGCCCATTGCGGCGAGGCGCCCTTCTACACCCTCGGGCCGCTGACGACGGACATTGCCCCCGGCTACGACCACATCACCTCGGCCATCGGCGCGGCCATGATCGGCTGGTTCGGCACGGCGATGCTCTGCTACGTCACGCCGAAGGAACATCTCGGCCTGCCCAACCGTGACGACGTGAAGACCGGCGTCATCACCTACCGCATCGCGGCGCATGCGGCGGACCTCGCCAAGGGCCACCCCTCCGCCAGGCTGCGCGACGACGCCTTGTCGCGCGCGCGCTTCGACTTCCGCTGGGAGGACCAGTTCAACCTCTCGCTCGACCCGGACACGGCGAGGAGCTTCCACGACGAGACCCTGCCCAAGGATGCGCACAAGGTGGCCCACTTCTGCTCGATGTGCGGGCCGAAGTTCTGCTCCATGAAGATCACGCAGGATCTGAGGGCGGAGGCCGAGCGCCTGTCGGGCCTCGACGAGATGGCGAGGGAGTTCAAGGCGAAGGGCTCCGAGATCTACGTGCCGGCGGCCGAGTGACGTCGCCCGCGACGCGGCCCGTCGCTCTTCCCGCGCGGGCCATCTTCCCGCCCGTCCCTGTACGGCCCGAGGAACGGGCGGCGGGCAGCCCGCCGCTTGACACCATCCCGCCCAATGCGGACAACCCGCGCCGACTTCATTTCGCCCTTCCTTGTCGAGAGCACCGCCATGAGCCTGACCGACCTCGCCGCGACCGTCGATGACGCCTGGGAGAAGCGCACGGAGATCTCGCCCGCGACGAAGGGCGCCGTGCGCGAGGCCGTGGACGAGGCACTCGCCCTCCTTGATTCCGGCCGTGCCCGCGTCGCCGAGAAGGCGGACGGGGAATGGCGGGTCAACCAGTGGCTGAAGAAGGCGGTGCTGCTCTCCTTCCGCCTCAACGACATGGGCGTCATCGCCGGCGGGCCCGGCAGGGCCGTGTGGTGGGACAAGGTGCCCTCGAAGTTCGACGGCTGGGGCGAGGGCGAGTTCAAGGCCGCCGGCTTCCGCGCCGTGCCGAACTGCACCGTGCGCCGCGGCGCCTATGTGGCGCCTGGCGTCGTTCTGATGCCCTCCTTCGTCAATCTCGGCGCCTATGTGGACGAGGGCACGATGGTCGACACCTGGGCGACCGTCGGCTCCTGCGCCCAGATCGGCAAGAACGTGCATCTGTCGGGCGGCGTCGGCATCGGCGGCGTGCTCGAGCCCCTGCAGGCGAACCCCGTCGTCATCGAGGACAACTGCTTCATCGGCGCGCGCTCGGAAGTCGTCGAGGGTGTCATCGTCGGCGAGGGCTCGGTGCTCTCCATGGGCGTCTTCATCTCCGCCTCGACCAAGATCGTCGATCGCGAGACGGGCGAAGTCCACGTCGGCCGCGTGCCGCCCTACTCCGTCGTGGTGCCGGGCAACCTGCCGGGCAAGCCGCTCAGGGACGGCACGCCCGGCCCGTCGCTCTATTGCGCCGTCATCGTCAAGCGCGTCGACGCCCAGACGCGCGCCAAGACGAGCATCAACGACCTGCTGCGCGACTGACGGCGTCAGCCGGAACGGGCGCGCTGCGCGGCCCTGCAACCGACCACGCGGGCGGCTCATCGCCCGCGACGGCGCGGCTCCACCCGGGCGGCAGCGAGGCAGGCATGGAGAAGAACCATAGAACGACGTATTCCCGCAGCAGTTCCCGCACCCGATCCACCGTTATCCGATCAGAAGCTCAGGTATTGGCATCATTGATCTAAAAACACATCATGATACCTTCAAACTTACCATAATACTGCAAACTTTAGTTTAGCTGAAGCGGCCCGGGGATCGCGCTATTTTCCCTGCAGTGTCGACCCGTCGCCGAGATCCCGTATGTCGTGCGTCCCACGCGCGGTCCAATCCGATGAGGAGGACCCCGCGTTTTCCGCCTTGCGCATCATGGGCAAGGCAATCACCCGCGCGGGAGCCCCCGGCACGCGCCGCCTCAACGAGGCCGAGCTCGACCGGCTCGCGCCCCAGCTCATCATCGTCAGGCCGGGCCAGCGCTTCGGCGACTTCCGCATCGAGTATTTCGGCTCCGACCTCGAGCGGGTGAGCGGCGACCTCACCGGAACGAGCTTTGCCGATCTCCTGCACATCGGCCACATGCGCTCTTGCCTCGCGGGCTATCGCAACGTGTGCGACACCCGCCTGCCGGAGTTGCTGCGGAACCAGCCGATCGCCGGCACGCCCAATCTGCGCTACACGCGGCTGCTCTTGCCGCTCTTCACCGGCGATCGAGTGACGCGGATCATCGGCGCCGTGTCGCTGCTGGAGCAGGCTCCCGCGCTTGATCGCGGCGCCCCCCAGGCGCGAATCTATTGACGCGGCGTCCCGTGTCGACGATGACGCGGCGCATGACCCATCCCGTCGTCGATCCCGTCGCCCTGACGCAGGCACTCATCCGCTGCCCCTCCGTGACGCCGGCCGAGGGCGGCGCCCTCGCCCTGCTCGACGAGGTGCTGAGCGCGGCCGGATTCACGGTGCATCGCGTGACCTTCTCCGCCCCCGGCACGCCGGATGTCCAGAATCTCTATGCACGGTTCGGTTCGGATGCGCCGCACCTCGTCTTTGCCGGGCATACGGACGTGGTGCCGCCCGGGGAGATCGCGCGCTGGAAGCACGATCCCTTCGGCGGCGTCATCGACGACGGCGAGGTGCACGGCCGCGGCGCCTGCGACATGAAGGGCGGCGTCGCCTGCTCGGTGGCGGCAGCGATCGAGTTCATCGCGGAGAACCCCGGCTTTCCCGGCTCGATCGGCTTCCTCATCACCGGCGACGAGGAGGGCCCGGCGATCAACGGGACGGTGAAGCTCCTCGAATGGGCCCATGCTCGCGGTGAGCGCTTCGACCATTGCATTCTCGGCGAGCCGACCAATCCGCTGGCCCTTGGCGACATGATCAAGATCGGCCGACGCGGCTCCCTCACCGGCCGCCTCGTCGTGCACGGCCAGCAGGGCCACGTTGCCTATCCGCATCTCGCAGACAATCCGATCCCCGGCATGTTGCGCCTGCTCGGTGCCCTTATCGACGAGCCGCTTGATGCCGGCACCGCGCATTTCGCGCCGTCGAACCTGGAGGTGACCACCGTCGACGTCGGGAATCCCGCCTCCAACGTCATCCCGGCGGAAGCGCGCGCGACCTTCAACATCCGCTTCAACGACATCTGGACGCCCGAGAGCCTGGAGGCGGAGCTGCGGCGGCGTGTCGGCGCCGCAGCCGGCGGCGCCCTGCGCTACGACCTTCGCTTCGAGCCCACGAACGCCACGGCCTTCGTCACCGAGCCCGGCCCCTTCGTCGCCATGACGGCCGCGGCGATCGAGGCGGCGACGGGCCGCCGGCCGACGCTCTCCACGACCGGCGGCACATCCGATGCGCGCTTCATCAAGGATTACTGCCCGGTGCTGGAATTCGGTCTCGTCGGCCAGACCATGCACCAGGTCGACGAGCGGGCCGCCGTCGCCGACATCCGGCGTCTGACCGCAATCTACAAGCACGTCCTGGCGAGCTATTTCGCGCCGGACGGAACGTCCGTCGCCCAGCCTTGATCTGCCGTGAGGCCCGCTGCACTAGACGAAGGTCGTGCGACTTTCGTATTATGCGCATTGCATCACCGGCGGAGGCTCCATATGCTGCTGACAGCGGACGAAGTGAGCCGGTCCCTCCGCGGGTCCTGGCAGCTGCTGCAGCGCCAGGCCGAGGGCATCCGCCTCTTCGACGTCAGCTACGAAGGCTTCTGGCGCTCCTTTGGTGCCATCGTCCTCACCCTGCCGGTCGCCGTCGTCGCGCTCGCCTCGGAGCGCATTCAGCGTGGCCTCGGCACGGAGGGCCTGCGGCTCGCCGATCATCTCGGCCTGACGCTATCCTTCGCACTCGCCCACGTGGTGCTGTTCTGCGCCTTCCCGCTCCTCATGATCGGCTTCGTGCGCCTGATGGGCCTCGAACGCGCCTATGTGCCCTTCGTCGTCGCGCACAACTGGACGAACGCCTTCCTCGCCTTCGTCTTCGCCGTGCCGATGGCGCTCGTCATGCTGGGGCTCGCGACGCCCGGGCTCGGCGCCTTCTATGCCCTTGCCTTCATGGTGATCGCGGCGCGCCTGCGCTGGTTCGTGGCGCGCGTGACCCTCGGCGTCTCGGGCGGCCTCGCGGCGGCCCTCGTCGTCGCGGATTTCGCCGTCGAGATCGGGCTTGCCACCCTCTTCGACGCCCTCACCGGCTGATCAGTAGTCGACCCCGACGAGATAGAGCCCGGCCGCCGGCGCCATGGCGCCGCAGGCCTTGCGGTCGCGTGCGAGAAGTGCGCGGCGCATGTCCTCCGGTCGCCATTTTCCGGCGCCCACGAGCTCGAGCGATCCCGTCATCGAGCGGACCTGATGGTGCAGAAAGGAGCGGGCGGAGGCGAAGATGCGGATCTCCTCGCCCGTGCGCGCCACGTCGAGCCGGTCGAGCGTCTTCACCGGGCTCGCCGCCTGGCACTCGGCGGCGCGGAAGGTGGTGAAGTCGTGGCGGCCGACGAGAAACTGCGCGGCCTCGTGCATGGCTTCCGCATCGAGCGGCCGCGGCACGTGCCACACGTGGCCCGCTTCGAGCGCAGGCTGCGGGCGACGGTTGAGGATGCGGTAGAGGTAGTGCCGCTTCACGGCCGAGCGGCGGGCGTCGAACTCCGGCCCGACGACCTCCGCCCAAAGGACGGCGACACGTGCGCGGGCGAGCTTCAGATGCGCGTTCGTGGCGTCCCGCACTGTATCGGTACGCCAGTTGCGATCGAGATCGACATGCGCGACCTGATGCGTGGCATGCACGCCCGCATCCGTGCGCCCCGCGCAATTGACCCGGGCGTGCTGACCGGCGAAGGCCCGGATCGCCTCCTCCACGACCTGCTGCACGGACAGGCCGTTCTCCTGCCACTGCCAGCCGACGAAGCCGCTGCCGTCGTACTCGATGACGAGCTTGTAGCGGGGCATGGTGCCTCACCCGGCCGCTGGGGCGGCGCCCGGCTGGTGCCGGCGGCGATGCCGCACAGCGCTCACGCGATCGACACCTTCGCCACGAGGCGCGTTCCGCGCAGGAAGTCCTCGCCGCTCATGGCCCCCTTGCCGCCGCGCTGCACCTGCAGGAGCCGCACCGCGCCCTCGCCGCAGGCGATGGTGAAACGCTCGTCGAGAAGCATGCCGGGCTCGGCCGCCCCTTCCGCAATGGCCGTGCGCAACACCTTGACGCGCTCCATCCCCCGGCCGAAGTCGGCCTCGAAGAAGGCCCCGGGATAGGGCGACAGGCCCCGCACACGGTCATGCACCTCCCGCGCCGGGCGCGACCAGTCGATGCGCGCCTCGTCGTTGTCGATCTTGCGCGCGTAGGTCACGCCCTCCTCCCCCTGGGGCACGAAACCGAGCGCGCCTCGCGACAGGGCGGCGAGCGCCCTGACCATGAGGTCGGCACCGAGGACGGCGAGCCTGTCGTGCAGCTCGCCGGCCGTCATGTCGGGGGCGATCGCCACGCGCTCGACCATGGCGACCGGACCGGTGTCGAGCCCCTCCTCCATCTTCATGACGGCGACGCCCGTCTCCCGGTCGCCTGCCATGATGGCGCGCTGGATCGGCGCCGCGCCGCGCCAGCGCGGCAGGAGCGAGGCGTGCAGGTTGAGGCAGCCCAGCGCCGGCGCCTCGAGGACCGCCTTCGGCAGGATGAGGCCGTAGGCGACGACGACCGCGACGTCCGCGCCGAGCGAGCGGAAGGCCTCCTGCGCCGCCTCCTCGCGCAGCGTCTTCGGCGTGAAGACGGGAATGCCGAAGCGGTCGGCCATCACCTGCACGGGCGAGGGGCGCTCTGCCATGCCGCGCCCGGCCGGCGCCGGAGCCCGCGTGTAGACGGCGACGACATCGTGCCCCTGGCCGATGATCTCGGCGAGCGTCGGCACGGCGAAGTCCGGCGTGCCCATGAAGACGATGCGAAGAGACATGGCATCCTTCCCGGCGGCGCGAAGCCCGGCCGGGCTCCGCGAATGGCTCAGAACTCGCGCTGCGTCGGCGGAACGGGGACGGCTCAGACGACCGGCGCCTCGCGCCGCGCCGCCTTCGCAAATTTCTTCATGACGCGGTCGCGCTTGAGCTTCGACAGATGGTCGATGAAGAGGATGCCGTTGAGATGGTCGATCTCGTGCTGGAGACAGGTGGCGAGCAATCCGTCCGCCTCCATCTCGTGCACCTTGTCGTCGAGATCCCTGTAGCGCACCCGCACGCGCGCCGGGCGTTCGACCTCCTCGTAATATTCGGGGATCGACAGGCAGCCCTCCTCGTGGAGGTTCGTCTCTTCCGAGGTCCAGAGGATCTCCGGGTCGATGACCACCATCGGCCGTTTCTCCTCGCCCTCGCGGGCGAGGTCGATGACGACGAGACGCTTGGGCACGCCGATCTGGATCGCCGCGAGTCCGATACCCGGCGCGTCGTACATGGTTTCGAACATGTCGGCGGCGAGCGCCCGGATCTCGTCGGTGACGGGGCCGACGGGCTCGGAAACGCGCTTCAGCCGCGGGTCCGGAATGAGAACGATGGGTCTGATGGCCATGGCGACAGCGAGATAAGCGTTTGTGCGCCAGCGGTCAATGTGTTCCGCTTATGTTCGCATGCAATCCTCGAATCGGCTAGGCTGACACCCATGAACGATACGCTCCTCGTCATCGCCGGCCGCGCCGTCACCCTTGCCGAGGCCACCCTCGGCCTCGGCCTCGCAGCCGTCGCGCTCCTCGCCGCCCTTGCCGTCATGCTGGCGCGCGGCTGGCACGAGCGCGTGCTCGAGGCCGCCGCCGCTGCCGAGCGCGCCCGCGAGATGGATGACAAGATGGCCGAGCTTGCGCGCCTGCAGGCCGAGATGACGGGACGCATGCAAACGGTGGCCGAGATCTTCGGCACACGCCAGGGCGATCTCGCCCGCTTCATCACCGAGCGCCTGGACGGGCTGCAGCACCGCGTCGGTCAGGGGCTCGAGGCCACCTCGCGCCAGACGGTCGAGAACCTCGCCAGGCTCAACGAACGCCTCGCTGTCATCGACGCCGCACAGAAGAACCTGACCGATCTGACCGGCGAGGTCGTGGGCCTCAAGGACATCCTTGCCAACAAGCAGGCCCGCGGCGCCTACGGCCAGGGACGCATGGAGGCGATCGTGCGCGACGGCCTGCCGGCCGGCGCCTACGAGTTCCAGGCCACGCTGAAGAACGGCCGCCGGCCGGACTGCCTCGTGCGCCTGCCCGGCGACCATCCGCTCGTCATCGATGCCAAGTTCCCGCTCGAGGGCTTCATCGCCTTCCGCGAGGCGCCGAGCGAGGAGACGCGCCGGCAGGCGGCGCAGCGCGTCAAGGCGGACGTCACGGCCCATGTGAGGGACATCGCCGAGAAATATCTTCTGCCCGGCGAGACGCAGGACATGGCGCTGCTCTTCGTGCCGTCGGAGGCCATCTACGCCGACCTGCAGGAGCATTTCGAGGACGTCGTGCAGCGCGCCCACCGCGCCCGCGTCGTCATCGTCTCGCCCTCGCTGCTGGCGCTCGCCATCCAGGTCATGCAGGCGCTCGTGCGCGATGCGCGCATGCGCGAGGAGGCGCAGAAGATCCAGGTGGAGGTGCGCCGCCTGCTCGATGACGTGGGCCGCCTCGGCGACCGCGTCGCCAAGCTCGACGCACATTTCCGCCAGGCGCAGGACGATGTCGGCCAGATCAAGATTTCCGCCGACAAGATCGTGAAGCGCGGCGAGCGGATCGAGGCGCTGGAGTTCGAAGACAGGGGCGACGCGGCACGGCCCGCCGCAGTCGGACAGGCGCTGCGCGCCGCGGAGTGAGGCACGCACCGCCGGCAGGGCGGGAACAACGACGGTGCCATGGTGTTCAATCCCTCGGGCCTCCCATGGGGCCTTGCGAAGAGGAAGACGACTCTATGATCAAGACGCTCGCTGCGGCGGCCATGCTCGCCGCTGCCACGCTCGCGGCCCCGGCGGCCCTCGCCCAGGGCGCCGCCCCGGCCAGGGTCGCCGAGACGGCGAAGGGCAAGGCCTATGTCGATGCCAGGGGCATGACCCTCTATGTCTTCGACAGGGATACCGCCGGTAAATCCAACTGCACGGGCGACTGTGCCAAGAACTGGCCGCCCTTCACGGCCTCCGCCGGCGCCAAGGCCTCGGGCGCCTGGAGTCTCGTCCAGCGCGACGACGGCTCCCTGCAATGGGCCTACGACGGCAAGCCGCTCTACACCTGGGCCAAGGACACCAAGCCCGGCGATGCAACGGGCGATGGCGTGAACAATGTCTGGCACATCGCCAAGCCGTGAGGCGAAGCGGACCCGCGGCGCAGGTCCTTGCCGCGGGTCCATCGTGGCAGACGATGCGGGGCGGATGGCGATCTAGAACGTTGTCCGCTGCCGGATGGCGGCCGAGAGCGTGCCCTCGTCGAGATAATCGAGCTCGCCACCGACGGGTACGCCGTGGGCGAGCCGCGTCACCTTGACCGACAGGCTCGCGAGGAGATCGGTGACGTAGTGGGCGGTCGTCTGGCCGTCGACCGTGGCGTTGAGCGCCAGGATCACTTCCTTCACCGCGGGGTCCGCCGCCCGCGCCAGGAGCTTGTCGAGGCTCAGGTCCTGCGGCCGCACGCCGTCGAGCGCCGAGAGCACGCCGCCGAGCACGTGGTAGCGCGCGTTGATGGCGCCCGCCCGCTCCAGCGCCCAGAGGTCCGACACATCCTCAACGACGACGAGGATGGAAGCGTCGCGCCGGTCGTCGCGGCAGATGCTGCAGGGATCGCAGGTATCGACATTGCCGCAGGCCGAGCAGGTGACGACACGCTCCGCCGCCACGCGCACGGCCTCGGCGAGCGGCGACAGGAGCTGCTCGCGCTTCTTGATGAGATGCAGCGCTGCACGCCGGGCCGAACGGGGACCGAGCCCCGGCAGGCGCGCAAGGAGCTGGATCAGGCGTTCGATCTCGGGGCCAATGGCTGCGGGCATCGCCGGTTTCCATCACGCGAGGATACGGGCGGGCCAGATCCCGCCGTCGCCCTCGCAAGCAGGCGGAACGTCCTCGGGCCGGCTCGCTGCCGATGTGCCCGGCGCCTCAGAAGAGCTTCAGGCCGGGCGGAAGCGGGAGGCCCTTCGTCAGTTCGGCCATGCGCTCCTGCATCAGCCGTTCGGCCTTGCCCCGCGCGTCGTTGGCAGCCGCCACGATGAGATCCTCGACGATCTCCTTCTCGTCGGGGTTGAGCAGGCTCGGATCGATCGACACGGCCTTCATCGCGCCCTTCGCCGTCATCTTGATGGTGACGGCGCCGCCACCGGCGGAGCCCTCGACCTCCATATTGTCGAGTTCGGCCTGGATGTCGGCCATCTTCTGCTGCATGGCCTGCGCCTGCTTCATCAGGCCCATGATGTCGCGCATGGTCGCTTCTCCCGGATCAACGTCCCTGCCATTGGACGCTCCCACCCAATGACAGGAACGTTGAATGATTCCAATCGTTTGAACATGGTGCGCTCCCAAGGGTGGCACCATCTTCCGGCATCATTCCCGAGCCCGCGTCGGCGCGGGATTCGTCAGAAATCATCGTCCGTATAGCCCGAGCCGGCCCCGGCCGCGAGATCGGCGTCAGAGAGCTCGCCCGGCTCGCCGGACGGCGGAGCATGTTCTGCCGGCGGCTCCTCCTGCCTCACGTCGCGCACGTCGACGATGGTGGCTCCGGGAAAGCGGGCGAGCACCGCCTTGACCAGCGCATGCGAGGCGGCGTCGGACAGCCGCTCCTCCGCCCGGACCTGAGCCATCTCGTGCAGCGTCGGCGCCCCCTCCTGCGAAGAGACGGCCACCACCCAGCGTCGGCCCGTCCACTCCTGCAGGCGCCGGGCGAGATCGCCGGCAAGCGACTTGCTCGCCCCATCGGCGAGGGCGAATTCGATCTGCCCCTCCTCGAAATGCACGAGGCGCACGTCGCGCTCCAGCGCCATCTTGATGCCGATGTCGCGCTTCTCGCCGGCAAGCGCCACCACGTCCTCGAACCGGGCGAGGCGGACGGCGGTCTGGCCTTGCGGCTGCGCGCCGGCCTCGGCGCGCACCGCAATCGGCGCAGCCGCAGCCCCCCCTCCGCCGGAGGAAATGGCGAGCATCGGGCGTGGGCGGGCGAGCGCCTGCGGCCCGGGGCCCGATGCGGCGGAGGCCCCGCCCTGCCCCGCACCACCACCAAGGCCGCCGTCGCGCAATTGGCGCAGCGCCTCGTCCGGCGTGGGCAGTTCGGCGGCATAGACGAGACGCACGAGGAGCATCTCCGCCGCGGCGATCGGCCGGGGAGCTGCCTGCACCTCGGACAGGCCCTTCGTCAGGATCTGCCAGGCGCGCGACAGGGCGCGGATCGACAGCCGCCCGGCGAAATCGCCGCCGCGCCGGCGCTCGGCATCCGTCAGGGCCGGATCCTTGCCCGCCTCCGGCACGAGCTTCAGGCGTGTGACGAGATGCGTGAAGCTTGCAAGGTCGGTGAGGATGACCGCGGGGTCGGCGCCCGAATCATATTGCCACTTGAGCTCGGCCAGCGCGCCAGCCAGGTCACCGCGCATCACCGCCTCGAACATGTCGATGATGCGGGCGCGGTCGGCGAGGCCGAGCATCGCGCGTACCGCCTCCACGCCGACGTGACCGGCGCCGTGCGCGATGGCCTGATCGAGGAGCGACAGCGCGTCGCGAGCCGAGCCTTCCGCCGCCCGGGCGATGAGCGCGAGCGCCTCGTCCTCCACCGCGACGCCCTCGGCGGCGCAGATGCGATCGAGGTGCGCGACGAGCACGCCCGGGTCGATGCGGCGCAGGTCGAAGCGCTGGCAGCGCGACAGGATGGTGACCGGAACCTTGCGGATCTCGGTGGTGGCGAAGACGAACTTCGCGTGCGGCGGCGGCTCCTCCAGCGTCTTCAGGAAGGCGTTGAACGCCTTCTCCGAGAGCATGTGAACCTCGTCGATGATGTAGACCTTGTAGCGCGCCGAGGTCGGGGCATAGCGGATACCGTCGATGATCTGGCGCACGTCGTCGATGCCGGTGTGCGACGCGGCGTCCATCTCGAGCACGTCCACGTGCCGCGATTCCATGATGGCCTCGCAGTGCACGCCGAGCACGGGCATGTGGATCGTCGGCCCGCCGCTGCCGTCCGGCAGCTCGTAATTGAGGCCGCGGGCGAGGATGCGCGCAGTCGTCGTCTTGCCCACGCCACGCACCCCGGTGAGCATCCAGGCCTGCGGGATGCGTCCGGTATCGAAGGCGTTCGACAGGGTGCGGACCATGGCCTCCTGGCCGATCAGGTCCTCGAAGCTCCTCGGCCGGTACTTGCGGGCAAGAACGCGATAGGGAGCGGTCGCCGCGGCGCGCGGAGCCGGCACGAAGCCCGGCAGCCCTGGCGCATCGGCGGGTTCGGCTGCGGGCTCCACGGAAGGCGTATCGTCCATCGGCGCGGTTCTCGACGAGCGGCGGGGAGGCACGGCGCCACCGGCGCGGATCGGAACCGCCGGCGGGGCAGCGACCGCGCATGCTGCGGCTTGCCCGAGCGCACGCCCCGGTCGTTTCGCATGCTCTGCATGCGGCAGGTGGGAGGCTGGACGAAGACCCGCCCGGTCTCGTTAGGGCTGCTTCCTTCCGGACCTGACCCGGTTGGCGAGTGGAACGTCCAACGCCAACCTCCCGCCCCCTATATCGGGGAAAGGGAGGCCGGACGCAAGGCGTAGCGTGCATGCGTCATGGGGACGTGCAAAGTCCTGCCCGCTCGATTACCGTCGCGGGCATGTCCGAGTCCGATGTTTCCTCCGATTTCGCCCTCGATTCGCGTCTCGCCGCCGATACCATGCCGATCGGCGACCTCGGCCTGTCGCGCCTGCTCCTCATGAACGACGCCCGTTTCCCGTGGGTGATCCTGGTTCCGCGGCGCCCCGGCATGCGCGACCTCATCGATCTCGACGAGATCGACGCCGCCACTCTCCTCACCGAAATCCGCACGGTGGCCTGCGCCCTGCGCGACCTCGTGAGCCCGGACAAGCTGAACGTCGCCGCTCTCGGCAACATGGTGCCGCAGCTCCATGTCCACGTCATCGCACGCTTCACGCAAGACGCCGCCTGGCCCAAGCCCGTCTGGGGCATCGGCGGCCCGGAGCCGTACGAAGCGGCCGTGCGCGACGCCTTCGTCACCGACCTCGCCCGCGCCGTCGGGCTCGCCTGATCTCCCGGAAAGAGCCATGAAGCTGAACCCGAGCGCTGCCGCCGAGGCCATCCCCTTTCGCCGGCCCGAGCGGTCCGCCGCAACCGGTTTCGCCGACAATCCGCTCGAACGCCACTCCGAGCGCCGCGAACGGCCGGAGGAGATCGAAGCGCTCTACCGGCGCGGCGACGCGCGCACCTTCGTCATCGCCGGCGAGATCCCCGTATTGAGGCGCGCCCGAGATGGCTTCGATGCGCGCTTCTCCCTTGCAGAGGCGGCTGCGCTCGGCGAGATCGCCGAGGTTCCCTTCCTCGGCACGATCGACGGCACGCCGCTCTTCGCGACGCTCCTGCCGGCGGCCGAGGCCGAGCCCCTGAAGGCCCGTGCCGACCTCGCCGTCGTCGACCTGCGCTCCATCGCCGTCCAGGGCCTCCTGCCGGCCCGCGAGGTGGGACCGCTCGGGGAGGCGAAGGCACTCCTCCACTGGCACCAGCGCCACCGCTTCTGCGCCAACTGCGGCGCCCGCTCCGCGCCCGCCGCGGGCGGCTGGCGGCGGGACTGCGCGGCCTGCCGCGCGCAGCATTTCCCGCGCGTCGACCCTGTCGTCATCATGCTCGCCGTGCGTGGCGAGCGCTGCCTCCTGGGACGGCAGGCGCGCTTTGCACCCGGCACCTATTCCTGCCTCGCCGGCTTCGTCGAGCCGGGCGAGACGGTGGAGGATGCGGTGCGGCGCGAGCTGATGGAGGAGGCGGGCATCCGCACCGGCAAGGTCCGCTACCTCGCCTCCCAGCCCTGGCCATTCCCGTCCTCGCTCATGATCGGTTGCCTCGCCGAGGCACTCGACGAGGAGCTTGTGGTCGACCGGCTTGAATTCGAGGATGCGCGCTGGTTCTCGCGCGAGGCCGCCTCCGCCATGCTGGACGGAACGCATGCGGAGGGCCTGACCGCCCCGCCGCCGGTGGCGATCGCCCGCCACATCATCGAGGCTTTCGTCAACGGCGACGAGCGGATCTGAGGCAACGACCCGCTCCGCCTGGAGGCGACGCGGACCGCCCCCCTACCGGCAGCTATGGGCGAGCTGCTGACCGTAGCCGGCGAGAAAGGCGCCGCGCGCCGCCCGGTCGCGCACGGCGGCCTCGGACTCGTCGTCCCACAGGGTGAGATCGCGCGTCTCGGACCAGGTGATCGCGAGCTCCGTCACCGGGAAATGCGGATCGAGCTCGGCGCGTGCGCCGGTGATGACCGCACCGAGCGCGCGCGCGAAGGCAACCGCGGCGACGTTGTCCCGCGCCACCCACAGGCCGACGCTCCCCAGCCCGTGGCGCAACAGATGACGCGCCATGACGCCCATGAGGCGGCTGCCGATGCCGCGGAACTGGTAGCGGCGTGTCACGTAGACGGCATAGATCTCGCCGCTCGTGCCAAGCGCCTCGCCGCGCACGGGCCCGCAGGTGCCGAAGCCGATCACCTCGCCGCGAAACTCGGCCACGTAGGCGGCCGTCGACGGCCCGGCATCGTCGGAAAGGCCTGGAGTTCCCTCGGCCTGAACGCGCTCGGCCTGGGCGTGCAGCACGTGCTCCGACACGACACCGCGATAGGTCTCGAGCCACGCCGCCGCGTAAAGACGGGCCACGGCGGCGGCATCGTTGTGGTTCGCTTGTCGAACGACGATGGTCATGACGCGGCTCCCTCTTTCTGCAACGCGGAGCATCCGCAATGACAAAGGCCATAAATGGGCGACAATGGTACGACAGTGCGCCTTCACGGGCGCCGGCGTACCGAACATCACGGAAAACCTGCCGCAACGGCAGTCGTCAGGGTAGCACGAACGCAGACTTTGTCAGGCCCCGCCCGCGCCGCGCGCCGAACCATCCGGTGCGGACGCGATCGTCGGGCGGCCCTTCCGCTATTCCGCGGCCTCGGTCAGGTTCTGGCGCAGGGGATGCGCCGGGAACACGCCGAGGATGCGCAATTCCTTCGAGAAGAAGGCGAGCTCCTCGAGCGCGAGCTTCAGCGGGCGATCCTCCGGGTGGCCGTCCACTTCGGCATAGAACTGGGTGGCGAAGAACTGCCCCTCCACCATGTAGCTCTCGAGCTTCGTCATGTTGATGCCATTGGTGGCGAAGCCGCCGAGCGCCTTGTAGAGGGCGGCAGGGACGTTGCGCACGCGGAAGATGAAGCTCGTCACGGTCGGGCCGTTGCCGGCCGCCACCCATCGCGGCTCCTTCGAGAGAACGACGAAGCGCGTCGTGTTGTGCTCCTCGTCCTCGACGTTCTCGGCGAGCGTGTCGAGGCCGTAGATCTCGCCGGCGAGCCGCGTCGCGAGCGAGGCGCGCGTCGGATCGTTCCACTCCATCACCTGGCGCGCCGAGCCCGCCGTATCGCCGGCCACCACCGGCTTGAGGCCGAGCTTGCGGATGATCTTGCGGCACTGCCCGAGGGCGTGGACGTGGCTGTGCACGGTCTTGATCGTGGCAAGAGTCGCGCCCTTGGCCGCGAGCAGCTGGAAATGGATGGGCAGGAAATATTCGCCGACGATGTGCAGCCCCGAGGTCGGCAGGAGATGGTGGATGTCGGCGACGCGCCCCGCGATCGAATTCTCGATCGGGATCATGCCGAGCCCGGCCGTGCCATCCGACACCGCGGCGAAGGCGTCCTCGAAGGTCGGGCAGGGCAAGGGTTCCCAGTCGGGATACATGTCCCGGCAGGCGATGTGCGAATTGGCGCCGGGCTCGCCCTGGTAGGCGACGACTTTGCGGACGGGCATGACGGGCTTCCTCTCGAAGATCAATCGTCTCGGCGGGCGGCGAGGATGGTGCGCGCCCGCTCCAGGTCGTGCGGCGTGTCGACGCCGAGCGGCACGTCGTCCACGACGACGACGTCGATGCGCATGCCCGCCTCGAGCGCGCGCAGTTGCTCGAGCTTCTCGCGCCGCTCCAGAGGCGACGGCGGCAGCGCCACGAAGCGCGCCAGCGCCGCGCGGCGATAGGCGTAGAGGCCGATGTGATGGAAGAGCGGCCCCTCGCCGTAGGGCGCCGTGGCGCGGGTGAAGTAGAGCGCACGCAGACGTCCGGGGGCGATCTCGCTGCCCACGGCCTTGACGACGCTCGGCTCCGTCTTCTCCTCCTCGCGCGTGATGACGGCCGCAAGCGTGGCTATGTCGACCTCCGGATCGGCGAGCGGCCCCACCGCAGCCGCGATCGCCTCCGGATCGATGGTCGGCAGGTCGCCCTGGACATTGACGACGACATCGTGCCGCCCGTCCGGGTCGAGCACCTGCAGGGCCTCGAAGATGCGGTCGGACCCCGAGGCGTGGTCGGCGCGCGTCATCACGGCGCGACCGCCCGCAGCTTCCACGGCCGTCGCGATGTCGGGCGAATCGGTCGCGACCGCGACGGGGCCGATGCCGGCTTCCTCGGCACGGCGCACGACGTGGACGATCATGGGTGCGCCGTTGATGTCGGCAAGCGGCTTGCCCGGCAGACGGGTCGCGGCCATGCGCGCAGGGATGAGGACGACAGGATTGGGCATCGGAACCAGGCGGACAGGATCTCGCCGCAAAGGCGGCAAAAGGTAGCAAGGGGGTGCACAGCTATACGAGTTGCCAGGCGCGCGGCAAAGCGGGTAATCATCCGCGGCCGTCCGGCACCCGCCGGGCGGCTCTCGCGTTTGCCGTCCCCCGTCCGTGTCGCCGGACCCGGAGCCGCTCATCGATGGATTCCTTCGAGCTCAACAAGATCGCGGGCGCCGTGCTCGGCACCCTCCTCTTCGCCATGGGCCTCAACATCCTGGCGGGCATCATCTTCGCCCCGAAGAAGCCCGCCGTTCCGGGTTACGACCTGCCTGGCGCGGAAGAGACGGCCGCCGCCGGCGCCGCCGGCCAGGCTCAGGCTCCCGCCGAGCCCCTGCCCGTCCTGCTCGCCAAGGCCGACCCCAAGAAGGGTGAGGCCGCGGCCAAGAAGTGCCTCTCCTGCCACGATTTCAGCAAGGGCGGTCCGAACAAGGTCGGTCCCAATCTCTACGACGTGGTGGGTCGCGCCGTCGCCTCGCATGCGGGCTTCGGCTACTCGGGCGCCATGAAGAGCCATGGCGGCGACTGGGGCTACGAGCTGCTCGACGCCTTCCTCCAGAACCCGAAGAAGGCTGTTCCCGGCACGGCGATGGCCTTCGCCGGCGTGCCCAAGGCCGAGGAGCGCGCCGACATCCTCGCCTATCTGCGCACGCTCGCCGACAGCCCCAAGCCGCTGCCGCAATGAGCGGCGCCGCGGCTCTGTCGGGCATCGAAGGCCGGGCTCCCGCCCGGCCTTTTTGATTCCCGCTGCCGCCGCCCGGGCGCTGACGGCGCGCTTCCGACCGCGATCTTGCGCAACGACTGGCGGCGCAGGCTCCGACCGTCATATTCTCGGCGAAGGACCGCGCCAGCGTGCCTGCTGTTCGGGAGGCCCGTGGTGCACCCGCAGGGGGAGGAGACCGGTTTGAACCTGTGCCGCACCGCAAGCTTCGTGCTCGCCTGCCTTCTCGTTTTGGCGCCGGGCGTCGCTGCCGCCGGGGACATGCCCTGGCGCCATGCGCTCTCGCTCCTCGGTACGCCGAAATATCCTGCCGATTTCCCGCATTTCGACTACGTGAACCCGGATGCGCCCAAGGGCGGTCTCGTGCGGCTCGGCGTGCAGGGCGGCTTCGACAATTTCAACATCGTCGTCGCCGGCGTGAAGGGCGACCTCGAGGCCGGTATCGGTCGCCTCTACGACAGCCTCCTGGCCCCCTCGCTCGACGAGGCGAGCACGGCCTACGGCCAGGTGGCGGAGGCGGTCTATCACCCGGACGACTATTCCTCCGTCACCTTCCGCCTGCGCCCGCAAGCGCGCTTCCACGACGGCGAGCCGATCAAGCCCGAGGACATCATCTTCTCCTTCGAGGTCCTGAAGGCCAATGCGCCGCAGTTCGCGCTCTACTGGAAGAACGTCGCCAGGGCGGAGAAGACCGGCGACCGCGAGGTCACCTTCACCTTCGACCAGAAGGGCAACCGCGAATTGCCACAGATCGTCGGCCAGCTCATCGTGCTGCCGAAGCACTGGTGGGAGGGCACAGACAAGGCCGGCCGCAGGCGTGACATCACGCAGACGACGCTGGAGCCGCCGGTCGGCTCGGGCGCCTATCGCCTGAAGAGCTTCGAGCCCGGGCGCTACGCCCTGTACGAACGCGTGAAGGACTATTGGGGCAAGGATCTGCCGGTCAACCGCGGTACTGACAATTTCGACGAGGTGCGTTACGACTACTATCGTGACGCCACCGTCCTCTTCGAGGCCTTCAAGGGCGATCGCATCGACTTTCGCCGCGAGAATCTCGCCAAGAACTGGTCGACGGCCTACGATTTTCCCGCCGTCCGCGAGGGGCGCGTCAAGCGCGAGGAGTTCCCCGACCGCGGCAGCGGGCGGATGCAGGCTTTCGTCTTCAACCTGCGCCGCGACAAGTTCAAGGACCCGCGCGTACGCCTCGCCTTCAACCACGCCTTCGACTTCGAGGAGGCGAACCGCACGCTGTTCCACGGCCTCTACAAGCGCATCGACTCCTACTTCTTCGGCACGGAGCTTGCGTCCTCCGGCCTGCCCGAGGGCAAGGAGAGGGAGATTCTCGAAGGCGTTCGGGACGGGGTACCGCCGGAGGTGTTCACGACGCCCTACAGGAACCCGGTGAACGCCGGCCCGCAGGCCGTGCGCGACAACCTGCGCGAGGCCCAGCGCCTCCTGCAGGAGGCCGGCTACCGCCTCCAGGGGCGGCAGCTCGTCGACGGCAAGACCGGCGCCCCCTTCACCGTCGAGATGCTGGGCCACGATCAGTCCCTCGAGCGCTACGGCCTTGCCTACAAGGCCGCGCTGGAGCGCATCGGCATCACGGTGACGCTGCGCATCGTGGACATCGCCCAGTATCAGAACCGCCTGCGCAGCTTCGACTTCGACGTGACCACCATGGTGTGGCCGCAGTCGCTCTCTCCCGGAAACGAGCAACGCGATTTCTGGGGCTCCGCGGCGGCGGACCGGCCAGGCTCCTCCAACATTGCGGGCATCCGCAATCCGGCCGTGGATGCGCTCATCGAGCGCATCGTCTATGCGAAGGACCGGGAAGAACTCGTGGCCGCGACGAGGGCGCTCGACCGCGTGCTCCTGTGGAACCATTACGTCGTGCCGCAATGGGCGCTCGGCCTCGAATGGACGGCGCGGTGGGACCGCTTCGCCCGCCCCGAGAAACTGCCGGCATACGGCGGCTCGGCCTTCCCGACCGTTTGGTGGTGGGATGCCGTGCGCGCCGCCAGGACCGGAGCCGCGCGATGACCCCCCCGGACCGCATGTCACGCCGCTCGACGCTCGCCCTCGGAGCTGCCACGCTCGCGAGCGGCCTCCTCCCGCCACGCCTTCTCGCCGGGGCTGCCGAGGAGGAGCGCCACGGCCTGTCGACCTTCGGCGAGCTCGCGCTCCCGCCGGATTTCAAGCACTTTCCCTATGTGAACCCGCAGGCGCCGAAGGGCGGCACCCTGTCGCTGCAGATCAGGCAGTCGATCGGCAACCAGAACTTCGACACCTTCAACACGCTGAACATCCACGTGCTGAAGGGTGACGGCGCCGCCGGCATGGACCTGACCTACGATACGCTGATGGTCGGTTCCGGCGACGAGCCGGATGCGCTGTACGGCCTCGTGGCGCGCGCCGTGCGCGTGGCGCCCGACCGACTGACCTACCGCTTCCTGCTGCGCCCCGAGGCGCGCTTCCACGACGGCTCGCGCCTGACCGCGGCCGACGTGGCCTTCTCGCTCGATCTCCTGAAGACCAAGGGCCACCCGAGCTTCCGCACGGTGCTCAGCGAGCTCGCCGGGGCGGAGGCGGAAGGCGACGGCGTCGTCGCGGTCCGCTTCACACCGCGGCGCAGCCGCGACCTGCATCTCATCGTCGCCTCGCTGCCCATCTTCTCGAAGGCCTACTGGACGGGCCGCGACTTCGAGGCGGCAACGCTCGAGCCCCCGCTCGGCTCCGGTGCGTACCGCGTCGGGCGCTTCGAGGTCGGGCGCTTCATCGAGTTCGAGCGCGTGCCGGACTATTGGGCGAAGGACCTCCCGGTCAACGCCGGCCTGAACAATTTCGACCGTATCCGCTACGAGTATTTCCGCGACCGGCAGGTGGCCTTCGAGGCCTTCAAGTCGGGCGTCTACAACTACAACGAGGAATATACGGCGCGCCTCTGGGCCACCGGCTACGACTTTCCCGCCGTACGTGACGGCCGCGTCAAGCGCGAGAAGCTCCCGAACGGGGCCGCGACACCGACGCAGGGCTGGTACTTCAACACGCGACGCGAGATGTTCGCGGACGTTCGCATCCGCCAGGCGATCGGCCTGTGCTTCGACTTCGAATGGACGAACGCGAACATCATGTTCTCGTCCTACCAGCGGCAGAGATCCTTCTTCGGCAACACGGACATGGAGGCGAAGGGATCGCCCTCGGCGGAGGAACTCGCCCTCCTCGAACCCTTCCGCGGCAAGGTGCCGGAGACGGTGTTCGGCGAGCCGGTGTCGCCGCCGGTCTCCGACGGCTCGGGCAGCGACCGCAACCTCTTGCGTCAGGCCGACGAGCTCCTGCGCGCGGCCGGCTGCCGGCGCGACGGCCGCGTGCTCAGGCTGCCGAGCGGCCAGCCCTTCGACATCGAGTTTCTCGATTTCCAGGCGGCCCTGCAGCCGCACACCGAGCCCTTCCAGCAGAACCTGCGCAAGCTCGGCATCAACGCCCGCTCCCGCATCGTCGACGCAGCACAATACCGGCGGCGCATGGACGAGTTCGACTTCGACATGGCGAGCATGGCGCTCGGCGGCAGCCTCCTGCCGGGCGATTCCCTGCGCGTCGTCTACGGCTCCCAGGCCGCACGCACGCCGGGCACGCGCAACATCGCCGGCATCGCCGATCCGGTGGTGGACGCGCTGATCGATCGCGTCACCGCGGCTGCGAGCCGGGCGGAGCTCGTGGTCGCCTGCCGCGCCCTCGACCGGGTGCTGCGGGCCGGCCATTATTGGGTGCCGATGTGGTTCCGCGCCGACAGCTGGGTGGCTTATTGGGACGTCTTCTCGCGTCCCGACCGCCAGCCGAAATATGCGACCGGCGCGCCGGCGACGTGGTGGTATGACGAGGCCAAGGCCAAGCGAATCAACTTCAAGGGATGAGGATTTGGGACCCGGTCACGCAGTCATCGGCGCGCATCCCCTAATGGCGCGCCCCGCCGGCGGGGCGAGGTGAGGAGCGGTCGCCACCGATGTTCGCCTATATCGCGCGCCGTCTCCTCCTGATGATCCCGACCATCCTCGGGATCATGCTCATCTCCTTCGTCATCGTGCAGTTCGCGCCCGGCGGGCCGGTCGAGCGGGTCATCGCCCAGCTGCAGGGCAGCGACACCGCAGCCGCATCCCGCATCGGCGGCGGGGGCGGCGACTTCGGCGCAGGCCAGGCGCAGCCGGGCGGCGGCGCGGATGCGGTCACCTCCCGCTACCGGGGTGCCCAGGGGCTCGACCCGGCCTTCATCAAGCAGCTCGAGAAGCAGTTCGGCTTCGACAAGCCGGCGCACGAGCGCTTCTTTCTCATGCTCAAGAACTACGCCACCTTCAATTTCGGCAAGAGCTACTTCCGCGACGTCTCCGTGATCCAGCTGATCCGGGAGAAGCTGCCGGTCTCCGTCACGCTCGGCCTGTGGATGACCCTGCTCTCCTACGCCATCTCGATCCCGCTCGGCGTCGCCAAGGCGGTGCGCGACGGCTCGCGCTTCGACATGTGGACCTCGGCGGTCGTCATCGTCGGCTATGCCATCCCGAGCTTCCTCTTCGCCATCCTGCTCATCGTGCTCTTTGCCGGCGGCTCGTTCTGGCAGATCTTCCCCTTGCGCGGCCTGTGGTCGGAGAACTGGGACCAGCTCTCGCCGGGCGGCAAGGTACTCGACTACATCTGGCACGTCGCCCTGCCCATCACGGCGATGGCGCTCGGCGCCTTCGCCACGTCGACGCTCCTGACGAAGAACTCCTTCCTGGACGAGATCCGCAAGCAATACGTGCTGACCGCCCGCATGAAGGGGCTCGCCGAGCGGCAGGTGCTTTACGGCCACGTCTTCCGCAACGCCATGCTCATCGTCATCGCGGGCTTCCCTGGCGCCTTCATCCACGCCTTCTTCGCCGGCTCGCTGCTCATCGAGACGATCTTCTCCCTCGACGGCTTGGGGCTCCTGTCCTTCGAGTCCATCGTCAACCGCGACTATCCGGTGGTCTTCGCCAATCTCTACATCTTCTCGCTGCTTGGCCTCGCCGTGAACCTCATCTCGGACCTGACCTACACCTGGATCGATCCGCGGATCGATTTCGAGACGCGGGAGGTCTGAGTCGTGGAGCGCCTCGCCCCGCCCCTGCCGCACAAGGGCCTGCTCAGGCTCTCGCCGGTCAACCGGCGGCGGCTGCAGAACTTCAAGGCGAACAAGCGCGGCTACTGGTCCTTCTGGATCTTCCTCGTGCTCTTCGGCGCAAGCCTGTTCGCCGAGTTCATCGCCAATGACAGGCCGATCCTCGCCTCCTACAAGGGCGAGCTGCTCTATCCGGTCTTCGTCGACTATCCGGAGGAGAAGTTCGGCGGCTTCCTGGCGCGCACGGACTATCGCGATCCCGTCATCGCCAGGGAGATCGAGGCGAACGGCTGGATGCTCTGGCCGCCGATCCGCTTCTCCTACAACACGCACAACCTCGACCTGCCCGTGCCGGCGCCCGCCCCGCCGACCTGGATGCTGAGCGACGAGCAGTGCCGGCCCATCGCCGAGCGCGTCGCGGGCGGCGGCCGGCAAGGGCTCGGCTGCCGCGACATCGAATGGAACTGGCTCGGCACCGACGACCAGGGTCGCGACGTCGTCGCCCGGCTGATCTACGGCTTCCGCCTCTCCGTCCTCTTCGGCCTCATCCTCGCCGGCATCTCCTCCGTCATCGGCATCGCGGCCGGTGCCGTGCAGGGCTATTTCGGCGGCTGGATCGACCTTGTCTTCCAGCGCGTCATCGAGATCTGGACGGCGATCCCCTCGCTCTATCTGCTCATCATCATCTCGGCGATCATCACGCCGAGCTTCTTCGTGCTGCTCGGCATCCTCCTTCTCTTCTCCTGGGTATCGCTCGTCGGCGTGGTGCGTGCTGAGTTCCTGCGCGCGCGCAACTTCGAATATGTGCGTGCGGCGCGGGCGCTCGGCCTGTCCAACCTCACCATCATGTTCAAGCACCTCCTGCCGAACGCCATGGTGGCAACGCTGACCTTCCTGCCGTTCATCCTCAACGGCTCGATCACGACGCTCACCTCGCTCGACTTCCTGGGCTTTGGCCTGCCGCCGGGCTCGCCCTCGCTCGGCGAGCTCCTCGCCCAGGGCAAGGCCAACCTCCAGGCCCCCTGGCTCGGCCTCACCGGGTTCTTCATCATCGCCCTCATGCTCTCGCTGCTCATCTTCACGGGCGAGGCCGTGCGCGACGCCTTCGACCCACGGAAGACCTTCGCATGAGCGCGGCGCCCCTCCTCTCGGTCGAGGACCTGTCGGTCGCCTTCACCCAGGGTGGCCAGAGCACGCTCGCCGTCGACCGCATCTCCTTCGACGTCAAGCCCGGCGAGACGGTGGCGCTCGTCGGCGAGTCGGGCTCGGGCAAGTCGGTCTCGGCGCTCTCCGTGCTGCGCCTCCTCAACTACCCCGCCGCCCACCATCCGTCGGGACGCATCCTGTTCAAGGGGCGCGACCTGCTCGCCCTGTCCGAGGACGAGCTCAGACAGGTGCGCGGCAATGACATCACCATGGTGTTCCAGGAGCCGATGACCTCGCTCAATCCGCTCCATACCATCGCGCGGCAGATCGGCGAAATCCTCAAGCTGCACAAGGGCGTCAACGGTGAGGCCGCGCGCCGCCGCACGCTCGAGCTTCTCGAGCTTGTCGGCATCCGCGACGCCGCCGCCCGCCTCGACGCCTATCCGCACCAGCTCTCCGGCGGGCAGCGCCAGCGCGTCATGATCGCCATGGCGCTCGCCAACGAGCCGGACCTGCTCATCGCCGACGAACCGACGACGGCGCTCGACGTGACGGTGCAGGCGCAGATCCTGGCGCTGCTGAAGGACCTCAAGGCTCGCCTCGGCATGGCCATGCTGTTCATCACGCATGACCTCGGCATCGTCAGGAAGTTCGCCGACCGCGTCTGCGTCATGACCAAGGGCGAGATCGTCGAGGCCGGCCCGGTGGCCGAGATCTTCGACAACCCGCAGCACCCCTATACGCGCAAGCTCCTCGCCGCCGAGCCGAAGGGCAGGGCGCACCCCGTCCCGGCGGATGCGCCCGTCATCGTCGAGGCCGGGCCCGTCAAGGTCTGGTTTCCCATCAAGCGCGGTTTCCTGCGCCGGACGGTCGGGCACGTGAAGGCGGTCGACGGCGTGTCCCTCCGGGTGCGCGAGGGCGAGACCGTCGGGGTCGTGGGCGAGTCGGGCTCCGGCAAGACGACGCTCGGCCTCGCCATCCTGCGCCTCATCCGCTCCGAGGGCCCCATCGTCTTCCTCGGGCAGGGGATCGACGGGCTCGGCTCGCGGGCCATGCGCCCCCTGCGCAAGGCGATGCAGGTCGTCTTCCAGGACCCCTACGGATCGCTTTCCCCCCGCCTGTCGGTGGCCGAGATCGTGGAGGAGGGGCTCCTCGTGCAGAAGCGGGGGCTCTCCTACGAGGAGCGGCGCGAGGTCGTCGCCCGCGCGCTGCTCGACGTCGGCCTCGATCCGGCCGCCATGGACCGCTACCCGCACGAATTCTCGGGCGGGCAGCGCCAGCGCATCGCCATCGCCCGCGCCATGGCGCTCGACCCGCGCTTCGTCGTGCTCGACGAGCCGACCTCGGCGCTCGACATGTCGGTGCAGGCGCAGATCGTCGAGCTGCTGCGCGACCTGCAGCAGCGCAAGAGGCTCGCCTACATGTTCATCAGCCACGACCTGAAGGTGGTGAGAGCCCTCTCCAACACCGTTGTGGTCATGCAGGATGGTCGCGTGGTCGAAGAGGGGCCGGCGGACGAGCTGTTCGAGCGCCCGAAGACGGACTACACGCGCGCCCTTTTCGCCGCTGCCTTCAAGCTGGAGACGGCGGAGAAAGGTGTGGTGCGCGAATGACCGGCCGCCGCACGATGCGATAAACAATCCGAAATACTTTATCATTTCACCCGCGCCCGCCGCGCCTGTAAGACCGGAGTACCGCAAGCGGCATCCGGGTGGCCCATCGCCGCCGGCCCCGGCCGCGAGCCGATCCCCCCAGGACCAGGACAAGACCGGCAGACACATGCCTCGCGCTCTCCTCATCGTCCTCGATTCCGTCGGCGCCGGCGGCGCCCGCGACGCCGCGGCCTTCGGCGACGGGGGCGCCGACACGCTCGGCCATATCGCCGAGGCCTGCGCCACCGGCCGCGGCGACCAGGCGGGCCTGCGCTCCGGGCCGCTCGCCCTGCCCCGCCTTGCCGCCCTCGGTCTCGCCCATGCCGCCGAACTGTCGAGCGGCCGGCCACTCGCCGGCGTGGAGAGGCCCGCCGCGCCACGCGGGCAATGGGGCTGCGCAGCGGAGGTGTCGAAGGGCAAGGATACGCCGTCGGGCCATTGGGAGATCGCCGGTCGCGCCGCGCCCTTCGCCTGGGGCTACTTTCCCGACACATGGCCGAGCTTTCCGCCCGAGCTCACGGAGGCCGTCATCCGCGCCGGCGGGCTCCCCGGCATCCTCGGCAACCGGCACGCACCAGGCACGGCGATCATCGAGGAGCTCGGCACCGAGCACATGCGCACGGGCAAGCCCATCTGCTACACCTCGGTCGATTCCGTCTTCCAGATCGCCGCCCACGAGGAGACCTTCGGGCTCGAGCGGCTCTACGACCTGTGCCGGGCCGTCCGTCTCCTCGTCGATCCGCTCAAGATCGGCCGCGTCATCGCCCGCCCCTTCGTGGGCACGCCGCAGACCGGCTTCACGCGCACCGGCAACCGCAAGGATTTCGCCATGCCGCCGCCGGACGGCACGATCCTCGACCGGGCGATGGCCGCCGGTCGCCGCGTGGTGAGCGTCGGCAAGATCGGCGACATCTTCGCCCATCGCAGCACGGGCGAGGAGATCAAGCCGCACGGCAACGACGCGGTGCTCACCGCCACCATCGAGGCCTTCCGCACCCTGCCCGACGGCGGCCTCGTCTTCTCGAACCTCGTCGATTTCGACACGCTCTACGGCCACAGGCGCGACGTCGCGGGCTATGCCGCGGCGCTCGAGGCCTTCGACGCGCGCCTGCCGGAGATCGAGGCAGCGCTGCGGCCGGGCGATGTCGCAATCGTCACCGCCGACCACGGCAACGACCCCACCTGGCGCGGCAGCGACCACACGCGCGAGCAGATCCCCGTGGTCGCCTTCGGCCCCGGGCTTGCGCCGGGCTGCATCGGCCGCCGCGAAACCTTCGCCGACATCGGCGAGACGGTGGCGGCGCATCTCGGCCTCCCCGTTCTCGGCCCGGGCAAACCGTGGACGGCTTGAGCCGCGGGGGCGGAACCACGCCGCAGGCGCGCCCACCGAAATGAAGCCGTCACAGACCCGTGCCTAGAAGCCTCAAGCTTCAACGTTCGGGCCCGGACCATGACAACGGATCTTCAGCGCAGGCATCTTCTTCTGGGGGCGGCGGCCGGAGCCGTCGGTCTTGCGGCCGCCCGGCCGGCCAGTGCTGCCGAGACATGGCAGGCTCCGTCGCGCAGCGCACCGGTGCTGCCGACCGACGAGGCCTTCTGGGCCTCGGTGCGCGATCTCTACGACGTCGACCGCTCCATCGCCAATCTCGAGAACGGCTACTGGGGCATCATGGCCCGCCCGGTGCTGCAGGCCTACATCGAGAACACCGAACGCGTGAACCGGCAGAACACGGTCTATGCCCGCGGCACATTCCCGAAGGACTTCGAGGCGACGCGCCAGCGCGTGGCCATGGCCGTCGGCGCGCAGCCGGACGAGATCGCCCTGACACGCGGCGCGACCGAGGCCCTGCAGGTGCTGATCGCCGGCTACAACAAACTGAAGGCCGGCGACGTCGCGCTCTATTCGGACCTCGACTACGACTCCATGCAATACGCCATGAACTGGCTGAAGGAGCGGCGCGGGGTCGAGGTGAAGACCTTCGCCATTCCCGAACCGGCGACGCGCGACAGCGTGCTCGACACCTACCGGCGCGTGCTGGCCGGGACGCCCGGGGCGAAGCTCCTGCTGCTCACGCACCTGTCGCACCGCACGGGTCTCGTCATGCCGATCCGGGAGATCGCCGCCATGGCGAGGGAGAGGGGTGTGGATGTCATCGTCGACGCCGCCCATTCGTGGGGGCAGATCGACTTCAACGTCAGCGACCTCGGTGCCGATTTCGTCGGCTTCAACCTGCACAAGTGGATCGGCGCGCCGGTCGGCGTCGGCTTCCTCTACGTCCGCAAGCAGCGTCTCGGCGACATCGACCGCCACTTCGCCGACGAGGACTGGCCGGCGGACGACATCCGCTCACGCGTCCACACCGGCACCCTGAACTTCGCGGCGGCGCTCACCGTACCGGCGGCCATCGACCTGCACGAGAGCATCACCGCCGCCGCTAAGGAGGCCCGGCTGCGCCACCTGCGGAACTACTGGGTGGAGCGCGCGCGCAAACTGCCTGCCATCGAGATCCTGACGCCCGACGATGCCAGCATGCACGCCGGCATTACCTCCTTCCGCCTGGCAGGCAAGGGCTCCAGGGACGACAACAACGCCATCGTCGGCACGCTGCGCGACAAGCACCGGGTGCTGACCGTGCGCCGCGCCGGCGTCGCCAAGGGCCAGTGCATCCGCGTGTCGCCGGCGCTCCACACGACCGAGGCGGAACTCGACCGGCTGGTCGCGGCGCTGGGCGCCGTCACGGGAGCCTGATCGGAGCGGCCGCCGCCTAAGCGCACGCCGGGCGTCCCGCTTGTTGACGGCGCTTCGCGGCTGGGGCAGGCTTGACGAGGTCGAGACAGACGGGCCCTCGAAACGGAGTTTCGGGGGCCTTTCCACTTCGCGAGTGCGGCCATGACCTCGCCGAACCGATCGACCCACATCCGCCTCACGTCGCATCCCCAGCCCGACGCGCCGGCGCGCCATCCCATCCACTGGGGCGCCGCCACGGCCCGGGAGCGCGGACCCGTCATCGGCTCCGTCACCGACCCGGCCGAGCGCAACGTCATCGGCACGCACGGCGGCGCCTACTCCGTCTATCGCGCACTCGCGGTGTCGGCCGGCGCGCTCAACCCCCTGATGCGGCCGGACCTCACCAATACCGACCCGGCCGAGACCATCGGCCCCTACCCGCAATGGAGCGATCCCGACGCGATCGTGTCGCTCGATCCCTGGGGGCATCGGGTCGCGGTCGATTTCGCGCAGGAGGTGGCCGAGGGGCTCGACATCCGTCCCACCATCGCGGTCACCAAGGCGCGCCTCAACCTGCCCGAGATCCTCGCCGCCATGGCGGGCCGCCGGCTCGCGCCCGACGGCGGCATCCTGAAGCCCTCCGGCGACATCGCCGTCACCAAGATCGCCATCGATCCCGTGTGGTACCTGCCCGGCGTCGCCAGGCGCTTCGGCGTGTCGGAGCAGCACCTGAGGCGCACCCTCTTCGAGCAGACGGGCGGCATGTTCCCGGAGCTCGTGACGCGGCCGGACATGCACGTCTTCCTTCCGCCGATCGGCGGCGCGACCGTCTATATCGTCGGCGACGTCGCCGCGCTCACCGACGAGAAGCGCACCGTCGCCTGCCGCGTGCACGACGAGTGCAACGGCTCGGACGTCTTCGGCTCCGACATCTGCACCTGCCGCCCCTACCTCATCCACGGCATCGAGGAATGCGTGAAGGAGGCGCAGCGCGGCGGCGCCGGCGTCATCGTCTACAACCGCAAGGAGGGCCGTGCGCTTGGCGAGGTGACGAAATTCCTCGTCTACAACGCCCGCAAGCGGCAGGAGGGCGGCGATCAGGCCGCGACCTATTTCGAGCGTACCGAATGCGTGGCGGGGGTGCAGGATGCGCGCTTCCAGCAGCTCATGCCCGACGTGCTGCGCTGGCTCGGCATCCGCCGCATCGACCGCTTCGTCTCCATGTCGAACATGAAACACGAGGCGATCGTCGCTGCGGGCATCGACATCGTCGAGCGCGTGCCCATCCCCGACGAGCTCGTGCCGCCCGACGCCAGGGTGGAGCTCGCGGCGAAGAAGGCCGCCGGCTACTACACGCCGGACGGTGCGCCGACGAGCGACGACCTCAGGAGCACGATCGGCCGCTCGCTCGACACGCCTTGACCGCCGGAGCGACTGCGCAACGAACGGGAACCGAAGCGATGCACGAACCCGCGCCGGATGCGCCCACGCTGGCCGACGCCGCCCGTGGCCTTCTCAGCGCGCGCGCCGTGCGGGAGCGGGCGCGGGCGATGCTCGCCCTCGCGCGGGAGGACGGGCTCCTCGCCTGCACCGTCGATCTCGACCGCCTGCCGGCGACCGCCGATTACGTGCTCGACACCATGCGCCGCAACTATCCGGCGCTCGACATCCCGTTCCATGCCCGCTGGCGGCATTTCTCGGTCGGCGGTTTCGACCGCTGGGGCACCCTCACCAGGAACCGCCGCTGGACCAGCGCGATCGAGCGTGGCCGCGCCGCCTTCGACATCGCCATCGTCAGCGTGCTGCTCGACGCCGGCGCCGGTCCCGGCTGGTCTTATGCGGAGCGCGAAACGGGCGAGCGTTACGCCCGCTCGGAGGGCCTCGCGGTCGCATCCCTGCGCATGGCCGAGGCAGGGCTCTTCTCCTCGGACCCGCGCCATCCGCTGCGCGCCGATGCCGGCGCACTGCAGGCGGTCACGCCGGAGCTCCTCGCGCGCGGCTTTGCGGCGGGGCCGGACAATCCGCTCGTCGGCCTTCCCGGCCGGGCCTCACTCCTCAATCGCCTCGGCGCCGTCGTCGCCGCCAACCCGGACGTCTTCGCCTGGGTCGACGATCCGCGGCCGGGCGGCCTGTTCGACTACCTCCTCGCGCAGGCCGAGGGCGGAACGCTGCCGGCCGAGGCCATCCTGTCCGCCATCCTGACCCATCTCGGTCCGATCTGGCCGGCCCGGCTCAGCCTCGGCGGCGTCGATCTCGGCGATACCTGGGAACATCCGCTTGCGCCGGGCACGGACGGCACGGCCGGGCTCGTGCCCTTTCACAAGCTCTCCCAGTGGCTCGCCTACTCGCTCATCGAGCCGCTGCAGGAGGCCGGCATTGCCGTCACCCACATCGACGGCCTCACGGGGCTGCCCGAATATCGCAACGGCGGGCTCCTCCTCGACATGGGCGTCATCCGCCTCAAGGACGCGGCGGACGGTGGGCGCACCCACAGCGTCGGCTCGCCCCTCGTCGTCGAATGGCGGGCGCTCACCGTGGCGCTCCTCGACGAGATCGCCGCGCTCGTCCGGCAGCGGCTCGGCCGCACAGCCGAGGAGCTTCCGCTCGCCAAGGTGCTGGAGGGCGGCACCTGGTCGGCGGGGCGGCGCATGGCCAGGGAGCGCCGCGGCAACGGTTCTCCACCGCTTTCCATCGTGAGCGACGGCACCGTGTTCTGAAGCCTCTTGGCCGGGGCGGGCGGTCGGTGGTTAGGTGATGGCGACCTTTCCCGACCCTGGGCATGCCGCCCGACCCAACGCGAGACAATCGGAGCAACCGATGGACGGCGTCACCATCGTCACGCACCCCCTCGTGCAGCACAAGCTGACCCTGATGCGGGACAAGGCCCGCTCGACCAAGGGCTTCCGCCAGCTCCTGAACGAGATCGGCATGCTGCTCTGCTACGAGGTGACGCGCGATCTGCCGCTCGAACAGGTGGAGATCGAGACGCCGCTCGGCGCCATGACGGCGCCGGTCATCGCCGGCAAGAAGCTCGTCTTCGCGCCCATCCTGCGTGCCGGCGTCGGCTTTCTCGACGGCATGCTGAGCCTCGTGCCGGCAGCGCGTGTCGCCCACATCGGCCTCTACCGTGACCCCGAGACGCTCACCGCTGTCGAATACTATTTCAAGGCGCCCTCCGACCTCGCCGAGCGCCTCGTCGTGGTCATGGACCCGATGCTCGCCACGGCGAACTCGGCCGTTGCCGCGATCGACCGCCTGAAGGAGCACGGCGCCAGGGATATCCGCTTCGTCTGCCTCCTCGCTGCGCCCGAAGGCGTGCGCAAGCTGCGCGCCGCCCACCCCGACGTGCACATCTGGACGGCCTCGGTCGACAGCCACCTCAACGACCATGGCTACATCGTGCCGGGCCTCGGCGACGCCGGCGACCGCATGTACGGCACCAAGTGATCCGGTGGCCCTGAGGCCGCGCCGCGCGCCGATGGGAGGAAGCGAACGGCCATGATCGTCGTCTTCGGCTCGCTCAACGCCGATCTCGTGACCCGCGTGCCGCGCATCCCGGGCCCGGGCGAGACCGTGCTCGGCCCTGCCTACGCCGTTCATCCCGGCGGCAAGGGCGCGAACCAGGCCCTCGCCGCCGCGCGTGCCGGCGCCAGGGTCGCCATGGTCGGCGCCGTGGGCCACGACGGCCTGGCGGAGGCGGCGCTGTCGCTGCTCGTGGCCGAGGGCGTCGACATCTCCGGCGTCGCCCGCGTGGACACGCCCACCGGCGCGGCCTTCATCTCGGTCGACGACCGGGGCGAGAACGCCATCGTGGTGGCGGCCGGCGCCAACGGCGCGGCCAAGGCGGCGCAGCTCGAGAACCTCGCCTTCGGCGAGGGGGATCTCCTTCTCCTGCAACGGGAGGTGCCCGAGGCCGAATGCCTCGCCGCCGCCGAGGCGGCCAAGGCGCGCGGCACCCGCGTCATGCTCAACCTGGCGCCGGCGGGCGCGCCCGATCCGGCGCTCCTCGCCCTCCTCGACATTCTCGTCATGAACGAGCACGAGGCTGCCCTCCTCGCCGAGGCGCTCGCACTCGACAGCGAGGACCCGCTCGCCGTGGCGAAGCACATGGACGAGGAGCGCGGCATCGCCACCATCGTCACGCTCGGCGCCCAGGGCGTGGTCGGCTGGACGCGGGGCGTGCGCCGCGCCGGCCCGGCCCTGCCGGTCGCGGTCGTGGACACGACTGCGGCGGGCGATGCCTTCTGCGGCGCCTTCGCCGCCGCGCTCGACCGGGGCTTCGGCTTCGGCGGCGCCCTGCACCGCGGTGTCGCCGCCGGCGGGCTCGCCTGCACCAGGGCCGGAGCTCAGCCGAGCCTGCCGCGCGCGGCGGAGATCGAGGCCGCCGTCACGGCCCATTTCGCCTGACCCCGGGCGAAGGACCCCGCCATCACGCATTCTCGGCATCGCGGCAACCGACCTTTCACCGCCTCACCGCATCATGGCGCCGTCTCCCGCCGATGCGTCGGCGGGAGACGTATGCGGAGTCTCGCAGGCGCGAACCGCAAGACATGAGGATGACGACGAAACGTCCATGACGGGCCTCTTCGCCAAGACGGCGGCCACCGCCGTGGCCATTGCGGGCGTCGCCCTTTTCGCCACGAGCGACCTCGCTTCGCGCCTCGCATCCCGCTTCCCGGACGCGGACCTCGCGTCAGCGGGAGCCGCGCCGGGCGCGCAGGGAGCTGCCCGGGCGAGCGGGACGGCGGTGGTGCTCCCCGCTGCGCGCAACGGCCACTTCTTCGCCGACACGCTGATCAACGGCGCGCGTGTGCGCATGATGGTCGACACCGGCGCGAGCCTTGTATCCCTGTCGGAGGAGGATGCGGCGCGGGCCGGCATCCGCCCCTTCCCGAGCGACTACAAGTTCACGCTGTACACGGCGAACGGCATCGCCAGGGGGGCGGAGGTCACGCTGCGCGAGGTCGAGCTCGCCGGCATCCGCCTGCGCGACGTGCGCGCCGTGGTCTTGCCGAGGGGCCTGCTCGCGAGCGGCAGCCTCCTCGGCATGTCGTTCCTGTCGCGCCTCTCCGGCTTCGAGACAGGTCCCGACCGCATGGTGCTGAAACCGTGAAGGCTGAACGAACGTTCAGCGGACGGCCCATCTTCCGCCGCCTTCGCCCGCGACAAGACCGCCATGCATCGGGAAATCGCCATTGAACGGTAACGCCGTTGCGCTATCCACCGGGTGGCTCCCACCCGCCGGACAAGGCCCATCGACCATCGACCGACGTTGTGAATCGGACCGTTCCACCGGATGCTGACAACCGTCGGATATGATCCCGAGCCGTCACGCCACAAGGATGAAGCGAACGACATGTTTCCGAAGCCCCTTCCCTCGCTGACGCCGAACACCTACGACTACGAGTCGCTGCCGATGGTGAAGCCGACGGGCTTCCGCGAGTACGACGCGCGCTGGCTGTTCCAGAAGGAAATCAACCTGATGGGCGTGCAGGCGCTCGGCATGGGCCTCGGCACGCTCATCCACGAACTCGGCGTCAGGCCCGAGATCATCACCGGCCACGACTTCCGCGGCTATTCCTCCGCCATCAAATACGCGCTCGTCTCCGGCCTCATGGCGGCCGGCATCAGGGTCAAGGACATCGGCCTCGCGCTCTCGCCCATGGCCTATTTCGCGCAGTTCGCGCTCGACGTGCCGGCGGTCGCGATGGTCACCGCCTCGCACAACGACAACGGCTGGACAGGCGTGAAGATGGGCGCCAATCGCCCGCTCACCTTCGGCCCCGAGGAGATGGGGCGGCTGAAGGAGATCGTGCTCTCCGCCGCCTTCCGGCTGCAGCCCGGCGGGACTTACGAATTCGTCGAGAACTTCGCGGCGCGCTACATCGCCGACCTGACCGACCGGCCGAAGATCAAGCGCCGACTCAAGGTGGTCGCCGCCTGCGGCAACGGCACGGCCGGCGCCTTCGCGCCGCAGGTGCTCGAGGCGATCGGCTGCGAGGTCATCCCCCTCGACACCGAGCTCGACCACACCTTCCCTCGCTACAACCCCAATCCCGAGGACATGAAGATGCTTCATGCCATCGCGGACAAGGTGCGCGAGACGGGGGCGGATGTCGGCCTCGGCTTCGACGGCGACGGTGACCGCTGCGGCGTCGTCGACAACGAGGGCGAGGAGATCTTCGCCGACAAGATCGGCGTCATGCTGGCGCGCGACCTCTCCGCGCTCCATCCGGGCGCGACCTTCGTCGTCGACGTGAAGTCGACCGGCCTCTTCATCACCGATCCGG
The DNA here is from genome assembly GCF_030067675.1 of Chelatococcus albus. Taxonomy (GTDB): domain Bacteria; phylum Pseudomonadota; class Alphaproteobacteria; order Rhizobiales; family Beijerinckiaceae; genus Chelatococcus_A; species Chelatococcus_A albus. The sequence continues at coordinate 355,523 of NZ_JASJEV010000002.1, read as the reverse complement.
TCCTGCGCGAGAACGGCGTCAAGGCCGACTACTGGAAGACCGGCCACAGCTACATCAAACGCCGCGTCACCGAGCTCAACGCCCTCGCCGGCTTCGAGAAATCCGGCCACTTCTTCTTCAATGCCCCGATCGGCCGGGGCTACGACGACGGCCTCGTCACCGCGCTCGCCGTCTGCGACATGCTCGACCGCAACCCGGACAAGAGCATGGCCGACCTCTACCGGGCGCTGCCGCGCACCTGGGGCACGCCGACCATGGCCCCCCACTGCGCCGACGAGATCAAGTACGAGGTCGTCGACCGCGTGGTGAAGCGCTTCGAGAGCGTGAAGGCCGGGGGCGGCGCGGTCGCCGGCCAGAAGATCCGCGACCTCGTCACCGTCAACGGCGTGCGCGTCGTGGCCGAGGACGGCACGTGGGGCCTCGTGCGCGCCTCCTCCAACAAGCCGGAGCTCGTCGTCGTCGTCGAGAGCCCGGTGTCGGAAGAGCGCATGCGCGAGATGTTCAAGGCGGTCGACGGCGTCATCCGCGAGAACCCGGAAGTGGGCGCCTACAACCAGACGATCTGACGGTCAATCAGCGCGCTGCAGGCCGAACAGCAGAACGGCCGCCGGAGGGGCGGCCGTTCCTGTTTCGTCGGCAAGTCGGGAGGGCGAGGGTCTCGCGCCGATGCGCCGGCCTATACGGGGAAGCCGTGCGCCCTCAGCTCGGCCGCGAAGGCATCGGGCGTGGTGAAGTGGTGGGCGTGCATGCCGACGGCGCGCGCGGCCGCGACGTTGCGGGGGCTGTCGTCGACGAAGATGCAGTCGCCGGCCGCAAGCCCATAGCGGTCGAGGAACAGGCTGTAGATGGCGAGATCGGGCTTGAGGAGCCCCACCTCGGCAGAGACGACGATGCCCTCAAAGCCCTCGAGGAAGGGAAAGCGCAACCGCGCCTCGACGAATTTCTCGTCGGAGAAGTTGGTGATGGCGTAGGTCGGCACGCCCGCGCTGCGCAGACGATCGAGAATGGCGACCGTGCCCTGAATCGCCCCGGGAACCATCTCGTGCCAGCGCTCGTCATAGGCGGCGATCTCCGCCCGCCACTGCGGGAAGGCGGCCGAGAGCTCGGCCACCGCATCGGCCCAGCGCCGGCCGCGGTCCTGTTCAAGGTTCCACGCCGGGGTGCAGACCGTGCCGAGAAACGCCTCGACCTTGCCCTCGTCGCCGCCAAAGATCTTCCGGTAGAGATGGCGGGGGTCCCACTCGATCAGCACATTGCCGATGTCGAAGACGACGATGCGAGCAGGCGACGGTGCGGGGGCGTGCATGTTCCTGAGCCTATCGGAGCGTCGGGGCGTTCCTGGAGCACTTCCCGATTCAATTGAATCGGGAAGTGCGTCTATCTTTTTGAGAATAGAGCATTTTCTTCGCCGAACCGGCGACCACCTCGGCGGAAAATGCTCTAGCCCGGCGGGTGATCGCTTGCAACCAACTCAGGTCGGGGGAGGAGGGCAGCTGTCGGCCAGTCCCACGCGCGGGACGAGCCGCGGCGTCATGTAGATTTCGTCCCGCATGACGATGGTGCCGGTAATCATATAGCCGATGGTGGGCGTGTAGTGGAATTCCGTGTCCGCGCGGATGATGCTCGGTGTCCTGCCCGGCACCGCAATGCCGTCGGGCAGGGTCACTCCGGCTCCTTTTGGCAGACGATCGAGGCCAAAGCCGCAGCTCCAGAGCACCGTTGCCTTTCCTGCGGCATCTATATCGATGCTGGTGATCCGCATGCGGATATCTTTGCTCTCGTAGGGCTGCATGACGGCGCTCGCTGCATTGAACACGTTTTTCAGGTCGGACTGGTTGACCGTGTTCGTCCTCGCCACGAGGTCCGCCAACGTGCGCGTCAAGGGATACAGCTTGCGCTTCGCGCCCCAGCCGTCCGCAAGCTCCACCAGCGTGAAGAACATGGCGACAAGGAGGGGAAACACGAGGGCGAACTCGATGGCTGACGCCCCGGCGACGTTGGCGGGCAGATCGCTCGCTCTCGCCGCTGTGCGTCGCGCGATGACGTGGAAAGACCCGTGCATCGTCATCAGGGTGACCCGGAACCCAAACCGCCGGATGGCGCGGCCGGCTGGAACGGTTCGCTGCGGAACGCGGCCGTGGCCATCAGCAGGCGGTTGCCGTTCGCCAGGTTGGAGATCGGCGAGGGGTAGTAGGGGATGAAGACCGGATACTCGGTAACGGCACGCACGACGACGATCTGCCCCGGGGTTCCCGGCTGGAACCCGAAGCCGGTCGTATCAAGCTTGCCGTCCTTGATAGGCAGCGGCACGCCGCCGATCGGGAAGGCGTCCATGGTCTTCACGTCGATGGCGACCTTGTCGCAACTCACGAAGGCGGGAAGATGGGCGCACAGCTCCTGCTTGAAGCGCGCCGCATCGAAGCCCCCATTCTGCGCCCGCCCGGTGAGGATCAGGCGGGCGGCGTCGGTCACCGCCGTTTCGAGGACCTGCCCGGCGGTGAAGACGATGGCCGTTTGGAGGACGGCGAAGAGCAATGCAGCGAAGGGCAAGGCCACCAGCGCGAATTCGATCGCCGTCGCACCACGCCGGTCGCGGCGGAACATGCGCCCCCATCGCCTGCCGTGCGCCAGAATGCCGCGATCTGCAGCCTTGTGCATTCGCTCCTCGTCGCCTCTGCCGGGCTCCCGGGCTGATCATTCGGATGTGCGGGGCTGAATGAACGGGTTCATCTGCCCCTCCTCCGAGTCGCCGAGCCCATCGATAGTGTGAAAGTCTTGCCGTTCCGTTAGATGAATCATCGAAATGCGGTCGACGCCGACCGACAGCGCGCGGCAGCGATCCCCGGATGGAAGAATGCTGGCTGGCGGGAAGGAACGGGAAGCACGAACCCCGGAGGCGGCAGCGCTACTGCCTCCCGGAGGCGAGGGAATTGCGCTGGCCGGCCTGGCCGCTGATCTCGCCGAAATACTTGTTGTTGTCGCCGAGGATGACGGACGGCTGGCAGTTCGGTGTGCAGGAATAGGACTCGCGTTCGAGCCCGCGCTGGACGGTGATGATCGCCTCGCTCGGCGCCTGCACGCGAATCATCGATTCCGCCAGCATGTTACCGGTGGCATCGAGGGCGATGAGGTTCGTCACGCCGTAGCTCTTGCCGGTGACGACGAGGATGCCGTTCTTCTGCACTGTGACGTCGGCGATCATGGGGTTGCCGACGATCACCGTCTGCGCCCGCTCGGGCAGGCGCACGATCTTGGCCTGATCGACCACGACGTCGACGGCATCCGGCGAGGCGGCCGACGCGACGGCCGATAGGGCGGCTAATGCGAGCCAAGCCACGCCGAGAAGGCGCGCCGGAAGGCGGTGCGCGACACGACCCTCGCTACGGCGCCTCGGCATGATCCCTGTCCCCACACGAGCCGGCTGCTCCTTCGCTGCACCATCGCCCGGAATGGTGAAGGATTGCCTAACCCGGTCACGGCGAGCCACATCGCAGGTGCCAAGGCACCATCCTGGGCGCATCCCCGACCGCCAACTTGCGCTCGCGGCGACGAGCGCTCCTTGCTTGAAAACCCAGTTCCTCGGCACGGAAGCTGATTGGCAGATGCGCGACATTATGGTATTAAAACACCACTATCAATCATAATAGACACGAAAAATACTATACTACCTGCAAATACGGCCGCGCGATCATCCATCGGACAATTCTCGCAAATACATTGAGTTTGCCGATTTCACTTTAACCAGGACGAAAGAGCGGATCGCTACCGTTGCACCGGTTCCGATCGACCCGCGAGGCAACGAGGGGGGGGCGGACGAAAACCGTGGTGCAAGGAGCAATCTCTATGGTGTCTCTTCTCTCCCGCTTCACCCAGGACGAGTCCGGCGCGACGGCGATCGAGTACGGCCTGATCGCCGGCCTGATCAGCGTCGTCATCATCGCGGCGGTGAGCGCCATCGGCACGGACCTCAAGGCGAAGTTCGAAGCCATTCAGAACGCCCTTTCGGGCGCCAAGCCGGCCTGACGACGGCTGCGCAGGCCCAGACGCAGCCGATCGGCGGGAACGCCGATCGTGCTCGGCCGGGCGGCAGATGCCGTGAGGCCCGGGCCACCATGAGCACGATCCCGCCCTGCTCGGAGAAGGAGAGAGGAACGACCGTTGCTTCAACGCCTCGGAACGACCTCGATGTCCAAGAGCGCCTTCCGGCCCGGCCGGGCCGGAAGGCACGTCCGACTTGTCGGGCGTCGAGCCCGGATTGCCCCTTCGTCACCGCGCCATACAGAGCCGGAAAGAGCCAGGCATTTGGAGAATTATGACTTTCTGCCAGAATAGATACCGCAGAAATAGACATTTAACCAGCATCGAAATCTGGCGGATACAGAGCTCTTTCGCAGTTCACTTTAACCTCGGCGAAAGGGGGGAATGGCTACCGTCGCCCGCGGTTCCGATCGGCCCACCGTGCAATGAAGGGCGGCGGACAAAACCGTGGTACTGAAGGAGCTCATTCCATGAAGTCACTTTTCTCCCGTTTCGCCGAGGACGAGTCGGGCGCGACCGCCATTGAATACGGCCTGATCGCTGGCCTGATCAGCGTTGTCATCATCGCGGCGGTGAGCGCCATCGGCACGGACCTCAAGGCGAAGTTCGAAGCGATCAAGACGGCCCTCGCGGGAGCCAAGGCGAGCTGACGGCTCGCTCGGCAGAGCCGCCCCCTGGCTCTGCCACCAGCGAAGGGCGTTCTTCCTGCGCACGCGGCCGGCGCTTTCGGCGCGCCGCGTGCGCCAGCATCCCCGAGAGGAGTCTGGGCAACCCGATGATGGCGATCTTCGCCCTTGTAGCCTTTCCCCTGCTCATGGCCTTCGCCGCCGCGAGCGATCTCGTCACCATGACGATCTCCAACCGCCTGAGCCTCGCGCTCTGCGCCGGCTTCTTCGTCGTGGCGCTCGCGAGCGGCCTGCCGCTTCCCGCCATCGGGATGCACATCCTGGCCGGCGCGCTCGTGTTGGCTGCGACCTTCGCGCTCTTCGCTCTCGGCTGGATCGGCGGGGGCGACGCCAAGCTCGCTGCCGCGACCGCGCTCTGGCTGGGCTTCGGCTCCCTTCTCGATTACCTGCTGCTCGCTGCCTTCGCCGGCGGCCTGCTGACGCTCGCCCTGCTCCTGGTGCGCAGCGTGCCGCTGCCGCGATTTGCCCTCGGTTGGGAGTGGGCGGCGCGCCTGCACCACCCGAAGACCGGCGTTCCCTACGGCATAGCCCTCGCCTTCGCCGGGCTCGTCGTCTATCCGCATTCGGCGATCTGGAAGGCAGCCGCAGCCTTCTGACGGAACGGCCCCGAGGCGCCGGATACGGTCGATTAACCATAAGTTGACGATTGGCTGATCAAATCCGCCCGACGGCGTGGGAGGCCGTCGCCCGGATACGATCACCCATGAAGCCTGCCCGCCTGCTCGTCCTCGGCATCGCCCTCGTCGCCGGTGTTGCGGCCGCCTATCTCGCCGCCGGCAAGAAGGCGCCCGCTCCCGTCGTCAAGGTCGAGGCACCGCGCCCGAACACGAGCGACGTGCTGGTGACGGCGGTCGAGGTGCCGATGGGCAACGGCCTCAAGGCCGGTGACCTGCGCTGGCAGGCCTGGCCGGCCGATTCCGTGCCGCCCGGCGTCATCCTGCGCAAGGACCGCCCCGGCGCCATCGAGGAACTGACCGGCGCCATCGCCCGCACCGCACTGCTCAACGGCGAACCCGTGCGCAGCGAACGGCTGATCAAGACCGACGGTACCGGCTTCATGTCGGCGATCCTGCCATCGGGCATGCGCGCGGTCGCCATTTCCATCGACAACCGCGGCGCCTCCTCGGCCGGCGGCTTCGTTCTGCCCAACGACCATGTGGACGTCATCCGCACCTACCGCGACGAGGAAGCCTCGAAGGCGCAGGGCATCGACGTCTACGTGTCCGAGACGATCCTGCGCAACGTGCGCGTGCTCGCCATCGGCCAGACCGTGCAGGAGCGCAACGGCGACAAGGTCGTCACCGGCGAGACGGCGACGCTCGAGGTCGACCCGTCCCAGGCCGAGGTCCTGACGCTCGCCCAGAAGGTGGGCCACATCTCGCTCGTCCTGCGCTCTCTCGCCGACGTCAATCAGACCGGCATCCCCCTGGCCTCGGCGGAGGACGGCGCCCTCACCGTCGTGCGCTACGGCGTGCCGAAACAGACCCCGAGGCGCTGACATCATGCCGCTGCCGATCGACGATAGGCCCGAGATGGAGCGCCGCATTCCTGCGCAAAGGCGCGCCCGCGCGCTGCCGTTCCTGGCCGCCTGCCTCGCGGCCGCCGCGGCCGGGCTCGCCCCCGCCGGGGCGCAGACCGTGGCCGCCCCCCAGCTCAACGTCGGCGCCCACGAGCAGGCGGTCGCCCGCCGGATCGACCTGTCCATCGGCAAGTCTCTCATCGTCGACCTGCCGCGCGACGCCAAGGAGGTCTTCGTCGCCAATCCGAAGGTGGCGAATGCCGTCGTGCGCTCGACGCGCAAGGTCTTCCTCATCGGCATGGCCGACGGTGCCACCTCGATCTTCGTCATGGACGCGGAGGGCCGTCAGATCGCGGCCTTCGAGATCACGGTCGGGCGTGATCTGACGACGCTGCGCCAGACCTTGCGCGCCTCCCTGCCCACGGCGGCCATCGAGGTGAAGCCCGCCGGCGATTCCGTCCTGCTCGTCGGCACCGTCGATTCCGCCGCCGATGCCCAGCGCGCCGTGGACATCGCCAACGCCTTCGTCGGCCAGAGCCAGCCCGGTGCCACAGGCAGCGCCGGCACCACCTCCGCCGGCGCGGCGTCGATCAGCATCGCCCCCGCCACCGTGACGGGCAAGGTGATCAACTCGCTCACCGTCCGCGGCAAGGATCAGGTGATGCTCAAGGTCACGGTGGCCGAGGTGCAGCGCTCCGTCCTCAAGCAGCTCGGCATCAACTCCTTCGGCACCTGGCAGATCGGCGACTTCAAGACCAGCTTCCTGCTCGACAACCCGTTCTCGATCCAGAACCAGGTCCTGTCGAACACCCAGATCGGCGCCGGGCTGCGCTCCGCGGCCCCGAACAACTTCACCCTGCGCGCCCTCGAGCGGCAGGGCGTCATGCGCACCCTCGCCGAACCCAATCTCACGGCCATCTCCGGCGAGAGCGCCAAATTTCTCGCCGGCGGCGAGATCCCCGTGCCGAAGAGCCAGGACTGCGACACCGACATCATCGGCCGCCGCACCTGCAATATCGGCGTCGAGTACAAGCCCTTCGGCGTCACCCTCAACTTCACGCCCGTCGTCCTCTCGGAGGGGCGCATCAGCCTGCGCGTCGCCACCGAGGTCACGGACCTCGACTTCGAGAACCAGATCCGCTTCGACCAGATCAACGTGCCGGGCTTCAAGGTGCGCAAGACGGAGACGACGGTGGAGCTGCCCTCCGGCGCCTCGCTCGTCACAGCCGGTCTCATCCTCCAGGGCTCGCGCCAGGCCATCAACGGCTTTCCCGGCCTCATGAACATCCCGGTGCTCGGCGTCCTGTTCCGCTCGCGCGACTATCAGCGACAGGAGTCCGAGCTCATGATCTCGGTCACGCCTTACATCGCAAGGCCCATGAACCCGGGCGAGGTCACGCGGCCGGACGAAGGCTTCGTCGACGCCACCGACCCGCAGACCGTCCTTCTCGGGCGCCTCAACCGCATCTACGGCGCGACGGGCGCCAAGGCGCCGCCGCAGGGCTATCGCGGCCGCGTCGGCTTCATCAACGACTGAGGACCGGGAGAGCACGAAGGACGCCATGACGAAGCCGGCCACGCTCCTCCCTCCGCTGCGGCTCGCCGCCCTTGCGGCCGTCGCCCTGCCGCTCGCCGCCTGCGGCGCCGACCGCATCGTGACCGGCGCCACCATGCCGCAGGACTATCGCGAGCGGCATCCGATCGCGCTGGCCGACGCGGCGAAGACGCTCGACGTCTTCGTCACGCGCGGCCATGGGCTCGACCCGCGCCAGCGCGGCGACCTGCGCGACTTCGCCCTCGACTATCGGCGCACGGGCAAGAGCGGCCTCACCGCCTACGTGCCGACAGGCACCGGCGAGGACGCGGCGGTCGCCAGCACGCTCGGCGCCATCCGCCAGACGCTCTCGGAGGCCGGTGTCCCCGGCCGCTCCCTCGCCGTCGCCTCCTATCGCCCGGCCGACCCGGCACTCGCATCGACCATCCGGCTGAGCTACCGCGCCCTGCAAGCCAGGGTCGCGAGTCAGTGCGGTGAATGGCCGGCCGATCTCGCCGGCGGCGCCAGGCTCGCCACCTGGAGAAACGAGCCTCACTGGAACCTCGGCTGCGCCTATCAGGCCAATCTCGCCGCGCAGGTCGCCGATCCGCTCGATCTCGTGCGGGCACGCCCGGAGACCCGCGTCGACACGGCCAAGCGTCTCAACACCATCGAGAAGTGGCGCAAGTCGCAGGATCCGTCGACGCAGTACAAGCAGGATTCGACGAAGATCAACCAGGCCGTGGGGAGCAACTGATGAGGGCGATGCTCGGGCCGGACGCAGCACCGGCCGGACAGGCCGAGGGCGCGGGAGACCGCGTGATCGCGCCGGTGCCGCACATCACGCTGCAGGCCTTCTGCGAAACGGCGGAGCTCGCCGCAGCCGTCCAGGCCGCGGCGGGCGACCGGCGCATGCAGAAGGCGCTTCTCAAGGTGCAGATGGGCGGGGCGACGGCAGCGGTGGAGGCCTATCGCCACGCACCGACGCCCAACGTCATCCTCATCGAGGCAAGCGGCGAGCCCAGCACCATCGTCACCCACCTCGACGCCCTCGCCGAAGTCTGCGACCCCGGCACCAAGGTCATCGTCGTCGGCCATGTCAACGACGTCATCCTCTACCGCGAGCTGATGCGCCGCGGGGTCAGCGAATATCTGATCACGCCGATCGACGCGCTCACGGTGGTGAGCACCGTCTCCGAGATCTTTCATGCGCCTGGCGCCGACCCGATCGGACGGACCATCGCTGTCGTCGGCGCGAAGGGCGGCGTCGGCGCCTCCACGATCGCGCACAATCTCGCCTGGGCGATCGCGCGCAACATCGGCCTTGCGACGGTCATCGCCGACCTCGACATCGCCTTCGGCACTGCCGGCCTCGACTTCAACCAGGACCCGCCGCAGGGCATCGCCGAAGCGGTCTTCGCCCCCGACCGCCTGGACACGGCCCTGGTCGAGCGCCTGCTGTCGAAATGCAGCGACAACCTGAGCCTGCTCGCCGCGCCGGCGATGCTCGACCGGACCTGCGACCTGCCCGAGACAGCGCTCGACGGCCTCGCGGACATCCTGCGCAACATCATGCCCGCGGTGGTCTTCGATGTTCCGCACGTGTGGACGGCCTGGGTGCGGCATACGCTGATCGCAACCGACGACATCGTGGTCGTGGCCGCCCCCGATCTCGCCAGTCTCCGCAACGCGAAGAACCTCTTCGACCTGCTCCGGCAGACGCGGGCCAACGATCGGCTCCCGAAACTCGTCATGAACCAGATCGGCCTGCCCAAGCGCCCGGAGATCGCTGTTGCCGAATTTGCGAAGGCGCTCGGCATCGACATCGCCGCCAGCATCCCCTTCGACGCCCAGCTCTTCGGCACGGCCGCCAACAACGGCCAGATGATCGCCGAGGTGCAGGCCGGCGGCAAGATCGCCGAGGCCTTTGTGGAGCTCGCCGCGGCGATCACAGGGCGGACCGGGCCGCGCCGCTCGCGCAGCGCGCTGTTCGAGCCGCTGCTGGCCAAGCTCGCCCTGCGGCGGGCGTAACTGGACACGGGACTCAAGGCCAACGAGGTCGCCACAGAATGTTTGGCAAGCGGTCGACCCCAGGCGGCACCTCCACTTCCGCGCCCACGCGGCCGGCTCCCGCCGTCGGCGGCGCGCCTGCGGCCGTGCCCGCGGCCAACCTCGCGGGGGCGCCCCCGCCCCCCCGCCCGCAGCCGGCGGCGCAGACGCCGCTCACGATCGAGACGCGGCGGTCGGAGGAGTACTACCAGACCAAGAGCATGATCTTCGGCGCGCTGATCGAGGCCATCGACCTCGCCCAGCTGATCAAGCTCGACGCCGACAGCGCCCGCGAAGAGATCCGCGATATCGTCAACGAGATCATCGCGCTCAAGAACGTCGTCATGTCCATTGCCGAGCAGGAGGACCTGCTCGACGACATCTGCAACGACGTGCTCGGCTACGGCCCCCTGGAGCCACTGCTCGCGCGCGACGACATCGCCGACGTCATGGTCAACGGCGCCAACCGCACCTACATCGAGGTCGGCGGCAAGATCCAGCTGACCAATGTGCGCTTCCGCGACAACCAGCAGCTGATGAACATCTGCCAGCGGATCGTCAGCCAGGTCGGCCGGCGTGTCGACGAGGCCTCGCCCATCTGCGATGCGCGCCTGCCGGACGGGTCGCGCGTCAACGTCATCGTGCCCCCGCTCGCCATCGACGGCCCGGCGCTCACCATCCGCAAGTTCAAGCGCGACAAGCTGACCCTCGAGGATCTCGTGCGCTTCGGCTCGATCTCCAGGGAGGGCGCCGAGATCCTGCAGATCATCGGGCGCGTGCGGTGCAACACGCTCATCTCCGGCGGCACCGGTTCGGGCAAGACGACGCTGCTCAACTGCCTGACCCGCTTCATCGAGCACGACGAGCGCATCATCACCTGCGAGGACGCCGCGGAGCTGCAGCTCCAGCAGCCGCACGTCGTGCGCTTGGAAACGCGGCCGCCGAACCTCGAGGGCCAGGGGCAGGTGACGATGCGCGATCTCGTGCGCAACTGCCTGCGCATGCGGCCGGAGCGCATCATCGTCGGCGAGGTCCGCGGCCCCGAGGCCTTCGACCTCCTGCAGGCGATGAACACGGGCCACGACGGCTCGATGGGGACGCTGCACGCCAACTCCCCGCGCGAGGCGCTGTCACGCCTCGAATCCATGATCACCATGGGCGGCTTCTCGCTACCCTCGCGCACCATTCGCGAGATGATCTGCGCCTCGGTCGACGTCATCGTCCAGGCCGCGCGCCTGCGCGACGGTTCGCGCCGCATCACGCATGTCACCGAGATCATGGGCATGGAGGGCGACGTCATCATCACCCAGGACATCCTCGCCTACGACATCGTCGGCGAGGACGCGAGCGGTCGCCTCATCGGGCACCATCGCTCGACCGGCATCGGCCGCCCGCGCTTCTGGGATCGCGCCCGCTACTTCGGCGAGGAGCAGCGCCTCGCCAACGCGCTGGATGCCATGGAGCGGCGCGAGGTGGACGAGACGGTGTGAGGCAGGGGAGCGGCGGAACGTGGACCTGAGCCAGATCGCGGTGGCCTTCCTCGCGACCGTCGCGGCCGGCGGCGTCGCCTACGTGTTCCTCTATCCGCTGCTCTCGGGGGAGAAGAAGGCCGAGCAGCGCAAGAAGGCCCTCACCGCCCCCAACACGCAGCGCGTCCTCGACCGGGGCGCGATGGCGGCCGCAAGCCGCCGCGAGCAGGTCGCCCAGAGCCTCAGGGAGATGGAAGCGCGCGAGAAGGCGCGTCACAAGGCCACGCTGGAGACGCGGCTCGCCCGCGCCGGCCTTTCCTGGACGCGGCAGCGCTTCTTCGTCGTGAGCGGCGTGATCGGCTTCACGACGGGCCTCCTCCTCCTGGTCCTGTCCGGCCATGCGGTGATGGGCCTCGGCGGGCTCGTCATCGGTGGGCTCGGCCTGCCCCACTGGCTGCTTGCCTATCTGCGCCAGCGCCGCATCCGAAAGTTCATGGACGAGTTCCCCAATGCCGTGGACGTCATCGTGCGCGGCATCAAGGCCGGCCTGCCGCTCGGCGACTGCCTGCGCATCATCGCGAACGAAGCGGCGGAACCCGTCCGCTCCGAATTTCGCTTCGTCGTCGAGTCGCAGGCGCTCGGGCTGCCGGTCAGCGATGCGGTTGCCCGCCTGCCCGAGCGCGTGCCCGTGGCCGAAGCGAACTTCTTTTCCATCGTCATCGCCATCCAGCAGAAGTCCGGCGGCAATCTCTCCGAAGCGCTCGGCAACCTCTCGCGCGTCATCCGCGACCGCAAGAAGATGAAGGGCAAGATCACCGCAATGAGCGCGGAAGCAAAGTCATCGGCGATGATCATCGGTGCCCTTCCCTTCATCGTAGGCGGAATGGTCTACATGTCGAGCCCGAAATACGTCTCGCTTCTCTGGACGACACAGGTGGGCCAGCTGAGTCTCGTCGTCGCCGGCCTGTGGATGATCGTCGGCATGGCCGTGATGAAGAAGATGATTTCCTTCGATTTCTGAGGGAAAGAGGGCGGAAGGCACCGGGACATGATCGCTGCGATCTACGACAGGCTGAGCGACACGCAGTTCCTGCTGGCCGTGCTCACCGCCGTTGCGGCGGCAGCCACCGTGGTGACGGTGGCCATGCCCTTCGTCGAAACGGACAATCTCGGCCGGCGGATGAAGGCCGTCTCCGTCGAGCGCGACAAGATCCGCGCCCGCGAGCGCGAGCGCCTCGCCAAGGCCCAGCAGCGCGTCAGCCTGCGCCAGGAGCCCAAGGCCTACATGAAGCAGGCCGTCGAGCGCTTCAATCTCGGCCGCTGGCTCGGCACCGACACGGCCAAGCAGCGCCTCACCATGGCCGGCTACCGCGGCGAACAGGCGGAGGTCGCGTTCCTGTTCTTCCGCATGGTGATGCCGATCGGCCTGTTTCTCTTCACGCTGTTCTACGTCTTCGTCCTCGTCGACTTCAGCCAGCCGCCGGTGATCCGTTTCGGGATCGCGCTGTTCGCCGCCTATCTCGGCATCAAGGCGCCGGAGATCTACCTTGCCAACGTCATCCAGAAGCGGCAGCAGTCGATCCGGCGCGCCTGGCCGGACGCCCTCGACCTGCTGCTCATCTGCGTGGAATCGGGCATGTCGATCGAGCACGCCTTCCGCAAGGTGAGCCAGGAGGTCGGAACCCAGTCGATCCCGCTCGCCGAGGAACTGACGCTGACGACCGCCGAGCTGTCCTATCTGCCCGACCGGCGGCAGGCCTACGAGAACCTCGGCATGCGCACCGGCCTCGAGCCGGTGCGCAGCGTGGTGACGGCCCTCATCCAGGCCGAGCGCTACGGCACGCCGCTCGGCCAGGCGCTGCGCGTCCTGTCGCAGGAGAGCCGCGACCAGCGCATGACCGAAGCCGAGAAGAAGGCCGCAGCCCTGCCGCCGAAGCTCACCGTACCGATGATCATCTTCTTCCTGCCGGTGCTCTTCGTGGTGATCCTGACACCGGCCCTGATCCAGGTCTTCGGCTGGAAATAGAATTTCTACATACAATTCTTGTATGAGCTCATTTTGATTGAGTCTGTTTCATTTGAAATGAGGCTCAATCCCACTGCATCTCATGGAAACGAGACTGCCATGCGCATGGCGCATGTTCATATCAACCCGATCGGTCTGAGGGATCTCCCCCAGCTTCCCGGCCGGACCGTATCAGCTCTCCGTCGGACAGCTGCGTGACGGCGCAGATTGGCTTCGCCCGGCCAAGGCCGGTCGAATGCGGCCGATCCGAGGCGGAGGTCCGGGTTGCCCAACGGTCGCGGAGGTGTCGTCCACGCCGGCGAGGCGGCTGGTGTCGAGGCGGGTCATTTCGGGTGCGGGCAGGCTGTGCGACACTACCTGCCGCCCGGGACGGCGCGACGAGGATGGTCGCGCCGTCCCGGGCGGCTTGCGGGTTCAGCGCCCGTCGGGCGCGATGCCGCGAGTGTGGGACCTCGCACCGGGAGGTCGGTCATGCCCGTATTCGTCATGTTGACGCGCATCAGCCCGGAGGCGGTGCGTGCACCGAAGGCGTTGGAAGAGCTCGAGAAGCAGGTGATGGCCCGCATCCGCGAGCAGTGCCCGACGGTCGAGTGGCTCGGCAGCTACGCCGTGCTCGGGCCGCACGACTATGTCGACATATTCCGGGCAGACGGGGTGGAGACGGCCACCAAGGTCTCGACGCTCATCCGCACGTTCGGCCACGCACAGACCGAGATCTGGGCGGCCACCGAATGGGATCGTTTCAAGGACCTCATTCGAGATCTGCCGGGCACGGCGCCCTGAGCAACCGCAGGCCAGCCCAGCGAGGCTCCTCCGCCGACATGGACTGCGCCGGTGAAGGTGGGTTCGGGGCTCCCGCGCAGGGCGGTTAGCACCCTCGTGCGCGGGCCATGCCATCCGCCTGAACCGTTGCCGACAGGGACCGGGCCTTCTTGCCGGCATGACAATCGTTGCTCTGCCCGCCGAAAGGGCGTTGATGCACGCCTCACCGATGGCCGGCATCGCGCCGCCGCCGCGTGCAACCGTCACGCGTCAGCATGCCGGATCGCGCGGGCGTGGTTGAGCGGGGTCAGGCGCAGCACCTCGAAACGGCAACGACGGTGCCCCCCAGCATTCCTTCGACGACCGTCGACTGCGGGCGTGCCACGCGCTTCGCGACGCCCACACCGTCGACAACCCGGTCGCTCGGATGGACCACAATCTCGCCGCCGGCCCCGAACCCCGAGATCACCTCCGCCGAGCGGCCGTTCTGCTGCCCGACCTCGAGGGGCACTACCCGGGCCCGCCCGTCCCGCGGCCGACGTCGAGAACGTGATCGCCGCGCCGCAAGGCCCCGATCGCCACTGATCGCTCGCGAAAGGCTGCCCCCCGATCCGAAGAGCAGGCAGATCGGGTCATACCATGGGGCGAGCTTGAGAAGCTGTCGACGGTTCATGCCTGTTTCCTTTCGCTTTGCCGCCCCCGCCTTGCGTTTGTGCCCTCCCCCGGTTGGTCGCCCGCAATGGGGCAGGTCGCGCGAAGGCGCACAGGCGGTCGAGCGGTTGGGATCAGTTCTCCCGGCTCGTCGAAAGCCGCCGTGAGCCGACCTCGGCTGCGCCTCTGCCCTCTGGGCAAGCCCCAGATTCAGACGATCGCGCGAGGAGGGCGACGCGCCGGCTCGGGCTCCGCGGCATTGCCGGTGGACACTGTCAGGCTGAGAAATCCGGATAGGACGGGAAGGTCCGGAATGGGCACACCCGCTGCTGGCAGGGCGAGATTGCAGGTCGTGGATCACGCCCGGGCGCAAGCCCTGGACTGTGCCTGGTCACACGCGCCTCGGCCGATGCCATCGCAGCAACGGCTGTGCGCAACGGCGGCGGCCGACAGCGATCCTTCATTCGTCCCCGGCGATTCGGCTGCACTCGCGGCCAAGGTCGCTGCAAAGGCAAGGGAGGGCGCGGGAGCATGGCGCGGGTTGATGCCCATGGCAAGAACCGCGCTGGCAATCAGGCCGATAACCAGAAAGAGCCGCGTCCGCGCGAGGCCGCCGACCGAGCCCCCCTGCCCCCCTGCCCGCCGAACTCTCTCCGGGAACGCCCATCGCCTGCGCGCCCATCCATGGTTCACCCATGACACCGGATCCCAACCTGCCCGCTGGCATCTTGACATGTATCAACCTACAGCTGCACGCACCCCGCCCTGATTTCCCTCGCCCGGCCTGATGACACGCGACGCTCTCGCGCGCCTTTGGTCTTCCCCATTGCAGCACCCCAGGCACGGCGACGGGAGTCTTGACGAAGTGGCCTTCCGACCATCGCGATGATGCCGCCGGAGGATCGAAGGGCAAGCTCTCTGCGGTCACGGTCGAGCGAGCCCGCCGCGTCGACCGCATTCCGAAGACAGCGTCCGATGAACTCGATGGCGGGGAACGCGACCGTCGCGGCCAAGGCCCCGCCGGCGCACCGCCGGCATTCGCGGCCTCGCCGGAGCGACCCGTTGATTTGCCTCATGGCATGAAAGAGCGGCATCGTCGGCAGAGCGCCCTGATCGGCGCGGTTAGGAGGCCCGGCGCGGCCGGGTGGCCGGCGATGCGGCTTGATCTCGCCATGCTCACGGAACCGTCCGGCAATCTGCTCGACCTCGAGATCGTCGAGCGGAAGGGACTGGGCCATCCCGATACGATCTGCGACCATCTCACCGAGGAGCTCAGCCTCGCCCTCTCCCGCCACTACCTCGCCCAGTTCGGGCGGGTGCTGCACTACAACGTCGATAAGGCGCTGCTGTGGGGCGGGCGGTCGCAGCCCGCCTTCGGCGGAGGAGCCATCCTCGAGCCGATGGAGGTCTTTCTGGCGGGCCGCGCCACCACGGCGTTCGGTGCGGCGCGGCTGCCTCTCGCCGAGCTGGCCGAGGACGTGGTGCAGCGTTGGTTCGGCAACAATCTTCCTCTCATCGACCTGCACAGGCACGTGCGGACCCACTGCCTCGTGCGGCCCGGCTCCAGCGACCTGACCGACGTCTTCGAGCGACGCACGACGGGAACGGTCCTGCTCGCCAATGACACCTCCTGTGGCATCGGCTACGCACCCTTGAGCCGTCTGGAATCGATCGTCTACGCGGTCGAGCAGGAGCTCGGTGCGATCGCCCTTCGAGCCCACCCCGAAATCGGGCGCGACATCAAGGTGATGGGCGTGCGACGCGGCCGCGACGTGATGCTGACGGTCGCCTGCGCCTTCGTCGGCCGCTTTCTCGCAACCATCGCCGACTATGCGGCCGCCAAGGCGTTCGTCGCCGACACCGCCCGCGAGGTGGCAGCCGCTCACGGTGCGGACGCAACGGTCGCGGTCAACGTCGGCGACGACCTGGCCGCCGGGAGTGTGTACCTGACAGTGGTCGGCACCTCGGCCGAGGGCGGCGACGACGGCGAGGCTGGCCGGGGCAACCGCGTGAACGGCCTCATCACCCCCTTCCGGCCCATGACGATGGAGTCCGCCGCTGGCAAGAATGCCGTGACCCACGTGGGCAAGCTCTACAACCTCGCGGCCGGGCTCATCGCCGAAAGGATCGTCGAAGAGCTCCCCGCCATCGATGAGGCGCAGTGCTTCCTGGTGAGTGGTATCGGTCGCCCCGTAAGCGATCCACAGACCATCGGCATCCGGCTTCGTTCCGGTCGGCAGTCATCGCCCGCCGCGCACGAGATGGCCATTGCAGCGATCGTCGAGGAGGAACTCGCCAGGCTCGCCGCGGCCGCCGAGGCTCTCGCCGCCGGCACCCTGGCCATCGGCCGCTGGCCATTACGGTCGCGGGAGAGCCGAATTGCCGAGAGTTCCGGCGACCCGCCGGATCGAAATCATGAGAGAGGAGCCTCTTAGCCGCAGCCAGCGACGCCGAAGAGCCTGATGGGCGTCCTTCGGGAGCCGCCTTTGCCGGCCCGGGAGCGGGAGGGCTGCGCCGGTCTTCGCGACAGGTCAGGAGGCCGGGAGAAGGCCCCCGGCCCCGCCGCGGAGAACCCGCCATGCCCAAGCCCCGGAGGATGATCCCCGGTCGGCCCCGCGCATTCCCTCGACCAGTTCATGGCGTCACGATCAGTGCCGACCGCGAGCCCGGGAACCGGTGCGGGACGCGCTGCATCGGTCCGGCAACAGGGAACCGTCACTTCCGGCGCCTGCTGACGGACGGTGCCGGGCGGCTGCCGCCCCCTTCATTTCGCTGGGCAATCACCCCAAAGTCCCAGATCATTGGGGATCGGGGTCACTCTCGGCAGCGCATGCGATGAGCCTGTCAGCGCGGGAGAAGTCGAAACTCGACGATTACGACGCGATCTACCGGCAGGGCCAGCTGCCGGTGATGCAGGCCGTCGAACGCCGCGTCTGCGGTTGCGTCTATGGCGCCACCAGCTGGGCCACCCGCGACGAGGCCGACCTCATTGCGGCCGCGCTGGGGCTCGAGCCCGGGATCAGGCTTCTCGAGGTCGGCGCAGGATCGGGCTGGCCGGCACTCTATCTCGCCGCGAGATCGGGCTGCGACGTGACGCTGACGGACCTGCAGGTGAGCGGCCTCGAGATCGCGCTGAAGCGGGCGATGCGAGACGGCCTCGCCGCGCGCAGCCGCGCCACGATCGCCGACGCTGCGCAGCTGCCGTTCGCGGACGCGAGCTTCGATGTCATCAACCAGAGCGACGTGCTCTGCTGCCTGGTGCAGAAGCGCAAGGCGCTGAGCGAATGCCGGCGGGTGATCCGAGCCGGCGGGCGCATGGCGTGCTCGCTGATCCACGTGCCTCCGGGGCTCGATGCCGATGATCGTGCCCGGGCGGTCGAGACGGCGCCGGATTTCGTCGAGGCGGAGGCGGAGTATCCGGTGCTCTTCGTAGCGACCCGCTGGGCGGTCCTCGACCGGCTCGACCTGACGGAAGCCTTCACCCAAAGCTGCCGGGCAAAGCTGCGCGCCGAGGAGGAGCTGCGCCCGGAGATCGAGCGCGTCGTCGGCGCCGAGGAGCTCGGACGTCTTCACGCGCGCATGCGCCGGCGCATCGCGGTGCTGGAGCGGGGGCATCTGAAGCGCGAGCTGTTCGTCCTGAACGCCGTGCCATGAGGCATGGCTGGTGGGGATGCGGCTCCGGAACCAGCGCGCAGAGATCCTTCGCTACCTTGAAGAACGCTGCGCTCCCCGGAGCTCGACAGTCACCCCGCTCCGGTCCCGGCGAGGCGTAGCGCGGCGGCAGCGGCGCCGACCGCATGCCGAGCCGAGGCGCCATTGCCGGCCGTCGGGCACCAGTGGATCTCGTGCAGCGATCCGATCTGCCGTCGCGCCTCGGCGCTCACGGGCTCGCCTCGCCTGCCCCCCGGGGCGATGACGGCTTCGAGGCCAGGATTCGCGACGGCGGCAGCCTATGGTTGATGAGCCGACGCGAGCGTCCGGCCAAGCGGTGCCGTTCGAGCGGGGCACACATTCCACAACAAGAGAAGGGCGCGACATGTGCGGATCCGGCGCCCACGTCGACGAAAACTGTTCTAGCATCGCATGGAAGCGACCGACGCACGGCACCTGTGCCGATGCCGCCCCCAGGGCGCAGGTCGCGGGAGTGACGAGGTGAATCTTCGCTTTCTCGAAACCTTCGTATGGGTGGCGCGCCTCAAGAGCTTCAGCCTTACCGCCGAGAAGCTGCACACCACCCAGGCGGCCATCTCCCACCGCATCGCGACGCTGGAACGGGAGCTCGGCGTGCGGCTCTTCGAGCGCGATGCGCGCGACGTGCGATTGACGGCGGAAGGGGCGGACGCGCTCGATCATGCCGAGCGCATCGTGCGCGCCGCCGCCGAGTTCCGCCGGCGCATGAGCGATCCCAAAGCCCTGCGCGGTACGGTGCGCATCGGCGTCATCGACACGATCGCCCATTCCTGGCTGCCGCAGCTCATCGACCGCCTGCGCCACACCTATCCGGACGTGGCACTGGAGCTCAACGCCGACACGAGCGTCGACATCGCCAAGGACATCCTCGCCAATGAGGTCGATCTCGGGTTGATGATGGGCCCGGTCGAGGGGCACGGCATCGTCAATATCGAGCTGTGCACCTTCGCCTGCGTCTGGGTGGCGAGCCCGAGGCTCGGCGTGCCGGACGGGCCGCTCGAACTGACCGATCTCGCGCGTTTCCCGATCCTCTCCTTCCCGCGCAGCTCGAAGCCCCACAAGGCGATGGTGGGCTATTTCCAGCGCCTCGGCGAGGAGGAGGTGCGGCTGCATACGGCGGGCCTGTCGACGCTCATCCGGCTCGCGAGCGACGGTCTCGGCGTCGCCGCCATTCCCGCGGCCACGATCCAGCGCGAGATCGCGGAGGGCACGCTTCTCGCGCTCAACGTGCGCCAGCCCTTCCCGCCCCTGTCGCTGCACGCGGTCTACCAGGAGGCCGGCGACCGCCCCCTGCCCGGCCTCATCGCCGAGATCGCGCGCGAGGTGGCGGATGCCTTCTGCCGCTCCGTTGACCCACTAATTGCCTGGTGAACAAGGATTATTAGAAATTTCTATCGGGCCGGATCAGGATTTCGAGTTGGACGCTCGGGAAGCTCTCTTCCGATGATTGCAACCAATGCGGGAGCACCACGGAGGATGACGTGAAGGTCGCCCAGATCCAGATGAACACCCGGGAGGACAAGGAGGCCAATCTCGAGACAGCGGCGCGGCTCGTGACCGAGGCTGTCGAGAAGGAGGGGCCTGACCTCATCGTCCTGCCCGAATACTATGCCGCCCTCGTTCCCGACCCGACGGGCCAGCAGAGCACGGGTGAGGCCTTTCCGGAGGGCACCTCCTACAGGCTGATGTCGGGCCTTGCGGCCCGCCATAAGGTCACGATCCACGCCGGCAGCGTCGTGGAGAAGGCGGGCAACCAGTTCTTCAACACCACGCTCGTCTTCGGCCCCGACGGCAGGGAGATCGCGCGCTACCGCAAGATCCACCTGTTCGACGTCGTGGTGCCGGGCGGCCTGCGCTATCTCGAGTCGGAGACGGTCGGGCGCGGCGAGGAGGTCGTCACCTACAGGGTCGGCGAGTACACGGTCGGCTGCGCGATCTGCTACGACCTGCGCTTTCCCGAGCTCTTCCGCAAGCTGCGCGACCGCGGCGCGGACGTGATCGTGCTGCCGGCGGCCTTCACCCTGCAGACCGGCAAGGACCACTGGGAGACCCTCTGCCGCGCGCGCGCCATCGAGACGCAGACCTACTTCCTCGCGACGGGCCAGGTCGGCACCCACGCCGGCGGCAGGAAGGCGTGCTGGGGACACACCATGACCATCGACCCCTGGGGCAGCGTGATCGCCCAGGCATCCGACCGCGAGGGCTTCATCACGGCGCGGCTCGACAAGGGCTATCTGGCAGAGATCCGCCGGAGCCTTCCCGTCGCCGATCATCACGTGCTCGGCTGAGGACCCGCCCCATGTTCATGCTCAACGCCCTGCCCAGGCAGCTGCCCGCCAAGCTCGTCGCGCTCATGGAACAGGTGGAGACGGCGACCATCGGCCACATTCTCCATTCGGGCTTCGTCGACCCGGCCATCCGGGCGGTCCTGCCGCATAAGCGCGTCGCCGGCACCGCCGTCACCCTGCGCATCCCCGGCGCCGACTCGACCCTGCTGCACCACGTTCTCAGCCTCGTGCGGCCCGGCGACTTCCTGGTGATCGACCGCTGCGGCGACACGCGCCACGCCTGCTGGGGCGGCGTCGTCACGAATGCCGCGAAGGCCTCCGGCGTCGTCGGCAGCATCATCGACGGCCCGGCAACCGATTTCTCCGAGATCCGCCGCTGCGACATGCCCGTCTGGTGCCGCGGCCCCTCGCCGATCACCACGAAGCTCCTCGGCCTCGAGGGCGCCTTCAACGTCCCCGTGACCGTCGGTGGCCAGACGATCTGCCCCGGCGACGCCATCCTCGCCGACGAGAGCGGCGTGCTGGTGCTCAAGCCCGATGAGGCCGAGGCGATCTGCAGCCGTGCCATCGGCATGCAGGAGCGCGAGATCACGCTGCTCAACCGCATCCACAAGGGCGAGAAGCTCGCCGACATCTCCGGCGCGACGCGCATCGTGGAAGAGGCGAACCGCCGCGTTGCCGCGCAATGAAGACAAGCGAGGCCGGCGGCGATGCACCGCCGGCCGTCCGATCCAGGGGAAGGCCACGACCATGACCATCGACCGCCGCCTGTTCATCGCCGGCCTTGCCGCGAGCGCCCTCACGGCGCTGCCGGCCTTCGCGCAGGACACCTCCCTCTCCGGCGAGATCACCCTCGCCGCCTACAGCGGGGTGTTCCAGGACAACTACACGAAGGCCGTCGTCGAGCCCTTCATGAAGAGGTTTCCCAATATCAGGGTGAACTACTATCCGGCGCAGAGTTCGGCCCAGATGCTCGGCACGCTGCGCGCCCAGAAGGGAAGTCCGCAGGTCGACGTGGCGCTGCTCGACGTGTCCATCGCCAGGGTGGCGACGGACGAGGAACTCTTCGTGCCGCTCGAGGCCGCCAATGTGCCGAACCTCGCCAGCCTGCACGACCTGGCGACGATCGAGGGCGTCGCGGGCCGCGGCGTCACCTTCGACCATCTCACCCTGATCTACAACACGAAGGCAGTCAGCCCGGCGCCCACGAGCTGGAACGACCTGTGGAACCCCCGCTTCAAGGGCAAGTTCGTCATGCCGGGCGTGCCTGACATCCAGGGAACGGCGCTTACCGTCATCGCCAATGCCATGGCCGGCGGCGGCGATCCCGCCCGCGGGCTCGACAAGGGCTTCGCCAGGATGGTCGAGCTCGCGCCGCTGGTGCAGAGCTGGGACCCGAAGCCCGACGCCTATACGCTCGTCATCAACGGCACGGCCGACGTCGGCGTCGGCTGGAACGCGCGCAGCCAGTTCTACAAGGACCAGTCGAAGGGCCTTCTGGACGTCGTGCTGCCGAAGGAGGGCAGCGTCTTCCAGATCAATACCATCAATCTCGTCGCCGGCTCGAAGAACAAGAAGGCGGCGGAAGCCTTCATCGACTACGCCCTCGGGCCCGAGGCGCAGAAGGCCTTCACCGAGACCATGTTCTACGCCCCCACGAACAAGAAGGCCGAGATCGGCAAGGAGGCGCTCGACCGCACCGCCGCGGGCGTGATGGAGCGCATGATCAGGGTCGACTGGATCGCCCTCGCCAAGCTCCGCGACAAGCTGACCGAGCAGTGGCGCCGCCAGGTGCTGCCAGCGAGCCGATGACTGGACCGTGAGGGGTGACGGTGATGATGACCTCTCTCATTGACCGGGACATGCCGACGATCGCGCCCGCGCACGATCCCCGGCCCGACCATCTGGTGCTGGAAGGGCTCGAGAAGCGGTACGACAAGGTGGTCGCCGTCGCCGCCCTCGATCTCGCCGTCAGGCAGGGAGAATTCATCGCCCTGCTCGGCCCCTCGGGCTGCGGCAAGACGACGACCCTGCGCATGACGGCAGGGCTCGTTCCGGCGAGCGCCGGGCGCATCGTCATCGGCGGGCGCGACGTGACGCATCTGCCGCCCTATCGGCGGGACATCGGCCTCGTCTTCCAGAACTACGCGCTCTTCCCGCACATGACCGTGGCGGAGAACGTCGCCTTCGGCCTTGAGATGCGCAAGGTGCCGAAGGCCGACATCGGCAAGCGCGTCGCCGAGGCGCTGGCGCTCGTGCGCCTCGCCCAATACGGGGAGCGTCGGCCGCGGGAGCTCTCCGGCGGGCAGCAGCAGCGCGTCGCCCTCGCCCGCGCCCTCGTCATCCGCCCGAGCATCCTGCTCCTCGACGAGCCCCTGTCCAACCTCGACGCCAAGCTGCGCGAGGAGATGCGCACGGAGATCCGCGAGATCCAGCGACGGCTTGGCATCACCACCCTCTTCGTCACGCATGATCAGGTCGAGGCGCTCAGCATGTGCGACCGCATCGCCGTGATGCAGGCAGGCGAGCTCGTGCAGCTCGGCACCCCTTTCGAGATCTATGAGCGACCCCGGCGCGCCTTCATCGCCGACTTCGTCGGACGCTCCAACAAGCTCGACGGGATCGTGCGCGAGGCAGGCGTCATCGAAGTGGGGCCGCTGACCCTGCGCGCCACGGAAACGCCGGCGCGCGGCACTGAAGTCCGGATCTCGGTGCGCCCGCACCGCATCCACATCCATCCCCACCCCGGCTCCGCGCGCCCCCATGCCCGCACGAACCTGCTCGTCGGCCGGGTGGTGCGGACGACCTATGTGGGCGACGTCTTCCAGTATGACGTCGATGTCGGCCCCGGAGTGATGCAGGTGGAGAAGCCGACGGCCGCGGGCCCGCAGCCGATCAGCCGCGGCGACGAAGTCGAGCTCGAATGGTCCGTCGTCGATACGCTCGTCTTCGAGGATCGGCCATGACGGTGGCCACCTTCTCGGACGCCCCGGCAGCGACCCGCCAACGTCCGGTCGCGCCGCTCGCGGCCGCCATGCTGCTGCCGATCGCCATCGTCAACGCCATCGGCTTCCTGGCGCCGGTCGCGAACCTCTTCCGCATGTCGTTCAACGAGGCGACGGGCGGCGGTGGCCTGCGCGAGGCGGTGACCTTCGCCAACTACCTCGCCTTCGTCATGGACCCGTTCTATCTGGAGCTCGTGACCCGATCGATCGGCATGAGCCTCGCCATCACGCTGCTCACGCTCGTCGCGTCCTACCCGATCGCGCTCTTCATCCACCGCGCCCCGGCGCAGTGGAAGAGCCTGCTGACGATCGTCACCGTCTCGCCGCTCCTCGTCAGCGCCGTGGTGCGAACCTACGGCTGGATGCTCATCCTCGGGGACAGGGGCCTCGTCAACGGTCTCCTGACGAGCGCCGGCGTGATCCACGAGCCGCTGCGC
The DNA here is from genome assembly GCF_030067675.1 of Chelatococcus albus. Classification (GTDB taxonomy): domain Bacteria; phylum Pseudomonadota; class Alphaproteobacteria; order Rhizobiales; family Beijerinckiaceae; genus Chelatococcus_A; species Chelatococcus_A albus. Next base: position 331,369 of record NZ_JASJEV010000002.1, on the reverse strand, counting down.
CTCGTCAACAATACGACCGGCGTCGTCATCGGCCTCGTCGAAATCCTCATGCCCTACATGGTGCTGTCGCTGATGGCCGGCTTCGGCCGGCTCGACCGGACCTACGAGGAGGCGGCCCAGTCCCTCGGCGCCATGCCCTGGACCGCCTTCCGGCGTGTGGTGGTGCCGCTCACCCTGCCGGGCATCGCCCTCGGCTGCCTGCTCTGCTTCGTGCTCGCGGTCTCGTCCTTCATCACGCCGAAGCTGCTCGGCGGCGGGCGGGTCTTCCTGCTGGCGACGGAGATCTACGACCAGGCGATCGTCATCCTCAACTGGCCGCTGGCGGCGACGATGTCGATCGTGATCCTGGCCATCTTCGGGCTGGCGCTCGTGGCCTACACCCGCGTCGTCCGCCTGCTCGACTGAGAGGGAATGCGATGGACATCGGACGCAACTCCCAGGGCTTCACGCTGCTTGTCGGGCTGCTCTTCGCCTTTCTGCTCGCACCCGTTCTCTTCGTCTTTCCCATCTCCTTCAGCAACGATCCGTTCCTGGCCTTCCCGCCGCAGTCCTGGGGTTTCAAGTACTTCGCCGCACTGCCGCGGAACGCCGTGCTGATGAGCGCCTTCAGGACGAGCCTCGCGCTCGCCGCGACGGTGACGGCGCTCTCCCTCGCGCTCGCCGTTCCTGCAGCCTATGCGCTCGTGCGCCTCGACTTCAGGGGCCGGGACTGGCTGATGAGCCTGTTCACGGCTCCCCTTCTCCTGCCCTCGATCGTGCTCGGCCTCGCGATCCTGCTCGTCTTCGTGCGGGTGGACCTGCTCGCCACCTATCCCGGCCTCGTCATCGCCCATCTCGTCGTCACCCTGCCCTATGCGCTGAGGGTGATCGCCACCGCGCTCGGCACGCTGCCGCCGGCGATCGAGGATGCGGCGGCCACGCTCGGAGCTCCGCCCTTCACCGTCTTCCGGCGTGTGACCCTGCCGATGATGATGCCCGGCATCGTGGCGGCCTCGGCGCTGTCCTTCCTCGTCTCCTTCGACGAAGTGGTCATCTCGCTGTTCATCGTCGGCCCCAAGCTCTCCACCTTCCCCGTCGAGATGTTCCGCTACGTCGAGACACGGACGGACCCGCTCATCGCCGCCGCCTCCGTCATCCTCATCGTCGCCACGATCGGCATCGTGCTCGTGCTCGAGCGCAGCATCGGGGTCGCGCGAGCGCTCGGAAAGGCGAGTCAGCCATGAGCCTTCAGTGGGCTGCCCACTCGGCCTGAGCCAGGGAAATCGGCGCTGGCGGATCAACGGTTGCCCCGGCACGGAACGGGCCCCGGAAAGAATGCCGCCTCCGGTTGCCTCCATCATTTGTGTGGCGCCAGGTCCAAGAGCCCGTCCCGAAAGGGTTGAGTGGCCGGGACACTCGTGATTCCAAGGGGTTGTTCAGGCCATCTTGGGAAGCGAGCGATGTGGCCCCCAGCCACTCGCCGGCAGCATCGTCGCGCGGGGCTTCGATACGAAACGGATCTGACGGATGCGGAGTGGCGGCTGGTCGAGCCGTCGCTGCCAAGGCCGAAGCGGACGGGCCGGCCCTCGTCCTGGCCGCTGCGCGAGATCGTCAACGCGATCCTCTCCGTGATGCGCGGCGGCCTCGCCTGGCGGCTCCTGCCGAGCGATTTGCCGCCCGGGAGCACGGTCTGTCGCTGGTTTGCCGCGCGGCGCGACGGCGGCGTGTTCGAGGCGCTGAATCATGCGCTGCTGATGGTCGATCGCGAACGCAGCGGTCGGTCGGCTTCGCCGAGCGCCTGCATCATCGACAGAAAGACGCGTGAAGAAGCGTGAAGACGCGCGAGGCCAGCGGGCCGCGCGGCTGCGACGCCGGCAAGGAGGTCATGGACCGCAAGCGCCATGCCCTCGTCGATACCGACGGGCGCGGCCTCGTCCCCTTCGCCCACCCGGCCAGCATGCAGGATCGTGACGGCGCGGGTCTGCTGCTGGCCGCCTCGCGCCGCCCGTTCCCCTTCATCGAGAAGGTCTTCGCCGATGCCGGCTACCAAGGCCCGCGCGTCGCGACCGCAACCCGCATCGCCGTCGAGATCGTCCGCCGCAAGCCCCATCAGATCGGCTTCGCGGTTCAGCCAAGGCGATGGGTCGTCGAGCGCTTCTTCGCCTGGATCAACCGAAACCGAAGGCTGTGGAAGGATGCGGAAGCCACGATCGCATCGGCGACAGCCTTCCTCTATGCGGCTGCTGCCATGGCTCTCATCCGGCGCATCGCACGCACCTCATGACTTTCGGGACGGACTCTCAGGCCGTAATGCGCTGAACTGATTGAATCTCATGGCCGCATTCGGCCGCATTCACCGGCATCGGACCACAACAAGCGGATAACGACTCCGTTACGGCGGCGGGCGCATTGCGGAGTTGAAATCACGCAATATTGGCCGCCTGGCCGACACCGACCAGGCGACGATTGCGCGACAGCGTCAACCGGCGCAACACGATAGCTTCGCCACATCCTTCTCGAAGGACAATGCTGCAAGCTTCAGCCCTTCGACCGTTGTGAGGTAGGGGAAGATCGAGTCAACAAGGTCATCAATCGTGAGCCCCTGACGGATAGCAAGGACGGCAGTCTGAATGCTATCGGCCCCTTCCGGGGCAAGAATGTGCGCACCAAGGAGCTTGCGGGTTCTCGCATCCGCAACGAGCTTAATGAGCCCGCGCGTGTCGCGGGCGGCGAGCGCGCGTGGCACCTGATCGAGCGGAAGGACCGATACTTTCGCGTGATAGCCCGCCGCGCGGGCAGCGGCCTCGGTGAGGCCCACGCTTGCGACCTGCGGATCGGTGAACACCACCGCCGGTATCGCATGATTGTCATATCTGAGGCTGTCACCATTGAGAGCGTTCTTCGCCGCGATCTTGGCGCCGTAGGCCGCCATGTAGACGAACTGATCGCGGCCGGTCACGTCGCCTGCGGCGTAAACGCCCGCGCGCGTCGTGCGCATCCGGTCATCCACCTTGATGCCGCCGTTCGACAGCACCTCCACCCCGGCTTCGGCGAGCCCCAACCCTTCGGTGTTCGGCCGCCGGCCGGTGGTGACAAGGACCATCTCGGCCTCGAGTGTGTCGTCCTTGCCGCCGTCGCCGATGTCGAGCGCAATTCCGCAGGCTGTCTTTCGGATTGCCTGCGGCCTGACGCTCTCGCGCAGCACGATTCCCTCGGCGCGGAAGTAGTCCGCCAACGCCTTGGAGATGTCCGGCTCGCCGGCCGACAGGATGGGCACGAGATCGACGATCGTCACCTTGACCCCGGCGCGGGCGAACATCTGTCCGAGCTCGCAGCCGATATAGCCGCCGCCGATCACCAGCAGTGATCTCGGGAGCCGTTCCAGTTCCAGTGCCGTGGTGCTGGTGAGGTAGGGAACGCCGTCGATCCCCGGAATCGGCGGCAACGAGGGCGAAGCGCCGGTGGCAACGATCACTTTGCCAGCCTTAACGAGGCTGCCGTTGAACCCGACGCCGCCATCCGCGAGGCGAGCGCGGCCTTCGAGATACGCAATCGTGTTGTAGCTCGGGAGCAGGTCGAGATATTTGGATTGGCGAAGCGCGGACACAAGATCATCCTTCTGGCGCACCATCGCGTGCCAGTCCTCGATTCTTGCGTCCGCGCGGATGCCGCCGAAGCGCGCGGCAGCCTTTGCCTGATGGAGCGTTTCGGTTGCGCGAATGAGATTCTTGGACGGCACGCAGCCGACATTGACGCAGGTGCCGCCGATGGTGCCGTGGCCGATGAGCGCGACCTGCGCGCCCTGCTCGGCCGCCGTGATCGCGGCCGAAAAGCCGGACGAGCCCGCGCCGATCACGGCAAGGTCATAGCTCCTGCGTCCGTTGGATGGCGTGCAGCAGTCGCTCATTGTCTGAAACCTTCTTTCAGGGACTGGTCTTCGCAGCAGGGCGTAGCGCTCGCGCGGCGCCTGTAAAGACGCAGCCCGACCCATCCGAGCACGAGAGCAAGAATGGGAATGAGCAGATAAGCACCGCTCGCGAGCGCGCCGCCGATCCCGAGCGACCCGATCGCGACGACCAGAAGAGGCGCAGCGCAGCAAACGATGGCCGCCAGCAACCCGCCGATTGGTCCGACCAGCATCCGTGTTCGATCGCCCATTCCATTTCACCCCTTGGGAGCGGACGGATAGCCGGCGTTCGCGGTCGCCGCGGTGAGCGCCGTCATGTCGGTCTTGCTGTCATCGTAGATGACGACCGCGGTCCCGCCCCTGTAGAAAACCTCGGCCTTGATGACGCCCGGCACGCGTTCGAGGCTCTCCCGCACGATGATCGGGCACGCGGCGCAATACATGTTCTCGACGGCGAGCGTAACTGTTCTTTCGCCGGCAAAGGCCATCGATGATGCGAGAAGGCCAAACCCGAAGGCGAGCAATCTAATCATGGTGGGTCTCTCCCTGGGTTCATCACAGCAGATAGGGCGCCACGTAATCGAACGCGAACGCAGCTGCGACGACCACGGTCGCGAGCCACAAGGCGATCTGGACGAAACGGCCGGGAACTCGGCATGCGCAGGTGGAGCCCTCAGCGCAGGCTCGCCCCGGCCTCCGGTAGAGGAGGTAGAAGCCGTAGCCGAGCACGCCTGCCGTCCCGGCGACGACAAACGGCTTGTAGGGAGCGAGCGCTGTCAGATTACCGATCCAGGCGCCGCTGATCCCAAGGCTGAACAGGACGAGTGGAATAATGCAGCAGGACGCGGCGGCGAGCGCGCCAAGAATGCCGCCGGCGGCCACCAGCCTCTGCCGTTCGACCTCGCCCCGGTCCGACGCCGTAGTCGGCTTCAATGGTATGAGCTGCGATGAATCCATCTCGGCCTCGCTTTCCTTGCCAAAGTCCGGTGCGAGCTATATCTAGGGTCTGTAGTCCCTACAGACTCAAGGGAACTTCACGCCGTGTGCGATCACGCCGCAGTGAAGCGGATGAAACGGGCCGAGCTGGCGCGGCGGGCCGGCTGCAACCTGGAAACCATCCGCTACTATGAGAAGGCCGGTCTGTTGCCGGAGCCGCCGCGCACGCAAAGCGGCTACCGGAGCTACGACGCAACGCACGAGCGACGGCTGAAATTTGTGTTGCGGGCGCGCGCGCTCGGTTTTTCCCTTGACGAGGTTCGAGCACTGCTTCGGCTTGTCGACGAGCGCGATCAGCCCTGCGCCGAGGCGCGAGACCTCGCCGGCGCGCACCTGAAGGACGTGCAATCGAAGATCGCCGATCTGAAGCGAATGGAGCGTGTGCTCAAGGAAATGGTCGCGCAGTGCGCGGACGGCACAACGCCGGAGTGCCCTCTGATCGAGGCCTTGTTCCGCGCCAATGGGAAAAGCTGACTTGGCGCCTGGGTGTGGAGCCTCAACAGGTTGTTCCGGCGAGTGCCTGAGCGGGTGATCTGCGGGCGAGGCTGGCATGGGGCCTTTGTTCGTTGCACCAGGCGAGCCATCGCGGCAGGTCGGCGGCATGGCGATGGCCCCGCAGCTGCCCCATGACATTTCGCGCAGGCGTGGCCACGTCACTGCGGACGGCAGGATTTGCCGGCGAGGCCTGTCTCCCTGGCAAACACCTCGCGGAGCACATCGCTCAGCGCCTGTGCATTCTCGCGGCACTCGATCTGCTCGTGCAGGCGCGCCTGGACGGGCTGGGACAGCCACCAGCTCATGGACAGGGCCTTGGTCCGCTCACCGTCGACTTCCGGCCGCACGCGGACATGGGCGACATGGCTTCTCCCATCCTCGTTCAGGAGCGTCCGCATCTCCGCCCGCAGCTGCGCCATGGCCAGGGTGCCGCGCGCATTGCGCGTGTTCGCGAAGGCGTCGAGGGGGCCGGTGATCCCGCCGAACCAGCGGCCATCCATCTCCTCCGCATGTGCGAGACCGCTCACCTTCGGCCAGTCGGCCTCGATGTCGGCGGGCAGATCGGCCAGCGTCTCGGGATCATTGCTGATGACGAGAACGAACGGACGCAGGCCCTTGGCCCGCAGCGCCCGCGCCAGCTCGAGGGCGGTGAGGGCTCCGAAATTCTCGAAATAGCCACCGTCGACGATGCGGTCGACCACCTGCTGTTCGGTGTTGCGGATGGCGCCCGGCGGCGAGACGACGGGGAAGCGCGCGGAGTTGAGGGCGGCCGTGCTGAGCCGGATGTCGTTGAACTGCTTGCCTGCGGTCAGATGGGCCCAATAGTCGGCGAGGAACCATCGCTGCCCATAGGCCCACAGCCGCTGGTACCAGGGCCATTCCGCGTCGGGAGGTCGATCGTCGCCGAGAAGCGCGTGGAAATGATAGGCCTCGTCGAAGAGACGGGTCTGAACCGTCCCGTCACGAAGACAGGGGGCTCCATCGCGCGCCTCCCTGTCCGGGCACAGGAGGGTCGTGACGATCCGCCGGCCCGTGCTCATCGACGTGCCGTTGAGAGCGAGGAGAGGAAGCCAGCGTTCGTCGCTCGGGGCAAGACGCGTGAAGGGACAGCCGAGGCCCGCGCAGGGCCCTCCGTCAGCGGAGGACCCGGCGAAGAGGGATTTGTGGTCGATGATCGCCTCGAAGCGGCGTTCCCACGTCTTTTCCAGGAGGGCGGCGCGATCCTGCCACCAGCCGAAGCGAAGCAGGTCGTGGAACGACAGGCCGATGGCGACCGGCGTGAGAAAATCGCCGGCGAGCAGCATCTCGAGGCAATCGCGCCAGCCGTAGACCGTCGTCCCGAACCACAAGTCGTCCTTGGGCGGCAGCGGATGCAGCCATTTGCAAGGGGGTGCGGTGCGCCCGTCCTGGGTCGCCAGGGCCGTCACGGCGAAGGCCGCCCCGACCGATCCGCCCGAGACACCGGAAATGGCGAACAGCCGATTGCGGACGAGCGTGGCATCCGGCCGGCCGGCGGGGGAGGTCACATCCATCAGGTGGCCGATGACGCTCGCCGTGTAGAATCCGGCCCGGCTGGCACCGCCGGCGGCCGCAATGACGAGCGGCCGCGGACAACGCTGCGGTTCGTCGCTGCAATCATTGGCCTTCCGCCACAACTCCACCGCCTTGTCGAACGTCAACCCGGGAAGGGGAGCGACGCTGATGCGTCTCACCGTGTGGTTGTCGCCGATGATGACGGTGAGGAGGGCCGAGGCTGCAACGGCCAGCGTGATGAAGGGCACGTAGTATTTGCGCCCGTAGTGGGAGGCGAGGGTCAGAACGGGCAGCCAGGCGCCGAAGATCAGCGGGATTGCGAGGGCACGAGGCGCACGGCTTGCGGCCATTTCCGCGCCCACCGCGACCACCCACGCCGAAACGGCGAAGACGATGGTGAGCAGGACGACGCCGATGGAGACGCCGCGCCCCGCGGCCCCCTCCCCGCCGAGCGGCAGCGCGGCAAGGATGCGCGACGAGACGGGGCGGACGAGGCGGTCGAGATGTCGCCCGAAGCGGGCGATGCGGCCGCCCTTCCGCCGGCGGACCTCCACGAAGCGATAGAACAGAACCGCGCATGCGAGCGTCGCCGCCACCATCACCCACATCTGTTGCTGGGCGGCAAGACGGAGATTGCTGTCGCCCGAGTCCGGCACGTTGGCGAGGGCGCGCGTCAATCCGACCAGGACCACGGCGAAGGCGCTCAGCCCCAGGAGGCGCGGCACCCAGATCTCGATGCCTTCGATGGCGCCGGAGGTGGAGCCGCCGCGCTTCCAGCCGTTCTGATAGCGGGCGTCGCGGTCGAGAAGAAAACGCGCCGAGTAATGGAGCGGCATCGCCCAGACGACGAACAGCAGGAACAGGAATTCGGCGGCGCGCGTGAAGAACAGGAGCGACCAGGGGCGCGCCCCCTCGATCCAGTCGGCAAAGAGATCCTGCGCCTGCGGCGCGAGGAAGAGCACGAGGAAGCCGATCATCGCGCTGGCGAAGGCAGCACGGGCAACCCACAAGGTCAGGGCGACGTCGAGGACGAAGGCCCACCACCGCCAGCGATGCACAGTCGTGTTCCGCCCGACCGGATTCGCAACGATCGCCTCGCCCATGACGCGCTCCGGCAATCGATCATCCGCCATCGGGCAGCTGCCCTGACCGAGGCGGCCCGCACATCAAACTACCACATCTGTCCACGTCGATCCAAACCGCCCACCGGCGGCCACGGCCGTCAGGCCTGCGGCAGAGCCCGGCCGCGCGGGGGCGGACTTGCCCCCCGCGCTCCCGGTTTCGCCCCTTCAGGAGGCGAGATAGCACAGCTTGTCGACGGCCAGATCGACAGCCACGTCCCTCCCGTGGTCGAGCAAGGGTTCGCCGGCCTGATGCGCGACGTCGATCAGCATCTCGGCGGCGCCGATCTTCACGACGTAGCGAACGGTGCCGCCCAGGAACTCGCAGTGCGACACCCGGCCCATGAGGCGCGTGCGTCCGGCGGTGGCGGGCGCCGACGCCGGCACGATCGCGGCGTTCTGCGGCCGGAACATCAGTTTCGCTCCCATCGGCGGGAGTTCGCGTCTCGGTAGCGGCACCTCTCCCCCGCCGCCGGCGATCGCGAATACCCGCTCGCCGCCGGACGACTTCAGTTCGCCGGGCAGGATATTGGCCGTCCCGAGAAAACCCGCGACGAAGAGATTGACGGGGCGGTCGTAGAGCTCCATCGGCGTGCCCACCTGCTGCACGACGCCCTCGTTCAGGACGGCGATGCGATCGCAAATGGTGTTGGCCTCCTCCTGGTCGTGCGTCACGAAGATGGTGGTGAGGCCGAGCTTGCGCTGAAGGTCGAGGAGCTCACGCCGCATCTGCACGCGCAGCTTGGCGTCGAGATTCGACAGCGGCTCGTCGAGCAGCAGCACCTTCGGCTCGACCACCACCGTGCGGGCCAGGGCCACGCGCTGTTGCTGCCCGCCTGAGAGCTGCGAGGGCTTGCGGTCGGCGAGATGCCCGAGTCCGACGAGCTCGAGCGCCGCCTCCACCCGCCGCTCCACCTCCGCGCGCCGCACACCCCGTTCCTCGAGCCCGAAGGCGACGTTGCGGCGTACACTCATGTGCGGCCACAGGGCGTAGCTCTGGAAGACCATGCCGACGTCGCGCTTCCACGGTGGCAGGGTCGACACGTCCCTCCCGCCGACGAGGACCTTCCCCGCCTGGGCCACGTTGAAGCCGGCGATGAGGCGCAGAAGTGTCGTCTTGCCACACCCCGAGGGCCCGAGGAATGCGAAGAACTCGCCCGGCTCGATCTCCAGATCGACCGACTTGAGCACCCGCGTCGCCCCGTAGGACAGGTCGATGCCCTGGATGGAAATTCCGGCCGCCTGTGCGCGTTGCGCGGCGTGAGCATGCACGTTCATGGGCTGTCTCCTCCCGATAGCGGACGTCATTGGCGCCGTGCCCCTGTTTCGCTCTTGGCGGCCCGATCCCTCTCGGCGATGTGGTGCGACAGGTAGGTGCAGACGCCGACGATCAGGACGGCGATGACGCCGAGCGCGGCGCCCGCCCCGCGCCCGGCCGGCGATTGCATGAAGACATAGAGACCGTAGGCGAGCGGCGCGTCCGCGTTCGACTGCACCAGCATGATGGTTGCGGACAGCTCCACCGCAGCCGTCGCGAAGCTCGTCACGAAACCGGCAACGAGGCCGCCCGTCATCAGCGGCAGGACGACGCGCCGGATGGTGCGCATCTTGGTGGCGCCCAGGTTCTCGGCCGCCTCCTCCAGCGACTGGCTGACCTGCTGGAGGGCGGCGGTGCAGGCCCTGAGCGCATAGGGCAGCCGCCGGACGGCGAGGGCGAGCACGATGACGAACCAGAAGGTCGCGAGCGCCTGGCCGTTCGGCAGCGTCACGCCGTAGTAGGTTCGCAGATAGCCGATGCCGAGAACGACACCGGGCACCGCGAGCGCCGCCATGGCCGTGTAGTCCAGCCATCGGGCCGCCTTCACCCTCGTCCGCAGCACGAGATAGGCGATGGCTGTGCCGACGGCGATGTCGATGCCGGCCGCGAGCGAGGCATACAGCAGCGTGTTCCAGATGTACCGACCGCTGTCGGAGAAGACCGCGACGTAGTGCTTCAGGGTGTAGGCGTCCGGCAGCGGGCTGTAGGACCAGATGGTCGCGAAGGACATCAGGGCAAGACCCGCGTGCGGCGCCAGCACCAGCAGGAGGACGAGCGCAATGACCGCATAGGCGACGACGGCATCGCGCCGTCGCATCCTGCGCTTGGCGAGGCCGCCGCCGCCCCGCTGCGTCGTGGCGTAGTCCTTGCCGCGCATGGCGAAGGTCGAGAGCCACATGGCGACCAGCGAAAAGGCGATGAGCACCACGGAGATGACGTAGCCCATGGGATCGGAGATGCCGATCGACGTGATGCGCAGATAGGCCTGCGGCGCCAGCATGTCCTTGACGTTAAGGAGAAGCGGGGTGGCGAGGTCGTCGAACACCTTGATGAAGACGAGCGAAGCGCCGGCCACGAAGCCGGGCATGGCGAGCGGGAAGACGATGCGCCTGAACAGGCGCAGGCCGCTGGAGCCCAGGTTCTGCGCCGCCTCCTCCATGGCCCGGTCGATGTTGCGCAGGGAGGCCGACAGGTTGATCAGGATGAACGGGAAGTAGTGGACCGACTGGACGAAGATGACGCCGTTCAGCCCCTCCATGAAGGGGATGTTGATGCCGAACCACTCGCCGAGCAGCAGGTTCACCGTGCCGTTGCGGCCGAAGAGGAGCTGCATCGCCACAGCGCCGGCGAAGGGCGGCATGATCAGCGGGATGACGCCGAGCGTCTGCACGATCGCCGCGCCGCGGAACTCGAAGCGTGTCGTGTAGTAGGCAAGCGGCAGCGCGAAGACCGACGCCAGCACCACCGACATGGCCGAGACAGACACCGAGTTCCAGAACGAGCGGACGAGGAGATCCGTGCGCAGGAAGTCGAGGAAGTTGATCAGAGTGAAAGCGCCGGTCGCCTTGTCGCGGAAGGCCGCGACGACGACGGCGGCCACGGGGGCGACCAGGAACAGGACGAGAAAGGCGGCGATCAGCAGCAGCGCTGCCGTCTGCCCGGGCCGCACCCGGGAGGACGCGCTCGCCGCGCCGGAGGAATAGGCCGTCGAGAAGGCCGTCATGGAGCCCCCTTCGCCTCGGTTTCGAGGCGTGTCAGCAGAGATGGAGGTTGGCGCCGCCTCGGCTCGCGCGCATCGATGCGCGGCGCCTCCACTCCCTCCCGGTCACCGGGAGGAAGGGCGGGCTTGCGCCGTTCTGGCCGTCGGAGGACGGGATGGCCCGCCGTGCCGAGCACACGGCGGCGCGTGTCACTTCAGGAGCTTCGCGGCTTCTTCCGCTTTCGCCAGCGCCTTCGCGTAGTTGTCGGCGGCGAATTTGCCCCACGCCTGCTCGAATTCGGCCTGACGCGGCGCCTTGTCCCTGCCTGACCCGCCCTTGAAGGCGGCGGCGATGTCGCTCGCGACTGCCTGCGTGTCGGTGATCGGCATTGCGGCGATCAGCTCCCGGGCCTCGGCGATGAGTGCCCCGGCCTGCTCGTTCGGCCCGGCTGCGAGCCGCGCTTCCGCGTCGTGGATCGCCTTGGTGGCTTTCTTGAGAGCAGCGAGCTGGAAGGTGACGAGCTGGTCGTAGAGCGCATCGACCACCGCGCCGCGCGACTCCGACAGATCGGAATTGAACTTGAACCCGCCGCCCCCGCTCCATTTGAACTTGAACGGATTGGGCATGCCCTCGGGCGCCTTGGCATAGACCTCCGGGTTGACCGGCAGGCGACGGATCGACGGCGCGAACAGGATCTCCTGGCCCTGTGGCGACAGCAGGAACTCCACGAAGGCCTTCGCCGCCGGGGTGTTCGGTGCATCCTTCACGATGGCGATGTTGGCCGGGACGATGGTGGTGACCGTCGGGTACACGAACTTCACCGGAAAGCCGGCGCCCTGGGCCGAGAAGCCGAAGAAGTCGATGACGATGCCGTAGCCGAACTGGCCGGAATTGACGCCGTCGGGGACGCCGAAGCTGCGCTCGGTCACCTCGCGCAGGTTGCCGCCGATTTCCTTCAGGGTGCGCCAGCCCCTGGCCCAGCCCTCCCCTTGCAGGATCGCCTCGAGGGTCAGGTGCGTCGTGCCCGAGCGCGAGGGCGCGGCGATAGCCACATGGTCAAAATAGGCGGGCTTGGCGAGATCGCTCCAGTCCTTCGGCTCCGGCAGCTTGTGGGCAGCGACGTAGCGCGTGTTCCACATGATGCCGTAGCCGGAAGCGGCGAAGCCGAGGTAGTGTCCATCCGGGTCGTTGACGGGATAATCGCCGATCTTCTCCGGGATGCCTGTCGCCTGCGGCTTGTACTTCTCGAGGCGGCCGCGCCCCTTCAGCGCCTCGAACGCATCCGGTGCCGAAGCCCAGAACAGGTCGGTGGTATTGTTGCCCTTCGTCTCGTCGAGATATTTCACCGCCGCGTTGGTATTGCGGTTCTGCATCTCGACGGTGAGGCCCGGGTAGGCCTTCTCGAAGGCCTTCTTGAAGGGATCCGTCACATCCTTCGAGAAGGAGGTGACGACAACGAGCTTGCCGTTCGGAGTCTGGGCGACTGCGGATCCGACGACGGCCGTTCCGGCGGCGAGGATCGCCGCGGCGAGAGCAAGACGCATTCCTGGTTTCCTCCCGGAAAACGGTTTGGTGTCGCCAGGGGCGTCGAGGCCCATGGCTGTTGCCGCATCTTCCAAGAGGCGTGCCAAACGGGTTCCGACCGCAAAAAAACTGAACGCATCAATGCCTTATGGCGAACATCGACAATGCGCGGCGATCCGGCCTGGGTAATTTGCGTAACATCGCCTCAGACCGGGGAGTCCGGATCGGTAACATCGCCGTCCAGACGGAACTCCCCCTTGTCGAGGCCATATCTGCGCATCTTGAGGTAGAGCGTCTTGCGCGTGAGGCCGAGGGCATCGGCGGTGCGAGCCATGCGGCCGCCGAGCTGGCGCAGGGCGAGCGCGATGGCATTGCGCTCGGCCTCCTCGATGGTGTCCGCGAGGGGGCGCACGCCGGTCGCCGGGCCGCCGTCAGACACGATCCCATCGTCGCCCGTCGGCACGGCCTCCCCCAGCCCGAGGGCCACCCGCTCCGCGGCATTGCGCAGCTCGCGTACGTTGCCCGGCCAATCATGCGCGAGCAGCGCCGCGATCTCGGCCGGTCGCGGCACGGGGCGCGGGCGGCCGTGCCGCACCGCGGCAAGATCCAGGAAATGGGTGAAGAGGAGCGGGATGTCCTCCCTGCGCTCGCGCAGTGGCGGGAGGCGGACGGTGACGACGTTCAGGCGATAGTAGAGGTCTTCGCGAAACTGGCCCTTGGCCGCGAGCTCCTTGAGGTCGCGCTTGGTCGCCGCCACGACGCGGATGTCGACCGGGATCTCCTTGTTGGAACCGAGCCGCTCGACCCGGCGTTCCTGCAGCACGCGCAGGAGCCGGACCTGCGCTGCAAGCGGCATGCTCTCGATCTCGTCGAGGAAGAGCGTGCCGCCGCTCGCATGCTCGATCTTGCCGATGCGCCTTTCGCGCGCGCCGGTGAAGGCGCCGGCCTCGTGGCCGAACAGCTCACCCTCGATCATGGTCTCGGGCAGCGCCCCGCAGTTGATGGCGACGAAATGGTGCGACCGGCGACGGCCGAAATCGTGCAGGCAGCGGGCAACGAGCTCCTTGCCCGCGCCGGTCTCGCCGTGCAGCAGCACGTCGGCATCGGTTTCCGCCACGGCGGCGACCGTGATGCGCAGCCGCGCCATGACGGCGGAGCAGCCGACGAGGCGCAGGTCCAGGCGATCGCCGCCGGCGGCCTGCCGCAGGGCCCTGTTTTCGACGACCAGGCGGCGATGCGCGGCAGCGCGGTGCAATGTCTCGACTATGCGTTCGGGATCGGCCGGCTTCTCGATGAAGTCGTAGGCGCCGTCGCGCACGGCCCGCACCGCGGTCGCCACGTCGCCGTGCCCGGTCACGAGCACCACCGGGATGTCGGGGTCGACGGCGCGCACGCGCTCGAGCACCGCAAGTCCGTCGAGCCCCGGCATGCGCAGATCCGTCAGCACGATGCCCGGGAAGCTGCGATCGAGGCCGGCGAGCGCCTTCGTCGCCGCGCGCTCGGCGCGAACGGCGAAGCCCTCGAGTTCCAGCGTCTGACGGTAGGCATCGAGCACCTCGGCATCATCGTCGATGAGGAGCACGAAAGGCTGTTCACTCATTCCGCGGCCCTGAGCGTGATGACGAAGAGGGTGCCGGCTCCACTGGTCTCGGCCAGCGCGAGACGGCCACCGAAATCGCGGATGATGTTGTACGACATCGACAGGCCGAGCCCGAGACCCGAACCGATGGGCTTCGTCGTGAAGAAGGGATCGAAGATCGTTGCCCGATGCGCCTCGGCAATGCCGACGCCCGTGTCCGCGACACGCACCTCGATCTCTCCATCGCCCTGCGTCGCAGAGATGGTCAGGCGACTGTCGTCCACACCCCGCATGGCATCGACGGCATTGCCGATCAGGTTGACGAAGACCTGTTCGAGCCGCACCTCCTCCGCGCGAACGGCGATCTCGTCCGCGATGTCGACCTCGAGCACGATCCCCTCCTCCTCGAACCGGCGATCGAAGAGGCTCAGCGCGGCCTCGACGACCGACCGGAGCGGCACAGGGCCGAGGATCGCGTCGGGCCTGCGGGCGAAGCGCTTCAGATGGGTGATGATGTCGGCCATGCGCGCCGTCAGGGTCTGAATGCGTGTAAGCGCCGTCCCGGCCTCCTCGTAGCGGCCGCGCTCGAGCAGGAGACGGCAGTTGTGTGCATGCGAGCGGATGGCCGCCAGCGGCTGGTTGAGTTCGTGACCGATCCCGGCCGAGAGGCCGCCGAGCGCTGCGAGTTTCGCCGCCTGGATCAACTCCTGCTGGGTATCGCGAAAGCGCTTCAGGGCCTGCGCCATGACGGCGAGCTCGTCCCCGCCCTGCAACGGGATGGGCGTCGCGAGATCGCCACGCGCCAGCGCGCCCGCCGAACTGGCGAGGCTTCTGATGCGGCCCACGAGGCTGCGGCGGACATAGAAGAGGCCGACCAGGGCCGCGGCGAGCACGGATGCCGCGGCGACCCCGAGCAGCAGCCGGCGACCGACCGCGATGGCCCGCTCCGACTGAGCGGCGGCACGCTCGGCGGCTCTGTTCGCCTCATGCACATGCGCGCCAATGACATCGTCGAGCGCGGCCATGAGGCCGCGGTTCTCGGCGAGCAGCATGCGGGTCTTGTCGGCGGCCAGGATCTCGCTGCGGCGAACCGCCGGAATACCGCCGTCCGGCTTGGACAGCTCGAGCAGCCGGCGCACAGTCTGGCGCAGCGTCAGGGTGTCACTCGCATCGTCGAGCGCGGTGAGCTGCTGTTCGATCGTGTCCGCCGTTTCGCTCAGGAAGTGCGTGGTCTGGATGAGATCGTCGAGCGTGGTGATCGTCCCCACGCGGTTGAGGAGGCCGACGGCGAGGTTGGTCTGTGCATTGAGGCCGTTGATCGCCTCCGTCTTGCGGATCTCCTTGCGCAGTTCGCCGAGCTCGTCGCTGCCGAGTGCGCGCTCCGCCGTGGCGAGACCGGAGCGGATGACGAAGCGGGCATCCTCGACCAGGGGCTCGGCCTCGTCGATGAGATCGGCATGCAGCCAACGCAATTCCGCAATCGCCTCACGGTTGCGCTTCTCCAGCGCCAGACGCTCGCGCACGCTCGCATCAAGCCCGGCAAGGTTGATCGCGATGGCCTCGACGGAGGACGCGAGGCGCGCCCCCTGAAGCCCGCCGGCAGGGTGGCGCCGGATTTCTTCGAAGACGGCGCGCATGGCGGCGAGCCGTGTGTCGAGCCCGTGCTTGGCGATCTCGTATTCCTCGGGCTTGCGTGCCAGAGCCAGCACGGGGGCGGTGGCGATGATCCCTCCGCCATGTTCGGCGAGGCGGGCGGCGAGCGCCACGGCCGGCAGGTGCGTGCGGTTGATGGCCCCGAGATTCTCGCTGAGCCGTTCGTAGGAGAACCAGCCCACGACGCAGGCGACGACCGCCAGCGTGCCGACGCCGCCGAAGGCGAGCATCAGCCGTGCACCAATGCCGAACCGGATGGGGCGGGCGGCGCTCATGGCCGCGGCTCCCGAGCCTGCAGGGCCTCTTGCATCATCGCGGCCTCCGCCTCGGCGACAAGCGCCTTGGCCTCGGCAAGCCGAGCTTCGAAGAAGATGCGCCAATCGGCGACGAGCGCCGCCTGGCGCGGGCTGGGTGTCACGCCCCAGGAGAGGCGCCTCAGATCCCCCACAAAGGCGGCGTCGCTTGCTTCGGACGGGCTGACAGGGACAGCGGTCAAGGCTTGGCGTGCCCGGGCCAGGAGCCCCACCACCGATGCCGCGCCAGACCGGGCGACCAGCGCCTCCAGGCCGTGCAGCCTCCGCCACAGCTCCTGCAGCGGCTGCAGGCGATAGGTGATGGCCTCATCGAAGAGCAGATTGACGAGCTCGTAACGCCGCCCCGACAGCGCCGCGTCGAAGGAGGGGGATGTTTCCGTCCGCCCGGCCAGCATCCGATAGGGATTTGCGTAATCGCCCGGCGCCTCGGCGTAGGCGGCCGGATCGACGGGCAGGCGGCCGATGCCGGGGCTGACGAGAAGCCGTTGCCCCTCTTCCGACAGCAGAAATGCGATGAACTTCTCCGCGCCCTGCCGGTTCGGCGCATCACGCAGGACCGCGACGCTCCCAGGCAGGAAGACGTTTTCCGCCGGATAGGCGAAACGGATCCCCTCGCCTTCCTGCTCCCCGGCCCGGCCCAGGAAATCGATCGAGAGACCGATCCCGAACCGTCCCTGCGCCACACCGGCACCGACCCCGAAACTGCGTGCGGTGACGGTCGCGAGATTGCCGCCGATCTCGATCCAGGTTGCCCAGCCCTCCCGCCATCCCTGTTGTTGCAGGAGGGCCTCGACCATCAGATGCGTGGTACCGGACCGGGAGGGCGCGGTCATGCCGATATGGCCGGCGTAGGCAGGGTTCCTGAGCGCGACGATGCTTTGAGGAGGCCCCAGCCCCCGCACATCGAGATAGCGCCTGTTCCAGACGATGCCGTATCCCGAGAGAGCAAAGCCGCGGTAGAGCCCGCCCGGGTCGTCGATCGGGAAACCGCCGATCCTCGCAGGCACCGCATGCGGTCGTGCCGGCGCCGGCGCGAGGCGCTGCGCCGCCGCGAGGAGAGCGAAGGCGTCTGTCGCCGATGCCCAGAATACGTCCACGGTCTCGCGGGAGCGATCGATCAATGTCGCGACCCCCGCCGTCGTCTTCCGGTTGACGACGCGCAGCCTGAGACCGGGATGACGCGCCTCGAAGGCATCTCGGACCGGCTCGTAGAAGCTCGCCGGAAAGGACGTCATGACGACGACCGACGGCGCATCAGCCGCGCGCGCTCCCCCGGCCTGCAGAAGAAGGCAAAGGATCATGGCGCGGGCAATCCGCATGAAACACCCCTTCGCAGCCTGACGCCGGCGCCGGCACCGCTTGGACGTGCGGTCGCAGCGACGGCAACCGCCTTCCCCCGATAGCCGGCTTGGCGCCTTGCCGCCAGCGCCGGCTCGGCCGACGGTGCAGCGAGGGCCCCGCCTCTGCCGGGCGCCCCTCGAGACAAGGGCCTGCTGGTCGGTCTATCAGGATCGGGGCAGCCACAACCGCATCCGGATCAGCGAGCGGCGCCCAGGGTCGCATGGATTTCGGCTCTGACCTCCTCGAGGTCCCGTCGGAAATCCGGATTCGCATGGGCGAGGACGGCGATCATGGCCGCCATCTGCCGGCCGGCCTCGACGTCGCTTGGACAGTGCACGCCGCCGATGACCCGGTTGTCACCGAACTAGGCCGCACGCGCGAAGATGGCTTCCCGCCTTTCCGGCACGATGTCGGCGAGCACGATCGCCGTGAGATGCGCAAAGGCCGCGTGTCCGCTCGGATAGGAGCCGCTGGTGGAGAATCTGGCGACCGGCCTGATACGCTCTTCCACCACGGGCGTCCTCGGCCGGTTCCATTTCTCCTTGCCCGCTTGTTGCGAGCGCTCTCGATCCTGCAGACCCTCTCGAAGAACGCCGCCGTCTTCGGCAGTTGTGTCGCCGTGAAGCCCGGACCCATCACGTCGGCGAACCGGAAGACGCTCTGCTCGAGGTCGGCGACAGATCTCACCGCCTGTTCCTCGCTGCGCTTCTCCTGAAGGCGCAGCATGAACTCCAGTTCTCGCCGGCTCACCTCCGCGGAAGGCGGAGGTGCCATGAAATGCGTCGTGTCAAGCTGATCGAGCGTCACATGATACTTGCCGGCCGGAGCATCGGCACGAGCCTGGACGGTGGTCAGCAGGGCGAGGCCGAGGGCAAGACCCGGGAGCTGTCTCATCTTATTCCCTCCCGATGGGCGGCTTCCTCCGCTGTCCAGCACCGCCCGCGTGTCACTGGCGTAACAACCGCTCCGCCACGATGGGAACGGAAAGTAACATCGGGTGTTGCCGGCCCATGGGGGCCTGCCTGCCGAGCGGGCTGAGGACCGACGAGGCCGTTCCTCACGCGCAATGACGACCACGGCTCGGGCGATTTCGCAGCAATTGGCAGGTCCGTTGCGCCAGAACTTCTGAGGCGGAGAAAGGTTAGGCCCTCATCGACAGTCCCTGCGACGACGCCTTGGCGCGCCCCTCGAGGAGCGCCCTATCCGCGAGGCAGGCCTTTCCCCTCTACGATCCGGCGTCCTATGGCTTCGCAAGCGGCTCCCGGCATGCGATCCGGCAGCGGCGGCAGATCACCGCCTTCAGCGGCTGTGCCCGGCCTTGCGCGCGAGTCGCCATTCATTCGATAATACTCGAAATAGCCCTTGACGCTGCCCGGCTGGCGGTGTAGGCATATTTCCATGAAACTCGAACAAGCAGCCAGGCAACTTGAGGCGCTCGGAAAGCCGACCCGGCTCGAGGTCTACCGGACACTCGTCCGCGCAGGTCCGAACGGTCTTCCGGTCGGCCGGATCCAGGAGCGGCTCGGCATCCCGGCCTCGACGCTCTCGCACCACCTGCACCGGCTCATCCTCACCGGGCTGGTGACGCAGGAGCGGCAGGCGACGACCCTGATCTGCCGTGCCAACTTTCCGGCGATGAACGAGCTCCTCGGCTTCCTCGCCGACCAGTGCTGCGCCGATGCGGGATGCGGTGCTGCGGCCGACGAGGCCGCGGCATGAGTTACCTTGATATAAATTTCGATAATACCGGAATTTTGGACCAATGCACCGCCAATGTCGCCCTTCCCCTCTGCACCCTTCGCCTGCCGGCCGATGGCGCAAATGGCTGACGCGCGTCCGCGGCAACGGCGTTGTGCGCACCACAACCCTCCCCGGCCGCTGACACTTCTTCGCCAGGAGACAACCTCGTGAGCACACTCGACACACTTCCCGTCGCGGTCATCGGAGCAGGCCCCGTCGGCCTCGCCGCCGCCGCCCATCTGGTCCGTCGCAGCCTTCCCGTACGGGTGTACGAGGCCGGCGCCACCGTCGCCGCCAATGTCCGCGACTGGGGCCATGTCCGGCTGTTCTCCCCGTGGAAGTACAATACCGATACCGCGGCCCGGGCGCTCCTGAAGGCGCGGGGCTGGCGGGAACCGCCCGGCGATGCGCTGCCCAGCGGGTTTGACCTCTTCGATGCCTACCTGAAACCGCTCGCCGAGACGCCCGAGATGGCCACGGCGATCGAGACCGGGGCCAGGGTCACGGCCATCACCCGGCTCGGCGCCGACAAGGTGTCGAGCAGGGATCGCGGATCGCGGCCGTTCGCGCTCGCCGTGGCGCATGCCAACGGCGCCATCCGCCACGACCTGGCGCGCGCCGTCATCGACGCCTCGGGCACCTGGACCACCCCCAATCCGCTCGGCGCGGGCGGGATCCCCGCGGCGGGCGAGGCCGCGCACGCCGACCGCATCGCCTATGGCATCCCGGACGTGCTCGGTCGCGATCGGCTGACCTATGCGAGCCGGACGGTGCTCGTCGTGGGCGGCGGACACTCGGCGGCCAATGTCCTCCTCGATCTCGCACGCCTCGCGGAGCAGGATCCCACGACCTCGATCCTGTGGGCCACGCGCGGCACGGACCTGAGGCGGATCTACGGCGGCGGACGGGCCGACCAGCTTCCTGCCCGCGGCGAACTCGGCTCCAGCTTGAAGGTGCTGGTCGACAGCGGCCGGATTACCCTGGTGCCGCACTTCAATGCGACCGCCGTCCGGTCATCGGGCAGCCGGATCCTCGTCCTTGGAGACACGGCGGATGGCCCCCGGGAACTCGGCCCCGTCGACCGCATCGTCGTCGCCACGGGCCAGCGGCCCGATCTCGCACTCACCCGCGAGCTGCGGCTCGACCTCGATCCGTGGCTGGAGAGCGCGAAGGCACTCGGCCCGCTGATCGATCCGAACCTGCATTCCTGCGGCTCCGTTCCGCCGCACGGTCACCGCGAACTCGCGCATCCGGAACCGGGCTTCTACACTGTCGGCATCAAGAGCTACGGACGGGCGCCCACCTTCCTGATGCTCACCGGCTACGAACAGGTCCGGTCGGTGGTGGCGGCGATCGCAGGCGATCTCGCCGCCGCCGACGACCTCCGCCTCGTCCTTCCGGAAACGGGCATCTGCGCAAGCGCCATCGGCCCCGACGGCCCGACGCCCCCCTCCGGCTGCTGCGGCGGCCCGGCTCCCGCGACGGCCGACGCCTGCTGCGCCGCCGATGCGGAGGCCAAGGCGAAGGGTGCAGCCGGCTGCGGCTGCGCGGCTCCCGCCGACCGGACAACTCCCGACAGGGTTTCGGCACCCGTCGGCTGCTGTTGAGGTCGGCGCGTGCTCCCCCACGCGCCGATCGGGGACGAAAGTCCCGACAACGCCGACCCCCGATCGGCGGGTGGTGGTCGCCGCTCTCGGGATCACGCAGATCCTCGCCAGTGAAAGCTGCCTCGACTGCCGCTGCGGATGCGCGAAAGCATAGCCGTGACCTCCTCCACGAGGCCGTCCACCAAGGGATCGACAGGCGGGATCGCCCGATCGATTCTCGAAGGGCAGAACGACGATCGACGGCCGCCCGTCCCCCGTCTCGGGGGGCCTGTCGACCGCGCGGGCGCCCTCCGTCGCCGGGCCCCACCGCCCCGTCCCTGCCGCCCTTCGCGCCAAGGCTGGACCTGCAGCCCCCTCCCGGACTCTGCCGCCGCTTCCCCCGCCAGCGCGAGGCGCCGTAGATTTTGCGCTCGGGCCGGATTCGCAGGTCCAGGGAGGGGGCAAGCATTGTGTTCCATCATGGACACGGGCCGATCGTGCCGAATGCCATGCCTGCGTGAGGGACCAAACCTCTGCGGGGCGCCATGTCGCTGACCTTCCGCCGGATCGAGTGCTTTCTCGGCGTCGGCGACGCCGCAAGCTTTTCGCGCGCGGCGATCGTGCTCGGCGTCACCCAGTCGGCTTTGAGCCGGCACATCAAGGCGCTGGAAGGCGACCTCGGGGGCCAGCTGTTCGACCGCAACGGCCGCGGCGTGCGGCTCACCGAACAGGGGCGGCTGTTCCACGAGCGCGCCCGCGACGTGCACGAGAACCTGCAGAGCGCCCGGCGCGAATTGGGCAAGGTCGGCAGCAACCAATGCATCATCGCCCTGACGCCGACCTTCTTGCGTTTCATTTCGGCGCTGGTGGTGCGGACTCTGGCGGAAAGGGTGCCGCACATGCGCGTGCGGCTGGTCGAAGCCCTCAGCAGCCACATCCTGGAATGGCTGGCGAGCGGGCGCGTCGATCTGGCGCTCATCTACGATACGTCGGCAGCCCACGGCCAGCAGACCGCGACGTCCTCGTCGTTGTCGGAGGCCGAGGCCGAGCGGCTGTTCGCCGCCATCGAGTGCCAGGAAGCGGCCTGAGCCGCCCTGCCAGGCAACGAACACTGCGGGAAACGCCGGCCATGACCTCGTACAGCCGCGACAGCATGATCCGCTACGGCCTGCTCGTCATTCTCGTC
This sequence comes from Chelatococcus albus, assembly GCF_030067675.1. GTDB lineage: Bacteria > Pseudomonadota > Alphaproteobacteria > Rhizobiales > Beijerinckiaceae > Chelatococcus_A > Chelatococcus_A albus. Next base: position 309,397 of record NZ_JASJEV010000002.1, on the reverse strand, counting down.
GGCATGACCGGCCTGCTCGCGCTCCTCGAGCCGTCGTTCCTCAGGGTCGGCAACGTCTTCATCATCCTGCAGTCGGTCTCGATCGTGGCGCTGCTGGCGCTCGGCGTCACCACCTCGATGGTCGTCGGCGGCTTCGACCTGTCGATCGGCAGCGTGGCGGCCGCCTCGTTGATGGCCCCCGCCTGTGCCATGGTCGTGTGGAAGCTCGGCACCGTCGAGGCCATCCTCTTCTGCCTCGCCATCGGCCTCGCGACCGGGGCCATCAACGCCTTCCTCATCGTGCGGCTGCGCATTCCCGACCTGCTCGCCACGCTCGGCATGATGTTCCTCATCGTCGGCCTGCAGCTCATCCCGACCGGGGGGCGGTCCATTGCAAGCGGCATGCAACTGCTCTCCAGCGCCATCGCCGACGGCAGCTTCGCGGCACCGTTCCTGATGCTCGGCCGTTACCGCATCGCCGATGTCGTCCCCGTCCTCGTTGTCGTCGTGGCCGTGCTCGCGGTCGTCACCCGGGTCTTTCTGGAGCGCACGCGCTGGGGGCGGATGATGTATGCGATCGGGGGCAACGAGCAGGCCGCGCGGCTCGCCGGCGCCCCGAAGCCCTTCGACAAGGGGGGCCTGCGCATCGCCCTGGACGGCAAGGCCTTCGCCGCCGGCCATGTCCATGTCGCCGGCATCGCTCCGCTCGATCGCCGCGACGGACCTGGCCGAAGCTCAAAGCCGCCAATGCCGGGATCAAGGAGGTGGCGCGCTGGGGCACGATGGACAATCCGATCGCGAATGCGGTCGCGAACCAGACGGCCGCCGTCCTGCGTGCCAATCCGGATATCAAGGTGGTATTCGCGCCGTACGACGAGTTCGCCAAGGGCGTGAAGATCGCCGTCGACGAGGCCGGCCGCAACAGGGACATCAAGATCTATCCGGCCGATATCTCCACCGCTGACATCCAGGCCATGCGCGAGCCGGACAGCGCCTAGGCGGCAACGGCGGCGACCAACCCGGCCGTTGTCGGCGAGGTCTGCGTGAGGGCGCTCGCCCTGCACATGACCGGCGAATTGCCCGGCCGGCAGGTGATCGTGCCGCCGACGCCGATCCCCGGCAGGACCTTATCGACAAGAACATCACCAACATGCGGGAACTCGGCCGGAAGATGCCGCAGTTCGAACATGCCGACGTGATCGTCCCCGGCTGGATCCCCCTGCCCCGGCGCGGCTGACGGGCGAGCCGACAGTTGCGAGGCCGCCGACGGGTCTGGCAGCCTCGCACGTTCGATCGGAGCATTCCATGAGCGAGCACGACCTCCGCCAGGCGATCGTCGCCCTGTGCCGCCAGATGAACGCGAGCGGCCTGAACCAGGGCACGTCCGGCAATATCAGCGCGCGCTACAAGGACGTGATGCTGATCACGCCGAGCGCGCGCCCTGTGACAGCATGACGCCGGCCGATATCGCCATGATGCCGCTCGCAGGCGACGATGCCAGCTGGTCGGGTCCGCTCAAGCCCTCGACCGAATGGCCGTTCCACCGCGCCATCCTGCGGGCGCGCAGCGATACCGGTGCGGTGGTGCACACGCACTCGACCTTCGCGACCACCCGGCCGATCGCGCGCCGCGACATCCCGGCCCGCCACTACATGATCGCCGCCTTCGACGGCCCGACCATCCGCTGCGCCGACTATGCCACCTACGGCACGGAGGCCCTGTCGGACAACGTTCTTGAAGCGCTCCGCGACCGCAACGGCTGCCTGCTCGCCAACCACGACCAGGTCGCCATCGGACCGAGCCTCGACAAGGCAATGTGGCTTGCCGTCGAGCTCGAGACCATCGCCAGGCAGTACTGTTACAGCCTCCTGATCGGCGGCCCCCGTGCTTCTGCCGGACGAGGAGATCGCGCGCGTGCGCGAGGGCTTCCGCAGCTACGGCCTGCGCGATCGCTGACCCCGGGGGCCGATCGGGGGTCCCCCCCCCGCGAGCGAGCTCCAACAGGTCGTCCTTCACCGGGCGGGGCGGCCGCGCCCGGCCGGCGCCCCGCCGGCTTCTGTAGGTCAACATGGCCAAGGTCGCCCAGGTGGCGTGAAAGACGAACCCTGCCGCGAGCACGAGTTGGCCGGGCACCGGGCCGATCGCTGCCCGCGTCCAGACGTCCTCGAGGCCCGTGATCGGCGCCGGGTGGATGAGCAGCTTGCCGACATAGGCGATCACCTGGATGAGGAAGATCCAGCTGTAGTTCCGGCGGATGCGACGGCCGATCGCCTCGAAAAGCGTGATGTGCAGGCGCGGTGTCTGGTAGTCGCGATAGAGAACCTCGTTCCAGCCGTTGTCGACCCGCACGCCCTGGCCGCGCAGGATCGGCCCGAAGAAGTAGAGTTCCAGCACGTGCGCCCGCAGGCGCCAGAAATCGAAGAAGCAATAGCGCCGCGCCTCGATGTAGAGGAACACGGTCACCACGAGGCCCACCAGGACCAGCGGCAGCGGCGAGGCGGACGGGCTGCTGTAGGTCAGCGACAGGGCGAGGCCGGTGGTGACCACGGCCCAGTTGGTTGTCGTGTCGAGGCGCGTCCGCCAGACGGTGCTTCGATACTGCTCGCCTCGGTAGAGGTGCGCGAGGGCGCTGATGTCCGCCGCATTGAACGGCGAGGGCAGCGCTTGGCCTTTCTCGTCACTCATGGCTCGCCTCTCCTCCCATGGACGACCTCGCGTCCCGTGGCCGAGGCCGCAGCATTGATTGTGGAGCCAGGGACGATAGTAGCGCGAAGCCGGGTGCAGCGGCGTCCCTTGCAGTTGGCCCCTCCTCCGGCTGGGCCCGGGCCTCCGACCCGGGGCGGGCCGGAGAGCCTCGCGAGGACGAACAAGCGCCAGGCACCGCTCGCGGCCTCGACGCTCGACGCCGCGGCTCCTCCCGGGAAGCTCGAATGACCGCGGGCCGCGAGGAAACGGCGCTGGCGTCATTCGCCTCGCGTGCCGCTGAGGGCCGGGAACGGGTCGCGGGCGTCGCCGCCCGACGCCAGCGCATCGCGCCGCCCGCGCATGGCGGCGATCTCGACGCGCTGGGCGGCCAGGATCCCCTCGGCGAGCTGACGCACGAGCGCATCGCGCCCCTCGCGCAGCACCAGTTCCGCCATGTCGACCGCGCCCTGGTGGTGCGGGATCATCATCACCAGGAAGTCGTGGTCCGGATCGCCCGCGAAGGGGCCGCAGTGCATCTCCTCGTCCATGCGCGCCATGATCGCGTGCATCGCAGCCATGAAGGCGTCGCTCGCCGCGGCGACGGCTGGTGTGCGGGCGCCGGGGACCGCGTGATGCGGCGGAATGGCGCCCGCCCCGCCGCACGCACCGGCGTGCGTGCTCCGGCCGCTCATGCGCTGGCGCTCCGGCTGCCCGGACGGACATAGACGAGATTGATGCTCTTGCGATTGCGCAGTTGTCCGGACGGCAGGCCGAGGGCGCCGAGCGGGATCTGGGCGAGGAAGCCTGGCTGCAGCGGATAGTCGATGTCGAAGACCGTGCAGACGGTCTGCCCCGCGTTCGGTGTGCCGGGCAGTTCGTCCTGTTCGTGCGCCACATAGAGGCGCGTCGCGGCCGGGTCGGTCCACAGGCCGTGCGCCTCCCGGCCATGGCTGAAGAAGCTGCCGACGACCCTCCGGCGCCCCACGGGGGCGGACCGGTCGACGATGGCGATGCGGCTCGCGGCCACGTCGCCCGGGCCTCCGTCGTCGACGCGCGCGCAACTCACGTAGGCGACCCGCCCGCGCGCGTTCTCGGCAAATTCGACATGATTGGGACGCGCCCCCTCCCCGAGGGCCACAGTCTCGCCGAGACGTTGGGGCGCGCCGGGCAACAGCACCGAGACGGCATCCGCCAGCTTGTGCGAGATCCACATCTCCTCGCCGTCGGGGCTGAGCTTGAGGAAGGGGCTGAAGCCGAAGCGGTCGGCCGCGGTGATGTCGAGCCGCTTGCGCCGGCCGACGGTGCTGAAACCCTCGCCGCCGTAGCTCACTTCGAGAACATCCACGGCCGCAGTCTTCTGCGAGACGACGAAGGCGAGCCGCCCGTCCTTGGAGAACCAGACGTGCGCCGGCCCCGGCAGGCTGGGCACGAAACCGCGCAGGGCCGAGCCGCGCCCGGCGCCATGCGATTCGGCGATGGCCTTCTCGACGTCGAGCACGGCAATGCGGTCCTCGCCCCGCACGCATACCCAGAGTTCCCGACCGTTGCGCGTGAAGGTCGGCTCGTGCGGCTCGCGGCCGACGAGGATGCCGCTCGTGATGCGGTCCGGATTGGTCTTCTCCGTGGCTTGCGGGTTTGGCCCGTTGCCGACGACGCGCCGGGTCGTCGTATCGGCGAGATAGACGTTGCTCGATCCCCGGCCGGTCACCGCGACGAACCGCGAATCCGGCGAGGGCACGCAGCCGTGGATGGAGATGGCGCCGTGGTAGAGAGGCTTTTGCACCATGCCGCCATGCGTGGGCGTCACGCCGCCGGTGACGAAGCGAAAGGGCGGCCGCGGGTCCTCGTCGAAACTCGTCAGATTGATGGTCGTCGCAACCGAATTCGTCGTCGGATCGATGACGGACAGCGTGTTCGAATCCTCGTTGCAGAGGATGACGGCATCGCCGGCCATCGGACCGCCGGCCGTGGTCTCGGCCTGCGCGGGACCCAGCGACAGGGCGGTTGCCGCCGCGGCCGCGGCGGCGCCGGCTGCGCCTTTGAGGAGCGTGCGCCGCGTCGGCAGGGGGACGGCAGGAGCGGGAGCGTCTGGTGTACGGGGGGCTCGGTTCATGGTGCCTCTTCAGGGCTGCGCCTGCACGGCCTCGTGCAAGGACGTCCCGTGGCGCGCGGCGCCGACGGGACACGCAGCGGCAGACACCGTCGCGGCCGGCATCATTCCGTCACGGGCCCGTGATCGACCGCGCGGCTGGCGCGGCGCGTCGAGGAACGGGCGGAGACGGAATGACGCTGACCGTCGCAGCAGGGAGAAAGACGCGCCGCCGTCGGGCGGGCGGAAGGGCCGCTCAATCGCTCGTCGCGACGCGCAGCCCCGTGTCCGACTGGGCGGTGCGGCGGGGAGCCGCCTTGCCCTGGCCGTCGAGGCTGCGGATGGCGTTCCAGCTGTTGGGCTGTGACACGACCTGCTTGAGATAGGCAGCATTGGCCGCCGCCTCCGCCGGCGGCAGGTCGCGGCGCAGGACGGTTTCCGCATCGCCGAACTTGCCCTGCAGGCCGAGCACCAGAGCGAGGTTCTGCCGCACGCGCGCGTCGGCGCGCGGATCCTCGGCGGCCTGACGCAGGGTGCGCTCGGCCTCCGGCAGGCGCTTCGCCAGCGCATAGGAGAGCCCGAGGTTCGACATCACCGACGGCTCGCCGGGCGCGATCTTCAACGCGGCCTCGTAGTAGCGCCGCGCCGTCTCCGGCTCGCCGAGCTGGTCGGCCACGATGCCCTGGGCGGACAGGATGCGCCAGTCCGGGCGGTCGGGCGTGTGCGCCCGCGCCAGCACTTCCGCAGCCTCCTTGAAGCGGCCGACATCGATGAGCGCCTTGCCGTAGGCCGCCAGGATCTCGGTGTCTTTCGGCGCCCGAATCGCAACCGTCTGGAGCACCGCCACCGCCTGGGCGCGCTGGTCGAGGGCGCGCAGTGCCTGCGCATAGGCGAGCGCCGCCTGCTTGTCGGCGGGATTGGCCTCGTAGCGTTTGCCCCAGCTGTCGGCCGCCGCACGCCAGCCCTCCTCGCTTGTCGGCGCAGCCTGGCGCCCCCCGATCGAGCCGGTCACGTCGGCGGATCCGCCGCGCGACAGGCACCCGGCGAGGGTGAGCGCCGAGAGCCCCACCATGAGCACGCGGCCGGCCGCCCGCCATGCAGGCCGAACCTCGGAAAGACGGGGAACAACGGCGGAGATCATGAGAATACCCGCGGAATCTCGGAAGAAGCCTCACCGATCTTCGTAAAGCGTTAACCCTAACGGAGCGTTAAGCATCCCTGCTCCGCGCCGCCGCCGGCTCCCCGCCCGAACCGCGCCGTGCTAAGCGAGAGCTCGTCATTCCTGGAGGACGACGGCCCGTGCATCCGCTTCTCGTCAACGACCCGTCCGCGCCCGCGATCCCTGTTCACTTCACCACCGCCGAGACCTGGGCCGACATCTCGGAACGCCTGTCGCCGCTCGCGCGCGGCTTCGCCGGGGCGCAGAACTTCGAGCCCGCGGCGGGCAAGCACCTCCTGCTGCCGGATGCGGGCGGCGGCATCGCCGGCGTCGTCTTCTGCCTCGACAACGCCGACGCCAGGCATCCCGACCCCTTCCTGCCCGGCAAGCTGCCGACGCTCCTGCCCGACGGCACCTACCGCTTCGCCGACGGCCTGCCGGACGTCACGCTCGCCACTCTCGCCTTCCTCCTCGGCGCCTATCGCTTCGACCGCTACCGCAAGCCGAAGACGGTCGGGGTGAAGCTCGTGCTGCCACCGGGCGTCGACGGCCTCGAGGTCTCGCGCCTCGCGGAGGCCGTGACGCTCGGCCGCGACCTCGTCAACACGCCGACGAACGACCTCGGTCCGGACGGCATCGAGACGGCCGCCCGCAACCTCGCGGCGCGCCACGGCGCAGAGGTGAGCGCCATCGTCGGCGATGCGCTCATCGCCAAGAACTTCCCGATGATCCACGCCGTCGGCCGCGCCTCGGCGGTGCCGCCGCGCCTCGTCGACGTGACCTGGGGCGAGCCCTCCCACCCGAAGGTGACGATCGTCGGCAAGGGCGTCGCCTTCGATACCGGCGGCCTCAACATCAAGCCCGAGAGCGCCATGGCCCTCATGAAGAAGGACATGGGCGGCTCGGCTGCCGCGCTCGCCCTCGCGCATCTGGTCATGGACGCGCAGCTGCCGGTGCGCCTGCGCGTGCTCATTCCCGCCGTCGAGAATGCCATCTCCGGCTCGTCCTATCGGCCGGGCGACGTGCTCAGGAGCCGCAAGGGGCTCTCCGTCGAGATCAGCAATACGGATGCGGAGGGCCGCCTCGTGCTCGCCGATGCGCTGGCGCTCGCCGACGAGGAGGCGCCCGACCTCATCGTCGACTACGCCACCCTGACCGGCGCCGCCCGCGTCGCGCTCGGCCCCGACCTGCCGCCCTTCTACACGCAGGACGAGACCATCGCCGACGATCTCGCGCGGCTGTCCCGGGCGGTGAACGATCCGGTCTGGCGCCTGCCCCTCTGGGCGCCTTACGACAGCATGCTCGATTCGAAGATCGCCGACGTGAACCACACCTCCGGCGGCCCCTTCGCCGGGTCCGTCACGGCCGCGCTATTCCTGCACCGCTTCGTCGAGAAGGCCCGCGCCTACGTGCATTTCGACATCTTCGCCTGGAACCCCTCGACGAAGCCGGGACGGCCGGAGGGTGGCGAAGTGCAGGCCGCCCGCCTCGTCTACGCCCTCCTCAAGCAGCGCTATGGAACCGCCGCCTGACCGCACCGCTTGCCGCCGGCGCGGCCTGCGAGAATAATACGGGTCCGAAACGAACGGACCCGTACGCTCCCTGCCCCTCCCTGCCCATGTCCATCGAGCTGCGCCCCTTGCAGGCCCTGATCCTTTGGCACGGTGTCACGCTCGACCTCGTGCGCGACGGTCAGCATGACCTCTCCGCCCGGCAGATGGCGATACTGCTCACCATCTACCTGGAGACGCCGCCGCACACCGTGCGCGGCCTCGCCCGCAAGCTGGGCGTGACCAAGCCGGTGATCACGCGGGCGCTCGACACCATGGGCAGGCTCGATCTCGTCTCGCGCCGGCGCGACGAGGCCGACCGCCGCAACGTCATCGTGCAGCGCACCGTCAAGGGCGCGCTCGCCGTCGAACGTCTGGGCGACCTCGTCGTCGCCCACGCCAGGAACCTGCCGAGATGAACGCCCCCGCAACCACGCTCGACCGCCGCCTGACTGCCGCCCGCTCCGATCTCGCCGCCGAGGCGCTGCGCGGGTTGGTGGACGCCCCGCGCTATGCGCAGGGCTTCCTGCGCCGCGTCGTCGATCCCGTCGCCGACCTGCGCCGCGAGCCGCGTCCGGACGCCCCCCTCGACACCCAGGCGCTCGCCGGCGAGGCGGTCACGGTCTACGACGAACACGAGGGCTGGGCCTGGGGGCAGCTCGCCGGCGACGGCTATGTGGGGTACCTGCCGGCCGCGGCCCTCGGCCCTGCCGACCCTGCCCCCACCCATCGCGTCACCGTCCAGCGCACGTTCGTCTATCCCGGACCGAGCATCAAGCTGCCGCCGCTCGCCGCAGTGTCCGTCAACAGCGGCTTCGCCGTCGCGCGGACGGAGGGCGACTTTGCCGTCCTCGCGACGGGCGGCTTCGTCTACGCCGCGCATCTTTCGCCGCTCGATACCGAGGCCCCGGATTTCGTGGCGGTGGCCGAGCGCTTCCTCGGCGTGCCCTACCTGTGGGGCGGCAAGACGAGCCTCGGCATCGACTGCTCGGGTCTCGTGCAGGTGGCACTCGCGGCCGCCGGCATCGCGGCCCCGCGCGACAGCGACATGCAGGAAGCCGGCCTCGGCCGTCCGATGGACATCGCTCCCGACCTCGCAGGCCTGAAGCGCGGCGACCTCGTCTTCTGGAAGAGCCACGTCGGCATCATGCTCGACGCGGTGCGTCTCCTGCACGCCAACGGCCACCACATGCTCGTCGTCGCCGAGCCGCTTGCCGAGGCCGCGACACGCATCCTCGCCAGGAACGGCGGGCCGATCACCAGCGTCAGGCGGCTCTAACGCCGGAACGCGCGAGCCGGCGGCCTCGGCGGCCGGCGAGGGCGGGCCGGAGGCAGAGCGCCCCGCGCCTCAGTAGCCGCGCGAGCGGTCGACCACGTGGTCGAAGGCACCACCGTCCTCGTGCCGGCGGATCTGGCGCACGATGAGGCGACCGACCGCGTCGGGATCGCTCATGGCGGCATTGTGCGGCGTGACGACGACGCGCGGATGCGCCCAGAGGGGCGAGTCCACGGGCAATGGCTCGCTCTCGAAGACGTCGAGGCTCGCGGCGGCGAGCACGCCCTCGTCGAGCGCGCGCAGGATGTCCGCTTGCCTTTGCAGGCCGCCGCGCCCGGCGTTGATGAGCACCGGGCCACCGAGGCGCCCGTCGCGGGCGAGGCCAGACAGGAGCGCGTGATCGATGATGCCGCGCGTGTCCTCGGTGAGCGGCAGCAGCACGACGAGGATGTCGGTCCGCGCCAGGAAGGGCCCAAGCCCGTCGTCCCCGGCGTAGGTGATGAGGCCCGCGATCGTCTTCGGCGTGCGGCTCCAGCCGGCGACGTCGAAGCCCATCACCGCGAGCTTGCGTGCCGCATCCTGCCCCAGCACGCCGAGGCCCATGACACCGACGCGCACGTCGGCGGCCGCCGGCTGGTAGCGGTCGTCCTCCCACAGCCGTTCGCGCTGCTGCGCCTCGTAACGCCGGAACTGGCGCAGGTGAGCGAGTGCGTGCAGCACGACATACTCGCTCATGCGGTTCGTCAGGTCGTTGTCGACCACGCGCAGGATCGGCACGTCGGGCAGGTCGGGATCCTCGAGGATGTGGTCCACGCCCGCCCCGAGCGAGAAGATCGCCTTCAGGTTCGGCAGCCGGCGGAAGATGCCGTGCGGATGCTTCCACGACACGGCGTAGACGATCTCGCCCGGATCGTACTCCTCCCCGAGATGGACGACGCGCCGTTCGGGCAGGAGGCGGGCGAAGCGCTCCACCCAGGATTCGACATGCCAGCCGGTAAGCGCGACGAGAAGCGTCATCAGGTCACTCCGCAATGCGGTGCGAGACGAGGGAATGGGAAGGGGGAGCCCCCGTACCGACACGGTAGGCGCGGCGCAGCGCCTCGCCCGCCGCCTCGGCCTGTGCCTCGTCCCTGGCGTGAACAAGCGCCAGCGGACGGCCCTGCCCCACCATCTGCCCGAGCCCGGCGAGCGCGGTGAAGCCCACCGCGTGATCGATGCCGTCCTGCGGGCGCGTGCGCCCGCCGCCGAGAGCGACGACGGCGAGGCCCACGGCGCGCGTGTCGATCGCCGCCACGATCCCCGCCGTCCCGGCCTCGACCGGCCGCACGACCGGCGCGGCCGAAAGGTGCTTCTCGGGACGCTCGACGAGGTCCGCCGGGCCGCCGAGCGCCGCCACCATGCGGGCGAAGCGCTCCGCCGCGGCACCGCTCGCGATCGCTTCCTCCACGCGCCGTCGCGCCTCGGCAAGGTCGGCGGCGAGCTTGCCCAGCACGAGCATCTCCGCGCCGAGGCACACGGTGATCTCGTGGAAGCGCGCCTCCCGGCGCCGGCCGGCGAGATAGTCGAGCGCATAGGCGACCTCGACGGCATTGCCGGCGGCGGAGGCGAGCGGCTCGTTCATGTCGGTGATGAGCGCCGTCGTCGGCAGGCCGGCGCCGTTCGCGACCGCCACCAGGCTCTCGGCGAGGGCGCGCGCCTCCTCGGCCGAGGCCATGAAGGCGCCGTTGCCGGCCTTCACATCCATGACGAGGCCCTCGAGGCCGGCCGCGAGCTTCTTCGACAGGATGGAGGCGGTGATCAGCGGGATCGATTCCACCGTCGCCGTCACGTCGCGGATGGCGTAGAGGCGCTTGTCGGCGGGGGCGAGGTCCGCGGTCTGGCCGATGACGGCGCAGCCCACCTCGCCCGTCACCCGGCGGAAGAGATCGGCGTCGGGCTGCGAGACGTAGCCCGGGATGGCGTCGAGCTTGTCGAGCGTGCCGCCGGTGTGGCCGAGGCCGCGCCCTGAGATCATGGGCACGTAGCCGCCACAGGCGGCGACCGCGGGGGCGAGCGCGAGCGACACCGTGTCGCCGACGCCGCCGGTCGAATGCTTGTCGAGCACCGGGCCCGGCAGGTCCCACGTCAGCACCGTGCCGGAGCGCATCATGGCGCGCGTCAGCGCCACGCGCTCGTCGCGCTCCATGCCGCGGAAGAAGACGGCCATGGCGAAGGCCGCCGCCTGCCCCTCGCTGACGCGGCCCGAGGTCAGGCCTTCGATCAGGAATGCGATCTCGGCCTCCTCCAGGCGGCCGCCGTCGCGCTTCTTGCGGATGATCTCCTGCGGGAGAAAGGCCATGAGTCTCGATCCGTCATCTTGCGGCCGCGCCCGCGGGCTGCGCGGCGCGGCTCGGTGTCTCGTCCGGGTGGGCCGATCGAGGAGCGCTCAATAGCCCGCCCTGCCCTCCTCCTCCCGCCCCTCGATGGCGGCGACGAGGGCGGCATGGAGGCCGCTCGCGCCGAAGCGGAAGTGGCGTACGTCCGCCCATGAGGCGCCCATCATGCGGTCGGCGAGGGCGAGATAGGCCGCGGCGTCGGCAAGCGTGCGGATGCCGCCCGAGGGCTTCAGCCCGACGACGCGATCGCTCATGCGGATCGCCTCGAGCATGGCTTCCGCCGCGGCGAGGGTGGCGGAGACGGCGGTCTTGCCGGTGGAGGTCTTGATGAAGTCGGCGCCGCACTCGATGGCGAGGCGGCTCGCCGCGGCGATGGCCTCCCGGTCGGGATAGGCCCCCGTCTCCAGGATGACCTTGAGGAGCCGCCCCTGCGGCACCACCTCGCGCACGGCCTCCACCATGGCGCGCGCCATGGCCGTGTCGCCGGCGAGGAAGGCCTTGTAGGGCAGGACGAGGTCGATCTCGTCCGCCCCGTCGCCGAGCGCCTCCTTCGTGTCCTCCACGACGCGCTCGACGTCCTGTTCGCCGCCGGGGAAGTTGACCACGGTCGCGACGCGCACGGGCGAGCCTTCGAGGCCCTCCTTCGCTTGCCGCACGAACTGCGGCCAGACGCAGACCGCCGCGACGGGCCCGTGGCCGGCATCGCCCTTCGCGGCGGTGACGAGCCGGCCGACCGCGGCTTGCGAGCAGTTGTCGGTGAGGTCGGTGAGATCGAGCAGCGACAGCGCCCGACGCGCGACGGTCACATCAGACATCGTCGGGCCTCGCGATGAAGGCGCGGATGATGCGGCGCAGGCCGGCGGCGGCGCCGGCCGCGACATCCTTCGTTTCCCCGTGCGAGGGGGCCGCCCCCTCGATGCCGGCGGCGAGATTGGTGATGACCGAGACCGCCGCCACGCGCAGCCGGTAGCGCCGCGCCAGGATCACCTCGGGCACCGTCGACATGCCGACGAGGTCGGCGCCGAGCATGCGGGCCATGCGCACCTCCGCCGGCGTCTCGAAGCTCGGCCCGGAGAACCACATGTAGATGCCTTCGTTGAGCGTGATGCCGCTCGCGATGGCCGCGAGCTTGAAGCGCTTGCGCAGGCGCGCGTCATAGGCGTCCGTCATCGACACGAAACGGCCGTCGCCCGTGTCGCCGATGAGCGGGTTGAGGCCGGAGTAGTTGATGTGGTCGGTGATGAGGGCGAGGCTGCCGACGCGGATGCTCTGCTTGAGCGAGCCCGCGGCATTGGTGAGCACGAGCTTCGGGCTGCCGAGGGCGGCGAGCAGCGCGATCGGCACGCGCATGACGCGCGCATCGCCGGTCTCGTAGTAATGGGCGCGGCCGCCGTAGATGAGGACGTTGCGGCCCTCGAGCCGGCCGGCATGCAGGCTGCCGGCGTGGCCGGACACACCGCTCGCGGGAAAGCCCGGGATCTCGGCATAGGGAATGGTGATCGCATCCTCGAGATCCTCGGCGAGCTTGCCGAGGCCCGTGCCGAGGACGAGCGCATAGTCGAAGGGCCCGGTGATGCCGCGGTCCACGAGGGTCTGCAGCGCCTGATCGAGAATGGGTTCGGCCATGTTCGCCCGTCCGGTCCTTCGCCTGTCCTGTCAACGCGGCGCCAAATTGTCCGGTCCGAAGGACGAGGGCAACAGCTCTTCGAGGGTGAAACTGCGCCGCAGGCCCCCGGGACCGGCGACATGGACCGGCGCGTCTGGCGCGGCGAACTCGCGGATGCGTTGCCTGCAGGCGCCGCAGGGGGTCACCAGCGCCTCGCCGTCGCCGAGCACGAGGATGGCGGATATGCGCGTCTCCCCCGCCGCCACCATCGCCGAGATGGCCCCGGCCTCGGCGCAGGTGCCGACGGGATAGGCCGCGTTCTCCACGTTGCAGCCGGCGAAGACCGTGCCGGCGGGGGTTATGACCGCGGCCCCCACGCGAAAGCGCGAATACGGGGCATAGGCGCGCGCCTGTGCGGCGCGCGCGGCCTCGAACAGGCGGTCGACCTCCGTCACCTCAGCGCTCCTTCACATAGGGGATGCCGGAGGCGCGCGGCGGCACGGCGCGCCCGATGAAGCCGGCGAGCAGCACCACCGTCATGACATACGGCAGGGCCTGGATCGCCTGCACCGGCACCTGGCCGATGCCGGGCACGACGACCCCCTGCAGGCGGATGGCGACGGCATCGAGGAGGCCGAAGAGCAGGCAGGCGCCGAGCGCCGGCCACGCCCGCCACTTGGCAAAGATGAGGGCGGCGAGGGCGATGAAGCCCTTGCCGGCCGTCATCAGCGGCAGGAAGCCGGCCGACTGGGCGATGGCGAGATAGGCGCCGCCAAGGCCGCACAGGGCACCGCAGATGGTGACCGCCGCATAGCGCAGCGCCGCGACCGAGATGCCCGCCGTATCGACGGCGGCCGGGTTCTCGCCAACGGCGCGCAGCCTGAGCCCGAAGCGCGTGCGCGCCAGTACGAACCACGTCACCGGCACCGCCGCGAGCGCCAGATAGACGAGGAGGGAATGGCCAGAGACGACCTCGGCGTAGAACGGGCCGAGAACCGGCGCGGCGGCGAGCCTCTCGGCCCCCGGCAGCACGAGTTCGCCGAAGCGCGCCGCCCCGTCGACCGGCGGCGTGCGTCCGCCCTGGCCGTACCAGGCATTGCCGATGATGGCGCTCAGGCCCGCCGCCAGCATGTTGATGGCGACGCCGGAAACGATCTGGTTGCCGCGCTGGCTGATGGCGGCGAAGCCGTGCACCAGGGCGAAGGCCATCGAGACCGCGATCGCCGCGAGGAGGCCGAGCACGGCCGAGGAGGAGGCGTGGGCCGCGGCCCCCGCGGCGAAGGCCGCCGCCAGCATCTTGCCCTCGAGGCCGATGTCGACGACGCCGGAGCGCTCCGACCACAGCCCCGCGAGGCAGGCGCAGAGCAGCGGGATCGAGAGCCGTACCGTCGAGTCGGCGATGGTGAGCAGGGTCGTGTAGTCCACGGCTCAGCCCTCCGCCGCCGCGCGCCGCGGCGCGGCCGCCCGCACGCGGCGCAGGACACCGAGGCCCCGCGCCACGAGGCGTCGGAACAGCCCTTCAAGGGCCCCCGCGAAGAGGATGACCACGCCGCCGATGACCACCACCATGTCGCGGGTGATGGTCGGCGTCTCGAAGGCGAGCTCGGCGCCGCCCTGGTAGAGGATGCCGAAGAGCACGGCAGCGAGGACGACCCCGCCGGGATGCGAGCGCCCCATGAGCGCCACCGCGATGCCGACGAAGCCGTAGCTGCTCGTGAATTCGAGCAGCAGGCGATGCTGCACGCCCATGATCTCGTTGACGGCGAGGCCGCCGGCGAGCGCGCCCGAGAGCGCCATGGCGATCATGATCACGCGCGCCGGCGAGATGCCGGCATAGACGGCGGCGCCCGGATTGGCGCCGACCGTGCGGATCGCATAGCCGAGGCGCGAGCGGTAGACGAGGAGCCAGATGCCGTATGAGGCGGCGAGCGCGAGGAGGAAGGTCAGGTTGAGCGGCGACGTCGGCAGGGCGATGCCAAGCGGTGCCAGGAGCTCGTGCACGTAGGGGATCGTCGCCTTGGCGGCGAAGGCGCGCGTCTCGGTGAGCCCCGGCTCGCCGATGACGTTGACGACGAGATGGACGATCAGCGTCGCAGCGATGAAGTTGAACATGATCGTCGTGATGACGACGTGGCTGCCGCGCCGCGCCTGCAGCCAGCCGGGCACGAAGCCCCAGGCGGCGCCGAAGGCGGCGGCGCCGAGGATGCCGAGCGGCAGGAGGAGGACACCGGGAAGAAAGTCGAGATAGAGGCAGACAAGCGCCGCCCCGATGCCCGCCACCGTCGCCTGCCCCTCGCCGCCGATGTTGAAGAGCCCGGCGTGATAGGCCACGGCGACCGCAAGGCCGGTGAAGATGAAGTCCGTCGCGTAGTAGAGGGTGAAGCCGAGCCCCTCGCCCGAGCCGAGGCTGCCGGCGAGGAGCAGCCGCGTCGCCTCCACCGGATTCTCGCCGATCGACAGCACCACGAGCCCGGCGACGACGAAGGCCGCCGTGACGCTGACGAGCGGCACGAGCACCACGTCCGCCCATTTCGGCAGCTCGATGGGGGCGCTCATGCGGCGCGCTCCGTAACGCCCGCCATGAGCAGGCCGAGGTCGCGCTCGTCCGTCTCGTGCGGCCGGCGCTCGCCGGTGATGCGGCCCCCGCACATGACGAGGATGCGGTCCGACAGGCTCATGATCTCCTCGAGCTCGACCGAAACGAGCAGGATGGCGACGCCCGCGTCGCGCAGGGCCACGAGGCGGCGGTGGATGAACTCGATGGCGCCGATGTCGACGCCGCGCGTCGGCTGGCCGACGAGCAGCACCCTGGGATCCCTCTCGATCTCGCGGGCGAGCACGATCTTCTGCTGGTTGCCGCCGGAGAACTTCGACGTCCTGAGGCGCGGGTCGCGCGGGCGCACGTCGTAGGCCTCCATCTTCGCCGCCAGATCGGCGACCATCGCCTGCCGGTCGAAGAGTGCCCCCTTGCCGTAGGCGGGATCGTCGGCGAAGCCCAGCGCCGCGCTCTCGAAGGCCTCGAAAGCCGGCACGAGCCCGGTGCGCAGCCGATCCTCCGGCACGTGCAGGAGGCCGAGCCGGCGCAGGGTCCTCGGCCCGTGCTCGGCCGGGTCGAGCGCCCGGCCGTCGAGGGCAATGCGGCCGAGCGTCGGCCGGCGCATGCCGGCGATCGCCTCGAGAAGCTCGCTCTGGCCGTTGCCGGCGACGCCGGCGATGCCCACGATCTCACCCGCGCGCACGGCGAAGGACACGTCGGCGACGCGCAGGCAGTTGCGCTCGTCGACCACCGACAGGCCCTCGACCGCAAGCGCAACGTCACCGGGCACGTGCTCCTTCTTCTCGACGCGCAGGAGCACGCGCCGCCCCACCATGAGCTCGGCGAGCGCGGGCGGCGAGGTCTCGGCCGTCGGCAGCGTCGCCACCATCTCGCCGCGGCGCATCACCGACACCCGGTCAGTCACGGCCATGATCTCGTTGAGCTTGTGGGTGATGAGGATGACGGTCTTGCCCTGCTCCTTGAGGGCCCTGAGCAGGCTGAAGAGCGCGCTCGCCTCCGCCGGGGTCAGGACCGCCGTCGGCTCGTCCAGGATGAGGATGTCGGCGCCGCGGTAGAGCGCCTTCAGGATCTCGACGCGCTGCTGCAGGCCGACCGAGAGTTCCCCCACGATCGCATCGGGATCGACGACGAGGTTGTATTCGCGTTCGAGCCTGGCGAGCTCGCGCCGGGCCTGCGCCTCGCCCTTCTCGAGGAGGGCGCCGCCCTCCGCCCCGAGCATCACGTTGTCGAGCACGCTGAGCGGCTCCACCAGCATGAAGTGCTGATGCACCATGCCGATGCCGGCGCGGATGGCGTCCGCCGAGGAACGGATGGCCATGGGCCGCCCGCCGACGCGGATCTCGCCGGCGTCCGCCTCGTAGAACCCGTAGACGATCGACATGAGCGTCGACTTGCCGGCGCCGTTCTCCCCGACGATGCCATGGATGGACCCGCGTTCGACGGTCAGGTGCACGGCCTTGTTGGCGTGAACGGCGCCGAAGCGCTTGTCGATACCGACGAGTTCGATGGCGGGCGCGGAGGCCGCGGGGGCTGAGGTCTTGCCGTAGGCGTTCATGCGATCCCGGCTGGTGTCATCCCGGGGCGGTGGCCCTCGGCGCCGGCGACAGCCGGTGCGCCGCGGGCCCGCCACCGTCGTCCGCGGCCGCACCCGGGCGCGGCCTCGCGGGCAGCTGACAAGGTCCGCTCAGTTCGTCGGGCACTTCGCGTCGACGCGATAGTCGTGCACCTTGATGGTGCCGGCGACGATGTCGGCCGCGGCCTTGTCGACGGCCGCCTTCATCTCGGCGGTGATGAGCGCCTTGTTGTTCTCGTCGAGCGCCCAGGCGACGCCTTCCTCCTTGACGCCGAGCGAGGTGGCGCCCGGCTTCCAGGCCTTGTTCTTGGCGTCCATGAAGGTCTTGTAGGTGGCCGTGTCGACCCGCTTCAGCATGGAGGTCAACACCTTGCCGGGGTGCAGGCCGTTCTGGTTCGAATCGACGCCGATGCCGAGCTTGCCGGCATCCGCCGCCGCCCTGAGCACACCGATGCCCGTGCCGCCCGCGGCGTGATAGACGACGTCGGCGCCACGGTCGATCTGGCTCTTGGCGAGCTCGCCGCCCTTCACCGGGTCGTTCCAGGCGGCGCCCGTGGTGCCCGTCATGTTCTGGAACACCTCGGCCTTGGGATTGGCGTACTTGACGCCCTGCACGTAGCCGCAGGCGAAGGCGCGGATGAGCGGCACGTCCATGCCGCCGACGAAGCCGACCTTGCCGGTCTTCGAGGCCCTGGCGGCCAGCAGCCCCACGAGGAAGGAACCCTCCTGCTCCTTGAAGACGATGGACTGCACGTTCGGCTGCTCGACCACCATGTCGATGATGGCGAACTGCAGCTTGGGGAACTCCTTGGCGACCTTCTCCACCGCACTCGCCTGGCTGAAGCCGACCGCGACGATCGGCGAATAGCCGTCGCGGGCGAAGCGGCGGAGCGCCTGCTCGCGCTGCGCGTCGTTCTGCGGTTCGAAGTCGCGGTAGGCGACGCCGGTTTCCTTCTTGAAGCGTTCCGCGCCGTTGTAGACGCCTTCGTTGAAGGACTTGTCGAACTTGCCGCCGAGGTCGTAGACGACCGCCGGCTTGAACTCCTGTGCCGCCGCCATCGCGGTGGCGGCGACGAGCCCCGCGAGGGCCAGACCAAAGCTCTTTGCGCGCATCGAACGCTCCCCTTCCGCAATCCCGGGCGTCATCGCGGCCGCGCGCCCGTTTGACGAAACCATGGCACGGCTTGCCGGCGGATTCCAAGCGCTCGCGGCGCAAAGGCACGGAGGGCGTCCACAGCTATGGCACAGACCATGGTACCTTGGCTTCCACGCCCCGCGCTTACCACCTAAGCTCCCGCCACGACAGCCGAGGCCATGATGCTCTCGTCGGAAGAAATCGAACGCTACGCCCGTCATCTCGTGCTGCGCGACGTCGGCGGCCCGGGTCAGGCAAGGCTCAAGGCCGCCCGGGTCCTCGTGATCGGCGCCGGCGGGCTCGGCGCGCCCCTGCTGCAATATCTCGCCGCGGCCGGCATCGGCACGCTGGGCGTCGTCGACGACGATGTCGTATCCCTCTCCAACCTGCAGCGGCAGGTCATCCACGGCACGCCGGACGTCGACCGCCCCAAGGTGGAGAGCGCGGCGGACGCCATCGCCCGCCTCAACCCGCACGTCACGGTCGAGCAGCACCGCCTGCGCCTGACGGAGGACAACGCCCGCGCGCTCGTGCGCGGGTATGACATCGTGGCCGACGGGTCGGACAATTTCGCCACACGCTACACGGTCTCCGACGCCTGCTATTTCGAGGGCAAGCCCCTGGTGACGGCGGCCCTCGGCGCCTTCGACGCCTCGCTCACGACGATCCGCGCCCATGAACGCGGCGCGGATGGCAAGCCCAATCCGACCTACCGCTGCCTCTTCCCCGCCCCGCCGCCGCCCGGCCTGGTGCCGACCTGCGCGGAAGCGGGCGTGCTCGGCGCACTCGCCGGCGTCATGGGTTCGCTGATGGCGATGGAGGTCATCCGCGCCATCGTGGGCTTCGGCGAGAGCCTCGTCGGCCGCCTCCTGCTCATCGACGCCATGTCGATGCGTTTCGAGACGCTGCGCTACAGGTGGGATCCGGACAATCCGCTGAGCGGCGGCAAGTGAGGCGGCGGCGCGAGCGCCGCATCCGTTAGTCCGCCCCGCCGGTCGCCTATCGCGTCTCGCGGCGCGGGCGCCCGCCCTGGGCAGCCCCCTTTGCGGGCGTCACGTCAAAGACCGCGAAGGAACGCCCTCCCGCCCGTTTCCCGGAAGCGACGGCGCCGGGAATGGCCTGCCGTCCGGCCGCGGCGCGGGCGGGGCGCGCCCCGGGCTCGCCCTCCTCCGCCTGCGGCATCGTGCCCGGCGCCGGCCGCTCGCCCCGCCTCGGCCCGAAGGAGGCGAGACAGGCGTTGTAGGCGAGCGCGGCCTCGATCTTCTCGCAATCCGCGAGCGTGCGCGGCTTCGCCTGCGCGAGGGCGGCGGCGGGAACGACGGTCAGAAAGAGAGCGAGAAGGACTTTCAACGCCTGTGGCCTTTGCGACGACGGCCGGTGCCGCGCGGAAATGTGGCAGGGCCGGCGGTCGAGAACAAGCGCCGTCTTGCGGCCGGATCGACGGGCAGCCGGCGCCACCGGGGCGCCCCGTCGCCCGGGCGCTGGCGCCGCTCCCCTTCCACCCCGGTACCGCTCTCAGGCGCGCAGGGTCGCGCCCGTCTTCCTGGCGACCGCCTCGACGATGCGCTGCGATATTGCCTCGATCTCGGCGTCGGTCAGCGTCTTCTCGGTCGGCTGCAGCGTCACCGCCACCGCGACCGACTTCCTGCCCTCGCCCACGTGCGGCCCCTCGTAGACGTCGAAGACCGTGACGTCGGCGACGAGGTTGCGCTCCGCCCCCGTGGCGGCCTTGACGATGTCGCCGGCGGCGACCGCCCTGTCGACTACGAAGGCGAAGTCGCGCGTCAGCGGCTGCAGCTCGGGCAGCACGAGGCGCGGCTTCATCTTCGTGGGCTTCGCCCTGGGCGGCGGCAGCAGATCGAGCACGATCTCGCAGGCGACGAGCGGCCCCTTGGCGTCGAGCGCCTTGAGCACCTTGGGATGCAGCTCGCCGAAGGCGCCGACGACCGTCTTGGGGCCGAACTGCAGCGTCGCCGAGCGGCCGGGGTGATACCAGACCGGACCGCCGGGGACGACCTGCAGCCCGCCGGTCGGAATGCCCAGCGCCGCAAAGAGCGCCATGGCGTCGGCCTTGGCGTCGAAGGCGTCCACCTCGCTGGCGCCCCCGTCCCAGTGCCGGCCGACGCCCTGGGCCCGGGCCGTGCCGCGGCGGACCGCCGCCGCCACGATTGCCTGGCCCTCCGGCTCGTCGGAGGAGAAGACCTGCCCCACCTCGAACAGCGCCACGTCGGCATAGCCCCGGTCGGCGTTGCGCTGCGCCGCCCTGACGAGGCCGGGGACGAGGCTCGGCCGCATGTCCGACAGTTCCGCTGCGATCGGGTTGGCGAGCGCCAGGCGCTTGTCGCCGCCACCGAAGAGTTCGGCCTCGCCCCTGGAGATGAAGGACCAGGTGACGGCCTCGACGAGGCCGCGCGAGGCGAAGAGACGCTTGGCGAGGCGCGTGCGCCGCTGCAGGAGCGTCAGCACCGGCTTGCCCACCGTCGCCTCGAGCCGCGGGAAGGCCTGCGACGGCACGCGGTCGAGGCCCGCGATGCGCACGATTTCCTCCACGAGGTCCGCCTTGCCCTCCACGTCGGCGCGCCAGGACGGCGGCGAGACCTTGACGCGCTCGCCCGTGCCCGAGACGTGGAAGCCGAGCGCCGTGAGGGTGAGCTTCATCTCCGGCTGCGGCAGGTCGAGGCCGGTGAGGCGCTTCACCTCCGTCCAGGGGAAATCGATGACGCGGCCGGTGTCGGGAACGGCCCCGGCGACCACCGTCTCGCTCGGCGTACCGCCGCACAGCTCCACGACCATGCGCGTGGCGAGGTCGAGCCCCTTGACCATGAACTCCGGATCGACGCCGCGCTCGAAGCGGTAGCGCGCGTCCGACAGGAGTCCCAGACGGCGCCCGGTCTGCGCGACGTTGAGCGGATCCCACAGGGCCGACTCGATGAGCACGTCCATCGTGGCCTCGGAGCAGCCGGAATGTTCGCCGCCCATGATGCCGGCGATCGACTCCACGCCCCGGTCGTCGGCGATGACGACGATGCCGTCGTCGAGAGGATGGACCTTGCCGTCGAGGGCGAGGAGTTCCTCCCCCTCCTTCGCGCGGCGCACCACGAGGTCGCCGGCGACCTGGGCGGCGTCGAAGACGTGCAGCGGCCGGCCGCGGTCGTAGGTGATGTAGTTGGTGATGTCGACGAGGGTATTGATCGGCCGGAGGCCCACGGCCTTCAGGCGGCGCTGCAACCACTCCGGCGAGGGACCGTTCCTGACGCCGCGCACGAGGCGCAGCGCGAAGGCGGGGCAGAGCTTCTCGTCGCCCGCGGCGAAGTCGAGCTTCACCGACACGGGGCACGGCCCCTGCCCCTTCACCGGCGCGACCTCCGGCGTCTTCAGCCGGCCGAGACCGGCGGCGGCCAGGTCGCGGGCGATGCCCGCAATGCCGAGCGCATCCGCCCGGTTCGGCGTCACGGCGATCTCGATCACCGGATCGTCGAGCCCGGCATAGGCCGCATAGGGCGTGCCGACCGGCGCGTCCTCGGGCAGGTCGATGATGCCCTCGTGGTCGTCCGACAGCTCGAGCTCGAAGGCCGAGCAGAGCATGCCGCGGCTCTCGACGCCGCGGATATTGCCGACGCCGAGCGTGATGTTCTTGCCCGGGATGTAGGTGCCCGGGCCGGCGAAGACCGACTTCATGCCGGTGCGCGCGTTCGGCGCGCCGCAGACGACCTGGATGGACTCGCCCGTGCCGATGTCCACCCTGCAGACGCGCAGGCGGTCGGCGTTGGGGTGCTGCTCGGCGGAGACGACGTGGGCGATGATGTAGGGCGCGAGCGCCTTCGCCTTGTCCTCGACGCCTTCGACCTCGAGGCCGATGCGGTTGAGCGTCTCGGCGATCTCCTCGACCGAGGCGTCGGTCTCCAGATGGTCCTTGAGCCACGAAAGGGGGAACTTCATCCCGGACGTCCTTCAATCGACATCTCGGGGCGCGATGGCACCCCGGATCGGTATCGCAGTCGGATTCGCAGTGCTTCCCGGAGGGGGGGGCCAGCCGCCCGCCCCGGGAAGGGGCTCACGCGCTCAGGCCGCCGGCCAGCGTCGGCAGGTCGAGCGGGCGGAAGCCGTAGTGCGCGAGCCAGCGCACGTCCGCCTCGAAGAAGGGGCGCAGGTCCGGCATGCCGTACTTCAGCATGGCGATGCGGTCGATGCCCATGCCCCATGCGAAGCCCTGGTACTCGTCGGGATCAAGGCCGCAGTTGCGCAGCACGTTCGGATGCACCATGCCGCAGCCTAGGATCTCCAGCCAGTCGTCGCCCTCGCCGAAGCGGATCTCGCCGCCCTTGCGCGAGCACTGGATGTCGACCTCCGCCGACGGCTCGGTGAAGGGGAAGAACGACGGCCTGAAGCGCATCTTCACTTGGTCGACCTCGAAGAAGGCCTTGCAGAACTCCTCGAGGATCCACTTCAGGTGGCCGATGTTGGAGGACCTGTCGATGACGAGCCCCTCCACCTGGTGGAACATCGGCGTGTGCGTCTGGTCGGAGTCGCAGCGGTAGGTGCGCCCCGGGATGATGACGCGGATCGGCGGCTTCTGCCCGAGCATGGTGCGGATCTGCACCGGGCTCGTGTGCGTGCGCAGGAGCTTGCGCTCGCCCCGGTGATCGGGCGGGAAGAAGAAGGTGTCGTGCATCTCCCGCGCCGGATGGCCGACGGGGAAGTTGAGCGCCGTGAAGTTGTAGAAGTCGGTCTCGATGTCCGGGCCTTCGGCCACCGAGAAGCCCATGTCGGCGAAGATCGCCGTCAGCTCGTCGATGACCTGGCTGATCGGATGGATGCGCCCGCGCGTCTCGGGTCCTTCCTGCACCGGCAGCGACACGTCGACGCGCTCGGCGGCGAGCCGTTCGGCGAGCGCCGCCTCCTGCAGCGCCTCGCGACGGGCGGCGATGGCGGCGGCGATGCGGTCGCGCAGGCCGTTGATGAGCGGTCCCTTCTCCTTGCGCTCCTCCGGCGTCATGGCGCCGAGCGACTTCAGGAGTTCGGAGACGGAGCCCTTCTTGCCCAGCGCCGAGATGCGCAGCGCTTCGAGCGCTGCTTCGTTCTCGGCCGCCCGCACGGCGCCGAGGAGGGTCTGTTCGAGGGTGGGAATGTCGGTCATCGGTCCCTCAAGCGTTCCATGCGCTTGTCGGCAAAGGCCGCAGGACCGTCAAGCCCTCCGGCCACGACGAAGCGCACGGCAGCTCCATGCGGGAGCCGCCGGGCGCAGTCAGCCTCGGAAGGGCGGGGGTGTCGCGGGCGGCCGGGCCGCCCGCGCGTCAGGCCGCCGGAAGCGCGGCCTTGGCCTTCTCGACGATCGCCTTGAAGGCCTCCGGCTCGCGGATGGCGATGTCCGAGAGGACCTTGCGATCGACCGCGACCCCGGCCTTGCCGAGGCCGTCGATAAATCGGCTGTAGGTCAGGCCGTATTCGCGGACCGCGGCATTGAGGCGCTGGATCCAGAGGGCGCGGAAGTTGCGCTTGTTGTTCTTGCGGTCGCGGTAGGCGTACTGCATCGCGCGATCCACGGCCGCCTTGGCGGTGCGGATCGTGTTCTTGCGACGGCCGTAGTAGCCCTTCGCGGCCTTCAGAACCTTCTTATGCTTGGCGTGGGCGGTCACGCCGCGCTTGACGCGGGCCATGATCGTTCTCCTGGGAACTTGAAAACTGCGGTCGGCGCAACTCAGCCGTTGGGGAGGAAGAACTTCTTGACGTTCCTCGCGTCGCCCTCGAACAGCGTGGTCGTGCCGCGCTGGTTGCGGATCTGCTTGTTGGTCCGCTTGATCATGCCATGGCGCTTGCCGGCCTGCGCGGCCAGCACCTTGCCGGTCCCAGTGATCTTGAAGCGCTTCTTGGCGCCCGACTTCGTCTTCAGCTTGGGCATTTTGCTTCCCTTGTCCGCCGCAGCCGACCCCTTCACGAAGCCTTGTCCCTGCGGAAAATTCCGCGGAGCCCGCTTCCCGAACGGCGCAACCTGCGGCCCATCTGCTCGAAAGCGCTGCAGACCGCCACGGCAGCCCTTCATAAGCCGGGCGATCTGAACGAGGCCGGGCTTATGCCAGACATGGGGGATAAAGGCAATGGGGGGAGCGGCTGGAATGGGGCGGCCCAACGATGCGCCGGTGACTGACGTTGGACCGATGGCGGCTCTTGCCGGATGCCGGTGGGATATCGGACGCCCGCCCGCCATGCAGACGCCTTCCTGATGCAGCCGACCATCGTCCGCCGCAAGCGACCATCAGTTTCACCGGCCGCCGCACTCCGAGGACGGCGCACGAGCCATTCAGGATCTCGGTGCGGGCGGTGGAGCCGCGCCGCGCGGACTCCTGTCCTCGTCTACGCGCCATGATCCTCGACCGAGGATGGCATACCGCTTGCAATTAATAGACCAATCAGTCTATTTTGTAGCTGCAGCCGGCGACTTGGCAGAGGTAAACTCGGAATGTTCGAAGCGATCCTGATCGAGAAGAATGAGACGGGGCAGACCGCCCGCCTGACGAACGTCGGCGAACATGCGTTGCCCGAGGGTGACGTGACGGTCCGGGTTGCGTGGTCCACCTTGAACTACAAGGATGCGCTGGCGATCACCGGCAAGGCCCCCGTGGTTCGCCGCTTCCCCATGATCCCGGGCATTGACCTCGCGGGCGTGATCGAGGCCTCGGACCACCCAAACTGGAAGCCAGGCGACAAGGTGGTGCTGAACGGTTGGGGCGTCGGCGAGACGCATTGGGGCGGCCTCGCGCAGAAGGCCCGGCTGAAGGGCGAATGGCTCGTCCCGCTGGAATCCGCCTTTTCCATGGCCCAGGCGATGGCGATCGGCACCGCCGGCTATACCGCCATGCTCTGCATTATGGCGCTCGAGAAGCACGGCGTGACGCCGGGCGATGGCCCGGTGCTGGTCACAGGCGCCGCCGGCGGCGTCGGGAGCATCGCGGTCGCGCTCCTGTCAAAGTTGGGCCATGAGGTCGTTGCGGTCACGGGCCGCCCCGAGGAAGTTGACTACCTCAAGGGCCTCGGCGCTTCCGACATCCTCCCACGCTCTCGATTCTCGGAGCCCGGCCGCCCGCTCGGCAGGGAGCAGTGGGCCGGGGCGGTGGATGTCGCCGGCGGCCCGGTTCTGGCCAATGTCTGCGCGTCCATGCGCTACCGTGGCACGGTGGCGGCCTGCGGGCTGGCGGCAGGGATGTCGCTGCCCGCCACCGTCGCGCCCTTCATTCTGCGCGGGGTGACGCTGGCGGGTATCGACAGCGTGATGTGCCCTCAGCCCGAGCGGCGCGAGGCCTGGCGGCGCCTGGGCAAGGATCTCGACCCAACGATCCTCGACGGGCTCTGCGAGACCGTGACACTCGCCGAGTGCATTCCCGCCGCCAGCCGCTTGCTGGCGGGACAGGTCCGGGGGCGCGTGATCGTCCCCCTGGACGGCACCGGATGAGCGGATGTCGCCCGCGTCACGATGCCTGTCTTATCCACGTCGCGACGCCGGTCGTCGCCAACCGCGGATTTCAAGGAGAACACCCATGTCAGCCCAAGACCTTCCGGTCAGCCGCTTCCCTGTCCCCAGCCTCGCCGACATGCCGGCCGACATCCGCGAGCGCATCGAGGCCGTGCAGGAGAAGTCCGGCTTCATCCCCAACGTGTTCCTCGTGCTGGCCCATCGCCCGGAGGAGTTCCGCGCCTTTTTCGCCTACCACGATGCGCTGATGGACAAGCCCGGCAACCTGACCAAGGCCGAACGCGAAATGATCGTCGTGGCGACATCGAACGTGAACCAGTGCCAGTATTGTGTCGTCGCCCATGGCGCGATCCTGCGCATCCGTGCCAAGGACCCGCTGATCGCCGACCAGGTCGCGATCAATTACCGCAAGGCTGACATCACAGACCGGCAGAAGGCGATGCTCGACTTCGCGATGAAGGTCAGCCAGTCTGCGCACCTGGTCGGAGAGGCCGATCTCGAGGCACTCAAGACGCATGGCTTCGACGAGGAGGACGCCTGGGACATCGCGGCCATCGCGGCCTTCTTCGGCATGTCGAACCGGCTGGCGAACGTCACCAGCATGCGCCCGAATCGCGAATTTTACACCATGGGGCGCGACTGAGCGCGCCGGAGGATCATGGGAAGCAGGAGCAGGGAAAGCGTGAACCTTCGCTCCGTCTCCACCGGGCTGGCAGCCCCGCGCCGTCGCGGCCGCCCGCCTCGGGGAGAGGCGCGGCTGGCCGCCGCGCGCGAGCAGCTGTTGCGCGCGGGCGTGGCCATATTGACCGAGCGGGGCTTCAGTGCCGTGGGCCTGGATGAGGTCCTGAGCGCTGTAGGCGTCCCTAAAGGCTCATTTTACCACTACTTCGGCAGCAAGGCAGAGTTCGGCCTGGCTCTGGTCGACACGTACGCCGCCTATTTTGCGAACAAGCTCGATCGCTGGTTCCTGGATGAGAGCCTCTCGCCCCTGGCCCGCCTGCGCGCCTTCGTCGAAGACGCCCGCGCTGGCATGGCGCGCTTCGACTATCAGCGGGGCTGCCTGGTGGGAAACCTCGGACAGGAGATCAGCACTCTCCCGGACCCGTTCCGCGACCGCCTGGCCGCCGTCTTTGCCGATTGGGAGGCGCGCACCGCGCGCTGCCTCAAGGCAGCGAAGAGCGCTGGGGAGATTGATCCCCGTGTCGATTGCGCGCGCCTTGCCGCCTTTTTCTGGATTGGCTGGGAGGGCGCGGTCCTGCGCGCCAAGCTGGAGCGCGGTCCCGAGCCCCTGGATCAGTTTGCCCAGGGCTTCTTTGCCCTGATCGAACACCGCCTTTGAGCCGATCCTCTCGGGTCGCCCCCGAACGGCTGCCCGCACTTTCAGGCGCGAGGCCAGTGTCGCCTTCGGACAGGATCGATCCCTTCGTTGCGTTTGCCGCGAATGACTGCTCGGCGTCGAATTCCGCCGCAGCGTGAAGGTCGTCTGTCGAGACGCACGATGAAGGTCCGGTTGTGGCAGACTTCGCCCCGAAGCTCACCTTTGACCGATGTGCGCTCAGACGGGGCACCTCCGCTGGAAGCCTCGCAAACGCCCGACACAAAAAGCCGCCGGACAACGCCGGCGGCCTGAACGCGTCCCGCGCGACCGGCGCCTTACCGCGGCGCCAGGATCATGATCATCTGGCGGCCTTCGAGCTGCGGCGCGCTCTCGACCTTGGCGATGTCGGCCGCCTCCTCCTGCACGCGCATGAGCAGTTTGTAGCCGAGGTCCTGGTGGGCCATCTCGCGGCCGCGGAAGCGCAGGGTCACCTTGACCTTGTCGCCTTCCTCGAAGAAGCGGCGCATCGCCTTCATCTTCACGTCGTAGTCGTGCGTGTCGATGCCGGGGCGCAGCTTGATCTCCTTGACCTCGACGGTCTTCTGCTTCTTGCGCGCCTCGGCGGCCTTCTTCTGCTCGAGGAACTTGTAGCGGCCGTAATCGAGAATCTTGCACACCGGCGGCGTCGAGTTCGGTGCGATCTCGACGAGGTCAAGGCCCGCCTCCTCGGCGACGCGCAGCGCGTCGAAGAATGACATGATCCCCCGGTTCTGCCCGTTCTCGTCGATGAGCTGAACCTCACGGACACCGCGAATGTCTCGGTTGGCGCGCGGTCCCTCCTTCTGCGGAACCGCAAGCGATCTCATAGGCCTGCGAATGGTTCGTATCTCCTCTCAAGCGCCGGTGCGCGAGGCGGCTTCGGCAAACCGGCCGGCTCGATCCGGCCCGATGCACCCTCACGACGACGCACATGCTCGCTGGACAAGCGACATTTGCAGAACGCCCCGAGAAGTCAACAGCTTCGCGCGGCTAACCAAGGGCTACGGCGCGATTGTTGCCCGCGCGCCCCGTTCGACGAGGGCCGAATAGACGTCGAGCGTGTCCGACACCATGCGTTCGAGCGAGAAATACCGCTCGACATGGGCCCGCGCCCGCGCCGTCAGCGCGTCCATGGCGGTGGCGCCGAGCGCCATCGCCTCGCCGAGGGCTGCGGCGAGCGCGACCGCATCCCCTGCCGGCACGTGCCAGCCCGTGCGCTCGCCCGGCGGCACCTGCGGGGGCGCGAGCACCGTCTCGGGCACCGCGCCGAGATCGGAGACGACGACGGGCGTGCCCATGGCCTGCGCCTCGACCGCAACGCGGCCGAAGGCCTCGGGCTCGGTCGACGGCACCGTCACCACGGAGGCGGCGAGGAAGGCCGCCGGCATGTCGGCGCAATGGCCGACCCGGCGCACGACGCCCTCGAGCCGGTTGCCGGCGATGAGGCTGTCGAGCTCCTTGACGTAGGCGTCGCGTCCCTGATGGTCGCCGGCGAGCACGAAGACGACGTCGCGCAGGCCCCGCTCGACGAGCAGCTTCGCCGCCTCGATCAGCACCTTCTGCCCCTTCCAGCCGGTGAGCCGCGCCGCCAGAAGGACGATGCGCTCGTGCGGCGCGATCGACCAGGCCCGGCGCAGCGCCTCGACCCGCTCCGGTGCCACGGCCGCCGGCGAGAAGGCGGCGAGATCGGTGCCGCGGTGGATGACGCGCAGATGGTCGCGCGCGAAAGGGTGCGCCTTGAGGATGAGATCGGCCGTGTAGTGCGAATTGGCGATGACCACGTCGCCTCGCGCCATGACCGAATTGTACCTGATCTTGACGGCCGAGCGGCCGGCATAGCTGCCGTGGTAGGTGGTGACGAAGGGCAGGTCGAGGGTGCGCGCCGCCGCGAGCGCCGACCAGGCCGGGGCGCGCGAGCGCGCGTGGACGATGCCGACCCCCTCGTCGAGGCAGAGCCTGATGAGCCGCCGGACGTTGAGAAGCATGACGAAGGGGTTCTTCGTTCGAGCCGGAAAGGGGATCCATACCCCGCCCTTCGCCTGCAGCTCGCCGACAAGCCGCCCGCCCTCGGTCGCGACGAGGGCCCGCGCGCCGACCGCCGCGAGCCCCGCCGCGACATCGACCGTCGTGCGTTCCGCCCCGCCCGTCTCGAGTTCGGGCACGATCTGCAGCACCGTCCGGCCCGCGAGCGGATGCGCCCCGGTGGCGGGGAAATGGACGGGTGCGCCGGGTCGCATCGACGAGATCACCGGTGTATGAGGCCTCCTGCGGCGAGTCACCATGCACGGACTCGCTTCTTCTGGAGTGTTTAGGGTGAGCGCGCCGAAACCGCAATTTCTCGACGTCGGAAAGGGCGCCGAAGCCCGCCGCATCGCCGTCCTCGCCCGCCCGGGCGCAGGCCCCCCGGTGGTCTGGCTGGGCGGCTTCCGCTCGGACATGCGCGCAACCAAGGCCGAAGCCCTCGATGCCTGGGCGGCCGAGCACGGCCGCGCCTACGTGCGCTTCGACTATTCCGGGCACGGCGAGTCGGACGGGCGCTTCGAGGAGGGCACCATCTCCCGCTGGCTGGAGGAGAGCCTCGCCGTCCTTGCGCGATACGCGCCCGGCCGCCCCATCATCGTCGGCTCGTCGATGGGCGGCTGGCTCGCGCTGCTCGCGGCACGGGCCCTCCGCCAGAGCGCGCCGGACCGGCGCCCGCTGCGGCTCGTCCTCATCGCGCCCGCAGTCGACTTCACCGAGCGCCTGATGTGGGATGCCTTTCCGGCCGAGGCGCGGCGCGCCATCGGGGAAACGGGCGTGTTCATGCGCCCGTCCCTCTATTCGGCCGATCCCTATCCGATCACGCGCGCCCTCATCGAGGACGGGCGCGCCCATCTCCTCCTCGGCGCACCGATCGAGCCGGGCTGCCCGGTGCACATCCTGCAGGGCATGCAGGACCCCGACGTGCCGTGGCGGCACGCCATGACGCTCATCGAACACCTGCCTGGAGAGGCGGCGACGATCACGCTCGTCAAGGACGGCGAACATCGCCTGTCGCGGCCGCAGGACCTTGCTCTCCTCATCGGCGCCGTCGCCCGGGCCGACGATTGAGCCCGCGCATCCCCCGGTCCGGGCGATGGCCCGCGGGCCGAGCCGTCTTCAATGCACGCTCACCGTTTCGAGGTCGTTCACCCAGGCGTTGGCGATGGCCGCGTCACGGGAATCGGTGAGCAGGATCGGCGTGCCGTCCGCCGCGAGCAACGCGAAGAGTTCGAGGCCCGGCTGGATGTCGGGCGCCTGCGGGAAGACGCGCTTCACGTCTTCGGAGCGCATCTGCTTCACATAGGCCACCTTGCCTTCGCCCGCGAGCACGAGCGCGGCGCGGTCGGTCACATTGCCCTTGAATTCGAAGACATCGTCGTTCATCGCACCCTCCTTCTGAAGCGGTGGCGAAACCGGCCGCGATCAGTCGCGCGCCAGGATGTCGATCTTGCGCACGATGCGCTCGAGTTCCGGCCTTGCCAGATCGACGGAGAGCAGGCCGTTCGAGAGATCCGCTCCGAGCACCTCCATGCCGTCGGCGAGGAGAAAGGCGCGCTGGAACTGCCGCGCGGCGATGCCGCGGTGCAGGAACTGGCGCGTCTTGTCCTCCACCTGCCGCCCGCGGATGACGAGCTGGTTCTCCTCGAGCGTGATCTCGAGCTGGTCGCGCGTGAAACCGGCCACCGCGAGCGTGATGCGGAGCCTCTCGGGCTCGTCGGCAGTGCGGGCGATCCGCTCGATGTTGTAGGGCGGATAGCCGTCCGACGCGGCCTTCGCGACCCGGTCGAGAGCGCGCTCGATCTCGTCGAACCCGAGCAGGAAGGGGGAAGACAGAGACGGTACTCGTGACATGTGCGAAGCCCTCGTTCAGGCACTTCGTAGGCGGGCCCGCCTCACGCGGCACCCTGGGCAGCCTGTGCTGCCGCCATTGATATGACGACGTTCCGTGCTCCGTTCAAGAGACCCAAGGCGCCGCGCCTTCGCCCGGCCCTGTTGCGCGCCCCTTGCCAGGGGCCAGGATATAGGGCAGCTAGCGCCACGCCTTGCGCAAGCCCGTGCCGCCGCGCGAAGCTTCCGGCCGCCGTCGAGCGCGCAGCCGCACGCTCGCGAATCCTCGACATCCTGGAGCTGACGCCGCGCACCTACGCGGTGTCCACGATCCACCGCGCCGAGAATACCGATGACCCGGAGCGGCTGGCGCGCGTCGTGGCGTGGCTGGAGGAGGCCGCTCTGACGCAGCCGGTGGTGATGGCCGTTCATCCGCGGACGCGCAAGCTGCTGGAACGCAACGGCATTGCGCCGCGCGGACTGAGGCTCGTCGACCCCCTCGGATATCTGGACATGACCCAGCTCGTGCATCACGCCGCGAGCGTCTTCACCGATTCGGGCGGGCTGCAGAAGGAAGCCTATTTCCATCGCGTGCCGTGCGTGACGCTGCGCGACGAGACCGAATGGGTCGAGACCATCGAAGCGGGCTGGAATCGCTTGTGGACCGAGGATCGCTACAAGCCGCGGCGCGAAATCCCCGACTACGGCGACGGCCGGTCGGCCGCCGTCGTAGCGGAGCTCATGCACGCGCTTGTCTGACGGGGAGCGCCGGCCGGCCGGCGCTTCCCGACCCGCCTCGTCCTGACGGCGCCGTCCCCGGGCTGGCGATGTCCCCTGCCGGCGCGGTCAGCCATGCCCCTCGACGCCATGATTCATCGGCCGGGGCCGAAAAATGGCGCCTTCACCAGGGATCGCCGGCATCGGGTGCTTGCCCGCCGGAGCCCCCCGGCTGCACCCCGATCACGTCACGCCAGGTTCTTTGGCAGAGCTGTGTTCTTTGGGAGAGTTGGTGGAGCCAGGCGGAATCGAACCGCCGACCTCTTGAATGCCATTCAAGCGCTCTCCCAACTGAGCTATGACCCCACTCAAATCGCGCGGCGCCTTGGGGAGCGCCACACCTGCGGATGCCGCGGCGGCCCCGCGGTCGTCTTCAAGCCGCCCCTCCGCCTCTCGGAGGAAGAGCGGCGAACGCGGCAATGATGCCGCTTCCGGCAACGATCGCTGACTGTTCACCTGCCGGGTGAGCGCCGCGGGTTTGGTGGAGCCAGGCGGAATCGAACCGCCGACCTCTTGAATGCCATTCAAGCGCTCTCCCAACTGAGCTATGGCCCCACTCAACTCATGCCGGCGCCTTGGGGAGCACCGGGGTCGGCCGTCGAAACCGCGACGCGGCGACGGCCGGGTCTATAGCTTCCCTCGATCGGGCTTTCAAGCCTCTTCGTCGTCCTCGAGATCGCTGTCGATAAGTCCGGACACATCGTCCTCGGACTCCTCGTCCTCCTCGAGGAACGTGTCGTCGTCGCCGATATCCTCGCCGACGTCGATGTCCTCGTCGCCCGGCAGTTCCTTGCCGTCGTCGCCAGCTTCGACCTCGTCGAGCGACACGAGCTCGGCAGCGCCGGTCTCGATCTCGGATTCCTCGTCCTCGCCGTGTGCCGCGACCGCCTCGGGCCGTCCGCGCATCGCCAGCGCGACGGCCTGGAAGACCGTGCCGCACTTGGGGCAGACGATGGGATCCTTGTTGAGATCGTAGAATTTGGCGCCGCAGCTCAGGCATTGGCGCTTGGTGCCGAGTTCCGGTTTCGCCACGGGTTCGCACTCTCGCAGAAATAGGGGTGAGCGCTCCCGTTAGTCGCGTGCCCCGCACCTGTCAAATGCGAAATCCGAGTCGGCGCCACCCGCCTGCCGCCGCGGGCTGCGGCGGGATGACGCTCGCGCGAGCGCGTGCTAGGAGGCGGCGGTCCATCCCTGCCGCCGAGACGAACGCCCGTGTCCGCCCACGCTCAAGCCCCCGCGCCCCTCACCGCCCGCCGCTCGGAGAAGCTGTCGGGCCGCATCCGCGTACCAGGCGACAAGTCGATCTCCCACCGCGCGATGATTCTCGGCCTGCTGACGGTCGGCGAGACCCGCGTCGAGGGCCTGCTCGAGGGCGAGGACGTTCTGCGCACGGCCGATGCCGCCAGGGCGCTCGGCGCCATGGTCGAGCGTACCGGCCCGGGATCCTGGCGCGTGCGGGGCGTCGGCATCGGCGGTCTCGTCGAACCGCGGGACGTTCTCGACTTCGGCAATGCCGGCACGGGATCGCGCCTCATGATGGGCGTCGTCGCCGGCCATCCCGTCACTGCGACCTTCGACGGCGACGCCTCGCTGCGCAAGCGCCCGATGCGCCGCATCCTCGATCCGCTCGTCCGGATGGGAGCGGAGATCGTGAGCGAGGCCGAGGGCGGCCGCTGCCCCCTGACCATCCGCGGCGCGCGCGAGACGATCCCGATCACCTACGAGACGCCCGTGCCCTCGGCGCAGATCAAGTCCGCCGTCCTCCTCGCCGGCCTCAACGCCCCGGGGACGACGACGGTCATCGAGCGCGAGGCCTCGCGCGACCACACCGAACGCATGCTGCGCCATTTCGGCGCCGAGGTCGCGGTCGAACCGGCCGGCGAGCACGGGCGGCGCGTCACGCTCGTCGGCCAGCCGGAGCTGCGGCCGGCGGTGGTCGTCGTCCCGGCCGATCCCTCCTCTGCCGCCTTCCCGCTGGTGGCGGCGCTGATCGCGCCCGATTCGGACCTCGTGCTGGAGGGTGTGATGATCAATCCGCTGCGCAGCGGCCTGCTCACCACCCTCGTCGAGATGGGCGCGGACATCACCTTCCTCGACCGCCGCGAGGAGGGCGGAGAGGAGGTCGCCGACCTGCGCATCCGCGCGGGGGCGCTCAGGGGCGTCGACGTGCCGGCGGCCCGGGCGCCGTCGATGATCGACGAATATCCGGTCCTCGCGGTCGCGGCGGCCTTCGCCAGCGGCGACACGCGCATGCGCGGCCTGCACGAGCTGCGCGTCAAGGAGTCGGACCGGCTCGCCGCGGTCGCCGCCGGGCTTGCGGCGGCGGGCGTCGACAGCACCATCGAGGCGGACGACCTCATCGTGCACGGGACCGGCGGGCGCGTGCGCGGCGGCGGCACGGCGGCGACGCACCTCGACCATCGCATCGCCATGGCCTTCCTCGTCATGGGCCTCGCCACCGAGAAGCCCATGAAGGTGGACGACGGCACGATGATCGCGACGAGCTTCCCGACCTTCGTCCCGCTGATGCGCGGGCTCGGCGCCGACATCGCGTGAGACCCGCGCCCATGATCATCGCCATCGACGGCCCCGCCGCCTCGGGCAAGGGAACGCTCGCCAAGCGGCTCGCCGCCCACTACGGCCTGCCGCATCTCGATACGGGCCTGCTCTACCGCGCGGTGGCGAAACGCCTCCTCGACGCGGGCCTGCCTCTCGACGCGCGCGACCATGCCGTCGCGGCCGCCACCACGCTCGACGTGGCGACATTGGACGAGGATGCCCTGCGCGGGCGGCCCATGGGCGAGGCCGCCTCGATCGTCGCCGCCTTCCCGGACGTGCGCGCGGCCCTCCTCGCCCAGCAGCGCAGCTTCGCGGCCCAGCCCGCCGGCGCGGTGCTCGACGGACGCGACATCGGCACCGTCATATGCCCGGACGCGCCGGTGAAGCTCTTCGTCACGGCAAGCGCCGAGGAGCGCGCTCGCCGCCGCACGCTGGAGCTCGTGGGGCGCGGCGAGCCCGCCGACGAAGCCGCGATCCTCGCCGACATCCGCCGCCGCGACGCGCGCGACTCCGGGCGCGCCACGGCCCCCCTCCTGCCCGCGCCGGACGCGGTCATCCTCGACACAACCGGCCTGACGATCGAAGAGGCCTTCCAGGCAGCACTACAACTCGTGGAAAGCAGGATCGCGGCCTACAACTCCTTGTGAGGCGGTCGCGGCGCCGTTGGCCTGAGGGAACACCGGTGTCACACTGTCTCCCGTCCTCTCCTTGAATGGCGGGAGGCGGCGATGGTCGTCGGGATGTCGAGGCTCTTGCGAGGCGGGCGCTGGATCAGGGGCGTGGCCAGCGCAGGTATCGTCTCTGTGGCCCTGTTCCTGGCCGGACCGGCGCAGGCCCAGCAGGAGGTCGACGTGGCGCTCGTGCTGGCGGTCGA
The DNA here is from genome assembly GCF_030067675.1 of Chelatococcus albus. Taxonomy (GTDB): domain Bacteria; phylum Pseudomonadota; class Alphaproteobacteria; order Rhizobiales; family Beijerinckiaceae; genus Chelatococcus_A; species Chelatococcus_A albus. The sequence continues at coordinate 274,529 of NZ_JASJEV010000002.1, read as the reverse complement.
CATCTCCTACTCCATGGACGAGGAGGAACAGCAGCTCCAGCGACAGGGATATGTCGAGGCGCTGCGCTCCTTCCCCTTCCTCGACGCCGTGCGGCGCGGCGCCGTCGGGCGCATCGCCGTCACCTATCTCGAATGGGCAGGCACCGCCACCCAGGACGTGATCGTGCCCTGGCAGATCATCGAGGGGCCGGAAAGCGCCGACGCCTTCATCGACAAGCTCAAGGCCGCGCCGATCCGGCGGGCCTACCGCACGTCCGTCTCCGGCGGCATCGACTTCGCTGCGAAGCTCTTCACCGATATCCCGTTCAAGCCGCTGAAGCGCGTCATCGACGTCTCGGGTGACGGGCCGAACAACCAGGGCCGGGCGGTGACCGCCGCACGCGACGAGGCGGTGGCCCGCGGCATCACCATCAACGGCCTGCCGATCATGCTCAAGCGCCCCGGCTACATGGACATCGTCGAGCTCGACGACTACTTCCGGGACTGCGTCATCGGCGGCCAGGGCGCCTTCATGGTGCCGATCCGCGAGCAGCATCAGTTCACCGATGTCATCCGCACCAAGCTCATCCTCGAGGTCGCGGGCCATGCGCCGCCGGCGGCCGAGATTGTCCGCGCCCAGGCGACACAGCCGCGCGTCTCCTGCCTCGTCGGCGAGCGGCAATGGAACGAGCGGATGGGCAACTGAGCGGCCTCGCCCCACCGCAGACGCGGAACGGATCGTGCGCGCGGACGGGGACAGCTCCCCCGCCATCGGTCATGTTTGTGGGTGACCGAATCGCCGCGAGTCTCGCCCATGCCCGACCGCACCGCCGTCGCCCTCGTCGCCCATGATGCCAAGAAGGACGAGATGGCCGCCTTTGCCGTGGCGCACCGGTCCGTCCTCGCCGCCTGCACCCTCTACGCCACCGGCACCACCGGCGGACGCGTGATGGAGCGCTGCCCGGAACTCGCCATCACCCGCCTCAAGAGCGGGCCGCTCGGCGGCGACCAGCAGATCGGCGCCATGATCGCCGAGGGCCGCATCGGTGCCCTGTTCTTCTTCGTCGACCCCCTCTCGCCGCATCCGCACGACGTGGACGTGAAGGCCCTGACGCGGCTCGCCCTCGTCTACGACATCCCCGTGGCCCTCAACCGGGCGACGGCGGAAATCCTCGTCGGCGCGCTGGCACGGCGCTGAGGCGCCCCCGGCGCCCTACCGCGCCCGCGGCTTGGCGCGCGTGGTCGGCGGCGCCGCGAGCGGATCGTCCGGCCAGGGGTGCTTGGGGTAGCGTCCGCGCATGTCGGCCTTCACCGCCGCCCACGACCCGCGCCAGAAGCCCGGCAGGTCCTGCGTGATCTGGATCGGCCTGTGCGCCGGGGAGAGGAGATGCAGCACGAGGGGCACGCGCCCGCCGGCGAGCGCCGGATGCTCGTCGAGCCCGAAGAGCTCCTGCACGCGCACGGCGAGCACCGGCCCCTCCTCGCCGCCGTAGTCGATCGGGATGCGCGATCCCGTCGGCACCTCGAAATGCGTCGGCGCCTCGACATCGAGGCGACGCTGCAGGGCCCAGGGCAGGAGTGCCTTGAGAGCCGCATCGAGCGTGCCGGCATCGATGGCAGCCAGGCCCGTCCGCCCGATGAGATGCGGGGCGAGCCAGTCCGCCGCCGTCCGGACGAGCGCCTCGTCCGACAGGTCGGGCCACTCCTCCCCCTCGGCCCGGCGCAGGAAGAGGACGCGCTCGCGCCATTGTGACAGGGCCTTGCTCCAGGGCAGCACGTCGAGCCCGAGCGAGACGAGCCCGCGGGCGAGGATTTCGGCCGCCTCCCCGGTCGCCGGAACGGCAAGCGGCCGTTCGGCGAGCACCAGCGCCTCGTAGCGGCGCAGCGCCCGCGCACGCAGGGCTCGCGCGGCCCTGTCGAAGGTGACCTCCTGCACCTCCTCGACATGCGCGCCGGCCACCGCCTCGACCTCGGCGGACGTCAGCGGCGCGGCGATGAGGATGCGCGCCGCGGCAGCCGCGCCCGCGATTTCCGCCACCGCCAGGAAGGGCTCGCGCGCCAGCCGGTCGCTCGCCTCGAGCGCCGCGCCGCGGCCGTTCGCCATGAGGAACTCGCCGGCCCTGCCACGGGCCTTGGCGATGCGGTCGGGATAGGCGAGCGCGAGGAGGGCACCGGGACTCGTGTCGGTGGACACCGGCCCGACAGCGCCCTCTCCCGCCTGCCGGGCCCATCCGGCGGCAAGGCGGCGCATGTCCTCGGCGCGGCGCGAGCGGTCGCGGCGGAAACGCTCCAGGCGCTCGCCGAGATCGGTCGAATCGCCGCCGAGGCCGCGCTCCACCAGGAGGGCCGCGATCTCGGCCGCCGTGCCTGCCGCCCCCTGCCCGGCCGCGGAGAGGATCATGCGCGCGAGCCGCGGCGGCAGGGGCAGGGCCTGCAGGCGCCGGCCCATTGGCGTCAGGCGCCCGTCGGCGTCGATGGCGTCGAGCTCCGCGAGGAGCGCCCGCGCTTCCGCGAGCGCCGCCCTGGGCGGCGGGTCGAGGAAGGCGAGCGTCGTCGGATCGGCAACGCCCCAGGCGGCACAGTCGAGCAGGAGGGGCGCGAGATCTGCGGCAAGGATCTCGGGCTTGGCGAAGGGCTCGAGCGCCCCCGTCGCCGCCTCCTCCCACAGGCGGTAGCAGACGCCCGGCTCGGTGCGCCCGGCGCGCCCGCGGCGCTGGTCGGCGGCAGCGCGCGACACACGCACGGTCTCGAGCCGCGTGAGGCCGATGTCGGGCTCGTAGCGCGGCACGCGGGCGAACCCGGAATCGACGACGACGCGCACCCCCTCGATGGTCAGCGAGGTCTCGGCGATGGAGGTGGCGAGCACCACCTTGCGCCGTCCGGGCGGAGCCGGCAGGACGGCGCGGTCCTGCTCCGCCCGGTCCGTGGCGCCGTAGAGCGGCGCAATCTCGACCGCCGGATCGGCAATGCGCCTGTCGAGCAGGTCCGCCACGCGCCGGATCTCGCCCTGGCCGGGCAGGAAGACGAGCTGCGAGCCGGGCTCGGCGCGGAGCGCCGCGGTCACCACCGCCGCGACCTGCTCGTCGAGGCGCTGGCGCGGATCGCGGCCGACGTAGCGGGTGTCGACGGGAAAGGCGCGGCCTTCGCTCGCGATGACGGGCGCATCCCCGAGAAGACGCGCGACGCGCGCGCCGTCGAGGGTCGCCGACATGACGATCAGGCGCAGATCCGGCCGCAACGCCCCCTGCGCGTCGAGCGCGAGCGCGAGGCCGAAATCGGCGTCGAGCGAGCGCTCGTGGAATTCGTCGAAGAACACGGCCGCGACGCCGGTGAGTTCCGGATCGTCAAGGATCATGCGCGTGAAGACGCCCTCGGTCACGACCTCGATGCGCGTGCGGCGGCCGATCCTGGAGCCGAGACGCACGCGCAGGCCCACCGTCTCGCCCACCTCCTCGCCGAGCGTGCGCGCCATGCGGTCGGCGGCGCTGCGCGCCGCGAGCCGCCGCGGCTCGAGCAGGATGATCTTGCCGCCCCCGACCCAAGGCTCGTCGAGGAGCGCGAGGGGCACGCGCGTCGTCTTGCCGGCACCGGGCGGCGCCACCAGCACCGCGCTCGGCCGGGCGGCGAGCGCCTGCGCGAGCTCGTCCAGCACAACGTCGATGGGCAGCGGTTCGGCAAAGCGGCGCATGGCGGGCGAAGGCGATCGGCAGGTGAGCATGACCGGCGTGTGGCGGCGTTCATAACCGGCGGCGCGGCGCCGCGAAACGGGGCGGTGCCGTGCTCGTCAAACCACCACGGTCAGGCGTTCCGCGGCGCGGGTGATGCCGGTGTAGAGCCAGCGGCTGCGGTGCTCGCGGAAGGCGTAGGATTCGTCGAACAGCACCACCTCGTTCCACTGCGAGCCCTGCGCCTTGTGCACCGTGAGGGCATAGCCGTAGGTGAATTCATCCGCCTCGCGGCGCTTGCTGAAGGGCAGTTCCTCCTCCCCGCCCTCGAAGAAGACGCGCGGCACGGCGATCGACACCGCGCTGCGTCCCCCGTCGTGGCCCGCCTCCTCCGGCACCACGTCCATCTTGACGCAGCCCTTCGCCTCGCCGCGTACGGCCTTGATCGTCCAGGTGCCGCCATTGAGGAGCCCCCTGCTCTTGTCGTTGCGCAGGCAGACGAGCTTCTCGCCCGCCGCAGGCATCGGATCGCGGTAGCCGAGGAGGTTGCGGATGCGCTGGTTGTAGGCGCGGCGCGTCTTGTTGAGCCCGACGAGCACCTGGTCGGCCCGCATGACGAGCGCGGCGTCGATGTCGCCCTTCGGCACGACGCGGGCCGCGCCGTAATCGCCCCTGTCGAGCCGCCCGCCCTCGCGCACGATCATCGACAGGCGGATGATGGGGTTGTCCTGCGCCTGCCGATGCACCTCCGTGAGCATGATGTCGGGTTCGGCCTCGGTGAAGAAGCCGCCGCCCTTGACCGGCGGAAGCTGCGCCGGGTCGCCGAGCACCAGCACGGGCGTGCCGAAGGACAGGAGATCGCGCCCGAGCTCCTCATCCACCATCGAGCACTCGTCGATGATGACGAGCTCGGCCGTGGCTGCGGCGCTCTCGCGGTTGAGCACGAAGGAGGGGCTGTCGGTATCCGTGCCGCGCGCCCGATAGATGAGGCTGTGCAGGGTGGTGGCGCCGGCGCAGCCCTTCTGCCGCAGGACGGAGGCGGCCTTGCCCGTGAAGGCGGCGAAGACGATCTCGCCGTCGATGCCCTCGGCGATGTGGCGCGCGAGCGTCGTCTTGCCCGTGCCGGCATAGCCGAACAGGCGGAAGACCTGCCGGTCGCCGCGGCGCAGCCACTCCGCGACCGCCGTCAGCGCGTCGTTCTGCTGGGGGGACCAGGCCATCGCTCCCTTCCGCCTTTCAGATGGCTTTCCGATGCCCGCCGAGCGGAAAGCGCAACCTTTGATCCTTCAACCTCTGATCCTTGAAGGCTGGCAGGCCCTCCGCGAATCGCCGGCGGCCGCCGCCAGGGATGCCGGGGGAGCGGACGCCGCCTCTCCTAGATGATTCGGTGCCGCAGGAACTCCCGCAGCGGCGGCCGGACGGCCCACATATGGCCTCGGCGCAGGGTCTCGGGTAGCGTCTTCGCCCCGGGGGAGGAACGGAGACAGGCGATGATGGCGCGCTCGCGGCGCGAAGGGGAAGGTTCACGCGGCTTCTTCCGGGCATGGACTGCCACGGCGCTCGCGGTGCTCGCCGCCCTCGCCCCTCCGGCGCCGGTCGCGGCCCAGGAGAACGGCGCGCAGGAGGCCGCCCGGCGCGCCGCGGCCCTGGACGGCCTGCCCAGGGACGCCGCCAAGCGCCTCTTCGGCAGCGAGACAGCCCCTGCCCCCCTGGCCGCACGCGCCTTCGGCTCCTACGCCCGGGGCTGTCTCGCCGGGGCGGTGGCCCTGCCGGTCGATGGCGAGACGTGGCAGGTCATGCGCCTGACGCGCAACCGCAACTGGGGGCATCCGGCCCTCGTCGCCTTCCTGGAGCGTTTCGCCGCCAAGGTGCCGCGCATCAACGGCTGGCCCGGCCTGCTCGTCGGCGACATGGCGCAGCCGCGCGGCGGGCCGATGCTCACCGGGCACGCCTCGCACCAGATCGGCCTCGACGTCGACATCTGGCTGACGCCGATGCCGCAACGGCGCGTCAACGGCAGCGAACGCGAGGACATGCCGGCGACGAATGTGGTGGCGGCGGACTGGAACGACGTCGACCCGGCCGCCTGGACGCCGGCGCACACCGCCCTCCTCCGGGCGGCGGCACGCGAGCGGGAGGTGGCGCGCGTCTTCGTCAATCCGGCGATCAAGAGGGCCCTGTGCCGCGAGGCCGGTACCGACCGGGCATGGCTCAACAAGATCCGCCCAACCTACGGGCACAACTACCATTTCCATGTCCGCCTCGCCTGTCCGCGGGGCGAGGACGGCTGCGAGGACCAGGCACCGCCGCCTTCCGGGGACGGCTGCGGCAAGGAGCTCGACTGGTGGTTCACGGAGGAGGCGCGCCGTCCGAAGCCGACGCCGCCGCGCCCGCCGCTGACCCTCGCCGACCTGCCCAACGAATGCCGCAGCGTGCTGGTGGCGCGCTGACGGGCGCGGGCCGCCCGCGGCAGGCACCGATGCCGTCAGTGGCTCCTGTGGCCGTTCTTGCCTTCGGCGATGCGGTCGGTGAGCGCGAGCAGCACGCCGGAACCGACGAAGACGAGATGGATCAGCACGAGCCAGGTGAGGTCGCGGTCCGTCGTCTTCTGCACATTCATGAAGGCCTTCAGCACCTGGATGGCCGAGATGGCGACGATCGAGGACAGAAGCTTGAGCTTGAGCCCCGAGAAGTCGATCTTGCCCATCCAGTCGGGCCAGTCCTTGTGCTCGGCCTCGTCGATCTTCGACACGAAGTTCTCGTAGCCGGAGAAGATGACGATGACGATGAGCGAGCCCGTAAAGGTGAGGTCGACGAGCGTCAGCACGCCGAGGATGATGTCCGCCTCCGTCGCCGTGAACGCCTGTTCGACGAAGTGCACGAGCTCCTGCAGCGCCTTGAGCATCAGCACGACGAGACACACGACGAGGCCGACGTAGAACGGCGCGAGCAGCCAGCGGCTGGCGAAGAGGAAGCGTTCGAGGACCCGCTCGATCATGGTGGATATGCAGTCTCGGAAGGCGGTCGGGTGATGAGGTGGGACGCGTTGATTGCCACGCGTTCGCGTCATGAGCAAGACAAGGCAGAGGACGGGCGCGCGGTCCCGTGCAGCCCGAGCTCGTGCCGCAGCCTGCGCGGCAGCCCTCCTGCCACGAGCCGGTGCGCCTCGGCGAGATAGGCCGCGAGGGCCTCCGGGGGCAGTGCGCCCGGAGCCGCCCTCAGCCAGCCGGCCCGGGCGAGATAGGGCGCCGGTCCGATGCCCGCGGTCGTTTCCGGCAGCAGGCGGAAGGCCATCTCGGACGCCTTGAAGGAGACGGAGGCCGGCCCCTCCTTCTCAACCCGGCCGATGGCGAACATCTTGCCGCCGACCTTCCAGACATGCGCATCTCCCCACTGGATGGTCAGGGTTGCCGCCGGCAGGGCGCCGCAGGTCGCGTCGAAACGGGCAAGGCCCAAGGCCGCCCCCGCCTCAGGCCGTCACGCCGGTGCCGAGGGGACAGGCCACGCCCGTGCCGCCGAGGCCGCAGTAGCCCGCCGGGTTCTTGGCGAGATACTGCTGGTGGTAGTCCTCGGCGAAGAAGAAGACGGGCGCGTCGCCGATCTCCGTCGTGATCGCCCCGTGCCCCGCCGCCGCGAGCGCCGCCCCGTAGGCCTGCCGCGAGGCGAGCGCCGCCTGCCGCTGCGCCTCGCCCGTCACGTAGAGGGCGGAGCGATATTGCGTGCCGACGTCGTTGCCCTGGCGCATGCCCTGGGTCGGGTCGTGATTCTCCCAGAAGACCTTGAGGAGCGCCTCGATGCTCACCGCCTCGGGATCGTGGACGATCAGCACCACCTCGGTGTGGCCGGTAAGCCCCGTGCAGACCTCCTCGTAAGTCGGATTGGGCGTGAGCCCGCCGGCGTAGCCGACAGCCGTCACCCAGACGCCGGGCACCGTCCAGAACTTGCGCTCGGCGCCCCAGAAGCAGCCCATGCCGACGATGAGCTGCTCGTGACCGTCCGGATAGGGTCCCTTCAGGGGGCGGCCATTGACGAAGTGGCGCTCCGCCGTGGGGATCGGCCCTGCCCGGCCGGGCAGGGCTTCGGCCGCGGTCGGCAGGGTGAGCGGCTTTTTCGCAAAGAGCATGGCCCGATCCTCGCTTCCCGTCCGGCGCCCGTGCCGTCGATTCGCGATCGGCCCGTCAGCGGCCGAAATAATAGACCGCCGAGACGATGAAAGTCATGAGCGTCAGCAGATGCAGCAGGGTGTGGTTGAGATCGGGCTGCGGATGCCGCGGGCCGCGGTAGGGCACGAGCTTGATGGTGCGGGCGAACTGCCGCCGATGCACCGCGAGCCACGCCTCCCCCGCGCCGAACCAGTAGGGCAGCCACCAGATCCTGACCATCATGACGAGCAGCAGGGCGTAGACCGCGAGGCCGAGGCCCATCAGCGCTGCCTGCCCAAGAACGAATCCCAGCGGCGGCAGTCCCATGAGCAGGCCGTTGATGAGGCACTCCGCCACGATGTCGCGTGGCGACTCGCTGCGCGCATCGTTGAAGGGGAAGAGATCGCAGGCCGTCGTCACCTGATGGTAGCCGAGGGTGGCAAGCTGCAGGATCAGGACCACGGTGAGCATGGCGGGCTCGCTGCTATGAAGGATGCCCCGAGGCGGCCCGCGGCACTGCGGCACACCCCAGGATCGGCGCGATCGGCCGAATTCGGCCGCCTGTCTGCCATTGCAGCCCGGGAGGATTGCCGGAAGGTGACGCGGTCAGCGCTTCGTCGAGAAGCCGATGGGCTCGGCCGGGCGGCGGCCGAGCCACAGGAAGGCCAAGCCGATGACAGCGGCGACGGCGAAGGTCGGGGCGGTGAAGAGCGACAGGAGCACGGGGTCCCACAGGAAGGGGTGCACGTGCCGCGCCACCGCCGGTTCGATCAGCGGAAAGGTCTTGGGGAAGATCGCAAGGAGGGTGGCCCCGAGCGGGGTGAAGGCGACGGTGCTGTTGGCGATGGCGCGCGTGCCGTCGATGACGAGCGACACGAAGCCGCCGGCCACCAGCAGAAAGCCCAGGATGCGAAGGAAGAAGCGCATGCGAAGGGTGAAGCCGGGAAAGAAGGTTGCCGCGAGGAGCGGCCGGCAAGGGGTAGCCGCCCCGGCGAGGCGGGGCAAGACACGAGGCCGCGAAAGAGCGTGATCGCCGACTTGCGCTCGACGCCGCCTCGGCTATACATGCGCCGGTCGTTCCGCCTCGCCCTTGAGGCCCTCTGCGCGAAACCGTGGCCCAGCCGGGATGTCCCGACGATGCGCCACAGGTCGACGCACCGGACGGCAGGAACGACGGCGCATGCCCGCAAGGCCAAGGCGCATGCGGAGAGGTGGCCGAGTGGTTGAAGGCGCACGCCTGGAACGCGTGTATACGGGAAACCGTATCGAGGGTTCGAATCCCTCTCTCTCCGCCAAGCCTCGATGATCCATCGCGCCTCGGCAAGCGAGGAGAAGGCGTGCTTCGTTGAGGCACTCGTCGCGCAGGCGGCCGTTGAAGCTCTCGACGAAGGTGTTCTGAATCGGCTTGCCCGGCGCGATGGAGTGCCATTCGATGGCGGCCTCCTCGCAGAAGCCGAGGATCGCCCGGCTGACCAGCTCGGTGCCATTGTCCGAGACGATCATGCAGGGCCGGCCGCGGCGGGCGATGACCTCATTGAGCTCGCGCACCACGCGGGCGCCGGAGCGCGAGGTGTCGACGACGAGCGCCCGGTACTCGCGGGTGAACCGAAGGTCCGCGAAGCGAATTCGTCGACGATGTTCAGCACCCGGAAGCGCCGGCCGTCGTTCAGGGCATCCGACACGAAGTCGAGGCTCCAGGGCTGGTTCGCTCCCTGCGGGATGGCCGCAGGCGCCCTTGTGCCGAGCGCTCGCTTGCGCCCGCCGCGCCGGCGCACAACAAGCCGCTCCTCCCGGTAGAGGCGGTAGACCTTCTTCAGGTTCATCCTCAACCCCTCCCGCCTCGGCAGGATCGCCAGCCGCCGGAGCCGAACCGGCGGCGGTCATTAACAAGCTCCCGCAGGCGCGTGCGGATCGCCGCATCACCCTCCGCCGCGCGCTGGTACTGGAAGCTCGACCGATCCACCCCGACCAGCCTGCAGGCTCTTCGCTCTGAGGAGCCGTGATCGCCGATCACGCGCTTGACCGTCGCGAACCGCGCCGCAGGCGAGCTCAGTTTCTTCCGAGGAGGTCCTTAGCACCGCACTGTCGAGCATCTGCTCGGCCAAAAGCCTCTTCAGCCGCCGGTTCTCGTCCTCGAGCGTGCGAAGCCGCGCTGTCTCCGGGGCCGTCATGCCCCCGTACTTCGCCTTCCACTTGTACAGCGTGGCGTCCGAGATCCCGTGCTTGCGGCACAGCTCGGCGGTCTTAATCCCCGCCTCGTGCTCCTTCAGCACCAAAATGATCTGCTCCTCGCTGAAATGGCTGCGCCGCATGGTCCTTCTCCTGATCGAAGGACCCAACTTATCCCTGGCCGGAATTCAGGCGAGCACGTCGCTCCGCCCGGCCGCTTCAGGCTGGGATGGCGATCCGGCGGGAGAGCCGGCCGGACGGAGCGCGGCGCCGTTCGGCGCCGAAGGACGTTTCCTCCCCGACGCAGCCCTTCGCTGCGCCGGCCCTGCGCGCTGGCGCATATCGCAAGCGGCGCTGGCAACCGCTCGGTTGCCCCAGGGCGCGACGTTCAACCGATGCGATCGCCCCGGGGGCTGTGCGGACGATCACTGAACCGGGAGGCGGTATCCGTCCCGTCGCACCAGCGGCGGCGAGTCGCCGCGCCTGACCAGCACGCTCGCGGGCAGGTCGCCGAGCTGCCGCACCCTGGCGAGCGATTCCTCCCGAATCTCGATCATCACGGCCGCCGTCGCCACGCCTTCTACGGGCTGCGGCAGGCCCAAGGGATGGACGACGAAACCCGCCTCATGGAAGCGCGGCAACCACCACATCTCGATGACCGCGGTGATGGAGGATATGCCTTCCTCGAGGCAGAGCTGCTGCACGGCGGCCATCAGGCGCAGATAGGTCCGGCCCGAGCGCCGCTCGCGCACGATGAAGAAGCGTGACCATTCGTAGACGTCGGGCGCGGACGGCACCTTCTGTGCGACGAGCGCCGGAAAGACTTCGCTGAGCATGTGGGGGCGCGTCGTCGGAAAGAGCCGGTGGCCCCCGACCACGCGCCCCTCATCGAGGGCGAGCAGGTAAATGGTTTCGTCCGTGTCATAACCATCGAGCTCGCGCCCGTCCGGACGATCGAGCGCGGACCAGCCGCGCTCCTTGACGAATATCTCGTGGCGAATGAGATGGTGCTGGGCCAATTCGGACGCATAGAGCGACCGGTTGCCAGCGGTAATGACATGGATCATGTCGTCTCGCCCCTCGACCCTGTGCCGAGCGGGGGACAGCCTGCTCCAGATTGACGCCGTTACGTATGGTCAACCTTGACCATTGACAGGCATGCGACTGTCAGATGTTCACCTCGCGGCGCTCGATGGCGCGGGCAACGGCGTGGGTCTTGTTCGCGGCGCCGAGCTTGTGCATGGCGCTCGCGACATGCTTGTTCACGGTCGGTGCGGAGATCCGCAGAATGCAGCCGATCTCCCAGGCGGACTTGCCCATCGCGGTCCAGGTCATCACCTCGCGCTCGCGGGAGGTCAGGAGCGGCTTGCGCGGCTCGGCGAGCGGCGCGAGCAGCTGGCGGGCGCGGTTGCAGGCATAGATGGCCATGAGATGCACGGCCGCCTTCGCCTGCGGCGACAGGTCGAGATCGCTTCCGCCGGCGGAAACGCAGGCCTCCAGTCCGACGAAGCCGTGGATCGGCACGCACAGGCCGTTCGTCATGCCGAAATCCGCGGCGCGCCTCATGATCTCGGCCGAGCGCGGGTGGCGCTGCGGATCGTAGGGCGCCGAGGCCCATTCGAAGGGCTCCACCGTCCTGCGGCACTGCACGGCGACGGGATCGTCGAGGATGTATCCCTCGCGGGTGTAGAGATCGAACCAGCCGGCCGGCCAGTGCTTGAGCAGGACGAGCTGCTCGAACCGCTGGCCGCCGTTCGGAAGCCCGGTGATGATGAAGGTTTCGTAGCCGAAGCGGCCCAGGGCTTCGTGAAAGAGCCGCACCACGTCGGTGGCGCTCCTCAAAGCGCAGACGCGCTCGATGAATTCGAACGCACCCCGACCGTAGTCAACGGATTGTCCGGTCATGGCCATCTCTCATTCGCCCGTGTCGCGGCCAGCAACATAGCTTCTCTCAAAGCGCACAATCTGTCATGTGTCGTCAGGTGATCCAAGTGGATGCTTCCGCCCTCGCGGCCCTTCCGATCCTTCCGGGCATCCCGGACCGGCCTCCATGCGGCATGCCGCTTGGTCTCGTGCGGCGGCGACACCACATGGACCGGCACGGGGTCCCGCTTGCGGACGCGCGCTCGCATCCATTGTCGCGACATTTCGCATGATCATCGCTCCTTCCAGGCCGGGTTCTGGCCCCATCGCCCGCTTCCGCGCGCTGCTGCGCGAGGGACCGGCGCCGCTGCTCGCGCTCTTCGCCCTCGGATCGGCCGGGCTCTTCGGGATCCTCGCGAGCGACGTGCTGCGCGGCGAGCGGCAGGGCTGGGACGAGGCGATCCTCCTCGCTCTCCGTCGGCCCGATGCGGAGCGCAGCCTGATCGGGCCCCCGTGGCTGCACGAGGCGGCGCGCGACATCACGGGGCTCGGCAGCACCCCCGTCCTCGTCCTCGCGGTGCTCGTCGCCAGCGGCTATTTCCTCGTCATCCGCCAGCGCTCCGCGGCGCTCCTTCTGCTCGTGTCCGTAGCCGGCGGCGCGCTGCTCGGCACGTTGATGAAGATGGGCTTCGACAGGGCGCGGCCCGATCTCGTGCCGCATGCAGCGAAGGTTTTCACCGCAAGCTTCCCGAGCGGCCACGCGATGCTCTCGGCCATCACCTTCCTGACGCTCGGGGCGCTCGTCGCCCGGGCGCATGCGCATGCGGGCCTGCGCCTCTACCTGACGGCGGTTGCCCTGGCCATGACCGTTCTCGTCGGCGTGAGCCGCGTCTACATCGGCGTGCATTGGCCGTCGGACGTGCTCGCCGGCTGGTCGATCGGTTCGGCCTGGTCGATCGTCTGCTGGTATGCCATGGCCTATATCGGGCGGCGTCTGAAACCGTCCGGCGCGGCGGGGAACTGACCGCCGCGTTGCGAGGCAATCCGGCCGCGCGCCGCCCCGGGGAGCGATGGCCGCGGGCGCCGTCACATTCACCGATAAGCCGGCGCAGGCCGTGCGGTTTCCCGATACGAGCTTGACGTGCCGTGAAAATCGGCGTGGAATCTCCCCCGTTGAGCCGGCGACCTGTGGCCGCCTCGGCAACCAGGCCGGGACAGATACAGTAGACCTCAGCCTTCGTGCTGTTGGCCGTCCGGGCCTCGAGAAAGCCCGTCTCAGAGCGAAGAGACGGGCTTTCCGTTGGTGCACCCGCACTCCCCACACGCCTTCGCAGTTGCAAGCGACGTCCCCACCTTCGGCTGATGCGGCATGTCACCGCAGCCCGGCCCGCCCCGCGCAGGATGCCGTCGTCGCCGCGCTCCGCCGCCGTGAGGCAGCCGACCGACCAGGCCGGAGCCACCTCGACATCATGGCCGCGTGCGCGCAGCTCCTCGATCGCGGCGGCGCCGAAGCTCTCCGCGACGACGACATGTCCGGGCTCGGCCTTGCACGGGCAGAACGAGGAGGGGAAGTGCGTCGTGTCGAAGAGCGGCAGGTCGATGCCTTCCTGCAGGTTCAGGCCATGGCGCACGCGGCGCAGGAAGGGCACGAGCTGCCACCGGTCCTGCTGGTCGCCTCCCGGCATGCCGAAGACGAGGCGCGGCTGGCCGCCCTCGAGCGCGAGCGAGGGCGGCGGCGGCCGGGTGCGGGCGTTTGCCCGGCGCGAGGCTGCGCGGCAGTCCCTCCCCCAGCCAGACCATCTGGGCCCGGCTGTTGAGCGGAAAGCCGAGCCCGGCCCCACCGGCGAGGATTGCGGCCGGCCGATCACACAGGCCATCCCATGTCCGAGTTTCCAGCAGATCCCAGCCTTGACCGATGGGCACACCTGACTGTCAGTCCCTGATGCTGCCAGTGCTGCAGATCGCATCGAAGGAGGAGACTTCGGTGCCGCTGGCGGAGGCGGAGCACCGCCAACGTCGCGCGCAGGATGAACATTCCGGATTGGCAAAGCCCAATATGTCGATTAGTCTCGACGCATGGAATCAAGGCAAGCCATCCTCGCCTTCGCCGCGCTCGCACAGCCGACCCGCCTCGACGTGTTCCGTCTGTTGATGGAGCACGAGCCCGACGGCCTGCCGGCCGGCGAGATCGCAAAGGCCATGGACGTGCCGCACAACACGATGTCGACGCACCTGGCGATCCTGACCCGCGCCGGGCTGATCGAGGCCGAGCGCCAGAGCCGGTCGATCATCTATCGCGCAAGACTGGACGCCGTCCGCGCGCTCGCTGGCTTCCTGGTCAAGGATTGCTGCGGTGGCCGGCCGGAGATCTGCGCGCCGCTGATCGCCGACCTTTCTCCATGCTGCCCGCCACAAAGGATCGCCGCCAGGGAGGCCGCCCATGACTGACCGCATCTACAATGTCCTTTTTCTCTGCACCGGCAATTCGGCGCGCTCGATCCTGGCCGAGAGCATCCTGACCAGGGATGGAGCCAGCCGCTTTCGCGCCTTTTCCGCCGGCAGCCAGCCGAAGGGCGCGATCAACCCCTTCGCCTTGAAGATGCTGCGGGCCTGCGACTATCCGGCCGAGGGCTTCCGCTCGAAGAGCTGGGATGAGTTCGCCAAGCCTGGCGCACCCGTCATGGATTTCGTGTTCACCGTCTGCGACAACGCCGCCGCGGAAGCCTGCCCGGTGTGGCCGGGCCAGCCCATGACCGCGCATTGGGGGATCGAAGACCCTGCCGCCGTCGAGGGCACGGACGTCCGGAAGGAAGCCGCCTTCAACGCCGCATTCCGCTATCTCAAGAACCGGATTTCCGTCTTTACGGCGCTACCGGTCGGCAGCCTCGACCGCATGACGCTCGGTTCCAAACTCATCGAGATCGGCCAGTTGCAGGGCGCGACCAGGCCGCGCCCGAGCGCCGCGTGAGGTCGGCCATGGACGTCATCATCTACCACAACCCCGACTGCGGGACTTCACGCAATACGCTGGCGATGATCCGCAATGCCGGCGTCGAACCGCACGTCATCGAATACCTCAAGACGACACCGACGCGGACCATGCTCACGCGGCTTATCGCCCGCATGGGCATCACCGTCCGCGCCCTGCTGCGCGAGAAGGGCACGCCCTATGCCGAGCTGGGACTCGACAATCCGGGCCTCACTGACGATCAGCTTCTCGACGCCATGCTGGCGCATCCGATCCTCATCAACCGGCCGATCGTTGTCAGTCCGAAGGGCGTGAAGCTCTGCCGGCCGTCCGAAGAAGTGCTTGACCTGTTGCCGCCGCAGCGTGGCGAGTTCGTCAAAGAAGACGGAGAGCGGGTGGTGGACGAGCACGGTCGCCGTGTGGCGACGGCGTGAGGGCGAGCCATGTCCACATTTGAACGCTATCTCACGCTCTGGGTCGCGCTGTGCATCGTGGCCGGCGTCGCTCTCGGCCACCTCATGCCCGGCGTCTTCCATGCCATCGGGGCTGCCGAGGTTGCCAAGGTCAACCTGCCGGTTGCGGCGCTGATCTGGTTGATGATCGTGCCGATGCTGGTCAAGATCGACTTCGCCGCGCTCGGCGAGGTCAAAGAGCATTGGCGCGGCATCGGCATCACGCTCTTCGTCAACTGGGCGGTGAAGCCGTTCTCGATGGCCGCGCTCGGCTGGCTGTTCATCGGCGACTTGTTCCGACCCTATCTGCCGGCCGACCAGATCGACAGCTACATCGCCGGCCTCATCATCCTCGCGGCTGCGCCTTGCACGGCGATGGTCTTCGTCTGGTCGAACCTGACGAGAGGCGAGCCGCATTTCACGCTGTCGCAGGTCGCGCTCAACGACACGATCATGGTGTTCGCCTTCGCGCCGATCGTCGGCCTGCTGCTCGGCCTCTCCGCAATCACCGTGCCGTGGGATACCCTCGTCCTCTCCGTCGCGCTCTATATCGTCGTGCCGGTGATCGCCGCGCAATTCCTGCGCCGCAGGCTGCTGGCGATGGGCGGAGAACCGGCCCTGAAGCGCTTCCTCGACCGGCTTCAGCCGCTTTCGCTGCTGGCGCTTCTCGCCACTCTCGTTCTGCTGTTCGGCTTCCAGGGCGTGCAGATCCTGGCGCAGCCGCTCGTCATCGCGCTGCTCGCCGTGCCGATCCTTATCCAAGTCTACTTCAATTCCGGGCTCGCCTATCTGCTCAACCGCCTCACCGGCGAGCAGCACTGCGTCGCTGGCCCCTCGGCGCTGATCGGCGCGTCCAACTTCTTCGAGCTGGCAGTCGCTGCCGCCATCAGCCTGTTCGGCTTCCAGTCGGGCGCGGCGCTCGCCACTGTGGTCGGCGTGCTGATCGAGGTGCCGGTCATGCTCTCCGTCGTCTGGATCGTGAACCGCTCGAAAGGCTGGTATGAGGCGGGGCACACCGCCGCCCGGGTTGCAGACGAGACTGGACGATAATTCGATGATCGTGGAAATAGTCGCTGACGCCCGGACCGGCGGAGGCCAATCTATTTCCGCGAATCTCGAACAAGCTGCTCGAAGCCTTCGGCAACCCGACCCGTCTACCGATCTATCGGACCCTCGTGCGGGCTGGTGGCAGGGGGCTTGCCCGTCCGCCGTGGCGTGGCCGATATCATCTGTTCGACGGTTTGCCGCTCGATCAGCGGTGCCCGAGCCACTCTTCGGCCAGCGCGTCCCGCGTCACGCCTGCACCTCTTGCAAGGCCGCGCGCAGGGCCTCCTCGCGCAGGCGATCCACGTGGGCGCGCCAGGCCAGGTAGAGGCCGGTCAGCACGACCGCGCCGGCGAGCGCCCCGGCCAGGGCGAGAGCAGTCGGGTCGGCGACCTCGAGGGGCACCGCGGCGGCACCGCTTCCGGTGGCCGCGGCCGCGCCGGCCGTGCTCCGCCTCGCCCCGCGTGCCGCCCTGCGGGCCTCGTCGCCGAGGGCCGCCGCGACGTGCGGCGCGTCGCGCTCCGCCGCCAGCGCCATCCGGACGCCGAGGGCCTCGCACGCAGCGATGCGCCGCGCCCAGCCCCTGCCGAAGGTCTTCCAGTGCCGGAACGTCTGGTAGATCGAGAGGCGGCGGGCACAGAGCCTCCGGACCGTCTCGTGGTCCGGGCCACCCGCCACGGCCCGCAGACCCTTGCGAGCCGCCGAGGGGCCGGAGTTGACGGCGTAGTCGAAGGTGGCGAGGTCGACGCCGGCGGGCAGATCGTCGCCGCGCACCGCGTCCCAATAGTCCGCCCGATAGATCTGCGCCACCAGCGCGTCGGGAAGCGCCTTGAGGTCGGCGACGCTCGCCCCCGGCCGGTGCCGGCGCAGCGTGGCGAGCGTGATGCCCTTGTTGGTCGCCCCGCCCGGGTCGGCAGGGTGGTGCACGAAGCCGCCCTCGAACCCGAGGGTGAAGCGCAGCGATGTCGGGAAGTTGTCGCGCATGCGTGCAGCCCATGTGAGCACGTCATGCGCGAGGAGACACCTTATCTACGCGGGAACCGCGACCAGGGCAAGAACGGGGCGCCTTCCGCCGCCTGGCCCCGCGTGTCGCGGGCGCGATGGCGCTCAGAGACAGGTCCTGATGCCGCTCTTCACCAGCTCCTGCCACTCCGGCCCGAGCGCCTGCCTGGCGTCCAGGGCCTGTTCGTACCCGGGGTCCCCCTTCCTGAACATGACGACCTTCAACATTCTGTCGTGAGTGCCGTAGATGATCGTGTTCGGGGTATAGGTCGTGGTCGCGCTGTAGGTGCCGCCGCCAAGGCGGGTGCCGTAGGTGGTCGCGGTGCCGCCGACCGTCGCCACGCCCACGTTGTTCTGCGCGGCACCTCCGGTGATGATGTAGCGATCGAACCCGGCCCTGATCGTCTCGATGGCCGCCGCCCTGGCCGCCACCCTGCTGGCGCCCGTCGCGCCGCATTCCGGGTCGGCCTCGGCGTCGATGATCATGGTATTCGCCGAGGTGCGTGTGGCCTGCGCTGCGGCGCACGCCGCCAGCGCCAGGGCCACGGCGGCAACCGCCATGTGCTTGAGCATGAACCAGCCCCCAATGAACGATGCGGCCCGGGCGGGCCGCATCCATTCCTAGCGGTAGCCGGGTGCGGGCTGCAAGCCGCGCAGGTAACGTCCGAGCGGCCTGTTCTGGATCTGAACCCCGTCCTCCCGCAGGCGCGCGTTGCGCCGGCGGGTCTGGGCGGACCGCTGCAGCGTCTCCTGCGTGATGCGCACCCCCCTGGCGTAGGGCCTGGCATTCCACGCCCTGATCCGCTCGAGCGCCTCGCGGCGCCCCTCGTCGTCGCCCGCCATCCGCGCCGTCGCCCACCTGTCCACCAGCGCGCGCCGCTCCTCGAGCACCGTCCCCTCCGCCTCCCTGAGGCGCCTGTTCCGCTCATGGGTCTCGGCGACGCGCGCCGAGGTAAAGCCCATCAGCCTCGCGATCCGGTCCCACGCACTGATCCGGTCGCGCTCCAGGATGACGTCGCCGCGCCGCGTGGTCAGGCCCTCGTTCCACATGCGGTACGCCTGCATGGCGTCCCTGGCGAACTTCGGGGCCAGCATCTCGATGCCGCGAAGGGTCCTGCCATCGCTGATCAGGGTGAGAGCGACGGGTCGATGCCGGCGAGGGTGGCGTCATGCATCAGGTCCGCGAGCGTGCGCGCCCTGGCCCTGCCGTCCGTGCCGAGGCCGAGCCGGGCGTAGCGCAACCACGCCTGGGCAACCTGGTCGGCCGCGTCGTGCTTCCTGCCGCGGTAGGCGTCCATCGCGCGCTTGAGGCGCAGGTACTCGTCGACGGCCGCCATGTTGGGCCGCTTCAGCTCGCTGAAGTAGTTCAGCGGCACGGTGGCAAGCATCGCCGGCTGCAGGTCGGTGAGCCGATCCGCGAGCCCGTCGACGAGGCGCCGGCGCGCGCCCGCAGGCGCCGGCCCACCGGCACCGCCGCGAACGGAGTAGAGCAGGCCCCCGAGGCCGCCGCGTGCTACCAGTTTGGATTGCTGGCGTAGAACAAGCTCCAGTAATCCGGGTCCTGCGCCGCTCTCCGCGCGTGCCACGGTATTGAGGAGTATGCCTCTCTTAAGCGTTCGGCGCCCCGCGCCCGCCGCTCGCACTCGGCCAGATCGAGATGCCCACCCGTCCAGCACCTCATCAGATAGGGGTGCGCCCTGAGAATCTCGGAAGGTTCCTGTTTCGAAGTCGTAGTAGGCACGTCTGACCTCCGGCACATCATGCGCGAGAGAGCCGAGCGAGGCGTCGATCAGGGCGGCGATGTTACCCATGGTGTCGCCCGGCGTCCACCGCAACGGCGGCACGCCGAGCCGGGCGTCCCCCGCCACCTGCCGCGGGTGGGGGGCGAGGTGATCGGTCGTGCCGAACTTCAGCGCCGAGGACAGCATGGCCTCGGTGCGGCGCCGCAGCGCGAGGTCGGACAGGCCGGCCGGGTCGCCGATGAACACCCTGCCCGTGTTGTAGGCATAGTTGGCGACGGCGGCATAGACGGCACTCCCCATCTGGCCCTCGTCGAGGCGGCTCACGTCCAGCCAGACGGTGCCATCACCCTCGTAGACATGGAAGTCGCGCCCGGCCCCGGTGCGCAGCAGGGTCTTTTTCTCCGCGTCACGGGCGATGTCCTCCTCGGAGAGGTCGACCGGGCCGATCAGTGTCACCTCGGGCATGATGTCGGCAAAGACACCGCCGAGGTCCCGCGCCCGCGAACGCGGGTTCTGGAAGATGTCGTCGTTGGCGGTGAGCTCGACGAGGACCCCGGCCGCAAACCGCGCTCCCTCGCCCTGCCCGCCGCCGTGCCGGAGGGAGGGCCGCCCCGCGCCCCGCTCGTCCGCTCCGCCCGCCGCGCGCGCTGGCGGCGCCGCAGCTCGCAGGGCGGCGGCGGCAAGCGCGCGCAGCTGCTCCGGCGTCACCGCGCCGAACTGGCGGCCGAAGGTGCGCAGCAGCCACGCCTTGACCAGTCCGGCGATCCTGTCGACCCAGCGCTTCATCGCCGGCGGAGCGGCCTCGTAGTGCTCGATGAGATAGGCCCCGAACTCCTCGGCGGAGATGTCGCCCGGCATCGCCTGTCCGGCGGCCAGGGCGATGCCCACGCTGCGGCGCGCCTCGTCGTAGAGCCCGCGCAGGCGGGCGCTCCCCCGCCTCGCCTGGGTGCGCAGGGTTTCGAGCTCGCGCATCAGGCCGTTCCACGCGGGGTCCCCGATCAGGGGGCGGACGCCGGCGTGGAACGCCTCGTGCAGGAGCACGGCGGTCTCCGTGCCGGGCTCGATGGCGTCCGCAATCAGCGTGATCCTGCCCGCGCCGTCGGCCCAGGCCTGCACCCCGTCCGGCATGCCGGCCGGCAGGTCGGCGGTCGTGATGATGCGAAGCCGCCCCCACCGCATCAGCGGCGCGATCAGCGGCCCGGCCGGGCCTGTGCGAAGCGCCTCCTCGACCTGCGCGATCGTCCCGGCCGCAACCGCGGGATCGGCGGGGAGATCGCCCGCGGCGGTCGCCTCGTCGCTCCACGCGAAGAGGTTGAGGCCGCCCGGGGGATCGGCTATGCTTGTCTTCGTGTCGGGGTGTGGCAATGGCAAGCTGGGTAGCGGGCCGTTCGCGGCGGTCGCAAGCCCCCCGGAGTCGACGCCCGGCTCCTCGACGCGGCTGGGGTGCTTTCTGCCGCCGAACGGCCCAACGAGCGCTCCGTCTCCACACCGCGAATGGAACGCGCACCCGTGGTCTCGCCGGGTACACCAACCCCCGGACCCCCAGCGCTCCTGTCGAACGTGAAGTCGTAGTGCCAGTTGCCGTCCGTCCTGCGATGGATCGAGACGGCCAGCCTGTGCGTCTCCCCCGCCAGAGAGACAGGGGCCGAGACAATGGCGCGCTCGATGATCCCCGGCCTGTTCCCCGGCTCGCGGTGGACGACCTGCCCGGTCTCGATGATGGCGCGGATGGCCGGCACGGCGCGGAGAAGCACATCGCCCTTGCCGCCGAACGTCGATTTCCTGAGGCCGCGCCTGTTGAACTGAACCACGCTGCCGTCCCGCATCGTCGCGGCCGAGCCAACGAGGTTCTCGTCATACCAGCGCTGGGCGGCGGCGCGCAGGGCCGGCATGTCCTGCCCGCCGCGGAACCCCACGCCAAGCTCGGTGCCGGTCAGGCGCGCGACGGGCTCGCGCGCGCGAAACGACAGCCTTGGCCCGGACGCCGCCCCGGCCCCCCCTGCCGGAGTCGCAGCTGGGCGATCACCGCCGCGTGGCGCGCGCGCGCCGTGGCGAGCTCCGCCTCGTCCGGCCACGCGCCGGCCTGGCGTTCAAGTGCCGGGATCTGTCGTTCGATCTCGGCGAGCCGGGCCCGCATCCGGTCCGGTTCGGCGGGCATGCGACGCAGCGCGTTGAGAACGCGCATGCCGGTGCCGGCCGGATCGGCGTTGTCGATGTCGTCGATGGGCACATCGTGCCGGTGCGCGCCGGCGAGCACCAGGCTGAACGCCCTGCTGTGCACGTGCTCCAGAGCCGCCTTGAACCCGCCGACCGTCCCGAGGTCGGCGGCGTCCCTGCCGGCCGCCAGCACCTCCCGCCC
Source organism: Chelatococcus albus (assembly GCF_030067675.1). Taxonomy (GTDB): domain Bacteria; phylum Pseudomonadota; class Alphaproteobacteria; order Rhizobiales; family Beijerinckiaceae; genus Chelatococcus_A; species Chelatococcus_A albus. Next base: position 253,144 of record NZ_JASJEV010000002.1, on the reverse strand, counting down.
GGCCCTGATGATCGCCGCGCCGATGTCCTTCGCCCTGTCAAGCCTCTCCTTGCCGAAGTCGGCCACGAGGCCATGCTCGATCGCCAGGGCCGCGCGGGCCGCATCCTGTTCCGCGAGCGGCAGGCGCCCGGACATGCCGTCGGCCTCCCGGCGGAGCGCGCGCACCAGGCCGCGGAGGCGGAACTGCTCGCGCTCGTGCTCGATGCGCGCCCCCTCCAGGCGCCGGATCTTCTGGCGCAGGCCCATCTCTTCGAGGATGAGCGGATTGCCCGAGGCCGCCGCCTTCATCTCGGCGGCGCTGGCAGCCTCGCCGGCGATGTCCTCGATCACGCGCGCGCCGGCGGGTTGCCGATCGCAAGATCGAAATGTCCGTCCGGGACAGCGAAGTCCTGAAACCCGACCGGCGCCTGAATGTTCGCGCCCGGGTAGCCATGATGTGTCCTGCCACTGTGGCGTTGCTGTGGCGGACTGAATTTTCAGGGTGTTTCGGAGCTTCTTCGCCGAGATGCTGAACCCTTGTTGTTCAAAGGGTTAGCTGGCGGAGAGGGGGAGATTCGAACTCCCGATACGGTTGCCCGTATGCCGCATTTCGAGTGCGGTGCATTCAACCACTCTGCCACCTCTCCGCGGCGGCGCTGTCTTACACGCAGGCGTATCGAAAGATCAAGCGCCTCGAAGCGGCTTTCCCACGGTCGTTGCGTTGACAGGCCCGGTCGGGCGCTGTATCGACAGCCGCCTTGGGCGTGGGGACACTTGCGCCCTGTGTGTCGCGTGGCGGCGGCACGGCCGCAAGCAGAGCCGTCCGCCCGCATCGATAGCCGGAAACGGGCTGCCAAGAAGCCGGCCCGGCGGGACAGCCGCCGAGCGCCGGCAGGAACACGGGAAGAAGAACGATGTTCGCAGTCATCAAGACCGGCGGCAAGCAGTACAAGGTTGCCGCCGACGACGTCATCACCATCGAGCGCCTGGCGGGCGGGCCCGGCGACGTGGTGGCCTTCGAAGAGGTGCTGATGCTCGTGAAGGACGGCGCGGCGGAAGTGGGCGCCCCCTTCGTTGCCGGCGCCACCGTTGCGGGCGAGCTCGTCGAACAGGCGCGCGGGCCGAAGGTCATCGCCTTCAAGAAGCGTCGTCGCCAGAACTCCAAGCGCAAGCGTGGCCACCGGCAGGAGCTGTCCGTCGTCCGCATCACCGAGATCCTGACGGGCGGCGCCAGGCCCTCCGGCAAGAAGGCCGCTGCCGCGAAGCCCGCCAAGGCCAAGGCTGCCGCTCCGGCCGCTGCCGCGAGCGATGCGTCGAACCTCTCCCTCATCTCGGGCATCGGCCCGACGATCGAGAAGAAGCTGCGTGCGGCCGGCATCAATTCCTGGGAGCAGATCGCCGGCTGGACCGAGGCGGACCTCGCCAGGTACGACGAGGAACTTGGCCTGCGCGGCCGCGCCACGCGCGAGGAATGGGTCATTCAGGCCAAGGAGCTTCTCGCCGGCAAGCCGCCGCGCGCGAAGATCGACCAGGCCGAGCAGAAGTCGGGTGAGGATCGGTGAGCTGCGCTGCCTAGCGCGCCCCGTCACAGGAATTCAGGAGTTCTATCATGGCTCACAAGAAGTCTGGCGGTTCGTCCCGTAACGGCCGCGATTCCGACGGCCGCCGCCTCGGCGTGAAGAAGTTCGGCGGCCAGGCCGTCGTCGCCGGCAACATCATCGTCCGTCAACGCGGCACGAAGGTGCACGCGGGCGTCAACGTGGGCATGGGCAAGGACCATACCCTCTTCGCGCTTACGGACGGCCGCGTCACGTTCGGCACGAAAGCCGGCCGAGCTTACGTGTCCGTGGTACCCGCCATCGAGGCGGCAGAGTAAAGAGGCGGAAGCTGCCAGACGAAGAGCTCCCGCCGGCATCCCGAAACCCGGCGGAAACGAAGCTCCAGGTCTTGGCCTTCCAAGTCTCGCTTCGGATCCAGGCGACAGGGGAGATGGGATGCCATCTCCCCTTCGTCGTTTCGGGCTACGCATCGCGCCAGTGGCGATTCGGGCCCGCGGAACCGGAGCGAAGCGATGTTCACCCGCGATATCGTCGACGACGCCTTCGTCATCGAGACCGAGCGCCTTGCCCTGCGCTGGCCCCGTCTCGCCGACGCCCGCGCCATCGAGCAACTCGCGGGGGAGAAAGCCGTAGCCGAGATGACGGCCCTCATTCCGCATCCCTATCCACCGCGGGCGGCGGAAACCTTCATCTACGCGGCACGGCTCGCCAACGCCACGGGCGAGGCGTTGACCCTCGTCGTCACGCCGCGGCGCAAGCCGCACGAGGCGATGGGCGCCATTGCCGTGCATTCGCGCAACAATGGCGAGCCCTTCGTCGGCTATTGGCTCGGCATGCCCCATTGGGGCCAGGGTTTCGCCACCGAGGCGCTGCGCGCGATCGTTGACACGGTGTTTGATCATACCGAGGCACCGGCGCTGACGGCGGGCGTGCGCGTCGTCAACCCGGCGTCGCGGCGCGTTCTCGAGAAGTGCGGCTTCCGGTCGGAGGGCTCGGGCCTCGTCGAGTTTCCGGCCCGCGGCGGGCTCTTCCCGGTCGAGCACATGCGCCTCGACCGGCGCACCTGGGCGAGCCTCAAGGGCTGGATCGATCCGATCTTCGTCGGCCTCGGCGTGCGCGAGCGCACAGGCGAGGCGATGGCCGCGATGCTAGCCAGTGACCGCTCACCCGAGGCGATGACGGCGATGATAGGGAACGAGCCATGCTGAACCGCACGCTCGACACGAGCCGCCTGATCCTGTGTCCGATCGCGCTGGAAGATGCCGGCGCCCTGCATCGGGAGATGACCTGGGAGGTGGTGCGCTGGCTCTCGCCCGTGCCCTGGCCACAGCCGCTCGCCGCGATGAGAGGCTTCTGCGCACGCGCGGCTGAGGACATGCGGCGCGGCGCGGCGGCCCATCACGTGGTCCTCGCCGACGGGCGGACCGCCGGCCTGATCAGCCTCATGCCGGCCGACGGCGCGATGGAGCTCGGCTACTGGCTGGGACCGTCCTTCTGGGGCCGGGGCCTGATGAGCGAAGCGGCGGAGACTTACGTCGACGCCTTCTTCGCCGAGACGCAGGCCGTGCACATGACCTCCGGCGTCTTCGCCGACAACCGGCGGTCGCTGCGCATCCAGGAGAGGCTCGGCTTCGTCGTCGTGGGCGAGGGGCTGAAGTTCTCCAAGGCGCACGGCCGCTACCTGCCGCATGTCACCACCATGCTCGGGCGTGCCCGGCGTCGCCAGCCCGCACTCGCTGCCTGACGGCATCCGGCCTCTCCCGCCCCAGCGCCATCGGCCGATTGCGGCCGGTGGCGCGCTCCTGTAGGGAAATCGCTCCCGCGCTCGGATGCGGGGGCGCGTGAATCCATGAAGTTTCTCGATCAAGCCAAGATCTACATCCGCTCGGGCGACGGCGGCGCGGGCTGCGTCTCCTTCCGCCGCGAGAAGTTCATCGAGTTCGGCGGCCCGGACGGTGGCGACGGTGGCCGTGGCGGCGACGTCGTGGTCGAATGCGTCGACGGCCTCAACACCCTCATCGACTACCGCTACCAGCAGCATTTCAAGGCCCGGCCGGGCATGCACGGCATGGGCAAGAACCGCGCCGGCGGCAAGGGCGAGGACGTCGTCCTCAAGGTGCCGCGCGGCACGCAGATCTTCGACGAGGACGGCGAGACCCTGATCGCCGACCTCACCGAGGCGGGCCAGCGCATCGTGCTTGCCCGCGGCGGCAATGGCGGCTTCGGCAACGCCTATTTCAAGACCGCGACGAACCAGGCGCCGCGCCGGGCCAATCCCGGCCAGCCGGGGACGGAGATGTGGATCTGGCTCAAGCTGAAGCTCATCGCCGATGCCGGCCTCGTCGGCCTGCCGAATGCCGGCAAGTCGACCTTCCTCGCCGCCGTCAGCGCGGCCAAGCCCAAGATCGCCGACTATCCCTTCACCACGCTCCATCCGGGCCTCGGCGTCGTGCGCGTCGACGGGCGCGAGTTCGTCCTCGCCGACATCCCCGGGCTTATCGAGGGTGCGCACGAGGGGCACGGCCTCGGCGACCGCTTCCTCGGCCATGTCGAACGCTGCCGGGTGCTGCTCCACCTCGTGGACGGCACCTGCGAGCACGCCGGCAAGGCCTACAAGGTCATTCGCGGCGAGCTCGAGGCCTACGGCAACGGCCTCGCCGAGAAGCCGGAGATCGTCGCGCTGTCGAAGGCCGACGCCCTCGACGAGGACACGCGCAAGGAGCAGGTCGCCCGCCTGAAGCGCGCCGCCGGGCGCACGCCGCTCGTGCTTTCCGCCACCTCGGGCGAGAACGTCGAGGCGGCCCTGCGCAGCCTCCTCGCCGTCATCGACGCGGCGCGTGCCGAGGAGCACGCAGAAGAGCAGGAAGAGCCATGGCAACCGTGACGCCGCGCCTGGAGCAGTTCCGCCGCATCGTCGTCAAGGTCGGCTCCTCCCTGCTGGTCGACCGGGCCAAGGGGCGGCTGAAGCACGCCTGGCTCGCGGCACTCGCCGAGGACATCGCGGAACTGCACGCGCGCGGGGCGGACGCGCTCGTCGTCTCCTCCGGCGCCATCGCGCTCGGCCGCACGGTGCTCGGCCTGCCGCCGGGACCGCTCAAGCTCGAGGAGAGCCAGGCGGCCGCGGCCGTCGGCCAGATCGCGCTCGCGCGCACCTGGGCGGAGGTGCTCTCCCACCACGGCATCACGGCGGGGCAGATCCTGGTCACGCTCGCCGACACCGAGGAGCGGCGGCGCTACCTCAACGCCCGCGCCACCATCGCCAGGCTCCTGGACCTGCGCGCCGTGCCCGTCATCAACGAGAACGACACCGTTGCGACGAGCGAGATCCGCTACGGCGACAACGACCGCCTCGCCGCCCGCGTCGCCACCATGGCAGGCGGCGACCTGCTCGTGCTGCTCTCCGACATCGACGGGCTCTACACCGCCCCCCCGAGCACCGATCCGGACGCGGTGCTCATCCCCGTGGTCGAGCGCATCACGCGCGAGATCGAGGCCATGGCGGGCGGCGCCGCCTCCGAGCTGTCGCGCGGCGGCATGCGCACCAAGGTCGAGGCCGGCAAGATCGCAACCGCCGGCGGCACGCACATGGTCATCACGGACGGGCGCGTGAAGAACCCGCTCAGGGCCGTGGCGGAAGGCGCACGCTGCACCTGGTTCCTCACGCCCTCGAACCCCGTGACCGCGCGCAAGAAATGGATCGCCGGCTCGCTCGAGCCGCGCGGCACCATCCATGTGGATGCAGGGGCCGCGCGGGCGGTGCGTGCCGGGGCGAGCCTGCTGCCGGCGGGCGTGCGCAAGGTGGAGGGCGATTTCGCCCGCGGCGACGCCGTCGTCATCCGCGGGGCGGACGGAGCCGAGATCGGCCGTGGCCTCGTCGCCTACGACATCGCGGAGGCGCGGCAGGTCGCCGGCCGCTCGACGCGCGACATCGAGGGCATTCTCGGCCATCCCGGCCGCGCCGAGATGGTGCACCGCGACGACATGGCCCTGACGGCGGAGTGAGTCTCCGCCCGCCGGGCGCTGCGAGGGCGGCCCGTTTGTGTCGCGCCCGGCTCTCGCTTATTGAGTACGCGAAGGTTTGGCGCTTGCCTGCGGGAGAGAGAGCTCCCGCGGGGCTGGAGGACGAAGGCATGAGCGAGGCCCTGCGGGTGATCGAGGGCGGCCGCGAGATCGCCGAGTTGATGCGCGACATCGGGCGCCGCGCCCGACGCGCGGCGCGGCGCCTTGCGCTCGCGTCCGCGGCGGAGAAGAACGCCGCCCTCGCCGCGATGGCGGCGGAGGTGCGGGCCGCGACGCCCGCCATCCTCGCCGCCAATGCGGAGGATGTCGCCGAAGCGCGCGCGGCCGGGCAGACGGCGGCCTATCTCGACCGTCTGGCGCTGGACCCCGGCCGCGTCGCGGGCATCGCCACCGCCATCGAGAGCGTTGCCGCCCTGCCGGATCCCGTCGGTCGGGTGCTTGCGAGCTTCAAGCGGCCGAACGGCCTCGTCATCGAGCGCGTGGCGACCCCGCTCGGCGTCATCGGCGTCATCTTCGAGAGCCGGCCGAACGTCACGGCCGACGCCGGCGCGCTCTGCCTGAAGGCGGGCAACGCCGCGATCCTGCGCACGGGCTCGGACAGCTTCCGCTCGGCATCGGCCCTGCGCGAGGCCATGGCGAAGGGGCTCGCGAGCGCGGGGCTCCCGGCCGACGCCATCCAGCTCGTGCCGACACGCGACCGCGCCGCGGTAGGCCACATGCTCGCCGGTCTCGACGGCGCGATCGACGTCATCGTGCCGCGCGGCGGCAAGAGCCTCGTCGCCCGCGTGCAGAGCGAGGCACGCGTGCCCGTCTTCGCCCATCTCGAAGGCGTCTGCCACGTCTATGTGCACGCCGCGGCGGATCTCGCCATGGCCAAGGCCATCGTGCTGAACGCCAAGCTGCGCCGCACGGGCATCTGCGGCGCGGCCGAGACGCTGCTCGTCGACCGCGCCTGCGCGGCGACGCATCTTGCCCCCCTCGTCACCATGCTGCTCGACGCGGGCTGTGCCGTGCGCGGCGACGAGACGGTGCAGGCGGTCGATCCGCGCGTCGAGCCGGCAAGCGAGGAGGACTGGCGGACCGAATATCTCGACGCCATCATCGCCGCGCGCGTCGTCGACGGCCTCGATGCGGCGATCGAGCACATCGAGACCTACGGCTCGCACCATACGGAGGCGATCGTCACCGACGATGCCGCGGCCGCCGTACGCTTCTTCGACGAGGTGGATTCGGCCATCGTCCTGCACAACGCCTCGACCCAGTTCGCGGACGGCGGCGAGTTCGGCTTCGGCGCCGAGATCGGCATCGCCACCGGGCGCATGCATGCGCGCGGGCCTGTCGGCGTCGAGCAGCTTACATCGTTCAAGTATCGCGTGCGCGGCAGTGGCCAGACGCGCCCGTGAGGCGCTGTGGCGGCCGATGACGGCAGCGCCCCCCTCCCCGCCCCCCCTGCCGCGCCATGCGCCGGGCATGCGCATCGGGCTCTTCGGCGGGTCCTTCAATCCCCCGCACGCAGGCCACCGCCTGGCGAGCCTCGTCGCCCTGCGGCGACTCGGGCTCGATCGGGTGTGGTGGATCGTCACGCCCGGCAATCCGCTGAAGGACAACGCCCGCCTGCCCGCGCTCGCGGCGCGGATGGCCGCGGCGCGGGCCACGGCCGCCCACCCGCGCATCGACGTCACGGGCTTCGAGGCGTCCATCGGCACGCGCTACACCTACGACACCATCGCCTATCTGCGGCGCCGCTGCCCGGAAGTGCGCTTCGTCTGGATCATGGGCGCCGACAATCTCGCAGGCTTCCACCGCTGGCAGCGCTGGCGCGAGATCGCGGCGCTCGTGCCCATCGCCGTCGTCGACAGGCCGGGTGCGACCGTGAAGGCGGCGCGCGCCAAGGCGGCTCAGGCCCTTGGCACCCGGCGGCTGCGCGAGGCCGAGGCCCGCCTCCTGTCCGCGGCGAGGCTGCCCGCCTGGGTCTTCCTGCACGGGCCGCGCTCCCCCCTGTCCTCGACGGCGCTGCGTGCCGCCGCGGGACCGCATCGTTGAAGCGAAGGCGGTTGCAGACTATCTTGGAAACTGCGGCGCCGGGAGCGCCGCGCCAATGAGGATGAAGCACTGAGCCACACGCCACTTCACGAAGCGGACCTTGGTACGCTTCACCCGGCGGCCGGCGCGACTGCCCTGTCCGCTGGGAGACCGTTTGACGGCGATGCTGTCGCGCTCGCTCGTCACTGCATCGAGGACATGAAGGCCGAAGAGACGGTCGTCATCGACCTGACCGGCAAGACCTCGATCGCCGACACCATGATCATCACCTCCGGACGCTCGAACCGCCATGTCGGCGCCATCGCCGACAGCATCATCGAGGCGTTCAAGGATGCCGGCATCGGCCCGCTGAGGGTCGAGGGCTTTCCGGCCTGCGACTGGGTGCTGATCGACGCCGGCGACCTGATCGTGCACGTTTTCCGGCCGGAAGTTCGCGCCTTCTACAATCTCGAGAAGATGTGGGGCGCGGATCGCCCCAAAGAGCGGCTCGCCGGCTGAAGGCAGCCGGCGCGTGCGTCTCGTCGTCGTCTCAGTCGGCCGCCTGAAGGCGGGGCCCGAGCGGTCGCTCGTCGAGCGCTACGTGGAACGGGCGGCGCCGCTTGCCCGGTCGCTCGGTCTCGGCGCGCTCGATCTCGTCGAGATCCCGGAGAGCCGGGCACGACGGGATGCCGAGCGCAAGGCGGAGGAGGCCGCAGCCATCCTGGCACGCCTGGGCGCGGGGCCGGTCGTCGTCTTCGACGAGCGCGGCGCCGCGCTGTCCAGCGAGGCGGTCGCCGCCCGCTTCGGTGCCTGGCGCGATGCCGGCGAGACGGCCCTTCACCTCGTCGTCGGCGGGCCGGACGGGCTCGACGAGGCCGTGCGCCGACGCGCGACGCTTGTCCTGTCCTTCGGCGCCATGACGCTGCCGCACCAGCTCGTGCGCGCCCTCGTCGTGGAACAGCTCTATCGCGCCATGACAATTCTCGCGGGCCACCCCTATCATCGCGCCTGACTGAATCGTTCTCGCAGCCGACATGTCCCCTGCCGCCCCCGATGTCCTCGCCCACACGCGCCGGCGTCTGATCGCCGCCGGCGCCGGCCTGGCGTTCGCGGTGGCGGCAGGCCCCGCTGCGGCCGAGGGGCCGTCGCGCACCGCCCCGCCCACAGCCCCGTCGGCAGCCGAGAGGGCGCTCGAGAAGGCGGCGGAGACCTCGGCCCAGAAGGCCTCGCGCGAGGAGGAGCTGAAGGCCCTGCAGGAGGAGCTGCGCGCCAACGCCGAAGCCAAGGCGCGGCTCGACGCCGAGATCGCCGCACTGAGGAGCGACCGCGCCAAGCTCAACGCCGCGCTTCTCGACGCGACCGAGCGCACCAAGGCCGCCGAGACGCGAATCACGGCGCTCGAGCAGCGCCTCATGACGCTCGACGGCAGCGAGCAGGCGATCCGCCGCTCGCTGGAGAGCCGCCGCGGCGTCATCGTCGAGGTGCTCGCGGCCCTGCAGCGCATGGGCCGCCGGCCGCCGCCGGCCGTGCTCGCGCGGCCGGAAGACATGCTTGAGGCCGTGCGTACCTCGATTCTCCTCGGCGCCGTCGTGCCGGAACTGCGGGCGGAGACAGAGGCGCTCGCGTCCGACCTCGCGGAATTGTTACGCCTGCGCGCCGCGATCGCCTCCGACAAGCAGGCGCTCGACAAGGACCTTGCAACGCTCGCCGGCGAGCGCGAGCGCCTGTCGGCCCTCGTCGCCGCGCGCCAGCAGCAGCTCGTCGACGTCGAAAGGCTCGCCGCCGACGAGGCCGGGAAGGCGACGGCGCTCGCCGCCCAGGCCCGCAGCCTCAAGGAGCTGATCGACCGCATGGAGCGCGAGATCTCGGCCTCCCAGCGCGCTGCCGAGGAGGCACGCAAGGCGGCCGAGGCACAGGCACGCGAGGCGCAGGAGAAGCTCGCCGCGGCGCCCTTCAAGGATCCGGCACGGCTCGCCCCGAAGATCGCCTTCGCCGAGGCCAAGGGCATGCTGCCGATGCCCGTCAGCGGTCAGCTGCTGCGCCCCTTCGGCGCACCCGACGGCTTCGGCGGCGCGACCAAGGGAATCTCGCTCGCCGCCCGCCCCGGCGGCATCGTCGCGGCCCCCAGCGACGGCTGGGTGGCCTTCGCGGGCCCCTTCCGATCGTTCGGCCAACTCTTGATCATCAATGCCGGCGGCGGGTACTATATCTTGCTAGCCGGCATGGAGCGTATCAACGTCGCTCTCGGGCAGTTCGTGCTCGCCGGCGAACCCGTCGCCGTCATGGGAGAAACCGCGACGCCGCTGTCGACGGCGTTCGGTGGCGGAACGAACGGACCCGTTCTCTACGTTGAATTCCGCAAGGATGGCGGGTCGATCGACCCGGCTCCGTGGTGGGCAAGGTCGCAAGGCGAAAAGGTTCGCGGATGATGCGCAAGATTTCTCTCGTGATGGTGGGGGCCCTCATCGGCGCGAGCGCTGCAGTGGTCGCCACCCAGTCGCGATTGCTCACGAGCACGAGCGCGGTCGCGGCCTCCGCGGAGACCTATCGCCAGCTCAATCTGTTCGGCGACGTCTTCGAGAAGATTCGCACCGACTACGTCGAGAGGCCCGACGAATCGAAGCTGATCGAGGCTGCGGTCAACGGCATGTTGTCCTCGCTCGACCCCCATTCGAGCTACATGGACGCCAAGAGCTTCCGCGACATGCAGGTGCAGACCCGCGGCGAGTTCGGCGGCCTTGGCATCGAGGTCACCATGGAAGAGGGGCTCGTCAAGGTGGTCACGCCCATCGACGAGACGCCCGCGGCCAAGGCCGGCATCCTGGCCAACGACATCATCACCCACATCGACGACGAGCCGGTCCAGGGATTGAGCCTGAACCAGGCGGTCGAGAAGATGCGCGGCCCGGTCAACACCTCGGTCAAGCTGCGCATCCAGCGCGCCGGTCGGAAGGACCCTGTGGAGGTCAAGCTGACGCGCGACGTCATCCGCATCCGGTCCGTGCGCTTCCGCAGCGAGGGCGGCGACGTCGGCTATATCCGCGTGACGCAGTTCAACGAACAGACCTTCGAGAACCTGAAGGGCGCCATCGACAAGATCTCGGCGGAGATCCCGGCGGACAAGCTGAAGGGCTACGTCCTCGACCTGCGCAACAACCCCGGCGGCCTTCTGGACCAGGCCATCCTCGTCTCCGACGCCTTCCTCGACCGGGGCGAGATCGTCTCGACGCGCGGCCGCAATGCCGACGAGACCCAGCGCTTCAACGCCAAGCCCGGCGACCTCGCCAAGGGCAAGCAGGTGATCGTCCTCATCAACGGCGGCTCGGCCTCGGCCTCCGAGATCGTCGCCGGCGCCCTGCAGGATCACAAGCGCGCAACCGTGCTCGGCACCCGCTCCTTCGGCAAGGGCTCGGTGCAGACCATCATCCCGCTCGGCTCGAACGGGGCGCTGCGCCTCACGACCGCGCGCTACTACACCCCGGCGGGCCGCTCCATCCAGGCCAAGGGCATCGAGCCCGACACCGAGGTGCTGCAGGAGGTCCCCGACGACATCAGGGGCAAGGACGAGACCAAGGGCGAGGCGGGCCTGCGCGGGCACCTGAGGAACGGCGACAACGAGAAATCCGGCTCCTCCGCCTATGTTCCGACCGACCCGACGAAGGACACCCAGCTCAACGCCGCCTTCGACCTCCTGCGCGGCGTCAAGAAGGACGCCTCGTCCGCGCCGAAGCCGACGGCTGCCGTGCCCAACTGACCCTGCGGCATTCGGCTGGCGCTTCCACCCCTCGACGGCCCGCCGCCGCATCATGGACAATGCGGCGGTGGGCTCCTTGATTCGGCCCGCTGCCTTCGTTCTGTTGCGGTGACACCCGAGCCGCGCCGGAGATGCTCCTCTTGGTGCATGCGACGCCCGACGATCTCGTGACGCCCCTGGGGCAGGGCCGACCCGCGCGGCGGGGGGCCTCCGTCCGCTTGCCCGTCGCGCGCCTTGCGGCCGGCGTCGCGGCCCTCGCCTTCGGGGGGCTCGCGCTCCATGTCGCGCTCGTCGACGATCCGCTCGGCGGCGAACCCCATGTCATCGTCCCGATCGTGCGCGCGCCGGTTGCCGTCGCCCAGGCTTCGGAACCGGCCGAGGGACGGCAGGGGGCTGAAACGGCGCCAGGCCTCAGGACGCGCAGCACGGCGGCGGAACTCGAGGGCGAAGCCGGCGTCGCCGTGGTCCGCCCGGAGGGGCAGGCGCCCGGCGCCATCGTCATCCGCGTGCCCGACCAGGCGACCGTTCGCCTCGCGCCGGCTCCCGACCGCCGGCTGGTCGAGCGCACGCGCTTCGGGCTCCTGCCCAGGATCGGCGCGGACGGCGCGCGTCCGGCGGAGGTCTATGCGCGTCCGGCGGGAACGCTGCCGGGCGGCGCCAGGCCTGCCGGCCGCATCGCCGTCGTCGTCGGTGGCCTCGGCATCGGCCAGAACGCGACCGCCGAGGCGATCGCGCGCCTGCCCGGCCCCGTCACGCTCGCCTTCGCTCCCTATGGCGGCAATCTCGACGCCCATGTCGCCCGCGCGCGCGACGAGGGCCACGAGGTGATGCTCCAGGTGCCGATGGAGCCCTTCGACTATCCCGACAACGACCCCGGTCCCCATACGCTGCTCGCACAGGCGAAGATCCCGGACAATCTGGAGCGCCTGCGCTGGGTCATGGGGCGCTTCACCGGCTATACGGGCCTCGTCAATTTCATGGGCGCCAAGCTGACAGCCGACGAAGCCGCGCTCGCGCCCGTCCTGCGCGAGGTCGGCGAGCGCGGCCTCTTCTTCCTCGACGATGGCTCCTCCTCTCGCAGCAGTGTGGCCACGGTTGCGCCGGCGGCCAAGGTGAGCGCCGCCCGCGCCGACGTCGTGCTCGACGGCCTCGGCCGCGCGGAGGCGATCGACGCCGAGCTGGCACGAGCGGAGAAACTCGCGCGCGAGCGCGGGCTGGCCATCGTGAGCGCCAGCGCCTTGCCCATCGCGGTCGAGCGCATCGCGCGCTGGGCCAGCGACCTGGAGGCGAAGGGCATCCTGCTCGTGCCGGCGAGCGCGGCGGTCGGCTCAAGGCCGCGGGGCTGACGATGAAACCGGCCGGGAACAGGGAAACCTCGTGCGGGGGGCTCGACGACCTGCCCTATCGCCCCTGTGTCGGCGTGATGCTGCTCAACAGCGCCGGTCTCGTCTTCGTCGGCCGGCGACCGATGGAGGGAGGCGTCGACCTGGCGGCGGCCGACTATGCCTGGCAGATGCCGCAGGGCGGCATCGATCCGGGCGAGGATCCCTACGAGGCGGCGCTGCGCGAGCTCTACGAGGAGACGAACGTGCGCTCCGTCGCTCTGCTCGCCGAGACGCCGGGGTGGCTTCGCTACGACCTGCCCGCCGAACTCGTAGGCAAGGCCTGGAAGGGCCGCTACCGCGGTCAGGCGCAGAAGTGGTACGCCTTGCGATTGACCGGGGACGAGACGGAGATCGACATCCGCTCGCCCGCTGGTGGCCACGCCCCCGAGTTCGAGGCCTGGCGCTGGGAGCGGATGGAGCGCCTGCCCGAGCTGATCGTCCCCTTCAAGCGCCCCGTCTACGAACAGGTGGTCGCGGCCTTCGCGCATCTGAGCGGGCGCTGAGCGCGATCGTCAGCCTTCGGCGTCGCCGTCCGTCGCGACGCGCGCTCGCGCATCCGGCCGCAGGAGCGCCGGGAGCAGCGCCGAGAGCGCCGTGAGGGGACGGCCGTCGATGGCGGCGAGGCCGGCCGCAATCAGCGACATGCCGGCAAGATGACCGGGCCCGAGCCGCTCGCCGAGAAAGGCGTAGCCCAGAAGGGCGGCACTCGCGGGAATGAGCAGCGTCACGAGCGACAGGTTCGTGGCCCCCGCCGTGGCCAGCAGGCGGAAATAGACGACATAGGCGAGGGCGGTGGAGAGGATGGCGAGGCCGGCGAGCGCGCCGAGCGTCGCCGGATGCGCCAGGCCCTGAAGGCTCGGTCGATCAACGATGAAGACGACGGGCACCAGCATCAGCGTGGTCGCGGCAAGCTGACCGAAGGCGGTCTGCAGGGGTGCCACTCCGAGCCGCCGGAAGCGCCGGCCGAAGACGCCGGCGCAGGCATAGCAGAAAGCCGCCGAGAGGCAGGCGACCTGCGCCCAGAAGGCGCGATCGACGACGGCGAGCCCGGGACCGATCATGACCACGACGCCACCGAAGCCGGCGAGCATGCCCGCGAGCTTGGCCGGCGTGATGCGCTCCTCGGTTGTGGTGACATGCGCCACGATGACCGTGAACAGCGGCATCGTGGCATTCAGGATCGCGGCATGCCCTGCCGTCAGCGTCGTCTGCCCCCAGAAGATGAGGGAGAACGGCGCGAGATTGTTGAGGAGGCCCATGACGAGGAAGGCGCCCCAGAGCGCCCGCAACCTCGGCAGCCCTTGCCGCAGAACGGCGAGCACGAGGCCGAGGGTCGCAGCCGCCAGCCCCACCCGGCCGAGCGCCACCGTGAAGGGCGGAAGCTCCCGCAGCGCCACCTTGGCGAAGAAGAAGGAACCGCCCCACAATAGGGACAGGGCGAAGAGCAGGGCCCATTCGCCGAGGTTCATATGCCTGCCGTCGTTGCCGTGCATCTTGGCGCTTCTCCATTGCCCCTCCGCAACATGGGCGGAAGGGCCGGCGAGCACGACCCGATTGCTGCGGCGCGCAAGAATCCGAGCATTCTGCGCGCGAAAAGGTGCATCAGCGCATCGAAATGCGCGCATTGCGTTTCATTTCGTCCTAACGTGAAGCCATGACCGATTCGCTGAGCCGGCTTTACAACGCGGTGCACGACGCCAAGACGCGCGACCCCGCCTCGTCGCGCACGGCCAGGCTCACGCGGGAAGGCGTGGCCAAGATGGCCAAGAAGCTGGTGGAGGAGGCCGCCGAGGTCGGCCTCGACGCGGTTCAGGGCGACCGGGGGCAGATCGTCAACGAGAGCGCCGACCTGCTCTACCACCTCGTCGTCCTGTGGGCGGAGACGGGGGTGGCACCCGACGACGTCTGGAAGGAGATGGACCGGCGCGAGCAGCTCTTCGGCATCGCCGAGAAGCTGCCCAAGGTCGGCGACAAGGGGAGACGCCCCCTCGCCGTCTCCGAGCGTAGCCGCCGCTCCCTGCGGCGCGACGGGTGAACCGCCCCGAGGTGGCGCCCGCCCTGCCCGCCAGCCCTCGCCTCCCATGGATGCGACCGCGCCGCCGAAGCCCGGCCCGAGGCGCGTCGGGCTGTATTGCCGGCGGTTTTCCGCAGTCGTGAGAAGCAATATACTGTCCGCCATCGAACGCTGACGACGGGGAGCCCTCCCGGACGTTACAGCAGCGACCGGGACGCTACCGCCGGGCGACATGCGGAAGGTAGCGGACAATGACAGCCCAAGCGCAGCAGCGAGGCGGTGCGACCCGCCGCGAGGTGATCAAGACGTTCGCCGGGGCCGGCGTGGCTGTCGGCCTCGGGCCGCTCGTCCACGCCCGCCGGGCCCATGCGGCCAAGAACACCTTGAAGATCCTGCAGTGGAGCCACTTCGTCCCCGGCTACGACAAGTGGTTCAACACGCAATACGTAAAGGAGTGGGGAGAGAAGAACGACACGGACGTCATCGTCGACAACATCAACCTTGCGCTCATCGAATCGCGCGCGGCGGCCGAGGTCTCGGCGCAGAAGGGGCATGACCTCGTCCTCTTCCTGTCGCCTCCTGCGGTTTTCGAGGACCAGGTCGTCGATCTCACCGACGTCTATGCCGAAAGCGCGAGGAAGCACGGCACGCCGATCGATCTCGCCGTGAAAAGCACCTACAATCCGAGGACGAAGCGCTACTTCGCCTTCTCCGACAGCTTCGTGCCGGACCCGATCGACTATCGCACCGACCTGTGGGGCGATGTCGGGATGAAGCCCGACAGCTGGGACGACGTACGCGTCGGCGGCAAGAAGATCAAGGACAAGCACCGCATTCCGGTCGGCATCGGCCTGTCGGCCGAACTCGACACCGCCATGGCCATGCGGGCGATCATGTATTCGTTCGGCGCCCATGAGCAGGACGCCGAGGGCAACCTGACGATCAACTCCCCGCACACGCTCGAGGCGCTGAAGTTCGTCAAGGCCCTCTTCGAGGAGGCCATGACGCCCGAAGTCCTTGCCTGGGACGCCTCCTCCAACAACCGCCAGATGCTGGCGGGCCGCTCGTCGCTCGTGCTCAACGCCATTTCGATCACGCGGACGGGCGAGAACGACAAGCTGCCGATCCACGAGAAGATCGCCCTCGCCAAGGCGGCAAAGGGGCCGGTGCGGCGCATCGGCCTCGAACATGTGATGAACTGCTACGCCATCTGGAAGTTCTCCGACAACATCGACGGGGCCAAGAAGTTCCTGGTCGATTACGTCGACAACTTCCGCAAGGCGTTCCTGGCGAGCGAATTCTACAACTTCCCCTGCTTCGCCAATACGGTGCCGGATCTCAAGCAGCTCATCGCAAAGGATACGAAGGCGGTGCCGCCCGACAAGTACGCCGTGCTCGCGGATGTGCTCGATTGGGCGACCAACGTGGGCTATCCGGGCTATTCGAGCGCGGCCATCGCGGATTCCTTCAACACCTGGGTGCTCAACACGATGTTCGCACGCGCGGCGACCGGCGCCGAGACACCCGAGAACGCCCTGAAACAGGCCGAGACTGCGATGCGCGCCATCTGGGCGAAATGGCGCGACCGGGGGTTCATCTGAGCCCTCTCCGCTGCGCCGCCGGCGGCGGCGCAGCGGGCTCTTGCGGTCAAGCCGGCGGGGCGGCCGGCGAGGCGCGTCCGGCAAATCGGAGGCCGGTCCATGGCAACCGTCGAGGCGCGGGGGGTTTCGAAATATTTCGACGACGTGCACGCGGTTGACGGCATCGACCTCGTGGCGCGGGAGGGGGAGTTTCTCGCCCTGCTCGGCCCCTCCGGCTGCGGCAAGACCACGCTGATGCGCATCATCGCCGGCCTCGAGCGCCCGACCGCGGGCGACGTCGTCATCGACGGCGAGGTCGTCACGGACCTGCCGCCGCGGGCGCGCAACGTGGCGATGGTTTTCCAGAGCTACGCGCTCTATCCCCACCTCTCCGTCGCCAAGAACATATCCTTTCCCCTGCGCGCGCTCGGCACGGAGAGGGGCGAGATCGCGCGCAAGGTGGGCTGGGCCGCGCGCATGTTCGGCATCGAGCACCTGCTCGCCCGCAAACCGCGCCAGCTCTCGGGCGGCGAGCGCCAGCGCGTGGCGCTGGCGCGCGCGGTGGTGCGCGAGCCGGTCGTGTTCCTGCTCGACGAGCCCCTGTCCAACCTCGACGCCAAGCTGCGCAATGCCGCGCGCGACGAGCTGAAGCAGTTCCAGCGCCATCTCGGCACGACGACCATCTACGTCACGCACGATCAGGCCGAGGCGATGGGCCTTGGCGACCGCATCGCCGTGCTCAACCACGGCAAGGTCTGCCAGATCGGCACGCCGCAGGAAATCTATGGCCGACCGGTGGATGTCTTCGTCGCCACCTTCATCGGTTCACCTCCGATGAATCTCGTCGAGGAGGAGGACATCTGGCTCGGCTTCCGCCCGGAGGCCTTTCTGCCGCGCCAGGTGGAGCGCAGCGAAGGCAGCGTCGAGTTCCCGTTCCGCGTCACGCGCGTCGAATATCTCGGCGCCGAGCGGCTGGTCTACGGCGTCATCGAGGGGAGGGCGTCCGACGCCCACGTCATCTCCAAACTGCCGACCAACGTCCGCGCCGACATCACGCCGGGCGAACGCCATGTCTTCGTCGTCCGCAGCCGGGACATCGACCGTTTCGACCGCCAGAGCGGCCGACGCATCGACGGAGGCGCGCCGTGATGCTGCGGCCGGCGCCGAAGGACAAGTCCGCCGCGCGCGGGGGCTTCTTCGCGCGGATGGCCGACGACGAGCGCTGGCTGTGGCGCTTCATGCTCGCCCCGGCCGTCCTCTACATTGTCGCGCTCGTCGGCGTCCCCTTCATCCTGTCGCTCTACTACAGCCTGTCGAACGTCACCGTCGCCAGCCGCGAGACCCAGTTCGTCGGCCTCGAGAACTTCTCCCGCATCCTCGACAGCCCGACCTTCTGGAGGGCGCTGCGGAACACGCTGATCTTCACGGTCCTGTCGCAGGCCGTCGTGCTCGTGCTCGCCAATGCGCTGGCGATCGCGCTCAGCGCCGACTTCCGCGGCAAGTGGTTCGTGCGCTTCCTCATCCTGCTGCCCTGGGTCGCCCCCATCTCCCTCGGCAGTATCGGCTGGCTATGGATCTACGATTCGATCTACAGCGTCATCAACTGGACGGCTCGTGCGGCCGGCCTCCTCGGCCCCGCCGAATGGCCGATCTGGCTCGGGCAGCCGAACCTCGCCATGACCTCCATCATCATCGTGCAGGTCTGGCGCATGCTGCCGCTCGCAACCGTGATCATCCTCGCCGGCCTGTCCTCGATCCCGCAGGACATCCACGACGCAGCGGCCGTCGACGGGGCGGGCTTCTGGCGGCACCTCATCCAGATCACCTTCCCGCTGGTGATGCCGATCATGCTGGTGGCACTCCTCTTCGGCGTCGTCTTCACCTTCACGGACATGATCGTCGTCTTCGTGCTCACCCGCGGCGGCCCCTACGATACGACGCAGGTTCTCGCCACCTGGGCCTATTTCACCGGCATCCAGGGCGGCGACCTCGCCGGCGGGGCCGCGATCTCGCTGTTCCTCTTCCCCGTCCTGGTGGCCGGCGCCGTCCTCATCCTGCGCCTCGCCCGGCGCGCGGAGATCGCCGCATGACCCCGCTCGAGGCACGCGCACGTCGATGGGGTGGCGCCTTCGGTCGCACGGGCCTGCTGATGTTCTTCGTCTCGTTCCTCGCCTTTCCCTTCTACTGGATGCTGATCACGACCTTCAAGACGACGCAGGATCTGCACGACATCACCAACAATCCCTATCTCTTCAATGATCCTCCGACGCTGCACCATCTCGTCGTCCTGTTCGAGGACACGCAGTACCTGCAATGGCTCGCCAACACCGGCCTCGTGGGGCTCGCCGTGGTGGCGATCACGCTGCTGCTCGCCCTGCCCGCGGGCTATGCGCTGGCGCGCATGACGGGCGCCTGGGCACAGACGCTCGGCGTCGCCATCTTCCTCACCTATCTCGTGCCGCCGACGATCCTGTTCGTTCCCTTCTCGCGGATCATCGCGGCCCTCGGCCTGCAGGATTCCCTGTGGTCGCTCGTGCTCGTCTATCCGAGCTTCACGGTGCCCTTCTGCTCGTGGCTTCTCATGGGCTTCTTCAAGGCGATCCCGCGCGATCTCGAGGAGGCCGCCATGGTCGACGGGCTTAGTCGCCTCGGTGCCTTCCTCAAGGTGGTCATGCCCATCTCGCTCGCGGGCGTGCTCACCGCCGTCATCTTCACCTTCACGCTCGTGACGCAGGAATTCGTCTACGGCGTGACTTTCATCACCTCGTCCGCCAGCTATACGGTGAGCGTCGGCGTGCCGACCTTCCTCGTGCGCGGCGACGTCTATTTCTGGGGCTCGATGATGGGCGCCTGCCTCATCGCGAGCGTGCCGATCGCGATCGTCTACAATCTCTTCGTCGACCGCTTCGTGGCCGGCTTCACCGTGGGGGCGGGAAAGTAGGCGCAAGCGCGCGACAGCAGCCGTCAGGCGCGACGGCGCCTCGCGGCACGCTGCCTCATGCGTGGGCCGCGCGCCCGAAATAGAGCTCCGCCGCCTTCTCGTCGGCGAGGGCCACGCGGCCACCGTCGAGGATGCAGCCCCGGTCGGAGATGGTGAGGGACTGGCGCGCCCGCCGCTCGACGACAAGCACGGTAACGCCGAGCGACGGCAGGCGCCGGATGAGCGTGAAGGAATCAGCGACCTTGGCCGGCGACAGCGCCGCGGTCGGCTCGTCGAGGATCATCAGCTTCGGCCGCGGCATCAGCGCGCGGGCGAAGGCGAGCTGCTGGCGCTCGCCGCCGGCGAAGAGCCACAGGGCAACCATGACGCGCTCGGGCCGGATGCCGGAGACGCGGGCGAGATCGCGGTCGTCGGCCACGGCGCGCATCTGCCGGCCGATGGGCGTGAGATGCAGCACGGCGAAGACGGCCGCGAGCGCCACGGCCGCGACGCCGGCAAGCTGCAGGTCGAGCGGATTGACCGCGATCTCGCCGAAGCGGATCGGCCGCGACAGTGGCACGCCGAGCGCCGCGCGGATGACGAATCCGACGCCGATGGAGGCGACGAGCAGCGCCACCACGGAGCGGTTGGCGAGGTTGCGGAACACCGCGAGATAGGCAGCGAGCGACAGGACGCCCGTGGCCGCGACCGCCGAGAGCGAGCCGAGGAGGAGCGAGCCGGTCGCCTTGTGCGCGGTCAAGGCCGCGTAGGCGCCGAAGGTCATGGCGTCGCCGGTCGCCGCATTGGCGAAGCGCGCGATGCCGAAGACGAGCGTGATGGCGAGCGCGGCGAGCCCCACGACGAGGCCCTGCACGATGCCGTTCACGACGAGCTGAGCGTAGAACAAGGGGCGCATCCCTCGAGCCGGCGCGGGTTCCGCCGGCCCGGACCAGTGACGCTTGCAAAGACCCGTGGAGCCGCTTCCCGCAGGGGCAGGCTCCACTGGCACCGCCTCGGCCGCCGCCACGATCATCCTCTGCATGCCGCCGCCGTAGGGCCCGCCGGAGCCGGTGATCGGGTTGAGCGCGCCGATGCGGATGGTTCCTCCATCCTGTGCGCGCAGGATGCCGGGGCAACGACGAGCGTGGCGCCGCCTGCGAGCAAGCCGAGAAAGCTGCGGCGAGTGGTCTGCATCGCTGTATTCCCTGGAGGAGCGCTTATGCGTCGAGTTTGTTCTTCAGGAAGCGGCCGGCCTTCATGATGGCCGGCATGTGCCGTCCCTGGCCGGTGAGGTGCAACAGGTCGGCGAGCGGGTTGCCGTCGACGACGACGAGATCGGCGTGGGCGCCCGGGGCGATCGAGCCCACCTGCCCCGCCATGCCGAGAAGGGCTGCGGCGTCCGCGGTCGCCGAGCGAATGACCTCGGCGGCCGGCAGCACGCGGCCGCGGATGACGAACTCCTCGGACTGGTGCCGATGCATCTCGCCGAGCAGGTCCGAGCCATAGACCATGGTCACGCCCGCCTCGCGCAGGATTTCGAGGGAGCGCATGCCGGCCAAGCGCACGTCGTCGATCTTGGCAACCGAGGTCTCCGGGAAGCCGAGGGCGGCGCCTTCGTTCTTCAGCGCCTCGTAGGTGACGAGCGTCGGGCAGGCGACGGCGCCGCGCTCGGCCATGAGCCGCGCCGTCTCCGGCCCGACGAGATTGGCGTGCTCCACCGAATGCACGCCGCATTCGACGCCGCGGCGAATGGCCTCGTCGGTGTAGAGATGCGCGGAGACGTAGGTCTGCGCGTTGCGCGCCTCCTCGACCACGGCGAGGAGTTCCTCGCGCGAGAAGCCCATGAAGGCAATCGGATCGGTGGGCGAGGCGACGCCGCCGTTGGCCATGATCTTGATGAACTGGGCGCCGGCCTTGATCTCCTCGCGTGCCGCGCGCCGCATCGCCTCGACGCCGTCGCAGATGCGGCCGAGCGAACCGAGCCGCGGGCGGAAACAGTCGGGGTTGCGCGTGTCATGGCGGCCACGGAAGTCGCAGTGGCCGCCGGTCTGCGACAGGGCCTTGCCGGAGATGACGAGACGCGGGCCGAGGATCGATCCCTCCTCCACCGCCTGCTGCAGCCCGAAATCGGCGCCGCCGACGTCGCGCACGGTGGTGAAGAGGATGAGGGGCTCCGCCCGGTTCGCGTCTGTCATCGGCTCCGTTTCCAGGTCAGTCCGGCCTGCCGTCGCGCAGGCGGACCAGCAGCGCGAGCTGTCCCTTCCACCAGGTGAGCAGGCGGGCGTGATAGGCGGGGTCGTCGCGCAGCACGGTCTGCACGCCCATGCCGCGCAACAGGCAGAGGGTGGCGCTGAGGGCCGTCTCGATCTCGCCGTCCGACAGGTGCGAGCGGCCGAAGAAGTTGCGCCAGGTCTCGTCGAGCGCCGCGTGGAACTCGCGGACCACGGGCACCATGCTCTGCCTGAGGGCGTCGTTGTGGCGCGCCTCGGTGATGTGCTCGAGCGTGATGAGGAAGAGCCGGCCGGAGAACATCTCCCACAGCCGGTCGAGGAACCCATCGAAGCTCAGCCGCCCGTCCCGCACCTCGGCGGCGAGCGCACGGATTTCTTCAGTGTAGCTGTGCAGCAGCTCCTCGACGGAGTGGACGACGAGGTCTTCCTTGCTGGCGAAGTGATGGTTGAGCACGCCGCGCGACAGCCCCGCCCGCTCGGCGATGTCGGCCGTGGTCCGCCCTCCCCTGCCGTTTCAACGACCGGCCGCGCGATCGGCCGCTTCCATCAATCTCCATATGTGCGGGACGCATGTGCCGGTTGGAACGACGCCCGCCGGGCCCTGGATCGGACAGGCAATCGGCCCGCCGGGCATGCGCGCGGAAGCCGTTGCGGGCGCGCACCACGCAGACGTCGACGCGACCATGTCGGGCCGCGCGCGGCGAGCGGGATCGGCGATCGATCCGCACCTCGACACCATCCCGACAGCACGCTGCCGGCCCCCCTAGCTGGTGGTCACGACACGGATGTCACCGTCACGTGACAGGACATTGGCGACCACCTCGGAGCCGATGCGCCTCAGTGCCACGTCCACCGATCCACGGCCGACGGACAGGTGGCGCAGCACGACCTCCTGCAGGAACTCGGGCAGGATCGGCCGGGTAAAGGTGATCTGGCCCGTCTCCGGCTCGAAGCCGAGACCAAGGCAGGACTGGATGAGCGACAGGGGCGCCGCCGCCGCCCAGGCCTGCGGTGCGCAGGCGACCGGGTAGAAGGTCGGCCCCTGGCCGCGCTGCCGCGGAAAGCCGCAGAACAGCTCGGGCAGGCGCCGCAGGTCGATGTAGATGGAGGCGGAGAACAGCCCCTCGAAGATGCGCGCCGCCTCGCGGCGAAAGCCGTAGCGGGCGCAGCCGGCGGCAATCAGGGCGTTGTCGTGCGGCCAGACGGAACCGTTGTGGTAGCTCATCGGGTTGTAGCGCGCCTCCGTCGCCGCGACGGTGCGCACGCCCCAGCCCGAGAAGGACGGACCGGCCATCAGCGCATCGATCACCGAAGCGGCGCGCTCGGGATAGGCGATGCCGGTGAAGAGCGCGTGGCCGGCATTCGAGGCGCGCACCCGGCACGGCCTCTTGTCACCGTCGAGGGCAAGCACATAGGTGCCGAGTTCCTCGTCGAAGAAGGCCTGGTCGAACCGCCGCCGCAGCGCCTTCGCCTGGGCCTTGAGCTGCGCGCCGCGGCTCGCCTGCCCGAGGCGCCTGGCGAGCAAGGCCGCCGCGCGCCAGGCGCCGTAGACATAGGCCTGCACCTCGGCGAGCGCGATCGGCCCGCGGGCGAAGCTTCCGTCGGCGTGGAAGACGGAATCGTGGCTGTCCTTCCAGCCCTGGTTCACCAATCCGTCGCCGGCCCGACGGGCGTATTCCACGAAGCCGTCGCCGTCCCTGTCGCCGTCGTTCTCGATCCAGGACAGGGCAGCCTCGATGTGCGGCCACAGCCGCCGGGCCGTCTCCAGATCGGCGGTCCGCTCGTAGTAGGCACCGGCGAGCATCACGAACAGCGGCGTGGAATCGATGCTGCCGTAGTAGCGGCGGAAGGGCACCTCGCCGAGCTCCGCCATCTCCCCCTGGCGCAGCTCGTGCAGGATCTTGCCCGGCTCGGCATCGGCCGACGGGTCAGCCGCCGTCGCCTGGTTGGCTGCCAGATGGCCGAGCACGCCGCGGGCGAGCGCAGGATCGAACCAGAGCGTCTCCAGTGCCGTGATCAGGGCGTCACGCCCGAACACCGTGCTGAACCAGGGAATGCCGGCATAGGGATAGGGGCCCTCGGGCGTATCGGTGGTCAGCATGCAGAGGTCCGAGACGCTGCGCCGCACCGCCTCGTTGAAGATCTCGTTCGACGTGACGATGGACGCGCCCCGTGTGGACGAGGCGCGCAAGGCCCGCCGCGCGTCGCGCAAGGCCATGAAGAAGGCCCTGCGCAGTGGATGGTTCGACGCCTCGCCGGCGCAGCGGACCTCGACGAAGAGCATCTTGGTCTCGTGCGGGGCCAGGTCGATGTCGAAGACGGCATGATCCCCCGCGATTTCGCTCGGCAGGGGGTCGAAGCGCAGGTTCGTTTCGCGCCTCTGCCCGTCGAGCCCCACATAGGCGAGCGTCACCCCGGCAGGGCCGATATCGGGGGCCTGGTGGGTGCCGCGGCGGGCCCGACGGGTGCCGCGCACCTCGAAGAGATCGGCGAAATCGGCGGCGAAGGCGATCGCCAGCCGCACGTGCTGGCGCTCATCGTTGAAGTTCCGCACCGCCAGGCGCTCGAAGCAGGTCGCCCGCCACAGGAAGCGCGAGCGGCGGATGTGGATGAGGTCGTGCTCGAGCGCGAGCCTGCCTTCCGCATCGAACAGATCCGGATTGGTGAGGTCGCAGGTCAGCGTCGCATTGTCGTCGCG
This sequence comes from Chelatococcus albus, assembly GCF_030067675.1. Classification (GTDB taxonomy): domain Bacteria; phylum Pseudomonadota; class Alphaproteobacteria; order Rhizobiales; family Beijerinckiaceae; genus Chelatococcus_A; species Chelatococcus_A albus. The sequence goes on along the minus strand of NZ_JASJEV010000002.1, from coordinate 228,982 downwards.
CAGCGTGGAGCTGAGCAGCAGCGGCCGCGCACCTTGGACCGTGAGGCAGAGATGCGACAGATGGCGTGTGTCGCGGTGGTAGAGGCCCTCCGGGCTGCCGGGGCCGGAAAGCGCGTCGCCGTTGTGATCGAATACGGCGAAGGTGTCGCCATGCTTGAGCGTGCGGGGCCGCCGCTCCTGGAGCGAGGCGGCGGCCGGGATGAAAAACTGTGCGATCTGCGAGGCGACCGTTCCGGCCCCCGCCGGAACCTGGGCAGCCGCCCCGGGACTGATCGTCTGCATCGGCACCTCTCTCCGCTGATCAGGCGACCACCTGGAGGCCGACATCCCCGCCGTCGCGGCGCCGGCCTTCGGCGGCGGCACGCAGGCCGGGAAGCGCGCGGTAGATGGAAACGTAGCGCAGCGCCATGTGCTCGGCCGTGAAGCGGCTCTCGAAGCTCGCCCGGACGCGGGACCGATCGAGCATGCCGATGCGCCGAACGGCATGGACAGCCTCCTCGACGCTGTCCACGATGAAGCCGGACACGCCGTCCATGACGACCTCCGGCACCGATCCGTGCCGGAAGGCGATCACCGGCGTGCCGCAGGCCATGGCCTCGATCATCGCGAGGCCGAAGGGCTCGGGCCAGTCGATCGGGAAGAGGAGCGCCCGCGCGTTGCCGAGGAAGGTCGCCTTCTCGCCCTCGCCGATCTCGCCCAAGAACCGGACATTCGGATGGGCCTCGATCATGGGAGCGATCACGTCGTGCCAGTAGGCCCGGTCCACCCTGTCGACCTTGGCGGCGATCCGGAGGGGCAGGCCGGCCCGCACGGCGATCTCGATGGCGCGATCGGGCCGCTTCTCCGGCGAGATGCGCCCGAGAAAGGCGAGATAGTCGCCCTGCGGTCGGGCCACGTACGGCAGGAGATCGCGCGGCAGGCCGTGGTGCACCGTCCCCACCCAGGTGACCGGTGGCATCGGTTCCCGCTGCGCGTCGGAGACCGAGACGAGCGGGATCTCGGAGAAGACCGTGTAGAGCGGCTTCAGGTCCGGCAGGTCGAGGCGGCCGTGCAGCGTGGTGACGGTACGGTCCGCGAAATCGCGGACGAGCGGATAGTGCCAGAGGTCGATGTGGAAATGCAGGACATCGAAATCGTCGGCCCTCCGCCGCACCGCGTCGAGCATGACGATGTGATACGGGACATAGTCCTCGACCGCCGGATCGAGCCTCAGCGCCATGTCCGAGCAGGGCACGAGCCGGGCGGTGGTCAGGGAATCGCCACTCGCGAAGAGGGTGACATCGTGCCCTTGCCGGACGAGCTCCTCCGTGAGGTAGGAGACGATCCGTTCGGTACCGCCGTAAAGCTTCGGTGGAACGCGTTCGGCGAGGGGAGCGATCTGAGCGATCTTCATCGGCAAGGCCTCCGCACACGGACGAAGCATTGACAATGAAAGATGCAGGCCGACCCGGCCCGCATGGCGCAGAACGACGCCGATCGAGAAGCGGCGTTGCGGATCAGTATAGCGGCGATGCCCCTCCTCGCACAGTCCGCGACGCAAACCGCCCCGGCAGGGCGGCGCAAGCAGGCGCGCGAGGCGCGGCGATCACTTCCGGATCGCCGGGCAGGTGCTCTGGCCCAAGGGGCGGAAGGCCTCGTCGCCGGGGATGGTGGCGACGAGATCGTAGAAGTCCCATTCGCCCTTGGAGGCCGCCGGCTTCTTGACCTCGAAGACATAGAAGTCGTGCACCATGCGCCCGTCCTCGCGCAGGCGGGCGTTGCGGACGACGTCGTCCTGGATCGGCAGCTCGCGCATCTTGGCGATCACCGCCTTGGCGTCGTCGCTCCCGGCGGCGGCCGCCGCCTTCAGATAGTGGCGCACGGCCGAATAGATGCCGGCGTGGATGGCGGAGGGCACGGTGCCGTTCTGCGCCTTGAAGCGCTCCGAGAAGGCACGGGTGCGCTCGTCGAGATCCCAGTAGAAACCCTCCGTCACGGTGGTGCCCTGGGCGGTGGCGAGGCCGACGCTCCTGACGTCCATCACGGTGAGGAAGAAGGCGACGAGCTTCTGCTTGCCGCCGGTGATGCCGAACTCGCGCGCCGTCTTGATGCCGTTGATCGTATCGCCGCCCGCATTGGCCAGCGCGATGACATCCGCCCCCGAACCCTGCGCCGCGATAAGCGGCGAGGAGAGGTCGACCGCCGGGAAGGAATGGCGCGTCGAGCCGAGGAAGGCGCCCTGCCTCGCCGTGACGACCGCCTTCGTATCCGCCTCGAGCTGGTGGCCGAGGGCGTAGTCGGCCGTCACCAGATACCATTTCGTGCCGGATTTCGTCAGGCGGTTCGCCACGCCCGCCACCTGCACATAGGTGTCCCACATCCACTGCACGATATGGTCCGGCTGGCAGGCGTCCCCCGTCAGCCGCGCCGTGCCGCCGGGAAAGAGGGCGACGCGGTTCTTCTCCTTCACGAGCGGCGGGATGGCGAGCTGGATCGAGGCGTTCGACATGTCGGCGAGGACATCGACGCCCTGCTGGTCGATCCATCCGCGCGCGATCACGGAGGCGACGTCGGCCTTGTTCTGATGGTCGGCCGAGACGACCTCGATCTTCATGCCGGCGCATTCGGCCTTCAGGCAGTCCTCGACCGCAAGCCGCGTCGCCAGGATCGAGCCCTTGCCCGTGATGTCGGAATAGACGCCGGACATGTCCGTCAGCACGCCGATCTTCACCATGCCGTCCGACAGCTCGGCCGTCGCCGGCGTGATCGCAAGCCCGGCAGCGAGGGCGGCCAACGCCCCGAGAGAGCCCTTCTTCATCCTTGTCCTCCCTGTCTCGTGCTTCTTGTTGTCTGTCGTTCGTCAGCCGGCCGGCACCGCCGGCCGGGCATTACCAGTGCGCCATCGGCAGGCCGGCGACCGGGGAGCGGAAGCGCGGAATGCTGTTCGCCCTCAGGCTGCCGATATGGACCGTGCGCAGGTCCGGCCCGCCGAAGGTGATGCTGGCGAACCAGGGCGCGATGTTGCCGCCGCAGGCGAGCATGAGTTCCGGTGTCACCTGGTCGCGCGCGAAGGCGTCCATCAGCGCCCGGCCCGCGGCGCTCTCCCCGTCGTCGTCGAGGAGGATGCGCCGCTCGCCCTCGGGCATGATGGCGAAGATGCGGTCCGTCATGACGTGCGTGCCCCACAGATTGCCGTGGGCGTCGAAGGCGATGCCGTCGATGAAGGCGCCGTGGTCGCTCGGGCCGAAGACCTCGCGCTCGTCGAGGCTGGCGTCGCCCCGCACCCGCAGGCGGCTCACCCGCCGACCGCAGGTCTCGGCGACGTAGAGCCATTCTTCCGCGGCATCGAGGCGGATCTCGTTGGCGAAGTGGAAGCCGTCGGCGACGATGCGCAGCCGCCCGCGATCGCACAGGGCGACGTAGCCGTCCCGCACCGCCGGGCTGATCGCCCGCATCCAGTTCGTCGTCCGCGTCGAGATCGTGAGCCAGATGCGGTCGCGGCTGTCGCGCAGGACGAAATTGACCTTGCCGATGGGCTCGCCGTCGATCCTGTCGGCGAGGACCCGTGTCGTGCCGTCCCGCGCCATCACCTCCAGCCGGTCGGTGCCGAAATTGGCGACGAGGATGTCGCCGTTGCCGGCGAAGGCGAGCCCGTTGGGCAGCGGGCCGGCGACGAAGCGGGTGGCGTCGTCGCCGGCCTCGGCGAAAACCGCGCTCGGGCGCTGCGCCACGAGGCGCTGACTGCCGTCGGGGCGGATGTGCACCACCCCACCGCGCGCGTCGGCGGCCCAGAGCGAGCCGTCGCGCTCGGCGAGGATGCACTCCGGCCGCTGCAGTCCCTCGCCGACACGGGAGATCGCGGCAGGGTCGACGACGAAGCCGTCGAGGGGGTTCGGCCGGCGTGCCACGGCGGCCCCGGCCGTCAGAACCGCACGCGGTCCCCGCCCTTGAGCCCGAGCATGGCCCGGGCCTCGGCGGGGGTCGCGACCTCGTGGCCGAGTTCCTCGACGATGCGCCGGATCTTGGCGACCTGCTCGGCGTTGCTGGCGGCGAGCTTGCCGCGCCCGATGTAGAGGCTGTCCTCGAGGCCCACCCTGACGTTGCCGCCCATCATCGCGGCCTGCGTGGCGAAGGCCATCTGGTGGCGCCCGGCTGCCAGCACCGACCAGCGGTAGTCCGCGCCGAAGAGCTTGTCGGCCGTGCGCTTCATGAACATGAGATTGTCGGGGTCGGCACCGATGCCGCCCAGGATGCCGAAGATGAGCTGCAGGAAGACCGGTGGCTTGAACCAGCCCTGGTCGAGGCAATGCGCCAGGTTGTAGAGGTGGCCCACGTCGTAGCACTCGTGCTCGAACTTGGTGCCGTGCCCCTCGCCGAGCAGCCGGTAGATGCGCTCGATGTCGGCGAAGGTGTTGCGGAAGATGTAGTCCTTCGTGCTGGCGAGATAGGGTTGCTCCCAGGCGTGCTTCCATTCGCTGTAGCGCTCGGCGAGCGGATGCAGCGCGAAGTTCATCGAGCCCATGTTGAGCGAGCACATCTCGGGCGCCGCCGCGAGCGGGGCCGCCAGGCGCTCGTCGATGGTCATCTTCAGCCCGCCGCCGGTGGTGATGTTGATCACCGCGTCGCAGCCCTGCTTGATGCGCGGCAGGAACCGCATGAACACCGCCGGGTCCGGTGTCGGGCGCCCGTCCTGCGGATCGCGCGCATGAAGATGCAGGATCGCCGCGCCGGCCTCGGCGGCGGCGATCGCCTGCTCGGCAATCTCGTCGGGCGTGATCGGCAGGGCGTCCGACATGGTCGGCGTGTGGATGCCGCCGGTGACGGCGCAGGTGATGATGACCTTGCTCAAGCCGCTGTCCTCCCGATGTGTTTCCTGGCAGCGTCCCTAGTCCGGCAGAATGGCCACGGCCCTCGTCCAGCCTGCCGAGCCGCCCCGCACCTTCACGGGAAAGCAGGCGATGGTGAAGCCGGTCGCCGGCAGCGCTTCCAGGTTGTGGAGCTTCTCGATCTGGCAGTAGCCCGCCTCGCGCCCGGCCTTGTGCCCCTCCCAGATGAGCGAGGCATCGCCCGTCTCGGCGAAACGGCGGGCGGTGTGGCGGAACGGCGCATCCCAGCTCCAGCCGTCCGTGCCGACGACGCGGATGCCCTGGCGCACGAGATGGAGCGTCGCCTCCCGGCCCATGCCGCAGCCGCTGTCCACATAGTCGGGCTGCCCGTAGCGGCCGCCGGCGCTGGTGTTGATGACGACGATCTCGCGCGGGCTCAGGCGATGGCCGATGCGCGCGAGCTCGGCGTCGATCTCGGCGGGCGTGACCACGTGCCCGTCCGGCAGGTGACGGAAGTCGAGCTTCACGCCCGGGCGGAAGCACCAGTCGAGCGGCACCTCGTCGATGGTGATGGCGCGCGCGCCCCCGTCCATGGTGGGGTGGTAGTGCCAGGGCGCGTCGACATGGGTGCCGTTGTGCGTCGAGATCGCCACCGTCTCCACCGCCCAGCCCTGGCCGTCCGGCAGTTGCTCGGGCTTCAGCCCCGGGAAGCTGGCGACGAGGTCGCCCGCCGTCTCGGCATGGGTCCGGTAGTCGATCCGCACCTTCTGGAAGGGCGGATCGGCGGGCACGTCGTTCTCGAGCGGGATGGACATGTCGATGAAGCGCGGCACGGCAGCCCCCAGCCGACAGATGCCCGCCGGGACAGCGGGCGCAGCAGGTCTTGGACATTCGTATGCTTTTTTGTACGATCGTACAATAGGCCATCGTGCGGCGTGGCGCGGGCGTCGCCCAGACGGTATGAAGCGGCATGACGAGCACGAGGAAGAGCAACGCAGGGACACCCCGACCGCGGCGCCGGACCACCACCGGCAGGACGCGCCGATCCGTCGTCGCCTCCGCCGAGCCGCAGCGGCCGGACCGGCGCAAGGACATCCTCCTGAGTGCGGAGGCGCTCTTCGCCGAGCGCGGCTATGCGGCCGTGTCCGTGCGGGACATCGCCGCGCGGGCCGGCGTTCCGGTCGCTCTCGTCGGCTATTATTTCGGCCGCAAGCAGGAGCTCTTCGACACGGTCTTCGAGCACCGTCGGGCCTATATCGCCGAGCGGATCGAGCGCATCCGGGCCGTCGACTGCTCGCCCACCAATCACAACGCCGTCGAAGAGCTCGTGCGCGCCTGGGCCGAGCCCGTCATCCGGCTGCGGGCGAGCGACAGCGGCGAAGCGTTCTCGCTGCTCGTGGCCCGCACCGCCTGGGATCCCGGCCCGGAGGCGACCGGCATCATCGAGCGCTTCTACGATCCGCTGGCACTCGCCTTCGTCGACGCCATGGCCGAGGCGCTGCCCGGCTGCCCGCGCGCCCGCATCCTGTGGGGCTACGAATATGCCCTCGGCTCCCTGCTCATGTATGTGGCGGACAAGCGGGTGGAGCGCCTTTCGGGCGGAGAACTCGCCTCGGCCGACCCAGCGCTCTGCGACGATTTCGTGCGCTTCGTGGGCGCCGGCTTCCGCGCCTTCTGCTCCGCCTAGGGCGGGCGGCGCGAGCCGCCCGCTGCGGACTCAGGTCCCGCGGGCCGTGAGCGGCCGGCCCAGGTCGACAAACGCCTCGTCGGCGGCGCTACCGTCGCGCCCCATGAGGACGGCGAAGGCGGTGGCGCGGTCGAGGCCGACCATCGGATGGCGCCGGGTCCCGGCGCGGGAGGTTATGCCTGTCCCGCTCGGCACGCCGCCGGTCATTTCGCCTGCTGCATTCGCGTCCAGCTCCCGCGTGCGGACAGCCGCCGTGCGGACGCTCCGGCGGCCCGGGCGCTCACGCACGGCCTGCAGCATGGGCGAGGCGGAGGTCGAAGGCGGGCGGCGACTGCGCCGTCATCGCCAGCGCCGCCTGCAGCAGCTCCACATCCGCTTCGGGGCTCGGCCGCCAGCCGCAGGGACAGGCGTGGTCGGACCGATGCGCGTCTGCCACCTCCCTGTAGATCGACCCGACCGCCTCGGCGGCGAGGCTCATCACCGTCATGGGAGGCAATTGGCTTCCGTGCAGCGCGCTGCAGAAGGCCGCCATGATCGCCTGCCGCAGTTCGGCGCGCGCTGCGTCGGTACGCTCGTCCCCGGTCGGTTCAAGCGGCATGGTGTCCGGCCTCCGGCGGATTGGTTCGGCCCGCGGCGTTGCCGGGGGGCGCGAACCCCGCCGACGCGACGGTCAGGAGATCGACGAGGCGCTTCATGCGACCCGGAAGCCGGCCGTAGGCCTCGGCGCCCGCGTGCGCCGCCCCCCTTGTGAAGGCGAGCGCCAACCGCAGTTCCCGACGGCTGGCCTTGGTGCGCACCGCCTCCCGGATGATCAGCTCGTCCGCCTCGCCGACGGCCGCGATCACGTCGCGTTCGCAGATCATGTCCATCACGCCCTCTCGAACCGGTTGCCCTGATCCGCGGACGACCGTTAGCACTCACCCGAACGACAGACAAGTCATTGTTTTTGCTGAATAAATGCAACAATTCAAAACTGCTGCGCTGCCCTTTGCCCCTTGCACGCGCCCCGCAGATTCCCCTTCGGCAGCGCCGGGATGCGTGACCGGCCCCGCTCCGCCTGTCGCATGGGGTGAGGCCCCGCTGCCGGCGCCGGCCCGCAAGTCGGATGAGCCGGACCGGGATACGGGAAGGTCAGCCGCACCATTTGATCAAGATCAAATCTGCTGCCACAGAGGTAAGATTGGGCGTGTTACGGTCGAATATTTTGACGCGCCGCAAAGATCGCACCCTGCGCAAGGTACAGGCTCGCATCCATCGAGCAGAGAGATCGATGTCACGGAGGTTAGAATGTTCAACCGGCGCTCCCTCATGAAGGTCGTCGGGCTGACAGCCGTCGCGGCCGCCGCTCCGGCAGCAGCCGCCCAGGCCACCAGCCCGGCCGCTGCCCCGGCGCAGGCGCTGGACGTCTCGAGGCTCCCGCGCGAGCAGGTCGAGCTGGTCGCGCCGCCCTTCATCCACCCCCACGAGCAGGCCACGAAGGCCGGCCCGAAGGTCGTCGAATTCCGGATGGTGATCGAGGAGAAGGAACTCGTCATCGACAGCCACGGCACCAAGGTCCAGGCCATGACCTTCAACGGCTCGGTGCCGGGCCCGATGATGGTGGTCCACGAGGGGGACTACGTGGAGCTCACCCTCGTCAACCCCGCCACCAACAGCATGGCCCACAACATCGACTTCCACTCGGCCACCGGTGCCCTCGGCGGCGGCGAGCTGACGCTGATCAACCCGGGCGAGCAGGTGGTGCTGCGCTGGAAGGCGGACCGCACCGGCGTTTTCGTCTATCACTGCGCCCCGGGCGGGCCGATGGTCCCCTGGCATGTGGTGTCGGGCATGAGCGGCGCCGTGATGGTCCTGCCGCGCGACGGCCTGAAGGACGAGAAGGGCCAGCCGCTGAAGTACGACAGGGCCTATTACATCGGGGAGAACGACTTCTACGTGCCGCGCGATGCCAAGGGCAAGTTCAAGACCTATGACAGCCCGGGCGATTCCTATGCCGACACCGTCGAGGTGATGCGCAAGCTCACCCCCACGCACGTCGTCTTCAACGGCCGCGAGGGCGCGCTGACGGGCAAGAACGCCATGACGGCGAAGGTCGGCGAGCGCGTGCTCATCGTGCATGCCCAGGCCAACCGGGATACGCGGCCGCATCTCATCGGCGGCCACGGCGACTATGTGTGGGAGGCCGGCAAGTTCGCCAACCCGCCGCAGCGCGACCTCGAGACCTGGTTCATCCGCGGCGGATCGGCGGGGGCTGCCCTGTACACCTTCAAGCAGCCCGGCATCTACGCCTACGTCAACCACAACCTCATCGAGGCCTTCGAGCTCGGCGCCACCGCCCACTTCAAGGTGGACGGCACCTGGAACGACGACCTGATGAAGCAGGTGAGCCCGCCGGGGCCGATCGGCCCGACGAAGACCGGCGCGGTGAGCCCCCTGAAGCCGACCGGCAAGCACTGACCGCACGGGGCCCGCTTCCCGGCGGGCCCTCTCTCTCCGGGGAGCGGATCATGCCTTCCTATGCCGTCACAGTCACAGTCGCGGCCGCAGGAGCGGCCGCGATGCTCTTCACGGCAATCGCAGCCGCCCGCCCGCCAGACATCCCGCCCGCCCCCGACCTGCTCGTCTCCCTGCCGCCGGGCACGTTCCAGTATCGCGTCGCGGGCGACTTCAACCGTGAGGGGCGGCCGGTCAACGCGCCCCTTCGCACGGTGCGCATCGAAGCGGGCCTATCGATCATGAAGACCGAGGTCAGCGCCGCCGACTACGACCGCTGCGTCGCCGCCGGAGCCTGCGCGCCGCGCGCAGACGGCGAGCCGGGCCGGGCCGACCTGCCCGTCGTGGGCGTGAGCTGGCAGGACGCCACCGCCTACGCCGCGTGGTTCTCGGCCCGCACCGGTGAGCGCTGGCGGCTGCCGACCGACGCCGAATGGGCCTATGCGGCCGGCTCCCACTTCAAGGACGACGCCATCGCCCGCGACGACGGCGCCGGCGCCGTGAGCGAGCGCTGGCTCGCCCGCTACGACCAGGAATGGGAGCAGCAGGGCTTCGACCGGCGCGTCCGGCCGCACGGCGCCTTCGGGGCGAACGAGCGCGGCATCATCGATCTCACCGGCAACGTATGGGAGTGGACCAACACCTGCTTCCTGCGCCAGGGCCTCGATGCGACCGGCGAGGCCGCTGGACCGCGCACCGTCAACTGCGGCGTCCGCGTCGTGGCCGGCGAGCATCGCAGCTACGTCACCGACTTCATCCGCGACGTGCGCGCCGGCGGCTGCTCCGTCGGCGTGCCGCCCGCCAATCTCGGCTTCCGCCTCGTGCGCGAGGAGGGCGGCTTCTTGGCCGGCCTCGCCACCCGCCTGCGCCGGATCCTCGGCCGCAACGCCTGAAACGCCACAGCCACGGACGACCGCAGGGCGCTCCCTTGGCGGATACGGCCCGCCTTCCGGCACCCTACCGCACGAGCTGCCGGTAGATTGCCGGAAGGGCGGCCGGCAGGCGGCCGATGGCGCCGACGATCGCATAGCCGCCGCGACCGAAGAGGGTCGGGAAGTAGGACTGCGCGCCCGCGTCCACCGTCACGCCAAACACCGCAAGGCCCATCCGCCGCGCCTCCTGCACGGCCATTCGGCTGTCCTCGATGCCGAAGCGGCCCTCGTAATGGTCGACGTCGTTGGGCTTGCCGTCGGTGAGGAGGAGGAGGAGCTTGCGGCGGTTCGGCCGCCGCGCGAGTTCCCGGGTGGCATGGCGGACGGCTGCGCCGATGCGCGTGTAGTAGCCCGGCTTCAGGGCCCCGATGCGCCGCTCGATCGCGCCGCCCATGGCCTCGCCGAAGTCCTTCACCGTCTCCACCCTGACCCAGGAGCGCCGGCGCGAGGTGAAGGTGAGGATGCTGTGGTCGTCGCCGCAGGCGGCGAGCCCGTGGGCGAGCGTCAGCAGCGCCTCCTTCTCCACGTCAAGGACGCGGCGGTCGTCGATCCAGGCGTCCGTCGACAGGGACACGTCGACGAGCAGCGTGACGGCGAGGTCGTGCCCCTGCGCCCGCGTGGCCTGATGCACCCGGTCCGTGCCGCCGTTGCCGGCAGCGACGTCGCAGCGGGCGCGCACGAGGGCGTCGAGGTCGAGTTCGGCCCCGTCGACCTGCGCGCGCAGCACCTCGTGCCGGGGTCGCAGCGCCTCGAACTGCCGCCGCACCCGCGCGATGCGCCGCCGCGCCGCCGCGTCGGGGGCCCAGTCGGGCCCCTGTGACGCGCCCACCTCCGCCGCCGGGGCGACGAGCACGCGACAGTGGTCGGACAGATAGGCGCGCCGGTTGTAGTCCCACTCCGGATAGGTGAGCTCCGCCGTCAGGCGGCTCGCGTCCACCGCCTCCGGCGGCAGGTCGAGGTCGAACCTCAGGCGGCTCGCAGGCCGGCCCGCGCGGCGGCCCACGGCGAGCTCCTCGAGCTCGTCGGCGGCCTTCTGCGCATCCTCGTCCTCGCCCTCGTCCGACGGCCGATCGACGTTCACCATCTCGGCCATGGCGAGGATCTTCTCGAACCGGTTGAGCGCGAAGGGGGCGCGCCCGTCGCGCCGGTCCGCGTTGCGCTCGCGCACGGCGAAGCGCCGGCGCGTCTCCGCGGCAGACGTTGCGGAGGTGCCGGCGGGCTCGTCCGCCTCGGGCAGCGAGGGGCTCGCCGCGCGCGTCCAGGCGTCGCCCCACAGCGGGCAGGGCAGGATCGGCTGATAGCCCACGGGCGCCCTGCCCGGCAGCGTCCCGCCCTCCGCGACCGCCGCCCAGAGCGCCCCCTCCGGCGGGTCGCCGGCGCCGAGGAGCGCGAGCACGATGCGCTCCACCTGCCGTTCGAGGGCCGGCATCGGCCTGAACGGCCGCGCCGCAGCGGTCGCAGAGCAGAGGAGAACGTAAGTGTCGGCAAGCCCGGGAAAGGCCGCGAGGACCGCCGTTGCCGTTTCGCGCGCGCGGCGCAGGGTCAGGATGTCCCGCCGCAGCGGATCGGCCTCCGCCACCGGGGCGACGGGAACCGTCGCGAACCAGGCGGCGAGCCAGTGGTAGAGCGCACGATTGAGCCCCTCCTCCGGGAAGAGCGCGATTTCCTCCGGCAGGAACAGGGTCTGGGCATCGCGGCCCGCCTGCACGAGCCGCTCATCCCCAACGCCGATGCGCTGGCGCCAGCCGAGCCGATGCCCGAAGCGGCGCGCACCGGCACCGGCGAGCTGCACGGCGGCCTCGCCCCCGAAGGCGCGGAACATCACGGCGAGCGGCCCACGCATCTCGGCGAGCGTCGCGGCATGGTCAGGGTATCGCGGATAGGTGGCGGCACCGCCCACGAGCCGGTGCCAGGCACGGCCGACCGTCTCTTCGAGTTCGAGGAAATCGAGCATCGGCGCCCCGCCGGTCAGACGACGACCGCCCCGGCCACTTCGACGAGCGCAGCCTTCACCTCCGGCTCGTCGGTGAGCGGTTCGATCATGGTTGAGAGCACCGCCTCGCGCACCGGCATGCCGGCGGCGATGAGGCTCGCGCAATAGACGACGAGGCGCGTCGACACGCCCTCCTCGAGGTCCTGCCCCTTGAGGGCGCGCAGCCGGCCGGCGAGCGTGACGAGCGGAGCTACGCGCCCCGCGGGGAGGCCGCTCTCCGCCGCCACCACGGCGATCTCCTGCTCGGGCGGCAGGAAGCCGAACTCGAGGGCCACGAAGCGCTGCCGCGTGCTCGGCTTCAGGGTCTTGAGGAGGCTCTGGTAGCCGGGATTGTAGGAGACGACGAGCATGAAGCCGTCCGGCGCCTCCAGGAGTTCGCCCGTGCGCTCAAGCGGCAGGACGCGGCGATCGTCGGTGAGGGGATGCAGCACCACGGCCACGTCCTTGCGCGCCTCCACGACCTCGTCGAGGTAGCAGATGCCCCCCTCGCGCACGGCGCGCGTCAGCGGCCCGTCGGTCCACACCGTGTCGCCGCCCTTGAGGAGGTAGCGGCCGGTGAGGTCGGCGGCGGTAAGGTCGTCGTGGCAGGAGACAGTGTGGAGCGGCAGGCCGAGACGCGCCGCCATGTGGGCGACGAAGCGGGTCTTGCCGCAGCCCGTCGGCCCCTTGAGGAGGAGCGGCAGCTTGCGCCGCCAGGCGAGCTCGAAGAGCGCGCATTCGTTGCGGGCGGGCGTGTAGAAGGGCACGTCGCGCAGGGGCGTGGCGAGCACGGGCCGGGCGGTCGTCATGAGGCTGGTCTCCGTCGGGGAGGGACGTGCTGCGGGAAGGCCCGCGGTCGCTGGAGCGGGAGGACAAGCGGAAACCGCTCTCGCATCTCGTCCCGCACCAGCCCGTCAGGACCGATCGCAATGCTCCCGGCGCGAGGCGATCGGGAGCATCGCGATCCCGGCATCATTCCGCGGGCTGCAGGGCACCCGTCATGGTCGGCCGCCGCTCGCGGCCGGGCACCAGCACGGCCCAGATGAACATGAGCGCGGAGACGAGCACGACGACGCCGGAGCCGAGGCGGATCCAGTAGAAGAGGGCGAGCTGGTCCTGCACCTCCATGTAGCCCTGCCCGAGCACGCGCTGCAGGTGCACCTGGACGACGCCGGCGAAGGTGAGCGCGAAGGTCATCACCGTCATCGCCGTGCACATGATCCAGAAGCTCGCGATGCTGAGCCACTGGTTGTAGGGCGCGCGGCCGCGCATCTGCGGCATGGCATAGGCGATCATGGCGAGGTTGAGCATCACATAGGCGCCGAAGAAGGCGAGATGCCCGTGCGCGGCGGTGACCTGCGTGCCGTGGGTGTAGTAGTTCACCGAGGAGAGCGTGTGCAGGAAGCCCCACACGCCCGCCCCGAGGAAGGCCATCACCGAACAGCCGACCGACCACAGGAGCGCGGCGCGGTTCGGGTGATGGCGGCCCGCCTTCCAGGTCATCTGCACCGTGAACAGGATCATGGCGAAGAAGGGGGCCACCTCGAGCGTCGAGAACAGCGAGCCGATCCACTGCCAGTATCCGGGCGCGCCGATCCAGTAGTAGTGGTGGCCCGTGCCGAGGATGCCGGAGAACAGCGCCAGGCCGATGATGACGTAGAGCCACTTCTCGACCACCTCGCGGTCGATGCCGTTGAGCTTGATCATCAGGAAGGCGAGCACGGAGGCCATGACGAGCTCCCACACGCCTTCCACCCACAGATGCACGACGTACCACCAGTACATCTTGTCGAGGGCGAGGTTGATCGGGTTGTAGAAGGCGAAGAGGAAGAAGATCGCCACGCCCCACAGCCCGAAGAGCAGGATGTTGGTGACCGTCGTCTTGCGGCCCTTCAGCACCGTCATGGTGATGTTGAACAGGAACATCAGCGCCACGACGACGATCGCGACCTTGATGGCGAAGGGCTGCTCCAGGAACTCGCGCCCCTCGTGATAGTGGAAGAGGTAGCCGACGACCGCGACGGCCGCGGCGACGAAGAACAACCAGAACTGCAGCCTGGCGATGAAGGGGCTGTAGAGCTTTGTCTCCGCTTCCTCGGGCACGAGGTAGTAGGTCGAGCCCATGAAGCCCATGAGCAGCCACACGATCAGCGCGTTCGTGTGGATCATGCGCACGATGTTGAACGGCAGGAGCTCGGACAGCGTGTTCGGCAGCACGTAGATGGTGCCTGCCACCACGCCGAACAGCACCTGGGCCACGAACAGGGCGAGCGCCCCGTAGAAATACGGCAGCGCAACCTTCTGGGTTTCGTATTGCATGACGGCGTCTCGTCTCGATCGATCTCGGGAAGGGGCCGGCGCGGACTCAGCCGGACTTGCTGGGCGGCCAGTTCTGCGTCTTGATGCGGCTCGTCCACTCGAGGAAGTCGGCGAGGTCGTCGAGCTCCTGCTCCGTCAGGTTGAACTGCGGCATCTGCCGCCGGCCCGGCGTGCCGGAGGGCTGCGAGCGCATCCACGCCTTCAGGATCTCGCGGGCTGCGGCCGGATCCTCCTGGCCGCCCCAGCGCTGCCACACGTTGCCGACCTCGGGCGCGAAATAGGCCCCCTCGCCGAGCAGCGTGTGGCAGTTGATGCAGGAGTTCTTCTCCCAGACGTGCTTGCCGCGCGCGACGCCGTCCGTCAGCGTCTGCTTGTCCGTCGATGTATTGACCATGTAGAAGTGGCTGTGGGCCGTCAGACCCAGGAAGATGGCGAAGAAGAATGCCGATCCGCCGTAGAAGACGTTTCTCGCCGCCGACTTGGTGAGGCGCTCAGCCATCGCTATTTTTCCTTTCGAGCTGGCCGAAGGCGATCAGGCGTGGTGACCCACGGTTCGCCACCAAGCTAACGGCGCGGCCGGTGGGGTCTTTGTGCGTGCGCAAGCTTCGCGGCGAAGGCTCACACGGGCCGCAGCGCGGCCGCGAGCGAGGCGAGCCAGGCGACGGCGACGACCGCGACGATCCACGCTCCCAGGAGGCCGCGCCACGGCCCGGCCACGTCTCTGAGCCCCAGGAAGTCGAGGGCGAGCCATCGCCCCTTGGCAGCCGCCGCCAGGAGGAGGAGACCGTTCGTCGCAGGCCCGGCCGGCAGCACGGCGGCGACAGCGATGCTGCACAGGGTGAGGGCGGCGATTGCCGCCCAGGCGAGATCGACGCGGGCGCGCAGGCGGTCCATCCACTCACCGCAGGAGATAGATGAGCGGATAGACGACGAGCCAGACGAGATCGACCATGTGCCAGAAGGCCGTTCCCGTCTCCACCGCCGCGGCCTCGGCACGCCAAGCCGTCACGGCGAGGATGACCATGCCGAGGAGCACGTGCAGCGCGTGAAAGCCCGTGAGGAGATAGTAGAGGGTGAAGAAGGTGCTCGTCTCGAGCCCATTCCCCGCCGCGGTCTCGGCGGCATATTCCACGCCCTTGAGCGCGAGGAACAAAGCCCCGAGCGCGATGGCCCCGGCGAGCCAGAGCCGGGCGCCCCGGCGCCGGCCGGCCCGCGCCGCGATGCTGCCGCGCGCGGCGAACCAGCCGCTCGTCACGAGGGCGAGCGTGTTGAAGCCGGCGAGCCGGGCATCGAGCTGGGCCGCGCCCGCCGCGAACACGGCAGGCTGCACCGCCCGCGCGACCGAAAGGGCGGCGAGCATGAGGCCGAAGGCGGCGAGTTCGCTGCCGATCAGCACCCACATCATGGGATGGCCGGGCAGGCCGTCGAGCACGCCCCAGCCCTCCTCCCGCGACGCGGTGTCGCCGACGTCGGCCATTCTTCGCCGCCCTCCCGTCACCCCGTCCCGACGGGGCCCCTGACAGATAGGCCGGACGGCCCGGCGTTTCGTTGCGCCAGCACAAGGGCGGCGCGTCCCGCCTGCGTTCCTGTTTGAGGCGGCGCAATCTCGCGACCGGCTCGCCGATGTAGGCTGCTTGCGCCGCGAGCCGGCCCCCCGACCGACATCCCGCGGGAGATGGAGCCATGACCGACGCCCAGATGGGCCTCATCGTCGCCACGCCGCTCATCATCGGCTTCGCCGTGGCGCTGCGCCGCATCGGCGCCCTGCGCACGACCGGCGCAGTCACGGCGGTGCTCCTCTCTGCCGCGATCGCGGCCGTCCTCTATCTGACGCAGTAGGCAGCTGGAGCACTTCCCGATTCAATTGAATCGGGAAGTGCGTCTATCTGTTTGAGAACAGAGCATTTTCTTCGCCGAACCGGCGACCTCCTCGGCGGAAAATGCTCTAGCGGAAGGCGGGAAGACCCGCGAGCGGGTCGGGCCCGATGAGCAGGGCGTGGCCCTGCGCCACGAACCAGACGACGAGCACGAGCGCCACAGCCGCCGCCCGGGCGAGGGGCGCGAGCGCCGGGCGGCGCGCACGGCCCGCCAGCAGCGCGGCGAAGGGCACGACCGACGTGCGGCGGCTCAATGCCGCCCATCGCTCGGCGCCGAGCCGCGCCCGCGCCCTGCGGTCGACGAGCAGGAAGCCCACGCAGGACAGGAGTGCCATGGTGCCGAAGAGAATGACGGGCACGAGCCTTCCGTTCGGCGGGATGTGGGCGCAGGCCCAGATCAGGAAGCCCCAGAGCACCGGATGGCGCGTGATCGCCGTGACCGGCCCGGGCTCGCTGCCGCTGCGCAGGCTGACGGACAGCGGGTTCGGCTCGGCAAGGCCCGCAACGAGGAGGAAGGCCGCAAGGGGCATGGCGGCGAAGGGCACCACCCATTGCCACGGGGCCGGATCCCACAGCATGACCGTCTCGGCGCGCCGGGCAGCCACGATCACCCAGGCAAGAAGGCCGAGGGAGAGGAGGGAATAGGCGGCGAGATAGCCGCCCCGCCCCAGGGCGGCGACGAGCCGGCCGCGCACGGCGGGCATCGCCGGCACCAGATGGGCGACGAGAAACGCCGTCAATGCTGAGAGGAAGCCGACCATGCGTCCTTGTCGCCGCCGCTGCGGCGGCGGTCTTTGTCCCGGCGCAATTCCCTACCGCCTGTGGTCGCGGCCGCCAAGAGCACGTACCGGGAGAACGTACCAGGAGGACGCACCAAGGGGACGTCGGAAGGACGCGCCGGAAGACGACGTATCGCCCACTGCGCGGAACGGCGGGGCCGCGCACAAGCGGCCCGCCGGAAGGACGACCGGATCGTGCGATCAGCGCCGCGCGTCGAGAAGCGCGTTGACGCGATCGATCTGCTCCGGCGTCAGGGCTCTGTCGAAGCTTGCGGCGAGCTTCGCCTCGGCATCGCGCAGGGCCGCCTCCCGCTGCAGCGGATCGGTGAGGGCGAGCGCATTCACGCGGGCCCGATCGTAGGTCGCGATCTTGCCCACCGCCGAGTTCGGCGCCGCCCGCTCGCGCGCCCGGGCCGAGGCGTGGGCGGCATTCAGCGGCCCGAGGTCCCGCGCCTTGACGGGATCGACGACGGCGACCGCCTCCCGCAGCGTGCGTTCGCGGGCAAGGCGCGCGTCCCGCTGCTCCGGACCGACGGCTGCGGTCCTGGTGGCCGGGGCGCCGTGCGCCCGGGTCGCAAGCCCGCGTTCGGAGCGGGGCGTCGCCGCGCGCGCCGAGGGCAGATTGCCGGACCAGCGGGCCAGCGTCTCCGCGACACCGTTCGGAATGGCGTCGATCGATCGGGCCGCGCTCGCGCGCCCCGGGCCCGTGCCCCCGGCCTGATGCCCGCGGCCGCGGTGGCCACTGCGAATGTCGGTGCCATCGCGCACCGCCGCTGCACTGTCGGAGCGGCCGCCGTGGCCGCCGCCGTGGCCATTGCCATGTCCGCCGCCGTTGCCGCCACCGTTCCCGCCGCCATTGCCCCCACCGTTGCCGCCATCCTTGGCGAAGGCCGTGCCGGAGGTGTCGAGGCCAAACGTAGTCGGCAGGCTCGGAACGGCCGCGACAAGCCCTGTGCAGGTCGCAACGAACAGCCAATGGCGCAAGCGTGTCATTTGCCCTCCTCCGAGCGGTAGCATTCTCCCCTGCCCAGCAGTGATCCTATCGGGCACCGTCATTGCGGCAGCGGTATGACCGTATACGACCAGAGGAAGCCAACAATCTTCTCGCGTGAGAAGGTATCATAGTAACCCGCACTCAGAATTGTGCATATGACAGACGCGCCGTTACTATGATGATGCGCGTCGCCGCCGGCCGTCAGGGGGCGTCACAGCCAACCGGCACGGCGGAAGCGCCAGTAGAGGATTCCGCAGGCGGCCGCGAGCACGGCGAGAACGATGAAATAGCCGTAGGCCCAGTGCAACTCGGGCATGACCTCGAAGTTCATGCCGTAGATGCCCGCGACCGCCGTCGGCACGGCGAGAATCGCCGCCCAGGAGGCGAGCTTGCGCGCGATCTCCGTCTGTTGCGCCTGGCTCGTCATGAGGCTCGCCTCGAAGGCGAAGGCGAGCATCTCGCGCAAGGCGTCGATCTCCTCCTGCACGCGGCGCACGTGGTCCGTCACGTCGCGAAAGAGCGGGTGCAATTCCCCGTCGATGGCCGGCAGATCCGCATGTTCGAGGCGGCTGCACACTTCGACGAGCGGTCCGACGGCGCTGCGCAGGCGCAGGAGATCGCGGCGAAGCTGGTAGAGCCGCTCGACGTCGCTCTGCTTCAGGGTCGTCGCGAGCACGCCGTCCTCGATCGCCTCCGCCTCGGCCCGCACCGCCTCGATGACCGGCATGTAGTTGTCGACGATGAAATCGAGGATGGCGTAGAGGATGTAGTCCTCCCCATGCGCCAGCATTGCCGGGCAGGCCTCGCAGCGCTCACGCACGGTCGCATAGGTCACCGAGGCGCCGTGGCGCACCGAAACCACGTAGCCCCGGCCCACGAAGAGATGCGTCTCGCCGAAGGCGATGCGCCCCTCGACCATCTGCGCCGTGCGCGCGACGACGAAAAGGGCGTCGCCGTACTGCTCGAGCTTCGGGCGCTGATGAGCCTTCTCCGCATCCTCGATGGCGAGGTCGTGCAGGCCGAACTGCACCTGCACCTGCCGCAGGAGCTCCGCGTCCGGCTCGTGCAGGCCGATCCAGACGACATGCCCCGGCCGGCGCACCCAGTCGCCTGCGTCCTCGATGGCGACGTCGGCCACGCGGCGCCCCCCGACATAGGCGCTCGCACCCACCACACCCGGCCGGCGTGACGGCGCGGCGGCCGGGGATGCGGCAACCCGGGCCATGGGGCGCAACCGCGAGCGGCTCACGTCTCCGCCTCCTCGTGGACCTGGCCGCCGCGCATGAGCCGGCGGGCGATGTCGGCCGTCTGCAGTGCGGCACGCTCGGTGGGCGCATGGGCGGCGAGATAGCGCGCGACGGCGATCAGGATGTGCCGGCCCTCGGGGCCGCCGCCCCATTCGCCGAACTGGCGCACACCCGCTTCCAGCATCTGATAGGCGTGGAAGCCCCCATCCTCGCGCAGGAGCGCTTGCGCGAGCGTGCCGATCAGCGCCTCGGACGGGTAGCCGAGCGTCAGATGGCGCGCGACGAGGCGCCCCGCCGCATCGACCTGCCGCTGCCGGTCGAAGGCATCGAGGAGGGCCGTGCGGATCTCCCCCGCCTCGCGCGGCAGGTCGTCGAGCCCGTCGCCGTCCTCGCCCGGCAGGCGCGCCGGCGGCACGTTGAGATAACGCGCGAGATAGAGCGCCATCGCCCCGTGCAGAACGCCCCGGACAGCCGCGTCGCAGGCCCGCGGCGTGCCGCCGGTGGCGATGCGCGCGAGCGCCCGATGGACGGCATTGGCGTAGGTGAAGACGTGATGGGTCGTCTCCCAATCGGCATGCTCGTTCGCCGTGCCGAAACGGGCGACCCTGAGCGCCGCGGCATAGGCGAGCGCACGGCCGAGATCCTCGGGCGAGGCCCCTGCCCGCGCCGCCGCCCCGATCGCCTCCATGATCGCGGCCGCATCGTCGCCGAGCATGGCATGGGCAAGCGCCGCGTGGCCGGACCACGCGCCCCGCCCGGCGCCGGCCGCCAACAGGCCCGGCAGTTCGGCCGCCGCCGAACGGCACAGCGCCACGAGATCGACCGGCTGGCGCCAGGCCGTCTCCTCCTCCGCGCCGCGCGCCGCCACCATCTGGCCGACCACGGTGGGAAGCACCGCGGCGGCATGCTCCCAGCCGATCAGGTCGAGGCATTCGAAGGCCTTGTTGACGAAGTCGAGCGAATGCCCGCCGTCGGCGAAGACGCGGTCGGTCTCGGCCGTGAAGAGAAGCTCGGCGAGCGCCGCCGCCGGCGCCCCCGCCGCGATCGCTGTGAGCACGGTGCGCTCCGCCGCCTCGCGATGCCGAACCGTCGACCAGCGGCGCAGCCAGCCCCTGAGGACCGCGGGCTCGGGCCGGCTCGCGAGCGGCGCCCGCTCCCGCCGCGGCGCCTCCCCGTCGCAATCGGCGGCGACCCGGCGCGCCCCGTGGAACAGGGCGAGCGCCACCTCCCCATCGGACAGCACGGGCAGGAGGTTGCCGAGGGCGGTGAGGATCGTCAGGCCGATGCCCCAGCCGTCGCGGTTCCTGGCGCCGAAGAGCGCCGCCTGCCGCACGACGTCGCGCGACGCAATGCCGGCGGCGAGCGCCCCGATGACGGCCTTGGCGATGACGAGACCGAGGTTGTGGGCGAGCCCGTCGTCGAGGCGGCGGCGCCAGTGCCCCGCCGGGTCCGCATGGCCGAAGACAGGCTTCACCCAGATCTCGCCGTCGCGCAGTTCCACCGGGCAGATCGGCACGTCGTCCGCCCACGGATCGAAGGTGCAGCCGCTGGCGAGGTCGAAGCGCGCATGGTGCCAGTGGCAGGTGAGGATGCCGTCTTCAACGCTGCCGCGGTCGAGCGGAAAGCCCATGTGCGGGCAGCGGTTGTCGAGGGCGAAGACAGCGCCCTTGTCCCGCATGACGAGGATCGGCGGATGCGGGCCGCGCACGACGAGCCGGCCCTTCGCCTCGAGGTCGGCAAGCGTACCGGCATAGACATAGCCCGACGCGGACCGTTCCATGGGCGGCTCCCTCCAGCGGCGGCGCGGCACCCGGCGCAATCATAGCACCACGCGCTCCTGGCGTCGGCAGCGCCCGCCTCAGGCGAGATAGTCGTGCACCACCCTGCCGAGGCCGAGCGTCAGGTCCGCCCTGATGTGGAGCGCCGAGACCACGTCGAGGACGGGCAGGTCCGCCACGGGCGCGAGCGCGTGGGGGCTCAGCGACAGGGAGGCCGGCCCGGTCCAGGCGCCCTTGAGCACGATGTCCTCGAGGTAATATTCCACGATCTCGCAGATGCGCGGGCTGCCGTCGACGTGCGGGATGATCTTCAGCAGGAAGTTCGGCGCGGCGAGCGAGGCCTTCACGGCCTCGGCGTCGGCGGTCAGGTGCTTGTAGCCCATGGTCCCCGTGGCGACGCGCACAGGGCCGTAGTCGAGCGTGCCGACGAGCGTGTCGATCTCCGCCCTGAGGCTCGGGGCGGCGAGCTTCTTGGGAAAGCCCCACAGTTCGCGCCCGCCGGCGATGGGCGGATGGTCGTTGAGGAACATGCAGTGAGTGTAGCCGCCGGCGCGCCCGTTGAAGGTCACCGGGATCACCTGCCCGCTCTCGGTATAGTCGCCGAAGCCGGTGGAATCGGGCATGCGGATGAACTCGTACTTGACGAGCGGCTCCGCCACTTCGAGCGGCTCGGGCACCACTGCCTTCAGCTTCTGCGGGTCGGTGCGGTAGGTGATGATGAGATATTCCCGGTCGACGAAGCGATACGGCCCCGGCGGATAGGCGGGGCTCGTGAGCGGCATGGCGAAGGCTCTCTTGCGCACGTCCTCTTGCCTCATGGCGGGCGATCTCCTCATGGCGATGGCGTGGTGCGAGATGCGGGGCACGGGAAGAGCGAGCGGGCCTTTCGGACGGCCCGCCTCTCCTCAGTCCCTGGCGTCCCGGGTGAGGTCGAAGGTGGCGACGCCGTCGAGCGTGCGCGGCCGGTCGAGGATCTCGGGATGGCGCAGGGTGCGCACGGCGTCGTGGTAGCCGGCGCGCCAGTGCTCCTCCATGCTGCGCCGCGAGAACTCGTAGTCCTTCGAGTGGCCCTCGTAGTTCTTCGAGCGGTAGATGAGATGGACGACGTTGTAGACCTTGCGGTCGGCCGCCGGACGCAGGATTTCGGCCTCCTCGCTCGCCGCGAGGTCGGGCGGCAGCTTCCCGAGGAGCTCGGCGAGCGCCGCGCGCAGCCTTTGCAGCCGCTTGAACTGGTCCGTGTTCGCCCGCGTGCGGCTCGAGAACTGGATCTCCTTCTGCCGCACCGCCACCTCGCCCAGGTCCCGCGGAAAGTCACCGACCGCGCTCCACAGGTCGACCTGAAAGGCGAGCGTGTCCTGCCGGGTGCCGCTCGCTTGCACCACCCATTGCAGCGGTGTGTTGGAGAGCAGGCCTCCGTCCCAATAGTGCTCGCCGTCGATCTCGACGGCCGGGAAGCCGGGCGGCAGGGCCCCGCTCGCCATGATGTGCTCGGGCGCGATCTCGTGCGTCTCGGTGTCGAAATAGGTGAAGTTGCCGCTGCGCACATTGACCGCCCCGACGGAGAGCCGCGTCTCGTCGCGGTTGATGCGGTCGAAGTCGACGAGCGCCTCCAGCGTGCTGCGCAGGGAGCGGGTGTCGTAGAAGCTCGTCGCCGCCGGCGAGCCGGGCGGCTCGAACCAGGGCCCCGGCAGGCGCGGCGCGAAGAATCCGGGCACGCCCTCGAAGAGGGCGCGGGCCGCGCTCATCTGGTTGAGGAAGCTGCGGGCCGCATCGCCGCGCATCGCGCCGGGATAGAGGTCCACGGGCGGCAGCGGCACCGGCCGCGCCGTGATGCCCTCCCAGAAGCGGCGCAGCTTGTCCACCCGCTCCCGGGGCGCGTTGCCCGCAATCAGCGCCGCGTTGATGGCGCCGATGGAGATGCCGGCGATCCAGTCGGGATGAAGATCGGCCTCCGCCAGGGCCTCGTAGACCCCCGCCTGGTAGGCGCCGAGCGCGCCCCCGCCCTGCAGCAGAAGGGCGATGCAGTCGAAGGGAGGGCGCGGACGGCTGCGATGCGTTTTGGCGAGACGAGGCGGGGCCATCGGCTGCCCTCCTTGCGGGAAACCGGCTGAGTTGCGGTGGCGATCGCCAGCGCCCGCCATGGTAACGACATACGGGCGGCCCGTCACGCCGAGCCCCGGTATGAACAGAGCTTGACGCCGATCGTGCGAATAGCGCACGACTTGCGCTCCTCTGTTCCATGGGTCGGCTTTCCCGACCCCGCGCAAGGGCCCGCGATGACCAAGACGGACGGCGACCGCGATTTCATGGGCGGGCTCGGCAAAGGGCTCGCCGTCATCGAGTGTTTCGACGGCGATCACGAGCGCCTGTCGATCTCGGAGGTCGCGGCGCAGACGGGCCTCTCGCGCGCTGCCGCGCGCCGCTGCCTCATCACGTTGCAGAAGCTTGGCTACGCCGCCTTCGATGGCAAGTTCTTCACGTTGACGCCGCGCGTCCTGCGTCTGGGCTACGCCTATCTGTCCTCCACGGCCCTGCCGCAGCTCATCCAGCCCTTTCTGGAACGGCTGAGCGAGGAGCTGCACGAGTCCTGCTCGGCCTCGATCCTCGACGGCACCGACATCGTCTATATCGCGCGCTCGGCCACGCGGCGCATCATGTCGGTCGGTCTCAGCGTCGGCACGCGCCTGCCGGCCTATTGCACCTCCATGGGCCGCGTGCTCCTCGCGGCCCTGCCGGCGGAGGAGGCCGAGGCGCGGCTGAAGGCGAGCGACCGGCGGCGCCTGACAGCACGCACCAGGACCGGGCTCGAGGAGCTGATGGAGGAGATCGGCAGGGTGCGCGAGCAGGGCTTCTGCATCAACGATCAGGAGCTCGAGCTCGGCCTCGTCTCCATCGCAGTCCCGGTCGTCAACGGCGCCGGCGTCACAGTCGCCGCACTCAATGTCAGCGCCCAGTCGGCACGCCTCTCCGCCGCCGATCTCGAGGCGCGCTTCCTGCCGAAGCTGCGGCAGACGCAGGAGACCTTACGCCCGCTGATCGAGCGATGAGCGGTGCGGATGCCGGGTCGCCTGCGCGAAACGGATGACGGCCCGGCTTCACAAGCATGATGTTTTAAACTTAAAATATACCCCGCCCGCCACCGCGGGCACCATCAACGAGGGGCAGCAAGCCTCCGGAGGGGACGAAATGGCCATGTTGCCGGCACGGCATGTGCCGCCGCGCTTGCGGCGGGCGCACGATCGGTCGACCCTGCACGGCGGACGCAGGCCGCCCGCAACGCCGTGAACGCGGCGGACGAGCCCTGATCCGGCCGAGACCCCGTGCCATGTCGACCACCCTCTTCATCGTCCAGATCCTCAACGGGCTGCAGCTCGGGATCCTGCTCTTCCTCGTCGCCGCGGGGCTCACCCTCGTGTTCGGCGTGATGGACTTCATCAATCTCGCCCACGGCGTGCAGTACATGCTCGGCGCTTATCTTGCCGTGGCCTTCTTCGGCCTCACCGGCAGCTTCGCCGCCGCCGTCCTGCTGGCCCTGCCGACCGCGCTCCTGCTCGGCCTCCTCCTCGAGGTTCTCGTCTTCCGCCATCTCTACGACCGCGACCACCTCGACCAGGTCCTCGCCACCTTCGGCGTCATCCTCTTCATCAACGAGGCGGTGAAGATCATCTGGGGCGCGGCGCCCCTCAACGTGCCGATCCCGGACGTCCTGTCGGGCTCGCTCCGGCTCATGGACGGCCTCTTCTACCCTGTCTACCGGCTCGCGATCATCGCCGCGGGGCTCGGCGTCGCCGGCCTCCTCGCGTGGCTCGTCAACGGCACGCGCGTCGGCATGCTGGTGCGCGCCGGCGCCACCAACGCGCCCATGGTGTCGGCGCTCGGAGTCGACATCCGCCGCCTGTTCATGGTCGTCTTCGGCTTCGGCGCCATGCTCGCGGGCTTCGCCGGCGTCATGGCCGCGCCCATCCTGTCGGTGGAACCGGGCATGGGCGACACCCTGCTCATCCTCGCCTTCGTCGTCATCGTCATCGGCGGCATCGGCTCGATCCGCGGCGCCTTTCTCGCCGCCCTTCTCGTCGGCCTCGTCGACACGCTCGGCCGCTCCTTCGCCACCGACGTCATGAAGCTTCTCGTCTCGCCCTCGGCGGCCACCAACGTCGGCCCGGCACTCGCCTCGATGCTCATCTACATCCTGATGGCGGGCGTCCTGTTCTTCCGGCCTGCGGGCCTCTTTCCGGCAGGAGGCAAGGCATGAGCGCCGATATCGCACAAGCCGTGCGCACGCCCCTCCGGCGGCCGCTCGACCCGCGCGCCCTCGCCGTCCCGCTCGTCGTCTTCGCGGCGCTCGCGCTCCTGCCGGCCGCGGCTGCATTCGGGGCGACGAGCTACGTCCTGTCGCTCGGCGCCCGCGTGATGATCTTTGCCATCGCGGCGATCTCGCTCGACCTCATCCTGGGTTACGGCGCCATGGTGAGCTTCGGCCACGCCGCCTACCTCGGGATCGGCGCCTATGCCGCCGGCATCCTCATGGCCGAGGGCGTCGACGACGCCCTCCTCGGGGCGGGCGCCGCGATCGCGGCGAGCGGCCTTTTCGCCCTCGTGACCGGCTATGTCTCCATCCGCACGAAGGGCGTGGCCTTTATCATGATCACGCTGGCCTTCGGGCAGATGGCCTATTTCGTCGCCAATTCGCTCTCCGAATATGGCGGCTCCGACGGGCTGACCATGGCCTCGCGCTCCACCCTCCTCGGGCTGAAGCTGCTCAAGAACGACCTCACCTTCTACTACGTCGTCCTCGCCTGCCTTGCCGGCTCCTATCTCCTCTGCCGCGCCGTGGTCGCCGCGCGCTTCGGCCGGGCGCTGCGCGCCATCCGGGAGAACCCCGTGCGCATGGCGGCCGTCGGCTACGACGTCGAGCGCATCCGCCTCGTCGCCTATGTGATTGCCGGCATGATCGCTGGCCTCTCCGGCTTCCTCCTCGCCAACCAGACGGAATTCGTGAGCCCCGCCTACATGGCCTGGCAGCGATCGGGCGAGCTCATCGTCATGGTCATCCTCGGCGGCATGGGCTCGCTCGTCGGCGCCATCCTCGGGGCTGTCGCCTTCCTCATGCTGGAGGAGACGCTGTCGCACCTGATGGAGCACTGGAAGGTGGTCTTCGGGCCCCTGCTCGTGCTCGTCGTGCTCTTCGTGCGCGGCGGGCTGACGGGCCTTCTCGCGGGAGGGAAGCGCCATGGCTGAGCCCATCCTCGGTCTCTCCGGCGTCTCCAAGCGCTTCGGCGCGCTCGTCGTGTCCGACGACGTGTCGCTCACCGTGGCGCCGGGCGAGTTGCACGCCCTCATCGGCCCGAACGGCGCCGGCAAGACGACGCTCATCCACCAG
The DNA here is from genome assembly GCF_030067675.1 of Chelatococcus albus. Classification (GTDB taxonomy): domain Bacteria; phylum Pseudomonadota; class Alphaproteobacteria; order Rhizobiales; family Beijerinckiaceae; genus Chelatococcus_A; species Chelatococcus_A albus. The sequence goes on along the minus strand of NZ_JASJEV010000002.1, from coordinate 202,719 downwards.
ATCGCAGGAAGCCTGGCGAGCGACGCCGGGCGCATCGGCTTCTGCGGCCGCGACATCACCGCCCTGCCCATGCACGAGCGCGCACGCCTCGGCCTCGCCCGCTCCTTCCAGATCACCTCCGTCGTGCCCGGCTTCTCGGCGCTGGAAAACGTGGCGCTCGCCGTGCAGGCGCGCTCGGGCTCGAGCTTCCGCTTCTTCGGCAATGCCGCGCGGGAAGCGGCCCTGAACGCCCAGGCGCTGGAGGCGCTCGAGACGGTGGCCCTCGCGGCGCGGGCGGATGTGCCGGCCGGCCTCCTGTCCCACGGTGAGAAGCGGGCGCTCGAACTCGCCATCGCGCTGGCCATGCGGCCGAAGCTCCTTCTCCTCGACGAGCCCATGGCGGGGACGGGGCGCGAGGAGAGCCTGAAGCTCGTCGCGCTGCTCGCCAGCCTGAAGGGCCGCTACGCCATCCTTCTCGTCGAGCACGACATGCACGCCGTCTTCTCGCTGGCCGACCGCATCTCCGTGCTCATCTACGGCCGCATCGTCGCCTCCGGGGCGCCCGATGCGGTCCGGGCCGATCCGACCGTGCGTGCGGCCTATCTCGGCGAGGAGGCGGCCTGATGCTGCGCGTGGATGCACTCACCGCCGGCTATGGCGAGGCACAGGTCCTTTTCGGCCTGACCTTCGACATCGGCGCCGGGGAGGTGGTGACGCTGATCGGCCGCAACGGCATGGGCAAGACGACGACCGTGCGCGCCCTCATGGGCCTCGTCAGGCCCTGGGGCGGGACGGTCACCTTCGGCGGGCAGAGGCTCGACGGCGCACCGCCGTTCCGTATTGCGCAGGCGGGGCTCGGCCTCGTGCCGGAAGGCCGGCAGGTCTTTCCGACGCTGACGGTGGAGGAAAACCTCGTCGCCACCGCGGCGAGCCGCTTCGGCCCCGCCCGCTGGCCGCTCGCGCGCGTCTACGATCTCTTTCCCCGGCTGAAGGAACGCCGGGGCAATCTCGGCTCGCAGCTCTCCGGCGGCGAGCAGCAGATGCTCGCCATCGGCCGGGCCCTGATGACCAATCCGAAGCTCCTCCTCCTCGACGAGGCGACGGAGGGCCTCGCGCCGCTCGTGCGCGAGGAGATCTGGGCCTGCCTCGCCACCTTGAAGCGTGAGGGCGAGGCGATCCTCGTCATCGACAAGAACGTCGACGCCCTCATGCGCCTCGCTGACCGGCACATCGTGCTGGAGAAGGGTGAGATCGTCTGGCAGGGCACGACGGCCGAACTCGCCGCCGCGCCCTCCGTCAAGGACCGCTACCTGCATCTGTGAGGCACGGTCCATCGGCTGCCGCTCATCGCCCCGGCGGATGGACGATCGCCGCCACGATGCGGCGCACGAGGGGCAACACGAGAAGCAGCGTCGGGAAGGCGATGAGCCAGGAGAGGGCCCAGGCGCCCATCCACCGAGAGACGATGCCGTCGACGAGGCCGACACTCTTCGCGGTGGAGATGCCCGACACGATGAACGTCATGAAGATGGAAAGGACGAACGGCATCACGATGCCGTTATAGCGGGCGGGAAGCTTGCGGCGCGGCGGGCGCGCCGCCTCATCCGGGTAAGACATTCGGTATCGTCCGTCTGCGTTGCGAGCCGTGCGCCGGCCGCCCCGGGTCGACCGAAACGGCGGACCCACGGCTCGAGCCTTTCGGCGCGGGTCCAAAGACGCGTTGACTCACGTAAACGCTTACGGCGGCGCATCGCGGCGCGGCAGCTGCCTCTTACGGCAGCCGGCGCGTGCCGGCAAGACGGTTCGCACATGCTACTCCGCGGCGGACTTCAGGAGCGCCTGCGGCCCGCGCTGGTGCGTCTTCGGCCGCGCCTTCAGCTTCAGTTCCGTCAGTTCCTGCCGGTCGCGCACGGTATTGCGGAAGATCTGCTCCTTGCCGGCGAGATACTGCGGCGGGCAGTGGACGTCGGCGACACCATACCAGGCGGCGGCGCGCATGGTGAAGAAGGGATCGACGAGATGCGGCCGCGCCAGGGCCACGAGGTCGGCGCGGCCGGCGGCGATGATCGTGTTCACCTGATCGGCGGTCGTGATATTGCCGACGCACATGGTGGCGAGACCCGCCTCGTTGCGGATCTGGTCGGAGAAGGGCGTCTGGAACATGCGCCCGTAGACGGGCGCCGAATCGTGCACCGTCTGGCCGGTGGAGACATCGATGAGGTCGGCACCCGCCTCGGCGAAGGCGCGCGCGACGGCCACCGATTCCTCGCCCGAGAGGCCGCCCTCCTTCCAGTCGGTCGCCGAGATGCGCACCGACATCGGCTTGTGGTCGGGCCAGGCCGCCCGCATGGCGCGGAACACCTCGAGCGGGAAGCGCAGACGGTTCGCGAGCGGGCCGCCGTACGCGTCGTCGCGGATGTTCGTCAGCGGCGAGATGAAGCTCGCGAGCAGGTAGCCATGGGCGCAGTGCAGCTCGACCATGTCGAAGCCTGCCCGCAGGCCACGCTGCGTCGCGGCGACGAAGTCGTCGCGCACCTTGTCCATGTCGGCGCGCGTCATGGCGCGCGGCACCCGGCTGTGGGGGAAATAGGGCAGGGGCGACGCAGACAGGATCGGCCATCCGCCGTCCTCCAGCGGCTCGTCGATGCCCTCCCACATGAGCTTCGTTCCACCCTTGCGACCCGCATGGCCGAGCTGCAGACAGATCTTCGCGCGGGAATGGGCGTGCACGTAGTCGACGATCCGCCTCCACGCCGCCTCCTGGGCATCGTTGTAGAGCCCGGCGCAGCCGCGCGTGATCAGCCCCTCCTCCGACACGTCCGTCATCTCGGTGAAGATGAGCCCCGCCCCGCCCACGGCGCGGCTGCCGAGATGCACGAGGTGCCAGTCGTTGGGCACGCCGTCCTCGGCCGAGTACTGGCACATGGGCGAGACGACGACCCGGTTGTCCATCACCATGTCGCGCAGCTTGAAGGGCTGGAACATGGGCGGGCGCGGCCGGGCGATGTCAACGGGCAGCCCGAGGCACCGCGCCTGGCCGGCGACCATGCGGTCGACCTTCCCGACGAACTGCGGCGCACGGAGCGCGAGATTGTCGTAGGTGATCGCCTTCGAGCGCGTCATCAGGCCGAAGGCGAACTGCGTCGGCTCCATGTGCCAGAAGCGGTCGAGATGCTCGAACCACACGAGCGACACGTCGGCCGCGTGCTGCGTCTTCTCCACTTCCTCGCGCCGCCCGGTCTCGAAGGCCGCAAGCGCTTGCGCCACGCTCGTCGGATGGGCGCGGAAGGCCTCGAACAGGGCAATGGCGTCCTCCATGGCGAGCTTGGTGCCCGAGCCGATGGAGAAATGGGCAGTGGCCTTGGCGTCACCGAGGAGGACGATGTTGCCCTTCACCCAGCGCTCGCAGCGGATCATCGGGAAATTGCGCCAGATCGAGCGGTTGGTGACGAGGCGGTGGCCTTGCAGCTCCTCGGCGAAGACGCCTTCGAGAAAGCGGGCCGACTCCTCCTCGCCCATGGTGCCGAGACCGGCGCGGTCGAAGGTACCGGGATCGGTCTCCAGCACCCATGTCGAGCGCCCGGGCTCGTACTGGTAGCAGTGGGCGATGAAGATGCCCGCCTCCGTCTCGCGGAAGAAGAAGTTGAAGGCGTCGAGGGGCCGGGTCGAACCCATCCAGGAGAACTTGTTGGGCCTCAGGTCGACCTGCGGCCGGAAATGATCCGCGAAGGTGTCTCGGATGCGGCTGTTGATGCCGTCGGCAGCGACGATGAGATCGGCGCCCCCGAGCGCGGCGACGTCCACGATCTCGCGCCCGAAGACGAGCTCGACGCCGAGGGAGCGTGCCCGCTCGTGCAGGAGCTGCAGGAGCGTGGTGCGCGAGCAGCCGCAGAAGCCGTTGCCGCTGACCCGGTGCACCGTGCCCTTGAAGTGGATCTCGATGTCGTCCCAATAGGCGAAATGGTCGGTGATCGCCGTGTAGCTGTCACGGTCGTAGCGCTCGAAATTGTCGAGCGTCTGGTCGGAGAAGACCACGCCGAAGCCGAAGGTGTCGTCCGGGCGGTTGCGCTCGTAGACGGTGATGGCATGGCCGGGAAAGGCCCGCTTCATCAGGATCGCGAAATAGAGCCCGGCCGGCCCGCCGCCGACGATCACGATGTTCATGAGCGCCCTCCCTGAAATCGGGGCTTGCGTTCTCCCCGCCATGAGATATTTTAAGCTTAAAATATCGACCCGCAAGAGCCGTCAGAAGCTCGAATGGTCGAGGGATCGAGGGAACGTCCGGGCAGGGCGCCGCGCCGCAACGGCCGCGGCGCCCTGCCGCCGACCTTCCGAGCGGCAATCGAACGGGTGGAGCGTGGATTCCATGTCGCTGTCCGGACGTCATGCGCTGGTGACGGGAGGCGGGCGCGGCATCGGTGCGGCCATCGCCGCGGCGCTGACGGCGGCGGGCGCCGAGGTTTCCATCCTTGGTCGCACGGAAGAGACGCTGCGCAACGCCGTCGCGCTCGGCTTCGCCGTCCGCTACGAGGTGGCGGACGTGACGGATGCCGCCATGCTCGCCGAGAGCGTGGCGGCGCTTGCGGATATCGGTGGCCCCGTCGACATCCTGGTCAACAACGCCGGCGGTGCCGAGACCGCCCCCTTCGACAGGTCCGACGCCGCGCTCTTCGCGCGCATGCTCGCGCTCAACCTGACGAGCGCCGTGGAAACGACGCGCCTCGTCCTGCCCGCCATGCGCGAGCGCGGCTTCGGCCGCATCGTCAACATCGCTTCCACCGCCGGCCTCAAGGGCTACGCCTATTGCACGGCCTATGCCGCGGCCAAGCACGCCCTCGTCGGCTTCACGCGCGCGCTCGCCGTCGAGGCGGCGAAGACGGGCGTCACCGTCAACGCGCTCTGCCCCGGCTTCACCGACACCGATCTTGTGCGCACGAGCGTCGCCAAGGTCGCCGCCAGGACCGGCCGCGGCGAGGCGGAGGTGGTGGCGAACTACGTCGCCGGGAATCCGCAGGGGCGCCTCGTGCGCCCGGAGGAGGTGGCGGCCGCCGCCCTGTGGCTCTGCGGGGACAACGCCGCCGCCGTCACCGGCCAGGCCATCGCCGTCGACGGCGGGGAGACTTGACCATGGACGATGCTCCCGCCCTGCCCCTGGACGCCGAGACCATGGCCCACGAGGCCGAGAACGGCCACAAGGCGGAGCTGCGCCTGTGGCTGCGCCTGCTCACGCTCTCGAACCTGATCGAGGCCGAGATCCGCCGGCGCCTGCGCGAGCGTTTCGACGTGACGCTGCCGCGCTTCGATCTCATGGCCCAGCTCGAGCGGGCCGAGGAGGGCATGACCCTCTCCGAGGTGTCGCGCCGCATGATGGTATCGAACGGCAATGTCACCGGCCTCGTCGAGACGCTGGTCGCCTCCGGCCATCTCGAACGTCATCAGTCCCCGAAGGACCGCCGCTCGCAGGTGATCCGCCTGACCGCGCTCGGCCGCCGCGACTTCGCCCGCATGGCTGCCGAGCACCAGGAGTGGATTGCCAGCTTCTTCGCCGATCTCGATGAGGGCGAGATCGAGCGCCTCATGACCCTGCTCGGCCGGGCGAAGGCCTCGGTGCGGCGGGCGAAGGGCGACACCGTCTGACCGGAGCGCGTGAATGACCGTTGCCGCCAATGCCGTGACCCTGCCGCTCGGCGGCTACCGGCCGAAGCATTTCCTCCTGTCGGTCGTGGACAGGGTGGCGACGATCACGCTCAACCGGCCGGAGAGGAAGAACCCCCTGACCTTCGACAGCTACGCCGAGCTCGTCGACCTCTTCCGCGCCGCGGCCAAGGACGACAGCGTGAAGGCCTTCGTCGTCACCGGCGCGGGCGGCAACTTCTCCTCCGGCGGCGACGTGCACGAGATCATCGGTCCCCTCGTCGAGCGCGACATGCCGGGGCTTCTCGCCTTCACACGCATGACGGGCGAGCTGGTCAAGGCCATGCGCGCCTGTCCGCAGCCCATCGTCGCGGCGATCGACGGCGTCTGCGCCGGGGCCGGTGCCATCATGGCCATGGCCTCCGACCTGCGCCTCGGCACGGCGCGCACGAAGATCGCCTTCCTCTTCAATCGCGTCGGCCTTGCCGGCTGCGACATGGGCGCCTGCGCCATGCTGCCGCGCATCGTCGGCCAGGGCCGCGCCGCCGAACTCCTCTACCTCGGCCGCACCCTGCCGGGCGAGGAGGCGCTCGCCTGGGGCTTCCTCAACCGCCTCGTCGAGCCGGACGCAGTGCTTGCGGCGGCGCAGGACCTCGCGCGCGAAATCGCCGGGGGACCGACCTTCGCTCATGCCATGACGAAGCGCATGCTGGAGATGGAATGGGCGATGAGCGTCGAGGCCGCCGTCGAGGCCGAGGCCGTGGCCCAGGCCGTGTGCATGCAGACCAAGGACTTCGCCCGCGCCTATCAGGCCTTCGCGGCGAAACGGCAGCCGGTGTTCGGGGGCGACTGAGATGCGCGGCGCGACACCACGCGGGGAGGCGCCCCATGCCTGATACCTCGTTCCTCGGCTGGCCCTTCTTCGAGGACGCCCATCGCCGCTTCCGCGCCCGCATCTCCGCCTTCGCGGCCGCCGAGGTGCCGGGCCTCGTCGAGCACCACGACGTCGATGCCTCCTGCCAGGCGCTCGTCCGGGCGCTCGGCGAGGCGGGCTTCCTCAAGCACGCCGTCGTGGCCCCTTACGGCGGCGCGCGCGAGCAGCTCGACGTGCGAACCCTCTGCCTCGCGCGTGAGACGCTTGCCTATGCGAGCGGCCTCGCCGACTTCGCCTTCGCCATGCAGGGCCTCGGCACGGGGCCCCTGTCGCTCTTCGGCAGCGAGGAGCAGAAGCGCCGTTGGCTGCCGGGGGTGGCGGCAGGCGAACGCATCGCAGCCTTCGCCCTCTCCGAGCCCGAGGCCGGCTCCGACCCCGCGGCCATGACGACGACCGCGACCCCGGACGGGGCCCATCATGTGCGCCTCGACGGCGTGAAGACCTGGATCTCCAACGGCGGCATCGCCGACCACTATGTCGTCTTCGCGCGCAGCGGCGAGGGGCCGGGGGCGAAGGGCCTGTCGGCGTTCCTGGTCGAGGCGGATGCGCGCGGCCTCGCCATTGCCGAGCGCATCGCGACCATCGCCCCCCATCCGCTCGCGACGCTCCGCTTCGACGCCTGCCGCGTGCCGCTCGCCAACCGTATCGGCGCCGGCGGCGACGGCTTCAGGATCGCCATGGCGACGCTCGACGTCTTCCGCTCCACCGTCGGGGCCGCGGCTCTCGGCCTCGCCCGCCGCGCCTTCGACGAGGCGCTGGCGCGCGCCTCGTCGCGCAAGATGTTCGGCGGCCTGCTCGCGGACCTGCAGATGACCCAGGGAGCGCTCGCCGACATGGCGGCCGACATCGACGCCGCGGCCCTCCTCGTCTACCGCGCCGCCTGGACGAAGGATCAGGGGGCGCCGCGCGTGACGCGCGAGGCGGCGCTCGCCAAGCTCGTCGCCACCGAGAGCGCGCAGAGGGTGATCGACCGTGCCGTCCAGATGCACGGCGGCCTCGGCGTCACCGCCGGCGTCAAGGTGGAGGAGCTCTATCGCGAAATCCGGGCGCTGCGCATCTACGAGGGCGCGAGCGAGGTGCAGAAGGTCGTCATCGCCAAGAGCGCGCTCGCCGACTTCGCCGCGCAGCAGGGCCGGGCCGCCGCGGCTGGCTGAGCGGCCCGCGGCCGGCACCGACCGCCCGAACGAGACAAGGACCGGAGGCAGGGATGGCAGCCTACACCGCTCATGTCGACACCTTCGCCAGGGATCACCTGCCGCCGAGGGACGAGTGGCCGGACTTCCTCTTCACGAGGCCCGAGCTCGTCTATCCGGAGCGGCTCAACTGCGTGAGCGAGCTCCTCGACAAGTGGATCGCCGCCGGCGAGGGCGACCGCCCGGCCGTCGGCTCGCCGACGGAGCGCTGGAGCTATGCCGAGCTCGCCGACAAGGTGAACCGCATCGCCAACGTCCTGGTGCGCGATTTCGGCCTCGTCCCCGGCAACCGGGTGCTGCTGCGCGCCCCGAACAATCCCCTCCTCGTCGCCTGCTACCTCGCGGTGCTCAAGGCCGGCGGCGTCGTGGTCGCCACCATGCCGCTGCTGCGCGCCAAGGAACTCGGCTACATGGTGCGCAAGGCCGAGATCCGCCTCGCCCTGTGCGACCACCGGCTCCTCGACGAGCTCGTGAAGACGAAGGAGGAGATCGGCATCCTGGGAACGATCGTGCCCGTGGGCTCCGGCCGGACGGACGACCTCCTCGCGCTGATGCGCACCGCCTCGCCCCATTTCACCGCCTGCCCGACGGCGGCGGACGACGTCTGCCTCATCGGCTTCACCTCGGGCACGACGGGCGAGCCCAAGGGCACCATGCACTTCCACCGCGACATGCTGGCGATCTGCGACGCCTACGGGCGCAACGTGCTGAGCCCGAACCGGGACGACGTCTTCACCGGCTCGCCGCCGCTCGCCTTCACCTTCGGCCTCGGCGGCCTGGTTCTCTTTCCCATGCGCGTCGGTGCCTCGTCCATCCTTCTCGAGCGGGCGGGCCCGGACGAACTCGTCGATGTCTTCCGCCGCTGCCGGCCGACCGTGTGCTTCACCGCGCCGACCGCCTACCGCGCGCTTCTCGCCCGGCTGCAGCCGGGCGACACCGCGACGCTGCGTATCTGTGTCTCGGCCGGCGAAGCCCTGCCCAAGGCGACCTGGGAGGCCTGGAAGGAGGCAACCGGCCTGCCCCTCCTCGACGGCATCGGCGCGACCGAGATGCTGCACATCTTCATCAGCGCGCCTGTCGAGAAGATCCGCCCCGGCGCGACCGGCCTGCCCGTGCCCGGCTACGAGGCCAAGATCGTCGACGACCTCGGCCGCGACCTGCCGCCCGGCTCCGTCGGCCGGCTCGCCGTGCGCGGCCCGACCGGCTGCCGCTACCTCGCCGACGAGCGCCAGCGCCGCTACGTGCAGAACGGCTGGAACATCACCGGCGACACCTATCTGCAGGACGCCGACGGCTATTTCTGGTACCAGGCGCGCTCGGACGACATGATCGTCTCCGCCGGCTACAACATCGCCGGCCCCGAAGTGGAAGCGGCTCTCCTCACCCACCCGGCCGTGCAGGAATGCGGCGTCGTCGGCGCCCCCGACGAGGAGCGCGGCCAGATCGTCAAGGCCTATGTCGTGCTCAAGCCCGGCCACGCGGCCGATGCGGCGATGGTCAAGGCCCTGCAGGACCACGTGAAGGCGGAGATCGCCCCTTACAAATATCCGCGCGTCGTCGCCTTCGTCGACGCGCTGCCCCGCACCGAGACGGGAAAGCTGCAGCGCTTCGTGCTGCGCCGGATCGCCGCCGAGGGCGACGGCTCGCCGACCGCCCTCGCCTCGTGAGGAGACCATTGATGCTCGAACGCACCGCCAGGGCCGAGGCCGACGCCGCGGCCCGCGCGCCGCGATCCCCGCACGCGACGCTCCTGCCGCCGGGCTGGCCCCAGCCGAGGGGCTACGCCAACGGCATGGCCGCCAAGGGGCGCTTCGTCCTGACCGGCGGCCAGGTGGGCTGGGACCGCGAGGGCCGGTTCCCGGCCGACTTCGTCGCCCAGGTCCGCCAGACGCTCGAGAACATCCGCGCCGTGCTGGCGGCCGGCGGCGCCGGGCCCGAACATCTCGTGCGCCTGACCTGGTACGTCTGCGACATGGACGCCTACCGGGCGAGCCTGCGCGCCATCGGAGAGGTCTATCGCGCCGTGATCGGCCGGCATTTCCCGGCCATGGCGGTGGTCGAGGTGTCGCGCCTCGTCGAGCCCGACGCCCTCGTCGAGATCGAGGCGACAGCCGTCGTGCCGGACGAGTAGAGTGGGCGAAGCGATTCGCCTCGGAGCCCCCGATGCAGACCTTCTTCGTCCAGATCAAGTGCAAGCTCGGCAAGACCTACGACGTGGCGACCGAGCTCGCCGACCGCGAGATCGCCTCCGAGATCTATTCGACCGCCGGCGACTTCGACATCCTGGTGAAGTTCCACGTCGACAGCGACGTGGACATCGGCCACTTCGTTGCCGAGAAGGTGCAGACGATCCCCGAGATCGCCGACACCCGCACCATCATCACCTTCAAGGCCTTCTGACCGGCCCGGCTCCTGACCGGGCGCCGCTCACGTCGCAGCCCGGGCACCGTTGGCAAGCCGGCGCCCGATCCTCGCACGCCGCGGTCCCGGATCGCGGCTGGCGCGATCAGGCGGCGAGAGCGACGCGGGGCGGGCGCGGCGTCCCGAGGCGGCCGCCGATCTCGCCGGCGAGCTGCATGCGCGTGCGCGGGGAACGGCGGTTGCGCATGGCGATGACGGTGGTCAGCTCGTCCATCACCGCCTGCCCCAGACGCTCGAGCCGTGCCGTGCCGATCGAAGCCCGGCCACACAGGTCGAGGAAGCGGTCGAGGACCGCGCGCTGGTCCTCGACGGGCACGTCGAGAAGCGCCATGACGACGATGGCGCCGTGCAGCCGCGTCAGCCGTTCCGCCGTTTCGGTATCCGCCGGCAGCCAGGTGTAGTAGGCGGACCGGAGCACGTCGTAGACGAGAGGCACGGCCCAAACGTAGGGATGGTCGGCGTCTCGCGCGGAGACGTCGCTTCGGGCTGCCCGAACTTCCAGCACCGTGTCGACCATGGCGGGACCCCTTCTGTCCGCAAGCCAGATCAGCTTGGAAGTTTATGGTTAACGCTAGGTTAACTGCCTGATTCGCAGCGTCTTCGCCAGTATCGGCGACACATTGCATTGCGGCCCGCCTGCATGCCGGCGTCGGTGTCCTCTGCGTCGGGCGGACGGGGACAGGGCGGACCGGGCCGCCCTCGCTACCGCAGCCCCATGGCGCGGTTGCGGGCATTCGTGATGTGGGCGGCGAGCGCCTCCGCCGCCTTGGCGGGATCGCGCGTCTCCATGGCGGCGATGATGCCGAGATGCTCGCGCATGACCGACGCGACGAGGCCGCTGATGCGCGTCAGCTCCTGGCGGATGAGCCGGATCTTGATGGAATTGACGCGATAGGCCTTGGCGATGATCACGTTGCCGAGCGCGTCGATGATCGTGTCATGCAGGTTCCAGTCCACGGCCTGGGCATCGGCAATGAGCTCGGGGGTCTCGCCCTCCCTCTCGACGCGGGCGAGGATCTCCTCGTGGGCCGCGCGCAGCTCCGCGATGTCCTCGTCCGACGCCGTCTGCACGAAGAGCATCACCGCCTCCTTCTCGAGGAAGAGGCGGAACTGATAGGCGTCGCGGATCAGGTTGACGTCGATGTGCGCGATCTGCATGCCGCGCTGCGGCACGGTCTTGATGAGGCCCTCGGCCTCGAGCCGCGGCACCAGCTCGCGGATGGCGCCGAGCGGCAGGCCGGTGAGCTCGACAAGCTCGCGCTGCGAGACGAACTGACCCGGCCGCACGTCGTGGGCGAGGAGATGGCGCGTGAAGCTGTCATAGGCTCTCTCGCGCAGCTTGAGAGGCACTCTCTCGTCGCTCTGCCTCTCCACCGCTCGCCCTCCCCTCGCTTCAGGCCGCCTCCGCCGCGAAGATCGTGTCATAGAACGATCCGAGGCGCCGTGCATCCGCCGCGCTCAACGAGATGAGCGGCGGGCGCACCGCCAGCCAGGCGTCATCGCCGGTGCGGTGGGCGACGAGCGCCTTCACCGCCGGAATGACCGGATGTTTCAACAGCTCGTCGACCAGTCGTTCGACGCGCCGGTCGCCGCGCCCCTCCCGCACCATCGGCACGAGCGTCTCGGGGCAGACGTTGGCGAGGCCCGAGATCGCCCCCTGCGCGCCGCGCCTCACCCCCTCCGCCAGGTGGCGCTCGTCGCCGATCATGACGGCGAGGTCGCCGTGCCCGGCCAGGAGACGCTCGGTGTAGGGCCAGTCGCCGGAGGAATCCTTCACGCCGGCGATCACCTCGGGAAAGGCCGTCCGCAGCCGCCCCACGAGCTCAAGCGACAGCGGCACCTGCGTGACGGATGGGATGTTGTAGAGGATGACGCCGCGGGCCGCGCCGCCGAGCGCCTCGAAGAGACGCGCGAACCAAGCGAAGAGGCCTGCATCGCCCACTCCCTTGAAGTAGAAGGGCGGCGGCAGGAGCAGCGCCCGGCAACCGAAGTCGAGCGCCATGAGCGCCTGGCCGGCCGCCTCCGTCACGGCGGACGCCGCAATCCCGCCGACGACGTCGCCCCCCGCGATGCGGGCGGCGGCGAAGGCGGCGAAGACGCGCTCGCGCTCGGCGAGCCCGACCGACGCCCCCTCTCCCGTCGTGCCGAAGGCGGTGACGCTGTCGCAGCCGTGGTCGAGGCACCAGCGGGCGTGCGCCGCAAGCCGTGCGTGATCGATCTCATCTGCCGGGCCGACGGGCAGCGTCAGCGCCGCCGACAGCCCGAAGCGTTCTTCCACCTTGCGCATGCGCCATCCCACAACCGATCTACGACTGACATGTTAGCGCGCGCATAATGGGCTTGCAAGAGCCGGGGCACTGTTGAAGAATGCCCACAAGCGCCGTGCCAAGCGGCCGCTCAGCGCTCTCCGATCCAGCTCGGTCGGAAAAATGCGTCCAACGCTTTAGAGATTGAGCATGTTCCTCGCCGGGTTGGCATCACCTCGGCGGACAATGCTCAGGGGGAGGAAGCTGCACATGTTCGACAGTGGACTGACCCGGCGCTCGTTGCTCACGGGGACGCTCGCCGCCGGCTCGCTAGGCCTCGCCGGCATTCCGCTGGCGCGCGCCGAGCCTCAGTGGAAGAAATTCTCCGGCTCGACGCTTGAGGTGAACCTCATCAAGAGCCCGCGCGGCGACATCCTGCAGAAGTACGAGAAGGAGTTCACCGAGCTCACGGGCATCAAGGTCGCCTCCGAGCAGATCCCCGAGCAGCAGCAGCGCCAGAAGGCCGTCATCGAGCTTACGTCCGGCAAACCGAGCTTCGACGTGGTGCACCTGAGCTACCACGTGCAGAAGCGGCAGTTCGAGAAGGCGAAGTGGCTGGCCGACTTCTCGGCCTTCCTGAAGGACGCCAGCCTGACCGAGGCGACGCTCACCGAAAGCGACTTCTCCTCCGCCGGCCTCCTCTATGCCAGGAACCAGCAGGGCGAGATGCGCTCCCTGCCCTTCTCGGTCGACTACTGGATCGTCTACTGGAACAAGGAGCTCTTCGCGAAGAAGGGCCTGCAGTATCCCGAGACCTTCGACGACATGGTGCGCGCGGCCGAAGCCCTCACCGATCCGAAGGAAGGCATCTATGGCTTCGTGGCCCGCGGGCTGCGCAACGCCAATGTGCCGGTGTGGACGAGCTTCCTCCTCGGCCACGGCGTCGATCCGGTCGATGCCAGCGGCAATCTCCTCACGGACGGGCCGGAGGCCATCGAGGCGGCGAAGCTCTACCAGCGCCTCCTCACCAAGGCCGCCCCTCCGGGGGTCGCCGGCTTCAACTGGTCGGAATGCCAGTCGGCCTTCCTGCAGGGCAAGATCGGCATGTGGCTCGACGGCGTCGGTTTCGCGCCGCCCCTCGAGGACCCGACGAAGTCGCGCGTCGTCGGCAAGGTGGGTTACGGCGTCATGCCGCGCGGTCCCAAGACCCGCGCCTCCGCCACCTTCGGCGACGGCATCGGCGTCACCGAGGCGAGCCAGAAGAAGGAAGCCGGCTATCTCTACTGCCAGTGGGCCATCTCGAAGCTCATGGGCGGGCGGCTCCTGCAGACCGGCTCCGGCGTGCCCTTCCGCCACTCCGTGCTCAACGACGCCGAGATCCGCCAGGGCGTGAAAATGCCGGCGGCCTGGGTCGATGCGGTCGCGGAATCGGCCAAGATCAGCCGCCTCGGCCTGCCGGTGGTCATCCCGGTCACCGAGTTCCGTGACATCATCGGCACGGGCCTCACCGCGACGCTCTCGGGTGGCGACCCAGCCGCCGAGATGAGGAAGGCGACCGAGCAGTTCAAGCCGGTGCTGGAGCGCAGCGAGCGCGCATGAGCCATCGGTGATGAGCGACCTCGTCATGGAGAAGGCGGCCGGCGAGGCGCGACCGGCCGCCGAACAGCCGACCGCCGGCCGCCGCATGGCCGCCTACTGGCCCTTCGTCCTGCCGGCGGTCATCGTCGTCGGGTCGGTGATCGTCTTCCCCTGGGTCTTCACCATCTGGATGAGCCTGCACGAATGGAAGATCGGCGGCGCGTCGAGCTTCGTCGGGCTCGCCAACTACCTGCGCCTGACCACCGATCCGCGCTTCGGCGAGGCGGTCGTGCACACCCTCGTCTACACGGTGCTCGCGGTCATCCTGCCGCTCGTCCTCGGCACGCTCGCCGCCCTCGTCTTCCACGCCCGCTTTCCGGCCCGCGGCTTCCTGCGCGGCCTCTTCGTCATGCCGATGATGGCGACGCCCGTGGCCATCGCATTGGTGTGGACCATGATGTTCCACCCCGAGCTCGGCGTGCTCAACTATCTCCTGTCGCTCGTCGGCATCCCGCCTCAGCTCTGGGTCTTCCACCCGGTGACGGTCATTCCCTCGCTCGTCCTCGTCGAGACGTGGCAGTGGACGCCGCTCGTCATGCTGATCCTGCTCGGCGGGCTCGCGGCCATCCCCACGGAGCCCTACGAGAGCGCCCTCATCGACGGCGCCGGGCGCTGGCAGATGTTCCGCTACATCACCCTGCCGATGCTCGCGCCCTTCCTCATGGTGGCGGCCATCATCCGCACCATCGACGCCTTGAAGAGCTTCGACATCATCTACGCCATCACGCAAGGAGGGCCGGGCACGGCCTCGGAGACCATCAACCTCTATCTCTACAGCGTCGCCTTCGCCTACTACGACGTCGGCTACGGCTCGGCCATCGCCGTCGTGTTCTTCACCCTCGTCGTGGGCCTGTCCGTGCTGCTGCTCTACCTGCGCCAGCGCACGAAATGGACGGAAGCGGGAGCGGCGATATGACGGTGCTGTTCCGATGATGCTTCGCACCCTGCTGCAACGTGCCGGCCTTGCCTTCGCGGTCCTGGTGCTCGTCTCACCGGCCGTGCTCTTCTTCGTCTGGATGCTGTCGCTGTCGCTGAAATACGAGGTCGACAACGCCGCCTATCCGCCGATCCTCATTCCCGAGACCTTTGCCTGGAAGAACTACCTCGACGTTCTCGAATCGAACCGCTTCCCGCAGTTCTTCCTCAACAGCATCGTGGTCACGGGCGCGGCCACCCTCCTCGGCCTCCTCGTGGGCGTGCCGGCCGGCTACGGCATCGCCCGCATGAAGGCGACGAAATCGGCGATCGTCGTGCTCATCGCGCGCATGACGCCGGGCCTGTCCTACCTCATCCCCCTCTTCCTTCTGTTCCAGTGGCTCGGCCTCATGGGCACGCTCTGGCCGCAGATCATCATCCATCTCGTCATCACCGTACCGATCGTGATCTGGATCATGATCGGCTATTTCGAGACCACGCCCTTGGAGCTGGAGGAGGCAGCGGTGATCGACGGCGCCACGCGCTGGCAGGTGTTCCGCCACGTAGCCCTGCCCATCGCCAAGCCGGGGGTGACGGTCGCCTTCATCCTCGCCGTCATCTTCTCCTGGAACAACTTCGTCTTCGGCATCGTTCTCGCCGGGCGCGAGACGCGCACGCTGCCCGTCGCCGTCTACAACATGATCTCCTTCGAGCAGCTGAGCTGGGGGCCGCTCGCCGCGGCCGCCCTCATCGTCACCCTGCCGGTGCTGCTGCTCACCGTCTTCGCCCAGCGCCAGATCGTCGCCGGCCTGACCGCCGGAGCCGTCAAGGGAGGTTGAGCATGTCCCTTGCGAGCCCCGCCTCCGACAGCGCGCGGCTGCCCACCCGCCCGCTGGGGCGCACGGGCCTGCCCGTCACCGTCGTCGGCTTCGGCGCCGCGCCCTTGGGCGACCTCTACACGAAGCTCGACGACGCCACGGCCGTGGCGACCGTCGAGGCTGCAGTGGCGGCGGGCATCACCCTCGTCGACACCTCGCCCCACTACGGCAACGGCCTCGCCGAACATCGCTGCGGCACCGCGCTGCGCCGCTTCGCACGCGACAGTTTCGTCCTGTCGACGAAGGTCGGGCGCTGGATGGACCCGCGCGGCGCGGGCGGCTCGGCCGTGGGCGAGGGCGTCGCGGCGCCAGGCTTCGCCGGCGGGCTGCCGCACAGGTCGGTGATCGACTATTCCTACGACGGCGCGCTGCGCTCCTTCGAGCAGTCGCTCATCCGCCTCGGCACGGACCGCATCGACATCCTGCTCATCCACGACGTCGACGTGTGGACGCATGGGCCGGACGCCATCGAGGCGCGATTCCGCGAAGCGATGGAGGGGGCCTACCGCGCCCTCGATCGCCTGCGCGCGGAAGGCGCGGTGAAGGCGATCGGCATCGGCGTCAACGAGACCGAGATGTGCCTGCGCTTCGCCGGGGCCGGCGACTTCGACGTGATGCTGCTCGCCGGGCGCTATTCGCTGCTCGAGCAGGAGGCGCTCGGCCGCTTCCTGCCGCTGGCGCAGGAGAAGGGCATCGGCATCCTGCTCGGCGGCGTGTTCAACTCCGGCATTCTCGCGACCGGCGCGGTGCCCGGCGCGCGCTACAACTATGCGGAGGCGCCGCCCGCGATCCTCGAGCGGGTGCGGCGCATCGAGGCCGTCTGCCGCGCCCACGGCGTCGCGCTGCCGCAGGCCGCCCTGCACTTTCCCCTGGGCCATCCGGCAGTCGCCTCCGTCGTCCTCGGCGCCGTCACGCCGCAGGAGGTCGCGCGCAACGTCGCGACCCTCGCGATCCCCGTGCCGGCAGGGTTGTGGCGCGACCTGAAGGCCGAGGGGCTGATCGCCCCCGACGTGCCGACGCCCTGAGCGCCGCCGCCGTGACCCCTCCCGTGCTGGTCGACGCGCACCAGCATTTCTGGCGCCTCGCGCGCGGCGACTACGGCTGGCTCACGCCCGATCTCGCGGCGCTCTACCGCGACTTCGGCGCGGACGACCTCGCGCCCCTCCTCGACCGCCACGGCATCGCGCGCACCATCCTCGTACAGGCAGCGCCGACGGTGGCCGAGACCCGCTTTCTTCTGGACGAGGCGGCACGGACGCGCTTCGTCGCCGGCGTCGTCGGCTGGGCCGACTTCGCCGCGCCTGACGCGGCCGACGTGATCGCCGGACTCGCCGCCGATCCGCTTCTCGTCGGTCTGCGCCCGATGGTGCAGGACATCGCCGACGACGACTGGCTCCTGCGGCCGGACCTCGCGCCGGCGCTCGACGCCTGCGTCGCCCACGGCCTCGTTTTCGACGCGCTCGTCCTGCCGCGGCATCTGCCGCGCCTTCTCGTCTTCCTCGCGCGGCATCCGGAACTCACGGTCGTCCTCGACCACGGCGCCAAGCCCACCATCCGCGACGGGCGCCTCGACCCCTGGCGCGCCGACATGGCGGCGGTGGCGGCGCGGCCGAACACCTGGTGCAAGCTCTCCGGCCTCGCCACGGAAGCAGGGCCGGACTGGACGGTCGCGGCCCTGCGCCCCTATGTCGACCATCTCCTCGCCGTCTTCGGGCCCGAACGCCTGCTCTGGGGCAGCGACTGGCCGGTGGTGAACCTCGCCGGCGGCTACGACCGCTGGCGCGAGGCAGCGCTCGCCCTCGTCGCCCCGCTCGGTGCGAGCGAGCGCGCTGCGATCCTCGGTGGCAACGCCGCGCGGGTCTATCTGCACAGCCGTGGACGCCTCACATGCTGAAGGACATCGATCCCGTTCTGACGCCCGACCTCCTGTGGCTCCTTGCCGCCATGGGTCACGGCGACGACCTCGCACTGGTCGACGCCAACTTCCCGGCCGAGGCGATCGCCGCCGCCACGAGTTCGGGCCGCCTCGTGCGCCTGCCCGGCCTCACCGTCGCCCGCGTCGCGCGCGCCGTGCTCTCGCTCATGCCCATCGACGATTTCGTGCGCGATCCGGTGCGCCGCATGGAGGTCGTGGACAACCCCGCCGCCGTGTCGCCGATCCAGGAGGAGGTGCAGGCGGAGATCGACCGCGCCGCCGGGCGGCCGCTCCCCCTCGTCGGCATCGAGCGCTATGCCTTCTATGCCGCTGCGAGACAGGCCTTCGCCGTGGTCCAGGTGGGCGACCGGCGCCCCTACGGCTGTTTTCTCCTGCGCAACGGCGTCATCCTCGCGGCGTGACGCCGCGGCCTGCGGCAAGGGGCTCGCCGTCGCGCCGCCGACCCAATATAAAACGATTGAAAAGAGATGATCGACAAGAGCGCCGGGTCGCGAAGGCGCCGTCCAACGGAGGAACGGAAAGACCATGGATCGCCCCGTCACGCCCCGCTGCATCCGCCTGCACCCGTCCGACAACGTCGTCGTTGCCGTCGACGCCATCGAGCCCGGCGGCGTGGTCGAGGGGGTCACGGCGCGCGTGCGCGTGCCGCGCGGCCACAAGATGGCGACGCGCCCCATCCCCGAGGGCGAGGCGATCCTCAAGTTCGGCCAGATCATCGGCTGCGCCTCGCGGCCGATCGAAGCCGGCGAGTGGGTGCACGAGCACAATGTCGTCATGCACGATTTCGCGCGCGACTACCGCTTCGCCGAGGACGCGCGGGACGAGGAGATCCTGCCCGTCGCCGAACGCGCCACCTTCCGGGGCTTCCGCCGGGCCGACGGGCGGGTCGGCACGCGCAACTACATCGGCATCCTCACCTCGGTGAACTGCTCGGCCTCGGTCGCCCGATTCATGGCCGAGGCGATCAACCGCTCCGGCCTCCTCGCCGGCTATCCCAACATCGACGGCGTCATTCCGCTGGTGCACGGCGGCGGCTGCGCCCTCGACGTCAAGGGCGAGGGCTACGAGATTCTGAAGCGCACCCAATGGGGCTACGCCACCAATCCCAACATGGGCGGCGTCGTCATGGTGGGCCTCGGCTGCGAGGGCTTCCAGATCGCGCGCTGGAAGGAAGCCTACGGCATCGTCGAGAGCGACACCTTCCGCTCCATGACGATCCAGGAGACGGGCGGCACGAGCAGGACGGTGGAGGCTGGCGTCGGTGCGATCCGCGACATGCTGCCCATCGTCAACGACGTGCGGCGCGAGACGGTGCCGGCTTCCGAACTCGTGCTGGCCTTGCAGTGCGGCGGCTCCGACGGCTATTCCGGCATCACCGCCAATCCGGCGCTCGGCGCCGCCGTCGACATCCTCGTCCGCCACGGCGGCACGGCGATCCTCTCCGAAACGCCGGAGATCTATGGCGCCGAACATCTCCTCACGCGCCGCGCGGCGAGCCGCGAGATCGGCGAGAAGCTCGTCTCCATGATCCATTGGTGGGAGGACTACACCGCCCGCAACAAGATGGAGATGAACAACAACCCCTCGCCGGGCAACAAGGCGGGCGGGCTCACCACCATCCTGGAAAAATCCCTCGGCGCCTCCGCCAAGGGCGGCACCACGACGCTGCGCGGCGTCTACCACTACGCCGAGCGGGTCGAGGCCAGGGGCTTCGTCTACATGGACACCCCCGGTTACGACCCCGTTGCGGCCACGGGGCAGGTGGCGGGCGGCGCCAACGTGCTGTGCTTCACGACCGGCCGTGGCTCGGCCTACGGCTGCAAGCCGACGCCCTCGATCAAGCTCGCCACCAACAGCGAGATCTACCGCCGCATGATCGACGACATGGACATCAACTGCGGCGACGTGCTCGACGGTGTCTCCATCGCCGACAAGGGCCGCGAGATCTTCGAGAAGGTGCTCGCGGTCGCCTCCGGCGAGCACACGAAATCGGAAGAACTCGGCTACGGCGACGCCGAATTCGTGCCCTGGGTCGTCGGCGCGACGATGTAGCCGCGCCACGCCGCCCCGCCTTCGGCCTTGCGCCCGGCGCCGCGGCGCGACACAAGGGCCCCATGCCGGGCAACGCCGCTCCCATTCTCGACCGCGCCGCCTTCATCCGCGCCCACACGCGGCTGCTGCCTGTGCCGCACGCACCGGAGATCCGCCTGTACCTCGCCGACGAGGCGACGGAACTGTGGCAGAAGACCGAGGAAGAGCTGGGCGAGCTCGGCCTGCCGCCGCCCTTCTGGGCCTTCGCCTGGGCCGGCGGGCAGGCGCTCGCGCGTTACCTCCTCGACCACCCGGCGTTCGTGGCGGGACGGCGCGTGCTCGATTTCGCCACGGGATCGGGTCTCGTCGGCATCGCTGCGATGAAGGCCGGCGCGGCCGAGGTCGAAGCCTGCGACATCGACGCCTTCGCCACCGCCGCCGTCACCCTCAATGCCGCGGCGAACGGCGTCGCGGTGACGGCACGCCTCGGCGATCTCGTCGGCCGCGACGAGGGATGGAACGCCGTCCTCGCCGGCGATGTCTGCTACGAGCGCGACATGGCGCGCGCTGTCATCGACTGGCTGGACGCCCTCGCCCGCCGCGGCGCGACCGTGCTCGTCGGGGATCCCGGCCGCAGCTACCTCCCGCACGAGCGCCTGACGCCGCTCGCCACCTACGCGGTGCCGGTGACGCGCCAGCTCGAGGACAGCGAGATCAAGAAGACCACGGTGTGGGCCCTGCGTGCGCCTTGAGCGCCGTGACATGCAGGCGCGTGCTCTCGTCCGAGAAGCAACAGAAGACGATGCGTCCGATCGGGTACTCGACGAGCGTTTCCACCACCGTCCCTACGGCGAGCGGCGCCGCGCGCTCGGGCGGGAAGCCGTAGACGCCCGTCGATATAGCCGGGAAGGCGATTGAGGAGAGCCCGTGCGCGGCCGCGAGCGCGAGGCTCTTGCGGTAGCAGGAGGCAAGCAGGCGGTCCTCGTCGGCCTCGCCCCCCTGCCACACCGGGCCCACGGTGTGGATCACGTGCCGCGCCGGCAGGCGGTAGCCCTTGGTGATCTTGGCCTCGCCGGTCTCGCAGCCGCCGAGCATGCGGCATTCGGCGAGGAGCTCGGGCCCGGCGGCACGATGGATGGCGCCATCGACCCCGCCGCCGCCGAGCAGCGTGCGGTTCGCCGCATTGACGATGGCGTCGACGTCGAGGCGCGTGATGTCGCCCTGCGCAACTTCGAGGACCGCCCTGCCGCGCTCCACGACGATCAGCGTCTTCGGTGTCAATCCACGGTCTCCCGCAGGTCGAGCGTCCCCCTCGCGCCGATGGCATCATAGTTCTTCTTCAGCCAGGCGCGAGCGGCCTTGCGGCCGTGGTCACGCAGATTGACGAACAGCGACCATTCGGCCGTCAGGCGCGAGGCCGCGGTCACGTGCTCGGCGATCGAATCCGCGTCGATGCGGTGCATGAGCACCCGCTTGTAGTCGTCCTTGGACAGCTTGCCGCTGTCGATCAGGCGCGTGACGAAGTCGATGGCGCGCAATTCGCGCAGGAGGCTCGAGTTGAAGGTGATCTCGTTCAGCCTGTTCTGGATGTCGCGCGCCGACCGCGGCGTCTCCTTGCGCTCGATCGGGTTGATCTGCACGAGGATCACGTCGTCGCTGGCCGTGCTGTAGAACAGGGGATAGAGGGCCGGATTGCCCATGTAGCCGCCGTCCCAGTAGGGCGTGCCGTCGATCTCCACCGTCTGGAAGACCATGGGCAGGCAGGCCGAGGCCATGACATGGTCGGCCGTCAACTCCCTGCCCTCGAAGACCTTGATCTTGCCCGTGCGCACGTTGGTGGCGGCGATGAACAGGCGCACGTCCTCGCAGGCGCGCACCTTCTCGAAGTCAATGAGATCCTCGAGCACGCCGCGCACGGGATTGAGGTTCAGCGGGTTGAGGTCGTAGGGGCTCGCCACGCGCGACACCACGTCGAACCACAGGAGGCCCGGCCCCTCCTCGCCGTTCCAGAAGCCGAGCACCTTCTCCATCAGCGAGCGCTGCACGTCGGGCAGCGAACCGTCGCGGCTGACGCGCCGCCAGAAGGTTTCGAGCTGCGCCCGCGCCCCGTCGATGCCGCCCTCGAGGAAGCCCTCCGTCATCACCACGGCGTTCATGGCGCCGGCGCTCGTGCCGGAGATCGCCTCGATGGCGAGGCGCCCGTCCTCCAGCACTGCGTCGAGCACGCCCCAGGTGAAGGCACCGTGCGCGCCGCCGCCCTGCAGGGCGAAGGAAACGGTCTTCTCGGCCTTGGGCCCGGCGATGCCCCGCGGCCGGTCGTTCGCCTGGCGCGCCCGCCCCGTCATGCCGCGGTCCAGCCCCCGTCGATCGACAGCACCGTGCCGGTGATCGAGCGCGCCGCGTCGGAGGTGAGGAAGACGGCGAGCGCCGCCACCTCGTCCACGGTGACGAATTCCTTCGTGGGCTGCGCGGCGAGAAGCACGTTCTTCTTGACCTCCTCCTCGCTGATGCCACGCGCCTTGGCCGTGTCGGGAATCTGCTTCTCGACGAGCGGCGTCCACACATAGCCGGGCGCGATGGCATTGACGGTGATGCCGTCGGTCGCCACTTCGAGAGCCACCGTCTTGGTGAGGCCGGCGATGCCGTGCTTGGCCGCCACATAGGCCGACTTGAAAGGCGAGGCGACGAGGGCGTGCGCCGAGGCAGTGTTGATGATGCGGCCCCACTTGCGCCTCTTCATGCCCGGCACGGCGGCGCGCGTGGCGTGGAAGGCGGCCGAGAGGTTGATGGCGATGATAGCGTCCCACTTCTCGACCGGGAATTCCTCGATCGGTGAGACGAACTGGATGCCGGCGTTGTTGACGAGGATGTCGACCGAGCCGAAGTCGCGCTCGGCCTCGGCGATCATGCCGGCGATCTCCGCACCCTTGCTCATGTCGGCGGGCGAATAGTGCGCCTTCACGCCGAACTCGCGCTCGATGCCCGCCCGCTCCTTCTCGATGGCGGCGGCGTCGCCGAAGCCGTTGATGACGACATTGGCGCCCTCCTTGGCGAGCGCCCGCGCAATGGCGAGGCCGATGCCACTGGTCGAGCCGGTGACGACCGCGGTGCGGGACTTCAACGTCATGAGATCGCTCCTCGAAGATGACGTCCTGGCGAAAGGCGCCGGAAGCACTATCTAGGTTGTGCAGCGCAATATCCCAAGACAAGCGTGCGAATGCATGGCTGCAGGCGTGTTCGGGCATGGCTCGACGGACGACTTCACGCCGCGGCGCGGGGTCGTGCCATTCCCGGCGCGAGACGTTACATTGATCGCAAGGCTGCCGGAAGGCCGTGAGAGGACACCGTGAGAGCATCGAGCGAACAACCTGGCCACGCTGATCGCGACCATGCCCACGACGCACACGGGTCCTGCGCACATGCCGCCACGCGCGCCGCCGAGGCACCCGATGCGATCGCGGCCGTCGCCGAGGTTTGCCGCGAGCGCGGCATCCGCCTCACCCCGATCCGCCGCCATGTGCTGGAAGCCCTCTACGCCACGCATCGTCCGCTCGGAGCCTACGACCTTGCCGAACTGCTGGCCGAGAAGGACGAGCGGCGCGTGGCGCCCATTACCGTCTACCGCGCCCTCGAGTTCCTGCTCGGGCACGGCTTCGTGCACAAGCTCGAGACGAAGAACGCCTTCGTCGCCTGCCCGCACGGGCACGCACCGGGCGAGCTCGTCGTGTTCCTCATCTGCGAGAGCTGCGGGGGCGTGGACGAGGCCTGCTCGCCGGAGGTCGGCGGCGCGCTGACGCAGGTGCTCGACAAGGCGCGTTTCGCCCCGCGCACCCAGGTCGTGGAGATCGCCGGCCTGTGCGCCCATTGCCGTCCGCAGGCGGGCCGGGCGGGACGCGGCGACGCATCGCGCTTGACGGATGCCGCCGGGCGGCGCAGCTAACGACGGTCATGACTTTCGCGCCTTCAGACTTCGTGCCAGAGGCCGGGCCGGCCTCCCGTCAACGCACCGTCGGCGTGCGCGTCGGGTCCGTCGTTGTCGGCGGCGGCGCGCCCATCGTCGTCCAGTCGATGACCAACACCGACACGGCCGACGTCGAGGCGACGGTGCGCCAGGTCGCGGCCCTTGCCCGCGCCGGCTCCGAACTCGTGCGCATCACGGTGGACCGCGGCGAGGCCGCCGCCGCCGTGCCGCACATCCGCGACCGGCTCGCACGGCTCGGCGTCACCGTGCCGCTCGTGGGCGACTTCCATTACATCGGCCACCAGCTCCTCGCCGACCATCCGGCCTGCGCCGAGGCGCTGGACAAGTACCGCATCAATCCCGGCAACGTCGGCTTCAAGGAGAAGAAGGACCGGCAGTTCGGCATGATCATCGAGACGGCGATCCGCCACGGCAAGCCGGTCCGCATCGGCGCCAACTGGGGTTCGCTCGACCAGGAGCTGCTGACGCATCTCATGGACGAGAACGCCCGCGCCGCCCAGCCGCTCACCGCCCGCGCCGTGACGCGCGAGGCCATGGTCCGCTCGGCCCTCCTCTCGGCCGAGCGTGCCGAGGACATCGGGCTTTCGCGTGACCGCATCATCCTCTCGGCCAAGGTCTCGGCGGTGCAGGACCTCATCGCCGTCTATCGCGAGCTGGCGCGCCGCTCGGACTATGCGCTCCACCTCGGCCTCACCGAGGCGGGCATGGGCTCGAAGGGCATCGTCGCCTCATCAGCCGCCATCGGCATCCTGCTGCAGGAGGGCATCGGCGACACGATCCGCTTCTCGCTGACGCCCGAACCCGGCGGCGACCGCACGCTCGAGGTGAAGGCGGCGCAGGAACTCCTGCAGACCATGGGCTTTCGCACCTTCGTGCCGCTCGTCGCCGCCTGCCCGGGCTGCGGGCGCACGACCTCGACGGTCTTCCAGGAGCTCGCCCGCGACATCCAGGACTGGATCGCCGCCTCCATGCCGGAATGGAAGACACGCTACCCTGGCGTCGAGACGCTCAATGTCGCCGTCATGGGCTGCATCGTGAACGGCCCCGGCGAATCGAAGCATGCCGACATCGGCATCTCCCTGCCCGGCTCGGGCGAGAGCCCGGCTGCGCCGGTCTTCGTCGACGGCAAGAAGGCCGCGACCCTGCGCGGCCCCTCGATCGCCGCCGACTTCAAGGCGATGGTCGCCGCCTACATCGAGGATCGCTTCGGCTTGGCCGGCCGCAAGGCGGCCGAATAGGCGGGGTCCTGGAGGCTGTCACGCGCCTGTCATGAAGCGTCCATATGTCCGGACATATGGACGCTTCGATCCGCGACGCCGCCCCCATCCTGACAGGGCTCTCCGCACTCGCCCAGGCGACGCGCCTCGATGCTTTCCGCCGCCTCGTGCAGGCCGAGCCCGAGGGCCTGCCCGCCGGCGAGCTGGCGCGCCGCTGCGGCGTGCCGCACAACACGCTCTCGGCCCATCTCGCCGTGCTCGCCCGGGCCGGTCTCGTCACCGCCGCGCGCGACGGTCGCGCCGTCATCTACCGCGCCGATCTCGACGCCCTGGGCCGCCTCGTCTCCCGTCTCGTGGGTGACTGTTGCGACGGCGTGCCCGAGGCCTGCGCACCGCTGCCCGGCGGCTTCCCGCCGCTCCCTGCGGCGTACCGTCGGAAAAGCCGAGCACCGGAGAACCCGCCATGCCCGACCGCCCCTTCAACGTGCTCTTTCTCTGCACCGGCAATTCCGCCCGCTCGATCCTGGCCGAGGCCATCCTCAACCGCGCCGGCGAGGGCCGCTTCAAGGCCCACAGCGCCGGCAGCCGGCCGAAGGGCGCCGTCCATCCCATGACGTTGCAGGTGCTCGCCGAGCTCGGCTACGACACGGTTTTCGCCCGCTCCAAGTCGTGGGAGGAGTTCGCCGGTCCCGCGACCCCGCCGATGGATTTCGTCTTCACCGTCTGCGACGACGCCGCAGGCGAGGCCTGCCCCGTCTGGCCCGGCCACCCGGTGACGGCCCATTGGGGCATCCCCGATCCGGCCGCCGCGGACGGCACGCCGGCGGAGGTGGGCGCGGCCTTCGCCGAGGCCTATCGCATGCTGGAGCGGCGCATCCTCGCCTTCGTCAACCTGCCGCTCGCCGGGATCGAACGGCTCGCCCTGCAACAGCGGCTGCGCGCCATCGGGGCGATGCCCGGCGGCACTGGCGGCACCGGCGGGCCGCGAACGGCTGCCGATACCGAGGGGGGAGAAGCCGGCGGCGAAGCGCCATGAGCCCTTCCCTGTCGCGCCGGGTCCTCGCCGAAGCCCTCGGTACGGCCATGCTGCTTGCTGCCGTCGTGGGCTCCGGCATCGTGGCGGAGAGGCTGGCCGGCGGCAGCGCGGGCCTCGCCCTCCTCGGCAACGCCCTCCCGACGGTCGCCATCCTCGTCGTGCTCGTGACCATCCTCGGGCCGGTCTCCAGCGCGCATCTCAATCCGGCGGTGAGCGGTGTCATGCTCGCGCGCGACGCGCTGTCGGGCCGGGAGGCCGCGGCCCATGCCGCGGCCCAGGTGCCGGCGCCGTGGCCGGCGTCCCCCCCGCCCATGCGATGTTCGACCTGCCGCTCCTGCGGCTTTCCCCGAAGCCGCGCACCAGCCCCGGCCAGTGGCTCTCGGAGGTCGTGGCGACGGCCGTCCTCGTCCTCTCCATCCTCGGTGCGATGCGCTTCCGGCCACCGGCGGTGGCCGCCGTCGTCGGCCTCGTGGTCGGGGCGGCCTGCTGGTTCACCGCCTCGACGTCCTTCGCCAATCCGGCTGTCACGCTCGCCCGCACCCTGACGGCGACCTTCGCGGGTATCCGGCCTTCCGACGCACCCGTCTTCCTCCTGGCCCAGCTCGTCGGCGCGGCTGCCGCCGTGGCGCTCGGAGCCCTGTTCTTTGGCGATTCCGGGGCGCTCCCCGCCGAAAGGCGCTGACCCCGGGGGCGCGAACCCGGCGCCAACGCCCGACCGCACGTGCCGCGAAACATCCACCCTGCCGACGAATTGTCCCTGGGGTGCTTGTCCTCGCGACCGTCTGTGCTAAAGACGCCCGCCGACATTGGCGCCGGACGAGCGCCACGCGAACACGGCCGACGGCCATCGCTGCCACTCTTGCCAGCTGACTGTCGGTGAAGGACCCTCTGTAAGGCCAACGCGACGGGCTCTCGTCATATGGGTACGGACCACCCCACAGTCTCCGCCGCGAAGGCAGCGGACACATCGCAGATGGATATCCCGAAATCAGTGGCCGCAGGCGTGAAGGAGGAGGACGGCGCGGGGCATTCCACCGCCGGATTCTGGACGCTGACCCTCGGCTCGATCGGGGTCGTCTACGGCGATATCGGGACGAGCCCGCTCTACGCCTTCCGCGAAGCCATGGCTCCGGCGGCCGCTGACGGCATCGTGACGACGCAGGAGGTCTACGGCGTCCTGTCGCTCATCCTGTGGGCGCTGTTTCTCATCGTCACGGTCAAATACGTCCTCATCCTCCTGCATGCCGACAACAAGGGCGAGGGTGGCACACTCTCGCTCATGGCACTCGCTCGCAAGTCGGTGGGGCGCGCCGCCCCCTTCATGCTCGGCCTCGGCATCGTCGGCGCGGCGCTGTTCTACGGCGACGCCATCATCACACCCGCCATCTCCGTGCTGTCGGCGGTGGAAGGCATCAAGATCGTCACGCCCGCCTTCGAGCACTCCATTCTGCCCCTGACCGTCGGCATCATCCTGGGCCTCTTCCTCGTGCAGAGCCACGGCACGGCGCGCGTGGCGGCCTTCTTCGGCCCCGTCACGCTCGTCTGGTTCGCCGCCATCGCCGCCATGGGCGTGCCGCTTATCATCGAGCGACCGGAGGTGCTGCGGGCGCTCAACCCCTATTATGCCGTCGAGTTCATCGCCGAGCACGGCATCGGCGGCCTGCTCGCGCTTGGCGCGGTCTTCCTGGCGGTGACGGGTGCGGAGGCGCTCTACGCCGACCTCGGCCACTTCGGGCGCCGGCCGATCCAGTTCGCATGGCTCGCCTTCGTCTTTCCCGCGCTCGCCCTCAACTATTTCGGCCAGGCGGCGCTGGTCCTCAATGATCCCTCGGCGCTGGAGAACCCCTTCTACCTCCTCGCCCCCGGCTGGGCCCTCCTGCCCATGGTCATACTCGCCACCGCCGCCACCGTCATCGCGAGCCAGGCGGTGATCACGGGCGCCTACTCCCTCAGCCGCCAGGCGATCCAGCTCGGCCTCCTGCCCCGCTTCGAGATCCGCCACACCTCCGAGGCCCATTCCGGCCAGATCTACATGCCGCGCATCAACGGCCTGCTCATGGTCGGCGTGCTGATGCTCGTCGTGATGTTCCGCTCGTCGAGCTCGCTCGCCCACGCCTATGGCATCGCCGTCACGGGCACCATGGTCGTGACGGCGATGA
The DNA here is from genome assembly GCF_030067675.1 of Chelatococcus albus. GTDB lineage: Bacteria > Pseudomonadota > Alphaproteobacteria > Rhizobiales > Beijerinckiaceae > Chelatococcus_A > Chelatococcus_A albus. The sequence continues at coordinate 174,520 of NZ_JASJEV010000002.1, read as the reverse complement.
TGGCCTTCGTCGTCATCTGGAAGGCCTGGCAGTGGTCGCTGTGGGCAGCGGTCGCGATCATGCTGCCCTTCTTCCTCATCGATTCGCTCTTCCTCAGCGCCAACCTCCTCAAGGTTGTCGAGGGTGGCTACGTGCCGCTCATGCTCGGCGGCCTGCTCATTCTCATGATGTGGACCTGGGTGAAGGGGACGGCGATCCTCTTCGAGAAGACGCGCAAGGTCGACGTGCCGCTCGCCGAGCTGGTGCAGATGCTGGAGAAGAGCCCGCCGCACCGCATCAAGGGCACTGCCGTCTTCCTGACGAGCGATCCCGACACGGCCCCCTCGGCCCTCCTGCACAACCTGAAGCACAACAAGGTGCTGCACGAGAAGAACTGCATCCTCACCGTGCGCACGGCGGACATGCCGCGCGTGCCAGAGGAGGAGCGCGTGCGCATCGAGCCCATTGCCGAGGGCTTCACCAAGGTGGAGATGACTTTCGGCTACATGGAGACGCCGAACGTGCCGAAGGGCCTCGCCATCCTGCGCAAGCTCGGCTTCAAGTTCGACATCATGGCGACGTCGTTCTTCCTGTCGCGGCGCTCCATCCGCCCGGCGGCACAGTCCGGCATGCCCCTGTGGCAGGATCGCCTGTTCATCGCGCTCGCCAAGAACGCAAACGACGCGACCGACTTCTTCCAGATCCCGACCGGCCGCGTCGTCGAGGTCGGCACGCAGGTGACTGTCTGAGGCTCAGGACTGCCGCTCGGCGGCGAAGCGGGCGGCGGCGCGCAGCGCGTCGGCTGCCGCCCCGAAGGGGGCAAGGGCGGCGACAGCCTCCCCGGCGAGGCGGTCGCGCTCCGCCCTGGCGGCCTTGAGCCCGAGCGCGTCGACGAGCGTTGCCTTGCCCTTCTCCGCATCCTTGCCGGCGCGCTTGCCCAGCGTCTCGGCGCTCGCCTCGCGGTCGAGGATGTCGTCGGCCACCTGGAAGGCGGCGCCGAGCGCCCGCCCATAGGCCCGCAGCGCCGTGCGCTGCCCCTCGTTCGCCCGCCCGACGATGGCCCCCGCCTCGACCGAGAAGGCGATGAGCGCCCCCGTCTTCATCGCCTGGAGGCGGCGGATGTCGCCCAGGCCGAGAGGTCCGGCCGCGTAGCGGCCCTCGGCGGCGAGGTCGAGCATCTGCCCGCCCACCATGCCGCCGAGCCCGGCGGCGCGGGCGAGGCCGAGCACGAGTTCGGCGCGCACCGTCGCATCCTCGTCCGTCGGCGCGTCGGCCAGGACGTCGAAGGCGAGCGTCAGCAGGGCGTCGCCCGCGAGGATCGCGGTCGCCTCGTCGAAGGCCCGATGCAGGGTCGGCTTGCCGCGCCGCAGGTCATCGTCGTCCATCGACGGCAGGTCATCGTGCACGAGGGAATAGCAGTGCAGGAGTTCGATCGCTGCGCCCGCCCTGAGGGCGCCCGGCCCGGCGCGCCCGAGAAGCCGGGCGGCCTCCACGGCGAGGAAGGGCCTCAGCCGCTTGCCCCCGCCGAGCACCGTATAGCGCATGGCCTCGACGAGCCGCGGCGGACGTGCGATCTCCCCCGCCTGGGGCTCGCCGGCAAGCAGGCTGTCGAGCAGGCGTTCGATCTCTCCGGCCACCACCGTCAGCCGATCCTCGAAACGGGCGTCATGCGCATCCATGGGCTACTCCTCGTCGGCCGGCCGCTTGCCCGAGGCGCCCCGATCGGTCAAGCCTGAAAGGGAACAACTGGCAGGACGATGCCCCTCTTCGCCAACAGCGCGACATCGACGAGGGGCCGCGGTGCGCTGCGCCGCGCCGTCGCTCTCTCCCTGCGCGCAACTGCGCTCCTCGTCCTTGCCGCGGCGGCCCTCCTGATTGTCTACCGCTTCCTGCCGCCCGTCTCGACGCTGATGCTGGGACGCTGGCTCTCCCTGCAGCCGGTCGCGCGCGACTGGGTGCCCCTCTCGGCCGTGTCGCCCCACCTGCCGCGCGCCGTCATCGCCGCCGAGGATGCGCGCTTCTGCCTGCACGGCGGTGTGGACTGGGGCGCCCTCCGCGCCGTCATCGAGGAGGCGGGCGAGCACGGGCCGGCGCGCGGCGCCTCCACCATCGCCATGCAGACGGCGAAGAACGTCTTCCTCTGGCCGGGGCGGTCCTACCTGCGCAAGGCCGCCGAGATCCCCCTCGCGCTCGCCGTGGACACGCTGTGGTCGAAGCGGCGCGTCATGGAGGTCTATCTCAACATCGCCGAATGGGGTGACGGCCTGTTCGGCGCGGAGGCCGCCGCTCGGCGCTATTTCCGCAAGAGCGCCAGGGCCCTGACCGCGCGCGAGGCGGCCCTTCTCGCCGCCGCACTGCCCAATCCGCTGGTGCGCGACCCGGCCCGGCCCTCACGCTACGTGGCAACCTATGCCGCCCGCATCTCCGGGCGCCTGCGCGAGGCCGACGCGACCTGCCTAGATTCGTGACGCGCGGCTCAGGCGAAGTTTTTCGGCGGAGGGCTAGCCATGCCTGCGCATTGCCTGTATAAGCTCGCGTCCCAACGAGACATAAGACGTCCTCGCGAACCCGCCGCATGGCGCTGGTCCGAGAACAGACTAGTCACCGACCGGAGTTGAGCCGTGGCCGTTCCGAAAAGAAAGACGTCGCCGTCGAAGCGTGGCATGCGCCGCTCGGCGGACGCCCTCAAGCAGCCGACCTACATCGAGGACAAGGACTCGGGTGAGCTGCGCCGTCCGCACCATGTCGACCTCAAGACCGGCATGTATCGCGGCCGCCAGGTGCTCAAGCCCCGCGCCGAGGCGTGAGCCCCGGCGCCACGGCGCTTCAGTTTTGCGATCTCATGTGAAAGAGGCCGGCTCTTGCCGGCCTCTTTCGTTTGTCGATCGCCATCTTCCCAAGGGGTCAAACTGATTGGCCGGGCCTCGGTTCCACCGAGGTTGCGACCGGCGAACAGACGGCCTGCCGCCAATCTCCGGTCACAGCGAGCGGTCGCATGACGGCCTCTCGCTCGGCGGGCAAGCCGACACGGCGGCATAGCGCGCGCTGGCAAGCCAGGGCTCGCAGCGCCGGCGCCGGCGCTGGGCGTCGAGGCCGTCTATCGAGGCCACGATCTGGGTGAGGAAGGCCGCGAGCGGCCGGCGCAGGGGCGGCAGCGGCGGCGTCTCGGCGCGGTCCCTCGCGTCGGCCGTCGCCTCCCGGCGCACGAGCGCCCGCCCCGTCGCTCTCCCATCGCTGCCGCTGCGTGCCATGGCCGTGCTCCCCCGCGGGACTCGAACTCCCCGCACGACCGACAGCCGCAATCGCCATGCCGGCATTTACCCGGCGTTAACCCTGTTTTCCGCATCATTTCGGCACAATCGTCCGCAAGCTCGGCATCGCATGCCATGCACCGGGACAACCGGCGCCGCGGGTCGGGGCAGGGCGCAGCGCCTCGTGGACGACCGACAGGGATCTAGCGCGATGACGGACAGGACAGCCGCGGCTCCGACCGGAGCATCCAGGGGGGGACGCGGCTCCCGAACGGGTGACGCTCCGCTCGATCCGCGCGCCATCCTCACCTCCATCGGCGAGGTGGTCTACGACTGGGATCTCGCCTCCGACACGCTCAACTGGAGCCTCAACGCGCGCGACGTCTTCGGCAGCGACTGCGCGCAGCGCATGAAGACCGGTCGGGGCTTCGCCGCCATGATCGAGCCCGGGACCGGAATCGGCCGCCACGAGATCATCCGCGATTCGGGCGACATCGACCGCGGCACGGGAATTCCCTACCGCACGCGCTACGCGCTGCGGCTCGGCGCGCGCACCCTCGTCATGACAGAGGACACGGGGCGCTGGTTCGCCGATGCCGAGGGACGGCCCGCGACCGCCCACGGGGTGCTGCGCGTCGAGCGGCTCGGCGTCGGCCGCACCATCAGCCTCGAGGCCGTCACCTCGGGCGCCGCCCGCAGCCGTGCCGGGCTGATCGCCGAGCTCGGCGTGGAGCTCGCCGAGGCGGCCCGGGCCCGCGCGCCGCTCGCACTCGTCGTCGTCGCCATCGAGGAGCTCGGCCGCCTCAATGAGGAAATCGGCTACGAAGCCGCCGACGGCATCATCGAGCAGGCCTTCGCGCGCATCGCCGCGGTGATGCGCCGGCGCGACCGCCTCATGCGCTATGCCAGCAACCGATTCGCGGCGATCCTCCTCTCCTGCACCGGTGAGCAGATCGGCGCGGCGCTCAACCGCTTCGCCACTGCCGTCGAATCGACGCCGATGCATACCGGACGCGGCGCCGTCGCGGTGAAGCTGCGCATGGGCGCGGCGCTCGGCCCGGAACACGGGCGGGAGGCCGAGACGCTCCTGCGTCACGCCGAGGAGGCCCTCGCCGAGGCCAAGCGCCGCGGCGGCGCGACCTTCGCGGTTTACGACGCGGCGCTCGGTCGCGACCTCGAGCGCCGTCGGCGCGAGGCGACGAGCCTCGACATCGTCGCCGCGCTCAACGAGCGCCGCATCGCCATCGCCCGCCAGCCGGTGGTGGAGGCGCGGACCCGCAAGGTCGCCTTCCAGGAGGTGCTCCTGCGCCTGCACCGGGCCGACGGCACCCTCGCCAACGCCGCCGACGTTGTGCCCGCCGCCGAGCGGCTCGGCCTCGTCCGCCTCGTCGATCACCGGGTGCTGGAGCTCGCGCTCGACCGCCTGGCGGCAGAGCCGCAGGAGCGCCTCGCCATCAACGTGTCGCCGGCGACGCTGAAGAACCCCGAGTGGCTCACCGCCTTCGCCGCCCACCTCGGCGCCCGTGCCGGCATCGCCGATCGCCTGATCGTCGAGATCACCGAGACGGCGGCCGTCGAGAATCCCGAGGCGACGCGCGCCTGCCTCGACGCCATGAAGGCGCTGGGCGTCGCCATCGCCATCGACGACTTCGGCTCCGGCCACACCTCCTTCAAGCTCCTGCGCGCCTTCCCCGTCGACATCCTCAAGATCGACGGCGCCTTCGTACAGAACCTCGTTCACTCCCCGGACGACCGCTTCTTCGTGCGCACGCTCACCGAGCTGGCGCAGCATCTCGGCATCGCGACCGTCGCCGAATGGGTGGAGAACGAGGAGACCGCCCGTCTCCTCACCGAATGGGGGGTCGACTACCTGCAGGGGGCCCACATCGCCCTGCCCACGCTGCACGAAGCGGCGGACGCCCGCGCCAGCCAGGTCGCCTGAACCCGCGCGGGCCTCACCCTGACGATGGGGCACCACGATGCGCGCACGGCCCCGCAAGGGTGCCGTCTCGCGCTCGCTCCTCCTCCGCGCGGACGGGCTCAGCCCTTCGTCAGCTTCTCGAGCCGCGCCTGCATCTCGGCGACCTGACGCTTGAGCTCGTCAAGGTCGCCGCCCTTCTCGGCGCCGGCCTTCGCGTCGGCCTTGCCTTCCTGCGCCTTGCCCTCGGGCTTTCCCTCGCCGCTCGCGCCGCCGCGCGTCGCAGTGAAGGGCGTGAAGAGCTTCAGAGCCTCGCCGAACATGGCCATGTTGGCGCGCACCTGCTCCTCCATCGCCTGGAAGGCGGTCGCCGGCCCGAAGGCCTGCGCCATCTTCTCGCGCAGCTTCTGCTGCTCGCGCGTCAGGTTCTCGATGGAGAACTCGAGATAGCTCGGCACGAGCGCCTGCAGGCTGTCGCCGTAGAAGCGGATGAGCTGGCGCAGGAAGGCGACGGGCAGGAGGTTCTGCCCCTCCTTGCTCTCCTCCTCGAAGATGATCTGCGTCAGCACCGAGCGTGTGATGTCCTCGCCGGTCTTGGCATCGTAGACGACGAAATCCTCGCCGTCGCGCACCATTCCGGCGAGATCCTCCAGCGTCACGTAGGTGCTGGTCCCGGTGTGGTAGAGGCGGCGGTTGGCGTATTTCTTGATGACGGTCGGCTGTTTGTCGGTCGCCATGGCCATCCTGTAGTCCGATCGCGCGCCGGCTCGCTTCATCCTTTCCCGTCCCGTGACGGATGCGGATGCCGCCCCGGCCCTCCCAGTGCGACGATAGGCGCTTCTGCCCCGGGCGGAAACTCATTTGTGCACGCCGGCGCGGATCCCCGGCCGCGACTACGACGAAAGTGGTGCCTCCGAGGTCATGCTTGACGCTGCCGGAGCGCCCCCCGATGATCGCTGCGACGCAAAAATCGGCGGGCCCGTCCGGACCCGTCCGCTCTATCGGAAACGCGACGGAGAGAGAGCATCATGGCTCAGAGCGATATCGTCATCGTCGGCGCGGCGCGCACGGCGGTCGGCGCCTTCAACGGTGCCTTCGCCAACACGCCCGCCCACGAGCTCGGCGCGGCGGCGATCAAGGCCGCGCTGGAGCGCGCCAAGGTCTCGCCCGCCGAGGTGGACGAGGTCATCCTCGGCCAGGTGCTGCAGGCGGCCGAGGGCCAGAACCCGGCCCGCCAGGCGGCGATGAAGGCCGGCATTCCCGTCGACAAGACGGCCTGGAGCCTCAACCAGGTCTGCGGCTCGGGCCTGCGCGCGGTGGCGCTCGGCATGCAGCAGATCGCGAGCGGCGACGCCTCGATCATCGTCGCCGGCGGACAGGAATCGATGTCGCTCGCGCCCCACGCCGCGCACATGCGCGCCGGCACGAAGTTCGGCGACATCAAGTTCGTCGACACAATGATCAAGGATGGCCTGTGGGACGCCTTCCACGGCTATCACATGGGCCAGACGGCCGAGAACGTCGCGCAGAAATGGCAGATCTCGCGCGAGGAGCAGGACAGGTTCGCCGTCGCCTCGCAGAACAAGGCCGAGGCCGCAAGGAAGGCCGGCAAGTTCAAGGAGGAGATCGCGCCCGTCACCGTGCCCTCGCGCAAGGGCGACGTCGTCGTCGACGCCGACGAGTACATCCGCGACGGCGTGACGCTCGACGCGGTCGCCAAGCTGAAGCCCGCCTTCACCAAGGATGGCACGGTCACGGCAGCCAATGCCTCGGGCCTCAACGATGGCGCCGCCGCCCTCGTACTGATGACGGCGGCCGAGGCCGAGAAGCGCGGGCTGAAGCCCCTCGCCCGCATCGCCTCCTGGGCGACGGCCGGCGTCGAGCCCGCCATCATGGGCTGCGGTCCGATTCCCGCCGCCCGCAAGGCGCTCGAGAAGGCGGGCTGGAACGTGAAGGACCTCGACCTCGTCGAGGCCAACGAAGCCTTCGCCGCGCAGGCGCTCGCCGTCAACAAGGACATGGGCTGGGATCCGGACCTCGTGAACGTCAATGGCGGCGCCATCGCCATCGGCCACCCGATCGGCGCCTCGGGCGCGCGCATCCTGGTCACGCTCCTGCACGAGATGCAGCGCCGCAACGCTAGGAAGGGCCTTGCGACGCTGTGCATCGGCGGCGGCATGGGCGTCGCGCTCACCGTCGAGCGCTGAGCCCGGAGCGAGTGTCATCCGCGGCGCAGGACCGACGTTCCCGTGCCGCGACCATCCGCACGACGGGTCCGGGCGGCACGCCGCGTCGCCCGAGCTTCCGGCGGATGAGCCGGGGCGGATCGACAGGTGACCGGCCCTCGGGCCGGAGGAGAGGAACGGCAACGCAAAAGGGGGAAGTTCATGGCTCGGGTTGCAGTCGTCACCGGCGGCACGCGCGGCATCGGCGCCGCCATCGCCAAGACCCTGAAGACGGCAGGCCACACGGTAGCGGCGAACTACGCCGGCAACGACGAGGCGGCGCAGAAGTTCAAGGCGGAAACGGGTATCGCCGTCTACAAATGGGACGTCGGCGACCCGGCCGCCTGCGCCGACGGTCTCGGCAAGGTGGCGAGCGAACTCGGCCCCGTCGACATTCTCGTCAACAACGCCGGCATCACCCGCGACGGCATGTTCCACCGCATGACCTTCGAGCAGTGGCACGCGGTGATTCGCACCAACCTCGATTCCATGTTCGCCATGACCCGACCCGTGATCGAGGGCATGCGCGAGCGCGGCTTCGGCCGGATCGTCAATATCTCCTCCATCAACGGCCAGAAGGGCCAGATGGGGCAGACGAACTATTCCGCCGCCAAGGCCGGCGTCATCGGCTTCACCAAGGCGCTCGCCCAGGAGAACGCCGCCAAGGGCGTCACGGTGAACTGCGTCTGCCCCGGCTACATCGACACCGACATGGTGGCGGCCGTGCCCGAGGACGTGCTGAAGAAGATCATCGCCGGCATCCCCGTCGGCCGCCTGGGCAGGGCCGAGGAGATCGCCGAGGCCGTGACCTATCTCGCCTCCGACAAGGCGGGCTTCATCACGGGCTCCGTGCTCACCATCAATGGCGGCCAGTACATCGCCAACGGCTGACCCGCCCGCCGTCCCGCCGACGGCCGGCATCGATTCCGGCTCCCGGCTGCTGCCGACCGTGATTCCGCACAGCGGTGAGGGGCTCGCGCGGCAAATGCCTCCGGTCGTCCCGGGGCCCGGCGCAAGCCAAGGCGCCCGGGACGACAGGCAAGCGCCCGACCGGCGCCAGCGCGGTTGCGGATGACCGGGAGCGCGGCCTGTCCGTCGTCAGGGCCTGCCGCGTCAGGTGACGGGGTGCCGCAAAGCCGCTAGGGTCACGGCGCCCTGTTCGCATGCCATAGCCGGCCCGCGCCGGCCGTTCGACGGCTTCCGACCCTCCCGCGTCGGGAGCCCCGTGGCATGTCCCGCCTCAGAGTTCCCATGCCTCCTTCCTCTGCCACCGCCATCGGCTTCGGCGCCGTCCTCCTGTGGTCGCTGCTCGCGCTGTTCACCGCCGCCTCCGGCACCGTGCCGCCGTTCCAGCTTGCGGCCATGACCTTCCTCCTCGGCGGTCTGGTCGGGGCCGGCACGTGGCTCCGGCGGCCGCGGGGCCTGCGGGCCCTTTGGCAACCCGCGCAGGTCTGGTTCCTCGGCGTTGGCGGCCTCTTCGGCTACCACGCGCTCTATTTCGCGGCGCTGCGCCTCGCCCCGCCGGCGGAAGCCGGGCTCATCAACTACCTCTGGCCGCTTCTCATCGTCCTGTTCTCGGCCTTCCTGCCCGGCGAGCGGCTGAAGCTCACGCATGTCGCGGGCGCGCTCGCGGGCTTCGCCGGCGTCGTCGTGCTCATCTCGGGCAAGGCGGACCTGTCGCTCGAGGGTGCCTCCGTGCCCGGCTATGCCGCGGCCGCCGCGGCCGCCTTCGTCTGGGCGGGCTATTCCGTCCTGTCGCGCCGCTTCGGCTCGGTGCCGACCGACGCGGTCGCCGGCTTCTGCCTCGCGACCGCCGCGCTCAGCTTCCTCTGCCACCTCGTCTTCGAGACGACGGTCTGGCCGGCGACGCCGGGCCAGTGGCTCGCTGTCGCGAGCCTCGGGGTCGGGCCGGTGGGCATCGCCTTCTATCTCTGGGACGTGGGCGTGAAGAAGGGCGACATCCGCCTGCTCGGCGTCGCCTCCTATGCCGCCCCCGTCCTGTCGACGCTCATCCTGGTCGCAGCCGGCTTCGCCGCGCCCACCTGGCAGCTCGCCGCCGCCTGCGCCCTCATCGTCGTCGGGGCCCTCGTCGCCTCGCTCGATGCCTTGCGCCGGCGGCGCTGACCGGTCAGCGCAGCCAGTAGGCGTAGCGGTAGGCATCCGCGAAACCGAGGCTGCGGTAGAGGGCGATGGCGGGGGCATTGGTCGCCATGACCTGCAGATAGGCCTCGGCCGCGCCCTGTTCCCGCCCCCAGGCCATGAGCGAGGAGACGAGCGCGCGCCCGAGGCCGCGGCCCCTGTGTGCGCTCTCCACCAGGATGTCGAACAGGCCGACCATGCCACGCTCGACGACGGCAAGCCCGTAGGCCCGCGCCTCCCCGGCCTCGATCAGCGTGGCATAGCCCGCCTGCGGACGGATGGCGGCGAGCATCTTCTCCAGCGTCGGCCGCACTGACGGCCCGTAGCGGTTACCGGCGGCAAAGCCCACGAGCCAGGCCTCGCTCGGCCGCGCGTCCACGACGATGCGCCGGTCTCCGCCCTGATCCGTGAGCGGCGCGGTGAGGATCAAGGTCTCGTCGATGCTGCGGAAGCCACGCTCGGCGAGCCATTCGGCGTCATCGGGATGCGCAAGCGGCGTTATGCGCATGATCGCCGGCTGGCCATGCCGGGCGTAGCTCGCCTCGATCTCCTGCGCCATCTCGGCGATCGGTTTCGGATGGGGCAGAAAGGCGCAGGCAGAATTCGCCCGTTTCGTATAGCCCTCGGAAAAGCGCATGACCCAGCCATCGGCCAGCACCGTCTGCAAGGCAGGCCATGCGTTCATGGCGCGCTCCTCGAGTGCGCGGACCCTCGCGACATCCGTCATGCATCATGCCCCGCAGTCGGCCGCCATCCCGGCGGCGCCATCTCGAAACCGGCGAAATCGAAGCCGGGTGCCACCGTGCAGCCGACGAGCGTCCAGGCGCCGAGGCTCCTCGCCGTCTGCCAGACGCCCGCCGGTACCACGAACTGCGGGCGCTCTCCGTGCCTCAGGTCGACACCGAGGCGGTGCGCCTGGGTATCGTGGCCGTCCGGCGAGACGGTGATGGCGAGTGGCGCTCCGGCGTACCAGTGCCACACCTCGACCGCGTCGACGCGGTGCCAGGCGGAGATCTCGCCCGCCCCGAGGAGGTAGTAGATCAGCGTGGAGACCGCGCGGCCGCCGTCGACCGTCCGGCTGTCGCGAAAGGTCTCACGGAAGTGACCGCCCTCCGGATGCGGCACAAGGTCGAGCAGTCGCACGACCTCGGCGGCGGTGAGTTCGGACGCGATGGACATGGCGCGGCTCCGAGCGGCAATGCAGGCGGTCGGGACAGACGCTCAGAAGCGGTTCTTCCACTCGCGCAGGGCGGCGAAGACGGGCACCGGGCCGCTGCCGGCGGCAAGCCCCACCGCCGCGGCGAGCGCCGGCTCGCCCGCGCGCAGGAAGGGGTTCGTCGCCTTCTCGTCGCCGATGAGGGAGGGGATGGTGAGGCGCCCCTCCGCCCGCGCCCGCTCGACGGCCTCGGCGCGGCGCTGCAGCGGCAGGTTGCCGGGATCGGCGGCGAGCGCGAAGCGGGCGTTGGCGAGCGTGTACTCGTGGCCGCAGTAGAGGCGCGTGTCGTCCGGCAGGGCGGCGAGCTTGGCGAGCGAGCCCCACATCTCGGCGGCCGAGCCCTCGAACAGCCGCCCGCAGCCGAGGGCAAAGAGCGTGTCGCCGGCAAAGAGCGCCCTTTCTCCGGCGAACCAATAGGCGATGTGGCCGGCGGTGTGCCCGGGCGTCTCGATCACGCGCGCCTCGAGCCCGCCGACGCGCACGGTGTCGCCCTCGCGCACCGTCTCGTCCACGTCGGGAATCGCCGCCGCCTCCGCCGCCGGCGCCACCACGCGCGCGCCGAAGCGGCGCTTGAGCCCCGGCACCGCGGCGACGTGATCGCCGTGCTTGTGCGTGACGAGGATGTCGGTCAGGCGCCAACCCTTCTCGGCGAGCGCCGCGAGAATCGGCCCCTCCTCGGGCGCGTCGATGGTGGCGCAGGCGCCCGTCGCCGGATCGCGCACGAGCACGCCGATGTTGTCGGAAAGGCAGAGGAAGACGTGGATCTCGGCAACCATGGGGGACCATCGTGGGCGAATGAGGCAGATAGCGGTAGCATGTCCGGCAGGCGGTCGTGAATGCCGCGTGCTCTTGCAGGATCGGGCCCGACCGCCCATTCATCAGGCATGGCGGAGGAGCGCGGCGAGGCAGCATGGCGGTCGATGTCGTCGATCTGAGGAGCTTCTATGCGAGCCCGCTCGGCCACGTGGCGCGCCGCTTCGTCGGCCGGGCGATCGAGGTTCTGTGGTCGGAAGCGCGCGATCTGAGCGTCCTCGGCGTCGGCTACGCCACACCCTACCTGTCGCTGTTCCGCGGCCCGGCCGAGCGCACCGTCGCCTTCATGCCGGCGGCGCAGGGGGTGGTGAACTGGCCGACCCCCGGCCTTTCGGCCTCGGCGCTCGTCGAGCCGACCATGCTGCCGCTCGCCGATCAGTGTTTCGACCGGGTGCTGCTCGTGCATGCGCTCGAGACCAGCGACGCGCCGGAGGAACTGATGTCGGAGGTGTGGCGCATCCTCAACCCGGGCGGGCGCATCATCGTCGTGGCGCCGAACCGCCGCGGCCTGTGGGCGCGCATGGACACGACGCCCTTCGGCCAGGGCCAGCCCTACAGCCGCTCGCAGCTCAACAGCCTGATGCGCCAGACCCTGTTCTCGCCGGAGCACTGGGCCGAGGCGCTCTATGTGCCGCCCCTGCAGCGCCGGCTCTTCCTGCGCTCGGCCGCCGCCTGGGAGCGCGTCGGCGCAGGCCTGTCGTTGCCCTTCGCCGGCGTGCACGTGATCGAGGCGACGAAGCAGCTCTATCGTCCGATCGCCGTGCGCCAGGTGCGCCGGGCTGCGCAGCTGCGGCCCGTGCTCCTGCCCTCGCCTGGCACCACGGTCGTGGCGCCACGGCTCGGCCGCACGCGGTATCCTGCAACTCCCACCTGACACCGTCTGCTTGACTTGGCGGCGGGGGGAGGCCAAGGTCCGCCCGCGCCGGGGCGGGGGAGATCTCCCGCCCGGTCGTGTTCGCGCATCCGGACGGCGCGACGCGGCCTCGAGCACCGGCCGCGGAGGACCGGAGGACACGACCGAGCCAGGGGGCAAGCCCCACGAGCGACGATTTCCGGCCGGCGGCCCGCCGACGGATGGAACCCATCCACCGGGGCCGGCCGCGAGCGACGCGTCCCGCGACCAGCCCAGTCCGCACATCTGGAATTCATGCGAAGCTATCTCGATTTCGAAAAGCCCGTCGCCGAACTCGAAGCCAAGGTCGAGGAGCTGCGGACGCTCGGACAGTCGGGCGATGCCGTCTCCATCGGCGAGGAGATCACCCGCCTCGAGGCCAAGGCGAGCCGCGCTCTGGACGAACTCTACGCGTCCCTCACTCCCTGGCAGAAGACACAGGTGGCGCGCCATCCGCAGCGCCCGCACTTCACCGACTACTGCAAGGCGCTGATCGAGGACTTCACCCCCCTCGCAGGCGATCGCAAGTTCGGCGAGGACGAGGCGATCGTCGGCGGCTTCGGCCGCTTCCGCGGTGAGCCGGTCTGCGTCATGGGCCAGGAGAAGGGCTCCAACACCGAGACGCGCATCCGCCACAACTTCGGCATGGCGAAGCCCGAGGGCTATCGCAAGGCCGTGCGCCTGATGGAGCTCGCCGACCGCTTCGGCCTGCCCGTCCTCTCCTTCGTCGACACGGCCGGCGCCTATCCCGGCATCGGCGCCGAGGAGCGGGGCCAGGCCGAGGCCATCGCCCGCTCGACCGAGGCCTGCCTTGCGCTTGGCACGCCGAGCGTCTCCGTGATCATCGGCGAGGGCGGCTCGGGCGGGGCGATCGCGCTCGCCACCGCCAACAAGGTGCTCATGCTGGAGCACGCCATCTACTCGGTCATCTCGCCCGAAGGCGCTGCCTCCATCCTGTGGCGCGACTCCTCGCGCGCGCAGGATGCCGCGACGAACATGAAGATCACCGCCCAAGACCTCTTACGTTTCGGCGTGATCGATGCCATCATCCGCGAGCCGTCGGGCGGGGCCCATCGCGATCCCGCCGCGGCGGTAGCCGCGACGGGCGACGCCGTTGCGGCGGCTCTGCAGGACCTCGCCGGGAAGTCGCCCGACGAGATCAGGCGTCACCGGGCCGACAAATTCCTGTCGATCGGGAGACGGCTTTAACCGTTGGTTGACCCTACCGAACGGTTGCGCACCGTCGCGGTAAGGATCGCGTAAGGCTAACGCTCGTAAAGCTTTCCCATCGGCCCCACGGCCGATGTGCAACGAGAGGTCGGGGGTCGCGTGATGCTGAAGCGGTTGACGTTGCTCGCGGGGGTCGGGCTCGCGCTCGCCGCCTGCCAGGAAGACGCAAGCCCCTCGCGCAGCGCCAGGCACTATACGCCCGTCCCGCCCCAGACCGTGGCGCTGATGGAATCGAAGGGGATGGCGCGCAACGCCCCCGTTCTGATCCGCTCCTACAAGAAGGAAGCCGAGCTCGAGGTCTGGAAGCAGACGAAGAGCGGCAAATATGCGCTGCTCAAGACGTTCCCCATCTGCCGCTGGTCGGGCCAGCTCGGGCCGAAGGTGCGCGAGGGCGACCGGCAGGCTCCCGAGGGCTTCTACGCCATCACACCGGCGCAGATGAACCCGAATTCGAACTACTACCTCTCCTTCAACATGGGCTACCCGAACGCGTTCGACCGCGCCTACGGCCGCACGGGCAGCTATCTCATGGTGCATGGCGCCTGCTCGTCCGCCGGCTGCTATTCCATGACGGACGATCAGATCGCCGAGCTCTACGCGCTGGTGCGAGACGCCCACGCCGGCGGGCAGAAGGCGGTGCAGATGCAGGCGATGCCCTTCCGCATGACGCCGGAGAACATGGCCAAACATCGCCTGGATCCGAACATCGCCTTCTGGCGCAATCTCAAGGAAGGGTCTGACCACTTCGAGGTGACGAAGGAAGAGCCGAAGGTCGCGGTCTGCGGCAAGCGCTATGTCTTCAATGCCTCGGCGGCGAGCGGCGCGCTCGATCCGGCCGGCGCCTGCCCCCCCCTGACGACCGATCCGGAGGTCGCCCAGGCCGTCACCCAGAAGGAGCGGGAGGACAACGCCCGCATCGCCGAGCTCGTCGAGCGCGGAACTCCGGCCATCAAGCTGGTCTATGCGGACGGCGGCCAGCACCAGTCCTTCCGCGTCAGCTCCCTTGCGCCCGCGAGCGACCGCGATTCCTCCCCGGTCCAGACCTGGCGCTCGCGCATCGCCGACGTGAGCCGCCCGGAAGCGCTCGAGGCCGGTCCGCAGGAGGTCGAGCTCGATGCCGCCGGGAAGCCGAGGGTGGTGGCGCCAAAGGCGGAGCCGACGAGGCCCGAGCCGGCGAAGCCGGCTGTCGCCGTGGCGTCCGTGGCGCCGCTGAAGCCCGCCAACGCCGCGCCCGCCGCTTCCGTCACGAGCGGCGAGGACAGGCCGTTCTTCAAGCGCGTTCTGTCCTTCGGCGGTCTCTTCGGCTCGGAGGAGACGAAGGCGGTGCCGACCATCGAGCTCGCGACGCCCCAGCCGACGACCGCCCCCGTGCCGCCGCGCCGTCAGCCGACGCCGCTTGTCAAGCCGCAGGCGGCAGCCCCCGCCGGCATCACCACGGCCCAGGTCGTGAACTGACCGGGGAGCGCCCGGCGCAAAGGACGCACGGGCGATCCTCAGGCCCGGTCCTGGCTCGCGCGCCGGCGCACGAGCGGTGATGGTCGTGATCGCGGAAGGGGATGGCTGGCGTCGGGCGACATCCCGCAAGAGCTCATGATACCGCTCATGATACCGCCGCGATCGCAGGCGATCGTGGACGAGCGTCGGCCGCCGGCCGGATCGGCCTTCCGGATCGCCCCATGAGCGCACGCGCCCTGTCCCTCGCCTTTCCCGTCGCTGCGGCCTGTTTCGCCGCCGCCGAGTCGATGGCGCAGACCTCATCTTGGGGCGAGGATCGCCTCGGCTTTCGCATCATGGTCCGCGAGGAGGCATTGCGCGCCGGCCTGCCGGCCGAGATCGCCGACGCAGTCACGGAGGTGGAGAGCGCCTACCGGCCGGAGGCCGTCGGTCCGGCCGGCGAGATCGGCCTCATGCAGGTCATGCCGCCGACGGCTCGTCTCCTCGGCTTCACCGGCACTCCCGCCGAGCTCGCCGAGCCGGCGACCAACATCCGCCTCGGCGTCACCTATCTGGTGCAGGCATGGCATCTCGCCGGCCAGGATCTCTGCACCGCGTTGATGAAATACCGCGCCGGCCACGCCGAGACGCGCTTCTCCCCGCGCTCGGTCGACTATTGCCTGCGCGTGCGCGCCGTTCTCCTCGGCCAGGGTTACCCCGTTGCCGGGGATGTGCCTGCCGTGAATCTCGCCGCTGCGGCCGGCCCCGCGACCGGTCGACGCGTCGCCGGCCGACGTGGCACCGGGCGCTACAACTGGGCGCTGGCCGATGCCCGCATGCGCGCCATCGCCGGCAGGATCACCAGCGCCAGCCTGGCGATCACGCAGTGAGATGCCGTGCTGCCTCAGGCCAAGGCGCCGTGGCAGTGCTTGTACTTCTTGCCCGAACCGCAGGGGCAGGGGTCATTGCGGCCGACGCGGCCCCAGGTCGAGGGGTCGTTGGGATCGCGCGCCGGCTGCAGGGCGGCCGCCGGCGTCGGCATGGCCGACAGCGCGGCGAGCGCCATCTCGTCCTCTCCGGTGAGCGGATCGAGGTGGTGGGCGTGCATGGCCGGCAGCTGCGCCTCCGGCGGCGCCTGGAACATGACCTCGATGCGCATGAGCTGCGCCGTGACGTTCTCGCGCAGATGGCCGATCAGCCCGTCGAAGAGCTGGAAGGCCTCCGCCTTGTACTCGTTGAGCGGGTCGCGCTGCGCGTAGCCGCGCCAGCCGATGACCTGGCGCAGGTGGTCGAGAGTCACAAGATGCTCGCGCCACAGGTGGTCGAGCGTCTGGAGAAGCACCTGCTTCTCCACATAGGTCATGATCTCGGGCGTGTTCTTCTCCACGCGCGCCGCATAGGCCTCGTCCGCCGCCCGCTGCAGGCGCTCGCGGATCTCGTCATCGGCGATGCCCTCCTCCTTCGCCCAGTCTTCGACCGGCAGGTCGAGGGCGAGGAGATTGGCGATGCCCTTCTTCAGGCCGTCGACATCCCACTGTTCGGGATAGGCACCGGCAGGAATGTTGGCGGCGACCAGGTCCTCGACAACACCATGGCGCATGTCATCGATCGTCTCGCGCACCGACTCCTGGCCCATGAAGTCCTTGCGCTGCTCGAAGACGACCTTGCGCTGGTCGTTCATCACGTTGTCGTACTTGAGGATGTTCTTGCGGATGTCGTAGTTGCGCGCCTCGACCTTGCCTTGCGCCTTCTCGATCGCCTTGTTGATCCAGGGATGGACGATGGCCTCGTCCTCCTTGAGGCCGAGGCGCTGGAGCATGCCGTCCATGCGGTCGGACCCGAAGATGCGCATCAGGTCGTCCTGCAGGGACAGGTAGAACTTGGAACGGCCGGGGTCGCCCTGGCGACCCGAGCGACCGCGCAACTGGTTGTCGATGCGCCGGCTCTCGTGGCGCTCGGTGCCCAGAACGTAAAGACCGCCGGCGGCGAGCGCCCGGCTCTTGAACTCGCCGATTTCGGCCCGGATCGTCGCCTCGCGCGCCGCACGCTCCTCCTCGCCCTCGAGGTTTGCGAGCTCATGGCGGATGCGCATGTCGGCATTGCCGCCGAGCTGGATGTCGGTGCCGCGGCCGGCCATGTTGGTGGCGATCGTCACGGCCCCCGGCACGCCCGCCTGGGCCACAATGAAGGCCTCCTGCTCGTGGAAACGGGCATTGAGGACGGCGAAATGCTTCGACGGCTTGCCGGAGCGCGCCGCCTCGTAGAGCGGCTCGAGCGCATCCGGCTTCGAGAAGTCGATCTGCTTCATGCCGTGCTGGACAAGGAAATCGGCCAGGACCTCCGACTTCTCGATCGAGGTGGTGCCCACCAGGATCGGCTGGCCTCGGGCCGCGGCCTCCTCGATCTCGCGCACGATCGCCTTGTACTTCTCGGTCGCCGTTCGATAGACCTCGTCGTCCTCGTCGAGGCGCTGCACCGGCAGATTGGTCGGGATTTCGACGACGGTCAGGTTGTAGATGTCGGCGAACTCGTCCGCTTCCGTCGCGGCCGTGCCGGTCATGCCGGCGAGCTTCTCGTAGAGGCGGAAGTAGTTCTGGAAGGTGATCGAGGCGAGCGTCTGGTTCTCGGGCTGGACCTGCACGTGCTCCTTGGCCTCGAGCGCCTGGTGCAGCCCCTCCGAGTAGCGGCGGCCCGGCATCATGCGCCCGGTGAACTCGTCGATGATGACGACCTCGCCGTTACGGACGATGTAGTCCTTGTCGCGCTGGAAAAGCGTGTGGGCGCGCAGCGCCTGGTTGACGTGATGCACGAGCGTGGCGTTGGCCGCGTCGTAGAGCGAGCCTTCCTTGAGCAGGCCAGCCTGTTCGAGCAGCTCCTCGATGCGCTCGTTGCCCTTCTCGGTGAGGGAGACGGCACGCTGCTTCTCGTCGAGGTCGTAGTCGTCCCGGGCGAGTTTCGGGATGAGCGTGTCGATGGCGTTGTAGAGGTCGGAACGGTCGTCGAGCGGGCCGGAGATGATGAGGGGCGTGCGTGCCTCGTCGATGAGGATCGAGTCCACCTCGTCGACGATCGCCATGTGGTGGCCGCGCTGCACCATCTGGGCGAACTCGTACTTCATGTTGTCGCGCAGATAGTCGAAGCCGAACTCGTTGTTCGTGCCGTAGGTGATGTCGCAGGCGTAAGCCGCGCGGCGCTCCTCGTCATCGAGGCCGTGCACGATGACGCCGACGGACATGCCGAGGAAGCGGTAGATCTGGCCCATCCACTCGGCGTCGCGGCGGGCAAGGTAGTCATTCACGGTGACGACGTGCACGCCCTTGCCCGTGAGCGCGTTGAGATAGGTCGGCAGGGTGGCGACGAGGGTCTTGCCCTCGCCCGTGCGCATCTCGGCGATGCCGCTCTCGTGCAGCACCATGCCGCCGATGAGCTGAACGTCGAAGTGACGCTGGCCGAGCGTGCGCTTGGCCGCCTCGCGCACCGTGGCGAAGGCGGGCACCAGGAGGTCGTCGAGCGGCACGCCCTCCGCCACCTGGCGCTTGAACTCCTCGGTGCGGGCCCGCAGCGCCTCGTCCGACAGCGCCGCCACTTCCGCTTCCAGCGCATTGATCGCCGCGACCTTGGGCTTGTAGGTCTTGAGGCGGCGGTCGTTGGCCGAGCCGAAGATTTTTTTCGCGAGAGCGCCGAACATCGAGGGCCTTTCCGGACGGGACTGCGGGCACGGGCAGCGGAAGCCGCCCATGCGCCGTGACACGCTTTAACCGCCCGCGCGCACGCGGTCCAGCGCGCTCGAGCGGGCATCCTGCGCGGGCGATGCGCCGTCGCCGCATCTGCCTGCGGAATTCAGCTTGGCCACATGGGTGCGTAAGGCCGTTCTGTCAACGGCGACGCGGCTCCCCCGGGCACTGCGGAGCGGGGACGCCCTGCCGCCCCTTGCCAAGCGCCGCGGCATCCGCCACTCATGCAGCCCGACAGGGACGGCCGCCGCGATTGCGCGCGCGGTCACGGCCGTTCACCACGGATTTCCGGTCGCGCAGTCGGACAGGACCACATGACCACGCGTCGCCCCTTCACGCTCGCCATCATGGCGGGCACCCTTCTCGCCGCCGGCCTCGCCGGCGCCGCCGTCGCGCAGACGGCGCCGAAGACCGATCCCAAGGCGGAGACCGGCAAGCCGGCCGCTGCGCCCGGCGCCGCTGTCAAGCCCGAAGACCAGGTGCTCGCCCGCGTCGACGGTGCGCCGATCACCCAGAAGGATCTCGACATCGCCGCCGAGGACCTCGGCGAGCGCCTGCCGGCCATGGCCGAGGCGCAGAAGCGCGACTACGTCCTCAGCTATGTCATCGACCTCAGGATCGGCGCGAAGGCTGCGCTCGACGCCAAGGTCGACGCCGAGCCGGACTTCGCCCGTCGCGTCGCCTATTTCCGCGACAAGGTCCTGCTCGACGATTATCTCGCCCGCGAGGTCAAGAAGGCGATGACGCCGGAAGCGGCGCGCAAGCTCTACGACGACACCGTGGCGAACCTGAAGCCGGAGCAGGAGGTGCGCGCGCGCCACATCCTCGTCGAGACCGAAGAGGAGGCGAAGAAGGTGCACGCCCGCCTCAAGGGCGGCGAGGACTTCGCCAAGGTCGCGGGCGAGGTGTCGAAGGACCCCGGCTCCGGCAAGGAAGGCGGCGACCTCGGCTATTTTACGAGGGACCGCATGGTACCCGAGTTCGCCGAGGCGGCCTTCAAGCTCGAGCCCGGCCAGCTTTCCGAGCCGGTGAAGAGCCAGTTCGGCTGGCACGTGATCAGGCTCGAGGACAAGCGCGTGAAACCGCTGCCGACCTTCGAGGAGGTCAAGGACCAGGTCGAGAACTACCTCGCCCGCAAGACCCAGCAGGATCTCATCCTCGCCCTGCGCGCCAAGGCGAAGATCGAACGCCTGGACAAGGCCGAGGACAAGGCGCCCGACGCCAAGCCGGCCGAGCCGAAGAAGCCTTGATCGGCCCGACGCCGGCCCCGCCTGGGGTCGGTGTCCCCCGTCCGCGGGCCAACCGCGGAAACCGCCTTGCCGGGCTCGAGAGAGCCCGCCAGGCACCCGCTCCCCTCTCCCCCGACAACCCGCCATGGCCAAAGCCTCTCCCGTCTCCCCCCTCGCCCCGAAGAGCATCCCCGCCATGCCCGCGGTTGAGGGCGTGCGCTTCGCCACCGCCGAGGCCGGCATCCGCTACCGGGGCCGGACCGACGTGCTCTTTGCCCTCTTCGACGAAGGCACGACGGCGGCTGGCGTCTTCACGCGCTCGAAATGCCCCTCCGCCCCCGTGGACTGGTGCCGCGCCAATCTCGCCGGCGGCCGGGCGCGCGCGCTCGTCGTCAATTCGGGCAATGCCAACGCCTTCACGGGGATGAAGGGCCGCCAGGCGGTCGAACTCACCGCCGCCATCGCCGCCAGGGCCGCCGGCTGCCGGCCGGACGAGGTGTTCCTCGCCTCCACCGGCGTCATCGGGGAGCCGCTCGACGCCACGAAATTCGAGGGCGTGCTGGAGAACTGCGCCGCCCGCGCCGCCGCCGGTCCCTGGATCGAGCCAGCCAGGGCCATCATGACGACCGACACCTTCCCCAAGGTGGCGACGCGCACGGCCGAGATCGCCGGCGTCCCGGTCACGATCAACGGCATCGCCAAGGGCGCCGGCATGATCGCCCCCGACATGGCGACCATGCTGTCCTTCGTCGTCACCGACGCCCCGATCGCCGCGGGTGCGTTGCAGGGCCTCCTGGCAAGGGGGGTCGAGACAACCTTCAACGCCATCACGGTCGACAGCGACACCTCGACCTCGGACACGCTGATGCTCTTTGCCACCGGCAAGGCCGCCGCTCGCGGCGCCCCCGCGGTCGCGGAGGCCGGCGATCCGCGGCTCGGCGGCTTCGCCGAAGCGCTCCACGACCTGCTGCGCGATCTTGCCCAGCAGGTGGCGCGTGACGGCGAGGGCGCAAGCAAGTTCATCGAGGTGCGCGTGGAGGGCGCCGTCGACGACGCCTCCGCCAAGCGCATCGCCCTGTCCATCGCCAATTCGCCCCTGGTCAAGACGGCGGTCGCCGGCGAGGACGCCAACTGGGGTCGCGTCGTCATGGCGGTGGGCAAGGCTGGCGAGCCGGCCGAGCGCGACCGCCTCGCCATCTGGTTCGGCGACATCCGCGTCGCCGTCGACGGCGCCCGCGACGCCGCCTACGACGAGGCGGCGACCTCCGCCTATATGAAAGGCCAGGAGATCGTCATCCGCGTCGCGCTCGGCCTCGGCACGGGCCGCGCCACGGTATGGACCTGCGACCTCACCAAGGAATATGTCGCCATCAACGGCGACTATCGGTCGTGAGCGAGCGCCCTCCCGTCAAGCTCGTCCTCGTCGCCGCCGTCGCGCTTCTCGACGCGGACGGCCGGGTGCTCATCGCGCAACGGCCGGAGGGCAAGCAGCTCGCCGGGCTGTGGGAATTCCCGGGCGGCAAGTTCGAGCCCGGCGAGCGGCCGGAGGAGACGCTCATCCGCGAGCTCCACGAGGAACTCGGCATCACGGTGAAGGAGGCCTGCCTCGCCCCCCTCACCTTCGCCAGCCACGCCTACGAGACCTTCCACCTGCTCATGCCGCTCTATGTCTGCCGGCGCTGGGAGGGCACGGTGACGGCACGCGAGGGCCAGGCGCTGAAGTGGGTGAGGCCGGTGCGGCTGCGCGACTATCCCATGCCGCCCGCCGACGAGCCGCTGATCCCGCATCTCATCGCGCTGATGTAGGCAGACCGGGCTCGGCCCCTCGGCCGCAGCAGACCCTTCCGGTTCGATGCTCAGACTTGCAGTGCCTCGAGGGCGGCGCGCACCGGCTGCGGGATGCCGACGGGCCTCTGCGTGCTCCGGTCGACGTAGACATGCACGAAATGGCCCTGCGCCGCCGGCACCTCCGCCCCTTCGCGGAAGATGCCGATGGCATAGCGCACGGACGAGCGCCCGAGCCGGTCGACACGCAGGCCCGCCTCCAGCACCTCGGGAAAGGCGACGCTCGCGAAGAAGGTGCAGCCGGTCTCCACGACGAGCCCGACGACCGGGCTGTCGGTGATGGCGAGGAGCCCGTTCTCGACGAGGAAGGCGTTCACCGCCGTGTCGAAATAGCTGTAGTAGATGACATTGTTGACGTGCCCGTAGGCGTCGTTGTCCATCCAGCGCGTCGGGATGGTGCGGAACAGGCGGAAGGCGGAGCGGGGCGCAGGAAGCGGGCGTTCGGACATGGCAACCGTTCGTCGCGGTGGCGAGGGGTGACACCTCCTTTACCATGACCCGCGGACGGCGGCTCGCAGGCCGGGGGCGGGAACCGCCGGCGGGTGCTGCCGGCCTGGCGGAACAACTCCCCTTTTGCAATCAGTCGTCATGTGCAAGCAGTCATCATGTGTCTGTGCCCCGAGGGCTTGCCGAGGATTGCCCGAGTGCGCCCAAACGCCTGGCAAGCAAAGGACCTCACGCGCACCGGTGAACCTTGGCGAGAGGAGCGGTGCGGCCCGGACCATCACCGAGCCCCGGGGAGCCTTGTCGAGACGACGCCAGCGAAGGGTGCGACAGGCGGCGATCCAGGCCCGCCGGTCGACGTCAGGCGCCAGCCGGGCCCGGCCGTCCGCCCCAGCAGGACAAGGACTTGCCCCATGGTTCCGGGGCCGGCTCGGAACGGCCCCGCACCCGGCGTTTCACCACGCCGCCTGGTAGATCGCCAGCGCGTCGCCGACCGCGAGCGGACGGGGATTGTTCACGAGCAGGCGGGTCTGCTTCATGGCGTCCTCGGCGAGGCGCGGCAGGTCGTCCTGCGGGATGTGCACGTCGCGCAGGCGCTGCTCCAGGCCGATCTCCGCCGACAGATGCTGCAGAGCCTCGATGAAAGCCTCCGCCCGCCGCGACGGCGGCACGTCTGTCAGGTGCGGGAAGGCATGCGGCGCAAGCTCCGCATAGGACTTGGCGCAGGCCTCGGCGTTGAAGCGCAGGACGTGCGGCAGCACGAGGGCGTTCGAGAGCCCGTGCGCCACGTGGTAGTGGCCGCCGATGGGATAGGCGAGGGCATGCACGGCGGCGACCGGCGAGTTGGCGAAGGCCTGGCCGGCGAACATCGCCCCGAGCAGCATGTTGGCCCGCGCCTCGCTGTGCGTGCCCTCGCGCACGGCCGAGCGAATCGAGCCGCCGAGGAGGCGCAGCGCCTTCTTGGCGAGCATCCGCGACAGAGGATTGTTGTTGGCGCTCGTCGAGGTATAGGCCTCGATGGCATGGACGATAGCGTCCATGCCCGTCGCCGCCGTCACGTGATGCGGCAGGGCATAGGTGAGTTCCGGGTCGAGCAGCGCCACGTCCGGCAGCAGCACGGGCGAGACGACGCCCTTCTTTTCCGCATCGCCAGTGGTGACGATGGAGATGGGCGTCACCTCCGAGCCCGTGCCCGCCGTCGTCGGAATGAGCACGAGCGGCAGGCGCCGACCCGTGACATTGCCGACACCGTAGACGGCGTCCAGCGTCTCCTCGCCCTTGGCAAGGAGGGCGACGAGCTTGGCGACGTCCATGGAGGAGCCGCCGCCGAAGCCGATGACACCCTCCGCCCCGACCTCGCGCGCGAGCGCCGCCCCCTCCAGCACCACCGCCTCCGGCGGATCGGCCTTCACCTTGTCGTAGACCGTGACCCGCACATGGGCGGACTTCAGGGCCGCGAGGGCAGCGTCAAGAAGATGCGAGCCGGCGATGCCGGGGTCGGTGACGAGAACGACGCGCTCGCCCAGTTCACGCCGCGCGATCTCGCCGAGCCGCTTGATCGAACCATCGCCGAAAACGATGGATCGCGCCGTGTTGAAGGTGAAGGCGTGCATGGCGTCCTCCTCGTTCCCCGCTTTTCTTCCAATTTTGATGGGGTACCGCACCTTCGGCAAGGGCATGGGCTGCCCGAACCGCGGCGGGGTGGGCAGGCACGGGCCGCCGGATGGCCGCTGCGCCGTGCGCTGTCCGCCGTCTCAGCCGCGGTTCTTGCCGACCGGTTGCTCGCGCGTGCCGAGCGCTTCCGCAAGCCGCATCCGCGCGGAGCCGG
Source organism: Chelatococcus albus (assembly GCF_030067675.1). Lineage (GTDB taxonomy): Bacteria > Pseudomonadota > Alphaproteobacteria > Rhizobiales > Beijerinckiaceae > Chelatococcus_A > Chelatococcus_A albus. Next base: position 150,343 of record NZ_JASJEV010000002.1, on the reverse strand, counting down.
GCTGGAGCGGCTTCTGCTGACTCTCGTGCGGCGCCCAGCCGGAGAGCCAGACGAGCTCGAAGGTCGCGGGCACACGCCCGTCGGGGGCGGCGAAGCGCTCGGCGTAGATCTCCGCCGCGCGCAGGAGGGTGGTGCGCCGCAGCGGCGTGCGCCGCCGCTCTCTCAGCGTGTTGGTGAGCCCCATGGCGCGCAGGTCGCGCATCAGGGCGAAGGGATCGCCGTAGCGGACCGTGACGCTGTCGACGTCGGTGACCGGCAGGGCGAGCCCCGCCCGCTGCAGGAGGTGGCCGAGATCCCGCAGGTCGGCGAAGGGGGCGACCCGCGGGCTCACCCCGCCCTCCACCTCCGCCTCCGCGGCGGCAAAGGCCTGTCGCAGCTCGGTCAGGCTCGCACCGCCGAGGAGGCAGCCCATGAACAGCCCGTCGGGCTTGAGCGCGCGCCGGATCTGCACCAAGCTGCCCGGCAGGTCGTTCACGCTCTGTAGGGCAAGGAGCGACACGACGAGGTCGAAGCGCTCCGGCGCGAAAGGCAGTGCCTCCTCGTCGGCGACGAGGCCGCCGGGTGCGGCGAGCGTCGGCGTCGGCGCGGCCCGCACCACGCGCTCGGCGAAGCCGCCGGTGGCGAGGATCCTCGCCGCGTGCGGCGTCGGCGAGCCGAGGTCGAGCGCCAGTGTGAATCGGCGCAGGACGGCGCCGAGCCGCTCGCCGAGCTCCTCCGCGGCGCGGGCCGCGAGAAAATCCGCAAAGCCCGCGGCCGCTGCCCGCGCGAGGCGGTGGCGCTGAAGCGGACGATCGAAGACGAGCGGTGCGGTCATGGCCGGGGCGTTATGAGCCCGCGCGCGCGTGCCGTCAAAGGCTCTCGCCTCCCCTCCCCGGCGGTCGCTACACTCGCGACACGGCGCGGGGAGGCCGGCGGATGGGGGATGATGGTACCTCTGGAAACGGGCCGCGGGCGAGGCCGTGGTCACGCCCCTGGGCGGCGGCGATCCTGGCCCGCCGCGCGATCGGCGCGGCGATCGGCCTCGTCTACCCGCCGTCCTGCATCGCCTGCGGAGCGGCGACCGCCGAGGCGCACGCGCTCTGCGCTCCCTGCTGGCGGGGCCTCTCGCTCATCGAGCGTCCCTTCTGCGAACGTCTGGGCACGCCGTTTGCGCTCGACATCGGCGGCCCGCTCCTGTCGCCGGCGGCGATCGCCGATCCGCCCGTCTTCGCCCGCGCCCGCGCCGTGGCGCGCCACGAGGGCACCGCGCGGGCCCTCGTCCACCGGCTGAAATACGGCGACCGGCTGGAACTCGCCCAAGCCATGGGACGCATGATGACGCGCGCTGGAGCGGAACTGCTCGCCGATGCGGACCTGATCGTGCCCGTTCCGCTGCACCGCGCCCGCCTGTGGCGGCGGCGCTTCAACCAGGCGGCGCTGCTCGCCGAGGTCGTTTCGCGCGAGAGCGGCGTTCCGTGGGATGCCTTTGCCCTCGTGCGGCGCAAGCGCACGCGCCCCCAGGTCGGCCTCAGCCGGGCCGAGCGGGCGACAAACCTGCAGGGGGCGCTCGCCGTCCCCGAGGCGGCGCGGCCTGCTCTGTCCGGCAGGCGCATCCTCCTCGTCGACGACGTGCTGACGACGGGCGCCACTGCCAATGCCGCCGCCCGGGCGCTCCTGCGGGGCGGGGCGAGCTGCGTCGATGTCCTCGCCTTCGCGCGGGTTGTCGGCGAGGCCTGAGCGTTCCTATATTGCCGGCGAAGCACGATCGCACCGCGATCCGGAGATCTGAATGCCCCCCGTCACCGTCTATTCGAAGTCCTGGTGCAGCTATTCGCAGGCCGCCAAGGCGCTGCTCGGCCGCAAGGGTGTCCCCTTCACCGAGGTCGACATCGAGGTCGAGCCCGAGCGGCGCGAGGAGATGATCACGCGCTCCGGCGGCCGCACCACGGTGCCGCAGATCTTCATCGGCGACCGCCATGTCGGCGGCTGCGACGACCTCTTCGCCCTCGACGGCCGCGGCGAGCTCGACCCGCTGCTCGCCGCCGCCTGACCGGCCCCGACCATGACCGACACCGCCCGCCCCTTCATCGCCGCCTGCGCGCAGATGCGCTCGACGCGCGACCCGGCCGAGAATCGCGATGCTGCCGTGCGGCTGGTGCGCGAGGCCTCCGACGCCGGCGCCCACTACGTGCAGACGCCGGAGATGACGGCGCTCGTCGAGCGCGAGCGGGCAAGGCTCTTCGCCGCCGTCCACGCGCAGGACGACGACCCCCTGATCGCCACCATGCGCGACGTGGCGCGCGAGCGCGGGATCGTCGTGCACATCGGCTCGCTGGCGCTGAAGGAGGGCGACAAGATCGCCAACCGGGCGATCGTCATCGACCGCGCCGGCGACATCGTCGCGACCTACGACAAGGTGCACCTCTTCGACGTCGACCTGCCGAACGGCGAGAGCTGGCGCGAATCGGCGACCTACACGGGCGGCGAGCGCGCCGTGCTCGCCCCGACGCCGTGGGGGCTCCTGGGCCTCAGCATCTGCTACGACGTGCGCTTCGCCTATCTCTATCGCGCGCTTGCGGAGGCAGGCGCCTCCTTTCTCTCCGCTCCGGCCGCCTTCACGCGCCAGACGGGCGAGGCCCACTGGCAGGTGCTGCAGCGCGCCCGCGCCATCGAGACCGGCTCCTTCATGATCTCGGCGGCGCAAGGGGGCCTGCACGCAGACGGCCGCGAGACCTATGGCCATTCGATCATCGTCGATCCCTGGGGGCGGGTGTTGGCGGAAGCCGGCGATGCGCCGGGCGTCATCCTGGCGACGATCGACCCGGCGCTGGTGGCGGACGCACGGCAGCGCATCCCGACCCTCGCCCACACGCGCCGCTTCGTCGTCGACCGTTCCGCCGAGGCGGTCGCGGCGCGCGCTGCGACGGCGTGACACTTGTGTAACGGCTCGCTGTGACCATGTCTCTCGCGTGAGGATGGCCGCGTCATGATCCGTTACACCCTGGTCTGCGACCAGGCGCATGAATTCGAGAGCTGGTTTCCCGACAGCGCAGCCTACGACGCGCAGGTCGGGCGCGGCCTCGTCACCTGTCCCACCTGCGGCTCGCACAAGGTCGGCAAGACCATCATGGCGCCTGCGGTCGTGGCCCGCCGCGAGGCGAAGCCGGCGCAGCGCCCCGCGCCCGCCCAACCCGAAGCGCCGGCGCAGGTCGCCCTTCTCTCCGAGAAGGAGCGGCAGATGCGCGACATGTTGCGCGCGCTCAAGCGCCACGTGGTGGAGCACGCCGAGAATGTCGGCGAGCGCTTCCCCGAGGAAGCGCGCCGCATGCACGCCGGCGACATCGAGGAGCGCGCCATCTACGGCAAGGCTACCGCCGACGAGGCTCGCGCCCTCATCGAGGAGGGTATCGACGTCATGCCCCTGCCGGTGCTGCCGGACGAGCGCAACTGAACGGCGCGCCCGCCCGGCGCTCCCTGGAATCCCGTTCACGCCATCGGCTTCGCCGCCGTCAGCATGTAGTTGACGTCCGTGTCGCGCGAGGCGCTCCATTCGTCGCGGAACGGGCTGTAGACGACACCGGTGCGGTTGACGACGGCAAGCCCGTTCGCCTCGATCGCGTCGGTGAGCTCGTCGGGGGTGACGAACTTATCCCAGTCGTGCGTGCCCTTGGGCAGCCAGCGCAGCAGGTATTCTGCGCCAACGATGGCGAGCGCGTAGGATTTCAGCGTGCGGTTGATGGTCGCCATCACGAGGAGGCCACCGGGCTTCGTTACGGAGCAGAGGGCGTCGACGAAGGCCTGCACGTCGGCCACGTGCTCCACCACCTCCATGGCGAGCACGACGTCGAAGCCCTCGCCGCGGGCGGCGAGGCTCTCGACGGTCTCCTGGCGGTAATCGATGGAAAGCCCGCCGCGCTCGGCGTGCAGGCGCGCGACCGCGACGTTGCCGGCCGCGGGATCGAGCCCGGTGACCCGCGCGCCGAGCCGCGCCATGGGCTCGGACAGGACGCCGCCGCCGCAGCCGACGTCGAGAAGGGTCAGGCCGTCGAGCGGCGCCGCCGACCGCGCGTCGCGGCCGAAGTGCGCGGCCGCGGCATCACGGATATAGGCGAGGCGCACCGGATTGAAGCGGTGCAGGACGCGCATCGGCCCCTTCGGGTCCCACCATGTCCCGGCCATGGCCTCGAAGCGCGCCACCTCCTCCGCATCCACGGAGCTGCGGCCGCCCCGCGTTCCGTCGTCCGCCGCGCTCGCCTGCATGTCGTCCTCCTCGAACCCCGCGCCGCCACCCTCCGTCGCGTTGACAGAGTCGGGCGTCGCCGTCATCTATACGCGCCTTTTGCGCGGCGGGCGCCGCCCGTATCGTCGCGAGGGGCTTCCTGAGCCTCCAGCCCTCGCTCTCCGTCGAGCCCGAGATTGATCCTGCCATGGCCCGTCTGGTGATGAAGTTCGGCGGCACGTCCGTCGCCAATATCGAACGCATCCGCAACGTGGCCCGGCACGTCAAACGCGAGATCGACGCGGGCCACGAGGTGGCCGTCGTCGTCTCGGCCATGTCGGGCAAGACCAACGAGCTCGTCGGCTGGTGCCGCGACGCCTCCGTCCTGCACGACGCCCGCGAGTATGACACGGTGGTCGCTTCGGGGGAGCAGGTCACCTCGGGCCTCCTCGCCATCACGTTGCAGGACATGGGCATTCCGGCCCGCTCCTGGCAGGGCTGGCAGATCCCGATCGAGACCGACGGGGCGCACGGCGCCGCGCGCATCACCGGCATCGACGGCTCGAAGATCATCCAGCATTTCAACGAGCGCGGCGAGGTCGCCGTCGTCTCCGGCTTCCAGGGCATCCACAGACCGACGGGGCGCATCTCGACGCTCGGCCGCGGCGGCTCTGACACGAGCGCAGTGGCGCTCGCCGCGGCCATCCAGGCCGACCGCTGCGACATCTACACGGATGTCGACGGCGTCTACACGACCGATCCGCGCATCGTGCCGCAGGCGCGCCGCCTCGACCGCGTCTCCTTCGAGGAGATGCTGGAGATGGCCTCCCTCGGCGCCAAGGTGCTGCAGGTCCGCTCGGTCGAGCTTGCCATGATCCACAACGTGAAGACCTTCGTGCGCTCGAGCTTCGACGATCCGGCCGATCCGAAGCCCGGCACCCTCATCTGCGACGAGGAAGACATCGTGGAACAGCAGATCATCACCGGCATCGCCTACTCCAAGGACGAAGCTCAGATCACGCTCCGCCGCGTCGCCGACAAGCCGGGCGTGGCCGCCGCCATCTTCGGGCCCCTGGCGGACGCCAGCATCAATGTCGACATGATCATCCAGGTCGTGTCCGACGACACGGTGACGACCGACATCACCTTCACCGTGCCCACCGCCGACTACGAGCGGGCCAAGACGATTCTCGAGGGCGTGCGCGACAGGATCGGCTACGCCTCGCTGCAGGGCGCGACCGATGTCGTGAAGATCTCGGCGATCGGTGTCGGCATGCGCAGCCACGCCGGCGTCGCCGCCCGCGCCTTCCGGGCCCTGGCCGAGAAGGGCATCAACATCCGCGCCATCACCACCTCGGAGATCAAGTTCTCGCTCCTCATCGACGCGGCCTATACGGAACTCGCGGTGCGCACGCTGCACTCGCTCTACGGCCTCGACAAGGCGGCGTGAGGCGGCGGCCGGGCACGGTTCCGCCGCAGGGATCAGCCAGCGGCGGAACGTCGTTGTTTCGACGGCTTGCGGTCGCGGCAAGTCCTTCGCTATACGGGCTTCATGACTGTGTGGCGGGGTCGGCGGAACGGGTTCGCCGGCTCCTCGTCCCAGCCTTCGTCGGTCCGCCCCGCGCGGCGGGCCGCAGCACGGGAACCGGCTGATGCGAGGCGCTCTGGGTGGCCCGCGCGTTCTGTTGCGCCGCCTCCGTGAGGTCATGGCGGAGCCGGTCAGCGCGCAGGAGAGACTCGACAAGATCGTCGTCCTGATCGCCGCCAACATGGTGGCCGAGGTCTGCTCGGTCTACGTGCTGCGCGCCGACGGGACGCTTGAGCTCTATGCCACGGAAGGCCTGAAGCGCGAGGCCGTCCACCTCACCACCATGCGCGCCGGCGAGGGCCTCGTCGGCCTCATCGCCCGCGAGGCCGAACCGCTGGCGCTCTCCGATGCCCAGACGCATCCGGCCTTCTCCTACAAGCCGGAGACGGGCGAGGAGATCTACCACGCCTTCCTCGGCGTCCCCATCCTGCGCGCCGGCAACACGCTCGGCGTGCTCGTCGTGCAGAACAAGGCGCACCGCTCCTACAGCGAGGAGGAGATCGAAGCGCTGCAGACGACGGCGATGGTCATCGCCGAGATGATCGCCTCGGGCGAGCTGCAGGCGCTCGCCCCCCCCGGGGCGGACATAGCCATCCGCCGCGCCCTGCACCAGCGTGGCGTGGCGCTGGCCGACGGGGTGGGGCTCGGCCATGTCGTCCTGCACGAGCCGCGCATCGTGGTGAAGGACCTCATCGCCGAGGACGTCAACCGCGAAATCGGACGCCTCGAACGCGCCATCGAGGCGATGCGGGCGGCGATCGACAAGCTCGTCGAGCGCGGCGACGTGGCCCACCACGGCGAACACCGGGACGTGCTCGAGACCGTGCGCATGTTCGCCAACGACCAGGGCTGGATCCGCCGCATCCGGGAGGCGGTCATGACCGGCCTCACGGCGGAGGCGGCCGTGGAGCGCGTGCAGTCCGACACGCGCGCCAAGCTCCTGCGCCAGACCGACCCCTATCTGCGCGAGCGACTGCACGACCTCGAAGATCTCGCCAACCGCCTCCTGCACACCCTGGCCGGCGCACATTTCGGCGCCGCCCGGGAGGACCTGCCGGACAACGCGATCCTCGTGGCCCGCTCCATGGGGCCGGCCGCCCTCCTCGACTACGACCGCTCGCGCCTGCGCGGCGTCGTGCTGGAGGAAGGCGGGCCGACGAGCCACATCGCCATCGTCGCGCGCGCCCTCGGCATCCCGGCGGTCGGCGAAGTCGAGAACATCACGAGCCTCGTCGAGCCCGGCGACGCCATCATCGTCGACGGCGCCATGGGCGAGGTACAGATCCGCCCGGCGCCCGACGTCGAGGCGGCCTATGCCGAGAAGGCCCGCCTGCGCGCCCGCCGGCAGGCGCAGTACCGCCGGCTGCGCGACGTCCCGAGCGTCACCAAGGACGGCGAGAGGATCGCCCTGCACATCAACGCGGGGCTTCTGGTCGATCTGCCGCATCTCGAGGAGACCGGAGCGGAGGGCATCGGCCTGTTCCGCACCGAATTGCAGTTCATGATCGCCGAGCGCATGCCGACCACCGGCGAGCAGCAGGCGCTCTACGCCCAGGTTCTGGCCGCCGCCAACGGCCACGACGTCACCTTCCGCACCCTCGACATCGGCGGCGACAAGGTGCTGCCCTACATGCAGAAGGTCGAGGAGGAGAACCCCGCGCTCGGCTGGCGCGCGATCCGCATCGGCCTCGACCGGCCGGGCCTCCTGCGCTCGCAGGTCCGCGCGCTCCTCAAGGCGAGCGCCGGGCGCAGGCTCAAGATCATGTTCCCGATGGTGGCGACCGTCGACGAGTTCGAGCGGGCGAAGGCCATCGTCGAGCGCGAGCGGGCGCATCTCGTCAAGCACGGCTACTCCGTGCCGGAGGATCTCGCCCTCGGCGTCATGGTGGAGGTGCCCTCGCTCCTCTTCCAGATCGACGAGATCGCTGCGCGCGCCGACTTCCTGTCCGTCGGCTCGAACGACCTGATGCAGTTCCTCTTCGCCGCCGACCGGGAGAACCGGCAGGTCGCTCACCGCTTCGATCCCCTGAGCGCGCCCGGGCTGCGGGCGCTCAAGACCATCGCCGACCGGGCGAAGGCGGCGGGATGCCCGGCCACCGTCTGCGGCGAGATGGGTGGCAAGCCCCTCGAGGCGCTTGCGCTCATCGGGCTCGGTTTCCGGTCGCTGTCCATGTCGCCGGCCGCTGTCGGGCCGGTGAAGGCCATGCTGCTCAAGGCCGACGTCGGCGCGGTGGCGGCCGAGCTCGAGCGGCTCCTCGCCGACGGCAGCCATCACGGCAGCCTGCGGCAGGCGCTCGCCGCCTTCGCCTCGGCCCACGGCATTCCGGTTTAGAATAGGTCCCGTTCCGGCGGGATCGCCCCCAGGTCCGCACGTCGCCTGCGCGTGCGGACCCATCGAAACCCGCAGCCGATCACCGCGCGAGCGGGGTCGGCGGGGCGGTCCGGCCCGGCCCGACCGCCTTCCTGTCGCATGACCAGGTCGCCGAACCATGACGATGACCGCCCACAACCCGCCTGCCGAGCGCCTCGCCGCCATCATCGACCGGCACGAGATCATCACGGCGCGGCTCGCCGCCGGCCCCGATGCCGACACCTACGTGACCCTGTCGCGCGAGCTCGCCGAGCTCGATCCCCTCGTCGCCGCGATCCGCGAGTTCCGCCACGCCGAGAAGAATCTTGCCGATCTCAATGGCCTCCTCGCCGACCCGGCGACGGATTCGCAGATGCGGGCACTCGCCGAGGAGGAGCTGCCGGTGGCCGAGGAGGAGGTGGCGCGCCTCGGCCAGGCGGTGCGCCTCATGCTCCTGCCCAAGGATGCAGCCGACGAGAAGAGCGCCATCGTCGAGGTGCGCGCCGGCACGGGCGGCGACGAGGCCGCCCTCTTCGCCGGTGACCTCTTCCGCATGTATGCCCGCTACGCCGACCTCAAGGGCTGGAAGGTCGAGATCCTGTCGGCGAGCGAAGGCACGGTCGGCGGCTACAAGGAGATCGTCGCCCAGATCTCGGGCCGGGGGGTCTTCGCGCGGCTGAAGTTCGAATCGGGCGTCCACCGCGTGCAGCGGGTGCCGGACACTGAGGCCTCGGGCCGCATCCACACCTCGGCGGCGACAGTGGCCGTGCTGCCGGAAGCCGAAGACGTCGACGTCGCCATCGACGAGAGCGAGCTGCGGATTGACACCATGCGCGCCGGCGGTGCCGGCGGCCAGCACGTCAACAAGACCGAATCGGCCGTGCGCATCACGCACATCCCCTCCGGCATCGTCGTCGTCGTGCAGGAGGAGCGCTCGCAGCACCGCAACCGGGCGAAGGCGATGGCCGTCCTGCGCTCGCGCCTCTACGACGCCGAGCGCCAGCGCAAGGATGCCGCCCGCGCCGCCGACCGGCGCGCCCAGGTCGGCTCCGGCGACCGCTCCGAGCGCATCCGCACCTACAACTTTCCGCAGGGGCGCGTTACCGACCACCGCATCAACCTGACCCTCTACAAGCTCGAGGAGGTGATGGCGGGCGAGGCACTCGACGAGATCGTCGACGCCCTGATCACGGAGCACCAGGCTGCACTGCTCGCGACCGAGGGCGCCTGAGGCGGTGCTTTCGCGCCAGTCGGCGCCCAAGTCGAGCGTCCAGGTCAGGGGCCGCGCACCGCCCCCCTTCATGTCGCAACCGTGTCAGCGCGAAAACCATCCCCCGTCACCCCGGAAGCCGCGTGAGCGGCTTCCGGGGTGACGGGGGGCGGTTCACGCGGAAGACGCGCTGCGCGCCATCTACCAGCCGCGACGGCGGTCACGCGCCCCTTTTCCCCCTTCGGGGAGCCGGCCGCATCAGTTGAGCGTCGCGCCGACCGGCCGCTTCTCGGCTCCGACCGTGACGTCGCCGATCATGAGGCTCGCCGGCCCGACCGTGACGGGCACGGTCTCGCCGTCCTTGATCTTGCCGGCAAGGATCATCTCGGCGAGCGGATCCTGCACGTTCTTCTGGATGACGCGCTTGAGCGGCCGCGCCCCGTAGGCGGGATCGTAGCCCTTCTCGGCGAGCCACTCGCGCGCCTCCCCGTCGAGGGCGAGCGTGATCTTGCGGTCTTCCAGGAGCCTGGCGAGACGGGCGAGCTGGATGTCGACGATCGCGCCCATCTGCTCCTTCCGGAGACGGTGGAAGAGGATGATCTCGTCCACGCGATTCAGGAACTCGGGGCGGAAATGGGCGCGCACGACGCTCATCACCTCCTCGCGCACGGCATCGGAATCCTCCCCCGCCTTCTGGGCGACGAGATACTCGGCGCCGAGGTTCGAGGTCATGATGACGAGGGTGTTGCGGAAGTCGACGGTGCGGCCCTGCCCGTCCGTCAGGCGCCCGTCGTCGAGCACCTGCAGGAGGACGTTGAACACGTCCGGATGCGCCTTCTCGATCTCGTCGAAGAGCACGACCTGGTAGGGCCTTCGCCGCACCGCCTCCGTGAGCGCCCCACCCTCCTCGTAGCCGACATAGCCGGGCGGTGCGCCGATGAGGCGAGCGACGGAGTGCTTCTCCATGTATTCCGACATGTCGAGGCGCACCATCGCCGTCTCGTCGTCGAAGAGAAAGGCGGCGAGCGCCTTCGTGAGCTCCGTCTTGCCGACGCCGGTGGGCCCGAGGAACATGAAGGAGCCGATCGGCCGGTTCGGGTCCTGCAGGCCGGCACGGGCGCGGCGCACGGCGGTCGACACCGCCTCCACCGCCTCGCGCTGGCCGACCACGCGCTTCGCCAGCGCCTCCTCCATCTTGAGGAGCTTCTCGCGCTCGCCCTCCAGCATCTTGTCGACGGGCACGCCCGTCCAGCGCGACACCACCTGGGCGATGTTGTCGGGCGTCACCGCCTCCTGCACCACGGCGGCACCGTCGCCCTTGGCCTCGATCTCGCCGAGCTCTTTCTCGAGCCCCGGGATGATGCCGTAGGTGAGCTCGCCGGCGCGCTGGTACTCGCCGCGCCGCTGGGCATTGGCGAGTTCGGTGCGCGCCTCGTCGAGCCGGCGCTTGAGCTCGGCAGCGCGGCCGAGCTTGTCCTTCTCGGACTGCCACTTGGCCGTGAGCGCGGCCGAGCGCTCCTCGAGGCCCGCGAGTTCCTTCTCCAGCTTGACGAGACGGTCCTTCGAGGCGGCGTCCGTCTCCTTCTTGAGCGCCTCGGCCTCGATCTTGAGGCGCACGATCTCGCGGTCGAGCGTGTCGAGCTCCTCCGGCTTGGAATCGACCTGCATCCTGAGCCGCGCGGAGGCCTCGTCGACGAGGTCGATCGCCTTGTCGGGCAGGAAGCGGTCGGTGATGTAGCGGTTCGACAGGGTGGCGGCAGCGACGAGGGCAGCATCCTGGATGCGCACGCCGTGGTGCTGCTCGTACTTCTCCTTGAGGCCGCGCAGGATCGAGACGGTGTCTTCCACCGTCGGCTCGGCGACGAAGACCGGCTGGAAGCGGCGGGCGAGCGCCGCATCCTTCTCCACGTGCTTGCGGTACTCGTCGAGCGTGGTGGCGCCGACGCAGTGCAGCTCGCCGCGGGCGAGCGCGGGCTTCAGCAGGTTCGAGGCGTCCATCGCCCCCTCCGCCTTGCCGGCGCCGACCAGGGTGTGCATCTCGTCGATGAACAGGATGATGCCGCCCTCCGCCGCCGTCACCTCCTGCAGCACGGCCTTCAGCCGCTCCTCGAACTCGCCGCGATACTTTGCACCGGCGATGAGCGCGCCCATGTCGAGAGCGAGCAGCCGCTTGTCCTTGAGGCTCTCGGGCACGTCGCCGTCGACGATGCGCTTGGCCAGCCCCTCGACGATGGCCGTCTTGCCGACGCCGGGCTCGCCGATGAGCACGGGGTTGTTCTTGGTGCGGCGCGACAGCACCTGGATCGTGCGGCGGATCTCCTCGTCGCGGCCGATGACCGGGTCGATCTTGCCCTCGCGCACCGCCTGCGTCAGGTCGCGGGCATATTTCTTCAGCGCGTCATAGGCGTTCTCGGCCGATGCGTTGTCGGCCGTGCGCCCCTTGCGCAGGGCCTCGACGGCGGCGTTGAGCGCCTGGGGCGTGACGCCCGCCTTGGCGAGCGCCTTGCCGGCCTCGCTGTCCTTCTCGATGGCGAGCGCGATGAGCAGGCGCTCGACGGTGACGAAGGAGTCACCCGCCTTGTCGGCGGCCTTCTCCGCGGTGTCGAAGACCCGGGCGAGACCCGGCGTGAGATAGAGCTGGCCGGCGCCGCCGCCCGCAACCTTGGGCAGCTTGGCAAGCGCCTGGTTGGTAAGCTGGAGGGCAAGGCGCGACTGGCCGCCGGCGCGCTCGACGAGCCCGGCGGCGAGGCCTTCCGGGTCCTCGAGAAGGACCTTCAGGAGATGTTCGGGAGTGAACTGCTGGTGGCCCTCCCGCAGGGCGAGCGTCTGGGCCGACTGAAGAAAACCCTTGGAGCGGTCGGAATATTTCTCGATGTTCATGCGATCCTCCTCGAGGCCGCGCTGTCCGTCGAAACCATGCCCGGACCGCGCTCCCCACGACAAGCGGACTTCGCCGCAACGCGGCCCCCCTCAGGCGGTCGCGTCGACCGTATGTAGGTGTGGCATGGGCGCAACAACAAGGGGCCGCCGGTTCCACCGCGCATGGCGGCGAAGTGCCTCAGCATGGCCGCGATACGGGGAGGCAGGACGCAGCGAGCGAGGGCACGAGCCCTCTCCGAAATGAAAAAGGAGGGCTCGAGGCCCTCCCTTCGCGAGGATCGACACCAACACGGGCGCGGCCGCTCACTCGCCGGCCGGCACACCCGCGTCGACCGCCGGGCTGTCGCCGTTCTCGGCGGTGGCTGCACGCGTGCGCGTGGTACGGCGACGGCGCGGACGCGGCGTCGCCTCCGCCTCCTCGACCGCGGGCGCGGCGACCGTCGCCGGCACCTCAGCGGGCTCAGGCGCGTTGTCGACCGCGATCGGCGTGCGTACCGGCGTGGTCAGGAAGGCCGGCAGAGCCGCCTGCGCGGCCTCCTCCGAGCCCTCGGCCGCAGCCGTCGGCTGGAAGCCGCCCTGCTGCTGGCGCCGCTCACCGTTGCGGAAGCGCTCGCGGCGCTCGGGGCGCTCGGGCCGGTCCTGGCGATCGTGGAACGGCCTGCGCTCGCCCCGCTCCTGGAAGGCCCGGCCCTGCCGCTCCTGATAGGGCCGATCGCCGAAGTTGCGGTCGCCGCCGCGCGGCTCGCGCTGATAATCCTGGCGCGGCTCCTGCCGTTGCTCCTGGCGCGGGACGAAGCCCTCGTCCTCGCCCTGGGCAAAGCCCTGGCCGCCCCGCACATCCGGCTGCGGCGCGCCGAGCTCGTAGACCGCCGGCTGCGGCTGGCCGTAGCCGTAGGTCGCCGCCTCCTCGCTCTCGCCCTCCTCGCGCTCCTCGTCGAAGGGGCGCTGCCCACCGCCGTAGGTCTGCTGGAACTGGGCCTGGGCCGCGGCGATGATGCGGAAGTAGTGCTCGGCGTGCTGGAAATAGTTCTCGGCGGCGATCGGATCGCCGGACGCCTGGGCATCGCGCGCGAGCTGGCTGTATTTCTCGGCGATGTGCTGGGCCGTCCCGCGGATCTTCACGTCGGGACCGTTCGACTCGTAGCTCCGCGTCAGCGGATTGGGACCCTTGCGGTTGCGTCCCCGCATGCGCCTGTTCTGACCTGGTCTCATCGACTGTCTCTTTGGAGGTCTTGCTTACTCTGCACGTCCACGGTCGCGCTCGATCGGACGCCGCATCCACGGATCGTCCGGACCATCCGGCACGCATGCCGAATCCATCGAGGTTCGCCCGCCATCCTCGCCATGCAACCGCGGATGCCGCTCCCAGGGCCACGAGCGTTGAGGGCCGTGAGCACCCAAGCCCTGTGCTCTCTGGACACTGTTCGGCCGCGTCGGACTTCGTCGCCCCGTCGTCCGACGCTCCAGCCGGACCGCTCACGACCCGGCACACCGAAGACTCACAAAATTCGCGCTAAACCCGGAGGTCATTTCGCGATCACGACGGGGCTTGATGACCCTTCGTCCTTGCGTCGCCGAGCGCGATGTCTAGGCGGACACTAACCGCTTTGCGCCCGTCCGCCAAGCCATTTTTGCACCGGCGGCCGGCGGCTTCCTGCGACTCAATGTGCCTTTTGCCCGACCACCACCCGGGGAACGCCGGAGAGGTCGGCGATCGCGGCCCCTTCGCCGAGCCCCGCCCCGGCCAGAAGCGCCGCAACCGCTAGGTCTTGCCCGAGCCCGACCTCGAGCGCCGCGATGCCGCCCGGGGCCAGGAGGCGGGGCAGATCGGCCGCGATGGCCCGATAGGCGGCAAGGCCATCCGCCCCGCCGTCGAGGGCAAGCCTTGGATCGTGCTCACGCACCTCGGCGTCGAGGTCCGCGATGGCGGCACTCTCGATATAGGGCGGGTTCGAGACGACAACGTCGAAGCCGCCGGCGAGCGGCTCCCCCCAGTCGCCGACGAGGAACAGTGCCCGCGCGCCGACGCCGTTGCGGGCGGCGTTGCCGCGGGCGGTCAACGCCGCCTCCACCGAACGGTCGACGCCGATGCCGACCGCCGCCGGCAGCTCGCTGAGCAGCGCGACGAGGATGCAGCCGGTGCCCGTGCCGAGGTCGAGCAGCCGCAGCCGGGCACCCGTGCGCCGCTGACGGCGCAGGCGCTCGAGTACGGCGGCAACGAGCGTCTCCGTATCGGGCCGCGGCACCAGCGTCGCCGGCGACAACCGGAAGGAAAGGCCCCAGAACTCATGCTCGCCGAGGATGCGCGCCACCGGTTCACGCGCGAGGCGCCGGCGTGCCCGCTCGGCCAGCCGGGCGGCCCCGTCGGCGCCGATCGGCTGCTCGCCCTCGGTGACGAGCGCTGCGGCCGGGAGCCCGAGCGTATCGGCAAGGAGGATGCGGGCATCGAGGCCCGGCGTGTCGATGCCGGCCGCAGCGAAGGCACGGCGGAGCCGCCGCAACGCGTCGTTGCGGGACATGTCCGCTGTCAGGACAAGCGAGTTGTCGTTCATGGCAGGCCGCCAATGCCCTCGCAAACAGCTTCTCTGCCCGTAACGGCCGCGCTCAATTGCGTCGCAGGAGGAAGACCGCCTGCTCACCGAAGAGGTTCCACACCCACCAGGGCACGCTGACGCGCACCGGCTGCCCGCCGGAATCGAACGCCACCGCCCGTTCCATGCGCGCGCCCACCCCGTCGCACAGGGCGACGAAGTCGCGGATGGTGCAGAAGTGGATGTTGGGCGTGTCGTACCAGGAATAGGGCAGGTTCTCGGTCACCGGCATGCGGCCCTTCAACGCCAGTTCCAGGCGGATGCGCCAGTGGCCGAAGTTCGGGAAGGACACGATGGCGCGCCGCCCGATGCGCAGCATGTGCTCCAGCACGACGCGCGGGCGACGCATGGCCTGGATGGTCTGCGACAGAATGACATAGTCGAAGGCATCGTCCGGATAGTCCGCGAGGTCGATGTCGGCGTCCCCCTGGATGACGGAGAGGCCGCGGGCGACGCATTGGCTCACCCCTTCGCGCGACAGTTCGATGCCGCGCCCGTCGACACCGCGCCGCTCGGCCAGGAGCTGCAGGAGCGCGCCGTCGCCGCAGCCGACGTCGAGCACGCGGGCGCCGGGCTCCACCAGATCGGCAACGAAGAGGAGATCGATGCGGGTCGCGGCCGGAGAGCTCAGGGCTCCGGCCAGGCTGCGCGGGTCGGTCGGCATCGGCTCCCTCACAGGCCCCGGGCCCTCGCGGCGGCGTCGATGAACCCGCGCACCGTCGCGGACAGCACCGGCTCGTCGAGGAGAAAGGCGTCATGCCCCTTGTCGCTCTCGATCTCGACGAAGCTCACCGAGGCGCCGGCAGCGTTGAGCGCGTGCACGAGACTGCGGGAATCGGAGGTCGGAAACAGCCAGTCGGAGGTGAAGGAGGCAACGCAGAAGCGCGTGCGCGTGCCGCGGAAGGCGTTGGCAAGCACCCCGCCGTAGTCGGCGGCGAGATCGAAATAGTCCATCGCCCGCGTCACGTAGAGATAGCTGTTGGCGTCGAAACGTTCGACGAAGGCTTCGCCCTGGTAGCGCAGGTAGCTCTCTACCTGGAAGTCGGCGTCGAAGGAAAAGGTCGGCGCGTCGCGGTCCTGCAGGCGACGCCCGAACTTGCGGTGCAGCGCCGCCTCCGACAGGTAGGTGATGTGCGCGCCCATGCGCGCCACCGCGAGCCCCTTTGCGGGCTTCACCCCCGCCTCGAGGTAGCGCCCGCCGTGCCAGTCCGGGTCGGCCATCACCGCCTGCCGGCCAACCTCGTGGAAGGCGATGTTCTGCGCCGAATGGATCGCCGCGGTGGCGATCGGCACAGCGGCGAAGACGCGCTCGGGATAGCTCGCCGCCCATTGCAGCACCTGCATGCCGCCCATCGAGCCGCCGGCGACGCAGAACAGCGTGTCGATGCCAAGATGGTCGAGGAGCATCGCCTGCGCCCGCACCATGTCGCGGATGGTGACGAGGGGAAAGTCGATGCCCCAGGGCCTGCCCGTCTGCGGATTGACCGAGGCGGGCCCCGTGGTGCCGAGGCAGCCGCCGACGACGTTGGAACAGATGATGAAGAAGCGTTCGGTGTCCAGGGGCTTGCCGGGCCCCACCAGCGTCTCCCACCACCCGGGCTTGCCCGTCACCGGATGGGTGTTGGCCACGTGCTGGTCGCCGGTGAGCGCATGGCAGACGAGCAGGGCATTGCTGCGCGCGGCGTTCAACGTGCCGTAGGTCTGGTAGGCGATCTGCCAGGGCGCGAGCCGGGCCCCGGAATCGAGCACCAGCGGCCGGTCCCACCCGAAGCGCACCACGGGGCTCGCCGGGTCGTCGACCTGCGAGGACGGGACGATGGCGGTGGCGGCGCCGGTCGGCATTGGCTCTGCGGCTCCGGAGCGGATGCGTTTTGCGTGACGCTCGTGACGTTCGATATACCGAACCCATTCAGTAGGGACAGGAGCGGCGGCGAGTCAACGGCGTCGGCACGCGGGCGGACCCGGTCGGGCGATGCCGCAGGGCAGCCGGACGGCGCGGCGGCCGCAGGCCCGCAAATCGCATCGCTCCCATGCGCGGGCGCCTTTGCCTTCCGCGTCGCCGCGCTTTACAAGAGCGCCTTCGCCGCCGCCGCGGCCGCTCGGGCCGTTGCGGCGCCATCCACGTTCCGGACCGTCCTGCCATGCCCGAGGCCGCGCCCACGGTGAACCTCGCCGACCTGCGTCGCGAGATCGACCGCATCGACGAGACGATGCACGCGCTCCTCATCGAGCGTGGTGAGATCATCGACCGTCTCATCGCCGTCAAGCGCACGCAGGAATCGGGCTCGGCCTTCCGCCCCGGGCGCGAAGCGGAGATGATGCGCCGGCTCGCCGCGCGCCACCGCGGTATCCTGCCGCTCGACACGGCGGAGAGCATCTGGCGCGTCATCATCGCCACCTTCACCTTTGTCCAGGCGCCCTACCGGGTGCACGCCGACGTGTCCGGCGGCGACGCGCCGATGCGCGATTCCGCGCGCTTCCACTTCGGCTTCACGGTTCCCTACGTGCCGCACGAGAGCGCCGCCGCCGTCATCGCCGCGGTCGCGGCCTCCGCCGGCGACCTCGGCATCTTCCGCCCCGACCAGGGCACGGCGCCGGGCGCCTGGTGGGCGGCTCTTGCCGGCGAGGGCCGTCCGAAGATCATTGCCCGCCTGCCCTTCATCGAGCGACCCGACCACCCGGCCGGCACGCCGGTCTTCGTCGTGTCGAAGCCACTCGCGGAGGCTGCCGTGCGCGAGATCGTGCTCGTCGCCGCCCGCGTCGAGCGATGGCGCGAGGGCACGGCGGCGGCCGTCGCAGCGCTCGACGGCGAGGTCCTGGGCTCGGCCGGGGTCGCCGGTGGCCTGTCGGTCCTCCTCGCCGTGCCCGGCGACCTCCCCCTCGACAGGCTCGGCGCCGCCCTCGCCGAGGCCGGGGTCGGCCGCGTCGACCTCGCCGAGGTCGGCAGCCATGCCGCCCGCTTTGTCCTGCCCGAGGCCGCGGCGGCCGCCGAAGCCTCCTCCACCGCCCTTCCCGCCTGATCCGGATGAGAAAGACCGCCATGAGCGCCGACGTCGCGAGCGTCACCTCGCCCCGCCCCGTTCCCCGTGCCGGCGTCCTCGCCATCGACGCCTACGTGCCGGGCAAGAGCACGGCCGCGGGGGTGAAGAAGGTCTACAAGCTGTCCTCGAACGAGACGCCGCTCGGGCCGAGCCCCAAGGCGGTCGCAGCGGCGCAGCACGCCGCGGCCGAACTCGAGCTCTACCCCGACGGCGCGGCCACGCGCCTGCGCGAGGCCATCGCCGCCAAATTCGGCCTCGACCCGGCGCGCATCGTCTGCAGCGCCGGCTCGGACGAGATCCTCAGCCTCCTCGCCCATGCCTATATCGGTCCTGGCGATGAAGGCCTCTTCTGCGAGCACGGCTTCCTCGTCTACCGCATTGCGACGCTGGCCGCCGGCGGCACGCCGGTCGTCGCCAGGGAAACGAACCTGACGGCGAGCGTGGACGCGCTCCTCGCCGCGGTGACGCCCCGCACCAAGATCGTCTTCCTGGCGAACCCGAACAATCCGACCGGCACCTACCTGCCCTTCGAGGAGGTGAAGCGGCTGCACGCGGCGCTGCCGCCGCACGTGCTCCTCGTCATCGACGCGGCCTATGCCGAATATGTGCGCCGCAATGACTATTCCTCCGGCATCGAGCTCGTGGCGACGAGCGAGAATGTCGTGATGACGCGCACCTTCTCGAAGATCTACGGGCTTGCCGGCGCGCGCCTCGGCTGGGCCTACATGCCGGCCCACGTCGCCGACGCCGTCAACCGCATCCGCGGCCCCTTCAATGTCTCCGGCCCGGCACAGGCGGCCGGCATCGCCGCGCTCGCCGACGAGGCGCATGTCGCCGCCGCCGTCGCCCACAACGAGCGCTGGCTGCCCTGGCTTCAGGCCGAGATCGCCACGCTCGGCCTGGCGGTGACGCCGAGCGTGGGCAACTTCCTCCTCATCCACTTCCCCGAGACGCCCGGCCGCACGGCCAGGGATGCGGACACCTTCCTCACCCGGCGCGGCCTCATCCTGCGGGGCGTCGCCGCCTACGGCTTGCCGCACTGCCTGCGGCTCACCGTGGGCACGGAGGAGGCCAACCGCCTCGTGGTGCAGGCGCTCGCCGATTTCCTGGGCGGCCGCGATGCCTGACCGTCTCGGCCCGAAGCGGCAGGTGCCGCTCGTCGAGCGGCTCGCCCTCGTCGGCATCGGCCTCATCGGCTCCTCCATCGCCCGGGCAGTGCGTCACATCGGGCTCGCCGGCAGCGTCGTGGCGGCCGACGCCTCGCCCGAGGTGCGCCGGCGCGTCGAGGAACTCGGCCTCGCTGACGCGGTGACCGGCGACCTCGAAGAGGCTGCACGCGACGCCGACCTCGTCATCCTCTGCGTGCCCGTCGGCGTCTGCGGCGAGGTGGCGGCGGCCATGGCGCCCGGGCTCAAGGCCGGGGCCATCGTCTCGGACGTGGGCTCCGTCAAGGGCGCGGTGGTGGCCCAGGTCGCGCCGCATCTGCCGGCCGGTGTCCATCTCGTTCCCGCCCATCCGGTGGCGGGCACCGAGCATTCGGGGCCGGACGCCGGGTTTCCCACGTTGTTCCTCAACCGCTGGTGCATCGTGACGCCGCCCAACGGGACCGACGCGGCGGCCGTGGCGACGGTGCGCGCCTTCTGGGAGGCGCTCGGCTCCAACGTCGAGATCATGACGCCGCAGCATCACGACCTCGTGCTCGCCATCACGAGCCATGTGCCGCACCTCATCGCCTACAACATCGTGGGCACGGCGGCGGACCTCGAAAAGGTGACGCAGTCGGAGGTCATCAAGTTCTCGGCCGGCGGCTTCCGCGACTTCACGCGCATCGCGGCCTCCGACCCGACCATGTGGCGCGACGTCTTCCTCAACAACAAGGAGGCCGTGCTCGAGATGCTCGGCCGCTTCAACGAGGATCTCGCCGCCCTGCAGCGCGCCATCCGCTGGGGCGACGGCGAGGCGCTGTTCGACCTCTTCACCCGCACCCGCGCCATCCGCCGCGGCATCATCGACCTCGGCCAGGAGACGGCCGAGCCCGACTTCGGCCGCCCGCGCGCGTCCTCCTGATCCCACCGCGCCGGCGCTCGGCGCCGCTCAGTAGAGCGGCCCCACGCGGCCAACGGGGAATGGCCCCACGGTGATGCGGCCGTTGTCGATGCGGACCGGCGGCAGGCTCGTGAGTTTCGGCCCCGCCTTCACCGCCCCGTCTCCGGCCAGTGGCGCCGGCTGTCGACCCGCGAGCCTTTCAAGCCCGCCGGTGATGAGGCCCGAAAGATCGCCGCGCACCTTGATTCCGAAGCGAGCGAGAAGCCCGTCGAGCCCGGCGACGGCGGCGTCCACCTGGCCGCTCGGGCGATGCTGCTCGTCGAGACCGAGGGTGCCCCTGGCCTCGATCCGCGTGGCGCCCTTGACGAGCGTAACCGAGGAAAGCTCGAGCCGGCCGCCGGCGAGCCGCCAGGCCTCGAGCTCCTCCGCCCGCGGCCTGACGCCGAAGGCCTCGGCCTGCGTCACGACCGCCCTCGCGTCGAGGTCGGCCGCCTCGCTCGAGCCGAGGAAATCGTCGAGCGGCGGCACGACCGCCTGATTCAGCGACACCGCGACATCATAGGCCTTGTCGCCTTCGGGCCGGGCCGGATCGCGGCGCAGATGCGCCTCGAGGCGGCTGGCGAAGCTCACGAGGGCGTCGTTGTCCGCCGCGAGCGTCGCCCGCAGGGCGGGCGCCTCGATGACCAGCGAGGCGCGCTCCAGGCGCCCGCCGGGCAGGATGATGCTGGCGTCGAGGCTGCGCCAGTTGAGCTCCAGGCTCCGCCCGTCACCGACGGCGCGGACCACGAGCGGCCCTTCGGCCTCCGCGATGACGTGGTTCGGCCGATAGACCTGCGCCACGGCGAGGAAGCGCTTCAGGCTCCCTTCGACAGGCCCCTGCGCCGTCGTGCCGGAAAAGGAAGGATTGTCGCAGGTGAGCTCGAAGCGGAAGGGAAAGCCGCCCACCGTGCGCGCCGGGCAGGTCCAGCGCCGGCCGTGCTCGGCCTCGCGCGCCACCCACTGGTCGAGTGCCGCAGTCGTGCGCTCCCGCGCCACGAACCAGAAGGCCGACCATCCCGCCGCGATCAGCACGAGCAGGATGAACGGCAGGAAGAGGCCCCAGCGGCTGTGCCGGCGGGTCCTTGCGGTTGTCTCGATGTCGGCCACGGCGCCGGTCCTCCGTTGCGTCCTCACGTCCTAGCTGGTACCGGCTCGCCCGCACAAGCAGCGGCGAAGCGCACGAGGACGGACCGCGACGCATGACGCGCGATTCGGGCGATCTCTGGGTGTTCGGTTATGGCTCGCTCATGTGGCGGCCGGGCTTTCCCTTCATCGAGCAGCACAGCGCCATCGTGCGGGGGGTGCACCGCTCGCTTTGCGTCTATTCGCACGTGCACCGCGGCACGCCGGAGCGGCCGGGGCTCGTCCTCGGCCTCGACCGGGGCGGCTCCTGCCGCGGCCTCGTCTTCCGTGTGCCCGCGCCCGAGGTGGCGGAGACCATCGCCTATTTGAGGGCCCGCGAGCAGGCGACGTCGGTCTATCTCGAGCGCATGGTCAAGGCTGCCGTGGACGGGGGCCCGCCCGTGCCGGCTCTCGCCTATGTCGTCGACCGCCGCCACCCGCAATACGCCGGCCGCCTGCCGCGGCCCGATCTCCTCCGGCTCGTCGCCCAGGGCATCGGCCGGTCCGGCCCCAACCCGGAATACGTGCGCAACACGCACGAGCATCTCCTCGCCCTGGGGGTGTGCGACCCGGAACTGCACTGGCTCGTCGAGGCGCTGGACAGCGGCCACCCGTCGCACTGAGATCGAGCCATGCGATCCCGTCGCCAGCCGGCGTTGCGCGCCGCCATCGACGGCGGCCCCTCCCGGCGGGGAAACGGCCGATCCTGAGCGTTGATCCAGAGCAAGGGAGCTGCCACGCCAGCATGGCATGACCAACTAACAACAGCCCCGCAGCCTTCCTATCTTCAGGGATCGGGACTGTTCCCCCGTCGTCAGCCAGGAAGGAGACACAGATGACCCGCATCCGGCTCGACTCCGACGCCCTCGTGTTCGTCGGCGATGGCGAGAAGGCGCTGTTCCTGCGCAACAAGGGCGACTGGCTCTATCCCAATCTCGTCGTCGAAAACGTGCTGGAGCAGGACAATCCCGCCTCGCGCGAGCAGGGCAGCGACCAGCCCGGCCGCATGAATCGGGGCAGACCGAGCTCCAACAAGAGCGCCATCGAGGCGACCGACTGGCATCAGATCGCCAAGGACCGCTTCGCCCGTGAGGTTGCCGACGCGCTCTACAAGGCGGCGCACCGGCAGGGTTACCAGCATCTCGTCGTCGTCGCCCCACCCACGACCCTCGGCGAATTGCGCAAGGCGTTCCACAAGGAGGTGAGCGAGCGCGTCGTGGCGGAGGTCGACAAGACGCTGACGTCCCACCCCGTCTACGAGATCGAGAGGATCCTCTCCGCCTTCGCCTGAAGCCACCCCGGCGGCGCGGGCCCGTGCCGCGGCGGGAGCAAGGCACCCCGCCCCGGCCGCCCGAGCTACCGGGCCGCGGCCCGCAGCGCCGCGTCGAGATCAGCGTAGAGGTCGTCCGGATCCTCGATGCCGACCGACAGCCGCAGGAGATCGGGGGGGCAGGGCGAGCCCGGCCCCTCGATCGAGGCACGATGCTCGATGAGGCTCTCGACGCCGCCGAGGGAGGTCGCGCGCTTCCACAGGCCGACGCGGGCCGCGGTCGCGATCGCCGTCTGTTCGCCACCCGCGACCCGGATCGACAGCATGTAGCCGAAGCCGTCGCGCATCTGCCGCGCCGCCACCGCGTGGCCGGGATGGCGCGGCAGGCCGGGATACAGCGCGGCCGCCACAGCCGGATGGCCGTCGAGGCGCCCGGCGAGTGCGAGTGCCGAGGCCGACTGCGCCGCGACCCTGAGCGGCAGCGTGCGCATGCCGCGCAGGAGGAGATAGGCCTCGAAGGGGCCGAGGATGGCCCCCTGCTGGCGGCGGATGGCGGTGATGCGCGCCCAGACGTCGTCCTCGCTCGCGGTGACGAGCGCTCCCGCGACCACGTCCGAATGGCCGTTGAGCACCTTGGTCGCGGCGTGCATGACGATGTCGGCGCCGAGCGACAGCGGCTGCGTGTGGATGGGCGAGGCCGTGGTCGAATCGACCGCGAGCCGCGCCCCCGCCGCATGGGCGATCTCCGCCGCGGCGGCGATGTCGGTGACGGTCCACAGCGGGTTCGACGGTGTCTCGATCCACACGAGCTTGGTTCTGCCCGGCTCGATCGCGCGGCGCAGGGCATCGAGATCGTCCGTCTCGGCGAGGCTGACGCTGAGCCCCCAGCGCGTCGCCTCACCGGTGAGCCAGTTGCGCAGCGCCCAGTACATCACCTTGGACGCGACGACGTGGTCGCCGGGATCGAGCGCCTGGAACACCGCCGTCGCCGCCGCCATGCCGGAGCCGAAGAGGAGCGCCGCAGGGCCGCCCTCGAGCATGGCGAGAACCTCTTCCGCCTCCCGCACGGTGGCGTTGTCGGGGCGGCCATAGACGAAGCCGGAGCGATAGGCGTTGTCCTCGTCGCGGATGTAGGTCGTGGCGACGTGGATCGGCGGCACGATCGCCTTCGTGACCGGATCGATGCACCCCATGGCCTGGGCGGCCAGGGTGCGGCGGGACCAGCGGGGTGGGGCGGCGTCGCTCATGGACCGATCTCCGGTGGCGTCAGCTTCCGATGGCGGCATGGCGCCGGTGGGAGCCGACGGCCCACGGCGTCCGTTCAGGCGAGGACGCGCGCCACGGTGGCGCGCAGGTCGGCGAGGGAGAAGGGCTTCGTCAGCACGTCCGCCACGATGGCGTCGAGCCCCTTGGCGCGCTCGCGCTGGTCGGCGAAGCCGGTCATCAGCAGGATGACGAGGTCGGGATAGTCGCGCTTGGCCGAGAGGGCCAGCGCGATCCCGTCCATGATCGGCATGCGCACATCGGTGAGCATGAGGTCGAAGCGCCCGGCCTCGGCGACGAGGCGATCGAGCCCGTCGCCGCCGTCGCTCGCCGTCACCACTTCGTGGCCGTCGATCTCCAGCCCGCGCTTGAGGAAGCCGCGGACGCCCTCCTCGTCGTCGACGAGCAGAATGCGCGCCATGGCCTCACGCCCCTGCCGCCCGTGCCCCCTCGGCCTCGGTCTCGACCACGCCGACGAAGGGCAGTTCGCGGTAGGAATGGGCGACGTCCATGCCGTAGCCGATGACGAAGAGATCCGGGCATTCGAAACCGACGAAATCGGCCTCGATCTGCACGGCGCGCTTGCCGGGCTTCTCGAGGAGCACGGCGCACATCACGCGCCGCGCCCCGCGCGCCATGAGCAGGTCCTTGGCGAAGGCGAGGGTACGGCCCGACTCGAGAATGTCGTCGACGAGCAGCACGTCGCGGTCGCGCACGTCGCTCTGCACGTCGCGCAGGATCTCGACCTGGCCCGACGACACCGTCGCCTCGCGATAGCTCGACAGATGCACGAACTCGACTTGCGGCTTCATGCCGACCCGGTGCAGGGCGCGGATGAGGTCGGCCGCGAACATGAAGCTGCCCTTCAGCACCGCGACGACGAGCAGGTTGTGCGGCTTCGCCTGCGCGATGGCATCGGCCATCTCGGCATTGCGGCGCGCGATCGCCGTCTCGTCGTACAGAACGCGGATGCGTTGGCCTTGAGTCATGGACGCCTCGTGATGGGAAGGGCGGCGGCAAGAGCCCCGCCGGCCGCTCCCCCTCGCGCTTAAAGGGCAGATGCGGCTTCTGCAAGGCGATCGTCGCCCGCAGCGAAACGCACGAGCACGTCGCGCCCTTCCTCGGGCGGAGCGGCGAGCCGCGTGCGGAAGACGAGCCGCTCGCCGGGCGCGAGCGCAGCGCGCGGCGGCCGGCTCGTCCAGGTGTAGAGGGGCTGCCCCTGGGGCGAGCGCACGACGACGGCGATGTCCGGCACCGCGACGGTGCGGCGCGCCACGTTCTCCACCTCGCCCTCGACGACGAGGACGCCCTCACGCCCCTCCACCACGGTCTCGGAACGGACGTTGCGGAAAGCGAGCCCCCTCAGATTGACCGGCAGGCCCACCCGCGCATAGAGCGCCGCCGTCTCGGGCAGGTGCCGCACGACGGTCTCGCGGCCAATGACGAGCGCGGCGAAGACGGCAAGGAAGCCGGCGAGCGCGAGCGGTGCGCCGGCACGGGCGAGACGGGCGGGCGCTGCCGGCCGGCCGGCGCGCTCCCCGCTTCTCGCATCGCGCCGCCCGCGCGACAGCGCGGCAGCGGTGGATTGCGGGGACGGCGCAGCCCCCGGCCCCGATGCCGCCATTTCCGCGGGGAAGCCTCCCACCGAGCCGTCGGGCTCCACGAACCACTCCCTGCGGCAGGCGGCGCAGCGTACGACGCGGCCGGCCGGCGCGAGGTGTTCGGCATCGATCGTGTAGCTGCTGGCGCAGGATGGGCAGACAATGAGCATGACGAATCAGGCAGGCTCCGCGATGACCCCATCCGATAGAAGCTTTTCCGGGCGAAGTGGATACCGGTTCGCACGCAGGGCATGCAACGATGCGGGATGAGACGTGACGATGGGGCGGCCGGCCGAGGTCGCGGGAGCGGCTTGCGCCGCCGCCCGGGATCGCGCGGAGGGGCCGCCGGTTTGGCGTCCCGGCCCGCTCTGATTTATTGGGCGTGAGCGGAGGGCAGCGGACGAGGGCGCCGCTCCGTCGGGTCGCGGCGAGCAGGGCGACCGAAGGGTGAAGGCCGCTTGGTTCGGGGAGGAAGGTGTGGTCCGCTTCGACAATGTCGGGCTGCGTTACGGGATGGGGCCGGAGGTCCTGCGCGATCTGAGCTTCACGATCGAGCCGCGCTCCTTCCAGTTCCTCACCGGGCCTTCGGGAGCGGGCAAGACCACGCTCCTGCGCCTCATCCTCCTGTCGCTGAAGCCGACGCGGGGGCTCATCAGCATCTTCGGCGAGGACGTCTCGCGCATCGCCGGACCGGCGCTCACCGGCTTGCGCCGGCGGATGGGCGTCGTCTTCCAGGATTTCCGCCTGCTCGACCATCTCACCACCTACGAGAACGTGGCGTTGCCCCTGCGCGTGCAGGGCAAGGAAGAGGCGAGCTACCGCGCCGAGGTAGTGGAGCTCCTGCGCTGGGTGGGCCTCGGTGAACGCATGCACGTGCTGCCGCCCGTCCTCTCCGGCGGCGAGAAGCAGCGCGCCGCCATTGCGCGGGCGCTCATCGTCCGCCCCGAGCTGCTGCTCGCCGACGAGCCGACGGGCAATGTCGATCCGAGCCTGGCTCGGCGCCTGCTGCGCCTCTTCATCGAGCTCAACCGGCTCGGCACATCGGTCGTCATCGCGACTCACGACCTCGCCCTGATGGACCAGGTGGACGCCCGCCGCCTCGTCCTCGGCGAGGGGCGCCTGCACATCTACGAATGAGGCGGCCTTGACCTTCGCCGCAGACAGTCACGCCCCCCGCGAGCCCGAGGCCGCACAGGCGGCTCTCGAGGCCGATGCCGGTCCCCTGCCCGACACGCTGAAGCGCAACGCCCCGCTCGTGCCGGCCGAATCGACCGCCGGCCGGGCGCTCGTGACGGTCATCGCCATCCTGACCTTCCTCGCCGCGCTCGCCGCAGGCGCCGCCGAGCTCGTTGCCGGGGCCTCCAGCGAATGGCGCTCGGCGATCTCGCGTGAGGTGACGATCCAGGTGCGGCCGACACCCCAGCGCGACGTCGAGGCCGACGTGGCGCGCGCCGCCGAGATCGCGCGCGCCGACCCGCGTGTCGCCGAGGTGAAGGTCTATTCCAAGGCGGAGGCCGAGCGTCTGCTCGAGCCCTGGCTCGGCACCGGGCTCGATCTTGTCGAACTGCCGGTGCCGCGCCTCGTCGTCGTGCAGCTCAGGCAGGGCGAGGAGCCCGACACGGCCGCCCTGAAGAGGGCGCTCGCCGAGGCCGTGCCGACCGCGAGCCTCGACGACCACCGCCTGTGGATCGCGCGCCTCGCGGCCATGGCGGGCACAGTCGTCGTCGTGGCGCTCGTCATCGTCGGCCTGGTGCTGACGGCGGCGGCGCTCGCCATCGCCTTCGCCACGCGCGCAGCGGTGGCGGGCAACCGCGAGATCCTGGAGGTGCTGCATTTCGTGGGCGCCGACGACCGGTTCATCGCACGCGAATTCCAAGCGCGGTTCCTCAAGCTCGGGCTCAGGGGCGGTGCCATCGGCGGGGCGGCAGCGCTCCTCTTCATCATCGCGACCGGCGCCGTGTCCGCCTCCTGGCGCGCGAGCCCCGGCGGCGACCAGCTCGAGGCGCTGTTCGGCGCCTTCGAAATCGGCTGGCGCGGCTATGCCGCCGTCGTCGCCATCGCGGCCATCGTCGCCGGCGTGACCGCTGCCGTGTCGCGCATGACCGTGGCGCGGCATCTCAGGCGGCTCACGTGAGCCGGCAGGGGAACCCGTGACCGCACAGCCCTGCCCACCCAATGCCGCAATCGGCCTTATCCTGCCGGTGCAGGAGAGCTGGACATGTTCGCAAGGCGCGATGTGCCGGCCCTCTTCGCATCCATCGATGAGCCGGGGATGGTGAACGGCTCGCAGGCCCCTCGGGCGGAAACGCGGCGCGTCCCGATCGGACGAGCCGTCGGGCGCCTGGCCGTCGCGGCGGCTTGCCTGATCGTGCTCGGCATGGCGGCGGGCTTTCTCGCCTTCGTGCACGGCCTCGACCGCTACGAGAGCCGTCCGACGGTCGTCACCGACGGGATCGTGGCGCTCACGGGCGGATCGCAACGCATCGGCGACGCCGCCGACCTGCTCGCCCGCGGATGGGGCCGGCGCTTGCTCATCACCGGCGTGAACGAGCGCACGACCCGCGAGCAGATCGCCCTCGCCAACCCGGACCTGCGGCGTCTCGTCGACTGCTGTGTCGACCTCGACTACCGGGCGCGCAACACGCTCGGCAACGCCATCGAGACGCGCCGCTGGTCGCTCCTCCACGGCTTCCGTTCACTCACCGTGGTAACCTCCAACTACCACATGCCGCGCACGCTGGTGGAACTCGGCCATGCCCTGCCGACGATCCGGCTCGTGCCCTATGCCGTCGTCACCGAACAGACGAGCACCGAGCGCTGGTGGCGCGATTTCGCCACGGCACGCCTGCTCTTCCTCGAATATGTCAAATACGTCGTCGCCATCCTGCGCACGCGCTTCGAGGGTGACCCGGAGCATTCGCGCTTCGCCGCCTTCGCAACGCGCGCTCATTCGCTGAAATGAGAATCCCGTTGCGGGCCGGACGCATTCCACCGGCGCGCGAAATGCTCTAGTGGATCGGGCCGAGACCGATGGTCGGGCCTCGCGGCCGGCGGACACCCGCAACCCGAACCCATGGCCATCAGCCGATCGGGGCCGTGCCGCAGGGCGCAGTCCCGTCCGACCCCGACGAGACCTGCCCGACCCCGTTCATGCTCGTCCTGCGCTCCGCCCTCTTCAACCTCCTCTTCTACGCCAATCTCATCGTGTGGATGATCGGCGCCCTGCCGAGCCTCCTCATGCCGCGCCGCGCCATCATGCGCATCGCCCGCGCCTGGGCCCGCTCGGCGCTGTGGCTGCTGCGCGTCGTCGCCGGCACGACGGTCGAATACCGCGGCCTGGAGAACCTGCCGCCGGGCGGTTGCCTCGTCGCCTGCAAGCACCAGTCGATGTGGGAGACCTTCGCGCTCCTCACCATGTTCGACGACCCGGCCTTCATCCTGAAGCGCGAGCTGACCTTCATCCCGTTCTTCGGATGGCTTGCCTGGAAGGCCGACATGGTGCCGGTCGACCGCAGCGGCGGCGCGGCCGCGCTCGCGGCCATGCTGGCCAAGGCCAGGAAGGAGGCCCGCCACGGCCGCCAGATCGTCATCTTCCCCGAGGGCACGCGCCGGCCGCCGGGGGCGCCGCCCGCCTACAAGGCGGGCATCGCGCATCTCTACACGAGCCTCGGTGTGCCCTGCCTGCCGGTCGCGCTGAACTCCGGCCTCTACTGGCCGCGCCGCAAGTTCCTGCGCCGCCCCGGCACCATTCGCGTCGAGTTCCTGCCGCCCCTGCCGCCCGGCCTGCGCCGCCAGGAGATGCTGGCCGAAGTCGAGCGGCGCATCGAGGAGAGCTCCGACCGCCTGCTCGCGGAGGGCCGCGCCGAGCTCGGCCTCGCCGACGAGCGCCCGGCCGCGCCCGCCCGCCCGCGCTCCCCCTGACCACCCGCCGGGCAAGCCAGCGCACGCGGCCGGCCGCGCCCCTTGACAGCACACAGCACATGTTCTCATTTTGTTCTCGAACAAAAGAGGAACGCGAGGCTGTCATGGGCACTGTGGTGGTTCTCAACACAGCGGTCGGACAACAGCGGGCTCGGGCCGGGAGACCCGACACGAAGGCGGCGCAGGGCGTGCGCGACGAGCCGCTGGCGATCCCGCAGCCGCAGTGCTCGTCAGTCGTGCTGCACGCCTGGCGCGGCCGCTCCGGCCGGCGCTACGTGGTTTCCGTCTATCCGCTGGCGGAGGCGACGGAGGCGGCCCATGCGGACGCGGTGCTCATCGCCGTGCGCCGCGACGCGGACGGCCGCCGCCACATCCTCGGCCTGCGCGAGAGCGGTGCCCTCTGCTCCGGCGGCTACGACACCTCCTGGTTCGGCCTCATGCGCGGCCTCGGCGCCGAGGAGCTGCACGTCCATCTCCTCGCCACCGCGGCGGAGGAACGCGCCGCCGTGCTCGCCGACCTGCGGCCGGCGTGAGCCGGGCGGCGGGCGGGCGCAGATCCGGCCGATGCCGGGCGCTCAGTCGGCGCCTTCGATGAGCCGGCGCGCGATGACCTGGGCCTGGATCTCGGCCGCACCCTCGAAGATCGACAGGATGCGCGCGTCGCAGAGCACGCGCGACACCGGATATTCGAGCGCGAAGCCGTTGCCGCCGTGGATCTGCAGCGCATTGTCCGCCGCTGCCCAGGCGACGCGAGCGGCGAGCAGCTTCGCCATGCCGGCCTCGAGGTCGCAGCGCTTGCCCTCGTCCTTGGCCCGGCCGGCGAAATAGGTGAGCTGGCGGGCGATCATGATCTCCACCGCCATCATGGCGAGCTTGTCCGCCACGCGCGGGAAGTGGACGAGGCTCTTGCCGAACTGCACGCGCTCCTCGGCGTAGCGCAGGCCGAGCTCGAACGCCGACTGCGCCACCCCCACGGCGCGCGCAGCCGTCTGGATGCGGGCGGATTCGAAGGTCTGCATGAGCTGCTTGAAGCCCTGCCCCTCGACACCGCCGAGGAGGTTTGCCGCCGGCACGGAAAAGCCGTCGAAGGCGAGCTCGTATTCCTTCATGCCGCGATAGCCGAGGACCTCGATCTCGCCGCCCGTGAGACCCGCGACCGGGAAGGGATCCTCGTCCGTGCCACGCGGCTTCTCGGCGAGCAGGATGGAGAGGCCGCGGTGGCCGGGCTCCTCCGGGTTGGTGCGCACCAGCATGGTCATGAGGTCGGCACGCACGGGATGGGTGATCCAGGTCTTGCTGCCGTAGACCCGATAGGTCTCGCCCTCGCGCACGGCCCGCGTCTTCAGCGAGGCGAGGTCGGAGCCGGTGTTCGGTTCCGTGAACACCGCCGTCGGCAGGATCTCGCCGCTCGCGATCTTCGGCAGGAAATGCGCCTTCTGCGCCTCCGTGCCGCCACCGAGGATGAGCTCGGCCGCGATCTCCGAGCGGGTGCCGAGGGAGCCGACGCCGATATAGCCGCGCGACAGCTCCTCGGAAACGACGCACATGGACACCTTCGACAGGCCCATGCCGCCATAGTCCTCGGGAATGGTCAGGCCGAAGACGCCAAGCTCCGCCATATGGGCGATGATGGCGAGCGGAATGTAGGCATTGGCGCGGTGCCACTCGTGCGCATGAGGCACCACCTCCGCCTCGGCGAAGCGGCGCATCTCGCTGCGGATCGCCTCGAGCGTGTCGTCGAGCCCTGTGTCTCCCACGTTTCCGCCGCCCTGGCGCTCGCGCATCAGCGCGACGAGGCGGGCGCGGTGCTCCGGCGTGTTGCCGCGGGCGATCAGCGCCTCGATGGCGGGAACGCGCGCCGCGGCGACGTCGCGGGCGCCGAGCCCGAGCTCGTGCGGGCGCACGAACTCACCCTGGCTCATGGGGATGCCGCCGAAGACCTGTGACAGATATTCGCCAAGGCCGATGCGCAGAATGAGTTCTTCCGTCTCGCCGAACCGGCCCTCGGCGCGCAGCCGCTCGCCCCAGGCGACGAGTTCGCGCAGGGCGGTCACGTAGGTCGCGAGCCAAGCAAGCCCATGCGCGGCATGCTGCTCGCGCTCGACGAGCGCGTTCGACACGCGCCCATCCCGCTTCACCGCGGCCCGGACCTCCTCCGTCGCCCGCCTGACGAGCCCGTCGAGGGCGAGGCCCGCCTCCCGCCCGAGGGCGAGCACGTCGAGCTCGGCAAGGAAGTCGGAGGCGGCGGGCGCGATCATGGGCGATTTCCTCTTCAGCGGCGGTCGTTGGCGGCGGCCTTTGTTGCGTTGCAGCATGACCCAGCCTCGCGAGCGCGACAATCCACCTTTCGAAGAACTGTCTTCATGATGCGCCCCATGAGACCGTCAAGCGGGAGGAGAGGACGCCGTCATGGCCCTTCATGCGCGCAGCCGGCCACCTGCGCCGGTCGGCCCCAAGTTCGACGCCGACGGCTCGTTCCGCCGTTACCCCGGCAACACCGTCATCTGCGCCATCGGGGCGGACAACCCGGCGCTCGCGCCGCTCGTCGCGGCGCAGCGCGCGCTGGCCCGTGCACCCTGGGCGTCTCACTTCGCCTTCCTGCCGCCGTCGAGCTTCCACATGACGGTATTTGAAGGCGTCTGCGAGGCGGTGCGTGCCCCGGGGCATTGGCCGGCCGATCTGGTGGACGCCTCCCTCGCCGAGGTGACCGAACGGTTTCGCGAGCGCCTCACCGGCGTCGAGGCACCGGACGCCATCCGCATGCGCGTCAGCCGCCTCGCCTCGATGGACACCCGCGCCTCCTCGGTGCGGCTCCTCCCTTGGGACGAGAAGGAGGAGAGCCGCCTGCGCAGTTTCCGCGACCGGCTCTCCGAACGCCTGGGGCTGCGCCACGCCGGGCACGACGCCTACGCCTTCCACGTCACGCTCAGCTACCTGGTGCGCTGGCCGGCACCCGAAGCCGAGGCCGCGATTCGCGCCGATCATGCCCGCTTCGGCGCGGCGCTCGCCGAGGCACTGCCCGAGATCGTGCTGCCCGCCCCCGATTTCTGCCTCTTCGAGGATATGGCGCGCTTCGATCCCGTGCTGCCGCTCGGGCCGCAGCGGGCATAACCGCCCCTTACGCGCGGCTCGCGACGGCGACGCCCACCGCGGCGAGCGCCATGCCGAGGATCTGGACTGCCGTGAGGCTCTCGCCGAAGAGGAAAAAGGCCATGACCGCCGAGACCGGTGGCACGAGGTAAAGGAGCGAGGCGACGCCCGCCACGGCGCCGCGGCGGATCAGCATGAGCAGCAGGGAGATGCCGCCGATCGACAGGCCGAAGACGGCCCACAGGAGGCCGATCCAGAAGTCGGCCGATCCGTCGACGCGGCCCTCCTCGAGGAGGGCGGCCACCGGCAGCGTGACGAGGAGCGCGCCAAGGAACTGGACCACCGCATTGGTGCGCAGGTCGACGCCCGCGGCGGTGCGCTTCTGCCAGATCGTGCCGAGGGTGATCGAGACCATGGCGCCGAAACAGACAGCGAGCGCGAGCGGCGGCAGGCCGCCGACCGCGCCGAGCTTCGGCGCGAGCACGAGCACGACGCCGGCAAAGCCCATGCCTATGCCGAGCCAGCGTCGCCCGCTGACCGGCTCGCCGAGCAGCGGGCCGGAGAGCACGGCCGTCATGAGCGGCTGCATGCCGGCGATGAGCGCCGAAATCCCGGCCGGCAGACCGTGGCGCACCGACCAGAACACGCCGCCGAGATAGGCGCCGTGCAGCAGCATCCCGGCCACGAGCCCGTTGCGCCAGCCCCGCGCCGTGCACGGCCAGGGCGCACGCAGGGCGAGCGCCGCGCCGCCGAGAACGAGAATCGTGAGCACGTAGCGCGTGGTGAGGAAGGTCAGCGGTTCCGCGTGCGGCGCGACGAGGCGCGCCACGATGAAGCCGGTCGCCCAGATGACGACGAAGAGCGGCGGCGCGACGCGCTCCAGCGTGGAAGGATGTGAGGGCGGCATCTGCGTAGTCCGGGAGGCGCCGGACATGACCACGGCCGCCCACCTCCGACAACCCGCGCTTTCGTAGCGGACCCTTGCGTCGGGCGCGCACCCGGGGTCATCTCGTCGCAAGGCGACCGCAGCCACCGGAGACCCGCGTGACCGGCACCATGCGTCTCATGCGCCTGACCGACCTGACCTTCCGGCGCTTCCTCGAGCACGACGGCTGGGCCATCGCGAGCCATATCGCGCTGTCCGCGCTGATGTCGCTCTTTCCCTTCCTCATCCTCGTCGCGGCCGTCGCCGGTTCACTCGGCTCCGGCGATCTCGCCGACGAGGTGGCGAGGCTCATCCTCGACACCTGGCCGGACGGTGTGGCGGCACCACTGGCGCGCGAGATCCATACCGTGCTCACGGTCGAGCGGCGCGACCTCCTGACCCTCGGTGCCCTGCTCGCCGTCTATTTCTGCTCGAACGGCGTCGAATCCCTGCGCATCGGCCTCAACCGCGCCTATCAGGTCTATGACTGGCGACCCTGGTGGCTGACCCGGCTCGAATCCGTCGGCTATGTCCTGAACGGGGTCCTGGTCCTCATGGTCTTCGCCGCCCTTGTCGTCCTTGGTCCGCTCCTGTGGCGGGCAGCCGTCGGGTTCATCCCGGCGTTGGCGCCGCTGCAGGCGGTGATCGTCGCGGCGCGCTTCATCATCGCCACGGCGGTCATCGCGGTGGCGCTGGCCATCGCCCATCTGTGGCTCCCGGGCGGCCGGCGCACGCTCGCCGGCGTGCTGCCGGGCATCATCGCCACGCTCGTGCTCTGGCTCGTCGGCGGCGCCGCCTTCGGCCTCTACCTCGACGGCTTCGCCCGCAACTACGTCACAACCTATGCCGGGCTCGCCTCAGGCATGGTCACGCTCGTCTTCCTCTACATGCTCGCCGCGATCTTCCTCTTCGGCGGCGAGCTCAACGCGGCGATCCTCGACCTGAAGGAACAGAACTCAGCGTGAGGAGGCCTCCAGCACGTCGTCGAAGGTGCGCAGGCCCGCGCGCGGTGCGTTGACGAGCACCGCCATGTTGCCGGGCGCGTGCAGGTTCTTCCACATCTTCATGTGGGCAAGCGGAATCTTGTCCCACGGGAACACCTCGCTCATGCACGGGTCGATCCGCCGGTCGACGACGAACTGGTTGGCGGCGGAGGCCTGCTTCAGATGCGCGAAATGCGATCCCTGGATCCGCTTCTGGCGCATCCACACGTAGCGGGCGTCGAAGGTGAGGTTGAAGCCCGTCGTGCCCGCACAGAAGACGACCATGCCGCCGCGCTTCACCACGAGGGTCGAGACGGGGAAGGTCTGCTCGCCCGGATGCTCGAAGACGATGTCGACGTCCTTCTTGCCGGTGATGTCCCAGATCGCCTTGCCGAACTTGCGCGCCTCCGTCTGCCAGGCGGCGTATTCCGGCGAATTGACCTTGGGCAGTTGCCCCCAGCAGGAGAACTCCTTGCGGTTGATGACGCCCTTGGCCCCGAGGCCGAGCACGTAGTCGCGCTTCGTCTCGTCCGAGATGATGCCGATGGCATTGGCGCCGGCAGCCGCGCAGAGCTGCACACCAAAGACGCCGAGGCCCCCCGAGGCGCCCCACACCAGCACGTTGTCCCCCGGCCGGATCGCGTGCGGCGGATGGCCGAAGAGCATGCGGTAGGCCGTTGCCAGGGTGAGCGTGTAGCAGGCGCTCTCCTCCCAGGTGAGGTGCTTCGGCCGCGGCATGAGCTGGCGCGACTGCACCCGGCAGAACTGGCCGAAAGAGCCGTCCGGCGTCTCATAGCCCCAGATGCGCTGCGAGGGCGAGAACATCGGATCGCCGCCGTTGCACTCCTCGTCGTCACCGTCGTCCTGGTTGCAGTGGACGACGACCTCGTCGCCCACCTTCCAGCGCTTCACCTTGGAGCCGACGGCCCAGACGATGCCCGCCGCATCGGAGCCGGCCACGTGGAACGGGTTCTTGTGCACGTCGAGAACCGAAATCGGCTCGCCCAGCGCCGCCCACACGCCGTTGTAGTTGACGCCCGCCGCCATCACGAGGACGAGCACCTCGTCGTCGCCGATCCGCCAGGTCGGCACCACCTCGAGCTGCATCGACGTCTCAGGCGGGCCGTGCCGCTCCTTGCGGATGGCCCAGACGTGCATCTTCTCCGGCACGTGCCCCAGCGGCGGGATCTCGCCGATCGCGTAGAGATCCTTTGGCGCGTCCGCCTTGGTTTGGCGCAAGGCTGTCATGGCTCGTCCCCTCCTCGTGCCGTGGCCGGGCCCGTCCTCGACCCGTGATCACGTCCTGCGGCGCGGGATTATCGAGATCGTTGTTGCGCCGCGCCATTGATAGAATGGATGATATTGCGCCGCAGCGGAAGCGCCTAAGCTCGACAATCGAGGAATTGCCGGCAGCCGGCGTGATCCCGGATCACCGCAAGAGGTAGGATGGTTTCGCCCGGCCGATGCTGCACCGCAACATGAGACAAGCAACGGGGGAACGCCGATGACGCCGGAACCGCGGGCGAGGGAGCGCGACAAGCCCTGGATCTTCCGCACCTATGCGGGCCATTCGACCGCGGCGGAATCGAACAAGCTCTACCGCTCCAACCTCGCCAAGGGCCAGACAGGCCTGTCGGTGGCCTTCGACCTGCCGACGCAGACGGGCTACGACCCCGATCACGAGCTCGCGCGCGGCGAGGTCGGCAAGGTCGGCGTGTCCATCGCCCATATCGGCGACATGCGGGCGCTCTTCGACGGCATCCCGCTCGCGCAGATGAACACCTCGATGACCATCAACGCGACGGCCGCGTGGCTGCTTGCGCTCTACATCGCGGTAGCCGACGAGCAGGGCGCCCCGCGCGAGCAACTGACCGGCACGACGCAGAACGACATCATCAAGGAATATCTGTCGCGCGGCACCTATGTCTTTCCGCCGGCTCCGTCCTTGCGTCTCACCAAGGACGTCATCCTGTTCACGACGCGCCAAGTGCCACGCTGGAACCCGATGAACGTCTGCTCCTACCACCTGCAGGAGGCCGGGGCGACGCCGGTGCAGGAGCTCTCCTTCGCGCTCGCCACCGCCCGCGCCGTGCTCGACACGGTGCTCACGTCCGGCGAGGTGGATGAGGAAACCTTCGCCGAGGTCGTCGGCCGCAT
The DNA here is from genome assembly GCF_030067675.1 of Chelatococcus albus. Classification (GTDB taxonomy): domain Bacteria; phylum Pseudomonadota; class Alphaproteobacteria; order Rhizobiales; family Beijerinckiaceae; genus Chelatococcus_A; species Chelatococcus_A albus. The sequence goes on along the minus strand of NZ_JASJEV010000002.1, from coordinate 114,068 downwards.
CTCCTTCTTCGTCAACGCCGGCATGCGCTTCATCACCGAGCTATGCAAGATGCGCGCCTTCGCCGAGCTGTGGGAGGAGATGACGCGCGATCGCTACGGCATCGCCGACTCCAAGAAGCGCCTCTTCCGCTATGGCGTTCAGGTGAATTCGCTGGGGCTCACCGAGCCGCAGCCGGAGAACAACGTCTACCGCATCCTCATCGAGATGCTGGCCGTGGTGCTCTCCAGGAAGGCCCGGGCGCGCGCCGTGCAGCTGCCGGCCTGGAACGAGGCGCTCGGCCTGCCGCGCTCCTGGGACCAGCAATGGTCGCTGCGCATGCAGCAGATCATGGCTTTCGAAACAGACCTGCTCGACTACGACGACATCTTCGATGGCAGCCGCGTCGTCGAGGCGAAGGTCGAGGAGCTCAAGGCCGCCGCCCGCGCCGAACTCGACCGCATCGAGGCGCTCGGGGGCGCCGTCGCGGCAGTGGAGGCCGGCTATCTCAAGCGTGCCCTCGTCGAATCGAATGCCGCGCGGCTCGCCGCGATCGAGGCGGGCGAGCTCGTCGTCGTCGGCGTCAACCGCTGGACGGAGAGCGAGCCCTCGCCCCTGCTCGCCGGCGAAGGCGCCATCCTGACCGTGCCGGAGACGGTGGAGATCGAGGCCGCCGCCAAGGTGCGCGCCTGGCGCCGCCAGCGCGACACGGCCGCCGTCGAGTCCGCGCTCGCCGACCTCGCGGCCGCCGCCCGCGAGGGCCGCAACATCATGGAGCCCTCCATCCGCTGCGCCAAGGCAGGCGTCACCACCGGCGAGTGGGGCGAGACGCTGCGCGCCATCTTCGGCGAGTATCGGGCGCCGACCGGGGTCTCGGTGGAGACGCGCTCGCCCGAGGCCGACCGCGAGGTCCGTCTCCTCGTCGCCGACCTCGCCGACAGGCTCGGCGCCGCGCCGCGCCTCGTCGTCGGCAAGCCGGGCCTCGACGGCCATTCCAACGGCGCCGAGCAGGTGGCGCTGCGCGCCCGCGATGTCGGCATGGACGTGACCTACGACGGCATCCGCCAGACGCCCGGCGAGATCGTCGCCAAGGCGCGCGCGACGGAGGCCCACGTCATCGGCCTCTCCATCCTCTCCGGCTCGCACGTGCCGCTGGTGCGCGAGGTCATGGCGCGCCTCAGATCGGAGGGGCTCGGCCACATCCCCGTCGTCGTCGGCGGCATCATCCCGCCCGAGGACGAACTCGTCCTGCGCAACATCGGCGTTGCCGCTGTCTACACGCCGAAGGACTACGCCCTTGACGCCGTGATGGCGGGCATCGTCAAGGTGGTCGAGCGCTCGCTCGAGCGGACGCCCGAACCGGCGCGCGGCCGCCGCGAAGCCTGAGCGCGGGCGGCGGCCGCCTTCATGCCACCAGCGCCCGCGTCATGAAGCGGGCGTCGGCGCCGTAGCTCGCGAGCTTCGCCGCGAGCGCCGGCTCCTCGGCGACGGCAAAGCCCTGCCGCTGCCAGAAGGGTACGGAGGCGTTGACCGCCACGAGCGAGAGCGTCGGCAGGCCGAGCCCGGCCGCGATTTCCGCAAGCCGCGCCACGATGCGCCCGCCCGCCCCGCCGCCGCGCGCCTCAGGCAGGATGGCGAGATCATGCAGGTAGAAGGTCGCGGGCGGCACGGGCAAGCCACCGATGAGGCTGTCGAGCGCCGGCGGCGCGCGGTCGCGCCAGGGATGGCTCAGGACATAGCCCGCAAGCGCCCCGCCCGCCTCCTCGAGCACATGGCAGCCGGCGGGGAGGAGGGCGAGCCGCTCGGCGAAGACCTCCGGACGCTCGGGATGAGCGAGATGGACCGCGCGAGCAATGGCGTCCACCTGTCCCAGGTCCCCTTCCCGCATTGCCCGCCACTGCATGTGCATCACTCTCCATCCCGCTCGAGGGCTGCCCCGGCGATATCCGCCCCGCCGCTCACTCGTCCTCGGCGAGCGGATGCAGGTCGCGCACCATGGCCTTCAGGCGCTCGTCGAGCACGTGAGTGTAGATCTGCGTCGTCGCGATATCGGCGTGGCCGAGCAGCTCCTGCACGATGCGCAGATCGGCGCCGTTCTGCAGGAGATGGCTCGCGAAGGCGTGGCGCAGCACGTGCGGGCTCACCCTGTCGGGCGCGATGCCGGCGGCGACCGCCGCCTCCTTGAGGTCGCGCGCGAAGGCCTGCCGCGTCAGGTGGCCGCTCGCGCTGTCGGCGGGGAAGAGCCAGGGGCTCGCCGCACCCGTCTGGCCGCCCGCGCCACGCCGCCCACCGGCCGCCTCGGCGAGTTCGAGATAGGCGCGCGCCGCCTGGCGCGCCGCCTCCGTCAGCGGCACGAGCCGCTCCTTGCCGCCCTTGCCGCGCACGGTGAGGAAGCGTTCCCTGGCGCGCGCCGCCGCGCGCGGCAGGGCGACGAGCTCCGACACGCGCAGGCCGGTGGCGTAGAGGAGCTCGAGCAGGCAGGCAAGACGCGCCGCACGCAGGCGCGCGCCGAGCGGGCGCTCCGCATCGTCGATCCCTTCGTGCGCCACCGCCAGCAGCCGGTCGACCTCGGCGACCGACAGTACCTTGGGCAGCGGACGACCCTGCCTCGGTCCGGCGATGGCGGCCGTCGGGTCCTCGCCCCGATGGCCCTCGGCGTAGAGGAACTTGTGGAACTGGCGGATGGCCGAGAGCCGCCGTGCCGCGGAGGAGGCCTTGAGCCCGCGCGTATGCACATCGGCGAGATAGGCGCGCACCGCCGCCGCGTCGGCGCCCAGCGCGTCCGTCCCCTCCCCGGCGAGGAAGGCGAGATAGTCGTCGAGGTCGCGCTCGTAGGCGGCAAGCGTGTTGCGCGCTGCCCCGCGCTCGGCCGCGAGCATTTCCAGGAAAAGGTCGAGATGGGCGCGCGCGCGCATCGCCACCCGCGCCGCTCACTTGCCGCCGAGCCGCGAGGCCGGCAGCGTCACCGTGATCTCGCGCGGCTCGGGCTCGACGAAGGTCGCGAGCGCGAACATCGCGGCATAGACGGCGCCGGCGACAAGGCCGATGATGACGAGGAAGCGAAAGAGCGTCGGCACGGGACTATCGGGCTCGCGGGGCTTGTCTCCTTGTCGGCCAGCCGGCGGCCGAAGGCAAGCGGCCACAATGGCACCCTGGCGATCTCCGTGATAGTGAAGCGCCAGGGGCTCCGGCGCATCGGACCGCGGGCGCCCGACCGGCGGCAGACTTGACGGCAGCGTACTTGACGGCGGCGGATTTGGTGGCGACGGATTTGGCTGAAGCAGACGTGGCAGAGACCGTGAGCCCGGCGCCGACCCGCGACGATCCCAGGATCGCGGCGATCCGCGAGCGCCTCGGCGCGCGCTCGATCGTCCTGGTCGGGCTCATGGGCGCGGGCAAGAGCTCCGTGGGGCGCCGCCTCGCCCAACGCCTCGGCCTGCCCTTCCTCGACGCCGACGTCGAGATCGAGCGCGCCGCCGGCATGAGCATCCCCGACATCTTCGCCGCCCACGGCGAGGCGCATTTCCGCGACGGCGAGCGCCGGGTGGTCGCCCGCCTCCTCGGCGAGGGGCCGCAGGTGCTCGCCACCGGCGGCGGCGCCTACATGAACGAGGAGACGCGCCGGCGCATCGCCGAACGTGGCGTCTGCATCTGGCTCAAGGCCGAGCTCGACGTGCTGATGCGCCGCGTGCGCAAGCGCCAGAACCGGCCGCTCCTTTCCACCCCAGACCCCGAGGCCACCATGCGCCGGCTGATGGACGAGCGCTATCCGGTCTACGCGCTGGCCGACCTCGTCATCCTCTCGCGCGACGTGCCGCACGAGGCCGTCGTCGAGGACATTCTCGATTGCCTCTCCCGCCATCTCGCGGGGAGGGCGGAGGCCGCGCAATGACGGGAATGATGGAGATTTCCGCCACCGCCGACAGGCCGCCGGCTGCCGCGCCCCCGCGCATCGTGCGCGTCGGCCTCGGAGAGCGCTCCTACGACATCCTGATCGGTCGCGACATCATGGCGGCGGCGGCGGCACGTATCGCGGCGCTCGCGCCGGGCGGAACCGCCGCGGTCGTCACCGACACGACGGTAGGTGCCCTGCACGCAGCTTCCCTCGAGGCGGCGCTCGCCGGCGCGGGCCTGCGCACGGCGCGCATCACCGTGCCGCCCGGCGAGAGCTCGAAGTCCTACACCCGTTTCGCCGAGATCTGCGACGCGCTGCTCGCGGCGAAGGTGGAGCGCGGCGACCTCGTCGTCGCGCTCGGCGGCGGCGTCGTCGGCGATCTCGCCGGCTTCGCCGCGGCCGTCGTGCGCCGGGGCGTGCGCTTCGTCCAGGTGCCGACCACGCTCCTCGCCCAGGTCGATTCCTCCGTCGGCGGCAAGACGGGCATCAACTCGCCCCACGGCAAGAATCTCGTCGGCGCCTTCCACCAGCCGAGCCTCGTCGTCGCGGACACGGCCCTCCTCGATACGCTGAGCCCCCGGGAGTTCCGCGCCGGCTATGCCGAGGTGGTCAAGTACGGCCTCATCGACGACGCCGACTTCTTCGGCTGGTGCGAGGCGAACGGCACGCGCATCTTCGGCGCCGGACCGGAGCGCGACCACGCGGTGGCGAAGAGCTGCGCCGCCAAGGCCGCCGTCGTCGCCCGCGACGAGCGTGAGGACGGCGACCGTGCCCTCCTCAACCTCGGCCACACCTTCGGCCATGCGCTGGAGCGCGCCGTGGCTTACGATGGCGCGCGCCTCGTACACGGCGAGGGCGTCGCCATCGGCATGGCGCTCGCCTTCCGCTTCTCGCAGCGGCTCGGGCTCTGCCCCGGGCAGGACGCGCTGCGTGTCGCCCGTCATCTCGAGGCCGTCGGCCTGCCGACACGCCTCGCCGACGTGCCCGGGGGCGTCGGCACCGCCGCGAGCCTCCTCGACGCCATGGCGCAGGACAAGAAGGTTCGGCGCGGCGAGCTGACCTTCATTCTCGCCCGCGGCATCGGCCGGAGCTTCGTCGCGCGCGGCATCGCCGCCGCCGCCGTCCACGATTTCCTCGTCGCGGAGCTTGCTGACGATCCCGGCCGATGACGCTCGACCTCTGGCTCTCGCTCGCGGCGGTCCTCGCCTGCCTCGTCGCCTCGTTCTTCTTCTCCGGCAGCGAGACGGCGCTCACCGCCTCCTCGCGCGCGCGCATGCATGCCCTGGAAAAGGCGGGCGATGACGGCGCGAAGCGCGTCAACCGCCTGCTGGCGAGCCGCGAACGCCTGATCGGCGGCATCCTCATCGGCAACAACCTCGCCAACACCGCCGCCGCCTCCCTGACGACGGGCGTGCTGCTCGCGATCTTCGGCAATGCCGGCATCGCCTATGCGACGATCGTGGTCTCGGTCGTCGTCATCATCTTCTCGGAGGTCCTGCCGAAGACGATCGCCATCAATCACCCCGACCGGGTGGCGCTCTCGGTGGCGCGGCCGGTCGGCTGGGTGGTGGCCCTGCTCGGCCCGGCGACGATCGCCGTCGAGGCGCTCGTGCGCGGCATCCTGCGCCTCTTCGGCATGCGGCTGGGCGAGGGCCAGAACGTGCTCTCCGCCCATGACGAGTTGCGCGGCGCCGTCGACCTCCTGCACCGCGAGGGCGGCGTGGTGAAGGCCGACCGCGACATGCTCGGCGGCCTCCTCGACCTGAAGGAGCTCGAGGTGTCCGACGTCATGATCCACCGCACCAAGATGCGGACGATCAACGCGGATCTGGCGCCTGACGAGCTCGTGCGCGAGGTGCTCGCCTCGCCCTACACGCGCCTGCCCCTGTGGCGCGGCACGCCGGAGAACATCGTCGGCGTGCTGCACGCCAAGGACCTGCTGCGGGCGCTCGACGCGGCCGGCGGCGACGCCGCGCGCCTCGACGTGGAGAAGATCGCCCTCGAGGCGTGGTTCGTGCCGGATACCACCTCGCTCGCCGACCAGCTCAGGGCCTTCCTTGCCAGGAAGACCCACTTCGCGCTGGTGGTCGACGAATACGGCGAGGTGATGGGCCTCGTGACGCTCGAAGACATCCTCGAGGAGATCGTCGGCGACATCAAGGACGAGCACGACGTCGCCCTGCAGGGCGTGCGCCCGCAGCCGGACGGCTCGGTCAACGTCGACGGGTCGGTGCCGATTCGCGACCTCAACCGCTTCATGGACTGGCACCTGCCGGACGAGGAGGCGACGACCATCGCCGGCCTCGTCATCCATGAGGCGCGGACGATTCCGGAGGCCGGCCAGGCCTTCACCTTCCACGGCTTCCGCTTCCGCGTCCTGCGCAAGTCGCGCAACCGCATCACCGTGCTCCGCATCACGCCGGTGGAGGCGCGCAAGAAGCCTGCGGCGTGACGCCGGAGGGGGCCGGCGCGCATGGCGTCACGTCTCGGCGAGGCCGGCGCCTTCGGGCAGCGCGGCCTCGGCGCCCGCCTCCTGCGCCAGGAACTGCGCCCGCGCCAGTTCGGCGAAATAGCCGCCCTTGGCCATGAGTTCCGCAAAGGTCCCCGTCTCGACGATCCGCCCCTGGTCGAAGACGAGGATGCGGTCGGCATTGCGGATCGTGGCCAGGCGGTGCGCGATGACGAAGGTGGTGCGCCCCTGCATCACCTCGTCGAGGGCCTTCTGGAGCTTGGCCTCGGTCGCCGCGTCGAGGGCGCTCGTCGCCTCGTCGAGGATGAGGATGGGCGGGTTCTTGAGAAGCGCCCGCGCGATCGACAGGCGCTGGCGCTCGCCCCCGGACAGCGCACGGCCGCGCTCGCCGACGACGGTGTGGATGCCCTCCGGCTGTCGCGCGATGAAACCCGCCGCCTGCGCCCGCCCCAGCGCCGCGTGCATCTCCGCCTCGGTCGCGTCCGGCTTGCCGACCTGCAGGTTCTCCGCGATCGAACGGGCGAAGAGCATCGGCTCCTGGAAGACCACGCCGATGGTGTGGCGCAGCGAGGCGAGCGTCACGTCGCGGATGTCGGTGCCGTCGACGAGGATGCGGCCGGACTGGGGATCGAACACCCGGTGGAGGAGCGCAAGCGTCGTCGACTTGCCCGATCCGGTTGCCCCGACGAGCGCCACCGTCTCGCCGGGCGCCACGCGGAAGGAGACCTCCGCCACGGCCGAACGCTTGCCGTCGTAGGAAAAGCTCACGTCGTCGAAGACGACCTCGCCGGCGACCTGCCCGAGCGTCCTTGCCCCGGGCTTGTCGGAAACCGCCGGCACGGTGTCGAGGATGCCGAAGAATTCGCGGATCTTCGGCGCCTGCAGGAAGAGCACGTTGACGAAGCCGACCACCTGCTCGAGCCGGCCGATGAGCATGGTGGCGAGGCTCATGAACATGACGATGTCGCCGACGCTGGCGAGCCCCTGCAGGTTGAGCCAGGTCCCGAGGAGGAAGATCGCGAGCACGGTCAGCGTCGCCGAGGCCCGCGTGGCCACCGTGGCGACGGCCCACCAGGAGAGCACGGGCGTCTGCGCCATCAGTAGCGTGTCGATCGTGGCGCGCAGCGCCCGCGCCTCGGCATCGATGCGCGTGAAGCTCTGGATCACCGGCACGTTGCCGAGAGCGTCGGAGGCCCGTTCGGCAAGCAGGCTGTGATACTGCTCCACGCTCCCCTGCAATGTCTCCGTCTTGCGCAGCACGAGCGTGGTCAGAACCGCGAAGACGGCGAGGAGGACGACGAGCAGCGCGCCGAGCCGCCAGTTCAGCACGAGCGACAGCGGCAGGATCACGACGAGCGCGACGATGGCGGCGCAATGCTCCCTGAAGAAGGACAGCCACAGCCCGGCCATGCCGTTGGTGCCCTCGAGCATCACCTTGAGGACGCGCCCGGAATGCACGCTGACATGGAAGGACAGGGGCAGCGTGAGGACATGCTCGAAATAGCCGGCCATGACCGCGAGACGGCGACGGTGCGACAGGCGATCGGCATGGAGCGCCACGAGCACTCCCATGGCGATGGTGAAGAGACCGAAGGCCACCCAGGCCGTGCCGAGCTGGGCGAGCCGGCCGAGATCGGGGCGTCCGCCGGTGCCCTGCGCCCGGGCGAGCAGGTCGACGATGCGGCCGAAGAGCACGGGCTCGGCAAACTGCGCCCCCGCCAGCGCGAGATTGGCGAGCGCGAGCAGGAGGCCGATACGCGCCTCCGGACCAAGCTGCGCGAGCACGCGGGCGTAGAGACGGACGAGTGACATGGTGGTTGAGCTCCCCCCCCCCCGCCGGGGCCCGTCCCTCACGGCTTGGCCGGCCTGTTCCCACATTGCCGCCGGCCGGCCCACGCGACAAGGCTCGCACTGGCGCGGCGAGAGGCGGGGCGCCCTTGCCGCCCGCGCTCGTGCATCTTGGTTAACCCTTCTTTCAGGGCGCCTGCCTAGGGTCGACGCGTGTCTGGCGCGGTCCCGCGCGATCGGCGCACGGGATAGCGGGAGGGGGTCATGGATTTAGCGACCGGGGCCGGTCTGCTGGCGGGTTTTGCGGTCGTCGCCACGCTCATTCTCATGGGCGGCGACTTCCGCATGTTCTACGACATTCACGCAGTGATCGTGATCTTCGGCGGCTCCTTCGCCGCGACGTTGATCCGCTTCCCCTTCTCCACGATGCTCCACGGCTTGCCGATGGGCGTGAAATACGCCTTCACGATGCGCCAGATGGACCCGCGAGCCCTCGTGGAGGAGATCACGCGCGTCGCCGAGGTCGCCCGCAAGAGCGGACCCATCGCCCTCGAGACCATCGAGATCGACGATCCCTACCTCGCCCAGGGCGTCCGCTATATCGCCGACGGCTACGATCGCGAATTCATCAAGGAGACGATGGAGCGCGAGCGCGACAACTTCCTGCAGCGCCTCGACGAGGGTCAGAAGATCTACCGCGCCATCGGTGACTGCGCCCCGGCCTGGGGCATGGTCGGCACCATCATCGGCATGGTGCAGATGTTCGCCAACATGGAGGATCCCTCCAAGCTCGGTCCCGCCATGGCGGTGGCCCTGCTGGCGACCCTCTACGGCGCCCTCACCGCCAATCTCATCTGCCTGCCGCTCGCCGACAAGCTGCATCTGAAGCTCGCCGAGGAGGAGATCTCACGCACCCTCATCCTCGACGGCGTCCTGCAGATCCGCGAATCGAAGAGCCCGATGGTCGTGCGCGAGATGCTCCTCGCCTACCTGCCCGACCATCACCGGGCCGAGCTCGCCGCCGCGGCCTGAGCGAGAGGGGCAGAGCGGGCATGGCACGCAAGAAGGGCGATGCGCACGGCGGCGGGCACGGCTGGTTCGTGACCTTCGCCGATCTCATGGGTCTGCTCATGAGCTTCTTCGTGATGCTCGTGGCCTTCTCGGCGCAGGATCAGAAGAAGCTGCAGATCGTCGCCGGCTCGATGCGCGACGCCTTCGGCGTGCAGCGCGAATCGCGATTTGCGGGCGTCGTCGAGCTCGACGGCATCCCCACCCGCCCGAACCTGAAGAACGTCCGCCAGGCCCCGCCGGAGGAAGGCTCGGCGGTGACGGCGCCGACCGGAATCTACAAGGGCGAGGACGGCACCGAGATTGCGAAGTTCGACCGGGGTTTCGCGCTCGCCGCCGCCTCCCTGCGCCAGGCGCTGCAGGACATGCCCGAGATCGCGGAGCTGTCGAAGAACATCATCATCGAAGAGACCAGAGAAGGGCTGAACATCGCCATCGTCGACCAGGACGGGCGCTCCATGTTCGCCGACGGATCGACGGCGCCCTACGAGCGCACACGCCGCCTGCTCGAGAAGATCGCGCCCGTCCTGCGGCGCATGCCGAACCGCATTGTCGTCACGGGCCATACCTCGGCGGCACGCCCTGGTTCCCGCCCGGGCTGGTCGGCCTGGGATCTGTCCAGCGGGCGGGCGGGCGCGGTGCGCGAGATCCTCGCTTCAAACGGCCTGCCGGACGACCGCTTCGCCGCCATCACCGGCAAGGCCGACACGGAGCCCGCCTTCCCGGACAATCCCTATCTCGCGGCCAACCGCCGCGTGAACATCCTCCTCCTCAACGAGGCGCCTCCCCTGCCCCCGGGCGCGAGGCCCTGATGCGGGCGGCCTTCGGTCCACGGCCGTGGCGGCCGTTCAGCGGGCCGCTGGCGCGGCGACCGCGAGCACCCAATAGACCTTGTACTTCGAGCCCGGCGCGAAGGCCGTGGCGATGCCCATGCGCGTGGCCGCCGGATCGAGCATGACGCGGTTGTGCGCCGGCGAGTCGCGCCAGCCGGAGAAGGCCTCGGCCAGCGTGTGGTAGCCGGCGGAAATGTTGGCCGAGGCGCCCGCCACGCCCGCCGCCGCGAGCTTCGCCTTGAGGGTGTCGGCCGATGCGGGCCTGTCCGCGGCAGCCATGGCCTCGGCCTCCGCCGCGGCGACCCCCTGCAGCGTCTCGTCGAGGGCGAGCGGCGCCAGACCATGGTTGCGCCGGTAGGCCGAGATCATGCCCGCGGCGCTCGCGCTGTCCACGGCCGCCCCCGGCGCCGCCAGTGACTGGTAGAACCGCGGCTTCTCCGCCACCCGCTCCTCCGTGCAGGCCGCGAGCGCCGTGAGGGCGCCGACCAGGGCGATGCGGGCGGCGACGTCACGCGTTCTCGGCATTCTTCACGTCCTTCCTGCGGGCGCCGTTGCGCGCCTTGCGCGCGGGTCTTTCTTCGGCAGGTTCCTGGGCGGGTTCTTGTGCAGGTTCCCGGGCCAGGATCTGCGCCGGCGGCCGCTCGGCGAGGCGCACGAGCGCCGATTCCAGCCGGTCGATGCCGCGCAGATTCATGTCGCGCTGCGGGAAGGGAATCTCGATCCCCGCCTCCTTCAGCCGCCTGAAGATGCTGAACCGCAGGTCGCTGCCGACGCGTCCGCGCGTCTCGACCTCCGCCACGAAACAGTAGAGATCGAAATCGAGGGCGGAATCGCCGAAGTTCGTGAAGAGCACCGCGGGCGCCGGCTTTTCGAGGACGCTCGGATGCGCGCGGGCGCAGTCTTCCAGGATGGCCGCCACCTGCTGCGGGTCGGATTCGTAGGACACGCCGATCTTGATGTGCACGCGGCCCATGCGGTCGTTGTGCAGCCAGTTCTTGACGATCCCCGAGACGAAGTTCGAGTTGGGCACGATGATGGAGGCCCGGTCGAAGGTTTCGATCTCGGTCGAGCGCACGTTGATGCGCTTCACATAGCCCTGTTCCGTCCCGACCTCGACCCAGTCGCCGACCCGCACCGAGCGCTCCCACAGGAGAATGAGGCCCGACACGAAATTGTTGACGATGGATTGCAGGCCGAAACCGATACCGACCGAGAGCGCGCCGGCGACGATGGCGATCTTGTCGAGGCTCAGGCCGAGCTGCGCCAGCGCCAGGGCAACGGCGACGAAGATGCCGAGATAGCCGAACCCCGTCTTGATCGAATTGCGCAGGCCGGCGTCGAGATCGGTCGCCGGCAGGAACCGCGTGTCGAGCCAGCGCTGGATGCCGCGCGTCGCCAGGATGCCGACCGCGAAGAAGATCACGGCGAGCACGATGGTCGACAGGGAGATGGTGACGCCGCCGACCGTGAAGCCGAAGAAGGCCGCACGCAGCGAGGCGATGAGATCGACCGACTCGACGCCCCACGGCGCCAGGACGAGCATCACGGCGACGATGATGAGCACGAGCCGCAGCACGCCGGAGGTGAGCACCGCGATCTGCTCGAGCGAGCGCTTGCGCAGGCCGATGCTGCCCTGCAGGGCGAGCGACACCCGGCTCTTGCCGGCGAGCACCTCGGCCACCGCCTCGTCCACCAGCACGATCGATAGGGTGAGCAGGGCCCCGACGCTCGCGATCCACACCACCTGGTCGACGAGGAAGGAGGCGAAGGCGATGTAGCCGACGAGCGCCCCGCCGACGACGAGGGCGGTGACAACCCAGGCGACGGCCCTGAGCGGCCCGGCGACGGAGGGCTCCGTCGGCACATAGGGCCCGAAGCTCTCTTCCGCGCATTCCTCGGTGCTCTGAATGCGGCGCAGCGTGTCAGCGGTCAGCAGCGCGAAGATGAGCGCGAACAGGGCCTTGCTGAGGACCGAGACCTGCAGGCCGGCGCCGATCGCCTGCAGCGTCGCCTCGACCACCTTGCCGCCGACGATGACGGCCGAGCCGACGAAGACGAGCCGGTGCAGGCGCTCCGCCGTCAGGTCCGGCATGGAGAAGAGCCGCCACGCCGGCAGCCCGGGCGCGAGCATCGCATCCGCGAGCGAGCGCGCGAAGGCCACAAGGGCGAGCCCGGTGAGCAGCGTCACCATCACCGGCTGGATGCGCGGCGGCAGCAGGTTGGCCCCGTCGAGGCCCGCGTAGACGAGGAGGCTCGCCGCCACCGCCGGCAGCGTCCCGGCGAGCATCTGGCCCGCCGCCCCGAGCGCGCGCCTCAGGCGCGTTGGTTCGCCGATCTGCCGTTCGCGCGCCACGATGCGCGGAGCGATGCGCGCACGCACGCGATAGAGGGCGATCGCGGCGATCACGGCTGCGAACAGCGCCACGATACGCCCCTCGCCGAAGCGGCTCGCCGCGCCCGACAGCCATTCCCCCACGGTGATGCGCAAGGCCCCGGCGTCGTGCGGCAGAGACTGCGCCACCGCGACCCAGAGATCGGGGCTCAGCGGGCTCGCGCTTCGGGTGAAGAGCGCGCGGGTGAAGGCCCCGCGCCTCAGGTCGGAAATCGTGGTGTTGATCTGCTCGGCCTGCACGAGCAGGGCCCGGCCAAGCCGCAGCGTCTCGCTGATGTCGGCGTATTCGCGCTGGCGGTCCTCCCGCTCGCGCGCCACGTCCGGGCTCTCCGGCGGCGCCTTCTCGTCCGGCTTCGCCCCGAGCTGGTCGAGGCGAGCCTTCACCGCGTCGGCGCGCGGCGTCAACGTGGCGATGATCGCCGTCACCGTCTCGCCGGGCGGCCCGAGCCGCTGGCGCAGCCGCGACAGGTCGTCGTCGCTCAGGCCAGACCGCGTCAGGCTCTTCTCGATCTGGTCCAGCTCGGCGCGCACGGCATCGAGCCTGGCGCGCGCCTTGGCCGTCTCGTCCGCGGCGGCCGAGCCGTTGGGCCGAGGGGCAGCCTGCGCAGGCGCGGCCGGCGCCGCCGGCGCCCCGCCGGGAGCCTGCGCGAGCGCCCCACCCGCGGCAAACCCGATGAGCAGGGCGAGCGCCACGCGGGGCAGGAGACGGGCCAGGCCGCGCTGGGACGGGTTCGAGGCGGCTGCGATCATCGGCATCGGCAAAACGGCATGAACTCCCCGCCGAGCGCTCGGAGGCGTCCGAGGCTCCGGCGCGCTGCGAATCCCGCGGACAGTGGCGCCCCCGGCCCGGCCGCGCAAGGTGTCGGGGCTTCAAGCCGGAAAAAGGGCCGATGCATGGCGACCGGAGTCGTCGACGCCAGGCGGCGCGCGAGCGCCCCGGCCTGGCCGACCGTCTCGTCGGCACCGCCGATATCGAAGGCGTGTACAAGTTGCTCCCTGCGCTCGCTCTCAAGGCCGCTCCGCTTGGAGAAGCATCCGGCGAGACCGCCCTTGCCGAAACAGGAGGCGATATCGATGTCGCCGTCCGCCGGTCTCGGCAGCAGCTCACCGCTGCCGGCGACCTTCAGCCGGAGATTGATGGGGGGTGGTCGCCCCGGACATCCGACAGCCAACGCGGCTGCTTCGTCGCAGCGCTCGTCTCGAGCGTGCCGGTCGTCACCGATCCGGCCATGCGTCCGGCCAAATGGCGGGACGTGCGAGCCCCTGATGAGAACGATGCCTGCGCTATCCCTCCGAAGCGCGCTTCAATGCTCCTCCGCAGTGTCCGCGGCGGGTGGGTGACGGATGGGCGGCGAGATCGGTTGCGGGCAAAGTCGCGTGCGCCCTCGCGCCAGCCACGATGACCCGGCATGCGGTGCCGCAGTCTTCAGCGCTTTCTTGCCACGAGGAACGGCCGCGCGTCCCTGCCGCGCGAGGCATGGCGGGCGCGTTCAATGATTTCGAATCCTGCCGCCGCCATCTCGCGCTCCAGGTCTGCCGCGGACAGGAACGCCACATAGGGTGCCTTGCCGAAAACCTGCATGACGCGCACGGCAATCCTCACGAGCGGGTTCATCTCCTTGAGGCACGGCGTCTTGGAGATGAATAGCCCACCGGGCTTCAACAGCCGATGGACGCCGTTCAGGGCCGCTTCCCGCGCGGCCACGAGATGCAGGACATTGAAGCCGAGGGCGACGTCGAAGCTCTCGTCCGGCCAGGGCGCCGCATCGGGGGTCGCAACCTCGAACGCGACATTGGCGCGGTCTTCGGCCTCGGCCTTCTCACGCGCGATCGCGATCATGCCGCTCGATATGTCGGTCGCCACGATGCGCCGGAGGGAGGGCGCGAGCCTGAGCGCCGTCGTTCCCGTGCCGCATCCGAACTCGAACGCCGTCTCGGCGCCATTGAGATAGTGCCGCGTGCGCTCGAGCGTGCGCTCATAGCCCGCCATGTCGGCGATCGGATCGGCAGCATATTTGCGCGCGATCCGGTCCCAGAAGCGCGCATCGTTTGCGACGTGGAACATGGCGGGCTCCTGTGCGCTGTGGTCTGGCATATGCGTAAAGATCTGAAATCGCGGCAGGTTGCAGAAGCGACAAAATTCGTATGACGAGAGTCGGACAGCGATCTTGCACCATTCGCTGTTGAGAAGGTTCAGAGCGAAGCCGTGTCCGTTCGGGTCAAGCCTCGCAGAACTTCGCGCGGTGATCGGCGGCGCTCGCGTAGCTGTCGCGGAGAACATCGCGCCGTGGAGAGGAATCGGGCGAATGGCGGTCCCGGAGGGAGTCGAACCCCCGACCAACGGTTTAGGAAACCGCTGCTCTATCCTGCTGAGCTACGGGACCGGCGCGCCGAGGGTGTAGCATGGCCGGGCGCAGCCTGCCAGAGCCTGCGATCCGTCGGCGCAGGCGCCATCTCGCAGCGCAGGGCCGCGACTGCGGCCGGTCGGTCCGAGGCGAGCGACGCCACGGAGCCGCCGCCCAGCGGAATGTCGTAGCAGTACCAGAGGAACAGGCGCCCCTCGGCGCGAATGACGAGCCGCCCGCCCTGCGGCGGGAGATCTTCGGCGAGCGGCACCGCCACGTCGGTCAGAGGCTGTGAAAGGCCTCGCCCGAGCGCCTTCACTGCCGCCTCCTTGCGGGTCCACAGACGCAGGAGATGCCTGTCGCTGAGTGCGACCGGCGTCAGGCGGCGCTCTTCCCCGGTTGTCCAACTTCCGTCGAACCAGCGTCGCTCGACCGGCTGCTCGCAACCCTCGATGTCGACGCCGAGGATACCGCCCCCTCCGACGGCGACGAGCGCCACCTCGCCGCTGTGGCTCATCGAGAACGGCGGGCCTCCGGCCACGAAGGGACGACCCCAGGCGTTGTGGCTGAAGGCGATCTCCCGCGGATCAAGGCCGAGGTGGCGGGCGAGCACCAGGCGCAGCCCCACGTGGGCGGCGGCGAAGCGGCGCGCGTCATCGGCACGGAGGAATCGTCGGCAGCGGTCGCGCTCGGCCGCGTCGAGCCATGCCAGGCATTCGGGCGCCTGGTAGGCGGGGTCGATCAGGTCGATCTGCCAGAGGCGCATGGCTGACATGTTCCCGGCGACGGACGGCGGCGCCCTTCGTTAGCATCGGCCGTTCGAGTCGGGAAACAGCCGGGTTATCCTGCCGGTGATGGTGCCCGCCGACGGTGGCGAGCGCATGGCACGGAGGGCGGCGATGCCGGGCGCAGGGGATCGCGGCAGGCGGCGATGGAGCCTGTGGGCGCTGCCGCTCGCCTTCCTGCCGTGGCTCGCGTCCGTCGCCGCGGCCGATTGCCTGCCGCCGCTGGGCGACGGGGCCCTGCCGCAACGGGCCCGCGTGGCGCGTGTCGCGGCCGACCGCTCGCTGGTGCTCGACGACGGCCGCCTGCTTCGCCTCGCCGATCTCGACCTGCCCGAGGGGAGCGAAGCGGGTGTTGCATTGGAGACACGCCTCGCCGCCATCGTGAACCGGAGCATCGCCTTCCGCCCCCTGGGCCCCGCGCCGGACCGCTGGGGCCGCATTCTCGCCCAAGTCGTGGTCGGAATGGACACGGTATCCGACGGGGGTGTCGCCGATGCCCGCGGCGCTGCGCGACGCTGGCTCGAGGATGCGCTCGTGGCGGCGGGCCTCGCCCGCGTCCGGCCGGAGGGTGCGGCGGGAAGCTGCGCACGCCTTCTGCTCGCGCGCGAGGACGCGGCGCGCCGCGCGGGGCTCGGACTGTGGCAGGAGGCGCGCTACGCCGTGCGTTCCACCGCCGACCCGGCCGCGCTGGAGGCGCTCGCGGGTTCCTTCGCCCTGGTCGAGGGCGTCGCCGCGAGCGTGGGGGAGCGGAAGGACAGGACCTACGTGAACTTCGGTCAACGATGGTCAGTGGACACCACGGTCACCATCTCGAAACGAAACTGGCGCAGGATGCGCGATAACGGTATTTCGGCGGCCCGCCTGAAGGGACGCCGGGTCCGAGTCCGCGGTTTCGTGGAGGCCGATCGCGGTCCGCTGATCGAGGTGAGCCTTCCGGAGGAAATCGAGTTCATCGAGGCGGATCGATCGCAGTGAGTGCGACTGTCGAGAGTGCTGCGTGGTTCCTGGCGATGCGGCGCGCTGCCGGCGCGCTGGCCATTGCGCTGCTGCTCGCCGGTTGCGCCGGCGACGGGCGCGGCGGATTGCCCTCCACGGCTCCGCTCCCGCCGGCGGCCCCGCGCATCACCGGCATCGAGCGCGCGGCCACGCGAGAGCACGCGCGCCTCGTCGCCGCCTTCGGCGGCGAATACCGGGCGCCGGCGCTCGAGCGCATGCTGGCCGACATCGTGCGGCGCCTGACGTCGGCAACCGGCGAAGCGGGCGATGCCTACCGTGTCACGATCCTCAACTCGCCGACGGTCAACGCCTTCGCCCTGCCGAGCGGCAACGTCTACGTCACGCGCGGGCTCCTGGCGCTCGCCAATGACACCTCCGAGCTCGCCGGCGTGCTCGCCCACGAGATCGCCCATATCACGGCGCGCCACGCGCTCGCGCGCGCCGAACTCGAGCAGCGCTCCGCGCTCGTCAGCCGCGTCGCGGCGGAAGTGCTCAACGACCCCAACGCCGTGCGCACCGTGCGCGATCAGTCGCGCCTCTCGATCGCAGGCTTCTCGCGTGCCCAGGAGCTCGAGGCCGACCAGATCAGCGTCCGCACCATCGCGAGGGCGGGCTACGACCCCTATGGCCCGGCGCGCTTCCTGATGTCGCTCGGGCGCAACGGCAGCCTCAAGAACAATCCCTCATCGCCGGCGGGCGATTTCCTGAGCACCCACCCGACCACGCCCGAGCGCATCGCCCAGGCGCTGGTCGCGGCGCGCCAGATCGCCCCGCTGGCTTCCAGCGCGGTGGACCGCGCCGCCTATCTCGCCGCAGTCGAGGGCATCGCCTTCGGCGACGACCCCTCCGAGGGCGTCGTGCGTGGCCGCCGCTTCCTCCACCCGCGCCTCGGCATCACCTTCGCCGCGCCCGATGGCTTCACCCTGGACAACACCGCCCAGGCCGTGCTCGGCATCGGACCGGGCGGCACGCAGGCGCTGCGCCTCGACGCCGTGGAGGTCCCGGCCGGCCAGACGCTCGAGGACTATCTCGCGTCGGGCTGGATCGACGGTCTGGAGCCGCGCAGCATCGAGAGCCTCACCGTGAACGGCCTTCCGGCGGCGGTCGCCACGGCGCGCGGCAAGGACTGGTCCTTCCGCCTCGCGGTGGTGCGCATCGACGGTGCCGTCTACCGGCTGGTGCTCGCCTCGCGCGATGCAGGCGGCGATTCGGCCCGCGCCTTCCGCCAGACGCTCGACAGCCTGCGCCGGCTCTCCGCCGAGGAGGCGCGGGCGGTGCGTCCACTGCGCCTCGGCGTGGCCGTCGCCAGGCCCGGCGACACCGCCGAGGGGTTGGCCGCGCGAATGGCGGGCGTCGATCGCCACCTCGAGCGTTTCCTGGTGCTCAACGGGCTCGACCGCCCCGGCCCGCTCACGGCGGGCGAGGCCTACAAGATCGTCATGGAGTGACCGGTGGGGGCCATCGGGTCCATGCGCCCGGATGCCGGGCCGTCACGATGCGCTGCATAGGGACGGGCGCCCGGCGCGCGGCTAATCTTCCCTGCGGAGCATCCTGCGCCGGAGGCAGCGGCCCGGTGAGCGGCCGACCACCCGCTCCTGCGACAATGCCGGCGATGCTTCGGGTTCACCCTGGTGGACGCGAGCCCCGATGGACGGGAACGGGATGGCATCGGACACGCGAAGGGAAAAGCGCTCATGGCACTCGATCGTCGCCTCGTCGAGCTCTACGACGAGTATACTCATCGTCCCCTCGACCGACGCGTCTTCCTCGAAAGACTGATGGCGCTCGCCGGTTCGACAGCCGCAGCCCGGGCGGCGCTGGCGGCGCTGGAGCCGAATTACGCGCAGGCCGCGGTCGTGGCGGAGACGGATCCGCGCATCGCCACCCGGCGCATCGCCTTCGAAGGAGCGAGCGGCCGCATCTCCGGCTATGCCGCCTGGGCACACGGCGAAGCGCGGCGGCCGGCTGTGCTCGTCATCCACGAGAACCGCGGGCTCAACCCGCATATCGAGGACATCGCACGGCGTCTTGCCGTCGACGGCTTCCTCGCTCTGGCCGTCGACTTTCTCGAGCCCTTCGGCGGCACGCCCGCGGATGCCGACGAAGCACGCCGCCTCTTCGCCAAGCTCGACACGGGCAGCGTCGTCAACCAGGCGCGCACCGGGCTCGGCTGGCTGAAGGACCACGAACGCGGCAATCGCCGCGCGGGAGCCGTCGGTTTCTGCTGGGGCGGCGGCATGGTCAACGAACTGGCCACGCGGGCCGAGGAACTGGACGCGGGCGTCGCCTACTACGGGCGCGTGCCGGACCTGACCCGTGTCGCGCGCATCCGTTGCCCGCTGCTGCTGCACTATGCCGGCCTCGACCAGCGGATCAACGAAGGCGTGCCGGCCTACCGCGCCGCCCTCGACGCCGCCGGCGTTCCCCACGCGGTCTACATGTACGAGGGCGTCGATCACGCCTTCAACAACGACACCAGCGCCGAACGTTACAACGAGGCGGCCGCCAGGCTCGCCTGGTCGCGAACGCTCGAGTTCCTGCGCAAGACCCTGGCCTGAGCGCCGGGCGCATCCGACAAAGAAGCCCGGCATCGGCCGGGCTTCTCTGGTCTTCGCGACGTGCGCGGCGATGTCACGCCGCCTCGTCCTGCAGTTCCTCTTCCTCGGCGTCGATATCCGCCTCGGCGGCCGCCACCTTGGCCGCGCGCCGCGGCGACTTGGCGAGGGCGTCCTCGATGAGCTTCAGCGCCTCGGTCTCGGTCACGCGGTTGACCGCAGCGATCTCCCGCACGACGCGGTCGATCGCCGCCTCGTAGAGCTGGCGCTCGCTGTAGGACTGCTCGGGCTGCGACTCGGCGCGGTGCAGGTCGCGCACCACCTCGGCAATGGCGATCAGGTCGCCGGAATTGATCTTCGCCTCATATTCCTGGGCGCGCCGCGACCACATGGTGCGCTTGATGCGTGCGCGACCGGTGAGTGTCTCGAGCGCCTTGGAGACGAGCGACGACTCGGCGAGCTTGCGCATGCCGACACTCGCCGCCTTGGCGGTGGGCACACGCAGCGTCATCTTGTCCTTCTCGAAGCTGATGACGAACAGTTCCAGCTTGAAGCCGGCCACCTCTTGCTCCTCGATGGCGACGATCGTGCCGACGCCATGAGCGGGATAGACGATGGATTCACCCGTCTTGAACCCCTGACGCTGGGCGGACTTCTTGACATTCGTCATGGTTAGGATCGCCTCCTGTCGTTCGCCCGTTCGGACGTACTCGGCCGCGCCGGAGGGCAGATCCGACGACGGCATGCACACGACGACCGGCGAAGACTGGCCCCCACCGGTCGCTCCACGATCAGCCGATGATGAAAGCCGCTCGACATGCCCGGCTCCACGGAAGACCGGAGCTTCCGCGCGCCCACTCGTTCTCGTTCTGAGCTGAACCGCTGTCTCGCGGGACCGCCGAGGCACACCACGCGTAATCGACTGTAGGGCGCGACCCTACCACAAAATGTCGTACGAATCAAAGGCCTGCGGCCACGCGCAGCATCCATGCGCGCGGCAGTGGTGTTGAACTGGCTTCTTCAACTGGACAGTTCAGTCGCCCGTGCCGGGATTCGGCGAGAAATACTTTTCGAGCTTGCCGGGCACGCCGTCCATCTCCTTGGCGTCGGCCGGAGGCTCTTTCTTCTGGGTGATGTTGGGCCAGGTCTTGGCGTAGTCGGCGTTGAGCTTGAGCCAGGATTCGAGGCCGGGCTCCGTGTCCGGCTTGATCGCTTCCGCCGGGCACTCCGGCTCGCACACCCCGCAGTCGATGCACTCGTCGGGGTGGATGACAAGCATGTTCTCGCCTTCGTAGAAGCAGTCGACAGGACAGACCTCGACGCAATCCATATACTTGCAGCGAATGCAGTTGTCGGTGACGACGTAGGTCATTCGCGTCTCCTGCCGGCGGGCTCCCTTAGAATCGCACCAAGGCGCGTTCGTAATATCGAACGCGGTGCTAGCCGCTCTTGTCGTCGGGCGCAAGCGGCGCATCGTCACGCCCGCTCACGGGCGTGGCGGATGGCGCAGTCCCGCCGGGCAGGGCATAGAGCTCGCGCGCCTCGCTCGCCGGACCGCGCCGCGTGCCGAGCGCCCGCACTTCGACAACCAGCGTGGCATGGGCAAGGGCGAGTGTCAGCACGTCCCCGACCTTGACCGGCCGCGCGGGGTTCTCCACACGCTGGCCATTGACGCGCACGTGGCCGGCGAGGACGATCTTGGCGGCGAGCGTGCGACTCTTCGCCATGCGTGCATGCCACAGCCATTTGTCGAGCCGCAGGCGATCGCCGCCGGGGGCGGTCACAGGCGCTCCCCGGCGAGCGCTGCCGGCGTCAGGAAGAACACGGACGCGATCGTCACTATCCGGTCGTCTCCCTCGAAGAGGCCCCTCAGCTCTTGCCGCCGCGCGCCTCGAGTTCCTGCTTCAGGGCGAGGAGCTTGGCAAAGGGCGAATTGGGGTCGGGCTGCTTCTCCGCCCTTGGCGCGGCCGGGCGCTTGTCGAAGCGGCGGTCGGCCCCCGGCTTGCCGCCGTGGTCCTTGCCGCCCCGCTCCCTGTCGAGGCGCCCGGGCCCGTGCCGGCCCCGCCCCTGCCGTTCCGGACGGGCATCACCGTCGCGCTCGGGACGCGGGGCTCCCTCGAAGCGCTTGCGCCCGTCGCGCGGGCGTTCGTCGCGGCGACCGTCGCCGCGCTGCCCACCGCCATGGCGTTCGCCGCGCCGCTCGCCATGGCGCGGCTGGGCGTGATGATGATGCCGATGCGGTCGCCACACCTCGATGGGCTCGGGCTCGGCCGGCACTGCGGGCGCAGGCTCCGGCACCTCAGAGACTTCCGCGGCCCCCATCCCGACCGCCTCCTCGGTGCTGGGGGCGTCGGGCCCCACGGCGTCGGGCGAGGGGAGCCCTTCGTCGCCGGCGGCGGATTCCGCTGATGCGGGCGCCGCGGGGGATGCGGCGGCGACCGAAGCGACATCGACGGCGTCGGCCTCGGGAGCCACCTCCTCCGCCGCCGCCTCCTCGGTGCCGGGTATCGCCCCTTCCTCGGTCCCGGCCGTCGCGGTCGCTTCCGCCACACCTTCGCTCGCCGGTGCCACCGCGCTCGGCGCGGGCACCAGCGGCACGGTGATGGCGGGCCCGGCACGGCGGTCCACGACATAGCCCAGCGACTTCAGGATCGAGGAGAAATCCTCGCCCGAGCAGCCCGCCAGCGAGGTCATCGCCACAGTGACGACAAAGCCGTCGCCGTCCGCCGCACCGGCCGGCGGCTCGCCGGGGGTGACCCCGGGGCGATAGGCAATCGCCGGGCGGATGAGGTCGGCGAGGCGCTCCAGAATGTCGACGCGAACGGCCCGCTCGCCGCAGACGCGGAAGCCGGCGGCCCTGTAGAGCCCCTTCGGAACCTCGTGGTCCACCGGAATGGAGGTACGGCCGGAGGCCGCGAGATGGGGCAGGTCGTCGAGCCCCTTCACGTCGAGGCCGCCGTGCTTCAGGGCCCAGAGCTGGGCGGCGAGCGCCCGTGGCGCGGGCTTCAGCAGCGCCGGGAGGTAGAGGTGGTAGGCGCCAAAGCGCACGCCGTAGCGGCGCAGCGCCGCGCGGCCGTCCTGATCGAGGCTCTTCACGTCCTGAGCGACGCGCGCGCGCTCCAGCACCCCGAGCGCCTCCGCGATCTGGAAGGCGATGCCGCGGGCGAGCCCCGTGAGATCGGCCGCCTCCTCGAGGGCCGTGACCGGACCGAGGAGCTTCGCCACATGCGCCTTGAGCCAGGTGGCGAGGCGCGCGTCGACCTTGTCGCGCGCCGGCCCGGTCAGATGCTCGTCGGCGACGATGCGGAAGCGCGGCTCGAGCAGCTTGTCGCCGCTCGCGAGTTTCGCCACCGCCTCGCCGTTCCAGCGAATGGTCCCGTCGTTGGCGAGCACGAAACTGTCGTCGGCGGCGGCCGAGAAGCGCTCGGCCCGGGCCTCGATCTCGCCGGCAAGCGCCTTCTGCGCGGCAGCGCGCAGGGCCTTGGCCTCCGAGCCCTCCGCCTGGGGATCGGGCGCGAACTGGAATCCGTGCAGGTGACCAACGTGCTGGCCTTCGACGAGCACGTCGCCGGTGGCCGTGACTTCCGCTTCGAGCATCGCGTTCTCTCTCAAGCGCCGCATCAACACGCTGGTGCGCCGGTCGACGAACCGGGCAGCCAGGCGCTCGTGCAGCGCATCCGACAGCTTGTCCTCTACCTGACGGGTCAGCCCCTGCCAATGCTCGGGATCGCGGAGCCAGTCCGGCCGGTTGGCGACGAAGGTCCAGGTGCGCACCTGGGCGATGCGCGCGGACAGCGTATCAATGTCGCCGTCCGTGCGGTCGACAAGCCCCACCTGACGGGCGAACCAGTCATCCGCGACGACGCCGTCGCGCATCAGGGCCCGGTAGATCGTGGCGACGAGATCGGCGTGGGCGGCGGGCGAGACCTTGCGGTAGTCGGGGATCTGGCAGGTGTCCCAAAGGCGCTCCACGGCAGCAGGCCCGCGCGCGAAGCCGCGCACCTCGCCGTCGCGGGCGAGCGTTTCGAGCACGGCGAGGTCGTCTGCGACGGGCGCGCGCGTCAGTCCGGGCTCGCTCGGCAATCTGGCGAGGCTCGTCTGCAGGGCATCGATCGAGCGGAAGTCGAGATCCGGGTTGCGCCACTGCACCACGCGTACGGGATCGAAGGCGTGATCCTCGAGCGCGCGGACGAGCTCCTCGTCGAAGGGCGGGCAGCGCCCCGTCGTGCCGAAGGTGCCGTCACGCATGTGCCGGCCCGCCCGCCCCGCGATCTGGCCGAGCTCGGCCGGATTGAGCTGGCGGAAGCCGTAGCCGTCGAACTTGCGGTCGGCGGCGAAGGCCACATGGTCGACGTCGAGGTTGAGCCCCATGCCGATGGCGTCGGTGGCGACGAGATAGTCGACGTCGCCCGACTGGTAGAGCGCCACCTGCGCGTTGCGCGTGCGCGGGCTCAGGGCCCCGAGCACCACAGCCGCCCCACCCTTCTGCCGGCGGATGAGCTCGGCGACGGCATAGACCTCCTCGGCCGAGAAGGCGACGACGGCCGATCGGCGCGGCAGTCGCGTGATCTTCTTCTCGCCGGCGAAGGAGAGCGTCGACAGGCGCGGCCGCGACACGATATTGGCGCCGGGGATGAGGGTCTCGACGAGCGGCCGCATGGTGGCGGCACCGATGACGAGGGTCTCGGACCGGCCGCGCTGGTTGAGGAGCCGATCGGTGAAGACGTGACCGCGCTCGAAGTCGGCGGCGAGCTGGATCTCGTCGATGGCGCAGAAGGAGACATCGAGGTCGCGCGGCATCGCCTCGACGGTGGCGATCCAGTAGCGCGCCTTCGCCGGCTTGATCTTCTCCTCGCCGGTGATGAGGGCGACCGCCTCCGCCCCGACGCGCTCGACGACGCGCTGGTAGACCTCGCGCGCCAGAAGCCTGAGCGGCAGCCCGATGATGCCGCTCTCGTGGCCGAGCATGCGCTCGATGGCGAGATGTGTCTTGCCGGTGTTGGTCGGTCCGAGGACGGCCGTCACCCCGCGGGCGCGGAACTGAGGCGGCAGCGAACGAAGAACCATCGAGGCCTGTCGGTTGGGTGGCGCCGGCCAGGCCGGCGTACCGGTGACGATTGGCGTCCCTGTATCACATCGGAACGCGACTGCGCCCATCTTTTAACGGGCGGAACGAGTCTGGAACGAATCAAGCCCGAATCGGCGACTCGCGTGGAATCGGGATTCGTTCGCTACGACATGTGGTGTCACCCCCTCGGCCTCGCCACAAACCCGCCGCGGCACTCCCCGGCCATCGCCCTTGTCGCCGGCCCTGGGGTTAACCTCCGGTCCGAGGCGCCCTGCAGCACCAGCCCCCTCGCCCATGGTCAACAGACGGTGAACACGACTGCTCGCACTGCCTGCGTCACCGCCAAGACATCGATCGAAGCCGGAACGAACCGGCGACGAATCGCTGAAACAGGCCTGTTCCCATTCTGGTCCCCACGACATCTGGTAGCCGCCGGCTCGTAATCCCACAAAACACACGTCGCGCCCGCCAGCTCCGGCGCGACGCAACACCCCCCCGCGTTAACCTTTCCGTGCCGGTGCGGGACAATGGGTCGCTCAGTTCTGGGCACGGACAGGCTTGTCGGGCGCCCGCCCCTCCCGGCCGTTGACGGCGAAGTGCGATGCCTCGATCACGGTGGTGCCGAGCATCGTCCGCACGGAGATGCGAAAGGGCATGAAGAGCCGGGCGCCGTCGACGGGTGCGAGCCAGGTCTCCATGTCCCGGTTCTCCTCCATGAACTTGTTGGCGGGCCGGTTCGGCCGATGCCCGGCGATGGGCACGTAGCGCGCCGCACAGACGAGGACCGGCCCGTCATAGGCCGGTCCCTTCACCATCTCCGTGCGCGAATAGGTGAGCACCACGTCGAAGCGGGCGGCGCCGTCGAAGACCGGGATCGTCCGGTTGCAGGCGGCAGGGTCACTCGCCGAGCCGGCGCCTTGCGCAGGCATGATGAGGGCGCTCACCGGATCGACGACGCCGCGCTTGTGAGCCTCCGTCAGGGCGACGCGATCGGCCTTCGGCTCCGGCAAGGGCTTGATCTCCACTGCCTGCACCGTGCCCGCCGCAAGCGCCATGCGCACCATCGCCGACTTGTCGGAAGTCGCGGTGGTGACGGCGAAGCTCGACGGCACCGGCCGTGCACCGCCCAGGCTGCCCGTGGCGCTGGCAGCCCCCTTGCCGCCCGTCACCGCCCCGACCAGTCCGGTGAGCTTCGCCCAGATCTCGAGCTTGTAGCGATCCTGGGCGAAGTCACCCTTGACGGTGGCCGTGCCGATCTTGAGGCCGATGAGCGAGATGTCATATTGCGCCGACAGCGAAGCGGCGCTCGCGACCATCGGCAGAAAGCCGGCGCAGAGCAGCCCGCCGCACAGGCCCGCGACGCGCGCGGCCAGCCGCGCCCGCTGTCGCGCAGGTCGAACCGCCCGCCCCTCGGCGAGTCCAGCACCCCAATCGCCACCCCGTGCCAGATGCGCCCGCATCGCCCGTGCCGCTCCCGCAATGTCGCCGCGACATCATGTCGGCAGCGAATCGGTCCGAATCGTGACGCCTTGCCGCCCGCGAGGCGAGATCGCGCGCGCCATCCTTGACGCCGCCCATGGGCTTCCACTATACACCCGCCACTTTCATAGGACATGCGGTGTCCAGCTGCCGGTGCTTGCGCCGGACGAGTGAGCGTTTTTTGGGAGCTTCTTTCGGCCTCCCGGAGCGGCTGCACCGACGAGAGAACAGGACGTACGTGTCATGGCGCGCCGTTGCGAACTGACGGGCAAGGCCGTTCAGAGCGGTCACCTCGTGAGCCACTCGAACCGCAAGACGAAGCGGCGGTTCCTGCCCAATCTGTGCAGCGTCACGCTGCAGTCGGAGACGCTCGGCCGTTCGGTCCGCCTGCGCATCGCGGCGGCGGCGCTGCGCTCGGTCGAGCACCGCGGCGGCCTCGACGCCTTCCTCGCCAAGGCCTCCGACAGCGAGCTGTCGAGCGGCGCGCTCGCCCTTAAGCGCGAGATCGCGAAGAAGCTCGCTGCGGCGAACTGACGGCGCGGACGATACTCGATCTTCGACGGGCGGCCTGGCCGCCCGTTCGCATTTGAGGTCGGAGCGCGGATCAGCCCGGAACGGGCAGGCCCGTGCTCCGCATGATTGTTCAAAGACTTTGCCGATGCGGAGCGCGACATGAGCGCAGCGCAGCGCCGGACAGGCCGCCTGTGGCTGCCCATCATCGGGATGGCCATCGTCGTCCTCGTTTCCAACGTCGCCGTCCAGTATCCGTTCACGCCCTGGGGCCTCGAGGACTACCTGACCTGGGGCGCCTTCACCTATCCCGTCGCCTTCCTCATCACCGACCTCACCAACCGCCGCCACGGCGCGGCCACGGCACGGCGCCTCGTCATCGTCGGCTTCGTGCTGGCGGTGATCGTCTCGATCGCCGCCGCGAGCCCGCGCATCGCCCTCGCCTCCGGCGCGGCCTTCCTCGTCGGCCAGCTCCTCGATGTCTCGGTCTTCAACAGGCTGCGGCGTCTGGCCTGGTGGCGCGCCCCGCTCCTCGGCAGTCTCGCAGGTTCGGCCATCGACACCGCCCTGTTCTTCTCCATCGCCTTTGCCGGCGACCTTTCCGGCACGGCGACCTACGGCGTGGGCGACGCGCAGCTCGCCCTGCCCGTCTGGGTCGGCTGGGCGACCTGTGACTTCCTCGTAAAGATGGCGATGGCGCTGCTGATGCTCGTGCCCTACGGTGCGCTCGTGAGAGCACTTTCTGCCGAAGTGGACGCCGATACGGCGAAGAGGCCGGTTCGCTCCTGAAGGGATGGGCTCGCCGTCCGGCTTTGCGGAACAGGAAACCGAGCCGACGTCGCCCCCCGGCGGCGGAGCCGCCACCCGAGAGCGGCTGAGCTGTCACAGCCGCCTCATTCCCCGACGAGTGCGAATTCCAGCATCAGCGTGCGCTCGAGGGGCGAGAAATTGTCGTCCGACAGGAGCGTCAGGATGGTCTCGCCCGCCGCGTTGCGGTGCACCGCAAGCCCTTCCATGTTGTCGATCTCGTAGCCGCCATCGGCCTGCATGAGCACGGCGCCATCGAGGACGGCGCCCGGCCTGACGGCGCCCCCGTCGATACGCCGCAGGCGCATGGCGATGCTGAAGGGCGGCACGAAGCGCCGTTCGAGCAGGACGAGATCCCCATTCGGCAGGAAGGCGAGATCGGTCACGGCGAAGCCGTCGCGCCGCGTGACCGAGAAGGTGCCGCGCTGCGCGCCCGTGAGCACGAAGCCGGCTGTCGCGGTCTCGCCGCTCTGCTCGGCGACGGCGACGAGGGCGCCGGCCACCGGGCTTCCCGGCGGCGCCACGCCGATGGCCTCGAGGCCGCGGTTGGGGGGCAGCCGCCTGACATCGGCGGGCAGGGCAAGGTGCTGCGCGCTGGCGCGCGGGCCCTGCCCGGCCCAATCGAAGCGCAACACCTCGTGCGTGCGCTCCACGCCGACGAAGGCCACCCCGCCGGCGATCGCGAGCGACTCGGTGTCGTAGGAACGTGTGCGCTCGAGCGCCCTGCCGGTTGCGGACCGCATCGGCGCCATCTCGGCCGCTGCGAGCCCCGCGAGGCGTCCGCCCACGTAGACCGGGCGCGCGGTCAGCCACCAGCCGCGGTCAGTCACGGCCACGAGCTGCGCACCGTTGGCCGCGCGCCAGGCGCCCGACAGCCCGCCGAAGCCGCCGAAGGACGAGCGCAGCGCAAGCCCGCCCCGGAACTCGAGGGCTCCGAAGCGCGTGCGAGCGGGATCGCGCACGTCGAAATGGGTGATGGGGCTCGCCGTCACGATGATCGGGACGGGACCATCCGGCACCGGAGGCGGCGCCGCGCTCGTCGGCGAGGCGAGGGCGAGGACCAGCGCCGCAAAACCCGCCTTGGCGAAGCCGCGGCAGGAAATGCCGCGCCGTTCTGCCGTCACGCGCGCGCTCCGGCGCGACGCCGGGTCGGGCGGACGACCGGTCCATTCTCCTCGAAGAGCTCGGCCAGTTTCTCCGTCATCACGCCGCCGAGCTCCTCGGCATCGACGATGGTCACGGCGCGGCGGTAGTAGCGCGTCACGTCATGGCCGATACCGATGGCGATGATCTCCACCGGCGAGCGCATCTCGATCTCCTCGATGACGTGGCGCAGGTGCCGTTCGAGATAGTTGCCGGGGTTCACCGAGAGAGTCGAATCATCGACCGGCGCACCGTCGGAGATGACCATGAGGATGCGCCGCTGTTCGGGGCGGACCAGGAGGCGCTTGTGCGCCCAGTCCAGCGCCTCGCCGTCGATATTCTCCTTGAGCAGCCCCTCACGCATCATCAGCCCGAGGTTCTTGCGCGCCCGCCGCCAGGGGGCATCCGCCGCCTTGTAGACGATGTGGCGCAGGTCGTTGAGGCGGCCCGGCGCGGGGGGCTTGCCCGACTGCAGCCACCGCTCGCGCGACTGCCCGCCCTTCCAGGCGCGCGTCGTGAAACCGAGAATCTCGACCTTGACGCCGCAGCGTTCCAGCGTCCGCGCCAGAATGTCGGCGCAGGTCGCCGCCACGGTGATGGGCCGTCCGCGCATCGAGCCGGAGTTGTCGATGAGCAGCGTCACCACCGTGTCGCGGAAGTCGGTGTCCTTCTCGCGCTTGAAGGACAGCGGCTGGAAGGGATCGACGATGACGCGCGGCAGTCGCGCGGCATCGAGCATGCCCTCCTCGAGGTCGAACTCCCAGGCACGGTTCTGCTGGGCCAGCAGACGCCGCTGCAGCCGGTTGGCGAGCCGCGCCACCACGCCCTGCAGATGCGCGAGCTGCTTGTCGAGATAGGCGCGCAGGCGCGCGAGCTCGTCGACCTCGCACAGGTCCTCGGCGTGCACCACCTCGTCGAACTTCGTCGTGAAGGCGCGGTAGTCCGGCCCCTGCGGCTCGTTGGCCCGGCCCGGCGGCGGCCGCCACGCCTCCGCCGCATCCTCGGAATCGGCCGCCTCCGCCTCATCCGGCAGCTCGCCGGAGGGGGCATCGGCCGCTTCCGTCGCGCCCTCCTCCATGTCCTCGGCGGCATCCTCGCTCGTCTCGACCTGCGAACGCTCGGACTGGGACTGTTCCTGCGCCTCGCCTTCGCCCTGCTCCTGGTCCTGCTCGGGCTCGCCCTTCTCGTCCTCCTCCTCGCTCTCGTCGGCGTCGAGGTCGGCTTCATCCGCCATGTCGAGGTCGGCGAGGATGTCGCGCACGCAGCGGGCGAAGCTGCGCTGATCCTCGATGCTCCTGGCCAGCCGGTCGAGGTCGCGGCCGGCCTTGTCCTCGATAAGGTCGCGCCAAAGGTCGACGATCTTGCGGGCGGCTGCGGGCGGTGCGAGGCCGGTCAGTCGCTCGCGCACCAGCATGGCGACGGCGTCCTCCAGCGGCGCATCCGCCCGATCGGAGATCTCGTGGTAGTTGCCGCGGTGATACCGGTCCTCGAGCATGGCCGAGAGATTGGCGGCAACGCCGCTCATCCGCCGCGAGCCGATGGCCTCGACGCGCGCCTGTTCGACGGCGTCGTAGACGGCCCGCGCTGCCTGGCTCTCAGGCGCCAGGCGGCGATGCACGGCGGCATCATGGCAGGCAAGCCTGAGCGCCATGGAATCGCCGTGCCCGCGCAGGACGGCGATGTCGAGCGGCGTGAGCCGACGCGGCGGCTCCGGCAGCCGCGCCCGCTCCGGCGTGAGCGCGGGCCGGTCGGAGGCGAAGGCGACCTCGAGCTCCGGCTTCTTGGCGATGGCCCGCATGGCACCCGCAACCGCCCGCTTCAGCGGCTCGGCCGGGGCGTCCCTGTTCGCCGGTGGTTTGCGGTTCGAGCCTGTGGTCATCCTCAAGTCTTCCGGTCAGCCGGACACCGCGCCGCCGATGCGGGGTACGGGCCGCGATCGAGGCGCGCCGCGCGGCCACCCGGCGCGCGGCGGCGCGCTCACGACAGCGCCACGTTCACCGCCGATTCCGGCAGCTCCTTGCCGAAGCAACGCTGGTAGAACTCGGCCACCAGCGGGCGCTCGAGCTCGTCGCACTTGTTGAGGAAGGTGACGCGGAAGGCGAAGCCGATGTCCCGGAAGATCTCGGCGTTCTCGGCCCAGGTGATCACCGTGCGCGGGCTCATGACGGTCGACAGGTCGCCGTTCATGAAGGCGTTGCGCGTGAGATCGGCGACCCGCACCATCTTGTTGACGATGTCGCGGCCCTCGTCCGTCTGATAGTGCTTGGCCTTGGCCAGCACGATGTTCACTTCCTTGTCGTGCGGCAGGTAGTTGAGCGTGGTGACGATCGACCAGCGGTCCATCTGGCCCTGGTTGATCTGCTGGGTGCCATGGTAGAGGCCCGAGGTGTCGCCAAGCCCGATGGTGTTCGCCGTCGCGAAGAGGCGGAAGGCCGGGTGCGGGCGGATGACGCGCTTCTGGTCGAGCAGCGTCAGCTTGCCCGAGACCTCGAGCACGCGCTGGATGACGAACATCACGTCCGGGCGGCCGGCATCGTACTCGTCGAAGACGATGGCCACGTTGTTCTGCAGCGCCCAGGGCAGCATGCCGTCCTTGAACTCGGTGACCTGCTTGCCGTCCTTGAGGACGATCGCATCCTTGCCGACGAGGTCGACGCGGCTGACATGGCTGTCGAGGTTCACGCGTACGCACGGCCAGTTGAGACGCGCGGCCACCTGCTCGACGTGCGTCGACTTGCCCGTGCCATGGTAGCCCGTGATCATGACGCGGCGGTTTCGCGCGAAGCCGGCCAGGATGGCGAGCGTCGTCTCACGGTCGAAGAGATAGTCCGGGTCGAGATCCGGCACATGCTCGTCGGGCTCGGAATAGGCAGGCACTTCGAGGTCGGTGTCGATGCCGAAGACCTGCCGGACCGACAGCTTCATGTCCGGCAGACCGGTGATCGTCTCGGTCGTCGCTTGCATGGATCCTCACAATCCGCGGGGCTGACCCGCGGCCGGGGCGCACAATCGCACCACCGCCGACGATCGGGCAAGTCCGCAACTCGGATATACCTGCAATATAGGCCGGCAGGACGCCCGGCAAATCACCATGCGTCATCATGGCCATCAGCGCGATGCCCTGGGTTGCAGGGGTGCCCCTCAACCGCCGCAGAGCGCGGCGCCCGCCGCCGACAGGGGGGCGAGCCTGAGCGTTGCCGCCGCCGCCTCGCCGGCGCGGTAGATCGGCGCTTCGCGCGCCTCGGCCGTGAGCGACACGACGCCGGTGCCGACGAAGCTGCCCGGCGAATCCGGCTCGAGCGCTGCCGAGAGAAGGCCGCCCGCCGTTTGCCCCGCGGGCACGTAGAAGGTCCCGGCCGGCAGGGTGAGCCTTCTGGCCGCGAGGTCCACCTTGAGCGCCTGCTCGGGATTGATCGCCTCCCGGTTCACCGCCTTCAGCGGCCCGGCCAGCGCAAAGCTCTCGACCTCGATATCCGCCGGCTCCCTGAGCACGCAGACGGCGCCGCCATTGAGCATCAGTTCGTCGACCGCGGTCGTCGCCTCGGCGGTAAGGAGATAGCCGGCCGGACGCGCCCTGACGGCGCTCGGCGTGATGACGCGCGAATCCTGGAAGTCCACACGCGTGGGTCGCAGCTCGCCGGTCTGCGGGTCGAGAAGCGGCAGGTCGACGGACGTGACGGCCGGCTTGTGCGCGACGATGAGGTCGCGCCGGTCGGCGGCAGCCTCGTCGCGCGCCTTGGCGACGGCGGCGCGCAGGCGCTCCGCCTCCCTCGCCGCCGTCTCGACCACCGCCTTGGCCACGACCACATGCGTGGCGACGCGGCGCTGGTAGGCCTCCATGCCGACGCCCACGCCCCGCGTCTCGACCAGGAAGGAGACCGCGCCCATGAGGCCGAAGGCATTGCGCGCGATGCCGGGCGCGTTGCCGCCCATCGAGACGAGCTTGTCCTCGGTCTTGTAGCTCGTCGTGTGGTACCAGAAGTTCGACAGGCCGTTCACCCGGAAGGCCGCGTCGATCGCAGGCTTGAACAGGCCGTCGGCGAGCGCCGTGATCTGCGGATTGACGAGCGGATGCGTGGCATAGAGATACATCGCGTCGCTCGCCTGGATCGCCGAGAACTTCTGCAGCCAGCGGTTGGCGACCGAGAATTCATGGGCATCGACGATGACGTCCGGCGGCAGCTCGACGAGCCTGGCATGCAGCGCCCGCGATTCGGGCAGCGTCAGCAGGATGTGATCGCGGTTGAGGTCGGACTTGTTCGCCGTCGCGCGGGTGAAGGCCGCCGCCCCGTCCGGGTTGGCGCGCGGCACGACGACGACCGTGACCCTGTCGAGCAGGGGCTTCAGCTCCCCTTCGGCGAGCATCCTGGCGAGCGCCAGCATCGCCTCGCCGCCGGCCGGCTCGTTGCCGTGCTGCTGGCCGACGAACCACAGGACCGGGCGGCCGAGCCTGGCGATCGCCGCGGGATCGGTAAGCCCCTCCTTCGTGAACAGGAGGTAGGGGATGTCGCGTCCCTGCTGCGAGCGACCGAGGATGTCGAGCACGACCGCGGGATTGCGCGTCTTCAGACCGGCGAGATAGGCGAGCATCTCCTCCTGGGTCGTGAAGGTCGTTCGGCCCGGTTGCAGCGCCGGTGTATCGAGGGCGATGGGAAGGTCGCCGTAACGGGCGAGCACTCCCGGCGACTGCCGGTATTGAGCCTCGGCGTCGATGTCCTGGGCGAGCGCCGGCATCGATGCGGCGAGAATGCCGGCGGCGAGGAGTGACGGGAGTTTCATGGTGACGGCTGCCCTCGTTGGCGATGCTTCGCCCGGCAAGGCTATCGCCGTCGCGTGGCGACCGCCACCGCCTCAGGCGAGGCCGAGGGCCCGCAGCGTGTTGTAGGCGCGGACGATCTCATGGAAGCGGGCCTCGAACGAGCGGTCGCCGCCATTGGCGTCCGGATGGAAACGCTTTACGAGCAGCTTGTAGCGCGCCTTGATGGCGGCCGCGTCCGCGCCCTCATCGAGGCCCAGCGTGTCGAGCGCCTTGAGCGCCGTACCGGACAGCCGCCGCTTCTCCTCGCGCGGCGCCCGGCGGGCGAAGGCCCCGGCGCCAAAGACGCCGAAGGGGTCCTCGACCGTGTAGTCGCCTGCGCCTTCTGCGTCGGACCGCGCCCTGTGCAGGCCCTCCGCGGCGCCGTTGACGCCGATCTTCCACGTCGGCCGGTGACCTGTCAGCGCATCCTTCTGATAGGCCGCGACGGCCGCGTCGCTCATGCCGGCGAAATAGTTGTAGGACTGGTTGTAGGCGCGCACGTGATCGAGGCAGAAGTGATAGTATTGCCCCTCGTGCGTGCGGCCCTTCGGCGCGCGGAAATCGCCCGGCCGCCCGCATCCCGGATGCTCGCACACCGGCGCGTCCGCCGTCCGCGCCTCTTCGGCCTTGGGCCTGACGCGGATGCGATCGAACAGGGGCGAGTTGAGGTCCATGACCGGACCATTATGTGAAGCTGAACGCGTCGGACAAGTGACGGGGCGACACACCCCCTGGTGATAAGGACGGATGCACGGCCCATGCGCATGCAGGACACGATCAACGCCAAGCTCACCGCGGCTCTCGCGCCGCTCAGGCTCGACGTCAAGGACGAATCTCACCTCCACGTCGGCCATGCCGGCTGGCGGGAGGGCGGCGAGACGCACTTCCGCATTGATGTCGTGTCGGCGGCCTTCGCCGGCAAGAGCCGGGTCGAACGCCACCGCATGATCAACGCGTTGCTGCAGGACGAGTTCGCGCGGGGCCTGCATGCGCTCGCCATCAAGGCCGAGGCCCCCGGCGAGTGACCGCAGCCCGGCCCCCGCGCCGGGAAAGCCCCCGCCGCCGCGGTTCAGGCAAGCACGGCTTCGCGCTCGCGCCGCCCCACCGCAAGGAGAACGGCGGTGCCCGTGACGACCGACAGGACCGAGCCGGCGATGACGCCGAGCCGGACCATGGCGAGTGGTGCAGGGTCGTCATAGGCGAGCGTGCCGATGAAGAGGCTCATGGTGAAGCCGATACCGGTGAGGATCGCGCCCCCGTAGAGTCGCGCCGGCGTGATGCCGGGCGGCAGTTCCGCGAGCCGCAGCTTCGCGGCCACCAGCGCGAAGCCGAAGACGCCGAGCTGCTTGCCGATGAAGAGGCCGAGCGCGATGCCGAGCGGCATGGCGGAAAGCACGATATCCGCCGACAGGCCCGAGAGGCCGACGCCGGCATTGGCGAAGGCGAAAAGGGGCAGGATGCCGTGGGCCACCCACGGCTTCAGCGCATGTTCGCAGTCCTCGTTGAGACTCCGCCCGGTCGCGTCCCGCTCGAGTGGCACTGCAAGGCCGAGCGCAACCCCCGCCAGCGTGGCGTGCACGCCCGACTTCAGCACGCACACCCAGGTGTAAAGTCCGACGAGGATATAGAGCGCGAGCGAGCGCACGCCGAGGAGATTGAGCGCGACGAGAGCCGCCACGCCCAGGCCGGCGAGGCCGAGCGACAGCGTCGACAGTTCGGCCGTGTAGAAGACCGCGATGACGACGATGGCCACGAGGTCGTCGATGATCGCAAGGGCCAGCAGGAAGGCCTTCAGCGCCGGCGGCACGGCATTGCCGAGGAGCGCGCAGACGGCGACGACGAAGGCGATGTCCGTCGCCGTCGGTATGGCCCACCCGGCGAGCGCCGCCGCATCGTTGCGCGCGACAGCCCAATAGATGAGGGCCGGCAGGACGACGCCCCCGAGGGCGGCGATCGCCGGCATGGCAGCGCGGCGGGCGCCGGCGAGGCTGCCCTCGACGAACTCGCGCTTGATCTCCATGCCGACCGTGAAGAAGAAGACAGCCATCAGCCCGTCGTTGATCCAGAGCACCAAAGGCTTGGACAGGCCATAGACGGCGTCCGTGCCGGCGGGGTCGATGGTGAGGTTGAGCTTCGTCGACAGAAGCTGGTCGTAGAAGCCGGAGAGGGGGGAGTTGGCGATCAGGATCGCGATGAGCGCCGCGACAGCGAGAAGAAAGCCACCAACGATGTCCTGATTGACGCCTTGCTTCTGCATTCTCTCGTCCGCATCGGTTCACGCGATGGGTGTGAGAGTAGGCACCGATCGCCCGCGGTTCAAGGCGAGGCCGGCCGGTGCCGGAACGGAGGAACGAAGGCGAAGGCCGGCTCCGCGGGACGAAGCCGGCCCATCCTGTGCCGCCGCTGCGCAGCGCCTACTTGATGCGCTCAAGCACCGACACGTAGTTGGCCACCGCCGCTCCACCCATGTTGAAGATGCCGGCGAGCCTGGCGCCCTTCACCTGGATGCCCTCGGGCGCCTCGCCGGTGAGCTGCATGGCCGAGAGCGCGTGCATCGACACGCCCGTGGCGCCGATGGGATGGCCCTTGGCCTTGAGGCCGCCGGAGGGATTGACCGGCAGCTTGCCGTCCATCTGCGTCCAGCCCTCCTGAATGGCCCGGGCGCCCTGTCCTTCCGGAGTGAGCCCCATCGCCTCGTATTCGATGAGCTCGGCGATGGTGAAGCAGTCGTGCGTCTCGACGAAGGAGAGGTCGCCGAGCGTCACGCCGGCCTCGGCCAGCGCCCGGCTCCAGGCCTGCGAGCAGCCCTCGAACTTCAGGATGTCGCGCTTCGACATGGGCAGGAAGTCCTGCGCATGCGCCCGGCCGCGGAAGACGACGGCCCGCCGCATCCTCAGCGCCGTCTCCACGTCGGCAAGCACCACGGCGGCAGCGCCGTCGGAGACGAGCGAGCAGTCGGTGCGCTTGAGAGGCCCGGCGACGAAGGGGTTCTTGTCGCTCTCCTGACGGCAGAAGTCGAAGCCGAGGTCCTTGCGCATCTGGGCATAGGGGTTGCCCACGCCGTTCCTGTGGTTCTTCGCCGCGATCATGGCCAGCGCATCGGACTGGTCGCCGTATTTCTGGAAATAGGCACCCGCGATCTTGCCGAAGACGCCGGCGAAGCCGCCGACAATATCGCCCTCCTCCTTGAGGTAGGAGGCCTTCAGGAGGTTCCTGCCGATCTCGGGGCCGGGCGTCGTCGTCATCTGCTCGACGCCGACCACGAGCACGATCCGGGCCTTGCGCGCCTCGATCGTCTTGATGCCTTGGTGGACGGCGGCCGAGCCGGTGGCGCAGGCGTTCTCGACCCGCGTCGTCGGCTTGAAGCGGAAGGCGGGGTCAGCCTGCAGCACGAGCGAGGCCGTGAAGTCCTGCGCTGAGAAGCCGGCGTTGAAGTGGCCGAGCACGATCTCGTCGACATCCGAGGCGGTGACCCCGGCGTGGTCCAGCGCCTCGTTGGCGGCGCGGACGATGAGGCTCTCGACGCTCTCGGCGTCGAGCTTGCCGAAGGGCGTGTGCGCCCAACCGACGATGGCAGCGGTCATGGGGACGTTCCTCGCGATGGTTGTCGGCGCGCAGTGTGTGCCTACACGATGCGGATCGCAAGGCGGCAAGACGCTCATTCTGGACGCTCAATTCGGCACGTGCGCTCGCGCGGTCACTGCGCGGCGAGGAGCAGGCCCACGCCGATGAGCACGAGGGCGATGCCCCCGAACTCGCGCGGCGAGCTCTTCTGCGAGAAGAGCTTGCGCGACACGGCCTGTACGAAGAGCACCTCGACGAGACCGAGCGTGCGCACATTGGCCGCGGCCGTCAGCGAGAAGCCGAGGAACCAGAACTGCGAGGCGAGCGCCCCCATGAAGCCCGCGAAGAGCGACGGCCGCCAGGCCTTGAGGCTGCCGAGGAGAGCCCCCCGGTCGAACAGGGCGAGATAGACGCCGAGGAGGGCCGTCTGCAGGCCGAGGCTCCAGGCGAGCGTCGTCGTGGCGCGCAGGACGAAGGACCCCTCGGGAAGGGCCACGATCGCCCCGCGGAAGCCGATGGCCGCAAGAGCGAAGAACGCGCCCGAGGCGATGCCGAGGGCAGCCGGCCTCAACCCTGCGGCGGAGACGGACTGCGCCCCGGGCTTGACCGACATGAGCACGACGCCGACCGTGGCGATGACGACGGCCGTGGCGCCGAGCGCCGACAAGGGGTCGCCGAGAACCAGAAACCCGAACAGCGCCACCTGCACCGGCTCGGTCTTCGTATAGGCGATGGTGACGGCGAAGGAACGTTCGCGCATGGCCGCGAGCATCAGCGCGGTGGCGAGGATCTGCGCCAGCGCACCACCCAGGGCGAAGGCGAGAAAGCGCGGGCCTGCAGCTGGCAGCGGCTCACTCCCGACGGCGAGGACGACAGCGAGAAAGGCAAGCGCGAAGGGAAAGCCATAGAGGAATCGCACCTGCGTGGCACCGACCGTGCCGATGAGTTCGGTCAGCTGACGCTGCATGGCGTTGCGGGCCGTCTGGGCCGCCGCGGCGGCCACGGTCGCGGGAATCCACAGGAGGGACAGGTCCAAGGAAGGCGCTCCGGAAGGGCGGCCCCGCACAGGGTCCGGCGGCGTGGGAGCGGATCTGCCGCCCGCAACTCGCCGCATTTCGTCTCTACCAGCGCCTCCTCCGCCTAGGCAAATCGCCTGCTTCGGGGTACCACTTTCGGATTGGCGGCAGCGCCGCAGCAACGGGCGCGATGCCTTGGGATATGGCGCGCCGGGGCCGTGCGGCGAGCATGGTCGCCCGATCCGCGTTCGGACAGGTTCGACATGAGGATTGCGACCTCCTTCCGCCCCGCGGCCGCCATGATGCTGGCCTCCATCGGCGCCCTCCTCGCGGGCTCCGCCCTCGCCACGCCGTCCCTCGTCATCGATGCCGAGTCGGGACGCGTGCTCCACGCCGAACAAGCCACCGATCCCTGGTATCCGGCCTCCATCACCAAGCTGATGACGACCTATGTCGTGCTGAAGGAGGTCGATGCCGGGCGACTGACGCTTGATACCCCCCTCATCGTCTCGCCCCGCGCCGCGGCCGTCATCCCCTCGAAGATGGGCTTCAAGCCCGGCACCGAAGTCACCGTCGACAACGCCCTCAAGATGCTCCTCGTCAAGTCGGCGAACGACATGGCCGTACTCCTCGCCGAGGGCGCGGGCGGCACGGTCGAGGGTTTCGCCGACATGATGAACCGCGAGGCCGCACGGCTGGGCATGCGCGAGAGCCTTTTCGTCAATCCCAACGGCCTGCCGGACGAACGTCAGCGCACTTCGGCGCGCGACATGGCGATCCTCGCCCGTGCCCTGCTGACCGACTTCCCTCGCTACGAAGGCTATTTCGGCATCGGCGCGATCAAGTTCGGCAAGCGCGTCATGCAGAACACCAACGGGCTCATCGGCCGCTATCCCGGCGCCGACGGCATGAAGACGGGCTTCATCTGTGCCTCGGGCTTCAACGTGGTGGCCACCGCAACGCGCAACGGTCGACGCCTCATCGCCGTCGTGCTCGGGTCACCGACGGCGACGGAACGCACGATCAAGGCGGCCGACCTCTTCGACAAGGGCTTCTCCGGCTTCTCCGGCTGGACCGGTCCCCTCGTCAGCGACCTTCAGACTGCTTACGCCACAACGCCGCCGGACATGCGCGAGGAGGTCTGCGGCAAGAATCGTCGCGGGCCCGCGGGCGAAGAGGACGGCGAGATGGCTTCCCCCGTCTCCGCTTCGGCAGGCGGCAATGGCGACGCACCGGCCGCCTTCTTCCTGTCGCAGGCCGCGACGCTGGGCGGCAATTCCGTCACCGGCATCAACCCGCGCACCCTCGGCCCGCGCGCCAAGGCCGTGCCGATCCCCGTCTTCGCGGGCCGCGCCCCGGGCTCGAGCGCCCAGCCGCCGGCAAGCATGCTCGCCAACCGCGTCCCGCCCGAGGGCAAGGGCCGGAAGCCTGCGACCGCCCAGGGTTTCGCCCCGAGCGAAACACCCCCGACCGGCGGCGCGCCGGTCGCCCTGCAGGGGGCGATCGACGATGCGCCGCGCCCCGGCGCGGCGACCGCCATCCGCCCGGGCGGCGCCAAGGCGAAGGCCGGGCCAAAGCCCGGCGCCATCGCGGCGAAGCCCGAAACCAAGCCTGATACCAGGACAGACACCAATATGCAGGCGACAGCCAGGGCCAAGCCCGCGGGCAAGGCCGAGGCGAAGGCCGCTCCCAGGGCGAAGCCCGCTGCCTCCGGCCCGACGTCCAAGGCCACTTCGAAGCCTTCGCCCAGGCCGCCGGCTGCCGCGATCGAGTGAAAGGCGGAAGGGGTCGGTCACGGCGGCGCGGTCCTCCGCTCCGGCCGACCTGATCCCGGCCAGCATGCGCGACCAGCCCGCCCAGCTCCTCGGCCTCCTGTTCGCCCTCGCCGCGGCGACGGCCTACGGCTGCAACATCTCCTTCGCGCGGCTCGCCTCCTTCGAGGGGCTGCCAGGGACGGCGCTCGTCTTCTATCGCGTCTTCGCTGTCGCAGCCTTCATGGTGGTCGCCGTACCGCTCCTCGGCCTGCGCATGATGGTACCGCCGGCGGAGCGCGGCGCGATCGCGGTCCTCGGCCTGGGCACGGTCGTGGTCGGCGTCGCCTATCTCTCGGCGGTGGCGTTCATTCCGGTCACGGTCGCCGTCGTCATCTTCTACACCTTCCCCATCCTCATCGTGCTGGCGAGCCCCTTCGTCGAGGGCACGCGTCCCTCGGCCGCGCGCCTCGGCCTCGCGCTCGCCGCCTTCGTCGGTGTGGTGATGGTCGTGGGCCCGGTCTTTCGCAGCCTCGACCCGCGCGGCCTGACGCTCGCAGCAATGGCAAGCCTCGGCGCCACCGTGCAGTTCTTCGCGGCCGCGCGCTGCCGGCACGCGGAAACCGCGGCGAAGGTCTTCTGGGTCCACGTCATCGTGCTCCCGGCGACGGCGATCATCGGCTTCGCGACCGGCGCCATGGTGCCTCCGGCAGCCCTCCTCGCCGCCCCTGTCGCGGTCGTGATGACCATCGGCGGCTATGTCGTCGGCTTTGTGCTCCAGCTCGTGGCGCTCGCCCGCGCGCCCGCCGTGGCCGCCGGCCTCGCCTTCTGCCTCGAGCCCGTCGTGGCGGCGCTCACCTCGACGGCCGTGCTTGGGGAACGGCTCACGCCCGGCCAGATCGCGGGCGGAGCCCTGGTACTGGCGGTCATCGTTACAAATGTAATATTGGAACATCGCCGCTGCCGATCGGCGGCGGCCACGGGAGATCCGGCGCGAAGCCGAGCGAGCCTGACATGACGAAACCGACCGGCCCGGTGCCGCCCATTCCGCTGTCGATCCTCACGGGCTTCCTGGGCGCCGGCAAGACGACGCTGCTCAACCGGCTGCTGCGCGACCCCGCCCTTGCCGACACGGTGGTCATCGTCAACGAGTTCGGCGAGATCGGCCTCGACCATCTGTTGGTCGAGCAGGCCGACGAGGGCATGGTGCTGCTCTCCTCCGGCTGCCTGTGCTGCACGATCCGTGGCGATCTCATCGCGACACTGGAAGACCTGCTGCGCCGCCGCGACAACGGCCGCATCCTGCCCTTCCGCCGCGTGGTGATCGAGACGACCGGCCTCGCCGATCCGGCCCCCGTGCTGCATACGGTACTCTATCACCCCTATCTCGCCATCCGCTACGTCCTCGACGGGGTGATCACCCTGGTGGACGCCGTCAACGGCATGGCGACCCTCGACGCGCACGCGGAATCGGTGAAGCAGGCGGCAGTCGCCGACCGGCTGGTCCTCACCAAGACCGACCTCCTGCCCGAGTGCGGCGCCGCTGGCCTCGTGGCGCGCCTGCGCCGCCTCAACCCGGCCGCCCCGATCCTCCAGGCGGCAGGAGGGGAAGCGACCGCCGCGGCCCTGCTCGGCGCCGGGCTCTACGACCCCGACGGCAAGATCCCCGACGTGCGCCGCTGGCTGCAGGCCGAAGCCTTCGCGCAGGATCGGGACGATCATGCGCATGAACATGCGCACGCGCACGGCCACGGGCACCACCACCACGACGTCAACCGGCATGATGACCGCATCCGCGCCTTCTGCCTGACGCACGATGCGCCCATCCAGGGCGGGGCCTTCGACCTCTTCCTCGAGCTCCTGCGCTCGGCCCACGGGCCCAACCTCCTGCGCGTCAAGGGCATCGTCGCGATCGCCGAGGACCCCGACCATCCCGTGCTCGTCCAGGGCGTGCAGCACGTGTTCCACCCGCCGGTGCGGCTGCCCGCCTGGCCGGACGACGATCGGCGTACGCGCCTCGTCTTCGTCCTGCGCGATCTCGACGAGGGCTTCGTCACGCGGCTGTGGGACGCCTTCCGCGGCCGGCCGGCCGTCGACGCGCCGGATGCGGCGGCGCTGGCCGACAACCCCCTCTCCCTGCGCGGCGCGCCGCGCCTGCGCTGAGCCGCGCGGCCTTCGAGGAGCTGGCGACACCGCGATCGTGGTCACGCTTCGTTTGCCATGTCGCGTGATCGGCGCAGCGACGGTGCCGGCGCAAACGATTGCTTCCGATCGGCCTGGTACGTCCCTTGTAAGGATGCTGCCGTGTCCCGGCCGCAAGTCCTCGCCCGTCCCATATCGGGACAGGCGACTGACAAGCGCGGGACGAGGGGATCGGGGTCATGGGCGAGATGACGAGCATCAACGGGAACGACGCTGCGGCGGCGACCGCCCGCGCCGCGCGCGATTCCACCCGGAGACTGCAGGATCGCGAAGCGCCCTCGCCCTTCGGCGGCGGCGGGCGTCTCCATGCCGAAAGGCGTCGCGTCGCTGACCTCGCGCCTGTCCTGCCGGCCTGGCAGGCGCTGGCCGCCCACGCCCTCGACCGCAACATCTTCTGCGAGCCGGCCTTCGCCTTTGCGGCGGCCCGCCACCTTGACGCCGCCCGCGAGCTCGAGGCGATCCTCGTCTGGGATGAGGGGCGCTCGCCAGCGCTCCTCGGCTTCTTCCCGCTGCCGACCGCACGCCGCCTCTTCCCGCCGGGCCTGCTCGGCCTGTGGCGCTCGGAGCTCGCCGGCCTCGGTACGCCGCTCGTGGCGCACGCGCGGGCGGAGGAGATCCTCGCGACCTTCCTCGACGCCGTGGGGGCTTACCGCCGGGGCGCCGCCGTGCTCCTGCCGCGGATCGAGGCGGATGGTGGGCTGGCGCGGGCGCTCGACGCCCTCGCCGTGCGCACTGGCCGCGGCCTCTGGCGCTTCGAGCCGCACGCACGTGCCGTTCTGCCCGCCGGAGCAGCGCCCGAGGCGACTTTGAGCGGCAAGAAACTCAAGGAGCTGCGCCGGCAGTTGCGTCGCCTCGATGAGATCGGCGAGGTGCGTTTCGAAAGGGCGCGCGCGCCCGCGGCGGTCGCCGCGGCCGTGGAGCGATTCCTCACCCTGGAAGCTGCGGGCTGGAAGAGCGCCCGCGGCACGGCGCTCCTGCAGCGGCCCGATACCGCGGCCTTCGTCCGCGCCACCATGGACCGGCTCGCCCTGGAGGAGCGCGCCTCGGTCGACCTGCTGATGGCCGGCGACCGGCTGGTGGCCGCGGGCCTCCTGCTCGAGAGCGGGCACCGCGCCTGGTTCTGGAAGATCGCCTATGATGAAGCCTTTGCCCGCTTCTCGCCCGGCGTACAGCTTACGCTCGAACTCGCGCGCCGGCAGCTTCAACGAGGGGACATCGCGCTCACCGATTCCTGCGCCATCGCCGACCACCCCATGATCGACCACCTGTGGCGCGATCGCATGGACATCGTCGATCTCTGCGTGGCGGTGCGGCCGGGCGCCTCGCCCGCCGCCAGCCTTGCTGCATGGCTCGAAGGGCGGCGCCGCCGCCTGCGGGTGGCGGCCAAGCACGCCTATTACCGTTTCAAGGGAGGCAAGATTTCATGACCGACATCATTTCCGCATCCCAGGACGATCTCGCCCGCCGGTTTCCCCGCGAGCCCTTCGCCACGCGCCACGGCCTCGCCGGCCACCCGCTGTTCACCCTCGAAGCGCTCGCCAGGCTCGCACAGAAACTGCCGCGCGACCGGGTCGAGTACAATGCCGGCGACCTCGAACCCGGCGTGCGGCCCGAGGACATCCGCATGCTGGACATGGCGCCGGAGGACGTCGTGCGCCGTCTCGAAAGCTGCAATGCCTGGATGGTGTTGAAGCGCGTCGAGGTCGAGCCGGCCTACCGCGCGCTTCTCGAAGAGGCGCTCGCCGGCGTCGCGCGCAGGCTCGGCCACGACAGCCCGGCCGCCGCCGGCTTCCACGACATCCAGGGCTTCGTCTTCGTCGCCTCGGCCAACGCCACGACGCCCTTCCACTTCGACCCGGAGGAGAACTTCTTCGTCCAGATCCATGGTCCGAAGTCCTTCCACATCTTCGACAATCGCGACGGCTCGATCCTGCCCGACGAGGAGCTGGAAATGTCGCCGGCGCGCCACCGCACCATCCCCTACGATCCGAAGATGGAGGAGCGGGCCGAGGTCTTCCGCATGGGGCCGGGAGACGGCCTGTTCGTGCCGCACCTGTGGCCGCACTGGGTGCGGACGGGCGACGGCCATTCGGTGTCGATGGCGATCACCTGGAAGTCGCCCCGGGCGGAGCGGCTCAACACGCTCCTCTATGCCAACGGCCTGTTGCGCCGCTTCGGCTGGGCCCAAGCGAAACCCGGCACGCATCCCGCCTGGGACGCGACGAAGATCGCCCTTTACCGGCTGCTGCGC
Source organism: Chelatococcus albus (assembly GCF_030067675.1). Classification (GTDB taxonomy): domain Bacteria; phylum Pseudomonadota; class Alphaproteobacteria; order Rhizobiales; family Beijerinckiaceae; genus Chelatococcus_A; species Chelatococcus_A albus. The sequence goes on along the minus strand of NZ_JASJEV010000002.1, from coordinate 70,375 downwards.
GCCACGATCGAGCCGCTGCGCAGGACCGAGACCATGCGCCGCCTCCTGCGCGGCCTCGTCTTCGGCCGGCAGGCCAACTACTACTACGGCAAGAAGGCCTGAGACGCCCGCGCGGCTCCCGCGCCCTTTGCGCGGCCTTATGCCTCCGCGCGCAGGAGGCGGCGGATGACCTTGCCCGTCGTCGTCAGCGGCAGTTCCTCGCGGAAGGCGATCTCGCGCGGATATTCGTGGGCGGAGAGGCGCGTGCGCACGAAAGCCTGGATATCGGCGGCGAGCGCCTCTGACGGCGCCACGCCCTCCTTCGGCACGACGAAGGCCTTGACGATCTCCGTGCGCACGGGATCGGGCTTGCCGACCACGGCGGCGAGCGCCACGGCCGGATGCTTGATGAGGCAGTCCTCGATCTCGCCCGGGCCGATGCGGTAGCCGGCCGAGGTGATGACGTCGTCATCGCGGCCGACGAAATGGACGTATCCATCCTCGTCCATTGTGCCCTGGTCGCCGGTCAGCATCCAGTCGCCCCGGAACTTGTCGCGGGTCGCCTCCGGCCGCCCCCAGTAGCCGAGGAACATCACGGGGTCCGGCCGGCGCACGGCGATCTCGCCGAGCTCGCCCGGGGCACAGGCCGAGCCGTCCGGCCGGATGACGCCGACGCGGTGGCCCGGTACAGCCTTGCCGATCGCCCCTGCCCGCGACACGCCGATGGCGGCGCAGGAGGAGAGCACGAGGTTGCACTCCGTCTGACCGTAGAACTCGTTGATGGTAAGCCCCAGCGCCTCGCGCCCCCAGGCGAAGGTCGCCTCGCCGAGCGCCTCGCCCCCCGACCCGACGCTGCGCAGCACGAGATCGTAGCGGCCGCGCGGGTTGGGGACCGAGCGCAGCATCCGGAGCGCCGTCGGCGGGATGAAGCTGTTGCGCACCTTCAGGCGCGCCATCAGGTCGAAGGCCTCCTCCGGATCGAACTTCTCGAATTTCTTCGCCACCACGGGCACGCCGAAGTGGAGGCCCGGCAGGAGGATGTTGAGAAGGCCGCCGGCCCAGGCCCAGTCGGCCGGGGTCCACAGCCGGTCGCCCGGCTGCGGCAGGAACTCGTGCGGCATCTCGACGCCCGGCAGATGGCCGAGGAGCACGCGGTGGGCGTGCAGGGCGCCCTTCGGGTTCCCGGTCGTGCCGGAGGTGTAGATCATCATCGCCGGATCGTCGGCGGTGGTGTCGACGGCTGGAAAACCCGCCTCCTCCGTGGCGATGATGCTGTCGAAGCCGAGCGCATCGCCGTCCGCCCCGTCCGCCGAGACGACGAGCGCGAGGTCGGGCAGCGGCGCCTCGATGCCGCGCAGCTTGGCAAGCCCGGCCGCATTGGTGACAAGCGCCTTCGCCCCGGCGTCGCGCAGGCGATAGCTCAGGGCGTCGACGCCGAAGAGTGCGGCGAGCGGCAGAGCGACGGCACCGAGCTTGTAGGTGGCGATATGCGCGATGGCCACGTGGCGCGACTGCGGCAGGAGGATCGCGACCCGATCCCCGCGCACGACGCCGCGTCGCCTGAGCGCCGCCGCCAGGCGGTCGGAGGCCTCGCGCAGCATGCCATAGGTCACGGGCTCGACATCGCCTGCGGCATTGACCTCGAGGATGGCCGGACGCCCGGGCTCGGCCGCCGCCCAGCGATCGCAGACGTCGACGCCGATGTTGTAGCGCGGAGGGATCCGCCATTCGAATGCCGCCACGAGGGCGTCATAGTCGCGGATCTCCGGCAGCATCGCGTCCCTCCCCGAACCATTCGTGGCGTGGTTATAGGCAATTGCCGACGGGGGCGGCAATCGTCCGCAAGCGAGGCCGGGACGAAGCGGGCGGCGGAGGGCGAAGCGGCAACGCCGTCGCGAACCGGCAGGGAGGCAAGGGCCCGGGCCGCCTCAGGCTGCGAACTGCGAGCGGCTCGCCCAGCCGGTCATGCGCCGCTCCATCGCCGCCATGATGGCGTAGATGGCAACGCCGAGCACCGCAAGCGCGATGAGGGCGGCAAACAGCAGCGGCACATTGAAGTCGGCGCTCGCCCTGGCCATGAGGTTGCCGATGCCGTTCTTCGACGCGTTGTACTCGGCGATGACCGAGCCGACATAGGCGAGCGTGATCGCGACCTTCAGCGAGCCGAAGAAATAGGGCAGCGACCGCGGGATCCCGACCTTCAGCATGATGTCGCGCTTCGAGGCGCCGAGCGCGCGCAGCACGTCCTCGACCTCCGGCTCGATGGTGGCGAGGCCCGTGGCCACGTTCACCACGATGGGGAAGAAGGAGATCATGAAGGCGGTGAGCACCGCAGGCAGCCAGCCCACCCCGAACCAGATGACGAGGATGGGCACCACCGCCACCTTCGGGATGGCGTTGAAGCCGACGAGCAGCGGGTAGACCCCGGCGTAGAGGAAGCGCGACGCTCCGACGGCAAGACCGAGTGCGAGCCCGAAGAGGATCGCCAGCACAAAGCCCGCGAGCGTCATCCACAACGTGTGGAAAGAGTGGAAAACGAGCGGCCACCAATAGGTGCCGAAGACTGCCGCGATCGCCGACGGCATGGGCAGCACGTAGCTCGACACGTTGAAAAGCCGGCAAATCATCTCCCATGCGGTGAAGAAGCCGAGCGTGAAGAGCCACGGCGCCGCGGCGACGCGCCGGGCCGCGGCGACGCGCACGCGGGCGGGGTCCTCGGACGGGGAGCCTGCTCCGGCAAGTGGTTCGGCATCGGCGCTCATGATGGCTGCCTCGCTTCCGCGATACGCCCGCGCAGGTCGTGCACGAGGTCGATGAAGGTGCGCGTGTAGGTCACCTCGAGATCGCGCGGACGGGGCAGATCGACCACGCGCTCGGCAATGATGCGGCCCGGCCGCGCGCTCATGCAGAAGACCCGGTCGGCGAGGAACACCGCCTCGCGCAGGTCGTGGGTGACGAGCAGAACGGTCATGCCGCGCGCCGCCGCGAGGTCGCGCACGACGCACCACAGTTCCTCGCGCGTGAAAGCGTCGAGCGCGCCGAAGGGCTCGTCGAGCAGGAGGAGCTGCGGCTCGTGGATGAGCGCCCGGCAGAGGGAGGCGCGCTGCTGCATGCCGCCGGAGAGCTGCCAGGGAAACTTCTGTCCCTGGCCTGCCAGCCCGACCTGCGCCAGCAGAGCCTCGGCGCGGGCGACGTAACGGTCGCGCTCGCGCTTCAGGCGGCTGCGGTGCGGCTCCACCACCTCGAGCGGCAGAAGGAGATTGTCGAGCGTCGTGCGCCAGGGCAGGAGCGTCGGGTTCTGGAACGCCATGCCGGCGAGCTTCACCGGCTTGCGCACGGCGTCGCCCGCCACCCTCACCGTTCCCCGCCGGGGAAACTGCAGCCCCGTCGCGAGCTTCATGAGCGTGGACTTGCCGCATCCCGAGGGGCCGACGACGGCGGCGAACTCGCCCTCGCCGACGGCGAGGCTGAGCCCCTCCACGGCGCTCACGCCGTCGCCGCCATAGGCATGGGTCACGTCGGTCAGTTCGACGAAGGCAGGCAAGGACTACTCCGCATGCGGGACAAGGCCGCCGGCAGATGCCGGACGGTCGAAGGCGCGCCGTCCGCTACTGGCTCACGCTCATGCGTTCTGCCCTCGCCGGCAGGTAGGCCTCGACGAAGATGTCCTCCACCTTGGGCTTGTGCTTGAAGGTGAAGGTGAGGCCGATCTGGTCGATCGCCTTGGCGAAGCGGTCCCTGTCGATGCCGCCGAAACCGTTCTCCTTGACCCAGGGGGTCAGCACGTTCTGCTGGAGATTCATGGTGAGGCGTTCGAGCTCCACATCCTTGCGCGCCACGTCGTTGCGCCTGATGACGCTGTCCACGGCGGCGGCGGGATTGGCGGCCGTATCCTTGAACCCCTTCACCAGGGCGCGCAGGAAGCCCTTCACCGCCTCCGGCTTCTCGGCGAGGAACTTCGGCGAGACCATGATGACGTTGCCGTAGAGCTCGACCCCGTAGTCGCCCATGAGCAGCATGACGATATCGTCCACCGCCACGCCGCGTGACTTGAGGTTGATGTAGGAGGACATGGCGAAGCCGAAGATGGCGTCCACCTCGCCGGAGGCCAGCATGGGCTCGCGCACGGGAAAGCCCACGTTCTCGAACTTCATCGACCTGTCGTCGATGTTGTTGACCGCCTTGAAGATGGGCCATTGGGCGAAGGCGGCATCCGCCGTCGGCGCGCCGAATTTCTTGCCCTGCAGGCTCGCGACGTCGTTGGTGATGCCGCGGCTCTTGCGGCCGACGATGGCGAAGGGCGGGCGGTCGTAGACCATCATCACCGCCTTGACGTCCACGCCCGGGTTCTCGTCGCGGAAGCGCACGAGCGAGTTCACATCGCCGAAGCCCATGTCATAGGTGCCGGAGGCGACGCGCGGGATGGCCTCGCGCGAGCCGTTGCCCGTGTCGATGGTGACGTCCAGCCCCTCGTCCTTGAAATAGCCCCTGTCGACGGCGACGAGGAAGGGCGCCGCCGGCCCCTCGAAGCGCCAGTCGAGCGTGAAGCGAACCGGCGTCTGCGCCAGAGCCGGCAGGGTGACGAGACCGACGAACGCCGCGAGCACGGCGACGAGCGCTCGTCGGCCGCCACCGCCGCTGCGCGACCTGGTGGCCAGGCGGCTGGTGCTGACGGTGATCATCGCGCAAAACTCCGAGGTTCGAGTGCGAAGCCCAGCCGCATCCCGGCTGTGGGCATCCCCCGATCGGCGTCGCACGCAAGGCCCATGCCGCAAGGGGATCCGCGCCGATCCTGCGTTCGCTCCGCAACCTGTCAAGCGCGATCGCCCCCTCGCCCGCCCGGACGACGGGCATCATGCCGAAAAAGTGACCACGGGCCCCGACGTTGTACGACATCCGAACCACGGGGAAGGTCGTGCCACCGCGAGCCGGCGCATGGTCATTCAGCCGGCCGGACGAGGGCTGTCCTGCGGGTTGCGCCCAGGTAGAGGCAGGCCGCCGCCGCAACCGCGGCGCCGAACAGGGCGAGCACGGCGAAGACGGGGCCGAGGCCGCGCTCTGGCGTGTGCAGCCAGGCGATGAGCGGCAGCGCGAGCGTCGAGGACGTGAAGCCGAGCACATAGCGCACCGCGTAGGCGCGGGCTCGCCAGGCGTCCGGCACGGCGCGGGCGATGATCATGTCGTTGACCACCACCTGACCGTAGACGGCGGCGAGCACGAGGGCCGCCATGGCGAGGCCCGCGGCGCCCGGCAGGACGGCGATGCCGAGAAGGCCAAGCGCCTGCATCACCCCGAGCGCCACGAAGATCGCCCCGAGGTTTACCCGTTCCACGAGCCGCCCGACGACGAGCTGCGTCAGGGCGCCCGCGAGATAGATGGCGGTAGCCACGGCGCCGACCGCGGCCGCTTGGGGCGCGAGCGCGGGCAGGCGCTCGTCGACGAGCTTCGGCACGGCGATGACGGCGCCGTTGAAGGTGAGGCCCCCGGCCGCCACCGTCACGGCGAGCGCAAGCGCGATCAGCAGACCGTCACCGCGCGCGGGGGCCCGCGCCTTGTGCGCGGCGACCGGTACCTCGCCGCTTCCCGCGGGCACCGAGACGAGATACGCGAGGCCGACGAGGAGCGAGACGACGCCCGGCACGACGAAGGCCGCGCGCCAGCCCCAGAGCTGCGCCAGGAGGCCGGTCACCATCGCGGCGAAGGCCACGCCGAGATTGCCGAAGACACCGTTGAGCCCCATGGCGCGGCCGCTCGCGCCGGTGGCGGCCACCAGCATGGCCGTGCCCACCGGGTGGTAGATGGCGGCGAAAACGCCGATCATCGTCAGGCCCGCGGCGAGCGCTGCGAGCGACTGCGCGAGCCCCGTCGCGATGCAGGCAAGCCCCGTGCCCAGGAAGAAGACGGCGAGCATGTGGCGGCGGCTCCACCGGTCGCCGAGCCATCCGGCCGGCAGCGACAGGACGCCGAAGGCGAGGAAGCTGCCCGTGGCGAGCGCGAGCCGCGCGCCGTAGTCGCCGCCGAGCTCCGACCCCATGGCGAGCACGGCCGTGGGAAAGATCAGCAGCACGAAATGGTCGATGAAGTGGGCGACGTTGATGAAGCCGACCATGGGGCGCGGGCTGTTCACGGCGGACCTCAGGCCTGTTGGCGTGCGACACATCCGCGCCGCGACGGGGCAGATGCTAGGCTCGACCGATCCTCGCCGTCCTGTCATTTGTTGTCGGATTTCGGACAGGAGGCAGGCGCCGTGCAACGCTGGGCTGATCCGGCGGACCATCACGCCACCGCGCTCCCGGTGGCGGCGGTGGCCAAGCCCTTCCCGGCAGACCACCACATCGCGCCCCACAGCCATGGCCGCGCCCAGCTCCTGCACGCGATCAGCGGCGTCATGCGCGTCACGACCGACACCAGCGCCTGGATCGTGCCGCCGGGGCGCGCCGTGTGGCTGCCAGCGGGCACGGTGCACGCGGTGGACATCCGCGGCCCGCTCGCCATGCGCACGCTCTATATCGAGGAGGGCGCCCATCCCGGCCTGCCGGCGGACTGCACCATCATCTCCGTCGGCCCGCTCCTTCGCGAGTTGATCCTCGCCGCGACCGAGGAACCGGCCGACTATGATCCGGCCGGCCGCGGCGGGCATCTTGCAGCGCTCATCCTCGGCGAAATCGCCCGTGCGGAACGCTCGCCCCTGCGCATTCCGATGCCGCGCGATGCGCGGCTCGTGGCGCTCGCCCGCGAGCTCATCGTCGATCCGGGCCGGACCGATCGGCTGGAGGATTGGGCGGTGAGGCTCGGCGCCTCGCCGCGCACGCTCGCCCGCCTCTTCCGCCGCGAGACCGGCATGAGCTTCGTTGCCTTCCGCGAGCAGGTGCGCCTTGCGGCGGTGGAGCGCCTCACCGCCGGCGAGCCACTGGCGCGCGTGGCCCGGGCGCTCGGCTATGCGAGCCGCAGCGCCTTCGGCGCCATGATGCGGCGCGCGCTCGGCCTCACGCCGGGCGAACTGGCGCGCCGCGTGCGCGAATGACGCGGGCCGGCGGCGCGGGCGAGACGGGACGCGAGGCGCCGGCTCACACCGGCAGCGGCCCGTCCCTCTTCACCTCCTCCATCACGGCGTAGGTGCGCGTCTCGGTGACACCTGGCAGCGCCAGCAACACCTCGCCCAGGAAGCGGCGGTAGGCGGCCATGTCGGCGACGCGCGTCTTGACGAGATAGTCGAAGCCGCCGGCGACCATGTGGCATTCGAGCACCTCCGGCGCCCGCCGCACCGCCGCGGCGAAGCGCTCGAAGATGTCGGGCGTCGTCTTGTCGAGCGACACCTCGACGAAGACCATGAGGCCGAGGCCAAGCTTGTGGGGGTCGAGCCGCGCCCCGTAGCCGGTGACGTAGCCCTCGCGCGTGAGCCGTTTCAGCCGCTCGCTCGTCGCCGTGGGCGACAAGCCGATGCGCTCGGCGAGGTCGATCGTCGCGATGCGGCCATCCTCCTGCAGGATCATGAGGATGCGCCGATCGGTGCGGTCGAGCATGGCGTTATCACTACAAGATGTCGATTTCATAGAGAATGATACGGAGAAACCAACAAAACATCCATCGAAACACGGCGCAGCTCGCTCTATCCTGCGGACATCTCCTGGACATGCCCGACGAACGCCCGCGAGGAAGCGCCCGATGCCGCAAGCCACCCGTACCCTTGCCCCAGCTCCGCAGAGAGTCTTGCCCTTTTCAGCTCCTTACGCGCAGGACGATGCGGAAATTGCGCGCGAGCTGCTCGCCGGCGCTGCCCTGCCACCGGAGCGCGAGGCCAACGTCGATGGGCTGGCGCGCAGGCTGATCGAGGCGATCCGCGGCAAGGCGGGCGGCCTCGGCGGCGTCGAGGAGCTGTTGCGGGAATATTCGCTGTCCACCAAGGAGGGCCTCGCCCTCATGGTGCTGGCGGAGGCCCTGCTGCGCGTGCCCGACGCCACCACCGCCGACCGCCTCATCGAGGACAAGCTGGGCCAGGGCGACTTCGCCCATCACGAGGCGAAGTCGGATGCCTTTCTCGTGTCTGCTTCCGCCTGGGCGCTCGGCGTCACCGCCCGCATCATCCAGCCGGGCGAGACGCCGGAGGGCATCCTGGGCGCGCTCGCCAAGCGCATCGGTCTGCCCGCCGTACGCACGGCGACCCGCCAGGCCATGCGCGTGCTGGGCAACCACTTCGTCCTCGGGCAGACCATCGAGGAGGCGCTCGCCCGCGCACGCTCGGGCTCGGGCCGCCTCTACCGCTATTCCTTCGACATGCTGGGCGAGGGCGCCCGCACGCAGGAGGACGCGGACCGCTACCGCGCGTCCTACGCCGCCGCCATCGACGCCATCGGCCGCGCCGCCGGCAATGCGCCGCTGCCGGACAGGCCGGGCATCTCCGTCAAGCTCTCGGCGCTGCATCCGCGCTACGAGGCGGTGAGCCGCGAGCGCGTGATGAAGGAGCTCGTGCCCGTCGTCATCGATCTCGCCCGCCAGGCGAAGTCCTATGACCTCAATTTCACCGTCGATGCCGAGGAGGCCGACCGGCTTGAGCTGTCGCTCGCCGTCATCGCCGCCGTCGTGGCCGATCCCACGCTTGCCGGCTGGGACGGCTTCGGCCTCGCCATCCAAGCCTACCAGAAGCGGGCGCGGGCCGTCATCGACTGGATCGCGGAGCTCGCCGAAGCGCACGATCGCCGCTTCATGGTTCGCCTCGTCAAGGGCGCCTACTGGGACACCGAGATCAAGCGCGCCCAGGAGCGGGGCCTCGCCGACTATCCCGTCTTCACCCGCAAGGCAATGACGGACCTGAACTACATGGCCTGCGCCGAGCGGCTGCTCGGCTTGCGCCCCCGCATCTTTCCGCAGTTCGCCACGCATAATGCCCTGACCGTCGCCGGCATCGTCGAGCGCGCCGGACGGCGGACCGGGCCGGGTGGCGCCGGCGGTGCGGGCGCCATGGTTGACGGCTTCGAGTTCCAGCGCCTGCACGGCATGGGGGAAGCGGTCTACGGCAAGCTCCTCGAGGATGTGCCGGGCACGGCCTGCCGCACCTATGCGCCCGTGGGCGGCCATCGCGACCTGCTCGCCTATCTCGTGCGCCGGCTGCTCGAGAACGGCGCCAATTCCTCCTTCGTCTCGGTCGCCGCCGACCCCGACGTGCCGGTCGAGGCCATCCTCAGACGTCCGGCGGCGATCATCGGCTCGCCCGACGAGGCCCGCCATCCGCGCCTGCCCCTGCCGAAGGACCTCTACGGCGCCGCGCGCCGCAATTCGGCAGGCGTCGAGTTCGGCCACGAGGCCGCGCTCGGCGGCTTTCTCGCAGAGATTGCCGAGGCGACCACCACCGTGGCGGCGACGCCGCTCGTCGACGGCCGCCCTGCCGCCGGCACGGAACGCGACGTGGTGAGCCCGAGCGACGGCCGCACGGTCGTCGGCCGCGTCGCCGAGGCGACGCCCGAGACGGCGGACCGCGCCATGGCAGCGGCGGCCGCGGCCTTCCGGCGCTGGGACGCGACGCCCGTCGCTGTCCGTGCCGCGGCGCTGCGCAAGGCCGCTGACCTTCTCGAAGCCCGCCGCGGGCGCTTCCTCGCCCTGCTGCAACGCGAGGCCGGCAAGACGCTCGATGATTCGCTCGCCGAGCTGCGCGAGGCGGTGGACTTCTGCCGCTACTACGCGGCAGAGGGCGAGCGCCTCTTCGCCGACATGGCGATGCCGGGGCCGACCGGCGAGGACAACCGCCTCGCCGCCCGCGGGCGCGGGGTCTTTGTCGCCATCTCCCCGTGGAACTTCCCGCTCGCCATCTTCCTCGGCCAGGTGACGGCGGCCCTCGTCGCCGGCAACAGCGTCGTGGCGAAGCCAGCCGAGCAGACGCCCCTCGTCGCCTTCGAGGCCGTGAGGCTCCTGCACGAAGCGGGCGTGCCCGCGGGCGTCCTGCAGTTCGTGCCCGGCGACGGGTCGGTCGGCGCGCGCCTCGTCGCGCACCGGGCCGTGGCCGGCGTCGTCTTCACGGGGTCGACCGAGGTCGCCCGCCTCATCAACCGCGCCCTCGCCGCCAAGGACGGCCCCATCGTCCCCCTCATCGCCGAGACGGGCGGCATCAACGCCATGATCGTCGACGCCACCGCCCTGCCCGAGCAGGTGGCCGACGACGTCGTCACCTCCGCCTTCCGCTCGGCCGGCCAGCGCTGTTCGGCGCTGCGCCTGCTCTGTCTGCAGGAGGACGTGGCCGACCGCATGATCGAGATGGTCGTCGGGGCGGCAAAGGAACTGAAGATCGGCGATCCCTGCGATCCCGCTACCCATATCGGCCCCGTGATCGACGCGGAGGCGAAGCAGCGGCTCGACGCCCATGTCGCAGCCATGAAGAAGGCGAGCCGCGTGCACCATGCCGGTGCGGCGCCCGCCGAGGGCACCTATGTGGCGCCCCATGTCTTCGAGCTTGCCGATCCTGCCGAGCTGAAGGAGGAGGTCTTCGGACCGATCCTGCACGTGGTGCGCTACAAGGCCGCCGAGCTCGACAAGCTCATCGACGCCATTGACGCCACCGGCTACGGCCTGACCCTTGGCGTCCACTCGCGCATCGACGACACGGTGGAACACATCGTCCGGCGCCTTGCCGTGGGCAACGTCTATGTCAACCGCAACATCATCGGCGCCGTGGTCGGCACCCAGCCCTTCGGCGGTCACGGCCTCTCGGGCACGGGGCCGAAGGCCGGCGGACCGCACTACCTCCTGCGCTTCGCCATCGAGCAGACGGTGACGATCAACACGGCGGCGGCGGGCGGCAACGCCAGCCTCATCGCCATGGGCGAGTAGGCATGAGCGAGACAGCCGCGTCGCCTCCCGCCATGCCGCCGGGCGAGACTGATCTTGCCCGGCTGCTGCGCGCGATGACACCGAGGCTGCAGCCGGAGCGCTACGTCTTCGCGACGGCCGCGACGCTGCCGCCGCAGGCGGCCGCCGCCGCGATCATGACCTTTCGCGAGGCGGAGGGCGTCACTGCCATCCTGCCGGAGGCGGTGGCCGAGGCCACGGGCATCGACCGCGCCTTCCCCTGCCGGCTCATCACCCTCGAGGTCCATTCCTCGCTCGCGGCGGTCGGCTTCCTCGCCGCCGTGACGCGGGTGCTCGCGGCGGCCGGCATCGGCGTCAATCCGGTCTCGGCCTTCTACCACGATCATCTCTTCGTGCCGGCGGAACGGGCCGAGGAGGCCCTGGCGCAGCTCGTGGCACTCGCCCGCCCCGGCGTCGGGGCATGACGGTGCCGTGTGCGCAAGGCCCCGGCCATGCCGCGCGCGCCGGGCTTTGCCGGGCGCCATGCCGCACGGGCACTTTCTTCCCGATTTTTCATTGCTAAGGTCGCGCTGCGCTGCAACATGGCAGCCGCGCCGCCCCCCTCCCGCGGTGGCGCTTTCGGCACGACTTTTCGCAGGGCTCCCGCCCGCGCTCGCGCGCGGCGTCGGCCTGCGGGCATGACCTGGAGACGACAATGCTCGGAATCGGAGAGAAGCTCCCGCAGTTCAGCGTCACCGGCGTGAAGCCGGGCTTCAACAACCACGAGGAGAATGGCGCGAGCGCCTTCGAGACGCTGACGGAGACGAGTTTCCCCGGCAAGTGGAAGATCATCTTCTTCTACCCGAAGGATTTCACCTTCGTCTGCCCGACGGAGATCGCCGAATTCGCGCGGCTCGCCGGCGAGTTCGCCGACCGCGACGCTGTGGTGCTCGGCGGCTCAACCGACAACGAGTTCGTCAAGCTTGCCTGGCGGCGCGCCCATCCCGACCTCGACAAGCTGCCGATCTGGTCCTTCGCCGACACGAACGGATCGCTCGTCGACGGCCTCGGCGTGCGCTCGCCCGACGGTGTCGCCTACCGCTATACCTTCGTTGTCGACCCGGACAACACGATCCAGCACGTCTATGCCACCAATCTCAACGTCGGCCGCAACCCGAAGGACACGCTGCGTGTGCTCGACGCGCTGCAGACCGACGAGCTCTGCCCCTGCAACCGCGAGATCGGCGGCGCCACGCTGAAGGCGGCCTGAGCCGCGGTCCCTGAAGGGGAGCCGGGCGGGCGAGCCCGCCCGGTTCGAGCAAGAGCATCGGGAACGCCGCCCGGATCGGGACCGCCCATGTGGAGCGCCCATGTCATTCGATAGCCTGAAAGCCAAGATCCCGGACTTCGCCAAGGACGTGCGCCTCAACCTGTCGTCCATGGCGCAGGACGAGACGCTGCCGGTGCAACAGAAATACGGCCTGTTCCTGGCCTGCGGCATCGCCACGCGCAACGCCGACGTCATGGCCGCCTGCGAGGCCGAAGCAAGGCCGCATCTGAACCCTGCCGCTCTCGACGCTGCGCGCGCCGCCGCGTCGATCATGGCGATGAACAACGTCTACTATCGCTTCGTGCATCTCGCCTCGAACAAGGAGTACGGCACCCTGCCGGCGAAGCTGCGCATGAACGTCATCGCCAATCCGGGGGTCGAAAAGGTGGACTTCGAGCTGTGGTCGCTCGCCGTGTCCGCCATCAACGGCTGCGGCATGTGCATCGACGCGCACGAGAAGGTGCTGAAGGAGGCGGGTGTCCCGGCCTCGACGGTGCAGACCGCCGTGCGCTTCGCCGCCATCATCCAGTCCGCCGCCGTGGCGCTCGAGGCCGCGGGCGCGACCGCGCGCGCCGCCTGAGACTGATCGCATGCCGGACGCAACGAAACGGGGAGGGGCCGCAAGTGCGGCCCTTCTCCTTTCGGGCTCGAAGGGCCGTCAGAGCCTGAAAAGCAGCGGCGCGAGCTGCAACGGCAGATGGGCCGCTGCATGGGCGGCCATGGCGGCTTCCACGCCCCGCCGCACGTAGAGGACCCCGCAGACGACGCCGACCAGACCGTTGAGCACGAGCGCCCGCGCCACCACCGCCTCCGTGAGCGGCGCAACGGCCGCCGTCGCCGGCAGATGGCCGACGCCGAAGGCGAGGGCGGCGAGCCCCACGGCCACGGCGACGGCCCCGCGCCCGGCCCGCACGCCGCCGCGCCTGGCGCGGCTGATCAGGAAGGCAAGCGCCGAGACGAGAAAGAGGCGCATGAGGATCTCCTCGCCGATCCCGCCGTAGAGGACACCGGCGAGGAGCCGCCTCCACAGCGCGACGTCGTCCGCGGCGATCAGCGCTGCCGGGAGCTGTGGGCGAAACAGGGCGCCGTCCGCCGCAACCGCCGCGACGCCGGCTGCGACCCCGACGGCGGCACTGTGGCCGAGCCTTGCGGCGGCAAGGGGGATCGGTGCGCGGGCGAGCCAGGCCGTGAGCAGGGGCGCTCCGGGCAGGCCCGTGCGCACCGCCGCAGCAAGGCCGAGATGCGCGGCGACGGCGAACAGCACCGCTGACTGGAGCACCGCGGCGCCGAGCACCACCGGCCACGGCGGCGCCGTGCCGAGGCCCGCCATCGTCGGTGACGCCACGGCCAGGGGCAGAGCCCCCAACCCTGCGAGAACGCCGAGAACCGTCAGAATGCCGACGGCACGGCGATGAACGCGCTTCGGCATGAGGGCTCCCGAAAAAAGAAGGGCCGCCGAAGCGACCCTTCCAAGATGACCGGAGCATGACGCTGTCAGTGCACGAGAGCGTCCCGCAGCTCCTTGAGCTGGCTGAGCTTCTCCGCCGCGTCACGCTTCGCCTCGTCGGTCGCGGCGTCGTCAAAATCCTCCTGGGCGTCCTTGACGAGCTGGGCGAGCGCCTCGGCGTCAAGCTCCTCCAGGGGAATCGCGTGTTCGGCGAGGATCGTCAGCCCCTCGGGCCGCACATCGGCGAAGCCCCCGCGCACGAAGAGCCGCCGCGGCGCGCCCTTGCCCTCGGACACGGTGACGACGCCCGGCTTCAGCACGGCCATGACCGGCGCATGCTGGGCCGTGACCGTCATCTCACCCTCGACGGACGGCACGATCACGCTCTCGACCTCGCCGGCGAAGAGCAGCCGCTCGGGCGAAACGAGCTCGAAGTGGAAGATCGCCATCGCTTGTTGTCCTCAGTCCATTCCAGGTCCCGGAAGGAGCCCTGCGGGCGCCTCCCGGGCGGCGGAGCGTGATTACGCAGCCTCGGCGGCGAGCCTCTTGCCCTTCTCCACCGCCTCTTCGATGGTGCCGACCATGTAGAAGGCCGCCTCCGGCAGGTGGTCGTACTTGCCCTCGCACAGGCCCTTGAAGCCCTTGATCGTGTCCTCGAGCGACACGAGCTTGCCCGGCGAGCCGGTGAAGACTTCAGCGACGTGGAACGGCTGCGACAGGAAGCGTTCGATCTTGCGGGCGCGCGCCACCGTCAGCTTGTCCTCCTCCGAGAGCTCGTCCATGCCGAGGATGGCGATGATGTCCTGGAGCGCCTTGTAGCGCTGCAGGATCTGCTGCACCTGGCGGGCGACCGCATAGTGCTCCTCGCCCACGATCTGCGGCGACAGCATGCGCGACGTCGAGTCGAGCGGATCGACGGCCGGGTAGATGCCCTTCTCGGCGATGGAGCGCGACAGCACGGTCGTGGCGTCGAGGTGGGCGAAGGAGGTCGCCGGCGCCGGGTCGGTCAGGTCGTCGGCCGGCACGTAGATCGCCTGCACCGAGGTGATCGAGCCCTTCGTCGTCGTGGTGATGCGCTCCTGCAGGGCGCCCATATCGGTGGCGAGCGTCGGCTGGTAGCCCACGGCCGAGGGGATACGGCCGAGGAGCGCCGACACCTCCGAACCCGCCTGCGTGAAGCGGAAGATGTTGTCGACGAAGAACAGCACGTCCTGGCCCTGGTCGCGGAAGTGCTCCGCGACCGTGAGGCCGGAGAGCGCGACGCGGGCGCGGGCGCCCGGCGGCTCGTTCATCTGGCCGTAGACGAGCGCGCATTTCGAGCCCTCGCCGCCGCCGAGCTTGTTCACGCCCGACTCGATCATCTCGTGGTAGAGGTCGTTGCCCTCGCGCGTACGCTCACCGACGCCGGCGAAGACGGAGTAGCCGCCGTGCGCCTTGGCGACGTTGTTGATGAGCTCCATGATGAGCACGGTCTTGCCGACGCCGGCGCCGCCGAAGAGGCCGATCTTGCCGCCGCGGGCGTAGGGGGCGAGGAGGTCGACGACCTTGATGCCGGTGACGAGGATCTGCGCCTCGGTCGACTGCTCGGCATAGCTCGGCGCCGGCTGATGGATGGCGCGCCGCGCTTCCGCCTCCACCGGTCCCGCCTCGTCCACCGGCTCGCCGATGACGTTCATGATGCGGCCGAGGGTGCCGGCGCCGACCGGCACGGCGATCGGCGCGCCCGTGTCCTTGACCGGCTGGCCGCGCACGAGGCCCTCGGAGGTGTCCATGGCGATGCAGCGGACGGTGTTCTCGCCAAGCTGCTGCGCTACCTCGAGGACGAGGCGGTTGCCCTGATTGGTGGTCTCCAGGGCGTTCAGGATCTCCGGCAGGTGGCCGTCGAACTGCACGTCCACGACGGCGCCGATGACCTGGGTGATGCGCCCGACCGTCTTGTCGCTCGCCTTGTTCGCCATTGTCGTACCCTCTCGATGCGGTCAGAGCGCGGCTTCAGAGAGCCTCGGCGCCCGAGATGATTTCGATGAGTTCCTTGGTGATCATCGCCTGACGCGTGCGGTTGTATTTCAGCGTCTGCTTCCTGATCATCTCGCCAGCGTTGCGCGTGGCGTTGTCCATCGCGGACATCTGCGCGCCATAGAACGAGGCGTTGTTCTCGAGGAGCGCGCGGAAGATCTGCACGGCGATGTTGCGCGGCAGGAGCGCCTCCAGGATCTCCTCCTCGCCCGGCTCATAGTCGTAGACCGCCTCCGCGCCCGCCGCGCCGGCACCCTCGCCGACCTGAGCGGGAATGAGCTGCTGGGCCGTCGGCACCTGCGCGATCACCGACCTGAAATGCGAGTAGTAGAGGGTGGCGACGTCGAAGCCGCCCTCGTTGAACAGCCTGAGAAGCTTCTTGGCGATGGCCTCGGCGTGGTCGAAGCCGAGCTGGCGCACGGAGCGCAGCTCGACATAGTCGACGATGTCCTTCTCGAACTGCCGCCGCAGCGCCTCGTAGCCCTTCTTGCCGACGCAGAAGAACTTCACCGTCTTGCCCTGCGCCTTGAGCGCGAGCGCCCGCTCGCGCGCCATGCGCACGATGGCCGAGTTGAAGGCGCCGCACAGGCCGCGCTCGCCCGTGCAGACGAGGAGCAGGTGCACATCGTCCTTGCCGGTGCCGATCAGGAGCCGCGGGGCCCCTTCGGTCGTGGTCAGGCGGCTGGCGAGATTCGCCAGCACGCTGCCCATGCGTTCGGCGTAGGGACGCGCCGCCTCGGCCGCACTCTGGGCGCGGCGGAGCTTGGCCGCCGCGACCATCTGCATGGCCTTGGTGATCTTCTGCGTCGCCTTCACCGAGGCGATGCGGTTGCGCAGATCCTTCAAGCTCGGCATGACGGGCGCCTATCTCTCCGCGGTCCTGGCCAATCAGCCGAAGGTCTTGGCGAAAGCCTCGACCGCGCTCTTCAGCTTGGCGGCCGTGTCGTCCGACAGATCCCGGGAGGTGCGGATGGCATCCAGGATGTCGGCGTGCTTCGCCCGCAGGACGTGCAGGAGGCCCTCCTCGAAGTCGCGCACGCGGTGGACCGGCAGCGGATCGAGATAGCCGTTGACGCCGGCATAGATCACGCAGACCTGCTCCTCCATCTTCAGCGGCGCGAACTGCGGCTGCTTCAGGAGTTCGGTCAGGCGGGCGCCGCGGTTGAGCAGGCGCTGGGTCGTCGCGTCGAGGTCGGAGCCGAACTGCGCGAAGGCCGCCATCTCGCGGTACTGCGCCAGCTCGCCCTTGATCTTGCCGGCGACCTTCTTCATCGCCTTGGTCTGCGCCGAGGAGCCGACGCGCGACACCGACAGGCCGACGTTCACGGCCGGACGGATGCCCTGGTAGAACAGGTCCGTCTCGAGGAAGATCTGGCCGTCGGTGATCGAGATGACGTTCGTCGGGATGTAGGCCGACACGTCATTGGCCTGCGTCTCGATGACCGGCAACGCGGTGAGCGACCCCGCCTTGTTGTCCTCGTTCATCTTGGCGGCGCGCTCGAGCAGGCGCGAATGCAGGTAGAAGACGTCACCCGGATAGGCTTCGCGGCCCGGCGGACGGCGCAGGAGGAGCGACATCTGGCGGTAGGCGACGGCCTGCTTCGACAGGTCGTCGTAGATGATCACGGCATGCATGCCGTTGTCGCGGAAGAACTCGCCCATGGCGCAGCCGGCGAAGGGCGCCAGGAACTGCATCGGCGCGGGATCGGAGGCGGTCGCCGCGACGATGATCGAATATTCGAGCGCGCCGTTCTCCTCGAGCACCTTCACGAACTGGGCGACGGTGGAGCGCTTCTGGCCGACGGCGACGTAGACGCAGTAGAGCTTCTGGCTCTCGTCGCCGCTCTGGTTCAGCGGCTTCTGGTTGAGGATGGTGTCGAGCGCGATCGCGGTCTTGCCGGTCTGACGGTCGCCGATGATGAGCTCGCGCTGGCCGCGGCCGATCGGAATGAGGGCGTCGACCGCCTTCAGGCCCGTGGCCATGGGCTCGTGCACCGACTTGCGCGGAATGATGCCCGGCGCCTTCACGTCGACGCGGCGGCGCTCGGTGGCCTCGATCGGCCCCTTGCCGTCGATCGGATTGCCGAGCGCGTCGACAACGCGCCCGAGCAGGCCCTTGCCGACAGGCACGTCGACGATGGCGCCCGTGCGCTTCACCGTCTGGCCTTCGGCGATGTCACGGTCGGAGCCGAAGATGACGACGCCGACGTTGTCGCTCTCGAGGTTCAGCGCCATGCCGCGGACGCCGGACTCGAACTCGACCATCTCACCGGCCTGGACATTGTCGAGCCCGAAGCAGCGGGCGATGCCGTCGCCGACCGACAGCACCTGGCCGACCTCGGTGACCTCGGCCTCGGAGCCGAAGTTCTTGATCTGCTCCTTGAGGATTGCGGAAATCTCCGCGGCGCGGATGTCCATCAGCCGACCTCTTTCATCGCGAGACGGATCGAATTGAGTTTGGAGCGCAAGCTGGCATCGACCATGCGGCTGCCGAGCTTGACGACGAGACCGCCGATGATGGCGGGATCGATCTTGACGTCGACGGACACCTCACCCCCGGCCACGCCCCTGAGCGCCGCCTTGATGTCGTCGAGAATCTTCTGGGAAGGCTCCTCGGCCAGCGTCACCTGGGCATGCGTGATGCCCTTCTTGTCGGCGACGAGGAGCTTGTAGGCCCTGACCATCTCGCGCACGGCGAAAAGGCGGCGCTTGGCGGCGACGAGGCGCAGGAAATTGGCGGCGAGCCCGCCGATGCCGGCCCTGTCGAGCACGGCGCCGAGCGCGCGCGCCTGTTCCTCGGCCGTGAACACCGGGCTCCTCACCAGGCGCTGCAGGTCAGCGCTCTCGGCGACGAGCGCGTCGAACCGGTCGAGATCGGTCTCGACCGCATCGACCGCATTCGATTCCTCGGCGAGCTCGAACAGAGCCGAGGCATAGCGTCCCGCGACGCCGGAAACGATCGAACCGCCTTGGGCCACCGGTTTTCTCTCTCTTCAAGGACCGGCACTCGTCACCGATGTCTCGGTGGCGCCCCGACCCTTTGCGCGGACTGTGATAGTGCGCGGGCGGAGCCTGAGTTCCGCCCGGAAGGCGCGGGTGCACTAACACATGGTTGCGGGGCGTGCAACGGCACGTCGGTGCTTATTCCGCGCCATCTCGGGCCGCTCCCCGCAGCATGTCCGCCCGCGGAACCGTCGTGGCTCCGGCAAAGACGCTGCGCGCTGCCTCTTCGGCTCCCGGGCGACGGTTTCTTTATTGATGTGAAGTGATATTTATATCTTCCATGTCGACTGCATTGACCGATCGTGAATGCCAGGTCCTCGACGCCCTGCGGGCCGATCCGCTGCTCGATGCGGCGGCGGTGGCGCGGCGCATCGGCAGCACCCGCGCCGCGGTCGCGGTGCACATTTCCGCCCTGATGAAGAAGGGTTTCATCGCCGGACGCGGCTATGTCCTCCGCTCGCCGGGCGCGGTCGTGGTCGTCGGCGGTGCCAATCTCGACATCAAATGCCGGACCTCCGCGCCTGCCCTCGCCGCCACCTCCAATCCGGGCGCGATCACGAGCACGCCCGGGGGCGTCGCCCGCAACATCGCCGCGAACCTCGCCCGGCTCGGCGTGCCGGTCCGCCTCTTCGCCGCCGTGGGCGAGGACGAGAGCGGCGACCGCATCATGCGCGAGACCGCCACGGCCGGCGTCGACCTGTCGCTCGTCCTGCGCCTGCCGCGGCCGACGGGCCTCTACACGGCCGTCCTCGGACCCGAGGGCGACCTCGTCGTCGCCGTCTCCGCCATGGACATCATGGCGGAGCTCACCCCGGAGCGCGTCCGCGCGCGGGCCGGCGCGCTGGCGCAGGCAGCACTCGTCGTCGCCGATGCCAACCTGCCGCAGGACACCCTCCTCGCCCTCTGCGAGACGACCGCGGCCGAGGGCGTGCGGCTCGTGCTCGAGCCCGTCTCCGTGCCCAAGGCAGAGCGCCTGCGCCCGCTCCTCGCCGCGCGCCTTCCCGTCTTCCTCGTGACGCCGAACCGCGACGAACTCGCTGCCCTCGCCGG
Source organism: Chelatococcus albus (assembly GCF_030067675.1). Classification (GTDB taxonomy): domain Bacteria; phylum Pseudomonadota; class Alphaproteobacteria; order Rhizobiales; family Beijerinckiaceae; genus Chelatococcus_A; species Chelatococcus_A albus. The sequence continues at coordinate 50,774 of NZ_JASJEV010000002.1, read as the reverse complement.
GCGGGAGGTCGCAGACGACGGCGCTCTCACCGAGGCCACCGCCACACTCCATGCCCGCGGCGTCGCCCATGTCGCCGTCGGTCTGGGGCAGAGGGGCGTCCTCGTGTCGTCGGCGGATGCACCCGCCCGGCCTGTGATCGTTCCTGCGGCGGCCACGGCGGCCGTCGACGTCACGGGCGGCGGCGACGCGGCCCTTGCCGGCATGTTGTGGGCGCTCCTCGCCGGCCACGACCTCGCGACCGCGGCGCGCGCCGGCCAGGCGGCAGCGGCCCGGGCGGTGGCGAGCGTCGATTCGGATGCGGCGCTCGATGCGGCCGCCCTCGCTGCCGCCATTGGAACGGACGGCGCGGAGGGGCGGCCCGCCCCGTCCGCGCACCTTGCTCCCGACAGCGGCCTTGCCCCCGCGTCGCCCCTCCCTGCGAAGCCCATGGACATCCGATGACCGACCTGCCGCTCGACTTCTCCCCCGAGGTCGCCGAGGCACGCGCCTCCGGCCGCCCCCTCGTCGCACTCGAATCGACGATCATCGCCCACGGCATGGCCTATCCCGCCAATCTCGACACCGCGCGCCGGGTCGAGGCCATCATCCGCGAGAAGGGCGCCGTACCCGCAACCATCGCCGTCCTCGGCGGCCGCCTGAAGGTGGGCCTCGGCGACGCCGATCTCGAGCGGCTCGCCACGGCGAAGAACGTGATGAAGGCGAGCACGCGCGAACTGCCCCTCGCGCTCGCGACGCGCCGCGACGCCGCGACCACCGTCGCCTCGACGATGCGCATCGCGGCGCTCGCCGGCATCGCCGTCTTCGCCACGGGCGGCATCGGGGGCGTGCACCGGGGCGCCCCGGCCACCTTCGACATCTCCGCCGACCTGACGGAGCTCGCACGCACGCCCGTTGCCGTCGTCTCGGCCGGCGCCAAGGCAATCCTCGACCTCGGCCTGACGCTGGAGACATTGGAGACGCTCGGCGTGCCGGTGATCTGCGTCGGGACGGATGCCTTTCCCGCCTTCTACTCACGCGACAGCGGCCTTGCCGCCCCCGCCCGCCTCGACACGGCCGGGGAGATCGCCGCCCTCCTGGCGGCGCAGCGGCGCCTCGGCCTCGAGGCGGGGGCGCTCGTCGCCAATCCGATTCCGGCGGCCGCCGAGATCCCGGCGCCCGAGATCGAGCCGGTCATCACCGCGGCACTCGCGGAAGCCGCCGCCCGCGGCATCGCCGGCAAGGACGTGACGCCCTTCCTCCTCGCCCGCGTCGCCGTGGCGACCGAGGGCCGCAGTCTCAAGGCCAACATCGCCCTCGTCGAGAACAACGCCCGTCTCGGCGCCGAGATTGCCGCAGCCTACGCCGCCCTCACATGAAGCTCATCGGGTCGACGTCGATGGTGACGCGGATGCGCGCGGGGGGCTTCGGCGCGCGCGTCATCCAGCTGCGCAGGAACCCCTGCAGATCCGCGTCACGCGTGCCGCGCACGAGCAGGCGGAAGCGATAGCGCCCCCGCACCAGCGCAAGCGGCGCCTCGGCGGGGCCGAGAACGTCGATGCCCGGCGGCGCCGCCGCCGCGCGCGCCAGGGCGCGGGCGTGGGTCTCCGCCTCCGCCCGGTCCGCAGCCGCCACGACGATGCCGGCGAGCCGGCCGAAGGGCGGCAGACCCGCCGCCTCGCGCTGAGCCGTCTCCTCGCGGTAGAAGCGCTCGGCATCGCCAGAGACCAGGGCCTTCAGCACCGGATGCTCGGGCTGGTAGGTCTGGATCAGCGCCCGGCCGGGCTTCTCGCCGCGGCCGGCCCGGCCCGTCACCTGCTGCAGCAGCTGGAAGGTGCGCTCGGCCGCACGCGGATCGCCGTTGGCGAGGCCGACGTCGGCGTCGACGACGCCGACGAGAGTGAGCTGCGGGAAATTGTGCCCCTTGGCGACGAGCTGCGTGCCGATGACGATGTCGACCTCGCCTTCGGCGATGGCCTTGAGCTCCGCCCTGAGCCGTTCGGTGCCGCCGGGGAAGTCGCTCGACAGGACGATGCTGCGGCAGTCCGGGAAGAGCTCCGCCACCTCCTCGGCGAGCCGCTCGACGCCCGGCCCGCAGGCGGCGAGCACGTCGAGCCCGCCGCAGGCCGGACAGGCCTCCGGCCGCCGCTCCACATGGCCGCAGTGGTGGCACACGAGCGCCCGACGGAACCGGTGCTCCACCAGCCAGGCCGAGCAGTTGGGGCACTGGAAGCGGTGGCCGCAGGCGCGGCACAGCGTCAGCGGCGCATAGCCCCGCCGATTGAGGAAGAGGAGCGCCTGCTCGCGGCCGCCCACCGTCTCACGCACCGCCCGCACGAGGGGCGGCGAAAGCCAGCGCCCCGGCTCGGCCGGATCGCGCCTCAGATCGATCGCGTCGATGTCGGGCAGGCTGCGGCCGCCGAAGCGCTCGGGCAGGTGGAGATGCGCATAGCGGCCTCGTGCGGCGTTGACGCGCGTCTCGATGGAGGGGGTTGCCGAGGCGAGGACGACGGGGAATCGCTCGATGCGCCCGCGCACGATCGCCATGTCGCGGGCGTGATAATGGACCCCGTCCTCCTGCTTGTAGGCACCCTCGTGCTCCTCGTCGACGACGATGAGGCCGGGATCGCGAAAGGGCAGGAAGAGGGCCGAGCGCGCGCCGGCGACGACCTTCACCTCCCCCGATGCAACGCCTGCATGGATGCGCTCGCGCCGGCGACCCGGGACGCCCGAGTGCCATTCCGCCGGCCGCACGCCGAAGCGCGCCGCGAAGCGGTCGAGGAATTGGGCCGTGAGCGCGATCTCGGGCATGAGGATGAGGGCCTGCCGGCCCTGCCGCAAGGCCTCCGCCACCGCCTCGAAATAGACCTCCGTCTTGCCTGAGCCCGTGACGCCCTCGACGAGCGTGACGGAGAAGCCGCCACCGCGCATCGTCGCCCGCAGGGCCGCCGCCGCCCTCTCCTGAGCGGGCGAGAGGGCGGACCGGGCGTGCTCGGTATCGGGCGGCGGCGCCACCGGCTCGGGCGGCAGGGCGATCGTCTCGAGGGTCCCGGCGTCGACGAGACCGTCGACGACCGCCTGGCTGACGGCCGCCCGCTCGGCAAGCTCGCGGCGGGTGAAGACGAGCCCGCCCTCGGCCGCCGCGATGACGCGTGCGCGGCCCGGCGTCAGCCGCTCGGGCGGCGGCCCCGCGAGGCGGACCCCGATGCGCACCGCCTCCGCCCGATCGGGCGCCGGCAGGCGCAGCGCGAGCCGCATGGCGAGCCCCCGCGGCGCCACCGTGTACCAGGCGATCCAGTCGAGGAAACGGCGCATCGCCGCCGTGAAGGGCGGCACGTCGAACCGGGCGACGACGCGCTTGAGATTGGCCCCCGTCCCCTCGCGCAGGGCCCAGACGACGCCGACCGTCTCGCGCGGCCCGAACGGCACCACGACCACATCGCCCGCGGCGAGATCGAGATCATCCGGTACGGCATAGGAATAGGCCGTGTCGAGCGCCACGGGCACGAGGATGTCGGCGATGCGCGGCCCGCCAGCCGCCGCCTCGTCCCCCCCTCCTGTCGCCGGCACCTCGTTCATGCGCGAGGCATAGCACCGATTCGCCCCGCCGCGTCAGGACACAAGGCGGCGCGCCGCTAACCCGCCGTTATCCGCTTGGATGGACAATCGCCGCATGTCGCCAGACCTGCCCGACGATACCGCCCGCGCCGCGGGCGCCTGGCTTGCCCATCTCGCCGCCGAGCGGCGCCTGTCGCCGAAGACGGTCGAGGCCTATGCGCGCGACCTGCGGCAGTTCCTCGCCTTCCTCGGCACCCATCTCGACGCGCCACCGACGCTCGCCGCGCTGCGCTGCCTGACGCCCCTCAACCTGCGCGCCTTCCTCGCAGCGCGCCGGCGCGAGGGCATCGGCAGCCGGTCCCTCATGCGCCAGCTGGCGGCGCTGCGCTCCTTCGCCAAGCATCTCGAACGCGGCGGAGAGGCCTCGGCCTCCGCCTTCGCCGCCGTGCGCAGCCCCAAGGTGGCGCGAGGCCTGCCAAAACCCCTCACCGCCGCGGCCGCCCGCGCCGCGGCCAACCCCGACAGCCGGGCCGGCGAGGAAAAGGAGCCGTGGATCCTGTTGCGCGACGCGGCGGTCCTTGCCCTGCTTTACGGCTCGGGCCTGCGCATCGGCGAGGCCCTGTCGCTGACGCGCGCAGCCGCTCCCGTCGGCGGCGCCGACAGCGTGACGGTGACGGGCAAGGGGGGCAAGACGCGCACCGTGCCGGTGCTGCCGCAGGTCGCCCGCGCGATTGCCGACTACATCGCCGCCTGTCCCTACCACCTGCCGGCGGAGGGGCCGCTATTCGTCGGTGCCAGGGGCGGGGCGCTCAGCCCGCGCATCGTCCAGCTCGCCATGCAGCACCTGCGCGGCGCCCTCGGCCTGCCCGACACGGCGACGCCGCATGCGCTTCGCCATTCCTTCGCCACGCATCTGCTTGGCCGCGGCGGTGACCTGCGCGCCATCCAGGAGCTCCTGGGCCACGCCTCGCTCTCGACGACACAGGTCTACACCAAGGTGGACGCGACGCGCCTGCTCGCCGCCTACGACGCCGCCCACCCGCGCGCCTGAGGCGGCCGCAGGAGGCTGCGCCTCACGTCGCGCGACCGAAGCGGCGGGCGCGCAGGCGCAGGAGCACAAGGCGCCGTCGCAGCCGGCCGTCGAGACCGAGGCGTCGCCGCATCCCGGCGGCGGCGGCCCGGATGGCGCGGCGCGCGGGCTCGGTCTCGCGATGCGCCCAGTCCCTCAAGGCAAGAACCCGGACGTAGACCCAGGCGAACCACGGCAGCAGCAGGAGCTTGTCGCGACACAGGTCGAAGAGGAAGGCCGTGACCCCGAGCCCCAGGATCTTGGCGAGGACGAGGAGTGCCACCGCCGAGATCCAATGCTCCTGCGCGAAGAGCCAGAGGGCGAGGAACTTGACCGGCAGGAGCAGCCCCGCCGGAACGGCGAAGAGCGCGGCCGCGGCGAGCGGCGGCAGACGCTCGACGGCGGCCGCCACGGTCGCCTTCCAGGCGACCCAGGGCAGGAGCCTGACGATCGCGGCGATGACTGGCGCGAGCCTGTCCCACAGCCAGGCTTCGACGAGAAAGAGGACGGCGAGGACGAACCAGAAGAGCTTCAGCAGGCGGCGCATGCGGCATCGTTCCGTGGCGCGGCCGATCCTGCCCGCCCATCGCGTTCTTTCCAGGGCGGTTCCATGGCACCTGCATGAACGACAGAAGCCCGGGATGGAGGTCCCGGGCTTCCTGTTCATGCGCGGCACCGCCGGCCGGCCGGCGCTCACATGTGGATGGCGCGCTTCTCGACGGCGAGCGCCGCCTCCTTCACCGCCTCCGAGCGCGTCGGATGGGCGTGGCAGGTGCGGGCGAGGTCTTCCGAGGAGCCGCCGAATTCCATGAGCACGGCCGCCTCGTGGATCATCTCGCCGGCCTCGGCGCCGACGATGTGTACGCCGAGCACGCGGTCGGTCTTGGCATCGGCGATAACCTTCACAAAGCCTTCCGCCTGCTGGTTGACCTTGGCGCGGCCGTTGGCCGTGAAGGGAAACTTGCCGACGGTGTAGGCGATGCCCGCCTCCTTGAGCTCCTCCTCCGTCTTGCCGACGGCGGCGACCTCCGGGAAGGTGTAGACGACGCCGGGAATGACGTCGTAGTTCACGTGGCCCGCCTTGCCGGCGAGGATCTCGGCGACCGCCACGCCCTCGTCCTCGGCCTTGTGGGCGAGCATCGGCCCGGCGATGACGTCGCCGATGGCGTAAATGCCGGGCACCGACGTGCGGAAGTGGCCGTCGACGACGACACGGCCGCGGTTGTCCGTCTCGACGCCCGCCTCGGCGAGGCCGAGCCCGTTCGTGTAGGGCACGCGGCCGATGGCGACGAGCACCACGTCGACCTCGAGCGTCTCGTCCTCGCCGCCGGCGGCCGGCTCGATGGTGACGGTCGCGCCCTTCTTGCCCTGCTCCACCCTGGTGACCTTGGAGCCGAGCTTGAAGGTGAAGCCCTGCTTGGCGAGCATGCGCTGGAACTGCTTGGCCACCTCGCCGTCCATGCCCGGCAGGATGCGGTCGAGGAACTCGACGACGACGACCTCCGAGCCGAGGCGTCGCCACACGGAACCGAGCTCGAGGCCGATGACGCCGGCGCCCACGACGAGGAGCTTGCCGGGCACCTGCGCGAGTTCGAGTGCCCCGGTCGAGGAGACCACGACCTTCTCGTCGATCGTCACGCCCGGCAGCGGCGCGACGTCCGAGCCCGTGGCGATGACGATATTCTTCGTCTCGAGCGTTGTGACCGAGCCATCCTCGGCCTTCACCTCGACCGTGCCCGGCGCGGCAATGCGCCCGGTGCCGTTGAAGGCGTCGATCTTGTTCTTCTTCAGCAGGAACTCGACGCCCTTGGTGTTGCCGTCGACGCCCTCCTGCTTGAAGGCCTGCATGCGCGCGAGATCGAGCGTCGGCGCCGAGACGCCGATGCCCATCTTGGCAAAGTCGTGGCTCGCCTCCTCGAACATGTGCGAGGCGTGCAGGAGCGCCTTGGAGGGAATGCAGCCGACGTTCAGGCAGGTACCGCCGTGCGTCTTGCGCTTTTCGACGACGGCCGTCTTCAGGCCGAGCTGCGCCGCGCGGATGGCACAGACATAGCCGCCGGGGCCGGTGCCGATGACGACGAGATCGTAGGACATCGCTCGACTATCCTTGCTGCGTGGTCCGCCGCCGGTTCAGGCCCGGCGATCCGGGCGCCCGGTCGGGCCGGGTGCGCCACGGGTCGAGGGAGAGGAATGCCCGGCCGCAGTGCCGGGCATGACGAAGGAAGGGTGGGCTCAGAGGTCGAGGACGAGGCGCGCCGGATCCTCGAGGTTCTCCTTGACGCGCACGAGGAAGGTCACGGCTTCCTTGCCGTCGATGATGCGGTGGTCGTAGGAGAGCGCCAGATACATCATGGGGCGGATGACGACCTGGCCGCCGCGCGCCACCGGGCGCTCCTCGATGCGGTGCATGCCGAGGATGGCCGACTGCGGCGCATTGAGGATCGGCGTGGAGAGGAGCGAGCCGTAGATGCCGCCGTTCGAGATCGTGAAGGTGCCGCCCTGCATCTCCTCGATCTTGAGCTGGCCGTCACGGGCACGCTTGCCGAATTCGCCGATCTTCTTCTCGATCCCGGCGAGCGAGAGCATGTCCGCATCGCGCACGACGGGCACGACGAGGCCCTTCTCCGTGCCGACGGCAACGCCGATGTGGTAGTAGTTCTTGTAGATGATGTCCTGGCCGTCGATCTCGGCATTGACGGCGGGAAGCTCCTTGAGGGCCTGCACGCAGGCCTTCACGAAGAAGCCCATGAAGCCGAGCTTCACGCCGTGCTTCTTCTCGAAGACATCCTTGTACTGTGCGCGCAGCGCCATGACGGCGGACATGTCGACGTCGTTGAACGTCGTCAGCATGGCGGCGTTCGCCTGCGCCTCCTTGAGGCGGCGGGCGATCGTCTGACGCAGCTTCGTCATGCGCACCCGCTCCTCGCGGGCAGCGTCGTCCGGCGCCGAGGGGGCGCGCAGCTGCACGGGCGCCGCTGCCGGGGCGGGTGCGAGGCCGCCGGCGATCACGGCAAGCATGTCGCCCTTGGTGACGCGGCCGTCCTTGCCGGTGCCGGCGACGCTCGCCGGCGAGATACCGCTTTCGGCGGCGAGACGGGCGACAGCCGGGCCGTGCTCCATGGCAGCGGCCTTGGCCGCCGCCGGAGCGGCGGGAGCGGGTGCGGCCGCCGGAGCGGACTTCGCCTCGGGCTTGGGAGCTTCGGCCTTGGGCGCCTCGGCCTTCGCCGCAGCGGCGCCGGCGGCACCTTCCGCGATCGAGCCGAGCAGCGCGCCGACGCCGACCGTCTCGCCGTCCTTCACGACGATCTCGGAGAGGATGCCGGCGGCCGGCGCATTGACCTCGAGCGTCACCTTGTCGGTTTCGAGCTCGACGAGCGGCTCGTCCGCCTTGACGGCGTCGCCCGGCTTCTTGAACCAGCGGCCGATGGTGGCCTCGGAGACGGATTCGCCCAGGGTGGGCACGCGGATTTCGGTCGCCATGATCGTCGTTTCGTTTCGGTCGGGCCGATCGGCCGGGTTGATCGTCGAGGGGGCCGGTCAGGCCCTCTGGGCCTCCTCCACGGCCCGGAGGTCGCGGAGGCAATTGCTGCCGACGGGGCGCGCGAGCACCGCGGCTCCCGTCGCGATCCGCGCTACGCCGCGAAGGCCTCGTCGAGGAAGGCCTGCAGCTGCGCGAGGTGCTTCGACATGAGGCCCGTCGCGGTGGCGGCCGAGGCGGCGCGGCCGACATAGCGCGGACGCTTCACCTTGGCGCCGGCGTGGTCGAGCACCCATTCGAGATAGGGCTCGACGAAACTCCAGGCGCCCATGTTCTTGGGCTCCTCCTGGCACCAGACCACGTCCGCCTGGCGAAAGCGGGCGAGTTCGGTCGCCAGCGACTTCGCCGGGAAGGGGTAGAGCTGCTCGACGCGCAGGAGATAGACGTCGTCGATGCCGCGCTTCTCGCGCTCCTCGTAGAGGTCATAGTAGACCTTGCCGGAGCACAGCACGACGCGGCGGATCTTCTCGTCCTTGGCGAGCTTGATCGGCTCCTTCGGCAGCCGCTCGGCATCGTCCTTGACGATCCGGTGGAAGGACGTGCCGTCGGCGAGTTCCGCCAGCGTCGAGACGCAGCGCTTGTGGCGCAGCAGCGACTTCGGCGTCATCAGGATGAGCGGCTTGCGGAAGTCGCGTTTCAGCTGCCGGCGCAGGATGTGGAAATAGTTTGCAGGCGTCGAGCAGTTCGCCACCTGCATGTTGTCCTCGGCGCAGGCCTGGAGGTAGCGCTCGAGACGGGCGGAGGAGTGCTCCGGCCCCTGCCCCTCGTAGCCGTGCGGCAGGAGCATGACGAGGCCCGACATGCGCAGCCACTTGCGCTCGCCCGAGGAGATGAACTGGTCGACGACCACCTGCGCGCCGTTGGCGAAGTCGCCGAACTGCGCTTCCCAGAGCGTCAGACAGTTCGGCTCCGAGAGCGTGTAGCCGTATTCAAAGCCGAGAACCGCCTCCTCCGAGAGCATCGAGTTGATGACCTCGTAGCGCGCCTGCCCCTCGCGGATGTGGTTGAGGGGCGTGTAGCGCTCCTCGTTCTCCTGATCGACGAGGACGGAATGGCGCTGGCTGAAGGTGCCGCGCTCGCAGTCCTGGCCGGACAGGCGCACCGGGTGACCTTCCAGCATCAGCGAACCGAAGGCGAGCGCCTCGGCGGTGGCCCAGTCGATGCCATCGCCGGTCTCGATCATCTTCTTGCGGTTGTCGAGGAAGCGCTGGATCGTGCGGTGGACGTGGAAGCCCTTCGGCACTTCGGTGATGCGCTCGCCGATTTCCTTCAGCGTCGCGACGGCGATGCCGCTGGCGCCACGGCGCGGGTCGTCGGCGTCCTCGCTGGTCGCCTTCAGGCCGGCCCAGCGGCCGTCGAGCCAGTCGGCCTTGTTCGGCTTGTAGGCCTGGCCCGCTTCATATTCGGATTCGAGCTTCGCCTTCCAGGTCGCCTTCTGCTCCTCCACCTCGGCCTCGGTCACCACGCCTTCGGCGACGAGCTTCTTCGTGTAGAGGTCAAGCGTCGAGGGATGCTGCCGGATCTTCTTGTACATCAGCGGCTGGGTGAACGCGGGCTCGTCGCCCTCGTTGTGGCCGAACCGCCGGTAGCAGAACATGTCGATGACAACCGGCTTGTGGAACTTCTGCCGGAACTCGACCGCGATCTTGGCCGCGAAGACGACCGCCTCCGGGTCGTCGCCGTTCACGTGGAAGACCGGCGCCTCCACCATCTTCGCCACATCCGACGGATAGGGCGAGGAGCGCGAGTAGCGCGGATTGGTGGTGAAGCCTATCTGGTTGTTGATGATGAAATGGACGGAGCCGCCAGTGCGGTGCCCCTTCAGGCCCGACAGGCCGAGGCACTCGGCCACCACGCCCTGGCCGGCGAAGGCGGCGTCGCCGTGGATGAGGAGCGGCATCACCTTGGCGCGCTCGACCGTGTCGTTGAGCTGGTCCTGCTTGGCGCGCACCTTGCCGAGCACCACGGGATCGACGATCTCGAGATGCGAGGGGTTGGCGGTCAGCGACAGGTGCACCCGGTTGCCGTCGAACTCGCGGTCCGACGAAGCGCCGAGGTGATACTTCACGTCGCCCGAACCCTCCACGTCGTCGGGCGCGTAGGAGCCGCCCTTGAATTCGTGGAAGATGGCACGGTGCGGCTTGCCCATCACCTGGGCGAGCACGTTGAGGCGGCCACGGTGGGCCATGCCGAGGACGATATCCTCGACGCCGAGCGCGCCGCCACGCTTGATGATCTGCTCGAGCGCCGGGATCATTGCCTCGCCGCCGTCGAGCCCGAAGCGCTTGGTGCCCGTGTACTTCAGGTCGAGGAACTTCTCGAAGCCCTCGGCCTCGACGAGCTTGTTGAGGATCGCCCGCTTGCCCTCGCGCGTGAAGGTGATTTCCTTGTCCGGCCCTTCGATGCGCTCCTGGATCCAGGCCTTCTCGGCCGGATCGGAGATGTGCATGAACTCGACGCCGAGCGTCTGGCAATAGGTGCGCCGCAGGATCGCCAGCATCTCCTCGATGGTGGCGAACTCGAGCCCGAGGACGTTGTCGATGAAGATCTTGCGGCTGTAGTCGGCGGCGGTGAAGCCGTAGGTCGCCGGGTGCAGCTCCTCATGATCCTTCGGCGGCTCGATGGCGAGCGGATCGAGGTCGGCATGCAGGTGGCCGCGCATGCGGTAGGCGCGGATCATCATCAGCGCGCGCACGGAATCGCGCGTCGCCTGCTGCACGGCCGCAGGCGTGAGCTCGACGCGCTTGTCCTGCGCCTTGCCCCGGATCTTGTCGCTGATCGCCTTCTCGAGCGTCGCCCAGTTGCCGTCGAGCGCCGAGACGAGCTCGCCGTTGGCGTGCACCGGCCAGTTCGGCCGCCGCCATGAGGCTCCCCGCGCGTTCTGCTGCACGAGGGCGGCGTCCTCCTTCAGCCCGGCGAAGAACGCCTGCCACTCGGCGTCCACCGAGGCGGGGTTCTGCTCGTACCGGGCGTAGAGATCCTCGATGTAGGCCGCGTTGCCACCATAGAGGAAGGAGGTCTGGGCGAAGATGTCGTTGGCGTCCTGGCGTGCCATGGTCATCGGTCCTGCCGGCCCCGTGGAGCCCTTGCCCGGGCTTTCCAGGGGGGATGGGGCCGGTTGGCCGGCCCCGGAAGCCGCCGCTCCTGTTCTGGCGGCGGGTGGATCGCATCGGTCCGGAGCGTGTTCTCGGCCAAGCGGGCGGTCTGCCCACCGAGATTACGCGTCGAGCCGGGAATCTAGGGTGGTTTCGCGTGTCCGCTCAATAAGAAACCGCTCTGGAACGATGCGAGACTGGTGAATTCGACCCGGGCCCGCCCCTATATGGGTTCGCGGGCCCGGCCCGGTGAAGGCATCAGCCCTTCAGCACCTCGACAAGGGTCTTGCCGAGGCGCGCCGGCGACGGCGACACACGGATGCCGGCCGCCTCCATGGCCGCGATCTTGTCCTCCGCGCCGCCCTTGCCACCCGAGATGATGGCGCCGGCATGGCCCATGCGGCGGCCGGGAGGCGCCGTGCGGCCAGCGATGAAGCCGACCATCGGCTTCTTGCGGCCCTTCCTGGCCTCGCGGGCGATGAACTCGGCCGCGTCCTCCTCGGCCGAGCCGCCGATCTCGCCGATCATGATGATCGATTCGGTCTTGGGGTCGGAGAGGAACATGTCGAGCACCTCGATGAACTCGGTGCCCTTGACGGGGTCGCCGCCGATGCCGACGGCGGTCGTCTGGCCGAGGCCCTCGTTCGTGGTCTGGAACACCGCCTCGTAGGTCAGCGTGCCCGACCGCGACACGATGCCGACCGAGCCCGGCTTGAAGATGTTGCCCGGCATGATGCCGATCTTCGACTGGCTCGCCGTCACCACGCCCGGGCAGTTCGGCCCGATGAGGCGCGACCTGGAGCCCGACAGCGCCCGCTTCACCTTCACCATGTCGAGCACGGGGATGCCCTCGGTGATGCAGACAATGAGCGGGATCTCGGCGGCGATCGCCTCGCAGATCGCATCCGCGGCGCCCGCCGGCGGCACGTAGATCACGGACGCGTCAGCGCCGGTCTTCTCGCGCGCCTCGGCCACGGTGTCGAACACCGGCAGGCCCAGATGCGTGGAGCCGCCTTTGCCGGGCGAGGTGCCGCCGACCATCTTCGTGCCGTAGGCGATGGCTTGCTCGGAGTGGAAGGTGCCGTTCTTGCCGGTGAAGCCCTGGCAGATGACCCTCGTGTTGGCGTCGATCAGGATCGACATTACGCGACCTCCCTCACGGCCTTGACGATCTTCTGGGCGGCATCGTCGAGGTCGTTGGCCGAAATGACGTTGAGCCCCGATTCGTTGATGATCTTCTTGCCGAGCTCGACGTTGGTGCCCTCCAGGCGCACGACGAGCGGCACGGTCAGGCCCACCTCGCGCACCGCCGCCAGCACGCCCTCGGCGATGACGTCGCAGCGCATGATGCCGCCGAAGATGTTGACGAGGATGCCCTTCACGTTCGGGTCGGCGGTGATGATCTTGAAGGCCGCGGTGACCTTCTCCTTGCTCGCGCCGCCGCCGACGTCGAGGAAGTTCGCGGGCTCCTCGCCGTAGAGCTTGATGATGTCCATCGTCGCCATGGCAAGGCCCGCGCCATTGACCATGCAGCCGATCGTGCCGTCGAGGGCGATATAGGCGAGGTCGTGCTTGGAGGCCTCGATCTCCTTCTCGTCCTCCTCGGTGAGGTCGCGCAGGGCAACGACGTCCGGATGGCGGTAGAGGGCGTTGGAGTCGAAGGACACCTTGGCGTCCAGGCACTTGAGCTGCCCGTCCCTGGTGACGATCAGCGGATTGATCTCCAGCATGCTCATGTCCTTCGCGACGAAGGCGGCATAGAGCTTGGAGACGAGGCCCTCGGCCTGCTTGGCCAGGTCGCCGTTGAGGCCGAGTGCCTTGGCGACGCGGCGCCCGTGGTGCGGCATGACGCCGGTCGCCGGATCGACGGAGAAGGTGACGATCTTCTCGGGCGTCCTGTGGGCCACCTCCTCGATGTCCATGCCGCCTTCCGTCGAGACGACGAAGGCGACCTGACCCGTCCCGCGGTCGACCAGGGCCGAGAGGTAGAATTCGCGCTCGATGTCAGAGCCGTCCTCAATGTAGAGGCGGTTGACCTGCTTGCCGACAGGCCCCGTCTGAACGGTGACGAGCGTGGCGCCGAGCATCTGCTCGACGAAGGTCTTCACCTCGTCCACGGATTTCGCCAGGCGCACGCCGCCCTTCTCGCCGGCGCTCGCTTCCTTGAACTTGCCCTTGCCGCGGCCACCGGCGTGGATCTGGCTCTTCACCACCCACAGCGGGCCGCCGAGCTCCTTGGCGGCGGTCTCCGCCTCGGCCGCCGAGAACACGGCCTTGCCGCGCGACACCGGCGCGCCGAATTCCCTCAGGACCGCCTTCGCCTGATATTCATGAATGTTCATGCGTCGTCCCCGGATGAACGGGATGGCGTGGCGACGGCCCCGGCAGCGTGCGACCGCCCGGAACCGCCGCGCGGGATCAGGCCGCGAGGGCCGGGTTGATGGACTTGCAGGCGTCGACGAGGCCGCGCACGGAGGCGACGGACTTCTCGAACATCGCCTTCTCCTCGGCGTTCATCTCGATCTCGACGACGCGCTCGACACCGTTCTCGCCGATGACGATCGGCACGCCGACGAACATGTCCTTGACGCCGTACTGGCCGTCGAGATGGGCGGCGCAGGGCAGCACGCGCTTCTTGTCCTTCAGGTAGCTCTCGGCCATCGCGATGGCGGAAGCCGCCGGCGCGTAGAAGGCGGACCCCGTCTTGAGCAGGTTGACGATCTCGCCGCCGCCCTTGCGCGTGCGCTCGACGATGGCGTCGAGCTTGGCCTGCGTGGTCCAGCCCATCTTGACGAGGTCGGGCAGCGGGATGCCCGCCACCGTCGAGTAGCGCACCAGCGGCACCATGTCATCGCCGTGACCGCCGAGCACGAAGGCGGTGACGTCCTCGACGGACACGTTGAACTCCTCCGCCAGGAAGTAGCGGAAGCGGGCCGAGTCGAGCACGCCGGCCATGCCGACGATCTTGTTCTTGGGCAGGCCGGAGGCCTTCTGCAGCGCCCAGACCATGGCGTCGAGCGGGTTGGTGATGCAGATGACGAAGGCGTTGGGGGCATATTGCTTGATGCCCGCGCCGACGGCGTCCATCACCTTGAGGTTGATGCCGAGAAGATCGTCGCGGCTCATGCCGGGCTTCCGCGGCACGCCGGCGGTGACGATGATCACATCGGCGCCGGCGATGTCGGCGTAGGACTGCGTGCCCTTGTAGCCGGCGTCGAAGCCGTCGACCGGCGAGGATTCGGCGATGTCGAGGCCTTTGCCCTGCGGAATGCCTTCCGCGATGTCGAAGAGGACGACGTCGCCGAGTTCCTTGAGGCCGGCGAGATGGGCGAGCGTGCCGCCGATCTGTCCGGCGCCGATCAGAGCGATCTTCTTGCGGGCCATGTGCGAACCATCCTTGGGTACGTGGGAAGGAAGCCCCGGAAAGCCGGCGCTTCTTTGACTCAATCCGCGCTCGCCATCAAGTCGCGGCGATCGGGGCGGAAACGGGGCGAAGGGCGGCGACGCTCGCCGCGCCCAGCCTGCCTGACGTGCCGAAATTTCGCACGCGATCAACGGCTTGCGGGGCGCGCGAATGGGAAGGTGCCGGCTGCGCGTCGCCGCCAGAGGAAAGGAACAGATTTCAATTTATGTAATCAGAAACTTGTTTTTGCGTCACACCAGCCCGCTTGCGAGTGCCCGCAGGGCGACGCGCACGACATGGGCGAGCCGCGTCTCCAGGAGGTCACGCGGCCGGTCCACGTCGAGGCGGATCGCCGTCGGATGGGTGAAGCGAAACAGCGCATCGGTGAGCAGGGACAGCGCCTGCTCCCGGTCGCGGGGCTCGAAGGTGCCCGTGGCGATGCCCTCGTCCACCACGCGCCCGACCAGCATGCGCACGCGGCCGCGATGGCGGCGGGCGATGCTGCGGTTCGCCTCCGTCGCATCGACATAGAGCGCGAAGACGGCGCTGTCGCTCTCGGCGAGATCGCGGTAGTCACGCGCCAGCGCCAGGATCAGGCGCTCGAGCTTGTCGTCCGCGGGGTCAGGTGCGCTGGCGATGTCGGCGAGCAGGGTTTCCACGGGCCTGAGCGCCTGCGCCACCACCGCATCGAGCAGATGCTGCTTCGACGGGAAATAGCGGTAGACATTGGCATGCGTCATGCCGGCGGCTTCGGCGACGCCCACCACGGTGACCCGCTTCGGGCCGAAGCGACGCAGGTGCTCGGCGGCGATGGCGACGAGGCGCGAATCCACCGTCTCGGCACCCGCTCCCTGCCGTCCCGCACCGCTCATGTCTCGACCAGTCCCGTCGTATCGCCCGAGGCGGCGGAGTCCGGCCGGCCGTGTGGCAGCGCCAGATACTCCTGCGAACGCATCTCGATGAGGCGCGACACGGTCCGGTCGAACTCGAAGACCTCGCGCCCCTCGGCCGCGGTATAGAGGAGATGCGCCTCGGCCTCCGCCGAGGCGAGGAGCTTCACCCGGTTATCATAGAAGGCGTCGATGAGCGTGATGAAGCGCTTGGCCTCGTTGCGCTGGACCAGCCCCATGACGGGGATTCCGTCGACGATCACGGTGTGGAAGCGCTCGGCGAGCGCCAGATAGTCCGAAGCACCGAGGGGCTTGGCGCACAGATCGGCGAAGGCGAAGCGTGCCACGCCGTCGAGGGCTGAGGGTACGTCGACCGCATGGCCCTTGACCGTGAGTTGCATCGGCTGGCCGTCGCTGCGACCGGTGAGGCGGCGGAAGGCCTCCGTCAGGGCCGCATGCGCCCGGGCATCCGCAGGCACGTGGAAAACGGGCGCGCCGGCGAGCTTCTCCAGACGGAAGTCCGTGCGCGAATCGAGCCTCGTGACCTCCATGCGTCGCTCGATGAGCCCGATGAAGGGCAGGAAGAGCGCCCGATTGAGCCCTCCCTCATAAAGGCGCGTCGGCTCGACGTTGGAGGTCGCCACCACGACCACGCCCTCGCCGAACAGCGCCGTGAACAGACGGCCGAGGATCATCGCGTCGGCGATGTCGGTCACGGCGAATTCGTCGAAACACAGAACCCAGGCTTCGGCCGCAAGCTCGCGCGCGACATGGGGAATGGGATCGCCGTCCTTCTCCCGCCCGTCCTTGACACGCTGGCGGAAGGCATAGATGCGCTCGTGCACATCCGCCATGAAGGCGTGGAAATGGGCCCGGCGCTTGCGCTTCGCCGGCACGGCCTCGAAGAAGAGGTCCATGAGCATCGTCTTGCCGCGCCCCACCGAGCCCCAGACATAGAGGCCCCGGATGGGCTCGGCCTCCCGTTCGCGCCGGCCGAAGAGCCAGCCGAGCGGATTGGCCTTGCGCGCGAGGCGGTGCTCTCCCAGCCTGACAGCCAGGGCATCGAGGCGCGCGACGAGCTGCTGCTGGGCCGGATCGCGCTCGATGGTCCCGGTCGCGACCAGGGCATCATAGCGCGCACGAACCGGCGAGGCGCTTTGTGCTAGGGAGGAGGCGGGCTGGATCGTCACAGGGCCAAGCCATTAACCGCTCACGGCCCTCGGCTCAACGCCGCATTGCGCAGATCGACCTGCGCCCACCCCCAGAATGGGGCCCGCACGCCGCCGAGCCGGCATAGCACCTCCTTGCATGGCTGCAATGTCAGAATGCAGCCTCCGCCAGAGCCACCGTGGGCGCGCCGGCCGGCCGATCGCGCATCGCGTCGACGAAAGACAAGCGATATCAACAGCATATCGAGCAGACGCGCACTCGCCGGAGGCCGTGCGGCGGGCGCGAAACACTCCGCTACCGCCACCGGGTCGGTGGCGATTCGATCGGGCACTGCATAGTTCCTCCCTGACGAATGTGCGAAAGCGCACACCGCGGAGGCTCGGCCGACTCCATGTCCTTCCAACGACGCGCCGCACGGCGCGCTTCGGACCAACCGGCAGCCGCTGTCGGCGGCCGCCCTCCGAGAGGACAATCGTCATGCGCAAGATCACTGTTGCCGTTGTCGCCGCCCTCGGCGTGTCGATCGCCGCGCCCGCCATGGCCGACGGCGGTGGCCGCTATGTCGAGGATACCTACCGTTACATATCGAATGACAGGGTGCGGCAGCAGGACGGCCGCAACGCCGCGGCGACGGCGGAGGCGCAGGCCAATGTCGAGGCCTGGCAGCGGCTGCGCGCCAACCAGACTGGCAGCGTTCGCCCGGCCCCCTGATACCGGGGACACGGCCCCTCCGCCATCGACCGCCGGCCGCTCACGGCCGGCGGTTTTGCTCGGGCCGAGACCGAGCAGCCTCGGAGAAGCTCCTGACCACGTCCTCGACCCAGTTCACGACCGCGCCGACCGCCGGCGCCCGACGCCGCTGCGGATGCACGAGCAGCCATAACCCGCGCTCGACGACCACCGCGCCGCCCCCGTGCCTGACCAGTCGCGCGTCCGCATCGGCCAACGCCGTCGGCAGGAGTGCAAGACAGCCGGCCGTCGCCGCCGCCTCCGCCAGTGCCTCGAGCCGGTCGCTTCGGAAAGCGGTGCGCTCCTCCGGGAAGTGGCCCATGAGCCAGCGCATTTCTGGCAGATGCGCCAATGGCTCGTCATAGGCTGCCAACGGGACTGCCAACGACAAGTCGCGCCGCCCTGCTTGCCGGCGCACGTGCCGCCGGGGCCTGCGTCATCCACATCGTCCACCGCGGAGCCGCGGGCGGGGCGTTCGACCGGGTGGGGTGGCGCGGCGCCATCGTCGATGCCCTGATGCCGCGCGACGGCGAAATGGCGATCGAGAAGCCGCGGCCCAGTTCCTTTTCCGGCACTGATCTCGGCGCGCGCCTCGTCGCGCTCGGCCGGCCGCCGCTCGTCGTCGCCGGCTGCACGACGCACATGCGTGTCTCCACGACGGTACGCGCCGCGCTCGATGAAGGCTTCGCCGTCACCGTTGCCGCCGACGCCTGCGCGACGCGCGACCTGCCGAATCCCCCGGGCGGCGTGATCCGCGCCGAGACGATACACGCCGCCGCGCTCGCCGCTCTCGCCGACCGCTTCGCGCTGGTCACGAAGGTCGGGGTTCTGGCGGGATCCGCCTGAAGACCGACAGCCTCCCGACAACGACGAACGCCTCCTGCCGCCAACTGACAGGAGCACCGCGCTAAAAGATCGATCCCAAGGGACGGCACCTTCGGCCGCCGTCCGATTCACGAGGTCGATCAGGCACGGTCCGACCCGACGCGCGATGGAGCGCTTCCCGATTCCGCCGGATCGGGAAGCGCCCCTGACCTGTTGAAATGAGAGCATTCTCGCTGACGCCAGCCTTTGCTTCCGCGTCAGGACGGCACCCGTGTCGGCGAAAATGCTCGCAGCGTCCGGGAGGCCGTGCGGCGACCGTTGTCCCCGCCATGGGAGAACGTTCATGCCCGCTCCTTGCGTCGAAGTCGTCGTCTATCGCGTCAACTCCCCCGACGAGGCGGAGGCGGCGCGCCGGGAGGCCATGCCTGTCGTGGCGCGGCTTCCCGGCTTCCTGTCATGGCAAGCGCTGCGGGGCTTCGACGAGCCCGGCCTCTTCGCCGACGTCGTACTGTGGGAGACCCATGCAGCCGCCAAGGCCGCGGCCGACACCTTCGGCCGCGACCCGAATCTCGCCCGCTTCTCGCGCCTCGTCTCACAGCTCATCGTGATGTCCCATCACAAGGCGAGCATGACCGTGGAACGGGGAGCCGGCATGGCCTCGCCGGCCCGCACCGGCGGCAGTGCGGAGGCCGCAAGGCGGGCGGATACGCCCGACATGCCGGCCTTCAGGCTGGTGACGTCGCCTTACGCGGCATGAGGTCGTAGGGGTGGGCCCAGCCCGGCAGGGCTGCGATTCGCCCGGCCCAGGCATTGATCTGCGGGAAGGCGGTGCGGTCGATCCCCGTTTCCTCCGGATAGTAGAGGTAACCGACCATCGAGATGTCCGCGATGGTCGGCCTCTCGCCGAGGATGAAGGGACGGGTTGCGAGATGCTTCTCGACGATCCCGAAGGCGCCGAGCACGCGCCCGCGCAGAAATTCAGTGACCGGCGTCTCGCCGGTCTTCTGGATGCCGATCTGGAAGCGCAATGTGGCGAAATAGCTCGTGAACTTGTGGTTATCGAAGAGGATCCAGCGCAGGATCTCGAGCTTCTCGTCCTCGTCGCGGCCGCCGAAGCGGCCCGTGCGCTCGGCAAGGTAGGTCAGGATGGCGCCGCTCTGGCTGAGGCGCCGGCCGCCATGCTCCAGCACCGGCACCTCGCCGAGCTCGTTCAGACGCTCGCGGAAGGCTTCGCCGCGGGTCTCTCCATTGAAATAGTCGACCCAATGCGCTTCCCAGTCGCAGCCGGCGAGCGCAAGCATCAGCGCTGCCTTGTAGGCATTGCCGGATTCACCCATGCAATGGAGCCTGTATTCGGCCATGATCACCTCTTCCCGATTTGGTGAACGTCCACTGCGCAGTTGAGCCCGTCTCATGCCGTCGCGCCACCCCGAGGCGGCACCGCGACCGATCAAACTTTGTGCGCGCACCCATCTTGCATTTCATGTTGCGCCGCACAAAATACGCCGCGTTTAGGGAGTCGACGCTCGGAGGGTCGCAGTGCGATCCAACCGAGAGGACGACGTTATGGGTTACACCCATACGGGACCGGCGGACCGGTCTCGCGGCACGATCCGCAAGCTCTTCGGCACGGACATGCCGCTCTTCCGCGAGCATCTCCTGCGTCTCGACCCGCAGAGCCGGCGCGACCGGTTCGTGGGGGCCGTGAGCGATGCCTATCTTGCGGCCTATGCGGAGCGGTGCTTCGCCTCCGAGGGCCTCGTCTACGGCTATGTCGAGGACGGGCGTGTGCGCGGCGCCGCCGAACTGCAGCCCTATGGCGAATGGTCCGATCTGCGCGCCGAGGCGGCCTTCAGCGTGGAAGCTCCCTGGCGTTGCCAGGGCATCGGCAGCGCCCTGTTCGAGCACCTGCTGGTCGCAGCGCGCAACAGGCGCGTGCGGCAACTCGCCATGAGCTGCCTTGCCTACAATCGCCCGATGCAGGCGCTGGCGCGCAAGTACAGGGCCGACCTCGCGCTCGAGAGGGGCGAGGTCGTCGGCACGGTCGCGACCGCAGGTCCGACCCCCTTCACGCTGATGCAGGAGGCTGTCGACGACGCCCGCGGTTTCATGAGTGCGGCCGCCGACCTGCAGCAGCGCATCTGGCAACCGCTCGGCGCCGCCCCTGCGGCAACGCCGGCGACGCAAACGGCGCGCTGAAGCGCTCCCTCGAGCTTCGATGCGAGACGCCGCGCACCCGCGCGGCGTCGCTCGCAACAGGCCAGTGCCTCAGCGGCTGATGCTGAGCGGAGCGCCGGACTTGGCGATGACGCCGCTGAAGCCGCCGCCGCCGCCCTTGAGGCGTGCGACCACCGTGTCGCGCGAGAAGAGATAGACCTCCCCGTCGCGCAGATCCCAGGCATTGACGGCCTTCAGGTCCTGGTTGGCGCAGCCCGAGGTCGAGGCGCGGTAGCGGTCGAGGGCCGGCGAGCTCGACAGCGACACCTTGCACGAGCCGCCCGTCGCCTCGCGCGCCGTCCAGGTGCCGGTGACGGAGGTCCGGCTGGCGGGCGCGGCGGCGGCCGCCCCGGCGGGGCTCTGCGCGCCCGATGGCGTCCCGAGGCTTGCGACCGGGCCCGGCGTGCCACCGAGTTGCGAGCCGGCCGGCGGCGGCGCCGGCGGCTCGGCCGCCACGACCGTCCCCGGGGCTGGCGGCAACGGGCTCGCGATGACGGCCGAGGAGGAGCCGGGCGCGGGCGCGGGCTCATAGTCGTCGGGCGGCGGCGCCGAGGCGCGCGGCGCGGCGCCATAGCCCCCCGACGGCGGATAGGCCGGCCCGGATGCGTAGGGGCCCGAACCGAACCGGCTGGACCCGGCACAGGCGGCCAGGAACATGACCGGCAGGATCAGGAGGGCACGCGCGACGCGCGGTGCGGCGGCTCGCGGAAGGAACATGCGGCTCATCGGTCTGTGCTTCCCCAGCGGCGGTGCCCGCATGACCCCTCAGCATGGTGGCGGGATCATGGCACGGTCACGCATGGAACGGTCTTAGAGCATTTTCCCGCGATGTGGGAACCGGCTCGCCGACGAAAATGCAGGCGAGCGGCGCATGGCGCCCAAATGAGAGCGGCGCCCGAAGGCGCCGCACGCTCCCTTCGCAGGGCGGAACCGGTCCCGGAACGGCGCGGTCAGACCTGCCGCTCCACCATCATCTTCTTGATCTCGGCGATGGCCTTCGCCGGGTTGAGGCCCTTCGGGCAGGCGTTTGCGCAGTTCATGATGGTGTGGCAGCGATAGAGGCGGAAGGGATCTTCCAGATTGTCGAGGCGCTCGCCGGTGGCCTCGTCGCGGCTGTCGATGAGCCAGCGGTAGGCCTGCAGCAGCACGGCCGGGCCGAGGTAACGGTCGCCGTTCCACCAGTAGCTCGGGCAGGAGGTGGAGCAGCAGGCGCACAGGATGCACTCGTAGAGCCCGTCGAGCTTCTCGCGGTCCTCCTTCGACTGGCGCCACTCCTTCTCGGGCGCGGGCGTCGTCGTCTTGAGCCAGGGCTCGATCGAGGCATGCTGGGCGTAGAAGCGTGTGAGGTCGGGCACGAGATCCTTCACCACCGGCATGTGCGGCAGCGGGTAGATCTTCACCACGTTGTTTGACGCGCATTCGTCGATGCCGCGCGTGCAGGCGAGCGTGTTCGACCCGCCGATGTTCATGGCGCAGGAGCCGCAGATGCCCTCGCGGCAGGAGCGGCGGAAGGTGAGCGTCGAGTCGACCTTGTTCTTGATGTAGATCAGCGCGTCGAGGACCATCGGGCCGCAGTCGTCGCGGTCGACGGTATAGGTGTCGATGCGGGGGTTCTCGCGCGTGTCCGGATCCCAGCGGTAGACGCGGAACTCGGTCGTGCGGGCCGCGCCGGCGGGCTTCGGCCAGACCTTGCCCTCGGTGATCTGCGAGTTCTTGGGAAGGGTGAACTGGGCCATCGTTCTCGGCTCTACCTTGTCATGCCCGGGCTCTTCCCGGGCATCCCGGTGCGGCGGGCACCGCCTCGTTGACGGAGATGGCCGGGCCGAACCCGGCCATGACGGGCACCATCAATACACGCGCGCCTTCGGCTCGATGTACTCGATGTCGTTCGACATCGTGTAGGTGTGCACCGGCCGGTAATCGATGGTGACGGACTTCTTGTCCTCGTCGATCCAGGCGAGCGTGTGCTTCATCCACTCCTTGTCGTCGCGCTCGGGGAAGTCCTCGCGCGCGTGCGCGCCGCGGCTCTCCTTGCGGTTCGCCGCGCCCTCCATCGTCACCACGGCCTGGGTGATGAGGTTGTCGAACTCGAGCGTCTCGATGAGATCGGAGTTCCAGACAAGCGACCTGTCGGTGACGCCGATATCGGCGGCACCCGCCCAGACCTCGTGGATGAGCTTCTGCCCCTCCTCCAGCACCTCGCCGGTACGGAAGACAGCGCAGTTCGACTGCATGGTGCGCTGCATCCTGAGGCGCAGCTCCGCCGTCGGCGTCGCCCCGCGGGCATTGCGGAACCGGTCGAGCCGCGTGAGCGCAAGATCGGCCGAGCCGGCCGGCAGGTCAGCGTGCTTGTCCCCGGCCTTCACCAGTTCCGCGGCGCGCAGCCCCGCAGCCCGGCCGAAGACGACGAGGTCGATGAGCGAGTTCGAGCCCAGGCGGTTCGCCCCGTGTACGGAGACGCAGGCCGCCTCGCCGATGGCCATCAGGCCTGGCACCACGTGGTCCGGGTTGCCGTCGTGCTTGGTCAGCACCTCGCCGTGATAGTTCGTCGGAATGCCGCCCATGTTGTAGTGCACGGTGGGCAGTACCGGGATCGGCTCCTTTGTCACATCGACGCCGGCGAAGATCTTGGCGCTCTCCGAGATGCCGGGCAGGCGCTCGTGCAGGATCTTCGGGTCGAGATGGTCGAGGTGCAGGTAGATGTGGTCCTTGTTCTTGCCCACGCCCCGGCCCTCGCGGATCTCGATCGTCATCGAGCGCGAGACCACGTCGCGCGAGGCGAGGTCCTTGGCGGAGGGCGCGTAGCGCTCCATGAAGCGCTCGCCCTCGGAATTGGTGAGGTAGCCGCCCTCGCCGCGGGCCCCCTCGGTGATGAGGCAGCCCGAGCCGTAGATGCCGGTCGGGTGGAACTGCACGAACTCCATGTCCTGCAGCGGCAGGCCGGCGCGCAGCACCATGGCGTTGCCGTCGCCGGTGCAGGTGTGAGCGGAGGTGGCCGAGAAATAGGCGCGGCCGTAGCCACCCGTCGCCAGGATGACGAGATGGGCGCGGAAGCGGTGGATGGTGCCGTCGTCCATCTTCAGGGCGACGACGCCGCGGCAGCGGCCCTCGTCGTCCATGATCAGGTCGATGGCGAAATATTCGATGAAGAACTCGGTGTCGTTGCGCAGCGCCTGGCCGTAGAGCGTGTGCAGGATGGCGTGGCCCGTCCTGTCGGCGGCGGCGCAGGTGCGCTGGGCCGTGCCCTTGCCGAAGTGGGTCGTCATGCCACCGAAGGGGCGCTGGTAGATCTTGCCCTCCTCCGTGCGCGAGAAGGGCACGCCCCAGTGCTCGAGCTCATAGACGGCTGCCGGCGCGTTGCGCACGAGATATTCGATGGCGTCCTGATCCCCGAGCCAGTCCGACCCCTTGACGGTGTCGTACATGTGCCAGCGCCAGTCGTCCTCGCCCATATTGCCGAGCGAAGCGGAGATGCCGCCCTGCGCCGCCACCGTGTGCGAGCGCGTGGGGAACACCTTGGTGATGCAGGCCGTCTTGAGGCCCGCCTGGGCGCAGCCGACGGTGGCGCGCAGGCCCGCGCCGCCGGCGCCGACGATCACCACGTCGAAGCTGTGGTCGGTGATCGGATAGGCTTGGCCGGTATAGGCCGGACGCGCCGGGCGCTTCGGGGCGGAACCCGCCTCGGCCGCCTTGGTCTTCCTGGAGGTGGTCGCTGCCTTGGCCATCACATTCTGGTCCCGGTTACATCCCGAAGGAGATCTTGAGGACGGCGAAGGTCGCGGCTGCGCCGACGGCGATCGCGAAGAAGGTATTCGCCATCACGGCGAGGACCTTGGCCCCCTCGCCGTGCACGTAGTCCTCGATGATGACCTGCATGCCGAGGCGCATATGATAGACGCCCGACAGGACGAAGAGGAGGATGAGAAGCGCGACGAGCGGCTGCTTCAGGGTCGCCACCGCCGCCGCGTGATCCTTGCCGACGAGCGAGATCACGACGGCGAGGAAGGCGATGGCGAGCGGGACATTGGCGACGGCGGTGAGACGCTGGTGCCAGAAGTGCCGGGTGCCGGACTTGGCCGAGCCGAGGCCGCGGACGCGCCCCAGCGGCGTGCGCATGGACATGTTGGAACGGGCCATGGGGTGTCTCCTCAGCGCACCGCGTAGGCGATCAGCCACACCGCGAGGGCGAGGGCGATCGAGCCGACCAGCGTCAAGCGGGCGAGGTTCATCCGGGTGGCGAGGTCGTAACCCTTGCCGAGATCCCAGACGAAGTGGCGCAGACCGCCGAGCATGTGGTGCAGGAGCGCCCAAGTGTAGCCGAACAGCACCAGCCGGCCGAGCCACGAGCCGGCGACCCCCTGGAAGGTCGCGTAGGCCGCCGGGCCGCTCGCCATGGCGACGAGCCACCACACGAAGATGAGCGTGCCGACGTAGAGCGCCGACCCGGTGATGCGGTGCGCCACCGACATCGCCATCGTCCAGGTCCAGCGATAGATCTGCAGATGCGGCGAGAGGGGGCGGAACTCTTCGGGTCGCGCCCCGGGCGCTTTCGCCTCGGCCATGGGTCGGCTCTCCGACTAGGGGACAAAGGGAAGACTGCCCGGCCCCGCGATGCGGGTGGCAGTCTGGAGTCGCTCGAAGCTGCGTGGGTTCCTAACCCGAACCGGGCGGCCGCCGCAATGCAACATGCGACGGAGCGCGTGACAAATCTGATATATTGTCACTTGAGCGCCTGCGCACCGTCTCGCCCCCTCAGCGGGGGATGAGCGCCCAGTAGTCGAAGTCGAGGATCACCGCCGGATCGTACTCGCCGCCCGTCCTGTCGGGAAAGTCGGCGCAGGGCCTGTTCTTCGTCGCCACCGTGCGGATGCGCAGCGCGCCGACGTCCGGCCGGCCGGCGGCCTCGGCGACGTCGAGGATCTCGCTCCAGGCATAGACAGTGTCGCCGGCGAAGAGGGGCGCCACGTGCCGGCCGCCGTTGATGGCGGCGATGTGGAAGGCGTTGCCGAGGCCGTTGAAGGACAGCGCACGCGCGAGCGAGATGACGTGTCCGCCGTAGATCAGCCGGCGGGCGAAGCGCGTGCCGGCGGCGGCATGCTGGTCGAAATGGACCTTGGCCGTGTTCTGGTAGAGGCGGGTGGCGAGCTGGTGCTCTGCCTCCTCCACCGTCATGCCGTCCACGTGGTCGATGCGCTCGCCCCGGGCATAGTCGCCCCAGCGATGCAGGCTGCCGGCGAGCACGTCGTCATAGGCCTCGCCGTCGATCGGCGGGCAGCCGACACCGAGGGTTGAGGGATCGGCCGCCGCCGGCAGGTCCGGCACGTGCTCCTCCGGCGCCGGCGCCGCCTCGTCGCGCTTGCGCACCATGACCCAGCGCACGTAGTCGAGCACGCCGTAGCCGTGCTGGTTGAAACCGCGCGAGCGCACGTAGACGACGCCCGTCTTGCGGTTGGAGTTTTCCTTGAGGCCGATCACCTCCGACACGGTGGAGAGCGTGTCGCCGGGATAGACCGGGCGCAGGAAATGGCCATTGGCATAGCCGAGATTGGCGACCGCGTTGAGGGAGACGTCAGGCACCGTCTTGCCGAAGACGACGTGGAAGACGAGGAGGTCGTCGAGCGGGCTCCGCTCGTAGCCGATGCGATGGGCGAATTCGTCCGAGGACTGCACCGCGAAACGCGACCCGTAGAGCGCGGTGTAGAGGGCCGCGTCCGCCGCCGTCACCGTGCGGGGTGTGGCGTGGTGAATGGTCTCGCCGAGGCGAAAATCCTCGAAGAAGCGACCGGGATTGGTCTTCGTCGTCACCGTCATCATCGCCTGCCCCCGTCCTCCTCCTCGTTCCCCCTCTTCGTAGCGGATCGGCGGCGGGAGGCCAGTGCGACTTGCGGCTGACGCCCGGTCGCGCGCCCCCCTCCCGCGCCTTGACGCCCGCCGACCGGCTGGCAGAGTGGTACGGCCTTCCACGGGAGCGGACGACGATGCCACGCACGACTGCCGGATCAGCGATCGTGGCGGCTTTCCTGGCCGCTGTCACCGGGGCGCCGGCTGCGGCCGCGACCTGCGGCGGCGCCGCCGGATTCGACGCCTGGCTTGCCTCCTTCAAGCGCGAGGCCGCGGCGCAGGGTGTCAGGCCGGCAACCATCGCCGGCGCGCTCGACGGCGTCACCTTCGATCCCGGCATCGTGGCGCGCGACCGCGGCCAGGGCGTGTTCCAGCAGAGCTTCCTGCAATTCTCGGGGCGCATGGTCGCCGCCTACCGGCTGCAGAAGGGCGCCCAGCTCATCAAGCAATATGCCCGCATCCTCGACCGCATCGAGGCGGAGTACGGCGTGCCCGGCGCAGTCATCGTCGCCTTCTGGGGGCTCGAGACCGATTTCGGCGCCAATATCGGCGACGGCAACACCCTGCGCGCGCTCGCGACCCTCGCCTGGGACTGCCGCCGCCCGGACATGTTCCGGCGCGAGCTTCTCGCGGCGCTGCGCATCATCGACCGCGGCGACCTGACGCCCGCGCAGATGCGGGGGCCCTGGGCGGGCGAACTCGGCCAGCTCCAGTTCCTGCCCGCGCACTACTACGACTACGGTGTCGACTATGACGGCGACGGGCGGCGCGACCTCCTGCGCAGCGTGCCGGACGTGCTCGCCTCCGGCGCCAACTACCTGAAGAGCCTCGGCTGGCGGGCCGGCGAGCCCTGGCTGCAGGAGGTGCGCCTGCCTGCCGAGCTTCCCTGGGACCAGGCGGACCTCGCGATCCTGCACCCGCGCTCCTACTGGATCCGCGCGGGCGTGACCGCGGCGGACGGCGCAACGCTCCCGGCCGACGGCCTGCCCGCCTCCCTCCTCCTGCCCATGGGGCGCAACGGCCCGGCCTTCCTCGCCTATGCCAATTTCCGTGCGTTCCTCGGGTGGAACCGGTCCTTGGTCTATGCAACGACTGCCGCCTATTTCGCCACGCGCCTCGACGGCGCCGGCCCCGTCGGTCAGGGACGCGCCCCCGTGCAGACCCTGAGCGCGAGCGAAGTGGCCGAGCTGCAGCGGCTGCTCGCCGCCCGCGGCTACGACATCGGCAAGGTGGACGGCAAGCTCGGCCTCACGACACGCGCAGGCGTCAAGCAGGCGCAGCTCAAGCTCGGCCTGCCGGCCGATTCCTACCCGACGCGCGAACTCCTCGAACGCCTGCGCACCACGAACGGCACGAACTGAGACGGCTGAACGTCAGGGCGCTGCGAAAGGCAGCCCCCGCCGCCGGCAGCAGGATTCGAGCGTGTTGTGCAGGAGGCATGCAATCGTCATCGGCCCGACGCCGCCGGGCACGGGCGTGATGGCGCCGGCAACTGCCGAGGCTTCGGCATAGGCGACATCGCCGACAAGCCTGTTCTTGCCTTCGCCGAGCTCCGGCGCCGGCACACGGTTGATGCCGACGTCGATGACGATGGCGCCGGGCTTCACCCAGTCGCCCTTGATCATCTGCGGCCGGCCGACAGCCGCGACGAGGACGTCGGCCCGGCGGCAGACCCCCGGCAGGTCGCGCGTCCTGGAATGGGCGACCGTCACCGTGCAGCTCTCGGCGAGGAGGAGCTGCGCCATGGGCTTGCCGACAATGTTCGAGCGTCCGACGACGACGGCGTCGAGGCCGGCGAGATCCCGCCGGACGGACTTGATGAGCATCAGCGAGCCCAGCGGCGTGCAGGGCACGAGCCCGCCGCCGCCCGTCGCCACACGCCCGACGTTGACGGGGTGAAAGCCGTCCACGTCCTTGGCAGGATCGATCGCCTCCAACACCTTCTGCGCGTTGACATGAGGCGGGAGCGGCAGCTGCACGAGGATGCCGTCGACAGCCTCGTCGGCATTGAGGCGTGCGACGAGCGCGAGGAGCTCGGCCTCGCTCGTGGTCGCCGGCAGGCGGTGCTCGAAGGAGCGCATGCCCGCCTCCACCGTCTGCTTCGCCTTGTTGCGCACGTAGACCTGGCTCGCCGGATCCTCGCCCACGAGCACGACGGCGAGCCCGGGCTGCACCCCGTGTACACGGCCGAGTTCGGCCACCCGGCCTGCGATGCGCTGGCGCAGCCCCTCCGCGAAGGCCTTGCCGTCGATGATGGTGCCCGTCATGCGTTCCGTCCCCCGATCCCCGTTGCGGCGGCGAGCACCGCCGCGAGCGCGTCCGCATCCCCGTCGATTTGCACGCTCTTGACCCGTGCGGTGTGCCCGGCGACGACGGCGACCGCCGAGGGCGGCACGCCGAGGCTCTTCGCCAGCAGCCTCTCGAGCGCGGTGTTCGCGGCGCCGTCCTCCGGCACGGCGCGCACGCGCGCCTTCAGCACCGACCGGCCGTCGCTCAAGGTCGCCAGCCCCTCGAGCGCGTCGCGGCCGCCGCGCGGCGTCAGGCGCACGACGACCATGAGCCCGTCGCCCGCGGGCGCCCACGGCAGTGCCTCGCCGGCCATGGTCAGATCACGATCGGATAGACATAGAGCTGGATCACCCGCTGCACGAAGAAGATGAGAAGCAGCAGGATGATGGGCGAGACGTCGATACCGCCGAGATTGGGCAGGATGTTGCGGATGGGGCGCAGCGCCGGTTCCGTCACCTGATAGAGGAAGTTCCAGATCGAACGCACGAACTCGTTGCGCACGTTGATGACGCTGAAGGCGACCAGCCAGCTCACGATCGCCGAGGCGATGACGAGCCAGCTGTAGAAGTCGAGGGCGACCATGAGGACGTCGAGAAGGGCGCGCATGAACATCTCTGCAAGGATGTGACGCTCTCGTTTAGCGCCCGCGCCGGCTGTGAACAACCCGACGCCGGCGCCCGTCACGCCACCGCGAAGCGGATTGACAGCCTCCCCCGGGCCAGCCTAAAAGGCGCCCACCTGAAAGGGGCTGTAGCTCAGTTGGGAGAGCGCTGCAATCGCACTGCAGAGGTCAGGGGTTCGAATCCCCTCAGCTCCACCAGGTTCCAGGAATTTCCGCACAATCCACCCTCGGTGACCTCCGCCGTCGCACGGCGGTCCGGCGGTAACCTCTTGCCGGGCGCTCCCGAGCGTTCGGAATCGTTGCGATGGCGGTCACCCCGGCGTGCCGACACGCTCAATAGTCGCCACAGCGCGCAGGCTCCTGAGCACATGGGCTGAGAAGAGCGATCACCGCTCTCCTTCGGCGCGTTGGACGCGATCCGAAGGCCGCGCCCGGCGCTCCCATTCCTCCGTGCTCATCGTCGGCAGGTCGAAGTAGTCTCGGGTGCGGGCGTAGCCGTGCCCGCCCATGCGCCCGAGCGCGTCGAGCGCGAAGGGATCGACATGGAGCTTGTCGCGATCGACGATGTCCTCGCGCAGATGCGCCGCGACGACCTCGCCGAGAAAGATGACGCGCGAGCGGCTGATCTCCAGCGTCATGTAGCGCCGGCACTCCAGGGCCGCCGGCGATTCGAGGATGCGCGGGCATTTCACATGCGTGCCGGGCACCGCGGTCAGCCCGGCGGC
This sequence comes from Chelatococcus albus, assembly GCF_030067675.1. Classification (GTDB taxonomy): domain Bacteria; phylum Pseudomonadota; class Alphaproteobacteria; order Rhizobiales; family Beijerinckiaceae; genus Chelatococcus_A; species Chelatococcus_A albus. The sequence continues at coordinate 20,826 of NZ_JASJEV010000002.1, read as the reverse complement.
GGCGACCTCGTCGACGCCCGGCGCGAAGGGGACCGCGCACACGTTCATGGCGGCGACGAGGGCGTCGGAGACGATGTTGACCGTGAACTCCTCGGTCAGGCGCACGTTGCGCGCCGTATCCTTGAAGCGCATGTCGGCCCTGTTCTCGACCCCGAGGGCGACGATCGCCGGATCCGCCGACAGGCAGTTGAAGAAGCTGTAGGGGGCGGCGTTGACGCGCCCCTCCTCGTCGGTGGTGGTGACAAGGGCGATCGGCCGCGGCACGACGGTGCCGATAAGCAGCTTGTAGCGCTCGCGGGCACTCAGTCGTGCGAAGTCGAAGGAGAGGTGGGTGGCAGTCATGGCATCACCGGCGGCTGGCTTTCGGGGCGGGCGCAAGGGCGGCCGCAGGCGACCTGGCAGGACGAGGCGCAGTTTGGGTGGTCAGGGTGCGTAGGCGTCGAGGATGGCGCGGATGTCGCGCTGTGGGGTGCGGGCGGAGGCGAGGAGGGCGCGCTCGGTGACCGCGTCGAGATGGTGCTCCATGACGGCGATGGCCTTGCCGGCATCGCCGGAGCGCAGGGCGGCGACGATCTCCAGATGCTCGTTGACGGCGCAGTCGGGGGAGTGCGGCCGCCCGTAGAGCGCCAGGATGAGCGAGCAGCGCGACACGAGCTCGTTGATGTAGCGGGCGATGACGGCATTGCCCGAGAGCTCGGCCAGGAGGATGTGGAACTCGCCGGCGAGGCGGATCGATTCGGCGGCGCCGCGCGCCCGCGCCTCCCCCTCGCGCGCCACATGCGCCTCGAGGAGGGCGATCTGCCTGGGCGTGACGCGGCCGACGAGGCGGCGCACCACGTCGCGCTCCAGGCTGCGGCGCACCTCGAAGATGTCGCAGGCCTCCTCGAGGCTCGGCCGGGCGACCGTGGCGCCACGGTTGAGCTTCAGCTCCACGAGGCCCTCGGCGTGCAAGCGGCCGAGGACGCCGCGCACGATGGTGCGGCTGACGCCGAAGCGCTCGCCGATCACGTCCTCCGGCAGCTTGTCTCCCGGGCGCAGCGCCTGCTCGATGATGGCCCGGCGCAGGGCGCGGTAGACGGCCTCGCCGCGCGGCAGGTCGTGGCGTCTGTTCGGCTTGCTGGGGGTGGCTCCGTCGCTCATGGCGGGTGAGGCATGGGGTGAGGCGGTGTGCGGGGGCGTGCGCCATCGTTTGTATCCGATCCGGTCTGGGGTTCTAGCCTCAATTTTCGTATCCATACATGATCTATAATTGTATACAATTACTGCCTTCGATCGCAAGGCATGCGCCACCATGCGGCGCCGCGCCGGCCCGGGGCTCCGCGGGAGGAGGGGCCGGGCTGCACGCATCGCGGTCGCGGGCTGCCTGCAATAGGGACTGGCGCCGGGCGCGCGGTTGTGCATCATGAGTCTGAATGCATACGCGAATGTACACAAAAATGACCGCCGCCCCGCGCAGCCTGCTCCTCATCAACGGCAACACCGATGCCGCCCTCACGCGCCGCCTCGTCGAGCGCGCCCGCGCCCTCCTGCCCCATGACCGGGAGGTCGTCGGCGCCACGGCGCTCTACGGGGCTGACTATATCGACACTCGTGCGGATGCGGTGGTGGCGGCTCATGCGATCGTCGAGACGATCACGGCGGAGCTTCGCCAGCGCCCGGCGGCGCACTTCGACGCCTGCCTCATCGCCTGTTTCGGAGAGCCGGGGATCGGTGCGGCGCGCGAACTCTTTCCCTTGCCGATCATCGGCATGGCCGAGGCATCGATCCTGTCGGCGCTCCAGCTCGGGGAGCGCTTCGCCATCGTCACGGCGGGCGCGCGCTGGCCGGGCATGCTGCGCGAGCTCATGCGGCAGCAGCGACTGGAGGAGCGCTGCTGTGCCGTCCTCGCGCTCGACGGACGCGCCCCCCACCTCGCCACGCGCCCGCACGAGGCACGCGACGCCATCGGCACGGCGGTCGTGGAGGCCGTCGAGGTGCACCGGGCGGAGGTTGTCATCATCGGCGGCGCCGCCCTCGCGGGCTTTGCGCAGGACCTGCAGCCGCGCTGCGACGTGCCGCTCGTCTGCTCATTCGCTGCCGCGCTGGCGCAGGCGGAGGCGCTCGCCGCCCTCCGCCGCGCCGGAACGGCGCCGCGGCGCGACGGGAAGACACCCCCAACCGTGCGGGAGATGGAGGCGGCGGGACGCTGAACGAGCCCGCCGCGACAACGACAACGAGACCCAGAGGAGAACCGGGCATGAAATCGCTGAAACTGATGCTGGCGGCGACGGCAGCCGTCATGACGCTCTCGACGGCCGCCCCGGCCAACACCCTCAAGTGGGGCGCGGCGCGCGATATCGACTCCCTCGACCCCTATGCCTTTGGCAGCACCTTCACACTGGCTTTCCTGAACCACGTCTACGAGGGGCTCGTCCGCTACGACGCCAATCTCAAGATCGAGCCCGCGCTCGCGGAATCCTGGGAGATCGTCGAGCCGACTGTGTGGCGCTTCAAGCTGCGCAAGGGCGTCAAGTTCCACAACGGCAGCGATTTCACAGCCGACGACGCCATGGCCTCGCTCAAGCGCATCAGTCACGAGACCTCGCCGCTGAAGGGCAACCTGCCGGCCTACAAGGACGCCCGGAAGATCGACGACCACACCGTCGACATCATGCTCAACTCGGCCTACCCGCTGCTCCTCAACGACCTCACCAACGTCTTCATGTTCGACAAGGAGTGGCTCGTCGCCAACAACAGCGAGCTGCCGACCGATGTCGCCAAGGGCGTCGAGGGCTACGCCACGCATCACGCCAACGGCACCGGGCCGTTCATGCTGGAGTCGCGGCGGCCGGATGCCAAGACCATCCTCGTCGTCAATCCCAAATGGTGGGATGCGCCCAGGCACAATCTGACGCGCATCGAGTTCACGCCCATCGCCTCGGCGCCGACGCGCGTTGCGGCCCTCCTGTCGGGTGACATCAACTACACCGAGGCCGCACCGCTCCAGGACCTGCAGCGCCTGCAGGCCTCTCCCGAGGTGAAGACCCTGCTCTCCACCGAGCTGCGCACCGTCTTCTTCGCGCTCAACTTCAAGGACAGGCTCACCGAGTCCGACGTCAAGGACAAGAACCCGCTGAAGGACAGGCGCGTGCGCCGGGCCCTCTACCAGGGCCTCGCCATGGACCAGATGCAGAAGCGCGCCATGCGCGGCCTCTCGCGCAACACGGGCGCGCTCGTCGCCCCGGCCATCCCCGGCTATACGCCCGACATGGACGCGCGCCTGCCCTTCGACGCCGAGGGGGCGAAGAAGCTGCTCGCCGAGGCGGGTTACCCGAACGGCTTCTCCCTCTCGCTCGTCTGCTCGACCGACAGCTACGTCAATGAGGAGGAGATCTGCCAGTCGGCCGCCGCCATGTGGGCGCGCATCGGCATCAAGGCGAACCTGAGCTCCGGTCCGCGCAGCATCCAGAATCCCAAGCGCGTCAAGGGCGAGTTCGACATCACGACGCTCGGCTGGGCCAACGAGCCGATGATCGACGCCTATTCGATCCTCGTGCAGGTCATGCACGGCAAGACGGGCTCGGCCGGTGTGTTCAACTGGGGCAACTGGGGCCATCCGCGCATCGACGAGCTCACCGACAAGGCCGCCAACGAGCTCAATCCGGAGAAGCGCATTCCGATGATGAGCGAGGCGCTGAAGATCGCGAAGGAGGAGATCCTGTTCCTGCCGCTGCACCAGCAGCCCATGGCCTGGGCGACCCGCACGGACGTGACCGGCGCGGTGCAGCTCTCCGACAACAAGGCGCGGCACTGGTTCACCCGCATGAAGTGAGGCCTGCGAAGCGGTCCGGTCGCCGCCCGCGGCCGGACCGCGCGCCCTGCCCAAGGAGGGACCGATGCTGGCCTTTCTCCTTCGACGTCTCGCCAATGCCGTGGCGGTGATGCTGACGGTGGCGCTCATCGCCTTCGTCATCTTCCGCTTCGTCGGCGATCCCGTCGAAATGATGCTCAACGAGCAGGCCACGCAGGCGCAGCGCGACGCCCTGCGCGAGCGGCTGGGGCTCAATGCGTCCCCGGCCATGCAGTTCGCCCGCTTCGTCACCAACGCGATCCAGGGCGATTTCGGAATTTCCTACCGCAATCAGCAGGATGTCTTCACCCTCATCGCCGAGCGCTTCCCGGCGACGCTCGAGCTCGTGCTCGTGGCGACCATCCTGTCGCTCGCGCTGGGCATCCCCTTCGGTGTCGTTACGGCCATCCGCCGCAATTCGGTGCTGGCGCAGGCCCTGCAGCTCGTCTCGATCGTCGGCATCTCCCTGCCGAGCTTCGCCCTCGGCATCCTCCTGATCCTCGTCTTCTCCGTGCAGCTCGGCTGGCTGCCCGGCTTCGGGCGCGGCGAGGTGGTCGATCTCGGCTTCTGGTCGACGGGCCTGCTCACGGCCTCCGGACGCAAGGCCCTCGTCCTGCCGAGCATCACGCTCGCGCTCTTCCAGATCACCCTCGTCATGCGCCTCGTGCGCGCCGAGATGCTGGAGACGCTGCGCACCGACTTCATCAAGTTCGCCCGCGCCCGTGGCCTGCCCGACCGCGTCGTGCATTTCCGCCACGCGCTCCGCAACTGCCTGATGCCCGTGATCACGGTGACAGGCATGCAGATCGGCAATCTCATCGCCTTCGCCCTCATCACCGAGACGGTGTTCCAGTGGCCGGGCACGGGCCTGCTCTTCATCCAGGCGGTGACCTTCGTCGACATCCCGGTGATGGCCGCCTATCTCGTCATCGTCTCCTTCATCTTCGTGGCGCTGAACACCGTCGTCGACATGCTCTATGCCGTCGTCGACCCGCGTCTGCGCATGCAGGGCAGCGGGGGAGGCGGCCATGGAGGTTGACGCGATGACCGCCCCGCCCACCCCCGCCGCAACCCCTCCCGCCAGGCCCGGCCTCCTGGCACGCCTCGCCGACAGCGACCTGTGCTGGAGCCTGCACAGGAGCCCGCTCGCGCTCGCCGCCGGCCTCGTGCTGATCCTCGTATCGCTTGCCGCCCTGTTCGCGCCGCTCCTCGCGACGCAGAACCCTTACGACCTCGCGCAGCTCGACCTGACGAACGCCGAGCTGCCGCCCATGTGGCTCGAGGACGGGCAGGCGGCCTACGCGCTCGGCTCCGACAACCAGGGCCGTGATGTCTACTCGGCCATCCTCTACGGCTCGCGCATCTCGCTCGTCATCGGTGCCGCCACCGTCGCGCTGTCGCTCGCGATCGGGCTCATCGTCGGCCTGTCGGCCGGCTATTCCGGCGGCTGGGTCGACAATCTGCTCATGCGCATCGGCGACACGCTGCTCAGTATCCCGACCATTCTGGTGGCGATCCTCGTCACGGCGGTGTTCCGGCAGCTCCTGCCCCCGGGCCTGCGCGAGGCCTTCTCCGCCATCATCCTGGTCGTCGCCATCTCGATGACGAACTGGGTGCAGTACGCCCGCACGGTGCGCGCCTCGACGCTCGTCGAGCGGCGTAAGGAATATGTGCAGGCGGCGCGCCTCATCGGCGTGAGGCCGCTGCGCATCATGATCGGCCACATCCTGCCGAACCCGCTCACCCCCGTGCTCGTCACGGCGACGCTCAACCTCGGCCTCGCCATCCTCATCGAGGCGACGCTGTCCTTCCTCGGCATCGGCATGCCGCCGACGGAACCCTCGCTCGGCACGCTGATCCGCATCGGCAACCAGTATCTGTTCTCCGGTCAGTGGTGGGTCGTCGTCTTCCCGGCCGCCTACCTCAGCCTCATCGTGCTCGCGGTCAACCTGCTGGGCGACTGGCTGCGCGACGCCCTCAATCCCAAACTCCGCTGACACAGGGACCCGACGATGCCTGCAAGCATGCTGCTCACCAACGTCCGCCCAGCGGGCGGTCCGACAACGACCGTCCTCGTGCGCGACGGCCGCATCGCGGTGGTCGGGAAGGGAGCGAAGGCCGACAGCGTGGACGTCGTCGACGCCGGCGGCGCGCTCATGCTGCCCGGCCTGGTCGAGGCGCATACGCATCTCGACAAGACGCTCTACGGCATGGCCTGGTACCGCAACGAGGTCGGCCCGCGCCTCATCGACAAGATCGACAACGAACGGGCGATGAAGAAGAAGCTGGGCATCGATCCGGCCCGCCAGTCCGCCCGGCAGGTCGTGCTCTCGGTCGGCCACGGCACCACGCACATCCGCACGCATGTGGACGTCGACACCGAGGTCGGCCTCGCCGGCATCGAGGGCGTGATGCGCACGCGCGAACGCTATCGCAACATCATCGACATCGAGATCGTCGCCTTTCCGCAGAGCGGCCTCCTGGTGCGCCCGGGCACGGTCGAACTGATGGAGGAGGCCCTGAAGATGGGGGCCGAGGTCGTCGGCGGGCTCGACCCCTCCGGCATCGACCGCGACCCCAAAGGCCACCTCGACGCGATCTTCGGCCTCGCCGAGCGCCACGGCCGCCCCCTCGACATCCACCTGCACGAAGCGGGCGAACTCGGCGCCTTCGCGGTCGAGCTCACCATCGAGCGCACCAAGGTGCTCGGCATGCAGGGCAGGGTGACACTGAGCCACGCCTTCTGCCTCGGCATGCCGGATCCGGTCGCGGTCGGCGCCCTGATCGACGGGCTGGCGGAGGCGGGCATCCACGTCATGACGACGGGCCCGGCCTCGCGCCCGGCGCCGCCGGTCAAGCGGCTCGTGGAGGCGGGCATCACGGTCTGCTCCGGCAACGACGGCATCCGTGACACCTGGGGCCCCTACGGCAACGGCGACATGCTGGAGCGGGCCATGTTCGTCGGCCTGCGCAACAACCTCCGTCGCGACGACGAGCTCGAGCTCGCCCTCGATGTCTGCACCCATGGCGGCGCCAGGGTCATGGCGCTCGCGGACTACGGCCTCGAGCCCGGCTGCCGGGCCGATTTCGTCCTCGTCGACGCCGAGACCGTGGCGGAGGCGGTCGCCGGACGGCCGCCGCGCAAGCTCGTCGTCAAGAACGGCCGCATCGTCGCCCGCGACGGGCGGGCGATCGTGGAGGCACCGTGATGGCGCGCCGCGAGCCCCTGCCCACGCACCACCAGTCAGTGCCCTCCGACCGTATCGACGGCCCCGTTCTCGTCACGGCGCGCTGGGTCGTCGGCCACGCGAAGGGGAGCCATCAGCTCCTCGAACGCGGTGAGGTCGTCTTCGAGCGCGACAGCATCGTCTTCGTCGGCCACGGCTACAGCGGGGAGGTGGCGCGCCGCGTCGATTTCGGCGAGGCGCTGATCGGCCCGGGCTTCATCGATCGCGACGCCCTGTCCGATCTCGACACGACGATCCTCGGCTTCGACAACCAGCCGTCCTGGGAGAAGGGCCGCGTCTGGCCCAAGTCCTACATGGATCGCGGGCCGTACGAGATGTACACGCCCGACGAGCTCGCCTTCCAGAAGCGCTACGCTTTCGCCCAGCTCATCCGCAACGGCATCACCACGGCCCTGCCGATCGCCTCGCTGTTCTACCGGGAGTGGGGCGAGACCTGGGACGAGTTCGCGGCGGCGGCGGACACCGCCGGGGACCTCGGGCTGCGCGTCTATCTCGGACCCGCCTACCGCACCGGCAACACCTTCATCCACGACGACGGCCGCATCGACTTCTTCTTCGACGAGCCGCGCGGCCTCGCCAATCTCGACGAGGCGATCCGTTTCTGCCGAACCTTCGAGGGACGGGCGGGAGGCCTCGTGCGCACCATGCTGGCGCCCGACCGCATCGAAACGTCGACGGCAGAACTGCTGCGCCGCTCGGCGGCCGCGGCGCGCGACCTCGACGTGCCGATCCGCCTGCACTGCTGCCAGTCGAAGCTCGAATACGATGCCGTGCTGCGGCAGCATGGCATGAGCCCGCCGGAATGGTTGAGGAGCCTCGGCTTCCTGTCGGAGCGGGCGCTCCTGCCCCACGGCGCCTATGTCTCGGGCTCGAGCCGCATCGACCGGCCCGGCCGCGACCTCGAGATCATCCGCGACGGCGGCGCCTCTGTCGTGCATTGCCCGCTCGTCTCGGCGCGGCACGGCAGCACGCTCGAATCCTTCGCGCGCTACCGCGCCATGGGCCTCAAGATCGGCCTCGGCACCGACACCTGGCCGGCCGACATGGTGCTCAACATGCAGGTTGGCATGATGCTGTGCCGGGTGGTCGACGCCTCGGCGACGGCGGTGCGCTCCGAGCACTATTACGACGCCGCCACGACCGGAGGGGCGGAGGCCCTGCGCCGACCGGACCTCGGCCGGCTCGCGCCCGGTGCGAAGGCCGATCTCGTTGTCTTCGACCTCGGCCACGACCGCATCGGCCAGGTGATCGATCCGATCCAGACGCTGATGGTCGGCGGGTCCGGTCGCGACGTCGACACCGTCGTCATCGACGGGCGCTTCGTCATGAGCAGCGGCGTCATCCCCGGTTTCGACGCGGCCGAGGCGCATCGGCAGGCGCAGGCGCAATTCGACCGGCTCACGGCGCGCTATCCGGAGCGAACCTGGAAGCACCCGCCCGTCGAAGAGATCTTCTCGTCGAGCTACCCGCGCGTCGAGCCGAACCAGGAGAGCACCGCATGACCCATTCCGCCGCCGAGGCACGGGGCGCGACGCCCCTGCCATCACCCGCCGCGCGGCCGGTCCTCGAAGTGCGCGGCGCCCGGGTGGAGTTCCCCACACGGCGCGGCACGCTCGTCGCCACCGACGGGGTGTCCTTCGACATCGGCCCCGGGGAGATCCTGGGCATGGTCGGCGAGTCGGGCGCGGGCAAGTCGCTCACCGGCATGGCGGTCATTGGCCTCCTGGAGCCGCCCGGGCGCCTCGCCGCCGGCGAAATCCATCTCGACGGCGAGCGCATCGACAACCTGCCGCCGCGCCGGCGCCAGGCGATCCGCGGCCGCAGGATCGGCGCAATCTTCCAGGATCCGCTGACGAGTCTGCACCCGCTGTTCACGGTGGGCCGGCAGCTCGTCGAGACCATCCGCTTCCACCTCGACGTCTCCGAGAAGGAGGGACGCGAGCGGGCGCTGGCCCTTCTCAAGGACGTCGGCATCCCAGCGGCAGAAGAGCGCATCAACCACTATCCGCACCAGTTTTCGGGCGGCATGCGCCAGCGCGTCGTCATTGCCCTCGCCCTCGCCGCCAATCCCTCTCTCGTCATCGCCGACGAGCCGACGACCGCGCTCGATGTGTCGATCCAGGCGCAGATCACGGCCCTCCTCAAGCGCCTGTGCCGCGAGCACGGCACGGCCGTATTGCTCGTCACCCACGACATGGGCGTCATCGCCGAAACGGCCGACCGCGTCGCGGTGATGTATGCCGGACGCATCGTCGAGATCGGTCCCGTGCTCGACGTCATCCGCCGGCCGCGCCATCCCTACAGCCGCGGCCTGATGGCCTCCATCCCGGGCCTGCGCGAGCGGGCGGAGCGGCTCAACCAGATCGAAGGCTCGATGCCGCGCCTCACCACCATGCCACCGGGCTGCGCGTTCCACCCGCGCTGCCCGGAGGCCGGTCCGCGCTGCCACGTGGCGCGCCCCATGCTCGCCGCCGTGCCAGGGGAGGTCACGTCCGCCGCCTGCTGGCTGCACCAGGGAGGTGTGACCCGTGCCGCGCAATAATGCCGCGACCGCCGCGCCCCTCCTCGAGGTCGAGGACCTCGCCTGCTGGTTCGACATTTCGCCGCCGCTCATGGAGCGGATGCTTGAAGGCAAGCCCCGGCAGATCCTGAAGGCCGTCGACGGCGTGAGCTTTTCCGTCGCGCGCGGAACGACCTTGAGCATCGTCGGCGAGTCGGGCTGCGGCAAGTCGACGATCGCGCGCCTCCTCGTCGGCCTGCACAAGCCGACGCGCGGCTCGATCCGCTTCAGCCAGGGGGCGCATGGCGCGCTCCGCGTGCAGATGATCTTCCAGGACCCCTATGCCAGCCTCAATCCGCGCTGGCGCGTCGGGGACATCGTTGCCGAGCCGATCCGCACCCTGAAGCTGCGTCCGGACGAGGCGGCGACCCGCCGGCGGGTGGACGAGCTGCTCAGCCTCGTCGGTCTCTCGCCGGCGGACGGCCGGAAATATCCGCACGAGTTCTCCGGCGGCCAGCGCCAGCGCATCTCGATCGCGCGGGCACTCGCCACCGAGGCCGAGTTCCTGGTCTGCGACGAGCCGACCTCTGCCCTCGACGTGTCGGTGCAGGCGCAGATCCTCAACCTGATGCGCGATCTGCAGCGCAAGTTCGGGCTGACCTACGTGTTCATCAGCCACAACCTCTCGGTCGTGCGCCACATGTCGGAACGGGTGGCGGTGATGTATCTCGGCCGGCTGGTCGAGGAGGCGGCAGCAGAGACGCTGTTCGCCGACCCGCGCCATCCCTACACGCGCCTGCTCCTCGACACGATCCCCGATCTCGAGGCGCCGAACCGCCATCGCCAGCCGATGGGCGGGGAGGTGCCGAGCCCGATCGCCCCGCCGCCGGGCTGCACCTTCCATCCCCGCTGCCCACTCGTGCGCGAGGCCTGCCGCAAGGGGCGCCCGGACCTGCGCCTGATGCCCGACGGCGCGCGTCTCGCCTGTATCGCGACGCAAGAGGCCGAGGCTCGCCTCGCCGTCCCCGCCTGACCAACCGAGGAGAGCAGGCTTCGCGACGGATCCGGCGGGCGGCACTGCCGCGGGGCGCGGCCAGATGTCCCGATCAGGGGGTGCAGAGCGGGCGCACGGACCGCGGCGGCTTGCCCGAGCCCGCCGCGAGCCAATGATCGAGAAAGGCGTGAAGCCACGCCGCCACCGCGGCATCGTGCATGAAGCGGCCGCGGTGGTGCATGGCCGGCGGCTGGGCGCCCGGCATCTCCAGGCGTTCGGCGCCGCGCGTCGTCCAGCGATAGACCATGGCGTGCGTGACCTCCGGGTGGAACTGGAAGCCGAAGGCCGCCGGCCCCACGCGGATTGCCTGGACGGGAAAGTCGTCGCCCTGGGCGAGAAGCTCCGCTCCGGCTGGGCAGTCGAGCCCCTCCCGATGCCACTGGTACACGTGCGAGGGCCAGAAAGCGCCTGTCTCGGCGGCGAAGCGCTCGCCCGCCGGCGTCGGATGCAGGGCGTAGTAGCCGATCTCAGCCCGGCCTTCGGGATGCGCCTCGACCCGGCCGCCGAGGTGGCGCGTCAGCATCTGGGCGCCCAGGCACAGGCCGAGGAACGGCTTGCGCTCCTTCAACGGCACGCCGATCCACTCGATCTCGGTGCGGATGAAGTCGTCGCCGTCATTGGCGCTCATCGGCCCACCGAAGATCACCGCCCCGGCATGGTCGGCGAGTGTCTTCGGCAGGGGATCACCATAGCGCGGCTTGCGGACGTCAAGGGCATAGCCGCGCTCGATCAGCAGGCGCCCGACGCGGCCGGGCGTCGAATGCTCCTGGTGCAGGACGACCAGGACCGGCAGGCGCCGTTCAGGCGGCTCGGGGGGGGAACGGATGGCTCATGCCGCCGCGCCGGTGCCCTCCGCAAGTGCGGCGGCCCGCGCGCCGGCTGCCGCCGATTCGTCCAGATCGAGAAGTTGCGCCGCGCGCCAGATGAGGTCGTCCTCGAACTCGTGGATCCGGCCGTCCGCCTTGGCGACCTCCCAGGCGAGGCCGATGAGCTGGAGGCGCGCGGCGTGATCGAGGCCGCGCTTGGCGAGGTCGACGAAATGCTCGATGTCGCCGCTTGCCCGGTCGGCGGCGTCGGCGCGGTTCACCAGCATCCGCGCGGCGGCAGGGCCCAGGGCGAACCGCTCGGCGAGCAGCGCCACGAGACGGTCGCGCTCGCTCGCCGCGACAACACCATCGACCCGGGCGACGTGCACGAGAAGGGCGGCGAGCGCCATGCGCTCGTCGGACACCTCCGGCGCCACCTCCTCTGCCTGGCGGAAGCGTTCGGCGACTTGGCGCACGAAGGCGCGAAGACCGGTTGTCGGCGATGTGGCGGGGGCGTGCGACGGTGATGCTTGTTGCGACATGGGACGGCGTTGATCCGCGAGGTCGATCACTGTGGCTCGGCCCGGCGCGCAAGGCGAGCCGCTTAGAGGAGACGGCGTAACGGCGCATTTGTCCACCGCTCGATCGCGACGGTCCTGCGCCTGCCGTGCATGCTCGCCATGCGCCCGGCGCACCGGCGGACGCCTGCTCTCCCCGTGGGAGAGGAGCTTTACGGCTTCCTTACACCCCGGCAGTGCCTTTCCCATCGAAGCTTGAGGCCGATCGGAGCATGTCACGGGCACCTGCAACGGGAGTGCATCATGCTCGACCTCGTCTATCTCGTGCTGGGGCTCGGCTTCTCCATCCTGATGAGCCTCTACGCCCTCGCCTGCGAACGCCTGTGAGGGCGCGTCATGGTGGAGCCTCTTCTCGGCCTCGCCGTGGCGCTGATCGTCGGCGGCTACCTCGTCGCCACGCTTCTCCGCCCCGAACGTTTCTGACCGCGCCCATCCGAAGGCGCGGGGCGGCCTATCCAGGAATCCCGTCCCATGACTCTCGCCGGCTGGCTGCAGATCGCCTGTCTCTTCCTGCTCGTCCTCCTCGCGGTGAAGCCCCTCGGCGGCTACATGGCGCGGCTCTTCTCGGGCGAGCGCACGCTCCTCGCTTCCCTCCTCGGCCCCCTCGAGCGCGGCTTCTACGCCGCGGCCGGCGTCGATGCGAGGAAGGAACAGGGCTGGCTCGCCTATGCGCTCGCCATGCTCACCTTCAACGCCGCGGGCTTCGCGTTCCTTTACGCGCTCCTGCGCCTGCAGGATGTCCTGCCGGGCAATCCGCAGGGCTTTGCGGGGGTCGCGCCGGACCTCGCCTTCAACACGGCGGCGAGCTTCGTCACCAACACCAACTGGCAGTCCTATGGCGGCGAGACGACCATGAGCCACCTGTCCCAGATGGCAGGGCTCACGGTGCAGAACTTCCTCTCCGCCGCCACGGGCATGGCCCTCGCCGTGGCGCTGATCCGCGCCCTCGCACGCGGCGGCGTCAAGACGCTCGGCAATTTCTGGGTCGACGCGACGCGCGCCACGCTCTATGTGCTCCTGCCGCTCGCCTTCCTCGTCGCCCTCGCCTATGTCGCGACCGGCGTGCCGCAGACGCTCGCCGGCGCGGTGGAGGCGACCACCGTGGAAGGCGCGCGGCAGACGATCGCGCTCGGCCCGGTCGCCTCGCAGGAAGCGATCAAGCAGCTCGGCACCAACGGTGGCGGCTTCTTCAATGCCAATTCGGCCCATCCCTTCGAGAACCCGACGCCGCTGTCGAATCTCATCACCCTGTGGTGCATCCTCGTCCTGCCGGCGGCGCTCACCGACACCTTCGGCCGCATGGTCGGCGACCGGCGCCAAGGCGCCGCGCTGCTCGCGGCGATGGCGCTCCTGCTCGCCGCCGCGATCGGCGCGACCTATTGGGCGGAGGCTTCGGGCAACCCGCTCCTGACTGCACTCGGCCTCGATCCGGCGGCGGGCAACATGGAAGGCAAGGAGGTGCGCTTCGGCGTTGCCGCTTCCGCGCTCTTCGCCGCCGTGACCACGGCCGTTTCGTGCGGCGCGGTCAACGCCATGCACGCCTCGCTCACGCCTATCGGCGGCCTCGTGCCGATGTTCCTGATGCAGCTCGGCGAAATCCTGCCCGGCGGTGTCGGCTCCGGCCTCTACGGCATGCTCGTGATGGCCATCCTGTCGGTCTTCGTCGCCGGCCTGATGGTCGGCCGCACGCCGGAATATCTCGGCAAGAAGATCGGCGCAAAGGAGATGAAGCTCCTCGTTCTGGCGATCCTCGTGCTGCCGCTCGCGATCCTCGGCTTCTCGGCGGTCGCCGCCATGCTGCCGAGCGCGCTCGCAAGCCTCGCCAACGCCGGCCCCCACGGCCTGTCGGAGATCCTCTACGCCTACACCTCCGGCGCGGCGAACAACGGCTCCGCCTTCGCCGGGCTGTCGGCGAACACCCTCTGGTACAACACGACCATCGGTCTCGCGATGCTCATGGGCCGCTTCGCCTATGTCGTGCCCGTCATGGCCATCGCCGGGTCGCTCGCCGCCAAGACGCGGGTGCCCGTCTCGGCCGGCACGCTGCCGACGCACACGCCGCTCTTCGTCGCCCTCCTCAGCGGCGTGATCCTCGTTCTCGGCGGCCTGCAGTTCTTCCCCGCCCTCGCCCTCGGCCCCCTCGTCGAGCATTTCCTGATGCTCGCGGGCAAGCTCTTCTGAGGCACAGCCCCATGTCTGCGAAAGCCATGTCTGCGAAAACCCATTCCCCGTCGCTCTTCGACGGCGCCGTCCTCGCCCGCGCCGCGTGGGACGCCCTGGCGAAGCTCGACCCACGCAAGCTCCTGCGCAACCCGGTGATCTTCGTCACCGAGATCGTAGCGGCCCTGGTCACCGCCATCTTCGCGCGCGACCTGACGGTGGGCGGCGGCGATCCCGCCTTCTCCGGCCAGATCGCCGCCTGGCTGTGGTTCACCGTGCTCTTCGCCAATTTCGCCGAAGCAGTGGCGGAGGGGCGCGGCCGGGCACAGGCCGACTCCCTGAAGCGCGCGCGCACCGACGCCGTGGCAAAGCGCCTCCTCGATCCCGGCGACCGCAGCCTCTTCGAGAAGGTCTCCGCCCTCGCCCTGCAGGCGGGCGACGTCATCCTCGTCGAGGCGGGCGACGTCATCCCGGCCGACGGCGAGGTGATCGAGGGCGTCGCCTCGGTCAACGAGTCGGCGATCACCGGCGAATCGGCGCCGGTCATCCGCGAGTCGGGCGGCGACCGCTCGGCGGTGACCGGCGGCACGACCGTCCTCTCCGACTGGATCGTGGTGCGGATCACGGCGGCCGCCGGCTCCACCTTCCTCGACCGCATGATCGCCCTCGTCGAAGGCGCGGCGCGGCAGAAGACGCCGAACGAGATCGCCCTGTCGATCCTGCTTTCGGGCATGACGCTCGTCTTCCTCGTCGCCGTCGTCACGCTCTGGGGCCTCGCCGGCTATTCCGGGACGACGCTGTCGGTGACGGTGCTCGTCGCGCTCCTCGTCACCCTCATCCCGACGACGATCGGCGGCCTCCTCTCGGCCATCGGCATCGCGGGGATGGACCGGCTGGTGCGCTTCAACGTGGTCGCCACCTCCGGCCGCGCCGTGGAAGCCGCCGGCGACGTCGACACACTGCTCCTCGACAAGACGGGCACCATCACCTTCGGCAACCGCCTTGCCACGGCCTTCATCCCGGCTCCCGGCTTCACCGACGCGCAAGTGGCGGAGGCTGCGCTCTTCGCGAGCCTCGCCGACGAGACGCCGGAAGGCCGCTCGATCGTGGCGCTCGCCTCGAACCACTACGGGCTGAAGGACCTGGTTGGTCGTGCCGGCGCCGGCATGGTCGTGCCCTTCTCCGCCCGCACGCGGCTGTCCGGCATCGACCTCGGCAACCGCGTCATCCGCAAGGGCGCCGTCGATGCCGTGCTGAAGCACCTGAACACGACCTCGGCAGCCGCGCCGCGTGCCTTCCACAAGGCCGTCGACGAGATCGCCCGCTCCGGCGGCACGCCGCTGGCGGTCGCCGAGAACGGCCGGCTCGTCGGCGTCATCCATCTCAAGGACGTGGTGAAGCCCGCCATCAAGGAGCGCTTCGATGCGCTGCGCGCCATGGGCATCAAGACGGTGATGGTGACGGGCGACAACCCGGTGACGGCGGCCGCCATCGCCTCCGAGGCCGGGGTGGACGACTTCATCGCCGAGGCGACGCCAGAGGACAAGCTCGCCTACATCCGCGCGGAACAGGCGAAGGGCCGCCTCATCGCTATGTGCGGCGACGGCACCAACGACGCGCCGGCGCTGGCGCAGGCGGATGTCGGCGTCGCCATGCAGACCGGCACGCAGGCAGCGCGCGAGGCCGGCAACATGGTCGACCTCGACTCGGATCCGACGAAGCTCATCGAGGTCGTGGAGATCGGCAAGCAGCTCCTCATGACCCGCGGCTCGCTGACCACCTTCTCGATCGCCAACGACGTGGCGAAGTACTTCGCCATCGTCCCGGCGCTCTTCGCCGCCACCTATCCCGAGCTGCAGGCGCTCAACGTGATGGGCCTCGCGACGCCGCAGAGCGCCATCCTGTCGGCGGTCATCTTCAACGCCCTCATCATCGTGGCGCTCATTCCGCTCGCGCTGAAGGGCGTCGCCTATCGCCCGGTGGGCGCGGCCGCACTCCTGCGCCGCAACCTCCTCGTCTACGGCCTCGGCGGCTTCGTCGTGCCCTTCCTCGGCATCAAGCTCATCGACCTCGCCGTCGCCGCCCTCGGTTTCGCGTGAAGGAGACAGCCCATGATCGCGCATCTTCGCCCGGCCCTGACGCTCGTCCTCATGCTGACGGCCGTGACCGGCATCGCCTATCCACTCGCCGTCACCGGCGTGGCACAGGCGGTTTTTCCCGGGGCCGCCAACGGCAGCCTCGTCACCGACGGCAAGGGTACCGTCGTCGGCTCGGCGCTCATCGGCCAGGCCTTTTCGGGGGAGCGCTACTTCCACCCGCGCCCGTCGGCCACCACCGGGGCCGACCCGGCCGATCCGTCGAAGACTGTCTACGCCCCCTATAACGCCGCCGCCTCGACCGGCTCCAACCTCGGCCCGACGAGCACCAGGCTCGTGGAGCGGGTGCGGGCGGACGCCGAGCGCCTGACGGCCGAGACCGGCGCACGCCTGCTGCCGGCCGACGCCGTGACCGCCTCGGGCTCCGGCCTCGATCCCCACATCTCACCTGCCCATGCGCTGCTGCAGGCCTCGCGCGTCGCCCGCGCGCGCGGCCTGCCTGTGGACCGGGTGGAGGCTCTGGTCGCCGCACATACGGAAGGGCGCACCTTCGGCATCCTCGGCGAGCCGCGCGTCAATGTCCTCCTCCTCAACCGGGCGCTCGACGCGCTACCCTCCGGCTGACGGAGGTTCGACCGGCATGGCAGAAGCCGAAGAGGCAGGCGACAAGCGGCCCTCACCCGAGGCGCTCCTCGCGCTCGCCGAGCGCGAGGAGCGAGGCCGCGGGCGCCTGCGCGTCTTCCTCGGTGCGGCGCCGGGTGTCGGCAAGACCTACGCCATGCTCTCCGGCGCCCGGCGCCTCAGGGCGGAGGGCGTCGACGTCGTCGTCGGCCTCGTCGAGACGCATGGGCGCGCGGACACCGCCGCCCTCATCGAAGGCATCGAGGTTCTCGCGCGCAAGCCCGTGCCCTATCGCGGCCGGGTGCTCATGGAGTTCGATATCGACGCAGCCCTCGCCCGCAGGCCTGCGCTTCTCGTCGTCGACGAGCTCGCCCACACGAACGCGCCTGACAGCCGCCACCCCAAGCGCTATCAGGACGTCGAGGAGCTCGTCGCCGCCGGCATCGACGTCTGGACCGCTCTCAACATCCAGCATCTCGAGAGCCTGTCGGACGTCGTCTCGCGCCTCACCGGCGTGCGTGTGCGCGAGACCGTGCCCGACACCGTCCTCGAAGCGGCGGACGAGGTCGTGGTCGTCGACATCACGCCGGACGAGCTGATCGCGCGGCTCAAGGAGGGCAAGGTCTACCTGCCCGAGAACGCGCGCCGCGCCGTCGATCACTTCTTCAAGCCGGCCAATCTCACCGCCCTGCGCGAGCTGGCCCTGCGCCGCACCGCCGACCGGGTAGACGACCAGATGGTCGCCTACCTGCGCCAGAACGCCATCGAAGGGCCGTGGCCGACGGCCGAGCGCCTGCTCGTCTGCGTCGGCCCGGATCCTCTGTCGGCAACCGTGGTGCGCACGGCCGGAAGGCTCGCGAGCGGCCTCAATGCGTCGTGGGTGGCGGTCCACCTTGACCGGCCGGACGCCCGGCCCCTGCCGGCCGAGGTGCGCCAGCGCCTCGACGAGACGCTCAGGCTCGCCGAGCGGCTGGGCGCGGAGACGGCGCGCCTCACGGCCAGGGACCTGCCCGAGGAGCTCCTGCGCTACGCCCGCCGCGAGAACATCACGCAGATCGTCCTCGGCCGCTCGCGCGCCGGCCTCCTCGCGCGGCTGATGCGCCACTCCCTGCCGGACGAGATCGTGCGCCGCGCCGCCGACATCGGCGTGCACATCGTCACCGATGCCGCGGCGGCCATGGGCCGGGAGCGCCGGCCACGGTCGAAGCCGGAGCCGCGCCGCCTCGCCCATGGCCTCGCCGGGGCGGCGCTTGCTGTCGCCGCCGCCGTGGCGCTCGGGCTCGGCATCAGCCATGTCATCGACCTGCCCAACATCTCGATGATCTTCCTGGCGGCGGTGGTGCTCTGCGCGCTCCTCCTCGGGCGGCTCAGCGCCGTCGCAGCCGCTGTCCTTTCCTTCCTCGCCTACAACTTCTTCTTCATCGAGCCGGTGCACACCTTCACGGTGGCCAAGCCGCACGAATTGTTCGCCCTCGTGATCTTCCTCTTCGTGGCGACGACGGTGGGCTCGCTTGCCGGCCGCGTGCGCGACCAGGCGGAAATGACGCGCCGGCGCGTCGTCACCACCCAGGCGCTCTACGACTTCAGCCGCAAGCTCTCGGGCACGGCCAAGCTCGAGGACGTGCTGTGGGCTGTCGTCGCGCAGGTGCAGGGCACGATCGGAGGACGCATCCTGCTCTTCCTGCCCGAGGGGCGGGACATCGCGCTCGCCGCCTCCTGGCCGCCGGAGGATCAGCTCGAGGCGACCGAATGGGCGGCGGCGCGCTGGGCCTATGTCCGCGGAGAGGTGGCCGGCTGGCGCTCCAAGACGCTGCCGAAGGCGCAGCATCAGTTCCGCCCCCTGCGCACGTCGCAGGGCACAGTGGGGGTGATCGGCGTGCAGCCCAAGGACACGACGAAGCCTCTCGCGGGCGAGGACGAGCGGGCGCTTGAAGCGATCCTCGACCAGGCGGCGGTCGCCATCGAGCGCACGCGTCTCGTCGACGAGACGGCGCAGGCGAAGGCGGCGGTGGAAAGCGAGCGCCTGCGCTCGGCCCTCCTCTCCTCCATCTCGCACGACCTGCGCACGCCGCTCGCCTCCATCCTCGGCGCCGTCACCAGCCTGCGCGACCTCGGCGGGCGCATGCCGCAGGAGGCGCGCGACGACCTCCTCGCGGCGATCGAGGAGGAGACGCGGCGGCTTTCGCGCTTCGTCTCCAACCTCCTCGACATGACACGCCTCGAAGCCGGCGCGCTCGACCTGGCGCGCGACTGGATCGACATGGCCGACGTGCTGCGCGCCGCGATGCGCAGCGCCGCCACCGCCTTCCCGGGCCGGGCGATCGATGTGCGCCGGCAGCCGGGCGCCATGCTCGTCAAGGGCAACGCCGCCCTCCTCGAACAGGTGCTGTTCAACCTTCTCGACAATGCCGACAAATATGCCGGCCGCGGCACGCCCACGGTGGTCTCGCTCACGCGCGAGGGAGATCGCGTCGTGCTCGCCGTCACCGACGAGGGTCCCGGCATCCCGGCGGACCAGCTCGACCGCGTCTTCGACAAGTTCCACCGCGTGGCGCACGGCGACGGCCGGGCGGCGGGCACCGGTCTCGGTCTCGCCATCTGCCGCGGTATCGTCGGCGCGCTCGGCGGCACGATTCGGGCCGAAAGCCCCGTGGCAGAAGGCAGGGGCACGCGCCTCGTCGTGACGCTCCCCGCCGGCGAGCCGGTCATCGAGGCCGAGGCGAAGGACGGCGATGCGAAGGAGGCAACCACGTGACGACGGCGACGCGCGTGCTCGTGGTGGACGACGAGCCGCAGATCCAGCGCTTCCTCAAGCCGAGCCTGACGGCGGCCGGCTACGAGGTCGCCGCCGCCGCCGACGGCCGCGAAGCCCTCAGGCTCATCGCCACCACGGCACCCGACGTCGTCGTCCTCGACCTCGGCCTGCCGGACATGGACGGCAAGGAGGTCATCGCCGCCGTGCGTGAATGGTCGCAGGTGCCGATCATCGTGCTGTCGGCGCGTGATCGCGAGGCCGAGAAGATCGCCGCCCTGGACCTCGGCGCCGACGACTATGTCAACAAGCCCTTCGGCATCGGAGAGCTCATGGCGCGGCTGCGCGCCGCCCTGCGCCACAAGGCGCGCGAGGCGGGCGAAACGGAGGTGTTCCGCTCCGGCGAGCTCGTCGTCGACACGGTGAAGCGCCTCGTCACGCGCAGGGGCGAGCGCGTGCGCCTGACGCCCAAGGAATACGACCTCCTGCACGTGCTCACGCGCCATGCGGGCCGCGTCGTCACCCACCGCCAGCTCCTGCAGGCGGTCTGGGGCCCGGCCCATGTCGAGGACACGCAGTACTTGCGCGTCTTCGTCGGGCAGTTGCGGCAGAAGATCGAGGAGGACCCGGCCGAGCCGCGCCTCGTCCTCACGGAGCCGGGGGTGGGCTACCGCTTCGCACCGGCCGGCGAGGGCTCATAGGACGGCGCCTCCCGGGGTGGCGCCTCCGCCCGGGCGTGTCGGGCTTGCCATCGGCGCCTGACGGACGATGATACCGCATGACCAGGAGGACGCGCGCGATGAAGACCCTCGACGCCATCGATGCCCACCTGCGCATCCTTGCCACGCCGGATGCGCCCGTCGTGCCGGACATGAGCACCATGGAATGCTCCCTGGTCTGCGACCGGCTGCGTCGTACGGAGGCGAGCCTCGCCCGCTGGCGGCGCCTGCTCGACCGGACGGGCAATGGCCTCGCGCGGGCGCCTGCCGCACGGCGGATCGCGCGTCTCAGCGGGGAATCGGTGCGCCTGCGCGCCCGGCTCGGTTGACGGACGCAGCGCATGATCCACGCGCCGGCGGCGCGACAGTCATCCGGCGATGTCGGGTGTCCAACCCGGACACATGGGTTGCAGAACGTACCTAAGACATGGGTGACAACCTCGGGCCGAACGGGTTGTCGAGG
>NZ_JASJEV010000029.1 GCF_030067675.1 Chelatococcus albus | reverse complement strand
GTGGCGAACGCCAGGGAGGCGCAGCCCGCCTGGGCCGCCACCAACCCGCAGCGCCGCGCCCGCGTGCTGATGAAGTTCCTCGAGCTCGTGCAGAAGGAGTACGACAGCCTCGCCGAGCTGCTCGCCCGCGAGCACGGCAAGACCCTGCCCGACGCCAGGGGCGACATCCAGCGTGGCCTCGAGGTCGTCGAGTTCGCCTGCGGCATCCCGCATCTGATGAAGGGCGAATACACCGAGGGCGCCGGCCCCGGCATCGACGTCTATTCCATGCGCCAGCCGCTCGGCGTCGTCGCCGGCATCACGCCCTTCAACTTCCCGGCGATGATCCCGATGTGGAAGTTCGCCCCGGCGATTGCCTGCGGCAACGCCTTCATCCTCAAGCCGTCGGAGCGCGATCCCGGCGTGCCCATGCGCCTCGCCGCGCTGATGATCGAGGCCGGGCTGCCGGCCGGCGTCCTCAACGTCGTCAACGGCGACAAGGAGGCGGTGGACGCCATCCTCGACGATCCCGACATCGCCGCCATCGGCTTCGTCGGCTCCACCGCCATCGCCGAGTACATCTATGCGCGCGGCTGCGCCCACGGCAAGCGCGTGCAGTGCTTCGGCGGCGCCAAGAACCACATGATCGTCATGCCCGACGCCGACATGGACCAGGCCGTCGACGCCCTCATCGGCGCCGGCTACGGCTCGGCCGGCGAGCGCTGCATGGCGATCTCGGTCGCCGTGCCCGTCGGCCAGGCCACGGCCGACCGCCTCGTCGAGAAGCTCATCCCGCGCGTCGAGAGCCTCAAGGTCGGGCTGTCGACCGACCCGAGCGCCGACTTCGGCCCGCTGGTGACCAGGGCCCATCTCGACAAGGTCAGGGCCTATGTCGACCTCGGCGTGGCCGAGGGCGCCAAGCTCGTCGTCGACGGCCGCGGCTTCACGATGCAGGGCTACGAGAACGGCTTCTACATGGGCGGCTGCCTGTTCGACCACGTGACGCCCGAGATGCGCATCTACAAGGAGGAGATCTTCGGCCCCGTCCTCTCCGTCGTGCGCGCCCACAACTACGAGGAGGCGCTCGCCCTGCCGTCCCGGCACGAGTACGGCAACGGCGTCGCCATCTACACCCGCGACGGCGACGCGGCGCGCGACTTCGCCGCCAAGGTCAACGTCGGCATGGTCGGCATCAACGTGCCGATCCCCGTGCCGATCGCCTACTACACCTTCGGCGGCTGGAAGCGCTCGGGCTTCGGCGACCTCAACCAGCACGGCCCCGACGCCATCCGCTTCTACACCAGGACCAAGACCGTCACCTCGCGCTGGCCATCCGGCGTCAAGGAAGGCGCCGAGTTCGTCATCCCGACCATGAACTGACGCACGCGGCCTCGCCCCCCGCCGCACCGGGCGCGAGGCCGCCGTTTCCCTGGACTAGGCTTCGACGACAACAGGGCCGAGGGTCGCGCGGCGACAGCCACCGACCGGGCAGGGGCCGGCAGGGGCCGATCCGCC
>NZ_JASJEV010000028.1 GCF_030067675.1 Chelatococcus albus | reverse complement strand
TACCGCCGGCGATGGAGATCAGCTACCAAACCCCTGGGCTCTCACAATGAATGAGGGACCGGCGGGGGGCAGGTCATGGCCGCGCTTCTGCCGCCGCTTCTTGGGCTGCGGCACCGGCGTGATGAGCTCCGAGCGCCGTCTTGTCTCGAGGATTTTGTTCGTGGGCTGCCCGTCGACCAATTCCCAATGGCGGGCGGGATAGCCGTATGGGGAATTCAATATCGGATGTTCAAAGAAGTGCTGCGTCACCGCTGATCCCCCCGATCGGCAGGCAGCTTTCGGCCCGCCTCGCGCACCGCCTCGTTCTCGGAGACGTATCGCCGCATGAACTCCCGTATCACCTGAGCCGCCGGCCTATCCTGGGCACGACAGATCTCAAGGAACTCGTCACGCAGCTCGCGCTCAACCCTTATGCGAAGTCCAGCGTCTTTGCCTGCCATTGTGGCAGTGCAGCCAATGGATACACATCTGCATAGCGGCGACAACAAGATGGCGGGCTACAGTCAACCCAGATTTTCGAGCGTCCACCGGAGACCCGAAAGCTCCTCCAGATGCGGTACGTCCAGGAAATCGCCACCAGTAATTCAATCGAACAGTCTTCGTATATCCGCCATCGGCCGAAACAGCTTCATAGGCTGATCCGGAAATGGCAGAAAACTCTCCCGTTCATAGAAGCGACGGGCACTTTC
The DNA here is from genome assembly GCF_030067675.1 of Chelatococcus albus. Classification (GTDB taxonomy): domain Bacteria; phylum Pseudomonadota; class Alphaproteobacteria; order Rhizobiales; family Beijerinckiaceae; genus Chelatococcus_A; species Chelatococcus_A albus. The sequence continues at coordinate 1,857 of NZ_JASJEV010000028.1, read as the reverse complement.
ATCTTTCGCATCCACGATCATCGCGAACGACGCAATCTCGCTACGGGCCGCCCGGTGGAGTGCATCGCCCAAGAGAAACCGCCCGTAACCTTTTCCCCGGTGACGCCGATCCACTGCGAGCCGTCCCAAAAGCGTCGCCGGGACCAGCGGATATCTTGGCAGATTCCTCACCGTTTGCGCCGGCAACTCGGCGAGCTGCACAGACGTCGAGGAGAGCGTGTAGTAGCCCGCGATCGTCCCATCCGGCAGGACCAGGACGAAAGGCGCGGCCATGTTCTTCCGTGCGTCCTGTCCTGCCTGTGTCCGAAAATATCTGTCGAGCGGCTCAACCCCGCTCTCGAACTCCGATCGGTCATGGCTCGAAGTCAGCGGCTCGACGCGGAGCTTTTCTTCGATACTGCGAGGCACGCGTCAGACGCCGGCTCGCTCGCGATAACGGCGGACCGTCTCACGAAGGCGATCATTGACCGGCTTCGGGTTCAGCAGCGCGTCAACGAACGCCTCGCTGTCACGCAGTGAGAGAGCGAGTTGGCTGTGTTCCTCGATCGCGCGTCGGGCGGCGTCCTGCACGCTCGTCAGCACGAAGTCGGTCACGGTCCGCCCCTGAAGTGCCGCGGCACGCTCGATGAGCTTCTTCTGCTCGGCCGTCACGCGGGTCTCAAGACGCTCACCGCGAACCCGACCACGAGTCGGCTTCCGGATTGCTTCGGCCATCTCAATACCTCCATCTCCTCAATCTGATATATTGTACGGCCAATGGCCGGGTAATTCAAGTGATCTTCAAGGTCGGATTGCGAGAAGGCCTCCTTGCTACTGGTCCTGCTTCACGGATTCAGTGCCAGAAGGCCGTCAGCCGAGCGCGACACCCACGACCGATCGCTGCCTTCGGCAACTGGGATGGACCGGGCTTGCTGGCCAGGGCTGGGAAAGCCCACGGCGGAGCTGCAAACGCGACAGGTTTGAATTCAATGACTGGATCATAGTCAGGCTACGATATTTCGCATCTATCTAAATGAGAAAGCCTTCCCCTGCGGCCGAGCCAAGGTCTCCGCCGACCCTTGTCTAGCGGGGAGACCCCGCAACGCCCCCTTAGAGAGTGAGAGTGCGGACCGGGTTTGCCGTGACGGGTTGAGGGCTGGAGGAGAGGCCTCCGGCGCCCGTCGCGGAGAACCGCGATGTCCAGACACGACCGCCATGCTCGCGCCGGCGCCGACCGGACGAGTCTCTACGACGACATCACCAACAAGATCATCGCCGAGCTGGAGGCCGGCCGCGTGCCCTGGATCCAGCCCTGGGGGACGGCGGCGGCGAAGGCGCCGCTCGCCATGCCAGCGAATGCCGCCACCGGCCGCGTCTACTCCGGAATCAACGTGCTGATCCTGTGGGGCGCGGTCATCGAGCACGGCTTTCCAATGCAGAGCTGGCTGACCTTCCGCCAGGCGCTGTCGCTCGGCGGCCATGTCCGCAAAGGCGAGCGAGGCACCACCGTCGTCTACGCCGACCGCTTCATTCCCGACGACGAGAAGAAGCGCGCGCAGGAGACCGGCGAGGAAGCGCAGGCCATTCCGTTCCTGAACCGCTTCACCGTGATCGCGGCGCCGACCATGTGCCCGTCGTCAAGTTCTTCAACCCGCTCGGCGAGGGCGTCTGGCTCGCGACTGAGCTGGACGCCGATGGCGACACGCTCTTCGGCCTCGCCGATCTCGGCTGTCCCGAGCTCGGCAGTTTCTCGCTCGAGGAACTGGTCTCGATCGTCCTGCCTTTCGGCATGGTGACGTTGCTGACGTTGCCCCTGCGATCTAATCCGGATTGAAGTTCGTTCTGGCCCACTGAGAGGACCAGGACATGAAGCGCAGC
>NZ_JASJEV010000027.1 GCF_030067675.1 Chelatococcus albus | reverse complement strand
CTCGTTGAACCTGCTCTTCTTCACGTCCGTCTCCTGAGGTGACGGACTCTCATTCAAATCGAGGGATCAGGAAGGGGGCAGGTCATCGGTCGTCGTGGACCAGTTCGCCAACTGGCTGCAACGTGCGGGACCGGAACGACCTATCGGGCTCATGAGGAACGTGGAGATGTTATTCATGACTGCTCAGTAAATTATAACAAATCCATAATATGTTTAGTCTGCCTGTATCATGTCTATCAATAGTGTATAGAATTTCGCTTATGCAATCTACTCAAATAAAAGACCGCTTTCTCAATGATATATTATTTAAAATGACACTTAAATATTCTTGTTCTCGGTGAGCTTGCGTGCGCCTTGCCTGGCCTTTGACAGCGACCTCATTCTGGCTTAAGCGTGTATCAGTGCTCTACTGCCCACAGCAGGGTCTGTGGTGGGTATGGCAATCTCGCATCGACTTCAAGATACCATTGGACACATAGCCCATGTGTGGCATTTTCGGTCTCGCGGTCGCGCGCGACCATGCAATGGAAGAGCGCGATTGGTCGGCCAGCCTTGCCAAGCTGTTCAAGCTTTCGGAGAAGCGCGGAAAGGAGGCTGCAGGTATTGCTATTGCGCTCCGCGATGAAATCCTGATTCACAAGGATTCCGTCTCGGCCAGCGCGATGATGACGACCTCCAATTATACATCACTCGTCCGGCGGGCCTCTCAGTGGTTTGGTCGGTCGGATCTCCAGGCTAGTGCTCTTGCTGCCGTCGGGCATTCGCGCCTTGTGACGAATGGCTTCCAAGGCATTGAAGCAAATAATCAGCCAGTCAGTCGGGACGGCGCGGTTGTCGTTCACAACGGCATTGTGGTCAACGTGGCCGATCTCTGGGCTCGCGAAGCGGCCCATGGTCTTGCGCCTCGAGCCGATGTTGATACGGAGATCATCGCGGCCCTTATTCAGAAACATCGGCGACATGGCCAGGATATTCGCGGCGCTTTGCGAGCGGTATTCGCCGATATTTATGGCGAGGCATCTATCGCGATGCTTATGGCAGATTTGGACTCGCTCATTCTCGCCACCAACACGGGCTCGCTCTATTTGTGTCGCGCCGCGAGCGGAACAGGTTTATTCTTCGCCTCCGAACGTGCGATATGCGCGCAGTTGATGTCAGGGCCGGATGCCATTCCCGGTTTTGTCGGTGGTGAGATCATTCATCTCAAGCCTGGACAGGGTGCTGTCGTCTCCCTTGGGACGCTTGAACTCGACATATTTGCCGTCGAGCCGCGAGGGGAGGTTGGTCCTGCTGCAGTTAATGGTCTCTGCACTCCGGCCATCGAGCCGATGCTGAACACGCAGCGCCGGATCGAGGAGAAGTCCACACGATTGAGGGAGGCGATCCGCGGACTGCGCCGATGCAGCCGATGCCTCTTGCCGGAGACGATGCCCTTCATCGCCTATGATGCGGAGGGGACGTGCAATTATTGCCACAGCTATAAGCCATGGGTTCGACGGCCGGAGGCGGACCTCGAGGCCGAACTGGCGAAATATCGCTCGAGGGATGGAAGCCCAGACTGCGTGGTTGCATTTTCGGGAGGGCGTGACAGCTCATATGGTCTGCACCTTCTCAAGACGAAATACGGGATGACGCCGCTGTGTTTCAGCTATGACTGGGGCATGGTGACCGATCTCGCCCGGCGCAATCAGGCGCGCATGTGTGGCAAGCTCGGTGTCGAGCACATCTGGATATCCGCTGACATTAAACGGAAGCGGGCCAACATCCGCGCCAATGTGCTTGCCTGGCTGAAGAAACCCGATTTAGGTATTATTCCACTCTTCATGGCTGGGGATAAGCAGTTCTTCTGGCATGCAAGTGAGACAATCAAAGCGACCGGTATCGGGCTGTCTGTATTCTGCACCAACAGGCTTGAGAAAACGGATTTTAAGACCGGCTTCCTTGGCATCGCGCCCACCGACGAGGAGATGCGAAACAGGCCGTCCTCGCTCAAGCTGAAGTCGAAGCTGGATCTCGTTTGGGGCTATGGTAGCCGGTTTCTGGCGAACCCGCGCTATCTGAACCGATCGATTCCGGACACGCTCTTCGCTGCTTTCTCATACTATGGACTGAACCAGACGCATCTATTCATGTTTGATTATGTTGAGTGGGATGAAGCTGAGATCAACAGAGTACTTATAGATGAGTATGACTGGGAATGTGCGGCTGACTCGCCATCAACGTGGAGAATCGGCGACGGGACAGCTCCATTCTACAATTATATTTATTATACCGTGGCAGGATTTACTGAGTTCGATACATTTAGATCGAACCAAATCCGGGAAGGAATGATCTCGCGGGAGCGAGCGTTGGAGGATCTGGAGCTCGTGAATGAGCCGCGATGGAAGGCAATACGTGAGTACACTGGCCTCCTGAACATTGATTTCGACGAGACTGTGCGGGCGATTGAGTGCATTCCGAAGCTTTATATGCGTTGAGAGGCTTTCGGTGAAGAAGCGAAGCAAGGGCGACAATGATGAAGCGCTTCATGGGGAGCATTGCGGATCTGCCTTTCTCGCATATCGTCAAGTATGCGTGGATGCCTTCTTCCTTGAAGAGATTTGTGTATAGTCTCAAGGGGTATAGAATTCATCCAACGGCCAGAATTGGTATTGGGTCTGTAATTGTCGGCGATGTTGTTGACATAGGCCCTGAAGTAAAGATTGGCCCGGCGTCGATAATATGCGGGCGGCGTGTGAGCCTTGGGGCAAGGGTCCGTATTGGTGCGTTATCTGCGATCCAGAGTCCCATAATTGAGGTCGGCGAGGGAACTCGTATTGGATCCCAGGTGATCGTCGGTGGACTTCAGACGCCTCGTTCAGTATTCAAAATGGGAAGAAACTGCATTTTGATGGAGTGGAGTTTTATCAATACTTCGATGGAGGTTGTAATTGGCGATGAGGTTGGAATTGGCGGGCATTGTCTATTTTTCACACATGGATTGTGGCCAAGCGCCTTCGACGGTTTCCCGGTGAATTTTGGACCTATTTATATCGAGGATCAGGCTTGGCTGGCGTGGCGTGTTTCAGTCTTGCCGAATGTCACTGTTGGTCGTCAAAGCATCATAAGCACTGATGCCTGTGTCAACAAATCGATACCTGCTCGTAGTCTCGCTGGCGGCGTTCCCGCGAGGGTTATACGAGAAGACGGTGATTTCATACAGGAGCGGTCCGGGGCGCAAAATTGGGAATTGCTGCTTCGTTTGATGGACGAATATGCAGACTGGGTGAGTTTTCAAGGGGGAAAAGTGAGCCGACGCGAGGCCGGGGTCTTCTCCTTCTTCTCACCAAATGGTCAGGGGGATTGTATTGTAATGCAGGCGATTGGCTCAAATCTCGAGCTGGCCCTAAGTTTAACGGGCAATGAGCGGTTGCTGATTTGCCTCGAGCATATTTCCAGGGAAGATCGCGATAAGCTTGAGAAGAAGGGGTGGTCATGGTTCGACATTTCTTCGCGTGAGCGCTCTGTCCTCGGCGCTGCATTCACCGATCACGTCGAGGAATTCCTGCGTCGAGCTGGGCTAAGGATGCTCAAGTATGGAAGATGGAATGCGGGAAGCTAAAGCGCGCGAGTCGGGGGAAGCGTGGTGATGTTTGTAAGAGATTTCACACTCCAGGCTTACGCATCGGTGATCGATGCCGCCTTGAAGGCGGGTTATGATCTAATGCCTGTTGTTGATTGGCTTCACGAGCCGCGCAAAGATGGTAAAATTTTGCTGTTGCGCCACGATGTTGATCGGTGGCCTCAGAATGCCTTAGCTGTGGCTGAGATTGAGGCCAGACGTAATGTTCGCTCCACGTTTTATTTTCGTACGGTTGGATCTGCATTCAATCCTGCAATTATCCGTCAAATTAGCGACCTTGGCCACGAGGTGGGTTATCACTATGAAGATTTTTATACGGCCGCTTATGTGCCGGAGAGGGCCATCGCATTGTTTGAACGGAATTTGACTAAGCTAAGGAGAATTGCGGATATAAGGACGATTGTTATGCACGGGAGTCCGCTCTCTAGATACAACAATATGGAGTTGTGGAAGCATTACGACTTTCAGAAATTTGGTGTTTTGGACTGTATTCTGTCTTATGATTGGAGTGATTTTGTTTTCTTTACTGATACGGGTCGTCGCTTTGACTCTTCTGTAACGAATCTGAGGGACTCGATCGGTGCAAGAACGGCGCACAATGTTCGCACATCTCGTGATTTGCAAGAGTATCTTTCTGAACGTCGGCATCAGTATGTTCAGTTCAGTACTCACCCGGAGCGCTGGAACGACGGGTTGTTTCGCTGGAGCCAGAAGTGGATGGTTGATAGAATTGCAAACTCGATAAAGAGAGGTATTTGCCTGCTCTCTCGCTGAATTATTTCCATTTGTCGATCAAAGCCGTGGACCGGCGACAGACGATTGACCTGCCTCCGGTTTCCTGGACCGGTCTTTGCTGGGAAAATCCAGTGCTGTGAGCCCCGTCTGCTGTGATGACGTTGCCCCTGCGATCTAATCCGGATTGAAGTTCGTTCTGGCCCACTGAGAGGACCAGGACATGAAGCGCAG
>NZ_JASJEV010000026.1 GCF_030067675.1 Chelatococcus albus | reverse complement strand
CTACCGCCGGCGATGGAGATCAGCTACCAAACCCCTGGGCTCTCACAATGAATGAGGGACCGGCGGGGGGCAGGTCAACAACGGCAGGGCAAGGTCAAGTTCCGTCTGAGCGTCAGGTTTCTTGCCTTGGCATCCGCAGGAATGCCATCAGAAAAAGAGCCGGACGCCAAGGATCAGGCGCGCGAGTACGATAATCGTCAAGCCCCCCAGAATCGCGGACAAGCCCATCGCCATGCCGGCTCCAGCGATGCCAAACGCTGCGATCAGCAGGAAATTGAGGGCAATATTGGCCGCGAGCATGATCGCCATGGCGACACTCTGCCAGCCGGGGCAGCCGGCCTGCGAGAGGATCAGGCTGTAGCTCAGCGGTCCTGCGGCGAACGGCAGGGCGAGCAGGAGCCAGAGCAATGGCTCTTGGGCGAGGAGGAAATCAGGCGCCGGAAATGCGATCCTGAGAAACCACGGGAACAGCGCATATCCGACGATGCCACCGAGGCTAGCGAGGGCAAGCATGGCAAGCCCAAGTCGGCGACTGAAGCCGAGGATGTGCTGCAAGTGATCGTCCCTGAGGTCCCGCGCGAGACCAGGACTTATGTTATTGCGAATGACGACCACGGCTTGAAGCGCCGCTTCGTATACGAGCGCTGCAACTGTGTAGATGCCGGCCATCCTGTCGTTCATGAGCGCGCCGAGGATCAGAACATCGACGCGAGAATTGAGCTCAGTCACGATGCCTGCCGGCATGACGCGCACTCCGAAACGAACATGATCGGCAGCACTCCGCGCCATTCTTCCAACCGCGCGGAACGGCACAATCCGCCATACGAAAGCGCCGAGACAGAGGAGGAGGATCGTTTCCGAGATCGTCAGTATCGCAGCGAGATACTCACCCGGTGCACCCAACAGAGCCATGGCAACGAGCGCGAGCAGCATCAGCGCGAAACGCGCGCCCTGAACAATCGCGAAGGCTCGCATGAGCTGCAGGCCGTTAACGATGCCGAGCAGATACTTGTTCAGCGCGAACGGCACCAAGCCGGGAGCCGCAATGAGCCAAGCCGTCGGAAGATCCGGCACGCGTGGAAACAGTTTGGCGATGAACGGTATGGCAAGGATGCTGACTAAGCTCACAGCAATTGCGATGCCGAGACAAGCAACCAAGCCACCATAGACGATGCGAACGAGCTCCTCCTCCCGCGTGTCAGCGGTCGATGCCGCGTGCAGCGCCGAAAGCTGGAGGCCGAAAACCGCGACTTGGGAGAGAAAAATGAAGATCGCAAACGCGATATTGAAAGTCCCGAGCACCTCCGGGCCATAGAAACGCCCGATCGCGAGGTTGAGGAGGATGCCAGCCGCGGCCAGGAAAGCGAGCGCGCCGAGGTTCCAGATAACGCCGGCAGCGAGGCTGTTCCTCTCGATCTTTGATGCGCACCCCGCGGGCGACGAGATCTCACTCATGCGGCCTCGGTATCTCTATCGTCCATCGCCGATGCGTTGCGAAGCCGTGCCAGAATCGCTGCGCTGAGCTCCTGTGGCAGTACAGTTGCTGCCGCATATGCCAATAGCTCATGGTTCAATCGAGCAAGGAGCGAAGCGACGCTCTCGGGGTCGCGACTGGGAACAAGACCGACATTCACCTCTGGAAAGAGCCTTTTCATCAGCCAAGATGTGCGCACGAGATGAAGGCGGTCGCTGACAATCTCGATCCTGTCCGCTCCGAGACGGCGTGCGATGCTGAGACCATCCTCGAGATTCGAACGAGTATCGTTCGATACCGTGTCGTGGAAGAGCAAGCCCCGGTCAACACCCATCGAAACGGCATCCTCCACCATGAGGGCCGATCCGAGATAATGGCGAGCAGGACGATACCCTCCCACCATGATGATCTGCGAGACAGCACCCGCTTCAAGACGCGCCACCGCTCTGCCTACGCGCGCACGGCGCTCCTCAGGGGCATCATCGTACAGGACGATGGCGACCGGGTGGTCTCCGGATCCCTTGGGCCACTCCGGCTCATACGGAAGTTGCCGCGCTAGGGCGTAGATGGCGACCAGGCCGCCAATATACGTGATGCCGCCGGCAAGCCCGGCAACGACGGCGGCACCTTGCCATCTGCGCACCTGCCACGACCCCATCGATCACCTACCTCAGATGTTTGTTCGCGTCCATATCAAACCACATCGCAAAGAAGAGCGATTGCAGGGCGGTCGAGAAGGAGAACAGCATCGCCAGCGTCGACATCGGAGGGGCCTCGCCGCCCGAAATCCATAGGGCCAGAACTCGGACCGCGAAAATCAAGGTCAGGAACAGCATGAGTGTTCCGAGAAGGTAGAACAGCACGAGTGGATGGAAGTCGCGCACGACATACTTTTCCCAAAGCCGCTTGAGGAAACCGCGCAACAGCACGTTGGAAATAGTGAAAACGACGCGCCTGATACGGATGCCACTAACTTCGCCGACGCCATAGACAGGCCTTACGGGCACGTCTCGCACGCGGAAATTCTCGATGTTGAGCTTGATCAACAGATCGTTCGGCTGCCCGTAGCGACGATACATATCGTCCCAGTCAATCGTCTGAAGAACCGCGCGGTTAACAACAGTGTATCCGGTCTGGGAATCGGCTACGTGCCAGTAACCAGAAGCAATCTTGGTCAAAAATGAAAGGATCGAGTTTCCCAAGAAGCGCTTCCGCGGGATGAGCCGATAGGCCCCATGCCAGATCAAGCGATTACCCTTGCTGTAGTCAACCTCGTCCTTGACGATCGGGTCAAGGAGGGCGGGCAGATCGGCCGGATCCATCTGCGCGTCGCCGGCCATCACGACAGCCGCATCAATGTCATTGTCTCGGCACCATTTGTAGCCGGTCGCAATCGCGCCGCCAACGCCTTGATTCTCCTCGTGTTCGATTAAAACAACAGATGGATACTCGGCCTGCAGGGCGCGAACGGCGCCAGACGTGTTGTCCTTGCTGTTGTCGTTCACGATAATGATTTTATCGACGAAGTCAGGCATTGTCGTAACGACTTTGCCGATCTGATGTTCTTCGTTGTAGCAAGGCACAACTACTGCAACCTTGTTTTCTTTATACATCCGGTCAGCTCCCAGGGTCCGGACGCCAAGCCGGCCTCCCCTTCCGTTTCAGGCACGTGAAAGTCGAGCGCCTTAGGGCATCGACCTTGTCGCAAAGCCAGTCACCCCTTAAAGAGCGTGCCGCTTGCGAGTTGGCGGTATCTGATGGCTTCAGGGTGATTGATCACCATAGCAAGCCCGCGTGCGGGATGCTTACCCGATCGTAGATCGGCGATCAAGGTAGGGTTAATCGAAAAAACATGACGCCCTGATGTATTCCCCACCGGCACTCCGAGTTGTCACTCATGGACCTGCCTAGGGTAGCCCTGACGTGCATCGCCTGTTATGAGGCTGAACGCGTCAGATCGCTTCGCCATGCAACGGCACGTCGATGGGTAAAGGAAAATGGCGCTTGTTTCCGGAGTTTCAATTAGATGGCGGCGACCGTCCTGGTTCTGATTTGCTTTATCGTGGTCACATTCATCCTGTGGCCTGCTGCCACCTATGTTGCCGCAAGCGCATTAATGCGTCCCGGACCATCGGAGCAACGCGATCTAGCGTGTCTCGTGGCGCCCCTGTCGCCCCTCGCGCTGTCGCTCCTGGTGATGATTCCTTACCAGACAGGGCATGTCCCGCCACCATGGGCACTGATCGGGGCCGTGACGGCCACCGCAGCGACCCTCGTGATCGCCGGAAGGCGATCTCTTGCTGCCCTCATCATGGCCATCCGCGAAGGTAGCGGCAGCGGCAGTCCCATGAACCGCTGGGTCATGGGACTGATCATCGGGCTTGTCACGCTAGCGCTTGTTCAGGCCGCAACGATGCCGCTGATGGAGAACGACGCACTCGAATATATGGCGGTGGCAAGGCATATCTTTGAGAGTGGGACACTCGCCGTATATCCTGTCACGACGGCCGCCCCCAACGGTCTGTACGCCCCACCGTCACACCCTCCAGCCTATCACATGTACATCGTGTGGGGTTATGCATGGCTAGGCGCAAAAAACTTCGCTCCAGCACGCCTTCTATCGATGTTCATGTTGGCCGGAATGGCGTCGCTCTTCCTTGCAGCCTTCCGGAGCCGAGCCGAGTATTCAAAAGCCAGGCGCCCCGCCGCGGTCGCGATGCTCCTGCTCCTCACGACGCCGCTGTACGTCACACTGCTGGTCAACTACCATATCGACGCGCTGCGGCTTGCGGCCTTCTTGGCAGCCGTGATCGCTACTGCATGGTTGATCGAGAGCCCTACACCAAGGCAGGCTGCCCTAACCGGCATCGTATTGGGGTTTGCAGCGTTTGCGCACTCCATTGGTATTCTTGCTGTTGTGTTCGGTGGCCTTGCATGGCTTGCCCTTGGCCCCAAGGATCGGTGGCGTGACTTGCGCACTGTCCTGATTGTCGGAAGCTGCGCAATTCTTGTTGGATCCTGGCAATATCTCGAAAATATTAGCCTGTTTGGCGTGCCTCTTCAGGACACTGCCCCTGTATGGGAGATGCCGGAGATCAATTTTGCGGCTGACCTGCGTTACCGGCGCGATCTCATGACGTTTGATGACAAGATGCTGTTCGGCGTCTTCCGCGGCTTCATCGAGCTCCCGTCGTTCGGTTTGACATTCTGGTTGGCGTTCCCAGCAATAATCATTGCAATCCGCCGTTGGCCAACGCAGCCGGTCGTTACCCGGATTGCGCTTTTGTGGGGAGGCTTCTTCTTCGTCGTCGCCGTCGCAACAGCGGCGCTCGGCTCCGAGCTGGTCATCAAGAATGCCAGGTACATACTTACCATTGCGCCACTCTTCATTCTCGTCGCCGCGCCATGGCTGGCTGACAGGCTCCTATTAACGAGATGGCCCTTAGGGCTCGCTGCCGTGCTGGCGCTGTTGCTGCCGGGCTGGGTTATGCTGCAGTCGGCGTGGCGGCTGGTGAATTTCGCCGCCCGAACCGATCTCTTCGTCATTGGGGAACGTGCTCCTATCTACAGGAGCAATGGCGTGTTTCCGGGCGCATCCTTGTTCCGATACCTGGAAGAGAACAGCCAGCCGGATGAAGTAACTTTCAGCTTCCGACAGGCAGGTTTTACACTCTATGGCACGGGACCATGGCTCGACAATTTCGACGAACGGTTGATGCCCTTCTATCGGCTCACCGATCATCGGGAAGCGTACCGCTGGCTCAGACAGCACAACGTCCGCCATCTCCTCCTGCCGAATTACATTTTTCCGACCGTTTCTCGGACACCAGTTGCCGACCTTCTGGCTGACCGATCACTCACGGAACTCATCGGCAACGACCGGAGCTATTCACTGTACAGGCTTCGAGATGCGCCTGCAGCCGTGCCCGCCTGCGTTCCGGTTGGCGGGAATGAAGTCAACTTTGAAGTGCGACACATTGAGCGAAGCTGGTTTGGACTTTTGGAAAGCATCGCCGGGCTGCCAAAGTTGTCGCGTGGCAGGATCACGACCCAGCTTGCCCAGTTCCATCCTCCGCAAAACGGCTCGCCGACGGCTGGGGAAGTCTCGCCTCACGTGCAGGTTGTGGCGCCGCACAATGTGCAGATCTCCATTGCCAGTGATAACGGCCCGCAGTCCCAAACACCAAGTCAATCATATGCTCGCTTTGGCTCATCAGATGGTCCAGTAGGTCTTTCATTTATTATCAAAGGAGAGGGTTTTATTGTCGTCGAAGGAGTGCAGTATGTGCGCATTGGGTCTCTTATTGAGGCGCAGACATTGCGGCTGTGGGAGGGCATCGCCACGCCGGAGCCGCGCAGGGTCCATGTCTTGATGGAACCAGTAGTCGGCAGCAAGGGCTTCCGCTTTTTCATTGACAAGGAGGTGCGAGCGAAAGGCATTTTCGAAATTTCCGACCTGACGCTTTGCCGCTCTACCCAATACCAAGCACCGCCAGCGCGGCACGACACAGGCGAATCCGTCATGGCCACATGGCGGCCAGCGGATCTGTCGGTGCCTCTCCCTGGATCGGCCCGGAGTCCCGTTGAAGGGTCACCGTCAATTCTGCTGGTAACGTCCGACTGGGCGGAAGCCTCGGCTTCTGCGGTGGGACTTGCGAGCGAGCGATTCCGTTATGATTGGCGGACACGCCTTCGCCTTCTGATGGAGGGCGTTCGCCTGCTGCTGGATGCGTATCCGCGGTCGACGATGGCTTTGTTCGCCGGCCCGGTTTACGAAATGATAGCTGCCGCCGACGCGCCCGGCGGCTGGCGACCGGTGACCTTGGAAATCGATGCGACGGGAACGGGCAGTTTCGCAGCCTACGTGCAGTACGAACTGCCGAATGGAACGACGGACTGGCGATTCGCGGGCTCCTTCGCGGCCTCGCAGTCATTGCAGACAACTCAGCTCGAGTTCGATCTGCCAAAGCAGGCTTCTCGCTACGAGATCCTCGTTCAAGGCAGTCACGAGAACGTTGGCCAGCACGCCTCCATCGTCATCTCCAAAATTAGGCTTCTGCAATCCTCGGCTGCAAGGCAGAAATGATGACGTTGCCCCCAAGCTCTATCCAGTTCTGAGTTCGCTTCCGGCATTGGTTATGCCCTGCTGGGCGGGTGAAGCGG
>NZ_JASJEV010000025.1 GCF_030067675.1 Chelatococcus albus | reverse complement strand
ACTTCCCCCAGGCGCGCCTGGGGGAAGTGTCACCCATGTGTCCGGTACGTCCTGTCACCCATGTCTCGGACCGCTCACGGCCCTTCAGCAATCTGACAAGGCGACGGCTCACCGGGTGGGGCGGCTCGTCGTCATCCCCAGCGAGCAGCGCGTTCCACCCGGCAACGGCGGAAGCCGCAGCTTCGCTCAGCCGCCGGCGGGCGAAGGGCAGATCGGCCATGGGCCACGGCGACCATCGCAAACCCGTCACCACCCCTGCAACGGCGAATCCGGTGTCCGTGCGCACCCGGCTGGCCGTTCAGGGACGTGCGTCGCAAGTTGCAACGCGCCGGGCTTCGGCCGACGCCCCAGCGCCTCGCGCTCGCCTGGCTGCTGTTTGCGAAGGGTGACCGCCATGCCCCCGTCCACCGCGAGGCCGAGGCTCAAGACCGGGGCGGCGGGAACAGCGACCAGACGCTGGCGCAGACCGCACGGCACACAGAGCACAGGCGATGCGGGGCGCGGCCAATCACGCGCCCGGCCTTGCGGCATCTGACCTCGCGGGATGGGAGGCATGGGCGCGGCCCCACCTGCCGGACTTGTCCCCTATCGTGAAGGAGTGTCGTTGACAGGCCCCGGCGCCTAACGTACGAGACAAAATATACATATAAAATAGATCTTTATAGGCACTCCAATGAACGACGCCCCTCGCAGACTGCGGAACGCTCCAGCGTCGCGGGGCACCGGCCAGCGCAAGGCAACGGCGCGGTCCCGCACGGCGACTGGAGTGGACGCGCCGGCAAGCTTGCGCGGGGGGGCGCCGGTGGCCCCGTGGCTCGCCCTCGCGCTGTCGCCTTTCATAGGCGGCACGGCTTGCCTCGCCCAGTCAGCCACGCCCGGTGCGACGATGCTCGACCCGCTCGTCATCGCCGCGCCGCGGGTGATGCCAAACACCGCGCGCGAGCGACTGGAGGCGCTGCCCGGCGGGGTGGCGCTGGTGACGGCCGAGGACATGCCCTCCACCGGCAATCTCACCCTGTCCAAGGCCCTGGCGAGCGTTCCCGGCGTCGTCGTGCAGGATTTCTTCGGCGGCAATGATCAGCCCCGCGTGCAGATCCGCGGCTCCGGGCTGCAGCAGAACCCGGTCGAGCGGGGCATCCTCGTCCTCCAGAACGGCCTGCCCATCAACCGGGCGGACGGCTCCTACGTCGTCGGTTTCGCCGATCCGCTGCTGGCCGAGGCGATCGAGGTCTACCGCGGCTACACGGCCAACCGGCTCGGCGCGACGGTCCTCGGCGGGGCCCTCAACTTCGTCTCGCCGACGGGATCGGCCTCGCCCGGCGCGCGGTTCACGGCGAGCGGCGGCAGCTTCGGACAGGCTGGGGTCTCGGGGCAGGCGGGCTTCAGGGCGGACCGGTTCGACGGCCTGTTCCAGTTCGATGCGAGCCGCCGCGACGGCTATCGCGTCTACAATCAGTCCGAGCGCGTGAGCGTCGGCGGCAATGTCGGCGTCGATCTGTCCGAGACCGTGAAGACCAGATTCTTCGCCGGCTACATGAATCTCGGGTTCGATGTTCCAGGCCCCCTGACCAAGAGCGCGATGGAGGCCGACCCGCGGCAGGTCTCCTCCGGCCCGCTTGTCACGCCCGCAGGCGCGATCAACCCGGGCCCGAACGTCGTGCGCGACAGGCCGAGGCGCGAGGCGAGCCAGTTCCTTATCGGATCGCGCACGACGGCGACATTCGATCAGCATCTGTTCGACGTCGCCTTCGGCTACACCTATACGGACGACACCTTCCGCTTCCCGATCTCGTCGGGCGTGCGCATGACGCGCGGCGGCGACTTCGCGGGCGTCGCGCGGTACGCCTACAAGCCCGACGACGCGAGCGTCCTGCCGCTGTTCGAAACCACGGCGCAGTACGCCGTCGGATCGGCGGACCGGGAGAACTACCTCAACCAGTCCGGCACGACCGTCGCCAAGTTCGGCGAGAGCCGCCTCGACGCAACGACGCTGTCGCTCAACGCGGGCTTCAACATCCCGCTCCTGCAGACGGTCACGCTCTCGCCCGCCATCGCCTACTCCTACGCCACGCGTGACAACACCGACACCTACGATCGGCCGACCCGCCCGACGATCGCCTACAACCCCGCCAATCCCTCCATGCTGCTGCCGGGCGGCGCCGTGCCAGCGACGAGCACCGGCTACGCGAAGTCCTACAGCGGCTGGACGCCAAGCCTCGGCCTCGCCTATCGCCCGGACGGCGGGCAGACGTTCTTCGCCGCGCTCAGCCGCAGCTTCGAGCCGCCGACCCACGACGACCTTCTGGCGACGGTGAACGGCACGCCCAACAGCAGCCCCGGCCGGCCGAACCCAGCCAATCCCGCGCTGCGCGCCCCCGCCTTCACGACACCGGCCCTGAAGGCCCAGGAGGCGACGACGATCGAGGCGGGCTGGCGGGGCCGCTCGGAGCGCGTGAGCTGGGACGCTGTCGCCTATTATTCCTGGATCGACAACGAGCTCCTCAGCCTGCGGGACGCCACGGGCGCCCCGCTCGGGGCCATCAACGCCGACAGGACGACGCATCTCGGCGTTGAGCTCGGCCTCGGCGCGCAGCTCACGGACAGGATCGCCGGCCGCCTCGCCTACACCTACCAGGACTTCCGCTTCAACGACGATCCGGTGCGAGGCGACAACCGGCTGGCCGGCGCCCCCCGTCACGTGGTCCAGGCCACGCTGCAGTATCGCCCCTTCGACAGCTGGGCGATCCAGGCGGCGCTCAGATGGTCGCCGGAGAAGACGCCGGTCGACAACATGAACAGCCTCTTCGCCGATCCCTACGCCGTCGTCGACATCCGCACGGAATACCGGATCAGCGACCGCCTCACGGTCTTCGGCGAGATCACCAATCTGTTCAACGAAACCTACGCCTCGTCGACCTTGATCGTCGATCAGGCGAGGCCGGACCAGGCGGCCTTCCTGCCCGGCGACGGGCGCGCCTTCTACGCCGGCCTCAAGGCGACGTTCTGAAGGGGCGCATGCGGCCGCCGCCGGACCGTCCCGCCGCTTCCACGCCGTCGGACGCCGGTGCGGTCGCGATCCTTCAGCAAGGGAGCCACATCATGCTCGACCGCCGCAGCTTTCTCGCCTCTGCCGGCGTGGTGCTCGTCGCCCGCCCCGGCGCCGCCGCCGAGCCCCTGGTGCTCTGGGGGCCGCCGGCCGCCCCTTCCATCGTGCTGGCGCAGGCGGTGGCGGGCGGCGGGCTCGCTGACGTGGGCAGGGGGAGCTTCACCTTCAGGACCTGGCGCACGCCGGACGAGATGCGCGCGGGGCTCGCCTCCGGATCCATGAAGGCTGTCATCGTTCCGAGCTACGTGGCGGCCAACCTCTACAACCGCGGCCTCGGCGTGCACCTCGTCAACATCATGACCGGCGGCCTCCTCCACGTCGTCGCCGGGGAGAAGATCGGCCGGCTCGACGATCTCGCGGGACGCAAGCTCGCCGTGCCGTTCCGCAACGACATGCCGGATCTCATCCTCCGCCGTCTCCTGGCCAAGGCGGGCCTGCAGCCGGGCAAGGATGTGGCGCTCGACTATGCCGGCTCGCCGCCCGAGGCCACGCAGATGCTGCTCGCCGGGCATGCCGACGCGGCGCTCCTCGCCGAGCCCGCCGCCACCGCAGCCGTCCTGCGCTCCAAGCTGAGCCTCAGGGGTCTCGGGCGGGCCATCGACTGCCAGAGGGAGTGGGCGAAGGCCACCGGCGGCAGCGGCTTCATCCCCCAGGCGGGTCTCGCCGTGACCAGGGCCTTCATCGACGAGGTCGGCCGGGACGGGCTCGTGCGTCTGCAGCAATCCCTGCAGAGCGCCGTGCAGTTCGTGGTCGAGCATCCCGTGCGCGCCTCCCTCGCCACGGCGACCGAGCTCGGCCTGCTCGGCCCGGTGGTCGCGGAGGCGATCCCGCACAGCAACCTCGCGGCATTGCCTGCCTCCTCCATCCGCAGGGAGCTCGAAGCCTTCTTCACCCTGCTCGCCGAGGACGATCTGCGCATCATCGGCGGCAAACTGCCCGACGACGGGTTCTATGCCCTCTGACGGGCCCGACGCAGCGCGCAACGAGCAACACGGGGACGCCCCATGCAAACTCATCCGGCATCGACCAGCCTCGGCAAGGACGGGCTCTTCCGCGGCAGCCTTACCGCGACGGTGCTTGCGCTTCTCGCCTGTCTCTCGACCCACGTCCTCGGCATCCTCGGCGTGGCGGGAGCGGTCGCCTGGTTCACGACGCTCGAACACGCGCTCCTCGTCGCCGTGCCCGCCTTCGCGGCGCTGACTGTCTACGCCGTGCTGCGCCATCGCCGCTGCCGGCATCCGGCGCAATGAAGGGCCGGGCGGGACAATGCGCCTTTCCTGGCTCGGTCGATATCTGTGGTCCGGCTGGGCCGGGGCGGCCGGCCTCTTCTGCCTGCTCGCCGCCTGGCAGGCCAGCCACGAGGTCTATGGCAGTTTCGTCCTGCCCTCGCCGCTCCAGACGCTCGCCGCCATCCGCGACGTCGTCCGCGGTCCGGGCTTCGTCGCTGCGGTGGCGGAGACGGCGGCGCGCACCTTCACGGGCTTCGGCCTCGCTGCCGGCCTCGGCACGGTGGCGGGGGCGATCGCCGGCTATTCCTTCGCCGCCATGCGGGTCATGAGGCCGGTCGTCGCGGTCGTGCTCGGCGTGCCGCCGATCTCCTGGATCGTGCTCGCCCTCATCTGGTTCGGCGCGTCCGGCGGTTCGGCGGTGGCGACGGTGGTCGTGGCGGCGCTGCCCATCTCCTTCGCCGGAGCGCTCGAGGGCGTGGCGACCCGGGACCGCTCCCTCGACGCCATGGCGCGCGTGTTCGGCGCCGGTCCCCTCCGGCGCTTCCGGACCGTGACGCTGCCGCATCTCTTGTCCTACCTGTTCCCCGCCTGGACGACGACGGTGGGAACCGCCTGGAAGGTCACCGTCATGGCGGAGCTCCTCGCCAATGCCGGCGGCATCGGCGGCGAGCTCGCCACCGCCAGAGCCCTCTTCGACATTCCGCAGGTGACGGCGTGGACGACCCTCGTCGTCGCCTTCGCGCTCGCCACCGACTACGGCCTGCTCACACCGCTGCGCGAGAGGCTCGAGCGGTGGCGCAGCGCCGGCCTGCCGTGGGGAGTGAAGCGGTGAGGCTCGCGCTCGACCGCATCGGGCATGCCTTCCTCGGCCGCACGGTGCTGGAAGGCTGCGATCTCCTCCTCGCAAACGGGGAGATCGTCGCCCTCGTCGGCCCGTCCGGCTGCGGCAAGACCACGCTGCTGCAGATCGCGGCGGGCCTGATCGACCCGCTCAGGGGCCGCGTCCGGCGCGACTACCGCCGGCACGCCATGGTGTTTCAGGAACCACGCCTCATGCCGTGGCTGACGGCCGGGGAGAATATCGCCTACGGGCTCGCCTCCCTCGACCTGCCGCGTCGCCGGCGGCGCGAGATCGCCGGTGTTCACGCCCGCCTCGTCGGGCTCGAGCCTGCCGATCTCGACAAATATCCCGCCGAGCTGTCGGGCGGCATGCGCCAGCGCGTGGCCGTCGCCCGCGCCCTCGCGGTCGAACCGGAGGTCGTCTTCTTCGACGAGCCGTTCACCGCCGTCGACGTCGGCCTCAGACGGGCGCTGCAGGACCTCGTGATGCGCATGGCCGGCGACGGGCCGTCGGGCCAGGGCTTCTCGGGCCTGTTCGTCACTCACGACCTCGCCGAGGCCGTCCGCCTGGCCGACCGGCTCGCCATCCTGTCGGCGCGGGCGCGCGGGATCGTCGAGATCCGGGCCGTTCCCGGCCGGCGCGCGGCGCGCGGCGATCGCGACGTGTTCGAGATCGTGCAGAGCTGGTCACGCGAGGAGGCCTTCGCCGAGCTCGTCGACGGCGAAGGACGGCACGTCCCGTGACGGTCGCGCGCCTCCAACCCTCCGCCGCGCAGCGGCGCGCGTTGCGGAACCTCCTCTCGGAGGGGCTGCACCTGTTCTTCCCGGTGGCGGCGCTCCACGCCCTGCTGTGGCTGCCGTTGTGGACGCTCCCCTTCGCGCTCGATCTGCCGCTGGCGCGCGCGATCCCGGCTGGCCAGTGGCACGCCCACGAGATGATCTTCGGCACCTACGGGGCGGCCCTCGCCGGCTTCCTGACCTCCGCCGTGCCGGAATGGACCGACACGCCGCCGCGGCAGGGACGGGACCTTCTGCTGCTGCTCGGCCTGTGGTTGCCGGGCCGGCTCATCGGGGTGCTGGGCGCGGACGACGCGATCTGGCTCGCCGGTGCCGCCGACGTCGCCTTCCTGTCCCTTCTCGCCTGGTTCGCCGCCGCGCCGATGATCACGCGGCGTTCGCTGCGGCACGGCTCCTTCGTGGCCTGGCTCTGCCTCCTGTGCGTGGCGGAGGCCGGCATACGGATCGCCTGGATGGTGGGCGCCCACGACCTGTCCGGCCGCCTTCTCGCCGCGGCGGTCCTCGTCTTCCTCGTGCTGCTTGCGCTGGCGCTCGGGCGGATCAACGTCGTCGTCCTGAACCTCGCCCTCGATCCTTCCGGCGGCGCGACGCCTTACCGGCCGCATCCCGGGCGGCAGAACCTGGCGGCGGCGCTGACGACGCTCTACGGGCTCGCCGGCCTCCTCTTCCCGGAATCGCAGGGGCCGGCCTTCCTGGCGCTCGCTGCCGGCTCGGCCTTCATGGACAGGCTCGCCGAATGGTTCATCGGCCGCAGCCTGCTCCGCGGGCACGTGCTCGCGCTCGGCGCGGCCAATCTCTTCGCCGGCCTCGGCCTGATCGCCATCGGCGCGGCCGGGCTCGGCGCGCCGATCCCGCCCATGACAGGCGTGCACCTCCTCTCCGTCGGCGCGCTCGGCAGCGCCGTCCTCGCCGTCTTTGTCATCGCCGGGCTGCGGCATACCGGCCGGCCGCTTGCGCTGCCGTGGCAGGCCCATGCGGCGATCACCCTGATCGGCCTCGCGGCCCTCCTGCGCGTTCTGCCGGAGGTCGGCGTGCTGACGCAGCTCGCCGGGATGCACCACGGGCTGGCCGCGCTCGCATGGGCGGGCGCCTTCGCGCTGTGGCTGGCGAGGTTCCTGAGCTTCTTCCTCGAGCCGGGCGTTCCGCCCGAGAGCGCCTGCCGGGACGGCCCCTGACCGGCGGGCCCGCCGCGCCGCAGCGGCCTGCCTCGCCCGACTGCCAGCCGGTGCCGGCCGATCGGCCCCGGCGCTCGTTGGACAAATATCAAAGATACATCCATAGTTCATTAAATCGCGCGGCCACGCGGCAAGGCACCTGCCCGAGCCAACGGGTAGCGGCGGCGGGCGGCCCCCTCTCCTGCCGCCGGCAGCGGTTCATGCGCCCGGTCTGGCGTCCGGGAGGCGGGCGCGGCCTCGACATCGGGGTACGACATGCGGCTGACGACCTTTTCGGACTATGCTCTGCGGGTGCTCATGTATGCGGCGACGGCCGGAGACCGTCTCGTCACCATCGAGGAGACGGCGAAGACCTACAACATTTCCCGTGCGCATCTCATGAAGGCCGTCAACATCCTCACGCGCGCCGGCTACATCAAGGGCGTGCGGGGCCGCTCCGGCGGTTTCGCCCTGGCGCGACGGCCGCAGGACATCAATCTCGGCGAGGTGGTGCGGGCAACGGAACCGGATTTCGCCCTCGTCGAGTGTTTTGCCACCGGCAACCTCTGCATCATCACGAAAAGCTGCCGCTTGCCGCAGGTCCTGAACGAGGCGCTCTCGTCCTTCATCGCCACGCTCGACCGCTATACCCTCGCCGACGTCGCCCTCGCCAGGGGCGCCTTCGTCCCGCCGCACGCCCCGATCACGGAGACGCGCGGCCCCAAGCTCCCGGCGGTGGGGCAGACAGGCTGAAGCGCTCGGCCGTCGGCGCGCTTCAGCCGCGTTGGCGCCTGTCCCACAGTAGGCGGCGACAGATCGTCGTCCAGGCGATCCCCAGACGGCGCGCGGCGCCCGTGACATTGCCGCCGCTTGCCTCCAGCGCCGCCGGCATGGCTTCGCGGTGATGTTCGGCGAGCGGCCGGGCGAGCCGATCCACCGGCCAGGCGCGTCAAGGCGATGGCCATGCCGTTGGCCGCGGATCGCCGGTCCCGCCAGACCGCCTCACTTCGTGTGGATCGGGCTTCGGGCCGGAAGGCGTGGAAGGCGAAGGCGAACGGCACGTCAAAGGCCACGTCCACGAGGGCCGTGCCGATGCGGCGCCCCACGACGACATTGCTGACGTCCTGTCCTTGCGCAATGGAGCGCGCCCCGAGCGGCAAGGCCTGCCCCGGTCGCCAGTGCAGCACGATGTCGTCCGCCTCGATCTCCCGCCTCTCGCGCAGGAGGTCGAGGGACCAAGCTTCGTGGTGACCCGGCGACGTCTCGACGGCGACGACGCGCGCCCTCGGTTCGATGCCTTCCGGCAGATCGCCGGCGTCGAGGACGGGCCGGGCACCAGCCGCATCGTAGCCGATGTAGGGATTGACACCGTAGGCCCGCAGGGACGGATCGGGGGTACCAGCACCTCGCGAGCAGGACAGCCATCCAGAGCCGACCGAGGGAGCGGCATGCGCCAACCATGCCGGCACCCTGATGGCGCCTGCCGACGCCCGCCAATCACATGTCTTCAAAGGCCGGTGAGACGCGCCGGCGGCTCGCGTGGCGTGGAGCGGTGCAACAGACGACAGTGCCCTTTCAACTCGCATTCTGCGACGAGCCAGGGGTTGCCATCCGCCGCCTCCGCACCGACGTACGGAGCCTGGGATGGCCCAACGGGGGGCGGGCAATGGCGACGGGGATGACCATCGGCGGCGCGGCCCGGCGAGCCGGCCCGACCGGGCGCGCATCCGGGCGCGCATCGGCGGCCTCCACTGCTCGCCCTGCACGGGCACCGTCGAGAACGCGCCGTGGCGCAAGGCCGGCGTCGACAAGGTGGCGGTGAGCCTCACCCACGAGCAGGCGCTGGTCGAATACGACCCGGCCCGCGTCGGTCCCGCCGAGCTCCTGCAGACGCTGCGCGACATCGGCTACACCCTGCACGATCCCCGCAAGCTGCGCCCGTAGCCCGATCTGCATCGCAGTGCGAGTTGCGAGGATCATGGCGCGCTACAGTCCCACGGACGCCGGCGCGACGGCCAGCGTCAGGGGCTTGGGCGGCTTGGGCCAGGCTGCGCCCTCAGCCGCGCGGACGTGGGCCGCGGCAGAGATGGTGGCCCTTCGACCGACAGGTCTCTTCGCGCCTTCCAATCGTCGCGGGGTGACCAAGTCCCAATGGTCGAGGCCGATGGTGTGCCCGCCTCTCCGGACTTCGCGCACCGCATCACCGCGCATCGCTCGCCGCAGCCGCCCGGCGGGTGTGCGCCGGATCGGCGGCAGGCGCGGCGGATGCGCCGGCCTCGTCGGTCTCTGCCGGGATCCAAGCCCTGACCGGACCGCCGCAGGTGAGACAGCGCAGGTGCAGATCCTGCGGAGCGCAGATGCTGAGCAGCACTTCGAGCTCGACGCGCGCCTGGCGCCCGCAGGTGCCACATTCGGTGCAGAGCGGGATCGGCCGGCACGGGCTGCGCGGCGAGGCGGAAGACCGGCCGAGGGCCCCGCCCACCCGCGCCTCGCGGCTGTGCGAGGGGGCGTCCGCGGACTGTCGCGTCATGATCACGATCGGCTGCGCTCCTCTCCGCCGCCGGAATTGCGCCGTCCGGCCGGCGGGACTGGCCGGATCCCGCCGCGCGTCCTGCGCTCGCCCGCGTGTCCGCCCATCCCCTCAGGCCGCCTTGCGCGAGGACGGGGCCTGGGCAGTCTGTGGCGGCGCGGCCTCATTCTCGCCCGCCCGATCGAGCT
>NZ_JASJEV010000024.1 GCF_030067675.1 Chelatococcus albus | reverse complement strand
CTGCAGGACGCGGCCTCCGTCGCCGGCCTGCTCATCACCACCGAGGCCATGGTGGCGGAGCTCCCCAAGAAGCAGTCGCCGGTGCCGGCCCCCGGCACGGGGATGGACTACTGACGAGGTAGGCCGTCTTGCAGCCGATCCCGCTCGAACGGGATCGGCGTATTCCCTTGGACCGTTCTCCGCCGAAGCGGACGCCGCTTCGGCGGAGAAAGTGGTCTAATCTGACAATGATGAAGGCACCTTCCGATTCAGCTGAATCGGAAGGTGCCATGGATCGCGGCGCCTTTCGGGCGCCGCGGTTTTCATTCGGCGGTCTGGCGAGGTCGTCCGCGGCGGCAAGCCCTCAGCCGCTCGCGGCTTCAACTTCGGCCGACACGACGAGCCATTCCTCCTCGGCCTTGGCGAGCGCCTCCGCCGCATCGGCACGCATCTTGGCGAGCTCCGCAGCCTTGGCGGGGTTCTTCTGGAAGGCGTCAGGCGCGGCCAGTGCCGTGTCCACCTTGGCGATCGCGGCGGTGAGCTTGTGCATGCGCGCCTCCAGTGCCTCGAGGCGCTTCTTGAGCGGCGCCAGCGCAACGCGCATCTGGGCCGCGGCGCGACGCCGGTCGGCCTGCTGGCCGCCATTGCCCGAAGCTGTTTGGCCGCGCGGCTCGCTCGCCTCGCCGCCGAGCACGCGGCGCTTGTAGTCGTCGAGATCGCCGTCGAAGGGCTTCACCGTGCCGTCGGCGACCAGCCAGAGCCGGTCGGCGCAGGCCTCGACGAGAAAGCGGTCGTGGCTGACGAGCACGATGGCGCCCGGATAGTCGTTGATCGCCTCGATCAGCATCTGCCGGCTGTCGATGTCGAGGTGGTTCGTAGGCTCGTCGAGGATCAAGAGATGCGGCCCGCCGAAGGCCGCGAGCCCGAGCAGGAGGCGTGCCTTCTCGCCGCCCGAGAGGGAGGACACCGGCGTGTCCGCCCTGGGGCCGGAAAAGCCCATGCGCGCGGCCCGCGCGCGGATCTTCGCCTCGGGTGCCCCCGGCATGAGCGCCGCCACGTGCTGGGCCGGTGTTTCGCCGGGCCGAAGCTCGTCGAGCTGATGCTGGGCGAAATAGGCGACGTCGAGCTTGGAGGAGCGCCGCACCTCTCCCTTGACCGCAGGCAGGCGACCCGAAAGGAGCTTGGCGAAGGTGGACTTGCCGTTGCCGTTGGGCCCGAGAAGCGCGACGCGGTCGTCCGGGGCGAGCGTCAGGTCGAGCCGGTCGAGCACGATCCGTTCGCCGTAGCCGACGGCAGCGCCCTCCATCGCGACGATGGGCGGGGAGAGGGGGCGTGTCGGGCCCGGCAGGTCGAAGGGCAGGACGGCACTTTCGGCGAAGGCGGCAATCGGCTCCATCTTCTCGAGGCGCTTCAGGCGCGATTGCGCCTGCCGCGCCTTCGATGCCTTGGCGCGGAAGCGCTCGACGAAGGCCATGAGGTGCTTGCGCTCGGCCTCCTGCTTCATGCGCGCCTTGGCCTGCAGCGCCTGTTGCTCGCGCCGCTGGCGGTCGAAGGAGGTGTAGCCGCCACGGTAGAGCGTGAGCTTCGCCTGGTCGAGATGCAGGATGTGGTCGACGCAGGTGTCGAGAAGCTCACGATCGTGGCTGATCACGAGCACCGTGTGGGGGTAGCGTGCCAGATAGTCGTAGAGCCAGAGCGTGCCCTCGAGGTCGAGATAGTTGGTCGGCTCGTCGAGGAGGAGCAGGTCGGGCTCGGCGAAGAGCACGGCCGCCAGCGCCACGCGCATTCGCCAGCCGCCGGAGAAGGCCGAGCAGGGCCGCTCCTGCGCCTCGGCGTTGAAACCGAGGCCGTGCAGGATCGCGGCCGCACGGGCCGGCGCCGCATGGGCGCCGATGTCGACGAGGCGGGTCTCGATCTCGGCTCGGCGCAGCGGGTCGTGCGTGGTCTCGGCCTCGCGCATCAGGGCCGTCCGCTCCCTGTCCGCGGCCAGCACGACGTCGATGAGCCGCTCGGGCCCTCCGGGCGCCTCCTGTGCGACAGCGCCAATGCGCACGTTCTTCGGCAGGGAGACGCCGCCGCTTTCCGGCGCGAGCTCCCCCTGGAGAATGCGAAAGAGCGTCGTCTTGCCCGCGCCGTTGCGTCCGACGAAGCCGACGCGTGCTCCGGCCGGCAGGGCCACTGTCGCCTGGTCAAAAAGGAGTCTCGCACCAAGGCGATAGGTCAGGTCGTTGACGTGAAGCATGCGCGCTTGTCGCAAGCTCGCGGGCCTGGGGCAAGTGCCGGCGCCAAGCCGCCCGCGATCGCACGGCCGGTCCGTTGTCCCGGCGGGTCGCATCGGCGCTGCAATTGTGGCGTCGTCGCGCGGCCCCGACATCGCCGCAATCCGGCCGTGATGCCGCCGCTCCGGGACCTGAAGCCATCTGTGGACAAGATGTGGAAAAGTCCCTGATTCGGGGCACGCGTATGGATTCGGCTCAGTTCTCCCTCGTCGCCTTTCTGATGGCCGTGCTCGCCCTCATCGTCGGCATCCTGCTGGCGATCGGCGCCGCGGCCGCCTGACCTGGAGCGGTCCGGCCGGCGGCAAGCGGGCCGCGGCTCGACGCTTCAGGCGAGCGACCGGCTGCTCACCAGCCCCTGTTCGCGCTGGAACAGTATGAGGTCGAGCGCGGGCGCCTGCCCGGTGATGGCCGTCAGCAGGCAATGCACCTGGCCGCGATGGTGCGTCTGGTGATTGAAGAAGTGGTCGAGGGCAGACGACAGGGGCTGCTCGATCTCGGTCGGGTTGGTGATCGTGCGGTAGCGGAAGCTCGCATTAAGGGCGGCCTGCGAGAGGCTTTCGACGAAGGCGACGATCCGTGCATCTTCGGCGGCGCGCGCCGCGCGCAGGGAGGTCAGGTCGTCGTGCAGGATGGCGTCGAGGCGGTTGGGGGCCTCGCCACTGCCGATGAAGCGCCTCATCCAGATCCTGTCGGCGACGAGGATATGGTTCAGCGTGCCATGCACGGACTTGAAGAAGGCGCCGCGATCGGCGCGGTAGTCGCCGTCGCTCAGCGAGGCGCAGGCGTCGTAGATGCGCGCATTTGCCCAGGCATTATAGGCGGCGAAGGTTCTGTAACGCTGCGTCATTGCGGCCCCGTCGAACGGTAGAATGCTCTGCGACTCGCAGGTCTTGCCTTATAAGGGATTTCGTCGGTTCCGGCGCATGAGAGTTGATGATCGCTTCGATCACGCTCATCCCGTGCGCGGGGTGGCGCCGGGCCCTCGCTGATGGGGGCGGGTCATGAAGAAATATCTCGCAGAATTTCTCGGTACTGCCGCGTTGGTGATCATCGGATGCGGCGCGGTGGCGATCGGTGGATATGGTTCCGCTTTCCCGCTCGGCGTTCTGCCCGTGGCGCTCGCCTTCGGCCTCGCGGTAACGGCGATGGCCTACGGCATCGGGCCGGTCTCCGGGTGTCATGTCAATCCCGCCGTCACGCTTGCCGTGTGGGCGTCGGGGCGCATGGCGACGTCCGACCTGCCGGGCTACATCGTCGCCCAGTGCCTCGGGGCCCTGGTCGGCGCCGGCATCCTCCTGTTCGTTCTGTCGGGCAGGGCGGGAGGCTACGACGTCGCGACGGCGGGCCTTGGCCAGAACGGCTGGGGAGAGGGCTATCTCGGCAACTATGGTGTTGCGTCAGCCATCGTCGCAGAATTCGTCGCCACGTTCCTCTTCGCGGTGGTCATCCTCGGAGCCACGTCGCCCGCCGGTACGACGCCCGTGGCCGGCCTCGCCATCGGTCTCACTCTCGCCGTCCTGCATCTTCCCTTCATCAACGTCACCGGCCTGTCGGTGAACCCCGCGCGCTCGCTCGGCCCGGCGGTCTTCGTCGGAGGCAAGGCCTTGGCCCAGCTATGGTTGTTCATCGTCATTCCGGCCCTCGCCGGGATCTGCGCCGGGCTCCTGTTCAAGTCGAAGACGCTTGAGGCCTGAGAGGACCGGCCAGCGAAGGCTGACCAACCTCGGGAGAGGCGGCAATATGCCTCCGGGAGGCTTCCTTTCCTTTGCTGTCCTTTGATTGAGAGCCGCTGATTGAGAGTCGCAGAACGACCGTTGAGCATTGCCATCAAGCCGATCTGCGTTGCCGTCAGCTTGACATGGTGATGATCTTGGTCACAAACGGCCGACTGCAGAAACCCTTATCCAACCACCCACGATCGGGCGGAGGCGGTAGCATGATGCCGCTGGTTGCCGCCTCGCGGGTCAACAAGGCTGACGGACAAGCATGAACATCGCCGCGACAACCGGAAGAGCCCGTCCCGTCACTGCGCCTGCCCCGACCGATGTCGCGGCACTTCGTGCGGCGCTCGCCGAGCGCCGAGCGACACTCGGCGTCATTGGACTGGGCTATGTGGGCATCCCGCTTGCCCTCACCGCCGTGAAGACGGGGTTTTCGGTCCTCGGCTTCGACATTGACGCGCCCCGCGTCGCGCAGATCAACCGCGGCGAGAGTTTCATCAAGCACATCCCGCATGCGGCTGTGGCCGAGGCCGTCGCGGCGGAACGGTTCGTGGCGACGACCGATTTCGACCGGCTGGCGGAGGCCGACGCGGTACTCATCTGCGTGCCGACGCCCCTGACCAAATATCGCGAGCCGGACCTGTCCTTCGTCGTCAGCACCGCGAAGGCCATCGCGGGGCGTTTGCGGCCGGGCCAGCTCGTCGTCCTGGAATCGACGACCTATCCTGGAACCACTGCCGAGGTGCTGCGGCCGATCTTCGAGGAAACGGGCCTCAAGAGCGGCGTGGATTTCTTCCTCGCCTTTTCTCCCGAGCGCGAGGACCCCGGCAATCCCGACTTCGGCACCTCGACCATTCCGAAGGTGGTGGGTGGTGACGGGCCGGACGCGCTCGCGCTGGCCGAAACGCTCTATGCCCAGCTCGTCGTCAAGACTGTTCCGGTGTCTTCTCCGGCGACCGCCGAGGCGGTGAAGCTCACGGAGAACATCTTCCGGGCCGTCAACATCGCCCTCGTCAACGAGCTCAAGGTCGTCTACGGCGCCATGGGCATCGACGTGTGGGAGGTGATCGACGCCGCCAAGACCAAGCCCTTCGGCTTCATGCCCTTCTATCCGGGACCGGGCCTCGGCGGCCACTGCATCCCGATCGATCCCTTCTACCTCACGTGGAAGGCGCGCGAGTACGACATCACCACGCGGTTCATCGAGCTCGCCGGCCAGATCAACACGGCGATGCCGCGCTTCGTCGTCGACCGGCTCGCCGAGGCGCTCGACCGGCATGCGCGTCGTGGTCTCAACGGTGCGCGCATCCTCGTCCTGGGCGTCGCCTACAAGAAGAACGTGGACGACATGCGCGAAAGCCCCTCGCTCAAGCTCATCGAGCTGATCGAGGAGCGCGGTGCCGCTACCGACTACCACGACCCCTTCATTCCGGTGATCCCGATGACGCGCGAGCACGCTGCTCTCGCCAACCGCAAGTCGGTGTCGCTCGATGCGGAAACGCTCGCCGGCTATGACGCGGTGCTGATTGCCACCGATCACGACACGGTCGATTACGCGCACGTGGTGCGCCACGCGCGCCTCGTGATCGACACGCGCAACGCCTGCGCAAAGGCCGGCGTTGCAGCCAGCACCGTCGTCAAGGCCTGAGGCCGCGCCCCCTTGCGAGCGAACGGAACAATCATGACGAACACCGGCAACGTCTCTGCCGATCCGTCCGCGCGCGACGTGCGCGTCGCCGTCGTCGGATGCGGCTATTGGGGCAAGAACCTCGTCCGCAACTTCGCCGAGCTGGGCGCGCTCGAGGCGCTCGTGGACGCGCATGCGCCGACCGTCGAAGCGCTGCTTGCCAAGCACGGGGGGCGCGCGCTGACCTTCGAGGCAGCGCTCGCGGATCCCAAGATCGATGCGGTCGCCATCGCGGCGCCCGCGGCGCTGCACTACACCCTCGCGAAACGGGCCCTGGAGGCAGGCAAGCACGTCTTCGTCGAGAAACCGCTGTCGCTGGAGGTGGCGGAGGCGAAGGCCCTGTGCGCGCTTGCCGAGCGGCTCGACCGACGCCTCATGGTCGGACATCTCTTGCAGTACCACCCTGTCTTCCTTGAGCTGAAGAAGCTCGTGCGCGACGGGAGGCTCGGCCGCCTGCAGTACGTCTATTCCAACAGGCTCAATCTCGGAAAGATCCGCCGCGAGGAAGACATCCTGTGGTCCTTCGCGCCGCACGACCTGTCGATGATCCTGTCGCTCGTCGGCAGCGAGCCCGAGACGGTCGAGGCCGTGGGCGGCTACTACCTGCACCAGTCGATCGCGGACGTGACGACGACGCATCTCGCCTTCCCGGGTGGCGAGCGCGCGCATGTCTTCGTGTCATGGCTGCACCCCTTCAAGGAGCAGAAGCTCGTCGTCGTCGGCTCGGACGCCATGGCCGTCTTCGACGACGGCGAGGCCTGGGAGCGCAAGCTTCTCCTCTACCCGCACAAGGTGGAGTGGCGGGACAACATGCCGGTCCCGTCCAAGGCCGACGCGGTGCCTGTCACGGTCGCGCAGGACGAGCCCCTGAAGCAGGAATGCCTGCATTTCCTCGATTGCGTGCGCACCGGCGCGACGCCCCGCACGGACGGCCGGGAGGGGCTGCGCGTGCTTAGCGTGCTCGCCCGTGCCAGCGAGGCGCTGCGCAAGTCGGCGAATGGTGCGGCGGCAGCCGTCCCTGCCACCCCCCGCGTGGCCAGGGACTATCCGGGCGCGATCATTCATGAATCGGCCTATGTCGACGCCGGCGTCGACATCGGCGAAGGCTCCAGGATCTGGCACTTCAGCCACATCCTGGGCGACGTGCGCATCGGCCGGAAGGTCAACATCGGTCAGAACGTCGTCATCGGGCCGAAGGTGGTCATTGGCGACAATGTGAAGATCCAGAACAACGTCTCGGTCTACGAAGGCGTGACGCTGGAGGACGGCGTCTTCTGCGGCCCGTCCTGCGTCTTCACGAATGTCAACAACCCGCGCGCCGAGATCGTGCGCAAATCGGAATATCGCCAGACGCTGGTGAAGCGCGGCGCGACCATCGGCGCGAATGCGACGATCGTCTGCGGTCACACGCTCGGCGAATATTCCTTCATCGCCGCCGGCGCCGTTGTGACCAACGACGTGCCGGCCTTCGCGCTCATGGCCGGCGTGCCGGCGCGGCGCATCGGCTGGATGAGCAGGGCCGGGGCGCGTCTTGGTCCGGATCTCATCTGCCCCGAGACCGGCGCCCGCTATCGCGAAACCGACCAGGGTCTACTCGAGGAGATTGCTTGATGACGTCCGAGCCCATTGCGTTCATCGATTTGGCGGCGCAGCGCCGTCGTCTCGGCAAGTCCGTCGACGAGGCGATCCTGCGCGTCGTCGATCACGGCGGCTACATCATGGGGCCGGAGGTCAAGCAGGTCGAGGCCGATCTCGCCGCCTTCTGCGGTGCAGAGCACGTTGTCTCCTGCGCCAACGGCACCGACGCGCTGGCCCTGGTGCTGATGGCGAAGGGCGTCAAGCCGGGTGATGCGGTCTTCTGCCCGAGCTTCACCTTTGCCGCGACGGCGGAGGTCGTGGCGTGGGTCGGCGCGACGCCGGTCTTCGTCGATGTCCTGCCGGACACCTTCAATCTCGATCCGGCGAGCCTCGAGGCGGCCATCAAGGGCGCGAAGGATAAGGGCCTGACGCCGAAAGTGGTGGTGCCGGTCGATCTCTTCGGTCAGCCCGCCGACTACGATGCCATCGAGCCGATTGCCGCGCGCGAGGGCATGTGGGTGATGTGCGACGCGGCCCAGAGCTTCGGCGCGACCTACAAGGGCCGCAAGGTCGGCACCATCGGCCTCGCCACGACCACGAGCTTCTTTCCGGCGAAGCCGCTCGGCTGCTACGGCGACGGCGGGGCAGTCTTCACCAACGATGCCGAACTCGCCGCCGTCATGCGTTCGCTGCGCGTGCACGGGCAGGGTTCCGACAAGTATGACAACGTTCGCATCGGCATGAACGGTCGCCTCGACACGGTGCAGGCGGCCGTGCTCATCGAGAAGCTCAAGGTCTTCGCCGACGAGATCGAGAAGCGCGACCGTATCGCCAGACGCTACAACGAGCGGCTCGGAGCCCATGCGCTGGTGCCGCACGTGCCGGAGGGCCTGACATCCGTGTGGGCCCAGTACACGCTGCGCCTGCAAGGGATCGACCGGGGCGCCTTCGCCGCGGCGCTGAAGGCGGAGGGGGTGCCCACGGCGATCTACTACCCGAAGCCCTTGCATCAGCAGACCGCCTACAAGGCCTTCCCCATCGCCGGCAACGGCCTGCCGGTGGCCGAACGCCTTGCCGCCGAGGTGATCAGCCTGCCGATGCACCCCTATCTCACGGAAGAGGTGCAGGATCGCATCATCGCCAGCGTCGAGAAGGCGCTGGCCGGTGGAACACGCGTCGCCGCGGAGTGATGCGGGACGGCGACGGGCCACGCCCGTCGCCGTCTTCCGCAAGGCTTGGCGGTGGCCAAGAGAAGGGGACCGTGGCCGCATCGACATCTCGCGGTCAGACTGCGACCGGCGATCCCTCCCGCCTCGCCGCGCATGATGCTTGACCCCGGAGGCCGGCCGCAGAACCATGCGGGCGGCTCTTGGTTCGGCTGTCGCGGGCTGTTCTGGCGCGCGGATGTATGCCTGGCCACAAGCTCTTGACTATATGGGCTGATTTCGCGCCGCCGACGATCGTTCTCCGGCGGCGTCGGCCCGCCGGGGGGATTCGCTCATGGCGTCGCTCGCACGCATTCCGTTCTTCAAGGACGCCGGCATCGATCTGGCGCCGTTCGAAGCGCGTTGCAATTGGCGGCGGTTCGATACGGATGAGATCCTCGTCGACTTCGAAGACGCATCGACCGACGTCTATTTCATCCTGTCCGGCGACGTGCGCATTCTCGTGCGCACCCAGTCGGGCAAGGAGGTGATCCTCGGCGAGATGCGCGGCGGCCAGTTCTTCGGCGAACTCGCCGCGATCGACGGGGTCGGCCGGTCGGCCAATGTCACCGCGCTGACGCGTGGCGAGGCGTGCATCGTACCCTCGGCCGTGTTCCGCGAGCTCGTCTTCGCTTCCCAGGTTGTGGGCGATCGGCTCCTGCGTCTGCTTGCCGCCCGCGTGCGCGAGCTCAACGCTCGCCTGATGGAGCACTCGGTGCTCGACCTGCGGCATCGGCTCTATGCCGAATTGCTGCGCCTGTCGGTGCCGCGCGCGGGCCACGACGGGGAGCGTGTCGTCACGCCGCCGCCCTACCATCACGTCCTCGCCGCCCGTATCGGCTGCCGGCGCGAACAGGTGACGCGTGAGTTCACGGTCCTGACCTCCGAGGGGCTCGTCGAGCGCACGCGCGGGGCGCTCGTCCTCAAGAAGCCGCAGGTGCTCGAATCCCGCGTGGCCGAAGCCTTGCGCGAGGACGGGTGAGGCGCACTCACCCGGTCTTCGGGCCATA
Source organism: Chelatococcus albus (assembly GCF_030067675.1). Classification (GTDB taxonomy): domain Bacteria; phylum Pseudomonadota; class Alphaproteobacteria; order Rhizobiales; family Beijerinckiaceae; genus Chelatococcus_A; species Chelatococcus_A albus. The sequence goes on along the minus strand of NZ_JASJEV010000024.1, from coordinate 2,199 downwards.
GGCCGCGAAGAAGACATCGACGGCACTCGTCACGACGCGCTCCGCGGCGTCCGGCGTGATCGGCTCGCCGACGCCGAACATGTGCGCCGTCAGGAAATCGCCCTTGCACAGGTTGAGGAACTGCACGGCGGCCAGTTCCGGATCAGGCACGTTCACACGGCCAGTGGCGTGCTGCGCGGCGAGATAGGCTCCGAGCCGGGCGCGCCCGTGGCACGGCCCTGCCTCGTAGAAGGCGCGGCCGATGCGCGGGAATTTTTCGGCGGCTCCCATCACCATGCGCAGGATGGAGATGTGCTCCGGGCGCGCCATCATGGCGATGAGGCTGCTGCCGAGGTGGAGGAGGGCGCCGCGCACGTCGGGATTATTGGCGTCGAGCTGGAAGAGCCGCTCCGCCGCCTCTCTCCGGTCTTCGGTGACGAGTGCTTCGAACAGGGCCTCCTTGCTGTCGAAATAGACGTAGAGCGTGCCCTTCGACACGCCGGCCGTCCGGGCGATCTCACCCATGCTGGCGCCGTCGAACCCCTCGGCCCTGAAGACCTGGCGCGCCCCTTCCAGGATCTGCCGGCGCTTTGCCCCGTCGGCGGATGAGGCCGCCGCCTCGCGGCCAGCATCCGCCACCTTTGCCATGTTGCTCACAACACACTCCCCGGAAGCGCCGGCTGCACTCCTCGAATCGGAACCTGCGCCCCCCAGTCAGGACAATACCTTCCCCGCGGCCTTCCGGCTTCCGGCAAAGCCGGCTCCGCTGCCGCAAGAACCGGCCCGGGCATTCACAGGTCTGCCGGATCCTTCGTGCAGCTTCCGCGCCCTGAAGCTGCGGACCGACGGTCAGTGCCTGCAATGCCGCACCAGGCAGATCCTTGCCACTTGCATGCTGTCTATATTGACCGAACCGTTCAGTCAATGATACGTGACAGCCGTTTCGAGAGATGCGGAGTGAGCCGCATCACCCTTGTTGATGACTGAACGGTTCGGTCGATCGAAGCTCGGCCGAACCGTTCGGCCTCCAAGGAGGATGGCATGCCGGGAGCAGGCAGAATGGACAGGCGCGATGACCGCATGGCGTTTGAAGGCGGCGCGTCCCAGGGGGCTGCGACGGACCCGCACCCCGCGGCTGGGCCGCATGCGGCAACGCAGCTGCGCGCCCCGGCGCAGGAGGGGCCTGCTCCGGGGCGTAACGCGCCGTCGATTCCGGAGCAGGAACCGGCCCCTTCTCACACACACGGCTCCGTCTCACCGCGGCGTTCAAGCAAGCGTCTCGTGCTCGCGGGCGTCGCCCTGGCGGCGCTCGCCGTTGGCGGCGTCCAGGGCTTGCGCTGGTGGAGCGTCGGGCGTTTCCAGGTCTCGACGGACGACGCCTACGTGCGGGCGGACATGACGCTGTTGGCAGCCAAGGTGTCCGGCTACGTGACGAGCGTCGAGGTCGCCAACAACCAGCCGGTCAAGGCCGGCGATGTCATCGCGCCGATCGACGACGGCGACTATGCGCTCGCCGTCCGGGCGGCGAGCGACCGCATCGCTACCCAAGAGGCGAGCATCGGGCGCATCGGCGAGCAGGCGAAGGCCGCGGCTGCTGCGGTTGATCAGGCCAGGGCCCAGCTCGCGTCGGCGCAGGCCGAGCGGGAGAGGGCCTCCCTCGAGTTCGACCGCCAGACAAAGCTCGCCCGGAGCAATTTCGCCAGTCAGCAGGCTCTCGACAAGGCGCGCACCGACCGCGATCGGGCGAATGCAGCCGCGCAGAGTGCTGAGGCCGCGATCGTCGCAGCGGAGGCGAATGTCTCCGTGCTGGATGCCCAGCGCCTGGAGGCGGAGCGGGTGCTCGCGCAGGATCGCACCGAGCTCGCCAGGGCCGAGCGCGATCTTTCCTTTACCGTCGTGCGCGCGCCGATCGACGGCGTGATTGGCAACAAGGCGGTGGAGGTCGGCCAGCTCGTGCAGCCTGGCCAGCGGCTTGCCGCCCTTGTGCCGCTCGATGCCGTCTACGTGGACGCGAACTTCAAGGAGACGCAGCTGAAGCGCATCCGCCCGGGACAGACAGTCGAGATGGAGGTGGACGCCTATCCTGGCCGCAGGTTCGAGGGCAGGGTCGAGAGCCTGTCTCCGGCCTCCGGCGCCGTCTTCAGCTGTCCAACCCGGACACATGGGTTGCAGAACGTACCTAAGACATGGGTGACAACCTCGGGCCGAACGGGTTGTCGA
>NZ_JASJEV010000023.1 GCF_030067675.1 Chelatococcus albus | reverse complement strand
CGCAGGTCATGGACGGTGAACGGCTCGAGCGGCAGCCCCACTTTCTTCGCCTGCTCCACGACGAGATAGGTGACACGGTTGAAAGTAGCCCGCGACATTGGCGCATCGGCATCGTAGCGCGATGATAGAACGTACCGCGAATTGCCGGCGCAAGTCTTGAGGGCGATGAAAATGTCGAGCGCCTGGCGCGAAAGATAGACGTTGTGCGCCTTGGAGCGCTTCGTCCGCTCCTTCGGGATCGTCCAGACGGCATTCTCGAAATCGATTTCGTCCCACACCGCGTCCTGCAGCTCGCTCTTCCGCACCATCGTCAGCAGGATCAGCTTCAGCCCGAGACGGATCGTCGGCAGCGTTGCGACATTCTCGAGCTGCTTGAGCATGATCCTGATTTCGGTCGGCGACAGCGAGCGGTCCCTCGGGGTGAAATGAGCGATCGCCGAGGGGCCGACCTCATCGGCCGGATTGGCCACCTTCTCGCCGTGGAGGATGGCGAAGCCGTAGATCTGCTTGACGATGTCGCGGACGTGGAGCGCCGTCGCCGGCGCGCCGCGGTCGACGATGGCGCCGCAATGTGCCCGCAGATCTTCCGGCGTGATCTCCGTGAGAAGCCGCTTGCGCCACGCCGGCAGAAGCTCACGCTCGAAGATCGCCCGGCGCATGGACCGCGTGCTGTCGGCCATCGGCGCCATGGTCAGCCATTTCTCGTCGAAGCTCTTCGCCTCGAGAAGGCGCCGCTTGGCGCGCTGCCTTTCAAAAACGGGCTAGCGCCCCTCCCGGATCATGCGCTTCGCGTCGATGCACAGTTCCCGCGCTCGCGCCAGCGAGATGCCGGCTTTGTCGTACCGCCCCAACACGACGGTCTCGCGCCGCCCGTTCAGACGGTAGTCCAGGCGGAACGACACCGTTCCCGTCGTGCTCACCAGCACACACATACCGTCACGGTCGGTGACCTTGTACGGTTTCTCCTTTGGTTTCAGGTTCTTAAGCGCTAGGTCCGTCAGCATCTCCGCACGCCTCTTGACACACAATACCGTCAGCCACTTTTGGGCCGCCGATCCGGCAAAAGGTGCGATATTTCAATTACTTATGTCGAAAAATGCCGTCAGCGGCCATCTGGACGGTGACGGTAGCGGCAGGAGTCGGACTTAGCAACGGTATCGTGCACCGTCAGGCGGTCCGTCGGCGCCGATCTTCGTGGGCCGATAGATGCCGAACGTCAATCGACGTTTTTCTATCCATATCAATATGTTATGTGGAAATTGCAGGATACTGCAGGATACCCACGGATGGACAAAAATCATTCCCACTCATCTATTTTAAGTCATGCTAGCGCGTTGAATTTCAGGCACAACTTTTTTTGATCGCGCACCGCGATCCGAACTGCGCACCGACAAAAATTTCTGGTCCTGATTTTCAACAGAAAATCGCGCGATTCCGATTCAACGAGGTTTCAGCGACTATCGACAACGACTGGTCGATTTTTTCGCTTCGTCAATCACGCAAGGCGTTGCACGCCAGCGTGAGAAATACCGTCATCGCTTTAGCACGATCAGCAATCATTCGCCATCGGCCCGCACGCCAAGTTTCTCGCTTAGTACCATCTCGACGGCGTGAAGGTGTGATCATCGTCGTCGCCGAACAAAGCGCAGCCGCGAACCGCTCCTCGACCGCCCTGTTGCCCCTCAGGCAGGAGCGAAACTTACACCCAAACCTCCCGCCACGCGGCGAACTCGGACGGCCTGATCTGGTAGCGCGCGAAATTCCCCTCATGCAGGCCGAGAAGCTCGCTCTCCGCTGTCTCGCGAAAGCGTTCGCGCTCCGCCGCATCGATGTGGTCGCTGGTCCATGTGGTGACGTGCTTTGCGGCCTGCTTCTTGTCCATCCGCCTGCGAACGACCGCGCCGACCACTTCACGCAGCGCCGCCCGATGCCGCAGCCTGAACGGATCGGGTTCGCCGAGCGATTGTCTGACGGCGGCATAGCGCGCGGCGGAACGTTCATAAGCCCAGATAAACACGTCGCGCAGCAACTCGGTCTTGTTGAGTTCATAGACACCGAGCACCGCGTCGGTATAGGTGCCGCGCGGCACGCCCTCGAAGGAGAGCGGCGAGAGATTGCTTTTGATCAGGGGGATGTTCGCGGCGAGGCGTGACACCCGTTTGTTCACGTCATCGAACGGCTGCAAATACGGGAGCTGCACCATGACGAAGAACGCCTGCTCGAACGGATCGGTAATGGCTGCGGCTGTCGCGAGGATCTGGTCGAAACACTCTTCGATGAGCTGCGGCACTTCGAGCGGATGGAAGGAGGACCGCTCGATGGCGACGCTGATGCGGCGGAGTCTGCCCGCCGCGTCGGGGTCCGCGAGTAGGTTGTTTGCGAGCAGCGCGTGGAGATTGGGGATGGTGTAGCGGTTGAAGCCAATCTCCTCTGCGGTGCCGACTAGGAATTCGATCGCATCCTTGTGGTTGAGGATCATCTGCGCCTCGAGGCGCTCCTTCCCTTCCGCCTCCTCGCCAAGATCGATGAGGCGCTTGGTGTCGAGCAGCGAGTAGGTGTTCCCCTCAAGGCGGCTCGAATTCCAGGACAGGTCGATCAGCAGCCTGTTCAGTATCTGCTTCGCGTAGGTGCCGGCGGGCTGCGCGGCGATCGCCGGCGTGCCGACCTCGCGCAGGTGCGCGCGCTCCGCCGCCGTCAGATAGAAGGTTTCATTGGGGCGGTACGCATCGAGGAACGCGCGGTTATAGCCGACCGGCTTGCGCGCCTCCGGGGGCTTGCGGACATATGCCTCAATCTCAGTGCCGGGCTTCGAGAGCGGCAGGACGGCTTCGCCTTCCGCCCGCGCCTCGGCGCGCCCGGCAGCCGCGCCGACCGCTGCCTCGACTTGCGGCAGCCGGTAGCGCGCCCAGCGGCCCTTGCCTTCCATGACCAGGCGGCGATGATCGGCGAGGTACTTGAGGCGATATTGCAGCGTGCGGCGCGGTGGTGGCTCTTGCAGCGAATCGGCAATCTGCTGCGCCGTCGCCCCGCCAGAGTGGCGGCGCACGGCTTCCTCGATCGCCTGCAATTCCTCGTCTAGGATGCGCCGTACCACGTCGCCTCTCTTTCTTGGGCATGCGTCTGTATGCGCAATTTAGCCTGGATATGCGCAATTTTCAATGATACGCGCAACCATCCGGCCCTACGCGCAAACATAATTGCGCATAAAGCCCTTTCCTGCGTGTAGAAGGGATAGGGTTGGCGCCGATCTTTAAATTGGCGACCTCACCGGTCCGCAACAGGCGGTTCCTCCCTGACCTTCCCTCTGCGCATGAACCGCACAGAATCTTGGCCCCGCTGAGCCGCGTGCGGCCCATGCGACCGTAGAAGGGTCCTTTGTACAAGCGCTTTATAGAGCACCGAGTACGAGAAGCCTCGGCCGACACGGCCGCGACGGTGACAGGACTGGATCCGATCCTATCTGACCTCGGTACTCACACGTGACCTGCGCGACATCCAAGCGGAAAGCGGTGGCCCCCGCGACCTCAGATTCTTCACTGCGCAAATGGACCGAGCCGATTGCTCGCGTATCACACACCTGCTGAAAGAATCCGGAGGCGCGCGGTCACAGCCCTTCTGACGGACACATGGATTGACTTAGGAAACCGGGGCGGCAGTTCGTCCGCCAGACGGTCCATGACATCGCCGGCCGCGGCACGGATTTCATCGATCAGGGCTTGAACCGTCGCCTTCGAAAGACCGGCCGCTCTCCCCGTCTCGAAGAAATGCCGGGTCTGAATTCCGTCAATTCTGTAGTGGTTCTTGGCGCCCACGGCCATCGCGAGCTTCATCTGCTTGCGCTCGATCTGGCGAGCGTCGAGGCTCGGCTGCGCCGAGAGGATGTCATAGAGTGGCGTCAGCCGGTAGGTGCCGCCCGGCCCCAGGAAGACACTGAAGTTCTTGGCATGCCCGTCGGTCGCGCCGATGAGCCAGAACAGGATCTGAGCCTTCAGCACGGTCCTTCGATCTCCTTCCGGCGTATCGCTGCCCTCGAGGAGATTGAGGATCTGCACGAGTCCGGGGCCCCCATCGCTCTGGTACTTCCTGCCGGGCGGAACCGACAGAGCCTGGCAGCAGTCCTCCTGCGGCACGCGCAACAAGCGTCCGTCGCGGGTCCAGCGCCGGTCGAAGCGCTCAATCACGAGCGCCGTGGTTTTGCCGAACGTCTTGATGACGGCCTCGTTGACCGGAAGCCCGAAAGCCTTGAGCAGCTTCAAGCAACAGAATTCGTTCTCGACGCTGTTCGACAAATCGATGCCGTTGGGCAGCTCACCGATCTGAGGCTTCAAGATGTGGGTCGTCGGTGTTGTGCCGACGGGCTTGCGCCAGCGCCGACCGTCCCAGAGCAGCGCGGTCTTCTCCTGCGCGCCGGCGATGGAGATGCGGAAGTCATCGTCGCGGCTCAAGCCAAGTGGTGCCTGCCCGAGGCTCCGCAGCAGCTTTTCGATGGCCGCCTCATCGACAGGATCGCCCTCGATCGCGCCAGCACGCTCGTCGGCTTCATCGGCAAGAAACTGGAGCGCGCCGACGCAATCCCGGCCGATGGCCGCGAGCAGGCTGTAGGCATCGGCCCCGGCCGCACCGACCCTTTCCGCGACACGCCGGCGCAGTGTCTCGGAGTCGGGCAGAAGATTCTCGAAGACCGCGCTGACTGGAGCACCACGATACGCATCTTCACGCAGCGGCAACGAAAGAGAGACCGGGATGGCGTTCTCCCAGCCGAGCCAGCTGTCGTCATAGCGGAAGCTGACCGCGCCGCCCGGCTCCTTGAGAAAATGGCCGACGAGACGGTTGTTGAGATAGACGCGCAGCGGCGCATGCTGGCGGCGCCGCGGCATCAGAACATGTCCTCGATCGCCGCCGCCTGCCCCTTCGATCGCGGCCCGATCCGGAACTCAAGATCGAGCGCCGCGAGCACGGCAAGAATGGTATCAACCCTGGTGGCCGCGTTGCCGGCCTCGATGAGCGAGATCGTCTCCTGGCGAAGGCCGGCCCTCTCGCCGAGCTGCGTCTGGCTCCACTTCCGGTGCTTGCGCGCCCGGCGGATCAGGTTGCCGATCTGCTTGGGATTGCGTGCCACGTCTGCCATGGGACACTTATGGTCCAATTCCGATAATCTGTCAATATCGGGATTGGCTAATATAGTCGGATTATGCGGCAATCTCGATGAATAGCATGCGACAGGCTTTCGGCTACCCGGCACGCCCGAGAGCGGACGCGAAGAACGTTCTCTTGACCAACGGTCTCGACTGGCACCAGCTATCCCGACCGGGGGCATGGGTGGTCCTTGTGTCTCGCTGGTTGACGCGGCGGTCCTGATTTCGGTCACAGACACGCCGAACGCATAACGGGCCGAGCGTACTGCGCCTATGGAGCGACAGCGAACTTACAACTGGGCCCGACCTTTTAAGGCTGAGCGCAGCGGCTCTGCATCACATGCGCTCGAATTGCCGGTTCGGATCCACCGCTCCGCGACCAGGCCGCGGGCCAATATGGGAAAGCGCGTTGCGGCCCAATCGGGCAGTCGAAAATGACCTGCCGCTCCTCCGCCATCCAAGCAGGCTTCGTCAGCCAGCACGGACGAGCTAAGGTTGGAGCTATATGGCAAGTGAATCACCCCAACCACGTCTGCGCTTCCGGCTTGTCTTGGGTCGGTCGATCGCCATCGGTCCCGGCAAAGCCGATCTTTTGGCGGCCATCGCCGAGACCGGCTCGATCTCGGCCGCGGGACGCTCGATGGGCATGAGCTACAAGAAGGCGTGGTACCTGATCGACACCATGAACCGATGCTTCCGCGAGCCGCTGGTCGTGGCCAGCAAGGGCGGCAGTGCACGCGGCGGCGCGCAGCTCACGACCATGGGCGAGAAGGTACTGGAGCTATACCGGTCGATCGAGAACCAAGCCGCCAAAGCGGCGGCGCGCGACCTGGACAGGTTTGCGGCTCTCGTCGTCGACGAACCTCCGGAAGGCTGAGTTTTCCAGGCTGCGGTCTTGGCAGGCTGCGATGTCCTCCGATATAGTCATATGGCTACATCGGGGAGGCTCGGTCAATGAAAGTCAACTCGCTACTGCCTTCGCTCGCGATCCGACGTGTTTTTCTTACGCTGGCTCTAGGGGCCGGGATCGCGCTGAGCGCGCTCCAGATGACGGGCGCAGAAGCCCAGCCGACGGACGTGCCGGTCATCGCCGCCGCTGCCGACCTGAAGTTCGCCGTGACCGAGATTGCCGCGGCCTTCAAAGCCGATACCGGCAAGGAGGTGAAGCTCTCGCTCGGCTCGACAGGCAATTTCGCGGCCCAGATCCGCCAGGGCGCGCCGTTCCAGATGTTCATGGCCGCGGACGAGAAGTTCATCGCCGATCTTCACAGGGACGGCTTCACCAGAGACGCGGGCGACCTCTATGCCGAAGGCCGGATCGTGCTGATGGTGCCGCACGGCTCGGTGCTGAAGGCCGACGAGGCGCTGAACAACCTGGCAGCCATGCTGGAGGCAGGCAGGATCACGCGTTTTGCCATCGCCAACCCAGAGCACGCGCCCTACGGACTTCGCGCCGAGGAGGCGCTCAAGCATCGCAGGCTATGGGAGAAGGTGAAACCGCATCTGGTGTTGGGCGAGAATGTGAGCCAGGCTGCGCAGTTTGCGCTCTCTGGCAATGCACAGGGCGGGATCATCGCCTATTCGCTGGCGCTTGCGCCTGAGGTGCGCTCTCAGGGCGAATTCGCGCTGGTCCCCCGTGACTGGCACGAGCCGCTGCTGCAGCGCATGGCGCTCCTGAAAAACGCCGGTCCCGTCGCCGAGCAATTCTATGCCTACATGAAGACACCGAAGGCGCGCCGGATCATGAAATCCTTCGGCTTCGTGCTGCCGGACGAGGGTTGATCGTTGGACTGGATCGCCCTGTTCCTGTCACTGCGGCTGGCCGGATGGACGGTGGCGATCCTGTTGCCGGTGTCCGTCCTGGCCGGGCGCTGGCTGGCCTACCGGCAGTTCCGGGGCAAGGGGCTGGTCGAGGCTGTTGTCATGCTGCCGCTGGTGCTGCCGCCGACGGTCTTCGGCTTCTACCTGCTCCTGGCCTTCGGGCGAAATTCGCCGATCGGCGCCTTCTGGCAGGTGACCTTCGGCCACCAACTGGTCTTCACATTCGAAGGGCTTCTCGTCGCCTCGGTGATTTTCAACCTGTCCTTCGCCATCCAGCCGGCACAGCGTGGCTTCGAGGCCATTCCCGTCGAAGTGCGCGAGGCAGCCTCCTGCTCTGGCATGTCCCCGATGCGAAGCCTCTGGCGGGTCGAGCTGCCGCTGGCTTGGCCAGGCGTGCTGACGGCCATGGTCCTGACCTTCGCCCATACGCTGGGCGAGTTCGGCATCATCCTGATGATGGGCGGCTCGATCCCCGGCGAGACGAAGACGATCGCGATCGCGATCTATGACCGTGTGCAGGGCTTCGACATGGCCGGCGCCGGCATCATGTCGGCAACGCTGGTGGCGATCTCGCTCTTCACCATCGCGGCGACCTACATGCTTTCGGCGCGCGTAGGACGGAGATTGTCCTGATGGCGCTGGAAGTGATGGCCCGGGCGCAAGCGCCCATCCCGCTTGAGGCATCGTTCCGCGCGGCGCCCGGCGAGCTACTCGCGCTGGTCGGCCACTCCGGTTCGGGCAAGACGACGTTGTTGCGCACGATCGCAGGGCTCTGGCGGCCGGAAGCGGCGCGGGTCGCAGTGGACGGCGAAGTGTGGCTTGACACCGCCGCCGGTGTGAACCTGCCGCCGCACCGGCGCCATGTCGGTGTCGTGTTCCAGAACTATGCGCTGTTCCCGCACATGACGGCGGCGCAGAACGTGATCGCGGCGATGGACCGGGGGGTGCGAAATGCGCGAGCCGAGGCCGAGCGCCTGCTGGCGCTGGTGAATCTGCCGGGCCTCGCGGACCGCAAGCCCGCTCAGCTCTCGGGTGGCCAGCAGCAGCGCGTCGCGGTGGCGCGCGCACTGGCCCGTCGCCCGCAGGCACTCCTGCTCGACGAACCCTTCTCTGCCGTGGACCGCGCCACGCGCGAGCGGCTCTACGATGAGATCGTCGCCCTGCGTGCGCACCTCAAGATGCCCGTGGTGCTCGTCACCCACGACGTGAACGAGGCCCAGTTGCTGGCCGACCGGATGGCAGTGATCGAGAAAGGGTGCGTGGTGCGCGAAGGCTCCACGGCCGAGGTGATGGCCGATCCCGACGCCTTGCGCGCCATGGGCATCCGCGAGATCGCAGCGATGCTGCCGGCGATTATTGTCGAGCACGGAGACGACGGGCTGACCCGGCTCGATGCCGCCGCGGGTCCGCTGATCCTGCCCGCCGTCGACGGGCTGCCTGGCACGCGGGTGCGTGTGCGGATCATGGCGCATGACGTCATCCTCGCGCGGTCGCGGCCCGAGGGCCTGTCGGCACAGAATATCCTCGCCGGGAAAGTCGCTGGCATCGTTCCCGGCACCGGGCCGGGCGTGATCGTCCATGTCCGGGTGGGCGATGAGGAGATCCTCGCCCGCATCACCCGCCGCGCCGCCGATCAGTTACGCCTCCAGCCGGGCGATGCGGTCCATGCCATCGTCAAGTCGATGTCGGTCGCCCGCGATCATGTCGCCTTCGCCCCTGTGCGCAGCAAGGCAGCGCAATGACGCACGATGTCCGCCCTGCGATGGCTTTCGGCTGGGGCGCGATCATCGGAACGCTCGGTGGCCTGATCGGCCTCGGCGGGGCGGAGTTCCGCCTGCCGGTGCTCATCGGTCTTTTCCGCTTCGCCGCCCTCGAGGCGATCATCCTTAACAAGGCGATGAGCCTCGTGGTCGTGGCGTCAGCCCTGCCGTTCCGAGCCGGCACGGTGTCCTTCGGCGCCATCGCCGATCACTGGTCCATCATCGTCAATCTTCTTGCCGGCAGCCTGCTCGGCGCCTGGCTCGGGGCGGGCTGGGCCACTCGGATGGAATCCCCCTCACTCTATCGCGTCATCGCGCTGCTGCTTGTCGGCATCGCGGCCGTGCTGCTGTTTGGACATGACACGCACGGGTCCGGCATCCCGCTGATGAGCGGGGTCGTGCAGGCCATCGCGGGAATTACCGCGGGATTGGTCATCGGCGTGGTCGCTTCCCTGCTCGGCGTCGCGGGCGGCGAACTGCTGATCCCGACGCTCATTCTCCTGTTCGGCGCCGACATCAAGCTCGCCGGCAGCCTGTCGCTGGCGGTCAGCCTGCCGACCATGATCGTAGGCTTCACCCGCTACAGCCGCGACGACAGCTTCGCGGTGCTCGGCCGCAATCGCCGCTTCGTTCTCGTCATGGCGGCGGGCTCGATCGCCGGATCGTTCGTCGGCGGCAAGCTACTCGGGATCGTACCGAGCACGATCCTGCTCCCCGCGCTTGCCGCGATCCTGCTGGTCTCGGCTGCCAGAATCTGGCGGCACAGCTGATATCAGGTGGCAAGGAAGACAAGCCTGCCATGCGCTCTTTCAGCTCATGCATGAGCCGACAACTGACAACTACCGAACAGGATCGCAATGGCGAGATCGCCCTCACCGCGCCGCTACTTTCCTTAGTCTGCACTACGACCCCGTGGGCGATGCATCGTGCCGAATGTCCAAACGGGTTGGCAGAAAGCTGACTTGTCACACGCCAAAATGTCGATTAGTCTCGACATATGGACTCAGAGCAAGCTATTTCTGCCTTTGCGGCGCTCGCCCAGCCAACGCGCCTCGATGTGTTCCGGCTGCTGATGGAGCACGAGCCTGACGGGCTGCCCGCGGGCGAGGTCGCGCGGCAGATGGACGTGCCGCACAACACGATGTCGACGCACCTGGCGATCCTGACCCGCGCCGGGCTGATCGAGGCCGAGCGCCAGAGCCGGTCGATCATCTACCGGGCAAAACTTGACGCCGTCCGCGCCCTCGCTGGATTCCTGGTCAAGGATTGCTGCGGCGGCCGGCCTGAGATCTGCGCGCCGCTGATCGCCGATCTCTCTCCCTGCTGCCCACCACAAAAGATCGCCGCCACGGAGGCCGCGCATGACTGACCGCGTCTACAATGTCCTATTTCTCTGCACCGGCAATTCGGCTCGCTTGACGTTGCCCCCAGGTTCTATCCAGCCCTGAGTTCGACCTGACGGTTGTGGGCTGCCTTTGAACGGGTGGTTGAGGCGGGATCTGTCGTGGAGCCCGCGACCTGGCGCAACGGCAGATCCCGCCGCTGCGCAAACGTGGCCGAAAAGGCGGCTGGCGTCTGCCACGCCAGTGCAGAATGTGGGCGAGAGCCGTTATAATCGGTTCGCCATCTGGCCAGTTGGGAGCGCGCCTGGCTCAGCGTGTAGAACAGCCTCTCATTCAGGAACTCGTCTCTCAGGCGCCCATTGAAGCTCTCGATGAACGCATTCTGCATGGGCTTGCCCGGCGCGATATAGTGCCAGCGCACCCTCGACCTGTCTGCCCACGTCAGAATGGCGTTCGACGTGAATTCGCTGCCATTGTCGCTGACAATCATGGCTGGCTTGCCTCGGGCGACAATCAGGGCATCCGGTTCACGCGCGACCCTCGCCCCCGAGAGGGGCGTATCCGCTACAAGCGCAAGGCACTCGCGGGTGCAGTCGTCCACGACTGTCAGCACGCGGAACCGCCTGCCATCCATCGACCGGTCGGACACGAAGTCCAGCGACCACCGCTCGTTTGGCGACAGCGGCGGCTGAATTGGCGCCCGTGTTCCGATGGCGCGCTTGCGGCCGCCCCGACGGCGCACCCCGAGCCGCTCTTCCCTGTATATCCGGAAGAGCCGCTTGTGGTTGACCGCAAAGCCTTCACGACGCAGCAGCACATGCAAACGCCGGTAGCCAAAGCGCCGGCGTTCATGGGCCAGTTCCTTCATCCGTGTGCGCAGGACGCCATCGTCCCGGCGCTGCGCCTGGTAACGCATGCTCATGCGGCTGAAGCCGGCGGCTTTACACGCCCGACGTTCGCTCATCCCGTGCTGCTGCATGAGATGGCGAACGGCTTGTCGCCTCGTGGCGGGCGGCACCACCTCTTTCCCAAGAGATCCTTGAGAGCTGCATTGTCGAGCATTGCGTCGGCCAGCATCCGCTTCAGGCGACTGTTCTCATCCTCGAGGGCCCGCAGCCGTTTGGCCTCGGACACCTCCATGCCGCCAAACCGCGCCTTCCACTTGTAGATGCTGCCGTCACTGACGCCGTGCTTCCGGCAGAGCTCCGCCACCGGAATGCCGGCCTCGTGTTCCTTCAGGATGGCGATGATCTGCTCATCTGAAAACCGTGTGCGCTTCATGTCTGGTCCTCTCAGCAGGGCCAGATCCAACTTCAAACCGGAACAGGCGCAGGGGCAACGTCACAACCAAACTGACCGGTGCCGCGGCTGGCGTAGAATCGGCGGCTGCCTCCGTTCGCAAATCTATAACGAAGTGGCGCTGCCTGCGAGACTCGAACTCCGACCTCAGCCTTCGGAGCGCGAAGAGTGACTACACCATGATTTCTATCTGCACGCCACAGTATCCCACTATCCAACTTCCGAACTTTTACCTTGTCCTTTCGAAGCCTATTGCGCTCATTTCCCCCGTACAACAGCCAAGGAGATGCCGAATGACCCGCGAGAACGGCACATCAATCAAGCGGACCATCCGCCGGCACCAGTTGCGTGAAATGGTGCCCCTTGCCGACAGCACGATCTATGAGATGGAGCAGCGCGGCGAGTTCCCGCGTCGTTTCGCTCTCTCACCTCGATGCGTGGTGTGGGATCTGGCCGAAGTCGAGGCCTGGCTGGCCGCGCGGCGAGCGTCACCGGTGCGACGCGCACAGCATCCCGATGTCCGCAAGCGTCGTGCCCGCCCGGTCAGAGGGCGGGATCAGGCGCGAGAAGCGGCATCGAAGGCGGGATGAGAACCGGCACGTATTTCTCGCCCGCCACCCACGCATC
>NZ_JASJEV010000022.1 GCF_030067675.1 Chelatococcus albus | reverse complement strand
ACCGCCGCCGGAGCCGCCGCCGCCGGAGCCGCCGCCGCCGGAGCCGCCGCCGCCGCCGGAGCCGCCGCCGCCGGAGCCACCGCCGCCGGAGCTGCCGCCGCCGGAGCCGCCGCCGCCGGAGCCACCGCTGCTGCCGCCCGAGGTTCCGCCAGAGCTGTCGCTGCCCTTCCCGTTGGAGCCCGAGCCGCCACCGGAACTCGAGCCGCCGCTGCTTCCGCCGCTGGAGCCGCCAGCGCTCGGGCCGTCAGAATTGCCGGCCGATCCGCGTTCATTCACCGTCGCCGTGAAGGGCGTGGCGCAGAGCTCGGCATTCTGGGGTGTGATGATGCGGCAATCCACCGGACCCCTGGCTCGTGCCGCAGGGGGGCGGGGTGCCGGGGCCTGGGCCTGCGGAGGCGTGCGCGAGACGCCTCTCGGCTGAGTGCCATGGGCCTGCGCCGGAATGCTGCAGAGCGCCAGGATGAGGGCCAGATGAGAAACCTGGGTGCCTAAAGGCAAAAGTATTCTGTTCGCGGACATGGCATCTCCCCCGCGATCGTGATCGCCACCCCGGTCAGCGCTAAGACGCTGCGGATCTGTATTTCTCGCGATTAATCGTAGCTTGTCCCAATTCTTCTGTAATTATTTGCGAGTAGTCGGCGCTATCTAATTCATTTGAATTATGTTCTTGTTGACAATATAACCAAGCAAAAGTATTATTTCCGAATATAATATGAAGTATCATGGAAAATATACTGTACAATGCGCGCGCCTCCTTTTATGTTGATGTAATTATATTGTAGCAAAATCATTATTGCTATTATTCTATGCATGTAAATGGAATATTAACTAATGATTTATCTGATGCTATAAATATTAATCATGGTCGTGTGCCAATTTAACTTTCATGACGGCTTGTTGTCTCGATCTGACGCCGCCTCATGACATGCCTCGCTTCCTGCGGGTATGTTCTCCATTCGACCTGCCTCGCCGCGCCGATGGGCTGTCCGAGGGTGTGCAAGGCGCTTGCGGGCAAACCGCGTACCGCACTGATACGGTGCCGCCGGCAGATGCCCCGCTTCGGGACAGACGGCGTCCTCCTTGGGCTGAGCCTTGCAAGAGGGTGGCCAGACGGGGGCGGGGTGGCGGATGGGGAGCTGAGCCATGCCGCATCGGCGGGGACCATTCGCCGGACGGCGCGGATCGCCGCCTCCCGCATTCGTGAAAGCCTGGGCGGCGGCGCGCCACTACAGGGGCTCACCGGTCGTGACTAGTTCATTCCGCTAGGGGCGAAACGCGTTTGGCCGCGGCCATCGGTGGTATGTTGGCTCCGGGAGCCGCGCCCCTCGCGGGCCGCGACGGAGGGCTGATGCCATGACAGGTCTTGCCCGCCATTGGCCGCCTGATCTGCATCATCTGCTGGCCGGATTGCAGAAGGCGCCGACCGGCACGCCTGGATGCTACTGGGCCGAGGTCGACGTCTCGGAGCAGGAGCTCCTAGCGCTGCAGCTCTTCGAGACGGCGGCCCGGCATGATCGGGTGCTGCTGCCAAGCGGCGAGGACGGCATCGAACACCGCGCTACAATGGAGCCCATCATCGGGCTCGGCGAACCGCACGAGCCTGCGCGCCATGTCGCGCGGGTGCGCATCTGCTTCACGCATGTGGAGCCGGAGTAGGGCGCCGCCGGGGCATCGTCTCGCGATCCCTGCGACGACCGCTGTGCGCCTCTCCGGCTTGCCGCGATGGCGCCGGTCGGGGTGGACTGTCAGTCCGCGAGCGCTGACCAGAACCGCGCGACGATCGGCCGGTCATTGGCGAGGGAGCGGTAGAGCCGGATGTCGACCGTAAGGTCCCAGGACGGATCGGCCGCACGTACCAGACGGCCAGCGGCCAGATCATCGGCAAGAATGCTTTCGGGAATCCAGGCAAGGCCCCAGCCCTCGACCGCCATGGCCTTCAGTCCTTCCGACATCGTGTTCTCGTAGACGGTCGCGCAGCCGATGGGGCGCTCCTCGAAGAGGCTCGCCGTCACGTGGCCGAGAAAGGCCCCCGCCGCATAGGCGAGATAGCGCACGGGGCCGCCGGCGGCGCCGGGGCCGTGCAAGGGCCCGCCATCCGGTCCCGGGGCCGAGACGGGCACGATGCGCTCGCGCCCGAGGGTGCGATGGGCGAAGCGCTGCCCGTCGAGCCGCACGGGCACGGCCGGATGTGCGTAGACGAGGAGAAAGTCGCTTTCCCCCTCCGTCAGCGAGGTGATGAAGGCCTCCATGCTGCTGTAGTCGGTGCTGAGCCGGGTGCGCACGGCGCCGACGCGTCGCTCGACATCGTGCAGCCAGCGCGGGAAGAAGGTGAGCGACAGCGTGTGCAGCGCCGCGAAACTCAGCGTATTGGCCTTGATGCCTTGCCGCTCGCGTGCGTCGCTGCGCGCGGCGTGCAGGTCGCGCGCGATCTGCTGGGCGGTGGGCAGGAAGGCTTCGCCGGCAGGCGTCAGCCGTGCCGGGTAGGTGGCGCGGTCGACGAGCGGCACGCCGATCCAGGTCTCGAGCTGCTTGATGCGCCGGCTGAAGGCCGATTGCGTCACGTGCCGCTCTTCGGCGGAACGGGAAAAGCTCAAGGTGTTGGCGAGGCTGATGAAATCCTCCAGCCACTTGAGTTCCATCACGCACTCCGAGCAGAAGCCGAGGCCCGGCGCCGGGGCCAGGCGATCGGCAGACTACCCGGCGGCAGGCGCGCCGCAAGCCGCCGTGGGCAAGAGCGCTCTGCCGTGTGGATCATCTCATGCATAAACTGCATGGGACGGCGCGCAATCAGAATTGGGCAGCGCGGTGTACGCTGCCTAATCTCCTTCCGGTTCCGGTGCCCCGATGCGCGCCCGCCTCGCAGCCGCGCACCGGATGATCTCGACGAGCGGGCGATTCCAGCGTGATGCCACCAACCGACAGGCCGGCTTCCCAAACCGCAGTTTCCGGGAGCGCGAGCGCTCCGGGAGGGGCTGCATGAGCGAGATGATGCCGCCCGGTGGGCGCTGCCGCGCCCGGGCGCTCGGCATTGCGCCGGGCGTCTATGCGCCGGGGCCGCTCAACGCCATCACGGACGTGGCGGGTGTGAGGATCGGCCATGTGACCCTGCGCGAGGGCGAGCGCATCCGCACGGGCGTGACGGCGATCCTGCCGCACGGCGGCAACCTCTTTCAGGACAAGGTGCCCGCCGGGCTTGCCGTGCTCAACGGCTACGGCAAGCTGATGGGCGCGACGCAGATCGTCGAGCTCGGCGAGATCGAGACGCCGATCGTGCTGACGAACACGCTCGCCGTGGGGCGCGCGGCGGAGGGGGTGGTGCGCTGGACCCTGGCGCAACCTGGCAATGAGACGGTGGTATCGCTCAATGCCGTGGTCGGCGAGACGAACGACGGCCGCCTCAACGACATCCGCAACCCGGCGGTGACGCCGGAGACCGTGGTTGCTGCGATCACCGCCGCGCGGGAAGGCGGGGCGGAGGAGGGGGCCGTCGGCGCCGGCACCGGTACGGTCGCCTTCGGCTACAAGGGCGGCATCGGCACGAGTTCTCGCCGCCTGCCGCCGGACAAGGGGGGCTACACGCTCGGCGTGCTGGTTCAGACGAACTATGGTGGCGACCTGCGCATCGACGGCCTGCCGGTCCCGCCCCTGGGCCGGACCAGGGCGGCCGATCCGGACGGCTCGATCATGATTGTCGTGGCAACGGATGCGCCGCTGTCGGACCGCAACCTGCGTCGCCTCGCCGAGCGCGCCTTCGGCGGCCTCGCCCGCACGGGTTCGGCGCTCAGCAACGGCTCCGGCGACTATGCCATCGCCTTCTCCACCGCCGAGAGCGTGCGGCGCACACCGGCGCGGCGCCGGGCGGCGAGCGACATGGCCGACCTGCCCAACGAGCGTGTGTCGCCCCTCTTCCAGGCCGCGATCGAGGCGACGGAGGAGGCGATCTACAATTCGCTGTTCATGGCCGAGACGACGGACGGTTTCGACGCTGCGCGCAACCGGCCGTCGCGCGTCGAGGCCGTTTCCCTTGGGGCGGTGAGGGACCTCGTGGCGCGCCGCGCGAAGGCAATGAAGGAAGAGCCATGACCGACATCGCGCAGGGCCGGCGCTGGGTCCTCGCCGTCCACGGCGGGGCGGGCACGATCGAGCGCGCCTCGCTCACGCCGGAGCGGGAGGCGGACTTCCGGGCCGGGCTCGAGGCGGCGCTCGCCGCGGGCGCCGCCGTGCTCGACGCGTGCGGCTCGGGCCTCGATGCGGTGGAGGCCGCCGTGCGCTCGCTCGAGGACGAGCCGCTGTTCAACGCCGGCCGCGGCGCGGTCTTCACCGCGGAGGGCACCATCGAGCTCGATGCCGCCGTGATGGACGGCGCGACGCTCGCCGCCGGCGCCGTCATCGGCGTCACGCGCACCCGCAACCCGGTGTCTCTCGCCCGCGCCGTCATGGAGCGGACGGCGCATGTCGTGCTGCAGGGGCTGGGGGCCGACAGCTTCGCGCTGACGACGGGCCTCGAACAGGTGGACCCCGCCTATTTCGCCACCGACTGGCGCTGGCAGCAGTTGCAAAAGGCCCGGCAGGCGGGCGCCGTCGCGCTCGACCACACCGCGTACGAGGAGCGCAAGTACGGCACCGTCGGCGCCGTGGCGCTGGACCGCAGCGGCCATCTCGCCGCCGCCACCTCGACCGGCGGCATGACCAACAAGATGTGGGGCCGCGTGGGCGACACGCCGCTCATCGGCGCCGGCACCTATGCCAACGGCACATGCGCCGTCTCCGCCACGGGGCACGGCGAGTTCTTCATCCGCGCCACGGTGGCGCGCGACGTCGCCGCCCTCATGGATTATGCCGGGCTGACGTTGCACGAGGCGGTCGAGCGCAAGGTGCAGGACGAGCTCGTGCGCCTCGGCGGACGGGGCGGCGTCATCGCCGTCGACCGCAGAGGTGAGGTGGCCCTGGTCTTCAACACGCCGGGCATGTACCGCGGCATGCAGCGCGAGGGCGGCAGCCCGCTTGTCGCCATCTTCGACGACGACGGGTGAATTCAGTTCCGGGTTGCGCGGGCGCAGACAGCGCAGGAGGCCATTCCATGCGGACCGCGGCGCGCTCCGGTATCCTCGAGACTGACCCGCCGGCCGCGAATCGAGAGGATGACCGGCCGGCGGAATCCAGCAGGAGAAGCGACTTGAGCCGTATCGCCTACGTCAACGGAGCCTTCGTGCCTCTGGAGGAGGCCAGCATATCCATTCTCGACCGCGGCTTCCTCTTTGCCGACGGCATCTATGAGGTGTCGGCGGTGCTGGACGGCAAGCTCGTCGACAATGAGGCGCATCTCGCCCGCCTGCAGCGCTCCGTCGGCGAGATCGCACTCGAACTGCCGGAGACGCTCGCTCGCATCGAGGAGATCCAGAAGGAACTCGTCGCCCGCAACAGGCTCGCGAGCGGCATGGTCTATATGCAGGTGACGCGCGGCGCCGCCGACCGCGACTTCGCCTTCCCCAGGGGGGTCAAGCCGACGCTCGTGATGTTCACGCAGGAGAAGGACATCGTGAACGCGCCGGCGGCGAAGACGGGCATCGCCGTCAAGACCGTGCCGGACATCCGCTGGGCGCGACGCGACATCAAGAGCGTCGCGCTCCTCGCCCAGGTGCTCGCCAAGCAGGCGGCTGCCGAGGCCGGCTGCCAAGAGGCCTGGATGATCGAGGACGGCGTCGTCACCGAGGGCGGCTCCTCCTCCGCCTTCATCCTGACCGCCGGCGACGTGCTCGTCACGCGGCCCAATTCCAACGCCATCCTGCCGGGCTGCACGCGCAAGGCCGTCATGGCGCTGGCCGAGGAGCGGCAGATCCGCGTCGAGGAGCGCACCTTCTCGATCGACGAGGCACTGGCCGCGAAGGAAGCCTTCATCACCAGCGCCTCGAGCTTCGTGCAGCCGGTCGTGACGATCGACGGCCGCCCGGTGGCCGACGGCAGGCCGGGCCCGGTGGCGACGCGGCTGCGCGAGATCTACATCGACTTCGCCCGCGCCACGGGGCGTTGAGGCAACGGAGCCGGGCCGGCTCAGCCGGCCCGCTCGAATGTGAGGACGCGGCTGCGGTTGAGGGAAAGGCGCACCCTGTCGCCCGAGAAGGCGAGGCAGGCGCGTTTCGTCCACGGCCCGTCCCGCCCCTCGGCGACGAGGCGGCCGCCGCCGAGCTCGACGAGCGGGGCGCGCGTGCGCGCCGGCCCGACGCCCATCTCCAGCCGGTCGCCGACGATATCGAAGGCGGCGTGGTGACCCGGGCAGACCCAGCGCCCCTGCACGCGACCGAGGCAGCCATCGGCTACGGCGGGGCGGAAGCGCCGCGCCACATGGCCGATCTCGCCTTCGATCGCCCCTCCCGTCGCGCGCAGACGCATCGGCAGATGCGCCGAGAGCGACACCGACCAGCCGTCGGGTGCCTCGTAGAGCGTGTCGCCGGTGCCGAGGAAGGTGGCGATGCTGCCCTTCATCTCCAGCCATTCGGGGCCGGTGTCGCTCACGTAGAGCGCGTCGGGGATGCGTTCGCTGCGCTGTGGCAGCGGCGCGCCGAGGAGCGCCGCCATGACCTTGAGTGCGAGGCCGTAGGGCGCCGCGTCCTCGCGGTTCGAGACGAGGGCGACGCCGACGCCAAGGGCAGGGTGGAGCAGGAAGTAGTTCTTGTAGCCCGCATGCGAGCCGCCGTGGCCGACGAGGCGGTGGCCGCCGAGCTCCGACCAGGCGAGGCCGAGGCCATAGCGCGTCGGGCGCCCGTCGGCGAGGAAGCGCGGCGCCGACAGGCGCGCAAGCCAGCCTCGCGCCGGCCCGCGGTCGCCGAGGAGGCATTGCAGCCACAGGGCGAGATGACGCACGCTGCCCGTGAGGCTGCCCGAGGCGGAGAGATGCAGGCCGGCGTTGGCGAGCTGCCAGCCGCGCTCCGACTTCCAGTAGCCGGGCACGAGGTCTCTCACCGGGTCGAACCACAGTTCCGGCGCCGAGAAGGCGATGCCGAGCGGCGCATTGATCTCTTCGCGCACGAGGTCGGCGAAGGCGAGTCCCTTGCGGGCGAGCGCTGCCTCTACCAGCCGGTAGCCGGTGTTGGAATAGGATACCTCGCTGCCCTGCGGGAAGTTGAGCGCGGCGAGCCGGCAGAGGAAATCGAGGAGTTCGGGCGCCTCCGTCGCCGTGTGCACCGACAGGCCGAGGAGCGACAGGGTTTCGCGCAGGTCGGGCAGGCCGCCCGTCATGTCGAGCGCCCGGCCGACGGTCACGGCCGCCATCTCGCCGCGCAGGCCGGGCAGATGCTGGCCCATCGGGTCATCGAGCCCGACCACGCCCTCCCGCTGCACGGTAAGACCGGCGAGGACGTGCTTGGTGATGGAGGCGTAGCGCACGACGCTGTCGCCCGAGAAGGGAACGCCCGTGGCAAGGCTTTCAAGGCCGCCGCTCGCCTCGACGCGCAGCGCCTGCGTGTCGAAGACGACGACGGCGCCGCCGGGCCCGCCCTCCTGCGCCCAGGCTTCGGTGATCCCGGCAGCGGCCTCGGCGGCGGCCGACCAGCGCAGGGGTGAGGCGGCGACAGTCATCGGTGAACCTCGGTCATCGATCGATCGCGGAACGCCGCGCCGCCTGGCGGCACGGCTGAGTGGGGATCGGCCGGAAGGCCCTCAGACCTCCTCCAGGCCGACGCTGAGGGTGCGCAGTTCCCGCGTGTGGGGATGCTGCGCGCGCCCCGCGCGCAGGTCTTCGGCCGACAGTTCCTCCACCATTTCGCCGCCGAGCATCACCCCGATGCGCGCACACAGGTGGGCGACGACGGCGAGGTTGTGGCTGACGAGCACGTAGGTGAGGCGACGCTGCCGGCGCAGGTCGGCGAGCAGGTTCAGGATCTCGGCCTGCACCGACACGTCGAGGGCGCTCGTCGGCTCGTCGAGCAGCAGCACCTCCGGTTCGGCGATCAGGGCGCGGGCGATGGCGACGCGCTGGCGCTGGCCGCCGGAGAGCTGGTGGGGGAAGCGGAAGCGCACGGCGGCCGGCAGGGCGACCTCGGCAAGGGTCGCGGCGACGCGGCGCTCGACGTCCCCGAGCCCGTGCACCAGGAGCGGCTCGCTCAGGATGCGGTCGATCGTCTGGCGCGGGTGCAGTGACCCGTAAGGGTCCTGGAAGACCATCTGCACCTTGCGGAAGAATGCGCGGTGGCGCTTCGGCCCGACCTCAGCGCCGGCGACGGCGATGCGGCCCGACCAGGCGCCGTTGAGGCCGGAGAGAGCGCGCAGCACGGTGGACTTGCCCGAGCCGCTCTCGCCCACGAGGCCGAAGCACTCGCCCGCCGGCACCCGGAAGGAGACGCCTTTGACGACCTCCTTGTCGCCGAAGCTGACGCGCAGCCGGTCCACGTCGATCATGGGGGAAGCCGTCATGGTTGCAGCCACGCCGCGTCGCGGGCGAGCACCGGCAGGCGCTCTCTGGGATGGGTGAGCGAGGGAAGGCAGTCGAGAAGGCCCCGCGTGTAGGGATGGCGGGCACGCGCGAGCTCCCCCGCGGCCAGGGTCTCGACGACGCGGCCGGCGTACATGACGGCCACGCGGTCGCAGAAATGCGAGACGAGCGGCAGGTCGTGGCTGATGAGGATGAGGCCCATGCCGCGGCGCGTCACGAGATCTTCCATCAGGCGCAGGATCTCGGCCTGGACCGTGGCGTCGAGCGCGCTCGTCGGCTCGTCGGCGATGAGGAGTTCCGGGTCGGGGGCGAGCATCATGGCGATCATGACGCGCTGGCCCATGCCGCCCGACACCTCGTGGGGATAGAGCCCCATGACGTGGCGGGGGTCGCGGATGCGCACCTGGTCGAGGAGGTCGGCCGCCGCCTCCTCAGCCTCCCTGCGGCCGCCGCCCTTGTGCGTGCGCCAGGCTTCCGCCACCTGCCGGCCGATGGTCATGACCGGATTGAGCGAATATTTCGGGTCCTGCAGGATGAAGCCGGCGCGCCGGCCGCGGATCGTGCGCATGGTGCGCTCGTCGGCGTTCAGCACGTCGATGCCGTCGAAGGTGAGCCGCTCGGCGCTGAGGCGCGCGTTCGCCGGCAGGAGGCGCATGAGCGAGCGGGCGGTCAGCGACTTGCCGGAGCCGCTCTCGCCCACGATGCCGAGCTTCTCCGTGCCGATGCGCATGGACACGCCGCGCACGGCCTCGAAGGTTCCGGTCCGCGTGGCGAAGGTCACGCGCAGGTCGGCGATATCGACGAGCATCAGCGTTGCTTCGGATCGAGGACGTCGCGCAGGCCGTCGCCCAGGAAGTTGAAGGCGAGCGAGGCCAGCATGATGGCGATGCCGGGCCCGGTCGGCACCCACCACTGTTCGAAGATGAAGCGCTTGGCGGTGGCGATCATGGCGCCCCATTCGGGCGAGGGCGGCTGTGCCCCCATGCCGAGGAAGCCGAGGCTCGCCGCCGTGATGATGATGGAGCTCATGTCGAGCGTGATGCGCACGACGAGGCTCGGCACGCAGAGCGGCGCCACGTGGCGCAGCACGATGCGCGCGGGGGCGGCGCCCGTCAGCCGGCAGGCGGCGATGAAGTCGCTGTTGCGCACCGTCATCGTCTCGGCCCGCGCGAGCCGCGCGTAGGGCGGCCAGGCGGTGAGGGCGATGGCGAGGATGGCGCTCTCGACGCCGGGCTTCAGCGCCGCGACGAAGGCGAGCGCCAGGATGAGGCGGGGGAAGGCCAGGAACACGTCGGTGACGCGCATGAGCACACGGTCGACGAGGCCGCCGAAATAGCCGGCGACGCAGCCGACGGCGAGGCCGAGCGGCGCCACCAGTACGACGACGGCGATGACCATGCCGAGCGTGACGCGGCCGCCGTGGAGAATGCGCGAATAGATGTCGCGACCGAGCTCGTCGGTGCCGAGCCAGTGGGCGGCCGAGGGGCGGGCGAGGCGGTTCGCGAGATCCTGCGCGCCCGGATCGTGCGTGGCGAGAAGCGACGCGGCGAGGGCAAGCAGGACGAAGGCGACGACGACGGCGAGGCCGATCATCGCCAGGGGATTGGCCCTGAGGCCGAGCCAGGCGCGATAGCGCCGGCCCCAGGCGGCCTGGGCGCGGGAGGCGGGCGTCTCGGCGAGGAGCCAGTCCCGGGTAAAAGCAACGCTCATCGGACGCGCGGATCCAGTTGCCGGTAGAGAAGATCGGCGAGGAGGTTGAGGCCGACATAGACGAGGCCGACGAGGAGCGTCGCGCCCACCACCGGGTTCATGTCGGCGTTCATCAGGGACACCGTGAGATACTGGCCGAGGCCCGGCCAGGCGAAGACCGTCTCGGTGACGACGGCGCCTTCGAGGAGGCCCGCATAGGTCAAGGCCAGCACCGTGACGAGCCGGACCCCGACATTGGGGAAGGCGTGCCGCCAGACGACCGCCGTGCCGGACAGGCCCTTCGCCCGTGCGGTCACGACATATTCGCCGTTGAGAGCGTCGAGCATGAAGGCGCGTGTCATGCGCGTGATGTAGGCCATGCTGAAATAGGCGAGGATCAAGACCGGCTGCACCATGTGGGCGAGCGCATCGCGCAGGGCGTCGTAGTCCCCGGCGATCAGGGCGTCGACGGTGAGGAGGCCGGTGACGTGGGGCACCATGTCCTGGAAGACGATGTCCTGCCGGCCGGGTCCGGGGGCGATGCCGAGAATCGCATAGAAGATGAGCAGGCTGCCGAGGGCGAGCACGAAGACGGGCGTCGAGTGGCCGGCGAGGCAGACGACGCGGATCGTCTGGTCGATGACCGTGCCCTGCCGCACCGCCGCCCACACGCCGAGCGGCACGCCGACGACGGCCGCGACCAGGACGGCGGCGGTGGCGAGCTCGAGCGTCGCCGGGAAATAGCGGGCGATATCGCTCGTCACCGCGTTCTTGGTGAGGATGGAGCGGCCGAGGTCGCCGTGGGCGAGCTGCCAGAGATAGGTGAGGAACTGGACCGCGATCGGACGATCCAGCCCCATTTCGGCCCGCGTCCGCTCGATCACCGCCTGGGGGGCATTGTCGCCGACCGCGGCAAGCACCGGGTCGATCGGCATGACGCGCCCGATCAGGAAGGTGACGATCGCAAGCCCCAGCAGCGTCAGGGCGATGCTGGCGAGGCCGCTCGCGAGCGAGCCGAGCCGCTTCCTCACGACTTGCGGACCGTGGCGTAGGAGTGGCTGTCCGACAGCGTGCCGAGGCGGGCGCCCGTGACGCCCTTGCGGCAGGCGGCGGTTGTCGTCTTCTGCAGGAGGAAGGCGAAGGGGCTCGCCGCCATGTGGTCGCGCTGCAGCTGCTCGTAGAGGGCGACGCGCCTCGCCGGATCGCGCTCCTTCAAGGCGGCGAGGGCCTGATCCGACATCTTCTTGTCCTGCCAGGACGAGCGCCAGGTGAGGGGGCGGACCTTGGCGTCGTCGGAATTGTCGAGGTTGACGCAGAAGACGTCGGCATTGGCGTGGGGGTCGAAGTAATCCGTCCCCCAGACGGTCAGGGCGAGCTCGTGCTGGCGCGCGCGCGTCTTCGTCAGTACCTGCCGGTTCTCCGCCGACAGGAGCTTCACCCTGATCCCGATCTCGCCGAGGTTGGCCTGGATCGTCTGGGCGATGTCCGGATAGGGCTGCGCCGAATAATGGTCCATCGTCACCTCGAAGCCGTCGGCGAGCCCGGCCTCCGCCATCAGCGCCTTGGCCCTGGCGACGTCCTTGCGGAAGGGCTTCTCAGTGAGCGCGCCGGGGAAGCCGGCCGGAAGGAAGCTCTGCTGCACGACGAAGGTGAGCGGCACCACGTTCTTCTGGATGCCATCGTAGTCGATCGCCCACTTGATGGCCTGCCACACCTGCGGCTTGGCGAGGTGCGGATGCTTCTGGTTCATCGAGATGACCATCAGCCCGGCGACGCTCTTGCGCACGAGGTTGTAACTGGCATTGCCCTCAAGGGCACGCAGCTGGTCGGTGGTCAGATCGCGCGCGATGTCGACGTCGCCCTTCTGCAGCATGAGGAGCTGGGCCGAGGGGTCGACAATGTGGCGCAGGACGATGCGCTTGACGTTGCTGCCCCGGCCGCCGTGCGGGTTGGCGTCGAGCATCACGCTCTCGCTCGGCTTCCAGGCGCGCAGCGTCCAGGGGCCGGAGCCTGCGCTGTTCTGGCGCAGCCAGCCGTTCCCGAGGTCCTCTCCCTGCGCCCTCTCGAGCGCCACCTTCTTCTCGACGATGGCGCCGACGCCGGCGGACAGGCAGTAGAGCAGGAAGGAGAGGGAAGTGGGCTCGGCGGTCGTGATGACGAGCGTCGCCGGGTCGAGCGCCTTGATGCGCTCGGCGACGTTGTCCTTGGTGAAGCCGAACTGGCTGATGATGAAGGCCGGGCCCTTGTTCATGATGACGGCGCGCTGCAGCGAGAAGGCCGCATCGTCTGCCGTCACCGGCGCGCCGCTCGCGAACTTCGCGTCCTTGCGCAGCCTGAAGGTGAAGGTCTTGCCGTCTTCCGCCGCGCTCCAGGATTCGGCGAGGTCGCCGTCGATCGCGTCGGGCTTGTCGAGGTTCGGCGTCACCAGCTTCTGGTAGATGTTGCCGCAGATCTCGCTGCCCACGGCTTCGAAGCTCTCGTGCGGGTCGAGGCTCGTCATGTTGTCGAGCTGCTGGGCGACGACAAGGACGTCCTTCGGCGTGTCGGCATAGACCGCCGTGAGGCTCGCGTAGCTCAGGAAGGGCGCGGCGGCCGAACCGGCGAGAAACATGCGCCTGGATATCATTGCCGTGTGACCTCGTTGTTCGAAGGCGGAGTTCTTCCGTTCCCTCGAAAGTTATGGTTTGGCGCGGACAAGTATTCCGGCTGCCGGCCAGCGCCAACTGCGCCCCAGCATCCGATCAAACTCCAGTCACGGATGGGTCCGAAGTCTCAGAATGGAACTTGTCCAATCGGATGCGCGGATGTTCCCGTTGCTATTCGTAGCAGGGCGGGCCGGAACACTAAGTCCAGCATCTTCGGTGTGACAAATTCGAAAAATGGCAGACCCTATGCACGCCTTGCATCGCCCATGCCCTCGAGGTCGAGCTCATGCAAGGGGGGTATGATCCGTGACCCATTTTGAATTGGCCAACGGCAGGGCGCGTCCCTAGTGGTCATGGCAAGGTGCCGCCCCGACCCGTCCAACCCGGACGTCGCGGCCGCGCGAGCCCGACGTTCCCTCCCGGTTGCGAGATCATGACATCGGAATCTGTCGTCCCCGTTTTCGACGGCCACAACGACGTGCTGCTGCGCCTGTGGAAGGCGGGGCGGGAAGAGTCGGGGGAGGCCTTCCTCGCGGGGGAGGAGGCCGGTCACGTGGACCTGCCGCGCGCCCGCATCGGCGGTTTCGCCGGCGGGCTCTTTGCGGTCTACGTGCCCTCGCCGGTCGAGCCCGCGACGGCAGCCACAGGGGGCGACCGGCCAGAGCCACTGACGCCGTCGATGGCCGAGGCGCGGCGGATCAGCTTCGAGATGATCTCGATCCTTTCACGGATCGAACGGGCTGCCGCCGGCGCGTTCAGGCTGTGCCGCTCGGCGGCCGACATTCGCGCGGCCATGGCAACCGGGGCGCTTGCCGCCGTCTTCCACATCGAAGGCGCGGAGGCACTCGATCCCGAGCTGAGACTCCTCGATGTGCTGCACCAGGCAGGGCTGCGCTCGCTCGGGCCCGTCTGGAGCCGGCCGAACATCTTCGGCCGCGGCGTGCCCTTCCGCTTTCCCTCGTCGCCCGACATCGGCCCCGGCCTCACCGACCGCGGCCGGGCGCTGGTGCGCGCCTGCAACGAGCTCGGGATCCTCGTCGACCTGTCGCATCTCAACGAGCGGGGCTTCTGGGACGTGGCGGAGGTGTCCACCGCGCCGCTCGTCGCGAGCCATTCCAACGCGCATGCGCTCTGCCCGCATTCGCGCAATCTCACCGATCGCCAGCTCGATGCGATCCGCGAGCGGGACGGCCTCGTCGGCGTCAATTTCGGCGCCATGTTCATTCGCCCCGACGGACGCAAGGATCCGGCGACGGAGCTCGATCTCCTGATCCGGCACGTCGATCATCTGGTCGATCGTATCGGCCTCGAACGGGTGGCCATCGGTTCGGACTACGACGGCACGACAGTGCCGCACGCGCTGCGCGACGTCTCGCATCTGCAGGCGCTGGTGTCGGCCTTGCGGCACAGGGGCTACGACGAGGCGGCCCTGCGCAGGATCTGCCACGGGAACTGGATCCGCGTCCTCGAACGCACCTGGGGCGAATGAGGCGGCACGTCGGCGGGGCACTGCGCCGTCGGACATGTCCATTCCGCCGACGCGTCGGCATGGAATGGTGCGGCCTGAGTTCGCCGCGGGGCTGGAATGGAGAGGCCGATGGGCGGCCGACCGGGGCCGCGCGGGCCATCCTCGGATTACCGCCGGGCGATGCGCCCGCCTGATCGCAGGGGCCATGGGCAGGTTCGCCATGCAGGTAAGGCTGATTGATGGTATTGCGATCGGCGCATCGGTTCGCATCATCATACCGCATAGCAAGATATCGTATTCGCTTGCCCATCTTCGGCTCAAAATCTTGACATGGCGCGCGAAATTGGAATGAACGTTCCTTCCGTTCCGTGAAATAATTGGAATGTTCTCCATTTACATATGTGGATATCGTGCGTAATCTCTGCGGCATAACGCGCCATGAAGAAAATTTTAGCGAGTTGTCTCGCGGGGAGGCGATGATGTCGCAGGCCAGAGCCCGACTCGAAGTCGGTTGTCATGGTGAATTCATGGGGCTCGGCTTGCCATGTGCGATCGATCGGCGCGTTCATTGCGAGATCGTCAGAGGTCGTTACTGGATATTTTCAATAAGCGGGTCGCGCCTTTTTCTTTATAACCCGTGAAGTTTTGTCCGGAATGGGCGTGGTTTCCTGTGCTGAAGGCTTGGCGAGCTGAAGCTGGCCGATAGCTCCCCTGATCTTCCCGGTCGCTCCCGCACGCGGGGCGTGTCGGGAAGCGGGCGCGCGCTGTGCGCGGCGACCGTGGGAAGCCCCGCCGATGACCGCATGGCCGCCGCCCGACGGGGCAGTTGC
>NZ_JASJEV010000021.1 GCF_030067675.1 Chelatococcus albus | reverse complement strand
AGCTCGCCAGGAACTTCCTCGCTGCCGTCCTCATCGCAGCAACAAGGCTATGGACACGGTTTGAGCCCACGACCTAGAGCGGCCCGAAACGCCGGGCACGCCGAACCGATCCGGCGGACCGGGAGAGCCTTCCGGACCTCGCGTGGGTCCGGGGCCGAAGACGCCTCCGGCAGGCGTCCCCCTGCCCGCCCGCCGCCCCCGGGGGAGCGGCCCGGGCGGCTGCGACTCTGTCGCCATCCGCCGCTGGAACAAAACACCCCGATGCCGGTTATCAGGCAGGTCTCACCACGCCGTTGTCGCACAAGGCTTTGCGCAGAACGCCGCATTTTGGACGCATTGCGGCGGAGCCTGTCGCTCGATTCGGTATGACCAGAACGTTCATTTGTGGATTTTCTGACGACAAGGCGATGGAGAGCAGGGAATGACGGGGTCATATCGTTTCGGAATTGAAGAAGAATACTTCATTTCTGACGCCATCACGCGAGGCACGCGCCGCAAGATCAAGAGGTGTTTCTTCGAATCCTGCAAGAATCGATTCCCTGACGAGGTGCAGCTCGAGATGCTGCAGAGTCAGATCGAGGTCGCGACGCCCCCTTGCGAGGACATGGCCGACGCGCGCCAGCGCCTCGCCGAGCTGCGCGCAGGGTTGGGCGCCATCGCGCGCGACCACGGCCTCGTGCTCATTGCCGCCGGCACGCATCCCACCGCCATGTGGGCGCACCAGCGCGCCACCGAGGCGGCGCGCTACGACAAGCTGATGCGCGACCTGCAGATGCTCGGCAGCCGCAACATCGTCTGCGGCCTGCACGTGCACGTCGAGGTGCCAGATCCGTCGCGGCGCGTCGACCTCATGACGCGCTGCCTGCCCTACATGCCGCTGCTGCTCGCCCTGTCGACCTCCTCGCCCTTCTGGCAGGCGCAGCGCACGGGCCTGCTCGGCTATCGCCTGGCCGCCTATCGCGAGCTGCCGCGCACCTGGCTGCCAGACCTCTTCGCCGGCCAGGAGGACTACGACCGCTACGTCGAGACGCTCGTCTCCGCCGGCGCCATCGACAACGCGAGCTTCGTGTGGTGGGTGGTGCGCCCGTCGCTGCAGCATCCGACGCTGGAGCTGCGCGTGGCCGACAGCTGCACCCACCTCGACGACGCCATCGCCATCGCCGCGCTCTATCGCGCCCTCGTGCGCCATCTCGACCGCAATCCGTCGGTCAATGCCGGCATGACCGGCGCCTCGCGCGCCATCATCGCGGAGAACTGCTGGCGGGCCCAGCGCTACGGCGTGCACGGCAGCTTCGTCGACGAGCGCACGCGCTCGGCGCGCTCGGTCGGCGAGACGCTCGACGCGGTCATCGCCATGCTCGCGGACGACGCGCGGGCGCTCGGCTGCCTGCGGGAAGTCCAGTGCGCCCGCACCATCGTGGCGCGCGGCACGAGCGCCGACCGGCAGCTCGCCCTGTACATGGAGGCGCGGGGCCGGGGCCTCGACCGCCACGCCGCGCTCCTCGGCGTCGTCGACTGGCTGGCGCTGGAAACCGTCGGTACCGCGACCGTCGAGCCGCGCGTGCTCGCGGCGGTGGGCTGAGGCGGCCGCGGGCGCGGCGCCGCCTTCCGGAAGCGGGGACGGAGTACGGATACCGCGGCGGTCGTGCGGCGCGCGAGGCTCCTGCTATTGCCGCACCGCAAGACGCGGCGTAGAAGTCCGCCGTCCCGTACTCTTCCGCCGCCCGACGGCCTGCCATCGAGAGGACGATGCTCGTCGCCCCGCCCAGACAGCCGATCGACACCAGCGCGCTCCTGCGTGCGACGGCGCACGAGGCCGGGCTTCTGGCGCTCGGCTATTTCCGCGACGGGCGTGAAACCTCCGCCCGCATCTGGGCGAAGGGCGGCGGCTCGCCGGTGAGCGAGGCCGACATGGCGGTGGACTCCTTCCTCAAGGAGCGCCTGTCGCAGGCCCTGCCCGAGGCCGGATGGCTGTCGGAGGAAACGGCCGACGACCTGGCGCGGCTCGAGCGGCGGCTCGTCTGGATCGTCGATCCCATCGACGGCACGCGCGCCTTCGTCGCGGGCGATGCCAACTGGTCGATCTCCATCGCGCTGCTCGCCGACGGGCGGCCGGTGGCCGGCGTCGTCTATGCGCCCGCCCGCGGCGAGCTCTACGAGGCCCGCAGCGGCGCAGGCGCCTTCCTGAACGGCGCGGCGATCGGCACGTCCGAACGGATGGCGCTCGCCGCCGCCCGCATCGCCGGCCCGCTGCCGCTCTATGAGCCGCTCAAGCGGCAGGAGGCAAGCGTCGTCCACCTGCCCAAGGTGCCGTCGCTGGCGCTGCGGCTCGCGCGCGTCGCCGACGGTTCCATCGACGTCGGCCTCGTGTCGGCCGCCTCGCACGACTGGGACATCGCCGCCGCCGACCTCATCCTGCAGGAAGCCGGCGGGCGCCTGACCGACGTCGCCGGCCGCGCGCCGCCCTACAACCGGCGCGAGCCGCGGCACGGCGTGCTCGCCGCGGCCAATGCCGCCCTGCACGAGACGGTGCTGGCGGCGCTTGCGGCGGAGACGCCTGCCGGCAAGCCCCCTCCGCCCTGACCGCCGGCCCGCGCCGGCTCCCCCGCCCCTCCCGAGGACCGATCGCCATGAGCGGACAAACGACCAGCGACCTGAAGACCGGCGACCAGACGACCGGCAAGCAGCTCCTCCACCTCGTCTTCGGCGGCGAGCTGACCCATCTCGAGGGGCACGAGTTCAAGGACCTCTCGAAGCTCGACATCGTCGGCATCTACCCGAACTACGCCACGGCGCACGTGGCCTGGAAGGCAAAGGCCCAGGCCACCGTCGACAACGCCCACATGCGCTATTTCATCGTGCATCTGCACCGCCTGCTCGAACCCGACGTCAAGGCCTGAGGGCCCATCGCGCGACATGGCTCTCCTCAAGCGGATCATGCGGTCCCGGCCCGCGCAGGAGGCCCTCGGCTTCCTGTTCGCGGCCTATCTGCGCCTCGTGCGCCGCACGAACCGCTTCGTGCTCGACCCGCCGGACATCTACGACCGCGTCGGCCCGCAGATGCCGGTGATCGCGGCCATGTGGCACGGCCAGCATTTCATGATCTCCTTCGGCAAGCGGCCGCAGGACCGGGCGGCGGCCCTCGTCTCGCGCTCGGCGGACGGTGAGTTCAACGCCATCGCCCTGCGCCATCTGGGCGTCAGGGCGGTGCGCGGCTCGGGGGCGCGCGACGACCGGATCATCCGCAAGGGCAGCGCCCGCGTGCGCGAGAAGGGAGGCGCGGCGGCGCTGCGCGGCCTCCTCCAGGCCCTGGCGCAGGGCGAGATGGTGGTGATGACCGCCGACGTGCCGAAGGTCTCGCGCGTGTGCGGGCCGGGCATCGTCATGCTCGCCAGGATGTCGGGACGCCCCATCGTGCCGGTGGCGGTGGTGGCGAGCCGCCGCATCGACTTCAGGAGCTGGGACCGCGCCTCCATCGGTCTGCCCTTCGGCCGCGGCGCCATCGTCATCGGCGAGCCCATCCACGTGGCCGCCGACGCCGAGGGCACTGCCTTCGAAAGCGCCCGGCAGGCGGTGGAGAACGGACTCGACGCCGTGCACGCGCGCGCCTATGCCCTGATCGGCTCGCGCGATCCCGGAGCCAGGAAGAACGGCGAGAAGACGGCGGCAGGAGCCGCCCAGGAGATCGCATGACCGGGCCGCTCACCCTCCCGCTCGGCCTCTACCGCGCCGGCATGGCCGTGCTCGAACCGGCGACGGCCGCCGTGCTCGCCGCGCGTCTGCGGCGCGGCAAGGAGGACCGCACGCGCCTCGCCGAGCGGCGCGGCCACCCCGGCCGCTCGCGGCCGGCCGGGCGGCTGGCCTGGCTGCACGGGGCGAGCGTCGGCGAGACCATTTCGCTGCTCCCCGTGGTCGAGCGGCTGACCCGGCGCGGCTTCAGCGTGCTCGTCACCTCCGGAACGGTGACCTCGGCCGGGCTTCTCGCCCGCCGCCTGCCGCCCGGCGCCATCCACCAGTTCATGCCGCTCGACGTGCCGCGCTACCTGCGCCGCTTCCTCGACCACTGGGCACCGAACCTCGTGCTCGTGGCCGAGTCCGAGATCTGGCCCAACACGATCGTCGAGGTGTCGCGGCGCGGCATCCCGCTCATCATGGTCAATGCGCGCCTCTCCGAGCGCTCCTTCCGGCGCTGGCAGCGCCTGCCGAAGACCGCCCACGCGCTGCTGGAGCGCTTCGACCTGTGCCTTGCCCAAAGCCAGGCCGACGGCGAGCGCATCGCCCGCCTCGGGGCGCCGCGCGTCGTCGTCGCCGGCAACCTGAAGTTCGACGTGCCGGCGCCGCCTGCCGACCCGACGACGGTCGCGACCCTCAACGGCCTCGTCGCCGGCCGCCCCGTCTGGGCCGCGACCAGCACCCATCCCGGCGAGGAGGAGATGGTGGCGGCCGTGCACCGGGCGCTGCAGGCGCGCTTTCCCTCGCTCCTCACCATCATCGCGCCGCGCCATCCCGAGCGCGGCGAGCAAGTGGCGGCGATCGCCGCCGAGCACGGCCTGCGCGGCTCGCAGCGCTCGCGCGGCCTCCTGCCCGACCGGGCGACGGACATCTACGTGGCCGACACCATCGGCGAACTCGGCCTGTTCTATCGCCTCGCGCCCGTGGTCTTCGTGGGCGGCTCGCTCGTGCCGCGCGGCGGCCAGAACCCCATCGAGCCGGCGAAGCTCGGTGCCGCCCTGATGCACGGGCCCTACGTGCACAATTTCACCGACGTCTATGCCGCCATCGACCGGGCGGAAGGTGCCCTGCCGGTCAACGATGCGCGGGCGCTGGCGCACGGCCTGGCGGCGCTGCTCGCCGACGCCGCGCGCGTGCGCCGCATGGCGCGTGCCGCCGCCGCGACGGTGGATGGGCTCGGCGGGGCCGTCGAGCGCACGATGCGCGCCATCGAGCCCTATATTCTCCAGATGCATCTGGAAGCGCGCTGACCGTCTCGGTTACGATCCTGCGGAGTCGGCGACGAGGACGGGGGGCGCGGCCGGTGCCAGCGACGCTCGAGCATCTTCTGCGGCGGGGGAGGCGCCCATGAAGGCACCGGACTTCTGGTGGCGCCCCCGACCGACCCTCGCCGCCCGGCTCCTCAGCCCCGTCGGCGCCGCCTACGGCGCGGTGACGGCGGCGCGCATGCGCCGGCCGGGCGCGGAAGGCCCCCTGCCCGTCATCTGCATCGGGAACTTCACGGCCGGCGGGGCCGGCAAGACGCCGACCGCCATCGCGGTCGGCGAACTCCTCGCCTCCTTCGGGGAACATCCCGCCTTCGTCACGCGCGGCTACGGCGGCAGCCTCGCCGGGCCGGTCGTCGTCGATCCGGCATGCCACACCGCCGCCGAAGTCGGCGACGAGCCTCTGCTGCTCGCCCGGCACTTCCCGACGGTGGTGGCGCGCGACCGGCACGAGGGCGCCTGCGAGGCCGACCGCCGGGGCGCCACCGTCGCCGTGCTCGACGACGGGCTGCAGAACCCTTCCCTCGTCAAGGATCTGGCGCTCGCCGTCGTCGATGCGGCAAGCGGCGCCGGCAACGGGCTGTGCCTGCCGGCGGGCCCGCTGCGCGCGCCGCTCGACCGGCAGTTCGCCCAGGCCCATGCGCTCGTGCTCGTGGGCACGGGCGAGCCCGGCGCGCGGGTCGCGGCCCTCGCCCAGGCGCGGGGCCGCCCCGTCTTCCTCGGCCATCTGGTGCCCGAGCCTGGCGCGGCGCGCCTCATCGCCGGCCGCCGCCTGCTCGCCTTCGCCGGCATCGGGCGGCCGGAGAAATTCTTCGCGACGCTCGCCGACCTCGGCGCCGAGGTGGTCGAACGGGCCGCCTTCCCCGACCATCACGCCTTCACGGAAGCCGACGTGGCGGACCTCGCCGCGCGCGCCGCCGCCGGCGACCTCCTGCCCGTCACGACCGAGAAGGATGCGGTGCGCCTCGCGGCGCTCTCCGGAACCGCCGGCGAGTTCCTGGCGCGCGTCATGGTGCTGCCCGTGGCGCTCGCCTTCGAAGGCGCCGACCGGCTGCGCGACCTCCTGCACGCCACGGTCGTGCACTGGCGGGCGCAGAACGACCTGACCTGACCGCGGACCGGGCCATGGCCGCGCGTCAGGCGGGCCTGCGGCGGTCCTTCAGCCGCTCCATCACCGCCGCCGGCGAGGCATAGGCCTCCTGCAGGTCGACGCTCCAGTAGCGCAATTCGTCGAGCGGAATCGGCTGGCCGGTGACGGCACAGCGCACGAAGGCGCCCGGACGCACGACGCGGAACTCCGCATCGAGATATTGCACAACGGCTTCGCCTCCCGAGGCGATGCGACGGTCGAAACGGTTCATGACGCGACCTCAAGTCCGGACGCCCGGCCCTTGCCCCAAGAGATAGTCGAATTGGGCAACGAGGTCCAAGGTGGCGGATACGGGAAAGGCCTGTCCATGAGTTCCGGGATGCCATGCTGTGCCATTTCCGCCGTGGGCTTCCGGCATTCCGGGGACACCAACTCGACGCCCTTCGCCGTACGGGTTTGCGGCACATGGATACCAGTTACCTTGACTAGAGCAGAGTCCGATCATTCTGGATTGTATCCTGCGGCAGCGAAGTAGTTGGCGCTCTCTTGGGGCGTGAAGGTGTCGATGAGGCGGCCGATTGCGGTCCACAGGCCATCGACGGTGCGCTCGGCGGCCTTTCTGAGCAGGCCTTGAGCTTGGCGAAGGCGTTCTCGATGGGGTTGAAGTCGGGGCTGTAGGGCGGCAGGTAGAGCAGGCTGGCGCCCGCCGCCTCGATCAGCTCGCGCACTCTGGCTCCCTTGTGGCTGGACAGGTTGTCCATCACCACGATGTCGCCGGGGCGCAGCGCGGGGACCAGCACCTTCTCGACATGGGTCTCGAAGGCGACGCGGTTGATCGGGCCGTCGAGCACGAAGGGGGCGATCATGCCGCGCAGCGTGAGGCCGGCCACGAAGGTGGTGGTCTTCCAAGGTCCGTGCGGGACGCCGACACGCAGGCGCTCACCGCGTGGGGCCCAGCCGTGGCGGCGCGCCATGTTGGTGGAGGCCCAGGTCTCGTCGATGAAGACGAGGCGCTCGGGATCGAGATCGAGCTGGCCGTCGAACCAGGCCTCTCGCTGCTTCAGGATGTCGGGCCGGTCCTGCTCGGTCGCGTGGGCGGTCTTTTTGCGCGTGATCCGGTGCCGCCTGAAGAAGCGCTGGATGGTGCCGAACCCGAACACATGGCCGCGCTCGGCCAGCGCCTGGCGCATCTCCTCGAGGGTGAGGTCGGGCGTCTCCTCGAGCAGCGACAGGATCAGCGTCTTGCACGCCTCGATCCGTCCCGGGCGCCGGTCGCCGCCGGGCGCCTTCGGCTGGGCTTTACCCTGAAGACGCTCCAACGTCCGCCAGCGACTCACGCTGGCCGCGCCGACCCCGAACCGTTCCGCCGCCTGGCGGTGCGTCGCGCCCGCCGCCACGGCGGCCAGAACCCGCTCCCGAAGATCGACCGACAAGGCTTTCGACATGCCCACCGGCAGGCAGCTTGAATCAGAAACCGACCGATCCGAAAATCCCCAACGATTCACTCAGCTCGGGTGATGCTCTAGCGCGAAGTTAAGGCTTGTTCGGGCATTGTTCATAAGCAATGGTGGGAAAAACATTCCCAGGGTGAGGCTGCCGACATGACCGAATTCTCCGAGCTTCGCCGCGCGGCGGCCCTGTCGCTGAACGAAGCTGCCGCCCTGCTGGGGATTTCGAAGAGCTCGGTCTATCGCTGGGAGCACGGCGAGGTCGCGGCCGACGGGGCGGCGCTGGCGCGGCTTCGCCGGCTGGGCGAGCCCCGCCTGCCGCTCGGAGACTTCCGCTTCATCGATCTCTTTGCCGGAATCGGCGGCCTGCGGCGCGGGTTCGAGGCCATCGGCGGGCGCTGCGTCTTCACCTCGGAGTGGGACCGCTTCGCCGAGCGGACCTACCGCGCCAACTTCCGCGACGGGCCCGAGCATCTGTTCGCGGGCGACATCACAAAGGTCGACCCCGCATCGATCCCGGATCACGACGTGCTGCTGGCTGGCTTTCCCTGCCAGCCCTTCTCCATCGCAGGAGTGTCCAAGAAGAACGCGCTCGGTCGCGCCCACGGCTTTGCCTGCGAGGCGCAGGGGACGCTGTTCTTCGACGTCGCCCGGATCATCCAGGCGAAGCGGCCTAAGGTGGTGCTTCTCGAGAACGTGCGGAATCTCCTGTCGCACGACCGCGGCAACACCTTCCGCGTCATCCGCTCGGTCCTGACGGAGGAGCTGGGCTACCGGATCGACCACCGCGTCATCGACGCGCGGTCCTTCGTGCCGCAGCACCGGGAGCGGATCTTCATCGCGGCGGTGCGGGACGATCTCGGCCTCGATGCCGAGCTGCAGACCCTGCAGATCCCGCCGGTCGAGGCGGGACCGCGCCTCGGCTCCATCCTCCACCGGGAGGACGGAAGCGAGCACGACCCGCAGTTCCTCGACGAGGACGGTCGCGTGCAGGCGCGCTACACGCTCTCGGACCATCTCTGGGGCTACCTGCAGGCCTATGCCGAGAAGCACCGCGCGAAGGGCAACGGCTTCGGCTTCGGGCTGACGGGGCCGGACGACGTGGCCCGCACGCTCTCGGCCCGCTACCACAAGGACGGTTCGGAGATCCTCGTCGATCAGGGCCCCGGCAGGAATCCGCGGCGGCTCACCCCGCGGGAGTGCGCGCGGCTCATGGGCTTCGAGCGGCCCGACGGCTCCGACTTCGTCATCCCGGTCTCGGACACGCAGGCCTACCGGCAGTTCGGGAACTCGGTCGTGGTGCCGGTCGTCGCGGCCGTCGCGCGCCATCTGCGGCCCCTCATCCTGCGCGCCGTCGCCGTCGGGGAGGTGCTGGACGCCGTTGCGGCGGAGTGAGGGCGTGCGCTACGGATTCCTTTCGGAGCATTTCGTCCGCATCGCGGCCAAGCGGCTTGCCGCTGTGGAGGCCGACCCTCGGCGTTCGAACCAGCACGAGTTCAACGGGGTCGAGGCTCTGCGCCGGGTGCTGGGGCCGGAGGAGTTCCGTAACCGCCCCGCCCGTTTCATCTGGCTGGGCGGCGAGAACGAGGGCGTGACGGACACCGCCCCGGTCTCCTGGTACGACTCGCGGCGGAACCAGCCGCACCGGGCTGCCGAGTGGCGCCTCTACTTCAAGGCGAATGCGGTCATGGAGATGGCGGCCGAGGGCGATCTCCTAGTGATCGGCCTGCGGCCGGACGACGAGATCCTTTTCATGGTCGCGCCACAAGGCTCGACCCTCGAGAACCAGATCGCTTGGCTTTTCGGGCTCGACGGCGATCTGGGCGGCGGGTTCCGCTTCGCCGACTACGAGGGGCGCAACGACCGCGGCCTCGACTTCGTGGCGAACTATGTCCTCGAGGAGCTGGGCATCGAGCCGGCGGAGCCCGAGGCGGACCGCCTCGACCGCATCGTTGCGGCATGGGGCCTCGCCTTCCCGCCCTCGCGCGATCTGTCTGCCGCGGCGAGGAAGCATGCAGGCGCGCCCGACCCGCGCGAGGATGCGGACGGCGCGCTGATGGGCTGGATCGAGTGCGAGGAGGCGCTGTTCCGCAGGCTCGAGCGGCGCGTCGTGGCCGAGCGCCTCCGGGAGGGCTTCGCCGCCGCAGGAGAGGCGGATGTCGACGACTTCCTCGCCTTCTCGCTCTCGGTGCAGAACCGGCGCAAGTCGCGCATGGGCCTGTCGCTCGAAAACCATGTCGAGGCGATCCTCGGCGCCCGCGGGATCCGGCACGAGCGCGGGGCGCGGACGGAGGGCAACAGCCGGCCGGACTTCCTCTTCCCGTCCGCGGCCGCCTACCACGACTCCGCCTTCGATCCGCTGCTCCTGTCGATGCTCGGGGTCAAGTCGACGCTGAAGGACCGCTGGCGGCAGGTGCTGGCCGAGGCCGCGCGGATCGACCGCAAGCACCTGCTGACGCTCGAGCCCGGGATCTCGGTCGCGCAGACCGATGAGATGGCCCGCAACGGCCTGCAGCTCGTCGTGCCCGCGGCGCTGCACCGGACATTCACCGGGCGGCAGGCGGCATGGCTCATGGATTTCCGGGGCTTCCTCGAGGTCGTGGCCGACCGGCAGGCGCGGGCAGCCGCTCGCGGATGACGGCGACCAGCCGCTCCGGGCGCTCAGCCTCGCATTCCCAGATCACCACGACCTTCCATCCGGCCGCCTCGAGGGCGTCGGCCACGCGCGCGTCCCTCTCCACGTTGGCCGCGAACTTCGCCAGCCAGAAGTCCGTCCGGGTGCCCGGCGTCGTCGCGTTCCGGCATCCCTCGTGGCGATGCCAGAAGCAACCGTGGACGAATACTGCTGTCCGGAGCCCGGGCAGGACGATGTCGGGCCGGCCTGGAAGATCGCGCCGGTGCAGCCGGAAGCGGTAGCCGGCTGCATGAAGGGCGCGCCGGACCGCCATCTCCGGACCGGTGTCGCGGCCGCGGATGCGGGACATGTTGGCGGAGCGGGCGGAAGGGGAGAGGCGGTCCATCTGCTATCGTAACCCGGCGGCTCACGGATTGCAGGTCGTCCTTGTAGGTTTTCCCGGTCAACGAGTGGCGCCGGAGCTGCTTCACCATGCAGACTTTCACCGCGCGCTGCCTGCGTGGCCCGCCTGATCGCCTGATTCGCAACAGCACCCCCGGGCGCGGACAGCCCTCGGCGGCGGCGCCCGGAGCATTACGCTACCGAAAGCATCGCCGTCGGCGATCGACCGCCCTCCCCGTGAACCACCCGCCATGCGCCTTCTTGTCGCCCTCGCCGCCCTCCTCTGCGGCTTCCTCGCCGGCCCGGCCCTCGCCTTCGAGACGGTGACCTTTCCGGGATCGGGGGTCACGCTCTCCGGCGTGATCTACCGTCCCGCGGGCCGGGGCCCCTTCCCGGCGGTGGTCGCCCTGCACGGCTGCGGCGGCCTGTACGGACGCAGCGGCGGGCCGGGCCCGCGCCACGCGGACTGGGGTGAGCGCCTGTCCGCCCAGGGGTTCATCGTCCTCTTTCCCGACAGCTACAGGTCGCGCGGCATCGAGAGCCTGTGCGCCACGGCCGACCGCGCGGTGCGGCCCGCCCGCGAGCGCGTGGCGGATGCGCTTTCGGCCAAGGCCTATCTGCAGTCGCGCCCCGACGTGAAGGCGGACGCGGTCAGCCTCCTCGGCTGGTCGAACGGCGGCTCGACCGTGCTCCACGCCGTGCACCGGGGACGCCAGGCGCGCGACGGCAGGCCGGACTTCGCCCGGGCTGTCGCCTTCTATCCCGGCTGCCGCACGCCGGCGAAGGGCGGGACATGGTCGACGCGCATGCCGCTCCTCCTCCTCATCGGCGAGGCCGACGACTGGACGCCCGCCGCGCCCTGCGCGGCGCTCGCCGCCAGGGCCGGGGCGGCCGTGACCTACGTTGCCTATCCCGGCGCGGTGCACGATTTCGACCACCCGAATCTCAGGCCGCGGACACGCACTGGCCTCGCCTACAGCGCCGACGGCAGCGGCACGGCGCATACCGGCACGGATCCGGCGGCGCGCGCCGACGCGCTCGCGCGCGTGCCCGCCTTCCTTGCCCGCTGAGTTCCGCCCGGGCGGCCTGGCTCACGCCGCCCAGGCCGGCACGTCGAAGCCGGTGGCGGCCTGGCCCGCCTTGCCGATGAAGCGGCCGCCGCGGAGGCCGGTCGCGGCGCCGCCGCGGTAGACCGTCACGCCGTTGACGAGAACCGCGTCGATCCCGGCCGAGGGGCGCTTGGGGTCGGCGAAGGTGGCCAGGTCCGCCACCGTGTCGGGGTCGAATACGACGAGGTCGGCGTGGGCGCCCGCGCGCAGCACGCCGCGGTCGCGCAGGCCGAACTGGGCGGCCGTGAGGCTCGTCATGCGGCGCACCGCCTCCTCGAGGCCGATGACCTTCATCTCGCGCACGTAGCGGGCAAGGGCCCGCGGGAAGGTGCCCCACAGGCGCGGATGCGGCCAGGAATCCTGCGGCAGGCCGTCCGAGCCGATCATGGCGGCGGGATGGGCGATGACGCGCGCCACGTCCTCCTCGCTCATGGAGAAGTAGATGGCGCCGGCGGGCTGCAGCTCCTCGGCGAGGCGCGTCGGGTCCCTGCCCTCGCGCGCGGCGAGCTCGTTGAGATCGATGGCCTTGAGGTCCGGGCGCCGCGTCGACCAGGTGACGATGATCTTCTCCCCGTCGCGCACGCGCCGCGGCTCGAGGATCGTCGAGGAGGCGGCGTAAGGATAGACGTCGAGGGCGACGCGCTGTTCCTGCCGCACGCGGTCGACGATGGCGAGCGTCTCGCGCGTGCGGCCGTGGTTGTGCCGCCCCGTGACCTTGTGGTGCGAGAGCACGACCGGGCAGGAGCAGGCGCGGCCGATGGTGAAGGCCTCCTCCATCGCCTCGCAGACGTGGTCGGATTCGTCGCGCAGATGCGAGGTGTAGATGCCCCCGTGCTCGGCGAGGACGGCGGCGATGCCGATCACCTCCTCCGTCGTCGCCGCCTGCGCCGTCGGATAGTAGAGGCCGGTCGACAGGCCCGCCGCCCCGGCGGCGAGCGCCCGCTCCAGCATGACGCGCATGGCGCGCGTCTCCTCGCGCGTCGCCGGGCGATCGAGCCGGTCCATGACGGAGGCGCGCAGGCTCGAATGGCCGACGAGCATGAGGCTGTTGACGGCGGGTCGCGCCTCATCGAAGGCCGTGATGTAGGCCTCCATCGCGGGAAAGAAGCCGGAGGGCTCGAGCGACAGGAGGGTCAGCGGTGGCGGCACCATGTCGCCCCGGATCGTCGCCGGCGCGAGGCTGATGCCGCAGTTGCCCGTGACCACCGTCGTCACGCCCTGGCTCACCTTGAAGGTCATGGCCGGATCGGCAAGGAGCGCCCGGTCGTCGTGCGTATGCACGTCGATGAAGCCCGGCGCCACGACCTTGCCGGCGGCGTCGATGCGCTCCTTCGCTGCCCAGGTCCGCCCGTCGCCGATCGCCGCGATGCGATCGCCGCGCACAGCGACGTCCGCCATGACCGCCGGGCCGCCGAGGCCGTCGAGCAGACGGCCCTTGACGACGACGAGATCGTAGGGCGCGGGGTCGCGCGGGCCGGCTTCGCTCATGTCTCGTCTCCTCGCTGTCTCGGGGCCGGAACCTGCAGCGGCCGGCTCAGTCATCCACCATCTCCGCCACGACGAAGGGCGGCTGGTCCGCCGCCACGGCACGCACGGCGCCGTCCGCCATGTCGACGACGATCTCGCTCGCGGTGTGCCCGACGACGCGGCCCTCGCGCAGGACGGCGCTGCCCAGATAGATCGCCCCGCCCCGCCGGCGGGCCGACGGCAGCGCGGGATTGGCGGTCTCGATCGCAAGGATGCGGTCTTCGCCGTCGATGTGCACGCGATCCTGGCCCGCCGCGCGGATCGGCACGGGAGCGGCGAGCGCGAGCAGGCGGACGGCGGCACGGCCCCCCGACAGGAAGGCCGCAGCGAAGCCGCCGACGCTCCGCGCGAAGTCCGGGGGACCGGCGATCGAATTGTGGAGGAGGCCGACGGCCCAGCCGTCCCCGGCAGCCTCGAAGCGCCCCGCGTCCGGCCGGCGCGCCACGCGCGCCGTGTCGGCGAGCGCAAGGCGCCCGTCGGCCGCCAGCGCGATGAAGCCGGCATCGGCCTCCGGGGCCGAGGCGGTCACGGCCGCGACGGCGGCGGCGGGTTCCAGGCCGGCGGCGAGGCGCACGAGCACCGCGCGGTTGAGCGGCTCGCCGTCGGCGCCCGGCGTGTCGGGCAGGCGGTGGCCGGTGACGAGCCCGACGCCGGGCGCGCCCGGCAGGAAGCGGGTGAGCGGCGTCGGCCGGTCGGGGCCGCTCGTGATGACGGCGACACGCTCGGCCGCGCGGATCGCCGCGACGGCCGCGGGAGGATTGTCGCGCAGGAGGCCGCAGGTGCCGCCGCGCTGGGTCTCGGCCCGCAGGAGCCTGCCGTCCGCGGTCAGCGCCGCGAGCACGGCGAAGCCGCCGATCTCGCCGCGGCCGAGGAGCTCGGCGGCGGTCATGGTGGCGAGCACCGCGCGCCCGGCGCCGGGACCGCTCGCGGCGATGCCGAGCGTCATGAGCTTCCCCCTCCCCTTGCGGGTCCTCGAGGACGATGAAGGCGCGGAGCCCGGGCCAGCGTCAACCGCGCGGCCGGCGCATCCGGCATGCGCGCGTCGCAGAGCCCCCCATCATCGCAGATCCGCGCGCGGCAGCGCCGCCGCGAGAGCGTCGGCAAGATCGCCGCGGCGCCGCACGGCGACATCGGCGAGGCCGAGCCAGGAGGCCATGGTGCACAGTTCCGCAGCGAGCGCGGCGGCGATCTCCCGCGGCCCGGCCTCCGCTTCGGCATGGGCCGCCTCGACGCGCAGGAAGCCTGCGGCGCGGTCCGCCTTCAGGTCGACGCGGGCCACGATGCGCTCGCCCACCAGGAAGGGCAGCACATAGTAGCCGTGCGTGCGCCTGTGCGCCGGGGTGTAGATCTCCAGCCGGTAGCGGAAGCCGAAGAGCCGTTCCGCCCGGTCCCGCTCCCAGACGAGCGAATCGAAGGGGGAGAGGAGCGCCGCCGCCTCCACTCGGCGCGGCCGGCGCGCCGCCGGATGGAGGAAGGCGGGCTGGCGCCAGCCCTCCACCGCGACCGGGATCAGCTCCTCGGCCTCGACAAGCTCGGCGAGGCGCGCCCGGGTCTCCTCGACCCCGAGGCGGAAATAGTCGCGCAGGTCGCGCTCGGTCGCGACACCGAGGGCGCGGGCGGCGATGCGCAGAAGCTCGCGCTGGGCATCGGCGGTATCGGGCGTGGGCTGGGCAACGACGGCCTGCGGCAGGGCGCGTTCTGTCAAGTCGTAGACGCGCTTGAAATTGCGCCGCGTGGCGGTCGTCACCCGCCCGGACCAGAAGAGATATTCGAGGGCGGCCTTGCCCTCGCTCCAGCCCCACCAGCCGCCCTTGCCCCTGGCGCCGCCGGCGGCCGCAAGATCGCCCGCGGCGAGCGGGCCGCGCGTCTCGATCTCGCGCAGCACGGCGTCGAGGAAGGGGCGATGCTCGCGCGCGAAGCGGGCGACCTGCCGGTAGACGCCCTCGCCACGCTCCGCCCGCTGCATGCGCCAGCGCATGAGCGGCTGCAGCTCGACGGGCATGAGGGAAGCCTCGTGGCCCCAGTATTCGAAGAGCCGGCGCCGGCGCGAATAGGCCTCGGCGTCGAGGAGGTCGG
Organism: Chelatococcus albus; assembly: GCF_030067675.1. Taxonomy (GTDB): domain Bacteria; phylum Pseudomonadota; class Alphaproteobacteria; order Rhizobiales; family Beijerinckiaceae; genus Chelatococcus_A; species Chelatococcus_A albus. The sequence goes on along the minus strand of NZ_JASJEV010000021.1, from coordinate 2,912 downwards.
CGCGATAGGCGCCGAGCCGCGAGAAGAAGGGCAGGTAGTGCGAGCGCACGAGCACGTTGACCGAATCGATCTGCACGAGCCCCACGCGGGCGATGACGCGGCGCGCATGGCGGGCGTCGACCGCGCCCTGCGGCCGCCGCTCGGCGAAGCCCTGCGCCGCGAGCGCGACGCGCCGGGCGGCGGCGCCCGAGAGCTTGTCGCGCGGCGCGCTCATGCAGCCCTCCCGCCCGCGGCGCTGCCGCTGTTGCCCGGGATGTTGCGGCGATGACGGATCTGCATGGCTGCCTCCCCCTCCTCGGCCCCCTTCGCCCCCCTTCGGCCCCCTCCCCGCGTCGGCCCGTCATCGCCCGGCGACGAAGAGCGGCTCCGGCCGGCCGGGAGTGTCCACGCGCATGGCGAAGAGGCCACCCGAAAAGGGCAGCCGCTCCAGCTCCTCCGCCGGGCGGCCGTCGCGCGCCGAGGTGACGTAGAGCGTGCGCAGGTCCTCGCCACCGAAGGCGACCATGGTCGGGCAGCGGGCCGGCACCGGATATTCGCCGACGAGCCGTCCGTCCGGCGCGTAGCGCTGCACGCGCCCGCCCTCGTAGAGCGCCACCCAGTAGTGGCCCTCGGCGTCCACCGCCGCGCCGTCCGGGCGGCCGCGGTCGGACTCCGTCGGCGTCAGGTGGACCCAGACCTGCCGCGGGCCGAGCCCACCGGTCTCCACGTCGTAGGGGTAGCGGTAGACGGTGAAGGCCGGCGTGTCGGCGTGGTACAGGAAGCGCCCGTCCGGGCTGAAGGCGAGGCCGTTCGAGGTGAGGAGCCCGCCGCCCATGTCGGCAAGGCCGCGCCGGTCGTAGCGGTAGAGATGGGCGTTGCGGCCCGCCTTGGGCTCGTCGATGGTGCCGGCGAAGAAGCGTCCGGCCGGATCGGTGCGGCCGTCGTTGAAGCGGCTTGCGGTCTGGTCTTCGGGATTGCGGGCGAGCATCTCCTCGGGCCGGCCCCCGGAGTCGAGCCGCCACAGGCCCGAGCGGAGGCCGGCGATGAAGCCGCCGCCCTCGGCGAGGCCGACGCAGCCGATGTCCTCCGGCACGGGCATCGCCCGGCTGGTCCCCGCCACGGGGTCGAAGCGGTTGAGCGTACGGCCCGTGATGTCGACGAAGTAGAGCACCGCCTCGGCCACCGACCAGACCGGGCATTCGCCGAGGCGGGCGCGCGCGTCGAGCACGCAGGTGAAGGGGCTGTCGCTCGTCATGGTGCTCCCGGGGGCGGCGGGCGGCCGCAGGCCCGCGACGCGGGCATCGGCCTGAGGCCCGCATTTGATACCCGCCGGACGACGGCAGGCAACGGCGCGCCCGCCTCCGCGCGCCGCCAATGTGGCGGCGGCGCCCCACCCGACCCTTGCATGCAGTGCAGGGCGCCCGGGCCTGGGCGGGCATTGCGACGCGCGCGCCCGCGCCCGCTTTCGGCTATGACTGGCGCGTGACCGCCTCCGTCGAGCGAGCGTTCTTCCGCATGACCGACATTGCGACCCGCGTCTACAACCACAACTGGAAGATCGACCCGATCATCCGGTCGCTGCTCGATACGGATTTCTACAAGCTGCTGATGGCGCAGACGATCTTTCGCCGCCACCGGCACACGCGCGTCACCTTCTCGATCCTCAACCGCTCGCGGAACGTGCGCATCGCCGACCTCGTCGACGAAGCGGCCCTGCGCGAACAGCTCGACCACGCGCGCACGCTGCGGCTCACGCGCGGCGAATCGACCTGGCTGCGCGGCAACATGTTCTACGGCAAGCGGCAGATGTTCTCGCCCGAGTTCATCGAGTGGTTCGAGAGTTTCCGCCTGCCGCCCTACGAGCTGCGCTCGCGCGAGGGGCAGTATGAGCTCGTCTTCGAGGGGCCGTGGCTGGAGACGACCTTCTGGGAGATCCCGGCGCTCGCCATCGTCAACGAGCTGCGCTCGCGCGCCGTGCTCAAGGACATGGGCAAGTTCGAGCTGCAGGTGCTGTATGCCCGCGCCATGACGCGCGTGTGGGAGAAGGTCCAGCGGCTGAAAGCCCTGCCCGGCCTGCAGATCGCCGATTTCGGCACGCGCCGGCGCCACGGCTTCCTGTGGCAGGACTGGTGCGTGCAGGCCATGCAGGAGGGGCTGGGGGCCGCCTTCACCGGCACGTCGAACTGCCTCATCGCCATGCGCCGCGAGGTGGAGGCGGTCGGCACCAACGCGCACGAGCTGCCCATGGTCTATGCCGCGCTCGCCGGCAGCGACGAGGAGCTCGCCGAGGCCCCCTACCACGTGCTCAGGGACTGGCAGGAGGATTACGAGGGCAACCTCCTCATCATCCTGCCCGACACCTATGGCAGCACGCACTTCCTTGCCGAGGCGCCGGAGTGGGTGGCGGACTGGACGGGCATCCGCATCGATTCGAAGGATCCGATCGAGGGCGGCGAGGAGGCGATCCGCTGGTGGCGCGAGCGCGGGCACGACCCGAAGACCAAGCTCGCCATCTTCTCCGACGCCCTCGACGTCGACGCCATCGAGCGCATCCACCGCCACTTCGCCGGGCGCATGCGCTTCGGCTTCGGCTGGGGAACGCTGCTCACCAACGACTTCCGCGGCTTTGCGGCCAACGGCGAGCTCGACCCGATCTCCATCGTCTGCAAGGTCGTCTCGGCCAACGGGCGGCCGGCGGTGAAGCTCTCCGACAACCCGGCCAAGGCCATGGGGCCGGACGGGCTCGTCGAGCGCTACAAGCGCGTGTTCGGGATCGGGGCGCAGGTCAGACGCGAGGTGCTGGTCTAGGTCGTGTACCCAAACCCCTTGTGGTTGATCGTCGTCGGTGATTCAAGACTTCCGGATGGAGGCTCCGATGGCACGCTTCGATTTGACGGACGCGGAATGGACGATCATCGCACCGCTGTTGCCGG
>NZ_JASJEV010000020.1 GCF_030067675.1 Chelatococcus albus | reverse complement strand
ACAAGGATCACGAACTCTCCGTCCGCGATGTCAATCGACACCCCGTGCAGGATCTGCGCGGCGCCGAACGCCTTGCGCACGTCACGAATTTCGACCGACGCCATGGTCTCGGCTCGTCCCTCTCAGCACCCGGGGCGCCGGCTGGAGCCCTCACGCGTTCGGGATGGCCCCATGCCCGCAGGCATAGGCGAGCGCTCCGTGCCGCACCACGGCACAGCATGCGCCCCAAGGGCGACCGAACGCAATGAAGGATCGAGGCTCATGCCAGCGCCACGTCCCGCGTTTCCTCCGGCGTCGGACGTGATGCTGCCGCCGCCATTGCTTGCCGGCGGCGTCGGCCCCACGGGCGCCGCGCCGCTCTCGTCTTCGGGCGATCGTTCTCGACGACCATCCGCAAAGGAGGTTAGACAGAGGCTCGGAGGAATTCAATCGTTTAAGTCAACGCCGTGCCGCTGCCGCGGACCGCGCAAGATGCGAGAAGGAGAACGCCCGTGAGCCGACCCGACACCACCACCGCCGACATCCTGATGGTGCGACCGATGATGCCCCTCATCGTCGAGGGACTGGAGAAGCGCTTCACGCTACACCGCCTGTGGGAGGCGAGCGACAAGGACGCCTTGCTTGCCGAGATCGCCCCGCGTGTGCGCGGCGCTCTCGCCGGCGGCGCGGCCGTGCTCGACGGTGCGCTCATCGAGCGGCTGCCGAAGCTCGAGATCATCGGCAATTTCGGTGTCGGCTACGACGGCGTCGACGTTCGGACCGCCGCGGGAAGAGGGGTGGTCGTCACCAACACACCCGACGTGCTCACCGAGGAGGTCGCCGATCTCGCCCTCGGCCTGCTCATCGCCACGGTACGCCAGATTCCGCAGGCCGACCGCTATCTCCGGGCCGGCCGGTGGCTGGAGAAGCCCTATCCGCTGTCGCCGACGCTGCGCGACCGCACCATCGGCATCCTCGGGCTCGGCCGCATCGGCAAGGCGATCGCCAAGCGCTGCGAGAGTTTCGGCCTCGATATCGCCTATCACGGCCGCAGCCGACAGGCGGACGTGGCCTACCGCTACTTTCCCTCGCTCGTCGAAATGGCGAAGGCGGTCGACATCCTGATGATCGTCGCGCCCGGCGGCACAGAAACGAGACATCTGGTGGACGCCGCGGTGCTCGAGGCTCTCGGCCCGCAGGGCATCCTCGTCAACGTCGCGCGCGGCTCGGTGGTCGACGAGCGGGCGCTGATCGCGGCGCTCGCCAAGGGTACCATCCTCTCCGCCGGCCTCGACGTCTTCGAGGACGAGCCGTGCGTCCCGGCCGAGCTCATCGCCATGGACAATGTCGTGCTGCTGCCGCACATCGGCTCGGCCTCGGTTCACACGCGCAACGCCATGGGCCAGCTCGTCGTCGACAACATCGTCTCCTGGTTCGACGGCAAGGGTCCGCTCACGCCCGTGCCCGAGACGCCCTGGCCGCGCTGAACGCGTGACGCCCGACGCAGCCGCTTTGCCACGAGCGGGGCGGCCACGCCGAGAACCTCCTGCCGTCAGGCGGGGATGCGGCCGCCGAGTTCGTCCTCGATATGGGCGCGGATGATGGCCTCGAAGCTGTCGTCCGCCTTGAAGCCAAGCGCCAGCGCCCGCTGCGGATCGAAGTTGCGCGGCCAGCCGGCGACCATCCCGGCGATGACCGGATCCGGCTCGCGCCGGATCAGCGCGACGACCTTGTCGCCCGCCACCTTGCGCAGGGCCTCGATCTGCTCGGCGACCGTCACCGACACGCCCGGCATGGTCAGGTTGCGGCGCGGGCCGATAGCCGCCGTGTCCATCGTCGCAGCGTGCAGGAGGAAGCCGACCGCCGCGCGCGGGCTCGCATGCCAGTGGCGCACCGTGTCGGGCACCGGCAGGACGGCCTCCTGACCGGCGAGCGGCTCGCGGATGATGCCCGAGAAGAAGCCGGAGGCCGCCTTGTTCGGCTTGCCCGGACGCACGCAGATCGTCGGCAGGCGGATGCCGATGCCGTCGAAAAAGCCGCGGCGCGTGTAGTCGGCGAGCAGCAGTTCCCCGATCGCCTTCTGTGTGCCGTAGCTCGTCAGCGGAGTGAGAAAGAACTCGTCGTCGATGGCATCGTGGAAGGGCGCGCCGAACACGGCGATCGACGAGGTGAAGATCACGCGCGGCCTGTAGCCGTCGCCGATGCGGCGGATCGCGTCGAAGAGATGGCGCGTGCCGTCGAGGTTGATACGGTAGCCCTTGTCGAAGTCGGCCTCGGCCTCGCCGGACACGATCGCGGCGAGATGCACGATGAGGTCGGGCCGACCGGCGACGAGCTTCTCCGCCTCGCCCGGGAGCGAGAAATCGGACGCGACGGTCTCGACCGCAAAGGGGGCGCCGGCCGGCGCCGCGGGTGCGACCACGTCGTGCAGCGTCATGCGCGCGATGGGCTTGGCGCCGAGACGGCCGTCTGTCGCGAGCCGCTCGACGAACTTGCGGCCGACCATGCCGGCCGCGCCGATGACGAGAATATGCATGTCAGCTCGCTCCTCTACCCCTGCTGGCGCTCACAGCGCGAAGCCGCCGTCGACCAGATGGATGTGGCCCGTCGTGTAGCGCGACTCGTCGGACGCGAGATACACGGCAAGCCACGCCACCTCCTCGGCCGTGCCGAGCCGGCCCATGGGCTGGCGGTCGATGAAGGCCTGGCGCACGGCCTCGATGCTCTGGCCCGTGTTCCGGGCGAGCGTCGCGATGCGCTCCTCGAGCGACGGCGACTCGATGGTGCCGGGGCAGATGGCATTGGCGCGCACGCCCTTCTTGATGAAGTCGGCCGCCACCGCCTTGGTCAGGCCGATCACCGCCGCCTTCGTCGCGCCGTAGACGTAGCGGTTCGGGATGCCGCGCACGGACGAGGCACCGGAGGCGATGTTGACGATGGAGCCGTGGCCCTTGGCGAGCATGCCCGGGAGGAAGGCCTTGATCGTGCGGTGCATCGACTTGACGTTGAGGTCGAAGGAGAACTCCCAGTCCTCGTCCGAACAGTCGAGCACAGTGCCGTGGTGCACGAAGCCGGCGGCATTGACGAGCACGTCGGCCGTTCCGAATTCCGCGGCCAGCGCCTCGACGGCCTGCGTGGAGCGGACATCGAGCCGGCGACAGGTCGCCCCGTCGAGCCCGGCGAGCTTGCCGGCATCGAGATCGGTCGCCACCACCGTGGCGCCTTCGCGCAGGAAGAGTTCGGCGCAGGCCCGGCCGATGCCCTGCCCCGCCGCCGTCACCAGACAGGTCTTTCCCTTAAGACGTCCCATCGTCCTCCCCTTCGTCGTCACGTCGATCGCTTTCGTCATGTGCACGAGCCTGCGATCAGGCAGCTTCTCGATGCGCTCCACCGCGTAGCCGTGCCGGGCGTACCGGGCGACGTTGGCGGCGAGCTTCTCGCCGGTGTAGAGCCGCAGCATCGAAAGGCCGAGCGCACGGGCGCGTTCCTCGGCGGCAGCGGGCAGGCGGTTGCCGAGGCCCTCCCCGCGGACGCGCGGCGCCGTGGCGAGGCTCCAGATGAGGAGGTCGCCCGCCCGTAGGAAAGGATGAGGGCGCCGGTCAGCCCCTCGTCGTCCTCGGCGAGCCAGATCTCGCAGTCGGCGAAGATCGCGCGACAGTCGGCCGTGATCGGCAAGGACTTGACACCGGGGAGCGTCCGGTTCTGCGCATAGGCCGCCGTCTGCAGCCGCACGAGAGCCGGCACATCCCGTGCCTGAGCCCGCCGCAGACCATGCGGACTGTTCACGCCGACGCTCCCCCGGCATCAGGGCTGGTGTGACAGGCCCCGCCACGCCTCATGGCAGAGGCCTCCGGCCACGCGCCAGATCGGCCCGGAAGAACTCGTTGATCTCCTCGAAGGGGACGGCCGTGGCATAGGCCGCGAAGGAGCCGGACGCTACGGCCCCCGCCGCTGCCATGAAAGCCCCCCAGGCGAGCCGGCACAGGGCCGAGCCGCCGCTCACACGTTTGACCCCCAGCGCCTCATAGTCCCGCACGTTGAGGCCGACCGCGGGCGACACGATGACGCTCACGGGTTTCGGCGCGACGGCTGCGACGAGAGTGCGGATCTCGTCGGCCGTCGCCCCGGTGGGCGCATAGACGCAGTCCGCGCCGGCTTCGGCATAGGCGACGAGGCGGCGCAGGGCATCGTCGAAGCGACGGGGATCCCCGCCGACCGCGAGATCCGTGCGCGCCGTGAGCAGCACACCCGTGGCAGATGCATCGATGGCGGAGCGCGCCGCGGCGATCCGCTCGGCCGCGAAGGCCTCCTGATAGAGCGGCCGATTGCGGTCTCCGGTCGCGTCCTCGATCGTCAGCCCCGCCACCCCGGTGTCCAGGCAAAGGCGGACATTGGCGGCGAGATCTTCCGGCTCGTGCGCATAGCCCGACTCGAAGTCCGCGTTCACCGGCAGATCGGTCGCTTCGACGATCTCGCGAATATGCGCGAGCATCACGTCGCGCGGCACCGCCCAGTTGGCGTCGGGCAGGCCATCCTGGAAGGCGATGCCGGCACTCGTCGTCGCCAGTGCCTTGAAGCCGAGATGCTGCAGGTAGCGCGTCGTGCCGACGTTCCATGGGTTGGGGATGACGAAAGCCCCAGGCCCCTCGTGCAGCTTGCGGAAGGTGCGACGCCGGTCGTGGATTGTGCTCACGGATCGTCTCCCTGTCCGGCCCCGGCTCCCGGCGCGGGACGGCCTCAGTGGTTGTCGCGCGGCACGCCGTAGGTCTGGGCCACGCGCTGGTATTTCACCGCCGGCTTCAGCACCATGCCTTCCGAGAGCTGGTCGACCATCGCGCGCTGGATCTCCTGCCAGGGCGTCTGGCTCGCGGGGAACTTGTAGCCGCCGTGTTTCTGCAGCTCGGCCCGGCGGGCGGCCAGTTCCTCGTCGGAGACGAGGATGTTCGCCTCGCGCTTGTTGAGGTCGATGCGCACGCGATCGCCGGTCTTGAGCAGGGCGAGGCCGCCGCCCGCCGCCGCCTCCGGCGAGGCGTTGAGGATCGACGGCGAGCCGGAGGTGCCCGACTGGCGCCCGTCGCCGATGCAGGGAAGCGAGGTGACGCCCCTCTTCAGGAGGTAGGAGGGGGCGTGCATGTTCACCACCTCGGCGGCGCCCGGATAGCCGATGGGTCCCGCGCCGCGCATGAAGAGCATGCAGTGCTCGTCGATGGCGAGCGCGGGGTCTTCGATGCGCCTGTGGTAGTCCTCCGGCCCGTCGAAGACGACGGCGCGTCCCTCGAAGGCGTTCGGATCGGCGGGGTTCGACAGGTAGCGGTCGCGGAACTCCCTGGAGATCACGCTCGTCTTCATGATGGCGCTGTCGAACAGGTTGCCGCGCAGCACGATGAAGCCAGCATCCTGCATCAGCGCCGTCTCGAAGGTGCGGATGACGTCGCGGTCCTCCGCCTCGCGGCCGCGGCAGTTCTCGCCCATGGTCCTGCCGTTGACCGTCAGCGCGTCCTCATGGACGAGGCCGTGCTTCATGAGCTCGTTGACGACCGCCGGCACGCCGCCGGCGCGGTGATATTCCTCACCGAGGTACTTGCCGGCCGGCTGCAGGTCGACGATGAGCGGCACCTTGTGGCCGACGGCTTCCCAGTCCTCCACCGACAGCTCGACGCCGACGTGCCTGGCGATAGCGTTGATGTGGATGGGCGCATTGGTCGACCCGCCGATGGCGGAATTGACGACGATGGCGTTCTCGAAAGCCTCCCGCGTCAGGATGTCGGAGGGCTTCAGGTCCTCCCACACCATCTCGACGATGCGCTTGCCTGTCTCGTAGGCGATCTGAGCCCGCTCGCGGTAGGGTGCGGGAATGGCCGCGCAGCCCGGCAGGCTCATGCCGAGCGCCTCGGCAAGCGAGTTCATGGTCGAGGCGGTGCCCATCGTGTTGCAATGGCCGACCGACGGCGCCGACGACGAGACGAGCTCGATGAACTTCTCATAGTCGATCCTGCCTTCGGCAAGCAGCTCGCGCGCCTTCCACACGATGGTGCCGGAGCCGGTGCGCTCACCGCGGAACCAGCCGTTGAGCATCGGCCCTCCGGACAGCACGATCGCCGGGATGTTCACGGTGGCGGCGGCCATGATGCAGGCCGGCGTAGTCTTGTCGCAGCCGGTGGTCAGCACCACGCCGTCGAGCGGATAGCCGTAGAGCACCTCGACGAGGCCGAGATAGGCAAGGTTGCGGTCGAGCGAGGCCGTCGGGCGCTTGCCCGTCTCCTGGATGGGATGGACGGGGAACTCCATCACCACGCCGCCGGCGGCCCGGATGCCTTCGCGCACGCGCTCGGCGAGGACGATGTGATGCCGGTTGCAGGGCGACAGGTCCGAGCCCGTCTGCGCGATGCCAATGATCGGCTTGCCGGACTGCAGCTCCTCGCGCGTCAGGCCGTAGTTCAGGTAGCGCTCGAGATAGAGCGCCGTCATGTCCGGGTTGTCCGGGTTGTCGAACCACTGGCGCGAACGAAGCTTGCGGCGCTGGTCGCCGGTCGGCGCGGTCATCGGCTGTTTCCTTCCCTCGGCTGGCGGCGCCTTCCTGCCGCCGCCCCGGTTTAAATCAATTAAACCGGTTTGATTTCAAGTCGAGCATCGCTCTAAATGCGAGGTGAAATCAATCGCCGCCCCATGCGACGGGCACAAGGCTCGGTTGCCACCCATGCGGCCGCAGCGACGACGAGTGCGGGAGGGACGATGACGCTGCCGATCGTTCCGGCCTTCGGCCGCATTGGTGAGGAGAATGCCTTCGCGGTGCTCGCGCGGGCGACCGCGCTTGCGGCCGAAGGGCGGGACATCATCAATCTCGGCATCGGCCAGCCGGACTTCCCGACGCCACCACACATCGTGGAGGCGGCCGTCAGGGCGCTCAGGGACGACCATCACGGCTACACGCCGGCCACCGGCATCCTGCCCCTGCGCGAGGCGGTGGCCGCCGACCTCGGTCGGCGCCTCGCGGTCGAGGTTTCGCCCGAGGAGGTCCTCATCGTCCCCGGCGGCAAGGTCACCATGTTCATGGCGATCCTGATGTTCGGCGAGCCGGGCGCCGAGATCCTTTATCCCGATCCCGGCTTTCCCATCTACCGCTCGATGATCGAGTTCACGGGCGCGACACCGGTGCCGGTGCCGATCCGCGAGGACCGGGGCTTCTCCTTCTCGGCCGAGGAGACGCTCGCCCTGATCACGCCGCACACGCGGCTCCTCATCCTCAATTCCCCTGCCAACCCCACGGGCGGCGTGACGCCCAAGGCCGAGGTCGACAGGCTCGTCGCGAGGCTCGCCGACCATCCGCGCGTTGCCGTCCTCTCCGACGAGATCTACGCGCAGATGACCTACGACGGCGAGGCGCACGTGTCGCTCCTGCAGTATCCGGCGATCCGCGACCGCCTGATCCTGCTCGACGGCTGGTCGAAAACCTACGCCATGACCGGCTGGCGGCTCGGCTATTCGGTCTGGCCGAAGCCGCTCTACGAGGCGGCGCGCAAGCTCGCCGTCAACTCCTATTCCTGCGTCAATGCCGCCGCCCAATGGGCGGGGCTCGCCGCGCTCACCGGCCCGCAGGACTGCGTGGCCGCGATGGTGGCCGAGTTCGACCGCCGCCGGCGGTTCGTGGTGGACGGGCTCAAGCGCCTGCCGGGCGTCACCTGCGCCACGCCGAAGGGCGCCTTCTATGCCTTCCCCAACATCACGCGCACGGGCTGGAAAGCGAAGGCGCTCGCCTCCGCGCTCCTCGAGGAGGCGGGCGTCGCCACCATCGGCGGGCCCGACTTCGGCATCCACGGCGAGGGCTACATCCGCCTGTCCTACGCCAATTCGACCGAGAACATCGCCCGGGCCCTCGAACGGATGGGGGACTTCCTGGCTCGGCGAAAGGCCGCCTGAGGCCGCCCGTTCGCCGGTGAGGGCGCCGATCACGTCCGCGCTCGTCACGACCTCGGCGAACTCGAAGCCGAGCGTCGCGATGTGCGCCGCATGTACGGCCTCCGCCGGGATCGTTCCGCCCCGGCCGTCGGGCAGATCGAAACAGTCGCAGGCATCCGACACGACGATCATGCGATAGCCGAGGTTGGCGCCGACCCGCACGGTCGTCGACACGCACATGTCGGTCGAGATGCCGAAGGCGACGATCGTCCCGATGCCGAGGCGTCGCAATCGCAGGTCGAGATCCGTGCCGATGAAGGCGGCGTTGACGCTCTTCGTCACCAGGGCCTCGCCCTCGATCGGCGCAAAGCCATGGCGAAAGGCATTGCCCGGCTGCCCGGGGCGAAGCGTCGACCGCGGCCCGACGCTGTCGGGCCGCACCTGCGAGCACGGGGTACCGCGGCTGAGCGGCATTCCCGAGATCGTCGCCTGTCACTCCCGCGCCGGGCCGATCGACCTGATGCTGACGATCGAGTGCGGGGCCAATGCCGCGCTCGACGCCGTGCGCGCCAAGGTGGCTACGACATCGGGCGTGGCGAGCGCGGTCACCTACGTGGTGCTGCGCACGCATGTCGACACGGCCGGTGCCGCATCATGAGGGCGGCGTTCAGGCCGACAGCTTGACCTGCGCCGCAGCGGCGTCGATCTGCGCGACGAGCTGCGGATCGAGCTTCAGTGCTCCCGCGAGCTCGGCCAGGAAGACGCGCTCCCTCGTCTCGTCCGGCTCGATGGCGAGCCGAGCGGCCGTATAGACCTCGACAGCGATCTCCGGCGTCGCGGCGCCGGCGGCGAGCGCCGCCACGGAAGCGGGCCGCGCGAGTTCCGCGTCGAGGAACTGGCTCGCCTCCATGTCGAAGCCGGCCTCCTTCAGTCCCCCGATGATGCTCCTCCTCTCCGCGTCGTCGACGTGCCCATCCGCGGACGCAGCGGCGATCATGGCGCGCAGGAGCAGCAGCGCCGTATCCTGCGAGGCGGCATCAGCATTGAACGGCGAGGACTGCGGCGCGGGCAGGGCAACGGCCTCTGCCTCTCCCGGCTGCGCCGCGGGCGCCTGACCCGCCTGCCAGTTGCGATAGGCGGCATAGGCGAGGCCGCCGATGAGGGCGAGACCGCCGATCTTGGCCGCGGAACTGGCGATCTTTCGCCCGCCCTTGGAGCCGAGGAGCAGGCCTGCGAGGCCGACGACGACGGCGCTCGCGGCAAGATTGCCCCGCGGCGTCTTGAGATAGTCCAGCGCCTTGCCGAGGAGGTCGCCGGCGGCCCGTCCGCCGCCCGCCGCACGGCCGAGCGCACTGCCACCCCCGGCGGGATAGCCTGCACCGCCCCCGGTCATCTGGCCGAGAACATCGCCAAGCATGCCGCCGAGGCCGCTGGACGGGCCGCCGGTGGCGGACTTGCCCCCGCCCGCGGCCGAGCCGACCAGCACGTCGAGAAGCTTCTTGGCGTCGAACATCGCAATCTCCTCCGGTTGGACCGCGGCCGAGTGGTGCCGTGGTCCGCAGAACGGTGCCAGAGGAAACGCGTCTTCCCGGCAGTTTCGCGGCAGCCTTGCGGCGCGCCTCAGCCCGGACCCGGCAGCGGCAGGCCGCTCGCATCCTTCAACGTCTCGAGCACGATCTCCGAGCGCAGGCGGGCGATGGCCTCGTGCGGGAGGAGCACGTCATTGACGAGCTGCGACAGCTCGCGCAGGTCGCCCACCATCACCTTCATCAGATAGTCGGCCTCCCCCGTCAGGGCATGCGCCTCAAGGATCGCCGGCGTGAGATGCACGAGATCGCGCAAGCGGCGCGCGTTGTCGCGCGAATGGGCGTTGAGCGCCACGTGGATGAAGACGGTGACGCCGAGGCCGAGCCGCGGCGCGTCGAGGTCGGCACGGTAGCCGCGAATGACACCGGCCGCTTCGAGACGCTGCCGCCGACGCGACACCTGCGAGGCCGACAGGCCGATGCGCTCGGCGAGCGCCGCGTTGGTCAGCGAGGCATCGTCCTGGAGCGCCGCCAAGAGGCGCCAATCGAATCCGTCGAGATCGATTGTTTCATGCATCTGCACGCCGCCCTTCGCATGAACCATGCATCATTTTCGGCGGACACCCGCAATTTGCAAGCACCATGCACGCCTCTGGCGGCAGTCTTGTGCTCGGAAACGCTCGCAACTGGAGGCACACCATGGGACCCTTCCCGCACGATGCGGCACCGGCGACGATCAGTGACTCGAACCCGATGGGAACCGACGGCTTCGCCTTTGTCGAATTCGCCCACCCGGAGCCGGCCAAGCTCGAAGACCTCTTCCGCACCATGGGCTTCTCGCCCGTGGCGAAGCACAAGTCGCGTGCCGTCACCATCTGGCGACAGGGCGATGTCTGCTATCTCGCCAATGCCGAACCCAACTCCTATGCCACGGCCTTCAAGGCCGCCCATGGACCTTGCGCGGTCGGCATCGGCTTCTGCGTCGTGGACCCGCAACATGCCTATGACCGGGCGCTCGGACTCGGAGCGAAGGCGGCCGACACCTCACGCGGCGTGCTCGCCCTCGACGGGCGCGCCATCGAGGGCATCGGCGGTTCCGTCATCTATCTCGTGCCGCGCGGCGAGGCCTGGATGGCCGATTTCGAGCCGATCCCCGGCGCGGACCAGCGCCCGGAGGGCGTCGGCCTCTATTACATTGACCACCTGACCCACAACGTTCACCGCGGCCGCATGGACGTGTGGGCTGGCTTCTACGAGAAGCTCTTCAACTTCAAGGAGATCCGATTCTTCAACATCGAGGGCAAGCTGACCGGACTCATCAGCCGCGCCATCACGAGCCCCTGCGGCAAGATCCGCATCCCGATCAACGAATCGGTCGACGACAAGAGCCAGATCGAGGAATACCTCAAGGACTACAAGGGCGAAGGCATCCAGCACATCGCCTGCGGCAGCCGCGACATCTACGCGACCGTCGAAAACCTGCGGGCCAAAGGCCTGCCCTTCATGCCCTCCCCGCCCGACACCTACTACGAGAAGGTCGACGCGCGCGTACCCGGCCACGGCGAGCCGCTCGAACGGCTGAAGGCGGACGGCATCCTCATCGATGGCGAGGGCGCGGTGAAGGTGGGCGAACGCGGCGGCACCATGACGAAGGTGCTCCTGCAGATCTTCTCGGGCACTGTGCTCGGGCCGATCTTCTTCGAGTTCATCCAGCGCAAGGGTGACGAGGGCTTCGGCGAGGGCAACTTCCGCGCCCTCTTCGAGTCGATCGAGGAGGACCAGATCCGGCGCGGCGTGCTGCACGTGCCGGACGCGGCGGAGTAGCACCCGTCCGAGGGCGGTGCGGGGGCGCTCGCGCCAACGACCGCCCTCACAGTCGCGTCAGGCGCGAACGACCTCCACGTCGAGCGACAGGCCGCTGGCCGTCGCCCGCTCCTGCGTGACGACGCGTTGCCCCCTTCCCCTACTTTGCCGGAACCTTCCTGTCGACCGCCCCTGCCTGGGCGCGCGGGGGAACCGTCCCGTCCCGGGACGGCGTCCTCCCTTCACTCCGCCGCGGCACCTGCCGGGCTCTCGGCGGCCTTGCGCTCACGACGGCGCAGCTTGCGCGTCTCCCGCCATTCAGCCATGCGCGCCAGCGCCATCAGCGCCGCCGGCGTGACGATGAGCGTGAGCACCGTGGCGAAGCCGAGGCCGAAGACGATCGCAGTCGACAGATGCACCCACCATTGCGTCGACGGCGCGCCGATGTCGACGGCACGGGTGACGAAGTCGATGTTGATGCCGAAGGCGATGGCGAGCACGCCGAGCACGGCCGTGACCGCCGTGAGCACCACCGGGCGGGCGCGCTCGCGGCAGGTCTCGACGATGGCGTCGTAGGCCGACCATCCCTCATGCCGCAAGCGGTCGTAAGTGTCGATCAGCACGATGTTGTTGTTCACGATGACGCCGGCATTGGCGATGACGCCGATGCCCGTCATGACCACGCCGAAGGCCTGTCCCATCAGCATCAGGCCGATGAGCACGCCGATGGTCGACAGGACGACCGCCGACAGCACCAGGAAGACGCTGGTGAACTTGTTGAACTGGGCGAGCAGGATGGCGAAGATCAGGAAGATCGCGGCGCCGAACGCCTTCATGAGGAAGGCTCCCGCCTTCTCGCGCTCCTCGTCCTCTCCCTTCAGCTTGAAGGTCACGCCCGGGCCGAGATCGGCCTTGGCGAGCTCCTGCATCACCGCATGCTGCACGGCCGCCGTCTGCACGCCCTCGGCCACGTTGGCGGTGACGGTGACGACGCGCCGGCCGGCGACGCGGTTGATGAGCCCGACCTTCTGCTCCGGCTGGCGCGCCATGAAATTGCTGATCGGCACAGCGCCGGCGGCCGTGTTGATGCGCAGTTCGTCGAGCTGGTCGAGGCTGCGGCGGTTCTCCGGGAAACGCAGGAGGATGTCGACAGCCTTGTCGGTGTCGTTCGGCCGGTATTCGGCGACCTTCACGCCATTGGTCACGAGCTGCACGCCCGTGCCGACGGTCAGCGGGCTCGCGCCGTACTTGGCCGCCTCCGCCTTGTCGACGTCGATGCGCCAGTCGATGCCCGGCAGCGGCAGGCCGTCGTCGACGTCGCGCGTGTCGGACCGGGCGCGCAACAGGGCCGCCGCCTTGCGCGCCGCCGGGAAGAGAAGATCGGGATCGATCGAGGCGATCTGGATCGTGACGGGCTTGCCCGTCGGCGGGCCCGCCTTCGGCTTCGTCACCTCGATGATGACGCCGGGGATGTCCTGCGTCTTGGCGCGGATCTCGTCCATGATGACGGAGGACTTGCGCCGCTCGCGCCAGTCGACGAACTCGAACTGGATGGTGCCGATGGTGTCCTCGGTCACCTCCGTGGAGCCGCGCTGGCCTTCGCCGGAGCGCGCGTAGATGGTCTCGAGCTCCTTCATGCCGAGGAGCCTTTCCTCGACCTGGCGCACAAGCCGGTCCTTCTCCGCGATCGACAGGTTGCCGCGGGCGCGCACCTGCACCAGGGCGAATTCCGGCTCGACGTCGGGGAAGAACTCCACCCCATTGCCGAGGCGGCCGTAGGCCTGGATGACGCCGACGAGCAGCAGCACCGACAGGCCGAGCGTGGCGAAGGGATGTTTCAGCGCCAGGCGGACCGTGCGCATGTAGGGGCCGCGCTCGGCCATGCGCTCGTCCTGCACGTGGCTCGCGCGCCCCAGCATGGCGCCGAGCGTCGGCGTGAAGAACAGGGCGACGATCAGCGAGGCCGACAGCGTCGCGATCAGAGTCAGCGGCATGTACTTCATGAACTCGCCGACGATGCCCGGCCAGAACATCAGCGGCGAGAAGGCGGCAACCCGCGTCGCCGTGGCGGCGATGACGGGCCCGGCCATGCGCTTGGCGGCAAGCGAATAGGCCTGCGGCGCCGGCATGCCCTCGGACATGCGGCGCTCGGCGAATTCGGAAACGATGATGGCATCGTCGACCAGCATGCCCACCGCCAGGATGAGCGAGAAGAGGACGACGATGTTGACCGTCAGCCCCGCAAGCTGCAGCCCGAGGATGCCGGCAAGGAACGAGGCGGGAATGGCGATGCCGATGAAGATCGAGGCGCGAGCCCCGAGCACGACGAGCATGATGACGATGACGAGCAGAACGGCGGTGATGACGCTGTTCTGCAGCTCGTGCAGCATCGAGCGGATGTCCTTCGACTTGTCCTGCGTGAAGGTGACCCGCACCGTCGCTGGCCAGGTTCGCTGCAGCTCGCCGACCACCTTCTTCACGTTGTCGACTGTCTCGATGAGGTTCGCACCCGTGCGCTTGACCACCTCGATGGCGATCGCCGGCTTGCCGTTGATGCGCGTGATCGACGTCGCGTCCTTGAAGGTCGGGCGTACTTCGGCGACGTCGCCGAGCGTCACCGCGGCCGCGCCCGTCGCCGCCACGGGAAATTTCAGGACGTCCTCCGGCCGTTCGATAAGCGACGGCACCTTGACCGCGAAACGGCCGGAGGCGCTCTCCAGCGCGCCGGCAGCAACGAGGCTGTTGCCCGCGGCAAAGGAATTGACGAGCTGGTCGAGCGAAATGCCGTAGCTCTTCATCAGCATCGGCTCGGCGATGATCTCCACCGCCTCGTCGCGCGCGCCGCGCAGGTCGGCGGACAGCACGCCGGGGACCTGCTCGATCGCCGTCTCGCTCTGGCGGGCAAGGCGCAGCAGCGTGCGCTCCGGCACGTCTCCCCCGAGCGTCACCACCAGAACCGGGAAGAGGGAGAGATTGACCTCCTGCACCTTCGGCTCGTCGGCATCGCGCGGCAGGTCGCTCTTGGCGTCGTCCACCTTGGCGCGCACGTCGGCCAGCGCCTTGGCGGAATCGAAGCCCGCCTCGAACTCCACGAGCACGTAGCCGCCCCCCTCATAGGCGGCCGAGCGCATTTCCTTGATGTTGGCGACCGATTTCAGCTGCGTCTCCATGGGACGCAGGATCAGCCGCTCGGCATCCTCCGGGCTGATGCCGCGCTGCGTGACGTTGACGTAAATGATCGGCACGCGGACATCCGGCTCGGATTCCTTCGGGATCGACACGTAGGCCGAGAAGCCCGCAATGAGCAGGAAGAGGAGCGTGGCGATGGTGAGGCGCGCGTGCGAGATCGCGTAGTCGACGGGATTGGCCATGACGCTCGGCTCTCGGCTGGCAGCATTTTCGCCGCAGTGGGCGCCGGAGCGGGCGGACCCGAAGCCGGCACCAGCGGAACATGCTTCAATTCTCAACAGGCAGGACGTGCGCTCCGACCGAATGCAGATCGGACCATGCGCGCTCTCGCCGCGGTCAGGCGGTGCTGCCCGCGGCGACAGGCTCCACGAGCTCGCCTTCCTTGACGAAATCCTGGCCCTGGACGATCACCTTGGCGCCGTCGGCGACGCCGGCGAGCCAGAGCTGATCGAGGCTGTCCTCGACGATGGAGACCGGCACGAAGGCGACCTTCCCGTCGCTGCCGACGGTGCGCACGCCGAGCTTGCCCTCGCCGGAGAAGGTGAGCGCCGAACGCGGCACGCGCGCCGCCTCGGCGGGCGCGAGGCGCAGCGCGACCTCGCAGGTCACGCCGTCGGCGATGGAGAGGTCCGGATTGTTGAGCGCGACGTCCACCCGATAGGTGCGCGTCTGGGCGCTCGCCGTCGGCGCGATGAAGCGCACCCGGCCCTCCGCCTTCTGCCCGGTGACGAGCTTGACGGTGGCCGAGTCGCCAACCCTGACGCCGCCGAGCTGCCGCTCGGCGATCTCGACGACAGCGAGCATCGGATCGAGGGCAATGATCTCCGCGACATTCGCTCCCGGCTGCAGCGCCTGGCCGTTCTCGACCGGAACGGAGTTGACGATGCCATCGATCGGGGCGCGCACCTGGCTCTTGTCGCGCTCGGCCTCGGCCTGCGCGAGGCTCGCCTCGGCAGCGCGCAGCTCGGCCTCGAGCTGGGGCTTGTTGATCGAGGGGTAATTGCCTGTTTCGATGAGCTTGAGCTTGGCCTTGAGCTCGATCTTGCGTTGCTCGAGCTTGGCCTCGGCCTGAGTGACCATCGCCTCGCGCGCCTCGTCGGAGAGCACGGCGACCACGTCGCCGGTCTTGACGACCGCGCCGCGGCGCACCTTGAGGTCGACGATGACGCCGGGGGCGCGCGCGACGGCAGTGGCGCGCTTGTCCGCCTCCGTGCGTCCGGAGACGACCACGCGGCGGGCGTGCATCTCGACCTTGGCCGGCACGACCGAAACGCGGAAGCGCGGGGCCTCCGCCTCCTTCTTCTGCAGCGCCGCCGTCACCTCGGCTGCCCTGCGCTCGTCCTTGCCGATCACGCCTGAACCGATCCACGCGGCGGCGGCCACGACGATGACGGCCGCGGCAATTCGACTGCCCTTCATGATGACGCCTCCGCGTCGCAACGTTCGTGTTGCAAATTCGCTTCACCCAAACTCGCCTCGCCCTTCAGCAGGGCGCCGATGAGGTGCAGGACCCGCCCGACCTCCTCCTCGGCATCAAAGTCCGGCAGAATGGCGCGCCGCACGAACAGCCCGTCACCCAGCGTGCAGATGATCACCGCGATGCCGTGCGCATCGACCTGGCACGGGATCTCGCCACGGCCCTGCGCTTCCTCGATGAGGGCCGCGAGGCGCCCCATGACCTCGCGTTCGAAGGTCCGCGTGATCTCGCCCATCGTGGCGTTGCGCGTGGCCTCGGCCCAGATCTCAAGGCAGAGGATCGCCTTGCCGCGCGGCTCGTCCTGGAAATGCTTGCGCCCCAACGCCCGGAACGTCGTCATGAAATCGTCGGCATGGGCGATCGCCGCGAAGTCCGCAGCCATCTCGCAGCGGTCCCGCTCCGCCAGCCCCTCCACGATCGCATCCTTCGACGGAAAGTAGCGGTAGAGGTTGCCGGGGCTCATGCCGGCCTCTGCCGCAACGTCCTGCATCGTCGTGCGATGGAAGCCGCTGCGCACGAAACAACGTTCGGCCGCATCGAGAATGCGGGCGCGGCGGTCGACGCCGGGCTCGCCGGCAAGCGGGGAAGTGGCGTCCTGTTTCATGGAGCAGGCGAGAATGAACGTTCATTCTCCCTATGTGACGAAAGTTACCGGGCGTCAAGCGCCTCCGTTTCCCCCCGCCGTTGTCATCACCGCTTCAGGCGCACGCCCGCCACGGCGGTCATGACGAGCACCCCGCCGATCCACTGCATCACCGTCGGCACCTCCGCGAAGATCAGCCAGGCTGCCAATACGGTGACGGCGGGTTGCAGGAAGATGACGAGCGATGTGACCGCGGCCGGCAGGCGCCCGAGGGCTACGGTCATCAGCCCCTGCCCGAAGGCGTGACAGCCGACGCCGAGAGCAGCGAGCACGAGCCATCCGTCCGTCGTTCCCGGCAGGAGCGTCTCGCCCCTGAGCAGAGCGACCACAAGGCATGCAAGGGCGGCAACCGCCGAGGACACGAGGCCGACACGCCCCGACCCGCTCTCCGTCCGCGCCTCCTTGACCCAGAAGAGATAGGCGCCGTAGGCCGCGGCAGCCGCGACCGCCAGCGCATCGCCGGTGAGCGCGCCGCCGTTGCCCGGTCCGCCGCGCCCCACGAGGAGACAGGCCCCCAGGAAGGCGAGCGCAAGCCCCCCGAGGGTGCGCCGGTCCGAGCGCTCGCCCATGGACAGCCAGGCCGCCAGCACCAGGCCGAGCGGCGCGAGATTGACCAGGATCACCGCGTTCGCCACCGAGGTGAGCGACAGCGCCGCGTTGTAGAGGACCATGTCGATGGCGAAGGCGACGCCGGCGAGCACCATGGCCTGAGAGGCGCGCAGCCCCCCGTCGGCCGTCGACGCGGATGCGGAGGCCGGCTCCAGCCGGGCCCAGAGCGCCAGCGCCGGCAGGGCGAAGACCATCCGCCAGAAACCGGTCGCGCCGAAGCCCACCTCACTGAAACGAACGAGGATGGAGGCGAAGGCAACGGCAACACCGCCCACGAGAAGGCCCGCGAAGGCAGGCCAGGCCCGCTCGGCCTCGCGTCGGGAGAAGGATGCAGTGGTCATGGCAATCGGCCCGGCGGCGAGGATCGCGCCGACGTAGCACAGGCCGTGATATCCGAATAACATATGCTTTCAATGAATCCATTGGATGTTCTGATGATACGCCCGCCGCTCGATCTCGAAGCCCTCGCCATGCTCGTGGCGGTCGTCGATGCGGGCAGCTTCACCGCCGCCGCGGCGCGCCTCGGTCGCTCGCAGTCGGCTGTGTCGCTGCGCATCGCCGAGCTCGAGCGGCGGGTCAGTCACCGGCTCCTGGAACGCGACCGGCGCGGCGTACGCCTCACGGACGCGGGCGAGCGGCTCGTCGGCCATGCGCGGCGCATGCTCGCCATCGCCGACGCCGCGATGGTGGAGATGGGCGGGCCGGCGGCATCGGGGCGCGTGCGGCTCGGCATCCCGGACGACTATCTCGACGCCTTTCTCCAGCCGCTCATCTCGCGTTTCGTCCTCGCCCATCCGCGCGTCGAGCTCGAGGTGCGCTGCGAACTGTCCTATCGCCTCGAAGCGCTCGTCGGTGCGGGCGAGCTCGATGTGGCGGTGGTCACGCGCGATGCGGCGCGGCCGCTCGGCGAGCTGCTGCGCCGGGAGCCCGTGCTGTGGGTCGCCGCTCGCGGCCATCGCCCGGAGCTTCAGGAGGTCTTGCCGCTGGCGCTCTTCCCTGAGGGCTGCCGCTGCCGTCCCGACATCCTCGATGCGCTCAACCGGGTCGGCCGCGCGTGGCGGGTCGCCTATACCTCCTCCTCGACCCAGGGCATCCTGCTCGCTGTCCGGACGGGGCTGGGCGTCACGGCGCTCGTGGAGAGCGCCATCCCTGCAGAGCAGTTGCGCATCATCGGCGAGGCCGAGGGCCTGCCGCCGCTGCACGACGTCGGCATCGGGCTCCTCACGGCCAAGGCCGCGCCGCTCGCGGCCCGGCGCCTCGCAAGTCACCTGCGCGAGCAGCTCGCGCCGGCCTCCGTCGCCGCCTGACGGCGGCCCTCACGCCATGGACGGTGAGGGCCGCATCGTGCGCGCCGCGAGGACCTGCCGCACGGCGACGGGGCTCGCCATGGCGAGGCCGGCGAGCGTCGACATCAGGCCGGGCGCGACCGTGGGCAGGGCGGCAATGCCGATGAGCCAGCGCTCCCAGCCGGCGAGCGGCGCCAGCGCATAGCCGGCGAAGGCGGCGGACAGCAGCGTGATGCCGGCAACGCAGCCAAAGGTCGTGACGAGGAAGTCGGCCCAGGTGAAGCCGGGCGTGACGATGAGCATAGCCGGGCCATAGACGAAGACGAAAGGCACCAGCACCTTGCCGAGAGCCAGCCGGAATGCCGTGTTGCCCGTTCTGAACGGGTCAGCCCCGGCCATGCTCGCCCCCGCATAGGCCGCGAGCGCCACCGGCGGGGTGATGTCGGCGAGCACCCCGTAATAGAAGACGAAGAAATGCGCCACGATTGGCACCACGCCCAGCATGCCGAGCGTCGGCGCCGCGACCGTCACCATGATGATGTAGTTGGCCGTCGTCGGCACGCCGCAGCCGAGGAGAATGCAGACGATGGCCGTCATGAGGAGTGTGAAGAACAGGGTGAGGCTCTTCGGCTCCAGGAGCCCGCCGGGCAGCACGGCAAGCACCGCCTCGCCCATCTGCGCGGCCAGCGTCGTGACGATGAAGGAGATCTTGAAGCCGACGCCGGTGAGGGTGACGACGCCGACGATGATGCCCACAGTTGCCGCCGCCGCGCCTACGGAGATCGCATATTTCGCTCCGACGACGAAGGCGTCGATCAGATCGATGACGCGTGCCTTGTTCTCGTCGTCCGAGAGCCAGGCTCGAACGGCGAAGGCCGCGACCACGAGAAGCAGCGGGACGGTGACGGCGAGTGCGGTGAGCACGCCCGCGGCAACCGCGAGGCAGAGCACGGCGAAGAAGCCGATGGTCACGGCCGGAACGCGCACGACGCCGACGAGGATGCAGGCCGTGATGCCCCAGAAGGCGGCGAGATAGGGCGTAAAGCCGGAGAACAGCACGAGCAGCAGGGCGCCGAGCGGCATGAGCGACTGCCAGCCCTCGCGCAGCACCGCCACCGGGTTCGGCAGTTCTTCGGCACGCATGCCGCGCATCCCCGAGCGCTTCGCCTCGAAATGCACCTGCATGAAGACGCCGAAGAAGTGCATGAGGGCCGGCACGACGGCAGCGAGGATGACGCTCGTGTAGGAGATGCCCAGGAACTCGACCATGAGGAAGGCGGCCGCGCCCATGATGGGCGGCGTGATCTGCCCGCCGGTCGAGGCCGTCGATTCCACCGCCGCCGCGAAGTGGCGCGGGTAGCCGAGGCGGATCATGGCCGGGATCGTCAGCGAGCCGACCGTCACCGTATTGGCGATGGACGAGCCCGAGATCATGCCGAACAGCGCCGAGCCGAAGATCGACACCTTTGCCGGGCCGCCGGCATAGCGGCCGGCGAGGCAGGACGCGAGGTCGATGAAGAGCTTGCCGAGCCCGATGCGCGTCGCCAGCACGCCGAAGAGGACGTAGTGGAACACGTAGGTTGCAACCACCCCCAGCGCCACGCCGTAGATGCCCTGGCTCGTCAGGTAGAGATGGTTGACGATATTCGCCCACGAGGCCCCCGGATGCTTGAAGATGCCGGGCATCGACGGGCCGAAATAGGCATAGAGCATCAAGCCGATGGCGATCACGGGCAGCGGCCAGCCGACGCCGCGACGCGTCGCCTCGAGCAGCACGACGATGAGCGTCGTCCCCATGGCGACGTCCAGGGGCGAGGGATTGCCGATGCGGAAGGCGAGATCCTCGAAGATCCACGGGACATAAAGGCTCGCGCCAGCCGCCGCGACCGCGAGCGCCCAGTCCACGAGCGAAATGCCGCCGGGCCGGTACCAGCTCGCCGGCACGAGCCTGTCCCGGTCCGCCTGCCGCGCCGTAAAGACGAGGAAGATCAGGCCGATGACGAAGGCCATGTGGATGCCGCGGTGCGTCGTCTCGCGCAGAAGCCCGAAGCCCGCGGTGTAGTAGTGGAATGAGGAGAGCGCGAGGAGCAGCCCCGCCACGAGCCAGGCCGTGCCCGGCAGGAGCGGCCGGAAGCGCATCTCCGGATCGAACTTCTCCTCGAGTGACTGCGGATCCGGGATCGTGGCAAGATCGGCGGGCAGCGGCTTGTCCGTCATGGGGGGCGGCCTGAGCGAAACGACAAGGAACGCCCCCACCCGGCGACCGGACGGGGGCGGAGGAGACGAGAATGGGCCTGTCCTTACTTCAGGAGGCCCGCTTCCTTGTAGAACTTCTCGGCCCCGGGATGAACGGGGATGCCCACGCCGGCGAGCGCCGTCTCCTTGCGGATGAACTTGCCCTTGGCGTGGCCGGCATCGAGCGCCGCGCGCGTCTTGTCGCTCCACAGGCCCTTGACGATCTCGTAGACGACGGCGTCGGGCACCTTGGCGGACGTGACCCACTGCGCTCCGACCGCCAGCGTCTTCGTGGCGCCCACGCCCTTGTAGGTGCCCGCCGGGATCTCGTCGGCAGCGAAGAAGGCGTGTTTCTTGCGGATCTCGTCGGCCTGCGGCCCGTCGATCGGCACGAGGTCGATGCCCGAGCTCGTGGCCGCGAGCTCGGTGATGGCGCTCGTCGGATAGCCGCCCACGAAGAAGAAGGCGTCCATGCCGCCGTCGCGCATCTTCTCGGCCGCCTGGTTGGGCTTGAGATAGTCGGCCTTCACGTCCTTCTCGCTCAGCCCCCAGCCTGCGAGGATGATCTTGGAGTCGACCAGCGTGCCCGAGCCCGGCTCGTCGAGCGACACGCGCTTGCCCTTGAGATCGGCGACCGACTTGATGTTGGCCGCCTTCGACACGACGAGGTGGATGCTCTCGGGATAGAGATTGGCGAGGAGGCGCAGGTCATCCACCTTGCCCTTGCCTTCGAAGAGGCCGGTGCCCGTGTGGGCCCAGAAGGCCACGTCGGACTGGCTGAAGCCGGATTCGAGCGCCCCCGAAGCGATGGCGTTGACGTTCGCCACCGAGCCGTTCGCCGCCTGGGCCGTGACAACGAGGTTCGGCGGGTTGGAGACGGCATTGGCGATAAGCCCCCCAACCGGATAATACGTGCCAGCCGTGCCGCCGGTGCCGATGCGGAAGAAGGCGGGGCCCTGCGCGAGTGCCGGGCGGCCGAGGACGGCCGCCGCGCTGAAGCCGAGACCGAGGCGGGCGATGTCGCGGCGGGTGAAGAGTCCAGTCATTGCGTCGATCTCTCCTCAACGATGATCACACGGCCGAAGGCCGGCCTCGCCGGGAGAGATTAGCGGCAATTGTGCGAGCGTCCATGCGAGCGACAGGCACCGCGCCCGCTCGCGCCGCCAGAGTGACAGGTTTCCCTTGCTTCGCCGCGGCAATGGCAGGGAGCTCGGCTCGAGACATCCGGAGAAGGCGCGACGGGCGAGCCGCCCGCCGCGCCGCATTGCTTACATGTGGGCCGCGAATCGCCCGTGCCGGGCATCCGCCATCAGCTTGTTGAAGCTGGCGCCGGTCAGGCGCACGATGCTCGAGTGGTCGCCACCTTCGATGAAGACCTCGGGCTCGTTGGCCAGGCTGTCATCCATCACGACACGGAGCCCGTAGGCCGCGCCGATCGCCGGCACGGCGCCCTGCTCGCAGTCGCGGAACAGCATGCCCATCTCGGGTTCGTCCACCATCCGCACATCTTCGCCCAGGAGGGCGCGGAGCTCCGAGAAGGAGATGTGGCAGGACGCGGGCAGGACGGCGAGGACATAGTCGTTCTCGCCCTTCAGCACGACGCCCTTCGCCAACCGGTCCCCGGGCACGTGGCAGGCCTCGGCGGTGCGCGCCGACGTCTGGGTGCGCGGATGTTCCAGGATGTCGTAGGAGATGCCCTGTTTGCCCAGATACTGGGCCAGTGTGATCGCAATAGCCATGGCACGCCTCCCTCGTCCGGGCCTGACGGTCCGCGCCCCGAAGGTGGCAAGCATGGCATGCCGCCATCGTCCCGTGACGGACCGAGCGGCCGGTGCTTTGACAATTATAGTACGAAGCCGGCGGCGACGGGACTGCCTACGGCGCGCTGCGAGCGTCTTTTTCGCGCCGCCGGGCCGCAGCCGATGCGACCACCGCCCCAGGTGGTTGCATTGCCGCCACCGCGGTCGACGCCCTAAGCTCCGGCCGAAGCTGGAGATCCACCATGACCCTTCACAGCCGTATCGCCGAGGTGACGGAGCGCATCGCGCGGCGCAGCCACGACAGCCGCGCCCGCTACCTCGCGCGCATTGCGGCCGCCGCCGACGCGGCACCGCGCCGCCGCCGGCTCGGCTGCGCCAATCTCGCGCACGGCTTTGCCGCCTGCGCTCCCGGTGACAAGGCTGCGCTGCGCGAGGGTGTCGTGCCGAACCTCGCCATCGTCACGGCCTACAACGACATGCTCTCGGCGCATCAGCCCTTCGAACGCTTTCCGGACGTGATCCGCGCCGCAGCGCGCGAGGCGGGCGCCGTCGCCCAGGTCGCCGGCGGCGTGCCCGCGATGTGCGACGGCATCACCCAGGGCGAGGCCGGCATGGAGCTGTCGCTCTTCTCGCGCGACGTCATCGCCATGGCCACCGCCATCGCCCTGTCGCACCAGATGTTCGACGCCGCGCTCTATCTCGGGGTGTGCGACAAGATCGTCCCCGGCCTCCTCATCGGCGCCCTCTCCTTCGGCCATCTGCCCGCCGTCTTCGTGCCGGCCGGGCCCATGACCTCCGGCCTGCCCAACGACGAGAAGGCCCGCATCCGGCAGCTCCACGCCGAGGGCAAGGTGGGGCGCGATGCCCTGCTCGAGGCCGAGGCGCAGTCCTACCACGGGCCGGGCACCTGCACGTTCTACGGCACGGCGAACTCGAACCAGATGCTCATGGAGATCATGGGCCTGCACCTGCCCGGTGCGTCCTGCGTCAATCCGGGCACCACCCTGCGCGACGCCCTCACACGCGCCGCGACTCAGCGCGCCCTCGCCATCACGGCGCAAGGCAACGAATATACGCCCATCGGGCGGCTGGTGGACGAGCGCACCATCGTCAACGGCGTCGTCGGCCTGCACGCGACCGGCGGCTCGACCAATCACACGCTCCACCTGATCGCCATGGCGGCGGCCGCTGGTATCAGCCTCACCTGGGACGACTTCTCGGATCTCGCCGAGGTCGTGCCTCTCCTGTGCCGCATCTATCCGAACGGCAAGGCGGACGTGAACCATTTCCACGCCGCCGGCGGCATGGGCTTCCTCATTCGCGAGCTTCTTGCCGCAGGCCTCCTGCACCGCGACGTGACGACCGTCTGGGGTACCGGCCTCGACGGCTATGTCGTCGAGCCGGTCGACGGCTGCGGGCAATTGCACTGGCGCGAGGGGGCCAACCGCAGCGGGGACGAAAGCGTGCTGCGCGGCTGCGGGCAGCCCTTCCAGCCGACGGGCGGCCTGCGCGTGCTCGACGGCCCGCTCGGCCGCGCCGTCATCAAGACCTCCGCCGTCGCCCCCGAGCGCCACGTGATCGAAGGGCCCGCACGCGTCTTCCACAGCCAGGAGGCCCTTCAGGCGGCCTTCAAGGCCGGCGAGCTCACGGGCGACTTCGTCGCGGTCGTCCGCTTCCAGGGGCCGAAGGCGAACGGCATGCCGGAGCTGCACAAGCTCATGCCGCCCCTCGGCGTCCTGCAGGACCGCGGCCAGCGTGTCGCCCTTGTGACCGACGGGCGCCTGTCGGGCGCCTCGGGCAAGGTGCCGGCAGCGATCCATGTCACGCCCGAAGCGGCGGTGGGCGGCGCCATCGCGCGCATCCGCGATGGGGACATTGTCCGCCTCGACGCCGCCGCGGGGCGGCTCGACGTCCTCGTCGATCCCGCCGAACTCGCAGCGCGCACGGCTGCCACCGCCGACCTCGCTGAGGCGCATGCGGGCGTGGGGCGCGAACTGTTCTCGGGCTTCCGTGCTCTCGTCGGTCCCGCCGACAGCGGCGCGCACGTCTTCGCCGCCTGACTGGCTTGGCCTGTTTGGCTAGGGAGGAGGAACCCGCCGGTTGGGCACTGATGTGCGGGGCCATCTCTTCTGACGTTGCCCCTGCGATCTAATCCGGATTGAAGTTCGTTCTGGCCCACTGAGAGGACCAGGACATGAAGCGCAGCC
>NZ_JASJEV010000001.1:138308-772892 GCF_030067675.1 Chelatococcus albus | reverse complement strand
ACTTCCCCCAGGCGCGCCTGGGGGAAGTGTCACCCATGTGTCCGGTACGTCCTGTCACCCATGTCTCGGACCGCTCAAGCCCGCCAGGTCGACTTCAATCCGCCGACCTGGTGGGCTTCTCGTTTGCGGTGCGGTTTCCGGGAGGAGGCGTCACGGGCACGCCCCGCCACACTGCTGTGAGACAGCTCGCCATTCCCGATGCCGGGTGATGCGCCAAATCCTGCGGCCGGCAGACCAGACCTTGGACGAAGAGGGGAAATGGGATGACGAATGTGAGGGACTGCAACGGCAACCCCCTGAAGGACGGTGACTCGGTCACGCTCATCAAGGACCTGAAGGTGAAGGGCACATCCGTCACGCTGAAGCGCGGCACGCTTATCAAGAATATCCGCCTCACCGACGCGGAAGGCGAAATCGAATGCAACGCCGAGAAGGTCAAGGGATTGGTTCTGAAGACCGAATTCCTGAAGAAGGCCTAGAATCGGTCATGCATGGCTGAGCGGTCGCGTCATCCTTCCATTGCGCGCGAACCAACCTTTCTGCGATCGAGCCAGGATTATTGTTCGCCGCCCCGATGCGGGCATGAGGTCAGGGGCCCCAGCCCGCAGGCTGCCCTTGTCCGCCGTGGCGCCGGTTGGACCGGAGCCCGGCCGGGCCTGCCGGTGATCCGGCTCCTCCCGCCGGTCGCCCGGAGCTCTCCGCCCACCCGTCATCTGGCACCTCGCTCGTTGCCGGCGCGAGCGCCGGCCTGACCCGTCACCTCCCCCCTTTCGGGGGATGACGGGCCGCGTGCGGCGGCGCACATCGGGACACCACGACCGGGACCATGGTGCTCCGGTAAGCGGCCGCATGTGCCGTTCCGGGGAGGTGACGAGCGATGACGCCGATAACCATCAGAGCCCTCGTCTGTGCGGCCAGGCTCGCCGCGATCGCCATGCCTGCAGGCGTCGGCGCGCAGGCCGCCTCCAGTCACATCGGCAAGCGGGACGTGGTGATCGCGGACAAGGACCTGTCGGCGCCTTCGGGGACTGTTCCCGAACAGCAGTCCGTCCAGGCGACCACCAGGGCTCCGGACGCTTCCTCCTGCCTGCGCATGCGCCAGAAGGTATTCCTCGAGGGACGGGGGTGGGTCGTGCGTAACGTGACGCTCTGCAACTGAGAGGCTGTCGGCGCCGGCGGCCTGGAGGGAACGACAGGGTTCCTGGTGCGTTATCCCCATGAGAAACCGACGGGCGGGTGCGTCGGAGCGTATTCTTGCCGCAACTCGCGATGAGGATGCTGCTCGCCCCCCCCCCCGTGGGACGTCGGGGAACAGGGTTCATCCGGCGTTCAGGCTGGGGACGCTAATCAGGAGTCGAAGGCTCGAGGGGCGTGCGCGGCACCAACCACGGGCAAGGAATTGGACGAGGAGGCAAACCATGTTCACCTCCAACCTGTCGAAGAAGACGGTTGCCACGGCGCTTGCCGTTCTCACGGTCGCCGGCACGCTCTCCGTCGCCTCGACGGAAGCCGAGGCGCGCAACCGGTACAGCGGTGGCGCGGTGGCCGCGGGCGTGATCGGTGGCCTGGCACTCGGCGCTCTTGCTGCCGGTGCCGCGCGTCCGGCATACGCCTATCCGGCGCCGGGGTATTATTATGACTACGGCCCGCGTCCGGCCTACTACGGCTACGGCCCCGCCTACTACTACGACGACGACGTTCCGGCGTGCTTCACCAAGTATCGCCGTGTCTGGGTGGATGGCTGGGGCTGGCGTACGCGCCGCGTGACCGTCTGCGACTGATCGCCGACCGGCGAGATCCATTGATCCCGAATATCCGGGAAAGCCCCGCTTCGGCGGGGCTTTCGTCGTTCTGGCCGCCGCATCCCTCCATCGTGCGCCGCTGACGTCGGCCATGCCGGCGGGACGCCGCCATCCCGGCAGGTGTGACGATTGCGCGCGAGCCTTCCGGTGATGCGTTGCAACTCCCGCCCTCCAGCTGCGTTATAATGGCAATGACGCTACGGCAGGGAGGGAAGCGCTATGAAACGCTTCGCTCTAAACGGAAAGGTTCTGACCATCGCCCTGGCGCTCGCCACGGTGACCGGAACGCTCCTTGCGGCATCGGAACCAGCCCAAGCCTTTCATGGGCGCCACGGCTACTATGGAGGCGGGTATTTCGGCGGCTGGTATCCCCATCGCCATTGGTACGGATGGAGGACTTATTACGGATACAGGCCATATTATTATAGCTACGGTTACAGGCCGTACTATTACAGTTACGGTTACAGGCCGTATTATTACGGAAAGCCATATTATTACTACGACTATCCGTACTACGACGGCGGCGCCATCGCGGCCGGCATCATCGGCTCCGTCGGGGCGATCATCGCCTCGCAGGCGCGTTACCACGGGCGCTACTGCTACCGCGCGCCGCGCCGCGTCTGGGTCGACGATCTCGGCTGGCGCGTGCGGCGGGTGACCGTGTGCCGGTACTGAGGAGGCGGCGGGCGAGCGCAGCACCGCCGGCCGCGGGCCGAATGCAGAAAGCCCCGCCGGGGCGGGGCTTTCGAGGGTCGGGGAGCGACCGGGACGCTGTTCGTCACGCGCCCTTGTAGTCGTAGATGTCGCGGTCCTTCGTTTCGGGCACGAAGAGCAGGCCGATGACGAAGGTGCCGAGGGCGATCACGATCGGGTACCACAGGCCGTAGTAGATGTCGCCCGTCGAGGCCACCATGGCGAAGGCCGTCGGGGGCAGGAAGCCGCCGAACCAGCCGTTGCCGATGTGGTAGGGCAGCGACATGGCCGTGTAGCGGATGCGGGTCGGGAAGAACTCGACCAGAGCCGCTGCGATCGGGCCGTACACCATCGTGACGTAGATCACGAGCAGCGTCAGGATGGCGATGAGTGCGAGGGCCTTGCTGCTCGCGAGAGCCTCGAAGAAGCCGTTGAGCTTGACGATATTGGCGTCGCCCGCCTTCGGGTAGCCCGCCTCCTGCGCCGCTGCGACGATGGTCTTGGCGAAGTCCTTGTCGACGGCCACTTCCTTGCCGTTCACCGTCACCTTCGTCGGCGCGCCGGCGGGAGCGGAGACAAGCTCGTACTTGATGGCCGCGCGGGCGAGTGCAACACGGCTCGTGTCGCAGGGCGCCGTGAAGCTGCGGATGCCGACCGGATCGAACACCGAGCCGCAGGTGGCGGGATCGGCCGAGACCTGCACCTTCACCGTCTCGAGCGCTGCCGCCAGACCGGGATTGGCGATCTTCGTCATCTGGTTGAAGAGCGGGAAGTAGGTCAGCGCCGCGATGAGGCAGCCCGCCAGGATCACCGGCTTGCGCCCGATGCGATCGGAGAGCGAGCCGAAGACGATGAACCCGCCGGTGCCGAGGATGAGCGACCAGGCGATGAGGACGTTGGCCGTGAACAGGTCGACCTTGAGGATCGCCTGCAGGAAGAACAGGGCGTAGAACTGGCCCGTGTACCAGACCACGGCCTGGCCGGCGACGAGGCCGAGCAGGGCGAAGATCACGACCTTGAGATTCTTCCACTGGCCGAAGGCTTCGGTGAGCGGCGCCTTCGACTGAGCACCCTCTTCCTTCATCTTGCGGAAGGCCGGCGATTCCTGCATCTGCAGCCGGATCCAGACCGAGATGGCGAGCAGGAAGACCGAGAGCAGGAAGGGAATGCGCCAGCCCCACTGCGCGAAGGACTGTTCGCCCAGATAGATGCGGATCGTCAGGATGACGACTAGAGACAGCAGGAGGCCGAGCGTCGCGGTGGTCTGAATCCAGCTCGTGTAGAAGCCGCGGCGTCCGACGGGCGCGTGTTCGGCGACATAGACCGCGGCACCGCCGTATTCGCCGCCGAGCGCGAGGCCCTGCAGCATGCGCAGCGCGATGAGCACCACGGGAGCGATCCAGCCGATGGAGGCATAGCTCGGCAGGAGGCCGACCGCGAAGGTCGACACGCCCATGATCAGGATGGTGATGAGGAAGGTGTATTTGCGGCCGACGAGATCTCCGAGCCGACCGAAGACCAGCGCCCCGAAAGGACGCACCAGGAAGCCCGCGGCGAAGGCGAGCAGGGCGAAGATGTTGCGCGTGCTGGCATCGAAGGCGCTGAAGAACTGCGCTCCGATCATCACGGCGAGCGAACCGTACAGATAGAAGTCGTACCACTCGAAGACGGTGCCGAGCGAGGAGGCAAGAATGACCTTCCTCTCCTCGGCGCTCATCGGACGGACAGCGACGTCCGTCCGTGTCGCGGTAGCCATGCTCATGGCGAGCTCTCCTTGGGCGTTTCCTGTTTCCGTTCCCTCCGGGTCGTTGTCGCCCGGGATGCACGGCCGTCGCTTCGTTTCCCCGCCCGGCGCGCTCCGGCCCGATCAAGGGCCTCGAACGCATCTGCGGCGGCGCGGCTTGCGTGCTCTGTTGGTGCCGGTCCTCTCCGGGACCGGGACCCTCCTCCCGCGGGAGACGGGTGAGGGAATGGCTGAACAGTAAGTCAGCCTCGGTTTCGTGTCGCTCGACAATTCGTCTTGTAGTCGAAAGTCGAAGCACGTCTCTCGCGCAGCGTTTCATCGCCGCGATACCTGCGATTTGCCTCGTCGTCGGGGACGGCGCGATCTACACTCGGCTTTGCGGAGGCGCAGCGGAACGGGACGGAGAAACATCATGCGCACGGGCAGTCTTGCTTGGGCCGGGACCGGCCTTGCCGCCGCCATCGTCGCCGTCGCCGGCCTGGACCTCGTGTCGGCGCCCCCGGCGGCGGCGCAGGGCGTCGGCATCCCCGTGATGAGCGGAGGCCATGCGAGCGGGCCGGGCGCGAATCGGGGAGGGCTTCTCGCCGTCACCCCGGCGCGATGGCAAGGGCCCGTCGTACATCTGCCGCGGCGCCTGTTCCGCGGAGCGCCGTGGTGGTGGGACAGTGGGCCCTTCGTGAGCACGGTCGAGATCGCGCGGGAACCCGCGCCCGTTCCGAGCGAGCCGCCATCGCTGCCCTCCGCGGCCGGCATCCGGGCGGCGCCCGTCGCCGCGCCGATGCTCTATGTCATCGAAGGCGTGGGCAAGGCCGTGGGGCGCGCATCGGAGGCGCCCAGAAGCATCGAGGCGCGGAGGCCGCCGCAGGGAGGCGAGCCGGATCCGACGCTGCTGCGTATCGTCACCGTCCGCGTGCGGTGAGCGAGACGCCTCGCCGCGCTCAGGCCGGCGGCCGGGCGCCGAGGCGCATCGTCACCGCATAGAGCGAAACCGCCGCGGCGTTCGAGACGTTCAGGCTCTTGATCGCGCCCGGCATGTCGAGCCGGGCGAGGTTGTCGCACCGCTCGCGGGTCAGTTGCCGCAGGCCCTTGCCCTCCGCGCCCAGCACCAGCGCCAGGGGGCGGCGCAGGGGAATGGCATCGAGCGGCGCCGGGCCCTCCGAATCAAGGCCGATCTTCTGGAAGCCGCGTTCGCCCAGGGCGAGAAGGGCTTCGGCCAGATTGCGCACGATGACGAAAGGCACGTGCTCCAGGCCGCCGGAGGCAGACTTCGCCATGACCCCCGTCGCGGCCGGGCTGTGTCGCGCCGTCGTCACGATCGCGTCCACGCCGAAGGCGGCCGCCGTGCGGGTGATCGCCCCGACGTTGTGCGGATCGGTGATCTGGTCAAGCACCAGGACGAGGGCGTCCGGCGGCAGGGTCTCGAGCGTCGGCGAGGGCAGGGGATCGGCTTCGAGGAGGAGGCCCTGGTGCACGGCGTCGGGACCGAGCCGCCGGCCGATCTCGTCGGGTCTCACGATCTCGGCTTCGATCGGCAGGGTCCCAAGGGCGTCCGTCAGCCGGCGCAGGGCGTTCTCGGTCGCGAACAGCCGCCGGGGGTGGCGCCGGCCGTTGGCGAGCGCTTCGTAGACCGGGTGCCAGCCGTAGAGAATCGCGACGTCGAGCGCCTCCGGCGCCGCGGGGCGCCCGCGCCGCCACGCCTCGCCGGCCTGCGCCGGTGTGCCGAAGGGCTTCTGCCGCTTCGCGCCGCCTCTGCCGCCGAACTTCCCGTCCCTGCCGTGGCCCGGGCGGCCGTCGTCTCGCACCATCGTTTCGTCCCCTGTCGCGACGCCGAACGTGTCGCACGACGGTTCCTGTGATGCCAGACGGGTTTTCGGTTGACACCACATCTCGCCCTCACCATAAGAAGCCCGCGCTGCCAATGCCGTGAGCGCCGAGCGGTCCGAAGCTCGGTTTCATGGCTTTGCTCGCCGCCCGGCAGATCTTCCGAGAGCGTGACGGAGGGGTGCCCGAGTGGTTAAAGGGGACGGACTGTAAATCCGTTGGCTACGCCTACGTTGGTTCGAATCCAACCCCCTCCACCATCTCGAAGGACTGCCGCGGGCGCGGGTGTAGCTCAATGGTAGAGCAACAGCCTTCCAAGCTGATGACGAGGGTTCGATTCCCTTCACCCGCTCCAGCTTCCTTCCGATCGAGCGAGGCGCGTGACGGTTCGCCCGCCGCCGCTGCGGCGGTGATGTCGCCGCATCCTGCGGGGCATTCTCCGGGAAGGGGCGGCTCTTCAAAGCGCGGATTTCGCCGGGACGGGCGGAACTCCGCTCTTGAAGAACGAAGGGAAACCTCCTAGAGGGTCCCACGGTTTTCAAGCGGCCGGCTTCCGGCCGCTTTCCCTTACCACCCATATCGATGCCAGGGATCGCGATCGATGGCGAAGGAAAAGTTTGAGCGGACGAAGCCGCACTGCAACATCGGGACGATTGGCCACGTTGACCATGGCAAGACGTCTCTGACGGCTGCGATCACGAAGGTTCTGGCCGAGAAGGGTGGTGCGTCGTTCACGGCGTATGACCAGATCGACAAGGCGCCTGAGGAGAAGGCGCGCGGCATCACGATCTCGACGGCGCATGTGGAGTACGAGACGGCGAACCGGCACTATGCGCACGTGGACTGCCCCGGGCACGCGGACTACGTGAAGAACATGATCACGGGCGCGGCGCAGATGGACGGGGCGATCTTGGTGGTGTCGGCTGCGGACGGGCCGATGCCGCAGACGCGGGAGCACATCCTGCTTGCGCGGCAGGTGGGCGTTCCGGCGCTTGTCGTGTTCATGAACAAGGTGGACATGGTCGACGATCCTGAGCTTCTGGACCTTGTGGAGCTTGAGGTTCGGGAGCTTCTGTCGAAGTACGAGTTCCCCGGCGACGACATCCCGATCGTGAAGGGCTCTGCGCTGTGCGCGCTGGAGGACCGCAACCCGGAGATCGGGCACGACGCGGTGCTGAAGCTGATGGAGGCGGTGGACGCCTACATCCCGCAGCCGGAGCGCCCTGTTGACCAGCCGTTCCTGATGCCGGTCGAGGACGTGTTCTCGATCTCGGGGCGCGGCACGGTGGTGACGGGTCGCGTCGAGCGTGGCGTGATCAAGGTCGGCGAGGAAGTGGAGATCGTCGGTCTGCGTGCGACGCAGAAGACGACGGTGACGGGCGTCGAGATGTTCCGCAAGCTGCTTGACCAGGGTCAGGCGGGCGACAACATCGGCGCGCTGCTGCGCGGCACGAAGCGCGAGGATGTGGAGCGCGGGCAGGTGCTGTGCAAGCCCGGGTCGGTGAAGCCGCACACGAAGTTCAAGGCCGAGGCCTACATCCTGACGAAGGAGGAGGGCGGCCGCCACACGCCGTTCTTCACGAACTACCGTCCGCAGTTCTACTTCCGGACGACGGACGTGACGGGCGTCGTGCACCTGCCCGAGGGCACCGAGATGGTGATGCCGGGCGACAACGTGACGATGGAAGTGCACCTGATCGTGCCGATCGCCATGGAGGAGAAGCTGCGCTTCGCCATCCGCGAGGGCGGCCGCACCGTCGGCGCCGGCGTCGTCGCATCCATCATCGAGTAAGGCGCCTCGATCGTTGTTCGATCAGGCAATGGATAAGGGGATGTCGCCTCTCGACATCCCGGCTCCATGATGTATAGGGAGCGGCGGTGACGCCGCTTCCGGCCGCCCCCGACCACGGTTCTCCGGCGTCGGGAGCAAGGTCGGGCGCCTGGGGCCTCGGGCCTCCGCCAGTCCCGCTAGGAGTGTAGCTCAACTGGTTAGAGCACCGGTCTCCAAAACCGGGGGTTGGGGGTTCGAGTCCCTCCACTCCTGCCAGCGGGACAGAAGGACCGATTTGCGCTTTCACCGCGAAAGGTCCAGATAAGCGGACGAAGCTAAGGCGGCGCGACAGCCATGACGGCTCGCGCCGCGTGCGATTCGGGGGGCGCCATGCGCCCCCAAGCGGCGAAGGAGCGTATCGCGCCCGGCGCGAACGTGGGAATGATGGCGAAGACGAATCCTGCCGATTTCATCCAGCAGGTCCGCAACGAGGCTGCGAAGGTCACCTGGCCTACCCGCAAGGAGACCATGGTCACGACGGCCATGGTGTTCGTCATGGTCATCATGGCGAGCTTGTTCTTCCTCCTCGCCGACCAGCTGCTGCGCTTCGGCGTGAGCGTGGTTCTCGGCATCGGGCGCTGAGGAGAGGCTTTTCATGGCGAAGCGCTGGTATATCGTCCACGCCTACTCGAACTTCGAGAACAAGGTGGCGCAGTCACTGCGCGACCAGGCCGCGCAGCGCGGCCTCGAGGACAAGTTCGAGGAGATCCTGGTGCCGACCGAGAAGGTCGTCGAGGTGCGCCGCGGCCGCAAGGTCGACACGGAGCGCAAGTTCTTCCCCGGCTACGTGCTCGTGAAGTGCGACCTGACGGACGAGATCTATCACCTCATCAAGAACACCCCGAAGGTCACCGGCTTCCTCGGTGCCGACAAGTCGAAGCCCCTGCCGATCCCGGACCGCGAGGCCGAGCGCATCAAGGGGCAGGTGGCCGAGGGTGTCGAACGCCCGAAGCCCTCGATGCATTTCGAGATCGGCGAGCAGGTGCGTGTGTCCGACGGGCCCTTCGCCTCGTTCAGCGGCATCGTCGAAGAAGTCGACGAGTCGCGCGCCCGGCTCAAGGTGGCGGTCTCGATCTTCGGCCGCGCCACGCCGGTCGAGCTGGAATACGGGCAGGTCGAGAAGATCTGACCTTTTGCGCCGCGGTCGGGTGCCATGCGCCCGGTCCGGCTCAGGAATGCGCGCGCGCTCTTGCGAGGGCGCGGCGCAATCCCCGCAAGGGGAACCACCGCGGGAGGCTCGCCGGTTCGCCAGCCGGAGCAACGCGCCGCACCGCGATCTGCAACCTGCGGTCCTCGGGGTTAGGCGCCCGAGCGGCCGCGATCTTTGGGAGCAGCCATCATGGCGAAGAAGATCACGGGTTACGTGAAGCTTCAGGTCCCGGCCGGCGCGGCCAACCCGTCCCCGCCGATCGGTCCGGCGCTCGGTCAGCGCGGCCTGAACATCATGGAATTCTGCAAGGCCTTCAACGCGAAGACCGGGCAGATGGAGAAGGGCATGCCGATCCCGGTGATCATCACCGTGTATCAGGATCGCTCCTTCACCTTCGAGATGAAGCAGCCGCCGGTGTCGTACTTCCTCAAGAAGGCGGCCAACATCACGAGCGCGTCGAAGACCCCGGGCCGCGGCGGCTTCGCCGGCAAGGTGACGAAGGCGCAGGTTCAGGAGATTGCCACCAAGAAGATGGCCGATCTGAACTGCGACAGCATCGAGTCGGCCATGTCGATGATCGAAGGCTCGGCCCGTTCGATGGGCCTTGAGGTCGTGGGCTGAGGAGGGCGAACATGGCTAAGCTCGGAAAGCGCATCGCCTCGGCCCGCGAGGGTATCGACCGCGAGAAGCTCTACTCGATCGACGAGGCGGTGAAGCTCGTCAAGGAGCGCGCCAAGGCGAAGTTCGACGAGACGATCGAGGTGGCGATGAACCTCGGCGTCGATCCGCGCCACGCGGACCAGATGGTTCGCGGCGTCTGCAACCTGCCGAACGGCTCTGGCCGCTCGGTGCGCGTGGCGGTCTTTGCGCGCGGCGCCAAGGCTGACGAGGCGAAGGCCGCCGGTGCCGACGTGGTGGGCGCTGAGGACCTGTTCGAGACCGTCAACGGCGGCACGATCGACTTCGACCGCTGCATCGCAACTCCGGACATGATGCCGCTCGTCGGTCGTCTCGGTAAGGTGCTCGGCCCGCGCGGCCTGATGCCGAACCCCAAGGTCGGCACGGTGAGCATGGACGTCGCCGGCGCCGTCAAGGCCGCCAAGGGCGGCGCGGTGGAGTTCCGCGTCGAGAAGGCGGGCATCGTGCACGCCGGCATCGGCAAGGCTTCGTTCGACGCCGACAAGCTCGTGCAGAACATCAAGGCCTTCGCGGATGCCGTCGCCAAGGCCAAGCCCTCGGGCGCCAAGGGGACCTACATCCAGCGCGTCGCCATCTCCTCGACGATGGGGCCTGGTGTGAAGGTCGATCCCTCGTCGGTGCTCGGCGCCTGATCGCCGCGGCCGATAACGATCCTGCGACGACCGCCGGCCCGACCGGCGGTCGTTTGCTTCTGCCCGGCGGCGATTGCCCGGTCGGGGTTCGGGCGCGGCGGATGGGGCAGCAGGATGAGGCCCCGCGCGCTTTTCCACTTGGCAGATGGCGCCGCAGGGTATAAGGGACCTGTTCGTGTCTCAAAAATCTGTTGGGAATCGGAGCATCGTCCGAATCTCGACGAAAGAGATTCCATCCCGAGGGATGGAACATGGCCGGCGGACCGGAGGGAGACCTCTGGCCCGAACCGGCCATGCGTCCTGTCCGAGACTGCAGGTGCCGGAAGGGGCTCGCCTCTTCGGGCATAATTTCGGTGAGAAGCCTGCATAGACGGGTAAGGCTGGTTTCGGGTCGCGGATTGCGGCGCGGGATCGGTTCGAACCTTTTGCCTGGGGTGTGGGCGCGTCCCACGTCTCCGGGGGACAGGGCTAGCGAACGTCGCTCGACTGGTCGCGGCCCAGCGCCTCGATCGGTCCGGGCGGCAAGTGCAGCCGGCGGGAAGGATTTCCGACCCGCCAACCGGAGAGAGCCCAGTGGACAGAGCGGCAAAAAGTGAGCTCGTCTCGACGCTCAACGAGGTGTTTCAGAGCACCGGCGTTGTCGTCGTGGCCCACTATGCCGGCCTCACCGTCGCCGACATGCAGAAGCTCCGCAAGGAGATGAAGCAGGTGGGCGCCACCGTGAAGGTCGCGAAGAACCGCCTCGCCAAGATCGCTCTCGAAGGCACGGACGTCGCATCCATCGCGCCCCTCCTCAAGGGGCCGACGTTGCTGGCCTATTCCAGCGACCCGGTTGCGGCGCCCAAGGTCGCCGTCGATTTCGCCAAGGCCAACGACAAGCTCGTTATCCTCGGCGGAGCGATGGGCCGGACCGCCCTGAACCCGGACGGCGTGAAGGCTCTGGCCTCGCTCCCGTCCCTGGACGAACTGCGCGGCAAGCTCGTCGGCCTCATCCAGGCGCCGGCGACGAAGATCGCTCAGCTCGTCAACGCGCCGGCCGGCAAGCTCGCGCGCGTCTTCGGGGCCTATGCCAAGCGAGACGAAGCGGCGTAAGGCCGTTCGATATCCGAACTCAATCGAACCGATCCAGGAAGAGAAATCATGGCTGATCTTGCGAAACTCGTCGACGAGCTGTCGGCCCTCACGGTCCTCGAGGCCGCCGAGCTTTCGAAGATGCTCGAGGAGAAGTGGGGTGTGTCCGCCGCTGCCGCCGTCGCGGTTGCTGCCGCCCCGGGCGCGGCCGCCGGCGCTGCCGCGGCTGTCGAGGAGAAGACCGAGTTCACGGTCGTCCTCGCTTCGGCTGGCGACAAGAAGATCGAGGTCATCAAGGAAGTCCGTGCCATCACGGGCCTGGGCCTGAAGGAGGCCAAGGACCTCGTCGAGGGCGCGCCGAAGACCCTGAAGGAAGGCGCGGCCAAGGACGAGGCCGAGAAGATCAAGGCGACCCTCGAGAAGGTCGGCGCCAAGGTCGAGCTCAAGTGATCGATCGGGATCGCGCGTGCGATCCCGCGTCACGAGTTCTGGCGGTCCCGGGGCCTTTGCTCCGGGGCCGTCGTGTCGTCCCGGAAAGCCTGCTCTCGGCGGCGGCTCTTCCGGGTCCGTCCCGCAGCCCTGCGCGGGTTGCGGACATTGTCCTTCGGCGGCGCCTTCGGGCGTGACGCCGAACGGCTGACCCGGCGGCCTTGCGAGGCCGTCCCGCCCGGAAGGGCCGCCGGGTCAGCCGTGCGTGAGGAGCGAGAACCGACATGGCCCAGACGATCACCGGCCGGAAGCGTGTCCGCAAGTTCTTCGGCAAGATCCGGGAAGTGGCCGAGATGCCGAACCTCATCGAGGTTCAGAAGGCGTCCTACGACCAGTTCCTGATGGTCGACGAGCCGAAGGGCGGGCGGCCCGAGGAAGGTCTGCAGGCCGTCTTCAAGTCCGTATTCCCGATTTCCGACTTCTCGAATGCGGCCCTGCTCGAGTTCGTCAAGTATACCTTCGAGCCGCCGAAGTACGACGTCGATGAGTGCCGCCAGCGGGGCATGACCTTCGCCGCTCCGCTGAAGGTGACGCTGCGCCTCATCGTCTTCGATGTGGACGAGGATACCGGCGCCCGCTCCGTGAAGGACATCAAGGAGCAGGATGTCTACATGGGCGACATGCCGCTCATGACGGACAACGGTACCTTCATCGTCAACGGCACCGAGCGCGTCATCGTCTCGCAGATGCACCGCTCGCCCGGCGTGTTCTTCGACCACGACAAGGGCAAGACCCACTCCTCCGGCAAGCTGCTGTTCGCAGCCCGCATCATTCCCTATCGCGGTTCCTGGCTCGACATCGAGTTCGACGCCAAGGACATCGTCTATGCCCGCATCGACCGTCGCCGCAAGATTCCGGTGACGTCGCTCCTTTATGCGCTCGGGCTCGACGGCGAGGAGATCCTCGACACCTTCTACGGCCGCATCCACTACAAGAAGGACAAGGACGGCTGGCGCGTTCCCTTCGACGCCAACCGCATGAAGGGCTTCAAGGCGTCGGTCGACCTCATCGACGCGGATTCGGGCGAGGTGGTGCTCGAGGCCGGCAAGAAGCTGACGGCGCGCACTGCTCGTCAGCTCGCCGAGAAGGGCCTCAAGGACCTGCGCGCCACCGACGAGGATCTGTTCGGCCAGTACGTGGCCGAAGACCTCGTCGACGTGAACACGGGCGAGATCTTCGCCGAGGCGGGCGACGAGATCGGCGACAAGCTCCTCAAGACGCTGGCCGATGCCGGCTTCGGCGAGATTCCGGTGCTCGACATCGACCACGTCAATGTCGGTCCCTACATCCGCAACACGCTTGCCGTCGACAAGAACTCCTCGCGCGAGGAGGCGCTGTTCGACATCTATCGCGTGATGCGCCCCGGCGAGCCGCCGACGCTGGAGACGGCGGAGGCGATGTTCCAGTCGCTGTTCTTCGATCCGGAGCGCTACGACCTCTCGGCCGTCGGCCGTGTCAAGATGAACATGCGCCTGGACCTCGACGCCGAGGACACGGTGCGCACGCTGCGCCGCGAGGACATCCTTGCCGTGGTCAAGGCGCTCGTGGACCTGCGCGACGGCCGCGGCGAGGTGGACGACATCGACCATCTCGGCAATCGCCGCGTGCGCTCGGTCGGCGAGCTCATGGAGAACCAGTATCGCCTCGGCCTCCTGCGCATGGAGCGCGCCATCAAGGAGCGCATGTCGTCGGTCGATATCGACACGGTCATGCCGCAGGACCTGATCAACGCGAAGCCCGCGGCCGCCGCGGTGCGCGAGTTCTTCGGCTCCTCGCAGCTGTCGCAGTTCATGGACCAGACGAACCCGCTCTCCGAGGTCACGCACAAGCGCCGTCTCTCGGCGCTCGGCCCGGGCGGCCTGACCCGCGAGCGGGCGGGCTTCGAGGTGCGCGACGTGCACCCGACGCACTATGGCCGCATCTGCCCGATCGAGACGCCGGAAGGTCCGAACATCGGCCTCATCAACTCGCTCGCGACCTTCGCCCGCGTCAACAAGTACGGCTTCATCGAGGCGCCCTACCGCAAGGTCAAGGACGGCCGCGTGACGAACGAGGTCGTCTACCTCTCGGCCATGGAGGAGGCGAAGTATTATGTCGCCCAGGCCAATGCGGCTCTGGACGCCGACGGCCGCCTGACGGACGAGCTGGTCGTCTGCCGCAAGGCGGGCGAGAACGTGGTCGTCTCGCCGGATCGCGTCGACTGCATGGACGTGTCGCCGAAGCAGCTCGTCTCGGTCGCGGCGGCGCTCATCCCGTTCCTCGAGAACGACGACGCCAACCGCGCCCTCATGGGCTCGAACATGCAGCGCCAGGCCGTGCCGCTCGTGAAGGCGGACGCACCCTTCGTCGGCACGGGCATGGAGGCGGTCGTCGCGCGTGACTCCGGCGCCGCCATCGCGGCGCGGCGGACCGGCATCGTCGACCAGGTGGACGCGACCCGTATCGTCATCCGCGCGACGCAGGACCTCGATCCGTCAAAGTCGGGCGTCGACATCTACCGGCTGATGAAGTTCCAGCGCTCCAACCAGTCCACCTGCATCAACCAGCGGCCGCTGGTGAAGGTGGGCGACATGGTGCGCAAGGGCGACATCATCGCCGACGGCCCGTCGACGGAGTTCGGCGAGCTTGCGCTCGGCCGCAACGTCCTCGTCGCCTTCATGCCGTGGAACGGCTACAACTTCGAGGACTCCATCCTGCTCTCCGAGCGGATCGTGAAGGACGACGTCTTCACCTCGATCCACATCGAAGAGTTCGAGGTGATGGCCCGCGACACCAAGCTCGGGCCGGAGGAGATCACGCGCGACATTCCGAACGTGTCGGAAGAGGCGCTGAAGAACCTCGACGAGGCCGGCATCGTCTATATCGGCGCCGAGGTCCACGCCGGCGACATCCTCGTCGGCAAGATCACGCCGAAGGGCGAAAGCCCGATGACGCCGGAGGAGAAGCTGCTCCGCGCCATCTTCGGCGAGAAGGCCTCCGACGTGCGTGACACCAGCCTGCGCGTGCCCCCGGGCGTGACGGGCACGGTCGTCGAGGTGCGCGTGTTCAACCGCCATGGCGTCGACAAGGACGAGCGCGCCCAGGCGATCGAGCGCGAGGAGATCGAGCGTCTCGCCAAGGACCGCGACGACGAGCAGGCGATCCTCGACCGCAACGTCTACGCCCGCCTCGCCGAGGCGCTGTCGGGCCAGGTGGCGGTCGCCGGCCCGAAGGGCTTCAAGAAGGACACCCAGCTCACCCGCGAGGTGCTCGCCGAGTATCCGCGCTCGCAGTGGTGGACCTTCGCCGTGGCCGACGACGCCCTGATGGGCGAGCTCGAGGCCATGCGCAAGCAGTATGACGAGTCGAAGAAGCGTCTGGAGCAGCGCTTCCTCGACAAGGTCGAGAAGCTGCAGCGCGGCGACGAGCTGCCGCCCGGCGTGATGAAGATGGTCAAGATCTTCGTCGCGGTGAAGCGCAAGATCCAGCCGGGCGACAAGATGGCCGGCCGGCACGGCAACAAGGGTGTCGTGTCGCGCATCGTGCCGATCGAGGACATGCCGTTC
This sequence comes from Chelatococcus albus, assembly GCF_030067675.1. Taxonomy (GTDB): domain Bacteria; phylum Pseudomonadota; class Alphaproteobacteria; order Rhizobiales; family Beijerinckiaceae; genus Chelatococcus_A; species Chelatococcus_A albus. The sequence goes on along the minus strand of NZ_JASJEV010000001.1, from coordinate 757,415 downwards.
CTGGAGGACGGCACGCATGCCGACATCGTGCTCAATCCGCTCGGCGTGCCGAGCCGCATGAACGTCGGCCAGATTCTCGAGACGCATCTCGGCTGGGCCTGCGCCGGTCTCGGCAGGCAGGTGGGCCGGGCGGTCGACGCCTACATGAAGTCGAAGGACGCGGCGGGGCTCCGGTCGACGCTGACGTCGGTCTACGGCGACGACAAGCTGGTCGAGGGCATGGCGGACGAGGATCTCGTCGAACTCGGCCAGAACCTGCGCCGCGGTGTGCCGATCGCCACCCCGGTCTTCGACGGCGCCAAGGAATCCGACATCGAGACCATGCTGCGGCAGGCGGGCCTCGACGAGTCGGGCCAGTCGACGCTCTATGACGGACGCACGGGCGAGCCCTTCGACCGGAAGGTCACGGTCGGCTACATCTACATGCTGAAGCTGCACCACCTGGTCGACGACAAGATCCACGCCCGTTCGATCGGCCCGTACTCGCTCGTCACCCAGCAGCCGCTGGGCGGCAAGGCGCAGTTCGGCGGACAGCGCTTCGGCGAAATGGAGGTGTGGGCCCTCGAGGCCTACGGTGCCGCCTACACGCTGCAGGAAATGCTGACCGTGAAGTCGGACGACGTGGCGGGCCGCACCAAGGTCTACGAGGCCATCGTGCGCGGCGACGACACCTTCGAGGCGGGCATCCCGGAGAGCTTCAACGTTCTCGTCAAGGAGATGCGGTCGCTCGGCCTCAACGTCGAGCTCGTCTCGACGAAGAAGGCGGCGGAAGAGCTGCCGCCCGCGGAGGCAGCCGAGTGAGGGTGCCGGTGTCGGTTTGAGGATGAACAAGGCCGCGGGGGCTCAGCGAGCGCCCGCGGCTTCAGAGCTTGAAGCGTTGATGTCGCGGGCTGCCGCGGTGTCCGCAACGTGATTGCCGGCGGGACGTGCCGCTCCCTGAGCGCCCCCGCAACCGAGGAGACGGCGATGAACCAAGAGGTCATGAATCTCTTCAATACCCAGGCGCCCGCGCAGACCTTCGATCAGATCAAGATCTCGATCGCGAGCCCGGAAAAGATTCTGTCCTGGTCCTACGGCGAGATCAAAAAGCCGGAGACGATCAACTATCGCACGTTCAAGCCGGAGCGTGACGGCCTGTTCTGCGCGCGCATCTTCGGCCCGATCAAGGACTACGAGTGCTTGTGCGGCAAGTACAAGCGCATGAAGTACAAGGGCGTCATCTGCGAGAAGTGCGGCGTCGAGGTGACGCTGGCGCGCGTCCGGCGCGAGCGCATGGGCCACATCGAGCTCGCCGCGCCCGTGGCCCACATCTGGTTCCTGAAGTCGCTGCCGTCGCGCATCGGCCTTCTGCTCGACATGACGCTGAAGGACCTCGAGCGCATCCTCTACTTCGAGCAGTACGTGGTCATCGAGCCGGGTCTCACCCCGCTCAAGGACCGCCAGCTGCTCACCGAGGAGGAGTATCTGCGCGCGCAGGAGGAATACGGCGAGGACTCCTTCACGGCCATGATCGGCGCGGAGGCCATCCGTGAGATCCTGAAGAGCCTCGATCTCGAGAAAATCGCCGCGGACCTGCGCCAGGAGATCGCGACGACCACGTCCGAGCTCAAGCCGAAGAAGCTGATGAAGCGCCTCAAGATCATCGAGGCCTTCATCCAGTCCGGCAACAAGCCCGAATGGATGGTGATGACGGTCATCCCCGTCATCCCGCCGGACCTGCGTCCGCTCGTGCCGCTCGACGGCGGCCGCTTCGCGACGTCGGACCTCAACGACCTCTACCGGCGCGTCATCAACCGCAACAACCGCCTGAAGCGCCTCATCGAGCTCAGGGCGCCGGACATCATCATCCGCAACGAGAAGCGGATGCTGCAGGAGTCGGTGGACGCGCTGTTCGACAACGGCCGGCGCGGGCGCGTCATCACGGGTGCGAACAAGCGCCCGCTGAAGTCGCTCGCAGACATGCTGAAGGGCAAGCAGGGCCGCTTCCGCCAGAACCTGCTCGGCAAGCGCGTCGACTATTCGGGCCGTTCGGTCATCGTCGTCGGCCCCGAGCTCAAGCTGCACCAGTGCGGCCTGCCGAAGAAGATGGCGCTCGAGCTGTTCAAGCCGTTCATCTACGCGCGGCTTGACGCCAAGGGCCTGTCGGCCACGGTGAAGCAGGCGAAGAAGCTCGTCGAGAAGGAGAAGCCCGAGGTCTGGGACATCCTGGACGAGGTGATCCGCGAGCATCCCGTGATGCTCAACCGCGCGCCTACCCTGCACCGCCTTGGCATCCAGGCCTTCGAGCCGATCCTGATCGAAGGCAAGGCCATTCAGCTGCACCCGCTCGTCTGCGCGGCCTTCAATGCCGACTTCGACGGTGACCAGATGGCCGTGCACGTGCCGCTGTCGCTGGAAGCCCAGCTCGAGGCGCGCGTGCTGATGATGTCGACGAACAACATCCTGCACCCGGCGAACGGCCAGCCGATCATCGTGCCGTCGCAGGATATCGTTCTCGGCCTTTATTACCTGTCGATCATCTCGGAGGGGCAGCCGGGCGAGGGCAAGGCCTTCGCCGACATGGGCGAACTCGAGCATGCGCTCGCCGAGAAGGTCATCACACTGCATTCGAAGATCAAGTACCGCTGGAGGGGCCTCGGCGAGGACGGCCAGCCGGTTTCGAAGATCTACGAGACCACGCCCGGCCGCGTCATCCTCTCGCAGGTGCTGCCGAAGCATCCGAAGCTGCCCTTCGACGTCGTGAACAAGCTCATGACGAAGAAGGAGATCTCGAACATGATCGACGCCGTCTACCGCAACTGCGGTCAGAAGGAGTCGGTGATCTTCTGCGACCGCATCATGGGGCTCGGCTTCTACCACGCGTTCAAGGCCGGCATCTCCTTCGGCAAGGACGACATGGTGGTGCCGGAGAACAAGTGGGCGATCGTCGACGAGACGCGCGCGCTCGTGAAGGAGTTCGAGCAGCAGTTCAACGACGGCCTGATCACCCAGGGCGAGAAGTACAACAAGGTGGTCGACGCCTGGGGCAAGTGCTCCACGCGCCTCGCCGAGGAGATGATGACGCGCATCTCGTCCGTGCAGAAGGACGAGCAGGGCCGCGACAAGCCGGTGAACTCCATCTACATGATGGCCCACTCCGGCGCCCGCGGCTCGCGCGAGCAGATGCGCCAGCTCGCCGCCATGCGCGGCCTGATGGCGAAGCCCTCGGGCGAGATCATCGAGACGCCGATCATCTCGAACTTCAAGGAAGGCCTGGACGTGCTCGAGTACTTCAACTCGACGCACGGCGCGCGCAAGGGCCTCGCCGATACGGCGCTCAAGACGGCGAACTCGGGTTACCTCACCCGTCGCCTCGTCGACGTGGCGCAGGACGCGGTCATCCGCGAGGCGGATTGCGGCACCGACAAGGGCATCCGCATGCGGGCCATCGTCGATGCCGGTCAGATCGTGGCCTCGCTCGCCTCGCGCATCCTCGGCCGTACGGCGGCGGAGGACGTCGTCGACGCCGAGGGCCGCGTCATCGTGCCGGCCGGCACCATGATCGAGGAGTGGCACATCGAGCCGATCACCGCCGCCGGCATCCAGGAGGTGAAGATCCGCTCGGTGCTCACCTGCGAGGCGAGGAACGGCGTCTGCGCCACCTGCTACGGGCGCGACCTTGCCCGCGGCACGCCCGTCAACATGGGCGAGGCGGTCGGCGTCATCGCGGCGCAGTCCATCGGCGAGCCGGGCACGCAGCTCACGATGCGCACCTTCCACATCGGCGGCGCGGCGCAGATCGCCGACCAGTCGTTCTTCGAGACGAATTTCGAAGGCATGGTCAAGATCCGCAACCGCAACGTGGCACGGAACTCGGACGGCGACCTCATCGCCATGGGCCGCAACCTGTCCGTCGTCATCGTCGGGCCGGACGGCCAGGAGCGCGCGGTCAACCGCATCCAGTACGGCGCGCGCCTGAAGGTGGACGAGGGCGACCAGGTGAAGCGTGGCCAGCGCATCGCCGAGTGGGACCCCTACACCCGGCCGATCCTCACGGAGGTGGACGGCACCGTCGGCTTCGAGGATCTCGTCGAGGGCGCCTCCATGTCGGAGACGATCGACGAGTCGACCGGCATCGCCAAGCGCGTCGTCATCGACTGGCGCGGCTCGGCCCGCACGGCCGATCTGCGTCCGGCCATGGTCGTGCTCGGCGAGGGCGGCAAGGTCGCCAAGGTGGCGCGCGGCGGCGATGCCCGCTACCTGCTGCCGGTCGATGCGATCATCGCCTGCGACCCAGGCTCCAAGGTGAAGGCCGGCGATGTGCTCGCCCGTATCCCGATGGAGAGCGCCAGGACCCGCGACATCACGGGCGGTCTGCCGCGCGTGGCGGAGCTGTTCGAGGCGCGGCGCCCGAAGGATGCGGCGATCATCGCCGAGAAGTCGGGCACGATCACCTTCGGCCGTGACTACAAGAACAAGCGCCGCCTGACGCTCGTTCCGCATGACGGGTCGGAGCCGGTCGAGTACCTGATCCCGAAGGGCAAGCACATCCACCTGCAGGACGGCGACGTGGTCGAAGTCGGCGACTTCATCGTCGACGGCAACCCGGCGCCGCACGACATCCTGGCGATCAAGGGCGTCGAGGAACTCGCCGCCTATCTCGTCAACGAGATTCAGGAGGTCTACCGCCTGCAGGGCGTGAACATCAACGACAAGCACATCGAGGTGATCGTCCGCCAGATGCTGCAGAAGGTGGAGATCTCGGATCCGGGCGATTCCGAGTTCCTGCAGGGCGAGCAGGTCGACCGGATGGAGCTCGAGGAGGCGAACGAGAAGCTCGCCGCCGAGGGCAAGAAGCCGGCCGCCGGCGCGCCGGTGCTGCTCGGCATCACCAAGGCAAGCCTGCAGACGCGCTCCTTCATCTCCGCCGCCTCCTTCCAGGAGACGACCCGCGTCCTCACCGAGGCGGCCGTCAACGGCAAGGCGGACAACCTCGAGGGACTGAAGGAGAACGTCATCGTCGGCAGCCTGATCCCCGCCGGCACCGGCGCCATCGCCGGCCGCCTGCGCGAGGTTGCCCAGCGCCGCGACGATCTCATCCTGGCCCAGCGCGCGAGCGAGGCGAAGGTTGCCGCGGAGGTCGCCGGCGAGCTGCCGCCGGCTGCCGCGGAGTAAGATGCCCGGGGGCGGCGAAGGCCGGTTCATCGGCAAGCGGCAAGGGCCACCTCCGGGTGGCCCTTTCTTTTTGCTTCGTTGGGTCGCCAGCCGGCTTCCGGGCCCGGACGGGACGAATACGGCCGCACACGATCGGGGCGCGCGATCCTGGACCGGGTCGAAGGCCCCGGCCGTGCACAGAAGGGCAAGGCCGGGCCCGCCGCCGTGCTCAACGCCGATGATGTCATCCGCCCTCGTACGGAACGGACGGGGGATGCGGGCGGCCAACCTTAGACGCCACCTGCATTTGGTGCCGATTTGCGGTTGACGCGGGACGACTCAGACGTTAGAAGCACTGCACTTTCGATAGGCCGTAGGTGTTCGCCGGTCGAGGCGCCCAGCTTCGATGTTTGAACCCTAAACGCTGTCGTGATCAGCACCGACTGACCGCAAGTCAGACTTGTAAAGTCAGCAAGGGGCATGACTGCGATGTGTGAGCATCGTGGTCCTCTGCGTGCGCTTCGCGCCTAAGGCTGGATGGGCCTGAGGCGCGGATTCGCTTTGTCTGCATTCCCATGGAATGGGGCGGGGCGGCGCCGTGAACCGAATTGATTGACGTTGCTTGGCGGCCGCCTGGGCGGTGCGAGAGCGAGAGGGCGAAGGATGCCGACGATCAGCCAGCTGATCCGCAACCCGCGGACGGCGCAGAAGAGCCGGAACAAGGTTCCCGCGCTCGAGGCCTGCCCGCAGAAGCGGGGCGTGTGCACGCGCGTCTACACGACGACGCCGAAGAAGCCGAACTCGGCGCTGCGTAAGGTGGCCAAGGTCCGCTTGACCAACGGCTTCGAGGTGATCGGTTACATCCCCGGCGAGGGGCATAACCTGCAGGAGCACTCGGTCGTCATGATCCGCGGCGGCCGTGTCAAGGACCTTCCGGGTGTGCGCTACCACGTTCTGCGCGGCGTGCTCGACACTCAGGGCGTCAAGAACCGCAAGCAGCGTCGTTCGAAGTACGGCGCGAAGCGTCCGAAGTAAGTCGGGCGCGATCTGGAATTCGAACAGGACGGAGCGGAACAGATGTCCCGACGTCACAGGGCCGAGAAGCGCGAGATCATTCCGGACGCCAAGTTCGGGGATGTCGTCGTCACGAAGTTCATGAACTCCGTGATGCACGACGGCAAGAAGTCGGTCGCCGAGGCGATCGTCTACGGCGCTTTCGACGTCATCGAGCAGAAGCTGAAGACCGACCCGCTCGCCGTCTTCAAGCAGGCGCTCGACAACGTTGCGCCGGCGATCGAGGTGCGGTCCCGCCGCGTCGGCGGTGCCACCTACCAGGTGCCGGTCGAGGTTCGCAGCGAGCGTCGGCAGGCGCTGGCGATCCGCTGGCTCATCGCCGCCGCGCGTGCGCGCAACGACAAGACCATGGTCGATCGCCTGTCGGCGGAGCTCATCGACGCGTCGAACAATCGCGGCAGTGCCGTGAAGAAGCGCGAAGACACGCACCGCATGGCCGAGGCGAACCGCGCCTTCTCGCACTATCGCTGGTGACGGGCGCAGGACCGGACGGAGCTCAAGACGATGCCTCGCACGCACGCCATCGAGGACTACCGCAACTTCGGCATCATGGCCCACATCGATGCCGGCAAGACGACCACGACCGAGCGGATCCTCTATTACACCGGCAAGAGCCACAAGATCGGCGAGGTCCATGAGGGCGCTGCCACCATGGACTGGATGGAGCAGGAGCAGGAGCGCGGCATCACGATCACGTCCGCCGCGACGACCTGTTTCTGGCAGGGCAAGCGCCTGAACATCATCGACACGCCCGGGCACGTCGACTTCACCATCGAGGTGGAGCGTTCGTTGCGCGTGCTCGACGGCGCGGTGTGCGTCCTCGACGGCAACCAGGGCGTCGAGCCGCAGACCGAGACGGTGTGGCGCCAGGCCGACAAGTACGACGTGCCGCGTCTCGTCTTCGTCAACAAGATGGACAAGATCGGCGCTGACTTCTTCCGCTGCGTCGACATGATCGTCGACCGGGTGGCGGGCAAGCCCGTCTGCCTGCAGCTGCCGATCGGCTCGGAGTCGAACTTCAAGGGCGTCGTCGACCTCGTCCGCATGAAGGCGGTCGTGTGGGAAGACGAGGCGCTCGGCGCGAAGTACCATGACGAGGAGATCCCGGCCGATCTCGTCGAGAAGGCCAGGGAGTACCGCACGAAGCTGGTCGAGGCCTGCGTGGAGCTCGACGAGGAGGCCATGATGGCCTACCTCGACGGCCAGGAGCCGGACGAGGCGACGTTGCAGCGTCTGGTGCGCCTCGCCGTGCAGAAGCGCGCCTTCCATCCGGTGCTCTGCGGCTCGGCCTTCAAGAACAAGGGCGTGCAGCCGCTGCTCGACGCCGTCGTCGCCTACCTGCCGTCGCCCGTGGATCGCGGCGCGATCAGGGGCATCGACATGAAGACGGAGGAGCCGGCCGAGCGCAAGCCGTCGGACGACGAGCCGTTCTCCATGCTCGCCTTCAAGATCATGGACGACCCGTTCGTCGGCACGATCACCTTCTGCCGCGTCTATTCGGGCAAGGTCGAGTCCGGTTCCTCGATCCTCAACTCGACGCGCGACAAGAAGGAGCGCGTCGGTCGCATGCTCCTGATGCACGCGAACAACCGCGAGGACATCAAGGAGGCTTACGCGGGCGACATCGTGGCGCTCGCCGGCCTCAAGGAGGTGCGCACGGGCGACACGCTGTGCGACGGCCTGAAGCCGGTCATCCTCGAGAAGATGGAGTTCCCCGAGCCCGTCATCGAGATCGCGATCGAGCCGAAGTCGAAGGCGGACCAGGAGAAGCTCGGCATCGCCCTGTCGAAGCTCGCGGCCGAGGATCCTTCCTTCCGCGTGTCGACCGACAGCGAGTCGGGCCAGACCATCCTCAAGGGGATGGGCGAGCTGCATCTCGACATCAAGGTCGACATCCTGAAGCGCACCTACAAGGTCGACGCCAATATCGGCGCGCCGCAGGTCGCCTATCGGGAGAAGATCACGAAGAAGACCGAGGTCGACTACACGCACAAGAAGCAGACCGGCGGTACGGGCCAGTTCGCTCGCGTGAAGTTCGTGGTCGAGCCGAACGAGCCGGGTGCGGGCTACGAGTTCGAGTCGCGGATCGTCGGCGGTGCGGTGCCGAAGGAGTACATCCCGGGCGTCGAGAAGGGGCTGAACAGCGTGCTCACTTCGGGCGTGCTGGCCGGCTTCCCGGTCGTGGACCTGAAGGTGGCGCTCGTCGACGGCGCCTTCCACGAGGTCGACTCCTCGGCCCTCGCCTTCGAGATCGCGTCCCGCGCGGCCCTGCGCGAGGCGCTGCAGAAGGGCGGCTCGGTGCTTCTCGAGCCGGTGATGAAGGTCGAGGTGGTGACGCCGGAGGACTACACCGGTTCCGTCATCGGCGATCTGAACTCGCGTCGCGGCCAGATCCAGGGCCAGGACATGCGCGGCAACGCCGTCGTCATCAATGCGATGGTGCCGCTCGCCAACATGTTCGGGTACGTGAACACCCTGCGCTCGATGAGCCAGGGGCGCGCCACCTACACGATGCAGTTCGACCACTACGAGCAGGTGCCGTCGGCGGTCGCCGCCGAGGTCCAGGCCAAGTACGCCTGAGCCTGAACCAGAAACGAACAATCGACTGACGTCGAGTTCCTACAAGGAGCCCTACGATGGCGAAGGAAAAGTTTGAGCGGACGAAGCCGCACTGCAACATCGGGACGATTGGCCACGTTGACCATGGCAAGACGTCTCTGACGGCTGCGATCACGAAGGTTCTGGCCGAGAAGGGTGGTGCGTCGTTCACGGCGTATGACCAGATCGACAAGGCGCCTGAGGAGAAGGCGCGCGGCATCACGATCTCGACGGCGCATGTGGAGTACGAGACGGCGAACCGGCACTATGCGCACGTGGACTGCCCCGGGCACGCGGACTACGTGAAGAACATGATCACGGGCGCGGCGCAGATGGACGGGGCGATCTTGGTGGTGTCGGCTGCGGACGGGCCGATGCCGCAGACGCGGGAGCACATCCTGCTTGCGCGGCAGGTGGGCGTTCCGGCGCTTGTCGTGTTCATGAACAAGGTGGACATGGTCGACGATCCTGAGCTTCTGGACCTTGTGGAGCTTGAGGTTCGGGAGCTTCTGTCGAAGTACGAGTTCCCCGGCGACGACATCCCGATCGTGAAGGGCTCTGCGCTGTGCGCGCTGGAGGACCGCAACCCGGAGATCGGGCACGACGCGGTGCTGAAGCTGATGGAGGCGGTGGACGCCTACATCCCGCAGCCGGAGCGCCCTGTTGACCAGCCGTTCCTGATGCCGGTCGAGGACGTGTTCTCGATCTCGGGGCGCGGCACGGTGGTGACGGGTCGCGTCGAGCGTGGCGTGATCAAGGTCGGCGAGGAAGTGGAGATCGTCGGTCTGCGTGCGACGCAGAAGACGACGGTGACGGGCGTCGAGATGTTCCGCAAGCTGCTTGACCAGGGTCAGGCGGGCGACAACATCGGCGCGCTGCTGCGCGGCACGAAGCGCGAGGATGTGGAGCGCGGGCAGGTGCTGTGCAAGCCCGGGTCGGTGAAGCCGCACACGAAGTTCAAGGCCGAGGCCTACATCCTGACGAAGGAGGAGGGCGGCCGCCACACGCCGTTCTTCACGAACTACCGTCCGCAGTTCTACTTCCGGACGACGGACGTGACGGGCGTCGTGCACCTGCCCGAGGGCACCGAGATGGTGATGCCGGGCGACAACGTGACGATGGAAGTGCACCTGATCGTGCCGATCGCCATGGAGGAGAAGCTGCGCTTCGCCATCCGCGAGGGCGGCCGCACCGTCGGCGCCGGCGTCGTCGCATCCATCATCGAGTAAGGCGGACCGGCGGCGCGCCGCTTCGGCTGCGCCGCCGCCCGTCCCGGGATCGTGCCCTGAGGGCTCTGTCATGAACGGTCAAAACATCCGGATCCGCCTGAAGGCTTTCGACCACCGCATTCTCGACGCCTCCACGCGCGAGATCGTGTCGACGGCGAAGCGGACGGGCGCGCAGGTTCGGGGTCCGATCCCGCTGCCGACGCGCATCGAGAAATTCACGGTCAACCGCTCGCCGCACATCGACAAGAAGTCGCGCGAGCAGTTCGAGATGCGCACGCACAAGCGCGTGCTCGACATCGTCGAACCGACGCCGCAGACGGTCGATGCTCTCATGAAGCTCGACCTCGCTGCTGGCGTCGACGTGGAAATCAAGCTCTGACGGCGCCTTCGGGCCTGTCAGTTTAGGGTCACGCCGAGAGGATACGCTCATGCGCTCAGGCGTCATCGCACAGAAGGTCGGGATGACCCGTGTCTTTACGGACGCGGGCGAGCATGTCCCGGTCACGGTCCTGAAACTCGACCACTGCCAGGTGGTCGCGCATCGGACCGCCGAGACCAACGGCTACACGGCGCTGCAGGTCGGCGCCGGCAGGGCCAAGGTGAAGAACGTCTCGAAGGCCGAGCGCGGCCGGTTCGCCGTCGCCAAGGTTGAGCCGAAGCGCAAGCTCGTCGAGTTCCGTGTTGATCCGGCTCACATGATCCCGGTCGGCGCCGAGATCACGGCGGACCACTTCGTGCCGGGCCAGTTTGTCGACGTCACGGGCGTCACGACCGGCAAGGGCTTTGCCGGCGGCATGAAGCGCTGGAATTTCGGCGGTCTGCGTGCTTCGCACGGCGTGTCGATCTCGCACCGTTCCATCGGTTCGACGGGCGGCCGCCAGGACCCCGGCAAGACGTTCAAGAACAAGAAGATGCCCGGTCACCTCGGTGTCGAGCGCGTCACCACGCAGAACCTGCGTGTCGTGCGGACCGACGTCGAGCGCGGCCTGATCCTCGTCGAGGGCGCTGTTCCGGGCGTCGCCGGCGGCTGGATCATGGTGCGCGACGCTGTGAAGCGGGCGCTGCCGAAGGAGGCCCCGCTGCCGGGCGCCTTCCGCGAGGCGGGCAAGGCCGACGCGGCTCCGGCCGCCGAGCAGCCGGCAGCTGAAGGGCAGGAGAGCGCGTGATGAAGCTCGACGTGACCACCATCGAAGGCGGCAAGGCCGGCTCGATCGAGCTTGACGAGGCCATCTTCGGCCTCGAGCCTCGCGCCGACCTCATCCACCGCTGCGTGCGCTGGCAGCTCGCCAAGCGCCAGGCCGGCACGCACAAGTCGCTCGGCCGCTCCGAAGTGAGCCGCACGACGAAGAAGATGTACCGACAGAAGGGCACGGGCAACGCCCGCCACGGCGCGGCCTCGGCGCCGCAGTTCCGCGGCGGCGGCAAGGCCTTCGGGCCGGTTGTGCGCGACCACGCCCACGACCTGCCGAAGAAGGTCCGTGCGCTGGCGCTCAAGCACGCCCTGTCGGCCAAGGCCAAGGCAAACGCCATCGTGGTGCTCGACAAGGCCGCGGTCGCGGAGCCCAGGACCAAGGCGCTCAAGGAGCGCTTCGGCAAGCTCGGGCTTGCGAGCGCGCTCGTGATCGACGGGGCCGAGCTCGACGCGAACTTCGGGCTTGCCGCGCGCAACATCCCGAACGTCGACGTCCTGCCGGTCCAGGGCATCAACGTCTATGACATCCTGCGGCGGGACACGCTCGTCCTGACGAAGGCCGCCGTGGACGCGCTGGAGGCGCGCTTCAAATGAGCATCGATCCGCGCCATTACGACGTCATCGTCGGCCCGGTGATCACCGAGAAGGCGACCAACGCTGCCGAGCAGAACAAGGTCGTCTTCAAGGTGGCCAAGACCGCCACGAAGCCGCAGATCAAGGCCGCCGTCGAGAAGCTGTTCGACGTGAAGGTCACGAGCGTCAACACCGTGCTCACCAAGGGCAAGGTGAAGCGCTTCAGGAACACGGTCGGCCAGCGTTCGGACGTGAAGAAGGCGGTCGTGACCCTCGCCGAGGGTCATTCGATCGACGTCACGACCGGCCTGTGAGCAGGTGAAGGAGTGAGCCGATGGCTTTGAAGACATTCAAACCGGTCACGCCGAGCCTTCGCCAGCTCGTGATCGTCGACCGGTCCGAGCTCTACAAGGGCAAGCCGGTCAAGTCGCTGACCGAGGGCCTGTCGTCCTCGGGCGGCCGCAACAACAACGGCCGGGTCACCGTGCGCTTTCGCGGCGGCGGCCACAAGCGGACCTACCGCCTGGTCGATTTCAAGCGCCGCGAGAAGCTCGGCGTGCCGGGCACGGTGGAGCGGATCGAGTACGATCCGAACCGCACCGCCTTCCTCGCCCTCGTCAAGTACGAGGACGGGGCGCTCGCCTACATCCTCGCGCCGCAGCGCCTGTCGGTGGGCGACGCGGTGGTGGCCGGCGAGCAGGTCGACATCAAGCCGGGCAATGCCATGCCCATCGGCAACATGCCGGTCGGCACCATCGTCCACAACATCGAGCTGAAGATCGGCAAGGGCGGTGCGGTCGCCCGCTCGGCCGGAACCTACGCTCAGATCGTCGGCCGCGACCAGGGCTATGTCATCGTCCGCCTGAACTCGGGCGAGCAGCGCCTCGTTCATGGTCAGTGCTTCGCCACCGTCGGTGCGGTGTCGAACCCGGACCACATGAACATCAACATCGGCAAGGCCGGTCGTTCCCGCTGGCTCGGTCGTCGCCCGCACAACCGCGGCGTGACCATGAACCCGATCGACCACCCGCACGGTGGTGGTGAGGGCCGCACCTCGGGTGGCCGCCATCCGGTCACGCCCTGGGGCAAGCCGACCAAGGGCAAGAAGACCCGCTCCAACAAGCGGACGGACGGCATGATCGTGTCGAGCCGTCACCAGCGGAAGAAGAAGTAAGGGGCGCGCACGATGGCACGTTCTGTCTGGAAGGGTCCGTTCGTCGACGGCTACCTCCTCAAGAAGGCGGAGGCCGCCCGCGGCTCTCAGCGCGCCGAGGTGATCAAGATCTGGAGCCGCCGCTCCACGATCCTCCCGCAGTTCGTGGGCCTCACCTTCGGCGTCTACAACGGCCAGAAGCATATCCCGGTCTCGGTGACCGAGGAGATGGTCGGCCACAAGTTCGGCGAGTTCTCTCCGACGCGGACCTTCCACGGCCACGCGGCGGACAAGAAGGCGAAGAGGAAGTGAGCCATGGGTAAGCAAGCCCATCCCCGCGCGCTCGCCGACAACGAGGCCCGGGCGGTGACGCGCAACCTGCGTGTCAGCCCCCAGAAGCTCAACCTCGTGGCGGCGCTCATCCGCGGCAAGAAGGTTTCGACCGCGCTCGCCGACCTCGAGTTCAGCCGCAAGCGCATTTCCGGCGACGTCAAGAAGACGCTGGAGAGCGCCATCGCCAATGCCGAGAACAACCACGATCTCGACGTGGACGATCTCGTCGTGGCGGAGGCGTTCGTCGGCAAGGCGCTCGTCATGAAGCGGTTCCACGCGCGTGCCCGCGGTCGCGGCGCCCGCATCGAGAAGCCCTTCTCGAACCTCACGATCGTGGTTCGTGAAGTCGCCGAGAAGGCTTGAGGAGAGCGAGATGGGTCAGAAGGTCAATCCGATCGGTCTGCGTCTCGGCATCAACCGGACCTGGGACTCGCGCTGGTTCGCCAACAAGGGCGAATACGGCAAGCTCCTGCACGAGGACATGGCCATCCGCGAAGCGCTGATGAAGCAGCTGAAGCAGGCGGCCGTCTCCAAGATCGTGATCGAGCGTCCGCACAAGAAGTGCCGCGTGACCATCCACTCGGCGCGGCCGGGCGTGGTCATCGGCAAGAAGGGTGCCGACATCGACAAGCTGCGCAAGACCGTGGCGAAGATGACGGACGCGGATGTCGCGATCAACATCGTCGAGGTGCGCAAGCCCGAGATCGACGCGACACTGGTCGCCGAGTCGATCGCGCAGCAGCTCGAGCGTCGCGTTGCCTTCCGCCGCGCCATGAAGCGGGCCGTGCAGTCGGCCATGCGCCTCGGGGCCGAGGGCATCCGCATCAACTGCTCCGGTCGCCTCGGCGGGGCCGAGATCGCGCGGCTCGAGTGGTACCGTGAGGGGCGGGTGCCGCTGCACACGCTGCGCGCCGACGTCGACTATGGCACGGCCACGGCGTTCACGACCTACGGCACGTGCGGCATCAAGGTGTGGATCTTCAAGGGCGAGATCCTCGAGCACGATCCGATGGCCCAGGACAAGCGGCTTGCCGACGAGGGCGGCCAGCGTCCGAGCGGTCGTCGTGAGGCTGCGGCGTAACAGCGCAGGCGGTCAGGAGGCAGGACAATGCTGCAGCCCAAAAAGACTAAGTTCCGCAAGCAGTTCAAGGGCCGCATCCATGGTGTGGCCAAGGGCGGCACGGCGTTGAACTTCGGCCAGTTTGGCCTTAAGGCGCTCGAGCCGGAGCGAGTCACCGCGCGTCAGATCGAGGCGGCTCGCCGCGCGATCACGCGTCACATGAAGCGCGCCGGTCGCGTGTGGATCCGCATCTTCCCTGACGTGCCGGTTTCGGACAAGCCTGCCGAAGTCCGCATGGGCAAGGGCAAGGGCGCGCCCGATTACTGGGCGTGCCGCGTGAAGCCCGGCCGGATCATGTTCGAGCTTGACGGCGTGGACGAGGAGATCGCCCGTGAGGCGCTGCGTCTCGGCGCCGCCAAGCTGCCGATCAAGACGCGCTTCATTCAGCGTATCGCCGAGTGAGGGATGAGAGATGAAGGCTAAGAAGAGGCTCTCCGACCTCCAGGCGATGTCGGGGGACCAGCTTCAGGACGAGCTCCTGAAGCTGAAGAAGGAGCAGTTCAATCTGCGCTTCCAGCGCGCGACCGGGCAGCTCGAGAACACGGGCCGCGTCGGCGAGGTCCGCAAGGACATTGCCCGGATCAAGACGCTGCAGCGTCAGAAGCTCGCGCAGGCGGGCAAGGCTTGAGGAGGCGACTATGCCGAAACGTGTGTTGCAGGGCGTCGTCGTCAGCGACAAGCAGGACAAGACTGTCGTCGTGAAGGTCGAGCGTCGTTTCACGCATCCGCTTCTGAAGAAGACGGTGCGGCGGACGAAGAACTACCACGCGCACGACGAGGGCAATACGGCCAAGGTTGGCGATACCGTCTGGATCGAGGAATCGAAGCCGATTTCCAAGTTGAAGACCTGGGTGCTTCTCCCGAACGCTCCCAAGGCGTGAACGAACAAGGGCGAGGGGACGCGAGATCCCCGTCAGGCGTAGTCCGGCAGGATTGCCGGAAACCGGCTGAGACAGAGAAAGGATCGTTGCCATGATCCAGATGCAGACGAATCTCGACGTCGCCGACAACTCCGGCGCGCGCCGTGTCATGTGCATCAAGGTGCTGGGCGGCTCGAAGCGCAAGTATGCCGGGGTGGGCGACATCATCGTCGTGTCCATCAAGGAAGCCATTCCGCGCGGGCGCGTGAAGAAGGGCGACGTCATGAAGGCGGTCGTCGTGCGTACCGCCAAGGACATTCGTCGTCCCGACGGCTCGGTGATCCGTTTCGACCGCAATGCGGCCGTGCTGATCAACAACCAGAAGGAGCCGGTCGGCACGCGTATCTTCGGCCCGGTTCCCCGTGAGCTGCGCGCCAAGAATCACATGAAGATCATTTCGCTCGCGCCGGAGGTGCTCTGATGGCCGCGAAGATCAAGAAGGGCGACAAGGTCGTCGTCCTGACCGGTCGCGACAAGGGCAAGACCGGAGAAGTCATTCAGGTTCTGCCGAAGGAGCAGCGTGCGCTCGTCCGCGGCGTGAACCTCGTGAAGCGGCATCAGCGTCAGACCGCGAACCAAGAAGGTGGCATCGTCTCCAAGGAGGCGTCCCTCCACCTGTCGAACCTGGCCTTTGCGGACCCGAAGGATGGCAAGCCGACCCGCGTCGGCTTCAAGACGCTGGACGACGGGCGCAAGGTGCGTTTCGCCAAGCGTTCGGGAGATCTGATCGATGGCTGAGGCGGCGAAGAAGGACGTGACGGCGGCTTACATGCCCCGTCTGAAGAAGCATTACGACGAGGTCGTGCGGCCGAAGCTCATCGCCGAGTTCGGCTACAAGAACCCCATGCAGGTTCCGGCCATCGAGAAGGTCGTGATCAACATGGGCGTCGGCGAGTCGGTGAACGACTCGAAGAAGGCGAGCGTGGCCGCGGCCGATCTCGCCCTCATCGCCGGCCAGAAGCCCGTCATCACCCGCGCCCGCAAGGCGATCGCGACCTTCAAGGTGCGCGAGAACATGCCGATCGGCACCAAGGTGACGCTGCGCAAGGCGCGGATGTACGAGTTCCTGGACAGGCTTGTGACGGTCGCGCTGCCGCGCGTGCGCGACTTCCGGGGCCTCAATCCGAAGTCGTTCGACGGGCGGGGGAACTACGCCCTCGGGATCAAGGAACACATCGTGTTCCCCGAGATCAACTACGACAAGGTCGAGGCCATCTGGGGCATGGACGTCGTGGTCTGCACGACGGCCAAGACCGACGAGGAGGCGCGCGCGCTCCTCAGGCATTTCAACTTCCCGTTCCGGCAGTGAGAGCCGAGGCTCTCATACGCGGACACCGGAGATAGACATGGCGAAGAAGAGTTCAGTCGAGAAGAACAACCGGCGGGCGCGGCTCGTCAAGAAGTTCGCCGGCAGGCGCGAGCGTCTGCTCGCCGTGGCGAACGACGAGTCGAAGTCGTTCGAGGAGCGCTTCGAGGCGCGCCTCAAGCTCGCGGCCCTGCCGCGCAATGCCAATCCCACGCGCCTGCGCAACCGCTGCGAGGTGACGGGCCGTCCGCGCGCGTTCTACCGCAAGCTCAAGATGTCGCGTATCGCGCTGCGCGAACTCGGCTCGAAGGGCCTGGTTCCCGGCCTCGTGAAGTCGAGCTGGTAAGGAGGATCGGCAGATGGCGATCAATGATCCGCTCGGCGATATGCTGACCCGCATCCGCAACGCCCAGCAGCGGCGTCGCAGCAAGGTCACGACCCCGGGTTCCAGGCTGCGTGCGCGCGTTCTCGACGTGCTGCAGGCTGAGGGCTACATCCGCGGCTACTCGACCACGGAATACGGCAACGGCCGGACCGAGTTCGAGATCGAGCTCAAGTACTACGACGGCGAGCCGGTGATCCGCTCGATCTCGCGCGTGTCGAAGCCCGGCCGTCGCGTCTATGCCTCGGTCGACACCATGCCGCGCGTGGCCGACGGCCTCGGCATCACCATTCTCTCGACGCCGAAGGGGGTCATGGCCGACCACGCGGCGCGCGAGAGCAACGTGGGCGGCGAAGTGCTCTGCAAGGTCTTCTGATCCTTCGGGCGCTGGCGAGAACCACGGGAGTCGAGAACATGTCTCGAGTTGGCAAGAAGCCCGTCACCATCCCGTCCGGCGTGACGGCGACGGTCGACGGCCAGACGGTGAAGGTCAAGGGCACGAAGGGCGAGCTGTCGTTCGTCGTGCCGGACGATGTTGCCGTCGTCATGGAGAACGGCGCGGTGAAGGTCGATCCGCGCAGCGAAACGAAGCGCGCGCGGGCCATGTGGGGCATGTCGCGGGCGCAGGTGGCGAGCCTGGTCGAGGGCGTGTCGAAGGGCTTCGAGAAGAAGCTCGAGATCAACGGCGTCGGCTACAAGGCGGCGGTCGCCGGCAAGGTGCTCAAGCTGTCGCTCGGCTACAGCCACGATGTCGACTACGAGATCCCGGCTGGCGTCACGATCACGACGCCGAAGCCGACCGAGATCGTCGTCGCGGGCATCGACAAGCAGAAGGTCGGTCAGGCCGCTGCCGAGATCCGCAAGTTCCGCGGGCCGGAGCCCTACAAGGGCAAGGGCGTCAAATACGCGGACGAGTTCATCTTCCGCAAGGAAGGCAAGAAGAAGTAAGGGGCGGCAGAGATGGCTCACCTCAATGCTACCGAGCGCCGCAAGGCGCGCGTGCGCCGCTCGCTCCGCGCTGCTGCGAACGGCCGGCCGCGCCTGTCCGTGTTCCGGTCCTCGAAGCAGATCTACGCGCAGATCATCGACGATGCGAAGGGCCATACCCTGGCCTCCGCCTCGACGATGGAGAAGGACGTGCGCGGCTCGCTGAAGACGGGCGCGACGGTCGACGCGGCGGCCGTGGTCGGCAAGCTCATTGCCGAGCGCGCGCTGAAGGCCGGGGTCAAGGACGTGATCTTCGACCGCGGCGCCTACATCTACCACGGTCGCGTCAAGGCACTCGCCGAGGCGGCGCGCGAGGGCGGGCTCAACTTCTGAGCCCATCCACATATCGGCTTGAAGTTTCGGCGGTTCGCCCTTAAGGGGCGGACCGTCGGTTTTCGGCGGACATATCCATTCGAGCGAGCGGGGCCGCCGCCCCGCGGAAGTGAGACGGACAATGGCGAGAGAGCGTCAGCAGCCTCGCGAGCGCGAAGAGCGCGACAGCGAGTTCGTGGATCGGCTGGTCCACATCAATCGTGTTGCCAAAGTGGTGAAGGGTGGCCGGCGCTTCGGCTTCGCCGCCCTCGTCGTCGTCGGCGACCAGAAGGGCCGCGTCGGCTTCGGCCATGGCAAGGCCCGCGAGGTTCCGGAGGCGATCCGCAAGGCCACCGAGGCCGCCAAGCGGTCGCTCGTGCGCATTCCGCTCAAGGAAGGCCGCACGCTGCATCACGACGTCGCCGGGCGCTGGGGCGCCGGCAAGGTCGTGCTCCGTGCCGCGCCGGCCGGTACCGGCATCATTGCGGGCGGCCCCATGCGCGCCGTCTTCGAGACGCTCGGCATGCACGACGTCGTGGCGAAGTCGCTCGGCTCGTCGAACCCCTACAACCTGGTGCGTGCGACCTTCGATGCGCTGAAGCGCGAGGATTCGCCGCGCTCGGTGGCTGCCCGCCGTGGCCTCAAGGTCTCGACGCTGCAGGCGCGCCGTCGCGATGCCGACGCCGAGGGCGTCGGCGCGGACGCGTGAGGGGAGGGCTCCCGAGATGGCCAAGAAGACCTCCGACAAGACCGTGACGGTCCAGCAGATCGGCAGCCCGCTGCGTCGTCCCGACGTGCAGCGCCAGACGCTGATCGGCCTCGGTCTCAACAAGCTCAACCGCCGCTCGACCCTGCCCGACACCCCCGCGGTGCGCGGCATGATCGAGAAGGTCAAGCACCTCGTGCGCGTCGTCGACGGGCAGTGAGGAGGGCGCCACGATGAAACTCACGGATATTCGCGACAATCCCGGCGCGACCAAGGAGCGGATGCGCGTCGGCCGCGGCATCGGCTCCGGCAAGGGCAAGACCGCTGGCCGCGGCGTGAAGGGCCAGAAGTCCCGGACCGGCGTGCGCATCAAGGGCTTCGAAGGCGGCCAGATGCCGCTGCACCGGCGCCTGCCGAAGCGCGGCTTCTGGAATCCCTTCTCGAATGACTTCAACGAGGTCAACATCGGGCGGGTGCAGGCCGCGATCGACGCGGGCAAGCTCGACGCCCAGGCGCCGATCACGGTGGAGGCGCTCGTCGCCGCCGGCATCTGCGCCAAGCCGCGCGACGGCGTGAAGGTGCTCGGTGTCGGCGAGCTGAAGGCAAAGCTGACCTTCGAAGTGGCGGCTGCGTCCAAGTCCGCGGTCGCCGCCATCGAGAAGGCCGGCGGATCGATCAAGTTTCTCGGCCAGGCTGTGGCCGAGGCGTGATCTCGATCCTATGTGATTGACGGGGCGGCGGCCGGGGAGGGGGAACCTCCGCGGCCGCCGTTCTTGCGCAAGAGCCCATCGGGTCACAAGCGGGGCAGCCATGGCATCGGCAGCGGAACAGCTCGCGGCAAACCTCAACTTCGGCGCGCTCGCCAAGGCCGAGGAACTGAAGAAGCGCATCTGGTTCACGCTCGGGGCGCTTCTCGTCTATCGCCTCGGCACCTACATCCCGCTGCCCGGCATCAATCCGGAAGCCGTCGCCGACATCTTCAAGCAGGCGCAGGGCGGCGTGCTCGGCCTGTTCAACATGTTCTCGGGGGGCGCCGTCGGCCGGCTTGCGATCTTTGCCCTCAACATCATGCCGTACATCTCGGCCTCCATCATCGTGCAGCTCCTGACGAGCGTCGTGCCGTCGCTCGAGTCGCTGAAGAAGGAAGGCGAGCAGGGCCGCAAGGTCATCAACCAGTACACGCGCTACCTCACCGTCGTGCTGGCGGTCTTCCAGGCCTATGCCATCGCCATCGGCCTCGAGGGCTCCGGCAACGTGGTGCAGGAGCCGGGCATGTTCTTCCGCATCTCGACGGTGATCACGCTCGTCGGCGGCACCATGTTCCTGATGTGGCTCGGCGAGCAGATCACGGCGCGGGGCATCGGCAACGGCACGTCGCTCATCATCTTCGCCGGCATCGTGGCCGAGCTGCCGTCGGCGCTCGTCGGCACGCTCGAGCTCGGCCGCCAGGGTGCCATCTCGACCGGCCTCATCCTCGGCGTGATGGTGATGGCGGTTGCCGTCATCGCCTTCATCGTCTTCATGGAACGCGCCCAGCGCCGGCTGCTCATCAACTATCCGAAGCGGCAGGTCGGCAATCGCGTGTACGAGGGCCAGACCTCTTTCCTGCCGCTGAAGCTCAACACTTCCGGCGTCATCCCGCCGATCTTCGCCTCGTCGCTGCTGCTCCTGCCGACGACGATCGCAAGCTTCTCGCAGCAGGCGGGTGGCACGGGCATCCTTGCCACCATGGCGGCCTACCTGGGTCACGGCCGGCCGCTCTACATGTTGCTCTACGTCGCGCTCATCGTCTTCTTCGCCTTTTTCTACACGGCGATCGTGTTCAATCCGACGGAGACGGCGGACAACCTGAAGAAGCACGGCGGCTTCATTCCCGGCATCCGCCCGGGCGAGCGCACGGCGGACTACATCGACCACGTGCTGACGCGCATCACCGTGATCGGTGCGGCCTATCTGGCGCTGATCAGCCTCATACCCGAAGTGCTGATTTCCTACGCCTCGCTGCCGTTCTATTTCGGTGGGACGTCGCTACTCATCGTGGTCAGCGTGACCATGGACACGGTCGCCCAGGTGCACGGACATCTGCTCGCGCATCAGTACGAGGGGCTGGTGAAGAAGGCGAAGCTCAGGGGGGCTAGGCGCAAATGAGGCTCATTCTGCTCGGACCGCCGGGGGCCGGTAAGGGCACGCAGGCGAAGCTCCTCATGGAGCGCTACGGCATCCCGCAGCTCTCGACCGGCGACATGCTCCGTGCGGCTGTCGGCGCCGGCACGCCCATCGGGCTCAAGGCCAAGGCGGTGATGGACGCCGGCAATCTCGTCTCCGACGAGATCGTGATCGGCATCGTTGCCGACCGCATCGAGGAGCCGGATGCGAAGAAGGGCTTCATCCTCGACGGCTTTCCGCGCACCGTGGCCCAGGCCGAGGCACTGGAGGCGATGCTCGCCGCCAAGGGCCTCAGGCTCGATGCGGTGATCGAGCTCAAGGTCGATCAGGCCGATCTCGTCGGCCGCATCGTCAAGCGTGCCGCGGAGACCAGGGCCCGCGGCGAGCCGGTGCGCAAGGACGACGATCCCGAGGTCTTCAAGACCCGGCTCGCGGCCTACAACCGCGATACCGCGGTGGTCGCGCCGTACTACAAGGCCCGCGGCCAGCTCACCGAGATTGACGGCATGCGGTCGATCGAGGCCGTGTCCGCCGACATCGAACGGGTGCTGAAGGCGGGTTGACGGCTCGGCTGAGACTCGCTATGGCACTCGTCTTGCTTCAAGGGCGATGCCGTCATCCTTCCGAGGAAGGGCGGCGTCGTTCGCTTGCATGAACCCTCCGCAAGGGCCGGCCTCCACCGGACGCGGGGACAACCGACGCCGGCGAAGGTCAATCGCCGGCCCACATGGAGACGAGACGTGGCTCGTATCGCAGGCGTAAACATCCCGACCAACAAGCGCGTGGTCATCGCGTTGCAGTACATTCACGGTATCGGGCCGAAGAAGGCTCAGGAAATCTGCGAGAAGGTGTCCATTCCGGCTGAGCGCCGCGTGAACCAGCTCACCGACTCCGAGGTGCTGCAGATCCGTGAGACGATCGACCGCGACTATCTCGTCGAGGGCGACCTGCGCCGCGAAGTGTCCATGAACATCAAGCGCCTCATGGATCTCGGCTGCTACCGCGGCCTGCGCCACCGCCGCAACCTGCCGGTGCGCGGCCAGCGGACGCACACGAATGCGCGCACCCGCAAGGGCAAGGCGAAGCCGATCGCCGGCAAGAAGAAGTGATGCGGCGGCCCGCGAGCGGCGCGGGCCTTCGTCGTCGCGATCACCTGCTCGCGTGAGCGAGCTCAATCCCGAGCGCCTGGTACGACGGGCGCGCCTGAAGGATCTTTGAGTATGGCAAAGGAAGCCACCCGCGTCCGCCGTCGCGAACGCAAGAACATCGTGTCGGGCGTCGCGCATGTGAATGCGTCGTTCAACAACACGATGATCACCATCACGGACGCGCAGGGCAACACCATCTCGTGGTCGTCCGCCGGCGCCATGGGTTTCAAGGGCTCGCGCAAGTCGACGCCCTATGCGGCGCAGGTTGCGGCCGAGGATGCGGCGCGCAAGGCCGCCGAGCACGGCATGCGCACCCTCGAGGTCGAGGTGTCCGGTCCGGGCTCGGGCCGCGAGTCGGCGCTGCGCGCGCTGCAGGCCGCGGGCTTCACCGTGACCTCGATCCGCGACGTGACGCCCATTCCGCACAACGGCTGCCGTCCGCGCAAGCGTCGGCGCGTCTGACGCCGAGCGGCGGGCAACCGCTGCATCACGCATCGATCGGACGGGTGTCCCAAGCGGCCACCCGTCCGTGTCTTGAGACTCGCAGAGGTGCGGTCGTGATCCAGAAGAACTGGCAAGAGCTCATCAAGCCGAACAAGCTCGAGGTCTCCCCGGGCGACGATCCGAAGCGGGTGGCGACCGTCGTCGCCGAACCCCTGGAGCGTGGCTTCGGTCTGACCCTCGGTAACGCGCTGCGCCGCGTGCTGCTGTCGTCGCTCCAGGGCGCGGCGGTGCAGGCCGTGCATATCGACGGCGTGCTGCACGAGTTCTCGTCGATTCCCGGCGTGCGCGAGGACGTGACCGACATCGTCCTCAACATCAAGACCATCGCCATCAAGATGCACGGCGACGGTCCCAAGCGCATGACGCTGCGCCGCCAGGGGCCGGGGCCGGTCACCGCTGGCGACATCGCGACCGTCGGCGACGTGCAGATCCTCAACCCCGAGCTCGTGCTCTGCACCCTCGATGAGGGGGCCGAGATCCGCATGGAGTTCACGGTCAACACCGGCAAGGGCTACGTGCCGGCGGAGCGCAACCGGCCGGAGGACGCGCCGATCGGCCTCATCGCCGTCGACAGCCTCTACAGCCCGGTCAAGAAGGTCTCCTATCGCGTCGAGAACACGCGCGAAGGCCAGATCCTCGACTACGACAAGCTGACGATGACGGTCGAGACCAACGGCTCGGTCAGCCCCGAGGACGCGGTGGCCTATGCCGCCCGCATCCTGCAGGACCAGCTCGCCGTGTTCGTCAACTTCGAGGAGCCGCGCCGCGAGGAGGCCGCCGTCGCCGCGCCGCAGCTGCCCTTCAACCCGGCGCTCCTCAAGAAGGTGGACGAGCTCGAGCTGTCGGTCCGCTCGGCGAACTGCCTGAAGAACGACAACATCGTCTACATCGGCGACCTGATCCAGAAGACGGAGGCGGAGATGCTCCGCACCCCGAACTTCGGCCGCAAGTCGCTCAACGAGATCAAGGAAGTGCTCGCCTCCATGGGCCTTCACCTCGGCATGGAGGTGACCGGCTGGCCCCCGGAGAACATCGAAGAGCTCGCGAAGCGCTTCGAGGAGCACTACTGACAGGCCCCCCGGGCGCTCGGCCCGGGGGCTCCGTTCGCTTGTGCAGCGGCCCGCAGCGGGCCGGAAGAAAGGACGGCCGTACCTTGGCACGGCGGCCGTAACATCAAGGAGACAGCCATGCGTCACGGTTTCGCCCATCGGCGGTTCAACCGCTCGTCCGAGCACCGCAAGGCCATGTTCGCCAACATGGCGGCCGCGCTCATCAAGCACGAGCAGATCGTCACGACGCTGCCGAAGGCCAAGGACCTGCGTCCGGTCGTCGAGAAGCTCGTGACCCTTGGCAAGCGCGGCGACCTGCATGCCCGCCGTCAGGCGATCGCCCAGCTGCGCGACGTCGCTATGGTGAAGAAGCTCTTCGACGTGCTCGGCCCGCGCTACAAGGAGCGCAATGGCGGCTACACCCGCGTGCTCAAGGCCGGCTTCCGCTACGGCGACAACGCGCCGATGGCGGTGATCGAGTTCGTCGACCGCGACGTGGACGCGAAGGGACAGGACTCGGGCCCGACGCAGAAGGAAGAGGTGGTCGAGACCGCCGCCTGAGCGGACCTCGCCGGTTTGAACATAAGGGGCGGCTTCGGCCGCCCCTTTTTTTGTCGCCAGGGCCGGCAGTGATATCGATCGACCGGGGGCCGGCCGGGCCGACCGGCGCAGATCGAGGGCCGGTCGGGCGCAAGGCCGGCGGGGCACACTGTTTGGAGGGCGCCGCAAGGCGAGCGGAAGGGGAGGGGCAGGATGGATCGGCGCGCTGCAATGGCAGCGCTCGCGGCGGCGGCGACCCTCCTCGCGCAGCCCGGTCTGTCGCGGCAGGGAGGAACACCGTTGGACCGCGAGCTTCTCGTGGCCGTGCGAGCCGGCGAGGTTGCCCTGGTGCGCGACCTCCTGAAACGTGGTGCGGCTGTCGATACCCGAGACGAGCAGGGCCGGACAGCGCTTCTTGTGGCGACCATCGCCGACAGGCCGGATGTCGCACGCGTGCTGATCGAGGCCGGTGCAGACGTGAATGCCAAGGACGCGATCGAGGACAGCCCCTTCCTCTACGCCGGAGCGGAAGGGCGGGTCGCAATCCTCGCGATGACGCTCGCCGCCGGTGCCGATGTGGGAAGCACGAACCGGTTCGGTGGGACGGCGCTCATTCCCGCGTGCGAGCGGGGACATGTCGAGGCGGTGAGGATGCTTCTCGTGACAGCGATCGATATCGACCACGTCAACCGTCTGGGCTGGACGGCGCTGCTGGAGGCCGTTCTCCTCGGCACCGGCGGTGCGGGTCACACGGAGATCGTGCGGCGGCTCGTGGAAAGGGGCGCGAAGGTCAATCTGGCCGACCGCGACGGCGTCACGCCGCTCCAGCATGCGCGGCGGAAGGGCCATGCCGAGATCGCCCGCATCCTCGAGGCGGCAGGAGGCCGCTGAACGGCTCCGCGTCCATGCGATCCGACGGCGAAGTCACAGAAAGGCGACGCCGGCCGCCTGCCCGCGGCGCCATTTCAGGCTGACGCGCCGCGTCAGGCCCTTCGGCAGGAGTGCGAGGTCGAAGGCCTCGGGCAGTTTCGCCTCCTTCGGGACGGCGAGCCGCGCGCCGGCCGCCGTCACGTCGCGGATGGCGCAATAGAGCGTTGCGCCGTCGGCAAGTGCGATGGCGGCGGGCACCGCCACCGGACGGCGCGGGGCGCGGCGTCGCTCCTCATGGGGATCCTGCCCCGCGAGAAACAGCCTCTCCACCCATTCAATCGCGTCCGGCGATGTCTCGTCCATGCGGGCGCCGCCCTTCGTCTCGTCCATCCCGCTCGCATCCTGCGGCGTCGGTAACCGGCATGGTGACCGGCAAGGCTTGAAGAACCTTTGAACGAGCCATGCACGAAGGCCGGGGCCGCCCTGCGGCGGGCGGGGGCGGCGGGCGGACCACCGGCCGGCTGGGGGCGGCCGGGCGGGGCTGGCGCGCGAGGGGCGCGGGGCCTATATGTCCCGCGGTTTCGAGTTGCGGACCCTGCCATGATCCGATCGATCGTCCTCTGTGCTTCCCTCGCCCTCGCGCTGACCGCCGGGCCGGCCTCGGCGCAGCAGCGCGCGGTGCCGGAAGGCAGGGCGCAGGTGCAGCTGTCGCTCGCTCCGGTCGTGAAGCAGGCGGCGCCGGCGGTGGTGAACGTCTACGGAACGCGGGTCGAGAAGCAGCAGCAGAACCCCTTCTTCGACGATCCCTTCTTCCGTCGCTTCTTCGGCGGCGACTTCGGCGTGCCGCAGGAGCGTGTGCAGCGCTCGCTCGGTTCGGGCGTGATCGTCGATCCTTCGGGGCTCGTCGTCACCAACAACCACGTCATCGAGAACATGACGGAGGTGAAGGTGGCGCTCGCCGACCGGCGCGAGTTCGAGGCGGAGATCGTCCTGCGCGATCCGCGCACGGACCTTGCGGTGCTGCGCCTCAAGAACAAGGGCCCGTTCCCGGCGCTCCTGCTCGGCGATTCCGATGCGCTCGAGGTCGGCGACTTCGTCATTGCCATCGGCAATCCCTTCGGCGTCGGGCAGACGGTGACGCAGGGCATCGTCTCGGCGCTCGCGCGCACGCAGGTCGGCATCACCGACTACCAGTCCTTCATCCAGACGGACGCGGCCATCAATCCCGGCAATTCGGGCGGTGCGCTCGTCGACATGCACGGCCGCGTGGTCGGCATCAACACGGCGATCTTCTCTCGCTCGGGCGGCAGCCACGGCATCGGCTTCGCCATTCCGGCGAGCATGGTGCGTGTCGTCGTCGACTCGGCGCGGAACGGCGGCAGGTCGGTGCGCCGGCCGTGGTTCGGGGCGCGGCTGCAGGTCGTGTCCAACGACATCGCCGAGAGCATCGGGCTCGACCGCCCGGCCGGCGCGCTCGTCGCCGCGATCGACGACAGGAGCCCTGCGGCGCAGGGCGGCCTGCTGCGGGGCGACGTCATCGTGGCCGTCGACGGCCAGCCCGTCGACGACCCGGAGGGCTTCGGCTACCGCTTCGCCACGAAGCCGCTCGGCGGCACGGCCTCGCTCACCGTGCTGCGCGGCGGCAAGAAGGTCGTCGTGCCCGTGCGGCTGGAGCCGGCCCCGGAGACGCGGCCGCGGGAGGCGGTGAAGATCACCGGGCGCTCGCCGCTCGCCGGCGCCACGGCGGCCAACATGTCGCCCGCGGTGGCGGAAGAGCTGTCCATGGACCCCGTGAGCGAGGGCGTAGTCATCACCGACGTGCAGGAAGGGAGCGCGGCGGCGCAGGTCGGCTTCCAGAAGGGCGACATGATCCTCGCCGTGAACGGCGAGCGGATCGGCACGTCGCGGGCGCTCGAGAAAGCCCTGCGCGAACGCAGCCGGCTATGGGAACTGACCATCAGCCGCAAGGGCCAGGTGTTCACAACTGTCCTCGGCGGCTGAGGGCCAACTCGGCCGGGCCGGGCGGTAGCCGGTGACTTTCGGCACGAATCGCTTCGTCCTGATCCCGGTGCCTTCGGGAGAGACGAGATGGCCCCCCGCATGCAGGGCCGCCGGGCGGCGGCGGGGTGACGATCGTGACCGAGCCGGCGCGCATGGACCTCGACAGGATTCATGCGTGGCTCGCCGCGAGCTACCGGGCGGCCGGGCTGCCGCGTCAGGTCTTAGACCGGTCCGTGGAAGGCTCGCTGTGCTTTGCGGCGTTCGATGCAGCGGGCGGGATATGCGCTTTCGCGCGTGTGGTGAGCGATCGTGCCACCTTCGCCCATCTTTGCGACGTGATCGTCGATCCCGCGCGCCGCGGCGGCGGCATCGGCAAGGCGCTCGTCGCGGCGATCATGGCGCATCCCCACCTCCAGGGCCTGCGCCGGTGACTGCTCGCGACGCGCGACGCCCATGCCCTCTACGCGCGCTACGGCTTCGAGCCGATCGCCACGCCCGAGCGGCGGGTGACCCGCCACGAGCCCGACGTCTACTTGCGGCAGAGGGCGAGGGACTAAAGGCGTGGGGCGGCCCGCGCCCATGCGCCCTTCGCCGCGGCCGCGGGAAAGTTGTCCTCCCTGGCCGCGCGGCGTTAAAGACAAGCCATGTCCGATCTCTTTTCCGCCGCCGGCCTCGACAAGTCCGCCCCGCGTCCGCTCGCCGACCGCCTCAGGCCGCGCAAGCTCGACGAGGTCGTGGGGCAAGACCATCTCGTCGGCCCGGACGGAGCGCTGACGCGGCTCCTGCGTTCAGGCTCGGTCGGTTCCCTCATCTTCTGGGGGCCGCCGGGCACAGGCAAGACGACCGTGGCGCGGCTCCTCGCCGGAGAGACGAAGCTCGTCTTCGAGCCGATGTCGGCGATCTTCTCGGGCGTGGCAGACCTGAAGAAGGCCTTCGACACGGCGCGCGGCCGGCGCTCGACGGGGCAGGGGACACTGCTCTTCGTCGACGAGATCCACCGCTTCAACCGCGCCCAGCTCGATGCGTTCCTCCCCGTCATGGAGGACGGGACGATCACCCTCGTCGGCGCGACGACGGAAAACCCTTCCTTCGAGCTCAATGCGGCGCTCCTGTCGCGGGCGCGCGTGCTCGTCTTCAAGCCGCTCGACGAGGAAGCGATCCGGAAACTCCTCGCAAGGGCCGAGGATATCGAGGGAAAGGCCCTGCCCCTCGACGCGGAGGCGCGCCTGTCTCTCGTCCGCATGGCCGACGGCGACGGCCGCGCGGCCCTGACGCTCGCCGAGGAGGTGTGGCGCGCCGCGCATGAGGGCGAGACCTTCGACCAGGTGAAGCTGCAGGAGATCGTGCAGCGCCGGGCGCCGATCTACGACAAGGCGCAGGAGGGCCACTACAACCTCATTTCCGCCCTGCACAAGACGGTGCGCGGCTCGGACCCGGACGCGGCGCTCTACTATCTCGCCCGCATGCTCGACGCGGGCGAGGACCCGCTGTTCATCGCGCGCAGACTCGTGCGCATGGCGGTGGAAGACATCGGGCTCGCCGATCCGCAGGCGCTCGTCGTCGCCAATGCGGCGAAGGAGGCCTACGACTTCCTCGGCACACCCGAGGGCGAACTGGCGCTCGCGCAGGCGGCGATCTATCTCGCCACCGCGCCGAAGTCGAACGCCGCCTATGTCGCCTACAAGGCCGCCATGCAGACGGCGAAGACGGCCGGCTCGCTCATGCCGCCGAAGACCATTCTCAACGCGCCCACCAGGCTTATGACGAGCGAGGGCTATGGCGCCGGCTACGCCTACGACCACGACGAACCCGACGCCTTTTCCGGCCAGGACTACTGGCCGGAGGCACTCGGCCGGCAGCGATTCTACGAGCCGGTGGAGCGCGGCTTCGAGCGCGAGATCAGGAAGCGCCTCGAGTGGTGGGAGAAGCTCAGGCAGGATCGGCGCCGCAGCGCCGAATGACAGGATGCAGTCGCTCTGTCGCCGCGGTCGGGCTTGACCCGGCTGTCCCGTGGGCGCGATACGCAATCCGGGTCTCGCGTCGAGCGGGGTTTGCAGGGGTCGCCGGAGCCGTTCCGGCATCGATACGGGAGCGCGTCGGAACTGCGATGCAGGCCACCCTCTTCGTCTTCCTCGGCGCCGGCCTCGGCGGGGTGCTCCGCCACGGCGTCAACCTGGCCGCGGCGCGGGCCTTCGGCACGGATTTCCCGTGGGGCACGCTGACCGTCAACGTAGTCGGCTCGCTCGTCATGGGCCTTCTTGCCGGCTGGCTCGCGCTGAAGGCGGGCGAGGGGTGGAGCCAGCACGTGCGGCTCTTCCTCGCCACGGGCGTACTCGGCGGCTTCACCACCTTTTCGGCCTTCTCGCTCGATGTGGTGCTGCTGTGGGAACGCGGCCAGGTCGCGGCCGCGGGCACCTACACGGCCGCATCGTTCATCCTCTCGATCATCGGCCTCGCCGTTGGTCTCTTCCTCATCCGGAGCATGTCATGAGCCGCGACAGACGGAACGGGGGGGGCGCGCGGGGCCGGGCGGGCGGCAGCCCGGCAACGGGCGGTCGAAGGACCGGGCCCCGCAACGCAACCCTGCACGGTGAAGCCGCGCGCAGCGCGGGCAAGGGAAAGCGCGGCGCGCCGGCTGCCAGCAAGGCGCCGGCCACCAAGGCGCTGGTGCCGGGGACGGCTGCGACGAAGGCGCCCGCGGCCAAGGGGGCGGCGCGCACCGGGCGGCCCGCGGCCGCCGCTCCGAAGGGGGCGACGAAGGCCGAGCAGAAGGCCGCCGCCAGCGAAACGCTCGCGACCGGCGTGCAGACCCTCGTCGTCGAGGCCGACGAGGCGGACATGCGGCTCGACCGGTTCCTGGTCGCGCGCTTCCCGCAGCTCGCCTTCACGCACATCCAGCGCATCGTGCGCAAGGGCGAGCTGCGCGTCGACGGCAAGCGGGCAAAGCCGAACGAGCGCCTTTCGCCCGGCCAGAAGGTGCGCGTGCCGCCGCTCAAGCTCGAGGAGCGCCCGGCGCCGGCGCGCAGCGCGGCGAAGGACGCGGACGATGCTGCCTTTCTCAAGTCGATCACCCTCTACGAGGACAAGGACGTCCTCGTGCTCAACAAGCCCATGGGGCTCGCGGTGCAGGGCGGCTCTGGCACGAAGCGGCACGTCGACGGCATGCTCGAGGCCCTTCGCGACGCCGAGGGGCAGAAGCCCCGCCTCGTCCATCGGCTCGACAAGGACACGGCGGGCTGCCTCGTCATCGCCAAGACCCGCTTCGCCGCCACCACGCTCGCCAGGAGCTTCCGCTCGCGCGCGGCGCGCAAGATCTACTGGGCGCTCGTGGCCGGCGTGCCGCGCGTCAAGCAGGGCCGGGTCTCGACCTATCTCGCCAAGGAGGAGGCCGCGGACGGCGACGCCCGCATGCGCGTGGCGGCGCACGGCGACGAAGGGGCGAGCCACGCCGTGACCTATTACGCCCTCGTCGACCAGGCGGGGCAGAAGCTCTCCTGGCTGTCGCTGAAGCCCGTCACCGGGCGCACGCACCAGCTGCGCGCCCACACCGCCCACATCGGCCACCCGATCGTCGGCGATCCGAAATACTTCAACGTCGAGAACTGGGAGCTTCCCGGCGGCATCCAGAACCGGCTGCATCTGCTCGCACGGCGCATCGTCATCCCGCATCCGCGCACGGGCAAGGCGATCGACGTCACGGCCCCGCTGCCGCCGCACATGCAGCAGTCCTGGAATCTCCTCGGCTTCGATGCGAGCCGCTACGACCCGATCGTCGAGGCACCGGAGGAATGAGGCTCGTCGTCTTC
This sequence comes from Chelatococcus albus, assembly GCF_030067675.1. Taxonomy (GTDB): domain Bacteria; phylum Pseudomonadota; class Alphaproteobacteria; order Rhizobiales; family Beijerinckiaceae; genus Chelatococcus_A; species Chelatococcus_A albus. The sequence goes on along the minus strand of NZ_JASJEV010000001.1, from coordinate 726,313 downwards.
GACGTCGACGGCACGCTCGTCGACAGCCAGAACCTCCTGGTCGCAGCCCAGGCCGCGACCTTCGCGGCGCACGGCCTCGCGCCCCCGCCGCGCGAGCGCTCGCTCTCGGTGGTGGGCCTGTCGCTGCGCGAGGCCTTCCTGGAGCTCGTCGGCCCGGAGGGGCCCCACGAGAGCCTTGCGGAGGGATACAAGACGGCCTTCCAGCGCCTCCTCTCCGATCCCGTGCTCGCCTCTCCGCTCTTTCCGGGCGCGGTCGACGTCCTTGCGAGCCTCGGCCGGCGGGAGGAGGTGATGCTCGGCATCGCCACCGGCAAGTCGCGCCGCGGTGTATCGCGCCTGTTCGATGCACACGGCTGGCACCGCCTGTTCCACACCGTGCAGACAGCCGACGATGCGCCGTCGAAGCCCCACCCGGCCATGCTCCTGCAGGCGATGGCGGAGGTCGGCGCGGAACCCGGCGAGACCGTGATGGTCGGCGACACGACCTTCGATGTCGCGATGGCGCGGGCGGCGGGCTGTCGCGCCGTCGGCGTCGCCTGGGGCTACCATCCGGCCGAGGCCCTGCGCGCGGCCGGAGCGGAGGAGGTGCTGACGCGCTTCGAGGATCTGCCGCGCCTGTTGCCGCAGGCGGGGTGAGGCATCGGTCGCCGACCTGCCGCGCCGCCACTTTTCGTCCTTGCGCGCCGGGTGCTATGAGCGGCGCATGAGTGACGATCTCACCGACATCTTCTTCCCGTCTTCCGGGGAGCGTTCCGTCGATCCCATGAAGGCGGCACAGGAAGCGATGCGAAAGCCCCTGCCCAGGCGCTTCTACAAGGCGGCGACCGTCGAGGCGCGCGGCGATGCCTTCGTGCTTCTGCTCGACGGGCGGGCGGCGCGGACGCCGGCGCGCAAGCCCCTGAGCCTGCCGACCCGGGCCGCGGCCGAGGCCGTGGCCGCCGAATGGGCGGCGCAGATCGACGTCGTCGATCCGGCCACGATGCCGCTGACGCGCCTCGTCAATTCGGCGATCGACGGGGTCGCCGCCGATCCGGCCGCCGTGGCGGCGGACGCGGTGAAATACGCAGGGTCCGATCTCCTCTGCTACCGGGCGGACGCGCCCGCGCGCCTGGCCGCACGCCAGACGGCGGTGTGGGATCCCGTGCTTGCCTGGGCGCGCGAGCGTCTGGGTAGCCGCTTCGTGCTCGCCGCGGGCGTGATGTTCGTCGAGCAGCCGCCGGAGGCGATCGCGGGCATCGAGCGCGCCGTGGCGGCCTTCTCGACGCCCCTGGCGCTCGCGGCGCTGCACGCCATGACGACGCTTACCGGCTCCGTCCTCATCGCGCTCGCCGTGGCGCACGGCCGGCTGAGCGTCGAGGAAGGCTGGCAGGCGGCGCATGTCGACGAGGACGTGCAGATGGAGATCTGGGGCAAGGACGCGGAGGCGCTCGCGCGGCGCGAGCACCGCTTCGCCGAGTTCCGCGCTGCGGCGACGCTCCTGCGCCTCGTCGGCTGAGATGTCGACAATCTGACATCTCATGCCCGGTGCCGCCGCGGGCCGAGGCCGGTTGTGGCCATTCGGGCGGTGCGGTATGTCACATCGCGATTTCGGGCGGCGTCTAGGTTGCTGGTCCAGCGGTATCATGGAACGCAACCGTCGGACGGCATCATGGAGGTCGCTCGTGGGGAATATGTCACGCTTGGTCGGAGCGGTATCGCTCGCTTTCGGGCTCGCGCTGGCGGGCGAGGGACTGTCCGCTCTCGCCGCGCAGGGCGGTGGCACGACGCAAGGCGCGGACAGTGCCTCCGCGGCTGCTCCGTTGTCGGCTGCCCGCGCCGAAGAGCGACCGGAACTCCAGTCCTATTTCGCCGACCTCGGCACCCACGGCACGTTCGTCGCCAAGGACATGCGTACGGGCCGCGTCATCGTGGTCGATGAGCAGCGGGCGCGGCGGGGCTACAGGCCGCAGTCCACCTTCAAGATCGCCAATGCGCTGATCGCGCTCGAGACCGGGGTGGCGCAGGACGCCGACCACCCGGTGTTCAAATGGGACGGCAGGACGCGCGCGATCGAGGCCTGGAACCAGGACCACACCCTCCGCTCCGCAGTCAATGCCTCGGCATTGCCCGTCTTTCAGGAGATCGCGCGCCGCATCGGGCATGACCGCATGAAGGCCCTTGTCAGGCAACTCGGCTACGGCAATGCCGACATCGGCGGCGCGCCGGTCGATCGGTTCTGGCTCGCCGGCAACCTGCACATCAGCGCCTACGAGCAGATCGTCTTCCTCGAGCGGCTCTATCGTGACGAGCTGCGCGTGTCAAAGCGGGCGCAGGCCATCGTGAAGGACATCATGCTCGTCGAGAAAGGCGAGGGCTACGCGCTGCGTGGCAAGACCGGTTCGGCCGGAAAGGGCGGCATCGGCTGGTTCGTCGGCTGGGTGGAGCGGGGTCAGGACGTCTTCTTCTTCGCCCTGAACCTCGACCTCACCAGTCGGGACCTGATCGGCAAGCGGATACCGACGGTCAAGGCGCTTCTCGGTGACCTGGGGATGCTGTGAGCCTCGCCCGGCGATCCCCCCCGCCAGATCGGGGGTGGGGCGCCCGCGCATGTTGCCGTTCGGCGCGTGCGCGTCTCCCCCTTCCGTCGCGGTTCCTGCTCCAGGGCTGGCGTGCTAATGAGCCCACGGGGTTCAAGGAAACGACCGGCAGGGCGGGAGCATGAAAGATATCCTCGAAAAGCTCGAAGAGCGGCGTGCCGGGGCGCGCCTCGGCGGCGGCGAGAAGCGCATCGCGGCGCAGCACGCGCGCGGCAAGCTCACCGCCCGCGAGCGCATCGAGCTCCTGCTCGACAAGGGCTCCTTCGAGGAGTTCGACATGTTCGTCGAGCACCGCTGCATCGATTTCGGCATGGCCGAGCAGGCGAAGATCCCGGGCGACGGCGTCGTCACCGGCTGGGGTACGGTGAACGGCCGCACCGTCTTCGTCTTCGCCAAGGACTTCACGGTCTTCGGCGGCTCGCTGAGCGAGACGCATGCCCAGAAGATCACCAAGGTCCAGGACATGGCGCTGAAGATGCGCGCCCCCGTCATCGGCCTCTTCGACGCGGGCGGGGCGCGCATCCAGGAGGGCGTCGCCGCGCTCGGTGGCTACGGCGAGGTGTTCAAGCGGAATGTCCAGGCCTCCGGCGTCATTCCGCAGATCTCGGTCATCATGGGCCCTTGCGCCGGTGGCGACGTCTATTCGCCGGCCATGACCGACTTCATCTTCATGGTGCGCGACACGAGCTACATGTTCGTGACCGGCCCCGACGTGGTGAAGACGGTGACGAACGAGACCGTCACCTCCGAGGAACTCGGCGGCGCCAAGGTGCACACTGCGAAATCCTCGGTCGCGGACGGGGCCTGGGACAACGACGTCGAGGCGCTGCTGCAGATTCGCCGCCTCATGGACTTCCTGCCGGCGAACAACACCGAGGGCGTGCCCGAGTGGCCGACGACCGACGATCCCGAGCGCATCGAGATGTCGCTCGACACGCTGGTTCCGGACAATCCCAACAAGCCCTACGACATGAAGGAACTCGTCCTCAAGGTCGCGGACGAGGGGGATTTCTTCGAGATCCAGGAGGCTTACGCCAAAAACATCATAACCGGATTCATCCGGATCGAGGGGCGCACGGTCGGCGTTGTCGCCAACCAGCCGATGGTGCTCGCCGGCGTGCTCGACGCCGACGCCTCGCGCAAGGCGGCGCGCTTCGTGCGCTTCTGCGATGCCTTCGAGATCCCGATCGTCACCTTCGTCGACGTGCCGGGCTTCCTCCCCGGTACGGCGCAAGAGTACGGCGGCCTCATCAAGCATGGGGCGAAGCTCCTCTACGCCTATTCCGAGGCGACCGTGCCGCTCGTCACCGTCATCACGCGCAAGGCCTACGGCGGCGCCTATGACGTCATGGCCTCCAAGCACATCGGCGGCGACGTGAACTATGCCTGGCCCACGGCGCAGATCGCCGTCATGGGCGCCAAGGGCGCGGTCGAGATCATCTTCCGGGCCGACCTTGGCGACGCCGAGAAGATCGCGGCGCGCACCAAGGCTTACGAGGACCGCTTCATGTCGCCCTTCGTCGCCGCCGAGCGCGGCTACATCGACGAGGTGATCATGCCGCATTCGACGCGCCGGCGCCTCGCGCGCGCTCTCGCCATGCTGCGGCAGAAGAAGGCCGAGACCCCCTGGCGCAAGCACGACAACATCCCGCTCTGAGGTGGCGCGCCGGCTTCCGCCCCCTCGCGGTAAGGTTCGGTTTTCCGTGTTCGCAGGCGTTGTCCTTCGGGTGGCCGGCGAACAGGCCTCGTTAAGTGTCTCCCGGGCTAGATCGGCCGACCTTCACTCGTTCGATCGATCGCATTGCGGGGCACCCATGTCTTTCTTCAAGCTCAGATCCTCGACCCTTCGGCGCGTGGCGGCGATGGCGCTTGCCGGTGCTGTCGCCTTCGCGCCTTCCGCCGAGGCCTGCACCAGCTTCCTTCTGAAGGCGGCAGACGGTTCGCCCGTCTACGGCCGCACGATGGAATACGGCATCGACCTGAAATCCTCGGTCATCATCATTCCGCGCGGGCAGCCCTATGTGGCGACCGGCCCGGCGGGCGGCCCCGGCCTGAAATGGTCCAGCAAATATGCGGTCGTGGGGATGAGTGCCTTCGGCAAGCCCGGGGTCGCCGACGGCATGAACGAGAAGGGACTGGCCGGCGGCAACCTCTACTTCCCCGGTTTCGCAGGCTATGCGGACCCGGCCAAGGCCGACCCGGCCAGGTCGATCGCCGGGGCCGAGTTCCTGACCTGGGTGCTCACCAGTTTCGCGACGGTCGCCGAGGTGAAGGCGGCGCTCGCCGGTGTCGAGGTCATCGACGCGCCGGTGGCCGAGCTCGGCGGCATCGCTCCACCCTTCCATTTCGCGCTGCATGACGCGAGCGGCGCCTCGATCGTCATCGAGCCGATCGACGGCAAGCTGAGGGTCTACGACAATCCCCTCGGGGTCCTCACCAATTCGCCGACGTTCGATTGGCACATGACCAATCTGCGCAACTACATCAAGATCTCGCCGGTCAATGCCGACCCGGTGAGCATCGAGGGCTTGAAGCTCGAACCGTTCGGCCAGGGGTCCGGGCTTCTCGGCATTCCCGGTGACCCGACGCCGCCATCGCGCTTCCTGCGGGCGATCGGCTACGTGATATCGGCCAAGACCCTGCCGACGGGGGCCGAGACGGTGAGGCTCGCCGAGCACATCCTCAACAATTTCGACATTCCCGTGGGCTTCATCCGCGGCACGCCGAAGGAGGGAGGGGGGCTCGAATATACGCAGTTTTCCGCGATCGCCGATCTCAAGGCCCGGCGCTACTACATCAAGACCTACGACAATCAGGTGCTGCGCAGCGTCGATCTGATGAGCTTCGACCTTGATGCGAAGACGATCAGGAGCGCGCCGCTGACGCCGCTCGCCACGATCCCCGCGCTCGCCTTCCAATAGGCCTACGCCCATCGGCCGCCCGCACCGAGGGATGCGGGCGCCCTGGTCGGCGTCAGCGCTCGTCGAGTTCCTCGGCGGTGCCGAGAGCGGGCTGGACGACACGCCGCAGCCGCTGCCCCTCCCGCTCCACGGCGCGGAAGACGCGGACGAAATTCTGGCCGGCGAGGCCGACGATGGCAGCATCCGACCAGCCGCGACGGATCAGTTCGGCGATGAGATGGGGGAAGCGCCCGACATGCTCGAGCCCGTCGGGCGTCGGGCCGCCGAAGAAGTCGGAGCCGATGCCGACATGGGCGATGCCGGCCCTGTCGGCGAGATATTCGATGTGATCGGCGAGTTGCACGAGGGTCGCGCGGGGGCAGGGACCCGAGCGCTGCTCCTCGGCCGCCAGGGCCGCGGCCTGGTCGAGGTCGGGTGGTGTCTTGCCCCAGGCGTCCTTCAGCGGGCGCATCCAGTCCCGGGTTGCCTGGTTGATGAAATCCGGCACGAAGGTCGCCATGACGAGGCCGCCGTTGGCGGCGAGCCGCGCCAGCACGTCGTCCGGCACGTTGCGCGGGTGGTCGCACAGCGCGAAGGCATTCGAGTGGGAGAAGACCACCGGAGCGGTCGACAGGTCGAGCACCTGATGCATGACCGCGTGCGAGACGTGGGCGCAGTCGACGATCATGCCGAGGCGATTGAGCTCGCGCACCACGGCGCGGCCGAAGGCGGTGAGGCCGCCGTGGCGGGGCGCGTCCGTGGCGGAATCGATCCAGTCCAGCGTCTCGTTGTGGCAGAGCGTCATCAGCCGCGCGCCTGCGGCGTGCCAGACGCGCAGCGGCGCGAGGCTGTTCTCGAGCCCCACGCCGCCCTCCACCGCGATGAAGGAGGCGATCTTGCCGATGCGCTTGGCCTTGGCGATATCGCTCGCCTTGGTCGCCGGCATGAAGACGTCCGGATGCGCCTCGTTGAGGCGCAGGATAACGTCGATCTGCTCCAGCGTTGCACGGCCCGGCCGCGGCGTGTCGGTGGGGATGAAGGCCGCCCAGAACTGGGCGCTGAGGCCGCCCTCGCGCAGCCGCGGAATGTCGGTGTCGGCCTCCTCGTGCAGGCGGGTGAGATCGTAGGCACGCACGTCGCCGCGGGCGCCGGCGTCGGTGCGAATGACCCAGGGCAGGTCGTTGTGGCCGTCGACGAGCGGCATATGCTCCAAGAGAGCCAAAGCCTTTTCGAAGGCGGCATCGCTTCGCACCGTCGTCTGCGCGGTCATTGCGGCTGGGACCTCGGGAATCGCTTCTGGGATTTCTCGAAACGTGGGAGATTCCCCGCGGGCTTGGCAAGCATGCCGCGTGCATGGCTCCTCAGCGGCCGAGACCGGCGAGCCAGGCTCCGGCCAGGGAGAGATCGGCCTGCGACAGGCCGTGGCCGACGGGCAGGGTTTCGTGCCGCAGGGCGGCGCCGGCCGTCGTGAAGAGCGCGGCGAGCTTCGCTGCATTGGCCGCGGGCACGAGGGGGTCCGCCGCGCCGGAGACGAGCAGGATCGGCTTGTCCTTCAGCGCGGGCACGGCTGCCGCCACAAGGGGCACCGTGGCGCGTAGCAGGATGGCGCCGGCGAGCACCTCCGGGCGGACGAGAAGCATCGCGGCGGCGATGTTGGCGCCGTTCGAGAAGCCGAGCGCGACCGGTCGGCCGAGGCCGTAGCGGGCGCGGGCCTCCTCGACGAAATCGGCGAGTTCTTCAGCCCGGGCCTTCACGTCGGCCTCGTCGAAGACACCCTCGGCGAGGCGGCGGAAGAAGCGCGGCATGCCGTTCTCGAGCACCTTGCCGCGCGGCGAGAGCAGGGCGGCGCCGGCGCTGACAGCCTCGCCGAGGGGCAGGAGGTCGTTCTCGTCCCCGCCCGTGCCGTGCAACAGGAGAAGCGGCGGGCGATCGGGTGTTCGCGCCGGGACGAAGCGGTGGATGAAGGAATGGGGTTTCGTGCTCACATCGGTCATGACCGTCTCCGGGTCCCGATCCCGAACCTCGGGGGGCGTCAGGCAAGCGAGGGCAGGGCGCTTTCGATCGCCGCGCGATGCGGCTCGTACTGCGCCGGCAGCCGCAGCGCTGTGCCGAGCGCGTCGCGGCTCTCGTCCACAGTGAAGCCGGGTCCGTCGGTCGCGATCTCGAAGATCACGCCGGCCGGCTCGCGGAAGTAGACGGAGCGGAAATAGGTCCGGTCCTTCTGCTCGGTGACCGGCAGGCCATGCTCCCTGGCGAGCCTGCGCGCCATGGCGGCCTGGGCCGCGTCATCGGCTGCGCGGAAGGCGACATGGTGCACGGAGCCGGCCCCCATGGTCGCCGGGAGAAAGCCCGGGGCGATGCGCAGGTCGACGATCCCGCCGTGCTGCGCTCCGGTGGCGTGGCGCACGAGCGTGCCCTCCTTCCCGATCTCGACAAAGCCGAGCACATCGGAGAGAACCGCGCCGGTGGGGCCGGCGTCGCCGACGAGCAGGGTCACGCCGGCGAAACCGCGAATGGCGGCCTCCGCCGCGATCTCGGGCGTCGTCCAGGCCGGTTCCGCCTCGGCAGCCGGCGTGGCGACGAGAGCGAGCCTCATGCCGTCAGGATCCCGGAAGGGCAGCACGGTGCGGCCAAAGCGCCTTTCCGGGGCATCGTGCACGACACCGCGCGCGACGAAACGCTCGGCCCAGAAGCCGACGGAGCCCTCCGGGACGCGGAAGGAAGTCTCCATCGTCTGCCCGACGCCCGCTCGCCCGGGCGCCACATGGGCCCAGGGAAAGAAGGTCAGGATGGTGCCGGGCGTGCCGACCTCGTCGCCGAAGTAGAAGTGGTAGGTCGTCGGATCGTCGAAATTGACCGTCCTCCTGATGAAGCGCAGGCCAAGGGTCTGCGTGTAGAAGGCGAGGTTGCGGCGGGCGTCGCTCGCGATCGCCGTCACGTGGTGGACGCCGGCGGTGGCTGGCGCGGTGGTCATGGCTCGAACTCCCTGCGGCATCGCGGCGGCGATGCCCGTTGCGCCGGAGATGGGCCGTGCGGTTGCCGTCGCCTATGGCGGAAAGGGCCGCTTGCGCCGATGCAAGCTCCGCGGCCACCGCTCAGGCGAAGCGCCGCGCGGCCTCCACCGTGAGGCCGAGGCCGACGGCGCCGAAGCGGTCGCCGTCGACGACGCGCGCTGCGGGCAGTTCGGCGAGGATCCGGCCGCGCACGTGCGGCAGGCAGGTGGAGCCGCCGGTCAGGAACACGACGTCGATGTCCGCGGCCGCGAGGCCCGCCTGCGAGAGGCAGCGGCGTATCCGCTCGGCGATCGTGGCGGCGAGCCTGTCTGTCGCCTCCGCGAACTCCCGGCGTTCGACCGCGGCGGCGAGGCCGTCCTCGATGGCGCCGAGCGCAAGGCGCGTGGACATGTCCTCGGTCAGGGCGATCTTGGCCTGCTCGACCGTCATGAGCAGCGTGTGTCCCTGCCTCGTCTCGATGACGCGCGCAAGGCGTTCGATGAGGTCGGGACGCGCGGCCTGCCGCCGCACCTCCTGCAGCTCGCGCAGGACCTTGGAGGCGTAGAGGAAATTGACGCGCGACCAGGTGGCGAGCTCTAAGTAGTACCAGGAGGGGACGTCGAGCCCCTTCTTCTGCATGGCGCTGCGGTAGCCGAGCAGCGGCATGACCGCGAGCAGGCTCAAGTCCCGATCGAAGTCCGTGCCGCCGACGCGCGCGCCTTCGTTGGCCAGCACGTCCGCCTGGCGGTCGTGACGTTGCGCATGCTCCGGGCCGAGACGGATGACGGAGAAATCCGACGTGCCGCCACCGATGTCGGCGACGATGGCAATCTCCTCCCGCGCGAGGCCGCGTTCGTATTCGAGGGCCGCCGCGACGGGCTCGAACTGGAAGAGCACGTCGCGGAAGCCGACGGATCGCGCGACAGCCGCGAGCGCGTCCTCGGCGCGGCGGTTCGCCTCCTCGTCGTCGGTGACGAAATGCACGGGCCGGCCCATCACGACGGCCGTGAGCTCCCGCCCGCTCTCGGCTTCGGCACGGCGCTTGGCTTCGTGCAGGAAGGTCGCGATTACATCCCGGAAGGAGATGCGCCGCCGCCCAACCTGCGTGCTCTCGTCGATGAGTGCCGTGCCCAGGACCGATTTGAGCGAGCGCAGGAGGCGCCCGTCGACGCCGTCGAGATAGGCGGCCATGGCCGCGCGGCCCGTGAGCACCTCGTGCGAGCCCGCAGCGAAGAAGACGGCGCTCGGCAGGGTCGTCTCCGGTCCTTCGAGCCGTGCGAGCGCGAGCCCGTCGCCGGTGGCGATGCCGAGCGTCGTGTTGGAGGTGCCGAAATCCAATCCGCAGAACATGATGCGACGAATGGTTGCCGCTCATCGCGAGCGATGAGCGCGATCGAGACGGGGGGAATGCAAAGGGCGGCCCACATAGCAGGGGCGGGCGGCGCAGCATAGCCCCCTTCGCGCCCTTCGCCGCGCCGGCCGAGGCGCGGTCCCGCCCGGGCCCTCGCCTTCAGGATAGCGGCGCCGCGAGGACGCGCGCGAATTCGTGCTCGCCCCGGGGGCTGAAAGTCACCACGCGGTCCGCGCCCCGCCGCGCCCAGCCGAGGTCGCACAGGCGTGCGAGAATCGCCGCCCCGAGGGCGCCGCCGAGATGATGGCGCCGCTCGCTCCAGTCGAGGCAGGCGCGGCACAGGGGGCGGCGGCTCCGCTCGAGCCGCTCGAGGTCAATGCCGAAGTCGCAGAAGAAGCGCCGGCCGGCCTCCGTCAGGGCGAGCGTACCCTCATCCGCGATGAGCCTCCGCTCGTCCAGGCCGCGCAGCAGGGCGACCCCGCGCTCGCCGGCGAGATGGTCGTAGCAGACGCGGGCCTTGCGCAGGGCATGATCCCTCGGACCGGTGCGCACGCGCGCGAGGCCCGCGCGGGCTGCGATGCCCATCAGATTCTCTAGGACCTGCGCGACATCCGGTTCGGACAGGCGAAAATAGCGATGGCGGCCCTGCTTTTCCACGACCAGCAGGCGTGCCGACTCGAGCCTGGCGAGGTGCCCGCTCGCCGTCTGCAGGGTGACGCCGGCCTCGGCGGCGAGTTCGCTCGCCGTCAGCGCCCGCCCGGCCATCAGAGCGGTGAGCATGTTGGCGCGGGCGGGGTCGCCGATCAGGGCGGCAATCGGGGCGATGCTCGGTCCTTCCTTCATGCTTCGATCGTCGCCGAAGCATCATCGTCGGGCAAGGGGCTACCTTCGCGTCGATCTCAGACGAGGACGCCGGCTTGCCATGCATCCGACCGACGCCGTTGCCGCCGTGACGCATCACGATCCCTATCCCTACTATGCCGAGCTGGTGCGTCATCGCCCCGTGCATCGCGACGAGGGGCTCGGCCTGTGGGTCGCCGCGGGGGCGGGGGAGGTGGCCGACGTGCTGGCGGCGGAGGCCTGTCGCGTGCGGCCGCTGCGCGAGCCGGTGCCGCGCCATCTCGCGGGATCGGCGGCGGGGGATGCCTTCGGACAGCTCGTGCGGATGAACGACGGCGCCTTCCATGCCGCCGTGAAACCGGCGCTGGCGGGGGCCTTGGCAACCGTGCGTCCCGCGCAGGTCGGGGCGATCGCCCGCGCCTGCGCGAAGCATCTTGTCGCCGCGGCAGGAGGCTGCCTGACCCGCGCCGGGATCGACAACGCGCTCGTCCGTCTGCCGGTCCAGGTGGTGGGCCAGCTCCTCGGCCTGCCGGAGGCGGGCTCGGCGGAGACGATCGCCGGCGTCGGCGCCTTCGTGCGCTGTTGCGCGCCGGGCGCCACGACAGGGGATGTCGGAGCGGGCCATGCGGCCGCGGCGGCGCTTGTTGACGCATTCCGCCGTGCGCTTGCGGCGCAAGGCGAGGCCGACGGGCTGCTGCCGCACCTCGCCCGCCTTGCGCGCGAGGCCGGTACCGAGGCGGTCGCCGCCAATGCGCTCGGCCTTCTCTTCCAGGCGCATGACGCGACGGCAGGGCTTCTCGGCAACGCGCTCGTCGCGCTCGCCCGCCGCCCGGATCTGCGGCCATCGCTGCGGCGCGAGCCGGGGCTGGGCAAGGCTTTCGTCCGCGAGGTCCTGCGCCACGATCCGCCGGTCCAGAACACGCGCCGCTTCCTCGCCGCGGACGCGACCGTGGCGGGGGTGCGCATGGGGGCCGGAGAGGCCGTCCTTGTGGTGCTCGCCGCGGCCAACCGCGACCCTTCCGTCAATTCCGATCCCGACCGGTTCGACATGGGGCGCCGGAACGCGCGCTGCTTCGCCATGGGCGATGGACGGCACGCCTGTCCGGGGCACAGGATCGCCGCCATGATCGCAGCCTCGGCCGTCGCAGTGTTGGCGGAGCCGGTGGTCGGGCTCGATGACCTGGGCGAACCTGCGGGTTATCGGCCCTCGGTCAATGTGCGCATTCCCGTCTTCAGCGTCGCACGGCGCTGAAGGCGCGGCGGGCGCAGGATGGCGGTGCGAGTGCGGGAGCGGCCGACCTGCCGGCCGCCCCCAAGAACCAGGGAACAAGACGATGATCGCCGTGATCTTCGAGGTCTGGCCCGCAGAGGGCCAGAGGCAGCAGTATCTCGATATCGCAGCCGGATTGAGACGGGAGCTCGAAGGGATCGACGGCTGTCTGTCCGTCGAGCGCTTCGAGAGCCTCAGCGAGCCGGGCAAGCTGCTGTCGCTATCGTTCTGGCGCGATGAGGAGGCGGTCGCCGTCTGGCGCAATCGCGACCGGCACCGTGCCGCGCAGAGCGCTGGCCGGGGCGGCGTCTTCCGGGACTATCGCCTGCGCGTGGCGGCCGTGCTGCGCGATTACGGCATGGTTGAGCGCAGCGCCGCTCCGGACGACAGCCGGGCGGTGCATGGATCGGATGCCGGCGTGAGCATTTGATCAACCAACGACCGTCAGCAACGCTTAACCTGAACGGCGATTCATATACCCGCATTAACGGCTTGGCGATGGGGCTTGCGCGAAGGTTGATGCCAGACAGGAACTGCACCGGCACAAATAATCGCCGGGGAGGCGTCGACAGATGATCAAGAAGAGTTTGCGCGAATTCGCGGATGATGTCATCGACCGTCGGTCGATTTCGATCGTCGACGTGCGGATGCTGAATCAGGATGTGATGCCGGACGGTATCGCGAGCCGGGAGGAAGCCGACGTCCTCATCGCCCTCGACCGCCGGATCGGCGAGCAGTGCGAGGAGTGGGGCGACGCCCTCGTCGCCCTTCTCGTCGACTTCGTCGTCTGGGGCGCCCGCCCAACGGGTGTCGTGCGCAGCGAAGACGCGCACTGGCTCGCCACCTCGCTCGGCGCCGGCGGCGGACCGACGAAGACCGCGCTGCGCGCGGCGTTCGAGATCGTGCGCGAGGCGCAGCAGGTCGACGAAGCGCTGCTCGCCTTCGTCATGAACGGTCTGCGCAGCGGCACCTGGCGTTCGGTCGTCCCCTTCGAACCGCGCCGGCGCGCAGCCTGAGCCCGCTTGGCGTCTCGGCCTTCGACGCGTGCTGGCACACTCCCGCAGGTGCTTTACTGTGGCCGGGGAGTTGGGCGGGACAAGGCGACATGCAGGGCGTCGAACTCATGCACCGTCTCGGCATCGCGCTCGCCATCGGGCTCATCGTCGGGGTGGAGCGGCACTGGCGTGAGCGGGAGATGGCGGCGGGCCAACGCACGGCCGGCGTGCGCACCTACGGCGTCACGGGGCTTCTCGGCGGGCTGGCCGCGGCGGTCGCGGTGCCGCTCGGCAAGGACGTCGTCGGGGCGGGGCTCCTTCTCGGCTTCGTCCTCGGTGCCTTCTCCGTCGCCTTCGTCGTCTTCAAGATGCGCGAGGCAGAGGCGGAAGGAGATTTCAGCGTCACCTCCGTGATCGTGGCGCAGGCCACGTTTCTGCTCGGCGCACTGGCGGTCGCCGGTGATGTCGCGGCAGCGGGCGCCGCGGCGGTGGCCATGACCGCGCTCCTCGCCAGCCGCCACGTCCTGCATCGCTTCCTGCAACGGCTGACCTGGGCGGAGCTTCGTTCCGCCATCGTGCTGCTCGCCATGACCTTCGTGGCCCTGCCGCTGGTGCCGGACGAGGGCTTCGCGGCGCTCGCCGGCCTCAATCCGCGGCGTGTCTGGCTGCTCGCCATCGTGCTGGCCGCCGTGTCCTATGCCGGCTACATCGCTGTGAAGCTCTTCGGCGCGCGCTGGGGGCATCTGGCGGCGGGCGCCGCCGGCGGCCTCGTGTCGTCGACCGCGGTGACGGTCGCCAACGCCCGACGCGCGGCCGATGGCACCGCATCGGCGTCGCTTGTCGCCGGAGCCAGCCTCGCCGGTGCCGTCGCCTACCTGCGCACGGCTGCGCTCGTCCTCGCCGTGGCGCCGGAGACCGGGCTGCTGCTCCTGCCGGCCCTCGCCGCCGGCGCTCTGGCGCAGGGCCTCGCCGCGCTCAGCTTCGCCTGGCGGGGCGCGGACGAGGCCGGCGCCGTACAGGAGCAGCACAACCCCTTTGAATTCCTCGCAGTGCTGAAGATTGCCGCCCTGCTCGCCGCCGTCGGTGTCGCCGGGGACGTGGCCGCGCGCTTCTTCGGGCAGGAGGCCGTCCTTGCCGTCGCGGCTGTTTCCGGGCTTGCCGATGTCGATGCGGTGTCGCTCGCGGTGGCCGGGCTCGTGCCCCAGGCGCTGACGGCCAGTGGGGCAGCCCTGGCGGTCGCCGTGGCGGTCGCTTCCAACACGCTCGCGAAGGCAGGCTACGCCCTGGCGCTGGGCGGGAGGGGCTATGGCCTCGCCTTCGCCGCGGCATCGCTTCTCGCGCTGGCGGCCGGCGCGGCGGCGCTCGTCGCCCTGCCCGCGTAAATGCGCGGACGCGCCGTGCGCCTATGCTCCCTTCGCCCTAATTGTCGCGTGCCGCCACCTCGCGTAGAAGCGACTGAATATCAAAGGGGAAGCGCGGAGCCGGCCGAGACATGTTCGCCAAGATCCTGATCGCCAACCGCGGCGAGATCGCCTGCCGCGTCATCAAGACGGCGCGCCGGATGGGCATCAAGACGGTTGCCGTCTTTTCCGAGGCCGACAAGGACGCGCTGCACGTGGAGATGGCCGACGAGGCCGTGGCGATCGGCCCGGCGCCGGCGGCCCAGTCCTACCTTGTCATCGACAGGATCGTGGAGGCCTGCCGGCGCACGGGCGCGGAGGCGGTGCATCCGGGCTACGGCTTCCTGTCGGAGCGGGCCGCCTTTGCCGAGGCGCTCGCTGCCGAAGGGCTCGTCTTCATCGGGCCGAACCCCAAGGCCATCGAGGCCATGGGCGACAAGATCGAGTCGAAGAAATTCGCCAATGCCGCCAAGGTGTCGACGGTGCCTGGCTTCCTCGGCGTCATCGAGAGCCCCGACCATGCGGTCAAGATCGCCGAGGAGATCGGCTATCCCGTCATGATCAAGGCCTCGGCCGGCGGCGGCGGCAAGGGCATGCGCATCGCCCGCTCGGCCGACGAGGTGGCGGAGGGCTTCGCCCGCGCGAAGTCGGAGGCGGCCTCCTCCTTCGGTGACGACCGCGTCTTCGTCGAGAAGTTCATCACCGATCCGCGCCACGTGGAGATCCAGGTCATCGGCGACAAGCACGGCAACGTGGTCTATCTCGGCGAGCGCGAATGCTCCATCCA
Organism: Chelatococcus albus; assembly: GCF_030067675.1. Taxonomy (GTDB): domain Bacteria; phylum Pseudomonadota; class Alphaproteobacteria; order Rhizobiales; family Beijerinckiaceae; genus Chelatococcus_A; species Chelatococcus_A albus. The sequence continues at coordinate 711,201 of NZ_JASJEV010000001.1, read as the reverse complement.
GCGCCGCAACCAGAAGGTCATCGAGGAGGCCCCGTCGCCGCTTCTCGACGAGGCGACTCGGCGCAGGATGGGCGAGCAGGCAGTCGCCCTCGCCAAGGCGGTGGGCTACGACTCCGCCGGGACGGTGGAGTTCGTGGCAGGCCAGGATCGCTCCTTCTACTTCCTCGAGATGAACACGCGCCTGCAGGTCGAGCATCCGGTCACGGAGATGATCACGGGCATCGACCTCGTGGAGGAAATGATCCGCGTCGCGGCCGGCGAGCGCCTGCGCTTCACGCAGGACGATATCAGGCTCGACGGCTGGGCGATCGAAAGCCGCGTCTATGCCGAGGACCCGACGCGCAACTTCCTGCCTTCGACGGGGCGCCTCGTCACCTATCGCCCGCCGGCGGAGGGCAGGGAGAACGGCGCAACCATCCGCAACGACACCGGCGTCTACGAGGGTGGCGAAATCTCGATCTATTATGACCCGATGATCGCCAAGCTTGTCACCCATGCGCCGACGCGCGCCGAGGCGATCGCGGCGCAAGCCCGGGCCCTCGATGCCTTCGCCATCGAGGGCATCCGCCACAACATTCCCTTCCTGACGGCCCTCATGCAGCATCCGCGCTGGAAGGCGGGGCACCTGTCCACGGGCTTCATCGCCGAGGAATTTCCCGACGGCTTCGCCATGCCGGTCCCCCAGGGCGAGGTCTCGGTGCGGCTCGCCGCGGTGGGGGCGGCGATCGACCATCTCCTCAACGAGCGCAAGCGCAGGATCTCCGGGCAGATGCGCGCGGGCCGGCCCGTGCGCTTCGAGCGCGACCGCGTGGTGACGATCGGCGGCGAGCGGCACGAGCTGACGATTTCGGACAAGGGCGACGGGGCCGTGTTCCTCCTGCGTTTCGCCGATGGCCGGGAGCTCGAGGTGACTTCGGCGTGGCGGCCGGGCGAGCCGGTCTGGCACGGCGAGATCGACGGCGAGACCCTTGCCATGCAGGTGCGTCCCATTCTCAACGGCGTGGCGCTCTCCCATGCCGGCACGCATGCCGAGGTGCGCGTTTTCACGCGGCGCGAGGCCGAGCTCGCCGCCCTCATGCCCGAGAAGGCGGCTGCGGATACGGGCAAGCAGCTCCTCTGCCCCATGCCCGGCCTCGTGAAGTCGATCGCCGTCGTCGCCGGCCAGGAGGTCAAGGCCGGGGAGGCGCTCGCCATCGTCGAGGCGATGAAGATGGAGAACGTGCTGCGCGCCGAGCGGGATGCGACGATCGCCAAGATCCACGCGCGCGAGGGGGACAGCCTGGCGGTCGACGCGGTGATCATGGAATTTGCATGAGGGACAAGGCCCTCATTTCCTCACGATCACATAGGCATAGCTGGCAAACGTCGCCAGTTGCGCCGCGCGGCGAAGGCGTTGAAGGCATCATCGATCCGGCGCATGGCAGGCAGATGCTTGAAATAGTCATGCCCCCAGAACGGTTGCACGGCGACATCTTGGAATCCGCAGTCGTGCAACATGGGGACAAGGCTCCCTTCGCTGGAAATGCACCAGTCATAGAATGCAGGAAACTAGGCCGTAGGCTCATTACCGCGTAGCCAGATGCGCACGGAGGCAAGCTTCACGGCGGCGAGGAAGTTTTCGGCGGTTTTCTCGAAGCGTGGGGCGATCCTTCGGAAGTGTTTGATCTTGTTGAAGAAGCGCTCGACGAGATTGCGCGCCTTGTAGAGATGCTTCGAGAAGCAGATCGGGTCTTTGCGATTGCACCTGGGCGGGATGTTGGCCCATGCCTTCCGCTCGGCGACGGCGGCGCGCAACGCGTCGGCGTCGTAGCCTTTGTCGGCGAGCAGCAGGGAGCCGGGCGCAAGATGACCGATCAGGTCCGTGGCGCTCGCGATATCGCTGGCCTGGCCTGCCGTGAGCTTGATCTGGATCGGGCGGCCTTGCCGGTCGACGAGAGCGTGGAGCTTCGTGGTGAGGCCGCCTCTGGAACGACCCGGACATCGATCGACACCCCCCTTTTTGCCGTCGCCCCCTGCTGGTGGACGCGGACAACGGAGGTGTCGATCATCTGGACGTCGCCATCGTAAGCCTTTGTGATGGCGTCCATCAGCCGATCCCAGACGCCCGCCTTCCGCCAGCGGTTGAAGCGGTTGTAGACCGTCGTGGGCGGTCCATAGCGCGCCGGCATGTCCGCCCGGGGCGCGCCCGAGCGCAGGCACCAGAAAATGCCGTTCAAGACCCGCCGGTCATCGACCCGTGGCACACCGCGCGGCTTGTTGGGAAGGTGAGGCCTGATCGCCTCCCACTCGAAATCCGTCAGGTCGTAGCGGCCCTTCGCCAAGCTCCAGAAAGGGAGCTTGAATCATGATTGCCGCTGTAAGGGAATCCCATGCGGCCGTTTATGGGTTTACGGCCTAGGAGGTCATTTGGTCTGCCTTTCGAGGAGAGCGCACAAATAAGAACATACAATAAACATCAGTTGGCATCAAGGAATAAGTTCCATAATAGGAATAACATCAGGTTCTGCCGAGTGGCTCTGCCGACGCTGCCTTGGTAGGTTTCTGTCGATCAATCCGGCAGGCTCGTCATGGCTGAGGATCAGAGCACCATCCGCGTCGTCGTGCGCGGTCTCGTCCAGGGGGTCGGCTATCGCGCCTGGGTGGCGCGCGAGGCCGAGTGGCGCGGCCTCGACGGCTGGGTGCGCAATCGCCTCGACGGCAGCGTCGAGGCCCTGTTCATGGGGCCCGCGTCGGACGTGGAGGCGATGATCGCGGCCTGTCGGCGCGGCCCCTCCGCGGCGCGGGTCGAGACCGTCGAGCGTGAGGAGGCGCCGCCGGGAGGGCGGGTTGTGACCGCGTCGGGCTTCGTCGTGCGGCCCACGGTCTGAACCGGTCGTTCGCGAAACAGCCGGCGCCGCCTCTCTGTCGCGGACGACCTCACGTCGGCACAAGGGTGCGCTGCTGCCCGGCAGAGGCGCGGGCGCGCGCCGTCAGCCGCTCAGGTCCTCCTTTTCGATCGGGCCGCCGGCGCTGCGCCAGGCCGCGAAGCCGCCGCCGATGTGGGCGACGGGCGCAAGGCCCATGCGCTTGGCCGTGGCGGCGCCGAGCGCCGAGCGCCAGCCGCCGGCGCAGAAGAAGACGAAGCGCTTGTCCTGCGAGAAGACCGCCTTGTGATAGGGGCTTTCCGGGTCGATCCAGAACTCCAGCATGCCGCGCGGGCAGTGGAAGGCGCCGGGAATGCGCCCCTCGCGCTCGAGCTCGCGCGGGTCCCGGAGATCCACGAAGACGATGTCGTCGCGCCCGTGGAGTGCGACCGCATCGGCGGCCGGGAGCGTCTCGATCTCCCGCTCGGCCTCGGCGAGAAGGGCCTTGTAGCCTAGGGTAATGGTCTGCGGCATGTCATCCTCCCTGGAGCGAGGCTCGGCCCGACCGGGGCGCAAGCACACTCCATCCCGTTGATCGGCATGATGCGCGGTAATCGCCGACAGGCGCGCGGACCATGCCTTGCAAAGGTTGCCGGCACCGACCCTTTCCCACGGGCGGCCGGCCGTCAATGGTCCCGCCGGCTGCGGGTGGCGACAGGGGCGCGGACGCGCCGTGAGCCGATGTCCGCCGGGCGTGGACATGCGCGTGCACGCCCTTGCGGCGGCCGGACGGCTTGGCGAGCATGAGGCGGATTCGTGAGATCGGGAGGCGACCTTGAGCGATTTCGTGTTCGCCGACTATGCGGCGCTCGTCTTCTTCGTCGCGGCGTGGGTCGGCTACAAGATCGCGGTCGAGGATCTGCCCATCGCCAAGCGCAGCCTCAATGCGAGGATGAACGACTATCGCCGCGCGTGGAAGCAGCAGATGCTCGCACGCGAATTGCGCATCGTCGACACCACCATCCTTGCCACCCTCCAGAATGGCACTGCCTTCTTCGCCTCCACCTCGCTCATCGCCATCGGCGGCGCGCTCGCCCTGCTGCGCTCGACCGACGAAGTGCTCGGCCTCGTCGCGGACCTGCCCTTCGGCCTGAAGACGACGCGGGTCGCCTGGGAGCTGAAGGTCGTCGGCCTCGTCGTCATCTTCGGCTATGCCTTCTTCAAGTTCTCCTGGTCCTACCGCCTGTTCAACTACGCTGCGATCCTTCTCGGCGCGACACCGATGGCATCGGAGAAGGACACCGCGCCGGCGCAGGAGGCCGCATCGCGAACCGCAGCCATGAACGTCGTCGCCGGGCGGCACTTCAATCGCGGCCAGCGCGCCTTCTTCTTTGCACTCGCCTACCTCGGCTGGTTCGTCAGCCCCTACGTCCTCGTCATATCCACGGCGGCCGTCCTGGCCGTCATGTGGCGTCGCCAGTTCGCCTCGGATGCGCGCGCCGCGCTCGACGCGTGAGGCCGGCGGCGCGGGGCGTCGACGCCCGTCGCTGCAACCACCGCGCGCCTGCCAGCGCTGCGGATAGACGCGCGCCGTCCGATCGCGATCTCCCCGCAATTCGCCCAGCCATAAGCCCTTCAGCTGGGTGGATTTGTTTCAAGTGGGCCAGAGGCGGAGTTTATGTAAAATTTTCATAGTCGTTTATTAGAAATTGAATCAAATCGTTGAAATTTCCATTAGACATGCTTCTCGGAGATTCCACTATTGGTAATTTAGTAGTGGTATTTCCTATGGATTGCGGCCGTGATCGTTCAACAATCGCCTTGACGACTCCCGATTACGTCGGGCACGCCTTCTCCATGGCTGATTTGGACAAGATCCGCGATGCAGAGCTCGCGACCGTGATGCTCGCGCTGGTCGCCGAACGCGGGCCGGACAAGACCGTGTGCCCTTCCGAAGTGGCGCGCGCGATCGGGGGCGATCATCCCGACGGATGGGGACCGCTGATGCAGCCCGTCCGACGCGCGGCCGTGCGCCTGGCGAAGGAGGGACGGGTCGTCATCTATCGCAAGGGCAAGCCGGTCGATCCGGAAGATTTCCGCGGCGTCTATCGCATCGGCTTGCCGCGCGAGGAGTGACCTCTCCGACGATCCGGGACCACGGGCTCGCGCCGCTCGCCCCTCCGCTCCGGGGCGCCGCACGGGGGCGTGGAGCGAGGCGGGCAGTGGTCCGTCGCCGGGCGACATCAGGGGCGCGGACCGGGCAGGAGAGCGTCCGTGTAGCCCATGAGCCGATAGACGGCGAGGCCGACCCATTCCTTGATGCCGATATCGGCGAGGCGCCAGCCCTCCGACCAGGTGCGGAAGGGACGCAGGAAGTCCCCGGGCTTGCCCTCCGTGTGAAAATCGACCGGATAGGGGACGACGGGAAAGCCGATCGCCCGGAAGATGCCCATGCTGCGCGGCATATGATAGGCGGAGGTGACAAGGAGCCAGCGCTCGCCGCGGCGCGGCGCCACGAGCTGCCGGGTCAAGCGGGCGTTTTCCCACGTGTTGCGCGAATGGCTTTCGTAGATCACGCGCGCGTCGTCCAGGCCGAGCGAGCGGAAGAGCCGTCGGGCGGCGTCGGCCTCGGTGTAGTCGACGCGGGTGACGACATTGGTGTGGCCTCCGGTGAAGACCACCCTCGCCTCGGGGTAGCGCCGCGCGAGCTCGATGGCGCTCGTCATGCGCGAGGCGGCGTCGGTGAACCTGACCTGGTCGCGCGCGAGGCCGATGGCGCCGCCGAGGACGATGATGCCGTCCACCGGGCGACCATCCTCCGCGAAGATCGGGAATCGATCCTCGAGCGGTCGGAGCAGGATGCGCGGCAGGCTGGTCGCGCCGAGAAGGGCGAGGCTCACCCCCGCCACCGCGACCAGCGCGCGGCCGGCGCGGGGGTAGCGCGTGAACAGCAGGGCCGTGCCGCCGACGAGCAGCAGCGTGAGGAAATTGGAGGGTGATGTAACGTACCAGATGATCTTGGAGAGGTGGAAGAACATCGGCGGAGCCCGTTTCGCGCTGCCGCCTTGTCGCAGGAAATGCCTGATGCGCGGCTAACGGCGGCGGGCGTTATGGCGCATGAAGCGCTCCACCTCGATGGCGCGGTTCGCGACCTCGCGCAGCTCGCAGCCGGACTGGAAGACGGCGGCGCGCGCCGCTGGCGCCTGCTCGCCGATGAACGAGCACTTGAGGCCGGCGTAGTCCTCCCACGCGCGCTGCACGGCGGCGAAGCGGTTGCGGGCCCCGGGCTCCAGGGTCCGCGCGAGCGTCACGGTCATGCTGTCGAGCCGTTCGCGCCAGACGGCTGCTTCACGGCGGGCGCAGGTGACTTCCGCCTCGAGCGTGTTGCTGGCGTCGCGGCGGCTGCATACGACCGCGATGGAGCCGATGCAGGCCTGCGGCGAATCCTTGCCCTCATCAAGACAGGTGGAGATCGCCGCGCGGTCGGCGGGGTCGACAGCACGCCCCTGCGCCGCTGCGAGGCCGGGAAACGGCAGCGCTGGCAGGAGGACGAGGAGGAAGCAGAGCCCGTGCATGCGCATCGGCCTCTTGTGCTGGCCGCCGGTGGCGGGATCAAGGCAAAAGAGTTGCGTCCGCCCACGGCTACAACGACGATCGTGCCTTTGGGGGCGACGGCCGTTGGCGGGCAGGTCCGGCCGTCATGGATGAAGATCGAGCCGCATGAGCGGCCGTTGCGGCGAGCGCCGGGCGATCTCCCGGAAACCGAGGCGGTGAAATACGGAGGCAAGGCCGACGAACCCCTCGCCCGAGGCAAGCTCGCGGCCGGTGTCGATCGGGCAGGCCTCGACGGCCCTTGCGCCCTGCGCACGGGCATCGGCTATTGCCGCCTTGGCGAGGAGAGGCGTCAGGCCCTTCCGCCGATGGCCGGCGCGGACATGGAAGCAGGTGATCGCGAAGACATCGGAAGGGGCGTCGCCCAGCTCCGCACGGCTCAGACGGCTGGCGTCGAAGCCCAGCGCGCGCGTGCGCGGGGCGACGGCGCACCAGCCGACCGCCTTGCGATCGGCATAGGCGAGGAGGCCGAGGGGCGGGCCGGACTCGACGCGGGCGCGGAACTGCGCCTTGCGCTCGGCCGGCGCAAGGGCGCGAAAGTCCTTGCGCGGCAGCAGCGGCCAGAGACACCAGCAGCCGGACTGGGCGCCGCGCTCCGGCCCGAACAGGTCCTCGATGTCGGCCCAGCGCTCGGGCGTCAGCGGCACGATCTCGATACCTGCTGGATCCACCATGGCGAAATCCCGGTGAGCGTCGTGCTTCAACAGAGATGGGCCGAACCGTGCGGTTCGACCCTTGGGGAGCAGGCCCCGCCGGCCGCCGTCAGGCCACCGCATCCCACCGCGGCGCCCAGGCCGGGTCGATCATGCGCCCGTCCGGGCGGGCGAGGGAAGAGATCGCCGCCATCTCCTCGTCGCTGAGCGCGAAGTCGAAGAGGGCGATGTTCTCGGCGATGCGCCGGCGGTTCGCCGACTTCGGGATGGCGATGACGCCCGGCTGTTGCACGTGCCAGCGCAGGACGATCTGCGCCGGCGTCCTGCCGTGCTGCTCAGCGATGCGGCGAATCGCAGGTTCGCCGAGCAGCTCGCCCCGGCCGATGGGGCTGTAGGAGGTGAAGGCGAGGCCGTGCCGGCGGCAGGCTTCGAGAACCTTCGACTGGTCGAGCCGCGGCTGGTATTCGCACTGGTTGGCGACCAGCGGCTCGTCGGCGACGGCCACGGCCTCTTCCAAGAGGGCAACCGGGAAGTTGGAGACGCCGATGTGGCGCGTGAGCCCCTTGCGCTTGGCATCGCACAGGGCGCGCATCGAGTCCCGCAACGGGATGGCCTGGTTCGGCCAGTGGATCAGCAGGAGGTCCACATGATCGAGCCCAAGCCGCCTCAGGCTTGCCTCGGCGGATTTCTGCAGGGAGCCGTCGGCGATGTCCGTGTACCAGACCTTGGTGGTCACGAAGAGGTCGCTGCGCGGCAGGCCCGACGCCCGCAGCGCTTGGCCGACGGCGTGCTCGTTCTCGTAGGCGGCCGCCGTGTCGATATGGCGGTATCCGGCTTCGAGCGCCCAGGAGACCGCCTGGATGCAGTCCTCGTCCCGCGCTGCCCAGGTGCCGAGGCCGATGGCGGGGATGGCGGCGCCGTTGGCGTGAACGAAGGGGATGGTCATCCGGCGTTTCTCCAGGAAGCAGGGCGGGAAGGCGGGGAAGACGGCGGCGCAGCTGCGCCGCCGGGGACAAACTAATGGCGCGGCCGGTTCCGCAGGGCTTCCGCCTCGGCGTAGAAGCGCTTCTCCCACTCCTTGTGGTTGTCGAGGCCCTCGCGGATGAAGGGGGTGAAGATGGCGAGGTTCATGAGCAGCCAGTTGACCAGCCGCGCCGGGAAGCGCAGCGGCTTGACGAAGTCCACGAACAGCACCACGCGCGTCTTGTCCGTGTGGTTCCAGGCTTCGTGCTCGTAGGCATCGTCGAAGACGAGCGCCTTGCCCTCCTGCCAGTGGCAGATCTGGCGGTCGACCCGGATCGCGAGCTTGTCGCGCGGCTCCGGCACGACGAGGCCGAGGTGCAGGCGCAGCACCCCGTTGTAGGGGCCGCGATGGGCGGGAAGGTGCTTGCCCGGCTCGAAGATCGAGAACATCGCCGTCTTGAGACCGGGAATCTTCTGCACGATGCGCCAGGTTTCCGGGCATTGCCGGATGTTCTGCTCCGACTTCACGCCGAAGCCGATGAGGAAGAACGTCTTCCAGCGCTGATCCGTGCTGATCGTCTTCACGTCGGTGGAGATGTCCTGGAAGCTCGGAAGCTCGCTCTGGCGCAGGAGGATGCGATCGAGTTCAGCACGGATGAGCGGCCACTCCCGCTCGATCTCCGCGACCCAGGGGAAGGTGGCATTGTCGTAGACTGGCGGATTGCCGACCTTGGAATAGGCAAGGTTGAGCCGCTCCGCCCAGGCGACGATGGCCATGAACAGGCGGGTGGTGAGGCTCGGCCGCGACATGGGAGTGATGCCGGCGGTGCCGAAGGTCTGCCTGCTCGCCTTCGCGGTTTCCTGCTGTGGCGCGGTATCGTGGGGGACGCTGGCCAAGCTCGCGCTCCTGTCAGAGGGGGTAAGGTCAATGAATAGGTCGTCCGAAATCGGCGCTTTGCAACCTTGACATCATCCGGCGGCGACGCGTCGCGCAGCCCCTGCGCGGGCGCCTGCCACGATCGTCCCGTCCGTACCACAGGAAATGATAGCCGACCTGGCGGCGGGCCGACCAGCGAGGAGCGGTGCCTCCACCGCGCGGCAGGTCTGCGTCACAGTCCAGACAGAAGATGCCGCTAGCCCTGATTACGGCCGGCACGATCACAGGCGAGACAGGAGGGAGGAGGCGATGAGGACGGTGGTGCCCCTCGTGTTAAGCACGGTTTTGATTGCAACCTCGGCGGCAGCCGCCGAGCCCGGGGACATCGGCGCCGTGGTCAGCGAGCGCGTGAAGACGCTGACGCGTTCCAGCCCATGGAAGCCCGTGGCACAGATCCCGATCAGTTTCACCACCCACCACCCGCAAGGCATGGTGAAGGTCGGCGAGCATTTTTACGTCTCCTCGGTCGAGATCAGGACTGCGACCAAGCGCTTCGACCAGCCGCAGGACGGCTACGACCGCGACACGGGGGATGGCACCGGGCATCTCTTCAAGATCGATGCCAAGGGCAATCTCGTCGCCGACATCACGCTCGGCGAGGGCAGCATCTACCATCCGGGCGGCATCGACTACGACGGGCAGTCGATCTTCGTGCCGGTGGCGGAATACCGGCCGAACAGCCGTTCCATCGTCTATCGCGTCGACCCCGAGACGATGAAGGCGGCGGAGGTCTTCCGCTACACCGACCATCTCGGCGGCATCGTGCACAACACCGACGAGAAGACGCTCAATGCGGTGAGCTGGGGCTCGCGGCGCTTCTACCGCTTCACGCTCGACGACAGGGGGCGCGTCACCAACGCGCGGACGCCGCGCGAGACGCTCGCCGAGGCGAACCGCTCGCACTACGTCGACTACCAGGACTGCAAATATCTCGGCCGGCAGGAGATGCTCTGCGGGGGGCTTACCGCCTATCAGCCGGTCAAGGACGGGCCGAAGTTCAGCCTCGGCGGGTTCGAGATCGTCGATCTCGCCGCCAACCAGGCGATCTACCAGGTGCCGGTGCAGCTGTGGACATCGGCGGGACTGCCGATGACGCAGAACCCCTTCTGGGTCGAGCCGACGGCCTCGGGCCTGAGGGCCTATTTCATGCCCGAGGACGACAAGTCGACGATCTACGTCTACGAGACGGAGGGGAAGTAGCCCGGTGGCTCCCGCCCTCCGGCGTCAGCGCGTCTTCTCGAAGAGCTCGCGGCCGATCAGCATGCGGCGGATCTCGCTCGTGCCGGCGCCGATCTCGTAGAGCTTGGCGTCGCGCAGCAGGCGGCCGGTGGCGTAGTCGTTGATGTAGCCGTTGCCGCCGAGGAGCTGGATGGCGTCGAGAGCGCATTGCGTCGCCTTCTCGGCGGCGATGAGGATGGCGCCGGCGGCGTCCTCGCGGGTCGTCTCGCCGCGGTCGCAGGCCTTCGCCACGGCATAGACGTAGGCCTTGCAGGCGTTCATCGTCACGTACATGTCGGCGATCTTGCCCTGTACGAGCTGGAACTCGCCGATCGGCCGTTCGAACTGGCGACGCTCGTGCACATAGGGCAGGACGATGTCGAGGCAGGCCTGCATGATCCCGAGGGGGCCGGCCGAGAGCACGACGCGCTCGTAGTCGAGCCCGGACATGAGCACGTTGACGCCCTTGCCGACCGTGCCGAGCACGTTCTCCTCCGGCACCTCGCAGTCGGTGAAGACGAGCTCGCAGGTGTCGGAGCCGCGCATGCCGAGCTTGTCGAGCTTCTGGGCGGTCGAGAAGCCCTTCATCCCCTTCTCGATGATGAAGGCGGTGATGCCCCGGGGACCCGCATTGGCATCGGTCTTGGCGTAGACCACCAGCGTCTCGGCCACGGGGCCGTTGGTGATCCACATCTTCGAGCCGTTGAGGACGTAGCGGTCGCCCTTCCTGTCGGCACGCGTCTTCATCGACACGACGTCCGAGCCGGAGCCGGGCTCGGACATGGCGAGCGCCCCGACATGCTCGCCGGAGATGAGCTTGGGCAGATATTTGCGCTTCTGCGCGTCGTTGCCGTTGCGGCGGATCTGGTTGACGCAGAGGTTGGAATGGGCGCCGTAGGAGAGGCCGACGGAGGCCGAGGCGCGCGACACCTCCTCCATGGCGATGCAGTGCTCGAGATAGCCGAGGCCGGCACCGCCGTATTCCTCCTCCACGGTGATGCCGTGCAGGCCGAGGGCGCCCATCCTGGGCCAGAGATCGCGCGGGAAGGTGTTCGTGCGATCGATCTCGTCGGCGCGCGGGGCGATTTCGCTCTGGGCGAAGTCGCGCACCGTGGCGCGGATCGCGTCGGCGGTTTCGCCGAGATCGAAGTTGAAGTCGCGCTGGGCGTTGGCGAGCATGGCGATCCTCCCAAATCGTCGGTCCGCTGGGGCCTGGAAGCCCGTCGGATATGCAGGTCAGTCCTGCTGTCTTGTTTTTCGTTTTAGGATCACGCTTGTGCAAAGTCACTGGCGAGGCATCCCACATGCAGGTTGGGAGTTGCGCATGAGCGACATCAGCGATCGCCCGAACCGCCTGCACTGGCCGCCCATCCTCTATGCGGGCACGCTCGTTGCGGCGGGGCTTCTCGAATGGCTCTACCCGCTGGCCCCGAACGGCGTCTGGTGGGGCCTGCGGCTGGCGGGAGCCGGCCTGCTCGTCATGGGACTCGCGTTGGCCGTGTCGGGCTTCAACACCTTCCGGCGCCTCGGAACGCCGGTCGATCCGACGGCGCGAGCCGAGGTGCTCGCGACCGGCGGGATCTACGCCGTCACCCGCAATCCGATGTATCTCGGCATCTCGATCGCCTTCGCGGGCCTCGGCCTGGCGTCCAACTGGCCGTGGCTCCTGCTGCTTGCGCCCGCCATGGCCATCGGTCTGCAGAAGCTCGCCATCGAGCGCGAGGAGCGCCATCTCGAGGCGCGTTTCGGCGCAAGCTATCGCGCCTATCGCGAACGGGTGCCGCGCTGGTTCGGCCCCTTCTAGCGGCAGGGGCGAGCGGGCCCTTCGACGGGAGCCTTCTGTCAGTCGAGGCTTGCCGTCTCCGTGCCGCCGTACCACTCGCCGTTCTTGAACTTCTCCCACACCTCGGCGGTGGAGAAGAAGGCGTTGCGGTCGACGTTGCCGCGGATGCCGGGCACGCGGCCGGTGGTGGTAAACTGCCAGAAGGTCCAGTCCTCGCGGCCGGCGTAGCGTTCATGCGGCTCGGCCGCCGTGCTGCGGATCCAGAAGGCATAGCCCTTGAGCTCGCCCTCCAGCACGTCGCGATGGAAGGGGATGTCGGTGTAGATGATCGGCCGCTTGCCCGTATGCGCCTCGAGCTCGGCCAGCATGAGCTTGATCTTCTCCAGGGCGTCCTCGCGCGGCACCTTCTGCGGGCAGGTCTTGGAATGGCCGTTCCACTCCACGTCGAGCACGGGCGGCAGCGCGTCCGGATCGTTCGGGATGTGCTGCTTGAACCACTGCGCCTGCTCGTGCGCCGGGCGGCACCAGTAGACGAAGTGATAGGCGCCGCGCGGGATGCCGGCGGCCTTCGCGCCGTACCAGTTCGTGAGGAAGCGCTCGTCGACGTGGTCGCCACCTTCGGTGGCCTTGATGAAGACGAACTGCGTGCCGGCGTCGCGCACCGCCTTCCAGTCGATGTCGCCCTGCCATTTGGAGATGTCGATACCGTGGATCGGCAGGCGATGCGCCCGCGCCACGCCCGGGTGCGGGCGGCTGTCGCCCTTGGCCGGATAGTAGGTCTCCATCATGGCGCAGCCGCCGACGAAGGTCAGCGCCGCAAGCGCGAGAAGCGCCCGCACCGGAGCGAGCGTACCGCGCGGGAGCGCAGGCAGGCGCGCGAGAGACGGGCGAAGGATGGGGACTGAGTGAAGACGTCGGCGCATGGCCGACGATTCGACCGAAATCCTTGAGGATCTGTTTACGACAGCCCGAACCACAGGGTCGCGATCCCCAGGAAGGAGAAGAAGCCCACGACATCCGTGATGGTGGTGACGAAGGGGCCCGAAGAGACCGCCGGATCGACGCCGAACCTGCTCAACAGCAACGGGATCAGAATGCCTCCGAGCGCGGCCGTCGTCAAAACCGTGAGGATCGCCATACCGATGACAATGCCGAGGTCGCGGATGCCGAACCAGCCGACGGCGACGCTGCCGAGGATGAGCGCGAAGGCAAGGCCATTCGTCGCGCCGACCGCGAGCTCGCGACGGATGACGCGCCAGGCGTTGGACCGGTGCAGTTCCTTCGTCGCCAGGGCGCGAACGGTCACCGTCATGGTCTGTGTGCCGGCATTGCCGCCCATGGAGGCGACGATGGGCATGAGCACGGCGAGCGCCACCATCCTCTCGATGGAATGTTCGAAGAACGCGATGACGGTGGCGGCGAGAACGGCCGTGATCAGATTGGCGAAGAGCCAGGGAAAGCGGCTCTTCACGGTGTAGAGCACGGTATCGGACAATTCCTCGTCGCCCTTGACGCCACCGAGCGCCTTCAGGTCCTCGTCCGCCTCCTCCTCGATGACGTCGACGATGTCGTCGACCATCATCACGCCGACGAGGCGGTTGGAAACGTCGACGACGGCGCAGGAGACGAGGTTGTAGCGCTGGAAGAGGCGCGCGGCTTCCTCCTGGTCGTCGGTTGCGCGGATCAGGTGCTGATCCTCGCTCATGATGTCGCCGATCTTCATCGGCCGCTTGGAGCGCAGGAGCTTGTCGAGCGGCACCGTGCCGATGAGGTGGTAGCCCGGATCGATGACGAAGATCTCGTAGAAGGTGTCGGGCAGATCCTCCGTCTCGCGCATGTAATCGATGGTCTGGCCGACGCTCCAGAACGGCGGCACGGCGATGAACTGCGTCTGCATCCGCCGCCCGGCGGAATCCTCCGGATATTCGAGGGAGCGCTGCAGCGCGACGCGCTCCAGGGCCGGAAGCCGGTCGAGGACCTCCGCCTTGTCCTCCTCGTCGAGGTCCTCAAGGATGTAGACGGCGTCGTCCACCTCGAGGTCGCGCACCCCCTCGGCGATCTCCTCGTTCGGGATTTCCTCGAGGATTTCCTCGCGCACGGCATCGTCGACCTCGGTCAGCGCCGTGAAGTCGAAGTCCTCGCCGAGCAGTTCGATGAAGCGCGGACGCTCGCCGCTGTCGAGCGCCTCGATGAGGGCGCCGACATCCGCCTCGTGCAGGTCGGAGACGAGCGCGCGCAGCGACGCGGCGTCCCCTGTCGTGACGGCTTGCGAGACCAGGGCCGCGAAGGCGCCGCTGACATTGCCGCCGTCGTCGCGGAATGCGGGCACCTCCGGCGCCGTCTGGTTTTCGACGTCCTGCATGGCCCTGCCCGCGTCGGATGAGGAACGGACCGGCTTTGTAGGGAGGTCGGACGGCGATGACAATCACGCCACGTGCAAGAGCGGGGCGGGCGACCGGCCGGACGGCGGTTCGGCGGCATCGGACAGCGGTGACCGGAGGCTTGCATATCCTATCCCCCAGGATAGGATATGGTCATGAGCCATGCGGACTATCCAGGCATTGTCGCGCGCCTGAAACGGGCGGAAGGGCATCTGCGCTCGGTCATCGCCATGATCGAGGAAGGGCGGGATTGCGTCGCCCTCAGCCAGCAGCTCCACGCCGTCGAGAGCGCGGTCGCCAACGCCAAACGCGAGCTGATCCACCACCACATCGAGCACTGGCTCGACGATGCCGCAGGCGGCGGCGAGGCACGGACGCGCCTCGCCGACCTGCGGGCGCTCGCCAAATATCTGTGACAGCAGGACGCGAGAGGTCGGCGTGCCGGATATCGCCAGCATCATCTCTTCGGGAGCGGGCAACCCGTGGCTCTTCCTGCCGGCCGCGCTCTTGCTCGGGGCGCTGCACGCGCTGGAGCCGGGGCACGCCAAATCGCTGATGGCGGCCTTCATCGTCGCGATCCGCGGCACGCCGGGGCAGGCGATCCTGCTCGGCCTTGCGGCGGCCGTCGGCCATACCATCATCGTCTGGGGTCTGGCGCTGCTCGGATTGAGCCTCGGCGAGAAGCTCGTGATGGAACAGGCCGAACCGTGGCTCATGCTCGCCTCCGGCCTGCTCGTCATCGCCCTTGCCCTGCGGCTCTTCTGGCCGCTGTGGAGCGGGGACGATCATCACGGCCATCACCATCATCCCCATCATCATCATGCGGGGGGCATGGCGGCCGGCGAGGGTGATGCCGTCTCCACTGACCGGCGGCATCACGACCACCATCATGGCGAGGTCGCGAACATCGGCCGCCGTTATGCGGGACGGCCGGTGGGGCCCTTCGACATCGCCTGGTTCGGCTTCACGGGCGGTCTCCTGCCCTGTCCCTCGGCCATCGCGGTGCTGCTTGTCTGCCTGCACCTCAAGGCCTTCGCGCTCGGCGTCGCCATGGTCGCCGCCTTCAGCACCGGCCTTGCCGTGACGCTCGTCGGCGTTGGCGTCGCCGCGGCGGTCGGCGCGCAGACCGTCACGCGGCGCTGGCGCGGCTTCGACGCCTGGGCCGGGCGCCTGCCGTTCGTGTCGGCGGCGATCGTCTTCCTCGTCGGCGTCGTCATGGCCGGCAAGGGGCTTGCCGATCTCGGCCTCGTCTGAGGCGGGCGGCGGCGCGCGGCCGCCGCGTCGTCAGCGGTGGGCGACGAAGCCGCTGCCCCAGGAGAACGGCGCGGATCGAGGGTTGCCGGCTTCGGCGACCTTGGGGCGACCGTCGGGCGTCATGTCGGGGCTCGCCAGCACGAGCGCCCAGTAGTTGGTGCGGCCGGAACGGGCGCGGGCGAGGCCGATGCGCGTCGCCTGCGGCATGAGCAGGTTCTTGCGGTGGCCGGGGGACGCCTGCCAGCCCGCGACCGCCTCGGCGAGGTCGTCGTAGCCCATGCCGAGGTTCTCGGCGCTGTAGCCCCACTTGAAGCCCATCGCCTGCATGCGGCTGTCGAAGCTCCCGGCGACGTTGTGCGACAGCTTGCCGTTCGCGGCCATCGCCTCGGCCTGCTGCCTGGCCGCCGCGTTCAGGACGTCGTCGACCTTCACGGCGCCGAGTCCCTGGGAGGCGCGGAAGCGCGAGATCGTGGCCGCTGCTGCCGGTGCATCGCGCGAATCGACCGATTCGACCTTCAGCCGCGTGCCGTCGACCAGGCCGGAGCAGGCCGCGAGGGAGAGGAAGAGGGGGGCGGCGAGGAGTTTCGTGCGGCGCATCGTGGGCTTGCGGCTGGTCCTGGCGGGAGGGCGCGCAAGACACCACGCTTGTGGCACGATTATGTCCAGCGTCCCCGGCGACGGGCGGGCACGGGGCGCCGGCAGGGAAACGGCGGCCGTGGGGCTGCCGTTTCCCATCTGTGTCGCATCGGAAGCACCCGATCAGGACTTCTGCTTGGCGATGATCTTGTCCTTGATCTCCTTGTAGACGCTCTCGGGCACGATCTTCTTCTGCACGAGTTCGTCCTTGCCCTTGTAGGGCCGGCCCTTGATGATCGCCTCGGCCCGCACCTTGCCGATGCCGGGCAGGGCCTCGAGTTCGGCGAGCGATGCGGAGTTGATGTCGAGGAGGGTTTCGGCCGGCTTCGCCGTGGTGGCCGGGGCCGTCGCGGGCTTGGGCGCCGTCGCGGGCGCAGCCGGAGCCATGGTGCCCGCCGGCGGCTTGGCCGGCGTCGCCGGGGTGGCCGGTGCCGTCGTCTGGGCTAAGGCCGGCGAGGCGATCAGCAGGCCGAGCGTGGCGAGCGTTCCGAGACTGAGCTTGCGCATGGTGATTCTCCTCGTGGAGATGGTGTCGGATGGGCCGACATGCGCAGGAGGCTAGGAGCACCCGCTTGAACTCGCGATGAACGGTTTCGCATGCAACCGTTCGGGCTCGGGCGCGCGTGTGCGCGGCGCGGAAAACGAAACGGCGGCCGTAAGAGCCGCCGTTCGGAGCCGCGAGGCTCGGGAGAAACTTTGGTGCGGCCGAGAGGACTCGAACCTCCACTGGTTGCCCAACTAGCACCTCAAGCTAGCGCGTCTACCAATTCCGCCACGGCCGCGGGAGCGCTTCGTTCAGGCTGTCCCGCCGAAGCGAGCGGGGGTGTAACAGATCGATGTCGGGTCCACAAGTGCGTCGAAAGGGCTCTCGCGCGGCCTGTGGGCAACGTCGTCCTCAGCGGGCGATGACCTCGGGCTTGCGGATGAGTTCCTTGACCTCGACGGCAATGTGCGTGCCGTTGACGACAACCTCGCCACGGGCGATGGGATGGCCGTTGGCAAGGATTTCAACCGCATCGTTCTCGGGCGTCTCGAGCTCGATGATGGCACCGCGGCCCATGCGCAGGAGCTTGTGGATGGGCATGCGCGCCGTGCCGAGGACCACGGTGACGTCGAGATCGATCTTGTCGAGAGAAGCCACGAAACCCACCTCCAGCCTGCAGCCGCAGGGGCGGCCGGTGCTCGTCGAGCACAACATCAAAACAGGGTGAACCATTGGTTAACGCGCGCGACGGGCTCACTGCGGCATTGCTTCCCCGAGACGGCGGGCGTCCGGTGGAATGGCTGGTGAGCGACGGGCTCGTCGACTACGAGACCGCCGTCGCCGCCATGGAGGAGCGGGTCGCCCTGATCGCGGCCGGCCGGGCGGCCGAGCGCGTCTGGCTCCTCGAACATCCGCCGCTCTATACCGCCGGCACCTCGGCGCGGGACGAAGACCTCGTCGAGCCCGACCGCTTCCCGGTCTACCGCTCCGGCCGCGGCGGCCAGTTCACCTATCACGGGCCGGGCCAGCGTGTGGCCTATGTCATGCTTGACCTCAAGCGCCGGGCGCCTGACCTGCGCCGCTACGTGGCGGCGCTCGAAGCCTGGCTCATCGACACGCTCGCCGCCTACAACGTGCGCGGCGAACGGCGCGAGGACCGGGTCGGCGTGTGGGTGCGCCGGCCGGAGAAGGGGGCGCTCGCCGAGGACAAGATCGCCGCCATCGGAATCCGGGTGCGGCAGTGGGTGACCTTCCACGGCATCGCGCTCAACATCGAGCCGGATCTCACGCATTTCTGCGGGATCGTGCCCTGCGGCGTGCGCCAGCACGGCGTCACGAGCCTCGTCGATCTCGGCATTCCGGTGACCATGCCGGAGGTCGATTCGGTGATGCGCGCCTCCTTCGAGCGCATCTTCGGCGAAACGGTGGCGGTCGGCGGCTAGTCGGCGAGGCGGCGCGCCGCTGGCGGCGCACAGCGTCTTCGCATCGCCGCACGTTGCCGCCCGGGCGCCCGCACGTCATAGTCCGCCGCAACGGGAAACCCTGATTTGCGCGATGGGAGGCGACGTGCCGGCGCTCACCACCACGGTCGATCCGCATTCCGACGAGTTCCGGGCCAACCGCGAAGCCTGGGCGGTGCTACGCGAGGAGCTGCAGGCGCGCAGGGCCGAGGTAGCCGCCGGCGGCCCGCCGAAGGCGCGCGAGCGCCATCTTGCCCGCGGCAAGCTCCTGCCGCGCGAGCGTGTCATGCGGCTCATCGATCCCGGCTCGCCCTTCCTCGAAGTCGCGCCGCTTGCCGCGCACGGGATGTACGGCGACGCCATCCACGGCGCGGGCCTCATCACCGGCATCGGTCGCGTCGAGGGCCGCGAGGTCATGGTCGTGTGCAACGACTCGACCATCAAGGGTGGCACCTACTACCCGCTCACCGTCAAGAAGCACCTGCGCGCGCAGGAAATCGCGCGCGAGAACCGGCTGCCCTGCGTCTATCTCGTCGATTCCGGCGGGGCGAACCTGCCGCATCAGACCGAGGTCTTCCCGGACCGGGAGCATTTCGGCCGCATCTTCTACAACCAGGCGACGCTCTCCTCGCTTGGCATTCCGCAGATCGCCGTCGTCATGGGCTCGTGCACGGCCGGCGGCGCCTATGTGCCGGCGATGTCGGACGAGACCATCATCGTGCGGCGTCAGGGCACGATCTTCCTCGGGGGGCCGCCGCTGGTGAAGGCGGCGACGGGCGAGGTCGTTTCGGCCGAAGATCTTGGCGGGGCGGACGTGCACGCCCGCCAGTCGGGCGTCGCGGACCATTACGCCACCGATGACGTGCATGCGCTCGCGCTCGCCCGGCGCATCGTGGCCAACCTCAATACGACGAAGGCCACCGACATCGCGCTCGCCGATCCGGTGGAGCCGAAGCTCGACGTCGCCGAGCTCGAAGGGCTCGTGCCCACCGACCTGAAGAAGCAGTACGACATCCGGGAGGTGATCGCCCGCATTGTCGACGGCTCCGAATTCGACGAGTTCAAGCGCCTCTATGGAACGACGCTCGTCACGGGCTTCGCACGCATCTGGGGCGTGCCCGTCGGCATCATCGCCAACAACGGCATCCTCTTTTCCGAATCGGCCCTCAAGGGCGCGCATTTCATCGAGCTGTGCTGCCAGCGGCGCATTCCGCTGCTCTTCCTGCAGAACATCTCGGGCTTCATGGTCGGCCGGCAGTACGAGGCCGGAGGCATCGCCAAGGACGGGGCGAAGCTCGTCACCGCGGTCGCCTGCGCGCGCGTGCCGAAGATCACGGTCCTCGTCGGCGGCTCCTTCGGCGCCGGCAACTACGGCATGTGCGGGCGTGCCTATTCGCCCCGCTTCCTCTTCACCTGGCCAAACAGTCGCATCTCCGTCATGGGCGGCGAGCAGGCGGCGAGCGTGCTGGCCACGGTCAAGCGCGACAACCTCGAGGCCGAGGGCAAAGCCTGGAGCGCCGAGGAGGAGGAGCATTTCAAGGCGCCCATCCGGGCGCGCTACGAGGAAGAGGGCAGCCCCTACTACGCGACCGCGCGGCTCTGGGACGACGGCATCATCCTGCCCTCCGAGACGCGCCGGGTGCTCGGCCTCGCCTTCTCCGCCTGCCTCAACGCACCGGTGGAGGAGACGCGCTTCGGCGTGTTCAGGATGTAGGCGCCGCCGTCCCGCCTGCCACCGGGGCGGCCAGACAGGGGCGGCGCATCGCGATCTCACCCATGCCGGCGGGGCATGGTCCGGGCGCAGGCGTTGCGGCGGCTTGGCTATTCGCCGGGCAGCCCCCTGCTAATCTCTCCATGAATCGACGCACCAACGACGTGCAGGGAGCGAAACGGCATGGCATCGCAGGGCAAGGTGGCGCTGATCACGGGGGCGGGCTCCGGCGTGGGACGGGCGGTGGCCATCGCCTTCCTGAAGGACGGCTATTCGGTGGTTCTCGCCGGGCGGCGCAAGGATGCGCTCGACGAGACCATCAGGCTGTCGGGCGCGCCAGGGGAGCGGGCGCTCGCGGTGTCGGCCGACGTCACCGACCCGGCGTCGGTCAAGGCCCTCTTCGCCGCCTGCCGGGAGCGGTTCGGCCGCCTCGACGTGCTCTTCAACAATGCCGGCGTCAGCGCCCCCGGCCTGCCGCTCGAGGATCTTTCCTTCGAGCAGTGGAAGACCGTGGTCGACACCAACCTCACCGGTCCCTTCCTGTGCACGCAGGAGGCCTTCAGGCTGATGAAGGAGCAGACGCCTCGCGGTGGGCGCATCATCAACAACGGCTCCGTCTCGGCGCAGGTGCCGCGGCCGAACTCGGCGCCCTACACGGCGACCAAGCACGCCATCACGGGCCTCACGCGCTCGACCTCCCTCGACGGCCGCAAGTATGACATCGCCTGCGGGCAGATCGACATCGGCAATGCCGCGACCGACATGGCCATGAAGATGGCCGAGGGCGTGCCGCAGGCCGACGGCTCCATCCGCGCCGAGCCGCTCATGGACGCGGCGCATGTGGCCAATGCCGTGTTGCACATGGCGAGCCTGCCGCTCGAGGCGAATGTCCAGTTCATGACGGTGATGGCGACCAAGATGCCCTATATCGGCCGCGGTTGACCGGTCGTTCCTTCCCTTCCATCCCCTTCATACCCGGCGCGCCCTCCGGCGGGCCGTTCCAGCACAAGGAGAAGCGCATGTCTTCCATCGAACGCATCGGCGTCGGCCCGCGCATGAGCGAGGCGGTCGCCTATGGCAATCTCGTCTTCCTGTCGGGCGAGGTGGCCGAGGACACGACGCAGGACGCCGCCGGCCAGACCCGGCAGATCCTCGCCTCGATCGACGAGACCCTGAAGAAGGCCGGGACCGACAAGACGAAGATCCTCAAGGCCAATATCTGGCTCGCTGACATCAAGGACTTCGCCGCCATGAACTCGGTGTGGGACGCCTGGGTGCCGCAGGGCCATACGCCGGCGCGCGCCACGGTCGAGGCGAAGCTCGCCGCCCCGCAGTATCTCGTCGAGATCATGGTGGTGGCGGCGCGCTGAGGACGGCCCGCCTTCCGGCGATGGCCGGAGGGCGGCCCTTCGTCTTGCGCGCCATGCGGAAGGGGCCGCTGATCATTCCCGCGAGGGGATGTAGACTTCTCCCCTCGCAGCGGGCCGCTGCTCCCGGGGAGGGGCCCATGCCCTCCGAGACCGTCGAGGAGGCGCGCCGGCGCTATGCCGAGCGTATAGCGGCGCGGCAGCGCGTGGTCGACCGGCGCATCGTCGCCGCCTTCGCCTCGGTGCCGCGCGAGGATTTTCTCGGGCCGGGGCCATGGATCGTCCTCGGCGCCTTCGGCTACTGGCGTACGGCCGACGCCGATCCCCGGCACATCTACGAGGACGTGCTGGTGGCGCTCGACCCCATGCGCGGCATCAACAATGGCGAGCCGTCCCTGCATGCCGGGGGCATCGACGCCCTGAAGCTGCGCAGGGGCGACCGCGTCGCCCACATCGGCTGCGGCACGGGCTACTACACCGCCATCATCGCCGAGATCGTCGGGCCGCGCGGTTGGATCGACGCCTATGAGATCGAAGCCGATCTCGCGGCCCGGGCGCGTATCTGCCTCGCCGATCGCGACAACGTCACGGTGCACGGTCCGGAGGACTGCCTCGGGCTGCTGCCGCCGGTCGAGGCGATCTACGTCTGCGCCGGCGCCACCGGCCCGCTGCCGGCCTGGCTCGATGCCCTCACGGAGGGCGGGCGCCTCGTCTTTCCGCTGACCGACACGCGCGGGCGGGGCGTGCTCATGGGGCTTGAGCGCTGTGGCGCGGCCTTCAGGGTGCAGGTGCTGGAGCCCGTCTCCTTCATTCCGCTCGTCGGCGGGACGGATCGTGCGGAGGGTGAGGCCGTCGCCATCGCGCTGGCGCGGGCAGCGCTGCGCAAGGCCCGGTCGCTGCATCGCGGCGAGCCTGGAGTGGAGGACACCTGCCTCGTTGCCGGGAAAGGCTGGTGGCTGTCGCCCGACCCGGTCATACGGACCTGAGCCGGCGCCCGCGCCATGCATGCGCCTGGCGGCGGGGCCGGGCGCAAGGAGGCACGCGCCGGGGCCGTGGCGCGCGCCTCCATGTGATGCGGCGGGCCCGTCAGTGGCCTGCGTCGATGCGCGACGTCTTCCGCGTGTCGGGCATCAGGGCATAGACCGCGAGCGAGAAGGCGATGCAGCCGGTGACGTACCAGTAGAACCCGCTCTCGTGACCCATGTCCTTGAACAGGAGGGCGAAATACTCCGCCGTTCCGCCGAAGATGGAGACCGTGAGCGCGTAGGGCAGGCCGACGCCGAGCGCGCGGATGTTGGTCGGGAACAGCTCCGCCTTCACCACGGCGTTGATGGAGGTGTAGCCCGAAACGATGACGAGCGCCGCCATGATGAGGAAGAACGCCGTCCAGGCATCCTTGGTCTGGCTCAGCGTCGTGAGCAGCGGCACGGTCGCGAGCGAGCCGAGCACGCCGAAGGCGATGAGCAGCGGCCGGCGGCCGATGCGGTCGGAGAGGGCGCCGACGACGGGCTGCAGCAGCATGAAGATGAAGAGGGCGGCGGCTGAGATCAGCGTCGACTGGTCCTTGGTCAGACCCACGGTGTTGACCAGGAATTTCTGCATGTAGGTCGTGTAGGTGTAGAACGCGACCGTGCCGCCGAGGGTGAGCCCGATGACCGTCAGGATCTCGCGCGGGTGCCTGAGCAGCGCCTTGAGGAGGTTTTCCTTGGGTTGCCGCGCCTTCTTGACGGTGAAGGCCTCCGTTTCCTCGATGTTGCGGCGCAGGTAGAGGGCGCAGACGGCGCAGAGCGCGCCGATGAAGAAGGGGATGCGCCAGCCCCAGCTTTCGAGCTCGGCCGGGGTCAGGAATGCCTTCTGCAGGAGGAGCAGCACAGCGAGCGCCAGAAGCTGACCCATGATCAGCGTCACGTACTGGAAGCTCGAATAGAATCCGCGGCGTTCCTTCGTCGCCATCTCGCTCAGGTAGGTGGCGCTGGTCCCGTACTCGCCGCCGACGCTCAGACCCTGGAGGAGGCGCGCCACGACGAGGAGGATCGGCGCGAGGATGCCGATCGTGGCGTAGGCCGGTGTCATCGCGATGATCAGTGAGCCGAAGCACATCAGCACGACCGAGGCGGTGAGCGCCGCCTTGCGGCCGTAGCGGTCGGCATAGAGGCCCATGAGCCAGCCGCCGATCGGGCGCATGAGGAAACCGACAGCGAAGACCGCGGCCGTATTGAGCAGTTGGGCTGTAGCATCTCCGTTCGGGAAGAACGATTTGGCAAAATAAAGCGAAAAGGCCGCGTAGACGTACCAGTCATACCACTCGACCAGATTGCCGATAGACCCGCCGAATATGGACTTGAGGCGATGGCGAGTGTCGGCCGGCGGCGCGCCGACTTCCGCGGCTGCCGCCCTTTTCTGAACAGGCATTCGGAGCTCCTTGCAGCGTTGCTCCTCGGGCCCTCCCTGATTGTTGGCGCCTCCATGGACCATTCCGTGCGCAGGGCAAAGGGGAAAATGCGCAGGGCTGCACGATTTTTGCCGCCGCCGCCCATGTCCCGGGCGGTGACGGGGGTGGGCAACAGGTCTACTTTCGCATCGCAACCGGGCGGGCTAGACCCGGGGCAAAGAGCACTCAAGCCAAGGGTGGAACCGTCATGCTCGACAGCGTCCTCATCGCCAATCGTGGCGAGATCGCCTGCCGCATCATCCGCACGGCGCGGCGGCTCGGCATGAGGACCATCGCCGTCCATTCGGAGGCGGACGCGGACGCGCTGTTCGTCGACATGGCCGACGAGGCCCATCTCATCGGCCCGGCCCCGGCGCGCGACAGCTACCTCGTCATCGACAAGATCATGGACGTCGCCAGGAAGTCCGGGGCGGCCTCGATCCACCCCGGCTACGGCTTCCTGTCCGAGCGGGCGGAATTCGCCGAGGCCTGCGCGGCGAACGGTATCGCCTTCGTCGGTCCGCCGGCCAGCGCCATCCGCGCAATGGGGCTCAAGGACGCGGCCAAGGCCCTCGTCGAAAAGGCGGGCGTGCCGGTCGTGCCCGGCTACCACGGCGACCGCCAGCAGGCCGACTTCCTGCGCCAGAAGGCCTACGAGATCGGCTTTCCCGTGCTCATCAAGGCGGTGGCGGGCGGTGGCGGCAAGGGCATGAAGCGGGTCGACAAGCTCGCCGAATTCGAGGAGGCGCTGGCAAGTGCGCAGCGCGAGGCGGCAAGCGCCTTCGGCGACCCGCGCGTGCTCATCGAGAAATACGTGCTGTCGCCGCGGCACGTCGAGATCCAGATCTTCGCCGACACGCACGGCAATGTGGTGCATCTGTTCGAGCGCGACTGCTCGCTGCAGCGCCGCCACCAGAAGGTGATCGAGGAGGCGCCGGCACCCGGCATGACGCCCGAGATGCGCGAGGCCATGGGGCGCGCGGCGACGGAGGCGGCCCGCGCTGTCGGCTACGTCGGGGCCGGCACCGTCGAGTTCATTGCCGACGGGCGCGAGGGGCTCAGGCCGGACCGCTTCTACTTCATGGAAATGAACACGCGCCTGCAGGTCGAGCATCCGGTGACGGAGGCGATCACCGGGCTCGACCTCGTGGAGCTGCAGTTCCGCGTCGCTTCCGGCGAGGCTCTTCCCTTCGTCCAGGCCGATCTCGCGCCGGACGGCCACGCCGTGGAGGCCCGCCTCTACGCCGAGGATCCCGAGAAGGGCTTCCTGCCTTCGACCGGGCGGCTGTGGGCGCTGCAGTTTGCGGAAGGCGAGGGCATCCGCATCGACACGGGGGTGGAGGCCGGCGACGAGGTGACGCCCTTCTACGATCCGATGATCGCCAAGGTGATCGCCCATGCGCCGACGCGCGAGGAGGCGCTCGACAAGCTTGCAGCGGTCCTCCGCGACACGATCGTTGCCGGGCCGAAGACCAACGTCGCCTTCCTCAGGAAGCTCTGCGAGGCGGAGGACTTCCGCGCCGGCCGGTTCGACACGGGCTTCATCGACCGCAACATCGAGGCGCTCGGCGCCGTGCCGCGCGGCCTCGACGCGGCCGCCGTCGCCGCCGGCGCCTTGATGCTCGTGCAACAGGAGGAGGAACGCACGGCGCTCGGTCGTGCGCCGCATAGCGACCTTGTGGCGGCCGGCGGTTGGTGGGAGGATGACGGCTTCCAGCTCCTCGGTCGCCGACATACGGGATTGCCGCTCCTCGTCGAGGGCGCGCGGCTCGACGTGGATCTGTCGTTCGACCGCAACGGGCCCTCGATCGAGATCCCCGGTCACCCGGTCGCGCCCGGCGAGCACGGCCTCATGGTGGTGGAGGGGGACGGTGGCGTCCTCGTGCTGCGCGAGGGGCGGCAGACCAGCGTGAAGCTCTACGATCCCTTCACCGTCGATCTTGAGCACATGGATGGGGACGGCCTTGTCAAGGCGCCGATGCACGGCAAGCTCGTCGCCGTTTTCGTCGAGGCGGGGCAGACGGTGGAGAAGGGCCAGAGGCTCGCCGTGGTCGAGGCGATGAAGATGGAGCATGCGCTCGTCGCGCCCTGTGACGGCGTCGTCGCCGAGATCGCGGCCGAAGCCGGGGCGCAGGTGGCGGAAGGCGCGCGCGTCGTGCTGATCAGGGCGGCGGAATAGAAGGCGCCGATGGGGCGCCTGCGACGCGCCCCATCGGCGCCTCGTTGGTGAGCCGTCTTATGCACAGTCACGCGGCCTCGCCGGCGCAAGGGCTGCTTCGCGTCGGCGGCGTGATGCCCTAAGAGGAGGCCATGCCCCTTCACCTCATCAAGCTGTGCGTCGGTGCCGAGTCGATCCGTGATCTCGAGGAGTGGATCGAGGAGACGATGCTGCAGAAGCGCCGCCTGGGGCAGCCCGAGGAGCAGACGCATACGACGCGCATGGTGCCCAAGCGCATCGACGAGTTGCTCGACGGCGGTTCGCTCTACTGGGTGATCAAGGGGCAGGTGGCCTGCCGCCAGCGGCTCCTCGACATACGCCCCTTCACGGATGGCGGGGGCATCCACCGTTGTCATCTCGTGCTGGAGCCCGTCGTGATGCCGGTCGAGCCGCGCCCGAGCCGGCCCTTCCAGGGCTGGCGCTATCTCGACGCCAGGGACGCGCCGAAGGACATCGGCCGCACCGCCGGCGACCTTGCCGACATGCCGGAGGCGCTGCGCCGCGAACTTGCGGGCCTCGGGCTGATCTGACCTTTCACTGCCGCGTCCGGTGGTGGCACAGTGCCGGCTGTGGGGTTCACGAGGGGGCGGAGCATGCGTATGCGCAGGGACTCACGGGCGGATGGATAGGCCGGCGCGCGGACTCGCGCCTTCGCGCCAATCGCCCTCCTCATGACGGCCGTCTTGCCCGCGCGTCGCTTGCGGCGGCGCCTTGCAAGACCGTCGAGACTGCGCCGGGTGTCGCGGTTCCCGACCCCGCGTGCCGCGCGGCAGCCAAGCCCGCACGCGAGGCGGTGCGGGGGAGCGCCAAGATGCCCGGCCATTTCGATCTCGGCGGGGTGAAGGTGCAGGTCGGCGGCAGCATCCGCGGTGAGGCGGCGGTGCGCAGCCGCTAACCCGGCAGCCCCGCACGCGCCATCCAGACAGGCTCGGCGTTCACGTCCGGAAGGTTCGTTTGAGGGACTGCGGAGCGACGGGGACGGTCGTGAAGGTCAAACGCATTGTCGCCAATATCGATGCCCGCGACCTCGCGCGGGCGAAGAGCTTCTACGGGGACGCGCCCGGTCTCGAGCTGCTGATGGATCACGGCTGGATCGTGACCTACGGCACGCGGGAGGACATGGGCGTCCAGATCAGCATCGCCGCCGAAGGCGGCTCCGGCACGCCCACGCCCGATCTGCCGATCGAGGTCGACGACCTCGACGCTGCGCTCGCGCGCATTCGAGGAGCGGGCTTCGCTGTCGAATACGGACCGGCCGAGGAGCCGTGGGGCGTTCGCCGCTTCTACGTGCGCGATCCCTTCGGCAAGCTCGTCAACATCCTGGCCCATCGGTAGGATGGGCGGTCCCGGCGCCTAGAGGAAGAGGTCCTTCGCCCCCCGCGCGGCGAGATCACGCTTCTGGTGCATGCACCATCGTTCCTCGCCCGTCGCCGTCACCTCCTCGTGCCGCCGTGGCAGCTCGCTGGCCAGCGCCCGGGAATAGGCCTCGGCGCCGAAGGCATCGGCGCCGATGGCCTTGAAGGTGGCCTTGTAGGCTTCCACGCGCTTGGGATCGACGGGGTAGAACCGGGCACAGACCTCGCCGAGGACGGCGAAGAGGCTGTAGGAGCGGGCGACGCCCTCGGCGGTGATGTCCTGGGCGGACGCACGCGGGACGTTCGGCCAGGCCGCGAGCGCGAGGATGACGGCGGCGAGCCGGAGCGGGCGGAGGGGCATGTCTGTCTCTGGCGGGGAGGCGCCGCCTCGGCCGCGCGGCCTCGGGCTTGCGGCGAGTCGGTTCGCGCCCAAGACCATGCGGGACGCGCCTGCCCCTGTCACGTGCCGCAGCGCACAGCCGGCGACGGGCCTGTGGACGACACTTTCCCCATCGGAAGCGGGTAGCGAAGCCGATGGAGGCTTCCATGTTGATCGGTTCGTCGGAAGGCCAGGGATGGCGCTACGAGGTCTTCGAGAGCAGCGAAGGCTATCTCGTGCTCATGCGCGATCGCGACACCGGTGCCGTTGACGGGGCCGACGGCAAGGTGTTCCGAACGGCAGCAGCAGCATTCGCCTATGCCGAGATGGCGGCAGCCTCCGACCGCTGCGCGGCGGCGCGGGTCGCCGGCGAGGACGCCGCGGGTCTGACGGCCGAACTGGCCGCGACGCAGCGGCTCTACAGCGAGATCAGCCGCAGCCTGGCGGATGACGGCATGGCCGCGCAGATGATCGTCGCCTGGGAGAAGGCGGCCGCGGCGGCCGAGCGCCGGCGGCTCCATTGAGCGTTGCCCGGAGCGGGGTCTCGTGGTCGCCGGCGAGGCTCACACGGCGAGATTGTCGATGAGACGTGTTCCGTCGAGGCGGGCGGCCACGAGCAGGCGCACCGGCTCCGCCTGCACGCTCTCCACCGGCGCAAGCGTTTCCGCGTTCCGGGCTTCGAGATAGTCGATGGTGAAACCGGCATCCGTCAGACGCCGGCGCCCATCGGGGAGCACGGTCGCCGGCGCTTCCCCGGTGCGCAGACGCGCAGCGCAAGTGGACAGCGTCGCATGGATGGCGGGGGCCTTCGCCCGCGCCTCGGCCGAGAGGTAGCGGTTGCGCGACGACATGGCGAGGCCATCCGCCTCCCGCACCGTCTCGCCGGGCACGATCGTGACCGGCAGATCAAGGTCGCGCGTCATGCGGGTCACGACCTTGAGCTGCTGGTAGTCCTTCTCGCCGAAGACGGCGAAGTCCGGTGTCGTCTGGATGAAGAGCTTGGAGACCACCGTCGCCACGCCGGCGAAATGGGTGGGCCTGAAGGCGTCTTCGAGTCCTGCTGTCGCTGGCCCCTCGAGCGACACGGTCGTGGCGAAGCCCGCCGGATACATCTCCTCGACGCTTGGCGCGAAGACGAGATCGGCGAGCGTTCCGAGCCTGCGGCGATCGTCGTCGAGCGTGCGCGGATATTTGGCGAAGTCCTCGTTCGGGCCGAACTGGGTCGGATTGACGAAAATCGAAACGACCACGCGCTCGGCCTGCCGGCGGGCGATTTCCACAAGCGACAGGTGGCCTTCATGCAGGGCGCCCATCGTCGGCACGAGAGCGATGCGTGCACCTTCCCGACGCCAATTCCCCACTGCCCGCCGCAGGGCCTCGACCGTCGGCGCAACCGGCGTCATGTGCATCTGCGATGTCCTCCCGTCGCCGCCCGCGAGGACCGAGGCCCCGGAGGCGTTATTGCTGCGTTGCAGCATATCTAGCAAAGCCCGCGTCGCCGTCCAATGGAACTATGGTGAACCTGTGTGCGAGAGCGATGCGCACGCTTGGCAGCCGCGCGGAGCCACACCAGATTCCAGTGGCGAGAATCACGAGGAGCGGAAACGCCGATGGCTCGCGGCGAACAGCCGAAGCCGCCCGCGAAGGGTGCGACGAGCGACGTTGTGGCGTCGAGCGGAGAGGCGATCGATGCGTTCCTGAGCGAGGCGCGCGCGGTGGCTGGGCTGTCGCCTGATGCCTGCGCCGGGCGCCTGGTCTTCGCCCTCGACGCCACCATGAGCCGCCAGCCGACCTGGGACCTCGCCTGTTCGGTGCAGGCGGAGATGTTCGAGGCTGCGGGCGCCGTCGGCGGGCTTGCGGTGCAGCTCGTCTATTTCCGCGGCTATGATGAATGCCGCGCCTCCAGCTGGGTGACGGACGCCCGGGCGCTGACCGGGCTCATGGACCGCATCGCCTGCCGTGGCGGGCACACGCAGATCGGGCGCGTGCTGCGGCATGTGCGCAAGGAGGCCGGGCGCTCGGGCGTGCGCGCGCTCGTCTACGTGGGCGACGCCATGGAGGAGCCCCTCGACGATCTCTGCGCCGTCGCGGGGGAACTCGGCCTTCTCGGCGTCAAGGCGTTCGTGTTCCACGAGGGGCAGGACCCTGTCGCCGGCGAGGCCTTCCGCCAGATCGCCCAGCTGACCGGCGGCGCCTATGCGCGGTTCGACGCGCGCGCGCCACAGTCGCTCGCGGCGCTGTTGCGCGCGGCGGCGGCCTATGCGAGCGGAGGCCTCGACGCATTGCGCCGGATCGCTGACCATGAGGCGGGTGAGGCGCGCAAGCTCCTCGCCGCGATGAGCCAGGCCCGATGATCACGCTGCTCTACGGTGTGCTCGCCGTCGCCATTCTGTGGTGGCTGAGCCGCGTCTATGCCCAGGCCGACCCGAAGAAGCTCGCGCTTGCCCTGCGGAAGGCGGGCGGCATCGCGGGCCTTGCGCTCGCGACCTTCCTTCTCGTGCGCGGGCGCTGGGACGTGGCGCTGCCCGTCGCCGGCTTCGGCTGGTGGCTTCTGACGGGCAACGGCTTCGGCCTGCCGAACTTCGGCGGCGGTGCACGGACCCGCAAGGCGAGAGGGGCGGCCTCGCGCGTACGCTCGGCGACGATCGAGATGGAACTCGACCACGACAGCGGCACGATGCGGGGCCGGGTCATCGCCGGTCCGCATGCCGGCGTGGCGCTCGACGACCTCGGTATCGAAACGCTTGCGACGCTCTACCGCGATTGCGCGCGCATGGATCCGGACGGGGCCCGCCTCCTAGAGGCTTATCTGGACCGCCGGTTTCCCCGCTGGCGTGAAGACGCTGACGCGTATGTGCACGCGGGGGCGGGCCGCGAGGCGCAGTCGGGCGCGATGTCGGAAAAGGAGGCTTACGAAATTCTCGGCCTTAGCCCGGGGGCGGGCGAGGACGAGATCCGTCGTGCGCACCGCGCGCTCATGAAGAAACTGCACCCCGACCAGGGGGGCTCGACCTATCTCGCGACCCGGGTGAACCAGGCCAAGGAGACTCTCTTGCACCGGCATCGCTGATACTCCACGCGCGTTCCGGTCGAATGCTTCACTCGTCTTGTCGCCTCGGGAGCCGGCGCCGTCGCCGCCTCCGTTGTTTGAGCCAGATCCGGTCGCAGACCCGGCGGCCGCTTCCGCGCGTCGGGCCCGACCGACAGCGTCACCCGGGGGCGCGCCGCTTCTCGTTGTCGGCTCGGGAAAGGCCAGCCCGCGGTCAGCCGCGGGTGGCGAAGCAGGAAAAGCCGCTGCGCTTCAGCGCCTTGCAGGCGGCCTGCGCGCTATCCGCCTCGAAGCCCGAGAAGCGGGCGCGGTAGAGGGTGGCGTTGCCCTTCGTCACCTTTTCGGTGAAGGGCTCGGCCTTGGCGAGCACGCCGCGCGACTTCGCCTTGGCCTCGGCAAGGATATCCTTGGCCTTGCCTTCATCCTCCGTCGCGCCGAGCTGGATGATCCAGCCCGAGGGGCGGGCGATGCTCTTGGCCTCAGGCTCGGCCTTCGCATCGGCCTTGGCGACGACCGTCCGGCCCGCCCTGGCGTTCTTGCCGTCCGTCCTGGCATCGACGGCGGACTCGACCGTCGCTCGCACGGGCACGGGGGCGATGGAGGCGACGACCTCACGCGGCGCGGTCTCCGCCCGCTGGGTCGGCTGCGGGCCCTGCACCCAACGCAGGTTCGAGGGCGTGGCGGTGGAGCCGGAGGCCGAGGCGACCACCGGGCGGATGTTCGACAGGTCGAGGGGCTTGGCGATCGGGGCGGTCGGAGCGGCCTGCGCCACCTCGGCCTTGGCCGGAGTGACGCGCGGGATCGCGGCCGTGGTCTCGACCGGGGCCTCGTCGCTCGGGCGGGAGCGCGGTGCCTCCGCGACGACGGCGGGCTTCGGCCGGTCCTGCGAGGGTGCCTCGGCAACGACGGGCGCGGTGCGCGCACCGGCATAGGCGCGCGGCAGCTGCTCGCGAACGAGCGAGGCCATGATCTGGTCGCGCGAGGCGCCGGAGCGGCCGCCGAGCACCACGGCGACCACGTGGCGGCCCTCGCTTTTCGCCGAGGTGATCAGGTTGAAGCCCGAAGCGCGCGTGTAGCCGGTCTTGATGCCGTCGACGCCCTCGACGCGGCCGAGGAGCTTGTTGTGGTTGGGCATCGCGCGGCCGGCGTAGTGGAACACGCGGGTCGAGAAATAGGAATAGTAGCGCGGGAAGCGGTCCTGGATGGCCCGGCCGAGAATGGTGAGGTCGCGGGCGGTGGTGATGTTCGGCGGGCTCGAGGGAAGGCCGTTGGCGTTGTGGAAGGTCGTGCGGCTCATGCCGAGCGCCCGCGCCTTCGCCGTCATCATCTGCGCGAACTCGCTCTCCGAGCCGGCGATGTTCTCGGCTACCGCCACGGCGACGTCGTTCGCCGACTTCGTCACGAGCGCCTTGATCGCGTCCTCGACCTCGATGGTCGAGCCAGGGCGCAGCCCGAGCTTGGAGGGCGCCTGGGACGCCGCATAGGCCGACACCTTCAGGTTCGTGTCGAGCTGCATGCGCCCGCGCTCGAGCTGCTCGAAGAGCAGGTAGAGCGTCATGACCTTGGTCAGGGAGGCGGGGATGCGCGGCGCGTCCTCGTTCTCGGCGTGCAGCGTCCTGCCGGTCTTGGCGTCGACGACCATGGCCGCGTAGGGCGGACTGTAGGCAGGCGCGCGGTGGCGTCTGCGTGCCGCCTCGGCCGGCGACGACGTGGCGACGACGACGGTCGCCACAACTCCCACGATCCCGGCGAGCGAGCCATGCCACCGCCGGGCCGCAACGCAACCCCAAACCATACTGTCCGTCCCCGACTGTCGACGGCCCGGAAGGCCGAGAACGGCCGCGGAGGTCCTCCCCTGGACCCGTAGCACCCGCGGCACAGTCAACGACGGTAGGAGGACGGGGTTACGGATGGGTTAAGGGCAGGTTGGGGAGGCGGCTCAATTTTGCAGTGCAGCGCATTTCTTGACATTCGTTGTGCGGTGCACATATAACTCGCTTGCCGGGCTCCAAGTATGCGTTCCTCGCCGGAGCCGGTGGTTGAAACGCCGGATGCGGCAAGCGAGAGGCGGCGCCCGCGGCGCCGAGGGACAATGTTCGCTCAGTTCGAGAACTTTCAGAAGCTTGGCAAGGAGCAGATGGACGCCACGCTGAAGACCTTCGGCTCGGTGTCCAAGGGTGCTCAGGCGATTGCCGTCGAGGTTGCGGATTTCTCCAAGAAGTCCTTCGAGGACGGCACGGCCGCTCTCGAGAAGCTCGTCGGCGCCAAGACGCTCGACAAGGCCGTCGAGATCCAGACCGACTACATCAAGAGCGCCTACGAGGGCTTCGTCGCCCAGGCGGGCAAGATCGGCGAGCTCTATGCCAATCTCGCCAAGGAGGCCTTCAAGCCGGTCGAAGGGCTCTACACCAAGGCGCAGGCTGCCGCGACGAAGTGAACGCGCGGCGCACGACCTGACGATCGGCGGCTGTGGCCGCCGACGACAAGCCCGGCCTGGTGCCGGGCTTTTTTTTGGCGACGGTGGCGCGGCGTGTCGCGCCGCAGGTTTTGAACCGCGGGCGGCCGTGCCCCGCTGCTGACGCACTGGCGCGGCACTATCGCCGCCATTAGATTATTCGGCGAGGTGCTTCGCGGTGCGCCGGCGAGGGGCATCGCTTCGTGGGCCTCGCCACGGTTCCCGAGGTCTGACGGGTGATCCCAGAGCGCGATGTTCAAGACGACGCCAGCGATTGACGAGCAGAGCCCCGGCGCGGCGCCGACCATGATGGCGGAGAGGCGGCGCGGCGGCGGGGCCGGCGAGGGGACGGGCGCCCCGGGGACGGCTCTTCTGACGAAGACCCGGCCGCGGACCAAGCGCCCCAACATGTATCGGGTGCTCCTGCTGAACGATGACTACACGCCGATGGACTTCGTGGTTCACGTGCTCGAGCGCTTCTTCAACAAGGATCGCGAGGAGGCGACCCGCAT
Source organism: Chelatococcus albus (assembly GCF_030067675.1). Classification (GTDB taxonomy): domain Bacteria; phylum Pseudomonadota; class Alphaproteobacteria; order Rhizobiales; family Beijerinckiaceae; genus Chelatococcus_A; species Chelatococcus_A albus. The sequence goes on along the minus strand of NZ_JASJEV010000001.1, from coordinate 677,500 downwards.
CATGCTCCACGTCCACCAGAACGGCGTCGGCGAGTGCGGCGTTTTCACCTACGAGGTCGCTGAGACCAAGGTGACCCAGGTCATGGACTTCGCGCGCAAACATCAGCACCCTCTGCAGTGCGTGATGGAAAAGAAGTGAGGGAGATCGATCGTTGCCCACATTCTCCCGCAGTCTCGAGCAGGCCCTGCACCGCGCGCTCGCCTTCGCCAACGAGCGGAGGCACGAGTATGCCACGCTCGAGCACCTTCTCCTGGCGCTGATCGACGACGCCGACGCGGCCGCCGTGATGCGGGCGTGCAATGTCGACCTCGAGGCGTTGCGGCGCAATCTCTCCGACTACGTCGATACGGAGCTGACGAACCTCATCACCGACGGGCACGAGGATTCAAAGCCGACGGCAGGTTTCCAGCGCGTGATCCAGCGCGCGGTCATCCACGTCCAGTCGTCCGGGCGCGAGGAGGTCAACGGCGCCAATGTGCTGGTCGCCATCTTCGCCGAGCGTGAGAGCCACGCCGCCTATTTCCTGCAAGAGCAGGACATGACCCGCTACGACGCGGTCAACTACATCAGCCACGGCATCGCCAAGCGGCCCGGCCTGTCGGAGAACAGGGTGCCCCGCGGCGCCGATGACGAGAGCGAGAGCCGTTCCCCGGGCGGCGATGAGGGCGACGGTCAGCGCAAAAAAAAGGGCGACGCGCTCGATGCTTATTGCGTGAACCTCAACAAGAAGGCGAGGGAAGGGCGCATCGACCCGCTGATCGGCCGCGACGCCGAGATCCAGCGCACCATCCAGGTTCTCTGCCGCCGGCAGAAGAACAACCCCCTGCTCGTGGGCGACCCTGGCGTGGGCAAGACGGCCATCGCCGAGGGGCTGGCACGCAAGATCGTGACGGGTGAGGTGCCGGACGTGCTGGCGGATGCCACCGTCTTCGCCCTCGACATGGGGACGCTGCTCGCCGGCACCCGCTACCGCGGCGATTTCGAGGAACGCCTGAAGCAGGTGATGAAGGAGATCGAGGCGCATCCCAACGCCATCATGTTCATCGACGAGATCCACACCGTGATCGGCGCCGGGGCCACCTCCGGCGGGGCGATGGACGCCTCCAACCTGCTGAAGCCGGCGCTCGCCTCCGGCACGCTGCGCTGCATCGGCTCGACGACCTACAAGGAGTACCGGCAGTATTTCGAGAAGGACCGGGCGCTCGTCCGTCGCTTCCAGAAGATCGACATCAACGAGCCGTCTGTGCCGGACACCATCGAGATCCTGAAGGGGCTGAAGCCCTATTTCGAGGATTTCCATCGCCTGCGCTACACCAACGAGGCCATCAAGGCGGCGGTCGAGCTGTCGGCCCGCTACATCCACGACCGCAAGCTGCCGGACAAGGCGATCGACGTCATCGACGAGACGGGCGCCTCGCAGATGCTGCTGCCGGAGAGTCGTCGCAAGAAGACGATCGGCGTCAAGGAGATCGAGACGACCATCGCCACCATGGCTCGCATCCCGCCCAAGACCGTGTCGAAGGACGACGCGGAGGTGCTGCAGCACCTGCAGGATACGCTGAAGCGCGTCGTCTACGGCCAGGACAGCGCCATCGAGGCGCTGTCCGCGGCGATCAAGCTCGCCCGGGCGGGCCTGCGTGACCCCGAGAAGCCCATCGGCAACTACCTGTTTGCCGGACCGACGGGCGTCGGCAAGACCGAGGTGGCGCGCCAGCTCGCCAATGCGCTCGGCGTCGAGCTTCTGCGCTTCGACATGTCGGAGTACATGGAGCGCCACACCGTCTCGCGGCTCATCGGCGCGCCGCCCGGCTATGTCGGCTTCGACCAGGGCGGGCTCCTCACCGATGGCGTCGACCAGCATCCGCACTGCGTGCTGCTGCTCGACGAGATCGAGAAGGCGCATCCCGACCTGTTCAACATCCTGCTGCAGGTCATGGACCACGGGAAGCTGACCGACCACAACGGCAAGCAGGTCGATTTCCGCAACGTCATCCTGATCATGACGACGAATGCGGGCGCGGCCGACCTGGCGCGGCCGGCCTACGGCTTCACCCGCACGAAGCGGGAGGGCGACGACCAGGAGGCAGTGAACAAGCTGTTCGCGCCAGAGTTCCGCAATCGCCTCGACGCCATCATCTCCTTCGGCCACCTGCCCAGGGAGGTCGTGGCGAAGGTGGTCGACAAGTTCGTGCTGCAGCTCGAGGCCCAGCTCGCCGACCGCAACGTCACGATCGAACTCTCGGACGAGGCGCGGGAGTGGCTGGTCGAGCACGGTTACGACGAGACCATGGGCGCGCGGCCCATGGCGCGTCTCATCCAGACGACCATCAAGACGCCTCTCGCCGACGAAGTGCTCTTCGGCCGTCTCAAGGGCGGCGGCGCCGTACGCGTCATCGTTCTCACCGGCGAGGACGGCAAGCGCACCCTTGGCTTCGATTATCCGGAAGGGCCGGTGACGCCGAAGCCCGAGAAGGATGTCGCCGATGCCGCGAAGAAGCGCGGCGGGGCGGCGAAGCGTGCCGCGAAACGCCCGGCGGCGGCGAAGGGCCGCCGGCCGAAGGCGACGGGCGGCGGACAGGGCGGGACGGGCGGTCCCCGCAGCGGGCTTCCTTCGGTCGTGCGTACGGTGCCGAAGGTGCCGCTCGTCAAGAGCTGACGGCGCATTGACGGCGTGATGTCATTGAGGGCGTGATGTCTTGGCTCGAACGCCGTCGGGAGCGCCGCCGCAGGCGCCATCGGCAGGAGGAGATCCTCGGCTGGATCCTGGTGCCGGCGATCACCGTCGCCGGTTGGTGGATCGGCGCGCAGATCTACGCCGTCGTGCGCGAGCCGGCCGCCGCCTTCCTGCGCAGCGTCGAGACCCACGAGGCGGCGCGTTGATGCTCGGCGCTCCATGATCTCCAGCGACGAGACGACGGCCGAGGTGACGGAAGCGTCCGCCTCACACTCCCCGCTTGCCGAGTTCGGGCGCGGCGTACGGCACGCCCTCGGCTACCCCGCCTGGGTCGTTGGCTTCAGCCTCGTCGGCGTCGGGAGCCTTGCGCACGATGTCGGCCATCCCCTGGCGGCGGCGGTCCTGTCCACCATCCTCGTGTGGGCCGGGCCGGGGCAGGTCATCTTCTACGGTGGCCTCGCGGCCGGGGCCACACTTCCGGCGCTCGCGCTCGCGGTCAGCCTGTCTTCGACACGCCTCCTGCCCATGACGGTGTCGCTCCTGCCGCTCCTGCGCCGATCCGGCCAGGGGCTCGGCCAGCAGTTCTTCCTCGCCCACTACGTCGCCGTGACGGTGTGGATGGAGAGCCAGCGACGCCTGCCGCGGCTGCCGGCGCATGCGCGCCTGCCCTATTTCCTCGGTTTCGCCAATGCCTGCCTGGCGGTGAGCGCGGTCATGACGGGCGTGGGCTATGTTCTTGCCGGCGCGCTGCCGCTGCCGCTGGTGGCGGGGCTCCTCTTCCTGTCGCCACTCTATTTCTCGGTTTCCATCATCGCCGGCGCACGTCTGCCCGCCGATTGGCTCGCCTTCGGCTTCGGGTTGCTCGTGGCGCCTGTCGCCGCGCGCTGGATCGCGGGCGGTTTCGATCTGATGGCGACCGGCCTCGTCGGCGGGACGGCGGCCTATCTCGCCGGGCACCTGCGCAGTCGGCGGGGCAGCGCATGACGTTCGATCTGTCGGCCCTGCAGGGGGACCTGTGGCCCTATGCCCTGCTCATCCTCGTCGGCTTCCTGCCGAGCGAGATCTGGCGCTGGCTCGCCGTCTTCCTCTCGCGCGGTCTGCACGAGGGGTCGCAGATACTCGTCTGGGTGCGGGCGGTGGCGACGGCCCTGCTCGCCGGGGTGGTGGCGCGGCTCGTCTTCTCCCCCTCCGGCGCGCTCGCAGCCGTGCCCCTTGCCCTGCGCTGTGCCGCGCTCGCCGGCGGGCTCGCCGCCTTCTGGCTCGGCCGGCGCTCGGTGTTCGCCGGCATCTTCGCGGGGGAAGTCCTGCTCGTTGCGGCGGCCTGGGCCTACGGCGCGTCCTGAAAGGGTCTGCGCCGTGGCGGGGGGGCGCCTGTCCTCGGGCGCTTCCCGGCGGCCGGCGGCTGCAGGGTCAGCCGTTGCCCATGCCCTTTGCCGCGAGCGCGGCGCGCAGCTTCTCGGCCGTTTCGGCGAGCACCTGCGGGTCCTCCATCTGTCCGGCGTGCGGCTTGAGCGGCAGGGAAGCCCAGCGCGGCACGATGTGCATGTGCAGATGGAAGACCGTCTGCCCGGCGCCCGCACCGTTGAACTGCTGCAGCATGAAGCCCTCGGCCCCGAGCGTCGCCACGATCTCCGGCGCGAGCTTGCGCACGACGCTCATGAGATAGGTGAGATCGTCGAGAGCGATGTCGAGCAGATTGGTTGCCTCGACCTTGGGTACCACGAGCGTATGGCCCGGCGAGCGGGGCATGATGTCGAGGAAGGCGAGGGTGCGCGCGTCCTCGTAGATCTTGTGGCTCGGGATCTCGCCCCGCAGGATCTTGGCGAAGATGTTGTTCGGATCGTAGGCGCTCATCATCGCTCCCGCTCGCAAATCGAGATGTGAGGTGTGGCAAGGGGCGGAAGGGGCGTCAAGCGCCGCCGGCTCCGAGCCCCGTCGTCGCGGCGGGCGGCCGGTCCGGTACCACCGCTCCGCTTGCCGCGCGTCGCCGACCTTTCAGCGCCGGGTCGCTGCGGCCGGGGGCGACGCGCCCCAGCTCACACCGTCCAGGCGCATTCCGAAATTCCTGAATCGGGAAATGTTCGCAATATATTGATATTGAATAGATTTATCGTCGCCGTCTTCCCTTCGGAGGCGGCTGCCGGAGGACGCGGCCCTATGCGTGACGGGAGAGCGCCAGGTCTCCGATCTTGGCGAAATAGGCTGCGATCTCCTGCTTCAGCAGGGCGGCCTCGTTGGTCAGCTCGCGCGAGGCCATCAGCACGGAAGAGCTGACCTCGTGGGCGACATCGGTCGCGGCCTTCATTTCGGTCATGGTGCCACGCACGGCATCGGCGCTGCGGGCCGCGTCGGATACGGCAGTGGCGATGCCGCCGGTCGCCCGTCTCTGGTCCCGGACGCGCTCCTCGATGTGGTTCGCGCTGCCGTGGATCGTCGAGATGGTGTCGACGATCCCTTCGATCCGCGATGCCAGTGTCTGTACCGCCGCCTGGATCGTGGCGATTTCCTCCTGCACCTCGTGCGTCGCGCGCTGGGTCTGGCCGGCGAGAGCCTTGACCTCGCCGGCGACGACGGCGAAGCCGCGGCCCGCCTCGCCGGCACGGGCGGCCTCGATGGTGGCGTTCAGTGCAAGCAGATTCGTGCGTTCGGCGATCGAGCCGATGAGCTCGACGACATTGCCGATCCTGTCGGCGAACTGGAGCAGCATGCGGGTCGCATCCTCTGCCGCCTGCGCCTCGGCGAGCGCGGCGGATGCGACCCCGACCGACTGTTCCGCATGGGTGGCGATTTCGGTGATGGTACGGGCCAGATTCCCGGCGGCATCGCGCACCTCCACGAGGCATTGGGCGGTCGCTTCCGCCGAGGTGGTCGCCGAGGACGTGCGCATGGTCGTCTCCGCGGCCGCGTCCTGCATGGAGCGCGCGGCGGCGTCCATGGCGCCCGTTGCCTGACCTACCGCCTCGAGCAGCGTGGTGATGGAGGCGCGGAAATCCACGAGCAGCGCGTCGAGCTCGGCCCGCCGGCGACGCTCATCGCTCTCGCGGCCGATTTCCGCCTCGAGCTCCTGGCGACGCAGGGTGTTGTCGCGCAGTACGAGCATCGCGCGAGCCATCGCGCCGAGCTCGTCTCGCCGCTCGGTGCCGGGCACGCCGGCGTCGAGGCGGCCCTCGGCGAAATCCGCCACGACGGAGGTGAGCGCCCCAAGGGGCTGAGTGACCGTGCGTCGAAGCGCAAGGCCCGCCAGGACGAGGGCGGCGGCAAACAGGCTTCCGGCAAAAGCGACGCGCCGATTGCGCGCGGCGATGAGTGCGCTGATCCGCTCGTCGAGTTGGCGGCCGAGCTCCATCCGGGCGGTTCCGGCCAGGCTGGCGAGTTCCCCGAGCAGGGCGTCGTGGCTGTTCCACAGTTCGCGGGCATCGAGCGCCCGCGCGGCTAGAACGGCGCCGACCGCTTCCTCGAAACGGCCCGTCGCCCTGTCGACGTTCCGGCTCGCTGCCTCGATCGCCGGGGCGAAGCCGCCATCGCTGTCCTCGTCGAACTCCTGCGCCAGATCCGCGGTGGCGGCGAGCTTTCCGCGATGCCTGCCGAGCGTGCGGAGCCGGCGCTTCAGTGCGGCGGCCTCCTCCGGCGTGGCCCTGCTCGCCGCCTCTGCGAGGGACGGGATCTTCCTGATGAGCTTCGGGATGCGCGACAGGAGAAGGTCGAGCGTGTTGCGGCTTGCGACGCCGGGGTCGAGCGCGAGCCCCGAGGCCGCCGCCGTGTCGTCGACGAGTTCCTTGAAAGTGGCGGCGGGGAGGGCAGGCGCGGCCGCATCGGACGCCGGCTTCCCGCGCAGTTCGGCAAGCGTCTTGCGCAGGCGTTCGCCCGCAGCCGAGCGGGTCTCTGTCGTGCCGAGCCCTGCGACCGTGCGCTCGAGCGACGCGAGCGCGTCGGCGAGCGCATGTTGCCTGTCCGGTGCCGGCCGGCTCCGGATATGCGCGCCGGCCTCAGCCTCGATGAGTGCGCCCGCGGCATGCAGGCCCGCGCGCTCCAGCTCCATCTTGCGTATGTCGCGCTGGTGAGTCTCCGCCAGGTCGTGCAGCAGGAGGAGGACCGGCCCGAGGAAGATCAGGAAGACACAGGCCAACCTTTGGCCGATGGTCGGCGAGCGCAGCATCGCAACAGGGCTCATTCGCAGCGGGAGGGGAGCCGCCCGAACGGCCCCGCGGGCGAGCATGCACGCGGCCGCCTTACTGCACCGTAAAGCCTTTCGGCGGCAAAGACCCGCTTCAGGCGTCGCGAGCCGGCGTGTGACGGAAGGGGGCGAGGGCGTCGAGCGCCCTCGCCTCCTCGGCGACATAGTGGCGCTCGCGCGTGAGATAGTCGGCAATGGCGCGGCGCAGCGCGGGATCCGCGATGTCGTGCGCCGAATAGGTGAGCACGGGTCTGTAGCCGCGCAGGAGCTTGTGCTCGCCCTGCGCGCCCGCCTCGACGCGGGCAAGGCCGCGGGCGACGGCGAAGTCGATCGCCTGATAGTAGCAGACCTCGAAATGCAGGAAGGGGTGATCCTCGATGGCGCCCCAATGCCGGCCATAGAGCGTATCGGCACCGATGAAGTTGAGCGCGCCGGCGATGTAGCGTCCGCCGCGCCTGCCCATGACGAGCAGGATGCGCTCGCCCATCGTCTCGCCGACCAGCGAGAAGAAGGCGCGCGTCAGGTAGGGGCGGCCCCATTTGCGCGATCCGGTGTGCTGGTAGAAGGCGAAGAAGGCATCCCAATGCGCCTCGGTGATGTCGCGCCCCGTGAGCCATTCGATGTCGATGCCCGGGGCGAGCGCCTCGCGCCGCTCGCGGCGGAGGACCTTGCGCTTGCGCGAGGCGAGGGCGGCAAGGAAGTCGTCGAAGGATGCATAGCCGTCGTTCGTCCAATGGAACTGCCGGTCGGTGCGCTGCAGGAAGCCGCGCTCGCCGAGATCCAGCCAATCCCGGCGCGGCAGGAAGGTCAGGTGGATCGAGGAGGCACCCATTCCGGCGCGCAGGGCGCGCAGTCCCGCGATCAGGGTGTCGCGCGCCTCATCCGAGCGCGGTCCCGGCCTCACGAGCAGGCGCGGGCCGGTGGCCGGCGTGAACGGCACGCTCACCTGCAGCTTCGGATAGTACCGCCCGCCGGCTCGCTCGTAGGCGTCCGCCCAACCGTGATCGAAGACATATTCGCCCTGCGAATGGGACTTCACGTAGCAGGGCGCGGCGGCGACGAGGCCGCCCGCGCGATCCTCCACCAGCACATGCGCCGGCTGCCAGCCGGCTCGCCGCACGGCGGAGCCGGACTGCTCCAGCGCATTGAGAAAGGCGTGGCGGACGAAGGGGTTGTCGGCGTCCTGCTGATGATCCGAATCCGCTTCTTCAGATATTGATTCAATTGCTTGCCGGTCTCGCGGCGACGCCGGTGCAGATGGCGCGGCGATGCCATTTCGCGAACCGTGCGAACCGCTTGTCGCCGCATCCTGCATAAGCGATTCCGATGTCCCGACGGCGCAGGCGTCCCACGCCCGGGCAGGGACGGCGGCGAGCGACGTTGCCACGCGGACGACGAAGTCGCCCTCGGCCTCGGTGAGGGGGGTCGATCTGGGCATGCGGCCTCGCGCGGGATCGGGTTGGCTCCCGCGCGTCAAGGTAGGCATGCGAGGGGCGAAGGTGAAGGCTCCGCCCCTTCCGCGCTCAGGGGCGGAAGCCCTCGAAGATCATCTGGTCGGCGAATTCCGCGGCCCGCGCCCGGTCATCCGGCGTGCGCACCGTCCAGGTGAGGACCGGCATGCCGAAATGCCGTGCCATGTTCGGCACCGCGTGCGGCAGGTCCTTGACGTGCCAGGCGAGGAAATCGGGCCTGGAGCGACCGACATGCAGCAGATGTCCGAGGGAGCGCTTCGCGTCGCCGTCGAGCTTCGTCCACTCGCCCTCGACATAGTGCGCTTCGGCGACGACGCCGCGCACCTTGCCCGGGGCGAGGTCGATCAATGCCTCGACGATGGCCGGGTCGAAGGACATGAGCGCCACGGGCTCGGGGCGGCGGTTGACGATCTCCGCGACCCGGCGCGTCAGACGCAGGTCACCGTCGAAACGGCTCTTGATCTCGATGATCAGCGGCACGCGCCCGCCGATGAGGTCGAGGTAGGCGTCGAGCGTCGGGATGCGGTCCGTCGTGGCCTTGAACGGCACGGTCGCCAGTTCGGCAGCGGTGCGCTCGTCGAGCCGGCCCGCCGCTGCCGTCAGCCGGTCGAGCGTGAAGTCGTGGAAGACGACCGCCTCGCCGTCGGCGGTGAGCTGCACGTCGCATTCGATGGGAAAGCCCGCCTCGGCGGCCGCGCGGGCGGCCGTGGGCGTGTTCTCGAGGACCCCGTCGGCGAGGTCGTGCAGCCCGCGATGCGCCACGGGGCGCGCGGTCAGCCAGTTCGGCACGGCCATGTCGATGTCGTCCTCAGACGATTTCGAACATGGCTTCGACCTCGACGGCCGCGTCCAGCGGCAGCTCCGCAACGCCGATGGTCGAGCGCGCGTGCCGGCCGGCATCGCCGAGGACGGCGACCATGAGATCGGAGGCGCCGTTCATGACGGGCGCGAGCGCCGCGAAGGTCGGCACGGCGTTGATGAAGCCGCCGAGGCGGACGCAGCGCTTGATGCGGCCAAGGTCCCCGAGGGCGGCCTTCGCCTGCGCCAGGACGTTGATGGCGCAGAGCTTGGCTGCCTCCTTGCCGTCTTCCCCCGATACCTCGGCGCCGAGCTTGCCCTTGTGCCCGTCGGAGAGCTTGCCGTCGGGCCCGAGGCACAATTGGCCGGAAATGACGAGGAGATTGCCGGTGATGACCGCAGGGACGTAGTTGGCGACGGGAGCGGCGGCAGGGGGCAGGGCGATGCCGAGCTCGACGAGCTTCGCCTCGATGGCGTTCATCATCATCTCCTCTCGATGAGTCAGGCGAGGTTGTCGCCCATCGATCCGCGCCACGCAAGGGTGGGGCGCCGCGGCGGCGTTGCGGCGCAGGGGACTTTCTTTCTATCTTGCGCCCCGGGGGGCAGGGAGATGCGCACGTGAAGACAACGATCGCCGGTGGATTTGCTCTGTTCGCCGCTTCCCTCGCCGCTGGCGCGGCGGCGGCCGCCACGCCGGTGAAGCTTGCTCCGCACCGGGCCGTCTACGATCTGACGCTGCTGTCGAGCTCCGGCTCGCGCGGCGTCGATTCGGCCAAGGGCCGCATTGCCTTCGACTTCACCGGCGACGCCTGCGAGGGTTATGCGCTGAGCTTCCGGCAGGTCACCGTGTTGCAGAGCGGGGAGATTGGCGAACGGGTATCGGACCTGCGCACGACGAGTTTCGAGGACGGGTCTGGAAGCTCCTACAAGTTCAAGTCCGAATCGCGCTTCGGCACCGGGGCGACCAAGCAGATCGACGGCGAGGCGGACCGCCGGAGCGACGGCACCGTCGGCGTGCGCCTCGCCAAGCCCAAGCGCGACCGCCTGTCGGTCGCCTCCGACGTCCTGTTTCCGACGGCGCATATGCGCAAGCTGATCGAGGCGGCGCGGGCAGGCGAGACCCTCTTGACGGCGCGTGTCTACGATGGCTCGGACGACGGCAGGAAGGTCTTCGACACGCTCGCCGTCATCGGCCGAAGGATCGAGGGCAAGACCGACCTTCTCGAGCAGGTGGCGCGCAAGTCCGACCTCGACAAGCTGGCGCGCTGGCCCGTGAAGATCAGCTACTTCACGCCCGGCGAGGGCGAGCGCACGCCGCTCTACGTCATGTCCTTCGAGCTGTTTGACAATGGCATCAGCCGGGATCTGACGCTCGATTACGGTGACTTCACCCTCAAGGGCGAGATGAAGCAGCTCGACGTGCTGCCCGCTTCCTCCTGCAAGCGCTGACGAATGCCGGCACGGCCGCTCCGGCCTGGCGGCGGGGCCGCCCCGCGCGCCGCCTCCTCCCGGCCCGCCGCCGCCGGCGTCAGCCCCGCGGGCCCGCAAGCGCCGGCGCGGACAGGGCGCGGGCGACGGCGGCGACAATGCTGTGGCGCTGCCTGTCCTTCGCGGAGAGGGAAGGGGTCGCATCCGTCCGGCCTGCCGACAGGAGCACTGGATCGAGGACCGGAAGCCTGAAGCCGAAGAACGGGCAGGCCGTACCCCCGCGCTCCAGCCAGAAGGCGTCGTAGTCGGCGTGCATCTTGGCGGCACGGTAGCCGCGGCTCTTGCCGGCGATGATGTGCCGGGCGTTCGAGACCGCATGGATTTCGGTGAGTTCCGCCGCGGCGGCGAACGCCTGAACGGCGAGGAGAACCGCGGCCTTGGGCCGGAGTCCCGAGAGATCACGCGTCGCCTGTACGATCCGGTGCTTGTGCGCGCCGGGTGGCGCCCCCTGCAGTCCCCCGATCACGAGGCAAGCCTGCCCGTTCGGCAGAGGCGCCATGACGAAGGTGATCTTGGCGAGGAGGAGATCGTCCACTGCATCCTGCAGTGAGATCGTCAGCTCGCCTTCCTGGCGGGTGAACAGGGCCCGCGTGAGGACCAGGCGGTAGCACCCGCGCTTGCCGGCAAGCGCGCCGAGCTCCACGTCTTGGCCCCTCCAGAGGGACGCCATCACCAACCCGGGCAGCACCTCGGCCGCGATGCGGTGGTGGGCGCACAGGAGGGCGACGCGCGCGGCCGGGCGCAGCCCGTGGCGTGCGTAGTTGCGCAACGGTTTCGGTGGCAGGTCCGATGGGGGTGGGCCTAGTCCCTCGGCACGTGCGAAGGTGTCGAGAAACCTGAGCCAGGCGGCGACCGTCCGCGGGGCGAAGAGCGATCGCAACAGGAAGAAGCGGGCATGTCGCCAGCCCTGCGAGGCGAACACCGCGCGAGCGTGCGCCCAGACGAGCCCTGCGGCGGCGAGGAAGCCGGGCGACCGCTCCAGCCTGCGCTCTGCGAGCAGGAGGGAGCGGGAGCGGCGTGACGGCGCGGCGGAACACTCCCGCGGCGCGGCGGCCGCGGCGGACGATTGGGGGACCGATGGCATGTCTGCACCAGTTGGCGTGCGGCGACGCAGCGCCTCGCCCCGTCGCCCCAGGAGCGGGCGACGCTCGATCGGCAACATTACTGTACCATTACGGGCAGCATGCCGGTGGCGCCTGATCGACGGCCCCGGGGAACCTGCGGCCATGCCGATGCGCAGCCGCTCAGTCCGGCTCGCGGTTCTTGAAGACGATGCCCTTGACCACGGCAGCCGCACCGAAGCGTTCGCGCAGGGTATCGACGGCGCGCTCCATGTCCCTGGCGCGGCGCACGTCCTGATCGGCGAGATCACCGAGGTCCGCTTCCTCAGCGGCGCAGATCTCGGTCGCGCCGATGCCGAGGAGGCGGAAGGCGGTGCCGTCGCATTCCGCCTGCAGGAGATCGCGCCCGGCTTCGAAGAGGCGGGACGCGAGCTGCGTCGCCGGCAGGGTGCGCGAACGCGTGCGCAGCCTGAAATCGGCCGTCTTCAGCTTGAGCGTCACGGTGCGCCCGGCGAGCCCCGCGTGCTTCAGGCGGGCGGACAGCTTCTCCGACAGGCGCCAGAGGATCGGGACGAGGACCGCGGGATCGGCGATGTCGTGCTCGAAGGTCGTTTCGGCCGAAATGCTCTTCGTCTCGCGTTCAGGGTCGACCATGCGGTCGTCGATGCCGTGGGCGAGGCGATGCAGGCGCGGGCCCTCGCGGCCGAGCAAGGCGGTGAGGCGCTCCGGCCAGGCGTCCCTGAGATCGCGAATGCGCCGGAAGCCGGCCTTCGCCAGGCGCTCCTCGGCCACCTTGCCGACGCCGTGGATGAGGGAGACGGGCTTGTCGGCGAGAAAATCGGCCGCCTCCCGGCGCCCGATGATGGAGAAGCCGCGGGGCTTGTCGAGATCCGAGGCGATCTTGGCGAGGAACTTGTTGGGCGCGAGACCGATCGAGACCGTGATGCCGATTTCCGTCTCCACGCGCCGGGCAAATGCCGCGAGCGTGGCTGCCGGGCTCGCGTGGTGCAGGCGCTCGGTGCCGGAGAGGTCGAGGAAGGCTTCGTCGATCGACAGCGGTTCGACGAGAGGCGTCAGCTCCAGCATCATCCGGCGGACCTCTCGGCCGACGCGGACGTACTTCTCCATGTTCGGGCGAATGACGACCGCGTCCGGGCAGGCCTTGAGCGCCTTGAACATCGGCATGGCCGATCTCACGCCGTAGGTGCGGGCGACGTAGCAGGCGGTCGAGACGACGCCGCGCCTGCCGCCGCCGACAATGACCGGCTTGTCGGCGAGCGACGGATCGTCCCGCTTCTCGATCGAGGCGTAGAAGGCGTCGCAGTCGACATGGGCGATGGAGAGGCTGTCGCGCTCCGGGTGGCTGATGAGGCGCGGGCTGCCGCAGGCCGGGCAACGATCGAGCGCCCCATGCTCGCGGACATGGTCCGTGAGGCAGTCGCGGCACAGGAAACGATGCGGCCCTTCGGTCATGACATCTTCAGCCTGCGGGATGGCCGCTTCCGAGCAGCGCATGAGCCCGCGCGACCAGGGCCGGATCGAGGCCACGATTCGCGGCGAACATCAGCAGCAGCGATTCGTCGGCTGCCAGGTAGTCGAGGACCGCTCCGAGGAAGCCCGGCTCGCGGGCGGCTCGGCGAATGGTCTCCGGGCCGAGCCCCGTTGCGGCGAGAAAGCCGCCCAGACGCTCGGTATCGGCGGCGAGAAAGGCGAGTGCCGCGACGGCGACCTCTTCGGCCACGGCCTTGTCGAGATTGCGGTGGGTGTGCATGTCGAAGATTGGATTTGCCTTTCGTCAACGGGTCGTTGCTACCAATGATCCACCGAAGCCGAGGGGACGTGAAGCCGGTTCGCCGCGGCGGCACGCGGCGAACGGCCGGGGAGCACGTCAATGGCCAAGACTGTTCTGATCGTCGAGGACAACGAGCTGAACATGAAGCTGTTCAGCGACCTTCTCGAAGCGCACGGCTACAGGACGCTGAAGACCGGCAACGGCATCGAGGCCATCGAGCTCGCCCGGGCGAATCATCCCGACCTCATCCTCATGGACATCCAGCTTCCCGAGGTGTCGGGGCTCGAGGTCACCAAGTGGATCAAGGAGGATGAGGATCTCAAGGCCATTCCCGTCATCGCCGTCACGGCCTTCGCCATGAAGGGGGACGAGGAGCGCATCCGCGAGGGAGGTTGCGAGGCCTATCTCTCCAAGCCCATTTCCGTCTCCAAGTTCCTGGAAACCGTCCGCAACTATCTGGAAGCGGCCTGACAGCGGGTCTTCAGCCCATGACCGCGCGAGTACTCGTCGTCGACGACACCCGCACGAACGTCAAGCTGCTCGAAACGCGGTTGTCGGCAGAATATTTCGATGTGCTGACGGCCGAGAGTGGCCCCGAGGCCCTCGACATCTGTGCCCGCAACGCGTGCGACATCGTTCTCCTCGACGTCATGATGCCGGGCATGGACGGGTTCGAGGTGTGCCGGCGGCTCAAGACCGAGCCGATGACGGCGCATATCCCCGTCGTCATGGTCACGGCGCTGGACCAGCCGCGCGATCGTCTGCGCGGACTCGACGCCGGGGCCGACGATTTCCTGACGAAGCCTGTCGACGACGTGGCGCTCATCAGCCGTGTGCGCAGCCTCGTGCGGCTGAAATCCATCACCGACGAGCTGCGCATGCGCGCCATGGCCTCGCGCGATTACGGCTTCGGCGATCCCCTGGCGCTGGCGACCGCCGAGACGGGGCAGAACGCGCGCATCCTGCTGGTGGAGGACCGCGCGATCACGGCCGACCGGCTCGCGGCGGCGCTCGCGCCCTACCACCGCGTCGATGTCGAGCCCGACCCCGGGCAGGCGTTGCAGCGGGCTCCGGAGGAGAACTACGACGTCATCCTCGTCAGCCTCAACCTTGCCGGCTTCGACGGCCTGCGCCTGTGCAGCCAGCTGCGCTCCCTCGACCGCACCCGCAATGCCGCCGTGCTCATGCTCGCCGAGGCCGACGACAAGGGCCGCATCCTGCGCGGCCTCGACATCGGCGTGCACGACTATCTGATGCGGCCGGTGGATCGGAACGAACTCGTGGCGCGCGTGCGCTCGCAGGTGCGGCGCAAACGCTTTGCGGACCGGTTGCGCGACAGTGTCGAGGCCTCCATGGCGCTCGCCATCACCGATCCGCTCACAGGGCTGCACAACCGGCGCTATCTCGACGCCCACCTCGCCTCGCTCTTCGCCGACGCGGCCCGCAGGGCACGGCCCCTGTCGCTGCTCGTGCTCGACCTCGATCGCTTCAAGCGGATCAACGACACCTACGGCCACGACGCAGGCGACGAGGTCTTGCGCGAATTCGCGACGCGCGTCCGCCTGCATACCCGTGGCATCGACGTCGTCGCCCGATTCGGAGGGGAGGAGCTCGTCGTCGTCGTGCCGGACGCGTCGCTGGACGGCGCGCGCGCCATTGCCGAACGCATTCGCGAGCGCATCGAGTCGCAGCCCTTCGCCGTCCACAGCGGCACACGCACCGTTCCCGTCACGGTTTCGATCGGCGTCGCCAGCCTGCAAGGTGCCGATGCCGGGCCCGTCGATCTCCTGAAGCGTGCGGACCTCGCCCTCTACCGGGCGAAGGAGGAGGGGCGCAATCGCGTCGTGGCGCTCGCGGCCTGAACGGCCTGCTTCACAAGCCCGCGCAGCCCTGCCGCACTGCGTGCGACTCGTCTAGTCCTTAACCTTTACGAGGTGCTAACGTCCGTGCCGCCGCTGATGCGATTGCATTTGCGGCAAAGGGCGATAATTTTGGGGAAAGGGCGGGTCCGGCCAGCGCCGGCCCCCCCTCGGAACCACCCTACGGAATGCTCAGGTCCGCCGCATCTCCTGGGTCCCGTGGGGTTCGGCCGGCTTGGGAGCGGCCAACGTGGCCTCCTCGAGGCTGCTCCCAGCCGGCCACCATTCGCGGCCTTGCCTCACTGATACCGTCGCTGAAACTGAAAAAGGCGCCTTGCGGCGCCTTTCGCCGTTCAAGCGGCGGAAGCCGTCACTTGATCTTGGCTTCCTTGAACTCGACGTGCTTCTTGGCGACCGGGTCGTACTTCTTGAGCGCGAGCTTCTCGGTCATCGTGCGCGAGTTCTTCTTCGTCACGTAGAAATAGCCCGTGTCGGCGGTCGAGACGAGCTTGATCTTGATCGTGGTAGCCTTGGCCATCGTGGAACCTCGTCGGCCCGGGCGTCGTCAGCCCGTCGCGCGGAAGAATGCAAAAGGGCCGGGAAGCCCGGCCGTTCGTGGGCGGGAGATGCAGCATCTCGCCGGCGAAGTCAAGCCGCGTCACAGCTCCTCGCGCACGAAGCGGCCGTTCTTCTCATAGTAGAAGGGCACCGGCAGCTCGGGCAGGAAGCCCTTGGCGATGCGCGCCTCCAGCTCCTCGAGGATGACGTGGGTGATGGCGGGCAGGTCGAGCCCGCGAGCCTCCGGCAGGCTCACCCATTTGAGCTCGACGAGCTCGGCCTCGGGGCCGATGACGCCCGCCACCTCGCCGGCAATGGCTTCGGCGTCGATCGCGAAGAATCGCGTGTCGAAGCGCTTGGGCCGACGCGGCGGCGTGATGGCACGCGCGACGAACTGGAGCATGTCGAGTTCGGGGAACACGCCCTCCCGGCGGAATGTCGCCCAGGGGCCTTCGGGCACGAATTCCGGCGCGCCGTAGTCGCGCGAGCCGAGGAGCAGGCCGGTCTCCTCGAAGGTTTCACGGATGGCCGCGAGCGCAAGGGCACGCGCGCGCGACAGGCTGGGCCGGACGACGCGGCTCATGAGCCGTGCCTCGCAGGCCGGATGGAGGGAGCCTGCGACCACCATCTGCCTGTCGCCGGCCTCGATGCGTCCGCCGGGGAAGACGAATTTCCCCGGCATGAACTTGTGGCCGTCGTGGCGGCGGCCCATGAGCACCCTGGGCTCGGCGCCACGGCGGTCGATGACCACCAAAGTGGCGGCGTCCTTCGGCCGCTGGTTCGGCCAGCGCCGCTCGCGCGGCGCCTCGCTCAGCCGCTCGGCCGCGGTCCGCTGATCGCCCGTTGCGCTCATCGCGCCACCTCCTGCAGCGTGCGGGGGCGCAATGTCGCTTCCTCGTCGTCCGCGCCGCCGAAGCCATGCATCCTGAATGCCCACTGATGGGCGACAACGGCGCCCTTGACCGGCTGCATCAGGCCGAAACACAGGGCGAGCGTCAGAAGCGGCCAGACGACCATGTGCTGCCAGATGGGGAGTTCCACGGCCGTCTCGACGGCCAGGATGCCGCCTGCGACGATGTGGCCGACGATGGTGATGACGAGGTAGGGCGGCAGGTCGTCGGCGCGGTGATGGTGCAGTTCCTCGCCGCAGGCGGCGCATTGCGGCTCCACCTTGAGGAAGCGACCGAAGACGCGGCCCCGGCCGCAGGCGGGGCAGCGGCAGGCGAGGCCGCGCCTGACCGCGGTCCACCAGTCGCGCGGCGCCTCGGTGCCCGCGCCTGCCGTCACGCTCAGTCGTCCAGTGGGTCCCATGATGTGCTCCGCGAAGTTCCACGCGCGGCGCCCCGCTTGCCGCCGGGCGCACGCTCGCCGCCGCCGCGGCTGCGTGCCTCGCGGGCGGGTTTGGCATTCCTGTCCCGGCCGCGCAATGGCACACCGCGTCGCCCCTGCGACAGGAGCTCGAAGCGCAGCGCCCCGGCGACGGGCGCGGCCTCGACGAGGCGCACGGTCACCTTGTCGCCCAGCCGGTAGGTCTCTCCGCTGCGGCTGCCGACGAGCGCATGCCGCCCCTCGTCGTAGCGGAAGAAGTCGTCGCCGATCGTGGCGGCCGGCACAAAGCCGTCAGCCCCGGTGTCGTCGAGCTTGATGAAGAGGCCCGCCCGCGTCGTGCCGGAGATCTGGCCCGTGAAGGTCGCGCCGATCTGGTCCGCAAGGAAATGCGCCACGAGACGGTCGACGGTCTCACGCTCGGCCGCCATGGCGCGCCGCTCGGCGGCGGAGATGCGCGCGGCGATCTCCGCAAGCTCCTCGAGCGACATGTTCGCCGGCAAGCCGTCCGTGCCGAGCTTGCAGGCGCGCACCAGGGCCCGGTGCACGATGAGATCGGCATAACGCCGGATCGGCGAGGTGAAATGGGCGTAGCGCCGCAGGTTGAGGCCGAAGTGCCCGTAGTTCTCGTGCGCGTATTCGGCCTGGGCCTGCGTGCGCAGCACCACCTCGTTGACGAAGGTCTGATGCGGCGAGCCGCCGACGGCGGCGAGGATGCGGTTGAAGAGGGTAGGCCGCAGGGCGCCGGCCTTCGGCAGCTTGAGGCCGATGGAGGCGAGCACCTCGCCGAGGCTGCGCATCTTCTCGAGCGAAGGCTCGTCGTGCACGCGGTAGATGAGGGGGCTGCGCGCCTTCTCCAGCGTCTCCGCGGCGCAGACATTGGCGAGGATCATGAACTCCTCGATCAGCCGATGCGCCTCGAGCCGCTCTGGCACGATCACGCGGTCGAGCGTGCCGTCCTCCTTGAGGAGGAGCTTCCGCTCCGGCAGGTCGAGCGCCAGCGGCCCGCGCGCGTCGCGCGCGCGGGCGAGCGCCGCATAGGCCGCCCACAGGGGCCTCAGCACCGGTTCGAGAAGCGGGCCGGTGATCTCGTCCGGCCGGCCGTCGATGGCCGCCTGCGCCTGCGGATAGGCGAGCTTCGCCGCCGAGCGCATCAGCACCCGATGGAACGAATGGTGCTTCTTGCGCCCGTCGGCGCCGATGACGATGCGCACCGCGAGCGCGGGGCGGTCCTCGTTCGGCCTGAGCGAGCACAGGTCGTTCGAGATGCGCTCCGGCAGCATCGGCACGACGCGGTCGGGGAAGTAGACCGAATTGCCGCGCTCCAGCGCCTCGCGGTCGAGGGCGGAGCCCGGCCGCACATAGGCCGCGACGTCGGCGATGGCGACGGTGAGCACGAAGCCGCCTTCGTTCGCCGGATCGTCGTCGGCTGCTGCGTGGACGGCGTCGTCATGGTCCTTCGCATCCGCCGGGTCGATGGTGACGAGGGGCAGGGCGCGCCAGTCCTCGCGTCCGGCGAGTACGGCGGGCGGCGCCTCCTCCGCCTCGCGCAGGGCGGCGGAAGAGAAGACGTAAGGGATGCCGTGGGTGTGGATGGCGACGAGGCTGACCGCCCGCTCGGACTTGAGCGAGCCCAGCCGCTCGCGCACCTTCGCCTTCGGCCGGCCGAAGCGGCCTTCGCGCGCCACCGAGACGGCCACGAGGTCGCCGTCCCTGGCCTCACCCTCGTCGCCCGGCGGGATGATCAGCTCGCGGCCGAGGTTCTTCTTGTCCACCGGCACGAGGCGCCCGCCGCCCTCGGGCAGCGCCCGGAAGACGCCGAGCACCTGTGCCTTCGCCTTGGCGATGACGCGGATGACGCGGCCGATATAGGCGGGCCCGCGCTCCTCGTCGCTCGGTTCGACACGCAGCAGGGCGCGGTCGCCGACGCCGGGCACGGGCTGGCCGGGCCGTGCCTTGCGCGGAGTCGTCACGAGGATCTTCGGCGCCTCGCCGTGCTCCTCCGTGTCCCATTCCGTCGGCTCGGCGATGAGTTCGCCGTCCGCGTCGCGGCCCGTCACGTCCGCGAGCACGACCGGGGGCAGGGTGCCGGGCCGGTGCAGGCCCTTCCGACGCCGGTCGACGACGCCCTCTTCCTCCAGGTCCTTCAGCATGCGCTTGAGCCAGATGCGCTGGCCGCCGCCGATGCCGAAGGCGCGCGCGATCTCACGCTTGCCGACCTTGCCCTTGGCCTCGGCGATGAAGGAGACGAGCTCCTCCTTCGACGGGAGATTGGTCTCGTCGCGCTTCGTCTTGCGTGGCTTGCCGCCGCTCGCGGCCCGCTCGGCCGCCTTCGGCGCTGCGGCCTTGGCCGTCGGCCACCGGCCACCGGCCTTCGGGGATCTGGACAACGTTTTCGAATCCGGGTGCGAAACTCATGCTGTTCTCGCACGAGGGGCGGCGAAACGCCAATGATTAGGCGTGCTCGCGAGGGGGGGGATCGTCATCGCCGCGGCGGCCGGCGCATGGTAGCGTGCTCCGCGTCGTCCTGCCGGGACGAGGCTTGCACGCGCGGCTCGCGCGGTTGGCGGCCGGGCCTCGGCTCCCGCCGGACGAAGGCGAGGAGCGCCATGGACACGTCCCTTCCGCTGCCCGGCCCAGGCGGCCAGCGCGGCCTCTATCCGCCGATCGAGCCCTACGAGCGCGGCTTCCTCGATGCCGGGGACGGCCATCGCGTCTATTGGGAGCTGTGCGGCAATCCCAAGGGCAAGCCCGCCGTCTTCCTGCATGGCGGCCCGGGTGCGGGCGCCTCGCCCGACCATCGCCGCCTGTTCGACCCGGAGCGCTACAACGTGCTCCTCTTCGATCAGCGCGGCTGCGGCCGCTCGCAGCCGCATGCGCATATCGACGCGAATACGACCTGGCATCTCGTCGCCGATATCGAGCGGCTGCGTGCGCTCGCCGGCGCGGAGAAATGGCTCGTCTTCGGCGGCTCCTGGGGCTCGGCGCTGGCGCTTGCCTATGCCGAGACACATCCCGGGCGCGTCAGCGAACTCGTGCTGCGCGGCATCTTCACGCTGAGACGCGCCGAGCTCCGCTGGTACTACCAGGAGGGCGCGTCCTGGCTCTTCCCCGACCTGTGGGAGGATTTCCTGGCACCGATCCCGCCGGAGGAGCGCGGCGACCTGATGGGCGCCTATGCGCGCCGTCTGACCGATCCCGACCCGGCAGTGCGCATGGCTGCGGCACGCGCCTGGACCCTCTGGGAGGGCCAGACGATCACGCTCCTGCCGGATGTCGGGCTCAAGGCCCAATACGGCGAGGACCACTACGCGCTCGCCTTCGCCAGCATCGAGAACCACTATTTCATCCATGAAGGCTTCATGGAGGAGGGGCAGCTCATCCGCGACGCCCACAGGCTGCGCGGCATCCCGGGCGTCATCGTGCAGGGGCGCTACGACGTGGCGACGCCGGCGAAGACGGCCTGGGACCTGCACAAGGCCTGGCCGGAGGCCGCCTTCCATCTCGTGCCCGATGCCGGCCATGCCTACAACGAGCCTGGCATCCTGCAGCACCTCGTGAGCGCGACGGACGCCTTCGCCTGCCGGTGAGGGGAGGGCGGATGACGGGGGGCTACGCGCCCCCGGCCGTCTTCCTGGTCGTCGTCTTCCTGGTCGTTGCCTTCTTGGCGGGCGTCTTCGCCGCAGCCCCCCTGCCGGCCGATGCCTTCTTGGCGGCCGGCTTCGTCTCGGCCGCTTCCGCCTTCTTCGGCGCCGGCTTGCGCGCGCCCTTCCTGGCCACGCCGGAGGCGCGCTTGGCCCGCACGAGCGCCAGTGCCTCCTCGAAGGTCACGGCCTCCGCCTCCATGCTCTTCGGCAAGGTGGCGTGGGTTGTGCCGTCCGTAACGTAGGGGCCGTAGCGGCCCGCCTTCACGGCGATCGGCTTGCCGCTTTCGGGATCCTCGCCCAGAACGCGACCGGCATCAGCGCCGCCGCGGCGCCCGCCACCCTGTTCCTTGGCGACGATGAGGTCGATCGCCCGGTTCGCCCCGATGTCGAGCACATCGTCGTCGCGGCCGATATTGGCGTAGGTCTTCTCGTGCTGCACGTAGGGGCCGAAGCGACCGATGCCGGCAAGGATCGGCTTGCCCGTCTCGGGATGGACGGCAACCTGCCGCGGCAGGGACAGGAGCTTCAGCGCCTTCTCGAGATCGACGTGACCCGGGGCGAGGCCCTTCGGCAGGGTCTGGCGCTTCGGCTTGTCGCCGTCGCCAAGCTGCACGTAGGGGCCGAAGCGGCCGTCACGCAGCGTGACGTCGAGGCCCGTCTCTGGATCGGTGCCGAGGACGCGCGTGCCGTTGCCGCCGTTCTCGCCGGCGGCCTCGCCCTCGCCGTTGCCGGGCGTTGCGAGCTGGCGCGTGTAGCGGCATTCGGGATAGTTCGAGCAGCCGACGAAGGCGCCGAACTTGCCGAGCTTGAGGGAGAGCTGACCCGTGCTGCAGCTCGGGCAGGTGCGCGGATCGGCCCCGTCGGCCCTGGCCGGGAATATGTGCGGCCCGAGCTCCTCGTTGAGGGCGTCGAGGACCTCGCTCATGCGCAGGCCCTTCGTCTCCTCGACGGCGGCGATGAAGTCGCGCCAGAAGTCGCGCAGCACCGCCTTCCAGTCGATCTCGTGGTTCGAGACCCGGTCGAGCTTCTCCTCGAGATCGGCGGTGAAGTCGTATTCGACGTAGCGGCGGAAGAAGCTCTCGAGGAAGGCGGTGACGATGCGGCCCTTGTCCTGAGGCACGAGACGCTTCTTGTCGAGCGTGACGTAGTCCCGGTCCTTCAGCACGGCGGGCACGGTGTCATAGGTCGAGGGCCGGCCGATGCCGAGCTCCTCCATGCGCTTGACGAGGCTCGCCTCGGTGAAGCGCGGCGGCGGCTCGGTGAAATGCTGCGTCGCCCGGATCTCGCGCTTCGTCAGCCCCTCGCCCGCCTTCATCGCCGGCAGGTGGCCGCCGTCCTCGTCCTCCTCGTCGTCCCGGCCCTCCTGGTAGAGCTTCAGGAAGCCGTCGAAGACGACGACCTGGCCGGTGGCACGCAGGTCGAGCGTACGGGTGCCGGCCCGGGCGGTGATGTCGACGGTCGTGCGCTCGAACTCGGCCGATTCCATCTGGCTCGCGATGGTGCGCGTCCAGATGAGCTCGTAGAGCCGTGCCTGGTCGGCGTCGAGGTGGCGCGCCACCTCGCGCGGCAGGCGGCCGAGATCCGTCGGGCGGATGGCCTCGTGCGCCTCCTGCGCGTTCTTCGCCTTCGTCGTGTATTTGCGGGGGGCGTCCGGCACATAGCGGTCCCCGAACTCACGGCCGATGACGCGGCGCGCAGCCGCCACGGCCTCGGGCGCCATGTCGACGCCGTCGGTACGCATGTAGGTGATGAGGCCGATCGTCTCGCCGCCGATGTCCACCCCCTCGTAGAGGCGCTGGGCGATCCGCATGGTGCGCGCCGGCGCGAGGCCGAGCTTGCGCGAGGCCTCCTGCTGCAGGGTGGAGGTGGTGAAGGGCGGCTGCGGGTGGCGCCTGGCGGGCCTGGCCTCGACATTCGCCACGGTGAAGGCGGCCGTCTCCAACGCCTTCCTGAAGGCCTCGGCCTCCTCGCCCTTGCCGATGTCGAGGCGGGTGATCTTCCTGCCGTCGGCGCCGATGAGCCGCGCCTCGAAGGTGGCGCCCTCCTGCGTCGCAAGGAGGGCGACGAGCGACCAGTATTCGCGCGGCACGAAGGTCTCGATCTCGCGCTCGCGGTCGCAGATGAGCCGCAGCGCCACCGACTGCACGCGGCCCGCCGAGCGGGCGCCCGGCAGCTTGCGCCAGAGAACGGGCGAGAGGGTGAAACCGACGAGATAGTCGAGCGCGCGGCGGGCAAGGTAAGCGTCGACGAGCGCCTGGTCGATCTCGCGCGGATTGCGCAGGGCCTCGCTGACGGCATCCTTGGTGATGGCGTTGAAGGTCACGCGCTCGATCGGCACGCCCTTCAGCGCCTTCTTCTGGTTGAGCGCCTCGACGACGTGCCAGGAGATCGCCTCTCCCTCGCGGTCCGGGTCGGTGGCGAGGATGAGCTTCTCGGCCCCCTTCACCGCCTTGACGATCTCGGAGACGCGCTTGGCGCCGCTGCCCTCCAGCTCCCAGACCATGGAAAAGTCGGCGTCGGGATCGACGGAGCCGTCCTTGGCGGGCAGATCGCGGATGTGGCCGAACGAGGCCAGGACCTCGTAGTCCTTGCCGAGGTACTTGTTGATCGTCTTGGCCTTTGCCGGGGATTCGACGACAACGACTTTCATCCAACGATCCTTCGGCGACCCCCGTCCGGGTCGCGCGTCTGAGAGCCACAAATGTCGAGCATGTGCGCCGCCGAGGGGCGCCCGAACCCTCGCCGCGGACGGGCACAAATGGGGCAAGGCCCGCCCCAAGTCAAATGCCCGGCATGCATGACGGCCGGGTGAAGGGCCCCTACAGGAACGGCAGCGCCCGCCCGATCAGCCCGTCGGCGAGCTTGCCGAGCGCGTTTGCGCCGATCATGCGCCGCGGCGCCAGAAGGCGGCTGCGCGCATAGGCTTCGGCGATGCCCCCGGGGGCGCTGCGCGCGAGCGCCGCAGTGGCGGCGAGGAGGGCGAGACGCTCGGTGGCCATGCGGGCGTGCGCCTCCGCGTTGCCACTCGCAAGTACCGTCTCGACGTCCTGCACGGCCTCCGTTGCGCCAGGCAGGTCGCGCGTCTCCTCTGCGAGGGTGACGAGGACGGAGGCGATGGCCTCCGGTTCCCGGCTCGCGGCGCGCAGCACGTCGAGCGCCATGACATTGCCGGAGCCTTCCCAGATGGCGTTGACGGGCGCCTCGCGGAATATCCGCGGCAGGGGGCTTTCCTCCACGTAGCCGTTGCCGCCGAGGCACTCCATGGCCTCGTAGACGAGCCCTGGGGCGGCCTTGCAGACGATGAACTTGGCCGCCGGGGTGAGCACGCGGGCGCGCGCCGCCTCGCTCCTGTCGGTCCCCGCGAGGTCGAAGCTGCGGGCGAGGCGCAGGGTCAGCGCCGTCGTCGCCTCGACCTCCAGGGCGAGATCCGCGAGCACCGCCCGCATGGCGGGCTGGTCGACGAGCTTCCTCCGGAAGACGGAACGGTGCCGGGCGTTGTGCACGGCGAGGGCCAGCGCCATGCGCGCGAGGCCGGCGGAGCCGGAGACGCAGTCGAGCCGGGTGAGCTGCACCATCTCGATGATGGTGCGCACGCCCTTGCCCTCCTCGCCGACGCGCCAGGCGAAGGCACCCGTGAACTCCACCTCCGAGGAGGCGTTCGAGCGATTGCCGAGCTTGTCCTTGAGCCGCTGGAACCGGAGGGCGTTGACGTTGCCGTCCGGGCGGAAGCGCGGCACCAGGAAGCAGGTCAGCCCGCCCGCCGCCTGCGCCAGCACCAGGAAGGCGTCGCACATCGGCGCCGACATGAACCACTTGTGGCCGGTGATCTCGTATTCGTCGCTGCCGGTCGCCTCAGCGCGCGTCGTATTGGCGCGGACGTCCGTGCCGCCCTGCTTTTCCGTCATGCCCATGCCGAGCGTGACGCCGCGCTTTTCCCAGAAGGGCAGGAAGCGCGGGTCGTATTGGCGCGAGCGCACGAGCGGCAGCCAGTCGCGCAGGCGTTCGGGGGCGGCGGCGAGCGCCGCGACCGAGGCGTGCGTCATGGTGATGGGGCACAGATGGCCGCTCTCCACCTGGGCGACGATGAAATGGCGGGCGGATCTCGCCACGTGCGACCGGCCATGGCCGGCCGCATGCTCGCCGCTCTCGCCGTCCCACGTGGAGGCGTGGAGGCCCGCCTCCACGCTCGCCTGCATCAGGGCGTGGTAGGCGGGATGGAACTCGACCACATCGGCGCGAAAGCCGCGCGGATCGAAGGTCCTGAGCCTGGGCGGGTTCTCGTTGGCGATGCGGCCGAGGTCCAGCTGCTCGCCCGTGCCCCATGTTTCGCCGAACGACAGGAGCCCGCCGGAGATCGGGTCGATGCCGTTTGCGGCGAGCGCGTCGAGGAGGGGAGCGTCGAGCGCGGCGAGGTTCACGTCCGCGAAGGGGGGCGTCTGGTTGAACACCTCGTGGGTATCGAAGCTCGTCGGCACGGTCGGTCGGCGCCTCGCTGTCGCAACGATTCGCGTCATCCTACACACCTCCTCGGCGAAATGGGCAGGGCGGCGGCGGCCCGCCAGCCGCCGCGAGTGCCGCCTTTCGACCTTGCGGATGCGGTCCGCCAGAAGCGGGCGATGGAAAACAACTTGGTCACCAACTATTCGTCTGATCCGTCCGTAATCGATGTGAATTAATCTGGCTGCTGTGCATTTGTATCTGCTTATGGCTAGACTTTCCAGCGTTGGGTTGCTCGCGCGCCGGCACTCGGGATGACGATTGCGAAAGGGCGGGAGAGGGGCATGACCAGGCAGAGCGCGATCTCGTTCGTCGCCGGCCGGATGTCCGGGCCGGTGCTCGCCATGATGCTCGCCGGCGCAATTCTCGCCGCCACGATGGGCTTTGCCGGCTGGGCTGCCGTCGGAGCCGGTGCGGCGAAATCGACCGTCCGCGGCGTGGGCAGCGTCTGCGACGCGTCGAAGATGGTCCTCGCCCGGGGCGGCGGGACGAAGGGAGACCTGGGGGGCTTCGCCGACGGATTCGATGGCGGCGGAGGCGGTGCGGGCGGCGGCCACTGAGCCGCTGCCGGCCGCCACGGGCGGGGGAGCGGAGCCCGGCGCGCATCGTGTTTGCGTAACGCGCGCCGGGCGCGCTTCCGCCGAGCGGCCCCAGCCTGCGGGGCGCGATCGACCGGAGTTGGGGTCAGGCGTGGCCTCGAGGCCGCGGTGCAGGTGGCGCGCGCCGGCTGGAAGCTTGCCGCGTCTCGCGAGTCCACCTATAGCGGTGGCTTCAAGATGACAGCCGCCGCTCCCAGACACGTCTTCTCCCAGCGCCATCTGCTCGGGATCGAAGGCCTTTCCCCGTTCGACATCACCGCACTCCTCGACATGGCCGACGAGGCCGTGGAGGTGAGCCGCCAGGTCGAGAAGAAGCGGGCGACCCTGCGGGGCCGCACGCAGATCAACCTCTTCTTCGAGCCGTCGACGCGCACGCAGTCGTCCTTCGAGCTCGCGGGCAAGCGGCTCGGCGCCGACGTCATGAACATGTCGGTCGCCTCCTCCTCGGTGAAGAAGGGCGAGACCCTCATCGACACCGCGGCGACGCTCAACGCCATGCGGCCGGACATCATCGTTGTGCGCCACCATGCGGCCGGCGCGGTGCATCTGCTCGCACGCAAGGTCGACTGCTCGGTGGTGAATGCCGGCGACGGGGCGCACGAGCACCCGACCCAGGCCCTTCTCGACGCGCAGACCATCCGCCGCAACAAGGGGCGGATCGAGGGGCTCACCGTCGCCATCTGCGGCGACATCCTGCATTCGCGGGTGGCCCGCTCCAACATCCTGCTCCTGCAGGCGCTCGGCGCGCGCGTGCGCTGCATCGGCCCCTCGACGCTGCTGCCGGCCGGCATCGAGCGCTTCGGCGTCGAGGTCTTCACCGATATGCGCAAGGGGCTCGTCGATGCGGACATCGTCATGATGCTGCGCCTGCAGCGCGAGCGCATGAACGGCTCCTTCGTGCCGTCCGTGCGTGAGTACTTCCGCTACTTCGGCCTCGACCGCGAGAAGCTCGCGCTCGCCCGGCCGGACGCGCTCGTCATGCATCCCGGCCCCATGAACCGCGGCGTCGAGATCGCGTCCGACGTCGCCGACGGGGCGCAGTCGCTCATCCGCGAGCAGGTCGAGATGGGCGTCGCCGTGCGCATGGCGGTGCTCGAGGCCCTGGCGCGCAACCTGCCGAACAGCTGACCATGGCGACGTCCGCGATGCATCCCACACTGTTCATCAATGCGCGCCTGGTCGACCCTGCGGCCGGGCGCGAGGAACGCGGTGGCCTTCTCGTGGCGGAGGGCGTCATCCGCGACCGCGGAGCGCATCTGACGGTGCCCGCCGCCCCCGAGGGGGCCGAGATCATCGATTGCCGCGGGCAGGTGCTCGCGCCGGGGCTCGTCGACATGCGCGCCTTCGTCGGCGAGCCGGGGGCCGAGCACCGCGAGACGCTGAAGACGGCGAGCGAGGCGGCGGCGGCCGGCGGCGTCACCACCATCGTCTGCATGCCGGACACCGACCCGGTCATCGACGAGCCGGCCATCGTCGATTTCGTCCTGCGTCGGGCACGCGACACGGCCATCGTGAACGTTCACCCGGCCGCGGCCCTGACCAAGGGGCTCGAAGGCCGCGAGATGACGGAATTCGGGCTCCTCACGGAGGCCGGCGCCGTCGCCTTCACCGACGGAGCCAGGTCCGTCACCAATGCGCAGGTGATGCGCCGGGCGCTCACCTATGCGCGCGACTTCGGCGTGCTTATCCTGCACCACGTGGAGGACCCTGATCTCGTCGGCGACGGGGTGATGAACGAGGGTGAGCGCGCGAGCCGCCTCGGTCTCCTGGGCATCCCGCGCGAGGCCGAGACCATCATGCTGGAGCGCGACCTGCGCCTCGTGCGGCTCACCGGAGCGCGCTACCACGCGGCCATGATCTCCTGCGCCGACTCGGTGGGGCTCGTCGAGCGCGCCAAGGCCGATGGCCTGCCCGTCACCTGCGGCGTGTCGATCAACAACCTGACCCTCAACGAAACCGACATCGGCGATTACCGCACCTTCCTCAAGCTCTCGCCGCCCCTGCGTTCGGAGGACGACCGGCTGGCGGTGGTGGAGGCGCTGGCACGCGGCGTCATCGACGTCGTCGTCTCCGACCACAACCCGCAGGACGTGGAGACGAAGCGCCTGCCCTTCGCCGAGGCGGCGGATGGGGCGATCGGCCTCGAGACGCTCCTGTCGGCGGGCCTCAGGGCCGTGCACGCGGGCCAGATCGGTCTGCCGCGGCTCCTCCACGCCCTGTCGACGAAGCCGGCGGAACTGCTCGGCCTGCCGGGCGGGCGCCTGGCCGCGGGAGCGCCGGCGGATATCATCGTCCTCGATCCCGACGCGCCCTACGTGCTCGACAAGGCGGAACTGCATTCCCGCTCGAAGAACACACCCTTCGACGAGGCACGGCTGCAGGGGCGCGTCCTGCGCACCTTCGTCGGGGGGCGGCAGGTCTACGAGGCGTCTGACGCGTCGGCCTGAGCGAGGCGGGCGGCAGGCGCCGTTCGTCCCTGGGACCGGTGGCGACGGAAGAAGCGCGTCAGCGGCCGCTCGAAGAGCACATAGCAGAGGACCGCGCCGGCGATGGCCGCTGCGAAGCAGGCGACGACGTAGAGCGCGAGCGGCAGGCGCTCCCCGACGACGGCGATCCACAGGTCGCGCAGGGGCCTGATGACAAAGGGATGGACGAGATAGAGGCTGTAGGAGGCATCGCCCAGGAAGGCGAGCATCCGCACGAGCCGGTTGTCGCCCGTCGGCTGCGGTCCGAGTGCCGCTGCAAGAACCAGCAGCGATGCGGGCAGGCCCGTTGCGGCGGTCGCGCCGAGGCCTCCGGCGTCGCCCAGCCCGGGGGTGAGTGTGGCGGCAAGGCTGATGCCGAGGAGCAGGCAGGAGCCCGCGCCGAGGAGCCCGAGACGCCAGCCGCGCCGGTAGGCGAGGCCGACAAGCACGCCGAGGACGAACTCGAGCACGATCGGCGAGCTCCAGAAGCCGAGGGCTCCCGCCGGCAAGGACACGAGCTGGCCGAGGGCGACGAGCCCCACGAAGAAGCCGACGAGCGCTGCGATGCCACGCCGGACCGGCAGCAGCATGGCGAGCGCGAAGACGGCGTAGAAGAACATCTCGTAGTTGAGCGTCCAGCCGAGCGCCATCACGGGCCGGATCTCGCCGTTGCCCCGCGGATAGGGGATGAACAGGTAGGATGCGAGGATGCTTCGCCAATCCTCTATGGACACGTTGAGAAGCCGCGGCAGCACGAGCGTGCCCGCGAGCAGCGCCGTCGTCACGGCCCAGTAGAGCGGCACCACCCGCACGATTCGCCGCAGCAGGAAGGTGCGCGCTGCGCCCGGGCGGCCGAAGTCGTCGGCAGCGGTGAGCACCATGATGAAGCCGCTGATGACGAAGAACAGGTGAACGCCGAATCCCCAGTCGATGCCGTCGATCCGCGGTGCCTGCACGCCGAGGCGCTCGGCGATGGTCGCGGCGTCGTGGCCGCTGTGCCCAACGAGCACGAGCATGGCGGCGAGCGCCCGCAGGCCCTGCACGAGGAGGAGAGGCTGTCGGAGCGGCTGCAACCGGCCGGGGGCACTGGGGAGCGTCATGGCGGCTCGTTGGGGAGGGGCCAAAAAGTCGGCGCAAATTCGGCGCGTTCCGCCTGTCGTGCAAGGGCGAGCCGCGGCCAGGGTTAGCGCGGCATTGCCCCCGTGTCGCACGGCGGGGCGGATTGCGGTCGCCATCCGCTCCGCCTAGTTTGGGCTGCGGATGGGGAAGGGGGAATCTGTCGATGCCGGAAGCGATGAGCTGGTCGTTGGCGTGGCCGTATTTTCTGGCGGCGTTCGTCCTCGGCTACCTCTTCGGGTCGATTCCCTTCGGCATCATCCTGACGAAGCTCACCGGTGCGGGTGACCTGCGGGCCATCGGGTCAGGCAACATCGGCGCCACCAACGTGCTCCGCACGGGGCGCAAGGGCCTCGCGGCGGCGACGCTCGCCGGCGACATGCTCAAGGGGACGGCCGCCGTCATCGTTGCCGCGCAATGGGGGCCGAACACAGCCCTCATCGCCGCTCTTGGCGCCTTTCTCGGCCACCTCTTTCCCGTCTGGCTGCGCTTCAAGGGCGGCAAGGGCGTGGCGACCTTCCTCGGCTGCCTCCTCGGCCTGAAGCCGCTCGCGGCGCTTGGTTTCGCCGCCGTCTGGCTCGCGGTGGCCTTCGGCACACGCTACTCGTCGCTTGCCGCGCTCGTCGCCAGTCTCGTCACGCCCGCCGCCCTGTGGGCTCTCGGCGAGCGGCAGATGGCCGAGCTTTTCATCTTGCTGGCGCTGCTGCTGTGGTGGATGCACCGGGCCAACATCAAGCGCCTGGCGACCGGGACCGAAGGCAAGATCGGTCAGAAGGGGTGAAGCCATGTCGAGCGGGGTGAGACTGACCGAAGAGCAGCGCCTCGCCTGGCTTCAACTCAGTCGCTGCGAGGGTGTCGGGCCGAGCACATTCCGCACGCTCATCGCCCGTTTCGGCACGGCCGCCGCCGCGCTGGATGCCCTGCCGGAGCTGGCGCGGCGCGAGGGGCGGACGATCCGCCTCGTGAGCCGGGCGGAAGCCGAGCGCGAAATGGAGCGCGCGATGCGATTCGGCGTGCGGTTCGTGGCGCTCGGCGAACCGGACTATCCGGCGCCGCTGCGCGCCGCGGCGTCCGCGCCACCGCTCATCGGCCTGCGGGGCGACGCATCCATCCTCGCCGGGCCGGCGGTGGCCATCGTCGGCTCGCGCAATGCCTCCGCCAACGGCCTGAAGTTCACGGAGCGGCTCGCGCGCGATCTCGGCGAGGCAGGCTTCACCATTGTCTCCGGGCTGGCCCGCGGCATCGATGCCCGGGCCCACGGCGCCAGCCTGCTGACGGGCACCGTCGCCGTGCTCGCCGGCGGGCAGGATCGCGTCTATCCGCCCGAGAACGAGTCGCTTCTCGCCCGCATCCTGGAGCGGGGCGCCGTTCTCTCCGAGATGCCGATGGGCTGGGAGCCGCGCGGGCGCGATTTCCCGCGGCGCAATCGCATCATCTCCGGGCTGTCGCTCGGGGTCGTGGTGGTCGAGGCGGCGCGCAAGTCCGGCTCGCTCATCACCGCCCGCTTCGCCCTGGAGCAGGGGCGGGAGGTCTTTGCCGTGCCCGGCTCGCCGCTCGACCCGCGCGCCGAGGGCACCAACGACCTCATTCGCGAGGGCGCCACGCTCTGCGGCGCGGCCGAGCACGTCATCTCGGTGCTGACGCCGCTCGTCGCCGGCGGTGGCCTGCCTCGAGCCATGGAGGATGCGGTCGATCAGGAGGCGGCCGTGACCGTCGGCGGCGAGCGCCTGTGGGACGAGCTCGACCTGCCCGAGGTCGAGCCGGCGCCTTGGTATGCCCGGGAGGCCAACGGCCTCGGCGAGGCCATGGATCACGGGTCAGCGCGCCCGCCGGGTAGCGACGACGGCGCGGAGGACGAGGAGCGGCCGGACGACGAGCGCCTGCGCCTGCTCGTGCTGATGGGGCCCGCGCCGGTGACCGTCGACGAGCTGGTCCGCCAATCGGGCCTCGCGGTCCGGGCCGTGCAGCGCGTCCTCCTGGAGCTGGAACTTGCCGGGCGCCTCGAACGGCACGGCGGCAACGCCGTCTCGCTCCTGTAGCGCCGCCCGCCCTGCTCGGGAGGGGTGGTCAGGCATCCGTCTTGTGCTGAATGGCGTGGCCATGGGCTTCATGCCGGGCCATTTCGAGGATGTAGGCGAGCACGTCGAGCCTGGTCGACCGCGCCATGGCCGCGAGTTCCGTCGTGAGTTGCTCGACATATCGCGCAACCTCGGCCGCGTGCTCGGGCGTGGGTGCGAGCGCGATCGTCCGTCGGGGAAGCTCGATCAATGCCTGACCTGCACGCTTCGTGCGTGTGGCCTCCAGCGTGCGGACCGGTGGTGAGCCACGACGATCGGGGCGCTTATTCATGTGTAAAATGCAACCTCAAATTGTTCATAATTTCCACGATCAACTAATACTTGCTTATCTACCATGAGGAGACCAACTTGGCGACAGGTTTTTGGCAACAGCGATATCGCGCCCCTTGCCGTCTCCGGCCAGGTCGTCTTGTGCCGCGGTACGCCCGGCGCGAGGACGGATTCAGGCGAGCAGCGTGATCGCGAGCGGCATGGAGGCGGCCGCGAGCAGTGTCTGCAACGTCACGATCTCGGCCATCAGGGGCGCGTCGCCGCCGAGCTGCCGAGCGAGGATGTAGGAGCCGCTCGCGGTCGGTACGGAGGCGGCGATCACGGCTACGGCGAGGCCCGTTCCCGTCACGCCGAGGAGACGGGCAAAGCTCACGACCAGAAGTGGCATCAGCGCGAGCTTGAGGCCGGCCGAGACGAGATGGGGGATGCGCGGCCGGGCGAGCCGCGCGAGATCGAGCCCCGCGCCGACGACGAGCAGCCCCGCGGCGAGCGAGGCACGGCCGAGCATCTCGGCATAGGCCATCAGGGCCTTGGGAACGGGCGGCGCCAGCCAGTTGAGCGCAATGCCGATGGCGCAGGACCAGATGAAGGGATTGGTCGCCAGCGTGCGCAGGATCATGCGCGGGCTCTGGGCGGGGCCTCCGGCAAAGCGCACGAGCACGAGCACGGCGACCACGTTGAGAAGCGGGATCATCGCCGCGATGGCGACGGCGATCAGGGTCACGCCGGCCGGCCCGAAGAGGCTGCCCGCAACCGCGAGCGCGACGAAGGTGTTCCAGCGGGTCGCGCCCTGGAAGACGGATGTGAAGGCTGGTCCATCGAGTTTTACGGCCGCCTCGAGCGGCCTGCGCAGGACGAGCAGCAGCAGCGTCATCGTGAGAATGCCGGCGACGAGCGAGCCGCCGAGACCCAGGAAGGGCACGTCGCGCAGATTGGCCTTGGCCAGGGTCTCGATGACGACTGCCGGAAAGAAGACGTAGTAGGTGACGCGCTCGAAGCCGGCCCACTGACGATCGTCGATGACGCGTGCGACGCGTGTCCCCCAGCCCGTGATGATGACGAGGAAGACGGGCACGAGGCTGTCGAGGACGGCGAGCATGGCGATCCGGCAGGGAGGGAGGCGAGGGGGCAGGGACGGTCGGCTGTTCGGCAATCAAGCATGCGGCGGCGGGCTTCGCCATGCCACCGGCCGCAGGGCTTTCGCCCCGTGGCCGCGTTCGACGCGTGACTGGAGGCCGCCCGGCCGGTTCAGCCCCGGTTCACGCGAGCCGATGTTCGATCGGTGACGGAGCGGGCAGGCCGGCGAGGGGCCGGGCGCGCCCCTCCGGCAAGCGGCCCCTCGCGGTCGTACTGACCCAAGGAGGGGCGGAATGATCATGTCGACGTTGTCCCTGCGGCCCATCTCCAGGCGACTTGCGATACTGGCGACCGCCTCGGCCCTCGCGGCGGGATCGGCCGGCGGCGCGCAGGCTGCATCCTTGCCGGTCGTGCGGGGCGCGGCGATCGCCGGCGAAGCGCCGATTGTCGAGGTGCGCGGCGGGCGCAAGGGAGCGGCGATCGCCGCCGGCATCGCCCTCGGCCTCCTCGGTGCGGCGGCAGCCGCAGCCGCGGCGGATGACGACGACGAGCATGATCGCCTCTACGGCCGGGTGCGGGTGCATCGCTATGGCGAGCCGCGGGTCATCGACGAGGACGATGGAGAGCCCTCGCCGGTCTATCGCCGGCGCGCCTATCGCGACAATCGACAACCGGCGCCCTACGGCTACGAGGCCGACCGGGAGGAAGGCCATTTCCGCGAGTGGTGAAGGCGCCGTGCGCGGGCCAGGCGGTATCCATCAGGCATCCTGCTCGTCGTCGTCGCCATGGAAGGCGAGATCCGACAAGCGGTCGAGCGCTCCCTGCAGGATGTAGGCGGCCGCCATCTTGTCGACGAGGTCGGCACGCCGCGCGCGCGAGGCATCGGCCTCGATCAGGGTACGGGTGACGGCCGCCGTCGTCAGGCGCTCGTCCCACAGCACGACCGGCAGGGGCAGGATCGCCGCCAGGTTGCGCACGAAGGCGCGCGTCGCCTGCGAGCGCGGTCCCTCGCTGCCGTCCATGTTGAGCGGCAGGCCCATGACGAGGCCCGCGACGCCGTGCTTCTCGACGAGTGCCTTGAGCTTCTCCGCATCCGCGGTGAACTTGGTGCGCCGGATGGTCTCGAGCGGCGTCGCGATGCGGCGCTGTACGTCCGAGAGGGCAAGCCCGATGGTCTTCGTCCCCAGATCGAGCCCGAGGAGCCGCGCCCCGGCGGGCAGGTGCAGGAAGGCCTCGAGCGCCACGATTGTCGTCGTCATCACCGGCGCTTAGCACGCCGCCCGCGCCCCGTCACGCGGGGGCGGCTTCATCTCGTCCTCGCGGCGCTGCTATCTTGCGCGCTCGATCATCCACCACGGAGCCCGCGATGCAGATC
Organism: Chelatococcus albus; assembly: GCF_030067675.1. Taxonomy (GTDB): domain Bacteria; phylum Pseudomonadota; class Alphaproteobacteria; order Rhizobiales; family Beijerinckiaceae; genus Chelatococcus_A; species Chelatococcus_A albus. Next base: position 643,173 of record NZ_JASJEV010000001.1, on the reverse strand, counting down.
ACCTGGTTCGGACATTCAGCCTTCCGGCTCGACTTCGGCGCGTGCGCCGTGCTGATCGACCCTTTCTTCACCGGCAATCCGGGCTTTGCCGGCGACAAGGCGGCGGCGATCAAGGGCGTGTCGCACATCCTGCTCACGCACGGGCATGGCGACCATGTGGGCGACACGCTCTCCATCGCCGCGGAGACGGGGGCGAAGGTCGTCGCCAATTTCGAGATCTGCATGTGGCTCGCCGGCAAGGGCGTCGCCGCCTACGATCCGATGAACATCGGCGGCACCACGGACCAGGGCGGCTTCACGGTGACGCTCGTGCGCGCAGACCATTCCTCGTCCGACGAGAACGTGCCCCTCGGCAATCCGGGCGGCATCATCGTCAAGGCCCCGGGCGAGCCGACCGTCTACCACATGGGCGACACCGACATTTTCGGCGACATGCAGCTCATCGCCGAGATCCACGAGCCGCAGGTCGCCATGGTGCCAATCGGCGACCGCTTCACCATGAGCCCCGTCACCGCCGCGCTCGCCGTCCGGCGCTTCTTCAAGCTCAAGACCGTGATTCCCTGCCATTACGGCTCCTTCCCGATCATCGAGCCGAATGCCGACAAGTTCGTCGCCGCCATGCACGGCCACGAGACCCGGGTGGTGGTGGCGAAGGCCGGTGTGCCCTTCGTCGTGTGAGCGCGGACCTTGCGATTAACGCTGCCGCGCGGCACCTGTCGCCTTGCGCCGCCGGAGGTGGCATAATTTGTTCACGATTTATTCACTGTGGCGGTCGCGCCGCATGGGCGTCAGGGACAGAGAGCCTCCGTCGGAACGCGATGAGGCCGGGCAGGACGGGGCTCCTGCCCGGGGCATCGTCGTCGAGGAATCGGCGATTGCCGGGGGGTGGGTGGCCCTCGACGCGCAGCCGCCGTCGATCGGCGGCCGGCCGCGGGGGCGTGTCGGCGCGCTCGCATGCCCGACTGTGCCATTCCTCGCCTCGGTCCAGATCCGCAAGTCGGCCATGGCGCAAGCGATGGACCTCCCAGAGGCGGAGACGCCGCCAGAGGCCGCGGCGCGAGCGCCCGCCGTTGTGCGCGTGCCGCTGCGCCGGCCGGCAGTCCCGGCGGATCGGGTCGTGCGCGTGCCTCTCTCTCTCATGGAATACGGGCGGCCAATTCCGGCTCGCGCAGCTCATGGGCAGGACGGGGCGAGGGCGGACGAGGCGAGCCGGCCGCTGCAGGCCGCGCCCGCCACCGAGGACGTCGCGGCGGAACAAGGCGCGGCGGGTGTCCGCTCGTCCATCGGCCGCTCGCCGTCTGCGCGTCTCTGGGCCGCGGTGGGCGCTGTCCTGATCGTTCTCGCCGGCGCCGCGCTCTACCTCGTCTTGCGGTCGTCCGGCGCGGAGGGCGGGCTCGTGCGCGAAAGCGCGGTGCAGCGCAAGATCGCCTATTGAGCACGGTCGGCAGCGGGTTGCGGCGCCGAAGGAGCGGGTGATATAGCCCGCCACAGTCCATCCCAGCCTCAGGCGCTAGCGGGTCAAGTCCATGTCCGTCGACGAAAAGACCGTCCGCCGCATCGCGCATCTCGCGCGCATCGCGGTCACGGACGAGGAGGTGCCCCATCTGCAGGGCGAGCTCAACGCCATTCTCGCCTTCGTCGAGCAACTCGGCGAGGTGAACGTCGATGGTGTCGAGCCCATGACGTCGGTCACGCCGATGGTCATGAAGAAGCGCGAGGACGTCGTGACCGACGGGGGCTATCCGGACAAGATCGTGATGAACGCTCCCGTGACGGAAGATCATTTCTTCGTCGTACCGAAGGTGGTCGAATAGGCGCTCGACGGCATCGCTCGGCACCCGCGCCGCACGAAGCCACCCAATCCCGCAAGTACGAAGATCGCGAGTGGCCGGCGGAATGCGGCCGTGACGATTGAAAGAGCAATCTCGTGACCGACCTTCTCGACCTCACCCTGACCGACGCACGCGACGGCTTGAAGGCCAGGGACTTCTCCGCCACCGAACTCGCCAAGGCGCATCTCGACGCCATGGAGAAGGCGCGGTCGCTCAACGCTTATGTGCTGGAGACGCCCGAGCGCGCGCTCGCCATGGCCGCCGAGAGCGACGCCCGCATCGCCCGGGGCGAGGCGCGGCCGCTCGAAGGCATTCCGCTCGGCGTCAAGGACCTCTTCTGCACCGAGGGCGTGCGCACCACCGCCTGCAGCCGCATCCTCGACGATTTCGTGCCGCCATACGAATCGACCGTGACGGCCCAGCTCTGGCGGGACGGGGCGGTGATGCTCGGCAAGCTCAACAACGACGAGTTCGCCATGGGCTCGTCGAACGAGACGTCCGCCTTCGGCCCGGTGGTCAACCCCTGGCGTCGCAAGGGCTCGAACGCGGCGCTGGTGCCGGGCGGCTCCTCCGGCGGCTCGGCGGCGGCGGTCGCCGCGCGGCTCTGCCTCGGCGCGACGGCCACCGACACCGGCGGCTCCATCCGCCAGCCGGCGGCCTTCACCGGCACGGTCGGCATCAAGCCCACCTACGGACGCTGCTCGCGCTGGGGGACGGTCGCCTTCGCCTCCTCGCTCGACCAGGCCGGGCCCATCGCCAAGACGGTGCGCGACTGCGCCGTGCTGCTCGCCTCCATGTCCGGCCACGATCCCAAGGACACCACGTCCGTGGATGTTCCCGTGCCGGACTTCGAGGCGGCCGTCACGCGCGGCGTCAAGGGGCTCAGGATCGGCATTCCGAAGGAATACCGTGTCGAGGGCATGCCGGCCGAGATCGAGGCGCTGTGGCAGAAGGGCGCCGAATGGCTGAAGGCGGCGGGTGCCGAGATCGTCGACGTCTCCCTGCCGCACACGAAGTACGCGCTGCCGGCCTATTATATCGTGGCGCCGGCCGAGGCATCGTCCAACCTCGCCCGCTACGACGGGGTGCGCTACGGGCTGCGCGTGCCGGGCAGGGACATCGTGGAGATGTACGAGAACACCCGCGCCGCCGGTTTCGGCCGCGAGGTGAAGCGTCGCGTCATGATCGGCACCTACGTGCTCTCGGCAGGCTACTACGACGCCTACTATCTGCGGGCGCAGAAGATCCGCACCCTCATCAAGCGCGACTTCGAAACCGTCTATTGCGGCGGTGTCGACGCGATCCTGACGCCGGCGACGCCCTCGGCGGCCTTCGGCCTCGCCGAGATGGCCACGGCCTCGCCCGTCGAGATGTACCTCAACGACGTTTTCACGGTGACGGTGAACATGGCGGGCCTGCCCGGCATCTCGGTGCCGGCGGGGCTCGATTCGCAGGGCCTGCCGCTCGGTTTGCAGCTCATCGGCCGCCCCTTCGACGAGGAAACGCTGTTTGCGGCGGGGCAGGTGATCGAGGAGGCCGCCGGCCGGCTGACGCCCCCCGAGACCTGGTGGGCATGATGGCCGCCGGGGCGCCGGATACCGCCCCGCTCGCCGGGCTGAGGGCGGAGATCGACGCGCTCGACGCCGACATCGTCCGCCTTCTCGCGCGGCGGATGGCGATTGTCGAGCGCGTCATCGCGGTGAAGCGCCGGAACGCGATTCCCGCGCTTCTGGCCGACCGCGTGGAGGAGGTGGCGGCCAAGGTGCGGCGCGAGGCGGAAGCCGCCGGCGTGCCGCCGGACTTCGTCGAGGCGGTGTGGCGCGTCATGATGGACTGGACCATCGCCTACGAGGAGGCGCGGCTCGGCTCGCCGGAGGCGTGAGGCCGCCGGTCCCTTGGCCCGGGGGTACCTCCGCCCACGGCAAGCCAGGGCCGGCTGGGGCTTTTGCCCTGCCTCAGCGGTTGTCGGGCCGGCTGCGCACGGCCGCGAGCCCGCTGCGGGTGATCCGGTAGGGGCCGCCGCCGGCAGAGGCGATCAGGCCGCGCTTGCGCAGCCGCTTGAAGAGGTCCAGCGTGCAGGAGGACAGGCGCCAGCCTTCGTGCGTCACGCACTGGACCTCGACCAGCCGGCCGCCGTCGTCCTTGAAATGGAGAATACGCCCGCCCTGGGCGAGCACATGCAGCACACGCTGCTCGTCTCGTGAGACGTTCACGGGGAGAAACCCTGGAATGTAAGATGCCAGAAAGGCGCGCAGCCGCGCGCTCGGTCGTTGCGACCTCGGCCCGCCAGCGGCGGCGGGCCTTCACCGGGACTCGGCGTTTCTGCGCATCAACACTCCGCGTGAACGACGGGTATTCTGATAGCGGCGCCGCATTCGGGGCGTCAAGCCCATGCCGTCGGGCAAAATCGCTCCATGTCCGGACGGTCGCCGCACGAAGGTCTTGACGGAAGCGCCATGGTCGCGCCAAGCCGGGGCCAACGGAGATCGATCATGCACGCAACCGTCAATCCGAAGAAGCTGATCAAGGGCGCCACCGGCGATTGGGAGGTGATCATCGGCATGGAGATCCATGCCCAGGTCACCTCCAACGCCAAGCTGTTCTCCGGCGCCTCGACGGTCTTCGGCGGCGAGCCGAACGACCATGTCTCGCTCGTCGATGCGGCCATGCCCGGCATGCTGCCGGTGATCAACGAGGAATGCGTGCGCCAGGCGGTGCGCACGGGCCTCGGCCTGAAGGCGCAGATCAACCGCGTCTCGGTGTTCGACCGGAAGAACTACTTCTATCCGGACCTGCCGCAGGGCTATCAGATCAGCCAGTACAAGAGCCCGATCGTGGGCGAGGGCGAGGTGACGGTGGACCTCGCCGACGGCGAGACCATCAAGGTCGGCATCGAGCGCCTGCATCTCGAGCAGGACGCCGGCAAGTCGCTGCACGACCAGCACCCGAGCATGAGCTTCGTCGATCTCAACCGCTCGGGCGTCGCGCTGATGGAGATCGTGTCGAAGCCGGATCTGCGCTCGTCGGAGGAGGCCAAGGCCTATGTCACGAAGCTGCGCACCATCCTGCGCTACCTCGGCACCTGCGACGGCGACATGGAGAAGGGCAACCTGCGCGCCGACGTGAACGTCTCCGTGCGCCGGCCGGGCGAGCCCTTCGGCACACGCTGCGAGATCAAGAACGTCAATTCGATCCGCTTCATCGGCCAGGCCATCGAATACGAGGCCCGGCGCCAGATCGGCATCCTGGAGGACGGCGGCGTCATCGAGCAGGAGACGCGCCTTTTCGATGCCAACAAGGGCGAAACGCGCTCCATGCGCTCCAAGGAGGAGGCGCACGACTACCGCTACTTCCCCGATCCCGACCTGCTGCCGCTCACCCTGGACGAGGCCTTCATCGAGGATCTGGCGCGGCACCTGCCGGAGCTGCCAGACGAGAAGAAGGCGCGTTTCATCAAGGACTACGGGCTGTCGGCCTATGACGCGACGGTGCTCGTCGCCGAGCGCGAGACGGCCGATTTCTTCGAGGCGGTCGCGAAGGGCCGCGACGGCAAGACGGCGGCGAACTGGGTGATCAACGAGCTCTTCGGCCGCCTCAACAAGGAGGGCAGGGACGTCACCACCTCTCCTGTCTCGGCGGCCCAGCTCGGCGCCATTGTCGACCTCATCGGCGAGGGCGTGATCTCCGGCAAGATCGCCAAGGACCTCTTCGAGATCGTGTGGACCGAGGGCGGCGATCCGCGCGCCATCGTCGAGGCGCGCGGCATGAAGCAGGTCACCGACACCGGCGCCATCGAGACGGCCATCGAGGCGGTCATCGCCGCCAATCCCGACAAGGTGGAGCAGGTCAGGGCCAAGCCCACCATGCTCGGCTGGTTCGTCGGCCAGGTGATGAAGGCGACCGGCGGCAAGGCCAACCCGCAGGCGGTGAACGAGCTGCTCAAGGCCAAGCTTGGCCTCGAATGATCACGGCAGCCTCGCGCTCGATGGCGCGGGGAGGAACCACTGGGGAGCGCGATGGGCGGCGCGGTGACGATCCGTAATGTGGAGCCGGCGGATGTCGCCGCCGTCCGCGCGCTCCTCGTCGAGACGTGGCACGCCACCTACGATGCCGTCTTCGGCGCCGAGAAGGTGACGGCGATCACCGATGATTGGCATTCCTTCGCCAGGCTGACGCGCGAGATCAGCGAGCCGCGGGCGGTCGTCCTGCTGGCGGAGCTCGGCGGTCGGATCGTCGCCACCTTGGCCGCGCGGTCGACCGAGGACGAGGGCCTGTCCCTCTCCCGGCTCTACGTACTGCCGGAGGCGCAGGGCCGGGGCATCGGCCGGCTCCTCCTTGACGCGACGCTCGCGCGCTTTCCGGGCGCGAAGGTCGTGCGACTGGAGGTGGAACCGCAGAATGCTCCCGCCATCCGCTTCTACGAGGCGTGCGGCTTCACCCGCCTCTGCGGAACCGTCGGTTGCGGCGGGCGCGCGGACATTCCGGCCGTGGTGATGGAGCGGCAGCTTACTCCCCCGGGCTCATGACCCCTGCCGTCCGGATGAGGCGAAGGTTCACCCCTCACCAGGGAATCCGCCCGCGCAGGATATCGCTCGCCATCGCGAGGTCGCCCATCAGGCTGTAGACCGGATGGCGAAAGGTCGCCGGCCGATTGTGCTCGAAGAAGAAGTGCCCGATCCAGGCCAGCCCATAGGCGACGACGAGACCGAGCAACACGTAGGCCAGCCGCCCCGTGCCGAGGCCGATGATCACCAGGGCGAGACCGAGAACCGTACCCACGACGTGCAGCCGGCGCGACGTGCGGTTGGCGTGCTCCCGCAAATAGAAGGGATAGAATTCCTTGAAGGAAGAGAAGGTCGGTGCTTCTGATCCGTCGGAACCTGCCTGGCCTTGCCTTTGCTCGCTCATAGGTTCCTCCTGGGTTGTTCCCGCGTTCTGCTCTCCTCCGCTCGTGCGAAGCCTCCCCTGCGCAGCCAACGGCGCAATTCTAGCGCATTCGCAGGCCCTTCGCATGCGCGCTCGGGCATGGTGAGCCGTCCGGCCGGCGGTGGACAGGCGGCGAGCATCGGGAATATGCCCATTCGGCGACGTTCTCGTCCGGCAATCGCCGGTCTCGGACGTGGAGAGCCGGAGGGCAGGGGCGGAGGAGTATGGGTGAGGGTAGCGTGAGCAACTTGCTTGTTCGGGCCGTGCGCGACGAGGACGCCCAGGATCTCTTCGGCCTCCTTGCGCTGTGTTTTGCGGAATATCCGGGCTGTTTCGTCGATCCGCACGGCGACCTGCCGGATCTCGTCAGGCCGGCGACAGCCTTTGCCGAGCGCAGGGGGGCGTTCTGGGTCGTGGAGGACCGGCGCGGACGGGCCGGGGCCTGCGTGGCGGTCGATTTCCCGCAGGCGGGGGCGGCCGAGCTGCACCGGCTCTACGTGCGCTCGGACATGCGTCGGCAGGGGCTCGGGGGGCGCCTCGTGGGCCTCGTCGAGGATCATGCGCGCGGATGCGGAGCCGAGCGGATGTTCTTCTGGTCGGACACGCGTTTCAACGATGCGCACCGGCTCTACGAGAAGCTCGGCTACGTTCGCGGCCGCGAGATCCGCGACCTCGGCGACATCTCCAATTCGCGCGAGTTTTTCTTCGAGAAGGCGCTGGTCTGAGGTGAAGGCCGAGCGGTGTTTCCGTCGCGAGCCGGCTTTACATCGTTTCAAATTGCTACTTTTGCACTAGACCAAAGTCGCAACTGGCCTCCACGCTCATTGACACCGCCGTTCGCGGCGGTGCACAAATCTTGCTAAGAGAGTTCATCTCCAACAACAACGGCAGCCGGGAGGAATGCGGCCTGATGGATGCCGACACCATTCTCGCGACCAAAGATCTGACGATCGAATTCAAAGGATTCGTCGCGGTCAACGGCGTCGATCTGCACGTCAAGCGTGGCACGATCCATGCGCTCATCGGCCCGAACGGCGCCGGCAAGACAACCTGCTTCAATCTGTTGACGAAATTTCTCACGCCGACGAAGGGCGCGATCGTCTACAACGGCCGCGACATCACGGCGATGAAGCCGGCGGATGTGGCGCGCCTGGGGCTCGTGCGCTCGTTCCAGATCTCCGCCGTCTTCCCGCACCTGACTGTGCTCGAGAATGTGCGCATCGCGCTGCAGCGCAAGCGCGGCTCCTCCTTCGATTTCTGGCGCTCCGAGCGGCTCCTGAAGGCGCTCGACGGGGAGGCCATGGCGCTCGTGGAGGCGGTGGGTCTCGCCGATTTCGCCGACATTCCGGCCGTCGAACTCTCCTACGGGCGCAAGCGCGCGCTCGAAATCGCCACGACGCTCGCGCTCGATCCCGAGATGATGCTGCTCGACGAGCCGATGGCGGGCATGGGCCACGAGGACGTGGACCGCACGGCCGAGCTCATCCGCCGCGTCGCGGCCGACCGCACCATCCTGATGGTCGAGCACAACCTGTCGGTCGTCGCGTCGCTGTCCGACCGCATCACCGTGCTCGCGCGCGGGCGCATCCTCGCCGAGGGCGACTACGCCACGGTGTCGAAGGACCCGCGCGTTCTCGAATCCTACATCGGGGTTGGTCATGGCTGAGGCGCAGCTCGCCGCAACGCCGTCCGCCGTCGCCGCGGATGCGCCGCTTCTCAAGGTCCGAGGGCTCGAGGCCTGGTACGGCGAATCGCATGTCCTGCACGGCATCGACTTCGACGTGGCGCCCGGCGAGGTGGTGACGCTCCTCGGCCGCAACGGCGCCGGCAAGACGACGACGCTGCGCTCGATCATCGGCATCATGCAGAAGCGCAGGGGCTCGATCGCCTTCGACGGGGTGGAGACCATCCGCCTGCCGTCGCGCGCCATCGCCAGGCTCGGCATCGGCTACTGCCCGGAGGAGCGCGGCATCTTCTCGAGCCTGTCCGTGCACGAGAACCTCCTCCTGCCGCCGCAGGTGAAGCCCGGCGGCCTCTCCGTGGAGCAGATCTTCGAGCTGTTCCCCAACCTCAAGGAGCGCCTCGCCAGCCAGGGGACGAAGCTTTCCGGCGGCGAGCAGCAGATGCTCGCCATCGGCCGCATCCTGCGCACTGGCGCACGTCTTCTCCTGCTCGACGAGCCGACCGAGGGCCTCGCGCCCGTCATCGTCGAGCAGATCGGCCGCACCATCGCGCGGCTGAAGCAGGAAGGCTTCACGATCATCCTCGTGGAGCAGAACTTCCGCTTCGCCTCGACCGTGGCCGACCGCCACTATGTCGTCGAGCAGGGCAAGGTGGTCGACATGATCCCCAATGCCGAGCTCGACGCCAATATCGACAAGCTGCACGCCTATCTCGGCGTGTAGCGCCTGGTGCACGTGTCGTTCGTTTGTGCGCGGCCCGTCGGATCCGTCCGCAGGCCGCGTGCAGTCATCCGGGGTCGGCTGAAGCCGGCCCTGGCCAATCGGTAGCTGCTTTGCCTGAAGACGCCTTGAACACGGCCCGCGCCCACGGGTCCATTGGGAGGAAGTCATGAAACTCAAGACGATGCTGCTCGCAACCGCGCTCGTCGGGGCGCTCGCCGGCATGGCCGAGGCGCAGACCGCCGTGAAGATCGGCGTGCTGAACGACCGCTCGGGCGTCTACGCCGACCTGTCGGGCGAGGGGTCGGTGATCGCCGCGCGCATGGCGATCGAGGACTTCAAGGCCGCCGACAGGGGGCTGAAGGTCGAGGTCGTTTCGGCCGACCACCAGAACAAGCCCGACATCGGCGCGAGCATCGCCCGCAAGTGGTACGACCAGGACGGCGTCGACGCCATCTTCGACGTGCCGACCTCCTCCGTCGCACTCGCCGTGAACCAGGTCACGCGCGAGAAGAACAAGATCTTCATCGACTCGGGTGCCGGCTCCACCGACCTCACCGGGCCGCAGTGCTCGCCCAACACCATCCACTGGACCTACGACACCTATGCGCTTGCCAAGGGCACCGGCGGCGCCATGGTGAAGAAGGGCGGCGACAGCTGGTTCTTCATCACGGCGGACTACGCCTTCGGCCACTCGCTCGAGCAGAACACAGCCGACGTGGTGAAGAAGGCCGGCGGCAAGGTGCTCGGCACCATCCGCCACCCGTTCCCCGGCAGCGACTTCTCCTCCTTCCTGCTGCAGGCCCAGGCGTCGAAGGCCAAGGTCATCGGCCTTGCGAATGCGGGCGGCGACACGATCAACACCATCAAGCAGGCGGCCGAGTTCGGCGTGACCCAGGGCGGGCAGAATCTCGCGGGCCTCCTCATCTTCATCACCGACGTGCACGCGCTCGGCCTCAAGGCGGCGCAGGGGCTCGTCCTGACGGAATCCTTCTACTGGGATCGGGATGACGCCTCGCGCGCCTTCTCCAAGCGTTTCGCCGAGAAGAGCGGCGGCAAGATGCCGAGCATGGTGCACGCCGGCGTCTACTCGGGCGTCCTGCATTATCTCAAGGCCATCGAGGCGGCGAAGAGCAAGGACGCCGGGCCCGTGATGGCCAAGATGAAGGAGCTGCCGACGGACGATCCGCTCTTCGGCAAGGGGCAGGTGCGGGCCGATGGCCGCAAGATCCACGACATGTATCTCTTCGAGGTGAAGAAGCCCGAGGAGTCGAAGGCCGCCTGGGACTACTACAAGCTCCTCGCCACGATTCCGGCGGCGGAAGCCTTCCGCCCGCTCAACGAGGGCGGCTGCCCGCTCGTCAAGGGCTGACTGGCCCTTCCCCGACCCGGCGGGCGCCGAACGATCGGCGCCTGCCTCGTTTTCCAGCCTTCCACGTCCAGTCAAAGGCTCCCCGCGGATCTCGCACGATGTTCGAGCTACTCGGAATTCCGCCACAGGCGCTGTTCGGCCAGCTCTTGCTCGGCCTCATCAACGGCTCGTTCTATGCGATCCTGAGCCTGGGGCTCGCGATCATCTTCGGGCTCCTGAACATCATCAATTTCACGCACGGCGCCCAGTACATGATGGGTGCCTTCGTGGCGTGGATGCTGCTCAACTACGCGGGCGTCGGCTACTGGTGGGCGCTCCTCCTGGCGCCGCTCGTGGTCGGTGCCTTCGGCGTCGTGATCGAGCGTTTGCTCATCTCGCGGCTCTACCGGCTCGACCATCTCTACGGCCTGCTACTGACCTTCGGCCTGGCACTCATCATCCAGGGCCTGTTCCGCAACCAGTACGGTGTATCGGGCCTGCCCTACGGCATTCCGCCTGAGCTGACCGGCGGGCACAACCTCGGCTTCATGTTCCTGCCGAACTACCGCGGCTGGGTGGTCGTCGCTTCGCTCGTCGTCTGCCTCGCCACCTGGTTCGTCATCGAGAAGACGAAGCTCGGCGCCTATCTGCGCGCCGCGACCGAGAACCCCACGCTGGTGCAGGCCTTCGGCATCAACGTGCCGCGCCTCGTCACGCTCACCTACGGCTTCGGGGTGGCGCTCGCCGCGCTCGCGGGCGTGCTCGCCGCGCCAATCTATTCGGTCAACCCCAACATGGGGGCCGACATCATCATCGTGGTCTTCGCCGTCGTCGTCATCGGCGGCATGGGGTCGATCCTCGGTTCGATCGTCACCGGCTTCGGGCTCGGCCTCGTCGAAGGCCTCACCAAGGTGTTCTATCCGGAGGCGGCCTCGACCGTGATCTTCGTCATCATGGTGCTCGTGCTGCTCGTGAAGCCGGCCGGTCTGTTCGGGAGGAATGCGTGATGGCGAGCGTGAGCGAACGGCTTTCCGTCGGCGGCGCGCGGCGCGAGGTGGTGGAGACGGCCGCCTTCCACCGGGCGGTCTTCGTCTGGATCGCGGCCCTGCTTCTCGTGGCACCCTTCGTGCTCTACCCCGTGTTCCTCATGAAGGTGCTGTGCTTCGCGCTCTTCGCCTGCGCCTTCAACCTGCTGCTCGGCTATGGCGGCCTCCTGTCCTTCGGCCATGCCGCCTATTTCGGCATCGCGAGCTATGTCTGCGCCCATGCCGCCAAGGTCTGGGGGCTGACGCCGGAAGTCGCCATCCTCGCCGGCACGGCGACCGGGGGCGCGCTCGGCCTCGTCTTCGGATGGCTCGCCATCAAGCGCCAGGGCATCTATTTCGCCATGATCACCCTGGCGCTCGCCCAGATGGTGTTCTTCTTCTCGCTGCAGGCGAAGTTCACGGGCGGCGAGGACGGCATCCAGGCCGTGCCGCGCGGCCGTCTCCTCGGCATCGTCAGCATCGCCGACGACCGCGTGCTCTACTACATCGTGGCGGGCATCTTCCTGTTCGGTCTCCTCGCCATCTACCGCATGATCCACTCGCCCTTCGGGCAGGTGCTGAAGGCTATTCGGGACAACGAGCCGCGCGCCATTTCGCTCGGCTACCGGGCCAATCATTACAAGCTCATGGTCTTCGTGCTGTCGGCGACACTCGCGGGCCTTGCCGGTGCGACGAAGGCCATCGTCTTCCAGCTCGCCTCGCTGACCGACGTGCACTGGTCGATGTCGGGCGAGGTGGTGCTGATGACGCTGGTCGGCGGCATGGGCACGGTCTTCGGCCCCATCGTCGGAGCGGCGGTGATCGTCACCATGCAGAACTACCTCGCCCATCTCGGCGCCTGGGTGACGGTGGTGCAGGGCGCCATCTTCGTCGTCTGCGTGCTTCTGTTCCGCGAGGGCATCATCGGCGTTCTCGCGAGGAAGCTCAGGAAGCCGCTCTAAGAGGTGGGGATCGGTCTGGCCGAGACGGCGAGCAGCGGGGCCGAGCCTTCCGTATGGCGGCGGACGGCCTCGACGCGGAAGCCGTTCGCCGCGAGCATGGGCGCCAGCCTGTCAGCGATCGTGAGAACCTCGGCGGCCGCCGGAGGCTCGTAGATCAGCAGCAGGATGCCTTGCGGCGCCAGTGCGCGTCTGATGACGGAGAGTTCACGGGACGCGTCGAGCCAGAAGAGATTGACGTTCACGGAGAAGACCTTGTCGAAACAGGCCTTGCCCAGATCTGCTTCGGCCAGGGAGACCGTCAGGAGGGTGGCTTTCCCTGTTCGTGCAGTCGGCCGCCATTCTCGAATATCTCGCCGACAAGACCGGCCGCTTCAGCGGCGGCTCGCTCGATGAACGTCTGGCGGCGCGCGAATGGATGTTCCGGGAGTTCGACCGCCTGACGCGCGGGGGCGCGGATCGAGAGCCTGCCGGGCTTCGGCGCACCGGAAGACGTTCTGCCGGTCGAAAGCCGTTCCGCGGCATGAGACGGTTGAGCGTCGCCGGGCTCGTGCTGCGTGCGGCAACGGCATCGGACCTCGAGGCGATCGTGCGCCTGCACGAAGCGGACGGCGCCTCCGGCCACGGCTACGGCGATGCGTGGAGCGAGGAGACGAGCCCGCTGTACGAGCTGGCCCGACGCCGCATCGCCGAAAGCCCGGACAGCCTCCTCTGCGTGGCCGAGGTCGACGGCGCCGTCGCGGGCACTTTCCTGCTGACGATCATGCCGGGCCTCACCGGACGCGGCGCGGTGACGGCATTGCTGCGCGCCGTTCAGGTTCGCCCCGATCTGCGCTCGCGCAGGATCGGCGCCGCCATGCTGGCCTTTGCGGAGGACGAGGCCCGCGCGCGCGGCGCGACCTTGCTCAAGCTGACCTCCAACAAGAGCAGGCCGGATGTCCATCGCTTCCATGCGCGGCACGGCTATGCGGCGAGCCACCAGGGCTTTTCCAAGCACCTTTGAATTGGCGGCGACCGGCATCCCGCACAAAAACGCCCCGGCCGTGAGGCCGGGGCGTGAGGGCTGCCCGAAGGGTCTCGATTTTCGGAGCAGTCGTTGCCTCGACGTCTTGATGATCGGCCCGTTTCCGGGCCGAAGTAAGACACGAGGCCGTGAAGCCCGGGGACAGGTCGATGGGCTTCGCTCGTCCCGCCCGCGCGGTCAGTTCGTTCCTCTTCGGTCAGTTCGTTCTCTTGGCCTTGAGGCATTCGCTCGAGAACTGCCGCCAGGTCTTGCCGCCGGTCTTGTTCTCGGCCTTCATCTTCTGCCACTCGGCGCCGCATTCCTTCATGCGGTTGCGCGCCGCCTGCTGGGCGGGGGTCGCTTCCTTCTTCTCTGTCTCCGTCGCCGGCGCGGCGGGCTGTGCCGGGGCTGCGGGCGCGGTCTGCGTCGGCGCGGGCTTCGCCGGCTGGGCGGTCTGCGCCGCGACGGGCGTCGTCAGGGAAGCCACGAGCACGGCGGCTGCGGCGGCACCGAGGACCTTGTTCAGCATGGATATCCCTCCTGAACCCGTTGCCGTCCCCGGCCCGGCGCCGCAACACGCAGCCCCCCTTCAAGCCCGAACAGCAAGCGGCCGCATTCCGCCCGGAAAAGATGATCGAGGCAAGTCCCCGAGGGGGCAGACAATGGACGCTCCCCGCAGGGGGCAAACCCATGGGCGCGCCGCGGGGAGGAGGGCCGAACGCCTGTCGCGCGCCCGGCCGGCCATTGCCGCCTGCGGCCGGGTTCAATCCTCGAAAGGCAGGCCGACGTAGTTCTCGGCAAGGGAGGTCGCCGCCGCCCGTGAGCCCGTCACGTAGTCGAGCTCGGCGAGCTGCACACGCTGCTCGAAGGGGCTGTGATGGTCGAAGCGGTGCAGCATCGACGTCATCCACCAGGAGAAGCGCTGCGCCTTCCAGATGCGCCGCAGGCAGGTGGCTGAATAGGCCGCGAGCAGCTCCCGGTTTCCCCTGACGTAGAAGGCGTCGAGCGCGCGGGAGAGGAGGCGTACGTCGGCGACCGCGAGATTCATGCCCTTGGCGCCCGTCGGCGGCACGATGTGCGCCGCATCGCCGGCGAGGAACAGGCGGCCGTACTGCATCGGCTCGACGACGAAGCTGCGCATGGGCGTGATGCCCTTCTGCATGACGGGGCCTTCGGCGAGCTTCCAGTTGGTGTCGTTCTCGAGGCGCAGGTGCAGTTCCTGCCAGATGCGCTCGTCCGGCCAGTTCTTGATGTCGTCGTGCGGGTCGCATTGCACGTAGAGGCGCGTGATCTCGTGCGAGCGCATGCTGTGCAGGGCGAAGCCGCGCTCGTGGTGCGCGTAGATCAGCTCCTCCGACGAGGGAGCGACATGGGCGAGGATGCCGAGCCAGCCGAAGGGATAGACGCGCTCGTAAGTCGTGAGCACCCCTTCCGGGATGCTTGGCCGGCAGACGCCGTGGAAGCCGTCGCAGCCGGCGATGAAGTCGCAGACGAGCTCCTGCGGCTTGCCGTCCTGGGAGAACGTGATGCGCGGGCGGTCCGTCTCGAGGTCGTGCACGGCGACGTCGGCGACCTCGAAGAGGATCTCGCCGCCGGCGGCGAGGCGCGCGGCGATGAGATCCTTCACCACCTCGTGCTGGCCGTAGACCGTGATGGCCTTTCCGCCGGTGAGCTCGCTCAGGTCGATCCGATGGCGGCGGCGGGAGAAGGACAGCTCGATGCCGTGATGCACGAGGCCCTCGCGGCGCATGCGCTCGCCGAGGCCGGTGTCGTTCAGGAGGTCGACGGTGCCCTGTTCGAGGACGCCGGCGCGAATGCGTTCCTCGACATAATGCCTGCAGCGGTTCTCGAGGATGACGGAGCTGATCCCGTGCAGGTGCAGGAGATGGGACAGGAGCAGGCCGGCCGGACCGGCGCCGACGATACCAACCTGGGTGCGCACTGGCAGTTTCCTCTCGGCTTTCTTGTTCGCGCCTGGTGGGCCAGCTCCGACAGATGGTACTCGTCCGCCGGCCCGTGGTGATCCGCGAAGTCGATCAGTCGTGCCCATCCGTGCCGGGCGGCCGCCGGCATCGATCAGGGCCGTGCCGTCGCCGCGGATCCCCGCGACGCACATTCGGGAGGTGACCGCCGCCGGGCCATGGATGAAACCCGGAAACGATGGAACATTCCCGGTTCGCCTTCCCGCGCCCGCGATGCCGCGCCTCGACGGGGCACGCGGCTGCCGCAGCCCCATGCAACCGGACTGTGCGCTGGCGCACATTGTCCGAGCACGCGGCGCGGATTACATCCCGTTCATATCGCGGATGGCCGCGAGGCGAGGAGCAGCAGGCATGGCCGCTACGCAGACGAAGCCCATCGACCTCTATTACTGGCCGACACCGAACGGCTGGAAGATCTCGATCATGCTGGAAGAATGCGGCCTTCCCTACACGGTGCATTCCGTGAACATCGGCCGGGGCGACCAGTTCAAGCCGGAGTTCCTCGCCATTTCGCCGAACAACAAGATGCCGGCGATCGTCGATCCGGAAGGGCCGGACGGCAAGCCGATCTCCGTCTTCGAGTCCGGCGCCATCTTGCAATATCTCGGCCGCAAGACCGGCAAGTTCTATCCGGCCGACGAGCGCCGGCGTGTCGAAGTCGAGCAGTGGCTTTTCTGGCAGATGGCGGGCCTCGGGCCGATGGCGGGCCAGACGCATCATTTCCGCATCTATGCGCCGGAAAGACTGCCCTATGCCGTCGATCGCTACACCAACGAGACGAACCGCCTCTACGGCGTCATGAACCGGCGGCTCGCCGACCGGGAGTTCCTGGCCGGAGACTATTCGATCGCCGACATCGCCTGCGTGGGCTGGGCGAAGCTGTGGGAGCGGCAGGGCCAGGACATCAGCGACTTTCCACACCTCAAGCGCTGGCTCGACACGGTGCTCGCGCGCCCGGCCGTTCAACGAGGCCTTGCGGTGAATGCCGAGGATCGTGGTAAACTTGATCTCGCCACCGACAAGGAGGCGCAGAAGATCCTCTTTGGACAGCGTGCCCTGTAAGGGGTACGTTGTGGGTCGAGGCAACGGCGGGCGGCCTTCGGGCCGCCCGTTCTCGTTCCGGCGGGGACCGCGCGTCAGTTGACGCGCGACCAGGTCTGTCCGCGGCAGATGAGGCCGCCGAGCACGCAGCCCGAGAGCTCGAGGGCATTGCCCCCCTTCACCTTCATCCTGCCGCTGTAGGTCTTGCCGTCCTTGTAGTTGTAGAGCGACCCGGCATATTCGCCGGGCGCACCGCTCGGCCTGATGTCCGTCATCATCTGCACGCCCACGAGGCTGCGTGTGCGCAGCGCCGCGTTGGGATTGTTCTCGTCCCTGGCGTCGCCCTTCACCCAGACGATGGTGCCGCAGAGCGCCGCGCCGCAGGGGGCCACGCGCACGCGGGTTTCCTTGCTCTCGCTGAGCCAGGTGCCGATCACATCCTGGGCCTGGGCCCGCGCCTGGCCGGCGGATGCCAGACTTCCGGCGATCAGCGCCATCGCGCCCAGACGCACCATTCCCGCGCGCATATTGACATTGCCTGCCATGGTCTCCTCCTCGACGCTTCTGCTTTCAAGGCTCCGGCTCATGCGGCCGTGCTGCCGTCGATGCTGCAGATGCTAGGCGAGGGCGCGTGCGCTTCCAAGCAAATAGTTCATACATGAACCAAAATGCCGGAAGCCGTTCATTTTCGCGCGTTGCGGGCCCACGCGGTGTCTTGTGACGGCCGGCGTCGGCGGCTATAAGCCCCGCCACATTTCCCGCAACGCAAAACGACGAGACGAGCAGCTCATGGTTCTCGAGCGCACCTTTTCGATCCTCAAGCCCGATGCGACGGCGCGCAATCTCACGGGCGCCATCAACGCCGTCATCGAGCAGGCGGGCCTGCGCATCGTGGCGCAGAAGCGCATCCGCATGACGCGCGAGCAGGCCGAGACCTTCTACGCGGTGCACAAGGAGCGCCCCTTCTTCGGCGAGCTCGTCGAGTTCATGACCTCCGGCCCGGTCGTGGTGCAGGTGCTCGAGGGCGAGAACGCCATCGCCAGGTACCGCGACGTGATGGGGGCGACGAACCCCGCCCAGGCCGCCGACGGCACGATCCGCAAGCTCTTCGCCAAGTCGATCGGCGAGAACTCGGTGCACGGCTCGGATGCGCCGGAGACGGCGGTGATCGAGATCGCCCAGTTCTTCTCCGGCAACGAGATCGTCGGCTGAGCACGCTCCGCTCGGTGCATTCATGAACGGAAGGCGGGCCTCGGCCCGCCTTTCTTCATGGATGGAGGGCTCGACGCGACGTGGACCCGCGGGCATCATCCGCGAACCTGGAACCGTTCCGAAGACGATGACCGTTCAGCCCAAGATCACGCGCGGCTTCTCAGCCTGCCCCCACGACTGCCCGTCGACCTGCGCCCTCGACGTCGAGGTGATCGACGGCCGCACCATCGGGCGCCTCCACGGGGCGGGCGACAACAGCTACACGGCGGGCGTGATCTGCGCCAAGGTGGCGCGCTATGCCGAGCGCGTGCACAGCCCCGGGCGTGTCCTGCATCCCCTGAAGCGCGTCGGCCCGAAGGGGGCGGGGGAGTTCGAGCGCATCTCCTGGGACGAGGCGCTCGACATCGTGGCCGAGCGATTCCTCGCGGCCGAGCGCGACTTCGGCCCTGAGAGCGTCTGGCCCTACTACTACGCGGGCACGATGGGCCTCGTGATGCGCGACGGCATCAACCGCCTGCGCCACGTCAAGAAATACTCCCGCCAGTATTCCACCATCTGCACGGCTCTATCCTGGGCGGGCTATATCGCCGGCACCGGCCGGCTCGCCGGCACCGACCCGCGCGAGATGGCGAAGTCGGACTGCATCGTCCTGTGGGGCACCAACGCGGTGCACACACAGGTCAACGTCATGACCCACGCCCTCAAGGCGCGCAAGGAGCGCGGCGCCAGGATCGTGGCCGTCGACGTCTACATGAACGCGACGATGAAGCAGGCGGACATGGCGCTCCTGCTGCGGCCGGGCACGGATGCGGCGCTTGCCTGCGCCGTCATGCACGTGCTCTTCCGCGACGGCCACGCCGATCGCGACTATCTCGCGCAATACACGGACTGTCCGGACGAGCTCGAGGCGCATCTGAAGTCGCGGACGCCGGAATGGGCCTCCGCCATCACGGGCCTTCCCGCCGCCGAGATCGAGGCCTTCGCCGCGCTCCTCGGCGAGCGTCGGGCCGCCTATTTCCGCCTGGGCTATGGCTTCGCGCGGCAGCGCAACGGGGCGGTTGGCATGCACGCGGCGCTCAGCATTCCGGCCGTGCTCGGGGCCTGGCGCCACGAGGGCGGCGGCGCGCTGCACTCGAACAGCGGCATCTTCCGCTGGCGCAAGACCATGATCGAGGGGCTCGACGCGCTCGATGCCTCCGTGCGGCAGCTCGACCAGTCGCAGATCGGGCGCGTGCTCACGGGCGACGCGGAGGCGCTGCGCCACGGGCCGCCGGTCAAGGCCATGCTCATCCAGAACACCAATCCCGTGTCGGTCGCGCCGGAGCAGGAGCGGGTGAAGCAGGGCTTCGCCCGCGAGGACCTCTTCGTCTGCGTCCACGAGCAGTTCATGACGGAGACGGCGAAGATGGCCGACGTCGTGCTGCCGGCGACCATGTTCCTTGAGCACGACGACCTCTATCAGGGCGGCGGGCACCAGCACGTGCTCCTCGGGCCGAAGCTCGTCGATCCCCCCGGAGAGTGCTGCTCGAACCACGAGGTCATCTGCGCGCTCGCCCGGCGCCTCGGCGCCGAGCACCCGGGCTTTTCCATGAGTGCGCGCGAGCTCATCGACTGGACGCTGCGCAATACCGACCGGGGCACGGTGGAGGAGCTCCAGGCCAGCCGCTGGCTCGACGTGCAGCCGCCCTTCCGGCAGGCGCATTTCCTCGACGGCTTCGGCTACGAGGACGGCAGGTTCCGCTTCAGGCCGGACTGGAGCCGCGTGCCCATGACGAATGCCGGTCCCATGGGGCCGTGGCAGGCCATGCCGGCGCTGCCGGATCATTGGCCCGTGATCGAGGAGGCGGACGCCGAACATCCCTTCCGCCTCTCCACCAGCCCGGCGCGCAACTTCCTCAATTCCACCTTCACCGAGACGCCAACGTCGCAGGCCAAGGAGGGCGGGCGCCCGGAGGTCTTCGTCCATCCGGACGACGCGGCCGCCCTCGGCATCGCGGACGGCGAGAGGGTGGTCCTCGGCAACCGCCGTGGCGAGGTGCGCCTTCACGCGCGGGTCTATGACGGCGTGCGCCGCGGTGTGCTGATCGCCGAATCGATCTGGCCCAACAGTGCCTTCGAGGACGGCCGCGGCATCAATACGCTCACGGGCGCCGACCAGCCGGCTCCCTTCGGCGGCGCCGCCTTCCACGACAACAAGGTGTGGTTGAGCAAGGCGTGAGCCGGCGACATACTCTCGTCCGCAACGAGGCTGGGAGGTTGCGCGTGCGTGGTTTGCTTCTGGTCGCCATCGGTCTGTTCGTCGCCACATCGGCTTTCGCCGCCGGATCGACGGCCGCCCTGCCGCCGCCGGATCCGACCGCGGCCAGGTTGAGCCGGCCGCAGATCGGCGAGCGCGCCTACAAGGGCTGCCTCGTGACCCAGGCGCAGCTCCAGGGCACGCCGCAGGAGACCCTGCGCAGCCCCTGCCGCTGTTACGCCAACAGGACGATCGCCGCGATGGGCGAGGACGAGGTCGCTGCCTTCCGCCAAACCGGCTATTTCAACGACGTGACCCGCGCCAAGGCGCTCGCAGCGCTCGACGCCTGCAACCTCAAGCGTCCGATCTGATCGTCCCGCAGACCTGCTCCGCCATCTTTGGCGCTTGACGCGCCGCAGCACGCGCGACAACGAGCGCGTGCCAGAGCGGGATGATGAAAGGCGGGTACCGGTTCTCCGTTCCATCCCGCCCTGGCTCATCAGAATTGATCACGGGCGGGACCTGGCGACGGGTGTGCGGCCCGTTGCCGGAAGCGCGGAGCGGGGCGACAGCGATGACGAAGCGTGGGGTCTTGTTTTCTCTCGTTCTGGCCGGGGCGATGGCCGCATCCGCCGCAGCCTTCGCGGGCGCCGCGCCGCCGCCGGCCTCTGCCGCCCCGGCGGGGCTGCCCAAGGACTATTCCAGCCTCAGCAACGAGCAGATCCGCACACAGATTCTCGACGCCTGTGTCGTGCGCCAGTGGGGCGAAACCGAATCGAAGACCGACAACTACGCCCAGCGCTGCGGCTGCTACGCCACCCGCGTGGCGAAGGCGATGACGCCTGACGAGTTCGACGCCTTCCGCTCGACGGGCTACTTCAGTGACAGCGCCCGTGCCAAGGCCGAGGACGCGCTTCTCGCCTGCAAGGTGAGCCGAGGCGGCTGACCGCCGGTCAGGCGGCTTCCGTCATCGCCGGTTCGGCGTAGAAGCGATCCTGCATGCGCTGCATGTAGGCGGCGAGATTGGCATGCTCGCGCGTGTAGGCGACGAGTGGCGAGGCGAGATCGGCGCTCGAGACCGTCATCAGGAAGGCGTGGACAGTCGCGTCCACGCCCTTCGGTGCCGCGCCCATCATGAAGGGCTTGTCGCCGAGTTGCGTCGCGATGGCCTCGATATCGCAGCGCGCCAGCAGCAGCATTTCCTCGCGCGAATGGCGGCCGAACCCCTGCGCTACCAGGGCCTTGCGGACCTTCCTCTGGATGAGCGGGGGCACGAGGGTCCTGAGCGGCCAGGGCAATTGGTCGAAGATCGCTGCCCGCACCTTGGCGAAATTCTCTTCCATCAGCCAGCGTTCGCTGACCAGCGCCCAATAGAGGTGCTCCTCGCACATCTTCTCGAAGGCCCAACCGGTCGCGCGTTCGAGCGCCGATAGTCCCTCATCGAAGTCGATGTCGTGGCGCTCTTCGAGATGGAGCCTGATGAAGGTGGAGTCGCAGACGACGCGCTCCCCGTCGCGGATATAGGGGAGCTTGCCCTTGGGAGCCTTCGAGAAGCCGCCCCTGTCGGTGCGGTAGGGCAGGCCGGCCATCTTCAGGAGAATCTCGGCCTTGATGACGAAGGGGCTGAGGTCGGAGAGACCGAAACCCGGCCCGAACGCGTAAAGGGTGATCATGGCATCCGCCCAGGGAAAGATTGGCCGATGGCTCGTCTACTGCCACATTCCTGACAGCGTGCTGTCAGCAGCATACCGCCATGTTGCCGGGAACCGATGATGCCAAGGGTCGGCCGCGCCTGCCTTGCGCCCGCGCGAGGGCCCTCGCCATCGGTGAAACGTCGCAACCGAGCCGGCCGTCCAAGCGTTTCGCTGTTGCCGCGGCTGGCACGACACGAGGCCAGGATCCGCCCGATGCGCCGCGCCGACCGATTGCTGCACCTGCTCCAGATCCTGCGCCGGCATCGCCGGCCCGTGACGGCCGACGTGATCGCCGCGGAACTCGAAGTCTCGGTCCGTACCGTCTATCGCGACGTTGCCGCGCTGATCGGGCAGGGCGTGCCGGTGCGCGGCGAGGCGGGCATCGGCTACGTGCTCGACCGCGGGTTCGACATGCCGCCCCTGATGTTCACGCCCGACGAGCTCGAGGCCGTCATGCTCGGGCTGCGCTGGGTCGTCGGCCGGGGTGACCGCGATCTGGCGCGCGCCGCGCTCGATGTCGTCGCCAAGATCGAGGCGATGGTGCCCGAGAGGCTGAGGCCCGTGTTCCTCGACAATCGCCTGCTGGTTCCGCCGCCATGGACCGAGAACCCGTCGTCCGTCGATCTCGGCGAACTGCGGGTCGCCATTCGCGACGGCCGCAAGCTGCGCCTGCTCTACCGCGCCGAGGACGGCCAGGAAACAGACCGGATCGTGTGGCCGCTCGCGCTGACCTATTACGAGAGCAAGCGCATCGCCGTGGCCTGGTGCGAGCTCAGGCAGGGCTTTCGCCATTTCCGTACGGATCGCATCCTCGAGCTCGAACCGCTGGCGGAGCGCATTCCCGGCCGGCGGGCGGTCCTCCTGCAGGCCTGGCAGCAGGAGGTGCGCGACCGGGCCGGCCTGCCGCACCTCGATCTGCTCGGCCTGGGCTGAGCCGCGCTAGAGCATTTTCCGCCGAGGTGGTCGCCGGTTCGGCGAAGAAAATGCTCTATTCTCAAAAAGATAGATGCACTTCCCGATTCAATTGAATCGGGAAGTGCTCTAGCGCAAGGTCGCGCCCGCGTGGGCTGAAAAGCCGGATTTTCAAGAGCTTGGCGGCCGATCTGTGGAAGGAGAATCAGATCGGGGGCCGGCCGTCCCGCTGGTCGGGTCGAATCCGATGTCGCGCCCAAGCTGTTGGCGGGGCTCGACTGGACGAGGTTCCGGCGTCTGCCGCGGGCGAGCGCCCGGTCACGAGCGCGCCGCGGTGCGCGCGCCTGCCTGAGCCTCCGGCGCGAAGACCACGTGGTCGCCCTCGAGACGCGCCTTGCCAGAAGCGACCTGGGCGAGCGCGGCCGGGTAGATGACGTGCTCCTGCGCGAGCACGCGCGCGGCGAGCGTTTCCTCCGTGTCGCCGGGAAGGACGGGAAGGGCAGCCTGCCGGATGATGGGGCCGGCGTCGAGCTCGGGCACGACGAAATGCACCGTGCAGCCGTGCTCGCGCACGCCGGCTTCCAGGGCACGGCGGTGCGTATCCAGTCCGCGGAAGGCAGGCAGGAGGGAAGGGTGAACGTTGAGCATCCGTCCCGTCCAGCGCTCGACGAACCAGGGCGTCAGCACGCGCATGAAACCGGCGAGGCAGACGAGCTCGATGCCGTGCTCGGCCAGCACGGAATCGAGCGCCTGGTCGAAGGCGGCGCGGTCCTTGCCGAAAAGCTTGTGGTCGATGACAGCCGTCGCGATACCGGCTGCCGTCGCGCGGGCGAGGCCCGCCGCCTCGGGGCGGTTCGAGAGGACGAGGACGATGTCGGCCGGGTACTGCGGATCGCGCGCGGCCTCGATGAGCGCGGTCATGTTCGATCCGCGCCCGGAGATGAGGATGGCCGTGCGACGGCGGTTGGGACCGGATGAGGTCACAGCGCGAGATGCCCCGTCGTCGTCACGCGCGGCGCGCCGGCCTCGGCCGCGACGATCGTGCCGAGCCGGACGGGGGCTTCGCCCTCCGCCGCGAGCGCCCCGGCGACGTCCTCCGCCGCCGCGGCATCCGCCACCACCACCATGCCGATGCCGCAGTTGAAGGTGCGCAGCATCTCGGCCTCGGCGATGCCGCCCGCACGGGCGAGCCAGCCGAAGACCGGGGGAACCGCGATCGCCGACAGATCGAGGCGGGCGCCGGTGCCATCCGGCAGGACGCGAGGAATGTTGTCGGGGAAGCCGCCGCCCGTGATATGCGCGAGCGCCTTGATTGCCTCCGAGCGCTTCAGCGCGCGGAGGAGCTCGCGCACGTAGATGCGCGTCGGCGTGAGGAGGGCGGCGCCGAGTGCCGTGCCCGGCGCGAAGGGGGCAGGCGCATCCCAGGCAAGGCCGGCATTCGCCACGACCTTGCGCACGAGCGAGAAGCCGTTCGAGTGGACGCCGGAAGAAGGAAGCCCGAGAAGCACGTCGCCCGGCTTCACGTCGCCGCGCGGCAGAAGGCGGCCGCGTTCGGCCGCGCCCACGGCGAAACCGGCAAGATCGTAGTCGCCGGCCGCGTAGAGGCCGGGCATTTCCGCCGTCTCGCCGCCGATGAGGGCGCAGCCCGCCTGCCGGCAGCCCTCGGCGATGCCCTTGACGATCGCGACGCCCGCCGCGGGCTCCAGCTTGCCGGTGGCGTAATAGTCGAGGAAGAACAGCGGTTCGGCGCCCTGCACGACGAGGTCGTTGACGCACATGGCCACGAGGTCGATACCGACGGTGTCGTGGATGCCGGTCTCGATGGCGATCTTGACCTTGGTGCCGACACCGTCGTTGGCTGCGACCAGGATCGGGTCGGTGAAGCCGGCCGCCTTCAGGTCGAAGAGGCCGCCGAAGCCGCCGATCTCCGCATCGGCCCCGGGGCGGCGCGTGGCGCGCACCAGCGGCTTGATGGCGTCGACCATGGCATTGCCGGCATCGATGTCCACGCCCGCGTCAGCATAGGTGAGGCCGTTCGCCGCGTTCTTCGGCTCGTCGTTCTGCATCGCCCGTGTGGTCTCCCGCGGCGATCGCGCCATCGCCCGCGCCAGTCGAATTCGTCGCGGCGGGCAGTACGACGACAGGGGCTTGCGCGCAAGGGGCCTGTCGCCGGCGCGGCCCCTCGCGGTTTCGTGAGCCACGTCCTACATTCGGTATTCCCCTCTGCCGGTCGGTTCCGCGAATGACCCTTCCGAACCTCATCACCATAGCCCGGCTCTTCCTGGTGCCGCTCATCGTGGCCATGATCGGGGCCGGGCGCTGGCAGTTCGCCTTCGTCCTCTTCGTGGTCGCAGGCGTGTCCGACGCAGTCGACGGCTTCATTGCCCGCCGCTTCAACATGAAGAGCGAGCTCGGCGCCTATATCGACGCCCTCGCCGACAAGGCGCTGCTCGTGTCGATCTACGTCAGCCTGTCGATCGTCGGCGTTCTGCCGGGCTGGATCGCCATTCTCGTCGTGTCGCGCGACCTGATGATCCTGATGGCGGTCATCGTCTCCTGGCTCATGGACAAGCCGGTCGAGATCAAGCCGCTCGTCGTGTCGAAGGCCAATACGGCGGCGCAGATCTCGTTTGCCGCGCTCGTCCTTGGCGCCCGCGCCTTCGGCGTGGACCTCGGCCTCGTCGAGGATGCCGTCATGGCCGTGGTGGCCGTCTTGACGCTGATCTCGGCTGGCGCCTATCTCGCCGTCTGGCTGCGCCACATGGCGGCCTGAGGCGCGCAGCCGAGCGAAGGATCGCCCGCTGCAAGGGACCCGAGGACGCATGACCATTCAGCGACAGATCGGTTTCTGGGTCGCGACGCTCCTCGTCATCGTCGCCTTCCTCTTCATCCTGCGCGACATCCTTCTGCCCTTCGTCGCCGGGCTTGCGCTCGCCTATCTCCTCGATCCTCTGGCCGACCGCCTGGAGCGCCTGCGCATCGGAAGGCTGTGGGCGACGCTCATCATCCTCGGGCTCTTCGTCCTCATCTTCATCCTTGCGCTCGTCCTCCTCGTGCCGATCGCCACCAGCCAGCTCTCGGCCTTCATCGACAGGCTGCCGCCGACGGTGGCGCGGCTGCAGCAGCTCTTCGCCGAGCAGGGCGGGCCGCTGCTCGAGCATCTGGGAGGCAGCGAGGCCCTCGCCAACATGCAGAAGTCGCTTGGCGATGTGGTCAGCCAGGGTGCGAAGTGGCTCGGCGCCTTCCTGCAGTCCCTGTGGTCGGGCGGGCAGGCGATCGTCAATGTCTTCGCCCTGCTCGTCGTGACCCCGGTCGTCGCCTTCTACCTGCTTGTCGACTGGGACCGCATGGTGGCGACCGTCGACGGCTGGCTGCCGCGCCGTCATCGCGAGACGGTGCGGGCGCTGGTGAGCGAGATGGACCGCGCCATCTCCGGCTTCATCCGCGGGCAGGCGCTCGTGTGCATCATTCTCGGCACCTTCTACGCCGTGGGGCTCACCGCCCTCGGTCTCAATTTCGGCGCCCTCATCGGCCTGGTGAGCGGTTTCCTCACCTTCATTCCCTACGTCGGTTCGATGACCGGCCTTCTCCTGTCCGCCGGCGTGGCGCTCGTCCAGTTCTGGCCGGACTGGACCATGGTCGCCGCCACTCTCGGCATCTTCTTCTTCGGCCAGTTCATCGAGGGCAACATCCTGTCCCCGAAGCTCGTCGGCGGGGCGGTGGGGCTCCATCCGGTGTGGCTGATGTTCGCGCTCTTCGCCTTCGGCTCGCTCTTCGGCTTCGTCGGCCTGCTGCTCGCCGTGCCGCTTGCCGCGGCCCTCGGGGTGCTGGCCCGCTTCGCCATCCGGCAGTATCTGGCGAGCCCGTTGTACGGGACCCTGACTGCTCCCCCGCCGGGCCCCGAGACGGATGCCTGAGCCGGCGCGTGCCGCGCCGGCCAGCGTAACGAGTACCAAGCATATCCGAGTGCCATGCCACAACCGCCACGCCAGCTTCCGCTCGATCTGCCCGTCGAGCCGCGCTACGGGGCCGAGGATTTCCTCGTCAGCCCCTGCAACGAGGTGGCCTATGCCCTGATCGAGCGTTGGCCGGAATGGCCGGACCGGGTCGTGCGACTCCTTGGGCCGGACGGCTCGGGCAAGACGCATCTTGCCGCCATCTGGGCCGCGCGTGCCTGTGCGTGGACTGTCAGGGCGGCGGAACTGACGGAAGAGAGCGTGGCGGAACTCGCCCCTGGCGGGACGGTCGTCGTCGAGGACTGCGACGCGGGCCCGCGCGACGAGCACGCCTTCTTTCACCTGCTCAATGCGGTGCGCGGGCGCGGTGGCCATGCCCTGCTCACGGCGAGAACGCCGCCGGATGCCTGGGGCCTCGCCACACCCGATCTCCTGTCGCGCCTGCGGCTCGCGCCGGCGGTCGAGCTCGGCGCGCCGGACGATGCCCTGCTCAAGGCTGTGCTGGTCAAGCTCTTCGTCGACCGGCAGCTCGTGGTCGACACGAGCGTGGTGGATTATCTCGCCGTGCGCATCGAGCGCTCGCTCGCCGTGGCGCAACGGGTCGTGGCGCTTCTCGACCGCGAGGCGCTGAGCCGCGGCCGCCGCATCACACGCGCCATGGCCACGGACGTCGTCCAGAGCCTGCTGCGCGGGGAAGAGGGCTGACAAAGCTTCGCCCTTCGTCGCGGAAATGTCGTACAAGTAGGACAAGAACGAACGGCAACGACGGCGGGAGACAACGGTGCAGAGCGAGGCGGATCGTCGGGCGGTCGAGGTGCTGGAGCCTGCGGTGCGCGCCGAGGTGGAGCCGGCAGCCCGACCACCCGCCGAGCGCGTTGCGCCCGAGGGCGAGGCCCTGCGCCAGTCGCCGCAGCGCTTCATCAATCGCGAGCTCTCCTGGCTGCAGTTCAACCGGCGGGTGCTGGAGGAAGCGTCCAACCGCAACCATCCGCTGCTCGAACAGCTGCGCTTCCTGTCGATCTCGGCGAACAACCTCGACGAGTTCTTCATGGTGCGCGTCGCAGGCCTGCGCGGGCAGGTGCGCGTGGGCGTCGTCACCCCCTCGCAGGACGGGCTGACGCCGGCCGAGCAACTCGCCAAGATCAGCGCTGAGGTCTCTGTTCTCGCCAGCGACCAGCAGAGACGCTGGCGCGAGCTGCGCGACGAACTGCTGGAGAACGGCATCGTCCTCGCCGACGGCACGGATCTCACCAAGGCGGAACGCTCGTGGCTGGAGGACTATTTCCTTCACCACGTCTTTCCCGTGCTGACGCCGCTCGCCATCGACCCGGCGCATCCGTTTCCCTTCATTCCCAATCTCGGCTTCTCGGTCGCCCTGTCGCTCTTCCGCGCCGGCGACAACCGGGCGCTGAGCGCCCTCATCCGCGTGCCGAGCAAGATCGAGCGCTTCATCCGCCTGCCGGATTTCGCCGAGACGGGGGCTCAGCGCTTCATCGCGCTCGAACAGGCGATCGTGCTGTTCACCGGCAAGCTCTTCCCCGGTTACACGGTGAAGGGGCAGGGCTCGTTCCGCGTCATCCGCGACTCCGATCTCGAAATCGAGGAGGAGGCGGAGGATCTCGTGCGCCTGTTCGAGTCGGCGCTGAAACAGCGCCGGCGCGGCACCGTCATCCGCCTCGAGATCGAGGCCGGGATGCCGGAGGCGCTGCGCGCCTTCGTGGCGGACGAACTCGACGTCTCGTCGGACGAGATCTTCGTCGTCGACGGGATGCTGGCGCTCAACGAATTGTCACAGCTCGTCAGCCTCGACAGGCCGGACCTCAAGTTCAAGGCCTATAACGCCCGCTTCCCCGAACGCATCCGCGAGCACGGCGGCGACTGCTTCGCCGCCATCCGCCAGAAGGACATCGTGGTGCACCACCCCTACGAGTCTTTCGACGTGGTGGTGCAGTTCCTGCAGCAGGCGGCGCGCGACCCGAACGTCGTCGCGATCAAGCAGACGCTCTACCGCACGTCTTCGGACTCCCCCATCGTCAAGGCGCTGTCGGAGGCGGCAGAAGCCGGCAAGTCGGTGACTGCGCTCGTCGAACTCAAGGCGCGCTTCGACGAGGAGGCGAACATCCGCTGGGCCCGCGACCTCGAGCGGGCCGGCGCGCAGGTCGTCTTCGGCTTCATCGAGCTCAAGACGCACGCCAAGCTCTCGATGGTGGTGCGGCGCGAGGGCGGCCAGCTCGTCACCTATTGCCACGTGGGCACGGGCAACTACCACCCGATCACCGCGCGCGTCTATACCGATCTCTCCTATTTCACGGCCGATCCGGTGATCGCGGGGGACGTGGCGCGTATCTTCAATTTCATCACCGGCTATGCGGAGCCGGCCGAGCTCGTGCGCATGGCCGTCTCGCCGGTGACGCTCAAGGCGCGCATCCTGCAGCACATCCGCGAGGAGATCGGCCATGCCAGGGCGGGGCGGCCGGCCGCGATCTGGGGCAAGTGCAACGCGCTCGTCGACCCCGTGGTCATCGATGCGCTGTATGAAGCCTCGCAGGCTGGGGTTCAGATCGATCTCGTCGTGCGCGGCATCTGCTGCCTGAGGCCCGGCATTCCCGGGCTCTCCGACCACATCCGGGTGAAGTCGATCGTCGGCCGCTTCCTGGAGCACGGGCGCATCTATGCCTTCGGCAACGGCCACGGCCTGCCGACCTCGAAGGCGCATCTCTACATCTCCTCGGCCGACCTGATGCCGCGCAACCTCGACCGGCGCGTCGAGGCGCTGCTGCCGATCCACAACCCGACGGTGCATCAGCAGGTCCTCGACCAGATCATGCTCGCCAATCTGCTCGACAACGAGCAGAGCTGGAGGGTATTGCCCGACGGGACGAGCGAACGCATCATCCGCGCAAAGGGCGAGGAGCCCTTCAACGCCCACAAGTACTTCATGACCAATCCGAGCCTGTCGGGACGTGGAAAATCTCTCAAGGATTCGAGCCCCCGCACTCTCGCCAAGGGATCCCGCTGACGGCGGGCCGGATGCGTCTTTCGATTCGGCGCCCGGCCGCCTCAAGGTCGGCAGGCCCGTCGCCATCATCGACATCGGTTCCAACTCGGTGCGACTCGTCGCCTATGAGGGGCTGACGCGCGCGCCGACGCCGATCTT
Organism: Chelatococcus albus; assembly: GCF_030067675.1. GTDB lineage: Bacteria > Pseudomonadota > Alphaproteobacteria > Rhizobiales > Beijerinckiaceae > Chelatococcus_A > Chelatococcus_A albus. The sequence goes on along the minus strand of NZ_JASJEV010000001.1, from coordinate 613,485 downwards.
CAACGAGAAGGTTCTGTGCGGCCTCGGGCGCAATGTGGCGACCACGGGCCGCCTCGCCGAGGACGCGGTCAACAAGGCGTTGAAGGCGCTCGCCCGCTTCCGGGTTCTCTGCGACACCATGCAGGTCGAGCGCCTGCAGGTCCTGGCCACGGCCGCGGCGCGGGACGCCTCGAACGGACCTGAGTTTCTCGAGCGGGCGGCCGCGGTCACCGGACGGTCGATCGAGCTCTTGTCGGGGCGGCGCGAGGCGGAACTGTCGGCCTACGGCATCATTTCCGGCTTCCATGAGCCCGATGGGGTAGTGGGCGACCTCGGCGGCGGCAGCCTCGAACTCGTCGAGCTCAACGGGCAGATGGTGTCGCAGGGCGTGACGCTGCCGCTCGGTGGCCTCGCGCTGCAGGACCTCGCCGGCGGGTCGGTGAAGAAGGCGCAGAAGCTCGTGCGCGAGGCGATGGCCGCGGTGCCGCAGCTCGACGCGCTCAAGGGTCGCACCTTCTACGCGGTGGGCGGCACGTGGCGCGCGCTTGCCAATCTGCACATGCGGCAGAAGGGCTATCCGCTGCACGTCATGCATGGCTATCGCGTGCCCCCGCGCGACGTGCTGGAATTCGCCCGCATCGTCGAGCGCGTGGAGGCCGAGACGCTTGAGGCGATCGACACCGTCTCCGAAGCGCGGCGGCCGCTTCTTGCCTACGGCGCCCTGGTGCTCGACCAGATCATCCGCCGTGGCAAGCCCAAGACGGTGGTGGTCTCGGCCTTCGGTGTGCGCGAGGGGTTGCTTTACGAGCAGCTCGACGAGGAGGCGCGGCGGCAGGACCCGCTCCTGGTGGCGGCGAGCGACCTGAACATCCTGCGCTCGCGCTCGCCCCGCCACGGCGAGGAGCTGATCGCCTGGACCGATCGCCTGATGGAGACGGCAGGGCTCGACGAGAGCGTCGAGGAGCGGCGCCTCCGGCATGCGGCCTGTCTGCTCGCCGACATTGGCTGGCGGGCCCACCCCGACTACCGCGGCGAGCAGAGCCTCAACATCATCGCGCACGCCGCCTTCGTCGGCGTCGACCATCCCGGCCGCGCCTATCTCGCGCTTTCGGTCTATTTCCGGCATGTGGGCCTGTCCGTCGACGACGTGAGCCCGCGGCTGCGCGAACTCGTCTCGCCGCGGATGCTCGACCGCGCCCGCATCCTCGGCGGTGCCATGCGGGTGGCCTATCTCGTCTCGGCCGCCATGCCCGGCGTCCTGCCGCGCGTCCCGATCGAGGGAACCGGCGGCAAGCTGATGCTGACGCTGCCGCGTGAGCTTGCGCCGCTCGCCAACGAGCGCCTGCAGAACCGCGTCAAGCAACTCGCGCGCCTGATCGGTTTGCGGCCGGACATCGCCCAGGCCTGACACCAAGGGGCCGGACCTTCGATCCTGCGCCCGCGTCACCGAAACGTCATACTGAGGTAACGCTTTCGCAACGGCAGGCCGCGAAAACCCTGTTGCAATGCAAAAAGGGTAGTGCCGTGACGAGAATTTCGCTCCGCGGGCGCATCACCGCACGCGTATCGCTGCCGATGGCGGTGGTGATCGTCGCCGGCATGACATCGGTGCTGGGAGGTGCCGGCTGGGCGGCGCGGCGCATGGCTGCCTCCGCGGCGGAGACTTCCGCCATGCTGGCGGTCGCCAGTGGGGCCGCCGACTATGTGAGCGACCTTGAGGCCATGACCTTGCGCGTGCGCACCGCCGAAGGGGAGTTCGGCCGGTCGCCGGATGCGCTGGTCGGTGCGGAAATGCATGGCCTGCGGACCGCGGCCGCTCGGCTGGCCGCGCTTGCGGCCGGCACGTCCTTCAGCGGCGAGGTCGGTCTTCTCGTCCAGCGGACCGAAACGCTCGACCAGGCGGCGCGGAACGCGGTCGTCGCCCGGTGGGCGCTCGACGATCTCGACGAGGCCTATCCGGTCACCGTGCGCGATTTCATGGCGGCCGTGCGCCGGTTGGCGATGGAGGTGGAGGGGGTCGACCCCGGCCTCGCCCGACGCCTCCTCGATGAGAAGGATGTGATCGTCGGCGGGGCTGTCGCCTTCCTTGGGGCCAGGGGTGGGGCGGGTTTCGAGGCGGTGCGCGCCGGCCTGACCGCCTTCGCGGATTCCCTTGAAACAGCCCACGCGCGCCTGCGCGGGCGCACCGGGAATGCCCGCGACCTGGTCCGCGCCGTCGAGAGCGAACGGTCGCGGCTCTATGGCTTCGTGACCCAGAAGGGCGGTGCTGGAGAACGCGCCGACCGCGCAGCCCGCGACCTCGCGACCGTCGTCGAGGAGGCCGGCCAGCTCGCGCGCGGCATGCGGCGCACCGCGGGCCGGATGTCGGCGGCGTCCGCCGGGCATGTCGGCGATCTCGCCCACAACCTGACGCTGGGGCTGGCGCTGGCCGCCGGCGGTGCGATCGCCATCGTCGGGCTCATCCTCATCTGGCTCGACCGCCGCGTCGTGGCGCCGCTCGACGGCCTCGGCGGCAGCATGGAGCGCCTCGCGGCGGGCGATGTCGATATCGATATCGCAGGTGTCGACCGGCAGGACGAGGTCGGCACCATGGCGCGCAGCCTCGCCGTCTTCCGCGACGACGCCCTCGCCAAGCGCCGCCTCGAGGACGCAGCCTCGCGCGAGGCTGCCGCACGGGAGGCCCGACGACGCCAGCTCGAAGAGGCGATCGCGCATCTGAGGGAGCGCACCGGCAGCGTGCTGGGGGTCGTGCGCGAGGGGGCGAATGCGCTGCGCAGCCTGTCGCGCGACCTCGGCGCCGAGGTCGAGAGTTCGGAGGAACACGCCAGCGTTGCACGCAGCGCAGCCACCGACACCACCGCCAGCATGGCGATTGTCGCCACCGCGACGGAGGAACTCGCGACGTCGAGCCGCGACATTGCCGAGCGTTCGAGCGAAACGAGCCGCATGGTGGGCGAGGCGCTCGTCGCCGGCCACCAGTCGAGCGCCCGGGCGACGGCACTGAGCGCGGCGGCGCGGCAGATCGGCGACATCGTCGGGCTGATCGAGACCATCGCCCAGAAGACGAATCTGCTCGCCCTCAACGCCACCATCGAGGCGGCGCGCGCCGGCGACGCAGGGCGCGGATTCGGCGTGGTCGCCAGCGAGGTGAAGGCGCTCGCCATTCAGACCGGACGCGCGACCGCCGATATCGCCGCCCATGTCGCGGCAATCCAGCGCGACACGCAGGACAGTGCTGCCGCGGTGGCGCGCATCGAGGGGCTTCTCGGCGAGATCAGCGAATTCAGCCAGTTGGTCGCCGCCGCAGTCGAGGAGCAGGGGCAGGCGACCAGCGCGATTGCGGCGAGTTCGTCGGAGGCCGCCCTGGGCGCGACGCGCATGAGCGAGAGCCTCGCGGTCATGGCAGAGACCGTGGTCAAGGCCCGCCGGGCCACGCTGGATCTGGAGCACCTCGCCGAGGGTTTCGCCCAATCGGCCGAGGCGCTCGTCGCGGCGCTCGACGATTTCCTGGCACGCGCAGCCTGAACCCGCGACGAAGGGCCGACTCAGCGCTCGGTTGCGTGCACGCGCCCGCGCTCGACGGTGAGCGCCAGGCGGCCGTGCTTGAGGGCGAGGGCGCGCTCGCCGAAGAGGCCGCGGCGCCAACCCTTGAGCGCCGGCACATCGGCTTCGTCGTCGAGGGCGATCGCCTCGAGGTCGTCGACGGTCGCAAGGATCTTCGGCGCCACGCCCTCGTTCTCGGCCACGGCCTTGAGCAGCACCTTGAGCATCTCGAGAACGGCGCTGTTGGCGCTCCTGCCGCGCGAACGCTCGGGCAGGGCGATGGTCTTCGGATCCCGGGCGAGGCCGCGCTCGACGGCGAGCAGGATCTCGGCGCCGGCGCGCGACCGCTCGAATCCGTTCGGTATCGAGCGCAGGTGCCCCAGGGCCTCGGCGCTGCGGGGAGCGTGCGTGGCGACGTCGACGAGCGCGTCATCCTTCATGACGCGCGATCGCGGCACGTCGCGGCTCTGCGCCTCGCGCTCGCGCCATGCGGCGACCTCCATGAGGACGGCGGCCTCGCGCGCCTTCTTGATGCGGCCGCGCAGGCGCAGCCACGCCTCCTCGGGCTTCAGCTCGTAGGTCGCCGGCGAGGTGAGGACCGCCATCTCCTCGTCGAGCCAGGTTTCGCGTCCGGTTTTCTGCAGCTCCGTGTGCAGCGCCACGTAGATTGTGCGCAGATGCGTCACGTCCGAGAGGGCGTAGGCAAGCTGCTGTTCGGTGAGCGGCCGGCGCGACCAGTCCGTGAAGCGGGAGGACTTGTCGATGCGCGCCTTGGCGAGGTCGTTGGCGAGCTGTTCGTAGGACACCGAGTCGCCGTAGCCGCAGACCATGGCCGCGACCTGGGTGTCGAACAGCGGCGCGGGGATCGCGCCGCTCTTCTGCCAGATGATCTCGATGTCCTGGCGCGCCGAATGGAAGACCTTGACGATCCGCTCGTCGGCCATGAGGCCGAAGAAGGGGGCGAGGTCGATGTCCGGGCTCAGCGGGTCGACAAGAACGGCCTCGGCCGGGCAGGCCATCTGGATGAGGCAGAGCTTGGAATAGTACGTCGTCTCCCGCAGGAACTCGGTGTCCACGGTGACGAAGGGATGATGGGCGAGCCGCCGGCACGCGGCTTCCAGGGCGTCGGTGGTCGTGATCAGGTCCATGAAACGGCGCTATAGCCGAGACGATGCGCGCTGTCGCGCGCGAAGGTGCGGAAATTCGGCGCGCGCGGGTGCGCAGGCGGGCGGCGTGGCGGCGGTGCCGCGCCTTCGGCTCGTCCGGAGGGCCCGGCTCATCGCGGAAGGTAACGGCCGGCGCACCGTCCTTGACAAGCGGGGCGCCCTATGGGCTTCTCCGACGCTTCCCGCGGGCGCGTCCTCGTGCCCGCACGTCGTCTTCTCTCGGTCCTCGGGTCATGCATCGCTACCGCTCCCACACCTGCGGCGCCCTGCGCGCGTCCCACGTCGACGAAACCGTCCGCCTCTCCGGCTGGTGCCATCGCATCCGCGATCACGGCGGCGTGCTCTTTGTCGACCTGCGCGACCATTACGGCATCACGCAGTGTGTGGCCGATCCGGATTCGCCGGCGTTCAGGGCGGCCGAGCAGGTGCGTTCCGAGTGGGTCGTGCGCATCGACGGCAAGGTGCGCCGGCGCCCCGCCGGCACCGAGAACGCCGACCTGCCGACCGGCGAAGTCGAGATCTACATCACCGACCTCGAGGTCCTGGGGCCGGCTGCGGAACTCCCGATGCAGGTCTTCGGCGACCAGGTGTTCCCCGAGGACACGCGGCTGAAGTACCGCTTCCTCGACCTGCGCCGCGAGAAACTCCATCAGAACATCATGAAGCGCGGGGCGATCATCGACTCGCTGCGCCGGCGCATGAAGGAGCAGGGCTTCTTCGAGTTCCAGACGCCGATCCTGACGGCCTCCTCGCCGGAAGGGGCGCGCGACTTCCTCGTGCCTTCGCGCCTTCATCCCGGCAAGTTCTACGCGCTGCCGCAGGCGCCGCAGCAGTTCAAGCAGCTCACGATGATCGCGGGCTTCGATCGCTACTTCCAGATCGCGCCGTGTTTCCGCGACGAGGATGCGCGTGCCGACCGCTCGCCGGGCGAGTTCTACCAGCTCGACATCGAGATGAGCTTCGTCACGCAGGAGGACGTCTTCCAGGCCGTCGAGCCCGTGCTGCGCGGCGTCTTCGAGGAGTTTGGCGAGGGCAAGCCCGTCACGCCCGTCTTCCCGCGCATCCCCTATCGCGAGTCGATGCTGAAATACGGCGTCGACAAGCCCGACCTGCGCAACCCGATCGTCATCGCCGACGTGTCGGCGGAATTCTCCGCCGAGAGCGTCACGTTCAACGCCTTCAAGAACGTCATCAAGGCGGGCGGCGTCGTGCGTGCCATCCCGGCGCCCGGCGCAGCCGCCCAGCCGCGCTCCTTCTTCGACAAGCTCAATGACTGGGCCCGCTCGGAAGGGGCGCCCGGCCTCGGCTACATCGTCTTCGAGGAGGAGGGCGGAGCACTCGCCGGCCGTGGGCCCATCGCCAAGTTCATTCCCGCCGACGTGCAGGCGGCGATCGCGGCGAAAGCCGGCGTGAAGGCGGGTGACGCCGTCTTCTTCTCGGCGGGCGAGGAGGCGAAGGCGGCGAAGCTCGCTGGCGCCGCGCGCATCCGCATCGGCGACGAGCTTGCGCTCGGCGATCGCGAGCGCTTCGAGTTCTGCTGGGTCACCGACTTTCCTGCCTACGAGTGGAACGAGGAGGAGGAGCGAATCGACTTCTCCCACAACCCCTTCTCGATGCCGAACTACGACCACGACGCCTTCATGGCGCTCGATCCGCAGGACAAGCACACGATCCTCGGCATCACGGCCTTCCAGTACGACATCGTCTGCAACGGCGTGGAGCTGTCGTCGGGGGCGATCCGCAACCACCGCCCGGACATCATGGAGAAGGCCTTCGCCATCGCCGGCTACGGCAAGAACGTGCTCGAGGCGAAGTTCGGCGGCATGCTGCGGGCGCTGACCTACGGCGCGCCGCCGCACGGGGGCATCGCGCCGGGCATCGACCGCATCGTCATGCTGCTGTGCGGCGAGCAGAACCTGCGCGAGGTCGTCATGTTCCCCATGAACCAGCGCGCCGAGGACCTCCTGATGGGGGCTCCGTCGGAGGTGACGGCAAAGCAGCTCCGCGAGCTGCACATCCGGCTGAACCTGCCGGAGAAGAAGGCCTGAACGGCTGCCGTGTTCCCCGTCATCCGGGTCCGAGCGTGAGCCGAGGAGCCCGGGATGACCGCCGGGTTTTCCGCATGCACGCCACTGCCGTCGTCGCGGGGACGCAGGGGTGCCCCCGCAAACGCCGGGCGTTCAGCTCCGTCGTCCCGCAAGGGGCTGGCGGGGCTTGCCCGGGAGGGAACTCGCCCTCTCAGCCCGCCTTCCTGTCGCCTCGTGCGCCCGCGATCAGCCGGGCCATGCGATCCACGGCGGCCTTGTCGTCCGCGATGCGGTCTGTGAGCATCCGCAGCCAGTTGAAGCCGACATAGAGCTCGAGCAGCGCCTCGACGTCGGCGGCATCGATCTCGCCGCGCACGGCGGCGCGGGCGAAGATGTTGCGCAAGGTCCTGACCCGCTCGGGCAGGAACTTGTCGCGCAGCGCGGCGAGGGCGGCCTTGCTGCCCTGTGCCTCGGCCACCAGGGCGCGGAAGGTGCAGCCCGCGGGGCTGTCGCGCCAGAAGGTCCAGAGCGCGCGCGTGTAGGCGATCAGGTCGCTCTTCAGGTCCCCCGCATGCGGATCGGCGACGAAGGCCGCCTTGTCCTGCTCATAGACGGCGACGAACAGATCGGCTTTCGTCGGCCACCAACGGTAGATCGTCGGCTTGCCGGCGCCCGCCCTGCGCGCGACCTCGTCGATGGAAAAGCCCGCGTAACCCTTTTCTGCGAGAAGGGCCTGTGCCGCCATCAGCACGGCGGCCTCGGTCTCGGGATTGCGGCGGGCACCGATCGATCCGCGCCGCCTGCCGCGAGGTGCCTCGTCGTCCTCTGACATCCACGCCATCCTCCGACTGTCGACAGGCGCTTTTCATAACGGAACGGTTCGTTTATATGTGGCAATAAGAACGAGCCGTTTCGTTCCTATTATCGCCTCCCGGTGCACGGAGTCTGTAATGACGTCCGACCGGCCTCTTACTGCCAAGTCTGCGATCATCCCACAACTGCGCTTCCTTGCTGCGCTCATGTTGGGCGCCTATGCCTTGATCAATGTCCTCCTCTACCTCCTGCAGCCCGTCCCCAAGGGTGGCCGACCTGGGCGGTGACACTGCTTGCCATGCCTCCCATGGTGCTCGGGATGGTCTATGCCGTGGCACCGATCGCCCGGCGCTGCGGCGCGCTCTGACGCGCCTGCGATCGGATGGAATTGAGGGGGTGGAAATCGCCGCCTCCCGGAACGCGGGCGCGCCCGCGTTCCGGTCCTTCATCGCGCTCGCCGTGAGCCGCAGGTGGAACCGGGGCAGGCCCTAGGTCGTGGACGCAACTTCCCGATCCGGAGCCCTGCATGATGACGAAGGGCGGCTTGCCACAGGCCGCTGTCTCGGGGCAAAGCTGGCTCGGCCGCCCACCGATTGCGGCCGAGCGGAGATGTCCTGCCCGTGCCCCCCTCGCCAGCCGCGACCGTGACGGCGGTCGTCGTCGCCTTCGACAGCGCGCATGCGCTGCCCGCCTGCCTCGACGCGCTGGCGCGCGAAGGCGTGCACGCGATCGTCGTCGACAACGGCAGCGAGGACGACTCGGCCGCGCTCGCCGAGGCGCGGGGCGCGCGCGTCGTGCGCAACAGCCGCAACGAGGGCTTCGGCCGGGCAAACAACATCGGCGTGCGGGCCGCCGAGACGGACTACGTCCTTCTCGTCAACCCGGACCTGGTGCTCGACCCCGGGGCGGTGGCGGAGCTTCTGACCGCCGCGGCGCGCTATCCCGATGCGGGCATCCTCGCGCCGCGTATCGTCGAGCCCGACGGGCGCCTGTTCTTCCAGGCGCGCTCGCTGCTCTCCGCCTATCTGCCCAATCCCCGCGGCGTGCTGCGCCTGCCTGAGGGGGACTGCTGCGCGCCGTTCCTGTCGGGTGCGGCGATGCTGATGAGGCGCGACCTGTTCCTTGCCTGCGGCGGGTTCGACGAACAGATCTTCCTCTTCTACGAGGATGACGACCTGTGCCGGCGCGTGGCCGACGCCGGGCATGCACTCGTGCATGTCCACGCCGCGGTCGCGCGCCACGGGCGCGGCCGATCCAGCGCGCCGAAGCGCGGCCGCATCTTCACGACACGCTGGCACCAGGCGTGGTCGAAGGGCTATGTCAGCCGCAAGTACGGGCTCACCGACCCGACGCCCGCCATGTTCCTCGTCAATGCGGCGAAGGCGCTCGGAGCCTGTCTCGTCTTCAACCGCGGCCGCCTGGAGCGTTACGGCGGCTCGGCCGCCGGCGCGCTGGCGTGGCTGACGGGCCGTACGGCCCTCGCGCGCCAGGGGCTGGCGACGCCCGGGAAGGTACGGCGACGGGCAGCATGAGCGGACCTGCCGTCACGGTGCCCTGTGCTGTTTCGCTTGCGACGGCTGACAGCGCGTGCTTCCTGTCCGACGAGCAGCGGCCTGACGGCCGTTTCATCCTGGCGCTGCCTTTCATGCGGGCTGCGTCACGTGATCCCCACCTTCAGGACGGATGAGGCGACAGTCATGACCGACCGTTACTACGACACGCCGCGTGCGGAAGTCCTGCCCTGGCTGCCGGCGCGCGTGGAGCGCATGCTCGATCTCGGCTGCGGCGGCGGCGCCACGACGGCGGCGGTGAGGCAGGCCCGACAGGTCGCGTGGGCGGGCGGGGTTGAGTTCGCGCCGAGCGCTGCCGAGCGCGCCCGTCGGATGTGCGACCGAGTGTGGCAGGGCGATGCGGCAGCACTGCCTTTCGAGGCGGACATTGCGCCCGGCTCGCTCGATCTCGTGCTGTGCATGGACATCCTGGAACATCTCGCGGACCCGTGGGCCATGGTGCGGCGGCTCTCCGGGCTCATCGGGCCGGGCGGGCGCCTCATCGTCTCCGTGCCCAACGTGCGCAACTGGAAATTCATCTGGCGGCTCGCCACGCGCGGCGACTTCCGCTATCGCGACGCCGGCCTCCTCGACCGGACGCATCTGCGCTTCTTCGTGCGTGCGACGGCGATCGAGCTCGCGACCTGCGGCGGCCTCACGCTCGTGGCGGCGGAACCGGCACGCAGGCCCGGCTTTCCCGATGCGCGATGGTTCCTCTCCGCAGCAACCTTCGGGGCGGCCGACGAGCTCGTCGCCAAGCAATGGCTCATCGTCGCCGAGAAGCGGGATTGAGCGGACCGGTGGCGCTTTCCCGCGGCCGACGCACCATTGACGCGGCCCGCCGTGCCGCGCACAAGGGCCGCCTCACGATTGCGACGAAAGTCGGTGACCGCAAGCGAGGACGTCGGCCATGGCGGGTAACATTTCGCAGGATCTGAAATCGGGCGCCTTGTTCTACCACCGCAATCCGCGGCCCGGTAAGCTCGAGATCCAGCCCACCAAGCCGCTCGGCAACCAGCGCGACCTGGCGCTCGCCTATTCGCCCGGCGTCGCCGCGGCCTGCGAGGCCATCGTGGACGATCCGGCGGAGGCTGCGACCGTCACCGCCAGGCAGAATCTCGTGGCGGTCATCTCCAACGGCACGGCCGTGCTCGGCCTCGGCAACATCGGGCCGCTCGCCTCCAAGCCCGTGATGGAGGGCAAGGCAGTCCTCTTCAAGAAGTTCGCCGGCATCGACGTCTTCGACATCGAGATCGCCGAGAACAGGGTCGACAAGCTTGTCGACGTGGTGGCGGCACTCGAGCCGACCTTCGGCGGCATCAATCTCGAGGACATCAAGGCACCCGAGTGCTTCGAGGTCGAGGAGCGTCTGAAGGCCCGCATGGCCATCCCCGTCTTCCACGACGACCAGCACGGGACGGCCATCATCGTCGGGGCCGCGGTGATGAACGGTCTCGAACTCGCCGGCAAGCGCATCGAGGACGTGAAGATCGTCACATCGGGCGCCGGCGCCGCCGCGCTCGCCTGCCTCAATCTCCTCGTGTCGCTCGGAGCCCGGCGCGAGAACATCTGGGTCACCGACCTCGAGGGCGTCGTCTACGAGGGCCGCGAGGCGCTGATGGACCGCTGGAAGGCGGTCTATGCGCAGAAGACCGATGCGCGCACGCTGGCGGAGGTGATCGACGGCGCGGACGTCTTCCTTGGCCTGTCGGCGGCCGGGGTCCTCAAGCCCGAAATGGTGAAGCGCATGGGCGAGCGCCCGCTCATCCTCGCCCTTGCCAACCCGATCCCCGAAATCATGCCTGAGGAGGCGATCGCGGCCCGTCCCGACGCCATGATCTGCACCGGCCGGTCGGACTATCCCAACCAGGTCAACAACGTCCTGTGCTTTCCCTACATCTTCCGTGGCGCGCTCGACGTGCAGGCCTCGACCATCAACGAGGCCATGAAGGCGGCGGCGGTGAAGGCGATCGCCGGCCTCGCGCGCGAGGCGCCGTCGGAGGTCGTCGCGCGCGCCTACGGCGGGGAGGCGCGCACGTTCGGGCCCGAGTCGCTCATTCCGAGCCCCTTCGACCCGCGCCTCATCCTGCGCATCGCACCGGCGGTCGCGCTCGCGGCCATGGACAGCGGCGTCGCACGCAGGCCGATCGAGGATTTCGAGGCCTATGCCGATTCGCTCGGGCGTTTCGTCTTCCGCTCCGGCTTCATCATGAAGCCCCTGTTCGCCCAGGCGAAGCTCGCGCCCAAGCGCGTCATCTACGCCGAGGGCGAGGATGAGCGGGTCCTGCGGGCGGCCCAGGCCGTGATCGAGGATGGAATCGCCAAGCCCATCCTGATCGGCCGGCCGGCAGTCGTGGAGGCGCGGCTGAAGCGCTTCGGCCTCTCCATCAGGGCCGGGCGGGATCTCGATCTCATCAATCCGGAAGACGATCCACGCTACCGCGACTATGTCGCGACCTATCTCGAGGTGGCCGGCCGCAAGGGCATCACGCCGGATGCTGCCCGGACGCTCATCCGCACCAACAATACGGTGATCGCCGCGGTTGCCCTGGTGCGCGGCGATGCGGACGCCATGCTCTGCGGTCTCGAGGGGCGCTTCCAGTCCCGCCTGAAGCACATCCGCGACATCATCGGGCTTGCGCCCGGCGTGCGCGACCTGTCGGCGATGAGCCTCGTGATCACGTCGAAGGGCCACTACTTCCTCGCCGACACGCATGTGCGCGCCGACCCGACGGCCGAAGAGCTCGCCGACATGACGGTGATGTGTGCCGAGCACGTGCAGCGCTTCGGCATCGAGCCGCATATCGCGCTCCTGTCGCATTCCGACTTCGGCTCGGCCGACACGCGCTCCGCCCAGAAGATGCGCGAGGCGCTGGCACTCATCCGCGAGCGGGCGCCGCAGCTCGAGGTGGACGGCGAAATGCAGGCCGACACGGCGATCTCGCAGGTGATTCGCGACCGCAAGCTGCCGTCCTCCCACCTGAAGGGCGAGGCGAACGTGCTCGTGATGCCGAACCTCGATGCGGCGAACATCGCCTTCCAGTTCACCAAGGTCCTCGCCGATGCGCTGCCGGTCGGCCCGATCCTCCTCGGCACGGCCAAGCCCGCCCATGTGCTCACCCCCTCGGTGACGGCGCGCGGCATCGTCAACATGACGGCGGTGGCCGTGGTCGAGGCACAGGCGACCTGTCCCTGAGCCGCGGCGGCGCGGCGAGGGCGAGCGGAAGTGAAGGGGCAACCCGACGGGAGAAGCCGGGAAGATCCGATCTCCCGGCTTCTTTTGTTTTTGCTCCCGCGCGGCGTCAGTCGGCGGTCGCAGTCAGGTCGATCTTGTCGGCGAGGGCCGAGGCCTCGCCGCCGGCGGCGATGAAGTCGGCAAAGCCGAGACCCGCGCCGTCCTTGGTCCTGGCGTTGATCTCGAGCCGCCCGGGCCTGGCCACGAACCTCGCCACGGCATTGGCGAGTACCTTGGCGGGCTCCGAGGCGCCGAGGAGCGCCGGGATGCCGATGGCGGCGGTCACGCCATATTCCTTGCGCAGGTCTTCGGGCTTCTTCTTCTGCTTCTTCGCCTCACGCTGGAGGAGGCGCTCGAAGAGGCCCTGATTTTCGACCGTGAGCTTCAGGTTCTTGGCGGTGGCGCCGATGAGGGCGACCTGGGCCGTCGCCATGTCGGTCGAGAAGACATCCTTGGTGATGTTGCCGAGCACGCCGCGCAGGACCACCTGGCCCATGTCGGTACCCGCGAAGGAGACCTCCTTGATGGCGAACTCCTGCGTCGGCTCGTCCCAGGCGCCGTCGACCGCGAAGGACACGTCGAGCGTCTTGTAGCCGAGGTCGGCGAGGTCCCTCAGGCCGTCCTCCTTGGTGTTGTCGGGAATGGCGAAAGCGGCGCGCTCGACCGCGGTGCGGATCGAGGTGGGGATGCCGTTGATGGGCTTGCCGGCCTGAAGCTCGACGGCCCTGATCGTCATGCGGAGGCGATCCGGCTCCTTCTTGGCCAGCCCCTTGCCGTTCGCCTCCTTGCTCCCCTTGCCGTTCTTGCCGGCCTTGCCGGTGTCGCGGGCTTCCTTGCCGGAGTCGGGCATGTCGACGTCGACATCGGTGAAGCGCATTGTTCCGAGAACGGGCACGAGCTTGCGGAAGTCCGCTTCCTCGACCTTGTCCTCCGGCTTGGCGATGAGTTCCTTGAGCCCGTCGAGGGTCGGCTTGAGGGAGAAGCCGGTCACGGACAGGGTCCCAAGCTTCACGTTCCCTTCCTTGGAGACCATCTCGATACCCTCGACGGTCACCTGCGCCGAGCCGGCTGCTCCGCCGAGCGCGATGCGCCGGATGCGCCCCGCCGCGTTGTTCCTGTCCGTCGGGTCGGAGACCGTGAGATCCGTGATCTCCATCGAACCGGCGTCGAAGGCCTCGCAAAGGTCGATGACGAGGCCGACGAGGCGGCCGCGCTCGGCCGGCGGCATCTTCTCGAAGTCGCCCGACGCGCCGACGCTCTTGATCAGCTCGAGCAGAGGCTCGCGGGTGGGGCGCACCTTGAAGTCGCTGCCGGCGATGCGGCCGATGCGCATCTCGACGCCCTTCTTGTTCTTCATCACCACCTCGCCGCCGGAGAAGGAGGCGTAGAGGAGCCTCGGCTCCCTGTCGTCCGGGCCGGCCTTCTCGGTATAGAGGCGGGCAGCGAGAACGGCGTCGAAGTCGTTCACCGTCATGGCGCCGAAGGTGGCGTCGAAGGCCTTGTCGTCGTCCCCGCTCGCCCTCATCGTCGCTCCGGCGGCGGTGGCGGAAGCGATCTTGCCGGCGGCGACGTCGCGGATGCGCAGGTCGCGGTAGGTCGTCGTCTGCATCTCCTTGCCGAGCTTCTGCTCGATCGTGACCTCGGGAATCACGATCTCGCCGGCGGAGAACTTCATCAGGCGGGCGGCGAGGGGTTCGGTAGCGTTCCTGTCGAGAAGGGCCTGAAGGTCACTCCTGCCAAGGGACGAGCCCTTCACCTCGATGCGCGGCAGGCGGTAGGCGAGGGGGCCAAGCTCGACGGTCACTCCCTCGAGCGTCACATCCTCTGCCGCGAGCGCAGCCGAGGCGAGAAAGCCCTGGCCGGGCACACTCATCCGGGCGACGCCGAGGCTGCCGGATTCACCGAGCGACGCGCGAAGTCCGGAAAGGCTGAGGCGTCCCGTCACGCTCGCATCGACATCGGCGACGGCCAGGCCCGCATCGGCCAGGGAGCGCGCGACCTCTCGCTCCGCCAGGATGCCGGCGCCGCCTGCGGCGCCGACCCCGGCGGCTGCGACCGATGCCAGAAGAACGAGTTTTCTCACCGCAGCCATCGTGCACTCCTCGAGAGATTCCGTTGGGGCAGACATAGCACGCCGGGACGCCGGCGCGATGCCACCACCTATGGCTGCGGGGAGTTCACGAGAACGGTGTGGCGCCGCACCTCACACGGAGAACGAGGTCCCGCATCCGCACGAGGCGGTGGCCTGCGGATTCTCGATCTTGAAGGACTGGCCGATGAGGTCGTCGACGAAGTCGATGACGGCGCCGTCCATGTACTGCATGGACAGGCCGTCGACGACGACACGGGCACCGTCGCGCTCGACGACGACGTCGTCGTCGTGGCGCGTCCGCTCGACGCCGAAGACGTATTGGAAGCCCGAGCACCCGCCACCGTCGACGCTGATGCGCAGCATGGACCCGCTCGGCTCGGATGCAAGAACGGTGTTGATCCGCCTCGCGGCGTTCTCGGTCAGGGTGATCCCGGTCATGGTCGGCATGATATCCTCGCCGGCGGACTTGCGCCGGCCTTCGCCCGAAAGGTAATGGCCGCAACAGGCTGGTTCAACCGTGGAGGCTTCGAGCCGTGCGTCCCCATGGCGAGCATTGGCGTGCCCCCTACGCCTGCGATCCCGCGAGGAGCCGCGGACGCCTCTTTCCCGAGGAAGCCTCGCCGACGCGCAGCGAATACCAGCGCGACCGCGACCGGATCATCCATTCGGGCGCCTTCCGGCGGCTCAAACACAAGACGCAGGTCTTCGTCTATCACGAGGGCGACCATTACCGCACACGGCTGACTCATACGATCGAGGTGAGCCAGATCGCCCGGGCCATCGCGCGTTCGCTCGGCCTCGACGAGGATCTCGCCGAGGCGCTGGCGCTCTCGCACGACCTCGGGCACACGCCCTTCGGCCACACCGGCGAGGATGCGCTCGACGCCTGCATGGCGGCCTGCGGCGGCTTCGACCACAATGCCCAAGCGCTGCGCATCGTGACGCGGCTGGAACGGCGTTATGCCGCCTACGACGGCCTCAACCTGACCTGGGAGACCCTGGAAGGACTCGTCAAGCACAACGGCCCGCTCCTGGACGCGCAGGGGCGGCCCTTCGGCCGCTACGCCGAGCGCGGCGTGCCCGGCGCCATCCTCGAATACGACGCCGTGCACGACCTCGGCCTCGCGACCTATGCCAGCGCCGAGGCCCAGGTGGCGGCGCTTGCCGACGACATTGCCTACGACGCGCACGATATCGACGATGGCCTGCGCGCGGAGCTCTTCGACCTTGCCGACCTGAAGCGCGTGCCCTTCCTGGCGGAGCTGCTCGGCGACATCGAGCGACGCTACCCGGGCCTCGAGCGCCACCGCACCATTCACGAACTCATCCGGCGCGTCATCACCCGCTTCGTGGAGGACGTGACGATCGAGAGCGAGCGGCGCCTGGCGGCCCTGGCGCCGGCGGATGCCGATGCGGTACGGCGCGCCGACGGTCCCGTCATCGCCTTCTCGCCGGCCTTCATGGAGGCGGACAAGTCGATCAAGGGGTTCCTCTATCCCAACATGTACCGCGCCCCCCGGGTCATGCAGGTCCGGGCGGAGGCAGACCGCGTCGTGCGCGAACTCTTCGGGCGGTTCTGCGCCGAGCCGGATCTCATGCCGGAGGAGTGGCACCGCGGCCTCGCGGGCGCCGACGAAGGGCGCCGCGCCCGGCGCGTGGCCGACTATATCGCCGGCATGACGGATCGCTATGCCCTGTCCGAGCACCGGCGGCTGTTTGACGCCACCCCCGAATTGCGTTAGGCGCCCGCCGGCGTGCCGGCGCGCGTGGCCGGCCCGTTTTCTCAGGCTCGTCGCGCCTTCGACGTCTTCAGGGGCATCATGAACATCTTCGACGCGTACCAGCGCCGCCTCGCCGCCGTGATCGAGCGGCTGTCGGCTGAAGGCCAGCTTCCACCGGGGCTCGACCTCTCGCGCGTGGTGGTGGAGCCGCCGCGCGACGCGGCCCACGGGGATCTCGCCACCAACGCGGCGATGGTGCTGGCGAAGGATGCGAAGACCAATCCCCGGGCGCTGGCCGAGACGCTGGCAAGCGCCCTGCGTGCCGAGAACGGTGTGGCCCGGGTCGAGGTGGCCGGGCCCGGCTTCATCAACCTGACCCTGACGCCTGCCCTTCTGCAGGACGTGCTCGGCGCCGCCGTGCGCGCCGGCGAAGCCTTCGGCCGCAGTTCGGCGGGGAAGGGAGAGAAGATCAACGTCGAATATGTCTCGGCCAATCCGACGGGGCCCATGCACGTCGGGCATGGCCGAGGCGCCGTCTTCGGCGATGCGCTCGCGAATCTCCTTGCCGCCGCCGGCTACGACGTGACGCGCGAGTACTACATCAACGACGCGGGCGCCCAGGTCGACGTGCTCGCCCGCTCGGCCTACCTGCGCTACCGCGAGGCCCTGGGCGAGGACATCGGCGCCATCCCGGAGGGGCTCTATCCCGGCGATTATCTGAAGCCCGTCGGCACCATGCTCGCCGACAGGTTCGGCCGAAGCCTGCTCGCCGCCCCTGAGGCCGAATGGCTGCCGATCGTGCGCAACGTGGCGATCGACGCCATGATGGACATGATCCGCGACGATCTCGCCGCCCTCGGCATCCATCACGACGTCTTCTTCTCCGAGCGCACCCTGCACGGCGAGAACGGCGGGGCCATCAAGGCGGCGATCGACGACCTCCAGGCGCACGGCTATGTCTACGTCGGCCGCGTTCCGCCGCCGAAGGGGCAGCTCCCCGAGGACTGGGAGGACCGCGAGCAGCTTCTGTTCCGCGCCACCGACGTCGGCGACGACATCGACCGGCCGCTCATGAAGTCCGACGGCAGCTACACCTATTTCGCCGCCGACGTCGCCTACCTGCGGGACAAGCATGAGCGCGGGTTCGAGCATCTCGTCTACGTGCTCGGCGCCGACCACGGCGGATACGTCAAGCGGCTGCAGGCGGTCGGCCGCGCCATCGGCGGCCCGGAGCTCGAGGTCACGGTGCTGCTCTGTCAGCTCGTCCGCCTGCTGCGCGGCGGCGAACAGGTGCGCATGTCGAAGCGCGCCGGCGACTTCGTCACACTTCGCGAGGTCATCGACGAAGTGGGCCGCGACGCGGTGCGATTCATGATGCTTTTTCGCAAGAACGACGCGACGTTGGACTTCGATCTTGCGAAGGTGGTGGAGCAGTCGAAGGACAACCCGGTCTTCTATGTGCAGTACGCGCACGCGCGCTGCGCCTCGGTGTTCCGCCAGGCCCGCGAGGTCTTTCCGGATCTCGATACCGCGCCCGCTGCCCTCGAAAAGGCGCAATTCGACCGTCTAAGCGACGAGGCGGAGGTCGACATCATCAAGCGCGTAGCGCAGTACCCGCGCGCGCTCGAGGCGGCGGCGGCGGCGCGCGAGCCGCATCGGGTGGCGTTCTTCCTGCACGATCTTGCAAGTGCTTTTCATAGTTTATGGAATAAGGGCAAGGACGCACCGGAATTACGCTTTGTTAATCAAACCGACCGAGACTCGACGCTGGCAAGGCTGGCCCTCGTCCATGCGGTCCGGTCGGTTCTTGCGTCGGGGCTCGCGATCCTCGGGGTTGCGGCGCCGGAAGAGATGCGCTGAGCGCGGCCCGCGTGGCACCCTGAAAAACAGGTCGCCCGCAACCGAAAGAGGTCGTAGGCTTGGCGTTGCGTCTGTTGCGTGCGTCACGTCGTGGTTGCGGCTGGCGCCAGAGTTCGGACTGCGCCATGCACGACTCGACCAAGTCCCGCCTTGCTCTCGATCTTGAGGAGATCGAGCGTGAGTTGAAGCAGGTTCCCGCGTCGGCGCGACCGACCCGGCAGGAGGATCCGCTGGCCGAACTCGCCCGCATCGTCGGACAGGACGACCCCTTCCGCGCGATCCTGTCCGCCGACCGGCAGGCGAAGCCGGTGGCGGGGGCGCGCATCGGGCTCCAAGCTGCCCCCTTGCTGCCGGATACTGCCTCTGGGGCAGGAGCTGTGTCCGCAGGAGGGCAGTTCGACGATCTGGGCTTGCGTGGTCCGTTCACCGAGAAGCCCTATGTGCAGCCGCCAGGGGGGCATCTCGATCTGCGCGACCGGCGCTTCGAGCCCGTGGACGACTATGCCGCATCCCCCTATGCCGGGCGCGGCGGTGGGGCGGAGGTCGACCAGTGGTCGGTCGACCAGCGCGGCTACGGAGCGCAGGCGGAGGATTACCAGGCCTATGCCCAGGGGGCACAGGCCGGTTATGCGGACCGGTACGATCCCTATTACGACGCGCGGGGCGACGGCCAGCCCTATGCCGACGAGGCGGGCGAGTCCGACTTCGTGCCGCTCGAGCCGCGCCGCTCGCGCAAGGGGCTCATTGCCGTCGCGACGGTGCTCGGCATCGCCGTCATTGGCGTCTCCGGCGTGTTCGCCTTGCGGGGCGGATCGGGCGGAACCATCAGCGGCGAGCCGCCCGTGATCAAGGCCGACAACGAGCCCGCGAAGGTTCAGCCGCAGAATCCGGGCGGCGTCGAGATCCCGAACCAGAACCAGCAGATCTACGAGAAGATCGGCCAAGATGTCCCGGCCCAGAGCAAGGTCGTGAGCCGGGAGGAGCAGCCGGTGGACGTGGCCCAGGCGATCCGCCGGGACGTGGCGCTCGCCGCGCTCCCCGGCGAGGGCGCCGCCGCCGTGCCGGTGCCGAGCCCGCCGCAGCCCACGAGCCCGGCGGCAGCGGCGCTTGGTGAGCCGAAGCGGGTGAAGACCGTGTCCGTCCGGCCGGATGGCACCATCGTGTCCGACGCTTCGGCGGCGCCGGCTGCGCCGAAGCCGGCGGCGGCCACGCAGCCCAAGCCGGCGGGCACCACGCCGGCGGCCGCTCCCGTGACCCAGACCGCTGCGCCCAAGCCCCAGGTGGCCGCCCCCGCCCGTGCGGCCGAGGCGGTCGGCGCTCCGCTGTCGATCTCGCCGCAGGCCGCCCAGCCGCGCCGCGTGGCGAACGCCGCGCTGCAAGCCACGACCGGCGAGCCGGAGGTGACGGCCGCGACCTCTGCCGCGGCTCCTGCAGGCGCTGCCGGTGCCTTCGCCGTGCAGCTTGCCGCGCCGGGCAGCGAAGCGGAGGCGCGCAGCACTTTCGCCGCCCTGCAGCGCAAACATCCCGATCTCGCTGGCCACAAGCCGCTGGTCCGCAAGGTGGAGGTCGGCGACCGCACCATCTATCGCCTGCGCGTCGGGCCGATGTCGCGCGAGGATGCGACCGTGCTCTGCACCAAGCTGCAGGCCGCCGGTGGGCAGTGCTTCGTGGCGCGCAACTGACGGCGCTCACCTTGACCGGCGCGAGGCGCCCGCTTAAGCGCGGATCGTCATGACGATCCGCGCTTTCATTGTGGGCGCCCGGGGCCCCGTGCTGACCCCGGAGGAGAGAGCGTTCTACAGGGACGCCGACCCTTGGGGATTCATCGTCTTCAAGCGCAATGTCGAGAGTCCCGATCAGCTGCGCGGGCTGACGAGCGCCATGCGCGAGGCGGTCGGGCGGGCCGACGCACCCGTGCTCGTCGATCAGGAGGGCGGGCGCGTGCAGCGTCTCGGGCCTCCGCACTGGCCCGCCTATCCGGCAGGGCGTGCCTACGGGCGCGTGGCGGTGAACGACCCGCTCGTGCGGCGGGAGCTGGCGCGCCTTGGGGCGCGGCTCATGGCGCACGATCTCACGGCCGTGGGCATCACGGTCGACTGCCTGCCGGTGCTCGACGTGCCGGTGCCGGGCGCACACGACGTCATTGGCAACCGCGCCTATGCCGAGGATGCCGAGAGCGTCGCCGTTCTCGGCCGCGCGGCGGCGGAGGGGCTCATTGCCGGCGGCGTGCTGCCCGTGATGAAGCATATCCCCGGTCACGGGCGGGCGGGGGCGGACAGCCACCATGCCCTGCCCGTGGTCGATGCGCCGCTCGCCTCCCTGGAGGCGCGCGATTTCCTGCCCTTCCGCGTCCTGGCCGACCTGCCGCTCGCCATGTCGGCCCATGTCGTCTACACCGCGATCGACCCGCGGCGCCCGGCGACGACCTCTCGCGTCGTGCTGCGACGCATCGTGCGCGAGCACATCGGCTTCGACGGCCTCATCATCAGCGACGATCTGTCGATGAACGCGCTGTCGGGCACGATTGCCGAACGGGCCCGGGCGGCCTTTGCCGGCGGCTGCGACGTGGTGCTCCACTGCAACGGCGACCTCGCCGAGATGCGTGCGGTGGCGGAGGTTGCGCCCGCGCTCGCCGGCAAGGCGAAGCGGCGGGCCGAGGCGGCGCTCGCCCGCATCCGGCATCTGCCTGAGCCCTTCGATCCTGTGGAAGCCCGCGCGCGCCTCGACGCGGCGCTTGCGGCGGCCGCCTGACGGGCGGAAGCTGGGCGAGACGACAGGACCGGGGACGGACAGCCGATGGCCGCCGAGCTTCCCTTCGAGGACGCCGACCTCGCCGAGCGCGGTGCGGGCGAGCCCGCGCTGATCGTCGACGTGGACGGTTTCGAGGGCCCGCTCGACCTTCTTCTCGAGCTCGCCCGCCGCCAGAAGGTCGACCTGCATCGCATCTCGGTCCTGGCGCTCGCCGAGCAGTATCTGCAGTTCATCGAGGAGGCGCGACGCACCCGGCTCGAGCTCGCGGCCGACTATCTCGTCATGGCCGCCTGGCTCGCCTATCTCAAGTCGCGCCTGCTCCTGCCCGAGCCGCCCAGGGACGGCGACGAGCCGAGCGCCTCCGATCTCGCCACAGCGCTTGCCTTCCGCCTGCGCCGGCTTGAGGCCATCCGCGCCGCGGCGAAGCGCCTGTCCGACCGGCCGCAGCTCGGCCGGGACGTGTTCGCGCGCGGGCGGCCGGAACCCGTGGCGGTATTGGAGCGGCCGCAGTGGGAGGCGACGCTTTACGATCTTCTGACGGCCTATGCACATCAGCGGCAGAAGCAGGCCAACGCCCGCGTGACGCTGCACAAGCGTTTCGTGTGGTCGCTGATCGAAGCGCGCGAGGCGCTCGAGCGACTGGTCGGCGAGGCACGGGACTGGACGGCGCTCGACGACTACCTGACGACCTATGTCGCCCGGCCGAACATGCGGAGGACCGTGCGCGCGTCGGCCCTTTCGGCAACTCTCGAAATGGCGCGCGAGGGCATTCTCGACCTTCACCAGGACGAGCCCTTCGGGCCCCTCTGGGTGCGACGCAGGGATGGTGGTGCGGCGGGCATGCCGCCACGGCCTTCGGCGGGGGAGGAGAAGCGATGAGCGCGACGGTGGAAAGCATCGCCCGCGACGCGCAGGCCTTCGCGGAGGCGCTGCGCATCGCGGAGGCCTTGATCTTCGCCTCGCGCGAGCCCGTGCGCGAGGAGGACCTTGCCGGCCGGCTGCCGGAAGGTACGGATCTGCGGGCGGTGCTCGCGCGGCTCGAGACGCTCTATGCGGCACGCGGCGTCAATCTCCAGCGCGTGGCGGAGGGATGGGTCTTCCGCACGGCGCCGGATCTCGCCTTCGTGCTCGCGCGCGAGGTCGTGGAGCCGAGGAAGCTTTCGCGCGCCGCCCTCGAGACGCTCGCCATCATCGCCTATCACCAGCCCGTCACCCGCGCCGAGATCGAGGACATCCGCGGCGTCGCCACCTCGCGCGGCACGCTCGATGCGCTCATGGAAACCGGCTGGGTGCGTCTGCGCGGGCGAAGGCGCACCCCGGGCCGGCCGGTGACCTACGGCACGACGCCGAGCTTTCTCTCCCATTTCGGCCTCGAGGCGATCGACGACCTGCCCGGGCTCGACGAGCTCAAGGGGGCGGGCTTTCTCTCCGGGCGCCTGCCGCCGGGCACGGTGGTGCCGCTGCCGAGCGACGACCCGACCCTGCGCGAGGACGAGGAGCCTCTCGAGGAGGATTTATTCACGATTCTCGAAGCCGAGAGGGTTGCCGAGATGGGCGAGCCGCTCGACATGTCGGACGAGCGGTAGCGGAACCTTTCGATGAACGATGCTTCTTCCCGCACTCACGCCCTGGGACGGCGTGCCCGTGTCGCCTCGCCCGGCGGCGGAGGGGCGCCGGCAGGCGGCCGTACCGACCGGCGGCCCCCGTGGCGCTGGCTCGACTGGGGCCAGCGCGGCACGGCCGGGGCGGCGATCCCCTCGGCGCTGGGCCTCGAGGGAATCCGGCAGGTCTTCGGCGAGGTCGTCGCCCTCGATGGGGTGTCGCTCACCGTCGCCCCGGGCGAGATCCTGTGTCTTCTCGGCCATTCAGGCTGCGGCAAGACGACGCTGCTGCGCATCGCGGCGGGCGTGGAACGCCCCGTCGAGGGGCGGGTCGTGCTCGACGGGCGCGAGGTGGCAGGGCCAAGCCGCTTCGTGCCGCCCGAGCAGCGCGGCGTCGGGCTCATGTTCCAGGACTATGCGCTCTTTCCGCATCTGACGATCCTGCAGAACGTCATGTTCGGCCTGAAGCGCCTGCCGCCGCCGGAGGCCGAGGAGGCGGCGAGCCGCGCGCTCGCGCGCGTCGGCCTCGGCCATTACGCCGACGACTACCCGCACATGCTCTCGGGCGGCGAGCAGCAGCGGGTGGCGCTTGCGCGCGCGATCGCGCCGCGCCCGGGCATCCTGCTCATGGACGAGCCCTTCTCGAATCTCGACCGGCGCATGCGCGACGGTGTGCGCGAGGAGACGGTGGCGCTCCTGCGCGAGACCGGCGCCACCGCCGTCGTCGTCACGCACGACCCCGAGGAGGCCATGCGCATCGCCGATCGCATCGTTCTGATGCGCGCCGGCCGCATCGTGCAGGGCGGCACCGCCGAGGAGCTCTACCGGCGGCCGCAATCTCTTTTCGCGGCGCGTTTCTTCTGCGATTTCAACGAGATAAAGGCCATCGTCCAGTCCGGAAGGGTGGACACGCCGCTCGGCGCGTTCGCAGCCCCGGGCCTCTCCGAGGGGACGGAAGCGGTCGTCTGTATCCGGCCGCAGGGCATCCGCATCATGCCCTCCGGCATCGGTGCGGCGGGGCGGGTGATCTCGCGCTGCTTCCTGGGCGAGGTCGATCTCGTCGAGGTCGTGGCGGCCGGGCTCGACAAGCCGCTGCACGCGCGGGTCCGGGAGTGCTACGAAGCCGCGGTGGGCGAGGACGTCGGCGTCGAGGTGATGCCGGACGAAGTTCTTGTTTTCGCCGCGGCAGGCGCCTAGGTTCTGCCCGAACGTGGAGGGGCCTGACGGCACCGGAAGGACGCGCTCCCGTCGAGCGCCTGGAGACATGAGTTATGGGTGGTGCAAGCATCTGGCACTGGATCGTCGTCGGCGTGATCGTCCTGCTGCTCTTCGGACGCGGCAAGATCTCCGAGCTGATGGGCGACGTGGCCAAGGGCATCAAGGCCTTCAAGAAGGGCATGTCGGAAGACGAGGCGCCCGCGTCGACGACCACGCCGCCGGCCGACCCCGTCAAGACCATCGAACACCAGCCGGGTAATCCGACGGGGGTGCAGACCGAGGCCGGCGAGCGCAAGGCGGGCTGAACCTCCACCGTTCGGTTTGGTGACGGCCGGCCGGGAATGCCGGACGTCGTGCAGCGCCTGCCATAGAGCCCATCATGTTCGATATCGGCTGGAGCGAACTGCTCCTCATCGGCGCGATCGCGCTCGTGGTCATCGGGCCGAAGGACCTGCCGAAAGTGCTCCGCACCGTGGGGCAGGCGACGGCGAATCTGCGCCGCATGGCCGGCGAGTTCCAGGCGCAGTTCAACGAGGCCATGCGCGAGGCCGAGCTCGACGAGATCAAGAAGAACGTCGAGAGCCTGAACGAGGCCGCGAGCTTCAATCCGATCGAGACCGTGCGCAACGAAATCCGCAGCGCCGTCGAATCGAAGCCGTCCGATTCTCCCGCCGCGCCTGCTGCGGCGGGCGAAGCGACGGCGGCCGCAGCCGCGTCCGTCGAGATCGCTGCGCCCGACCTGCCGGCGCCGCCGGACGTCAACGCGACCGTTGCTGCTGCGGCTGCCGAAGCACAGCCGAAGCCGAAACCGCGGCGCAAGGCCGCGCCCAAGATCGAGGCCGACGCTGAAGCGGCATCGGTCGATGCACCAGCCGCGGAGACGGCTCCCCAGCCCGCGCGCCGCCGCACGAAGAAGGCGGCCGATACTGAAGAGCAGACGCCGGGCGAGGGGGCTTCGGCATGAGCTACGAGGACATCGAGGCGACAAAGGCCCCCCTCATCGAGCATCTGATCGAGCTGCGCTCGCGGCTCATCAAGTCGATGCTGGCCTTCGTCGTGACGTTCTTCCTGTGCTTCGCCTTCGCGAAGTACATCTACAACATCCTCGTCTGGCCCTATGTCTATGCTGCGGGCGAGGGGGCGGACGTGCGCCTCATCTACACGGCGCCGCTCGAATATCTCTTCACGCAGATCAAGATCGCGGTCTTCGGGGCTGCCTTCCTGTCCTTTCCGGTCGTAGCCACACAGATCTACAAGTTCGTCGCACCTGGGCTCTACAAGAACGAGCGCGAGGCCTTCCTGCCCTATCTCGTGGCGACGCCGGTGTTCTTCCTTCTCGGCGCGGCGGTCGTCTATTTCTTCGCCATGCCGGTGGTCATGCGCTTCTCCATCGGCCAACAGCAGGCGGCCGAGGCGGGTCAGGCGGCGATTCAGCTCCTGCCCAAGGTGAGCGAATACCTGTCGCTCATCATGACGCTCATCTTCGCCTTCGGCATCTGCTTCCAGCTTCCCGTCATCCTGACGCTGCTGGGGCGGGCGGGCCTCGTCGACAGCCAGTTCCTCAAGGAGAAGCGGCGTTATGCCATCGTCGTCGTCTTCATCGTCGCGGCCGTGCTGACGCCGCCCGATGTGATCAGCCAGCTCGCGCTTGCCCTGCCGACCCTGCTCCTTTACGAGCTTTCCATCTTCTCCGTCCGAATGGCCGAGAAGAAGCGCGCGGAAGCCGAGGCCGCGCGCGCGGCGGACTGATCGCGCAAGGATCGCGACGGATCGCCGGCTTCCCGTCGGCGATCCCGCGACAGCCATGCACGACATCCGCCTCATCCGCGACAATCCCGAAGCCTTCGACCGCGGCCTGAAGGCCAGGGGGCTTGCGCCCCTGTCGGAGCGCCTCATCGCCATCGACGAGAAGCGCCGGGCGGCCATCGCCTCACTGCAGATGGCGCAGGAGCGGCGCAACAGCCTGTCGCGGGAGATCGGCGAGGCGAAGAAGGCCAAGGACGAGACCCGCGCCGCGGCCCTGATGGCCGAGGTGGCGAAGCTCAAGGAAGAGATTCCGGCTGCCGAGGAAGCCGAGCGCGTAGCGATCGCCGAGCTTGACGCGGCGCTCGCCGCCATCCCGAACACGCCGAAGCCGGACGTTCCCATCGGCGAGGACGAGATGGGCAACGTCGAGCGGCACAATCACGGCGTCCGCCGCAACTACTCCTTCCAGCCGAAACAGCACTTCGAACTCGGCGAGGCTTCGGGCCTCATGGATTTCGAGACGGCGGCGAAGCTCTCTGGTTCGCGTTTCACCGTGCTCAAGGGCGGTCTCGCCCGCCTGTCGCGCGCGCTCGGGCAGTTCATGCTCGATCTCCACACCACCGAACACGGCTATACCGAGGTCAACCCGCCCCTCCTCGTGCGCGACCCGGCCGTCTTCGGCGTCGGCCAGTTGCCCAAGTTCGAGGAGGATCTGTTCCGCACCACCGACGGGCGCTGGCTGATCTCGACCGCAGAAGTGACCCTGACCAACTTCGTGCGTGACAGCATCGTGAGCGAGGACGAGCTGCCGATGCGCCTGACGGCGCTGACACCGTGCTTCCGCTCGGAAGCCGGCGCCGCCGGCAAGGACACGCGCGGCATGCTGCGCCAGCACCAGTTCGAGAAGGTGGAGCTCGTCTCGATCACGACGCCGGAGCAGTCGGCCGACGAGCACGAGCGCATGCTCGCCTGCGCCGAGGCCGTGCTGCGCAAGCTCGACCTGCACTACCGCGTGGTGACGCTGTGCACCGGCGACATGGGCTTCGCCTCGGCCAAGACCTACGACATCGAGGTGTGGCTGCCGGGGCAGGGGGCTTATCGCGAGATCTCGAGCTGCTCGGTCTGCACCGATTTCCAGGCCCGGCGCATGAATGCCCGCTACCGCCCGAAGGACGGCAAGGCCCCGCGCTTCGTGCACACGCTCAACGGTTCGGGCACGGCGGTGGGCCGCGCGCTCATCGCCGTCATGGAAACATGGCAGAACGAGGATGGCTCGGTGACCGTGCCGCCCGTCCTCGAGCCCTACATGGGCGGCATCACGCGAATCGAGAAGGCGGCCTGACCCGATGCGCATCCTCATCACCAACGACGACGGCATCCATGCCCCCGGGCTGAAAGTGCTGGAGCGCATCGCCCGCACCCTGTGCGACGACGTGTGGATCATTGCCCCGGAGACGGACCAGAGCGGGGTGTCGCATTCGCTGTCGCTCAACGATCCGCTGCGCTTGCGCGAAGTGAGCGACAAGCATTACGCCGTGAAGGGGACGCCGACGGATTGTGTCATCATGGGCATCCGCCACGTGATGAAGGACGTGCTGCCCGACCTCGTCCTGTCGGGCGTCAATCGCGGCCAGAACGTCGCCGAGGACGTGACCTATTCGGGCACCGTGGCCGGCGCGATGGAGGGGACGATCCTTGGCGTGCCGTCCATTGCCCTGTCGCAGGCCTACGGCGCCGGCGGCCGCGCCGGAATCAGGTGGGAATGCGCCGAAACGCATGCGCCGGAGGTCGTGCGCAAGCTGCTCGAGGCGGGGATCGACCCGGGCGTCCTCGTCAACGTCAATTTCCCCGATTGTGATCCAGCCGAGGTGCAGGGCATCGCCGTGACTGCCCAGGGGCACCGCGACATGGCACTGCTCAAGGTCGACGATCGCGTCGACGGGCGCGGCAATCCCTACTACTGGCTGGCCTTTGCCCGCGGCAAGCCGAGCCCGCGTGACGGCACGGATCTGTGGGCGATCGCCGACCGTCGCATCTCGGTGACCCCGCTCGAACTCGACCTGACGCACGAGCCCACGATGACGCGCTATGCGCGCCTCTTCGGATAGCCCCGCCGCAGCTCCGCCGAACGACGGCGCGGGTCCCGCCACCGGCGCCGAGGAGACGGTCGCGTTCCTCCTCAACCTGCGCGAGCGCGGCATTCGCGACACCAGCGTGCTGCGGGCCATGGAGACCGTACCGCGTGATCTTTTCGCGCCGCGGCGCTTCGCCGATCTCGCCCGCGCCGACGTCTCGTTGCCGCTGCCCTGCGGGCAGACGATGACGGCACCGGCGACGATCGCCACGATGCTGGTGGCCCTGGGCGTCGAGGCGCATCACCGCGTGCTCGAGGTCGGCACGGGTTCGGGCTATGTCTCGGCGGTGCTCGGTCGGCTCGGGCGCGAGGTCGTGTCCGTCGAGCGCTTCCGCACGCTGGCGCTCGCCGCGAGTGAACGCGTCGCCGCACTCGGCCTGCGCCAGGTGCGCATCATGCCCGGCGACGGTTTCGCCGTCGGCGCGATGAGCGGGCTGTTCGACCGGATCCTGCTCAACGGCACGATCACCGGCCTGCCCAAGGGGGTGCTCGCGGCCCTGCCGCCCGGCGGCCGGATGGTCGCGGCCCGCATCATCGGGGATCAGCCGCGGCTTGTTTCGATCGAACGGACAGCCGAAGGTGAGCTCGTCGAGCATCAGAAGGGCATCATCCGTCTGCCGCCGCTGGTCGAGGGTACGGCGCGGGCCCTGTAGCCGGTCGCCGCGGCCCACAGCCGACACGGTGAATCGAAATTCCACCTGCGGCGCCCTCGGCAACGCTTGCTTAACCTGAATCCCGTTTTAATCGGCCGCATGGACCTTGCGTGCGTGTGGGTGGGTCGATGCGTGTTCGAGTTGAGTGCTTGCCGTCTGGCGTATTCCGGCGCGTCGCCGCTGTCGGGTTCATCGCGAGCGTCGCCGCCGGGTGCAGCTCCGACGCACTGCGTTTTGTCGACAATCCCTTTTCCAGCCCCTTCTCCTCGTCGCAGGCGGATCCGGTCGCGACCGGCAGCATCAATCGCGCCCCGACGCCCCCGGTGCAGGCGCAGCCCTTGCCCGCGCCGCAGCCCGTGCGTCCGGTCGCGAGCGCGCCGCTCCCGAACCTGTCTCCGCAGGCCGCCGCACCCGTGAGCCCCGCGCCTGTGACGGGCGGCAAGGTCGGATGGAGCGCGCAGGGCGGAACCCCGATCTTCGTCGGCACCGGCGACAGCCTTGCCTCGATCTCCAACCGCTACGGTGTTCCGGCGGCCGCGATCCTCTCCGCCAACGGCCTGTCGAACCCGGCGCAGGTGAAACCCGGCAGCCAGATCGTCATTCCGGTCTACAATGCGGCCGGCCAGCAGACGGTAGCTACCGCTCCCTCCGCGGCGCCGGCCCAGCCGCAGATGCGATTCACCCAGGGCGTGCAGCCCGCCGTTGCCAAGCCGGCCAAAGCGGAGCCCGTCGCGACGATGCCCGCGCCGGTGAAATCGCCGGGCAAGACAGCGGTGGCAGCCGCTCCCGGCGAGGCGCCGAAACCGGCGGCTGCGCCCGGCAAGCCGCCGGCGCAGCAGGCTCAGCCTCAGCCGGCCAAGCAGCCCATCGCGGAGAAGGCGCCGGCGGCGAAGGATCAGAAGGTAGCGGCCCTGTCCCCGGCGGAGCCGCAGCAGACCGCGAGCATCGCCAAGGAGGAGCCTGCCGCGGCTGCTCCGTCCGCGGCCTCGGGGCCCGAGTTCCGCTGGCCGGCCCGCGGCCGCGTCATCTCCGGGTTCAGCAAGGGCGGCAACGAGGGCATCAACATCGCCGTGCCCGAGGGCACGCCGGTGAAGGCGGCGGAGGGCGGCACCGTCGCCTATGCCGGCAACGAGTTGAAGGGCTACGGCAATCTGGTCCTCATCCGTCACGATGACGGCTGGGTGTCGGCCTATGCCCACAATGGCGAGATCACCGTCAAGCGGGGCGAGAAGGTCAAGCGCGGGCAGGTCATCGCCAGGTCGGGCCAGACCGGCAACGTCTCCTCACCGCAGCTCCACTTCGAGCTGCGTCGCGGCTCCACTCCGGTCGACCCGGTGCCGCACCTCGCCGGCATGTGAAACGGGATACGATCAGCCTCGAGACCCTGTGCTGATCGACGGGGGGCGCGGCGGCTGCAAGAGCCGTCGCGCCCTTCGCTCATCGCCGGCCGTGCGGAATCAGGCGTCGAGGCTCTTGCCGAGGCGCCCGGCGAGATCCTGCACGAACTGCCAGGCGGTGCGGCCGGACCGCGCGCCACGCGTCGTCGCCCACTCCAACGCTTCCGCGCGCAGCGCATCTCGGTCGCGCTCCAGGCCGTAGTGGGCCGCATAGCCGAAGACCATGTCGAGATACTCGTCCTGGCTGCACTTGTGGAAGCCGAGCCACAGGCCGAAGCGGTCGGACAGCGAGACTTTCTCCTCCACCGCTTCGCCCGGATTGATCGCGGTGGAGCGCTCGTTTTCCATCATGTCGCGCGGCAGGAGGTGCCGGCGGTTCGAGGTGGCGTAGAACACGACGTTGGCCGGCCGCCCCTCGATGCCGCCTTCCAGCACGGCCTTCAGCGACTTGTAGGAGGTGTCGTCCGCATCGAATGACAGGTCGTCGCAGAAGACGACGAAGCGGTGCGTGTCGGCGCGCATGATGGCCATGAGATCGGGCAGGCTCTCGATGTCCTCGCGGTGGATCTCGACGAGCTTCAGCGGCCGATAGGAGTTGCCGGCAGCGAGACGCTTGTTGGTCTCGGCGTGCACAGCCTTGACGAGGGAGGACTTGCCCATCCCGCGGGCGCCCCAGAGGAGGGCGTTGTTCGCCGGCAGGCCTCTGGCGAAGCGCTCGGTGTTCTCGGCGAGCGTGTCGCGCATGCGGTCGATACCGCGCAGCAGCACCATTTCCACGCGATTGACGCGCGGCACAGGGGTGAGGCGCGCCGGCTTCGGGTGCCAGACGAAGGCGTCGGCCACCGTCAGGTCGGGCGCCGCCGGCAGTGGGGGCGCGAGCCGCTCCAGCGCCGCGGCGATGCGCGTCAGGGCAGCCGCGACTGCATCCTGCGAGGTGGATCCGGATTCGGGAAAGGGCTCGGGCTTCGACATGTCGGCGTGCTCTCCTCGGACGCGATCCGCGCGGGGGGCGCGAGCCTCTGCTCCTTAGTGGCTCAAAGGCTTGTGGTCCATTGCAGCCAGAGCCTGCCCGCCATTTGATTTCGTCGGGCCCGTCGCTATAGTCCGCGCCACTTTCGAAACCCTACGGCGCTGCGGCCGTTGCCGACGGCGCCGCGCTTCACCGGAGGATCATCCGTGATCACGCCAGCCTTCGCCCAGGCCGCGGCACCCGCCGGCGGCGGCGATATGCTCATTCAGCTCATCCCGTTCGTTCTGATCTTCGTCATCATGTGGTTCCTGATCATTCGCCCGCAGCAAAAGCGGGTGAAGAGCCATCAGGAGATGATCAAGAACGTGCGGCGCGGCGACACAATCGTCACCTCGGGGGGGCTCGTCGGCAAGGTGTCGAAGGTCATCGACGACAACGAGCTCGAGGTCGAGATCGCAGAGGGCGTGAAGGTGCGCCTCGTGCGTGCGATGATCTCCGACGTGCGCACCAAGACAGAGCCCGTCAAGGGCTGAGGTTGCGAACCGATGCGCCGGGCCGAGGTCGCGTCCGCGATCCGACCGGTGCCGCTTCAGACAAGTTCGAGGCCGCTCCGCGATGCTGCGTTTCTCGACCGCCAAGGTCGTCTCGATCCTCCTGCTCACGCTGTTGGGCTTCCTCTTCGCTGCGCCCAACCTTCTGTCGCCCGATGCGCGCAAGGCCATCGAGGCGTCGATCCCGGCGTGGCTGCCGTCGTGGATCGTGCCGCACAAGGGCGTGGTTCTCGGCCTCGACCTGCAGGGTGGTTCGCACGTCGTGCTCGAGGTGGACGTCAACGACCTCACGCGCACCCAGGTCAATATTCTGCGCGACGACGTGCGGCGCATCCTGCGCGAGACGCGCGTGGCGCCGCAGGGCGGCATCGGTGTCATGCCGCGGGGCGTGCAGCTGCGCGTGCCGAACCAGGCGGACCGCGACAAGCTCATGCCCAAGCTGCGTGAGCTGGCCCAGCCCATCACGAATGCGGTGATCGGCCAGACCGGCCTCGCGACGATCGACGTCACGGAGGGGGCGGACGGGCTGGTGCAGCTCACGCTGACCGAGCCGGGCCTCGTCGATCGCGTCCGCCGGGCCGTCGCCCAGGCGATCGAGGTGCTGCGCCGCCGCGTCGACGCCATGGGCACGACCGAGCCGAGCATCCAGCGCCAGGGGGCCGACCGCATCCTCGTCCAGGTGCCGGGCCTGCAGGATCCGCAGCGCCTCAAGGAGATCCTCGGCAAGACGGCGAAGCTGCAGTTCCGCTTCGTCGCGGAGCCGGGCACCAGCTCGGCCGATGTCGAGATGATGCCTTCGCGCGACGCGGGCGGACAGCAAATCCCGGTCGAGCGCCGGGTCATCGTCGAGGGTGAGGACCTCGTCGATGCGCAGCCGGCCTTCAGCCAGCAGACGAACGAGCCGATCGTCAACTTCCGCTTCAACGTGCGCGGCGCCCAGCGCTTCGGCCAGGCGACCAGCGAGGGCGTGGGGCGGCGCCTTGCCATCGTGCTCGACAACGAGGTCGTCTCGGCTCCGGTCGTGCAGACGGCCATCACGGGCGGCTCCGGCCAGATCTCCGGCCGCTTCACGGTGCAGCAGGCGAACGACCTCGCCGTGCTGCTGCGCGCCGGTGCACTGCCTGCCAAGCTCACGGTGGTCGAGGAGCGCACGGTGGGGCCGGGCCTGGGGGCGGATTCGATCCAGGCGGGCAAGCTCGCGACCTATGTGGCGACCATCTTCGTCGTCCTGTTCATGTTCGCGACCTACGGCCTGTTCGGCCTCTTCGCCAACATCGCGCTCATCGTGCATGTGGTGTTCATCTTCGCCCTCATGTCCATCCTGGGGGCCACGCTCACCCTGCCCGGCATCGCCGGCATCGTGCTGACCATCGGCACGGCGGTCGATTCCAACGTGCTCATCTACGAGCGCATCCGCGAGGAGGCGCACGCCGGGCGGTCCATCGTCTCGGCCATCGAGGCGGGTTTCGAGCGCGCCTTCGCCACCATCTTCGATTCCAACAGTACGATGTTCATCGCGGCGCTGATCCTGTTCTTCCTCGGATCGGGACCCGTGCGCGGCTTCGCCGTCGTCTTCATCCTCGGCATCCTGACGACGGTGATCACGGCGGTGACGATGACGCGCATGATGATCGGGCTCTGGTACCGCTGGGCACGCCCGAAGAGCATTCCTTTCTGATCGGAGACAAGCGCGTGCGTCTGCTTCGCATCGTTCCCGACGGCACCAAGATCCGTTTCGTCCGGTTCCGCCGCTTCAGCTACCCTCTGTCGGCGCTGTTCTCGATCGCCACGGTGATCCTGTTCCTGTCCGTCGGCCTGAACTACGGCATCGACTTCAAGGGTGGCACGCTCATCGAGCTGCAGGCGAAGTCGGGCAAGGCCGACATCGCCGCCGTGCGCCAGGCCGCCCACGGCTTCGGCGAAGGCGAGGTCGAGGTGCAGGAGTTCGGCAGCGCCGGCGAATTGTCCCTGCGCGTCCCGCTGCAGCCCGGCGGCGAGGCGGCGCAGAGCGAGGTGGTGCGCAATGCCCGCGCCGCCCTCGAGGGGCAGTACGAATTCCGCCGCGTCGAGACCGTGGGACCGCGCGTGTCTGGCGAACTCGTCCAGACGGGCACCATCGGCATCGTGCTGTCGATCATCGCTGTGCTCGCCTATCTCTGGTTCCGCTTCGAGGCGCAGCTCGCGGTCGCGTCGATCATCGGCACGCTGCACGACATCGTGCTGACGATCGGCTTCTTCCTCATCACGCAGATCGAGTTCAACATGACCTCGATCGCGGCGATCCTGACCATCGTGGGTTACTCGCTCAACGAGACGGTCGTCGTCTTCGACCGCACGCGCGAGCTTCTGCGCCGGTACAAGACCCTGCCCGTCGAGGAGCTGCTCGACCTGTCGATCAACTCGACACTGTCGCGCACGGCCATGACGGCGACGACCACGGCGCTGTCGCTGCTTGCGCTCGTCTGGTTCGGCGGGCAGGCGATCCAGGGCTTCGCCCAGGTCATGCTGTTCGGCGTGCTGGTCTGCACCTATTCGGCCATGTTCATCTCCTCGCCCATCCTGATCTACATCGGCGTGCGCTTCCGGGAGGGCGAGGCGGTGGCGAAGGCCGGCGAGAAGCCCGCGCGGGTGGCGCCCTGAACGAGTGACCGGCCGGGATTGCGGCATGACGAGCGAGGGGCGGCGCTACGAGGGTTTCCTGCCGGGGCGCCACGGCATCGACGCCTATGGCAACGGCGGCTTCCGTTTCGCCGAGATGTCGCATCGCGGCTCAATGCTCGCCCTGCCGTCGGGCATGAAGGCCTGGGCCGCGACCGACGGGCGGGCGCTGACGCGTGCCGACCTCGCGGACGTGCTTGCCGAGGCGGCGATGATCGAGCTCCTCCTCGTGGGGACGGGGGAGGATCTCGTGCCGCTCTCCGAGCCCTTGCGCTGGAGCCTGCGCGAGGCGGGCATCGCCTTCGAAGTAATGCCCACCGGGGCGGCGGCGCGTACCTACAACGTCCTGCTGGCGGAGGGGCGCCGGGTGGCGGCGGCGCTCATCGCCGTCGCCTGACGCGGGCGGCGGGCGCAGCCGCCTTCGCCTGCCGGACTCGGAGCTTTGCATGACGACGAGCGACAGCCCCAGCGCTGATGGCGCCCTTGCCTGGGCCTATGCGCACTGCGAGGGGCTGGTGCGGGACGGCGATCGCGACCGGTATTTCGCCACGCTCTTCGCGCCCGCCGACAAGCGCCCGCATCTTTTCGCGATCTATGCCTTCAGCCACGAGATCGCGCGCGTGCGCGAAGTCGTCAGCGATCCGATGCCGGGCGAGGTCCGCCTGCAGTGGTGGCGCGATGCCTTGGGCCAAGGGCCCCTGGGAGGGACCGCCGCGCATCCGGTGGCGGCGGCCCTCATGGCGACCATTGCGCGGTATCGGCTGCCGGTGCAGGCGTTCCGCGATCTCGTCGACGCGCGCGTCTTCGACCTCTACGACGACCCGATGCCGAGCCTGGGTGACCTGGAGGGCTATTGCGGCGAGACCTCGTCGGCCCTCATGCGGCTCGCGAGCCTCGTGCTCGCTGACGGGGCCGATTCCGGGCCGGCGGATGCCGCCGGTCACGCAGGTGTCGCCTATGCCATCACCGGGCTCCTGCGCGCCTTTCCCTGGCATGCGGCGCGGGGGCAGCTCTACGTGCCGATGGACGTGCTCGCCCGGTCTGGCGTGACGCGCGACGACGTTGTCTCAGGGCGGGGCGGCCCGGGCCTCGCGGCCGCGCTCGGCGAGATGCGGCTGGCGGCTCGAGGCCACTACGAGCAGGCGGCCGCGCTCCTGCCAGCGTTGCCGATGGCGGTGCGCGCCGCTCTCCTGCCGCTCGCGCTCGTTCCGGCCTATCTCGCGCGGATGGAGCGGCGCGACTACGACCCCTTCCGCATGGTGGTCGACCTGCCGCAATGGCGCAAGCAGTGGATTCTCTGGCGCGCCGCGCGCCGTTTCGCCTGAGGCGCGCAGCAGGGTACGGGGATCGGCCGCTCGATCTACTCCGCGGCCGCGCGGCCTTCGCCGCCCTCGATCCAGGCGGCGAGATCGGCGCGGGCGCGGTCGGTGAGCGCACGTTTCTTGGCGAGCGTCTTCTCCTTGCCGCGCAGCCGCTTGCCGCCTTCACCCTTCGGCGCCCGCGCGAGCGGCGGGAAGAGGCCGAAGTTGACGTTCATCGGCTGATAGGACTGGGGCCCGGTGTCGATCGTCTCGATATGACCGCCGGTGATGTGGTTGAGAAGCGCACCGAGCGCCGTGGTGGCGGGTGGCGGGGAGAGGGGCCGGCCGAGCCGCTCGGCCGCGGCGAAGCGCCCGGCGATGAGACCGACCGCCGCGCTCTCCACATAGCCCTCGCAGCCGGTGACCTGGCCGGCGAAGCGCAGGCGCGGCGCGGCCTTCAGGCGCAACGTGCGGTCGAGCAGCTTGGGGGAGTTGAGGAAGGTGTTGCGGTGAAGCCCGCCGAGGCGGGCGAATTCCGCCTTCTCGAGGCCCGGGATCGTGCGGAAGATCCGCACCTGTTCGGCATATTTCAGCTTGGTCTGGAAGCCGACCATGTTGAACAGGGTGCCGAGCGCATTGTCCTGCCTGAGCTGGACGACGGCGTAGGGCTTGACGTCCGGCTGGTGCGGGTTCGTGAGGCCGACGGGCTTCATTGGCCCGTGCCGCAGCGTCTCGGGGCCGCGCTCGGCCATGACTTCGACCGGCAGGCAGGCATCGAAATAGGGCGTGTCCTTCTCCCACTCGTGGAATTCGGTCTTCTCACCGTCGAGGAGGGCGCGCACGAAGCCCTCGTACTGATCCCTCGTCAGCGGGCAGTTGATGTAGTCGGCGCCGGTACCTCCCGGGCCCGCCTTGTCGTAGCGTGACTGGGCCCAGGCGACATGCATGTCGATCGAGTCGCGATAGACGATGGGGGCAATGGCATCGAAAAAGGCGAGCGCCCGTTCGCCGGTCAGGCCGAGCACGGCCTCGGCGAGGGCCGGCGAGGTGAGGGGGCCGGTCGCGACGATGACCGAATCCCAGTCCTCGGGTGGCAGGCCGGCGATCTCGCCGCGTTCGATGGTGACGAGCGGATGGCCCGCGAGCGCGGCCGTGACGGCCTCCGAGAAGCCCTCGCGGTCGACCGCGAGAGCGCCGCCGGCGGGCACCTGGTGCGCGTCGCCCTTGGCCATGATGAGCGAGCCAAGGCGGCGCATCTCCTGATGCAGGAGGCCGACCGCATTCGTCTCGGCATCGTCGGAGCGGAATGAATTGGAGCAGACGAGCTCGGCAAGCCCCTGCGTCTTGTGCGCCGGCGTCATCACCTGCGGCCGCATCTCGTGCAGCACGACGGGAATGCCCGCCTGCGCGAGCTGCCACGCAGCTTCGGAGCCGGCGAGGCCGCCGCCGACGACGTGAACGGGTTTGTGCGTCATGCTGCTTATGTGTCCGCCGCGCCGGCGGGCGTCAAGCGGATGCGTGGACGCTCTCCGTCAGGGCAGGAAGGGTCCACGAACACGAACGCCCGCCGAAGCGGCGGGCGTTTCGATCAGGCGGCGCTGACGGGTGGGTGTCAGGCGCTGGCGTGCCGCTTCGCGACGAAGGGAATGTCCCAGCGCGAGATGCCGAGGTCGTTGAGCTCGCGGTCGGACAGACGCGACAGCTCGCGGACGGTCTCGCGGTAGCGAAGGTACGCTTTGATCTTGGCGAGAATGTAGGACACGAACATGGGGCTCTCCTATTCTTGCGGCCGGGCCGGTTCCCGTTGGCCCCGCCGAACTGGACACACATTAGTTGTTGCGGTGCAGCATATATGTGCGGCAGCGCACGCTGAGGAGCGGGAAGATCGTATGTCAGCCCCGCACGCCGTGCATAACGCGTTGGCAAACGGTTAAGAATCGAGGCACGGATCTGCCTGTTCCTTCGGCGATGCCTTGATCTCAGGGCACCCTGACGGCCTGCATTGCTGCACATGCGAAGGGTTCCGCCGGTGGGTTGCAGGGGCCGTCAGGCAGCACGAGGCCCCGGCTGCCGGTGGCTCGCCGTCAGCCGGGGGCGGGGCAGGCACGGGGCGAGGGGAGTTGGCTGCCAGCGGCGCAGGGGTACTCAAGCATGAGCGCTCTTGCTCCCGCATGCCGCGGGCGAGCGGCCGCCGGCGAGGCCGTCATTCCGCCGCTTCGGTCCTCTTGCGCAGGGGGCGGCGCGCCAGAACCTCCTTGAGATAACGGCCGGTGTAGCTCGCGGCGACCTTGCACACGTCCTCGGGCGTGCCCTGCGCCACGATGGTGCCGCCGCCGTCGCCACCTTCCGGCCCCATGTCGATGATCCAGTCGGCCGTCTTGATGACCTCGAGATTGTGCTCGATGACGACGACGGTATTGCCCTGCTCGACGAGCTCGTGCAGCACCTCCATGAGCTTGGCGACGTCGTGGAAGTGCAGCCCCGTGGTCGGCTCGTCGAGGATGTAGAGCGTGCGGCCGGTGGCGCGCTTGGAGAGCTCCTTGGACAGCTTGACGCGCTGCGCTTCGCCGCCCGACAGCGTCGTGGCCTGCTGGCCGACCTTGACGTAGTCGAGGCCGACGCGCGCGAGCGTCTCCATCTTGTCGCGGATGGCCGGCACCGCCTTGAACAGCTCCTTCGCCTCCTCGACCGTCATGTCGAGCACGTCGGCGATGGACTTCTCGCGATATTTCACTTCCAGCGTCTCGCGGTCGTAGCGCTTGCCGCGGCAGACGTCGCAGGTGACGTAGACATCCGGCAGGAAGTGCATTTCGATCTTGATGACGCCGTCGCCCTGGCAGGCCTCGCAGCGCCCGCCCTTGACGTTGAAGGAGAAGCGCCCCGGCTGGTAGCCGCGCGCCTTGGCCTCGGGCAGGCCGGCGAACCACTCGCGGATCGGCGTGAAGGCCCCGGTATAGGTGGCCGGGTTCGAGCGCGGGGTGCGGCCGATCGGCGACTGGTCGATGTCGATGACCTTGTCGAGATGTTCGAGGCCCTCGATGCGGTCGAAGGGGGCGGGGTGCTCGATGGCGCCGTTGAGGCGCCGCGCCACCGCCTTGTAGAGCGTGTCGATGATGAGGGTGGACTTGCCGCCCCCCGACACGCCGGTGATGCAGGTGAAGGTGCCGAGCGGGATCTCGACGGTGACGTCCTTCAGGTTGTTCCCGCGCGCCCCGACGAGCCTGAGCATGCGGCCCTTCTGCGGCCTGCGCCGCTTGGCCGGCACCGGTACGCTGAGCTCGCCCTTGAGATATTTGCCCGTGAGGGATTTCGGATTGGCGAGAATGTCCGCCGGCGTGCCCTGGGCGACGATGCGCCCGCCGTGGATGCCGGCGCCCGGGCCGACGTCGACCACATGGTCGGCGGTCAGGATCGCGTCCTCGTCGTGCTCGACGACGATGACCGTGTTGCCGAGGTCGCGCAGCCGCTTCAGGGTCTGCAGGAGACGGTCGTTGTCGCGCTGGTGGAGCCCGATCGACGGCTCGTCGAGCACATAGAGGACGCCCGTGAGGCCCGAGCCGATCTGGGAGGCGAGGCGGATGCGCTGGCTCTCGCCGCCCGAAAGCGTGCCGGACGACCGTGACAGGGTCAGATAGTCGAGGCCGACATCGAGGAGGAAGACGAGCCGTTCGCGGATCTCCTTCAGGATCCGGCCGGCGATCTCGTTCTGCTTCGCGGACATGTGCTGCGGCGCGGCCTCGAACCAGGCGAGCGCTTCGCGCACCGACATCTGCCCGACCTCGCCGATGTGCAGGCCGTTGATCTTGACGGCGAGCGCCTCCGGCTTGAGACGATGGCCGCCACAGGCGGCGCAGGGCGTCTCGCCCATGAAGCGGCTGATCTCCTCGCGCGCCCAGTCGCTTTCGGTCTCCTTCCAGCGGCGCTGCAGGTTGTTGACGACGCCCTCGAAGGGCTTCTTCACCTCGTAGGAGCGCAGACCGTCGTCATAGGCGAAGCGCACGGCCTCGTCGCCGGTGCCGTAGAGGATGACCTGCCGCGCCTTCTCGGGCAGGTCCGCCCAGCGGCTCGTGACGGCAAAGCCGTAGTGCCGGCCAAGCGCCTCGAGCGTCTGGCCGTAGTAGGGCGAGGTGGACTTCGCCCAGGGCGCGATGGCGCCGCCGCGGAGCGTCTGCGTCTCGTCCGGCACCACGAGGTCGGGATCGATGCGCATCTCGCTGCCCAGGCCATCGCAGGCCGGGCAGGCGCCGTGCGGGTTGTTGAAGGAGAACAGGCGCGGCTCGATCTCGGGGATGGTGAAGCCCGAGACGGGGCAGGCGAATTTGGAGGAGAAGACGGTGCGCCTGGGCGCCCCCTTCACGTCCGTCTCGTCGGCATATTCGACCACCGCGATGCCGTCGGTGAGTTCGAGCGCCGTCTCGAGGGATTCGGACAAGCGCGAGGCGATGTCGGGGCGCACCACGATGCGGTCCACCACCACGTCGATGTCGTGCTTCAGCTTCTTGTCGAGTGCCGGCGCGTCGTCGATCTCGTAATAGCTGCCGTCGATCTTCACGCGCTGGAAGCCGCGCTTCAGGAAATCGGCGAGCTCCTTGCGGTATTCGCCCTTGCGGCCGCGCACCACCGGCGCGAGGAGATAGAGGCGCGTCTTCTCCGGCAGGGCGAGCACCCGGTCGACCATCTGGCTCACCGTCTGACTCTCGATCGGCAGCCCGGTCGCCGGCGAGTAGGGCACGCCGGCGCGCGCCCAGAGCAGGCGCATGTAGTCGTAGATCTCGGTGACCGTGCCGACGGTGGAGCGCGGGTTCTTCGACGTCGTCTTCTGCTCGATGGAGATGGCGGGCGACAGGCCGTCGATCTGGTCGACGTCCGGCTTCTGCATCATCTCCAGGAACTGCCGGGCATAGGCCGACAGGGATTCCACGTAGCGCCGCTGGCCCTCGGCATAGATGGTGTCGAAGGCGAGCGAGGACTTGCCCGAGCCCGACAGACCGGTGAACACGACCAGCCGATCCCGCGGGATCACCAGGTCGATATTCTTCAGATTGTGCTCGCGCGCGCCGCGGACGGCGATGACGCGCGCGTCGGCGTCGGCTTCATGTCCGCGGTCGAACAGATCGTCGATCGATGCCATGGCTCACTTCTGTGGTCGTTCGTCCGCCGGCAGGCGCGAGACGATCGCTCTTATGCCCGCCCTGCTGACAACTGTTGACATGAGAGTGCGGCGACTTGTGCGCGGCGAGTCGTCACGATAAGAACATATCGGGAACATAAAACCAAGCAACTGTGGACAATGGAGCCCTGCTCGGCTCCTGCAGGTTTCGACGTCCGGGGGCAGTCTGGTTTAAGGTTCGGCACGGCAGCAGGAGGTCGGCATGTCCGGTAGCGTGAACAAGGTCATTCTGGTCGGCAATCTCGGGCGCGACCCCGAGACACGGCGGCTGAATTCGGGCGAGCCGGTCGTCAACCTGCGCATCGCCACGTCGGAAACCTGGCGCGACAAGGCCTCCGGCGAAAGGCGCGAGCGCACCGAGTGGCACAACGTCGTGATCTTCAACGAGAACCTGGCGCGCGTCGCCGAGCAGTATCTGAAGAAGGGTTCGAAGGTCTATATCGAAGGCCAGCTCCAGACGCGCAAGTGGCAGGACAAGGACGGCCAGGAGCGCTACACGACGGAGGTCGTGCTGCAGCGCTTCCGCGGCGAGCTCACCATCCTCGACAGCCGCAACGGCGGCGGCGATCTCGCCGGGGAGGAGGAGGGCGGATCCCTCGGCTACAGCGGCGGTCGTGGCGGCGACTTCGGCCGCTCCTCGCCGATGGAGCGGCGGCCGGCCGCCGCTTCCGGCGGTTCGAAATTCCCGAACGACCTCGACGACGACATTCCGTTCTGAGCCTCAGCCGCCGCGACGGCGCCCCCGGGGCGCGGGGCGCTGCATTGCGCCGACTATCTTTTCGCCCCTCCAGCCGTGACATATAAGCGTTGCGTGCCCGTGGGCGGCGCTTCCGCGGCACCGCGGCTGCGGCCGTTCAGGTCGCCTTCAGCCGATGGTGCTATCCAATGGCGTCGATGTCGCGCGGAGGGGGGAGCCCGACGGGCGGCATCGTGCCGCCGGATGGATGCGAAGGGCGCGGCGGCACAGGGCGGTCCTGTTCGGCCGGTTCGGACGCGTCTGGCAGGACCTGGGAAGAGCGCGGGCTTTCGGCGCCGTAGCCGGGCCGTGTTCGGTGGTCTGGAACAGGAAACAAGGCAATGGCGGTGTGCGAACTGGCCGTCGAGGAGGATCTCGACGAGGCATCGATGGTCGAGGGGCTGTCGCGCTGGATCCTGGCGGAGAGCCCCACGCGGGAGACCGCGGCGGTCAATCGCATGCTCGACCTCGTGGCCCAGGAATTCGACGGGCTGCCGGTGGGACTGGAGCGTCTGCCGGGCAGGAACGGCCTCGGTGACACGCTCGTCGTGCGCGCCGGTCCGCAGCGCGATGCGCGCGGCATTCTCGTCATGTCGCATGTCGATACCGTGCATCCGCTCGGCACCATCGACGGCCCGCTGCCGCTGCGCCGCGACGGCGACCGTCTCTACGGGCCCGGTGTCTACGACATGAAGGGCGGCGCCTTTCTCGCCCTGCAGGCCTTCAAGCGCGTGGCGGCGCGCGACGGCGCGCGGCTGCCCATGACCTTCCTCTTCACGCCCGACGAGGAGATCGGCAGCCCGACGACGCGCGAGCTGATCGAGGACGAGGCGCGGCGTGCGGCCTTCGCGCTCGTCACCGAACCGGCGCGCGACGGCGGCAAGATCGTCACCGCGCGCAAGGGCGTCGGGCGCTTCGAGGTGCATGTCACGGGCCGCCCGGCGCATTCGGGCGCGCGCCACCAGGACGGGCGCAGCGCCATCCGCGAGGCCGCGCGCCAGATCCTCGCCGTCGAGGGGCTGACGGACTATGCGCGCGGCATCACGACGACGGTCGGACTCATGTCGGGCGGCACTGCTCCCAACGTCATTCCGCACCACGCCTATTTCTCGGTCGACCTGCGCGTGACGAATGTCGCCGACGGCGAGGCGGCGGCGGCCGCGATCCTGGCGCTGAAGGCGGTCGACCCGGACGTGAAGGTGAGCGTGACGGGCGGCATGAACCGCCCGCCCTATACCAAGACGCCGGAGATCGAGCAGCTGCTTGTCCATGCCCAGGGCCTCGCCCGCGATATCGGCTTCGAGCTCGAGGACTCGCCGATGACGGGCGGTGGTGCAGACGGCAATTTCACCGCCGCGCTCGGCGTGCCGACACTCGATGGCCTCGGCATCGACGGCGACGGTGCGCATACGCTGCACGAATACGGGCTCATCTCGTCGCTCGTGCCGCGCGCGCGCCTGATGGAGCGCCTGCTCGAGACGCTCGCCTGATCCGCGTCCGAAGGGCTCGCCTGCACATGCCGCCGCGCCTCGAGGCGCGGCGATTTTTTATTGTCGGGCGCTGTCAGCCTCGCGCGATGGCCAGCGCGCCGTCGATGACGAACTGGACGGCGAGCGCCGCGAGGATGACGCCGAGGAGGCGGGTCAGGACGATGTTGCCCGTTGTGCCGAGGAGGCGCGAGATGGGCTGTGCCAGGAAGAAGACGACGAGGCAGGAGAGGAGCCCCGCCGCGACGGTGGCGAGGAGGATGCCGAGCTTCCAGGGGTCGCCCGCGGCGCGTCCGGCGAGCAGGATCGTGGCCGTGATGGCGCCGGGGCCCGCGAGCAGCGGGATGGCGAGGGGGAAGGCCGCCACATTGTGAATGTGA
Organism: Chelatococcus albus; assembly: GCF_030067675.1. Lineage (GTDB taxonomy): Bacteria > Pseudomonadota > Alphaproteobacteria > Rhizobiales > Beijerinckiaceae > Chelatococcus_A > Chelatococcus_A albus. The sequence continues at coordinate 570,746 of NZ_JASJEV010000001.1, read as the reverse complement.
TCCTTGGTGATGGCCGTCTCCGCCGTCTCCGCCTTCCTGGCTGTGCGCAGCTCGAAGACCATCTCGAAGGCGATCCAGAAGAGCAGCAGGCCGCCGGCGATGCGGAAGGCCGGCAGACCGATGCCGAGCGCGGCGAGCAGCGCATCGCCGCCGAAGCCGAAGAAGGCCATGATGCCGAAGGCGATGAGACAGGCGCGTACGGCAACCGCCCGCCGCTGCGCCGCCGTCATGCCGCGCGTGACGCTCAGGAAGATCGGGGCGAGGCCGGGCGGGTCCAGCGTGACGAGGAGCGTCACCAGCGTCGAGGCCAGAAAGTCGAGCACCGGCCACCCCCTCCCACAACGCGTCGGCCTGCGGGCATGATGCCGCGTCGTGCAGGCGGCGGGAAGGGCATGCGTCGCCAATGGCCCCGTTGCCACAAGCCCGGCGGGGCAAGACTGCCATCCGTCCCCGTCGCGCGCGCCGACGGCCGGTGATCGCGGGCGGGGGCGTGGGGCGAGAAGCCTTCCGACGCAGCCGGTGGTCGAGTCGCCGATGCGGCGCCGATTGGGCGGGATCGGGCCGAGACCGCACGGCCGCGAAATGACGCGCCGGCCCAAGTATCTGGCACGGCTCATGAATCGTCGGTGCGCCGGGGCGTCTGGACTATGGCCTTTTGCGCCGAGATGGGCTAGACCGAAACCTCCCCTTCGACCCCGTCGTACGAACGACTCCGGACGAGAAACTTGGCGAACGACGACGACAAGCCGACGGCCGGCTCCGGCCATCCCGGCACCGACATCAAGCCCGTCTCCATCACCGACGAGATGAAGCGCAGCTATCTCGATTACGCCATGAGCGTGATCGTGAGCCGCGCCCTGCCGGACGTGCGCGACGGCCTGAAGCCGGTGCACCGGCGCATTCTCTTCTCGATGAACGAGAACGGCTACACGCCGGACAAGCCCTACCGCAAGTCGGCGCGCATCGTCGGCGACGTCATCGGTAAGTACCACCCGCACGGCGACCAGTCGATCTACGACGCCCTCGTGCGCATGGCGCAGGACTTCTCCATGCGCCTGCCGCTCGTCGACGGGCAGGGCAATTTCGGCTCGGTCGACGGGGATCCGCCGGCGGCCATGCGGTACACCGAGTCGCGCCTCGCCAAGGCGGCGATGCAACTCCTCGAGGACATCGACAAGGATACCGTCGATTTCCAGGACAACTACGACAACACCGAGAAGGAGCCGTCGGTCCTGCCGGCGCGCTTCCCGAACCTTCTCGTGAACGGCGCCGGTGGCATCGCCGTCGGCATGGCGACCAACATCCCGCCCCACAATCTCGGCGAGATCGTCGACGCCTGCGTTGCCTATATCGACAATCCCGAGATCGGGCTCGACGAGCTGATCGAGATCGTCCCAGGCCCCGATTTTCCGACCGCCGGCGCCATTCTCGGGCGGGCCGGCATCCGCTCGGCCTATGCCACCGGGCGCGGCTCCATCGTGATGCGCGCCAAGAGCACGGTGGAGGAGATTCGCAAGGACCGCGAGGCGATCATCGTCACCGAGATCCCGTATCAGGTGAACAAGGCCTCGCTCATCGAGAAGATCGCCGAGCTCGTCCGCGACAAGCGCATCGAGGGCATCGCCGACCTGCGCGACGAATCCGACCGCGACGGCATGCGCATCGTCATCGAGCTGAAGCGTGATGCGGTGGCCGACGTCGTGCTGAACCAGCTCTACCGCTACACGCCGATGCAGACGACCTTCGGCGCCAATTTGGTGGCGCTGAACGGCGGGCGGCCCGAGCTCCTTGCCCTTTCCGACATGATCCGCGCCTTCGTCGACTTCCGCGAGGAGGTCGTGTCGCGGCGCACCAAGTTCCTGCTCGGCAAGGCACGCGATCGCGCCCACGTGCTCGTCGGCCTCGCGATCGCAGTGGCGAACATTGACGAGGTCATCCACCTCATCCGCACGGCGCCCGATCCGAACGCTGCGCGCGAGGCGCTGATGGCGCGCGCCTGGCCGGCGCGGGACGTGGCGCCGCTGATCGCGCTCATCGACGATCCGCGCCACCGCGTGAACGAGGACGGGACCTACCACCTGTCCGAAACGCAGGCCCGCGCCATCCTCGACCTGCGCCTGCAGCGGCTCACCGCGCTCGGTCGCGACGAGGTGGCGGAGGAGCTCAACAAGCTCGCCGCGGAGATCGCGGACTATCTCGACATCCTGCGTTCGCGCGTGCGCATCCTCGGCATCGTCAAGGACGAACTCGGTGCGGTGAAGGCTGCCTTCGCGATGCCGCGCCGCACCGAGATCCTCGATTGGGCGGCGGACGTCGAGGACGAGGACCTGATCCAGCGCGAGGACATGGTGGTCACCGTGTCCCACGCCGGCTACATCAAGCGCGTGCCGCTCACGACCTACCGGGCGCAGCGGCGCGGCGGCAAGGGACGCTCCGGCATGCAGACGCGCGACGAGGATTTCGTCACGCGCCTCTTCGTCGCCAACACGCATACGCCGGTGCTGTTCTTCTCCTCGCACGGCCAGGTCTACAAGGAGAAGGTCTGGCGCCTGCCGCTCGCGGCTCCCAACGCGCGCGGCAAGGCCCTCGTCAACATGCTGCCGCTCGAACAGGGCGAGCGCATCACCACGATCATGCCGTTGCCGGAGGACGAGGCCAGCTGGGGGACGCTCGACGTGATGTTCGCCACGAAGAGCGGCAGCGTGCGGCGCAACAAGCTGTCCGACTTCGTGCAGGTGAACCGCGCCGGCAAGATCGCGATGAAGCTCGACGAGGGCGACGCCATCGTCGACGTGCAGATCTGCACCGAGCACGACGACGTGCTGCTGACGACGGCCGGCGGGCAGTGCATCCGCTTCGCGGTGCCGGAGGTGCGCGTCTTCAAGGGACGCGATTCCACCGGCGTTCGCGGCATCAACCTCGCCAGCGGCGACAGCGTGATCTCGATGGCGATCCTGCGCCACGTGGAGGCCACCGCCGACGAACGTGCGGCCTATCTCAGGCTCGCGAGCGCGGCGCGGCGAGCCGTCACCGGCGAGGCGAACGGGGAGGGCGCCGAGGAGACGGCTGCCGCCGAGGCCGACGCCGAGGTGACGAGCGAGATCGCGCTCGGCCAGGACAGATACGCCGCCCTCGGCGCGGCGGAGCAGTTCGTGCTCACGCTCTCGGCCAATGGCTACGGCAAGCGCACGTCGGCCTACGAGTACCGCGTCACCGGACGCGGCGGCAAAGGCATCGTCGCCATGGCGGTGAACGAGCGCAACGGCGCGCTCGTCGCCTCCTTCCCCGTGGAGCACACGGACCAGATCATGCTGGTCACGGACGGCGGCCAGCTCATCCGTTGCCCGGTCGACGGCATCCGCGTCGTCGGGCGTGCCACGCAGGGCGTCATCATCTTCAACACAGCCGATGACGAGCACGTCGTTTCCGTGGAGCGCATCAGCGAGGAGGGCGACGACGAAGACGGCGGCGAGGCAGAGGCCTGAGCCGCGCGCCCTGCGCCACCCCGTCATGGCCCTCTCCGACGGGAGGGGGCCACCGCCCGCAAATTGCCCTTCCCGAGGCGACCGGTTAAGGCTTGAGCATGACGCGCACCGCCCTCTACGCCGGCTCGTTCGATCCCGTCACCAACGGGCATCTGGACGTCATCCGCAACGCCTGCCGGTTCGCGGACAGGCTCGTGCTCGCCATCGGCATCCACCCCGGCAAGGCGCCGCTGTTCACCGCCGAGGAGCGGGCCGATATGCTCAACGAGGCCTGCACGCCGATCGCGAGGGAAACGAACACCGCCCTCGACGTCATCACCTTCGACGATCTCGCCGTGCACGCGGCGCGCCGCGCCGGGGCCACGCTGTTCATCCGCGGGCTGCGCGACGGCACCGACCTCGACTACGAGATGCAGATGGCGGGCATGAACGAGGTGATGGCGCCCGACGTGCAGACCGTGTTTCTGCCGGCCTCCCCCATGGTGCGCCCCATCACCGCCACGCTCGTGCGCCAGATAGCGGCGATGGGCGGCGACATCTCGCGCTTCGTGCCGGGCGCAGTCGCCGCCCGGCTTCGGGAAAAATTCGCGCGCCGCTGAGGCGGTGCGACATTCCGTGGAGAAGGACATTCCATGCAGCGTTTGACGATCGCGCTCGCCCTCGGTGCCGCCCTGGCGGCGGCCGCCGTCGCCCCGGCGATGGCCCAGGCTGCGAAGGCCGACCCGCAGAACACGATCTACCTCGATACCAAGGATGGTCGCGTCACCATCCACCTGAGGCCGGATCTCGCGCCGAAACACGCCGAGCAGATCAAGACGCTGACGAAGCGCGGCTTCTACGACGGCGTCGGCTTCCATCGTGTGATCGAAGGCTTCATGGCCCAGACGGGCGACCCCACGGGGACGGGCACCGGCAAGTCCGATCTGCCGAACCTGCCCGCCGAGTTCTCACGGGAGCCCTTCAAGCGCGGCACGGTCGGCATGGCGCGCGCGAGCGACCCGAACTCGGCCAATTCACAGTTCTTCATCATGTTTGCCGAGGGCTCGTTCCTGAACGGCCAGTACACTGTCATCGGCGAGGTGACTTCCGGCATGGAGGTGGTGGACAAGATCAAGAAGGGGGACAAGGCCGCCAACGGCATGGTCAAGAATCCCGACAAGATCGTGAAGATGCAGCTCGCGGCCGACGCGAAGTAAGAGAGGCTTCGTCATCTCATGTCCGCCGTCCGGCGACGGCGCGGGATGGCGCGAGTGACCAGGAGAGACAGAGATGGCGACCGATCCCGAAAACACGATCATCATGGAGACGACCAAGGGCCGCGTCGTCATCGAGCTGCGCCCCGATCTCGCCCCCAGGCATGTCGAGCGCATCAAGGAGCTCGCGCGTCGCGGCTTTTACGACGGCATCGTCTTCCACCGCGTGATCGAGGGCTTCATGGCGCAGTGCGGCTGTCCGCACGGCACCGGCACCGGCGGCTCGGACCTGCCGGACCTCCAGGCCGAGTTCAACACCGAGCCGCATGTGCGTGGCACCTGCTCCATGGCGCGCACGCAATATCCGCATTCGGCCAATTCGCAGTTCTTCATCTGTTTCGACGACGCCCGCTTCCTCGACCGGCAGTACACGGTGTGGGGCAAGGTGGTGGAAGGCATGGAGAATGTCGACAAGGTCAAGCGCGGCGAGCCCGTGCGCGATCCCGACAGCATCATCTCCATGCGCGTGGCCGCGGACGTCGCCTGAGACGCGCCGCCGGCACCTGCAGCGCTGCAACGGTGTGAGCGCGCCGCCCGCCCGGGCCGGCGGCGTCGCCGTCCCCCGCCGGGGCCGCGATTCTCGTCGACCCGGCTACCGGATGGCCGCGCATCGGCATGCGCCCCCGCCGGACTGCGCGGGACGCAGCATCGAGCGCCGGCGAACCCGCGGGCGGTTGACCCGACGCGGCCGGTCACGCCAAAAGCGTGCCGTCATCAATCCCGATAGGCCATGCGCGTCGACCTCTTCGATTTCCACCTGCCCGAGGACCGCATCGCCCTGCGCCCGGTGCATCCGCGCGACGCAGCGCGGATGCTCGTCGTGCGGCCTGACGCCACGCCCCGGCTCGACGACCGCGTCGTACGCGATCTGCCGGATCTGCTCGCGCCCGGGGACGTGCTGGTGCTCAACGACACCCGCGTCATTCCCGCGCGGCTCGTCGGCCTGCGGGCCCGCGGGGAGAACGTTTCGCGCATCGAGGTGACATTGCACAAGCGCGAGGCGGCAGACCGGTGGCGCGCCTTCGCGCGGCCCGCGAAGCGGCTCGGGGTCGGCGACCGCATCCGCTTCGGCGAGGATGCCGAAAGCACGGCCTGCCTCCTGGGGGCCCTCGACGCCGAGGTGGAGGAGCGGGGCGAGGCCGGTGAGGTGATGCTGCGCTTCGCCTTTGCGGGCCCGGTGCTCGACGAGGCCATCGCGCGCATCGGCCACATGCCGCTGCCGCCCTACATCGCCTCGAAACGCGCGGACGACGCGGCGGATCTGCATGACTATCAGACGGTCTATGCGCGCCACGAGGGCGCCGTCGCCGCGCCGACCGCGGGCCTGCATTTCACGGACGACCTGTTCCGCCGCCTCGAGGCGCGGGGCATCGGGTGCCGCTTCGTCACCCTGCACGTGGGAGCCGGCACCTTCCTGCCGGTGAAGGGCGAGGACACGTCCGAGCACAAGATGCATGCCGAATGGGGCATGATCGACGCCGCCACGGCCGAGGTGCTGAACGCGGCGCGCGCGAGCGGCGGACGCATCGTCGCCGTCGGCACCACCAGCCTGCGCCTCCTCGAAAGCGCCGCGCGACCCGACGGCAGCTTCGCGGCCTGGAGCGGCGACACCGACATCTTCATCACGCCAGGCTATCGCTTCCGGGCCGTCGACGTGCTGATGACGAATTTCCATCTGCCGCGCTCGACGCTGTTCATGCTCGTCTGCGCCTTCTGCGGCATCGATGTCATGACGCAGGCCTACGGCCACGCGATCGACAACGGCTATCGCTTCTATTCCTATGGGGACGCGGGGCTCCTGTTCCGCGCCCCGGGCGAAGGCGGGCAGCCCGACGGGATCCCCATATCAGGGTGAATTGGTTCATAGGATCAATGACTTATCAGACAATCCGGCCTAACGGATAGGAGTTGTCCGCCGAGCCGGGTCGCCAGGGGCCATGCATGAGCGAGCGCTTCACCTTTTCCCTCGTCAGGACGGACGGCACGGCCCGCACCGGCGAGATCCGCATGCCGCGCGGCGTCATCCGCACACCGGCCTTCATGCCCGTTGGCACGGCGGCGACGGTCAAGGCGATGTATCCCGAGCAGGTGAAGGCGCTCGGCGCCGACGTGGTGCTCGGCAACACCTACCACCTGATGCTGCGCCCGGGGGCGGAGCGCGTGGCCGCGCTCGGCGGACTGCACCGCTTCATGAACTGGCCCTATCCGATCCTCACGGATTCCGGCGGGTTCCAGGTCATGTCGCTGGCCCAGCTGCGCAAGATCGACGAGACGGGCGTCACCTTCCAGTCGCATCTGGACGGCTCGACCTACGAACTCACGCCGGAGCGGTCGATCGAGATCCAGGGCCTGCTCGGCGCCGACATCCAGATGCAGCTCGACGAATGCGTGCGACTGCCCTGTTCGGATGAGGAGGCCGAGCGGGCGATGCGGCTGTCGCTGCGCTGGGCGGAGCGATGCCGGGTGGCTTTCGGCGAGCAGCCGGAACGGGCGGTGTTCGGCATCGTCCAGGGCGGGGCGGTGGAGCGCCTGCGCGTCGAGAGCGCCAGGGCGCTCGTCGACATGGATCTGAAGGGCTACGCCGTCGGCGGGCTCGCCGTGGGCGAGCCGCAGAACGTCATGCTGCGCATGCTCGACGTCGTCGTGCCGGAGCTGCCCGCAAACAAGCCGCGCTATCTCATGGGCGTCGGTACGCCGGACGATATCGTCGAGGCGGTGCGGCGTGGCATCGACATGTTCGACTGCGTGATGCCGACCCGTGCCGGGCGTCACGGCCTCGCCTACACGCGGTTCGGCAAGGTCAATCTGCGCAATGCGAAGCATGCGGAAGATCCCCGGCCGCTCGACCCGGACTCGGGTTGCGTTGCGGCCAATACCTACTCCCGCGCCTATCTGCACCATCTCGTGAAGGCCGGCGAGATCCTCGGGATGATGCTGCTCACCTGGAACAATCTCGCCTACTACCAGGACCTGATGGCGGGCTTGCGCAAAGCCATCGCCGAGGGACGTCTGGACGACTTCATCGCCGAGACGAAGCAGGGCTGGGCGCGCGGGGAGGACGGGCAAGGGGAGCCCGCTACGCTCGTTCACTCGGCATCTTGATGAGGATGCAGCCGGCGACGGCCCATGCGCCTTCCACGCGCTCGAGCTGGAAGATGGCGAGCCAGCCGTCGCCCTCCTCGTCGACGATGCGTACACTCTGGAGCGCTCCCTGGTCGACCTCGCGATAGTTCGCGAAGAAGACGAGCTTCGGGCGATAGACGGCGTGGTAATTGAGCCGCACCATCATGAGGAACGTGTCGGGATCGCTGAATCGCTCGCGAATTCCCGGCGAGGCGAGGGAAAAGGCTGCCGCGGCGTCGTCCCGCTGGAAGGCTGCGATCTGCGCCTCGATGAGGAGCCGCACGTCCTCTCGATCCGCCGATTGCGCCGGTGTCGGGCAGGTCTGAACGGCGACAAGCGCCGGGATCGTAGCGGCGATGTCCAGGATGGGGGCACGCATGGCGGCCTCCCGCGCACTCTCGTGGAGAAAATTATCTCCATGAGAGAATATAGTCCGATCTCTCGGCCGTTTTCAGATCCGCTCAAGACTTCGTTACGCCGGCAGGCTGGGCAGGCGTACGGTCACGACATTGGCGACCCGCCAGACGCCGTCCTCGCCGCGATCCATCAGGAAGAGGGCGATCCACGGCTCTCCGCGCTCGTCGACCAGATTGAGCAGTTGCGCCAGACCATAGGACGTGTGGCGCAGGTCTCCGAAGGAGACGATCTGCGGCCGTGCGATGACCGGAAACTGCTCGTGGATCATGCGCATGAAGCTTTCGCTGTCCGCGAACTGCTGCCGCAGCTGGGGGGCGGCAGCGGCGAAGGCGGCCTGCGCGTCGTCGCGCTGCAAGGCGGTCATCTGCTGTTCGATGGCAACCCGAACGGCGAGGCTGTCGGCCTGTTCCATCGCGCTCGCGGGCGAGACCGCGAGGGCGATCGTGAGGGGAAGAGCAAGGCCGCGCATCGTCGTTCGTCCTTTGCAGGCAGCGCCTCACCGGCAGCCGACAATGCGATGCTACGTCTTCGGCCTGCGGCCGGAGGTGCGCGCCAGCACCTCCAGTAAACCTCCAGGCGGCCCGGGTGTTCCACGGGCTTGATTACCTCGGGTGATCTAAACACGCTCCGGCTTGGCTTGCCGCGGCCTGCGCCACGGCGCATGTCGCGACATCGTGACCATGTTCGCCACGCGGTCCGCCCTGTTGCAGGGCGTCAGGGCAGGGCTCTCAGATGCCGGATCGGCCGGCCGGGCACGAGGGCCTGCGCGGCCGCGACGATGGCGTTGGCATCGAGCCCGTAGTGCCCATAGAGGTCGGCGAGCGTCCCGGTCTGGCCGAAATGCTCGACGCCGAGCGGCCGGACGCGATGGCCGCGAACGGAGCCGAGCCAGGCGAGCGTTGCAGGGTGGCCGTCGAGCACGGTGACGATGCCGCAATGGGGTGGCACGTCGGCGATGAGACGCTCGATATGGCTGCGGGCGTGGACGAGACCGCGCTCGCGGGCGCGCTGGGCCGCCGTCCACCCAGCATTGAGCCGGTCCGCCGAGGTGACGGCAAGGAGCCCGACGTCGCGCCTGTCCTCGGCCATGAGTCCGACCGCCTCGATCGCCTCCGGCGCCACCGCGCCCGCATAGGCGACCACGATGTCCGCATTCGGTCCCGGCTTGCGCAGCCAATAGGCCCCGTTGACGATGTTCCGCGCCAGCTCGGGCGACATGGCGCGCTGCGGCTGCTCGATCGTGCGGGTCGAGAGGCGCATGTAGACTGATCCCCCGGTCTCGTCGCGCAGCCAGGATCTTTCCTCGACGTCCCGCTCCTCCGGTCCGCCTGCCTCCCCGTCGCGCTGCAGGTAGTCGAAGGCGAACCGCAGGATGACGCCGAGCTCGTCGACGAAGGCCGGCTCGAAGGCGGCGAGCCCGTCCTGCGCCATGCCGACGAGTGGGGTGGCGATGGACTGATGGGCGCCGCCCTCCGGTGCCAGCGTCAGGCCCGAGGGCGTGGCGACCAGGATGAAGCGCGCATCCTGGTAGCAGGCGTAGTTGAGGGCATCGAGACCCCGGGCGATGAAGGGATCGTAGAGCGTGCCGATGGGCAGAAGCCGCTCGCCGAAGAGGGAATGCGACAGCCCCAGCGCCGAGAGCAGGATGAACAGGTTCATCTCGGCGATGCCGAGCTCCATGTGCTGGCCCTGCGGCGAGAACTCCCAGTTGAAGGTCGATGGAATGCGCTCCTTGCGGAAGAGGTCGGCCATCGCCTGGCGGGCGAAGAGGCCGCGCCGGTTCACCCAGGGGCCGAGGTTGGTCGAGACCGTGACGTCCGGCGAGGTCGTCACGATGCGCCCGGCGAGAGCGTGATCGGAGCGAGCGAGTTCGTTGAGGATGAGGCCGAAGCCCTGCTGGGTGGAGAGTGCCGGCTGGTGCGGTAGGGCGAGGTCGGCCGGGACGGCGACCCGTGATGCGGCCAGCCGCCGCGATCCCTGCGCATTGAAGGGGACGCGGTCGAGAAAGCGCTGGAGATCGGCCTCCGGCAGGTCGAGGCCCTCGAACCGGTCCCATTCGTGGCCGGGGCGCACGCCCATCGCCTTGCGGAAGCCCTCCATCTGCGCCGGGGTGAGGAGGCCCGCATGGTTGTCCTTGTGGCCGGCGAGCGGCAGCCCGAAGCCCTTGATCGTGTAGGCGATGAAGACGACCGGCCGGTCATGGCTCTGCGCCGCCTCGAAGGCGGCCAGCAGCGAAGGCAGGTCGTGGCCGGCGAGGTTGGTCATCAGCCGGGCGAGCTCCTCATCGGAGCGGCGCCCGATGAGCTGCGTCACGGGGCCCTGGTCGCCGATCTCGTCGAGGAGGCGCTTGCGCCAGGCGGCGCCGCCCTGGAAGGTGAGCGCCGAGTAGAGCTGGTTCGGGCAGCGGTCAATCCACTCCCGCAGACGGTCGCCGCCCGGCTCGCGGAATGCCTCCTCCAGCAGCGAGCCGTACTTGAGCGTCACGACCTCCCAGCCGAAGGCGGTGAACAGCGCCTCGAAGCGGGCGTAGAGCCCTTCGCGGATGACGGCGTCGAGGCTCTGGCGGTTGTAGTCGACGATCCACCAGCAGTTGCGCAGGCCCTGCTTCCAACCCTCGAGCAGGGCCTCGAAGATGTTGCCCTCGTCCATCTCCGCGTCGCCGACGAGGGCGACCATGCGGCCCTCGCGCCGGTCCGCCGCCCAACCGTGCGCCTTGACGTAATCCTGGACGAGGCTCGCGAACAGCGTTTGTGCCACGCCGAGGCCGACGGAACCGGTCGAGAAGTCGACGTCGTCCACGTCCTTGGTGCGCGAGGGATAGGACTGGGCGCCCTTGTAGCCGCGGAAGGTCTCGAGCTTCTCGCGCGTCTGGTTGCCGAGAAGGTACTGGATGGCGTGGAACACCGGGCTCGCGTGCGGCTTCACCGCCACCCGGTCTTCCGGGCGCAGCACGGCGAAATAGAGCGCCGTCATGATGGTCGCGAGCGAGGCGGAGGAGGCCTGGTGGCCGCCGACCTTGAGGCCGTCGACGTTCGGCCGCACGTGGTTGGCGTTGTGGATCGTCCAGGTGGACAGCCAGAGGGCCTTGCGTTCGAGAGCGGCGAGATAGGGCAGGCGGAAGTCGGCGTGCGTCATGGGAGGTCCTCGTGCGCCGGAAGGTTAGGGCGCGCGAGGCCACCTGCGCAATCCACCAAAGGGGCGACGCCTCAAGAGGCCGCGGCCCGCCCGTGTCGTGCGGGCGGGCCGCGCTTGCGGTCGCACGGAGGGGTGTTGCGTGGCCTTCGGCTCAGACAGCCGTCTTGAGCTGGGCCGGCATCTGCAGGCTCTGCAGCGAGATGGTCGCGGTCTGCGTATCCTGGCCGCTGCCGGCATTGATGATCACGTACTGGCCGCCGTTGCCGAAGATGGACTGGGTGATCGTCTGCGGCGAGGTCGGCGGGGCCGCCACGAACTTGTAGAGCTGCTTGATCTTGTCGTCGAAGAAATAGACGTTTGCCTGCGCGTTAGGTCCCGGGTTGACGCAGAACACTGTCAGCGAAGCTCCCATGAACATGACGGAGTAGAACTGGTTGATATTGCTCTGAATGACCATCGAGTACCAATGGCTCTGCGGCACGAAATAGTATCTGTCGTATTTGCTGAAATTGTACTTCTGGCCGTTGGCCTGGAGCTGCTGGTTATCCAGCCCGCCGCCGCCGATCGGGAAGCCGAGGCTGCCGATCCACGCCTGCACGGACGAGCCCTTCGGGGCGGTGGACGGCATCGCGACGCTGATGGAATTGGTCAGCGTGCCGTCGAAGAGCACCAGCGACGCCAAGCCGTTGTTGCCGGTGGTTCCCGGTACGACGACAGGCAGGGGTTGCTGCTGGTTCGGGCCGGTCACATAGACCGTGGTATCGTGGTCCACGCCGGCGGAATTGTAGAGGAAGATCGCGTTGCACTCGTTCTGAATCGTGCCGACACACGAGAGCGTGGCGCCCGGTGTGAGGCTGGCGACCTGCCCATTGTCCCAATTGCCCATGGCGAATGCCTCCGGCATTGCATGCCGGAACCGACGAGGCTCATCGAATTGAGTTCTGTAATTTTTCGAGGGGGTCTTGAGTCCGCCTGGATCCGACAATGTTGTGGTTAGTCATGAATGTTCCCAGCTTGGCCGAGAACGGTGCCTTTCTACCGCATTTGTCCACATGGAGCAACCTGTGATTGTGCTGATTGGTTGATTTCTCCCACTGGGATGTTTCGTTGCGGATTCCCGCAGGTGCTGCCGGGCCCGCGCCGAAAGACGGCTGTTTAGGTCGCGTTGGCGGAACGTCCGAGATGCGCTACGGTCTTGTCGCGCATGTGGTTCCTTTTGGGGGGCTCGCCCTGCCGCCGGGGTGTTTCCGCCGGGATGGACGCATGGGACGGGGGGCCGCTCGCAAAGGGAGGTCGTCATGCTGGTTCGTGAAGTCATGACACCGCAAGTGGAGTGGATTACACCCGATGTCTCGCTGGTCGATGCCGCCAGCAAGATGCGTGACCGGGGCATCGGATGTCTTCCGGTGGGGGAGAACGATCGGCTGATCGGGATGCTCACCGACCGGGACATCTGCTGCCGCGCGGTCGCCGACGGCGCCGATCCGAAGACCACGAAGGCGCGGGACGTGATGACGAAGGGCATTACCTGGTGCTTCGACGACGAAGACATCAGTGATGCCGTCCATCGCATGGAAGAGAAGCAGATCCATCACTTCCCGGTGCTGAGCCGGCAGAAGAGGATGATCGGCGTCCTGTCCCTGTCCGATCTCGCCCTGAAATGCCCGCCGGATCTCTTCCCGGAGGTATCCCGGCTGGCCGGGCGCGACGCCTCGCGCCAGGTGGCGCATTAGAGACGATCCTCCTGAGGCGGATATCGCTTCGGTGATGAGATCGCGCTCGGATGACGAATAAGACGCGGGGTCGCGTCCCGATCCGACGCAACCACGCAGAAATTGTGGGTCGCGCGGCGGCGCCGGGATACGGCGCCGCTACCGCGATTGAATGTCGTGCCAGGCTTCGCAAGTGATCTGCGGTGCCGTCCCCCCTGGTGCGGGCGGGCAGTTGCCTGTGACAGGCCTCCCGCCGAAACATGAGCCTGCGCGAGGCGCGCAGTGACAGGTTTCTGTCGATGCCGCGTCAAGCGGAATTCGCCATGATCAAAGTAGGTGGCAAGCAAATAGACGTGAATATTGACAGCGTGCTTGGTCGCGCCTAATCATGGTAATGTGCTGAATAGCGGGTTCCAAAGTCGATGGGCTGGTAGTTTTCTCTCCTTGTCGCCATGCTATCATTGGCGCGGCTGCGGTGAATGGCGCGGCACGGCCGGACTGAGCGCGAAATGCGGCGCGAGGCCCCGGGGCGGACCGCATCGAGGTGGCCGCCACAAGACCGAATGTGCTCAACGGGCGAATGTGCTCAACGGGCCATGGGCCGATGTACCCGGTCGAAGCGCTGATGGGTCGACGAGGGCATGGGGCGGCCGGTTCGACCGCTTCGGATGACGCATAAGATCTGTATTGACGCTCATTCTTGAAGGTATGGCCTTTCGAAGCGTGTCCATGTCTCTCGCGGGCAGGGATGGTCGGAAATGGCTATCGCGCTCATACTGGTCCTGATCGCGGTCGGCTCGGTGCTGTTCCATGTGCTCAGCCCGTGGTGGTGGACACCGATCGCCTCGAACTGGGGCTATATCGACAACACGATCATCATCACCTTCTGGATCACGGGCGTCGTCTTCGTCGCCGTGGTTCTGTTCATGGCCTATTGCCTGTTCCGCTTCCGCCATCAGGAGGGGCGGCGAGCGGCCTATGAGCCGGAAAACAAGCGGCTCGAATGGTGGCTCACCATCATCACCGGCGTGGGCGTGGCGGCCATGCTGGCGCCCGGCCTCTTCGTGTGGAAGCAGTTCGTCACGGTGCCGGAGGGCGCCTCCGTCATCGAGATCGTGGGGCAGCAGTGGCAGTGGAGCTACCGCCTGCCCGGCAAGGATGGCCGGCTCGGCACGTCCGACATCCGCAACGTGAGTTCCGACAATCCCCTGGGGCTGAACCCGAGCGACCCTCACGGGCAGGACGATGTCGTGGTCGAAGGCGGTGAACTGCACCTGCCCGTCGGCAAGCCGGTCAAGGTCCTGCTGCGCTCCCTGGACGTCGTGCACGATTTCTACGTGCCCGAATTCCGCGCCAAGATGGACATGGTGCCAGGCGCCGTGACCTACTTCTGGTTCACGCCCACGAGAACCGGAACCTTCGAGGCTCTCTGCGCCGAGCTGTGCGGCGTGGGGCATCCGCAGATGCGCGGCTCCGTCGTCGTCGAGAACGAGAGCGACTACCAGGCCTGGCTGGAGCAGCAGCCGACCTTCGTGCGCTCGTCGGCGGGGCTTGGCCCCAAGGTGGAAAGTCCCAGGCTTACGGACTAAATTGTTGGAGAACCTCGGGAGAAATTGATCCGCACACCGGCACGCGCGCATGCAGCCGTCCGGGACAAGCGCGGGAAGGAGATTCCGATGGTCGACGGCACGCTTGGCGCAGTCGGGGCCGTTCCGCCCGCCGAAGTCGAGGATATGGAGCTCTATCACCCGAAGAGCTGGGTGACGAGGTACGTCTTTTGCCAAGACGCCAAGGTCATATCCATACAGTACTCGCTCACGGCGCTGTCGATCGGGCTCGTTGCTCTCGTATTGTCGTGGCTGATGCGATTGCAGCTCGGTTTTCCGAGTGTCTTTTCATTCATTGATGCGAATGCTTATTATCAGTTCATAACGATGCACGGCATGATCATGGTGATCTACCTGCTCACCGCCATCCTGCTGGGAGGTTTCGGCAACTATCTCATCCCGCTGATGGTCGGGGCCCGGGACATGGTGTTCCCCTACGTGAACATGCTGAGCTACTGGGTCTATCTCCTCGCCGTGCTCGTCCTCGTCGCGAGCTTCTTCGTGCCGGGCGGAGCGACGGGCGCCGGTTGGACCCTCTATCCGCCGCAGGCCATTCTCTCGGGCACACCGGGGCGCGACTGGGGCATCATCCTGATGCTCGCCTCCCTGATCATCTTCATCGTCGGCTTCACCATGGGCGGCCTGAACTACGTCGTGACGGTGCTCCAGGCACGCACCCGCGGCATGACGCTGATGCGCATGCCCTTGACGGTGTGGGGCATCTTCACGGCGAGCGTCATGGCGCTGCTGGCCTTCCCGGCGCTGTTCGTCGGGGCCGTCATGATGCTGTTCGACCGGGTGCTGGGCACGAGCTTCTTCATGCCGGCCCTCGTCGAGATGGGGCAGCAGCTGCAGTATGGCGGCGGCAGCCCGATCCTGTTCCAGCACCTGTTCTGGTTCTTCGGCCATCCGGAGGTCTACATCGTCGCCCTGCCGGCCTTCGGCATCGTCTCCGACCTCATCAGCACGCACGCACGGCGCAACATCTTCGGCTACCGGATGATGGTGTGGGCGATCGTGGCCATCGGCGCCCTCAGCTTCGTGGTGTGGGCCCACCACATGTACGTCAGCGGCATGAACCCGTATTTCGGGTTCTTCTTCGCGACCACGACGCTCATCATCGCCATTCCGACGGCGATCAAGGTCTACAACTGGGTGCTTACCCTGTGGCTCGGTGACATCCATCTGACCGTGCCCATGCTGTTTGCCCTCGGCTTCATCGTGACCTTCATCAGCGGCGGCCTCACGGGGCTGTTCCTTGGCAATGCGGTCGTGGACGTGCCCCTGTCCGACACGATGTTCGTCGTCGCGCATTTCCACATGGTGATGGGGGTTGCTCCCATTCTCGTGATCTTCGGGGCCATCTACCACTGGTATCCGAAGGTTACCGGGCGGATGCTGAACGAGGCCCTGGGCCAGCTGCATTTCTGGATCACGTTCCTCGGGGCCTACGCCATCTTCTTCCCCATGCACTATCTCGGTCTCGTCGGTGTGCCGCGGCGCTACCACGAACTCGGCGAGGCGGCCTTCAACACGCCTTCGGTCGGGACGCTCAACGCCTTCATCACGATCGTGGCGCTGATTGTCGGCGCGGCGCAGCTCGTCTTCCTGTTCAACCTCGCGTGGAGCCTGGTCCGGGGCAAGGAGGCCGGCGGCAATCCCTGGAAGGCGACGACGCTTGAATGGCAGACGCCGGAAACACCGCCTGCGCACGGCAACTGGGGCAAGGAGCTGCCGGTCGTCTATCGCTGGGCCTACGACTACAGCGTGCCGGGGGCCGAAGAGGATTTCGTGCCGCAGAACCAGCCCGTGGTCGCACGAGCGGGCGCGCGCGAGGGCGCTCCGGCCTGACGGGGCGCGCCCGGCGCGCCGAGCCGAGGCAATTTCCGCGGGGAGAACCGGTCCGGCGTCAGGCGACGAGGTGAGCTGAAGGGGATCTCGGTCGTGAGTGCCACAGTCCTTTTCCTGGCCGTGATCGCGATCGTCGTGGCCTGGTGGCTGTCCCAGCAGCGGCTCACGGCCAAGCCCTGGCTGGAGGAGGGCCCGGTGGCCCATCTGCCGGGTCAGGCCGAACCGGCCCTGCCGGCCGCCAAGGTCGGCCTGGTCGTGTTTCTCGCCGTGGTCGGCATCCTCTTCGCCCTCTTCACCAGCGCCTATCTCATGCGCATGCACATGGGGGACTGGCGGCCTCTCCCGGATCCGCGGGTGCTGTGGCTCAACACGGGCGTGCTGGTCGTGAGCAGCTACGCCCTGCACCGGGCGCGGGCCGCGGCGGCGGGAGGAGACATCGGGGCGGTCAAGACCGGCCTTCTGGCGGGAGGCGCCTCGGCCCTCCTGTTCCTGGCGGGGCAGCTCTGGGCCTGGCAGCAGCTTGCGGCGGGGGGCTACTTCCTCGCGAGCAATCCGGCGAACGCCTTCTTCTACCTGATCACCGGGGTGCACGGCCTGCATCTCGCAGGCGGCCTTGTCGCCCTCGGCCGGACAACGGCGAAGGCCTGGCGCGGGGGGCGCGCGGAGGAGGTGCTGCTCAGCGTGGAGCTCTGCGCCACCTACTGGCACTTCCTGCTCGGGGTCTGGCTCGTTCTGTTCGCGTTGCTGCTCGCGACCTGAACCATTTGCCGCCGCTCCCGCGCCCCCCGGCCCGGCGCCCCGGGGGCGAATGGTGGAGAGAGGCGGGCAGACGGGGAACAAGGCGATGAACAAGGTGCAAGAAGCGATCGTCCGTCCCTCCGGCTGGCGCGGCATCGTCGCCGACTGGTCGGGGGATCAGCGGGCGTTCAAGAACGTCTCCTGGGGGAAGGCCATGATGTGGATCTTCCTCCTGAGCGACACCTTCATCTTCGGCCTCTTCCTGCTCTCCTACATGACGGTGCGCATGTCGACGATCGTGCCGTGGCCCAATCCCAGCGAGGTCTTCGCCCTGACGATCGGCGACAGGAAGATGCCGCTCATCCTCATCGCCATCATGACCTTCATCCTCATCAGCAGCAGCGGCACGATGGCCATGGCCGTCAACTTCGGCTATCGCCGCGACCGCGTGAAGACCGCCGTGCTGATGCTCCTCACTGCGGCCCTCGGCGCGACCTTCGTCGGTATGCAGGCCTTCGAATGGACGAAGCTGATCGTCGAAGGCGTGCGGCCTTGGGGCAATCCCTGGGGCGCCCCCCAGTTCGGCTCGAGCTTCTTCCTCATCACCGGCTTCCACGGCACGCACGTGAGCATCGGCGTCATCTTCCTCGCCATCATCGCGCGCAAGGTGCTCAGGGGGGATTTCGATCGCGAGAGGCGAGGGTTCTTCACCAGCCGCAAGGGCAACTACGAGATCGTCGAGATCATGGGCCTCTACTGGCACTTCGTCGATCTCGTCTGGGTGTTCATCTTCGCCCTGTTCTACCTCTGGTGAGGAGGGAGCCCATGTCGCAGGCAAGGACCTATGCCCACGGGCAGCAGCACCCGATCAAGCTCTACCTCGTGGTCTGGGGGTGGCTCTTCATCCTCAGCACGTTCTCCTACCTCGTCGACTATTTCGGCCTCCACGGCTACCTGAGGTGGTCCCTCATCCTCCTCTTCATGATGCTGAAGGCCGGGCTCATCGTCGCCGTCTTCATGCACATGGCGTGGGAGCGGCTGGCCCTGATCTACGCGATCCTGCTGCCGCCGACGCTGGTGCTCGTCTTTGTCGGCATCATGGTGTTCGAGGCCGACTATACGCTGCTCACGCGGGTGACGTTTTTCGCCGCCGGCCAGTGAGCTGGTCTATTATGATGAAGTCATTGCTCGCCCCGGTTCGAGAGGGGCGGACCGGGGCGAGGCGTCGCGGAACGCGGCCCTGATCCGCGGGGCCGGCTCGCCGCGACGGCGACTGCCGTCGGCAGGCGGGCGGCACGTCGGGCAGCCGCGCGATGATGAGCATCGGCCGCAGGAGTTGGAGCCATGACGGTCGAGAGCGCAACCAGCCCTTCCGAAACGGGCACGGGCGAGGAGACACGTCGCGACTTCCTGTTTCTCGCTACGGGGACGATGGCGGTCGTGGGCACGGGCTTTGCCCTCTGGCCCTTTATCGCGAACATGAACCCGTCGGCTGATGTCATCAGCTTCTCCACCACCGAAATCGACCTCGCGCCGATCGAGCCGGGGCAGCGCATCACGGTACGGTGGCGCGGGCGGCCGGTCTTCGTCGCCCGCCGCACCCCCGAGGAGATCAAGCGGGCGCGGGCGGACGACGACAGTCCCGGGCTGCTCGACCCGGAGCCGGACGCGCAGCGGGTGCAGCGGCCGGAGTGGTTGATCATGGTCGGGGTCTGCACGCATCTCGGCTGCATTCCCCTCGGGCAGAAATCCGGTGATCCACGGGGTGAATACGAGGGCTGGTTCTGCCCCTGCCACGGATCGCTCTACGATGCATCGGGGGCGGGTGCGCCGTGGTCCGGCGCCGCGCAACCTCGTCGTGCCGCCCTATACCTTCCTGGATGATCGGCGCGTCGTCATCGGGTGAGGTGGGACGAATGAGCGCCTTGCAGCGGAGCGCCGGACAGGCAGCGCTGGCGTAAGCACATGGGTCTCTGCTTCGGTCCTCAGGCCAGGCGGCGTGGGTGCACGAGGGCGGGAACGCCGCGCGCGCAAACGTGCCGGGCCCGGCTCAGCAGGCCGGCCGAGCCTCCGGCCGCAGCCGCGGATGCCGCGTCGATCGTCTCCCGGCAGGCGTCGCGCGGCCCGGTGAGGATGTCGAGGAGGGGCGCGGCGACTTGCGGCGGCAGGAGCGCCGACCGGCCCCGGACGAGAAGGCAGAGCCAGGCGCCCGCCGTGAACAGCTCCTGCAGGCAGGCGTACTGCCGGCAGACGTAGGCGACATTGAAGCTTGCATGGATGGCGGCCGTCAGCGCTTCGGACAGCGCGACGTCGGGACATGGCCGCTCTTCGTCTGGCCCGTGCATCCCGGACAGGCGCGTCGCGTGCTCGAGAAGCGCGTTCAAGGCGCGCAGAACAGCGAGTTCGCGCCTCCACTCCTCGTCCTGCCAAGCCAGTGCGAGCACGCGCCCCCTGGCCGTCATCCTCGCCCTGCGAGGAGCGATCAGGTCCTCCCGGCGGCAGGGGCCGTAGAGGGCGAGGAAGGCGGCCCGGCATTCCTCCCAGGCACCAGCCGGGTCGAGCATCGTCACGGCTCCGCTCGCCCCGATGGCCTCGAGGGCCTCAATCGTCGCGGGCGCACGGGGGGCATCGGTCTGCGCAAGGCGGCAGGCCGTCCAATGGAGCCGGGCGGCCAGCGCGCGTCGCAGATGCCGCACGGGGCCTGCGGACCCGCCGTCCCGCGGCAGGTCGGAGTGGGCGAGCGCGGGCAGGAAGAAGATCAACTCATCCTCGCCGACATCCGTCCAGCCGCAGGGCCGCCAGAGGTCGGTGAGCGACTGGTCGACGATGCCGTCCCCCCAGACGGCCTGCGTTTCCCTCGGTGCGGGCCGGAGCGCCACCGCGGACCTCCAGGACGTGGCGAGCGCATTCCACATGTGGTCGCTCCACGGCATCGCGGTCGCGCCTCGGCCCGCCGTACCGCGTGCAGGCCGGCCGCGCGGGGAGAGGCGGCCGTCCGCACCAGGACAGGTTAGGCGTCGGGCAAAGGCGGGAAAACGACCGCAAAGGCCGTAGTGCGCGTCGACTTCGGCCGGGGGCACCCGCCTTCCGGTCGATGGCGCTTCATCCGTCACACGCCGCTGCCTGAACCCTTGCCGGTGGCCCATGGCCATCGATATGCGCCGGGGCTCTCGGGCAGGCGATCGATGCCGCCAGGGAGGGCGCGGCGGGTCCGACGTTGTTGCCGCGGACGCCCTGCCGGGCGCGAAAGCGTGTCCGGATAGGCCGCGACGGCCACGGATCGGGCGGGCGCCGCCCGGCGCCGGCGGCGGCGCTCACCGCCATGTGATCGCGCGGCTCGGCGCGCGGGCAGTCGTCGGCTCGGACGGGACGCATGGTGAAAAACCATGCCGGCAAAAGAATTTGCGCCGGCCGAGCGCGCCGCGGGACGCGCCGGCGGCTCCGGGCCCGGCGCCTGTCCATAATCCGACCATCGCGGTTCTTCCGCAAAAGCTACATCAGATGATCTAAGGACAGTGGGTTGTGCATGCTTGCTATCATCACAAAGTAATGTTTCGATAACCATAAAGGATGGCGATCATGACATACTTGGACAATCATCGGGATGTCGGTCCCGCCACCGCCGCCTTTGGACAAAAGGGCGCTGTCGATGTGAATGAAAATGATACGACGGAAGTCGTGTTGGATAAATGCCATTCTCGGCAGTTCACTGTCGTATTGATAGACCAGCGGATATTGTCAAGAGAATGTCTTGCTAGATCGCTCGAAGCGTCAGCAAGTGACATGCATGTATTAAGTTATTCGACTGTTGATGAGTGGCAAAATTCTGCAATCGACAAGAAGTCCGTCGATATTGTCGTTCTCTGCGTTACCAGAAAAAGGACGGTCGGGTCTGCCGATCCTGATGTGGAGGCGCTTTCGCGACTGTCGAGCTCCGTGCCGACGATTCTCTTGTCGGATGTAGAGGATGCGGAGCAGATCCTGACCGCGCTGGAGAAGGGGGCTCGGGGCTACATCCCCACGAGCGTGACGATCGACGTTGCCGTTGAGGCGATGCATCTGGTCAGGGCCGGCGGCACCTACGTGCCGGCGAGCAGCCTGTTGTCCTGGCGGCGGTCCATCAAGGAAACGCTGCCGTCCCCCGACGGGGCGTGCGGCGGTTTCACGGCGCGCCAGGCGGCGGTTCTCAAGGCGCTGCGGCAAGGCAAGGCGAACAAGCGGATCGCCTACGAGCTCAACATGCGGGAAAGCACGGTCAAGGTGCATGTCCGCAACATCATGAAGAAGCTCCAGGCGCGCAGCCGCACCGAAGTCGCCTACAAGACGAACGACATCTTCGCCGACATCGACGGCAGCTGACATGGGGCCTCGCGGTCCGGAGCACCGCTCGCTGCAGGTGGCGCGAGCGCGGCGCGGGACCGGTTTCTGATTTCATCCTCCTGCGGGCGCCTTCCGATCACGTCGGACGGACCGCTCCCGGTCTCGCGACGGGCCGCGCCCCGGTGCAAGCCCGCCGAGGCGCCTCACCAGCGACCCTCCTTCCGGGGACTTCGAGCATGCTAGAGCGCGCGACGAGACTGAGAGCGGGGGAAGACCAGGGCTTCCCCGATGCGAGGTCGGACCAGCCCCACTTCAGCACGGCGGAGCTCGCCGCCTTCGTGCGGCGCTACCTCGGCACGATCGTCCTCTGCACCGTCGCCGCGCTCGCGGTCGCCGTGCTCTACGTTCGCACAAGCGTGCCCATGTACACGGCGCGCGCGCAGCTGCTCATCGATCCGCGCTCGGCTCAGTTGTTCCGGGAGCAGCTCCGTGAGGTCGACCTGTCGCTCGACAACGCACAGGTCGAGAGCGAGATCGCCGTCATCCGTTCCGAGGCGGTGGTGACGCGTGTGATCGATGCGCTGCACCTCAAGAGCGATCCGGAGTTCCAGGGCCGGAAGGGGCGGCTGGGCCAGCTTCTGGCGTGGATCGGCTGGTCGGACGACGACGAGCCGCCGACCGAATACGAGCGATCGCGGCTTGCGGTCTCCGCCTTCGAGTACAGCCTCGATGTCCGGCGCGTCGGCCTGTCCCATGTCATCGAGGTGTCGATGACGTTGGCCGACCCGGAGAAGGCGGCCCGCGTCGTGAACGCCACGACCGATGCCTATATCCGCGAGCAGCTCGAGGCGCGGGCCGAGGCCGCGCGGCGCGGTGGCGACTGGCTCGAGGAGCGCCTGGTCCAACTGCGCGACCAGATGCAGCTCGCGGCCCGCGCGGTGCAGCAGTTCAAGGCCGAGCACAACATCGTCGACGTCGGCACGCGCGGGCTCCTCGACGATCAGCGCCTGTCCGAGCTCAACAGCCAGCTCGTCCTCGCCCGCGCCAGAACGGCCGATGCGCGGGCCCGGCTCACCCGCATCGAGGAGATTCTCGCTTCCGGATTTCCCGATGCGGCCGTCGTCGAAGTGCTCGGCAACCAGGTCATCAATGGGCTCAGGGTGCGCTACCTCGACGCCGAGACCCGCGAGGCGGAACTCGCCAAGCGCTACGGGCGCGACCATCCGGCGGCGGCCAATCTGCGAAGCGAGATGCAGGACTTCCAGCGGGCCATGTCCCAGGAACTGCAGCGCATCGGGGAGACCTACAAGAGCGACTACGAGATCGCCAAGGCGCGCGAGGAGAGCGTCGATGCCGAACTGGCGCGGCTCGTGCGCGAGACCGCCGCCAGCCGGCGGGCCCAGATCAAGCTTACCGAACTCGAGACGAGCGCGCAGACCTATCGCCGCATCTACGAGAGCTTCCTGCAGCAATTCACCGAGTCCACCCAGCGGCAGTCCTTCCCCATCGCCAATACCAGGGTCATCACCGAGGCGACGAAGCCGCTCGGCAAGAGCTATCCGCGCACGGGGCTGGTCATGGCTCTGGCGACGCTGGTCGGCGCCCTGGGTGGCGTGGGTCTCGCCCTCGTCCGGCATGGTCTCGACCGCAGCGTCCAGGCGGCGGACCAGATCAGGAACGAGGTCGGCGTGGAATGCCTGGGGCTCGTGCCGCGCATCGTGCGCGGTGACGACGAACGGCGGCCTTGGCGCAATGGCGGCCCTCTCCTCGCCGGCGTCAGGCGCTTCGTGCGCACGCAGCCGACGTCGTTCCTGACCGAGGTGGAAGCCTTTCCCTTCTCGCGCTTCAGCGATGCGCTGCGTGGGGTCAAGACGTCGATCAGCATTGCCAACCACACGAAGGCCCTGCGATGCATCGGCATCACTTCGTCCTCCCCGGGCGAGGGCAAGAGCACGCTGGCAAGCAACCTGGCGCGGCTCTATGCGATGGGCGGAGTCAAGGTGCTTCTCGTCGATGCGGACGTGCGCAACGCCACGCTGACACGCGCCCTGGCGCCGCAGGCGCGCGGCGGCCTGATCGAGGCGCTGCGCGGCGTGAAGCCTCACGATCTCATCGTGGTCGACGCGGCTTCCGGCCTGCATTTCATGCCGGTGGTCTGCGCCGATCCAATCGCCCATTCAGCGGACCTTCTGGGCTCCGAATGCATGACGCTGCTGCTCGAGGAGCTGCGCGGCTCCTACGATTCGATCCTTGTCGATCTGCCGCCGCTCGTTCCGACCGTGGATGCGCGAGCTGTGAGCCCGCTGCTCGACGCCATCGTCCTCATCGCCGAATGGGGCAGGACGCCCGTCGGTGCCGTCGCCAGCGCCATGCAGAGCCTCGGCTCGGCGCGCGCGCGGGTGCTCGGCGCCGTGATCAACAAGGCGGATGCGCGGGCGGTGCGCGCCCAGCAGCCGGAATATACGCCCTACTATCCCTGACCCGCGAAGGCCGGCGGGGCCGGGGGCCGCTCCGGCGTGCGGACCACCGCGCGGAGCCGTGGTCGGGCCCGGCCCTCAACCGGCCAGGACGAGGGTCTGCCGGCAGGAGGAACCGCTGTGGGGTGCGAGACATGCAGGTGTCGGTCGCCGGAATTCTCATCGGGGCATGCCTCCTCCTGTTGAGCCGACAGTTCGGGGCACCCCACCTTGTCGCTCTCGTCGCCTCGCTCGCCTTCGGCTCGACTGCCATCGTGACGCTCAACGCCCTCGGTGGTTCGACGCCGCTTGTCTACACTCCGTTCGCCATGCTGCTCGCGCTGGCGGTCGCCCTGCGGCGCGACGCCCTGCACGAGCTTTCGCGGCTGTTCGCGCGCCAGCGCGTCGCCTGGGTCATAGTCGGCCTGACGGCCTATGCCTTCATCGGAGCCTACATCCTGCCGCGCCTGTTCGCCGGACAGACGAGCGCCTTCGTGCCCTCCCGTGCGCTCGAGCGGGTGCTCGAGGTGCCGCTCGCCCCCGTGTCGGGCAACATCTCCCAGACGGGCTACTTCGCTCTCGGGGCGGTCACGTTCCTGGCGCTCGGCATCTGCCTGAGGGGCGAGGGGGCGCTCGACGCCGTGCGCCGCGGCTTCCTCCTGTGGGCCACACTCCACGTTGGCATGGGCGTGCTTGATCTCGCGGGCAAGATGGTCGGGATGGGGGATGTGCTCCTGCCGATCCGCAGTGCCGGCTATGCGTTCATGACCGACAGGGCGGCGGAAGGCTTCTGGCGCATCGTGGGCGGCTATTCGGAGGCCTCGGCCTTCGCCGCGGCCTCGCTCGCTTGCCTCGCCTTCGTCTTCACCTATTGGCGGGCGACGGGCTCGCGCATCGCGCTCTTTCTGACGCTCGCGACACTCACGCTTCTCATCCTGTCCACGTCGAGCACTGCCTATGTGGGCGGCGCGGCCGTCGCCGTGCCCGTTGTCGCCTCGATCGTGCGATCGGCCCTCGTCGGGCGGCTCTCGCACAGGGATTTGCAGGTGATCGGCGTGCTCACACTCGCCATCGCCGGCATCCTCGCCGTCTATCTGTACAACGAGCGCCTCTTTGAGCCCTTCCTGCGCCTTCTCGAGACCATGGTGGTCGACAAGGCGGCCTCCGGGTCGGGGCGGGAGCGGATCTACTGGAACCAGCGGAGTATCCAGTCGTTCCTCGACACCGGCGGGCTCGGCATCGGCTTTGGCAGCTCCAGGGCGTCGAGCTGGCCGGTCGCGGTGTTGTCTCAGCTCGGCTTCATCGGATCACTGATGGTCGTCACGCTGCTTGCCGTGCTCTGCCGGCGGATCCAGCGGCCCGTTGCCGCATCGGTTGATCCAGCCGTCGTCGCCCTGCACGACAGCGTCCGCGCCTGTGCCCTCGTGACGCTGCTCGCGGCCACGATCAGCGGCGGCAGCGCCGACCCCGGCCTCTTGTTCTTCATCGCGCTCGCCGTGGTTCTCGCCTGCCGGGAGAAGGTGCGGCGGGAAGGAATCGCGCGGCGCGACCTTGCCAGGCTCGACCGGGCGCGATCCGACCTCACCGGACTCAGCCGAGCCTAGCCTTGCGCAGCAGGAACGCCTCGGCATAACGCTCGGGGGCACGGCACTCCATGCCGCGCAGGCGGGCAAGGCCGCGGAAGGTCTCCGGATCGAACCAGTCCTTCGAGCGTTGCGTGCCGAAATGGGCGAGGAGGAGCTCGATCTTGCGTTTGACGACGGCATCGGGCAGCGCCACGTAGAGGTTCGGTCGGCCCATGTCGCCGTCCCACTTGGGGATCTCGTATTCGAGGATGAGGTGGTCGCGAAAGGCGTTCCAGGTCAGGCGGCACAGCTCGCGGTGGTCCTGGTGGGCGTCGTCGTGCCGGTGCGTCAGGATGACGTCGGGCCTCACGCGCGCCTTCAGGCTCTCGATCCAGAGCTTGAGCCCGCCCCCCTCGTAGGGGAAATAGCCATCCTTGAAGTCCGCGATCTCGATGTGCGCGTTCGCGGCGCCGGCGAGGAAGGCGGCGGCGGAGGTCCGGGCCTCCGCAGCGCGCGGGCCCGGGGCGCTGAGCACGCACCAGTGCACGTCGAGCGCGACGCCCGCCGCGATCCAGGCGAGGAGCGTGCCCCCGGCACCGATCTCGATATCGTCGGAGTGGGCCCCGAGGCAGAGGACTGAGAGTCTTTCTCCCGGCTGGGCCAGCTTCCAGACGCGCATGGGCGCGGGCTCAGGCACGGTGCTTCATGGCGACACCGTCGGCCAGCCGCCAAGGCATCTGCCCGTGCTCGACCATGTCCTCGAGCACCTGGCGGTCCCTCAGGGTGTCCATCGAGCGCCAGAAGCCCTCGTGCTTGTAGGCCATGAGCTGATCGGCCTCGATGAGCCTCTGGAAGGGCTCCACGACCAGCTCCTCGCCCTCGTTCATGTAGTCGAAGATCGCGGGGCGCATGATGAAATAACCGCCGTTGATCCAGATCTCCGAGCGGTCGGAGGTGCGGAACTCGCGCACCCGGCCGTCGCGGTCGATGTCGGCAAGGTGGTAGGTGAGGGGTGGACGGATGGCGAGGAAGCAGGCGAGCTTGCCGCTCCTCTCGAAGCGCTCGACCATGTCGTCGAGGTTCACGTCGGTCAGCCCGTCGCTGTAGTTGGCCAGGAAGATCCGCTCGCCGCGCACGTGGTCGCGCACGGCCCACAGGCGCTCGCCGATGTTGCGCCAGATGCCCGTGTCGATGAGGGTCACGCGCCAGTCCTCCTGTGGCTCGCCCAGGAGCTCGACCTTCGAGCCGTAGTTGGAGACGACGCAGTCGGCGAAGGCCTGCGGCCGGTAGCCCAGGAAGAAGTCCTTGATGATGTTGGCCTTGTAGCCCATGCACAGGACGAAGTCCCGGTGCCCGTACTGGCTGTAGTACTGCATGACGTGCCAGAGGATGGGCTGATGGCCGATCGGGATCATCGGCTTCGGGATGCTTTCGGAATATTCGCGGATCCGGGTGCCCAGGCCCCCGCAGAAAAGCACGACTTTCATGGGCGCAGCTCCCTGGGGTCGATGACGGTCAACTCGGGGATGGGGACGACGAACCTTCCGCCCCAGTCGGCGACGTGACGCATCTGGTCGATGATCTCCTGCCGCAGGTTCCAGGGCAGGATCAGGATGTAGTCGGGCCTGGCCGCGTCGATGGCCGCCACGGGGTGGATGGGAATGTGCATGCCCGGGGTGAAGCGGCCGTGCTTGTAGGGGTTGCGGTCGACCGTGAAGGCGAGGAAGTCGGTCCCGATGCCGCAATAGTTGAGAAGCGTGTTGCCCTTCCCGGGCGCGCCGTAGCCGCAGATCGTCCGCCCGGCCTCCTTGGCGCCGATGAGGAAGGCAAGCAGCCGGCGTTTCGCGCGCTGAACGCGCGGGGCGAAGGTCGCGTAGGTCGCGAGCTCTCGGAAGCCGTGCCGCTCCTCGCGGGCGATGAGCTCGGAGACGCGCCGGCCGGGCGCGAAAGCGCTGCCCGCATGGGCGAGGTGGACGCGCAGGGAGCCCCCATGGGTGCGCAACTCCTCCACGTCGATCAGCTTCAGGCCGTGGCGGGTCGCCATGCGCTCGATCGTGATGAGCGAGAAATAGGAAAAATGCTCGTGATAGATCGTGTCGAACTGGTTCTCCGCCATCAGCCGTTCGAGATGCGGGAACTCGAGGGTGATCAGGCCTTCGGGCTTGAGCAGCAGGCGCATGCCGGCGACGAAGTCGTTGAGGTCGGGCACCTGGGCCAGCACGTTGTTGCCGACGATCAGGTCGGCCTGCCGGCCCTCGGCGACCAGCTGCCTTGCGAGTGCCACGCCGAAGAATTCGACGCGGGTGGGAATGCCCTTTTCGGCCGCGACCTTTGCAACATTGGCCGCGGGCTCGATGCCGAGGACGGGAATGCCGCGCGGCAGGAGATGCTGGAGCAGATAGCCGTCGTTGCTCGCGAGCTCGACCACCAGGCTGTCGGGGCCGAGCCCGAGCCGCGGCACGATCATGTCGCAATAGGTCTTGGCGTGCGCAACCCAGCTCGTCGAATAGGACGAGAAATAGGCGTACTCCCGGAAGATATGCTCGGGACTGACGTATTCCTTGAGCTGGACGAGGAAGCAGTCGTCGCAGACGAGCACGTGCAGCGGAAAGTAAGGCTCCATGGCATCGAGCTCGTCCGGGGTGCGGTAGCTCTCGCACAGCGGTGACATGCCGAGGTCGACGAAGGTGTGCCTGAGCCCTGCGCCGCAGAGACGGCAGAAGCCGGCGGGCGGGAGGTCGACCTCCCGCGACGCGGCGGTCGCTTGAACGTTCATGCCTGCCGCATCCCCTCTGGAGCGCCTGCCGCCGTCGCGGGCGCCGGTTCGGCGACGAACCGGAGGTCCGCGCGGGCGAAGACGCTCCCCTGTGAATGAACTGGTTGCGATGATCGATCGGCCTCGATCGGTCATTGCTCCAGGGGCGCTGCCGGCAGGCGCGAGCCGCACCACGGCGGACGCTCCGAGCCGGCTGTGACCTGCCTCCCGAGATTAGCTGGATCGAAGGTCCTGCAGAGATGTTCGAGCGGAGAGCCGCCATCGCCCGTTGGGGCTAGAGGAGAGCCATCGCGCCACGATCCACCCCTCCCTCGGGGGAGGCATCGGGAACGGCCGCCGCCGCATGGTGGTAGGCGCAAGGCCGGCGTGCGCCTCGGCATACGCCTTTTGCGGAAGTTGTTGGCGCGCATGGCCGCACCAGACAATGACCCGTTACAGGGACGCCGCCCGTGCCCGCGCGACGATCCGCGCAACGACGATCGTCCGCCCGGGTGATCGCCGATCAGATGGGGCAATCAACCTGGTCAAACATGTCAGGCCTGTATTTCACTTCGGAGAGACCGGAGAACGCCCGCGGGAGCCGGCCGATGCGCTTCGAGAAGACGAGCCTGCCCGGTGCATGGCTGATCGAGCCGACGCCCGTCGAGGACGAACGGGGCTTCTTCGCACGTACCTTCTGCGTGCGCGAATATGCCGTGCACGGCCTGCAGACCACCTTCGTCCAGCACAGCATGTCGCATTCCAACGCCAAGGGGACGCTGCGCGGCATGCATTTCCAGCGCGCGCCCCATGGCGAGACGAAGGTCGTGACCTGTCTCAGGGGCGCGATCTGGGACGTGATCGTCGACCTCCGGCCGGCCTCGCCCACCTTCCGGTGCTGGCAGGGCTTCGAGCTCACCGCGAACAATCGCTACCAGCTCTATATTCCCGAGGGCTTCGCCCACGGCTTCCAGAGCCTTTGCGACAACTGCGACGTGGGCTATCTCATTTCGGCGTTCTACGCGCCGCAGGCGGCGAGCGGGGTCCGCTACAACGATCCCGCCTTCGCCATCGACTGGCCGCTTGCCGTCACCATGATCTCGGACAAGGACCGGGCATGGCCGGACTTTTCGGGCGCCCCCCCCCCGTCGTGAGGACGAGGCCGGCCGGGGCGTGCACGCACGCGGCAGTCGCCTAGAGAGGCCGCGCCTCGCCCGCGGCGCACGCGTCGACGGGCACGAGCAATCCCTTCTCCTGGAGGCGCTGCGCCGCCTCGCGGACGATGAGGAAGGGCAGGTTTGCCCTCTCGGCGATGTCGAGCAGCGAGTGGCGACCATCGGCGAGATTGAGGACCCAGAGGAGGGCCATGCTGGCCTGCGGGCCCGCGCTGTCGCCACCGATCGCCGCATAGAGGCCGCGGCGGCCGAGCTGCGGCTCGCAACGGGGCATGGTGTTCCGCAACAGGGCGTCGCTCTCCACGATGTCGAGCGCCGTCGCCAGCATCCGATAGGAGGCGGCGAGGTGTTCCGGCCTGATGAAGTCGAGATTGTCGGCGGAGGTGTGGTACTCGGGGAACGTTGCGAACTGGCTGCGCTGGAAGAGGCCCACGGGCAGGTCGAAGCCGGGCGAGCAATATTGCCGCTCGTCATAGCCGTAGGGGAAGAAGTCGAGGATGTTCGGCGCGGGCGAGGCATGGCGCAGGACGTGCGTCATGATGCGGTCGATGGCGGCGTCGCCGCGGCGGCTCTTCTTGTAGGTCGGCCCGCCGGCATCGCCGACGCAGGAGACGACGAGCCCGTGCCGGATGCGTGGCACGAGATGTTCATTGCGCGCGAGCCAGGCGATCGCGCCGATCGTGCCGGGGGCGAACAGGAAGCGATAGCTGTAGCGCGTGCGAAGGCCGGCGAGACGTTTGGCGAGGTGCGCGAGGAGCGCCAGGCCCGAGCAGTTGTCGTTGGCGAGCGAAGGGTGGCAGATGTGCGCCGAGAGAAGGAATTCCTCGTCCGTCTCGCCCCGATGCAGATATTCCCCGTAGGTGAGGCTGCCGTCCCTGAAGCCGGCGTCGATCACGATCTCATAGAGCCCGTCTGGCAGGTCCGCGAGCCGGTTATGGGCCATGCAGAAGCCCCATCGCTCGGCGTAGTAGGAGGTGCGATAGGGAACGAGATCCGGCTGGTCGGGCAGGGTGAAGATGTGCTGCTTCAATTCCGCAAGCGGCAGGCGCGCACACACGGGGGCGCTGTAGTTGAGGACGTGCAGGTTCGAGACGCGGAAGTCGAGGACCCGCTCGCCGGCAGCGTTCTTGATATAGGCGTCCCGGATCACCCATTCGCGCGGAATGGTCCAGTCGAACACCCTGGTTCCGGTCGGAACTTCGTGCACCGTCAGGCCGATGTGCCGCGCCAGGTGCGCGAGGGTCTCGCGCACGCCGTCGCCCGTGATGCTGCGACAGATGGGGTAGATTTCCGCGGCGAGGGCGAAGATCTCCTCGCCGATGCCGGGCTCTGCGGGAAGGCCGCCGAAGGAGGCGCTGCCCGTCTGGGGCACGCTGGCGTGCGGATGCGCGCCCATCACTCGGCCGCCGACGCGACCGGCCGCGCTGTCTCGCGCGCCGTATGGCGCAGCTCCGCGTCGAGGATGCCAGCGCTCATGAGCATCTTGATGTGGCTGATGCGCTGATAGCGAGGCCCCTCGAACTCCTCGAGCGTGAGGCGCGAGGCGCGATAGGCGACATAGAGCTGCTCGGCGCCGCGGCGCACGTCCCATTGCGGCCGGAACTCCGGGAGCACGCGGGCGATCTTGTCGAAGTTCACGCGATAGGAACGCTTGTCCGGCCCGGCTTCGGGCGCGATCTCGAGGCGGCACCCGGGCACGACCCCGGCGACCACCTCGGCGATCTCGCGGATGCGGTAGTTGTGGCGCGTCTGCCCGACGTTGAAGGCCTCGTTGAAGACCTTCTCCTCCGGCGCGTGAAGGCCGGCGAGGAAGGCCCGCGCGATGTCCTCGACATGGACGATGGGTCGCCAGGGCGTACCGTCCGACTTCAGGTAGATCAGTCCTCTGGTCACGGCCCAGGCGACGAGGTTGTTCAGCACTATATCGAAGCGCAGACGCGGCGACAGGCCGTAGGCGGTCGCCGGGCGAAAATAGGTCGGGCAGAAGCCGTCGCCGGCGAGGGCCGCGATGTCACGCTCGGCCCAGACCTTCGACTGCCCGTAGGGGGTCACGGGGTTCAGGGCGGCCGTCTCGTCGACCAGCCCCTCGCCCGCGAGGCCGTAGTTGCTGCAGGAGGAGGCGAGCAGAAAGCGTCGCACGCCGGCCTTCCTGGCGAGCTCGGCGAGGCGGACGCTCGCACGATGGTTGATGGCATAGGTGATGTCGGGATTGAGGTCGCCGAGGGGGTCGTTGGACAGCGCCGCCAGATGGATGACCGCGTCGAACCCGGCGAGGTCGCTCGGCGCCACATCCCGGACGTCCTTGCGGATGGCGGGCACCTCGGCCATGGTGCCGCCGCCGGCGTAGGTGCAGCGCTCGTAGAGGTTGCTGTCGCAACCCGTGACCTCGTGCCCCGCGGCGAGGAGCATCGGCACCATCACGGTGCCGATGTAGCCCTGGTGGCCGGTGACCAGAACCTTCATGTCAGACACTCCCTTGATGAAGATGGGGCGATGACGGGGTGGGCCGGCCGTCTCACGGCAGGGCTCCGATCGTGCGCTTGACGGCGTCGTAGGCGGCCTTCGGCGCTCCCTCGCGCCAGCCGCCGGCCGGGTCCTTCTCCAGCCGGACGAGGCCCATGTGGGCCTCAAAGCTCTCGCCCCAGTAGGACTCGTCAAGGAGTTCGTAGATATGCGCCGCCGCCACCCGGTACCGGTCCGACAGGGCGCGCAGCCTCTGCATCCATTTCTCGAGGCCCTCGGCTTGCGCCTGCTCGCCCGCCCGGGCGCTGCCGTACGGATGGTTGAACTCCGTCACCCAAATGGGCTTGCCGTATTTGACGAGTTCCTTGAAGGCCCATTCCGGGTCCTCGCCGTAGAGATGCCAGACGGTGATGTCCCATTCGATCCCGTCCTGCCGCAGGCGCTCGAAAATCCCGATGTGGCCCCAGCCGGCCGTGCCGAGGGCGCGCTTGGCGGCCGGGGCGGCTGCGCGCACGCCGTCGGAGAGGCCGCGCAGGACGGCTGCAACCTTGGCATAGCGCGGGCCGCTGTAGTCGAGCGGCCACAGGCCGCCGGGCGGGCCCCACTCGCACGGATATTTCGTGCCGTTGTCCCTGATCTCGCAGGGCTTGATGAGGGCGTAGTTCTCGAGCTCGTTGGCGAGTTCCCAGACGGGAATGTCGTCCTTGAAACGCTCGGCGAAGGCGCGGGCGAAGTCGTATGACTTGCGGTAGATGTCGGCGGCGGGCTCGCGTTCGAGCGAGACGGGCGGAATGAGGATGGGCAGGATCTCGATGCCGCGCGGCCGCGCCGCTTCGACGAGCCGGGCGAGCGGCTCCATCCTGCCGGTGTCGCCGACGTCCACGCGGTAGGATCTGGCGCCGAGGTCCCTGACGAGATCGAGCTGCCGCTCGAAGGAGACGCCGGGATAGGAGTTCAGCGGGTGCCCGTTCACGCCCCACATGAGATCGGCGCGCGCCGGCAGGATCTGCGCAACAGCGCATCCGGCGACGATGCAGATGATGCGTCCCATGCTGCGGAGACCGGGCATCGGTTCACCTCTTCGCAGGGCGCGGTGTCTGTGTCGGTGGCCGGCAGCGGTCGGGGGGAAACCGGGCGGCCGCAGCCGCATCGGTTGCAGGAAAGGCCGCGATCGCAGCGACCGGGCGAGGCTCACCGCGCTCGCGACCAAGAGTAGGCCAAGCGGCGGCCCGCCGCGCTTGCCCAAAAAGCCTTACAGGGCTGCCCACTAGGGCGTAGCCGGCGTCGGTGCATACGCCGCATGGCGTCGTTCTCCGATCGGCGGGCCTCGCTAAGATGGACCGTGGTTCCGGTTCTGCCGCGGCCGCCCCGCGACGCCGGGACCTGCCGTCCGGCCGGAGGAGCTTTCGGCATGTCGAGACGGCATGCAGCATTTCGGCAATGCGGCGTTCCTGCGCGCGGCCTTGCGGGCGCCGTCGGTTCGCGCGGGTGGAACTGCCCTGGCAGGCGAGGCATCTGGGAATGGACGGACCGGCCGTGGAACTCGAGGCGGCGCCGCTGCAGCGGCCGGCGCCCGACATCAGCATCGTCATGTCGGCCTACAACGAGAGGCACTGGCTGCCGGCCTGCATCGACGCCGCGCTCGCCCAAACCCACGCCAGTTTCGAATTCCTCATCGTCGACGATGCGTCGACCGACAGCAGCCGCGCGCTCCTCGGCCGCTACGACGATCCGCGGCTTGTCATCATCTGCCGTGATACGCGCAACGGCTGGCTCAACAATGTCAACGCCCTCTGCGCGCAGGCGAAGGGGCGGCTCATCAAGCTGATGTGCCCCGACGACGTGATGCGACCCGACTGCCTGGAGCGGGGGTGGCGCTTCTTCTGCGCCCACCCCGAGGTGGGCTACATCTTCACGAGCCATGTCGACATCGACGAGCGCGGGGCGCCGCTCGAGACGAAGCCCCTGTTCGAAGGGCCCCCCATCCTGTCGGGAGCCGAGGCCGACAGGGTTTCATTCCTCAAGGGTTGTCTGATGAGCACGTCGGGCCTGTTCGTGCCGCGCGAGCGCTGGCGCGAGGCGGGCGGCATGCGCGACCTGAGCCGCAGGAACCCCGACCGCTGGCCGAACGTGGAGGATTACGAGCTCATGGTCCGGCTGCAGGAGCGGCACCCCGTCGGCTTCATCGACGAGCCGCTCGTCGAGATCAGGCGGCACACGCAGCAGGTGCTCAAGAACCCCATCGCCAAGAGCATCTTCGTCGAGACCGACCTCAAGGTCGTGACGATGCTGGCGGAACGCCTCGCCCGTTCGAAGGTCCTGAGCGAGGCGGAAGTACGCGACAGGATCATGAGCAAGGTGGCGGACTACATGATGACCGCGGCCGTCTTCCTCAGGGCCGGACACTGGTCCACGGCGCGCATGATCGTCGCCCACGTGTTCCGCACCGTACCGGTGCATCGCTGGGGGCTCGCCTGGACCTGGAGGCAGCTCATGCCCTATCTCGCCCGGCGTGCGCGGCGTCTGTTCGCGGCGGGCCGGCACCCCTGACCCGTCTGCGGCCTCACGGCGTTCACTGCCGACTGCCCATGGGTCCAGTGGGAAGAGAGCCCGGTCGTCGAACGGATGGAGGCGTTCTTCCAGTCCGATGCAGGCGGCGGGCGCTCATCGGCGCGTCCCACTCTGCGGGCCGACCCTGCATGCATCACGCCCGTCGCCGAGAGGCAGCGAAGAGGTCCTCCTATTCGGGGCCCCGATGATATTTGCACCGGCGCGCGACCTGCCCGGGATCGTTCGGACTCCTGACTTCGAGCCCCGGCGCAGGAGGTTGTCGCGAGCCCCGGCCCGGATGGCGATGACGACCGTTGCGACGAGAAGCACAGTTGGAAGGGATGAGGTCTTCGCCGGCGGACCTCCATGGGTCAGTCGACATGACGAATGGCTGCTCGAGGGTGCGGAGGCCGCATCGCAACCGGGCTCGACCGAAACATCGCCTCTTGAGCGGCGCGATCACTTTCGGTGGCGCGAGCAACTCGCTGACCGTTGTCCCTGGCGGCTGGACGCCGCCTTCTCCGGGAGGGCGAACAGGGTCGCGGCCAACAGTCCGTCCTGGCGCCGAAGCTGCTCCTCGTAGGCGCGGTTTCTCTCGGCGAGACAGCGCTCGCAGTCGCCGCGGCGGGCGAGCAGACGGGCAAACTGGTCGACGAGCGCCGCGACGTCGAAGGTTTCGACATGCTGGCAGAATGCGCCGAGGCCCATGTCTTCCATGAGGGCGTCGTGCCGCGGCGAATAGCCGAGCGACACCGTCGGGCGGCCGAGCTTCAAGGCGCAGATGATATTGTGGAAGCGGGTCGCGACGACGATATCGGTCTCGGCGATCTGGCGCATGAGTTCGTGCAGCGAACGCGCGGGCTCCGCCTCGAGCCAGGCTGCGGCGAGCACGGGGCGCTTCGCCGTGACCGCCGCGACGAGATCGTCGACCGCCCGCTGGTCTCTGGTCTCCCCCATGAGGAGGCGGACGCGATGGCCGCGATCGAGGAGCCACAGGACGAACTGCACGAGTTTGCCGACATAGGTCCGGTAGATGGCCCGGCTCTCGGCTTCGTCCCGCCAGCCCCCATAGGCCATGACCCCCAGCCCTACGGTGAGGGGCGCCCCCTCGCGCCGGGCCCCGTGAGGCGGGGAGGGCAGCCGGAAGGCGATGTCCGGATAGACGGGATCGGCGTCGCAGGTGCAGCCTATCCGCGCCAGGCATTCCTTGGACAGGGTGTCGCGGAAGGAGCGGTAGTGCGCGAGACCGATCGCCCGTTTCAGCAGCCAGCGGCTGAGGGGATGCCTGATCGAGCCGGCACCGACGCTGACGAAGGCCACCTTCGCTCCGCGGATCCGGGCGGCGAAGCAGGCTCGGAACAGCGCATAGGGGATGCCCGAGGGGCGCTCGCCCGTATCGTCGAGGAGGCCGGTGCCGGGTACGACGAGGGCATCGATACCCTTCGTCTGCCGGAGCGTCTGAACAAGGTCGACGAGCTTGCCGGGCAGCTTGCCCAGCGCCTTGTTGACAAGGTGGACAAGGCCGCGATCGGGGCGCGGCCAATCCATCGGCAGGGCGCGCAGGTGATGGTCCTCGCGCACCCGCTCCGGTCCGGGGCAGATGCAGGTGAGCCGCAGATCGGGCCTCAGCTCGCGCAAGGCGATCAGCATCGCCTCGAGCGATCCGTCGTTGCCCAGGTTGCCGGTGCCGAAATTGCCGAAGAGGGCAACGTGCGGGCCCAGGGCCGCCGGGTGACCGGGGTGTGTACCGGTGGCTCGCTCTGCTCTGGCGAGTTCATGTGCATCCGGTTGCCGCGTCCGTACACCAAACGGACGCCGGAAGAACGCGGTGACAGAGGTGCGCCGTGACGACATCGGGCATCCTCCCCCTAATCCATCGTGTCGTCGGCATTGCCGGGGGCCTTGGGCGGCGCTCCGGCGAGCCAGCGGCGCGCCCCGGCGCGGGCGGCGCTGACGGCGCGCTGCAAATGGTATTTCGGCAGGGAGGCGGTGACGGTGAATTCGTGCTTGACGCCGCGCAGGGGCGCGAAGCGCGCCTTGTAGGCAAAGCCGCTGCCGATATCGATGCCGTTCAGGCCGGCATCCCGCGCCCACTCGAAGAGGAGGCGCAGGATGTGGTTGCCGACCTGGTGGTACTTGTATTCGGGGTAGCGGAAGCTGCAGTGGGCCACGGCTTCGCCCTCGTGCACCACACAGGTGATGCCGGCCACCATGCGCCCCCTGTCGGACAGGGTCAGCGTGAAGTGCTTGCCTGATCCTTCGAGATAGTCCGCGGCCGCGAGCCGATCCTCGCGTTCCCCGGCGGGTACGCCCCATTTCTCGGCCCAGTTGACGATCACCCAGCGGGCGGCGCCCGGAGCGTTGATCGCGAGGGGCAGGTCCTTGCAGCGGTTGCGTGCGCCGCGCAGGGCCGTCCAGAGGTGCGATGTCTTCCAGAAGGCCACGAAGTCTTCCGCGAAGCTCATGCCGCGCGTCGGGCTCGACAGGAGGCCGCGGATGCGGGGGCCGGCCGGCAGCGGTTCGGGCGAGCGCCAGAATGCCAGGCTGACGGTGAGGTTGAGCGCCTCGACCGCCTCGATGAGGCGACCGGGCTCGGCCGGCAGGACCTGCCCGGGAACGACGTAATGCGTGACCGGCCGCCAGCTCGCCCAGCCCGTCCGGCACAGGGGAAGAACCGCGACGGGGATGCCTCCGTCGAGGACGAGCGCCGTGCGCTTCGCCTCGACGCCTCGTTTCGCCGCGAGGAGCCGCAGGAGGTCAGGTGGGCAATCAGGTGTAGCGGGCAGGATCCGGAGAGCGTCGTCGAGGTCGCGATGCCAATCGTCGAACTGGCTCACGCGGAGCTGGCGGCGACCGGGGCAGCGGCTCGCCGCAATTTCTGCCAGGTGATCGGGACCCGCGATCTCGCTCATGTCATGCTTCTGCCGGGGCGGCCTCAGCTGGAACGGGGGCGCGAGGCGTGGTGCCACCTCAGGATCCGCGTGCCGGCCCGTGCTGCCTCTTCCGCCCGGTCGCTCCGTCGCAGGCCGTCCGCCACCTGGAGGAGCTCGTCGAGCATCGGATGGCGCGTCAGGCGCAGCCCGGCGAGCCAGCCGGCCGCCGCGAGGATCGCGGCGATCACCGCAGCGCCAAGCGACAGATCGAAGCGAAGGCCGTTGACGACGATGAGGGCGAGCGGCCCCGCGGCGCTGCACAGAGCGACGAGGGCGCTTGGCCACACGGCCCCGCCCAGCTCGCTCCAGGCATAGGGAACGTGGCGGCGGATGACGCGCTGTGTCACGTAGCCGTTGAGCGGTACTGTGACGAACATGCTCAGCGCCAGGGCCGTCGTGCCGAAGAACGCGGAAGCCGTGACGATGGCGCCCGAGATGGGCAGGCAGATGAGGAACGCCATCGCGAGGTCCCGAAGGGCGCCAACCGCGATGAGGACCGGTGCATTGAGGCCGCCCGTGAAGGACAGCAGCATCGCTGCGGCAATGATCTGCGCGAGGGGGACGATCTCGATCCATTGCGGCCCGTAGAGCAGTGCGATGGCGGGATGGGCGAGGATGGTGAGGACGAGCAAGGCCGGCCATTGCACCACGGTGATATGGGTGATCGCGTTGAGATAGGGCTGCTTGAGCTCCCGTCCGGCCCGGGCTTCGGCCGCCAGCGCCGGCAGCGCGACGGGATCGAAACTCGAGAGAATGAGCTTGTGCGGCAGCAGGCTCAACATGCGGGCGCGATTGTAGAATCCGACGTCCTCCAATCGGTGGAGGCGGCTCAGCAGGACGTAGGGGAGCAGGTCGTAAAGG
Organism: Chelatococcus albus; assembly: GCF_030067675.1. GTDB lineage: Bacteria > Pseudomonadota > Alphaproteobacteria > Rhizobiales > Beijerinckiaceae > Chelatococcus_A > Chelatococcus_A albus. Next base: position 532,347 of record NZ_JASJEV010000001.1, on the reverse strand, counting down.
GTGGCGAGCAGCACGGCGACGCTGTAGGAGCCGCCGAATCTGACGGCGGCTCTCCAGTTGCTGAAGAGAGGCATGAAGATCCACCGCCTGCCGCCGAAGCGGATCGCGAGCGCCGCCGCCGTCAGGCCACCGGCAAGCGCGGCCCAGGCGAAGCTCATGTAGCTGAAGCCGAGGAGCGCGAGGCCGACGGTGACGACGCCGTTGACGGCCACACGCGCGACATTCGCCACCGCGACCTGCGGAAAGGCCATGTCGCGGCGCAGCAGCGCCGTCACCGGCCGCTCGAAGGCGCCTGGAAGGAAGGCGAAGGCGAGCACCTGCAGGTAGAGCTGAAGATGCGCTTCCTCGTAGATGCCGGCAATCCATGCCGATGTCGCCGTGAGAGCACCGGCGAACATCAGCGAGACGAGCGCGAGCAGGGTGAAGGTGGTGCGGACGTCCTCGCGCGTCAGATCGGCCTTCTGGACGAGATAGTTGCTCGGAATGTCGCGCAGCACCTCGGCAAAGCCGAAGATGGTGGCGCCGATGACCGAAACGCCGATCTCCTCGGGAGTGAGGAGACGCGACACGGCAGCGATGAGCAGGAAATTGACCGCGCTGTTCAGATAGCGCTCGGCGGAGGTGACGATGAGGGCCCGTCTGATCGCGGTCATTGTTCCTCAAACCTCCGTCTGGCGCCGTTCGCTCCGCTCGCGGCTTCACGGAGGCGCCCGCCGGCAATCGTTTCCCGCGTCGCGGGCGGTGCTGGCGGATGAGGCCGCGAAGCTGGCGAGGCGAAGGATGGCGACCGGTGCCGATGAGCGATGCGCGACCGGCATGACCGCCGCCATGCGAACGCGCCGTGCGGGCCGGTTGCCGCGCTCTGCCGCCCGGACACGCGAACTTCTTGAAAAACCGAGGATCTTTCCGATCGACCGCGAATTCCTGCGCCCTCTTGCCGGTCACCAAGAGGGTCGGCTGACGGGGCTGGGAACGTCAAGCTGCCTGACGGTCTAGGCGATATGCTCAAAGAGGTATTTGCCACCATCTTTCGATTGTTTTGCATCTTATGTCATCGACAGGGCTCGTATTATGGACAAAATTACTTTCTGTACCGTGATGTCTGTGATCGTATTCTGATTTCTGGAAACGAAGATGGAAGCGAAGACGCCAACCCAGCTGCAGAAGCCCAAGTGGGTTTTCTTCAATGGCGCGATCCGGTTGTGGGAAGAAGCCGTCTTCCACATCTCCAGCGAGGCCGTCGTGAGGGGCCTCAATGTCTTCGAGGGCCTGAAGGGCTTCTGGCAGCCTGACGGAAGCTTCGGCATCCTTGCGATCGAGAGGCACTGGCGTCGTCTCGGGCGGTCGGCGAAGCTCCTGCATATTCCCTTCACGATGAGCCTCGAGGACTTCACCGATGCGTGCCACGGTCTGGTCGAGCGCCTGTGCGAGCCGCATCGCAACATGTGGATCCGCGCGACCCTCTACGTGACGGAGGGGCATTGGGGCGTCGGCACCGTGTCCGATCTGGTGCTCACCGCCTATCACTATCCGAAGGGCCAGCCCGCGCCCATCGCCACGGGCGTGAGCATCTGGCAGCGCGCGACCGACGCGGCCTTGCCCTACCGCATCAAGACGAGCACCAATTATCAGGTGGCGCGGCTCGCGAAGATCGAGGGTCGAGACCGCGGCTATCCGGAGATGGTGCTGCTCAACCAGCACGGGCGGGTGGCGGAGGCCATCGGCAGCGCAGTTGTCATCGTGCGCGACGGCCATGTGCTGACGCCGCCGAGCTGGGAAGGGGCATTCGAGAGCATCACAGTCGACATCGTCGCCTCGCTTTGCGAGAGCATGGGCATTCCCTTCACGCGGCGCCCGATCGACCGCACCGAACTGCTGATCGCGGACGAGATGGCTTTCGTCGGGACGCTCAACGACCTGCTCCTGATCTCGTCGATCGACGGCCAGCCTTTCGGCGAGGCACCTGTCCTCGGCGCGCTCGCGGAACGCTATCTTGCCGCGGCCGCCGGGGAGCGACCGCATCCGGGGCTCGACCTGTCGTGCCGGCACTACGCCGTCGACGCCGTCCGCTGATCATGTCCTCCCGTCCTTGAGGGATCGCCGCCGTCCGCCCCACGCTCTGCTGCCCCTGTCGCCGAGCCTCTGCCGATGCACGTCCGGGAGCGAGGGGATGTGCCACGGGCCGCGCGTCGAAGGAGCCGGACTACGCCTTAGCGGCGAACCGCGGCGCATTCCGAAGGTCTGGCTACGCCCTTTTCGAAGCTTGTTGGCCGCCGGCCGATGACCGGACACTAGCGCTCCGATCTGGCCTTGGGCATTGCTGAAGGCGGAAGCCGCATGACCATTTCCGGGCGTTCGACCGCGGGCCGGAGCGCTGCGCAAACAGGCTACGGCCGACAAATGGCGCAGGACGAGCCGGCACGCGCGCAGCCTCTGCGAACGGCCGGCGACGGCGCCCTCCGCTCCGACGTGATCCGCGCCAACGGCCGCCCGGCCGCCCTTGTGCAGGGCCGCCGCGTCGGCCGCGGCGGCAGGCCTCTCCTTTCCGGTCCGGCGACGGATGCCGGCTGGCCCGTGTCCGATGCGGTTGCCTTGCGGCCCGCCGCCGGCCCTGCATCTCCAACTTCGTCGGCCGTCTCTCCGGCCGGCGCTCTCGCTGTCGCGGAAGCGGCAGGCGCGGCGGCGACCGGCCCGGGACTCGTCCGCGCCGAGGCATGTCCTCCTGGCGGCGCGCGCGGGCCGGTCGGCGGATGGCAGAAGCGGGCCGTCGACATCGTCATCGCGCTCGTTGCGCTCACTCTCGCTGCGCCGCTGATCCTGCTGCTCATGGCGCTCATCAGGCTGTCGACCGGCAGCGGGGCCATCTTCGCGCATCGGCGCGTCGGCTACGACGGGCGGGTCTTCGACTGCTACAAGCTGCGGACAATGGTCCCCGACGGGGAGGAGATCCTGCAACGCCATCTCGCCAACGACCCCGAGGCGATGCGGGAGTGGCTGGCTACGCGCAAGCTGCAGCGTGACCCGCGCGTGACGACGCTGGGCTACATGCTGCGCCGGTCGAGCCTCGACGAGCTACCCCAGCTCGTCAACGTGCTGCGCGGCGAGATGAGCTGCGTCGGTCCCCGCCCGATCATGGCCGACGAGCTCGAGCGCTATGGTCCCCATGCCGCCGACTATCTCGCGGCGAAGCCGGGGCTGACCGGAGCCTGGCAGGTCAGCGGCAGGAGCCGCCTTTCCTATGGCGAGCGCGTGGCCATGGACGTCGACTATGTGCGCAACTGGTCGCTGCGGACCGATTTCGCCATCCTGCTCAAGACCATATTCGTCGTCATGAAATGTGACGGCAGTTGCTGACGAGGCATCGCGCGGCTTCGGCGCACGCCGGCCCCCGTCGGCCCTCCGGCCTACGGATGGTGCCGGTCCTGACCGAGGGTCAGCCCTGCCTCCGGCCGTGTGCCGCGCCGCGCACGATGGACCAGCGTGCTGACGGCGAGGCCGACGAGATAGGAGATCTGCAGGCAGGCAAGCGCGCCGAGCGCAGCAAGAGCGGTCAGGCGGAAAGGCCAGGAGGACGCCATGCCGATGCCGATGGTGAGCATCGCCGCGGCGATCATCGCAGCCAGAAGCGCGGGCGCCCGGTAGAGGCATCCGAGAACGAGACCGGCGACGCTCGAGGCTGCGAAGATCCAGGGCACGGGGAGCGGGCTCCTTCTGATGGCGCGACGAAAGCCCCGGTGGCCGCTCCCGGGTGGGCCCGACCGATCCGCGACGATCCTCAACTGCTTTGATGAGCAATGCGTTAATTGTTGGGCTGGGCGCCGTTCGGCCTCCGGAGGGGAGACCGGCCGTCCTAAGGGCGCATGTCGATCTCCCATTTGCGGACGAGGGACGCACTTATGGAGAGCGCGCGTGCCGAGGCGCTCCATAGGATGATGGCCGCTGGAGTTCCGCAGCCCGATCAGGCGGATGCCGCCCGGTCGGCCCTACGCTGCGGCCGGCCCGGCCTTTCCTGCGCCGGCGCCGCCGTCCAACGGGGGAGCCATGACGCGCCATCCAGTGCGACATTGGACGATCAACGGCGACTTCACGGCCCTGGAGCCTACCGGCGTTGCCCGGTACGCCCGGGAGGTGACGGTGGCGCTCGACACCCTGGTCGCCGAAGGTCATCCCCTGGCGCAGGACCTCGCCGTGACGCTCGTCATTCCGCGAGCGTTGCGCGAGCCGTTGCCCCTGCGTGCCCTCGCGGTCGAACAGCTCGCGGAATTCAGGAGCCCCCGGCTGCCGCAGTTCTGGGTGCAGGTGCAACTGCCGTTCCGCGTACGGGGCGGCCTTCTCAGCTTCTGCAACCTGGCACCCGTGTCGGTCATGCGCCAGATCGTCTGCATCCACGATCTCAACACGTGGACCTCGCCCGAGAGCTACAGCCTCATCTTCCGGCTGGCGCACAGGATCATCCTGCCGCTGCTCGGGCAGCGCTGCCACACCATCACCACCGTCTCCGAATTCTCGCGCGACCAACTCGTGCAGTTCTGTGTCGCGCCCGAAGACAAGATCGTCGTGACCTATAACGGCCACGAACATGCAAAGCGCTGGGGCTCCCATCGCATCGCGGCGCGCGCGGCGGGGAACCGCCCCTTCGTGCTCGGGCTCGGCCGCGCCCATCGGCACAAGAACACGGGGCTTCTCTGGCGGCTCGCCGATGGGCTCGACGAGATGGGCCTGGACATCCACGTGGCCGGCCGGTTCGACGCCGCGGCCTTCGCCATCGAGGGACGCGGGCCTCCCCGCAACCTGCGCCTTCTCGGGCGCATCGACGACGAGGAGTTCGGCCGCGCTCTGCGGGACGCCCTCTGCTTCCTCTTCCCGTCGCGCACGGAGGGCTTCGGGCTGCCCGGCATCGAGGCGATGGCACTCGGCTGCCCGTTGGTGAGCGCCGACGTGCCCTGCCTGCGCGAGATCTACGGCGATGCGGCCCTCTACGCCGGGCCGGACGAGCCGACTGCGTGGATCGCCGCGATCGACCGGCTGCGGCGCGACCGCGTCCTTCGTGAGGAGTTCGTCCTGCGGGGGCTCGCCCGCGCCGAGCGCTATTCCTGGCGCACCATCGCCGAGCAGTACCTCGAACTGATGGCCGAGGCGGACGGCTGGCCTCGCAGGCCGGCCGGGCTCGCTCCCATCAGGGAGAGGCCGGACCCACGCGAGCGGCAGGAGCCGTCGCCGGGGCGCAGGGCCGTCGGCTAGCCAGGCAGCGACCTCCGAGAGGTACCTCCATGCGCCGGTACTGGACGATCAACGGCAGGTTCCTCACGCAGAGCATCACCGGTGTTCAGCGCTACGCCCGTGAGATCCTGCGCGCCATGGACGAACTGTTGTGCGAGGGGCATGCGCTCGCCCGCGATCTCGTCGTCGAGATCCTCGTGCCGGCGAACGCAACAGCGGGCAGCGGGGCGGACTGGCCCGAGCTGCGCGCCGTGCGCATGCGCTCGGTCGGGCGGTTCGGCGGCCACGTCTGGGAGCAGCTCGAACTGCCCTCGCTCGCGTGCGGCGGGATCGTCAGCCTGTGCAACACGGGCCCGGTCGCGCGGCGCAGGCAGATCGTGTGCATCCACGACGCCAATACCTTCATCTGCCCGGACAGCTATTCCTGGCGGTTTCGCACGGCCTACCGCGCCTTGCTGCCGGTCATCGGCCGGGTCGCCAACCAGGTGGCGACGGTTTCAGCATTTTCCGCCGATCAGCTCGCCCGCCACGGCGTCGCCGCGCGCGACAAGATCACGATCGTGCCGGACGGTCACGAACACGTCCTGCGCTGGCGGCCGCGGCATTCAGCTGTCACGCGAGCGGCAGCCGGCCCCGACACCGTGGTCGTCATCGGCAGTGCCGCTCGCCACAAGAATCTCGACCTGATCTGCGGTCTGGCGGACCGTCTCGCCGTCGCCGGCTTGCGGATCGCGGTCGTCGGGCGGGTGGCCGCGCGCGTCTTCAGGCGCGGCGCGCCTGGCGAGACCCCGGGCAATGTCCTTTGGCTCGGCCCCCTCTCGGACGGGGAACTCGCGGCGCTCCTCGGGGATTGCCTGTGCCTCGCCTTTCCCTCGCTCACGGAAGGCTTCGGCCTGCCGCCGCTTGAGGCGATGGCGCTCGGCTGCCCGGTGGTGACCTCCGATCGGGCGAGCCTGCCCGAGGTCTGCGGCGAGGCGGCGCTCTATGCGTCGCCGACCGCTCCGGAGGAGTGGAGCGAGGCGCTGTTCGCCCTGCGGGCACGGCCGAGCCTGCGCGCTGACCTCGTGCGCAAGGGGCGCGATCAGGCCACGCGCTTCTCCTGGCGGGCCTCGGCGGAGCTCTATCTGCGGCTGATGGCCCAGGCCGACGGTTTCACCACGTCGGCGAGGCAGCTCGTCGAAGCCTGAGCGCGCCGTGCCGTGATGATCGGAGAGCGCTCCGCGTCATCGCGGCATGCGTGGCGACGAGGCGAGGGGGGCGCCGGTGCCATGGATGGCGAGCGTCCTGAAGAACGCCTCGCGGATCTCGCGGCGGAAGCGGTCGGCGGAGAAGCGCAGCGCGTTCTGCCGGCAGGCCTCGGGGGCCATCGACCGCCGGTTCCCCTCGAAATGCTCGACGGCCTCGACGATTGCGGCGACCGTCTGATGCTCGAAGAGAATGCCCGTCGGCGCGTCGGCGGCACCGAACGGCCGCACGATGTCGCGCGCGCCGCCCCGGCCGAAGGCTATGAGCGGCGTGCCGCAGGCCTGGGCCTCCGCGAGGGCGATGCCGAAGTCCTCGCAGCCGGCGAAGACGAGCGCCCGCGCCTGCGCCACCATCGCGATGTAGTCGCGTCTCGGCAGATAGCCCGTGAACGACACATTGGGGCCTGCCAGGGCGCGCAGCGTCCTGGATTGCTGTCCCTCGCCCACGACGACGAGGCGCCGGTGCGGCATCGCGCCGAAGGCCCGGATGACGAGGTCCGTCCGTTTGTAGGGCGCGAGGAAGGACGCCGTGACGTAATAGTCGTCCTTGTCCACCACCAGGTCGAACTCGTCGACCGCAACCGGCGGGAAGACGACTTCGGCGTCCCGACCATAGATGTGCCGGATGCGCGCACGTACATAGGTCGAATTGGCGAGCATCACGTCGGGCCCGTGCGCCGTCCGCGTGTCCCAGGTGCGCAGGTTGTGCAGGAGGTAGCGGAAGAGGAGCCCCATCGGCCCGAAGCCGAGGCGCCCCTGCGCGAGGTAGGAGAACTGCTCGTCCCAAGCGTAGCGGATCGGGCTGTGGACATAGCACAGATGCGGCTGGTCGGGGCGCGTGAGGACCCCGCGCGCGAAGGCGGCCGACGACGAGATCACGACATCATGGCCGGTGACGTCGAACTGCTCGATGAGGAAGGGGCAGAGGAAGAAGAGGGAGCGGTAGAACTTCTCGACCTTGGGCAGGCGGTTGACCGGCGAGGTGTGGAAGGTTGCGTTGGCAAAATGGTCCGCCTTGACATCGGGCGGCAGGAAGTCGAACAGCGTGAACACATCGACGGCCGGGAAGAGACGGCAGAGCTCGGACAGCACGCGCTCGCCGCCCCGGAAGGCCGGGCACCAGTCGTGGACGATCGCGACGCTGACATCCGGCGCACATGTCTCGGCTGCCGTGTTCGAAGCCCCCAGCAAGTCCTGCCGTGCCGCCGGCGCGGCGCGAGTGCGGGGCTGTGCCACCGGGGCGCGGAGAGGGCTCACCACGGGGTCGTCCGCAGGATATGGGCGAGGGCGTGAACCCTGGCGGTTTCGCCTCCGCTGACCCATCTCGTTCACGTGGCCGCCCCGCTCGCGCGCTGCAGATGTCGCGATTGTTCAGGCGGGTCACCGCCCTCACAAGGCGAGCAAAGGAAGTACCCGGCGCCCGCGATTCAGCCTTAAGAGGTACATGCGGTTGCTCAACGATCGTCTTGGGCTAGCGTCGCATTCTTCTTCCGTCGTCCTGTGTCGAACAGCTTAGTTCACTTCGCTGAAGGCGTTCGATCTTAATCGGTCCTCACCGGGCCGGCCCCGCCACGGTAGGCTGTGGCCCGAGAACGACTGCCGGCCGCGCGGCAGCCTGCGTCGCGGCGAGCGCGATCCGCGGCGCGCGTCGCCGCCCGAAGGCGAAGGTTCCGGGCAGGTCCGAGAATGAAGCTCGTGGTGATCATTCCAACGCTCGGCCGGGGCAATATCCTCCGCAAGACGCTCGCGCACCTCGAGCATCAGCGCCGCTTGCCGGACGAGGTGATCGTTTCCGCTCCGGACGAGACGCACGTCGAGCCGCAGACCTTCACCCGTCTCAGGGTGTCCCACGTGTTCGGAGCGACCGGCCTGTGCGCGCAGCGCAACCGCGCGCTGTCCTGCGTGCTCCCGCGCTTCGACATCATCACCTTCTTCGACGACGATTTCCTGCCGGCCCACGACTATCTGCAGAAGGTCGTCACGGAATTCGCCGGGAACCCGGACTGGGCGGTTGTCATGGGGCGGGTCGTCGCCGACGGCGCCCGCACGCAGGGCCTCTCCTTCGAGGAGGGCCTCGCCGCATTGCGGCGGGCCGAGGACGGCTGCCCGCCCGAACGCGAGATCGTCGATCATCCCGGCGCCTACGGCTGCAACATGTCGATCCGGGCGGCGCAGATCGGCGACCTGCGCTTCGACGAGCGGCTGGTGCTCTACGGTTGGCAGGAGGACATCGACTTCACCGGGCAGTTGCGCCGGCGCGGGCGGGTCGTCGCCGTCAGCACGCTCATCGGGGTTCACCTCGGCCTCAAGACGGGCAAGGGCAGCGGCCTGCGCCTCGGCTATTCTCAGGTCGTCAACCCCATCTATCTGATGCGCAAGGGCACGATGGGCATGGGTTTCGGCCTCGAACTCATGAGCCGCAACATCGCGGCCAACATCCTGCGCAGCCTCCGACCCGAACCCTATGTCGACCGTCGCGGGCGTCTGCGCGGCAATCTTCTCGGCCTCTATCACGTCGCGAGAGGGCGGATCGAGCCCGAGCACATCCTGCAACTGTGAGCGGCATTCACCCCGCGTGAGCCGCATGGGAGCGCGAACATGAGGCAGCCGCAGCGCGAGAACGGGCCTCCGGTCGGCATGAACCGGCGGGCGGCCGCCGTGTCTCAGATCGCGAGGCCGGGCGCGCCGCCCGACCGGCGCGCGCCGCGGCGTCGCTTCCTTGCCGCGCGGGCTCTCGCCCTCGGCCTCGCGATGCTTGCGGGCGGACTGGCGTGGGCCGACCCCGGGGCCGAGCACCGGCTCGGTCCGCAGGACAAGCTGCGCATCAAGGTCAACGAATGGCGGGCGCTCAAGGGCGAGGTGTTCGAGTGGACCGCGCTCAACGGCGAGTACACCGTCGGGGCGGGCGGCGCCATCGACCTGCCGCTCGTCGGATCGATCCCGGCGGCGGGACTCGCGACCTCGGAACTCGCCAAGGCGATCGCCGAGCGCCTGCAGGCGAAGGTGGGCCTCGTCGAGCGTCCCGACGCGTCGGTGGAGGTGGTGCAGTTCCGCCCCTTCTTCGTCACCGGCAAGGTGGATCGACCGGGGGAATATCCCTATCGCCCCGGGCTGACGGTGCTGCAGGCGGTGGCCATCGCCGGCGGGCTGCAGCGTACGACCGACATCGGTCTCATGCGCCTCGAGCGGGAAGCGATCACGGCGCGGGGCGACCTGCGCCTCCTCGGCCTTGACATGCGGGCGATGGTGGCACGCCGGGCGAGGCTCGAGGCCGAGCTCAACGAGAGCGAGACGATCGCCTTTCCGGAAGATCTTCTGACCCAGCAGGCCCATCCCCTCGTCGCGCAGCTCATGGAGCAGGAGCGGCTGATCTTCACCGCACGCCGCGAAGCCCTGCGGACGCAGGTCGAGACGCTCATGCAACTCAAGGATTTCCTGCAGAAGGAACTCGTGTCGCTGCGGGCCCAGCTCGAGACCGAGGATCGGCAGCTCAAGCTGATCCAGAAGGAGCTGCAGAGCGTGGGCTCGCTGGTCGACCGGGGGCTTGCGATCGCGCCCCGGCAACTGTCGCTTGAGCGCACCCTCGCCCAGATCGAAGGCGACAAGCTGCGCGTAGGCACCTCGATCCTGCGGGCCCAGCAGGAAACGAACAAGACGGACATGGCGATCCTGGAACTGCGCAACAAGCGGCGCAACGAGGTCGTCGTCGAGCTGCGCCAGACGCAGGCGAAGATCGAGGAGCTGACGCATCGAACCGATACCGCGCAGAAGCTGATGTTCGAATCCGAGGTCTCCGCTCCGCAGATGCTCGCCGACCGGGCCCGTAGTGCGCGCGCGGAGCCGAGCTATTCGATCGTGCGCCGCGTCGGCGAGGAGATGCGCGAGACGGACGTCACCGAGACGACGTCCATGCAGCCGGGCGATATCCTCCGGGTGCGGCTGCCGCTCGACACCGACCGGCTGCAGCCGGCGAGGCCAACCGGGCCGGGCCTGTCCGCCGCGCCGGCCGGCAGCGAGACCGAAGCCGCCCTGCGCGGGGAGGGGCGTGTTGAGACAAGATAGCGGCGGCGGGCACCATGGCGAGGCGCGGCGACGCCGCATGTCCCGCGGGGCCGTCCGTGCAAGTGGGACGTCATCGCGGCGTTCGACCTTCCGGCTCGAGGAGTACCGGCCATGCTCAAGCGCCCACAGGACCAGAGCGTCGACCAGGGAACCGTTGCGACCCGTCCGGCATCGGCCGGCCTGGAGGGGGGGCGGATCGTGCCGGTGCTCCTGTCCGGAGGAAACGGAACGCGCCTCTGGCCCCTTTCGCGCGAGGCCTATCCGAAACAGCTTCTCCCCCTCGTCGGCGAGCGGACGCTGCTGCAGCAGACGGCGTTGCGCGCCTGCGATCCGGCGGTCTTCGCCCGCCCCATGGTCATCGCCAACGCCGAGCATCGCTTCGTCATCGCGGAACAGCTGCGGGCGCTCGGCATCGCCGACCCGACCATCGTGCTCGAACCGGCGGGACGCAACACGGCGCCGGCGGCCGCCGTGGCTGCGCTGATGGCCGTGCAGGCGGACCCGGAGGCCGTCATCCTGCTCATGCCGGCCGACCACGTCGTCACCGACGTCACGGCCTTCCGGCAGGCGGTCGACGAGGGCCTCGACGCGGCGCGCCGGGGCCGCTTCGTGCTCTTCGGCCTCGCGCCGACCGGGCCAGCCACCGGCTACGGATATATTCGCGCGGGAGAGCCCTGCGCCGACGCCGCGCGCGTGCGCCAGGTCGCCGACTTCGTCGAGAAGCCCGACCGGGCGACCGCGCAGCGCTATGTCGCCTCGGGCGACTATCTCTGGAACAGCGGCATCTTCCTCCTCCCGGCTGGGGCCTTCCTCGGCGAGCTGGAGCGCCTGTCTCCCGACATCCTGGAACATTGCCGCGAGGCCCTGGCAGTGAGTGCGCGTGATCTCGACTTCGTGCGCCTCGGCAAGGACGCCTTCGCGGCCTGCCGCGCCATCTCCATCGATTACGCCGTCATGGAGCGGACGGACCGCGCCGTCGTGGTTCCGGCGTGCTTCGGCTGGACCGACATCGGCAGCTGGTCCACATTGTGGGAGATCGGCGCCAAGGACCCGGACGGCACCGTCATGGTCGGCGACGTCGTCGCCGAGGAGGCGCGCGGCTGCTACCTGCGCGGTGAGGGGCAGCTCGTCGCTGCCCTCGGCGTCGAGGACCTCGTGGTGGTCGCCACGCCCGACGTGGTGCTCGTGACCCGCAAGAGCCGTGACCAGGACATCAAGAGGCTCGTCGAGCGGCTCCGGGCGGATGGCCGGGAGGCGGCCACCCAGAATCCGCGCGTGCACCGGCCCTGGGGGTTCTACCAGTCGATCCATACGGGCGAGCGCTTCCAGGTGAAGCGCATCACCGTGAAACCCGGTGCCAAGCTATCCCTGCAGAAGCACTATCACCGGGCCGAGCACTGGGTGGTCGTCAACGGCACCGCGCTCGTCACGCGCGACGACGAGACGCTGCTTCTGCGCGAGAACGAGTCGATCTTCCTGCCGCTCGGCTGCGTGCACCGGCTCGAGAACCCGGGCAAGCTGCCGCTCAATCTCATCGAGGTGCAGTCGGGCCCCTATCTGGGCGAGGACGACATCGTGCGCTTCGAGGACATCTACGCCCGGGAGTGACGAAGGCGGGGCGGCTCGCGGCCTGCAGCCGCTCCGTTCGCCGCGGCGATATGTCGATCCGCCTGTCCGCATCGGCCGCCGGACGGTCGACGCGAGCCGAGGGGCTCCTGCGCGCCCGTGACCTCGGCGCCGGCGCGCGGGCCACGTCCGCGCGCGGATCGCAGACGGCATTCCCGCCGCGCCCTTGGCCCGCACATCGGGACACGATTGCGTTAACCGGCAGCCATGGGCGGAGCCGACGGGACGCCGCCCGGTACAAGGCCCGCAGGCACGTGCTAGCCTTTGAAGGGGTGATCCGGCTCGGGCGTCCGAGGTCGAGCCGGGAGACTTTGGTCGGCGCACCGGCCACCGCCGGTGCGCATGACGGCGAGCCGGCGCGTCTCCTGCCATGGGCCTGAAAGAGATCAGATCGCCAGCCGACACCGTGCAACCGCCCGCCGCGACGACGGGCGTGGAGAAACAGGCCGCTCTCGCCGCACGCCCGACGGAGGCGAACGGCATCCAGCGCGCGGCGGCAAGGGCGCAGCTGCGCATGCCGGATGCGCGCCGCGGCATGCTGAGCGAACTCGCCAATCTGTTCAGGGAGATGCTGCGCGGCGGCCAGGGCTGGCCGATCCTGTGGCTCGGCGCGGGCATCCTTCTCGTGCTGATGAGCAACATGGTGGGGCAGGTGCGCCTCAACCAGTGGAACGGGGCCTTCTTCGACGCGCTGGACAGGAGGGATGGCGAGGCCTTCCTGTGGCAGCTCATCGTCTTCCTCATGATCGTCGGCGTTCTCCTCGTGCTCATCGTGGCGCAGACATGGCTGCAGGAGATGTTCAAGATCCGTGTCCGGGAGCGCGTGACGCAGATCCTCCTCGACGCCTGGCTCGTGCCGGGCCGGGCCTATCAGCTCGGCTTCGCCGGCCCGGCGGCGGCGGCGCCGGACCAGCGGATGCAGGAAGACAGCCGTCTCTTTGCCGAGCTCACCACCGACATCGGCGTCGGCATGCTCAATTCGATCCTCCTGCTCCTCAGCTTCATCGGCGTGCTGTGGATGCTGTCCTCCGAGGCGACCTTCACCATCGGGGGCAGGAGCGTCGTCATACCGGGCTACATGGTGTGGGTGGCCGTGGGTTACGCGCTCGCGGGTTCCGGCCTCACCTGGCTCGTGGGCCGGCCGCTGATCCGCCTCAACACCGAACGGTACGCGCGCGAGGCCGAGCTGCGCTTCGCCCTGATCCGCGTCAACGAGTGCGCCGAGAGCGTCGCCCTCTATGCCGGCGAGCGCGACGAACGTCGCAATCTCGATCGCAACGTCTCGGCGGTGCTGCGCGCCATGCGGCGATTGTCGGGCGCCCTGTCGCGCCTGACGTGGATCACCTCCGGCTATGGCTGGCTCGCCATCGTGGTGCCCATACTGGCGGCAGCGCCCGGCTATTTCAGCGGGCAACTGTCGTTCGGCGAGCTTATGATGGTCGTCGGCGCATTTACCCAGGTGCAGCAGGCGCTGCGCTACTTCGTCGACAATTTCCCGCGCATCGCCGACTGGCGGTCGGCCGTGGTCAGGGTCGCGACCTTCCGCGACGCCGCGCGCGACTTCGATGCGACGCATGATGCCCACAGCCGCATCCGCATCGTGCCCCATCCCCAGGGCCTGCTCGCCTTCGAGCACCTGTCTCTCGCGCTCAACGACGGCACCGCCATCATCGATGAGGCGACGGCCGAGGTGCGACGCGGCGAGCGGGTGCTCATCACCGGGGATTCCGGAGCGGGAAAGAGCACGCTCTTCCGCGCCATTGCCGGCCTGTGGCCGTGGGGCGAGGGGGTCATCCAGACGCCGCCCACCGGCGAGATGATGTTCCTGCCGCAACGGCCCTACCTGCCGCTCGGCACGCTGCGTGCGGCGGTATGCTATCCGGCCTCGCCCGATGCATTCGACGACCGCGAGGTGCGCCGGACCATGGTGCGTTGCGGTCTCGGCGACTTCCTCGACGATCTCGACGCGGTGGAGCGCTGGGACAGGAAGCTGTCGCTCGGCCAGCAGCAGCGTGTGGCCTTTGCCCGCTTGCTCCTGCACAAGCCTGCCTGGGTCTTCATGGACGAGGCGACATCGGCGCTGGACGAAGAAAGCCAGGCCTCATTCCTGTCGCTGTTCCAGGGCGAACTCGCCAGCACCACCGTGCTCTCCATCGGCCATCGCCCCGGCCTCGAGGCCTTTCACACGCGCGCCCTGCATCTGCGAAAGATGCCCGAGGGGGGCGTCGTCCTGAAGCGCCGGCCGGAGCCCGCCGAACCGGGTTGGCTCTCGAAACTGCTGCAGGGGACGCGCGTGCCGGAGGACTGAGGGCACCTCGCGCCTGCCGACCGCCGCGCGGCAGGCCGATCAGGCCGTTGCCATGAGCCGCAGCAGGCGGCTGCGGGCCGCACAGGCGGTGATGAAGGCCGCATAGCTCCAGGCGAGGTCCTTGGCCGAGGTCTGCTCCCCCGTGCACTGGTCGAACTGCTCGGACAGCTCGCCCGAGGCCGGCGTGTAGCGGCGGACCGTCGCCATGAAGCGGTCTCCCTTGGCGAGAAGTGCCGCGACCATGGCGCGCCGCTCGTCCGTCGTCGAACCGAGCTCGCGCTCGGGCGCAAGGCGTGGGAAGCCGGGCATCCGCTCGAGGAAGACGGCGTTGTCGCGCGTTGCCCGGATCGGCCGTCCGCCCCTTACAGCAGCCGCGAGGCGATAGTAGAATTCGGCTGCCGCCAGAGTAGCGAAGTAGTAGGCGCCGCCGCTTCCATAGATGTCGCCGCGATAGCGTCCCATGGCCGGGGCGAGAGCCCCATCGGCGGTGCGGTTGATCGGATAGTCGCCGGCGAAGATCGCCTCCAGGCGCGCGAGGGTGGCCTGCACCCCGGGATCGCTGATGCTGTGTGCGTCCGCATCCGCTTTCGCGTGCAGCACCGCGAGCACGACGGCGATGTCGGGGTCGGCACCCGGCCCGCCGTCCGCCTCCGTCCGCCCGAGGTGGGCGGCGTAGCAGCCTGCGTCCGCCTTCCAGTGGCCCGCGAGCGCTTCGCCGAGCGCGTCGGCGGCCGTGCGGTAGCGCGCGCTGCGGTGCCGGTCGCCGAGCGCTGCGGCCCAGGCCGCTCCCGCCGCGAGCGCGGCGGCCTGCACCCGTCGCGTGTAGTAGTGATGGCCGAAGACCTCCTCCCACAGGTCGAAACAGGGGTCCTGCCAGTGCCGGCAGGTGAAATCGAGGTCGGCACGCAGGAGGTCGGCCATGGCGCGCCGGCAACCAGCCGCCGGAGCCGGTGCCATCGCCTCGCGCCGCATCACGGTCAGGGCGCGCAGGGCGGGACCGTCGTGCTGAGGGCGCGACCAGCGGATGACATCAAGCGTTCCGTCAGGGTTGAAGCGTGTCTCGGCGAGAATGGATTCTCCACTCACTGCAGCAAGTTCTTCCTCGGTTCTAAGATATTTCTGGAATTGTGGGGCGACCTTGTCGCGGTAATCCCGCCGCTGCGCCAGCTCCGCGCCATCGAGCGCCCCGAGCGCGAGGCTGAAGGCGACGAAATCGTCGACATGGCTGAGAGCATCCCTTGATACGGAGCCCTCGGCGATGAGGAGGAGCAGGGCATCGATGACAAGCGCCGAGTCCCTCAACCAGTGGAAGAAGTAGTCGGGATTCGGGTCGTAGAAGCCGGGGGCCGGCGAGGCGACGACGCTGCCGCGCTTCGGCGCGATCACCTGGCCAAACGCATCTCTGACGCGCACCAGGCCGGTCGGCGAGACGCTGCGGAGCATGGCCGTCGTCGCGACGGCATATTCCTCCGCCATCCATGCATCGAATGCGGGGTCCGCAGGAACCATCGTGCCAGCCGTTCCTTGCCTCGCGAGCCGGCCGCTGGGCTCGCGCTCAATCGAGGTAGGGGCTCTCGAACCCGAGACGTGCGAGGCCTTCGAGCACTTCCGGGCAGCTCATGAACAGGCGCCAGAGCAAGCCGGTCCTGTAGTTCTCGATCATCGCGATGACCGGCCCCTGATCCAGGGCGAAATAGACGCGCGAATACCAGTTCTTGCCCTCGCTGAAGGCGGAGGTGAAGCCGTAGTCACCCCAGATCCTGTCGCCGAGATCGTGGAAGAAGTGGCGTAGCGCGTGGACGGAGAAGCCCGGCGTATAGGGCAGGCTCGCGAGCGCCGCCGTCGGCGCGATGACGCCCCGGTCGCTGTAGGGCGCGTGCACGAGATAGCCCTGCGGGTCGTCGCTGACGGTAAGCCCCCAGCACGCAGGGCCGTAGCCCTTGTGCTTGTTGGGATTGCGCAGGCAGTGCTCGCGATTGATCAGCGTGTGCCGGACGTTCTGGTCCCAATAGTCGGCATAACGGTCGCGCAGGCCGCGCGGATCGAGGCCCAGGAACGAATAGTGGGCGAAGCACAACGGACCGCCGTACTCGACGCCGAGCGGCAGCTCGATGCCGTAATATGTGCGGCGGTTCATGAAGTTGCGGCTCTCCGCCCAGCCGCGGTGATACACCGCCGGGTCGATGGCATGATGCCGGGAGGACGCAGCCAGGACGTATGTGATCAGGCACTCGTTCCAGCCGCGGATTTCGTGGTCGAGGCTCCAGCCGTTGTTGGGGCTCCAGTGCCAGTAGAGCACGTTGCGCCCTCCACGCGTATGCCAGTTCCACTCGACCCCGTCCCACAGCACGTTGATGCGGCGCCGCAGCTCGATCTCGGCCGCCGTATCGCCGTCGAAGTACTGGCGGGCGCAGAGCAGGCCGGCACAAAGGAAGGAGGTCTCGACGATGTCGCCGCCGTCGTCCTTGCGGCTGAAGGGAATGGTCGCACCGGTGCGGCCGTCCATGAAATGCGGGAACACGCCATGATAGCAGGGCGCCCGGTCGAGGATGTCGACCATCGCGCGCAGGCGCTCGACGGCGTCGGCGCGCGAGATCCACTGCCTTTCCGTCGCGACGACGATCGCCATGATGCCGAAGCCCGAGCCACCCACGGCAACGAGATCCTTCGTGGGCTGAGGCGGCTCGCCGAGACGGTCGAGCGCCAGGCCGCTCACGGGATGGGCTGCGTCCCAGAAGTAGCGGAAGTTCTGTCGCTGCACGAGGTCCAGCAGCTCGATGTCCGCCGGCGTGACAACGTCTTGCGAGACCGCATCGACATCCGAGAAGGTCACCATCGGATCGCCTCCGACTAGACGGCTCAAGCACCAGCCCCGCGACTGCGGCAGGGCTCGGCATCTGGCAGAAACGCCCATGCTCCTGCGCGCGTTCCTCTGGGCGTCCCTGCCGGCAGGGACGCCACCGCCCCGGGCATTCGCGCGTTCAGAGCCATTTGAACTCCGGTCCGCCAACCTGCAGCATTATGATACTGCCTCACCCGCGAAAGGTCGCGCGGCGGGCTCCGCAATGTGATCGCCTCGACATGGAGACTTGGATGAGGCGGATCGCGACGATGCGAGGGGCGATCGGCTGCCATGGCGCAACGGAACGGAATGAAGCGCATCGAGGCGCTTCTTGCTGCGATGACGCTCGAGGAGAAGATCGGGCAACTGACCATGGTCTCGTTCGGATGGAGCGAGACCGGGCCGAACAAGTCGGTCGACATCCGCGCCGAAATCCGGGCCGGGCGTATCGGCAGCCTGCTCAATATATGGGGTGCGGACGAAACCCGTGCCATCCAGCGCCTTGCCGTCGAGGAGACGCGCCTCGGCGTGCCACTGCTCCTGGCCTTCGACGTGTTGCACGGCCATCGCACCATCTTTCCCATTCCGCTGGCGGAGGCGGCGCTCTTCGATCCTGCGGCATGGGAACGGACGGCTCGAGAGGCGGCGCTGGAAGCTGCCGCCGACGGCATCGCGCTCACCTTCGCCCCCATGCTCGATGTGTCGCGGGACCCGCGATGGGGGCGGATCGCAGAGGGCCCGGGCGAAGACCCTGTCCTTGCCGCCCTCTTCGCCGAGGCCAAGGTGCGCGGTTTTCAGGGAGGGGACCTCGCCTCCGCGGGCAGCCTCGCAGCCACGGCAAAGCACATCGGCGCCTACGGCGCCGTGACCGCCGGGCGCGACTATGCCTCCGTCGACATTTCGGACCGCGCTTTGCACGAGGTGTACCTGCCGCCCTTCCGGGCGGCCGTCGCCGCGGGTGCGGCCGCGGTCATGCCCGCCTTCTCCGATCTCGCCGGCACACCCGCGAGCGCCAACGCCACCCTCCTGCGTGGCCTCCTGCGCGAGCGCTGGGGCTTCGAGGGCGTCGTCGTCAGCGACCATGGGGCGGTCGCCGAGCTCGTGGTGCACGGCGTCGCGGCGGATCTCGCCGAGGCGGCGGCCCTGGCGCTCGCGGCCGGTGTCGACATCGACATGATGGGCATGGCCTATGCGCAGGGACTTGTGCCGGCGCTTGAGCGCGGGCGGGTCGATATGGGGGCGATCGACGCCGCAGTGCGGCGGGTGCTGCAGCTCAAGGAGAGCCTCGGGCTCTTCGACGATCCCTATCGACGCGGATCCGCCGCGGGCGCGGCCGCGGGGGCCGCGTCCCGTGGCGCCCTGGCGCGCGATGTCGCGCGCCGCTCCATCGTTCTCCTGACGAACAACGGTGTGCTGCCGCTCGCGCGCGATCTCCGCCGCATCGCCGTCGTCGGTCCGCTCGCCATGGCAGCCGCCGACATGCTCGGCCCATGGGCGGGGGCGGGCGACCCGGCCCGCGCCGTGACCATGGTGGCCGGGCTCAGGGCGGCGCTGCCGCAATGCGAGGTCGTCTTCGCGGCCGGAGTCGAGGTCGACAGCGGCGAGACGCGCGGCATGATCGAGGAGGCTCTCGCGGCCTGTCGGGCGGCGGAGGTCGTCGTGCTCTGCCTCGGGGAGGGCGCGCAGATGAGCGGCGAGGCGGCGAGCCGCGCGCAGCCGGACCTGCCCGGCCGGCAACGGCAGTTCGCGGAGGCGGTGCTCGCCGTCGGCCGCCCCGTGGTCGCGCTGCTCTCGTCTGGCCGGCCGCTGATGGTGCCCTGGCTCATCGCCCGGGCAGATGCCGTGCTTGCCACGTGGTTCCTCGGCAGCGAGGCGGGCCACGCCGTCGCGGACGTGCTGACCGGGCGCTGGAATCCGAGCGGCCGCCTGCCGCTGTCCTGGCCCGTGGACACCGGGCAGATCCCGATCTTCTACGGCCAGCGTCGAACGGGCAGGCCCGCCGACCCGGCGGAGCGATATTCCAGCAAGTATATCGATGCCCCGGCGGCGCCGCTCTTCCCGTTCGGTCACGGGCTCTCCTACACCCGATTCACGTTGTCCGACCTGCAGGTGGCTCCGGCCGTGGCAGGCCCCCACGACAGGGTCACCGTCGCTGTGACGGTCGCCAACGAAGGGCCGGTCGACGGTGAGGAGACGGTGCTCCTCTTCGTGCACGACCTCGTGGCGAGCGTCGCGCGGCCTGTCCTGGAGCTGAAGGGGATGGCGAAGGTCCGGCTGGCGCCGGGTGAACGGCAGGTCCTGCACCTGATTCTACCGGTGGATGACCTCGCCTTCCTCGACCTTGACCTCAAGCCGCGTCTCGAGCCGGGGGCCTTCAAGGTCTACGTCGGTCCGGCAGCCGATCCGGAGCGCCTCCTGGAAGCCTCGCTGAGCGTCGTCGGCGATTGAGGCGCGCTGCGCTCGCCACCGTCGGACTTCCGCTCGCCGCGTGCGGTCCATATCATTGCGCTCGGCGCGCAGGTGCAGCAGGCGGGACGTGGCATTGAAGACGAGGGCAAGGGGTGCCGCTGCTGCGGACAGGCACGAGGGGCTGGGCGAGGTGGCGCAGGTCGCCTCGTCGGAAATCGAGCTCAAGCTTCTGGCGTCGAAGGCCGACCTGGCTGTGCTGCGCGAGGTGCCGTCCGTCGCCCGGAATGCGCGTGACGCGGAGGCGACACGGCGGCTGAACAGCGTCTATTACGACACGCCCGATTGCGCGCTGTTCCGGAACGGACTGACGCTCAGGGTCCGCCGCATCGGCCGCCGCTACGTCCAGACCCTGAAGTCGACGGCCGTGGCCGGCCAGCCGCTGGTGCGCGGCGAATGGGAGGCGCCGCTCGACGGCGCGATGCCCGATCTCGCCCGGCTGCCGGCGCCCCAAGCCATGGCATGCCGCGAGGTGATTGCCGGTGCCGCGCTCGCGCCCACCGTCACGACCAAGGTGCGACGACGGACGAGAACGGTCGCCTATGCCGGCTCCCTGATCGAAGTCGCCTTCGACGAGGGCATGGTCGAGGCGAACGGGCGCCGAGAGGGGCTCTACGAGCTCGAGCTCGAATTGAAGGCCGGTGAGGCAGCAGCGCTCTATGGTCTGGGGCTCGATCTCCTGGAGCGGGCGCCGCTGCGCCTCAGCACCCTGAGCAAGGCCCACCGCGGCTATGCGATGGTGCTCGACCGGCCGCCCGCCTGGGCGAAGGCCGCAAGCCCGGCCATCACCGCCGGGGAGAGCATGGAGAGCGCCTTCGCCGCGCTCCTCGGCGCCTGCCATCACCATCTTGTCGCCAATCACGCGGCGGCCGAGGATGGGCGAGACCCGGAAGGCGTGCACCAGATGCGGGTGGCGCTGCGCCGTCTGCGCACCCTGCTGTCGCTCTTTCGGAAGGCGCTGCCGTCGCCCGACATCGCGCCGCTTGCGGCCGAGGCGAAGTGGCTGACGAGGGTTCTCGCGCCCGCCCGCAACTGGGATGTATTCATCGCCGACCTGCTGCCGGCGCCGGCCGCGGCATGCGGTTTCGACCTTTCCGATCTGCGCGTTGCGGCGGAGCGGCACAGGGCGCAGGGCCGTGCAGCGGTCGCCGAAGCGCTCGCCGATGTGCGATACACGCGTTTCGTACTCTCGCTCGGATCGTGGATCGAGCATCGCGGCTGGCGCAACGGCCTTCCCGGAGAGGCGATCGCCCTGTTGTCAGAGCCTTGCACGGGCCCCGCCGCCGACATCCTGGCCCGCCAGCACCGCAGGGTGCTGAAGCGCGGGGCGCATTTCGGCCGCATGACCCCGGAGGAGCGGCACGAGCTGAGGCTCGCTCTCAAGAAGCTTCGCTATGCCGCTGATTTTTTTGCGCCTCTCTACGCCAACCAGCGCAAGACGAAGCCCTATCTGTCGGCGTTGTCGCGCTTGCAGGACGTCATGGGACGCTACAACGACGCGGCCACCACGCGGGAACTGCTCGGCGGAATCGGATCGGAGAGCATGTCGCCGCAGTTCCACGAAGCGATCGGTGCCGTCGTCGGCTGGCATATGCACGAGGCGGCCGCCTGCGAGAGGAAGCTGAGGCGGCGGTGGCGCGGCTTTCGCGACATCCCGACCTTCTGGTAGCGGGCGTGATGCGTGCATGTCGCTGCCGGCCGGCTCCGGACGGCGGTCAGCACGTCCGGTCGACGAGGATGGCGCGGAAGTCGTTGACGTTCGTCAGCGTCGGGCCCGTAACGACGAGATCGCCGAGCGCGGAGAAGAAGCCGTAGCCGTCGTTGTCGGCGAGCATTCCGCGGGGATCGAGGCCGAGCTTCGCGGCGCGCGCGAGACTGTCGGGGAAGAGCAGGGCGCCGGCGTTGTCCTCCGAGCCGTCGATGCCGTCGGTGTCGCAGGCGATGGCATGGATCGCCGGGTGGCCGCCGAGCGCGACCGCGAGCGACAGCAGGAACTCGGCATTGCGGCCGCCGCGACCACGCCCGCGCACCGTCACCGTCGTCTCGCCCCCCGAAAGGAGCACGGCCGGCGCCGGCAGGGGCTGGCCATGGCGCGCCGTCTGCAGCGCGATGCCGCCCGCCACGCGCGCCACCTCGCGCGCTTCGCCCTCGATCGCGTCGCCGAGGATGAGGGGCGTGACCCCCTCGCCCCGGGCGATGGCGGCAGCCGCCTCGAGCGCATCCTGCGCGCGGGCGATGATGCGGGTCTCGACGCGGGCGAGCCGCGGATCGCCGGGCTTCGGCGTCTCCTCCCACGCGGCCTCGAGATGGGCGCGCACCGAAGGGGGCGGGTCGATGCCGTACCTGGCGAGGATGGCCCGCGCCTCGGCGAAGGTGGTCGGGTCGGCGACCGTCGGCCCGCTCGCGATGACAGCGGGATCGTCGCCCGGCACGTCGGAGACGACGAGATTGACGACGCGCGCCGGGTGGGCCGCCGCGGCGAGCCGCCCGCCCTTGATGGCGGAAAGATGTTTGCGCACGCAGTTCATCTCGGCGATGTCGGCGCCGCTCTTCAGCAGCGCCCGTGACACCGCCTGTTTGTCGGCGAGGCTGATGCCGGGTGCCGGCAGGGCGAGCAGGGCGGAGCCGCCGCCCGAGACGAGGCAGAGCAGGAGATCGTCCGGCCCGAGATCGCCGGCGAGCGCCAGTATGCGCTCCGCGGTGCGATGGCCCGTGTCGTCGGGCACGGGATGGGCGGCCTCCACGACCTCGATGTGCTCGGTCGCCGCCCCGTGGCCGTAACGCGTGACGACGAGGCCCGAGAGGGGGCCCGTCCAGCGTCGCTCGACGGCGCGCGCCATGGCAGCGGCAGCCTTGCCGGCCCCGGCCACCACCGTGCGGCCCTTCGGTGGTGCGGGCAGGGCCGGGGGGATGCGCGTCTCGGCCGTCACGGCGGCGAGGGCGGCGCGGAACATGGCCTTGAGCAGTTCGTCCGGTGACACGTGCGATGCCTCGTTCGCCTCGGGCTGGCGCGGCGTGGCGGGAAGTGCCGCCCGCGCCGCGCAGGGGCGGGGAGAGCGGAGCGTCAGGCCGCCTGCGCCGCCTGCTCGCCGCCGATTTCGTGGCCTGCCATGATTTCCAGCGCCCGCACGAGCGCCGAATGGTCCCAACCGCGACCGCCGTGTGCGGTGCAGGTATTGAACAGCTCCTGGCAGGTCGCGGTGTTGGGCAGCGAGAGGCCGAGTGCCCGCGCTCCCGTAAGTGCGAGGTTCAGGTCCTTCTGGTGCAGTTCGATGCGGAAGCCCGGCGAGAAGCTGCGCTTGATCATGCGCTCGCCATGCACCTCGAGGATGCGCGAGGAGGCGAAGCCCCCCATGAGCGCCTGCCGCACCTTGGCCGGGTCCGCGCCTGCCTTGGAGGCGAAGAGCAGCGCCTCGCCGACCGCCTGGATGGTGAGCGCCACGATGATCTGGTTGGCGACCTTCGTCGTCTGGCCGTCGCCGTTGCCGCCGACGAGGGTCACGTTCTTGCCCATGCGCTCGAAGAGCGGCTTCACGGTGGCGAAGGCGCGCTCGGGCCCGCCCACCATGATGGTGAGGGAAGCGGCGCGGGCGCCCACCTCGCCGCCCGAGACCGGCGCATCGAGATAGTCGCAGCCGAGCGCGTTGATCCGGGCCGCGAAGCGCTTGGTCTCGATGGGGGAGATCGAGCTCATGTCGACGACGATCTTGCCGGGAGCGAGCCCCTCGGCGACGCCACCCTTGCCGAAGAGCACGGCCTCGACATGCGGCGTGTCCGGCACCATGACGATGATCACGTCGGCCGCGCGGGCAACCTCCGCGCCGTTCGCGACGGCGCTGACGTCCTTCTTCGCCGCGAGCTCGGCCGGAACGGGCTTGACGTCATGCACGAAGAGCGTGTGGCCCGCCTCGGCGAGGTGTCCGGCCATGGGCGTTCCCATGATGCCGAGACCGATGAAACCGACCTTCATGATGTTTCCTTCCCTGTCTTGAGCGAGGATCTGAGGAGAGCGAGGGCCTCACGCGGCAGCCCGCCAGGGGGCCATCCAGCCGAGGCCGGAGGCGGTATCGGCCTTCGGCTTGTATTCGCAGCCGATCCAGCCGGCGTAGCCGAGCCGGTCGAGATGGGCGAAGAGGAAGGGGTAGTTGATCTCCCCGGTACCGGGCTCGTGGCGGCCCGGATTGTCGGCGAGCTGGACATGGGCGATGCGCGCAAGGTTACGCTCGATGGTCGGCGCGAGGTCGCCCTCCATGATCTGCATGTGATAGACGTCGTACTGCAGGAAGAGGTTGTCGGAGCCGACCTCGTCCATGACCGCGAGCGCCTGGGCCGTGTTCGTCAGGAAGAAGCCCGGGATGTCGCGGGTGTTGATCGGCTCGATCAGCAGGCGGATGCCGGCCTTGCCGAGTTTCCCGGCCGCATAGGCGAGGTTCTCGACGAAGACCCGGGCAGCCGTCTCGGTCGACGCTCCGGCGGGCAGGACGCCGGCGAGGCAATTGACCTGGGCGCAACCCAGGGCGCTCGCGTATTCGATTGCCCGATCGACGCCGTCGCGGAACTCCGGGACGCGGTCTTCGAGGCAGGCGATGCCGCGTTCGCCGCGCGCCCAGTCGCCTGCCGGCAGGTTGTGCAGCACCTGGACGAGGCCGTTGTCCTTGAGGCGCGCGGCGAGCGTTGCGGGCGGATGGTCGTAGGGGAAGAGATATTCGACCCCCGTGAAGCCGTCCTTCGCCGCGGCGGCGAAGCGGTCGGGAAAGGCGTGCTCGCCGTAGAGCATCGTGAGATTGGCCGCGAATCTGGGCATCGCTGTTTCCTGGTTCGGCGAAGGGATCAGTCGAGAAGGGCGAGCGCGGTCGGCGCGTCGGCCGGGCTGTCGGCGAGGTCCTCGAACTCGACGACCTTGTCGATCTCGGTGCCCATGGCGATGTTGGTGACGCGCTCCAGAATGATCTCGACGATCACCGGCACGCTGAACTCCTGCATCCAGGCGCGGGCCTGGGTGATGGCCGGGCCGATCTCGCCGGGTTCGCGCACGCGGATCGCCTTGCAGCCGAGCCCTTCCGCCACCGCCACGTGGTCGACGCCATAGCCGTCGAGGCCCGGTGCGTTGATGTTGTCGAAGGACAGCTGCACGCAGTAGTCCATGTCGAAATTGCGCTGCGCCTGGCGGATGAGGCCGAGGTAGGAGTTGTTCACGAGGATCTGCAGATAGGGCAGCTTGAACTGCGCGCCCACCGCGAGTTCTTCGATCATGAACTGGAAGTCGTAGTCGCCGGAGATGCCGACGATCTCGCGATGGGGGTCGGCCGCGCGGACGCCGAGGGCCGCCGGCACGGTCCAGCCGAGGGGCCCGGCCTGGCCGCAGTTGACCCAGCCGCGCGGCCGGTAGACATGCAGGAACTGGGCGGCGGCGATCTGCGACAGGCCGATCGTCGTCACATAGGTCGTGTCGCGGCCGATCGCCCTGTTCATCTCCTCGTAGACGCGCTGCGGCTTGATTGGCACGTTGTCGAAATGCGTGCGGCGCAGGAGCGTGCGCTTGCGCTCGCGGCAGGCCGCGACCCAAGCGCCGTAGTCCTTCAGGCGCCCCGCCGCCTTCCGTTCCGTCGCCACCTCCACGAAGAGGGCGAGAGCGGCGCCGGCGTCCGAGACGATGCCGTAGTCGGGGGCGAAGACGCGCCCGATCTGCGTCGGCTCGATGTCGACATGCACGAACTTGCGGCCCCTCGTGTAAGTCTCGATCGAGCCGGTGTGGCGGTTCGCCCAGCGATTGCCGATGCCGAGGACGAAATCGGATTCGAGCAGCGTGGCGTTGCCGTAGCGGTGGCTCGTCTGCAGGCCGACCATGCCGGCCATGAGGGGGTGGTCGTCAGGAATCGCGCCCCAGCCCATGAGGGTCGGGATGACGGGCACGCCCGTGATCTCTGCGAATTCCACCAGGAGATCGGACGCATCCGCATTGATGACGCCGCCGCCGGCGACGATGAGCGGCCGCTCGGCTTCGGCGAGCATGGCGAGCGCCTTCTCGATCTGCGCCCGCGTCGCCCGCGGCTTGTAGACCGGCAGAGGCTCGTAGGTGTCGATGTCGAACTCGATCTCGGCGACCTGCACGTCGAAGGGCAGGTCGATGAGCACCGGCCCGGGACGGCCCGAACGCATGAGATGGAAGGCCTGCTGAAAGACGCGCGGCACGAGCGCAGGCTCCCGCACGGTCACCGCCCATTTCGTCACGGGCCGGGCGATCGCCTCGATGTCGACGGCCTGGAAGTCCTCCTTGTGGAGGCGCGCTCGCGGCGCCTGGCCGGTGATGCACAGGATGGGGATCGAATCGGCCGAGGCCGAGTAGAGGCCGGTGATCATGTCGGTGCCGGCCGGGCCCGACGTACCGATGCAGACGCCGATATTGCCGGCCCTGGCGCGCGTGTAGCCCTCCGCCATATGCGAGGCACCCTCGACGTGACGGGCGAGATAGTGGCGGATCGTGCTCCGCGCCCGCAGGGCGGCATAGAGCGGATTGATGGCGGCACCCGGAATGCCGAAGGCATCGGTGATGCCCTCGCGCTCCATCACCAGTACGGCCGCCTGCGCCGCCGTCATCTTGGCCATGATGACCTCCTCCCTGTATTCATCGGAGATCATGCCGATATCTGTTCGTATTGCAGCCCGTATTGTTCCTTTTCACGTGCAGTTTTCTCCATGTGAAAATCGTGAAACGATGAGGCTTATTTCACTCTGTGAAATTCCTGCGCCCGGCCCTCGGCGTTCTCAAATGGCGCACGCCTCGGATCGAAGCGATCCAAGGCCGCAAATGTGATCGTTCTCGACAAACTGGATCGTCGCGCGGGCGGACCGAGGGCCGCGCCGGCGAAGGCGGCGTCGGGCCTCGGCAAGCCGCTACGCGAGCTTGCCCGTCAGGGCGTTGGCGGCTTCACGGACCAGGGTGCCGAGCGCGGCGATCCGCTCCGGGGGCATGCGTTCGCTGGGTCCCGAGACGGAGAGCGCTGCCACCGGCCGGCCCCGACGTCCGAGCACGGCGGCCGCGACGCAGCGCATGCCAGGAACGTGCTCCTCGTCGTCCACGGCATAGCCCTGGCCGCGTGCCTCCAGGATCTGGTCGTGCAGGCGGCGCCGGTCCGCCACGGTCTTTGCTGTCAGCGGCGTCAGTCGCAGCGTTGGCAGGAGTCCGGCGAGCACCCCGTCCGCCTGGGCGGAGAGCATCGCCTTGCCTACTCCCGAACCATGCAGGGGGAGGGGTACCGAGGCTGCGAGGCCGCTGCCGCGTTCGCCGATCTGATGCAGATAGACGAGCGTGCCGTGCTCCTCGACAGCGAGATTGACGGTCTCGTGGGAGACGTCGAGCAGCGCCCGCATGTGCGGCGCCGCCAGCCGGCGCAAGCCGCGCGAGTCGGCATAGACCGCGCCGGCGAGATAGGCCTGAAGGCCGACGGCCCAGCGTCGCGCCCCCTGCTCGAAGCGCACGTAATGCTCCTGCTCGAGGGTGGTGAGCAGCCGATGGGCGGTGGCGGGCGACAGATCGGTCGTCCTTGCGATCTCGGTGAGGGACAGTCCCTCGGGGCGCGTCGCGAGGGTGTTGAGGATGCGCAGCGCCCGCACGAGCGCGCGCACCTGTCCCGCACGTTCCTCCGCCGGTGGGGCCATGTTGGCGGCGGTCGTCTCGATCATCGTCTCCTCCCGAACGATCGATTGCGGAAAGGCCCGTCGGTATTCCGGTTCGAGCCTTCGCGTGAACGCCCGTGGAAGCAGGCGCCCGGCTCAGGCCGCTCCGGCCACGCCGTCGCGGGCGTGCGCCAGGCGGCCCTGGACGTAGGTGGCGCGCACGGCGCGGTCGTCGCCGAGCGTCATGAGGAGGAAGAGCTCCTCCTCGAGATCGCCGTCGATCCGCTGCATGCGGTTGGCCATCGCCGGCGTTGCGCGCGCGTCGAGCACGACGAGGTCGGCATAGCGGCCGGGCGCCAGCGTGCCGACCTCGTCGGCGAGGCCGAGGGCGGCGGCATTGCCGGCCGTCATCTGGTGGAAGGCCTCAAGTGCCGAGAAGCTGCGGCCATTGAGCTGCAGAACCTTGTAGGCCTCGCCCGCCGTGCGCAGCATGGAAAAGCTCGTGCCGCCGCCGACGTCGGTGGCGAGGGCGATACGGCCGGCGGGCGTCTGGCGGATGAGGCCGTCGAGATTGAACAGGCCGCTGCCGAGGAAGAGGTTCGAGGTCGGGCAGAAGACGGCGACGGAACCCGTCTCCGCCATGCGTCGCCGCTCGCCGTCGGTCAGGTGGATGCTGTGGCCGAGGAGGGTGCGCGGGCCGAGCAGGCCGTAGCGGTCGTAAACGTCGAGATAGCCCCTGGCCGAGGGAAAGAGCGAGCGCACGGTCTCGATCTCGGCGAGGTTCTCGGAGAGATGCGTCTGGATGTGATTGTCCGGGAACTCGCGGGCAAGGGCGGCGGTCGCCTCGAGCTGCGCCTCCGTCGAGGTGATGGCGAAGCGCGGCGTGATGGCGTAGCGCTGGCGCCCGCGGCGGTGCCATTTCGCGAGCAGCGCCTTCGTGTCCTCATAGCCCGTCTCGGCCGTGTCGGTCAGCGCCGGCGGGGCATTGCGGTCCATCATCACCTTGCCGGCGATCATGGCCATGCCGCGGCGCTCGGATTCGGCGAAGAAGGCATCCACGGATGCGGGATGCACCGAGCAGAAGGCGGTTGCCGTCGTCGTGCCGTTGCGCAGCAGCTCGTCGAAGAAGAAACGAGCCTGTTCGGCCGCATGGTGCGGGTCGGCGAAGCGCTGTTCCTCGACGAAGGTGTATTTCTGCAGCCACTCCAGGAGCTGCGCGCCGTAGGAGGCGATGACCTGCGTCTGCGGGAAGTGGATGTGGGGATCGATGAAACCCGGGACGATCAGGCCGTCGGGATGGTGGTCGACGCGCGTGTCGGCGGGCAGGGCGCCGAGGAGATCGCGCGCCTCGCCGACCGCCGCGATGCGCCCGTCGCGGATCGTCACCAGTCCGTCGGCGATGTAGCGATAGCTCGCACTGTCGCCCGCGCCGGCGGGAGGCGCCAGGAAGATCAGCAGGCGGCCGCGGATGGCGGACGGGGTGGACGGCTGCGTCATGCGAACGGGTCTCCTTCGCGGTCACTGCACGGCGGCGGGGTCGGCGGTCCAGGCGGCCAGCGCCCGGCGCTCCTCGGCCGTGATCTCGGTGATGTTGCCAGGCGGCATGGCGTGCGAGAGGACGCTCTGCACGCGGATGAGCCCCGCATGGCGGCGGATCTCCTCGGGCGTGTCGAGGCGGACGCCGCGCGGTGCGGTCGGCAGGCCCTCCCACACCGGGGTCTGGGCATGGCACATGCTGCAGCGCGACACCACGATTTCCTCGACGCGGGCGAAGGTGACGGGCTCTGCGGGCGCCGCGGTCTCGGCGCTCGCGACC
The DNA here is from genome assembly GCF_030067675.1 of Chelatococcus albus. Lineage (GTDB taxonomy): Bacteria > Pseudomonadota > Alphaproteobacteria > Rhizobiales > Beijerinckiaceae > Chelatococcus_A > Chelatococcus_A albus. The sequence goes on along the minus strand of NZ_JASJEV010000001.1, from coordinate 503,146 downwards.
TTCTCGGAGGCGGCCGGCGGCAGGGTCGACAGCCAGACGATCGCCGCGACGCCCGCCGCCGCGACGCCCCAGGTCCACCAGGGCGTCGGCTTGCCGGCGTGACGGCTGTTGAAGAAATGCCGGACGGAGGCGCCGATGACGAGGACGACCGCGACGATCAGCCAGTTGAAGCGCGTGCCGAAGGCGAGCGGGTAGTGGTTGCTGATCATCAGGAAGAGGACAGGCAGCGTCAGGTAGTTGTTGTGCATCGACCGCTGCTTGGCCTTCTTGCCGAGCATGGGATCGGGCTCGCGCCCGGCGATGAGGGCATCCACGACCTTGCGCTGGTTGGGGATGATCACGAGGAAGACGTTGGCCGTCATCATCGTGCCGATGAGTGCCCCCATCTGGAGCATGGCGCCGCGGCCGCTGAAGACCTGCGTAAAGCCGTAAGCCGCCGCGACGAGGCCGACAAAGCCTGCGGCCGCGAGGAGATTGTCGTTGCGGCCGAGCGGCGAGCGGCAGAGAAGATCATAGGCGAGCCATCCCGCGGCGAGCCCGCCAGCGCTGATCGCCACGGCACCCCAGCGCGGCAACGGCATGACGGCGGGATCGACCATGAACAGGTCGGCGCCGCGGTAATAAAGCACACAGAGCAGGAAGAAGCCCGAGATCCAGGTGGCGTAGGATTCCCACTTGAACCAGGTGAGGTCCTCGGGCATGCGCGCCGGCGCCACGAGATATTTCACCATGTGGTAGAAGCCCCCGCCGTGAATCTGCCATGCTTCGCCACCGGCCCCTTGCGGCAGACCCTCGCGGCGTCTCAGGCTCGCGTCGAGATGGACGAAGTAGAAGGAGGAGCCGATCCAGGCGATGGCGGTGATGACATGCAGCCAACGCAACAGGAGGTTGATCCACTCCCACACGATCGATTCCATGCTCACCCCTCCGCGGCAGATGTTCTTCTCAATGCCGGCGCCAGGGCGCCGGGAACATTCTTCTGGAGAGGGAAGCCTAGAAGGCGAGGCGCCGCAGGGAAGGGCGGACGGAATCCAGGACTTTCAAATCAGGCAGTAAGATAGGGGAGGAGTGCGGGCCGTGTCCCTGCTCGAGAACATGCGGATCTTCGTGCGGGTCGTCGATCTCGGAAGCCTGTCGGCGGCCGGGCGGCAGGTGCGCATGTCGCCCGCCGTGGTCAGCCATCGGATGCAGCAGCTCGAGCAGCATCTCGGCGTCCGGCTTCTCAACCGCACGACGCGGCAGGTGCAGCCGACCGAGCACGGGCAGATCTTCTATCGCCATTGCCTCGAAGTGGTCGAGGCCGTGGAGCGGGCGGAGACGAGCGTGGCGACGGCGAGCGGCGTGCCCTCCGGCAGCCTGCGCGTCACCGCGCCGCTCGGCTTCGGGCGCCGGGTGCTCGCGCCTCTCGTGCCGAAGTTCCACGAGCTCCACCCGCGTGTCGACCTGCGGCTGCGCCTGTCCGACCACCTGCTCGACCTGCTCGGCGAGGCGGTGGACGTGGCGATCCGCATGGCGGTGCTGCGTGACTCGAGCTTCGTCGTGCGCAAGATCGCCGACTGCCGGCGCGTGCTCTGTGCCGCGCCCGCCTACCTCGAGGCGCGGGGCACGCCGCAGAAGCCCGAGGATCTCCTCGACCACAACTGCCTGCTGCTGCGCTTTCCCGGCTCGCAGCAATATCAGTGGACGCTCAACACGCCCGACGGGCCCGTGAAGCTGCCGGTATCCGGCATCTTCGACGCCGATGACGGCGACGTCCTGACGCAATGGGCGCTCGACGGCCAGGGCATCGTGCTCAAGCCCGTGTGGGAGATCGCGGAGCACTTGCGCGGCGGGGCGTTGAAGGTCGTCCTGCGCGAGTTCGAGCCGGAGCCGGTGGTGCTCGCCGTGCTCTACCCGCATCGCAGCTTCCTGCCGGCGAAAGTGCGTGCCTTCTCCGATTTCCTCGTCGAGCACACGCGCCCGATCGTCAACGTGCAGGACGTGCCCTGATCGCTCGCACAAGGAGTGTGGCCGCCCGCTCGACCTCGCGCTCGGTCGTGAACCGGCCGAGGCCGATGCGCAGGCTGCCGTGCGCCTCCTCCGGTGCGAGACCCATCGCCGCCAGCACGTGCGAAGGCCCGCCCCGGCCTTCCCAGCAGGCCGCCCCGGTCGAGATCGCGAGGTCGGGCAGGCCGAGGACGAGGTCGGCGGCATCGAGCCCGGGCAGGCTCACGTGCAGGCAGCCGGGCAGGGCGTCCTTGCCCGGATCGTTGCGGCGCAGGCCGTCGATCGCGCCGGCGAGGAGATGAAAGAGGCGGTCGCGCAGCGCCGCAACGCGTGCGGCGTCGGCGGCACGCCGCTCTCGCGCCGTGCGGCAGGCGGCGCCGAGGCCGACGCAGAGCGCCGTGGGCAGGGTGCCGGGGCGGCGCCCGTGCTGCTGGCCGCCGCCGTGGAGGAGCGGCGTGAGGGGCAGGCCCTCGCGCAGGAAGAGGGCGCCGATGCCAGGCGGGCCGTAGAGCTTGTGGCCGGAGAGGCTGAGCAGGGCGATATCGAGCACCCGCACGTCGAGGACGGCCGTGGCGAGATACTGGACCGCATCGACGTGCAGGAGCGCGCCGTTGCGCTGGCACAGGGCGGCGATGTCGCCGAGCGGCTGGACGGAACCGACCTCGTTGTTCGCCGCCATCACCGAGACGAGAGCGGGGCCCGCGGCAAGCACATGCGCCAACCGGTCGGCATCGACAATGCCGCGGCGGTCGACGGGCAGGAGCGCGGTGTCGTGGCCGCGCCGCCGCAACTCCGGCAGGCAGGCGAGCACGCTCCTGTGCTCGACGGCCGAGACGGCGACGGGCCAGCCCCCGGGCGTGGCGCCGAGGAGGGCGAGGTTGTTCGCCTCCGTCGCGCCGGAGGTGAAGACGATCTCCCCCGGCCGCGCGCCGATCAGCGCCGCGACTTCCGCTCTCGCCCCCTCGATCGCCTCGGCCGCGCGCCAGCCCGCCCGATGGGCGGCGTGCGGGTTGCCCGCGGTCGCTGCGGACAGCCACGGCAGCATCGCGTCGAGCACAGCCGGATCAAGCGGCGTCGAGGCGAGGTGGTCGAGGTAGATGGGTGGCTCGACGGTCGTCATGCGGCCTCGCGGCCGCCGTTCCGCGCGCCGGAACGGCGGCATGAGACGGTCCGCCTCAGCTCTGCACGCCCTCGACGAACCAGTCCATCTTGAGGAGGTCGGCGTCGCCGATGCGCTGGCCGTCGGCGAGGCGCAGACTACCCTTCTGATCCTTGATCGGCCCGGTGAAGGGGTGGAGCGCCCCGCTCGTGATGTCCGCCTTCACCTTGTCGGCGGCAGCACGAACGTTTTCGGGCAGGGCGGGATTGTAGGGGGCGAGCTTCACCATTCCCTCCTTCAGCCCCCACCAGACGTCGCCCGACTGCCAGGAGCCGTCGAGTGCCTGCTTCACCCGCTCCAGATAGTAGGGGGCCCAATCGTTGACGAGGGCCGTGAGATGAGCCTTCGGAGCGAAGCGGGCCATGTCGGAGGCCTGGCCGAAGGCATAGGCGCCGCGGCTTTCCGCCACCTGCATGGTGGCAGGGCTGTCGACGTGTTGCACGAGGACGTCGGCGCCGCCGTCCATGAGGGCCTTTGCCGCGTCCGCCTCCTTGCCCGGGTCGTACCAGGTGTTGAGCCAGATGACCTTCACCTTCATGTCCGGCCGCACCTTGCGGGCGGCGAGCGTGAAGGCGTTGATGCCCATCACGACCTCCGGGATCGGGAAGGAGGCGACGTAGCCCGCGACGCCTGTCTTCGACATCAGGCCGGCGATGGTGCCGATGACGGCGCGGCCCTCGTAGAAGCGGGCGTTGTAGATCGCGACGTTGGAGGCCTTCTGATAGCCGGTGGCGTGCTCGAACTTCACCTTCGGGAACTGCTTCGCGACCCGGATCGTCGGATTCATGAAGCCGAAGGAGGTCGCGAACACGAGGTCGTTGCCGGCGGTGGCGAGCTGGCGGATGACGCGCTCCGAATCCGGCCCCTCGGCGACGTTTTCGACATAGGTGACCTTCACCCTGTCGGCGAATTTCACCTCGACGGCCTTGCGCCCCTGGTCGTGGGAATAGCTGTAGCCGTGATCGCCGATGGGACCGACGTAGACGTAGGCCACCTTGAGCGGGCCCTCGGCCCGTGCGCCGCGCGGCAGCGCGAGCGTGGCGGCGGTGGCGGTGGAGCCGGCGAGCAGGGTTCTGCGCGAGATGTGAAAGGTCATTGTTCGTTCCTCCCTGGTTTCTGTCCCCGGTCGAGACCCCTGTGTCAGACCGAGGGACGGAAAGGCTTGCCGAGCGAGGCCGGCGCATTGAGGCGTCCGCGCCACTTGCCGGCCGAGATGACGGTCAGCACCGCGACCGTCGCGAGATAGGGCGCCATGCTGAACACCTGCGGGGGCAGGCCGATGCCGTTGGCGCCCTGGACGTGCAGCTCGAGGATGGTCACTCCGCCGAAGAGGTAGGCGCCGGCGAGCACACGCCACGGCCGCCAGGCGCCGAAGACGACAAGCGCGAGCGCGATCCAGCCACGCCCGGCCGTCATGCCCTCCATCCACATCGGCGTGTAGGAGAGGGAGAGGAAGGCGCCGCCGAGGCCCGCCATGGCGCCGCCGAAGAGGCAGGCGAGGTAGCGCACCGCGATCACCGGATGCCCGATGGAATGGGCCGATTCCGCCGATTCCCCGACCGCGCGGAGCACGAGTCCCGCGTGGCTGTGCTTGAGGAACCAGGCGACGGCGATGGTGAGGGCGACCGACAGATAGACGAGCGCGTCATGGCCGAAGAGGAGCGGGCCGACCACGGCCAAATCGCTCAGGCCGGGCAGGTGGAGCTTCGGCAGCGGCGCGACGGGCGTGCCGACGTAGCTTGCACCCATCAGGGCGCTGAGGCCGATGCCGAAGATGGTGAGCGCCAGACCCGTCGCGACCTGGTTCGCCATAAGGGTCAGCGTCAGCACCGCGAAGACGAGCGCCGTCGCGGCGCCGGCGAGCGCCGCGGCGGGGATGCCGAGGCTCGCGTGGCCGCTTGCGATCGTCACGGCGAAGCCGGTGACCGCGCCGATGAGCATCATGCCCTCGACGCCGAGATTGAGCACGCCGGCACGCTCGACGACGAGCTCGCCGGTGGCCGCGAGGAGAAGGGGCGTCGCCGCGGCGACGACGGTGGCGATGACGAGGACGAACGTGTCGATCATGACGCGGTCACCAGCTTGCGCTCCGCCGCGAGGAGGCGGACGCGGTAGCGGACGAGGAAGTCGGAGGCGAGGAGGTAAAAGAGCAGCATGCCCTGGAACACGCCGGTGGCCGCCTGCGGCAGGCTGGCGGTGACCTGCGCGTTCTCGCCGCCGATGTAGGACAGCGCCATGACGAGCGCGGCCACGACGATGCCGAGCGGGTGGAGCCGCCCGAGGAAGGCGACGATGATCGCCGTGAAGCCGTAGCCGGGGGTGAGCTTCGGGATGAGCTGGCCGATGGGGCCCGCCGCCTCGAAGGTGCCTGCGAGACCGGCGAGGGCGCCGCCGAGCAGCATGGTGAGCCAGACGGTCCTCTTGCCGCTGAAGCCGGCAAAACGCGCCGCCGCCGGCGCCTGGCCCACGACCTCGATCTGGAAGCCGACGACGGTGCGGCTCAGGAGGAGCCAGGCTGCGACCGCAACGCCGAGCGCGACGAGGGCGCCGAGGTGGAGCCGCGTGCCCTCGACCAGGATGGGCAGGATGGCGCTCTCGCTGAAGAGCTTCGTCTGCGGGAAGTTGAATCCGTCCGGGTCCTTCCACGGGCCGAAGACGAGGACGCTGAGCACGAGGTTCGCGACATAGGTCAGCATCAGGCTCGTCAGGATCTCGTTGACGTCGAAGCGCGTCTTGAGGAAGGCCGGGATGGCGGCATAGGCGAGCCCGCCGAGCATGCCGGCGACGCACATCGCGGGCAGGATCCACAGGCCCTCCTGCCCCCAGAACGCAAGCGCCACCCAGCCCGCCGCGATGGCGCCGATGGTGAGCTGCCCCTCAGCGCCGATGTTCCACACATTGGCCCGGAAGCCGATGGCGAGACCCACCCCGATGAGGACGAGGGGAGCCGCCTTGACGCCGAGTTCGGCAAGCCCGTTCAACGTGAGCAGGGGCGAGACGAGGAACTGGTAGAGCGTCTCGCCCGGCGCGAGGCCGAGGGCGAGGAAGAGAAGCCAGCCGCTCGCCACGGTAAGCAGCATGGCGATCGCCGGCGTGGCGCAGGTGAACGGGCGCGACACCTCCGGCCGCGGCTCGATCCTAAGCAACATTCTGGATGCTCCCCTGTTGCGCGGTCGTTTCCACGGGCGCGCCGTGCGCGCCGCCCATCAGCAGGCCGATCTCCTCGATGGTAGCGTCGGTCGTCTCCAGTGCCCGCGACAGGCGGCCCTCATTCATGACGGCGAGGCGGTCGGTGATGGCGAGCAGTTCCTCTAGGTCCTGCGAGATCACGACGATGGCCGCGCCGTTCTGCGCGAGGTTGAATAGGGCCTGATGGATGGTGGCGGCGGCACCGGCGTCGACGCCCCAGGTGGGCTGGGCGACGACGAGGATGTCGGGCGTCTGCAGCACCTCGCGGCCGACGACGTATTTCTGAAGGTTGCCGCCGGAGAGGCTGCGCGCCGCGGCCTCCGCCCCGCGCGCCTTGACGCCGAACTCGCGAATGACGCGCTCCGCGAAGCCGTGCGCCGCCTGACGGCGGATGATGCCGCCGCGCGCGAGGCCGGTGCGGTTGCGGGCGGAGAGCAGGGCATTCGCCGCAAGGCTCATGTCCGGCACAGCGGCATGGCCGTTGCGCTCCTCGGGCACGCCGCACAGGCCGACGAGCCGGCGCCGTTCGGCATTGAGATGGCCGACCGACCGGCCGTCGATGCGCACCGCCTTGCCCGGCCAGATCTGGCGCTCTCCGCCGAGCGCCTGCGTCAGCTCGTTCTGGCCGTTGCCGGCGACCCCGGCGATGCCGAAGATCTCGCCGGCCCCCACCTCGAAGCTCACGCCCTTGAGCGCCACGCCGAATGGGCCGTCCGCCGGGAGGTTCAGATCGTCAATGGTGAGCCGCGGCTCGGCGCGGGGCTTGCTCTTGCGGCGGGCGAGCGACTTCAGCTCGGCGCCGATCATCATCTGCGCCATGCTGCGCGCCGTCTCGACGGCCGGGTCGCAGCTTCCGACGACACGGCCTCCGCGCAGGATGGTGGCGCGCGAGCACAGCGCCTTGATCTCCTGCAGCTTGTGGCTGATGTAGAGGATCGAGCAGCCTTCGCGCGCGAGCCGGCGCAGCGTCTCGAACAGGCGGTCTGCCTCCTGCGGGGTCAGTACGGAGGTGGGTTCGTCCATGATGAGGAGCTTCGGGCTCTGCAGCAGGCAGCGGACGATCTCCACCCGCTGGCGCTCGCCGACGGAGAGCGCATGCACCTCGCGGTGCGGGTCGAGCGGCAGGCCGTAGGCGCGCGAGACCTCGGCGATGCGCCCGGCGAGCGCCTTGCGGTCGGTGCCGCGCTCCATGCCGAGCGCGATGTTCTCGACGACGGTCAGCGCCTCGAACAGCGAGAAATGCTGGAATACCATGCCGATGCCGAGACGGCGGGCCTCCTGCGGGTTGGCCGGGTGCACGACCTGTCCGTCCCACAGGATCTCACCCTCGTCCGGTTGCAGGAGGCCGTAGATCCCCTTGACCAGGGTCGACTTGCCGGCTCCGTTCTCGCCGAGAAGGGCGTGAATCTCCCCCGGCGCCACGGCGAAGCTCACCGCGTCGTTGGCCGTGAGGCTGCCGAACCTCTTCGTTATGCCGCGCAGCTCGAGGCGGGCAGCGCCGGCTCCCTTGTGCTGGACCATGGTTCCTCCCGGGACGATCGTGTCTCCGCGGGCGCGGGCACGTTTTCTTCTTGGGTGTCGGATCTCGACGAGGCGGCGAGGGCGACGAGCAGCTCCCGCGCCGTCATGGCGGCGATGACGGCCGGCCGCTTGTCGCGGCCGAGCCCCGTGCCGATGGGGCACACGAAGCGGGTGAGCAGCCGCGCGTCGTTGCCGCGCGCCCGGAACCAGCGTTGGAAGCGCTCCCGCTTCGTGGCGGAGCCGATCATGCCGACATAGGCCGCATCAGCGCGCCGCAGCGCGGCTTCCGCGACCTCGAAATCGAGCGCATGGCTGTGGGTCAGGACGACGAAGGCGGCGCCGGCCGGTGCCTCGGCGACGACGTCGCCGAGGCTCGCCGTGACGCGGATCTCGACCCCGTCCCACCGCTCCTGTGCGAATTCCTCCGGGCGCGGGTCCGCCCAGACGATGCCGAAGGGCAGGGGCGCGAGCGCCCGTACCAGGGCCTTGCCGACATGGCCCGCGCCGAAGACATGGATGCGGGCGAGTGTTGCGGCAGCAGCCGCCTCCTCGTCTTCGAGGCGGGCGAGGGTAGGCATGCCGGCGCGCTCGAAATCGAGCGCCACGCGGCCGCCGCAGCATTGCCCGAGGGCGGGTCCGAGCGGCAGGTCGAGGCGGGCGCGGGCCTCGCCGGCCGCGATGAGGGCGCGCGCTCTGGCGAGCGCCTCCCACTCCAGACGGCCGCCGCCGATGGTGCCGGCCGTGCCGCACGCCGTGACGAGCATGCGCGCGCCGGCCTCGCGCGGCGTCGAACCGTGCGCCTCGACGACCGTGACGAGCACGGTCGGCTCGCCCGCGGCGAGACGATGGCGGAGCGCCGGCGCGAGCGCGGTCACGAGGCAGCACTCCCCCTGCCGGCGCGATCGCGCAGGTCCTCGATCGCGGCGAGCACCTTCTCGGGCGTCGCCGGCGGGTCGAGGCGCGGGCAGAGCCTGTAATCGGCGACGCTCGCCACGGCGTCCGACAGGGCGTGCAACACGGACACGCCCAGCATGAAGGGCGGCTCGCCCACGGCCTTGGAGCGGTAGATCGTCTCCTCGCGGTTGGGGGTGTCGTAGAGGCGCACGTCGAAGATGCGCGGCCGGTCGCTGCAGGCCGGGATCTTGTAGGTCGAGGGGGCATGCGTGCGCAGGCGGCCCTCGGCATCCCACCACAGCTCCTCGGTGGTCAGCCAGCCCATGCCCTGCACGAAGGCGCCCTCGATCTGGCCCCGATCGATGGCCGGGTTCAGGGAGCGCCCGCAGTCATGCAGGATATCGGTACGCTCGACGCGGTATTCGCCGGTGAGGAGGTCGACCACTACTTCGCTTGCCGCCGCGCCGTAGGCGAAATAGTAGAAGGGATGGCCGCGACCGGCGGCGCGGTCCCAGTGGATCTTGGGCGTCTTGTAGAAGCCCGTCGAGGAGAGCGAGACGCGCGCCGTGTAGGCGGCGCGGACGAGCTCGGGGAAGGGGATCTCCTGCCCGCCGATCGCGACGCGATTGCGCAGGAAGCGCACGGCCTCCGGCGCCACCCGCCAGTGCTCGGCTGCGAAAGCGACGAGCCGTTCCTTGATGGTGCGCGCGGCGGCTCTTGCCGCCATGCCGTTGAGGTCCGCGCCGGAGGAGGCGGCGGTCGGCGAGGTGTTCGGCACCTTGCCCGTGGTCGTCGCGGTGATGTGGACGCGGGAGAGGTCGACCTTGAACTCCTCGGCCACCACCTGGGCGACCTTGGTGTAGAGCCCCTGGCCCATCTCGGTGCCGCCGTGGTTGAGATGGATGGAGCCGTCCTTGTAGATGTGGACGAGGGCTCCCGCCTGGTTCGCCTCGGTCTTGGTGAAGGAGATGCCGAATTTCACCGGCGTCAGCGCGAGGCCCCGCCGCTGCCAGCGCCGCCGCGCGTTCCACGCCCGGATCTCGGCGCGGCGCGCGTGATAGTCGCTGTCGCTCGCAAGCCTGGCGACGAGGTCGTGGATGACGTTGTCCGTCACCGTCTGATGGTAGGGCGTGACGTTGCGGTCGGCGGTTCCGTAAAAGTTCAGGCGGCGGATCTCGAGCGGGTCCTTGCCCAGCGCGAACGCGATCTCCTCGATCATGCGCTCGGCCGCCACCACGCCCTGCGGCCCGCCGAAGCCGCGGAAGGCCGTGTTCGACACGGTGTTCGTCTTCAGCGGCTCCGAGCGCATGTGCACCGCGGGGTAGAAGTAGCAGTTGTCCCCGTGGAAGAGGGCGCGGTCGGTGACCGGGCCCGACAGGTCGGCGGCATAGCCACAGCGCGCCGCAAAGGTGAAATCGACGCCGGCAATGCGGCCCTCGTCGTCGAAGCCGATGTCGTACTCGACCTCGAAATCGTGCCGCTTGCCCGTGATGCGCATATCGTCGTCGCGGTCGGGGCGCAGCTTTGCCGCGCGCCCGGTCTTCCTCGCGACGAGCGCCGCCACGGCGGCGAAGAAATTCGCCTGCGTCTCCTTGCCGCCGAAGCCGCCGCCCATGCGCCGCACCTCGACGGTCACCGCCCCCGAGGGCAGGTCGAGGACATGGGCGACGACGTGCTGCACCTCGCTCGGGTGTTGCGTGGAGGAGTAGACGGTCACCTCGCCGTCCTCGCCCGGGATGGCGAGTGCGATCTGGCCTTCGAGATAGAAGTGCTCCTGCCCGCCGATGCTCATGCGGCCGGTGATGCGCCGCGGCGCCGCGGCGATGGCAGTGGCCGCGTCCCCCCGCGCGAGCCGCATCGGGGTGACGACGAGCTCGCCCTTGTGGCGGGCGCCGGCGATGTCGAGGACGGCCGGCAGCTCCTCGTAATCGACCACGGCGAGCCCGGCGGCGCGGCGCGCCTCGTCCCGCGTCGTCGCGGCGACGGCGAAGATCGGCTGGCCGGCGAACTCAACGAGGTTGGTCGCGAACATCGGCTCGTCGCCGCGGCCGTCGCAGCCGACGTCGTTGTGGCCAGGGATGTCCGCCGCCGTGAAGACGCGCACGACGCCCGGGGCTGCCTGCACGGCCGTGAGATCCATCGCCCGGATGCGGGCGTGCGCCTTCGAGGCGAGCCCGAGATAGACGTGCAGCAGGCCGGCAGGCTCCGGCATGTCGTCGATGTAGACGGCCTCGCCGCTGACGTGCTTGTGGGCGCTGTCGTGCCTGCGATCATGATGCACGGCGCCTTCGATGCGCTCGGCCTGGCGGAGGCTTTCGGCCGGGGTGAGCTCAAGCATGGGCAAGGCTCCTGTCGCCGACGAGGCGCGTCTCGGCGGACGGCTCGGTCGTCTCCACGTAGAGCTTCATGAGAAGGTTGGCTGCGACGCGCTGGCGATAGCCGGCGCTCGCGCGCCAGTCGGTGAGGGGCGTGAAGTCCCGGGCGAGCGCGGCCATGGCGGCGTGCACGCTCGCCTCGGTCCAGGGCTGGCCGAGAAGGGCCTTCTCGGCCTCGCTCGCGCGTTTGGGCGTGCCCGCCATGCCGCCATAGGCGAGGCGGACGTCGGCGACCCGGCCATTCTCGACCCGCAGGCGGAACGCCCCGCAGACGGCGGAGATGTCCTGATCGAAACGTTTGGAGATCTTGTAGGCGCGGAAGCGATCCGCAGGGTTCGGCTTCGGCACGATGATGCGCTCGACGAATTCGCCGGGCCTGCGGTCCTGCCTGCCGTAGGCGATGAAGAAGTCCTCGAGCGGCAGTGTCCGCCGCTCGTCGCCGCGGCGCAGCACGAGCCGTGCTCCGGCGGCGATCAGGGCCGGCGGCCCGTCGCCGATGGGCGAGCCGTTGGCGATGTTGCCGCCGACCGTGCCCATGTTGCGCACCTGCTCGGCGCCGATGCGGCGCACGAGCTCGCCCACGTCGGGGTAGAGGCGGGCGAGGGGCGCCGCCGCATCGGCATAGGTGACCGCGGCGCCGATGGACAGGGCCTCGCCCGTGTCGACGATCGTGCGCAGGTCACGGACGCGACCTGTGTAGATCACCGTCGGCAGGACGCGCTGATGCTTCGTGACCCACAGCCCGACGTCCGTCGCGCCGGCCACGATGCAGGCGTCGGGGTGCTCCAGACAGAGCGCGGCGAGGGCGTCCGCCGAGGCAGGCGCGAAGAAGCGCCGTCCATCCCTGCCGACGGCGACAGTCGCCTCGTCGGCAAGGGCGGCGAGCCGTCGCGCCACCTCGTTCCGTCGCACCGAGAAGCGGTCGTCGGCCGGAGCGCCGAGCTCGTACATGCGCTCGGCCGCGGCGGCGATGGGCGCATAGCCCGTGCAGCGGCAGAGGTTGCCGGCGAGCGCGTCGTCGATGCGCTCGGGCGTCGGGCGCTCCTCGTTCTGATAGAGCGCGAAGAGCGACATGACGAAGCCCGGCGTGCAGAAGCCGCATTGCGAGCCGTGGCGGTCGACCAGCGCCTGCTGCACCGGGTGGAGACGGCCATCCTCTGCCTTGAGATGTTCGACGGTGAGGAGCTGGCAGCCGTCGAGTGTCGGCAGGAAGCGGATGCAGGCGTTGACCGCCTCGTGGCGCAGCCTGCCGCCGTCCAGCCGCCCGACGACCACCGTGCAGGCGCCGCAGTCGCCCTCGGCGCAGCCCTCCTTGGTGCCGACGCGGCGCTCGACGGTGCGGAGCCAGTCGAGCACAGTCATCGTCGGGTCGACGTCGCGGATTTCGCGCAATTCGTCGCCGAGGAGGAACCTCACGTGGTCGCGCATCGGTCCGGGCATCGGTGTCTCCTGCCGGGTCTGGCGGGCCGAAAGGCTCAGCTGCCGCGGTAGGTGGAGTAGGCGAAGGGCGAGACGAGCAGCGGCACGTGATAGTGCTGCCCGGGCTCCGCGATGCCGAACTGCAACCTCACCTCGTCGAGGAACGGTGGATCGGGCAGCGCGACCCTGCAGGCGCGGAAATAGGCTGCGACCTCGAAGACGAGCTCATAGCGGCCAGGCCGCATGGTCTCCCCGGCCATGAGCGGTGCGTCGCAGCGGCCGTCGGCGTTGGTGCGGGCACTCGCGATCCGCTCTCGTGCGCCGTCGTCGCCGAGGCGATAGAGGGCCACCGCCATGTCGGCGCCGGGGCGGCCGTGCGTCGTGTCCAGAACGTGCGTCGTCAGGCGGCCCGCAGGCCGCGTCGGGCTCTCAGCCATCGATCCTCCCGCCCGACCGGTTGTCGGGTCCTCGCCTCGGGGCCCCGGTCTTGCTGCCGGCTCGCCTCCGGGCGGTCACATCACGAGAACCATGCTTTCGCGAGACCCCGGCGGGCTCAATGACCCCCTCGCGGAAACACTTTCAAAACAATTCCAAAGGCGGAACGCCCCCGGCCCGCTATCGTGACCGGCACAAACGCCGTGCGTCACGCCGCGGCGCATTGCAGGCGGGAGATTCCGCGAGCAGTCTTCCGCGAGGCTCGATCAGCAGGGAGCAGAGGGTGGTGGGGGACTATCCGCGCGATCTCATAGGCTACGGGGCCCATCCGCCGAAGGCCGACTGGCCGGACGGGGCGCGGCTCGCTCTGCAGTGCGTGCTCAACTACGAGGAGGGCGGCGAGAACTGCGTGCTGCACGGCGACGCAGCATCCGAGGCCTTCCTGTCCGAGATCGTCGCCGCCCAGCCGCTGACCGGCGTGCGCCACATCTCCATGGAATCGCTCTACGACTACGGCGCCCGCGTCGGCGTCTGGCGCCTCCTGAAGCTCTTCGAGCGCAAGAAGATCCCGCTGACCGTCTTCGCCGTCGCCATGGCGGCCGAGCGCAATCCGGCGGTCATCCGTGCCATGGTCGACGCCGGCCACGAGATCGCGAGTCACGGCTATCGCTGGATCAACTACCAGTACGTGGGCGAGGAGACCGAGCGCGAGCACATGCGCAAGGCGCTCGAGATCCTGGAACAGGTCAGCGGGCAGCGTCCGCTCGGCTGGTATACGGGCCGCACCAGCCCCAACACGCGCCGTCTCGTCATCGAGAACGGCGGTTTCCTCTACGACGCTGACGCCTACGACGACGACCTGCCGTACTGGGACAGGAGCGGGGCGAAGCCGCAGCTGGTGGTGCCCTACACGCTCGACGTCAACGACATGCGTTTCGCGACGCCTCAGGGGTTCAATTCCGGCGACCAGTTCTTCGCCTATCTCAAGGACACGTTCGACGCCCTCTATGCCGAAGGGGCGGAGACGCCGCGCATGATGTCGGTCGGGCTGCACTGCCGGCTCGTCGGCCGGCCGGGGCGCATCGCTGCCCTCGAGCGTTTCCTCGACCATGCCAAGCGGCACGAGGGCGTCTGGTTCTGCCGGCGCATCGACATCGCGCGCCACTGGCACGAGCGCCACCCCTGCAAGGAGGCTGCCCGATGAGTGCCGCGAGCGTTCCCGCGTCGGCCGCCGGCACGCCCGTCCCTTCCGCCATGGCCCGCGAGGCCTTCGTGGCCCGCTTCGGAGGCATCTTCGAACATTCGCCGTGGATCGCCGAGCGCGCCTGGGATGCGGGGATCACGCCCGCCCAGGACACGGCCGAGGGGCTGCACGCCGCCATGTGCGCAGTCCTGCGTGCCGCGGGGACCGAGCGGCAGCTCGGCGTGCTCTGCGCCCATCCGGACCTCGCCGGGCGTCTCGCGGTCGCGGGCAGGCTCACCGCAGAATCCACCGCCGAGCAGGCGAGCGCCGGGCTCGATCGCTGCACGCCGGAGGAATTCGCCCGCCTGCAGAAACTGAACGCCGCCTATACCGAGTGCTTCGGCTTTCCCTTCATCATGGCGGTGAAGGGCCGGACGCGTGCCGAGATCCTCGCCGCCTTCGAGACGCGCCTGCGCAACTCGAGGGAGGAGGAATTCGCGACCGCCCTCGCGCAGGTGGAACGCATTGCCCTCCTGCGGCTCAAGGACGTGCTGCCATGACGCTCGACGTCGCCGATATCGTCAGCGAGGCTCGGCCGCTCGCACTCGGGGTCGCGCTGATGGCCCGCCTCGATACCTTCGCGGCCTTTTCGGAGGAGGAGGGGGCGCTGACGCGCACCTACCTGTCGCCGGCTCACAAGGCCGCGTCAGAAGAGCTCGCGCGCTGGATGCGCGACGCCGGTATGGCCACGCGGATGGATGCGGCGGGCACTGTCATCGGCCGCTACGAGGGTGCGCGGGACGGGCTTCCGGCGGTGCTCGTGGGCTCGCACATCGATACGGTGCGCAACGCCGGCCGGTACGACGGCAATTTCGGCGTACTTGCCGGTGTCGCTGCCGTCGAGGAATTGCACCGGCGCAGCGAGCGCCTGCCCTTCGCGGTCGAGGTCGTGGCCTTCGGCGACGAGGAGGGTGTGCGCTTTCCAGTGACGCTCACCGGAAGCCGGGCGCTCGCGGGCGTGCTCGACCGGGCCGCTCTCGACGCGCGGGATGCCGACGGCGTGCGGCTTGCCGACGCGCTTGCGGCCTTCGGCTGCGCGCCTGAGCGGATCAGCGAAGCGCGGCGCGATTCCCGTGACGTCCTCGCCTATGTCGAGCTGCACATCGAGCAGGGACCGGTGCTGGAAGCGGAGGGGCTGCCCGTCGGCGTCGTCACGGCGATCAACGGTGCCTCGCGCTTTGCCGTCAGCGTCCGTGGCACCGCCGGCCATGCCGGCACCGTTCCCATGGAGCTGCGGCGCGACGCGCTCGCCGCTGCGGCGGCCATGGTCCTGGCGGTGGAGCGCTGCGGCAGGGCACGGCCCGAGGTCGTCGCAACCGTCGGGCGCCTGGAGGCGCGGCCGGGAGCCGTCAATGTCATTCCCGGCGAGGTGCATTTCTCCATCGACGTGCGCGCCCCGCGCGATTCCGATCGTGCAGCCGCGATCGACGAGATCGTCAGGAATCTGGAGGGCATCGCTCGCGAGCGGGGGGTGGGCGTCTCTCTCGAACGAGTGCACGACGCGGCTGCGACGACCTGCGCCCCCTGGCTCGTGAAGCAATTCGAGGCCGCCGTCAGCCGGACGGGAGTGCAGCCGTGGCGTCTGCCGAGCGGTGCAGGCCACGACGCCATGGCGGTGGCGGCGCTCGCTCCCGTCGGCATGCTCTTCGTGCGCTGCCGCGGCGGCATCAGCCACAATCCCGCGGAGGCCGTGACCGTCGAGGATGCGGACGTTGCGGTGCGCGTGCTCATCGAATTTCTGCGCAGCTTCGCGGCCGAGCGGAAGTGATGCCTCGGGCCCACGGGCCGCCCGGTTATGCGGTATCCTGCCGGTCTGCCGGCGCATGTCCGGTGGACCACGGATGGAGAGGAGATGTCCATGTCGCGCCAGATCCGGCTTTCCGGCCTCGCTCTCGCCAGCCTTACGCTCGCCGGCTTCTCCCTCGCCGCGTTGACCGCGACCGCCGTCCGGGCCGAGGGGGATGCGGCGGCGGGCGAAAAGGTGTTCCTCAAGTGTCGCGCCTGCCATCAGGTCGGCGAGACGGCGAAGAACGCAGTCGGGCCGAAGCTCAACGGTCTCTTCGGCCGCAAGGCTGGCACCATCGAGGGCTTTTCCTACTCGGACGCCAACAAGAATTCCGGCATCACCTGGGACGAGGCGACCTTCCGGGAATACATCAAGGACCCGAAGGCGAAGATTCCGGGCACCAAGATGGTCTTCGTCGGCCTCAAGGTCGACAGGGAGATCGACGACGTCATCGCCTATCTCAAGCAGTTCGGCCCCGACGGCAAGAAGGTGCAGTGACCCGGCGCCGGCGCGGCTCGCGCATTCCGTCCCCCTTGGGCCGCCTGCGACAGCCTCCGGCGCGGCAAGGGCTCTCTTCCGCGCGAACCTCCACCGGTCTCCCGGAGGCAGTGAGCGGTCTTTCGGGAGCCAAAGACCAGTCCGGTTGAGAAGGATGAGGCGCGGCACCCGCCGCGTCTCCCGGGTCGAGTCCGTCGAAGCCGGATCCGGGGCTCCTCGCTGCGCGAGGCGCCGGGATGACCGTTGAAGTTCCCCGCACGAACCTCATCTCCTCGTCCCGACAGCCACGTAGGCGGCTGTCCGGGAACGGGGCATGCTGCGCTTCATCCCCAGGAGGCCGGCCGACACGCGCTGACTGCCCGCGCTCCCGCCCCGGGGGGCCTCGCGGTATAGTTTGATCGCAAACCATCTTGTCACCATCCTCGCGGCGTGCCAGCTTCACCTGCAAGAAAAACAGATCACTGTGCGCATTTCGCACAACCGCGGGAGTGAAGCGCATGACGTCGCGTCGCGGCGGGGAGCCGCATTCGCCGCGCATGGCTGCCGATGTCGAGGAGCCGGCGGGGGAGGCGGTCCGCCTTGGTCCGCTTGCCGACTACATCGGCTATCACCTGCGTCTCGCGCAGGAAGCCTCGTTCCGCGCCTTCGCCCAGCGCGTCGGCGACGAGGATCTGAAGCCCCAGCGCTTCGCCATGCTGACGCTGATCCGCGAGAACCCGGGGCTCACCCAGGCCGCTCTCGGCCGCGCCAGCGGCCGCGACAAGTCCACGGTGACGCCGGCGCTCGACGATCTGGAGCGGCGCGGCCTCATCACCCGTGAGCGGACCGCAAGAGACCGGCGCAGCTACGCCGTGCGGCTCACGCCCGAGGGCGAGGCCGTGCTTGCCGAGCTCACCCGCCACGCCGCGGCGCACGATCGCGCGCTCGACGAGATTGTCGGGCGTGAGAACAAGGCTGAATTCCTCAACCTCCTGAGACGGATCGCGGCGGCGCTCGGCTGAGCCCGCCGGCACGGCGACGAGAACGGGACGGAACCATGTACACGACGAGCACGGCCATGCTCGAGGCGCTGCAGGAAGCCGGTGTCGACTACATCTTTGCAAATCTCGGCAGCGACCACCCGGCGCTCGTCGAGGCCATCGCCGAGGCGCGGGCCGTCGGCCGCGCGGTACCGCGCTTGATCACCTGCCCGAACGAAATGGTGGCCATGAGCGCCGCTCACGGATTTGCGCAGGTGACGGGGCGCGCCCAGGCTGTCGTCGTCCACGTCGAATGCGGCACGCAGGCGCTCGCCGGCGCCGTGCACAATGCCGCCAAGGGCCGCATCCCGATCTTCGTCTTCGCCGGCGCATCTCCCTACACTCAGGAAGGCGAGCTGAAGGGCAGCCGCAACGAGTTCATCCAGTGGATCCAGGACGTGCACGACCAGCGCGGCATCGTGCGCGGCTACATGCGCTACGACAACGAGATCCGCACGGGCGCCAATGTCAAGCAGCTCGTGCACCGCGCCATGCAGTTCGCCCATTCCGACCCGAAGGGGCCTGTCTATCTCATGGGTGCGCGCGAGGTGATGGAGCAGGCGGTCGAGCCGGTGGCCATCGACCCCGCGCATTGGCGGCCGATTGCCCCCGCGGCGCTGCCGCCCGACGGCGTCGAGGCGCTGGCCGAGGCGCTGACGACGGCCAGGACGCCGCTCGTCGTCACCTCGTTCCTCGGCCGCAACCCGGCCGCCGTGGAGGAGCTGACGCGGCTCTGCCGCCGGCTCGGCATCGGCGTGCTCGAATCCGTGCCGAACTACGTCAACTTCCCGCAGGACGACCTCCTCTACCAGGGCAACCAGTGGAACGACCCGCGCCAGAACCCGGTGCTCGCCGAGGCCGACGTCGTCCTCGTCATCGACAGCGACGTGCCGTGGATCCCGCAGGTCAGCCGGCCGCGCGCCGACGCCCGGATCTTCCACATCGACGTCGATCCGCTGAAGAGCCAGATGCCGCTCTGGTACATTCCCGCCCTGCGCAGCTTCCGGGCCGATGCCCATACGGCACTGAGGCAGCTCAACGAGCAGCTCGCGGACGCGACCGTCGGGCCCGACCTCGTCGAGGCGCGCCGCAGCCACTACCAGCGTTTCCACGAGGCGCGGCGAGATGAACTGACGCGCAGGGAACAGCCGGACGGCGACGTGCTGACACCGGAATATGTGACCGCCTGCATCCGGGCCCGTGTCGACGAACATACCCTCGTCTTCAACGAGGGCATCTCCAACTACCACACCATCATCAACCATCTGAGGCCGACGCGGCCCGGATCGATGTTCACGAGCGGCGGCGGCTCGCTCGGCTGGAACGGGGGGGCCGCGCTCGGCGGCAAGCTCGCCGCGCCCGACCGGACGGTGATGGCGCTGACCGGTGACGGCTCGTACATGTTCTCGGTGCCGTCCTCCGTGCACTGGATGGCGCGCCGGTACGGCACGCCGTTCCTCACCGTCGTCTACAACAACCGCGGCTGGAAATCGCCGAAGCTCTCGACGCTCGCCGTCCATCCGGACGGCCACGCAAGCCGCGCCGACGATATCGGCGTGAGCTTCGACCCGCCGCCGGACTACGCCGGAATCGCCGCCGCGGCGGGCGGTGCCTATACCGCAGTCGTCCGACGGCCGGACGAGGTCGAGGCGGCGCTCGACCGCGCCCTTCATGCCGTGCGGGTCGAGAAGCGCTGCGCCGTTCTCGACATGTGGCTGCCGCACCTGTGACGGCCGTCCCGCCACGCTCCCCGTCCCGACCATCTCACAAGGAGGAAGGCATGCTCGACATCGGGCTTCTCATCGCCGACCAGGACGTCGCCGCGACCGGCGGCGTGACCTTCGAGCGGCGCGATCCGCTCACTGGCCACGTGGCCACGCGGGCGGCGGCTGCCACCGTCGCCGATGCGGTCGCGGCCGCGGATGCGGCGGCTGCGGCCTTCCCGGCCTGGTCCGCGCTCGGGCCGAACGCGCGCCGCACGGTCCTCCTGCGCGCCGCCGAGCTGATGGACGCCCGCACGCAGGACTTCGTCGCGCTGATGACACGCGAGACCGGGGCGACCGCCGGCTGGGCGGGCTTCAACGTCCATCTCGCCGCCAACATGCTGCGCGAGGCGGCGGCGATGACGACGCAGATCGCCGGCGAAGTCATCCCCTCCGACAAGCCCGGCTGCCTTGCCATGGCTGTGCGCCAGCCGGTCGGCGTCGTTCTCGGCATCGCACCGTGGAACGCGCCCGTCATCCTCGGCGTGCGCGCCGTGGCGACGCCGCTCGCCTGCGGCAACACCGTCGTGCTCAAGGCTTCCGAGGTCTGCCCGGCGACGCACCGCCTCATCGGCGAGATCCTGCGCGATGCGGGTTTGCCGGCCGGCGCGGTCAACGTCGTCACGAACGCACCGGCGGATGCCGGGCCGGTGGTCGAGGCGCTGATCGCCCATCCGGCGGTGCGGCGCATCAACTTCACCGGCTCGACGCGCGTCGGCCGCATCATCGCCGAAACCGCTGCGCGCCACTTGAAGCCCGTCCTGCTCGAACTCGGCGGCAAGGCGCCGCTTCTCGTCCTCGACGACGCGGATCTCGACGAGGCGGTGAAGGCTGCCGCCTTCGGCGCCTTCATGAACCAGGGCCAGATCTGCATGTCGACCGAGCGCCTCGTGGTCGACGCGACCGTCGCCGACGCCTTCGTCGCCAAGCTCGCCGCGAAGGCGGCATCGCTGCCGGCGGGCGACCCGCGTTCGGGCGACGTCGTCCTCGGCTCCGTGGTGGGGCGCGAGGCGGTGGAGCGCGTCGAGGCGCTGATCGCGGATGCGGTCGCCAAGGGAGCGCGCGTGGTGGCCGGCGGCACGAGCCGGGGCACGGTCATGCCCGCGACCGTCGTCGACCATGTAACGCGTGAGATGCGCATCTACGGGGAGGAATCCTTCGGTCCGGTCGTCTGCGTCGTGCGCGTGAAAAGCGACGAGGAAGCGATCCGGGTCGCCAACGATACCGAATACGGCCTGTCATCCGCCGTCTTCAGCCGCAACATCGCGCGCGCGCTTGCCGTGGCGAAACGCATCGAGAGCGGCATCTGCCACATCAACGGCCCTACCGTGCACGACGAGGCGCAGATGCCCTTCGGCGGCACCAAGGCGTCCGGCTACGGCCGCTTCGGCGGCAAGGCCGGCATCGCCGAGTTCACCCATCTGCGCTGGATCACCATCGAGACGCAGCCGGGGCGATATCCGTTCTGAAACTGTCCGCCCGCGCTGCAGGCGGAAGGAGGGCGGAGGTGGAGAACCGTTCCGCCCGCAGGACACCGGACAACGACCGGCCGCCGTCAAGGCCGGCATGCTTGCGAGGAGAGGAAACCATGGCCATCGACCGTCGTCAGTTCCTGAGTTCCGCCGCCGGCGCCGTCGCGGCTCCCGCTGTCCTGCGTGCAAGCCCGGCGCGGGCAGCCGACGTGGTGCTGAAGCTGCACCACTTCCTGCCGGCCACCTCCAACGCCCACCAGAATTTCCTGCTGCCGTGGAGCAAGAAGATCGAGGCGGAATCCGGCGGCAGGCTGAAGATCCAGATCTTTCCGTCGATGCAGCTCGGCGGCACGCCGCCGCAACTCTTCGACCAGGCGCGCGACGGCGTCGTCGACCTCATCTGGACCCTGCCGGGCAACACGCCCGGCCGCTTCCCGAAGATCGAGGTGATCGAGCTGCCCTTCATCGGGGCGCAGCGCGGCATCGTGAATTCGCGCGCCATCCAGGAATTCTCGGAGAAGCATCTCAAGGACGAGCTGCACGAGGTGCACCCGATCTGCGTCTGGGCGAACGACCGCAACGTCTTCCATGCCCGCAAGGAGATCCGCACCATGGAGGATCTCAAGGGCCTGAAGATCCGCTTTCCGGCGCGGCTCGCCGGCGAGGCGCTGAAGACACTCGGCGCCAACGCCATCGGCATGCCGATCCCGCAGGTGCCGGAGTCCCTGGCTCAGGGCGTGCTAGACGGCTGCCTCGTGCCCTGGGAGGTGGTGCCGGCCCTCAAGATCCACGAGCTCGTCAAGTTCCACACGGAGATTCCGGGCTCGCCGACGCTCTACACGTCGACGCATCTGCTCGCGATGAACAAGGCAAGATTTGCGAGCCTGCCGGCGGAGCTGAAGGACGTGCTCGACAGGAATTCCGGCCAGCTGGCCGCCAGCATGGCCGGGCGCGCCTGGGACGACATGGTGCCGCAGGCGATGGCGCTCGTGCAGCGGCGCAGCAATTCTGTCTACACGCTGCCGGCCTCGGAGCTGGAGCGCTGGAAGGCGGCGACGCGGCCGGTGACGGATGCCTGGCTTGCGCAGATGAAGGACAAGGGCACTGACGGCGGCAAGCTCGTCGAGGAGATGCAGGCGCTCGTCGCCAAATACGACAAGGCCTGAGCGTGTAACGGAATGATGCGGCCGGCCCCCTCGCGCGGAGGGCCGGCCGCCGTTGCGGCGATGATCCCGAACGGGGGGAGGCTCGCTGCCGTCGAGCCGACGTTCAGCGCTGGGCGCGGGGACCGAGGACGATGAGGTCCCACTGGCGCTTGTTGGCGGCGTTCTGCATCTTGATGAAGGTGTATCCGGTGTCGGCCCATGGGGCGATCCGGTTGGTCAGGTTGTCGAGCACGTGGTCGCCAGCCTGGGTCCGCAGCACCAGGACGACGTGCGATTCGTTCGTATCCTTGACGACGACGGCGAGCGACAGGAGCCGGGCAGGGATGCCGCGCTCCTGCAGAAGCTTCATCTTCAGCATGGCGATGTCTTCGCAGTCGCCGGTGCCGTTCTCGGGCAGGCTCCATTGCTCGCCGACCCCGACGTTGTCGATGTCGTTGACCTGGCGGATCGCGGCGTTGACCTCGACATTCACCGCCTTGGCCGCCGCGAGGAGCTGGGCGTCGTTGAGGGGCGCGAGGGAGCGGACCACCGCCTGGGCGTTCGAGCACAGCCACCTGTAAGCCGCGCAGGCCGGCCCGAAGCCGACAGGCGCGCTCGCTGGCCGGATCGCATTCAGGAAGGGGGGCGATGTCTCCATGGCGCGTACTGATCCCGAACTGCCGAGAACAGTGGGGGCTGCCGCGAGGAGAAGCGCTGCGAGATGGGCGGGTTTCAAGGCAGCAGCCTCTCTCGATCGACGGCAGGGAACGCGCGAGTTGTCGAGGGGGCATGCTCCGGCAAAGAGATTGACGGGACCTTAATGGCCCAGGTTGGGCCTCGTTGTCCGGGCGATAACGATATAGGTATCATAGTATTCACATGGACAAAATTGGTCTGCGTTCGCGACAGATCTTTCTAGGGCGGAATATGTTGTTTTTTTGATTTGTCTATTATTTGAATATAAGCATTCATGATCGATTGTTGTTTCTGTATGGTTTTTGACCATATGGGCTATGCGCTTATATTTCGATTATATTGTTTTATCTTGTTGTGGAGAGTGGCTCTGTGTTCCGTTGGGTCGGTGCAGTATTCGGTACGGGGTGGGGATGTCGGGTGCGGTCGCTTGCCGCGTGTTCCCTTGCGTCGCGGTCGGCGCCGCGTCGGGTTTCACTTGCTTTCACCTGGCAGTTCATCCACTCCGGGCCGGCACTGGTGCGTGATGGCGGCGAGGCGCTCGCGCTTCTCGTCGTCCAGCCGGTCGCGCAGCACGTCGGCCCAAAGGCCGCTCGTCTTCAGGTCGCGCGTGACGCAAGAGCAATAACGGCCACACGTCTGCTGCGGCCAGCCGCTCGCGACGCAGCTCGCTTCGCAACTGCGCAGGAAGGGAGCCGTCTCTGCCGCTTCGTTCGGTCCGAGAGCCGCGGCGACCAGGAAGAGCGTGCCGAGGAGAACCGGCTGGTGAAGGAGATAGACGACGAGCGTGTGCCGGCCCGCGAAGGCGATGAACCGCCCGGGCCTTGCGGTTGGCCGCCAGAGGAAGGCGCGGGTCTCGACGGCATGTTGAAGGAGCAGACGAGCCACGACGATGCCGAAGAGCACGGCTCCGAACCAGGGGAAGATGGGAACGTAATCGTTGGTGCGCGGCGCATAGGTCATCAGCCCGAGCCATTGCAGGGCAGGCGTGTCGAAGACCGGGGCGGCAAGCAGGGAGGGAGCCGCAAGGGCGCCGAGCGCAGCCGTGGCGGTAACGGTGAGCGGCAGACGCAGGAAGGGGAGGGCGAGAACGCTCGACAGGGCGATGCAATGCAGGATGCCGAAGAAGATGTAACTGTCGGGAAAGGTGAGGCGCGTGGCCAGCGTGATGCCGGCGGCCGCGAGCGCAACAGTGCCGAGGCGACGCAGGAAGGGGCGCCAGCGGATGCCCCGCCGGTGGGCGAGCACGAGGCTCGCACCCACCAGCGCCAGGAAGGAGGCGGCCGTGGCGCGTGCGAGGAGCCGCCAGAACGGCTCCGAGACGATGTTGGTCTCGATCAGACGCAGGAAGGAAAGATCCCACGCGAAATGGTAGACGACCATCGCAAGGAGCGCGACGCCGCGAGCCACGTCGACGATCGCATAGCGCGGTGTCGGTGCGGCGTCAGCGGGCGGAGCGTTCAGGGGTGCCGAGGAGGTCACGGCCATGATGCAGGCGGAGCGGGCGAGGGATGTCGCCGTCACGGTCTACCACAACCCGGCCTGTGGCACGTCGCGCAAAGTGCTCGCACGCATCCAGGCCGCCGGCATCGAGCCGATGGTCGTCGAATATTTGAAGACGCCGACGCGCGTGACGCTCCTCGAGCTGCAACAGCGCACGGGGCTGCCGATGCGGGGGCTCCTGCGCGAGAAGGGCACACCCTGTCACGAGCTGGGGCTCGACGCTCCGGACGCGACGGACGACGACCTGATCGAGGCCGTGCTCGCCCATCCCATCCTGCTCAACCGCCCCATCGTCGTGACGCCCTGGGGTGCGGCGCTGTGCCGTCCGCCGGAGGAACGCGATCGCATCCTGCCCCTGCCGCGATCGGATGCGGCGGGCTGATGGACGTCTCCGACCTGACCCGGGGGCCGACATGCCCGCGAGGGCTCCGGCGCCGGCGCCTGTTGCATGCCGACAGCAGACCAGTGCTCCGGGCGCGCGAAGCGTGCGTCACGCAGTTGCCTCGGGGCGGAGGCGGGAGCGAAGATGCCGGCAGATTCATCCGGATGGGCGCCGCCGCCGCATTATCCGTTCGCTGGGCGACGGTGACGCGGCGAGGCGGGCCTCGAGGTGAGAGGGGGGCACGCGCAATGGACATGCAGATCGAGTACCCGCAGTTGCTGCCAGAGCGCACACCCGTTCCCGTCTTCGATCTCGTCATCTTCGGGGCGACCGGCGATCTCGCCCTGCGCAAGCTCTTTCCGGCACTGGCGCGACGCCTGGCGGAGGGGGTGCTGCCGGCCGGCAGCCGCGTCGTCGGCGTCGTGCGCCGCGTGGGCAGCGAGGACGATCTCGCCCGCCTCGTCGCCGAGCGTCTGAAGGAAGACGGTCTCAGCCAGCGGGAGATCGACGCCTTCCTGCCCATGCTGGTGCCGGTGCGCGTCGACGCCAAGGAGCCGGACAGCTTCAAGGAGCTGGAAAAGGTCCTGTCGGATGGGGAGCGCGTGCGCGCCTTCTATCTGTCGACGCCGCCCGATCTCTTCGTGCCCATCGGCCGCAACCTCGCCCTGCACGGGCTCCTGGAGAACGGCGGACGCCTGATCCTCGAGAAGCCCCTCGGGCACGACCTGCGCTCGGCGCGCGCCATCAACGGCGCGATCGGTGAAGTGCTGCCGGAGGCGCGCACCTATCGCATCGACCACTATCTCGGCAAAGAGACGGTGCAGAACCTCCTCGTGCTGCGCTTCGCCAATACCCTGTTCGAGCGTTCCTGGTCGTCGCGCGACATCGACCACGTGCAGATCACCTGCGCCGAGACCGTGGGGCTCGAGAAGCGCGCCGGCTATTACGACCAGGTGGGCGCGCTGCGCGACATGGTGCAGAACCACGTGCTGCAGCTCCTATGCCTCTTCGCCATCGAGCCGCCGAACACGCTGGACGCCGACGCGGTGCGCGACGAGAAGGTGCGCGTACTGCGCGCGCTGCGCCCGATCGCCGGCTCCGAGGTGCTGACGAAGACCGTGCGCGGCCAGTACGGCGCCGGCTCCGTCGACGGGCGGCCCGTGCCGGGCTACCTGCAGGAACTCGGCCACGAGAGCATGACGGAGACCTTCGCGGCGCTGCGCTGCGAGCTCGACACCTGGCGCTGGGCCGGCGTGCCCATCTACCTGCGCACGGGCAAGCGCATGGCGGAGCGCTGCTCCGAGATCGTGGTGACCTTCAAGCCCGTGCCGCATTCGATCTTCCCGGCGCGCGACAGCCGCACGGCGCTCGAGGCGAACCGGCTCATCATCCGCTTGCAGCCCAACGACGGCCTGCGGCTGCAGATGATGATGAAGGTCCCTGGCAGCGGCCGCCTGAAGCTCGTGCCGCGCACGCTCGACCTCAAATACGAGACGGCCTTCGACATGCGCACGCCGGACGCCTACGAGCGCCTGCTCACCGACGTCATCCGCGGCGACCAGACGCTGTTCATGCGTCGCGACGAGGTGGAGGCGGCGTGGAGCTGGATCGACCCCATCGTCGAAGGCTGGCACGAGTACTACGCCGTGCCGCACCGCTATCAGGCCGGCGGATGGGGCCCGTCCCAGTCCATCGGCATGATCGAGCGTGAAGGCCGTAGCTGGGCGGAGTCGGACGGTGGGCTCTGACCGGCAGGTGGCGCCGTCGCCCCGTTCGGCGGCGGCCTTCCGCGTTGCCGGCGGGGCATGTTTGTTAAATCGATTGAACTGTGCCCTCGGCGCGTTTATCGCTGCGCCGGATGCGGGTGGATCCGTCCGCGACAGGCTGGTCGCCCCCGGGCCGTCCGTCGTCTCGACGTATTTGCCCGCGAGATCATTCCCGTCGCGGATGACCCCGCGGCAACAGGTGTTGGCCTCGCGAGGACCGGCGCCGGGCAAGGAGGAAGGGTTCAGAGCATGCAGGACGGCTTTCTGGAGCGCATCGCGGCATGTGGCGTCGTGCCGGTGGTCACGGTGCCGGACGCGGAGACCGCGGTTCCCGTCGCACAGGCGCTGCTCGATGGCGGCATCGACGTCATCGAGCTGACGCTCCGGACCGAAGCAGGGGTGAGGGCGATCGCGGCCATCGCGCGCTCCTGCCCGGACATGCTCGTCATCGCCGGCACGGTCTTGCACCCGGCGCAGTTCGCCGCCGTCAGGGACGCCGGCGCGCTTGCTTCCGTAAGTCCGGGCTTCAGCGAGGCGCTGCACGAAGCAGCGGAAGCCGCGGGCATGCCGTGGCTGCCGGGGGTCGCCACCGCCTCGGACGTCATGCGCGCGGTCGGCTGCGGCCGGACCAACCTCAAGTTCTTTCCCGCCGAGCTCGCCGGCGGCGTCGCCATGCTGCGTGCCTTGTCCGGCCCGTTTCCCGACACCCGCTTCTGCCCGACGGGGGGCGTCACCTCGGCCAATCTCGGCGACTATCTGTCAGTGCCTTCCGTCATGTGCGTCGGCGGCACGTGGCTCGCGCCCGCCAAGGCGGTCACCGATCGCGACTGGGCCGTCATTCGCGACGAGGCGCGGACAGCACGCCTGGCGGTGGATGCCGTTCGCGGGCGCTGAACCGCTTTCATTCGTCGTGCGCGTGCCGGAAGGGGGGCATGATGGCCGGCAGCCGGCGCGCAGGGCTCTCGCAGGCGGGCGGTCGCATGCCTATCTGAGGCGATCATGCGGCATCTGCACGGCTGCCGTCGTTCGAGGGGAGCGAGCCCGGTGACGATCGACGCGGATCTTCAGGCCGACATCGCCGAGCTCGCAGCAATGGTGGCGGGTTCGCGCGCTGTTCTGGGCTTCACGGGAGCAGGCATCTCGACAGAATGCGGCGTGCCCGACTTCCGTTCGCCCGGCAGCCCGTGGCGAGTCAACAGCCCGATTCCCTTCGACCTCTTCATGGCGAGCGAGGAGGCGCGCTGCGAGGCCTGGCGCCGGAAGTTCGCCATGGACGATCTCTACGGCCACGCCACGCCCGGGCGCGGACACAGGGCCTTGGCTGGGCTCGTCGCCGCCGGACGGATGCCTGCGATCGTGACGCAGAACATCGACGGCCTGCATCAGGCAGCCGGCGTGCCGGCCGACAAGGTGGTCGAGCTGCATGGCAACGGCACCTACGCCACCTGCCTCGACTGTGGCACGCGGCACGAGCTCGCCGACGTGCGCTGGCGGTTCGAGGCGTCGGGAAGGGCGCCGACCTGCCGATCCTGCGGCGGCGTGGTGAAGTCCGCGACCGTCTCCTTCGGCCAGGCGATGCCGGAGCAGGCGATGCGGCGCGCCACGCGGCTCGCGCTCGCCTGTGACCTCGTCGTCGCGGTCGGATCATCCCTCGTCGTGCATCCGGCGGCGGAGTTTCCCTTGCTCGCCAAACGCAACGGTGCGCGCCTCGTCATCGTCAATGCCGAGCCGACACCTCTCGACGGCGTGGCGGATCTCGTCATCAACGCCGACATCGGCACGGTGCTCGCGCCACTATCTGCAGTTGTATAGACCGGGGCGCAACAATTTCTTTGCCTAGATCGCCCGCGGAAGTCCTGGTGGAAGATTGATGTTTGAGGCTTTGCGGTCGTAAACCGGATGTTATCCTTCCCTCGTGAATCGCATTTTGCGATTCGAGTGGTGGTTTCCATGTCCGACGATTTTGGCTCGAGCAATTTTCGTCCCAAGGCGCCCCTCCAGCAAGGGGAGCAGAACGGACGAGCCGGCCTCGTCGCGTCCGACGGGCTGGGGGAGGAGCGGCCGCTCGATCTCGTCGAGATCGCAGGCCGCGTCAAATGGTTCGACGTGGCGAAGGGCTTCGGCTTCATCGTCCCGGACAACGGTCTGCCCGACGTCCTGCTGCACGTGACCTCGCTGCGGCGCGACGGCTACCAGACCGCCAACGAGGGCGCGCGCGTCGTGTGCGAGGCGGTGCGCCGTGCACGGGGGCTGCAGGTCTTCCGCATCCTGTCCATGGACGACTCGACCGCGCTCCACCCCTCGGAGATCCCGGCGCGCACGCATGTCACCGTGGTGCCGACGAGCGGGCTCGAGCGGGCGGTGGTGAAGTGGTTCAACCGGCTGCGCGGCTTCGGCTTCCTGACGCGTGGCGACGGCACGCCCGACATCTTCGTCCACATGGAGACCCTCCGTCGTTTCGGCCTGATGGAGATCAAGCCGGGCGAGGTGGTGCTGGTGCGCTACGGCGACGGCCCGAAGGGGCTGATGGCGGCCGAGGTTCGCCCGCTCGACGGCGGCGCGGCGCCGTCGTCGCACTGATGGGCGGCGCGCGGTCCGGCCGGCCCGGGGCGTGGGCGGGGCTCGCGCTCGCCCTCCTCGTGGGGCTCGCTGCGATCGCGGCGCAGGCGCAATCCCTCGAGACGCTCGGCGTCGTCACCGCTTCGGGCAGGCACGCCTTTTCCGTCGAGGTGATGCGCACCGAGGCGGAGCGGGCGAGGGGGTTGATGGAGCGCCGCCACCTGCCCGCCGACCGCGGCATGCTGTTCGACTTCGGCAGCGTGCAACCGGTGTCGATGTGGATGCAGAACACCTACATTCCCCTCGACATGCTGTTCATCCGCGCCGACGGCACCATCGCCCGCATTGCCGAGCACACCGAGCCGATGTCGACACGCATCATCCCCTCCGGAGAACCGGTGCTCGGTGTGCTGGAGCTGAATGCGGGAACCGCGACGCGCATCGGCGCCAAGCCAGGGGACAGGGTCGAACACCCGATCTTCGGCCGCCGGTAGCGCGGGTGGACGCGGCGACGACGGGCGCGGTGGCGGGTGCGGCACTTGCGTGGCGGGAGCATAGCCACTAGGAGATCGAGGCACCCGGTGGTGGCGGGGCATAGCGCAGTCTGGTAGCGCATCTGCTTTGGGAGCAGAGGGTCGCAGGTTCAAATCCTGCTGCCCCGACCAGCCTCCACCAGGGTAGGGATTGAGCAACACGGCGCGACGCACGATGACCGCACGCATCTACAAGCCTGCCAAGACGGCTATGCAGTCCGGGACGGCGAAGACGAAGCGCTGGCTCCTGGAATTCGAGCCGGAGCGCCCGCGGGAGGTCGAGCCGCTGATGGGCTGGACGAGCTCGAGCGACATGCGCCAGCAGGTCAAGCTGTGGTTCGACACGAAGGAGGAGGCGGTGGCCTACGCCACGCGCAACGGCATCCCCTACCGCGTCGAGGAGCCGAAGGAGCCGGCGCGCCGCCCCATGTCCTATTCGGACAACTTCAAGTTCAGCCGCGTCGCCCCCTGGACACATTGACAGCTGCACCAGGCAGCGGCACATGGCCCCGTAGCTCAGCTGGATAGAGCAGCAGCCTTCTAAGCTGTTGGTCGCAGGTTCGAATCCTGCCGGGGTCGCCATGTTTTCGGCCGCGTCCGCCGCGCCTCGCCGGCGTCCGTGGGCGGGCATCGCCATCAAATCGCCATGCGTTTCGCCGTTGGGTTCCGGCGCCGGTGGCAGAAACGGGAACCATTCATGCGCGTGATCGCCGACGACGGCCGCAGCACCCTCGGGGCGTCGATGCGGGGCTTCAGCGGGCGCTGCCTCGCCTTCGTCGAGGCGAGCCACGCGCGCGCGCTCGCCATTCTCCTTCTCCTGTCGCTCGCGGCCTTCCTGCCGGGTTTCGCTTCGCTGCAGCCGATGGACCGCGACGAGCCGCGCTTCGCCCAGGCCTCGAAGCAGATGCTGGAGACGGGGGATTTCGTCGATATCCGCTTCCAGGACGAGGCGCGGCACAAGAAGCCGGTCGGCATCTACTGGCTGCAGAGCGCGACGGTGGCCGCCGCCGAGGCGCTGGGCGTGCCGGAGGCGCGCACGACGATCGCGCTCTACCGGTTGCCGTCGCTCGCCGGCGCGCTCGCCATGGTGCTCCTCACCTACTGGGCAGCGCTCGGCGTCGTCGGCCGCCGCGCCGCCTTTCTGGCAGCGGCCTTCATGGGCGCCTCCATCCTCCTCGGCGTGGAGGCGCGGCTCGCGAAGACCGATGCCTTCCTGTCGGCCTGTTCTGTGACCGTTATGGGAGGGCTCGCGCGGGTCTACCTGCGGCGCGAGGCTCAGCCTGGGCCCGTGACACTCCTCGCGTTCTGGGGGGCGATGGCCATTGCGATCCTGATCAAGGGGCCGATCGCGCCGATGATCGCGGGCCTTGCCGCCCTCGTGCTCAGTGTACGCGAACGTTCCGGGCGTTGGCTGCTCGCCCTGCGGCCAGGGCTCGGCCTCGTCGTCGTGCTCCTCGTCGTGCTGCCGTGGTTCGTTGCCATCGCCCTCAAGACGGGCGGTGCCTTCTTCGAGGAGGCCGTGGGCAGGGACATGCTGGCCAAGGTTGGCAGCGGCCAGGAAAAGCACTGGGGGCCGCCCGGCCTCTATCTCCTCGTTTTCTTCGGCACCTTCTGGCCCGTGGCTGCGCTCGCGGCCATCGCCATTCCCTTCGTCTGGCGCACGCGGCGCGAACCGTGGGTCGCCTTCTGCCTTGCCTGGCTCGTGCCGTCCTGGCTCGTCTTCGAGGCCGTGCCGACCAAGCTGCCGCATTATGTCCTGCCCCTCTATCCCGCCGTCGCCATGCTCACCGCCGGCGCATTGATGGCCGGTGCCATCAGCCGGCAGCGCCCGGGAGCGAGCCTCGTTGCGCTTCTCATCCCCTTCATCCCCGTCGGGCTCGCCGCGGGGCTCGCGGGCTTCGCCCTCAAGTTCGACGGCACGCTGCCCTATGTGGCCTTGCCCGCCTTTGCGGTCGCCGTCGGGTTCGCCGTATGGGGGTGGAGCGCCTTCCGGCGGGACGACGCCATCGGCACCGCGCTCCTCGGCTGTGTCGCGTCCGTCGCACTGTCGGTCGCGGTCTTCGGCCTGACGCAGCCGGTGCTGCGCTCACTGCAGCTCTCGCCGCGGCTCGCCGCCGTGGCGCGGGCGCTCGACTGCGCCTCGCCGGCCTTCGTGACAAGCGGCTACCGCGAGCCGAGCCTCGTCTTTCTCGTCGGCACCGAGCTCGTCATGGAGGACGGAGCAGGCGCGGCGCGATTCCTCGGGCAGGGCGGGTGCCGCATGGCCTTCGTCGAGCGCCGGGAGGAGGGCGCCTTCGCTGCCCAGGCGGCAGGCGCGGGGCTCGCGCCGACACTCGTGACGCGGGTGCCCGGCTTCAACATCAACGGCGGTCGCGCGCTCGACATCGCGGTCTATGCCGTCAAACCGTAAGCCCATCCGCGCCGCAGGAGGGCGGCCGGGGCGAAGGAATTCAACGGGGCCGCAGGACGGGCCGGCCCGCTTGCAAGAAGGGAATCCTTGGAGCAGGGTGCGCCGCTCCCGCAAAGGTCAAGCATGAATGCCATGAACTCGCCTGCGGCCCCGCCGCGCCTCAGTGTCGTCGTGCCGGTGAAGAACGAGGCCGGCAATGTTGCTCCGCTCGTCGCGGAGATCGAGGCCGCCTGCGCCGCGCTCGGCGGCTTCGAGGTCATCTATGTCGACGACGGCTCGACAGACGCGACACCGGCCGAACTCGCCAGTCTCGCGGCTCAGCGTCCCTGGCTGCGGCGCCTGCGGCATGTGCAATCCTGCGGCCAGAGCGCGGCCGTGCGTTCGGGCGTGCGGGCGGCCAGGGCGCCGATCGTCGTGACGCTCGACGGCGACGGGCAGAACGATCCGGCCTTCATCCCGCGGCTCGTTGCCGCGTTGGAAGCGGGCGGCCCCCGCGTCGGGCTGGCCCAGGGCCAGCGGGTGGGTCGCAAGGACACGGGCTTCAAGAAATTGCAGTCGCGCATCGCCAATGCGGTGCGCAGCCGTGTCCTGAAGGACGGCACGCGCGATACGGGGTGCGGCCTGAAGGCCTTCCACCGCGAGGTCTATCTCGCGCTGCCCTATTTCGATGCGTTGCATCGCTTCATGCCGGCGCTCGTCCGGCGCGAGGGCTACGAGATCGTTCGTGTGGATGTGGTCGACCGGCCGCGCATGGCCGGGCAGTCGAAATACGGATTCTTCGACAGGCTGTGGGTGGGAATCCGGGATCTCGTCGGCGTGCGGTGGCTCATCGCGCGCCGCAGGCGCGTGCCGGCCGTCGAGGAGCTGAATTGATGTTGATCAAGTTATCGCAGGATGTCGGCGGCTACCTCTACGACGTCTTCATTGCGCGTTTCGATCTGTGGCTCGCGCTCGGCCTGTTCGGACAGGCGCTGTTCGCCATGCGTTTCATCGTGCAGTGGCTGGCGAGCGAGCGCGAGGGGCGCAGCGTCGTGCCGCTCGCCTTCTGGTTCTTCTCGATCGGCGGCGGCCTCATCACGCTCGCCTACGGCTTTCACCAGCGCGAGCCGGTGATCATTCTCGGCCAGTCGCTGAGCATCTTCATCTACGCGCGCAACCTGATGCTCATCCAGCGGGAGCGGCGCGTGCGCGGCCGCCTGGGGCGCGCCACGGCCGAGTAACCGCGGAAAGGGGCCGGCTCCTTTCTCGTGCCGGCCCGGCGTGACCACGATCTGCGCCGAAGCCTCAGGCCGCGGCGGCTGCCTCGCGCCGCAGGCGCTCGAAGCCGGCGTCGAGATCGGCCTTCAGGTCGTCGAGGTCCTCGAGGCCGATCTGCAGCCGAAGCGCGGGGCCGCCCGGGTTCCACTGCGTCGCCGTGCGGTAGCTCGAGCAGTCGAAGGGGATGATGAGGCTTTCGAAGCCGCCCCAGGAGAAGCCGAGGCCGAAGAGCTGCAGGCCATCCAGCATGGCGGCGACCGCGCGGCGCGGCGCCGGCTTCAGGATGACCGAGAAGAGCCCCGACGCCCCCAGGAAATCGCGCTTCCAGATGTCGTGCCCCGGGCAGGTCGGCAGCGCGGGATGCAGGACGGTCTGGACCTCGGGGCGGGCGGCGAGCCATTCGGCCATGGCGAGGGCCTGGTGTTCGGCCTCCTTCAGGCGAAGTGCGAGCGTGCGCAGTCCGCGCAGGGCGAGGAAGACGTCCTCGGGGCCCGGGCACATGCCGAACGCCTCGAAGGTCTCGCGCAGGGCGGGCCAGGCGCGCGCATTGGCGGAGACGAGGCCGAGCAGGATATCGGAATGGCCGCCGAGATATTTCGTGCCGGCCTCAATGGCGACGTCCACGCCGCGCTCGTGCGGCGGGAAGAAGAGCGGCGTCGCCCAGGTGTTGTCCATGGCGACGATGGCGCCCTTGGCGTGCGCCACCTCGGCGATGGCCGGAATGTCCTGCATCTCGAAGGACTGCGAGCCCGGTGCCTCTGTGAAGACCATCTTCGTGTTCGGGCGCATCAGATCGGCGATGCCGCGGCCGACGGAGGGGTCGTAGAAGGTCGTCTCGATGCCCATGCGCTTCAGGACGCCGTCGCAGAACTGGCGCGTCGGCCGATAGACCGAATCCGTCATGAGCAGGTGATCGCCGGAGCTCAGATAGGCGGTGAGCACAAGGGTCACGGCTGCAAGCCCGGAGGGAACCGCGACCGAGCCGGCCGCGCCGCAGAGCTGCGTCCAGGCCGTCTCGAGGGCTTCCGTGGTCGGGGTGCCCTTGGTGCCGTAGGTGAAGCGCGCGTTGCGGTCGAGAAGCTTGTCGACGGAGGGGTAGAGCACCGTCGAGCCGCGGTAGACCGGGGTGTTGACGAAGCCGAACTGCTCTTCGGGATTGCGGCCAGCGTGGACAAGGCGCGTGCGTTCGCGCAGGCGGGCGAGGTCGGCATCGGAAAGCTTGCGCATGGGCAGATACCACCGGCTGGACACGTCGCCCCTCCTTTGGCCCGCGTGAAGCCACCTCGTCAAGGCTATGAATTGGCTCGATTATAACCTGAGGGCGACGCAAAGGCGGCCCTTGACCACCGCATCAATCTCGCATGAGATGCCGGGGCGTGCCGTTTCGGTTCGCGCGGTGGGGCTAAGCGCGAGGCGGATGCTCCGAGCGGGCGTCCATTGCGAATCGTCCTTCAGACGCCAGGCCGGCCGGTCATGTTCGCGCGGCTCAGCCAGACGAGAGAGACGGCTGCCGATCGGCCGGGTCGCCGCGAATAACAGCATACAGAGTGGGAGACGAAGAAAGATGAAACGGGCAATCGCTTCGATCGCCTTTGGCGTCGTTGCCGGCCTCGCGGCTTCCGCGGCCTCGGCCGCGACGCTCGATCAGGTCAAGCAGCGTGGCGTCCTGCAGTGCGGATCGAACACCGGCCTCGCCGGTTTCGGCGTGCCGGATGACAAGGGCAACTGGACCGGCCTCGACGTCGATCTCTGCCGCGCCATCGCGGCCGCGATCTTCGACGATCCCACCAAGGTCAAGTTCGTGCCGCTGTCGGCCAAGGACCGCTTCACGGCGCTGCAGTCGGGCGAGGTGGATGTCCTCGTCCGCAACTCGACATGGACGATGTCGCGCGACACGTCGCTCGGCCTCAATTTCGCGGGCGTCAACTATTACGACGGCCAGGGCTTCATGGTGCGCAAGAAGCTCGGCGTCTCCTCGGCGCTCGAGCTCAACGGCGCGTCCGTCTGCACGCAGCAGGGCACGACGACCGAGCTCAACCTCGCCGACTTCTTCCGCGCCAACAAGATCAAGTACGAGGTCGTGGCCTTCGCCACGTCGGACGAGACCGTCAAGGCCTATGACGCCGGGCGGTGCGACGCCTTCACGACCGACGCCTCGGGCCTCTATGCCGAACGCCTCAAGCTGACGAGCCCGGACGAGCACATCGTGCTGCCGGAGATCATCTCCAAGGAGCCGCTCGGGCCGCTCGTGCGCCATGGCGACGACCAGTGGTTCGATATCGTCAAGTGGACGCATTTCGCCATGCTCAACGCCGAGGAACTCGGCGTGACGAAGGCGAACGTCGCGGACATGGCGAAGTCGGACAACCCAGAGGTGAAGCGGCTGCTCGGCACCGAGGGCAAGTTCGGCGAGTCCATCGGCCTGACGAACGACTGGGTCGTGCGCATCGTCAAGCATGTCGGCAACTACGGCGAGATCTTCGAGAAGAACGTGGGCGAGGGCTCCAAGCTCAAGATCAAGCGCGGCCTGAATGCGCTCTGGACGAAGGGCGGCATCCAATACGCGCCACCGGTTCGCTGAAGCCTCTGGCTTTGCATCCGTCCCGGCCGCCCGGCCGGGACGGTTTATCTTTTCTTTCGTCGGCACTATAAGGGGCCGCCGGGCTCGCGCCGATCTGCCGATGGGCGGTCGGTTGCGGCCCGCAACAACAAGATCTCCAGGGGTTAAGTCCGGATGCACCGCCGCGCGGGGTCCGGCAAAAAGGGAAGACTTGATGCAGATCCACGCCACAAGCACTGTGGCGGAGGGCGGCGTTTCTACGTACCCTCTCGCCGATGGCCGCCTTGTTGCGCTCGACACTGTGAAGCTGCTCGCCGGCGCGACTGCCGTAGTCTCGTCTCTGCCAATCGTTCGCTAGTGGGCGTTCATCCCCAGCGTGCCTGTGCGGCATGATCCGTGCAGGTATTATCCGTGCAGCCGGTTGCACGGTCCTTCTCGGTTCGGAAGGGGGCTTCAGTGTCCAGCATTCCGCAGACGGCGGCTCCTCCCCGCGGATCGCTCTTCTACGATCCTCGCGTCAGGGGGCTCGCCTATCAGCTCCTCCTCGTCCTCGGTCTGACGTTTCTGATCTACAGCGCGGCCTCGAACGCCATCGAGAACCTGCGCGCCGCCAAGATCGCCTCCGGATTCGGCTTCCTGTCGACGACCTCCGGCTTCGACATCAACCAGAGGCTCATTGCCTATAGCGCGGCGACGTCGACCTATGGTGAGGCCTTCATCGTCGGCCTTCTGAACACGCTGCTCGTCGCCGCCATCGGCATCGTGCTCGCCACGATCCTCGGCTTCGTCGTCGGCATCGCGCGTCTCTCCTCAAACTGGATCGTGGCCAAGGTCGCCAAGGTCTATGTGGAGATGATCCGCAACGTGCCGCTGCTGCTGCAGCTCTTCATCTGGTACAACGCGGTCCTCAAGCCGCTGCCCCCTCCGCGCCAGTCGCTCGACCTCGGCGCCGGCTTCTACCTCAACAACCGCGGCCTGTTCATGCCCGATCCGGTGTTCGGCGCCGGTGCCGGCTTCATCGGCTGGGCGCTCGTCGCCGGCATCGCCGGCTCGATCGCCTTCCGCATCTGGGCGCGCAAGCAGCAGGAAGCGACGGGCCGGCAGTTTCCCGTCGGCCTTGTGGCGCTCGGCCTGATCATTGGCCTGCCGGTCGTCACCTTCTTCGCGGCCGGAAGCCCGATCACGCTCAACTATCCGAGCCTGCGTGGCTTCAACTTCGCCGGTGGCCTGCAGATCTTCCCGGAATTCGTGGCGCTGCTCGTTGGCCTCGTCACCTACACGGCGGCCTTCATCGCCGAGATCGTGCGGGCGGGCATCCTGGCCGTTTCCAGGGGACAGACGGAGGCTGCGCATTCGCTGGGTCTGCGCAACGGGCCGACGCTGCGCCTCGTCGTCATCCCGCAGGCCATGCGCGTGATCGTGCCGCCGCTGACGAGCCAATATCTCAACCTGACCAAGAACTCGTCGCTCGCCGTCGCCATCGGCTACCCGGACCTGGTGCAGGTCTTCATGGGCACGGTGCTGAACCAGACGGGCCAGGCGGTGGAGGTTATCGCCATCACGATGGCCGTCTATCTGACGATCAGCCTCGTCACGTCGCTCGTCATGAACATCTACAATCGCCGCGTGGCGATCGTCGAACGGTGAGGGCACGGTCATGGCCATTGCAACCGAACCCGTCGCCCATTCCGTGGCCTATGTCCGCGCCGCGCCGGTCGACACGCAGCCTCCGCCGACATTGGCACGCGGCTGGATCGCCTGGGTGCGCGAACATCTGTTCTCGTCCCCCGCGAATGCGCTGCTCACGCTGATCGCGCTCTATGTCGTCTATTCGGTCGTGCCGCCGCTCGCGAAGTTCTTCATCTTCGACGCGGTATGGGACGGTCAGGACCGCACTGCCTGCCTCGCCGACGGAGGCCAGGAGGTTGGCGCCTGCTGGGCCTACGTGAAGGCGAAGATCTTCTATTTCGTCTACGGCTCCTACCCCTTCGACCTGCGCTGGCGCGTCAACATCGTGTTCCTTCTGGGGGCGGTCGGCATCGCCTGGATGCTGTGGCTCGATGCGCCGCGGCGCAACCTCGGAGCGTTCTACTTCTTCGTCATCTTCCCCATCGCTTCCTTCCTGCTGCTCAGGGGATCGGACACCTTCAACATCGAGCGCGTGGACACGTCGCTGTGGGGCGGCATCCTCGTCACCCTCCTCGTGTCACTCGTCGGCATCGTCTTCTCGCTTCCGTTCGGCATCCTGCTTGCGCTGGGGCGACGCTCCAAGCTGCCGGTCGTCAGGCTCGTCAGCGTGATCTTCATCGAGATCGTGCGTGGCGTGCCGCTGATCACCGTGCTGTTCATGGCCAACACGATGCTGCCGCTCTTCCTGCCGGGGAACATGAGCCCCGACAGGTTGCTCAGGCCACTGGTCGGCGTGGCGCTCTTCGCGTCGGCCTACATGGCGGAGGTCGTGCGCGGCGGGCTGCAGGCGATCCCGAAGGGGCAGTACGAGGGTGCGATGTCGCTCGGCCTCGGCTACTGGCAGATGATGCGCCTCATCATCCTGCCGCAGGCGCTGCGCATCGTCATCCCGGGCATCGTCAACACCTTCATCGGCCTGTTCAAGGACACGACGCTGGTGTCGATCGTCGGCATCTTCGACCTCCTGAAGACGGTCGAGGCCACGCTGGTCGATCCGACCTGGGCGACGCCCGTCACCCGGGCGACGGGCTATGCCTTCGCCGCGATCTTCTACTTCATCTGCTGCTACGGCATGTCGCGCTACTCGCTCGCCGTCGAGCGACGCCTTGCGGCCGGACAGAAACGGTGAGCCAAAACCATGAGCACGACCACCATGAGCATGACCGCTGACAAACCCGCCCACCTGAAGCCGGTCGCCCTGAAGACCGAGATCGCCGTGGACATGATCGGCGTTCACAAGTGGTACGGGGAGTTCCATGTGCTGAAGGACATCAACCTGCATGTGAAGCGGGGGGAGCGGATTGTCATCTGCGGGCCGTCGGGCTCGGGCAAGTCGACGATGATCCGCTGCATCAACCGGCTGGAGGAGCACCAGCAGGGGCGCATCGTCGTCGACGGCGTGGAGCTGACCAACGACCTGAAGCGCATCGACGAGATCCGCCGCGATGTCGGCATGGTCTTCCAGCACTTCAACCTGTTCCCGCACCTGACCATCCTGGAGAACTGCACGCTCGCCCCGATCTGGGTGAAGAAGATGCCGAAGAAGGAGGCGGAGGAGGTGGCGATGCACTACCTCAAGCGCGTCAAGATCCCGGAGCAGGCGCACAAATATCCCGGCCAGCTCTCCGGCGGGCAGCAGCAGCGGGTGGCCATCGCCCGCTCGCTGTGCATGAGCCCGAAGATCATGCTGTTCGACGAGCCGACCTCGGCGCTCGATCCGGAGATGGTGAAGGAGGTGCTCGACACCATGGTGTCGCTGGCGCAGGAGGGCATGACCATGCTCTGCGTCACGCACGAGATGGGCTTTGCCAAGCAGGTGGCGAACCGCGTCATCT
Source organism: Chelatococcus albus (assembly GCF_030067675.1). GTDB lineage: Bacteria > Pseudomonadota > Alphaproteobacteria > Rhizobiales > Beijerinckiaceae > Chelatococcus_A > Chelatococcus_A albus. The sequence continues at coordinate 464,055 of NZ_JASJEV010000001.1, read as the reverse complement.
TCATGGACGCCGGCCAGATCGTGGAGATGAACACGCCGAGCGAGTTCTTCGCCCATCCCCAGCACGAGCGCACCAAGCTCTTCCTCAGCCAGATCCTGCACTGACAGGGCAAGGCGTGCCTGCGTCGCCTCAGGGCGGCCGACGGCCGAGCCTGGGGCAGAACCCATGCGGGTGATCCGCAAGGCGCGACGAGGACGAAGCCATCACCCCGACCGGGATCGTCTGCGGATCCGGACAGCCTCTGGCGCCGATTCCGGGTGACCGGGAGCGGTTCGCAAGCCACTTGCGAGGGCCCGCCCATGTCGATCGTCGCTCGACGGGTTCTGGAGCGACGGGCCCTGGCGGCCGTCGCCAGCCAGCGACAGCATTGCGGTAACGGGGCCTCGCGCCGGGTGCCCCGAACGGGCACAATGGCTGGTGCGGGCGTGATTCCGCGTCCGCGGAGATCACGGCCGCCGCGGGCAAGCGAACCTTCGGCGTAGCCGACCTGCCGGAAGGTCGCCGCGATGCGCCTCGTCTTCGTCGTCCTCCTCGGCCTCGTGCTCGCCGTCACCGTTTCCTTCCTGCTCGGACGACGCGGCCTCTACGTGGCGACGGCTGCGCTCGTCGTCGGCGCCGCGATCGCCTTCGTGTCGACGATCATCACCGGCTGCTCGCAGTGCTGGACGGAGGCGCTGGCTGTCGGCGCCTTCGCCTCGGCGCCGTTCTTCGTGGTGGGATGGCTCGCCCTGTCGCAGGCCGAGATCGCCGCCGGGCAGCGCCGACTGCTCCTCGGAACGGGAGGGCTCGGGCTGTTCCAACTCGTCTGGGCGGCACGGCTGAGCCTTGTGGCGACGGTCGAGAACCGCTGTCCCTGCGGGGGCCATGTCTACGGCCTGATCGATACGGAGCTCGGGGCGACCGGCTTCGACCGCCTGGTCGGCCCCTGGTTCATGGCCGAGGCGATCATCACGCTCGCCATCGTCCTCGGCGCCTACCGGCGCACGAGCCCGCAGGCGCCTCGAGCATGATGCCGAGACGTGGATCCCGCTTGTTGGGCAGGATCAGGCCCCAGCCATTGATATCGACCGACTTTGCTGCAATCGGGCGATTTCGCCCCATTGCAGGCTGACCGGTCGCGTGGGCGTGGCGGCCGTCAGCCGGCAGCCTTGGCAGCAGGGCCTGTCGCCACGGGGCAGTCGTCGCGCGCGCCCCATTCCGCCCATGAGCCGTCGTAGAGCGCCTTCACCGGCCGCCCCGTGGTTTCCAGCGCCAGGGCGAGGATGGCGGCGGAGACGCCTGAGCCGCAGCTCGTGATGACCGGACGGTTGAGGTCGACGCCCGCGGCGGCGAAGGCGGCGCTCAGGGCTTCCGGTGACTTCAGGCGGCCGTCGGCGACCACCTCCGAGAAGGGAACGTTGAGGCTGCCGGGCATATGGCCGGCGCGCAGGCCCGGCCGCGGCTCGGGCGCCTCGCCGCGGAAGCGGTCAGCCGGCCGGGCGTCGACGACCTGGGCCGACCCCTTCTCGAGCGCCTTGCGGACGTCGGCGATGTCCGCCACCGCGCCGTGGTCGAGGCGCGCTGTAAAGGTGCGCGGGCTGCGCGTGACGGCCCCCTCCTCGAGCGGCCGGCCTTCGGCGATCCACTTCGGCAGGCCGCCGTCGAGGATCGTGACATCGCGGGCGCCGAAGGTGCGGAACATCCACCAGACACGTGCGGCTGCGAAGAGGCCGGCGCCGTCGTAAATGACGACGCGCATGCCGTCGCCGATGCCGAGCTGCCCGACGGCGGCGGCGAAAGCTTCCGGCCGGGGCATCATGTGGGGCAGCGGCGAGGAGGCGTCGCGGATCGTATCGATGTCGAAGCGCACGGCGCCGGGAATGTGGCCCGCGCGGTATTCCGCCTCGGGGTCGCGCGCCTGGGTCGGAAGGTACCACGAGCCGTCGATGACAACGAGATCCGGGGCCTTCAGCCGCTCGGCGAGCCAGTCCGTGGACACGAGATGAGGGGAAGGGTTCATCGTATCATCCGTTGCTCGGCGCGGGGGACGGGCATTCGGCCGATCAGGCGAGGGCGATGCGCACGCGCCGGTTCTGCTTGCCCTTCTTCTCGATGGCGGTGACGGCGACGGCGCCGATCTCGCCGATGCGGCGCACGTGGGTGCCGCCGCAGGGCTGCAGATCAAGCCCGGCGATCTCGACGAGGCGCACGCGGCCCGTGCCCATCGGCGGCTTCACCGACATCGTCTTCACGAGCCCGGGATTGGCGAGGAGCTCCTCGTCCGTGATCCAGCGCTCGCGCACCTCCGCGTCCGTCGCGATCATGGCATTGAGTTTCTCCGTGATCTCGTCCTTGTCGAGCCCGGCTTCGGGGATGTCGAAATCGAGGCGACCCTCGCCGTCGCCGATGGCGCCACCGGTCACGGGATAGGGCAGGGCGACGGACAGGAGATGGAGCGCGGTATGGATGCGCATGCGCAGGTGCCGCACAGGCCAGTCGAGCTCGAGGGTGACGGGTTCACCGGCGAAGGGCAGGGGAGTGGATGACTCGGGAACATGGACGATATCGCTGCGGTCCTCGCCGTAGACGGTGGTGGCGATGGGCAGCCGGGTTCCGTCAGCCCGAACGAGAATGCCCTTGTCTCCCGGCTGTCCGCCACCCTGGGCGTAGAAGACTGTGCGGTCGACGATGATTCCGCCACGGTCGGTGACGCCCGTCACCGTGGCGGTGCAGTGCTCGAGATAGGCGTCGTCGCGGAACAGGAGCGCAGTCGCCGGCATCTTTCCTCAAGGTCCTTGTGATCGTGCGCCGACGGTAGGGGGACAGCCGACGCATAGCAAGGGAAGCCGCGTTCGGCCGCTGCGCCGCGCTTGCAGACCGGGAATCGCGCAAGTGCCCGGAGCACGGTGCCGAAACGCAGCATCTGCAGCCGGGCGCCTGCGGGCGCCGAAAGGTCCCTGGGATGATGGGCGCCGAAACGCAAGAAGCCGGGCAGGGGCTCGGCCCTTCTGGATGGCTCCCCGGGGACCAAAGAAACCGCGAACCACGAATGCGATATTCCCCTCAAGTCTCCGCCAGAGCCCGCCGTCAGGATGCGGAAGCGTGATCGCGACCGTGCGGCGCGGATTCGGCAGGCCGGCGGACCCAGGCCGGCGTTGAGAGAACGCACTGTCGCCCTCGCCCTGCAGAAGGGTGAGGTGCGCACAAAGGACCTGACCGACATTGGCGTTCCGCGCTGCCATCTTTCGCGAATGTGCGACGAAGGGCTTCTCGTCAAGGTCGCTTACGGCCGCTACCGCGCCGCCAGTCGCGATGCGCCCTAGGTGTGGAATCCAAGGAGGTTGCTCATCCCTGAGGTTCCGAGTGCATCGTGTCGCAACGAGGTCGTGTCCCTGATGGTGGTGCAGCTGACGGAGGCGACCCGCGCCAGCGCAGGCAAGGCTTTCGCCCTTCCGGCCTGGGAGCGACTCTTGTCGACCAGAGCCGCTCCCTGGCGCTCACTTCGTCAGTTCCACGATGCGGCTCAATGCGGAGGAAAACCCCTTCAGCGAAACCTTGAAGCGGACGGGTTGAGGCGGATTCAAGGCGGCGGCGGAGACGTTGAGCGTCGTCCCCGACCTGAGCTTGCCAGCCGTGGCGGCGTCCACACTGACGGGCGCGATGCAGCCTTGCGGCATGCAGGTGGAGAAGGAGAGCGTCAGCCCGGTTGCGTTTTCGTCGATCTTGGCTGCGGCTCCCTGGGCCAGGGCGAGGCCGAAGGGCATGAGCAGGACGCCCTCGAGCTTTCCATCCGCCGCATTGCGGAACTCGGCGGTCAGGACATGCTGGCCGGTCTGAGCGTTGCTCTGCACCTGCCGCATGACGCAGGTCGTGACGTTGTTCTGCGCCTGGCAGGCAACCACCCAGTCCTGGTAGGTCTCGACCAGCGATCCCGCTCCCCCGGGCAGCGGCGCGGCAAAGGCCGGAAGGCCTATCGCCATGCCCGCCGCAAGAAGAGAGATCACCGACTTCGACACACGGGGCAACTTCATCTTGTTCCTCTCGCGAAGGATCGCCTGATCCGGCTCAGTCAAGGTGTTGGCCCAGTGACAGCGCCGAGGTCGATCACCACGTCGTTGGCCGCCAGCAGGTCGTGCACGGGGAGCGTGAACATCCCACGCGCCAGAGCGTCGGGGTCGTCATCGGTCAGACTCGCGCTGCGGATCTGCAGAGGCGTGAGTGGGGGCGCGATGACCGTATTGATATCCGCCGTCGCGGTGAGGCCCATCGTGCCGGAGAGGCGATAATTGCCGGCGTCCGGGCCGCCGAGGACGATCGAGGTGATGTCGACACGCTTGTTCTGCCCCGGATTGGCGTCGGCGAAACGGCCGACGGCCGAGGCGATGGAAAGGTTGTCGCCGGGAAACACTCCCGAGAACAGGGCGCCGACGGTGTTGAGCTTGGCGAGCGTCGTTCCGTCATACGACTTGCTGTTCGCGGTGATGCCGCTGATCCCCGTGATGACTGCCCTGGCGATGTCTGCGGTCGTCGTGGCGGGGCTGGCGAGCATGTAGTTGCCGGCGTCCGTGCCTGTCAGCGTCACGCCGTTCAGCGTGACGGTCTTGTTCGTCCCAGCATTCTTATCGGAGAAGGTCGCCGCCCCATGCGTGAAGGACACGCTGTCACCCGAATGCACACCGATCAGCGTGCCCGCGTTGATAAGCGTGGCGGCCGTCGTTCCATCATAGGTCTTGCTGGCGGCCGTGAAGCCGGACAGCGCGGCGGTTGCGCGTGCGATCTCGGCGGTCGTCGTCGCGGTGGTCGAGGCCAGCACGTAGTTCCCGGCGTCCGCCCCGCCGAGCGACAGGCCGGTGATGGTCACCCTCTTGCCCGCTCCGGCATTCTTGTCGCTGAAGGCGCCGGTGCCCGAGGCGACGGTGAGATGATCGCCCGCGGCCATGCCGTTGAACACGGCGCCAACAGTGTTCAGCGTCGCGGCGGTTGTCCCATCATAGGTCTTGTCGGCAGAGATGCCGGTGATCGTGGAAATTACCGCCCTGTTGATGGTGCTGGTGGTGTTGTCGGCATAACTGACAACATAGTTGTTGCCATTGTTGCCGTCGCTGACGGTGACACCCGAGACCCTGACGGTCTTGTTGGTGCCGGCATTCTTGTCGGCGAAGGCGAAGGTGCCGCCGCTCAAGGCATCGGTGCCGAAGAGCTGTCCGGAGGCGAGGACGACAGCGCCGTTGGCGCGCGTCGTGCCGTCATAGGTCTTCACCACATCCGAAGTGGAAACGGTGATCGCGGCCGGGTTGATGGTGAGCTGGCCGCCGAGATAGGTGATGTCGTAGTTCTGCGCGGAGAGACCCGAGGCTGTGATGGTGTAGGTTCCGGCGTTCTTCGCCCCCAGGGCCGAGCCGCCATAGACGAGGCTGCCGCCGAGCACCGAGGCGTTCTCGCCGTTGACGAAGCCGGAATAGGTGACGCCGGTGCCGCCCGGGAACGCCTGGCCGTCATAGGTTCTGGCGGCGTTGTTCGCCGTCACCGTGAGCGGCGCCTTGCTGGTGGTGAGCGTGCCGTCCAGGTAGGTGATGTTGTAGTTCTGTGATGTCAGGCCGGAGGCGGTGAGGGTGTAGGTTCCGGCATTCCTCGCGCCCTGGCTCGTTCCGCCATAGACGAGGCTGCCGCCGAGCACCGAGGCGTTCTCACCGTTGACGAAACCGGAATAGCGGACGCCGTTGCCGCCCGAGAACGCCTGTCCGTCATAGGTCCTGGCGGCGTCATTGGCGGTGACTGTCAGCGCGGCCTTGTCGATGGTGAGCTGGCCGCTGACATAGGTGATGTCATAGTTCTGCGCCGTCAGGCCGGAAGCGGCGATGGTGTAGGTTCCGGCGTTCTTCGCCCCCTGCGCCGAGCCGCCATAGACGAGGCTGCCGCCGAGCACCGAGGCGTTCTCGCCGTTGACGAAGCCACCGATGGTCCAGCCATTGCCGCCGCTGTAAGCCTGCCCGTTATAGGTCCTGGCATCGCTGCCCAGCGTGACGGTCAGTGGCGCCTTGTTGATGGTCAGGGTGCCTGATCGATTACTGAAGATGTAGTAATTCTGCGGCGAGAAGCCGAATGCCGTGACAGTGTAGGTTCCGGCATTCGTTGCGCTCTGCGCCGTGCCGCCGAAGACCGGTGTGCCCAGGACGGAAACATCATCACCGGGCATCAGGCCATAAGTCAAGATGCTGCCGCCCGAGAACGCCTGGCCGTCATAGGTCTTCGAAGGGGCATGCACAGCGACCTCGAGCGGGGCTTTGTTGATCGTGCTCGTGGTGTTGTCGGCGTAGGTGACGATGTAATTGTTGCCGCCATTGCCGTCGTTGACGGTGACGTTCGAGACGGTGACGGACTTGTTCGTTCCGGCGTTCTTGTCGGTGAAGGCGTAGATGCCGCCGCTCAGGCTGTCGGTGCCGTAGAGCTGGCCGGAGACGGCGACGGGCCTGCCAAGATTCGTCGTCATGCCGCTGCCGAAAGGCGTCGTCGTGTTGTTGCCTTCATAGGTCCTCACCACGTCCGCCGTGGAGACGGTGATCGCGGCGGGGTTGATGGTGCTGGTGGTGTTGTCGGCATAACTGACAACATAGTTGTTGCCATTGTTGCCGTCGCTGACGGTGACACCCGAGACCCTGACGGTCTTGTTGGTGCCGGCATTCTTGTCGGCGAAGGCGAAGGTGCCGCCGCTCAAGGCATCGGTGCCGAAGAGCTGTCCGGAGGCGAGGACGACAGCGCCGTTGGCGCGCGTCGTGCCGTCATAGGTCTTCACCACATCCGAAGTGGAAACGGTGATCGCGGCCGGGTTGATGGTGAGCTGGCCGCCGAGATAGGTGATGTCGTAGTTCTGCGCGGAGAGACCCGAGGCTGTGATGGTGTAGGTTCCGGCGTTCTTCGCCCCCAGGGCCGAGCCGCCATAGACGAGGCTGCCGCCGAGCACCGAGGCGTTCTCGCCGTTGACGAAGCCGGAATAGGTGACGCCGGTGCCGCCCGGGAACGCCTGGCCGTCATAGGTTCTGGCGGCGTTGTTCGCCGTCACCGTGAGCGGCGCCTTGGTGACGGTCAGGCCGCCGGAGCCGATGACGGTATAGGTCCTGCCGCCCCCGGAAAAGGAGAGCACATTCGCGTCGGTCCAGGCATAAGAGCTCCCGGCGCCTGCCGTGGGGCTGACGGCGCCCCCCAAGCTCACCGAGACCTTTCCGGCGGCCGTGACCACTGGATCAAGGGAAGGATTGGGGCCGCCATAGGTCTTGGAAACGTTGCCCGAAACCCGCACGAAGCTGTCGTAGAGCCAGCCGCCGCCCTGCCAACGCAGCATCATGTGGCGGTCGTTGTCGAAGAGGTAGGATCGGGTCCAGATATTGGTGAAGTCCCACCCCGCATCGATGAAACGGAAGGGATCCTGCATCTGCGTCGTGGTCAAGCCCGTGCCGCAGTCGCTGGAGCCACAGCCGCGCGCGCCCCAGCTCTGGACTTTCCAGAAGCTGGAACTCACCGTACCACTATAGCTATTGCCAACCAGAGCGCCTACGTAATAGCCCAGATTGACTGCGACATCCCCGGTGGCATAACTATTTGCTATGGTTCCCAGATTATCGCCCACAAGGCCGCCGACCTGGCCATAGATGTTATCGCTGGCGGAAACATTGCCCTTGGCGTAGGAATTGCGGATAGTGCCGTAATTGTTGCGACCGACCAGCCCGCCGACAAAGCGGACGCCACTGACGGAGCCTGTTGCGTAGCTCGTTTCGACCGTTCCGCGGACATTAAGCCCGATCAGGCCGCCGGCTTCATTGGAACTAGCACTGACTGATCCGGACGAATAACTTGTCTGCACGGTGCCTTGAGCGTTATGCCCGACCAGCCCCCCAACCGCTGAGGTTCCGGCGACGGAAGCGGTCGAATAGCTGTTGCTGATCGTGCCGAGGTCGTTCCGGCCAACCAGGGCCCCGACATCGTATTGTCCGGTTATGGTGCCGCCGATCAGGCCCACATTGCGGATCACCCCGCCACTGCCCACCCGACCAAACAATCCGCTTTCATTGTCGGTGAATCTGATGTTCAGGTCGTGTATCGCATGGCCCAATCCGTCGAAGATGCCGGTGAAACCGAGCATGCCCCCCTTGAAGCCATTGATCGGCACAAAGCCCGCACCGGAATTCCAGGTGGCCGTGGCCGAGGCGTCGATATCACTGCCCAGCACGTAATCGCCGGAGATGTTGGCTCTGACGTTCTGCAGTGCGTTGACATCAGTGATGATGGTGTAGTTTCTGACCGTGCCGTCGCTGCCGAGCTTGGTGGAGAAGCTGCCGGTCGCGGCGAGGTTGACGGGCGCGTTGACGGTGTAGGTGGCGGTATTGCCCGCCGTCGCGGCGCCCTGGCCATATTCGAGCGCCAGCCCCGCCGTGCCGCTGGCATTCATCGCCGCATTGACGACGATGTTGCGATGTGCTGACAGCGTCAGCTTGTTGGCGGACCAGCTCACGCTGTCGTTGACGAAGATGTCGCCGTTGCCGGCGGTGGCGCCGTTCGCGCTCTGGATGGTGATGTTGGTGTTGGCGAGCTGAGCGGAAAGGGCCGCGCCGGTGATGTCGCCGCCGGACGCGGCAATTGTATAGTCGTTCGGATCGATGAGCCAGGTGCCGGTCTGGCCGGTGGGCGCCTTTGTGGTGATCCGGGCGCCGGCGGCGACCTTCACCTTCTTGGCCGAGGTCTCGATGAAGCCGCCGTTGCCGCCGTTCGGTGCGGAGGCGTCGAGCGTGCCTGAGACATGCGCCTCGCCGTGCTGCATGTCGCCCAGGAGCAGGATGCGCCCGTTCTTCCTGGCCAGGGTGCGCGCCTGGATGGCGCCTGTGTTGTTGACGACGCCCTTCATGGCGTCGGAGGCGCCTTTGGCGGTGAGGATCGCCGTGCCGCCGTCGGCCCGGATGAGGCCCTTGTTCTCGACCAGAGTCCGGACGGTGGAGGCCTTGACCTCGACCGAGAGAAGCCCGTCGCCGTCGAAATCGAGCAGCACGTCGGTGCCGGCGGCGAGCGCCGTGTTGCCGCTGATCGTGCCCTCGTTGGTGACACTCGGCGCGATCAGTGCCACCACGCTGCCGCTGACCTTGCCCTGATTGACGATGGCGCCGCCCGAGCCGGTGAAGCGATAGTTGCCCTTCAGGAAGTCCTCGTTCGTGATCCCGAGCGTCGAGGCGACGAAGCCGCCAGTCTGCACGCTCGCGCCCTGGCCAATGACGACGCCGTTGGGATTGATGAGGAACACCTGGCCGTTGGCATTGAGCGAGCCCAGAAGCTGCGAGGGGGCTTGCCCCACGACGCGGTTAAGCGCGACGGACGACGCCCCCGGCTGATTGAAGGTGACGGAATTGCCGGCACCGATGGAAAAGCTTTGCCAATTGGCAATCATCCGGTCCGAGGCCTGGTTGATCGTCATGGCGCTGCCGCTGGTGGCGATCGTCGCGGCGCCGGAGACGACCTGGCCGCCGGTGGGCAGGACGTTTTGCGCCCAGGCGGGGAAGGTGGACATGGCGGTGGCGGCCAGCGCAACGGCGGGCCCGCGCCGCCCGCCCTTCTTGCCCTGGCTGCCCTTCGCGCATTCGGGGACGACGATGAGCCGCTGCAGTGTCTTCGACCAGATGTGCTTGTGAACCTTGTTCATGACACGTCCCCGCAGGTTCAGAACTTCAGCGCGCCGCGCAGCCAGAATTGGTCGCGCCCCCTGCCGCCGTCGGCATTGGCGCCCGTGAGGCTGGAACGGCCCGGATTGTCCGTGAGCCCGTGCGCCCAGGTGACGGCGAGGCTGAATGCCTCCCGCGTCCAGCGTGCCGAGAGGCCGGCGCTTGCCAGGCTGTAGGCGTTGCAGCCGCAGGCCGTGGTGAGCGCCACGCCGTTCCGGCTCTCGTTGACCCAGACCTGCCCGGCATCGAGGAAGAGGGCGAACTGCAGCGCGCCCCAGACCGTCGGCACCGGCGCGTCGTAGCGCAGCTCGAGCGTCCCCAGGACACCCATGTCGCCGCGGCCTTCGCCGACGGGCCAGCCGCGCAGGCCATAAGGGCCGCCGAGGGCGAAGTCCTCGGACGAGTCGAGGTTCTTGTTCGCCCACTGGCCGTAGAGCAGCCCGAACAGGGAAAAATCCCCCGGCAGGTCCTGCAGCCGGGAGAGAGAGGCATTGACGCGCTGGAACGCGCCCTGCGTCCCGAGCCCGGCCTGGTCGACGGCGAGCGCCGCCGGGACGCGCGACAGATCGAGATCGCCGAAGGTCCAGGCGAGCGACCAGCTCGTCAGCCCGCCACCGAGCAGGCTGTCGCGCATGTCGCCGTTGATGCCGAGCGTTCCGGCGAGGGAGCGCTTGTCTTGCAGCCTCCCGGCGAGGCTGTTGTCGACGAGCGCCTTCCGGGTGAGGCCGCCCGAGAGCCGCACATTGAAATCGCGTGAGCGGATCAGGCTGTAGTCCAGGCCGAAGCCGGCGAAATGGGCGTAGCCTTCGAGGTCCAGGCTGCGCCCCACATTGTCGATGTTGCGGTAGGCGAGATAGCCATATTGGGCGCTGACCGCGAAGCCCGTGGCGCCGAGCGGCAGGCTGAATGCCGCCTGGCCGAACTGCTGGCCTTCCGAGATGGTGCCGCTCAGCCGCGTGAGGTCGCCATGGCCGGTGATGTCGGTGAGGCTGGCCTGGGCATTGCCTGCTGCCCGGCCGGTCGAAGCGCTCCCGGAATTGTCGCCCCAGAGCGTGGCGGAGAAGATCGGAGCCTGCTCGACGCCGATGACGAGCCGGCTGGTGTTGGGAACAGATCCCGGCGTGAGCCTGGCCTTCGCGGTGACGCCGGGCAGATCGTTCATGCGCAGGAGGGCCGATTCCAGATCGGCCTTCGTCACGTCATGGACCCGGATCTGGCCGTCGCCGATATCGCGCAGCAGGCCTTCGCGCGTGCGGACATTCGCCCCGCGCTCGAACTCGATCCGCTCGAGCGCGCCCTCGACGATCGCAATGATGACGACGCCCTCGGTGACATCCTGCGGCGGCAGCATTCCGCGCGCCAGCAAGCGGCCCTTCTTCTGAAGGGCAGCGGTCACCTCGTCGGCGAGCGCCTGCAGCCCCTGCAGGCCGAGCCGCTTGCCCTTCGCACTCGCCGCGATCCGCGCCCGCACGGCTTCCTCGAGCAGGCCAACCTTGCCCGTGAAGCGCACTTCACGGACGACAATGGTGGCCCCGCGCTCGAGCGGGCTGCTCGGTGCCGGCAGCGGCCGGTCCGCCTCCGGTTCAGGCGGGCGCTCGAGCCGCTGCAATTCCTGTTGGCGCTGCCGCTCGCGCAAGAGCGAGCCCGCATCCTGTGCCAAGGCAGGGAGGGCGATTCCGCTCAGCAGGACACACAGGAAACCGGAGCGCCGTTGCACGAAAACATCCCTCCTGAAAAAGGCAGGCCCAGACAAGGGGCAGGCGGCTTTCCAGGAAGGCGCCGTCGCACCGCCGCCCAGCCTCATCTCCCATGGCTGTCTTCCGGCCCCGAGCCTGTGCCGTGGGCAATTGGGGGGTAGCGCGGGAAAAGGCAACGCGATGAAACGGCCGGCCCCGCACTTGTTCCGTGGCGTGCAAACCGGGGCGCCCCGAGGTTCTGTTGCGTGCAGCCGGCCTAACGCAGGCGGGCAATCCAGTTGCGCCACTCGACATGATCACCGGATTCGATTGCCTCGGTGTCGCGCCGCATGGCGAGGGCCCGCATCTCGCCTGGCGTCAGGCCATAAAGGCGGCGGAACGCTGCAATGAACCCCGGACGATGCAAGAAGCCGTGCTCCTCGGCGATGTCCATGATCGTCCTGTGCGCGTGAGCAGGGTCGAGAAGAATCATGCGCACACGGTGGAGGCGCCGCTCCTGCACATAGGAGACGAAACCGCCAACTTTCTCAAAGAGATAGTAGAGCTTGCGCCTTGACATGCCGAAGCGGCTTGCAACCTGTTCCGCCGACAGGTCCGGATGAAGGAGATGATCGTTCACGTGGCGGCAGACTTCATCGAAGAGGCCGATGTCCACTCCGGCCTGCGTCTGCTCGTCTGCGGTGCCGTTGAGCGCCGCCGCAGCCAATTGCAGCGTCGGCTGGATCAGCAGCCCGACCTCGTCCTGCGTCATGGCGGGAGCCATCCGGAACAAGGACTGCAAATGATTGAGGAATAACTCGACCAGGGGATTGTTGCCCCGAACGATGCGCGTGTTGTGTTCATCCGGTCTTTGCAGGAGGGGAGCAAGTAGTCGGCGCGGAACAATGAGGTTGAGATTGGTGAAGTCGCTGGCAGCCGTCGCCAATGGCTGAGCCAGATCGGTGATGAACAGATCGCCCGGCCTGGTTCGATCGCCGGATCCGCCGTCTCGCCGGCCGCAACTGCCGCGCTGGTAATATTGCAGAAGGTAATGGGTCAGCCCGTCGCGGCCGATGCGATAGCGCGATCGGTCGAAGTTCTGGGCGACGGACTTCCCGGTCCCGATGATCAATTCACCGAGAATGTACCCGCCCGCATGGGCATGGAACCCCTCGGAGGGCAACTCATGATACTTTGTATCGAACATGACGCCGATATTCTCCGCCCATGCGGCGCCGGCCTCCTTTGCGGACATCCCCTTCGTGTCCATGAACGAATAGGGCAGCTTCTGCCCCGACTTTGCCTGTCCCATCCCCCACCACTCTTTCCGTTCAGCTGGACATTGCTCGCGGCGTCTAGCAAGGTCGCCTATAGCACCGTTGGTCTGTAGCGCCATTGCCGGCGGCTTCCCGAGAGTCAGGCCCCTCCCGTTTTGCGTGGCTCAACGTGCTTGCTTCGCCCGCCCGCAAGCTCTCGATCTTCGCAGGAAGGCGCGACCGGTGACACGGCGAACCGGCCAGGAGCAAGGGCTATCAGGCATCGGCAGGGTCATGTGCGCTGCGGAGAGGGACCGACAGTCTCCCCTGGCGGGCCGTCTGCGCCGGCGAGGGCCTGCGATCATCAGACGAAGCGACCATGGAGTCTGGATGCTGCAGTGGGCCTGCCGCCGGTGGTAGCCTGACGAGGCGGCTATCCCTCGGAATGATGGTTTTGGCCGGGGTTCGCGCGGATCGGCCCCAAGCATCGGTGAGGGGCGCCATGAATCATCATGCCGGGATCGACGTGTCGTTGAAACAGGGCTGCCTCTGCATCGTCGATGCGACGGGACGCATCGCGTGCAAGGCCAAGGTGGCGCGCGAGCCGGAGGCCTTGACCGGCTTTCTCCGCAGGCTGGGGGCCGCTGGCACGCGTTGGCCCGGAGGCCGGCCCCTTGTCGCAATGGCTTCATGCGGCCCTGGTGAAGCCCGGTTGCGAGGCGGCGCTGCTCGAGGCGCGCCACGTGAAGGCGGCGCTCTCGGCGACGATCGTGAAGACCGACCGTCGGGATGTGCGGAGAACAAGCTGACGCGGCTCTAAGAGGCGATCGAGGCCGGGTTGGCCGATCTGACCGATTCCAATCTCAAGGGGCGAATCGCGGAGTTGATGAGAATTCGGGATGCAGCCCAGGCGGACATCGAACGGGCGGAAGGCCGAAGGAGGTAGCGGATCGTGGTCACGCCCGAGGCGCTGCGTACGGCCGCGGCGGCGGCAGAGGAACGGATGCGCGACACCGATGGCTCATTCCGCCGGAACGGCATCCAGCAGCTCGTGCAACGAGCCGAGGTCGGAACGGATGAAATTCGGATAGCAGGCTGTCGGAGCCGGCTTCTCCCGGCACTCGTCGCGTCTGGCGAGAAGCCTAGAGTGGAAACTGCGGCGCTTGGCGTTGGCAGTTTCGGTCTGAAATGGCTCCCCGAGCAGGACTCGAACCTGCGACCATTCGATTAACAGTCGAACGCTCTACCAACTGAGCTATCGGGGAACGCGATGGCGGTCAGATAGCCCAAGGGCGTTGGGTGCGCAAGGGGGCGTATTGATCATCAACAGGTCGGTCGCGACATCGCGATGACGGTTGCAGTCTGCCGCCCCCCTTTGCTATGAACCGCCGCGGCGAGGCCTCGTGGCGGAGTGGTTACGCAGAGGACTGCAAATCCTTGCACCCCGGTTCGATTCCGGGCGAGGCCTCCAATCCCACCGGCAAACCCGATCCTTTGGAGAGCGCCCCATGCTCGATTTCGCGCACGCGCGCCGCATGATGGTCGATTGCCAGGTGCGGACCTTCGATGTCACCGACCATGCCGTGCTCGCTGCCTTCGACGAGGCGCCGCGCGAGCGCTTCGTGCCGGCCGGGCGCGAGGCCGTCGCCTACAGCGACCTGCCGATTCCGCTCGTGACCGACAGCGGCGGCGCGGCGCACCGGGTGATGTTCGCGCCGATGATTCTCGCGCGCCTCGTCCAGGCGCTGCAGGTGGCGCCCGGCGAGAAGGCGCTCGACGTGGGCGCGGGCACCGGTTACGCCTCGCTGATTCTCGCCCGTCTCGGCGCGGAGGTCACCGCGCTCGAATCAGACGAGGCGCTGGCAGCGCGTGCGCGTTCGCTCCTCGACGAACTCGCCCCCGGCGCCGTCGACGTCGTCGTGGGGCCGCTGGCGGCGGGCCATGCCGCGAAGGCCCCCTACGACGTGATTCTCGTCAACGGGACTTTCGAAATCCGCCCGGAAACCTTGCTGCAGCAACTCGCCGAGGGCGGGCGCCTCGTTGGCATCCGGGGTGAGGGCCGCGCGACCAAGGCGGTCATCTACCAGCGCGCGGGCTCCGTCATCAGCGAGCGCCCGCTCATCGACGCGGTCGCTCCCGTCATCGACGACCTGCGCAAGCCTGGCGGATTCGTCTTCTGACGCCTGCGGGCGCCGTCAGGCAAACCCACATGCAAGTGTCGCATTTTTACGGCACTTCTCCAAAGATCGTACCGAAGCACTCGCCGTCCCGTTTCCGCTGCTCGACGCCGTCGCTATCCTTCGCGCAGAGCGTAGTGGGGCATGTGACGATGGCGAGCGCGGAGGTGGGCATGGATCTGCTTCCTGCGAAGGGAAGGTGGCTGTGTCGCGACTGGTGAACAAGGCTCGTAAGAAGCTCCTCGGCGGCGTGATCGTCGTATCCCTGTCCTGCTGGGCACAGCAGCAGGGCGCCTTGGCCGAGACGCTCGAGAGCGCCCTGGTGAAGGCCTATGGGGGCAACCCGACTCTGAATGCGCAGCGCGCATTGCTCCGTGCCACGGACGAGAATGTGCCGCGCGCCAAGTCGGGTTACCGGCCGCGGGTGAGCGCGACCGGCGACGTCGGCGCCTCGACGGTCACGTCGCGCGGAACGCCAGGGGGTACGGGAAGCGAGGACTTCCTGCCTCGCGGCGCCGGCGTGACACTCAACCAGAACATCTTCGACGGCTTTCGCACGTCCAATTCCGTCCGCGCGGCCGAATCGCAGGTCTTCGGGCAGCGCGAGGTGCTGCGCAACAACGAGCAGAACACCCTGCTTGACGGCGTCACCGCCTATATGAACGTGCTGCGCGATACGGCGACGCTCAACCTGCAGCGCAACAACGTCGAAGTCCTGCAGGAGCAGCTCCGCCAGACGCAGGATCGCTTCAACGTCGGCGAGGTGACCCGCACGGACGTCGCCCAGGCGGAAGCCCGGCTCGCCGGCGCCCGCTCGCAGGAGAGCCTGGCGCAGGCCAATCTCAAGTCGAGCCTCGCCCGCTACCGGCAGGTGATCGGTGTCGAGCCCAAGCAGCTGGCGCCCGGCCGTTCGATCGAGAAGGCCCTGCCCAAGACCCTTCCCGCGGCAATCGAGGTCTCCCAGGCGGAGCACCCTGCCATTCACGCGGCGCTGCATGGCGTCGATGCGGCGGAAATCCAGGTCAAGGTGGTCGAAGGCGAGCTCTATCCCTCGCTCGGCCTGCAGGCGAGCGCGGCGCAGCGTTACGACGTGCAGACCCCGGGCGACGAGCGGACTTCGGCCTCCATCGTGGCGCAGCTGACGATCCCGATCTACGAGGGCGGCGAGGTCTATGCGCGGACCCGCCAGGCCAAGGAGACCGCCGGCCAGCGCCGCCTCGAGGTCGACGTGACGCGCGACCAGGTCCGCGCCGCCGTGGTGTCCGCCTGGGGCGCGCTCGAGGCGGCCAAGGCGCAGATCACCGCTGCCCAGGCACAGGTGGAGGCCAACGAGATCGCCCTCAACGGCGTGCGCGAGGAGGCGAAGGTCGGCCAGCGCACGACCCTCGATGTGCTCAACGCGCAGCAGGAGCTCCTCAACTCGCGCGTATCGCTGATCTCGGCTCAGCGGGATCGCGTCGTGAACTCCTACCAGTTGCTCGCGGCGGTCGGACGCCTGTCGGCGC
Organism: Chelatococcus albus; assembly: GCF_030067675.1. Lineage (GTDB taxonomy): Bacteria > Pseudomonadota > Alphaproteobacteria > Rhizobiales > Beijerinckiaceae > Chelatococcus_A > Chelatococcus_A albus. The sequence continues at coordinate 447,761 of NZ_JASJEV010000001.1, read as the reverse complement.
GCACGCTGGCGCTCAAGGTCGAAGAGTACGACTCGAAGCGTCACTTCGAGCAGGTCAAGGACAAGTGGTTCGGCCTGCAGACGCCGGACGGCCGCTGACCCGATCCGCGGGATGACGGACAGAGGTTCCTCAAGGGAACATCGGCCGTCATCCCATGGCCGAGCGCGCCGCTGCGCCTGCGATCCCGAAGCATCACGGCCGGTCGGAAGGACGCGACATCCGCCGCGCCCCGTCTTCTGCCGTGATCGCGTCCGGAACGATCGTCGGGCCGGAGGCTCCGCGGCGGATCACCGCTTGCGGGGCTTTCAGGATCGCGGTCGGGGGCAACGGGAGGCGCGGGTGTGTTCTCCCGCGGCCGGCGACCCGTTTCCACCTGCGCGGGCCGCTTCTTGCATGGTCTGCGGTGCTGCTCATCTCGGGCGGTGCTGCTCATCTCGGAAGGCCATGCACGTCCATTTTTCTTGATGTTCTTTTCCTGTGATCTGCGGGCGGCGATGCTTGCCTCGATTCGAGGCCGTGAAATACTGCTTGCAGGCGGTACGGAGGCGAGTCTCCGGCCCGGTTTCCGGAACGATCGGTGAAGCGCATGAGTTCAGCGAGCCTCAGACCCCAGGAAGCGCCGCGAGGATCGGATACCTCCATGGAAGAGATTCTCGCCTCGATTCGCCGCATCATCGCGGACGACCAGGATGTCGCGAAGGCGCAACCGGAAGCCGCGCGGCAGGACGAGGCGGCAGCCGCCGTGAACATGCGCGAGGCCGAGGTGCTCGATCTCGCCGAACTGACAACCGAGGCCGCCAAGGCCGCGAAGCCGGCCGAACCCGCCGAGGACGATGTGACTTTCCGCGAAGATGAACCGGCTCCTGTCGAGGTTGCCGCCGCGCCGCAGCCGGCGGCGCCGCTCGTGCAGGCTCTGGCCGAAGTCGGCGCGGCGGTGCAGCCGGCCCAGCCGGTGGAGACGTACGGCCTCACAGGCGACAACCTGCTGTCGGCCAATGCCGGCGCCTCTGTTGCATCGGCCTTCCAGTCGCTCGCGACGACGGTCCTCACCAACAATGCCCGCACGCTGGAGGATCTCGTACGGGACATGCTGCGGCCGATGCTGAAAGGGTGGCTGGACGACAACCTGCCGGCGATCGTCGAGCGCCTGGTGCGCGCCGAGATCGAGCGCGTGGCGCGCGGCGGCCGCTTCTGATCGTTCTGCGCTTCGGGCCGGGGATCGTCGGCATGCGCGGGCACTGTCCCGCGCATGTTCGTTTTCGGGCCTCGTCATTGACTTCCGTGCCCGGCTTCGGTTTCTACGCGCGAGATGCTGATCGCGCCGCCGGAGGCGGCGCTCCAAACCGGTTTGCATGATGGACAAGACGTTCGAGCCCGCCGCCGTCGAGGCGCGCATCTCCACGCTTTGGGAGGACGAGGGGGCGTTTCGCGCCGGCCGGCCCGAGCGCGCGACTGCCGAGCCGTTCTCGATCGTCATCCCGCCGCCGAATGTCACGGGCTCGCTCCACATGGGGCATGCCCTCAACAACACCCTGCAGGACATTCTCTGCCGTTTCGAGCGCATGCGCGGCAAGGACGTGCTCTGGCAGCCCGGCACGGACCATGCCGGTATCGCGACCCAGATGGTGGTCGAGCGTCAGCTCATGGAGCGGCAGGAACCTGGCCGCCGCGAGATGGGGCGCGAGGCCTTCCTGAAGCGCGTCTGGGCGTGGAAGGAGGAATCCGGCGGGGCGATCGTCAATCAGCTCCGGCGCCTTGGCGCGTCATGCGACTGGTCGCGCGAGCGCTTCACGATGGACGAAGGGCTGTCGCGCGCCGTTCTCAAGGTGTTCGTCGAGCTCTACAGGCAGGGGCTGATCTACAAGGACAAGCGCCTGGTCAACTGGGATCCGAAGTTCCAGACGGCGATCTCCGACCTCGAGGTCCAGCAGATCGAGGTGAAGGGGCACCTCTGGCACATCCGCTATCCGATCGAGGGCCTGAGCGACCGCTTCATTGTCGTCGCCACGACCCGGCCGGAGACGATGCTCGGTGACGTGGCCGTCGCCGTCCACCCGGAGGACGAGCGCTACAAGGATCTCGTCGGTCGCAATGCGGTGCTGCCCCTCGTCGGGCGCCACATCCCCATCGTCGCCGATGTCTATTCCGACCCGGAGAAGGGTACGGGCGCGGTGAAGATCACGCCGGCGCACGACTTCAACGACTTCGAGGTGGGCCGCCGCCACGGCCTGAAACTCGTCAACGTCCTCGGCCCCGAGGCGGAGCTGGTCCTTGCAGGCAACGAGGGCTTCCTCGCCGATGCGGCGCCGGGCCCCGATCTCGACGCGGTATTGGCGCTCGACGGCCTCGACCGCGCCGTCGCGCGCAAGCGCGTCGTCGAGATGCTCGAGGCGCGCGGCCTCCTCGAGAAGGTGGAGCCCCACGTCCATGCCGTTCCGCACGGCGACCGCTCGGGCGTCGTCATCGAACCGTGGCTGACGGACCAATGGTACGTCAATGTCAAGCCGCTCGCCGAGCGCGCCCTGCGGGCCGTGCGCGATGGCAGGACCGCCTTCATTCCCGAGAACTGGGAGAAGACCTATTTCCAGTGGCTCGAGAACATCGAGCCCTGGTGTGTCTCGCGCCAGCTCTGGTGGGGGCACCAGATCCCGGCGTGGTACGGCCCGGACGGACACGTCTTCGTCGAGCAGAGCGAGGCGGAGGCGGAGAGTGCCGCGGCCCGGCACTACGGCCGCCCGGTGGAACTCAAGCGTGACGAGGATGTGCTCGACACCTGGTTCTCCTCCGCCTTGTGGCCGTTCTCGACCCTGGGCTGGCCCGACGAGACGAAGGAGCTGAAGCGCTACTATCCGACGAGCGTGCTCGTCACGGGTTTCGACATCATCTTCTTCTGGGTTGCCCGCATGATGATGATGGGCCTCCATTTCATGGAGGAGGTGCCCTTCCGCGACGTCTACATTCACGCCCTCGTCCGCGACGAGAAGGGCGCCAAGATGTCGAAGTCGAAGGGCAACGTCATCGACCCGCTCCACCTCATCGAGCGCTACGGCGCCGATGCGCTGCGCTTCACCCTGGCGGCGATGGCGGCGCAAGGGCGCGACATCAAGCTCTCCACCCAACGCGTCGAAGGCTACCGCAATTTCGCGACGAAGCTCTGGAATGCGGCGCGCTTCGCGGAAATGAACAGTTGCAGGCGTGTCGCGGGCTATGACCCGGCGGCGGTCACCGGAACGCTCAACCGCTGGGCGCTGGGCGAGTGCGCGCGCGCCGTGCGCGAGGTGACCCAGGCGATCGAGGCCTTCCGCTTCAACGATGCGGCCAACGCGGCCTATCGTTTTGTCTGGAATGTCTTCTGCGACTGGTATCTCGAACTCGCCAAGCCCGTGCTGCAGGGCGAGGACGGGCCGGCCAAGGACGAGACACGGGCGACCATCGCCCATGTGCTCGACGAGACGTGCAAGCTCCTGCATCCCTTCATGCCTTTCCTCACCGAGGAGCTGTGGGCGATCAAGGGGCAGGAGGGCCCGGCGCGGGAGACGATCCTGGCGCTCGCGCCGTGGCCGGCCGTCGACGGCTTCGGCGACGCGGCCGCCGAAGCCGAGATCGGCTGGATCGTCGATCTCGTGTCCGAGGTGCGCTCGGCGCGGGCCGAGACGAATGTGCCGGCAGGGGCGCAGGTGCCTCTCGTGCTCGTCAGTCCTTCGGCCGAGGTCGAGGCGCGCGTCGCTCGCTGGGGCGATACGATCCGCCGCCTCGCCCGGCTTTCGGAGATTGCCACGGCTAAGACCGCGCCCCATGGCTCGGTGCAGCTCATCGTGCGTGGCGAGGTGGCGGCGCTGCCGCTCGGCGGCATCGTCGATCTCGCGGCGGAGCGTGTGCGCCTGGAAAAGGAGCTCATCAAGCTCGACGGCGAGATCGCCAAGATCGACGCCAAGCTCGCCAATGCCGACTTCCTGGCGCGGGCGCCGGAGGAAGTCGTGGAGGAGCAGCGCGACCGCAAGGACGAGGCCGGCGCGCGGCAGGCCAAGATCCACGAGGCACTCGGGCGGCTGCAGGGCCTCGTCTGACGGGGCGGCAGCGGGTACTGCGGCCGCGTTAGACGTCCGTCATCGACGCCGATTACCCTGGCGCGGGTCCAGGGAGATGGCGTCATGGGGCATCGCTTCGGCAACGGTTTCGATATCGATCATTTCGCCACGCTCGATCGCCGGGCGCTGCTGCGCGGTCTCGGCGCGTCGGCGCTGGTGACGGCCGGCGGCGGGTTGTTCGCCGGTTCTGTCTGGGCCAATCCGGTGTTCGCGGCCTATCCCTTCGCCCTCGGGATTGCCTCGGGCGATCCGGCGGCGGACGGTTTCGTCATCTGGACCAAGATCGCCCCCCGGCCGCTGGAGCCGAACGGCGGCATGCCGCGCAAGGCCGTGGAGGTTGATTGGGCGGTCGCCACCGACGAACGCATGCGGCAGGTGGTGCAGAAGGGCAGGACGATGGCCCATCCCGAACTCGGCCATTCCGTGCATGTCGAGATCGGCGGCCTCGAAGCCGGCCGCGACTATTTCTACCAGTTCACCATCGGCGGGGAGCGCAGCCGCGTGGGGCGGACGAGGACCCTGCCGGCCGCAGGAGCCCCGCTCGGGCAACTGCGTTTCGCCGTCGCCGGCTGCCAGCGTTACGAGGACGGCCATTTCACCGCCTGGCGGCATATCGCGGGCGAGCGCTTCGACTTCGTCTACCACTATGGCGACTACATCTACGAGTATCGGCTGCTGCGGCCGGGCGAGCGGGCCTTGCCGGTCGTGCGCGTGATGCCGGGCGAGCCCGACGAAATCTACACGCTGAACGACTACCGGCACCGCTACGCGATCTACAAGAGCGACCCGGATCTGCAGGCCGCTCACGCGTCGGCGCCGTTCCTGATGAGCTATGACGACCACGAGGTCGACAACAACTGGGCCGGTGACCGCTCCGAGGAGAATACGCCGCCCGAGCTCTTCCTCCTGCGCCGCGCCGCGGCCTTCCAGGCCTGGTACGAGCACATGCCCGTGCGCAGGGCGCTGATGCCGCGCGGGCCCGACATCCTCGCCTACCGGCGCTTCGCCGTCGGCGATCTCCTTTCCTTCAACCTGCTCGACACGCGGCTCTTCCGCAGCGACCAGCCTTGCGGCGACGGGGTCAAGCCCAATTGCAGGGAGGCCTTCAACACCGACCGCACGATGCTCGGGGCGACGCAGGAGCGCTGGCTCCACGACGGCTTCATGGAGACGAAGGCCCGCTGGAACGTGCTCGGCCAGCAGGTCATCGTCATGCGCAACGACCGCGATCCCGATCCGGCGGTCTTCGCGCCGAGCCTTGACAAGTGGGACGGGGCAGTCGCGGCCCGCGACCGTCTGTTTGCCGCCGTTGAGGAGACGAAGCTTGCCAATCTCGTCGTGCTGACAGGCGACATCCACAACAACTGGGCGGGCGAGCTGAAGAAGAACTTCGACGACGAGAAGTCCGCGACGCTCGGCGTCGAGTTCGTGGCGACCTCGATCACCTCGGGCGGAGATGGGTTCGATACCAACGACACCTTCCGCGCTCTCATGACCCAGGACCCGCACATCAAGTTCTTCAACAACCAGCGCGGCTATATGCGTCATGTGGTGACGCCGCAGCGCTGGCAGGCCGACTACCAGGTGCTCGACAAGGTGAGCGTGCCCGACGGCCGCCTCTCGACGCGCCGCAGCTTCGTCGTCGAGAGCGGCAGCGGCGGGCTCCTCGATGCCTGAATGGCGGCTCCCGGCGCGAGCGGCCGGCCGGTTGGCTGGCCGTTTCGCTGCCATCCGGTGCCTTCACGCGCCGCTCGCGCACAATTGAAACCTCGGCGGAGCGTCGCCGCATCGTGGCATCGGTTCGACGGTGCGTCCGCAAGTGCTTGATTGGAAGTGCTTTAGGCTGCGTCCGCCGCGCCACAATTGTGTCATCGGCGCAACAGCCGAAAAGGATCGCAGAAGCGGCACGGAACCGGCCCGGCTCTGCCGCGAAGCCGCCATAAACCCGGAGCACCTCTTAATACCATCGCAAGCTCTTGAAAGCACTGTGCTTTACGCGGTGCGACGCGGGCGGGACGGCCAGGTGATCGTCCGTCGAGCGCGGCGAAGGGTTTGTTTGCGTCCGGTGACGCGCGCGTGGCATTTCACCGGGGCTTGCCGCAGAAAGCGGCTGAGCGAGGACGAGGACGACGGGAGAAGCAGGGTCCATGGACGCGCGCACCTTCGACAAGAAGAAACTGCCCAGCCGGCACGTCACCGAGGGTCCGGAGCGCGCCCCGCATCGCTCCTATCTCTACGCGATGGGCCTTACCACGGAGCAGATCCACCAGCCGCTCGTCGGCGTGGCGAGCTGCTGGAACGAAGCGGCTCCCTGCAACATTGCGCTGATGCGCCAGGCGCAGGCGGTGAAGAAGGGCGTGGCGGCTGCCGGCGGCACGCCGCGTGAGTTCTGCACCATCACCGTCACCGACGGCATCGCCATGGGCCACCAGGGCATGAAGTCGTCGCTCGTGTCGCGCGAGGTGATCGCCGACTCGGTCGAGCTGACCATGCGCGGCCATTGCTATGACGCGCTCGTGGGCCTCGCCGGCTGCGACAAGTCGCTGCCCGGCATGATGATGTCGATGGTGCGGCTCAACGTGCCGTCCATCTTCATCTACGGCGGCTCGATCCTGCCCGGCACCTTCAAGGGGCGCCCCGTCACCGTTCAGGACGTCTTCGAGGCCGTGGGCAAGCATTCGGTCGGCGCCATGTCGGACGCCGACCTCGACGAACTCGAGCAGGTGGCCTGTCCCTCCGCCGGCGCCTGCGGTGCCCAGTTCACCGCCAACACCATGGCTACGGTCTCCGAGGCCATTGGGCTCGCCCTGCCGTACTCGGCCGGCGCGCCGGCGCCCTACGAGATCCGCGACCGGTTCTGCATGACGGCGGGCGAAATGATCATGGAACTCATCGCCCGCAACATTCGCCCGCGCGATATCGTCACCCGCAAGGCACTCGAAAACGCGGCCACGGTCGTCGCGGCCTCCGGCGGCTCCACCAACGGCGCCCTGCACCTGCCGGCCATCGCCCACGAGTGCGGCATCAAGTTCGATCTCTTCGACGTCGCCGAGATTTTCAAGCGCACGCCCTACATCGCCGACCTGAAGCCGGGTGGCCGCTATGTCGCCAAGGACATGTTCGAGGTCGGCGGCATTCCGCTCCTCATGAAGACGCTGCTCGACCACGGCTATTTGCACGGGGACTGCCTCACTGTCACCGGCCGCACCATCGCGGAGAACCTCGCGTCGGTGAAATGGAACCCGGACCAGGACGTCGTGCGCCCGGCCGACGCGCCGCTCTCTCCGACGGGCGGCGTCGTCGGCCTGCGCGGCAACCTGGCGCCGGAAGGGGCCATCGTGAAGGTCGCCGGCATGAGCCCGGACAAGCTCACCTTCACCGGCCCGGCGCGCTGCTTCGACAACGAGGAAGCCTGTTTCGAGGCGGTGAAGAACCGCCGGTACAAGGAAGGCGATGTCCTCGTCATCCGCTACGAGGGACCGCGCGGCGGCCCGGGCATGCGGGAGATGCTGGCGACGACGGCCGCCCTCTATGGCCAGGGCATGGGCGACAAGGTGGCGCTCATCACCGACGGCCGCTTCTCCGGCGCGACGCGCGGTTTCTGCATCGGCCACGTGGGGCCGGAGGCGGCGGTGGGCGGTCCCATCGGCCTTCTGCAGGACGGTGACATCATCGAGCTCGACGCGATTGCCGGCACCATGAACGTGCGCCTGTCGGACGAAGAGCTGGCGCGGCGTCGTGCGGCGTGGAAGCCGCGCGAGACGGACTACGGCTCGGGGGCCTTGTGGAAGTACGCCCAGACAGTGGGATCGGCCAAGGACGGTGCGGTCACGCATCCGGGCGCCCGCGGCGAAAAGCACTGCTATGCGGACATATAGTGTACTCGCGTACGGCGCGGGGCTCGTCCTCGGCGCCGCCCTTTCGGTTGCTCAGGCCGCCGCCTTCGAGGGGGCGCGGCCGGCTGCTGCTCCCGTCGCCCCGGGCGCGCCGCTCGAGGCGTTCAAGTCCGTCAAGGAGGCGTTCCGCAGCGGCATCCGAGACTACAACGCGGGCGACAAGTCGGGCGCGGTGCGCGCGCTCGAATATGCTGCCACGCAGGGGCACACCCTGGCGCTGTGGAAGCTCGGCCGCATGTATGCCGAGGGGGACGGCGTCGCCCACGACGATCTGAAGGCCTTCGAGTATTTCTCGAAGATCGCCGATCAATATGCGGATGAGAGCCCGGATTCGCCCAACGCTCGCTTCGTGTCGAGCGCCTTCGTCGCCCTCGGCGGCTATTTCCTCGACGGTATCTCCGGCACCTATGTGAGGCCCAACACGGCGCGCGCCGTCGAGATGTTCCACTACGCCGCCACCTACTACGGCGACGCGGATGCGCAGTACAATCTGGGGCGCCTTTATCTGGACGGTAACGGAGTGCCGAAGAATCCGCGGCAGGCGGCGCGCTGGTTCAATCTCTCCGCCGAGAAGGGCAACCATCAGGCGCAGGCGCTGCTTGGGCATCTGCTCGTGACCGGGCAGGGCGTACCGCGCCAGAGTGCGCGCGGCCTCATGTGGCTGACCATCGCGCGCGATGCGGCCGATCCGACCAAGGATGCCTGGATCGTCGAACTCCACGACAAGGCCTTCGCTGCGGCGAAGGACAACGATCGGCAGGCTGCCCTCATTTACCTGGAGCAACAGCTCAAGAAAATTCCGTAATTCTTTAGAATATAATCTCTTTTCCGGCGCCGCTGTCGCGCTCGGCGCCGCGTGTGCCAGCTGACTTCAACTGCTCCCAGTGATAGGCGTAGAGGCGCGAATAGCGTCCGCCCATTGGGTGGCGCTCGGCCTCGCCGAGCCTGACGAAACCCTCGTCGAGTCGCTGCAAGGCGGCTTCAATCGCAGCGTCGTGCTGGGCGCGGAAACGCGCGAAATTCTCGTCCACGGCCTCGGGGGGGCCGTGCAGGGCATAGAGCCGGGTCGCGATCTGTCGGCCGCGCAGACGCACGCTGTCCACGAGCAGATAGCCCCACTCCGGCGTCAGGCGGGCGACATCCTCCGACACGATGACGGGCACGCCGTAGGTCTTGGAGGCCTGCTCGATGCGCGCGGCCGTGTTGACCGTGTCGCCCACGGCGGAATAGTCGAAGCGGCGCAGCGAGCCGAGATTGCCGACGCAGGCTGGGCCCGTGTGCAGGCCGATGCCGACGGCGAGCCGCGGGCCGCCCCCGACCTGCCCCTCGACGCGCAGCCGCTCGTCGAGCGCGGCGACTGCCCTTTGCATGGCAAGCGCCGCCCGCAGCGCCTGGCGCACGTGGTCCGGCTCGTCGAGCGGCGCATTCCAGAAGGCCATCAGGCCGTCGCCCATGAACTTGTCGATGGTGCCGTTGAAGCGCATGACCTCGTCGGCGAGCGGCGTGTGCACGGCGTTGAGGAAGGAGACAACCTCCTCCGCGCGCATCGTCTCGGCGCGGCTCGTGAAGCCGCGGATGTCGGCGAAGAGCACGGTAATGGGGCGGATCTCGCCGCCCAGCGCGAGCTGGGATGGGTCGGCCGCAAGCGCCTCGACAATGGCTGGCGAGACATATCGCCCGAAGGCTTCGCGGATGCGTCGCTTGTCCTCTTCCGCCCGACGCAGCGCGGCGACCGTAGCGGCACCGAAGCTCGCGGTGGTGGCGGCGAGCGGCATCGTCGGGTCGAAGAGGAGTTCGGCGCGCGAGAAGGCCATCCAGCTCCCGCCGGCGATCAATCCGGCGAGCGCGATGAGGGCCGGCGCCGCGACAAGGGGGTGAAGGACGGAAGCGACGGCCGCGATCGCGAGACAGGCGAGGAGGGTGATCACCGCCTCCGCGCCCGGGGCGTAGTCCGGCCGTGCCAGGCGGCTGCCGGAGAGGGCGTGCTCGATGAACTCGGCATGGATGTCAACGCCGGGGACGGTGGCTTCGAGCGGTGTCGCGCGCACGTCGGCGAGCGCTGCCGCGCTCGCGCCGACGAAGAGAATGGCGCCCGCGACGGGTGCAAGGTCCGCACTGCCGTCGAGCACGCGCCAGGCGGAAATGTGGCGCTCGGGCCGGCTGCCCGCATAGCGCACGCGCACGCCACCGTCGCGCTCGGTCGCGACGGTCACCTCGCCGACACGCACCGCGGTGACGCCCGTCTGTTGGCCGAAGCCCGTCTCGCCGCTGGCATTCGAGGCCTTGACGACGATGGTGGAGGCATCCTGCGCGACGCGCAGCGCCTCGATGGCCAGCGACGGGACGGGCCTGTCCGCGCCCGATAGAAGCGTAGGCACACGGCGCACGACGAGGTCACGATCGGGCACCCAGTTGAGCGCTCCGATGCCGCGAGCGGCCTCGACGAAGGCCGGGAGTGCGACGACCGCCCCGGCGAAGCGCGGCAGGAAGCGCGCGGGATCGTCGCCGGCGGCGGCGAGGCCGGCCTTCACCGGCGGTGGGGCGGTGGCCATGTCGGTGAGCGCCAGGCTCACCACCGTCGGGCTCTTGCCGAGGGCGGCGGAGAGAGCGCCGTCGCCGGGCGCGCCATCCGCGGAGGAGGAGGGCGTCACATCTTGCGTGGCGCGATCCGGCTCGGCGAGCAGGATGTCGAGGGCAATCGCGGCCGCCCCGGCCTCGCGCAGGCGGTCGACGAGCTCGGCAAGGCGCACGCGCGGCCAGGGCCATTGCCCGAGGCGGGCGAGTGACTCCTCGTCAATATCGATGACGCGCACGGGAGCAGCCGGATCGTAGGGGCGCGGGGCGAGGCGCTGGTAGCTGTCGAAGACGAGATCGCGCAGGGCCCGCACCGGCATCGGTTCGGCGAGGATGAGCAGGCCTGCGAGGCCGGCCGGCAGCAGCGCCGAGAGAAGGGCGACGCCGACACGGCGGCGCCGGCGCCGCGGCACGCCATGGATGGACGGCTCTCGTGTTGCCTGCCGCACTCCTGGAGCCTCCCGTGACGCATGCGCGACCCGGCCGGGCGGGGCCATATGCTCACTGGCCATGTGCTTACCGGCACCGCGCGCGCCGTGTGCCCTGCCTAAAGTTACACGGCGTGCGCGGTCGGGTGCTATCATATTGCATGGACCGCGATGGCGAGGGGTTCGGCCATGCGTCCTTCATTGAGCGTCTTGTGTCTTTTCTCCCTGTCGCTTGTGCCCCTGTCGCAGGTGGTCGGTCCCGCGGTTGCGCAGAGCAGGATCGGCGCGGCGTCGCTCGTTCAGCACGACGTCTCGGGCCTCCTCGCCGGCCGTGCCAGGGCGGTGGCGCAGGGGGACGGCGTCTTCGCCAACGAGGTCATCCGCACCGCCGACGCAAGCGCCGCACGGCTCGTCTTTCTCGACGAGACCAATCTCTCGATCGGCCCGTCCGCCTCGGTCAAGCTCGACCGCTTCGTCTACAATCCGGACCGCTCGGCGAAGACGGTGGTCGTCAATGCGACGCGCGGCGCCTTCCGTTGGGTCAGCGGCGCCTCCGATCCGCGCGCCTACCAGGTGCGCACGCCGCTCGCCACCATCGGCGTGCGCGGCACGGTCTTCGACCTGCTGGTCGAGGCGCGGCGCGTCGTCGTCATGCTCCGTCAGGGCGCCGTCGTCGTCTGCCCGAACGGGTCGCGCCGTTGCGCCATGATGACCAACCCGGGAGAGGTGGTGACGGTGACCCCCGGCCGGTTCGATGGGCCGTTCCCCGGCGCCCCCGGCGGCTCGGATTTCGCCAATCGCTGCCTGAGCGCGACGAGCCGCGCCTTCTGCACCGTGACGGCGGGCATCGTCCCGGAGGATCGCGTGCCACCGCCGCGGCGCGCGCGCGTCGAAGAGCCGCCGGTCTACGAGCAACCGCCGGTGGCTCCCGTCATCGACTTTGCCATCGGCATCCTGCCCGGCCTCGTCGGTGGCAGGGGGTCGGGCGTGCGCGGCGGCGACTACGGAGGCCGCCCTTCCGGCACCACGACGGTGCCGCCGCCCGGCCGCGGTCTCGGCGGCTCGCAATCCGTCCCGCGCCAGTGAGCATCGATCGGCAGGCTGCAGCAGCCCTTTCAATCGGTTGATCCGCGAGTCCGATGCGCTAAGGTGGTTAAGTATGCCTCGACGGGCGAAGGCGGCCTGGCGGGCAGCGCTCGATACACGTCGCGCATCGGGGGGCAGCTCGCATGGCACGCCGTGTCCTTCGGCCCGCAGGCCTCCTTTGCCGGGAACGGCCGGCGGGCAGTGTTCGATCTCGGGCTGTCCGACGATCGTTGGCAGCGGTCCTGGCCGCCGGCTGGGTTGCGGCGGCGAGCGAGGCAGCGGCCGAGAGCGAAATCGGCGCGGCCGTCGTCGTTCAACGCGAGGTGTCGGGCCTTGTTTCCGGGCGGGACCGGCAGATCGCCGTGGGCGACGATCTCTACACCGAGGAAGTCGTCCGCACGGGCGCGGCCAGCGCGGCGCGTCTCCTGTTCCTCGACGAGACGAGCCTGTCGATGGGGGCCGCCGCCTCGGTCAAGCTCGACCGTTTCGTCTACAATCCCGATCGTTCGGCCACGACCGTCGTCGTCGATGCAACGCGCGGCGCCTTCCGCTGGATCAGCGGCGCCTCTGATCCGCGCGCTTATCGCATCCGCACGCCCCTCGCCACCATCGGCGTGCGCGGCACGGTCTTCGACTTCCTCGTCGAGCGCGCACGGCTCACTGTCGTCCTGCAGGACGGGCGCATCGCCATCTGCCCGCACGGCCGACGCTGCGTGACCGTGGAGCAGCCCGGCGAGGTTGTGTATGTGACCCGTTCCGGAGGCGCCACGCCGCCGCGCCCTGGCGGGCCGGAGACCTTCGACTTCGCCGATGTCTGCCTCCAGGGCAACCGGGACCTCTGCGCGCAAGCACCCCGCGGCGGCGATGCTCCGTTCGTTCCGCTCGCCGTGCCGGTGCGCGACCGTTTCAGCGACGCGGGCAATGGCGAGGGTGCAAGGGAAGGCCAGGGGGCCGGCAGCGGCCAGCAACCGGGGAGCCAGACCCCGGGCAGCGGCGGTTCGAGCAGCGGTGGCACGAGCTCCGGCGGCTCGTCGGGCGCAGCGGGAAGCAACCCGGGCGGTCAGAGCGGGGGCAAGCCGTAGCGGGCGGTGGACACCTGCCCGAGGTCGCCGGATGCGTCCTCACATCGCGAGTTCGACCGATACCGGCACATGGTCCGACGGCTGGTCCCAACCGCGCAGGTGGCGGTGGATGGTCGTGCCCCCGAGCCTGTCCGCCGCCTGTGGCGAGAGCAGGAGGTGGTCGATGCGGATGCCGTTGTTCTTCTGCCAGGCGCCGGCCTGATAGTCCCAGAAGGTATAGAGCCCGCCCCGATCATCGCAGGCGCGCAGCGCCTCGGTCAGGCCGAGGGCGAGGAGGCTGCGGAACCTGGCGCGCGTCTCCGGCAGGAAGAGCGCGTCATTCACCCACGCCTCGGGCTTGGCGGCGTCGCGCGGCTCGGGAATGACGTTATAGTCGCCGGCGAGCACGAGGGGCTCTTCCAACGCCAGACGCGCCCGCGCGTGCCGGGCGAGGCGGTCCATCCAGGCGAGCTTGTAGGTATATTTCTCCGTGCCGATGGGATTGCCGTTCGGCAGATAGATGGAGGCGACGCGCACGGCGCCGCCGTTCCCCGTCGACACCACCGCTTCGAGATAGCGCGCCTGCTGGTCGCTCTCGTCCCCTGGCAGGCCGCGCGTCACGTCTTCGAGCGGGCGCTTCGACAGGATGGCGACGCCATTGAAGCTCTTCTGCCCGTGCACGGCGACATTGTAGCCCTTGGCCTCGATCTCCATCGCTGGAAAGGCCTCGTCGACGCATTTGAGCTCCTGCAGGCAGACGATGTCCGGGTTCGCCTCGTCGAGGAAGGTGAGGAGATGGGCGAGCCGCTGCTTGACCGAATTGACGTTCCAGGTGGCGATGCGCATGGGAAATCCGCGAGGGTGGAGGCCGGGCGACAGCCGCGGGCGAGAGTAGTCGGCTCAGTCTTATACAGGATGTGGACGGCATGGACCTAAGACAGTGGTCGGGAGCCGCTGTCTGCCGGCACATGTGGTCAACGACGCGGCTGCTGCGCCGGCGACGCCTTCGCACGCAGATCGTGCGGTCCCGACTTGCGCGAGTTGTGGGCGGAACTCGGGCATGACCGAGGGCTGTGGAGGGGCGCTGCCGCCCTGAGCCGGCGGATGCGGCGGCTTGGCGCGGCTGAGCCTGCGCTCGTGACCTCGGCTTCACCGAGTCGTGTCATCCTGTCTCGTCACCCGGGCATGGGCGCGGTTGGTGGGGAGGGGGCATGGACGGCAGGAGCTGGTGGAGCCCGATCGACATCTATTGCGAGCGCCTCGACCCGGGCTTCTGGGCCGAGCCCGTGAATGCGCTCTCGAACGTCTTCTTCCTGATCGCCGCCGGGCTCGCCTACGCGCGCTGGCGGCGGACGGGCGGGCGCGACCTGCCCGCCCTCGGCCTCATCGCGCTCACCATCCTCGTCGGCATCGGCAGCTTTCTCTTCCACACCTTTGCCAACCGCTGGTCGCTCTTCGCCGATGTCGGGCCGATCACGTTCTTCATCCTCGCCTATTTCTTTCTCGCCATGCGGCGTTTCCTCGGCCTGCGTGCCGGCAGCGCGCTTGCGCTCACCGCGGCCTTCCAGCTCGGTTCCATGGCCTTCGTCGAGCTGTGGGGGCGCCTGACGAACGGGCCGCTCCTCGGCGGCGATCCCGTCAACGGCTCGGCGGACTATTTTCCCGCCGTGCTCGCCCTCCTCACCGTCGGCGGCCTCGTGCGGACGCGCGCAGGCGTGTTGGCGGGAGAGGCGGGGCACAGGCTCCTCGCAGCCGGTGGGGTGCTCGTGCTGTCGCTCGTCTTCCGCTCGATCGACCGGGCGGTCTGCCCGGCGTTTACCTTGGGAACGCATTTCCTGTGGCACGGGCTCAATGCCGTGGTCTTGTTCCTGCTGCTCGGCGCCGTGATTCCGGCCCGCGCGAGGGAGGGGCGCTCGGGCCCCTGAACGGGAAAGGCCATGCCCACGGCGTCGATCGAGGTTCACGGCTACGCCATTGTTTCCGCCGACGATCGCATCGCCGACATGGGCGGCAGCACGCCGAGCGCGCTGATGAACGAGGCGGACTGGTTCAACTTCCAGAGCGAGCTCGACCGCGCCGACATTATCGTCATGAGCCGCATCGCGCACGAGCACTATCCCAACCTGCGGCGGCGGCGGCGCATCATCGTCTCGACCGCGTCGCAGGGGCTCGAGCGGCGAAACGACGGCTGGTGGTGGAACCCGCGGCGCACCCCCTGGCGCAGCGTGAGCGCCATCGTGCTGCCGGGGGGCGGGCGCGTGGCGGTGCCCGGCGGCACCGGCGTCTACGATCTCTTCCTGACGGTCGGATATGCCGCCTTCCACCTCTCTCGCGCGCGCCGCGTCACGCTGGGCGGGGGGCGCCACCTCTTTTCGGCCTGCAGCCGCGGCCAGACCGTGGAAGCGGTGCTGGCCGCGCACGGCTTGCGCGCGGCGGAGGAGAGCATTCTCGACTCCGTCGCCGACGTGCGGCTCGCCGTCTGGCGCCGGCCGGCGCCAGACAGGGCGGCGACCAGGCCCTGATGCCGGCGGAGCGCGCGGCGGCTCAGGAGGCCGCCGCGAGGCGGTCGGCGAGGTCGGCCCGCGCGTCGACGCGCGCCAGGCGGGCGAGGAGATAGTCGACCTCGGCCCGCGCCGCGGCCGAGAGGCCGGCGCCCGGCTTTCGCTGCGCGTCGGAGGCGATGATGCCGCGGCGCATCAGCACATATTTGCGCACGGAGAGGCCGACACCCTGCTGCTGCTCATAGCGGATGAGCGGCAGGTGGGCGTCGAAGAGGTCGTGCGCCGCGTCGCGCTCGCCGGCGGCCGAGAGGCGCACGACGTCGACGAGCATGTCAGGGAAGCAATAACCCGTCATGGCGCCGTCGGCGCCGCGCTCCATCTCGAAATCGAGGAACAGGCCGCCGTTGCCGCAGAGGATTGAGATGTGCCGCATCGAGCCGTCGCGCTCGAAGGCGCGCAGGGCCGAGATCTTGTCGAGGCCCGGCCAATCCTCGTGCTTCAGCATCACACAGGACGGGTTCTCCATGACGATGCGGTGGATCACGCCGGGCGTCATGACGACGCTGAAGGTGAGCGGATAGTCCTGCACCACGAAGGGCACGTCCGTGCCGATCGCCTCGGCCGCCTGGCGGTAATAGGCAACGATCTGGTCGTCCGTCCTGAGCGTCGAGGGCGGCGCTATCATGACGCCGGCAGCTCCCATCTCCATGACGTCGCGGGCGAGCGCGCGCATGGCGGCGAAGCCCGGCGCCGACACGCCGACGATGACCGGCACGCCTGCGCGCGCGATGATGCGCGCTGCCACCGAAAGCGCCTCCTGCTGGTCGAGCTTCGGCGCTTCCCCCATCTGCCCGAGCGCGGTGATGCCGGTGACGCCCGCCGCGCGGTAGAAGTCCGTCATGCGGTCGATGGACGCTTCGTCGATCCGGCCGTCCTCGTGGAAGGGGGTGGGGGCGATGACATAGACGCCGCGGGCGTTGCTGAGGGCCGCTGGCTGCAGGATCGACGACATCCGACGAGACCTTCCCTGATGGTTCGGGCACCTTTGTCCCTCGCGCCGCCTCTGCGGACAAGGACCTGGCGCGGGCTGCTCGCGCGGCGGCGATGCGCCGGGCGCATGCTAGACGGGGGAGACGCTCTCGTTGCCGAGGTCCGGCTCGCCGCAGTGGCGCAGGATCGCCGCGCGCGCAGCGTCACGCAGCTTGACAGCCGCCTGCCAGGCGGCGCCGGCGGGCTGGAGCGGCGCCTCGACCACGACGCGCAGCCGGCCGCGCCGAGGGAACCACGAGCCGCCCCGCAGGATGGAGCGGGTGCCGCGGATCGCCACCGGCACCACCGGCAGTCCGGCCCGGGCCGCGACGACGAAGGCTCCCATGTGGAACGGCCTGAGGCCCGAGCGTCGATCGAACGTGCCTTCCGGGAAGAAGGCGAGGGTGCTGCCACGGCTCGCGAGGTCGACGAGGCGTTCGGCCTCGCCGGCGCTCTCGCGCGGGTCGAGCCGCTCGACGAAGACGGTGCCGAGGCGGTCGAGCAGCACCCTCACCGGCCAGTGGCCGGCGAGCTCGCGCTTGGCCACGCAACGGAGGCTGCGCGGGATGGCAGCGGTCAGCACCAGGGCGTCGATGTAGCTCGCGTGGTTCACCGTCAGCACGCAGGGTCCGGGCGGCAGCCGCTCCAGCCCCTCGACCTCGAGGGGCGTCGCCGTGCAGCGGCTCAGGAGGCGCGCTGCAGCGCGGCACACGGCCCAGCACTGCTCGCGCCCCGGGAGCAGCGCCACGAGGCTCCAGGCGAGCGTGATCAGCGCGCTGAAGGCCGCCCAGGCGTAGCCGGCGTAGAGCGCCTCGCCGCCACGCTGCACGAGGCGGCGCAGGCGCGGGGCGAGGCTGCCGAGGCCGAGACGTACGATCTGCCACCATACGGCCCCTCCGCCGCGGCCGAGCGTGCCGCGCTCGTAGAGCTCGCGCACGGCTGCGCGGCGCACCTTGCCGCTCGACGTCTTGAGGACGCTGTGCGGCGGCACGAAAACGACGGCGTCTGGCGGTTGGCCGAGGAGGCTGCGGGCCGCCTCGCGGATGCGCCGTTCCATGGTGGCCTGCGCCTCGCGCCCTCTCTCGCGCGTCTCGGCGACGACGACGAGCCGCTCCGTGCCGTCGCGCGGGTCGCGGCTGCCGAAGACGGCGACGCAGCCCCGGCGCACGCCCTCGATCTCGCCGACGGCCTGCTCGAACTCCTGCGGATGGATGTTGCGCCCGGCCCTGATGATGACGTCCTTCACGCGGCCGGTGAGATACACCTGCCCGTCGGCCACGTAGGCGAGGTCGCCCGAGTCGAGCCACGGCCCGTGGAAGAGCCGGCGCGTCGCCTCCGGATTGCGCAGGTAGCCGCTCGTTGCCGACGGCCCGCGGAATTCGAGCCGCCCCTCCCGCCGCTCCGGCAGTTCGTGGCCCGCTTCGTCGACGATGCGGATCTCGTGCCCCTGCAGCGGCCAGCCGCAGGCGACGATCTCGATGGCGTCGACCCCGTCCGCAGCCACGGGCTCCGGCACGCCCGAACGCATGAAGGCCTCGCGGGCGATGCGGTCGGTGCGCACGCCCTCTCCCGGGCTCGGCAGGGCAAGCCCGAGCGAGCATTCGGCGAGGCCGTAGACGGCGGACAGCGCCTGCGGTCGCAGGCCGCAGCGGGCGAAGCGCTCGCCGAAGCGCCGCATCGTGCGCGCGCTGACGGGCTCCGCGCCGTTGGCGGCGAGGCGCCAGGAGCTCAGATCGAGCCCGGCGAGCTCCTGGTCCGTGATGTGGCGCAGGCACAGCTCGAAGGCGAAGTTCGGCGCAGCCGAGAGTGTGCCGCGATAGCGGTCGATGGCCTTGAGCCACCTGACCGGGCGGGAGAGGAAGGCGAGCGGCGACATGAGGACGAGAGGTACGCCATAGTAGAGCGTGCCGAGCACCGCGCCGATGAGGCCCATGTCGTGGTAGAGCGGCAGCCAGCTCACGAAGACGTCGTCTGCCCGGACCTCGATGCGCTCTCCGAGGGCGCGCAGATTGGCGAGAAGATTGGCGTGGCTGAGCACCACGCCCTTGGGATCGCCGGTGCTGCCCGAGGTGTACTGCAGGAGGGCGACGTTCTCGGCCTTCAGGGGCGGCCAGGCCGCAACGCCCGCGGGGTGACGCGTCAAGGCGTCCGGCGTCACCACCTCGTGCAGCGTCTCCACGTGCGCACGCAGGAGATGCGCGAAGCGCACCGCTTCGGGCACCGTGACCAGCAACCGGGCCTCGGCGTTGCGCAGAATGCCGACGTGGCGTCTCAGATGATCCTCGAGCTGCGCCGGCCGGAAGGGGGGATAGATCGGCACCGGCACGCAGCCCGCCCTGAGGATGCCGAAGAAGGCCTCGAGATAGGCGCGGCCGGTCGGGAGCATCAGGGCGACCGACTGGCCGGGCTCGAGCCCCCGCGCGAGCAGGCCGGCCGCGACCTCGTGCATGGCCCGGTGCAGATCGCCGTAGGTGAGGGGGGTGGCGTCCTCCGGCTCCTCGCAGAGATAGGCGTAGACCCGCGGTGCATGGCGGCCCGCGTGCCACTCCAGCACCTCGACGAGTGTCGTCGCGCCGGTCGGCAGGTTGTCGCCGGCGACCACCGCTGGCGGCTCCGCCTCGCGAGCGAGGGAGGCGGGTGCACCCATCGGCCTGCCGGCGAGCGCGAGGCGCAGCAGTTCACCCGGTGTCGCCACCGTCAACGCCGCGTCGCCGAGCTTCACACCGCAGGCGCGCTCGATCCGCGCCACGAGCTCGACCCGCCCGAGGCTGTCGAAGCCGAGGTCGCGGTCGAGATCGCTGTCGAGGGTTGCAGGCGGGCAGCGCGCTCCCGACTCCTGCACCAATTCGTCGACGATGCGTAGGATGAGGTCGCTGAGATGCGCCGTTTCGGGCGACACGGGAGTGGGGGGCGCGCTCGGCATGCCGCGTGCCTCGCTGCAACGATCACCGCTGTAAAACAATCATACCGCCCACTTGCCGTTGCGTCATGTACCGCCGGCAGGCCCGTTACGTGGGCCGTCGTACCGCGTGCTGTCGCCCTTGCTTTCCGCGCGCGCTGAGGTGAGGAAGGAGCGGAGGGCCGCTCGCCCCCGAGGAAAATGCACGAGCAAGGAGCCTAACCGGTGTTCAAGAGCCTCTCTCCGCTTCCGCCCGATCCCCTCCTTGCGCTGATCGACCTGCATCGCGCCGATCCGCGTCCGCGCAAGGTGGATCTCGGCGTCGGCGTCTATCGCGACGAGCGCGGCGAGACCCCGGTGATGCAGGCCGTCAAGAAGGCGGAACAGCGCCTGTGGCAGGAGCAGCGGACGAAGAGCTACCTCGGGCCGGGCGGGGACCTCGCCTTCTTCGCGCGGCTCCGCGATCTCGTGCTCGGTGCCGACCATCCGGCCGTCGTGGCGGGCAGGGTCGCCGGTGTTCAGACCCCGGGCGGGACCGGGGCGCTCAGGCTCGCGGCCGATCTTGTGCGCCGTTCGGCTTCCGACGCGCGCATCTTCGTCGGCACGCCGAGCTGGCCCAACCACGTGCCCATTATGGCGACGGCAGGCATCGACTGCCGGACCCATCCCTATTTCGACGTGGCGATGCAGAGCGTGCTCGTGGACGTGATGGTCGCGGCACTCGGCGAGGGGCGGGCGAACGATGCGGTCCTTCTGCACGGCTGCTGCCACAACCCGGCGGGCGCGGATCTCGACGCGCAAGGCTGGGCCCGCGTCGAGAAGGCGCTTTCCGCACGCGGCCTCGTGCCGGTGATCGACCTCGCCTATCACGGGCTCGGCGACGGGCTGGAGCAGGACCTCGCGCCCGCCCGCGGGATCGCGGCGCGGCTGCCGCGGGCGATCCTGTGCGTGTCCTGCTCGAAGAACTTCGCCCTCTATCGCGACCGCGTCGGCGCGATCCTGGTGGTGACGGAGAGTGCCGAGGAGGCGCGCGTCGTGCAGAGCGTGCTCGAGAGCGCAGCGCGGGTGCTCTGGTCCATGCCGCCGGACCATGGCGCGGCGGCGGCGCGGCTCGTGCTCGAGGACGAGGAACTGCGCGCGGAGTGGCGGGCGGAGCTCGACACGATGCGGGCGCGCATCGCCGGCCTGCGCCAGGCACTCGCCGCCGCAGGACGGGCCGCGGGCCTGAAGCTCGATGCCATCGCCCGGCAGAAGGGCATGTTCTCGACCCTGCCGCTGACCCCGGCTGCCGTCGAGGGGCTACGCCGGGACCACGCGATCTACGCCGCCCCCTCCGGGCGCATCAACGTCGCCGGCCTCACGCTGGAGGACGTCGCGCCGGTCGTCGAGGCGCTCGGACGCTGCGCCGGAGAGACGCTGCGAGGCTGATCGTCCACGCGCGGCATCATTCGCGGGGTGGAAGCGCCTTCGAGCCTCACCTTCAGGCGCTGGCATCGGGTGCGTCGTGCGATGTTGCGCCCCGGCGCGGCGCGCGTGACCGCCATTCCCACACCGCGACGACGACGAGGACGATCGTCGCTGTCGCGCCGGCGGCTGCTGCGGACATGAAGAACGACAGCGGCACCAGCCCGGCGAGGAGGGCAAGGCCGACGAGGTGGGAGAGGGGAAACCATCCCGCCGTCACGCGCTTGAAGAGCAGGTTGCCGACGAGGAAGAGCGCCGGGCCGCCGAGCACGGCGAGGATGGTCTTCGTGTCGGTTGGCTGATCGGGATGGGCGAGGGTGAACTCGTCCCCCACTGCGGCGACGATGATGCCCGCGACGATCGGCAGGTGGATGTAGGTATAGGCGAGGCGCGCCAGCCGCCCGGGGTCGGGCGAGCCGGCGATGAGCCGGCTCGCCCGCTCGGCGCCGATGGCGAAATAGATCCACCACATGGCGATGCTGCCGACGACGGCGGTGAGGAAGGCGGCGACCGTCGCCGGCGCCCAGGCGAGATTGCCGAAGGTCGCGCCCGTGACGAGGAGGGATTCGCCGAGCGCGATGATGATGAACAGGCCGCAGCGCTCGGCGATGTGACCGCCCTCCACGTCCCAGTCCGCCGTCGTCGAGCGGCTGAGCCCTGGCGTCCAGAAGCCGAGGGAGGGAGAGACGTATTCGAGGGCGAGCGCGACGGCCCACAGCCCGAAACGGGCGCTGCCCTCGGCGAAGGCGCCCGCCGTCCAGAACAGGCCGGCCAGCACGAGCCAGGCGGTGATGCGCTGGAAGTTGCGGTAGTTGCCCGGGCTGTGCGGCTTCAGCGCCCGCAGCATGAACAGGCTGCGCCCGACCTGCATGAACACGTAGGCCGCGGCGAAGGCCGCGCCCCGCGTCTCGAAGGCCTTGGGGATCGCCGTGGAAAGCACGAGGCCAGCCAGCATCAGCACGAACAGCATGAGGCGGACGGGAATCGTCTCCGGGTCGAGCCAGTTGGTGACCGAGGACGTGTAGATCCACACCCACCAGACGGCGAGCATGAGCAGCGCCGTCTGCGCGGCGCCCGCGAGCGTGAAATGCGCGAGCAGGGAGTGGGAGAGCTGCGTGACGGCGAAGACGAAGACGAGGTCGAAGAACAGCTCGACGAAGGTGACCCGCCCGTGCCCGCCCCCCTCCCTGGTCCGCAGAAGACTGCCTCGCCGATGATCGCGCGCCATGCCGCCGTCCCCGCTATTGCCGATCCTGCGCACGGAGGATCCCGCGCCGTCAGCGAGGCGGGACCGGTCCTGGCCCAGCAGCACCTAGACGAAGCGGCACACCTCGTCGACATCGGGTCGCGGCAGCCGGTCGAACAGGCCGGCGGGGTCGCCGTAGCCGAGGGCGCAGATGAAGTTCGACTTGATGCGTCCGCCGGGGAAGAACTCCCGGTCGACGGCCTCGTTGTCGAACCCCGACATCGGCCCGCAGTCGAGCCCGATGGCGCGCGCCGCCAGGATGAGATAGGCGCCTTGCAGGCTGCTGTTGCGGAAAGCGGTCGTCTCGGCGAGGTCGGGCTTGTCCACGAACCAGGCGCGGGCGTCGACATGGGGAAAGAGCCGCGGCAGCCAGTCATAGAACTGTGTATCGTAGCCCATGACCGCCGTCACGGGCGCGGTCATGACCTTCTCGCGGTTGCCTTCGAGGACGAGCGGCTTCAGGCGTTCCTTCGCGGCCGTGGTCGTCACGAAGACGATGCGGATGGGGAAGCAGTTGGCGCTTGTCGGTCCCCAGCGCATGAGATCGTAGAGGGCAACGAGCTGCTGCCGCGAGACCGGCTTGTCGAGCCATCGGTTCTGCGTGCGCGCCGTGCGGAACATGGTGTCGAGTGCGGCATCATCGAGCGGCGTTCCCATGGGCGCCTCCTCAGCCTGGCAGTCTCGTCAGCAAGAAACGGGCGGCCTTCTGCATTCGGCTCACCCGTGCCCGCGATACACCCCGAAATAGGGCACCTCGCTCGGCGGCGGGGCATATTCGGCGGCCTTCGCCTTGGCGAGCGCGGTGATGCCGTCGTCGAAGGTCATGAGCACCGTCGTCTCGATGGCCCTGACTGCGCCGCCCGCCGAGATCGCCATGGAGAGGGCAGCGGCGCTGACGTTGTCCGGCAGCTCGCAGACAAGGAGGACGTCGTAGGGTCCGAAGGTGAGCCATCCGTGCACGACGCTGCCGCCGAGCCTCTCGACGACGGGCCTCACGGCCTCGAGACGGTTCTGCGGATCTTTGATGAGCGCCGCCCACCCGACGGGTGCATAGGCGCATTGCAAGGCATAGAGAGCCATGGGGCCTCCTCCCGCATGCTTCGCCCCAGCCCGCCCCCGCTGCCGTCGCCACCGGCTTCGCCGCCTTGCCGGCCGTCATCCCGCGTTCGCAGCAGCGACCGGTGGCACTCGAAAATACCATAGGCCGCGAGGAGGCGCCCGGGGCGAGAACGCAGGCTCCCGCCCAGTTGATGGGCATCGTCGGGAGGTGGCCCGCGGCGCGCCGGTCAGTGCGCCATGAGCACCGGCGCCGTCATCGACGCAAGGATGTCGCGCGTTGCCCCGCCGAGCATCATTTCCCTGAGGCGCGAATGCCCGTAGCCGCCCATGACGAGGAGGTCGGTGCCGCTATCGGCCATGTGCGACAGGAGCGTGCTCGCGACATCGCCGGCGCTCGTGAGGCGGTTGCGCCTGGCCGCGACACCGTGGCGGGCGAGATGCTGCGCGACGTCGAGGCCGGACTCGTCCTCCGGCTCCTTGCCGCCGTCGACGACGGTCACGATCTCCACCTCCGCCGCGCCTGTGATCAGGGGGAGAGCATCATTGACCGCTCGCGCTGCCGGCGCGCTGCCGTCCCAGGCGACGAGCACCCTGTCGAAGGCTGCCGGTGTCCGGTGCACGTAGGGAACGACGAGCATCGGCCGCCCGGATTCGAACAGGATCGCCTCGATGATCTCCCCTTGGAGGCCCTTCACATCGGGGTTCGCCTGCTCGATCAGCGTGAGGTCGAAATGGCGCGCGAGCCGGCTGCAGAGATGTTCGGGCCCCATGCCGAGAGACACGGGGATTGCGTGGGCGGTTGCCTCCACGCCCATGGCTTTCGCCTGGCTGACAAAATCATCGAGCCTCCGGCGGACGGTCCGTTCGGTGTCCTGCTGGAGGGATTCCCAGGTGGCGGATGGCATTTCCGCGATCATGTAGGGCGCGAGCGCCAGATCGACCACGGGAGAGGCGACAACAAGATGCGCGCGATGCAATGCGGCCAGCGAAAGCGCGTAGGGGCCGACCGCAACGTTGTCCGCATTGAAAAGTACAAGGAGGTTCTTGAGCATGGCATTTCTCCCGGACAAGGCGACGGAGCGCAATCGATGATCCGTGATTTCCGGTAGAATCGCGAACACTGCCCGTGCGGCATTGATCTTTCGCAAGGGAGGCGGCCCGTGCCCGCGACGAGTGCCGGCATCATGCTGTATCGCCGCCGGAGCGACGGCCTCTTCCTGCTGCTCGTCCATCCGGGCGGGCCGTTCTGGCGCAACAAGGACGCCGGGGCCTGGTCGATCCCGAAGGGCGAATGCGGCGCGGGCGAGGCACCGGAAGCCGCCGCCCGGCGGGAGTTCGCGGAGGAAGTGGGACAAGTGCCGGCCGGACGCCTGACGCCGCTCGGCGGGGTCGTGCAGTCCGGCGGCAAGCGCGTTGTCGCCTTCGCCCTGGAGGGGGACCTCGACGTAAGCGCCGTGCGCAGCAACACTTTCACGCTGGAATGGCCTCCGGGAAGCGGGCGGATGTGCGCCTTCCCCGAGATCGATCGCGCCGCATGGTTTCCCCTGGCGGAGGCGCGGGAGAAGATAATCGTCGCCCAGCGCCCGCTGATCGACCGCCTGGAGACGCTGAGCCGCGGCTGACCCGCTTCGGGGACACGACATCGGCGATGTGCATTGCGCCGATCGTCCAGACGTACATACGTAGTATCTGGAGCGAGATGTTTGCCCCGTCGTCGCGGCGCGGGGCGCGTGGGCACCCGGGGGCAGCCATGCTCGGCGGTGAAAGCGCACTCTTCACGGATCTCTATCAGCTCAACATGATGTCGGCCTATCGCGAGCATGGCCTCGGCGAGACGGCGGTCTTCGAGCTCTTCGTACGCACGCTGCCGCCGGGACGGGACTTCCTCGTCGCCGCCGGCCTCGAACAGGCGCTGACCTTCCTCGAAACCCTGCGCTTCTCGCCCGAGGACCTGCGCTTCCTGCGCGAGCGCGGCGACTTCGGTGCGGACTTTCTCGACTATCTCGCGCAGTTCCGCTTCACTGGCCATGTGGACGCCATGCCGGAGGGCACGGTCTTCTATGCGAGCGAGCCCGTGCTGCGCGTAACGGCGCCGTTGCCGGAGGCCCAGTTCGTCGAGACGCGGCTCATCAATCTCATCCACTTCCAGACGGTCATCGCGTCGAAGGCGGCGCGCATGGTGCTCGCTGCGCCGGGCAAGGCGCTGGTCGATTTCGGCCTGAGACGCGCGCACGGCGCGGAGGCGGGCGTGCTCGCTGCGCGGGCGAGCTACATTGCGGGCTTTGCCGGCACGGCGACGGTGGCGGCCGGCGCCGCCTTCGGCATCCCCCTCTACGGCACGATGGCCCATTCCTTCGTTCAGGCGCATGCGGGCGAGGTGGCGGCCTTCGAGAACTTCGCGCGGTCGCGCCCGAGGAACCTCGTGCTGCTCATCGACACCTATGACACCGAGGAGGCAGCACGGCGCGTCGTTGCGCTCGCGCCTCGCCTTGCCGAGGAGGGCATTCCGATCAGCGGCGTACGCATCGACAGCGGCGATCTCGGCAGCCATGCCCGCCGGGTCCGGGCGATCCTGGACGAAGGCGGGTTGCGCACGACGCGCATCGTGGCGAGCGGTGGGCTCGACGAGGAGGAACTGCTGCGATTGTCGCGGCAGGGCGCTCCCATCGACGCCTACGGCATCGGCACGAGCCTGACGACGGCCGTCGATGCGCCCGCCCTCGACTGCGCCTACAAACTGCAGGAATACGCCGGCACGCCGCGGCGCAAGCGCTCAGAGGGAAAGGCGACCTGGCCGGGACGCAAGCAGGTTTGGCGGCGGCGTGACGCGGTGGGCCGATCCTGCGGCGACGTCGTCGCCCTGGAATGGGAGAGCCACCCTGGCGAAGCGCTGTTGCATCCTGTCATGCGCGATGGGCGCCGCTTGTCGGACCCTGCCGATCTCGCCGAGCTGCGTGCGCGCGCGGCGGCCGAGCTCGCACGTCTGCCGGAGCCGCTGCGGCGGCTCGAACCCTTCACCTATCCGGTCGAGATCACGATGCCCCTGCGCGAACTCGCCGCGCGTCTCGATCGCGAAACCGTCGGACCGGGGCGGTCGAACCGTCCGGCCTCGTAGAGCGCTCACTCAGGGCACTTCGAGATCCTCGAGCGCATAGCCGAGCTGGGACAGTGCTTCCTCGAGATAGTCGGCGAGCAACGGCGTGCCGGCGAGATAGTCCGGCTCGCGGCGGTCGCGTCTCTCGCGTGCCTGCTCCAGGGCCGCCGGCCATTCCTCGGCGGCATAGTCGCCGCGCCCGAGCCAGGTCAATGCGAGAAGCTCGACGAGCTCGTCCTCATTGAGCGCACGGATGGCGCCCAGAAGCTCCCGACGGGAAGGGTTGTCGGGCGTTGCCTCCAGGATATCGAGGCTCCCGTCGTCGGTGGGATTGGAACCCGTATCCTCGTCGACGGGGGAAACCTCGACGCCGTATTCACGCGCCTTGGCGATGATGAACGCGAGCGTGTCCAACGGAATGGTCAGCATGGGCGTCACTCCCGCATGCCCCTCGTCTTCAATTTGATCGCCATTTCCTTCCCGGCGATTTGATCCATCGCAAGAGAAGGCACCGCAGGCTCGCGGCGCGGCCGTCGGCGGCTTCGCGGCCCCGTTGGAGGCTTTGCGCTCGGTCATACAGCCGGCCGTCTTCGCGAGATATGGTGAGAAAACTCGGCCTTCCGAGGCACGCCGAGGCGACATGTCATGGCCCAGCTCGAACATGGTCACAGCGCCGAAGAGATCCGCACGCGGCTCACCGCCGGACCGGAGGCGAGCTATATCCGCGATTGGGTCTATGGCGGGATCGACGGCGCGGTGACGACCTTTGCGGTCGTCGCGGGCGTTGCCGGCGCCAATCTGTCGACGAGCGTGGTGTTGATTCTCGGGCTCGCCAACCTGCTCGCCGACGGTTTCTCGATGGCGGCGGGTAACTTCAGCGGTACCAAGGTGGAACAGGAGGAGTACGAGCGCCTTCTCGCCGTGGAGCGGCGCCACGTGGCGCTCGTCCCGGAGGGCGAGCGCGAGGAAATCCGCCAGATCTTCGCGGCGAAGGGTTTTGCCGGCGCAGACCTCGAACGCATCGTGGCGACGATTACGGCGAACGAGCCGGGATGGATCCACACCATGCTCGTTGAGGAATACGGGCTCGCCGACAGCCGCCGCTCGCCGTGGAAGGCGGCGGCGAGCACCTTTGCCGCCTTCTTCCTTTGCGGGCTCGTGCCCCTCGTTCCCTATCTCGTTGGCGGCGGCCTCGTGGCCTCGACCCTTGCCACCGGTCTCACCTTCTTCGGCATCGGCTCGGCGAAGAGCCGATGGTCCGTCATTCCCTGGTGGCGCTCCGGCCTCGAGACCTTCCTCATCGGCCTCGGCGCAGCCGCGCTTGCCTTCCTCGTGGGCTTCGGCCTGCGGGAGATCCTGGGCCCTACCGCCGCTGGATGAGGCAAGCCCGCGGGCGAGGGAGGCGGTGGCACTCAGGCGGAGCGCGGGCCGTCGCCGTCCGCGAACGCGATCGCCATGGCCCTGACGAGCGGCTTCATGAAGAAGCGATCCCCGCTCGGTCTGATGTCGACCTGAAGGCCGAGGGCCTGCAGTTCCTCCTCGACGACGGGGCCGACGGCTGCGACGCTCGTGCATGCAAAGGCCTGACGCAAGTCCGCCTCGCGGCCGGCGGCGCGGGCGACCTCGACGAAGCGCCTCACCTGCCCCGAACTCGTGAAGGCGATGGCGTCGATCTCTCCGGCGGCCATGGCTCCTATCACGGCGAAGACACGCGCATCGGCGGCCTCGGGATCATAGGCGTAGGGCAGGATCGGATCGGCTGTCGCGCCCGCCGTCGCGATGGCGTCGAGCAGTTCGCGGTGTTCCTTGTCGGGGTAGAGCTGCACGCCGACCCGCCGCCCGGCGAGGTTGTGGCGCGCCAGGGTATCGATGACGCCCTGCGAGGTCGGTTCGTCGGCGATCACCTCCGCATTGAGGCCGATCTCGCGCAGGGCACGCACCGGCTTGGGGCCGCGGGCGAACTTCCGCACGCGGCCGAGCGCCGCGACGAAAGCCTCCTCCATGCCGGCGCGCCGCACGAAGCCGAGGAGCCGGCGCAGGCCTTCACCGGTGAGCAGAATGAGATCGTCGCAGCTGCCTCCGCAGAAGCGTGCCAGCCAGGCCTCGACGGGGGCCGGATCGCTGACGTCGCGGATCGCGATCATCGGGCAGCGCTCGACGATGGCGCCCTGTTCCTCGAGCATGCTGGCGAAAAGCGCCAGTTCCCGCGTTTCGGGCACGACGATGCGCCGTCCCTCCAGTGCTCCGGCCATACGCGTCATCTCCGCCCGTCGTCAGCCTCGATCATGAATCGGTCATGCTCAGCGTGTCGCCAGGGAAATTATCAGCAGAACGCCGAGGAGCGCCGCAACCACCTGCCAGAAGAGGAGTGGATTGCGCTCGTGGAGCGACGTCCTCTGCGGCGGTGATGGTCGCGCGCGCGCTGCGCCGTTCTCGATCTCGAAGGCGAATTCGATGACGTCGCAGTAGCGGTCGGAGGGCTTGACGGCGATCGCCCGCGACAGCACCGCGTCGATCCAGGCCGGCAGGTCGGGCCGGTGCCGCGTGAGCGGCACGGGCTTGCCGAAACGCGGGCGGCTGAAGGGCTCGATCTCGCCGTAAGGGTAGGCGCCGCTGAAGGCGCGGTAGATGGTGACGCCCAGGGCAAAGAGGTCGGAGGCCTCGTCCCCCGGATTGCCGTTGATGACCTCTGGCGCCATGTAGCTCGGCGTTCCCGGGATATCCTGCTCGGGGAAATCCTCGAGCCGGGGCACGCGCGCCACGCCGAGGTCGACGAGGCGCAGGCCTCCCGATTTGAGGAGGATGACGTTGTCGGGCTTGATGTCGCGATGGATGATGCCGGAGCGGTGCAGGGTCGCGACCGCGCGCGCAAGCCGTGTGGCGATCTCGGCGCCCTCGGCGAGCGAGAGGGGTGGTGCCCGTTTCAGCCGTTGCTCGAGCGTCTCGCCGTCGTAGAAGGGCATGACCGAGTAGAGCCGCGTCCGCCGGCCCGGCGCGACCTCGATGATCTCACCGATCCAGGGGCTTCTGACCCGTGCCGACACCCAGGCCTCGCTGACGAAGGCGAGGCGATAGGACGCCTCCTGCGCCACGCGCGGATGCGGGAACTTCAGCGCCACCTGCTCGCCGTTGGCGAGATCGGTCGCGCGGAAGAGGCGGCTGTAGCGCCCGTCCGACAGCATGTCGTCAAGGCGGAAGCCGTCCACCGTCTCGCCGATCTCGGGCAGCTTGCCGATGGGCAGCGACGAGACGAGACGGGATATCTCGGCCTCGTCTGCGGGCGGGAGATCGACGACGTCGATGACGAGGGCCGTGGCGTTGTCGCTTCCGTCGGCCGCGACTGCTGCAGCCACGATGTTGCGCGCTGTCTCGGCGGGCGAGCCTCCCTTGCCGAGGAGGGCGCCGAGCGCCCCGTCGGCGAGGGCTCCATGCACGCCGTCGGTGCAGAGAAGGAAACGGTCGTGCAGGCGCAGGCCGTGCACGGCGTGATCGATGCGCAGGTCATCCTCGAAACCCACGGCGCGGTTCAGCGCATGCGCGAAGTCGCCGCGACCGACCGTGTGGTCCTTCGTAAGACGTTCGAGCCGGCCTTCGCTCAGGCGGTAGAGGCGGCTGTCACCCACGTGCAGGATGTGGCAGGAGCGACGCGCAAGCACGACGGCCGTGAAGGTCGTGCCCATGCCTTCGAGCGCGGGATCGACCCGTGACTGCGCGGCGATCCAGCCGTTGATCGCCTCGAGTGCCCGGGCCGCAGCCCGCTGCACGCCGAGTGTCTCGGGCTGGGCGTAGTAGCCTTCGATGAAGGTGCGCACGGCAAGCTCGGAGGCCGTGCGGCCGCCCTTGTGGCCGCCCACCCCGTCCGCCACGGCGGCGACGATGCCGTGGCGCATGTTGACGGCGGGCGGCCCCATACAGGCGCCGATATAGTCCTCGTTCTCAGCCCGCCTGCCGGCGTCGCTTGCGAAGCCGAGGTCGACGCGCAGTCTATGGTCGTCCCGCATCAGCAAGGGCCGAGGCCTCGCTCCCGGACCACATTCACGGCTCTGGACCGGCCCGATCCAGAGCCGCGAATGTGACCAATCTTAACAAGTTGGAGCGGGATAGGAGGGAAAACCGGTTTCCGCCCTTCCTCATCCCGCTCTGGCTCAGATCCTGGCCCCCGATACCGCGCCCCAGGTCGTCCGCCACCGCGCCTTGACGAGCGCGAGGCCGGCGAAGCCGAGAAGGGCGAGCACGCCGAAGAATATGAAGCCCGAGGCGAAGCTTCCTGTCATGCCCTTGGCGACGCCGAGCGTCTTGGCGAGGAAGAAGCCGCCGACGCCGCCTGCGCAGCCGACGAGCCCGGTCATGATGCCGATCTCCCGGCGGAAGCGCTGCGGCAGGAGCTGGAATACCGCGCCGTTGCCCATGCCGAGCGCGAGCACGCCGACCGAGAAGAGGAGGACGGCCGTCCAGGCGACCGCCGGCAGACCCGTAAGCCCGAAGCCGTCGGCGGGGCCGGCCGGGCCCGCAGGCAAGGTGGCGATGGCGAAGTAGCAGGCGGCGACGACGGCAAAGAGAACCGACAAGGTACGGATGCCGCCCACCCGGTCGGCGATATAGCCGCCGACGGGCCGGAAGCCGGAGCCGCAGGCGACGATGAAGGCGACGAGCAGGCCGGCCGCCACGCCCGACAGGTGATAGTGCACGGTGAAATAGAGGGGCAGGGCGTTGGCGAGCCCGACGAAGCCGCCGAAGGTGATGAAGTAGAAGAACATGAACCAGCGGCTGTCGGCATCGCCGAGGAGGGCCTTGTAGGCGCCCCACGACACCGGCTTGCGCGCGTCGGGCGCGTCCTTCGCGGCGAAGATGTAGAAGGCGAGGATGGCGATCATCGGCACGAGCAGGACGCCGAACACGCTCTGCCAGCCGTAGGTCTCGGCGAGCCAGGGGGCGAACAGCGTGTCGAGCACGACGCCCATGTTTCCCGCGCCGGCGATGCCCATCACCACGCCCTGATAATGCGGCGGGTACCAGCGGCTCGCCTGGGGCAGGGCGACGGCGAAGGAGGCGCCCGCGATCCCGAGCGTGAGCCCGAAGATCGCGATGGCTGCCGGGCTGCCGAGGCCGAAGAAGAGAACCCATGCGGTCGCCAGGATGACGAGGACCTGCGCGATGACGCCGGTGCGCTTGGAGCCGATGTGGTCGGCGATCGTGCCGAGCGGCACGCGCAGCAGCGCGCCCGCCAGCACCGGGATGGCGACGAGGGTGAACTTGTCCTCGACAGGCAGGTTCATGCCCGCGGTGATGTAGATGATCAGCGGGCCGAGCGCGACCCAGGCCATGAAGCTGATGTCGAAATACAGGAAGGCCGCGAGCAGCGTCGGCCAGTGACCTGCCTTCTTGAAGTCCTTGAGGTTCATCCTGTCATGCCTTGTTTTTATTGAGAAAATTATCGTTGATCGACCGCGTCGATCGCGGCGCGTCCCGAGCGTTTCGGGGGCTCTGTGCGGCTGGCTCTTCTCACGTGGAGGCGGCGGCGGCCTCCTTCGCGGCCTGCCGCGCCAGGATGGTCGAGATCTCGGGTCGGCAGGAGCCGCAGCCGGTGCCGGCCCCCGTCGCCCGGCCGACCTCGTCCACGCTCCCGAGCCCCTCGCGCCGGATCGCCTCTTCGATCGTGGCGGCGCCGACGTCGAAGCAGACGCAGATCTTGCGGCCCTGGTCGCGGCATCCGCCGCCGGGCCGCCCCGCCAGGAAGCCGAGAACATCCACCGGCTCTTCGGCCGCGAAGCTGCTGCACAGCCAGTCGCGCGAGGCCGTGACGGGCTCGCGCGCGGCGATCAGCAGCCCGACCACGCGCCCGTCGCGCATGGCGAGGGCGCGGAACCCGCCAGCCGTCGCGTCGCAGTAGCTGGCGAATGCGAGGCCCTCGCCCTTCCTGTCGTCGAGGAGGACGCGGGCGAGCGCTTCCCAGTCGGCCGGCCGGTCGAGCCCGGCGAGCTCCATGCGCCAGCCGCGCCCGGTCCGCGCCAGGGCCCAGTAGTCGGCGGGCATGTCGTCCGGGCGCTGCGTCGCAAGGGCGAAGCCGTACCAGGTGGCCGGCCACGGCGCGACGCGTGCAACGGAGGCCTTCAGCTCCGGCTGGCCCGAGAGCGGATCGGTCACCGGTGCCACGAGCGCGTCCACGCGCGCGTTGCCTGCGAACTGGTCTGTCCAGTGGATGGGGACGAAGACGCTGCCGCGCCGCTGCCGCTCGGTGACGAGGGCACGTGCGACGATCAAGCCGCGCGGGCTCGTCACCGAGACGAGCGCGGCGGGCGCGATGCCGAGGGCACCCGCGTCCTCGGGCGCGAGCTCGACGTATGGCTCGGCGATGTGCTGCGACAGGCGCGGGGCCACGCCCGTGCGCGTCATGGTGTGCCACTGGTCACGCACGCGGCCCGTGTTGAGGACGAAGGGGAAGGCCTCGCTCACCGTCGCCGCGGGGGCTCGGAAGGGCGTCGGCACCAGCCGGGCGCGCCCGTCGGACGTGTAGAAGCGCCCGTTGGCGAAGAAGCGTTTGGCTTCGGCCGTGGCCGCCTCGCCTGCACGCCAGGGCCACTGGAAGGGCGCAAGCGCGTCGTAGCCGGCGCGATCGATGCCGGCGAGCGCCGAGATGTCGAAGTCGCGCGTGCCGCCGTTCTCCCGGCCCGAGAGCGCAGCATGTTCGGCAAAGATCTCGGCAGCGCTCTCGTGCGAGAAGGCGGCGCCGAAGCCGAGCCGGCGCGCCACGGCGGCGAGCGCCCACCAGTCGGGCCGCGCCTCGCCCGGCGGCGCGCGGAAGGCGCGCTGGCGCGAAATGCGGCGCTCGGAATTGGTCACCGTACCGTCCTTCTCGCTCCAGGCTTGTGCCGGCAGGAGGACATGGGCGAGGGCGGTCGTGTCCGTCGTCCGCATCACGTCCGAGACGACGACGAAGGGGCAGGCGGCGAGCGCCGTGCGCACGGCGTCGGCGTCCGGCAGGCTGTCCACGGGGTTGGTGCCCATGATCCAGACGGCCTTGACGCGGCCTTGCGCCACCGCCTCGAAGAGCTCGACCGCCTTGAGCCCGGGGCGCTCAGCCATGCGTGGCGCCTGCCAGAATGCCTGCACGAGTGCGCGGTGCGCCGGGTCCGCGATCTCCATGTGGCAGGCGAGCTGGTTGGCAAGCCCTCCCACCTCGCGCCCGCCCATGGCGTTGGGCTGGCCCGTCACCGAGAAGGGGCCGGAGCCCTCCCGGCCGATGCGGCCGGTGAGGAGATGGCAGTTGAGGATGGCGTTGACCTTGTCCGTGCCGGCGGAGGACTGGTTGACGCCCTGCGAATAGACCGTGACGACCCGCTCGATGGCGGCGAAGAGCGCGTAGAAGTGCGCGACCGCTGCCTCGTCGAGCCCCGTCGTCGTGGCGACGGCGGCAACGGTCCATGGCTCGGCCGCCGCGAGCGCCGCATCGAGGCCGCTCGTATGTCGGCCGACGAAGTCGGCATCGCGCCGGCCGTTGGCCTCCAGGTGGCGCAGGAGGCCCGCGAACAGGGCGACGTCCGACCCGGGGGCGAGCCCGAGGTGCAGGTCGCTGATCTCGCTTGTCGCCGTGCGGCGCGGGTCGACTGTCACGACGGTGAGCCCCGGCCTGTCCGCCTTGGCCGCCGACAGGCGCTGGAAGAGGATCGGATGGCACCAGGCGAGATTGGAGCCGACGAGGACGACGAGATCGGCCTTCTCGAGGTCCTCGTAGGCATTGGGAACGGTGTCCGTGCCGAAGGCGCGCTTGTGGCCGGCGACGGAGGAGGCCATGCACAGGCGCGAGTTGGTGTCGATGTTCGCCGTGCCGATGAAGCCCTTCATCAGCTTGTTGGCGATGTAGTAGTCCTCGGTCAGGATCTGGCCCGAAAGGTAGAGGGCGACTGAATCCGGTCCGTGCTCCGCGATGGTCGCGGCAAAGCGTGCGGCAACAAGATCGAGTGCCTCGTCCCAGCTCGCGCGACGTCCGCCGATCTCGGGATGGAGCAGGCGGCCCTCGATCCCCAGCGTTTCGCCGAGCGCCGCGCCCTTGACGCACAGCCGCCCGAAATTGGCCGGGTGGTCGGGATCGCCCTCGATGGAGACGGAGCCGTCCGGCGCGACGCGCGCCTTCACCCCGCAACCCGTGCCACAGTAGGGACAGGTGGTTCGCACCGTGCGAGCCGTTTCGCCCATCGCACCCTCTCGTCGCTGCTCCGCCTCGCGCTCCGCCTCGCGCTCCGCCCGCGGTTCAGGCCGCCACCGCGATGGCGAGCTCGAGATAGACCCGGCCGTTCTCGACCTTGACGGGGATCATGTCGGCGCATCCCTCGTCCGCCCCGGTGGCGGAGCCGCTTTCGAGGTCGATGATCCAGTTGTGCAGGGGGCAGGCGACTTTGCGTCCGTGCACGATGCCCTCGCTCAGCGGGCCGCCGCGGTGCGGGCAGCGGTTCTCGAGGGCGAAGATCTCGTCGTCGGCCGTGCGGAAGACGGCAATCTCCCGGCGCGGCGTGCGCACCGTGCGCGCGCCGCGCTTCGGGATGGCATCCACTGGTCCGATGTCGACCCAGTTCGGCGTAACGGAGTTCATGGTTGGGCTCCTCACTCGGCTGCGAGCGGCATGACCACCGCGACGGGCTTGAATTCATGGGCCTCGGCGCCGGCGACGCGCTCGGCCCAGGGGTCCTTCTGTATGGTGCTTTGGGAGAGGAGGAAGCGCTCGTAGAGCGCCTTGCGCGCCGCGTGGTCGTCCATGATCACGGAGCGGATGCGCTCGAGCCCGACCTTCTCGCTCCACTTGTACATGCGCTCGAGATAGGCGGCCTCCTCGCGGTAGAGCTGGATCACCGCCGCGACGTGTTCGAGCACTTCCTCCTCGGTCTCGACGCGGCCGAGCAGGTCGGTCGGCCGCACGTGCAGGCCGGCGGCCCCCGAAATGTGGATCTCGTAGCCGGAGTCGACGCAGATGACGCCGACGTCCTTCACCGTGGCCTCGGCGCAGTTGCGCGGACAGCCGGAGACCGCGAGCTTGACCTTGGCAGGTGTCCAGGAGCCCCAGAGCAGCCGCTCGAGCTTGATGCCGAGGCCCATCGAGTCCTGCGTGCCGAAGCGGCACCACTCCCGGCCGACGCAGGTCTTCACCGTGCGCAGGCCCTTGGCGTAGGCGTGGCCCGAGACGAGGCCGGCCTTGTTCAGGTCCGCCCAGACGAGCGGCAGATCCTCCTTCTTGACGCCAAGGAGATCGATCCGCTGGCCGCCGGTCACCTTGACGGTCGGGATGGCGTAGCGCTCGGCGACGTCGGCGATGGCGCGCAGTTCGGCCGGCGAGGTCAGGCCGCCCCACATGCGCGGTACGACGGAATAGGTGCCGTCCTTCTGGATGTTGGCGTGGACGCGCTCGTTGATGAAGCGCGACTGCGCGTCGTCCTCGTATTCGGTCGGCCAGGCGCAGAGCAGGTAGTAGTTGAGTGCCGGCCGGCAGGAGGAGCAGCCGCACGAGCTCTTCCAGCCGAGCTCCTGCATGACGGCCGGGATCGACTTGAGCGACTTCGCCAGGATGAAGCCGCGCACCTCCTCGTGTGTCAGGTCGGTGCACTTGCACATCGGCTTGCGTGCGGCGGCGCGGTAGCCGTCACCGAGCGTCGCAGCGAGAAGCTGCTCGACCTTGCCGGTGCACTGGCCGCAGGAGGCCGAGGCCTTCGTATGCGCCCTGACCTCGTCGAGTGTGGTCAAGGCCTTGGCATTGATCGCCGTGACGATCGCACCCTTGCAAACGCCGTTGCAGCCGCAGATCTCCGCATCATCCGGCAAGGCTGCAACGGCCGCCGTAGGGTCCAGGGGGGACCCTCCCTGATAGGCCTGGCCGAAGATCAGCGTGTCGCGCATGGTCGCGACGTCGCTGCTCTTCTTCAGAAGGTCGAAGAACCAGCCGCCGTCCCCGGTCTCGCCGTAGAGCACGGCGCCGACGATGCGGTTGTCCGCGAGCACGATGCGCTTGTAGATGCCGCGCGAGGGATCGCGCAGGACGATGTCCTCCTTGCCGTCACCCTCCGAGAAGTCGCCGGCGGAGAAGAGGTCGATGCCCGTAACCTTGAGCTTCGTAGAGGTGACGGAGCCCGTGTAGGCGGCCTCCGTCTCGCCGGCGAGCTGGGCGGCAGCGACCTTCGCCATCTCGTAGAGCGGTGCCACGAGGCCGTAGCACTGGCCGCGATGCTCGACGCATTCGCCGACGGAGAAGATGTCCGCGTCGCTCGTGCGCATGGCGTCGTCGACGAGGAGGCCGCGGTTGACCTCGAGGCCCGACGCCTTGGCGAGGGCGGCGTTCGGCCGGATGCCGACGGCCATGACGACGATGT
The DNA here is from genome assembly GCF_030067675.1 of Chelatococcus albus. Classification (GTDB taxonomy): domain Bacteria; phylum Pseudomonadota; class Alphaproteobacteria; order Rhizobiales; family Beijerinckiaceae; genus Chelatococcus_A; species Chelatococcus_A albus. The sequence continues at coordinate 410,984 of NZ_JASJEV010000001.1, read as the reverse complement.
CGGCGGGGATGACGCGCCCGTCGTCGAGCCTGACCCCCTCCACCTTGTCCTCGCCGAGCACGGCGTGGGTGTTGGCCCGCGTCAGCACCTCGATGCCGCGTGCCTCGATCGCCCGCTGCAGCAGGTAGCCGGCGGAGGGATCGAGCTGGCGTTCCATGAGCGTCGGCATCAGGTGCAGGACGGTCACCTCCATGCCCTTTGCCTTGAGCCCGGCCGCCGCCTCGAGGCCGAGGAGGCCGCCGCCGATGACAACGGCGCGGCCGCCCTTGCCGGCCGCCGCCTGCATGGCGGCAACGTCGTCGAGATCGCGGAAGGTGACGACGCCGGGAAGGGCGGCGCCGGGGATCGGGATGACGATCGGCTGCGAGCCGGTGGCGATGAGGAGCTTGTCATAGGGCTCCATATGACCGCAGGCCGTCGTTACGGTCTTGGCGTCGCGGTCGATGGCCGTGACGGTCTTGCCCTTGTGCAGGGTGACGGCGTGGCGCGCATACCAGTCATCGTCATGGATGACGATGTCCTCGAAGGCCTTCTCGCCCGACAGCACGGGCGAGAGCATGATCCGGTTGTAGTTCACGCGCGGCTCGGCGCCGAACACCGTCACGGCGTAGCGGCCGGGCGCCTTGGCGAAGAGTTCCTCCAGCGCGCGGCCCGCAGCCATGCCGTTGCCGACGACCACCAGCCGCTCGGTGTGAATGCGCGAGGTCGATTCCGACATCGTGTTTCCCCGTTGTGCGATGCAGATCCATCGGCCACGGGGTCACGGCGGCGATCACATGGAGCGTTAGTCTCACGGGACCGACGGCGACCTTGGCACCGCCGCAGCCGCCCCGCCTCGGGCGCGCGAACCGGTGCCATCCGACGAGGACCCATCGTTGGGCCCCTTTCCGATGGACGGAGGATCGCCTTTGATCCGACAGCCTTCCAGCAATTGACGTGCCAGCTCGTCTCGCGCTTGCGAAACGGCCGATTTCGCCGGGGGTTGGACGGCGACCTGCGGCTGGCAGCCTCGGCGTGCGTGCCGAAAGGTCTGCCCAAACGGGCGGCAGGCGCCCAATGCATGAGCACCGGCGAGGATGCTCAAGAAGGCTGCACAGAAGATGCGCAGGCAGCCGGGGCGATGTCAGCGCGCTGCCATGGCGCCGGCCTCACCTTCCGCCGGCAGGCCGGCAAGGCGCTCCATGCTCTGGATGTGGCGGGCGAGGAGGCTCGCCGCCTTCTCGACATTGCGCTCTTCAAGAGCTGAGAGGATGAGGCGATGGTCGGTGTTGGAGCGCGGCCGCCATCCCGTCGGCCTCATGGTCACGAAGAGGAAGCGCGAGCTCGCCACCTGCAGCTCGTCGATGGCGGCGAGCAGCCGCGGCATGCGGCAGGGCGCGGTCAGCGCGCGGTGAAAGGCGCGGTTCGCCGTCTCCCAGTCGAGGATGTTCTGCGCGGCGTCGCCCTCCCGGATCGCGGCGTCGGCGCGCGCGAGGTCCGCGGGCCCGAGGCGCGGCGCCGCGTGACGCAGAGCGAGCACTTCCAGCGCCGCGCGCATCTCGGCGATCTCCTTGATCGCCGCCATGTCGAGGGGCGCCACGCGCACGCCCCGCCGCGGCTCGCTGATGACGAGGCCTTGGGCCTCTAGGCGCCGGAAGGCCTCGCGCACCGGCACGTGGCTCGCAGAGAATTCCGAGGCGATGCGATCCTGCCTCAGGCGCGTGTCGGGGGCGAGGTCGCCGGCGACGATGCGCTCCCCGAGCGCCCGCGCGATGCGCTCCGCCACCGTGCGGTTGTCGTCTCCTTCGCCCGTCGCTCTCTTCATGTGCCTTGGTCCCGCGGCCCCTGCCATGCCCTGTCGACGCGAACGCTTGGGCCCGATCGAGATAGCGCGCTGCCGGGCGCGGGGAAATACCGATCAGCGGCGCGCGGCGGGCCCCGACGGACAGTCAGAAGCCGAGCGCTACTGCCCCGCCCGTCAGCCCGGCGCCGGCCGCGGTGAGCAGGATGCGCTCGCCCGGCATGAAGGGTGCCGCGCGGTTCGCAAGCGACAGCGACAGGGGGATCGTCGCGGCGGAGGAATTGCCGTAGTCGGCGATGGTCGAGACCATCCTGTGCGCGTCAAGACCGAGATCCTGCGCGAGGGCGGTGGTGATGCGGGCATTGGCCTGATGCGGCACGCAGCGGCTCACGTCCGCAATCGTGAGCCCAGCGCGCGACAGGGCTTCGTGCGCGAAGTCCGCCATCAGTCGCACCGCCTCCGTGAACAGCCGGCGCCCGTCGCCGATGGCGATCGCGGTCTCTTCCGGCGGGATGCCGGGGGCGAAGGGGCGGGCGCTGCCGCCGGCTGCGATGCCGAGGAGGCCGTAGTGTGCTCCGGCACTGCCGAGCGCGACGCCGAGAAGGCCTGCGTCCGGGCTCGCACTGGGGGCGAGGATCACGGCGCCAGCCGCGTCGGCGAAGAGCGCGGCGGTGGCGCGGTCGCCCCGGGCGATGCGCCGGCTGAGCATATTGCCAGCGATGACGAGGACGGGTCGTCCCTGCACCCGCACAAAGCCGTCGGCCAGGGCGAGCGCATAGACGAAGCCGGCGCAGGCCCCCGCGAGATCCACGGCGCCGGAGCGGCTCAGGCCGAGCCGGTGCGCGACGAGCGGCGCGGACGGCGGCAGGAGGTGGTCGGGCGTCGAGGTGGCGAGGAGCGTCAGAGCCACGTCACCACGCGCGACACCTGACTGCGCGAGCGCCATGTCGCCTGCGCGCACGGCAAGCTCGCTCAGGGTCTCGTCCGGCGCGGCGTGGCGGCGGGTGCGGATGCCCGTGCGGCGCTCGATCCAGCCCGGCTCAAGGCCGAGCCGCGCCTCGATCTCGGCATTCTCCACCCGGCGCTGCGGCACATGGTGGCCGAAGCCGACGATGCGGCTTGTCGCGGCACTCATGCGGCCACCGCGCCGGACCTGACCGCCAGCACCTCGGGCGCCTCCGCCACGGCGTCGTAGATGCGGTCGAGATCGGCCCCCGTCACGCAGTAGGGCGGCAGCACGTAGATGACGTTGCCGAGGGGCCGCAGCAGGATGTTGCGCGCGAGGAAGAAGGCCCTGAGACGCGGACCCGCCTCGGCGAGATAGCCGGCGTCTGGCACGGCGAGGTCGAGCGCCGCGATCGTACCCGTGCGGCGCACACCGGTGAAGCGGCGATCGCCGCGGAAGCGTGCGATGCGCTCCTCTTGCATCCTGGCGAGGTGGGTGACCCGCTCGGCAACCGGCTCTTGCTCCCACACCGCGATATTGGCGAGGGCGGCGGCGCAGGCGATCGGGTTGGCGGTGAAGGAACTCGAATGGAAGAAGGTGCGGCCGCGGTCGCTCGACAGATGCGCGGCGAAGATCTCCTCCCGGCAGAGGGTGGCCGCGAGCGGCAGGAAACCGCCGGTGAGCCCCTTCGACGTGCACAGGATGTCGGGTGTGATCCCCGCCGCCTCGCAGGCGAAGAGCGTGCCGGTCCGCCCCCAGCCGGTCATCACCTCGTCCGCGACCAGGAGGACGCCATGGCATGTGCAGATGCGCCGCAGCTCGGCGAGAACGGCGGGGCGGTACGTGCGCATGCCGCCCGCGCCGAGCACCAGCGGTTCGACCACGAGCGCCGCCGTGTCGCCCTCGCGGCAGACGGCCTCGAGAGCATCGAGGGTCGCCTGCTCGCGCCCTTCCTCGGGGAAGGGGATGGGGTCGACCGAGAACAGGAGCGGCTCGTAGGCGGCCGTGAAGATACCGCGCGCGCCCACCGACATCGCCCCGATGGTATCGCCGTGGTAGCCGTGCTCCATCACGGCGATGCGCCGGCGCGGCGCGCCGATGTTGCGGAAATAGCCGAGCGCCATCTTCAGCGCGACCTCGACGCTGGTGGAGCCGCTGTCGGAGAGGAAGACGCGGGCGAGGCCCGGGGGGGCGAGACGAACGAGGGCCTCTGCCAGCCGTTCCGCCGGCTCGTGCGTGAACCCGGCAAAGATCACCTGGTCGAGCCGCTCCGTCGCCGCGCGGATCGCGGCGGCGATCGCGGGATGCCGGTGGCCGTGGGTGATCACCCACCAGGACGAGATGGCATCGAGGATACGCCGTCCGTCTTCCGTGACGAGGAATGCGCCTTCCGTGCGCGCGACGGGGAGCGGAACGGGCTCGGTGGCGTGCTGGGTGAAGGGATGCCAGAGCGGGGCCTTCGGAACTGTCATGTCGGTTGCCGTTCAGAGGAAGTTGGTCGCGTCGAAATGCGTGGCGAAGGCGGCCGCGAGCGTTGCCGGGGTGAGCGGGTCGAGCACGGGCAGGCGGCCGAGCCGGCGCACGCCCCCCATTTCGGCAATGGTGTGCTCGCTGTCGGCGGCCGGGGGGCCGACGAAGGCGATGCCGTGAAGGGGCACATCCCGGCACCGCAGGGCCTCGATGGAGAGGAGGCTGTGATTGATCGTGCCGAGCGTGGTGCGCGCCACGAGGACGACCGGCAGGTGCCAGCGGGCGAAGACATCGGCGAAAGTGACGCAGCGCGTGATTGGCACGAGCACCCCGCCGGCTCCCTCGATGACGAGGCGGCCTTTGTCCACGGGCGGCTGCAGCCGCTCCGGCGTGATGGCGACGCCGTCGATCTCCGCCGCGCGGTGGGGGGAAGCGGGCGTGGTGAGGCGCCAGGCCTCCGGCACGATCCGCTCCGGGGAAAGCCCGCCAAGGCGGCACACGGCCTCGCTGTCGCTCTCTCCGTCGAGGCCGGACTGGATCGGCTTCCAGTACGCGGCACCGAGCGCGGATGCGAGCGCGGCGGCGAGGATCGTCTTGCCGACGCCCGTGTCCGTTCCGGCGATCACGAAGCGCTCCGTCACGGCCGGCCCTCCGCGATGGCCGCGCCGAGCACGTCGAACAGGCCTGCGATCGCTGCCTCGTCGGCATGGAGCGTCACTGTGATGCGCAGCCGCGCGCCGCCTTCGGGCACCGTCGGGGGGCGGATGGCGCGCACGTCGAAGCCTGCCTGCCGCAGGCGCGCGGCGAGGTGGACGGCCCGGCCGTTGTCGCCCACGACGACGGGCAGGATCTGCGAGCCGCTCTCTGGCAGGCCGAGGCGTGCGGAGAGCGTCCGGTTGGCGATGTCGACGAGGGCCGCGAGGCGTGCCCGGCGTTCCGGCTCCTCGGCGAGCGCGACGAGCGCCGCGCGCACGACCGCCGCCATGAGCGGGGAGGGGGCGGTGGCATAGACGAAGGGGCGGGCGCGGTTGATCAGGTAGTCACGCACGGTCGCCCTCGCGAGGACGAGCGCGCCGCTCGCCCCCAGCGCCTTGCCGCAGGTGTGCAGGGTAATCACCTGCTCCTGCCCTTCGAGATGGGTGGCGAGGCCCCGGCCCAGCGGCCCGTGCACGCCCGTCGCGTGGGCTTCGTCGACGACGAGCATGGCATCGTGCCGCCGGGCCACGGCCCACAGGTCGTCGAGCGGCGCGCGGTCGCCATCCATGCTGTAGAGGCTTTCGACCGCGATCCAGGGCGTACCCGTGGCGCCTGCGGCGCGCCAGCGGCGGATGGCCTCGTCGACGGCGGCCGCGTCGTTGTGAGGCACTTCGTGGGCTTCCGCTCGCCCTGCCCTGATGCCGTCGCGCGCACTCGCATGCACGAGGGCGTCGTGCACCACGAGGTCGCCCCGCTGCGGCAGGCTTGCGAAAAGGGCGAGGTTGGCGGCGTAGCCCGAGCCGAAGAAGAGGGCGCTCTCGGCCCCGAAGAAGCGGGCCGCCTCGGCCTCCAGCGCCGCGTGCTCGGGGTGGTTGCCGTTGAGGAGGCGCGAGCCGCCGGCGCCGACCGGCACGCCGCGCGCCAGCGCGTCGCGCGCCGCATCCGTCAGGCGCGCCGAGTGGGCAAGGGCGAGATAGTCGTTGGAGGTGAAGTCCACCCCGTCGGCGGCTGCGAGCTCCCGCTGCCGCCCCTTGCGGGCGAGCCCGCGCAACGTCGCCTCGATGCGTGCGAGCGGCCGCGCGCTTCGGTGCGGGGCTTCGGTGGCTGCGAATGCGACGGCGGGTGCTTCGTGCATGGCGGATCCATGTCGCAGAGGGTGCTCAGGCCGCCCGGAAGGTGGGCGGGCCGCGCGGCGTGGTCTGGTCATGGCCGCTCGTTGCGGCTCCTTGCCGGCGAGGTTCGCCGATGAGGGGCCAGGCCCAGCCGCGAGGAGGCTAGGGTCTCGCAGGGTGCTACGCAAGAGGATTTAATAGATAATCTATTATAATAGTGCAAGACACTCGCGTTTGCAGTTGATATGCATCGCGATTGTGCGCGAAAAATAGATCGCTGTGAATAATTATCTATTATTCTAGGGCGATCGAAACCCCAGCCTGGCGAGGCCTCATGGAGATGACCGAGATGACCCGAACCGAAGGGCCGATCCAACATGAAGAGGCGCGCCACGATTGGACGCGCGCCGAGGCCGAGGCGCTGCATGCCCTGCCGCTTCCTGACCTGCTCTTTGCGGCGCAGCAGGTCCACCGCCGACATTTCGATGCCACCCGGGTCGAGACGGCGAGCCTCCTCAGCATCAAGACGGGCGGCTGCCCGGAGGATTGCGGCTACTGCTCGCAGAGCGCGCACTATCGCACGGGCGTGAAGGCGACGCGCCTGATGGACCAGGATGCCGTGCTTGCGGCCGCAGCAGCCGCCAAGGCCGCAGGCGCCGCCCGCTTCTGCATGGCGGCCGCGTGGCGCAACCCGAAACCCCGCGATCTGGAGCGGGTAGCGGCCATGGTCACAGCGGTGAAGGCGCTCGGCCTGGAGACCTGCGCCACGCTCGGCATGCTGACGCCCGAGCAGGCCGGCCGCCTGAAGGACGCCGGGCTCGACTACTACAATCACAACGTCGATACCTCGCCGGAGTACTACGCCGAGATCATCACCACCCGCACGCTCGACGATCGGCTCGAAACTCTCGCCAACGTGCGTGCGGCAGGCCTCAAGGTGTGCTGTGGCGGCATCGTCGGGCTTGGAGAGGGGCAGGACGACCGCGTCGGCATGCTGCTCCTTCTCGCCAGTCTGCCGGAGCACCCCGAGAGTGTGCCGCTCAACCTCTGGAACGAGGTCGACGGCGTGCCCGTCAAGGCGCAGGCGGAGCGCCCGGACCCGATCGCCTTCGTGCGGCTCGTCGCGCTGGCGCGCCTCATGCTGCCGAGGAGCGTCATCCGCCTCTCGGCGGGACGGCAGTACATGAGCGACGAATTGCAGACGCTCTGCTTCCTCGCCGGGGCGAACTCGATCTTCCTTGGCGACATCCTGCTGACGACGAAGAACCCCGAGCGGCAGCGCGACGCGGACCTCCTCGCCCGCCTTGGCATGAGGACAGGGAACGGCCGGGCCTGACCGGACGCGCCGGGCGGTCTTCGCGGCATGAAGGGTCGGACGGCGCGGCCGTGCGCCTCGGGACCGCTTGACCGGGCTCCGGGCCTGCCGGACCATGCTTGCATGGCCCGCGTTCTCAAGCCCTGCCTCGCGAGCGCCGCCTGCCTGGTGGCCCTCGGCTGCTCGTCAAGGCCCTCGATCGACTACCTTGCGCTGCCGTACAGCAGTGTGCAGCTCGAATGCCACGACGGCTACATGGTCTACAACGACGCGAAGGCGAAGAAAGCGGTGGTCGTGCCCTACCTCATCAGCGAGATGGCCTATGCCGCCTGCGCCGCGGGCGAGACTCAGCCGCTCGCCACCCGGGCTAGGCTCGTCGTGGAGAAGCAGATCGGCGAGAAGTGCCATGTCACGAGCCAGGCCGAGGTCTCGCCGATGCAGCACGAGTTCGCCTACGCCTGTTCGGCCTAGCGGCGTGCACCTCGGCGGCCATGATCCACGGCCCGCTGCGCGCGGGGCCGCGGGGGAGGGAGCGGGAAGGACGGGGAACTCGCTTGCGCCTGCGCTCACGCCGGCGCCGCCCGCCCGGGACCTGGCTCGACGGGAGCGGCCGGTTTGCGCGGCACTAGCGACTCCAACCGGCCATTGCTCGGTGCTAGAGTCACCTCCCGCGGGCCGAGGGGCATGAAGGCATGGAAATAGACGGAACGGCCGCGGGGTGAAGCGTCTTTCCCGTTCGTGGCCGGCGCCGCCTGATCCCAGACATCGGGTCAGTACGGGAGGCGTGGCATGTCCGAATATGCTCATCCTGAAATGCTCGTCGAGACGGCCTGGGTTGCCGAGCACGCGGCCGATCCCGGTCTGCGCCTCGTCGAGGTCGACGTCGACACCACGGCCTATGACCAGGGCCACGTGCCGGGCGCCATCGCCTGGAACTGGACGACGCAGCTCTGCGACACCGTCGAGCGCGACATCATCCCGAAGGACGCCTTCGAGCGGCTGATGGCTGAATCCGGCGTCGGCAACGACACCACCGTCATTCTCTACGGCGACAACAACAACTGGTTCGCCGCCTGGGCGCTCTGGCAGATGAAGATCTACGGTCACGACGACGTGCGCCTGATGAACGGCGGACGCAAGAAATGGCTCGCGGAAGGACGCGAGCTGACGAGCGACGTGCCCAAGGTGGCCGGGGCCACCTACCGCGCCATGGAGCCCGACTTCTCGCTGCGGGCCTTCCTGCCGGACGTCAAGCGCGCCCTGGAGGCCGACGGCTGCGCCCTGGTCGACGTGCGCAGCCCCGACGAGTTCACCGGCAAGATCCTGTCGCCTCCCGGCCTGCCCGAAACCTGCCAGCGCGGCGGCCATATCCCGGGCGCGAAGAACATACCCTGGGGCCAGGCCTGCAACGAGGACGGCAGCTTCAAGTCGGCGGACGAACTCGCCGCGCTTTACGGGGGCAAGGGCGTCACGGCCGACAGGCCGACGATCGCCTACTGCCGCATCGGCGAGCGGTCGAGCCACACGTGGTTCGCGCTCAAGTACCTGCTCGGCTTCAAGGACGTGAAGAACTACGACGGCTCCTGGACCGAGTGGGGCAACATGGTGCGCGCGCCCGTCGAGCGGGGCCCCGAGCGCATGGGCACGGGGGCCGCATGAGCACCCGGTCCGTCCAACGCCCGCAGGACTATCGACGCCGGCACGATGCGCTCGCCGGCTGGGCGGTCGGCGTCGTGTCCTACCGTCTCGGCGAGCACTTTCTCTGCGAGGTGGACAACGTGAGCCCCGGCGCGCGCATCGCGCGCGGCGAGGGCGCAACCCGGGAAGAAGCCGAGGCGAAGGCGCTCGACAAGGCGCGGGAGCGGCTGTCGCGCACCCGCATCGTCGACGTCGGCTGAACCGCGGCCGGCTGGTTCGCTGCCGGGGCGCCGTGGCGCGGAGCGAACGGCGCTCCGAGGCGGCGGGCGGGGCCCCGACCCGCAGGCGGGCGACCGGCTCGGCAAGCCGTCCGGGTCGGTTGGGGATTCGGATCATGACCACGTTTGCCAGGCCCGAGATCGAGGCGTTCTTCGACGAGGCGACCAACACGGTGAGCTATCTCGTCCACGATCCCGGCATGCGCGTGGCCGCCGTGATCGATCCGGTGCTCGACTTCGACCACCGCACGGGCCGCGGCTCGAGCCGGTCGGCCGACGCGATCCTGAAGGCGGCGGAGGCGAAGCGCCTCTCCGTCGCCTGGGTGCTGGAAACCCACGCGCATGCCGACCACCTGTCGGCGGCCCCCTACATCAAGCTCAAGACGGGCGCCAAGGTCGGGATCGGCGAGCATATCCGCGACGTGCAGAAGATCTTCCGCCCCGTCTTCAACGCCTTGGACGTCAGCGGCGACGGCAGCGAATTCGACCATCTCTTCAAGGATGGCGAACGCTTCCTGCTCGGGGCGATCGAGGTGGAGGTCATCCATACGCCGGGGCACACGCCGGCCTGCGTGTCCTACCGGATCGGCGACGCGGTCTTCGTCGGCGACACCCTGTTCATGCCCGACTACGGGACTGCTAGGGCCGATTTTCCCGGCGGCAGCGCACGGGCGCTCTATCGCTCCATCCAGCGGCTCCTGTCCCTGCCGGACGACCTGCGGCTCTTCATGTGCCACGACTACAAACCCCCCGGTCGGGACCATTTCGCCTGGGAAACGACAGTCGCCGAGGAGCGGGCCAAGAACGTACACGTTCATGCGGGCGTTACGGAGGAGGAATTCGTGGCCATGCGCGAGAGGCGCGATGCCACGCTGCCGACGCCGCTCCTCCTGCTGCCGTCGATCCAGGTCAACATCCGTGCCGGCAAGCTGCCGCCGCCCGAACGCGACGGCATTCACTACCTGAAGATCCCGGTCTCGCTCGAGCCCTGAGGGCCGCGGCTCAGGCTTGTGCCACCCGGGCCTCGGCCACGACCGCGCGGCCGGCCGCGGCGATGACCTCGCCGAGCGCGGCGAAGTCGCGCGTACGCGGCGAGCTCTTGCGCCAGGCGAGGCCGATGACGCGCTGCGGCTGCGGCGCGCCGAACCGGGCGAGGGCGACGCGGGCATCGCCCGCCACTTCAACCGGCACGGCGATCTCCGGCACGAGCGTCACCCCATAGCCGTTGGCAACGAGCTGCACGACGGTCGACAGGCTCGTCGCGCCGAACTGTTCGCGTGCCGACGCGGAGACCCCTCCACAATAGGCGAGCGCCTGATCGCGCAGGCAATGCCCTTCTTCGAGCAGAAGGAGGCGCTCCCCCCCGAGCAGCGCGGGCTCCACCGGGCCGGCCCGGGCCAGGCGGCTGTCCGCCCGCGCGGCGAGCAGGAAGACATCTTCGAACAGCGGCATCGTCTCGAGATCCGGGTGGTCGATCGGCAGCGAAACGAGGATCGCATCGAGACGGCCGCCCAGAAGCTCGCCAGCGAGGGTCGCCGTTTGCGTTTCGCGCAGGGCCAGTTCGAGCGCCGGAAAGCTCTCGCGGATGCGCGGCAGGGCGGTCGGCAGGAGATAGGGCGCGACCGAGGGGATGGCCCCGAGCGCGAAGGGGCCGGCGAGCACGCCGCTCGCCGCTCGGGCATATTCGGCGAGATCGCGCACCTCGGCGAGGATGTCGCGGGCGCGACGCGCCACCTCCTGCCCGACCTCCGTGATCTGCGCCTCGCCGCGCCGCCGTTCGACGAGGGGCGTGCCGAGCGCCGCCTCGAACTCCTGGATCTGCATCGACAGGGCCGGCTGCGTGACGGCGCATTCCTCGGCCGCGCGGCCGAAATGGCGATGGCGCGAAAGGGCCTCGAAATAGCGCAACTGCCGCATCGTGATCATGAAGATCAGATTATCTGATCGAGAGGCCAAGGCAATCCGATTGGACCTTATTGTCTGTCACCATTCCAATGTGGACATCGATACCGCCATGCGAATCCCGCTCAGGAAGGGAGAAGAGCCGATGTCCAGGCCGATGTTGACCACTGCCAACGGCGCTCCGGTCGCAGACAACCAGAATTCGCTCACCGCGGGGCCGCGCGGGCCGGTGCTCCTGCAGGATTTCCAGCTCCTTGAGAAGCTCGCCCACCAGAACCGCGAGCGCATCCCCGAGCGCACCGTGCACGCCAAGGGCTCCGGCGCCTACGGCACCTTGACCATCACCAATGACATCACCCGCTACTCGAAGGCGAGAGTCTTCGCCGAGGTCGGCAAGACGACCGAGGCCTTCCTGCGCTTCTCCACCGTTGCCGGCGAGCGGGGAGCGGCGGACGCCGAGCGCGACGTGCGCGGCTTCGCCCTGCGCTTCTACACGGAGGAGGGCAACTGGGACATCGTCGGCAACAACACGCCGGTATTCTTCGTGCGCGATCCGCTGAAGTTCCCAGACTTCATCCACACGCAGAAGCGCCATCCGCGCACGAATCTGCGCTCGCCGACGGCCATGTGGGATTTCTGGTCGCTGTCGCCGGAGAGCCTGCATCAGGTGACGATCCTCATGTCGGATCGCGGCCTGCCGCAGAATTATCGCCAGATGAACGGCTACGGCTCGCACACATTCTCCTTCATCAATGCCGCGGGCGAGCGCTTCTGGGTGAAGTTCCACTTCAAGTCGATGCAGGGCATCGCCACCTGGACGAATGCCGAGGCGGAAGCCGTGGTGGGCAAGGACCGCGAATCCGCCCAGCGCGATCTCTACGAGGCGATCGAGCGCGGCGATTATCCGCGCTGGCGCTTCTGCGTGCAGGTGATGCCGGAGACGGATGCCGAGAAGACCCGCTACAATCCCTTCGACCTGACGAAGGTGTGGCCGCACGCCGACTACCCGCTGATCGAGGTCGGCATCCTCGAGCTCAACCGCAATCCGCAGAACTATTTTGCCGAGGTGGAACAGGCCGGCCTCACGCCCGCCAACATCGTTCCCGGCGTCGGCTTCTCGCCGGACAAGATGCTGCAGGCGCGGCTCTTCTCCTATGCGGACGCCCACCGCTACCGGCTCGGCATCAACCACCACCAGATCCCGGTGAACCGGCCGCGCTGCCCGGTGCATGCCTATCACGCCGACGGCGCCATGCGGCTCGACGGGCCCGCCAATCCGGACGCCTATTACGAGCCGAACTCCGTCGGCGGTCCAGCTCAGGACGAGCGCTTCGCCGAGCCTCCCCTGAAGATCTCGGGCGACGCCGATCGCTACGACCATCGCGAGGGCAACGACGACTACACCCAGGCCGGCGATCTCTTCCGCCTCATGACTGCGGACCAGCGGCGGCAACTCATCGACAATATCGCGGTCGCCATGGCCGGCGTGCCCGAGCACATCGTGCGCCGCCAGATCGCGCATTTCCACAAGGCCGATCCCGCCTACGGGGAAGGGGTCGCGCGGCGCATGGGGCTCGATCCCGCGACGCTCGCCGCCGCTGCGGAATAGGCGCGGCCAGCTCGGCGGGCGGCCTGGCGGGCTTCGGCGGGCCTCAGGCCGCAGCCTGGCCGTCCGTTTCCACGGGGACGTCGACGAGCGCCGCGACGGGCCTTATCCGCCCGAGGAACTGCTCGATGTGCTGATTGAGCTCCTCCGTGGCGCGGGTCACGCAGCTCGAGGTGGAGAGCACCCGTTCGGCGACGACGGTCATGCGTGCAACGGCCCTTTCGAGGGCCGTCGCATCCTGCGCGACGACCTCCGTCTCGTTCGTCGCCGTCCGGATCGACTGCACGATGTTCTCGGCCGAGGCGTCCTGGGTGTGCAGGCTGCCGGCGATCTGAGTCATCGACGCCGCGGCTTCGTCCACGGTCCCGGCGATGACGCGAATGGCGCCCACGGCGGTCTCGCTCGAAGTCCGCACGGCGTCGATGCGCTGCGCCACGTCATGGGTCGCCTGCGCCGTGTGGGTGGCGAGCGACTTGACCTCGCTCGCGACGATGGCGAAGCCGCGCCCCGCGTCGCCGGCCCGCGCCGCCTCGATCGTGGCGTTGAGGGCGAGGAGATTGGTCTGGTCGGCGATGGCCCGGATCATCTGCACCACCTCGCCGATGCGTTCCGTCTCGGCCGACAGGTGGCCCACGGAGGCGTTCGTATCCTGCGCCGTGACGCGCGCGTGCCTGAGGATGTCCGTCGTATGGCAGACGCGGCCGGTGACCTCGCGCACCACGGCATTGAGGCCCTCGGCACTCGTCGACGCCTCGCCGACCATCACGGCCATGCGGTCAGACGCGTTCGACAGTCCGGTGGCGCGGGTGGCCGTCTCGCGGGCGATGGCGGCGAGCCCCTGGGCCGTCATGTCCATGCAGCGCATGTCCGAAACCACCGAGTGCAGAAGGCGGTCGACGTCGTGGCGAAACCTGGAGGTGAGCCGTGCGATCTCGGCTCCGCGCTCGGCCTCGGCCTCGGCCTGCTGGCGACGCTCCTCGGCGCGTCGCGCCATCTCGGAGGCGATGGTGACCTCGCGCATCGCGGTCTCGGTGGCGATGAAAGCCTCGCGCAGCCGCTGGCACAGCCAGACGAGCGCGATGACCTGGATGAACACGAGGAATGCATGCAGCAGGACGCGGCCCGGTTCGCTCTGCCCGGGAAAGACGGCCGCCGGCAGCAGGTAGTTGAAAGCGAGATGGTGCAAGGAGATGGCCGTGCCTTCGGCCACCAGCGGACGCCAGTCGCACCAGCCGGCGGTGAAGGCCAGCATGGCAAAGAAGTACATGTGGACGTCCATCTGCAGGTCGCTCCGCGCGAATCCATACAGCGCGAGTGCCGCGTAGCCGGCCAAAGCAAGGCTCGAGACGATGCGCGTCGCCGCCCCGATCGGGGCCCGGCGCCACAGCAGCGTGGTGACGACGGCGAAGCCGAAGCCGACGGGTGCGACGGTAGAAACAGGCGTGACGCCGCGTAGCACGGCGATGATGGGGATGACGAGTGCGTTGATCCAGATCCAGACGATCAACACGCGGCTGAACTTCAAGCGCAGATCGTCGAGAGCCTGCATGTCCATCCCCTGGCGATGATCCTTGAAATGCCGGAACAACCGGCGACCACGCGCGGATCGAGCACGAGCCATGCCCCGGCCGCGCGCAGGCGCCCGACGAAATCGCTTCCGTTGCCACGGGTGATGACGACCGCCTGGAAACCGCCGTCGCGCACGAGAAGGCCACCGGCCGCCACCGCAATGCGGACTGCTTCGCCCCGCGGGGCGAAGGGGCCGGCGACAACCGCCACCTCCGTCGGATCAGAGGGAAGGACGACGACGGCCGCGAGACCGAGGGCGAAGGCGACGCATGCGAGGCTCACCTCAAGCCGCTCGCGATGTGTCATGGCCTGTTCTCTCGCCGTCATCCGCCGCTTCCCGCCGTCTCGGGCGACGGAGACGACGCCGAGTGCCAGGAACGCTCTGGAGCCCGTCGAGAGTGTGGGCCGCGGTTTAACAACGCCTGAAGATGTTTCGATTCTTCATAGCTCGCAGAGGTTGTGGCAGCTTCACGAGCTCGTGATCCCCAGTCGGACCAGGGCGTATGCGGGTACCGCCTTGCATCCGGGCGCGCCTTCGCAGACTGTCTGGACCCGTTCCACGGACACGGCATGCTCATGACGATTCTGCTTCTCGGCCTCGTCGTCTTCTTCCTGTCCCATAGCCTCGTCATGGCGCGGGGCGCGCGCGCCACGCTGGTCGGCCGCCTTGGCGAAGGGACATACAAGATCCTCTTCTCGCTGGTCTCGGCCGTCGGGCTCGTCCTGATCGTCTGGGGTTACGGACGCTATCGCGCCGCCGGCTACGTCGCCGTCTGGGATCCCCCGGTGTGGACGCGGCATCTGGCCCTGGCGCTGATGCTGCCGGCCATGATCCTGCTGGTCGCAGCCTATGTCCCGGGGGAGATCAGGCAGCGCCTGAAGCATCCCATGCTGGCGGCGATCAAGATCTGGGCCGCGGCCCATCTGCTCGCCAATGGTGACGTCGGCTCGATCGTCCTCTTCGGGGCCTTCCTCGTCTGGGCCATCGTCGACCGCATCGCGGTGAAGCGCCGGACGAGCCGAGCGGGCTGCCCATTCCCTATGGCGGTGTGCGCAACGACGTGATTGCGGTCGTCGTGGGAGTGGTCGCCTATGCCGCCATCGTGCGATGGCTGCACCCCCTTCTCATCGGCGTGCCGGTCATCGGGTAAAGGGGGCCCCCATGTCCGTTTCGGCTGATATCCGCCGCGTCAGCGTGCCCGACATCCGCGCCCGCAAGGGTGGAGAACCCATCGTGGCGCTCACGGCCTACCACGCCCACATGGCGCGGCTCGTCGATCCGCATTGCGACATTTTGCTCGTCGGGGATTCCCTCGGCATGGTGGCGCAGGGGCTCGAGTCCACGGTGCCCGTGACGCTCGACCTCATGATCCTGCAGGGCCAGGCGGTGGTGCGCGGCTCGCGCCGGGCGCTCGTTGCCGTCGACCTGCCCTTCGGCAGCTACGAGGAGAGTCCCGAGGCTGCCTTCCGCACGGCCGCGCGTGTGCTGAAGGAGACGGGCTGTACGGCCGTGAAGCTCGAGGGGGGCGTGGGCATGGCCGAGACGATCCGGTTTCTCGTCGCGCGCGGCGTGCCCGTCATCGGCCATGTCGGCCTCACCCCGCAGGCGATCAATCAGCTCGGCTCTTTCCGCGCGCGCGGGCGGGACGAAGCCGAGCGGCAGCTTATTGCGGCCGATGCCCGCGCCGTGGCGGAGGCGGGGGCCTTCTGCGTCGTGATAGAGGCGGTGGCCGAGCCTCTGGCGGCGGACATCACGCGCGCGCTTGCGGTACCCACCATTGGCATCGGCGCCTCCGCCGCCTGCGACGGCCAGATCCTCGTGCTCGAGGACATGCTGGGATTGAGCGAGCGGGTGCCGAGATTCGTGAAGCGCTACGCCGAGCTCGGGCGGGCCGTCGGCGAGGCCGTCGGGTCCTACGCTGCCGAGGTACGCGCCCGCGCTTTCCCGTCCGCTGCGCACACTTACGGCGGCCCCCGCCCCAGCGGTCCCGAACAGGGCCTCCACGACGGCGAGAAGGGCACGAGGGCCGAGTAGCGGATTGCACTCACCGACGACGCGCCGTCACGGCAGCCAGCCATCGCACCGGCGTCATGCCGTAGGCGCTCTTGAAATGTCGCGTCATGTGGCTCTGGTCGGCGAAGCCGGCGGCGAGCGCGGCTTCGGCGGGTGGCGTGCCGGCCCTCAACAGGCGGCGCACCTCGTCGAGCTGCCGCATCGTCCGGAAACGGCTGGGGCTGGTGCCGTAGGCGGCGCGGAACTGGCGCGCCAGGGTCCAGCGGTCGAGGCCGGAGAGGTGTTCGAGCCGCTCCAGCGAAAGACGTCGCGCCGGTGCGACGGCGATCGCCTCGCGCACGCGCGCCAGCGCCGGCAGGGCGAGCGGGCCGGGTGATGTCTCGGCTCCCAGGGAGAGGGGGGCCAGCACCGCAAGGGCCGCAACCGTGATGTCGGTGCGCTCGGCTTCGTCGACGGCGCGATCGAAATCCCAGATCTGTTGGACCGAGCCCGGCGGCAGGCGTGCCACATCGACGACGGGCTCGCATGCGAAAGGCAGCGCGCCGCCCCCGAGCGCCTCCCGCACGAGGCCCGGGTCGATGTAGACGATGCGGTAGCCGAAGCCCGCCTCGGTACCGGCGCTGCCGTCGTGCACTTCGTCCGGGTGCAGGATATGGCACTGGCCGGGCAGGCTGTACCGCTGTTCGCCCCGGTAGCGGAAGCTCTGCACGCCCGAAAGCGTGATGCCGATGGCGTAGGTGTCGTGCCGGTGCGGCGCATAGGCCCGCCCGTAAAAATGGGCCTCCATACGCTCTATGCCCGCAGCGCCGCCGGCGATCCTGATGCGGTTCGCACAGCCAGCCTGCCCGCACAGCCGTTCAAGACGCGGCATCCCGCCTCGCAATAGCCTTTCTGCGACATCGCGAAAAATAGGGGAAAACCGATGATCGAACAGGGGGCCTTGCCGTCGGAGGCCTGGCATGCCCTTCCGCCGCTCGTGCTTTCGGCCAGCATCGTCATGGGCAGTCCCGGACCTTCGACCATCAGCGTTACGGCGGTCGGTGCGGCCTTCGGCTTTCGCCGCTCCCTGGGCTATGTGAGTGGCCTCGTCGCCGGCACGACGACAGTGTTGCTCGGCATCGCCGCCGGCGTCGTCGCCCTGCTGCAGGCCTTGCCCCAGGTCGCACCGGTGCTCGTCGCGGCCTCGGCCGCCTATATCCTCTATCTGGCGTTCAGGATCGCCACCGCGCCTCCGCTGGCTGAAGCGGGCGCGAACCTTTCGGCACCGTCCTTCACCGGCGGCTTTCTGCTCGCCGTTGCCAATCCCAAGGCCTGGTTCGCCATCACTGCCGTCTTCACCGGCACGGGCGTCGTGGACGGTGCCGCAACGCTCGATGCCGTCGTCAAGACGGCTGTCCTGACGGCGATGATCGTCGCCATCCACATCGCCTGGCTGCTGGTGGGCACCTCTCTGGCGCGCATCTTGCGCAGCCCGGTCGGAGCGAGGGCCGTACACGTGGCGCTCGCCACGCTCCTCGTCGTCACCACGGCGGTGCAGGTCGGCTTGCTGTCATTCTGAGCCCGCCTTGCGAGAACGTCGTGCCTCGCCGAATGGCTGGCGGATCGCTCCCGCGCTGGCCACGCGGTGAGGAGAGGGGGCAAGGACGCTCGCCTTTGGGCGGTGACTGTGCTAGGCGACCGTCCGGACGAAATTCATCCGCGCCAGGCGCGGGGCAGCGGTTGACGGCTCGATGACCGACATCTTTCGCGAAATCGACGAGGAACTGCGGCGCGACAAGGCAGCCGCGCTCTGGGCCCGGTACGGCAACATCGTCATCGGCCTGGCGATCCTCCTCGTCATCGCCACAGGCGCGTGGCGCTACTGGCAGCATCGCGAAACGCAGAAGGCCGAGGCCGCCGGCGCGCGCTTCGAGGAAGCCCTGACGC
Organism: Chelatococcus albus; assembly: GCF_030067675.1. Taxonomy (GTDB): domain Bacteria; phylum Pseudomonadota; class Alphaproteobacteria; order Rhizobiales; family Beijerinckiaceae; genus Chelatococcus_A; species Chelatococcus_A albus. The sequence goes on along the minus strand of NZ_JASJEV010000001.1, from coordinate 392,732 downwards.
TGGCCCGCGACGGCAAGGGCGAGGAGGCCGAGCGCACACTGGAGGCCGTCGCCAAGGACGCGCCGAACGGCTACCGCACCCTGGCCCGCTTCCGCCTCGCCGCCGAGGTTGGCAAGCGCGATCCCGAGGCGGGAGCCGCGGCCTTCGACGCGCTGGCGGCTGACACGACGGTTGGCGGTCTTCTGCAGGATCTGGCACGCCTGCGCGCCGTCATGCTGCGCTTCGACGGCCTCGACCCCAGGGCGGTGTCGGCCAAGCTCGAGCCGCTGGCGGCTCCGTCCAGCGCATGGCGCCACTCGGCTCGCGAACTCCTCGGCCTCGCCGCGCTGAAGGCCGGCGACTACGAGGCGGCCGGTCGCTGGTTCGACCAGATCGTCGCGGATCGCGAAACCCAGGGCAGTCTGCGTCAGCGGGCCGAGATCTATCTCGGCCTCGTGCGCGGCGGCCCCGTCACGAAGCAGTAAACCGGCCAAAGGCCGGTCAGGCACGTTTTCCATGGCTCCAGTCGTCGCCATCGTCGGCCGCCCGAACGTCGGCAAGTCGACGCTCTTCAATCGCCTCGTGGGCAAGAAGCTGGCGCTTGTCGACGACCGGCCGGGCGTCACGCGCGACCGCCGGGAGGGCGCGGCGCGGCTCGGAGACCTGGCCTTCACCATCGTCGACACGGCGGGGCTCGAGGACGCGCACGAGACCACCCTCGTCGGCCGCATGCGTGCGCAGACCGAGGCCGCGATCTCGGAAGCGGACGTGGTGCTGTTCGTCGTGGACGCGCGCGCCGGCCTGACGCCGATGGACCGCCAGTTCGCGGATCTCGTGCGGCGCTCCGGCAAGCCGGTCATTCTCCTCACCAACAAGGCGGAGGGGCGCGGCGGCATCGAAGGCGCCTATGAGGCCTTCGCCCTCGGCCTGGGCGATCCGGTGCCGATCTCCGCCGAGCACGGGGAGGGCATGGGGGAGCTCTACGATGCGCTCGCCGCTGTGCTGCCCCAGCCGGACGATGCGGAGGAAGCCGGCGAGGAGACCGACGGGGTGGAGGCCGATCGTCCCATCCGCGTCGCCATCGTAGGGCGGCCCAATGCCGGCAAGTCCACCCTGATCAATCGCATGGTGGGTGCGGAACGGCTGCTCACGGGGCCCGAGGCGGGGATCACCCGTGATTCCATCTCGCTCGACTGGAAGTGGCGCGGGCGTGCCGTGAAGCTCTTCGATACCGCCGGCATGCGCAAGCGTGCGCGCGTCGACGACAAGCTCGAGAAGCTCTCGGTCGCCGACGGCCTGCGGGCCGTGCGCTTCGCGGAGGTGGTCGTGGTGTTGCTCGACGCCACCATTCCCTTCGAGAAGCAGGACCTGACGATTGTCGATATTGTCGAACGCGAGGGCAGGGCGCTCGTCGTCGGCCTCAACAAGTGGGACCTCGTCGCCGACAAGCCCGGCCTGCTCAAGGAATTGAAGGAGGAGGCCTCACGCCTCCTCGCGCAGGTCAAGGGCGTCGAGGTGGTGCCCGTCTCGGGGCTCGCGGGCGAGGGCGTCGACCGCCTGATGCAGGCCGTCCTGCAGGCTCACGACGTCTGGAACCGGAGGATCGCGACGGCGCAGCTCAACCGCTGGCTCGGCGACGTGCTGGAGATGCACCCGCCGCCGGCCGTGGCCGGCCGGCGCATCAAGATTCGCTACATGACCCAGGTGAAGAGCCGGCCGCCGCATTTTGCCATCTTCGGCAACCAGCTCGACGCCCTGCCGAAATCATACACGCGCTACCTCGTCAACGGCCTGCGCGAAGCCTTCGACCTGCCCGGCGTGCCGATCCGGCTCGCGCTGCGCATGGGCAAGAACCCCTACGACAAGGGCGAGCGGCGCTGAGGCGCGCGGGCAGGGCGGGGCGTCCGTCACGCGACGGGGACGGGCATCTGCGGGCGCAGCAGCGCATCCTGCGGGAAATCGTAGATGAGGCCGCTGTCCTTCCAGGCCGGCGTCACGAGCTCCAGGATGCGCGGGGCGAGTTCCTCAGGCGTCCTGAGCGTCATCGGGTCCTCGCCCGGCATGGCCGAGCGCCGCATGGCGGTGCGCAACGGCCCCGGATTGACGATCATGACGCGCACCGGGGTCGTCCGGGTTTCCTCGGCGTAGGTGCGGGCGATGGCCTCCAGCGCGGCCTTGGAGGCGGAGTAGGGGCCCCAGTAGGCGCGGCAGCTGTGCGCTGCCCCCGAGGACAGGAACACCGCCCTGCCGGCGTCCGAAGCGAGCAGCAGCCGGTCGAGCGAGCGGACGAGGCGCCAGTTCGCCGTCACGTTGATGGCCATGACGTCGTCCCACGTCTTCGGGTCGATGTGGCCGATCGGGGACAGGCTGCCGAGGATGCCGGCGTTCGCCACGAAGACGTCGAGCTTGCCCCAGCGCTCGTAGATCGCCGCACCCAGGCGGTCGAGCGCCTCGTAGTCCTTCAGATCGAGAGGAACGAGCGTCGCCTGGCCGCCGACCGCCCGGATATCGTCGTCGAGCTCTTCCAGGGCACCCACCGTGCGGGCGAGCGCGATGACATGGGCGCCTGCCCGCGCGAGTTCGAGTGCCACGGCGCGGCCTATGCCGCGGGACGCGCCGGTGACCAGGGCGATGCGTTCGTCGAGAGGTCGGGACATTGCGGGACTGCTTGCTCTTCTGGAAAGGGCCGGCGCTCGACCTACCACCTCCGGGAGGCCGAGGCGAGGGCCGTGAGGCACGGGACTGTGTGATATCGGCAACAGGCGCCGGGAATGCATATGATACCGCGGTGCCTGCCCAAATTTGCCCCATTGCGTCGCGATTCACTCTCATCCCGTGCGAGCAAACCCCGCGGCGGGCAAGCCGGTGCCCGGCCCGGATGCGAGCCGCCGCTCAGCCTCGGTGCTCGCGAGCCGGGGATCGTGCCTAAGTTGTTGATGTTATGGCTATTTTCATGCCGCTCCCGCTCGGCGCCGGCAGCGGATGGTCGAGAGAGTGCGCAAGATGTTTGGTGCTGCGAGCCTGCGATCCCTGCGCCGCACGCCGCGCTCCGCCGGGGCAGCGGCCTGGTTTGCGCGGCGCCGTCTGCTGGCGGTGGCGATCAGCATCGCGCTCGTCCTCGGCCTTGGCCTCGGCAAGGCTTATGTGATCGCGGGCAGCACAGCCCGCGCGGCGGCCATCGTCGCCGCGACGGAGCACGTTTTCGCGCTCTCGGCCGACGCCGCGGAGAGGGGCGAGACGTTACCTGCGCCGGCGGGTGACAAGCGGCCCTGCCTGCACGGCATCCTGCCGACCGCTCCCGCTTGCGCGCCTGGCAGCGGGGCGATGCGCCTCGCGCCGGCGAGGGCCGCGGCCATGCCGCCGTCGGCCGATCGGTCGCCGCCGCTCGAACCGCCGAAGGGGCCGCTGCGCGGCTGACCCGTCCCCACCGACCCATCCCGCACCCGGCAACGATGGTCGCTCGTGCGCGCTCGCGCCGAGGCGCCGTCGGGCCATTCCTTCGACAGGACCATCATGACGCTCGATCGCAGACTTTTCCTCAAATGTTCCGCCCTGGCGGCCTTGCCGGCGGCGAGCCTGGCATTGTCCGCCCCGGCGGCTCTTGCTGCCATCGACCACAAGGCGCTCGACGCCCAGGCGCTTCATCTCGCTGCCAATGCCGAGCCCTTTGATCCGATCTACCGGCGCCAGCTCGTCGCCTACGAGGGGAGGGAGCGGCCCGGCTCCATCGTCGTCGACACGCACAACTTCTTCCTCTACCTCGTCTTCGAGGGAGGGCAGGCGCTGCGTTACGGCTGCGGCATCGGGCGCGAGGGTTTCTCATGGTCCGGACGCGCCGACGTGGCGCGCAAGGCCGTGTGGCCGAACTGGTATCCGCCGGCGGACATGCGCAAGCGCCAGCCGGAACTGCCGCTGATGATGGCCGGCGGCATCGACAACCCGATGGGCGCGCGTGCGCTCTATCTCCATCAGAACGGCCGGGACACGCTCTATCGCATCCACGGCACCTCGGAGGCGGCTTCCATCGGCCAGGCCGTCTCTTCGGGATGCGTGCGCCTCATGAACGACGAGGTCATGGACCTCTACCAACGCGTGCCGGTCGGCACGCGCGTCCTCGTGATCTGAGAGAACTGCAGGAAAAAGCCCCCGGCCCGCGGAGGCGGGCCGGGGGCACTCTTGGGAGCCGCCTCAGCCTGCCTCGGCGAGCAGCGACACCTGCGGCGTCGCCTCGCCGCTGATATCGGTCAGCGGTGTCGGATAGTCGCCAGTGAAGCAGTGGTCGGTGAACTGCGGACATACCGGGTCCCGGCCCTCGTAGCCGACGGCGCGATAGACGCCGTCGACCGACAGGAAGGCGAGGGAATCGGCCCCGATATAGGCGCGCATCTCCTCGAGGCTGTGCGTGGCGGCGAGCAGCTTCTCGCGCACCGGCGTGTCGATCCCGTAGTAGTCGGGATAGGCGATCGGCGGGCTCGCGATGCGGAAGTGCACCTCCGTAGCCCCTGCATCGCGCATCATCTTCACGATCTTCACCGACGTCGTGCCGCGCACGATCGAATCGTCGACGAGGACGATGCGTTTGCCGGCGACGGCGCCGCGGTTGGCGGAATGCTTCATGCGCACGCCGAGCTCGCGCACCGACTGCGTCGGCTGGATGAAGGTGCGGCCGACATAATGGTTGCGGATGATGCCGAGCTCATAGGGAATGCCGCAGCTCTGCGCATAGCCGATGGCCGCCGGCACGCCGGAATCCGGCACGGGCACGACCACGTCGGCCGCGGCGGGCGCCTCGCGCGCGAGTTCCGCGCCCATGCGCTTGCGCACTTCATAGACATTGCGGCCGTGGACGATGGAATCCGGCCGGGCGAAATAGATGTACTCGAAGATGCAGGGCCGCATTGGCTGCGGCGGGAAGGGCTTGATCGATTCGAGCCCCGTGTCGGAAATGACCACGATCTCGCCGTTCTCGACATCGCGGATGAAACGCGCGCCGATGATGTCGAGCGCGCAGGTCTCGGAGGCGAGGATGTAGCGGCCGTCGAGCTCGCCGAGCACCAGCGGGCGGATGCCGAGCGGATCGCGCGCGCCGACGAGCTTCTTGTTGGTCAGCCCGACGAAGGAATAGGCTCCCTCGATCTGGCGCAGCGCGTCGATGAAGCGGTCGACGAAGCGCGTGCGCCGGCTGCGCGCGACGAGATGGAGGATGACCTCCGTATCGCTCGTCGACTGGCAGATGGCACCGTCCCGTACAAGCTCGCGCCTGAGCGTCAGCGCATTGGTCAGGTTGCCGTTGTGGGCCACGGCGAACCCGCCGCCGCCGAGTTCGGCGAAAAGCGGCTGCACGTTGCGCAGGACGGTCTCGCCCGTGGTGGCATAGCGCACGTGGCCGATGGCGACCGAGCCGGCCAGGCGTTCGATGGTGCTGCGGTCGGAAAAATTGTCGCCGACGAGGCCATGACGGCGCTCGGAATGGAAACGCTTGCCGTCGAAGGAGACGATACCGGCCGCCTCCTGTCCGCGGTGCTGCAGGGCGTGCAGGCCGAGGGCGGTGATCGCCGCCGCGTCGGGATGGCCGAAAATGCCGAAAACGCCGCACTCCTCGCGCAGCGTATCGCCGTCCAGATCGAACTCGTTCATCGTCTCGCTCGCAAGCACCTCGCCATCGCCCGCCTCGCGGGCCATGGCCTCCTCCGACGGTCGCCCACCACCGTCATCCGTCGCGCAGCACTCGCCGAAGGCGGGTTGCCGTCACCGTTGGGTCGCAGCCCCTTGCACATGTCCCCTGGCCGTGCCGCCGACGAGCTGCTCGAGCCCCCGCCGGTCGGCCTGATTGTAACCCGGCCGCGTGCCGTTGTCCGAACGCTGACCCGGTGTCGCCGGCGATGTGCCGGGGGCGCGCGGCTCCGCTTCGGCGGGCGGCTCGGACGGCTCCCCGTCCGTCTTCGGCCGCTTCAGCTTCTGCAAGATGGTGCTTTCGGGGTCGTCGGGCAACATCGCCATCAGGCGATCGCCGCTCGCCTGCAGGAAGGGGCGGGCCCGGGCGTTGCGCGCCCATTCCGGCTGCATCTTCTCCGGCACGAGCCAGTTGAAGAACATGAAGCCGACGATGCAGATCAGGAGGCCGCGCGCCGCGCCAAACAGGAATCCGAGCGTGCGGTCGAGCGCGCCGATGCGCGAATCGAGCACGATGTCCGACAGCCGCACGGTGATGAAGGAGACGACGACGAGCGTCACCAGGAATATGGCGGCGATCGCCACAGCGAGCGCGATATTGGCGTTGGAGATGTGCTCGCGGACGTAGGGCAGTGCGTAAGGATGCAGAACGAGCGCCGCCACGGCGGCGACCGCCCAGGACGCGATGGCGAGCACCTCGCGGGTGAAGCCGCGAACCGCCGCGAGCAGCGCCGAAATCAGCACGATGCCGAGGACGATGAGGTCGAGAAGCGCAACGGGCATGGAGGACGCGGCCTGCAGCTCAGGACGGAATCGAGGCGCCGCCCGCATCGAGCGGCGGCGCCCGGTGTATAGCTCGCGTTAACCGCTGCGTCACCTGTCCGCCTGCCGCAAGACGGGCCGCGCCCGCGGCGCGGTCGCCGCGATGGCGGCGACAAGGTCGGTGATGTGGCCGACACCGGCAAGCGCGAGCGGCGGCGCATCGCCCGGCTCGCGCGCCGTCGGGGGGGCGACGGCGCGGGCGAAACCGAGCTTCGCCGCCTCCTTCAGCCGGGCCGGGGCTTGCGCCACCGGGCGGATGGCACCGGAGAGGCCGATCTCGCCGAAATGCACGGTCTCGGGCGACAGGGGCACCCCGGCGAGCGAGGAGACGAGCGCCGCCGCGGCGGCAAGGTCGGCTGCCGGCTCCGCGATGCGCAGGCCGCCGGCGACGTTCAGATAGACGTCGTGCATGCCGAGCTTGAGGCCACCGTGGGCCTCGAGCACGGCGAGCACCATGGACAGACGCGCCGGGTCCCAGCCGACGACGGCGCGTCGCGGTGTGCCGAGCGAGGTCGGCGCGACGAGGGCCTGGATCTCGACAAGCAGCGGCCGGGTGCCCTCCATGCCGGCGAAAACGGCCGTGCCCGGGGCGGAGAGGTCGCGCCCGGCGAGGAAGAGGGCGGAGGGATTGGGTACCTCCGACAAGCCCCGGCCCGTCATCTCGAAGACACCGATCTCGTCCGTCGGGCCGAAGCGGTTCTTGACGGCGCGCAGGATGCGGAAGTGATGCCCGCTGTCGCCCTCGAAGGAGACGACCGCGTCCACCATGTGCTCGACGACGCGCGGGCCAGCGATCTGCCCGTCCTTGGTGACGTGGCCGACGAGGATGATGGCCGTGCCGCTCGTCTTGGCGAAGCGGATGAGGCTCTGCGCGCTGCCGCGCACCTGGGTCACCGTGCCGGGCGCAGCCTCGACCGTGCCGGTCCACATCGTCTGGATCGAGTCGATGACGGCGAGCCGCGGCGTCGCGCCCTGCGACAGCGTGGCGACGATGTCCTCGACATTGGTTTCGGCCGCCAGCTCGACGGGAGCGTCGGCGAGGCCGAGCCGTTCGGCGCGCAGGCGCACCTGCGCCACCGCCTCCTCGCCCGAGATGTAGGCGACGCGGAGGCCACGCCGCGCAAGCGCGGCGCAGGCCTGCATCAGCAGGGTCGACTTGCCGATGCCCGGATCGCCGCCGATCAGGATGACGGAGCCGTGCACGAAGCCGCCGCCGGTCACCCGGTCGAGTTCGCCGATGCCCGAGGCGACGCGTGGCGCCTCGCGGCTGTCGCCCTTCAGCCCCTCGAGGGCGAAGATGCGCCCCTTGACGCGCCCCGCCGCGCGCACGGCGCCTGCCGCGGGCAGGGGCGCTTCGGCCGCCTCCTCGGCGAGGCTGTTCCAGGCGCCGCAGGCGTCGCACTTGCCCTGCCAGCGACCGTAGACGGCGCCGCAGCTCTGGCAGACGAAGGTGGGGCCACGGCGCGCCACGCGTCAGGACCCGACGTAGCGGCGCGCGTAGCGCCGTCCGAGGCTCGTCAGCACCTCGTAGCCGATGGTGCCGCAGCGGGCGCCCACCTCGTCGATGCCGATACCGTCGCCGATCAGCGTCACGAGGTCGCCGCGCGCGATGCTGTCTTCGGGCACGCCGCTCACGTCAATGGTGATGAGGTCCATGGACACGCGACCGGCGAAGGGGCAGCGGACCCCTGCCACCACGGCCTCGCCGCCGGCCTTCAGGTTGGTGGCGCTGGCGGCGCGCAGGTAGCCGTCCGCATAGCCGACCGAGATGGTGGCGATCCGCCGCCGGCCCTGCGCCGTCCAGTGGGCGTTGTAGCCGACCGTCTCTCCGTCGGCAGCCCAGCGCAGCTGGATGATGCGGCCGGCGAGATGCACGACCGGGCGCATCGGATTGTCGGCCCCTGGCATCGGATTGCCGCCATAGAGGGCGTAGCCCGGGCGCACCAGGTCGAGATGTGGCTGCAGGCGCAGGAAGATGCCCGAGGAGTTGCACAGCGAGGCCGGCACCCCGGGGAAGCGCTCGCGCAGGGCGAGGAAAGCGGCGATCTGCCGTGCCGTGACCGGATGGTCCGGCTCGTCGGCGGAGACGAGGTGGCTCATGAGGAGCGCCGGCTCGAAATCCGGCAGGGCTCCCTCGGCGGCCAGGGCGGCTGCTTCCTCCGCCCTGAGGCCGAGGCGGTTCATGCCCGTGTCGGCATGAACTGCGGCCGGGAGCCTCCGTCCCGCCGCGCGGCAGAAGGCGGCCCACTCCTCGATCTCCTCCCGGGAGCCGAGGACCGGCCGCAGGCCATGCGTCGCATAGGCCGGCGCCGTTCCGACGAGGAGGCCGTTGAGCACGTAGATCGTCGCGTCCTGGCAGACGGCGCGCGCCCGCGTCGCCTCCTGCAGATGCGCCACGAAGAAGGTGCGGCAGCCGGCAGCGAACAGCGCCGGTACGGCGGCCTCGATGCCGATGCCGTAGGCATCCGCCTTCACGACCGCCGCGCATTCGGCACCTCTCGCCCGGTCGCGCAGGAGGCGCCAGTTGGCGGCGAGCGCCGCGAGGTCGATGGTCAGGATGCCGCCGGCCTCGGCCTCGGGGATGCTCGTTGCGGGCGGGGGCAGATCGAGGACGTGGGTCAATGCGGCTCTCAGCTTCGCGTCTGATGGGACCTTGCTGGCGCGATCATTACATCTGTTCGGGCAGATGGTCTTCCTGTGCGAGGTTACCGAAGCGCGTCACGTCCGCCTGGAAGGAGAGCTGCACGGTGCCTGTGGGGCCGTGACGCTGCTTGCCGATGATCACCTCTGCCTTGCCGTGTGCCTGATCCATCTCCGTCTGCCACTTGAAATGCTCTTCCGTGCCGGGCTTCGGCTCCTTGTTCTTCAGGTAGTATTCCTCGCGATACACGAACATGACGACGTCGGCGTCCTGCTCGATGGAGCCTGATTCGCGCAGATCGGCGAGCTGCGGCCGCTTGTCGTCGCGCGCTTCCACCTGGCGGGAGAGCTGCGAGAGTGCGATGAGCGGAACCGCGAGCTCCTTGGCGAGTGCCTTGAGGCCCGTGGTGATTTCGGTGAGTTCCTGGACGCGGTTGTCGCCCTTCCTCTGTGAGCCCGAGAGGAGCTGCAGGTAGTCGACCACGAGGAGGTCGAGGCCGCGCTGGCGCTTCAGGCGGCGCGCGCGGGCGGCGAGCTGGGCGATGGAGAGGCCACCCGTCTGGTCGATGTAGAAGGGCAGCATCTGCATTTCGCGTGCCGCCTCGGTGACCTTGTAGAACTCCTCCTCGCGGATGTCGCCACGGCGGATCCTGTAGGAGGGTACGCCCGACTGCTCGGCGATGATGCGGGTGGCGAGCTGCTCGGCCGACATTTCGAGCGAAAAGAAGCCGACGATGCCGCCATTCACCGTCTTCGTCGAGCCGTCAGGCTGCTTCTCGCCGCGGTAGGCCCTGGCGACGTTGAAGGCGATGTTGGTGGCGAGCGAGGTCTTGCCCATGGCCGGGCGGCCCGCGAGGATGATGAGGTCGGAGGGCTGCAGGCCACCCATCTGCCGGTCGAGGTCGATGAGGCCGGTGGCGATGCCGGAGAGCTTGCCCTCGCGCTTGTAGGCGGCGGCGGCGACGTCGATCGCCGCCGTCAGCGCGTCGGCGAAGCGCTGGAATCCGCCGTCGTAGCGGCCGGTCTCGGCAAGGGCATAAAGCTTGCGCTCGGCCTCCTCGATCTGGTCGCGCGGGGAGGATTCCACCGGCGCGTCGTAGGCCGTGTTGACGAGGTCCTCGCCAATGCTGATCAGGTTGCGCCGCACCGCGAGGTCGTGGATCGTGCGCCCGTAGTCCTCGGCGTTGATGATGGTGGTCGCTTCGGCCGCGAGCCGCGCCAGATATTGCGACACGGTCACGCCGCCGAGGTCGGCGTCGCCGAGATAGGTCTTGAGCGTGATCGGCGTGGCGATCTTGCCCGCCTTGATCAGGGCGGTCGCCACCTCGAAGATGCGCCGGTGCACCGGTTCGTGGAAATGCTCCGGCGCCAGGAAGTCGGACACGCGGAAATAGGCCTCGTTGTTGACGAGGACGGCGCCGAGCAGGGCCTGCTCGGCGTCGATATTGGCGGGAGCCTGGCGATATTCGGGCTCGTGCCCCGTCTCGAAGCGCGCGACGAGGGAGTTGGCGGACGACATTCGCTGAACCGTGATTCCGGATGTGGCGAGCCTAGCATGCCGCCCCGGCGGAACGGCGCATGGCCTGCGCGAGCCCGGCCGGCGCACCCATGATTCACAGGGTTAACGAAACTTTGACAGCCGTGCCGCCACCCGGATTGACCGTGTCGCGCCGGTCACGCCCCCGGGGTGGACTACTCGCCCGCGAGCCGCAGATCCGGCCGGTGGCCCTCGCGCGCCCTGAGCGCGTTCTCGCGCGCGCCGATGTAATCGCGCGTCAGCGGCACAGCCTCCTGACGCTTCGCGAGCTGGATCTGGAAGACCATCATGCCGTCGTGCCGGAACGACATCTCCGAGGCGGCGAGATAGAAGTCCCACATGCGGAAGAAGCGCTCGTCGTAGAGGGCGAGCACCTCCTCGCGCCGGGCATGGAAGCGCTCGCGCCAGGCCTTCAGGGTCTCGGCATAGTGCAGGCGCAGGATCTCGATGTCGGTGACGACGAGGCCCGATTTCTCGATCGCCGGCAGCACCTCCGACAGGGCCGGGATGTAGCCGCCGGGGAAGATGTACTTGGCGATCCACGGGTTGGTCGCGCCCGGCTCGCCCATGCGGCCGATGGAGTGCAGGAGCATCACGCCGTCGTCGGTGAGCAGGCGCGCCGCCGTGTCGAAGAAGGTCCGGTAGTAGGGCACGCCGACGTGCTCGAACATGCCGACGGAGACGATGCGGTCGAACCTGTCCGTCACGTGGCGATAGTCCTCGAGGCGGAAATCGACGCGATCCTGCAGCTTCCGCTCCTTGGCCCGGTTGCGCGCCACGGCGAGCTGCTCGGTGGACAGCGTGATGCCGGTGACGCGTGCGTCGCAGCGTTCCGCAAGGTAGAGCGCCAGACCGCCCCAGCCCGAACCGATGTCGAGGACGCGCTGGCCCGGCTCGACGAGGAGCTTGGCCGCGATATGCCGCTTCTTGGCGAGCTGGGCATCGTCGAGGCTCTGGTCGGGCGTTTCGAAATAGGCGCAGGAATACTGACGGTCGGCGTCCAGGAACAACGTGTAGAGGCGCCCGTCGAGATCGTAGTGGTGCGCCACGTTGCGGCGCGCGCGGCGCGCGACGTTGCGCTGCTGCAGGAAGCGAACCGCGGTTCGCCAGGAGCGCGCCAGGCGAATCGGCAGGTTGGGGCGGAAGTCCCTGAGATTGGTCATGGCGAGGGTGATGACGTCGGCGATGTCGCCACGCTCCACCGCGAGGTCGCCGTCCATGTAAAGTTCGCCGAAGGCGAGATCGGCATTGAGCATCAGGCGCAGGGCCGCACGCCGTCCCGACAGACGAACAGCCAGCGGCTCGCCTGTCCCGTCGCCCACGCGAAAGGGCCGTCCGGCCCCGACCGCCACATCAAGCGTTCCCCGGCCGATCAGCCGACCGAGCACGAACCGCAGCAAACCCTCCATGGGCCGCTCCGTCTCTGGGCGATGCCGCTTCGGGGCGGCACCCGGCATCGGTAAGAAGATATGGAACGGGCAGGCCAAAAAGCAACGGGCGCCGTCGAAACGGCGCCCGTCACGAAACGCATGAGCTGCGGGATGCGAGAGATCAGGCTTCGCCTTCCGCCGACTCGGCGAGGGCTGCGCCCACCTCGAGGCCGAGATCGTCGAGGCTCAACTCCTCGCGCGTGGTGACGGCCTCGCCGCGGGCCTGGCGCTCGGCCTCCTCGGGGCTGCGGGCGACGTTGATCGTCACCTTCACCTCGACCTCCGGGTGCAGGCTGACCGGCACGTTGTGCAGGCCGAGCGTCTTGATCGGCGCGTTGAGGACGATCTGGTTGCGGCCGACCGTGAAGCCGCCCGCGGTCAGCGTCTCGGCGACGTCGCGCGCCGCGACCGAGCCGTAGAGCACGCCGGTCTCACCGGCCTGGCGGATGACGACGAAGCTCTCGCCGTCGAGCTTGGCGGCCACGCCCTCGGCCTCCTTCTTCAGCTCGAGGTTGCGGGCCTCGAGCTGGGCGCGCTGGGCCTCGAAGCGCTCCTTGTTGGCCTTCGTGGCGCGCAGGGCCTTGCCGCGCGGCAGCAGGAAATTGCGGGCGAAGCCATCCTTGACGCGGACGGTCTCGCCCATCTGGCCGAGCTTGGCGACGCGCTCGAGCAGGATCACTTCCATGGTGGTTCTCCTTTGTCGGTTCGGATCGTTCAGGATGTCAGGTCGCGCGAGCGGGGCAGTCCTTCTCCCCACCGCTCACGCAGGCGGAAGAGGGCTTCGGCGATGCCACCGAGCGCGAGCAGTGGCAGCACCCAGACGAGGAAGACGACGACGAGCAGGTAGACGGCCCCGAGGAGCGCCCCGCGGCTCGTCTTGCCGCGCGTCAGCGCATGCACGGTCGCCAGGCCCTGCAGGGCGAAGGCGGTGCTGAGCGCCCCCGCCAACGCCTGGGCGAACAGGGCGGGGAAGCCGTCGGCGACGAGTGCCGCCACGATGGAAACGGCGAGCGCCGGCAGGGCCTCGCGCGGCAGTGCGAGATCCGGGATCGAGGGCCAGGGCCGCGGCAGCCGGCCCGAGACGGACACGACCTTGGCCGCGAGCCACAGATTGGCGGCGAGCATCGGCACCAGGGAGGCCGCGGTCATGATCGGCACCAGGGCAACGATGATCCTGACGAGGTCGGCCATCGGCATGCCGCCGGGCAGTTCGGTCGTTCCGCTGGCGGGCGCGCCGGGACGGCCACTCAGGATCGTCTCGACCGCCTGGCGCATGGTGGAGAGATAGCTGTCGTAGCTGCCGCCGAGGGCAAGGGCGCCGGCGAGCGTGACCAGTGCGGCGACCGCGGCGATCCAGCCGAGCAGGCGCCCGAGCGGGTACCACTCGACTTCGCCCGCGCTCGCCGGACGGCCGAGCAGCGCGAGATAGGCGAGCCACCAGGCGGGAATGCCGACGCCGAGTGCGAAGGTGACGCCGGCGGTGAGGCTGAAGGCGAAGGCCGTCGCGAGGGCGCCGGCGGCGGTCGCGACGATTCCGGCCCGGTGGTTCCAGCCCAGCGCGGCGATGAGGACGGGCAGCGGCGCAATGTAAGACAGGAGAACGGCCAGCGGCGATCCGGTGATCACCACTGCGAACAGGAGGGCCGAGACGAGGCCCGCTCCGGTGCCGATTGCAAGGATCGTCGTCATCGTCCTGCTGTCCCGCTGCTTCCTGCAGGGTTAGAGGCGGATCGGGGCCCGCCCCAACATACCCCCCGGCCTTGGCGGTGGTCCGGGAGGCGACGTTTCGCGTCGGAATGCCCGGGCGGCGCCCGCCCGGACCGTTCTCTAGGTCAGTACCCCGGACATCGCCTCGGCGCAATCGCGGGGCGCCGGCCTCACTTGATCACGTAGGGCAGCAGGCCGAGGAAGCGGGCGCGCTTGATCGCCTGGGCGAGTTCGCGCTGCTTCTTGGCCGAGACGGCCGTGATGCGGGAGGGCACGATCTTGCCGCGCTCGGAGATGTAGCGCGAGAGCAGGCGAGTGTCCTTGTAGTCGATCTTCGGCGCGTTGACGCCCGAGAACGGGCAGGTCTTGCGGCGGCGGAAGAAGGGGCGGCGGGGAGCAGCGGTCGTCATGGTCAGTTCTCCTCCGAGGCGGAGTCGCCGGCAACGTCACGCGGACGGCGGTCGCCGCGGGGGCCGCGGTCGCCACCGAAGCGGCCGCCACCAAAGCCGCGGTCGCCGCCGAAGCCGCGCTCGCCACGCTCGCCGCGGTCGTCGCGGTCACGCTTCTGCATCATGGCCGAGGGACCGGCCTCGAGCTCCTCGACGCGCACCGTCAGGAAGCGCAGCACGTCCTCGTTGATGCGCATCTGGCGCTCCATCTCGGCAACCGCCGGGTGCGGAGCGTCGATGTTGAGGAGCGTGAAATGGGCCTTGCGGTTCTTCTTGATGCGATAGGCGAGGGACTTCACGCCCCAGTACTCGGTCTTCTCGACCTTGCCGCCGTTCGCCTCGATGACGCCCTTGTACTGCTCGACGAGGGCATCGACCTGCTGCGAGGTCACGTCCTGGCGCGCCAGGAACACGTGCTCATAGAGAGGCATGTGTGGCCTTTTCCTTGCGTTCTCGATCAGCGTTCGCAGCGGCGCCAAGCCCTTCGAGCCTCGTCGCCAAGGCCCGAGCGGAATGTTCGAAGGCGGAGACACGGGACGTCGGACCTGATGGCCCTGCGGCCGCCGCTCGGGCGAACCGCCGTCCGTTCAGCCCCCGGCCGGAGCGAACGCGAGGCCGCGTCCATACGCTCTCGGCGCCGGAAAGGCAAGCCTTTGCCGCCGGGCAATGCGCTCTGGCGCCGGCGCCCCGCTTCCTCTACATCCGGCGGAAGGCTCAGGAGCTGACGGCCATGGCACTTTCCCCCCTGCGACTCGGCGTGAACATCGACCATGTGGCAACCGTGCGCAACGCGCGCGGCGGCGCCCACCCGGATCCCGTGCAGGCGGCTCACCTTGCCGTCAGGGCTGGCGCGGACGGCATCACGGCGCATCTGCGCGAGGATCGTCGCCACATTCGTGACGACGATATCGCCCGCCTCAAGGCTGAACTCTCCGTCCCGCTCAATTTCGAGATGGCGGCCACGCCCGAGATGGTGGAGATCGCGCTCGCCACCCGACCACACGCCGCTTGCCTCGTGCCGGAAAAGCGCGAGGAGCGCACGACCGAAGGCGGCCTCGACATCGTCGGCGCGCGGGCGCAGTTGCCGTCGGTGATCGCCCGGCTCAAGGATGCAGGCATCCGCGTATCGCTGTTCGTGGAACCGGAGGAGCGGGCGATGGAGGCTGCCGCCGCGCTCGGCGCCCCCGTCGTCGAGCTGCACACCGGCACCTATTGCGAGGCGGTGATCGAGGGGCAGGCCGAGCGCGTCGCCGGCGAGCTCGAACGCCTGCGCCGCGCCGCGGCGCACGGCGCGGCCTGCGGCCTCGAGATCCACGCGGGGCACGGCCTGACGACCGGCTCCGTCGGGCCCGTCGCCGCGATTCCGCAGATCGTCGAACTGAACATCGGGCATTTTCTGATCGGCGAGGCCATCTTCGTGGGGCTCGAGGCGTCCATCGCCGCCATGCGCGCGGCCATGGAGGAGGGGAGAAGGGCGGCCCGCGACCCATGATCATCGGCATCGGTTCCGACCTGTGCGACATCACGCGCATCGCCCGCTCGCTGGAGCGTTTCGGCGAACGCTTCACGCATCGCGTCTTCACCGAGGGCGAGCGGCTGAAGAGTGACCGCCGGGCCGCGCGCGCCCCTTCCTACGCCCGCCGCTTCGCCGCCAAGGAGGCCTGCGCCAAGGCGCTCGGCACCGGCATGAGCCATGGCGTCTTCTGGCGCGACATGGAGGTCGTGAACCTGCCGGGCGGCCGGCCGACGATGCGGCTGACCGGCGGCGCGCTCGCCCGGCTGGAAGCGCTGACGCCCGCTGGGCACGAGGCGGTCGTGCATGTGACGCTGACCGACGATCCGCCGATCGCGCAGGCCTTCGTCGTCATCGAGGCGCGACCGTTGCCGCGGGGAGGGCAAGCCCCCACCTGAGGGGGCCGTGGCGGCCGCATGCGTTGCGGCGCCTCACGGCATCGGCTAGACCCTCGCGAGGCCGGAAGAAACCGGCAAGGAAGTTTTTCCCATGGAGCGAGCCCGCGTGGACCAGAGCGCCAAGAAGACATCCGAGGGCGGGGTCCTCGAGACGGTCAAAGTCGTCATCCAGGCGCTCCTCATCGCGCTCGTGGTGCGCACCTTCCTGTTCCAGCCGTTCAACATCCCTTCCGGCTCGCTCATTCCGACGCTCCTCATCGGCGACTATCTCTTCGTCTCGAAATATTCCTACGGCTATTCGCGCTACTCCTTCCCCTTTGGTCTGGCGCCACTGTCGGGGCGTGTCTGGGCGTCGGAGCCGAAGCGCGGCGACATCGCCGTCTTCAAGCTGCCGAAGGACAATTCGACCGACTACATCAAGCGCGTCATCGGCCTGCCGGGTGACACCGTGCAGATGATCGACGGCGTCCTGCACATCAACGGCCAGCCGGTGAAGCGCGAGCGCATCGGCAATTACCGGTCGCAGGACGCCTGGGGGCGCGATGTCGAAGTCCCGGCGTACCGCGAGACGCTTCCCGGCGGCGTCAGCCACGTCATCGTCGAGCGCGACGGCGACAGGGGCTATTGGGACAACACCTACGTCTACAAGGTGCCTCCCGGCCACTACTTCATGATGGGCGACAACCGCGACAATTCCACCGACAGCCGCGATGAGAGCTCGGTCGGGTACGTCCCCTTCGCGAATCTCGTCGGCCGGGCCGAGATCATCTTCTTCTCGATCGACGAGGGCGCGTCGGGCTGGAAGGTGTGGGAATGGCCGTGGACAGTGCGCTGGAGCCGCCTGTTCACACCGGTGAAGTAAGGCGATGAGCGCCAGACGCCGTGCGCCCGATCGGGCGCTTCTGGAAGCGAGGATCGGCCATCGTTTCGCCGATGCGGATCTGCTCGAGCGCGCGCTGACGCATGTCAGCGCGGTGCATTCGGACAAGACGCGCACCTATCAGCGCCTCGAATTCCTCGGCGACCGGGTGCTCGGGCTATGCGTGTCGGACATGCTCTTCGCCGCCTTCCCGAGTGCGGAGGAGGGCGAGCTCTCGCGGCGCCTTGCCGAACTCGTGCGCAAGGAGAGCTGCGCCGAAGTCGCCACCGCCTGGGAAGTCGGCCCGCATCTCAAGCTCGGCGACGGTGAGGTCGCCTCCGGCGGGCGGCGCAACCGGGCGATCCTTGCCGACGTGTGCGAGGCGATCGTGGGCGCGGTCTTCCTCGACGGCGGCTACGGGGCGGCGAGGGGCGTCGTGGAGCGCGCCTTCACCGAGCGCATGCATGCGCCCCGCCGGCCGCTCCGCGACGCGAAGACCGCGTTGCAGGAATGGGCGCAGGGGCGGGGCCTGCCGGCGCCGACCTACGATCTCGTGACGCGGTCGGGGCCCGACCATGCACCGATGTTCCGCATCGCCGTGAAGGTCGAGGGACTGGCCGACGCCGTGGGTGAGGGCGCTTCCAAGCGCGTGGCGGAGCAGGCCGCCGCCGCCGGCTTCCTGCAGCGTGAAGGCATCTGGAAAGCTGACAGTCATGGCTGACGATTCGACCACCGCCGCCCGGGAAGCGACGGCGGAAACCCGGTGCGGTTTCGTCGCGCTCATCGGCGCTCCGAACGCCGGCAAGTCGACGCTCATCAACGCGCTCGTCGGCACCAAGGTCTCCATTGTCTCGCGCAAGGTGCAGACGACGCGCGCCCTCGTGCGCGGCATCGCGATGGAGGGGACGGCCCAGATCGTCTTTGTCGACACGCCCGGCATCTTCCAGCCCAAGCGCCGCCTCGACCGCGCCATGGTGACGACAGCCTGGGGCGGAGCGGGCGACGCGGATGTCGTGTGCCTGCTCGTCGATGCCCGTCGGGGGCTCGACGAGGAGAGCGAGCGCATTCTTGCGAAACTGCCCGAGCTGAAGCAGCGCAAGATTTTGATTCTCAACAAGATCGACCTCGTCGAACGCTCCTCGCTCCTGAAGCTCGCGGCCGATCTCAACGCCCGGCTTGCCTTCGACGAGACCTTCATGATCGCGGCCGCCAACGGCGATGGCGTCCCGCATTTGCTGCACAAGCTCGCGGGCTTCATGCCCAAGGGGCCCTGGCTCTACCCCGAGGACCAGATCTCGGATGCGCCGCTGCGCATGCTGGCGGCCGAGATCACGCGCGAGAAGCTGTTCGAGCGTCTGCACGACGAGCTGCCTTATGCCTCCACGGTCGAGACCGACCAGTGGAAGGAACTGCCGGATGGTTCCGTGCGCATCGAGCAGACGATCTTCGTCGAGCGCGAGAGCCAGCGGAAGATCGTGCTCGGCAAGGCCGGCCAGACGATCAAGGCCATCGGCTCGGCAGCCCGCGCCGAAATCGCTGAGGTCGCCGAAGCCAAGGTGCACCTCTTCCTCTTCGTGAAGGTGCGCGAGCGCTGGGGCGACGATCCGGAGCGCTATCGGGAGATGGGGCTCGAATTCCCGAAGGGGCGCTGACGGGCCCCGAAGGGCGCGGCTCAGTAGAGCCGCTTCTCGTAGGATTCCCGCAGCCCCTTCTCCAGCGCCTCGGCGTTCTCGCCCGCGATCTGGTCGGCGAGGATTCGGCCCAGGCTCGGCAGCGCTTCGGCCCCCGCCTGCGCCTCGGGCTCCCAGAGTCTCGAGCGGATCAGCGCCTTGCCGCAATGGAAGTAGACCTCCTCCGCCGTGATCTCGAGGACGCTGCGCGGCAGCTTGCCGTCGACCGCGTGCCGCTCCAGCGTCTCCCGTCCCGCACGGATGCGGGCGCGGCCGTTGACGCGCAGGGTCTCGTCGCGGCCGGGCACCAGGAAGACGAGGCCGACCCTCGGGTTGGCGAGGATGTTGCGCAACGAGTCGATCAGATTGTTGCCGGGTCTGTCGGGGAGCTCCAGCGTCGTATCGCCGAATACCTTGACGAAACCCGGCCTGTCGCCGCGCGGGGAGGCGTCGGCGCGGCCCTGGGCGTCCGCGGTGGCGAGCACGAGGAAGGGCGAATGGGCGATGAAGGCTCGGGCGTGGGCGTCGAGCCGGGCGAGCCGCTTCTTCTCGATGACCTCCCGCGGTGCGGCATAGATGCGCCGCAGCCCGCCGAGGCTCGTGACCGTATCCACATCCGCGTCGTCAGCGCCCATCCCAATCTCCTCCGCGCAATAAAAGGGTCGCACCCGGATTTGCCCGCGCCTCGGGCAGCGCCCAGCCCGGCTGCACGGGACCGCTCGACAGGACGAGGGCGGCATCCTATCGCTCGTCGGGGCCGAAGCGCGAGGGGGAGAGGCTGCGGCATGGACGACCATGGAGTGGCGTGACGACGGCATCATCCTGGGCGTGAAGCGGCACGGGGAGGCGAATGTCATCCTTGAACTGATGACGCGCGACCACGGGCGCCACCTCGGCCTCGTGCGGGGCGGCCGGTCCTCGCGGCTGCAGCCGGCCCTGCAGCCCGGCAACGGCGTGACCGTCGCCTGGCGCGCCCGCATCGAGGAGCATCTCGGCCATTTCGCCATCGAAGGCTCCGAGATGCGCGCCGCGCGCTTCATCGATTCTGCGCTGGCGCTCTACGGGCTCGCCAATCTGACGGCGCTGCTGCGTCTTCTGCCCGAGCGCGATCCGCATCCGCCGATCTTCGAGGCACTGAGCGTCCTCGTCGACAAGCTCGACGATCCCGACATCGCCCCCGCGCTCATGGCGCGCTTCGAGCTCGCCATGCTCGCCGAGCTCGGCTTCGGGCTCGATCTCGGTGAATGCGCCGCCACCGGCGCGACGCAGGAGCTCGTCTACGTCTCGCCCAGGTCCGGGCGCGCCGTTTCGGCGGCTGCAGGCGAACCCTACAGGGACAAGCTGCTCGCCCTGCCCGCCTTCCTGCGCGAGGGCCCGGTGCTCGCGCCCCCCACGCCGCCGGACATCGCCGCGGGCTTCGCACTGACCGGCTTCTTCCTGAATCGCCGCGTCTTCGAGCCGCGCGGCCTCTCCCTGCCCGAGGCGCGGGCCCGCTTCGTGGACCTCGCGCTTCGGTCGGAGGGTTGAGGGCTGCGCACAAGGCACATTATCCCAATCTTGGGTTGCCCGCCTCGTGCGAGATCGGGCGATATGTCACCGCCACGGATGGCGGACAGGCTCGGCCGGCGAGCGACGCCGACGATGACATCATCACCGGCAGCACTCGCTGAGGGCGTGGCGGGCGCCAGCCGTGCTTGCGCCGGGGAGGTTGGTTCGCTATCCGTTCCGCCAGCGAGAGGGGATAGACGACGCGCATGGGCAAGCCGGTCGATCCGCCGTCCGGGGACGGCGTCGAGAACGTCAATCTGAAGGCGGCGCTCGAGGAGCGCTACCTCGCCTATGCGCTCTCCACCATCATGCACCGGGCGCTGCCCGACGCACGCGACGGCCTGAAGCCGGTGCACAGGCGTATCCTGTACGGCATGCGCCTCCTGCGGCTCGACCCCGGCGCCGCCTTCAAGAAATCGGCCCGCGTCGTGGGCGACGTCATGGGTCAGTTCCACCCGCACGGCGACCAGGCGATCTACGACGCCCTCGTGCGCCTCGCGCAGGACTTCGCCCAGCGCTACCCCCTCATCGAGGGGCAGGGGAACTTCGGCAATATCGACGGCGATAACGCCGCCGCCATGCGCTACACCGAAGCGCGCATGACCGAGGTCGCGCGCCTTCTCTTGCAGGGCATCGACGAGGACGCGGTCGATTTCCGCGAGACCTACGACGAGGCCAACAGAGAACCGATCGTCCTGCCGGCGGCCTTCCCGAACCTGCTCGCCAACGGTTCGCAGGGCATCGCGGTCGGCATGGCGACGTCTATCCCGCCGCACAATGTGGCGGAACTCTGCGATGCGGCGCTCTATCTCGTGTCGCATCCCAGGGCGACGTCCGACCAGCTCCTCCATTTCGTCCAGGGGCCGGATTTCCCCACCGGCGGCGTCATCGTCGAGAGCCGCGAGAGCATCGCCGAGGCCTACCGCACCGGCCGCGGCTCCTTCCGCACCCGCGCCCGGTGGACCAGGGAGGAGACGGGCCGCGGCACCTGGGTCGCCGTCGTCACCGAGATCCCCTACGGCGTCGCCAAGGCCCGGCTCATCGAGAAGATCGCCGAGCTTCTGCAGGAGAGGAAGCTGCCGATTCTCGCCGACGTGCGCGACGAGTCGGCCGAGGATATCCGCATCGTGCTTGAGCCGCGCTCGCGCACGGTCGATCCCGCGCTGCTGATGGAGACGCTCTTCAAGCTCACCGAGCTCGAAGCGCGCGTGCCGCTCAACATGAACGTGCTCACGGCCGGTCAGGTGCCGAAGGTGCTCGGCCTTGCCGAGGCCCTGCGCGAATGGCTCGACCATCGCCGCGTGGTGCTGCAGCGGCGTTCGCGCTACCGCCTGGGCGAGATCGAGAAACGGCTCGAAGTCCTCGGCGGCCTGCTCATCGTCTATCTCGACCTTGATCGGGTGATCAAGATCATCCGCGAGGAGGCTGAGCCGAAGGCCGAGCTCATGACGGTCTTCGCGCTCACCGAGGTGCAGGCCGACGCCATTCTGAACACGCGCCTGCGCTCCCTGCGCAAGCTCGAGGAGATGGAGCTGCGCCGGGAGTTCGACCAGCTCACCGCGGAGAAGGGCGAGATCGAGACGCTGCTCGCTTCCGAGGACCGGCAGTGGAAGACGGTCGCCTGGGAAATCCGCGAGGTGAAGAAGACCTTCGGGCCGGAGACGCCGCTCGGCAAGCGGCGCACGGTCTTCGCTGAGGCTCCTGACAACGGCGACATCGACCTGACGGCGGCCATGGTCGAGCGCGAGCCGATCACCGTGGTCCTGTCGGAGAAGGGCTGGATCCGGGCGCTCAAGGGCCACGTGCAGGACCTCTCGTCGCTGCAGTTCAAGGGCGACGACGCCCTGAAGCTCTCCTTCCACACGGAGACGACGGCGAAGATCCTCGTGCTCGCCACCAACGGCAAGATCTTCACCCTCGACGCCTCGAAGCTGCCGGGCGGCCGCGGCTTCGGCGATCCCGTGCGCCTCATGGCCGATCTCGACGAGGGGGCGGACATCGTCACGGCCTTCCCCTACAGGCCTGAGATGAAGCTGCTCGTCGCCACCAGGGAAGGCCGCGGCTTCGTCGTGCCGGCCGAGAGTGTCGTCGCCAACACGCGCAAGGGCAAGCAGGTCCTCAACATGGACGACAGGACGACGGCGCTTCTCTGCGTGCCGGCGGAGGGGGACCACGTCGCGACCATCGGCGAGAACCGCAAGCTCCTCGTCTTCCCGCTGGTCCAGGTGCCCGAGATGGGCCGCGGCCGCGGCGTGCGCCTGCAGAAGTACAAGGACGGCGGCATGTCCGACGCCAAGGTCTTCCGCCTCGCCGACGGCCTGACCTGGAAGGACACCTCCGACCGCACCTGGACGGTGGCGGCGGGTGATCTCACGGACTGGCTCGGCAACCGTGCCGACGCCGGCCGCCTGCCGCCCAAGGGCTTCCCGAAGAACAACAAGTTCGGCGGGTAGGTCGCGGCAGGCACGCCGTGCGCAGGCCGCAGCCCGTCAATCTGCCCGCCCCCTGTCTCCGGCGCGCGGCGCTGGTTCCCGAGAAGGTCGGGGACTGGTCGGCCCATCCCTTCTGCCTGCCCCTGTTCCGGTCGTCGATTCGATGCTGGACGAACAGCCCGTGCGTCCTGGCCGCGCCTCGGCAACCGGGATGGCCGGGGGGCCCGGCCATGCCTTCTTGACCGATCTCGGAACTGCTCGGGCTGCGCGAGCGGTCGACGCAAACGCGTGCAGGGCCCTCCGGACCTTCCCGGTCCCTGAAGGCCCTCAGATCGGCTGGCCGACGTCGATGCGGTTGCCGTCCGGGTCTTCGAGGACGAAGGCTCTGAGGCCATAGTCCTTGTCGCGGATGCCCTTGACGATGCGCAGGCCCTCGCGCTGGCAAAGCGCATGGAGGGCATCCACGTCATCGACCATCAGATGCGCGACGTTGAAGGGCGCGGATGCATGGTCGCGCTGCAGCGTGAGATGGAGCTCCGCCTCGTCCTTCTTCAGGATGGCGAAGCCGACGGGATTTCCATTCTCGAAGACTTTGCGGAAGCCGAGCACGTTCACATAGAAGGTCTGGGCACGGTCCATATCCCGGACGGGCAGCGTGGCGGCGATCCGGCCGAAGCGGATCGTGTGAGCAGGAATGTCGCTCATGGCAGGGGTTCCGTTGGGAGGCCGAGACATCGGCCCCCGACGGTGCGGCAGCCACGGCGACCTCCTGGGACGCTCGATGAGACGGTGCTCACGTACTCTCTCTAGCATGGTCGTCGTCGCCCGGAAATGACAGGTCCCGCCGGGTCTGCGATGCGGGTCTGCAGGCGATGCCCCCATCGGAGGAAACGGGTGGGCGGGAACGGGCGCATGCGGAAACGTGCGGACCCTGGATCTCCCGGTGACCGCACATGTCCTCGACGCCCATTCGCTCCATTGCTCTCGCCTCGGCCGGCGCCCATGCTGCCGATCAGCTCGCCCTCGCAGCCCTGCCGCTGTCGGCGGTGCTCCTCCTCGCCGCGGGGCCGGCCACCGTCGGAACGCTGGTGGCCCTGCAGAGCCTCGCCTGGCTCCTGGTCTCGCTTCCGGCCGGCATCCTGGTCGACGCGCTGAGCAAGCGGACGATCCTGATTGCCTCGCAATCGATCATGGTCGCGATCCTCACGGCTGTGGCCATTGCCGCGGTTGCGGGCAGCATCGCCGGGCTCGGCCTTGCGACCTTCCTCGCGGCGAGCGGAACCGTGGTCTTCGTGCTGGCGACGCAGTCCTGGTTGCCGGGGCTCGTGCCTCGCGGCGATCTCGCGCGCGCCAATGCGACCGTGGAGTTCGCCCGCGCGATCGTGACGCTCGCGGCGCCCGCGCTCGTCGGCTTCCTCGCACAGGCGGGAAGCCCCAATCTCGGCTATGCGCTCGCCGCTTGCTCGGCGGCTCTTGCGGCGGGCACGGCCGCGCGCCTGCCCGGGCAGGCCACCGTCATCGATGCGGCGCAACGGCTGCCGATCCTCACGGCCATCGGCGAGGGGGCCCGCTTCGTCGCCGGCCATCCCTACCTGCGCGCCATCGTGCTCTGCGCGGTGTTCTGGAACTTCGCCTTCTTCGCCCTGACGGCGGTATTCGTTCCCCTCGCGCTCGACCGTCTCGGCTTCGACGCGCGCACGACGGGGCTCGCGCAGTCGGCCTACGGCATCGGCCTCGTCGCCGGCGCCCTCGGCGCGCCCGTCCTTCTCTCCCGGCTGTCGCCGAACCTCGTCCTCCTCGGCGGGCCGGCCGTCTCGGTCGTCGCGGCCCTTCTCGTCTGGCTCGCCCCGCGCGGGGCCGGGTTCGCAGGGATGGCGACGGCCGAATTCCTCATCGGCTTCGGTCCGATGTGCTGGCTCATCTGCCAGACCAGCCTGCGCCAGCTTGTGACGCCGGCGGGCCTCCTCGGCCGCGTCGGGGCGACGATCCAGGTCGCGATCTACGGCGTGCGGCCGCTCGGCGCGCTCGCCGGCGGCCTCGTGGCCTCGTCATTCGGGCTCGATGCAGCCGTCGGGCTCGTCTTCGCGGGGTTCGCATTGTCCTTCGCTGCCATTGCGACCTCGGCGCTGGCGCGCCTGCGGGCAATGCCGGAGCCGGTGGTCGCGTGAACCTGGGCGGGTGTTACTCCGCCCACATGCGCATCAGATTGGCCGAGGTCTTCGCCAGGAGGTCGAAGTCCTCGGTCTTTCCGTGGCGGTCGAACAGGCGCCGGCGAGCGGTGTCGAGATCGAAGAGCAGCTCGCGTCGGGCGGCATCGCGGATGTGGCTCTGCGCCCAGCCCACGGCGACGAGCCGCTCGCCCCGGGTCACCTCGGCCACCCGGTGCAGGGTGGTGGAGGGATAGGCGACGAGATGGCCGGCGGGCAGCTTGACCGCATCCTCGCCCGCTGGCGTCTCGATGACGAGTTCGCCGCCGTCGTCGCTCTCGGGATCGCTGAGGAAGAGGGTGAAGGACACGTCGGTGCGCAGCCCGTCCATCATCGGATTGTCCACATGCGTGCCATAGGCGTCCCCGACGCCGTAGCGGCTGAAGAGGAGCGGGGTGAGCGCCCTTGGGCGCACGGCGAGGTCGAAGACGGCATGGCCGCGGATCTTGGCCGCGACCTCTTCGCGCAGGAGCCGCGCGGTCACCCCGTCGCGCATCTGCTGGTTGGCCTTGACGAGCTTGGCGCCCCAACCCGCCGTGGCGCGCCCGTCCTCGAAGCGGAGGGCGGCGAGCTTGTCGCGCAGTTCGATAACGTCTTCCTGCGACAGGACGTTTGCGATGGTGATGAGCATGGGATCCGCCGGCGTTGACCTTACCTGCGCGTATCAGGTAGCTAAGTGGCTGAAAATACTTAAAGTTTCAAGTTGTAATAATTTGAAACTGCACCGTCTTGAACAACGCGACAAGGTCTCTCGGGGGCAGAAAGATGATGATGAAGCGCAGGAAGATCTGGCTCGGCCTCGGCGCCGCGGCGATGGTGGGTGGCGGCGCGGCGAGTGCGGCCGCACTGGAGGCGGGTCAGGTCTCGGCTCGCACGCCGGAGGCGGCACTCGTCGCGTCCGCCGGCAACAAGGCGGATGCGCGCCTCCGGTTCGCGGCGAACGCGGATCATGCCGGCCACGGCGCCGTGAAGACGGCGGCGGCGGCCGGAGGCGAGGGTGAGGGCGGCGAAGGCGGCAAGAAGGCGAGCGTCGCCCCCGCCGTGCAGTTCAACCACAATCTTGCGCTCATCCGCGGGCATCTCCTCGTCGGCGACGAGCTGGTGAAGGAGGGCAAGTGGAACGACGCCATGGTGCACTTCCTGCACCCGGCCGAGGAGATCTACGGCAACATCCAGGGAGACCTGAAGACCTACGGCGTCGCCCCCTTCGCCGCCGCCCTCAAGGCTCTGGCGCAGACGGTCAAGGCCAAGAACAAGGACGCCTACGAGGGCGCCCTCAAGGCCGTCGACCAGCGCCTTACCGCTGCCGAGGCCGCGGTCAAGGCGAAGTCCGACGACTATACCCGTCTCACGGTGGAGACGGTGCTGGAGCTTCTCGGCACTGCCGGCCACGAGTATGAGGCCGCGGTCGACGGCAACAAGATCAGGGAGACCGTCGAGTATCAGGATTCGCGCGGCTTCGTCTGGTACGCCGAGAGGCTGCTCGACGGCATCTCCACTGATCTGCAGAAGAAGGACGCGGAGGCATTCAAGTCGCTCAAGGCGGACCTCGCCGAGCTCAAGCAGGCCTGGCCGGCGGCCGTGCCGCCGAAGAAGCCTGCCAAGGATGTCGCGTCCGTGCTCTCGGGCATCTCGAAGGTCGAGCTCCACGCCGGCCGACTGATGTGACCAACAGGGCTGTTCCTTTATCGGCAACGGCGCACGCCCGGCGGACGTCGGTCCGCCGGGCAGCCTTGGCGCTCGCCCTGAGCGCGGCGGTCGCGGGCGTGCCCCCCGCCCGATCGGGGGACAAGGACGTCGTACCGGAAGACCTCTTGGCGTGGCGCGCCGCCTTCGCGCGGCCGGCGAGTGTGCCGGTCGCTGATGCGGCGGACCTGTCGCCGGCCCGCATCGAACTGGGGCGGCGGCTCTTCGAGGATCCTCGGCTCTCCGCCAACGGCCTCCTGTCCTGCGCGAGCTGTCACGATTCGAAGCTGTCCTTCGCCGACGGCGTAGCGCTGGGCAAGGGAATCGCCGGCACGCCGCTGGCGCGGCACACGCCGATGCTCTGGAACCTCGCCTGGGGACGCACACTCTTCTGGGACGGGCGCGCCGCAAGTCTCGAGGAGCAAGCGCGCGGGCCCATCGAGAACCCGCTCGAGATGGGGTCGACCGTCACGAAGGCTGTGGCCGGAGTCAGTTCCGACGCCACCATGCGCACGGCCTTCGCCGCGGCGTTCCCCGAGCGGCCGCAGGTGTCGGAAGACAACCTGCTCGCGGCACTCGCCGCCTTCGAGCGCACGCTCGTTTCCCCTGAAACGCGCTTCGACCACTGGGTGAAAGGCGACGACGGCGCCCTGACCTCGGAGGAGTTGGCCGGTTTCCGTCTCTTCACCGGCAAGGCCGGCTGCGTCTCCTGCCACTCCGGATGGCGCTTCACGGACGAGGCGTTCCACGACATCGGCCTGGCCGGCGAGGACAAGGGGCGTGGGGCGATCCTCGGGCTCGCCGCCGCCGACCACGCCTTCAAGACGCCGAGCCTGCGGGAGCTCGCCTGGACGGCCCCTTACATGCACGATGGCTCGCTCGCCACGCTGGAGGAGGTCGTCGACCATTACGTGAGCGGGGTGCGGGATCGGCCGACGCTCTCGGCCGACCTGCCGCGCGGCCTCTCCCTGACGGCGGAGGAGCGCGCGCAGCTGGTCGCCTTCCTCAACGCCCTGTCGAGCGACGATCCGCCGCGTGCCGCGAGCCTGCCGCCGACCGTGCAGGCGAGCGCGCCGGAGCCGGGCGTGAGCGCGACGACGGTGAGCCAGAAGAACAAGACCTTCGCCCCCGGCAGCATCAGGCTCGTGGCCGGCACGGGGCTCACCATTGTCAATGATGACACGCGCACCCATAACGTGCGCGTCGACGACCCGCGGCTCGCCTACAATTCGGCTGCGCAGGAACCGGGCGACAAGGTGGTGCTCACCTTCGGCGAGCCTGGGTTCTATACGGTCACCTGCGGCATCCATCCGCAGATGCGGCTCACCGTCGAGGTGAGCCGCGCCGAGTGACCACAAGGGAGGCGGGCTCCTCGCGGGCCGCCTATTTCTGCAGACGCGCTTCAGGATAGCCCGTCTCGGCGAGGCCGTCGCACAGGCCCTTCCAGTCGCAGCCGGCGCAGGCGCTGCGGATCGAGCCGGCGGCAAAGGCAGCGCGCAGGCGCGCGACGATCTGGGCGGAATAGACGAGGGTGCCGTTCGCGCCGTGCGGCAAGCCGAGCAGGGCAGCGATCTCGGCGCGCGCCAGGTCGTCGCGCTCGCGCACGCGGGCCGTCGCGCAATGGTCGCCGTGGCAGCTTCCCTCCTCGATGAGAGCGGCGCACAGATCGTCCGGCCCTTCGACGATCTCGACGGGAGCGCCGGCGGCGATGCGGCGCACGGCCTCGTCCATGCGCGCGACGAAGTGGGGCGTGTAGCCACGCCCCACATAGGTCAGGATGCACAGTAGATGATGCCCGCGCAGGCGGACGGTATGCGTCACACGCTATCCTTCTTCACGTAACGGGTGAGCCCGACGACCGTCGCGAAGGCGAGCGCGGTCTTCAGGGCGGTGCCGGCCACAAAGGGCGTCCAGCCGAGGCCGATCGCCTTCTCGGCGCCGACGAAGCCGGCGAGATGCGCGAGCCCCGGTGCGAAGAGGAGGAGATGGCCGGCGGTGAGTGACAGGGCGAGCCTGGCCGGCGAGGCGTTCCAGCCGTGGTCGGCGAGCCAGCCGATGAGGGCTGCGGCGAGCAGGAACCCGACGAGGAAGCCGCCCGTCGGCCCGAGGAAGTGAACGTAACCCGCGGCGCCGCCCGCGAAGACCGGCAGGCCGAGGGCGCCCTGAAGGAGATAGGCGCCGACCGTCTCGCTCGCGAGGCGCAGACCGCAGAGCGCACCGATGACGAGCACCGCGTAGGTCTGCATGGTCATCGGCACCGGATACATCGGCACCTCGATCCACGAGGCGGCGGCGAGGAGCCAGCTGCCTGCGAGAATGACGGCGAGGCGCCGGGCGGCGGAGCCGGCGGCGAGACGTGCGACCGGCAGGCGGGCGAGGGTCTGGGAAGCCATGAAGGAGCTCGTTCCTTGCAGTTCCTTGCGTTGCGGATGCGCACAGTCGCCGGGAGCCGATGCCCTGGTCAAGCGGCACGAACGCAGACAGGGATGCGGGCCTCGTCTCAGCCGAAGCGCGTCCAGCCCTGTGGCATCAGGCGTTCCTGCGGCAGGAAGCGGGCCTTGTAGTCCATCTTGCGCGAGCCCTCGACCCAATAGCCGAGATAGACGAAGGGCAGGCCGAGCCGGCGCGCCTTGGCGATGTGGTCGAGGATGATGAAGCTGCCGAGGCTCCTGTGCTGCAGCTCGGGATCGTAGAAGGAATAGACCATCGACAGGCCGTCGGCGAGGATGTCGGTGAGCGCGACGGCGACGAGATCGCCCTGGCCGCGGCCGTGGATTGCCGTATCCGGTCCGCGTCTGCGGTATTCGACGAGGCGGGTCGTGACGTGCGTGTCCTCGACCATCAAGGCGTAGTCGAGAACCGTCATGTCCACCATGCCGCCATCGGCGTGCCGGGCATCGAGGTAGCTGCGGAAGAGTGTGTATTGCTCCGAGGTCGGGATGGCTTCGCCCATCGTGCCGACGAGATCGGCATTGTGCTTCAGAACCCGCCGGAAACTGCGGGACGGCTCGAAATCGTCGACGACGACGCGCACCGAGACGCAGGCGCGGCAGCTTTCGCAGGCCGGCCGGTAGGCGATGGTCTGGGACCGACGGAAGCCGCCCTGCGTGAGGATGTCGTTGATCTCGGCGGCGCGCTTGCCGACGAGATGCGTGAACACCTTCCTCTCCTCCTGGCCGGGTAGATAGGGACAGGGGGAGGGAGCGGTGAGGTAGAACTGGGGTGCGTCGCGAGGCTGTGTGGTCACGCTCTCACCCGCAGGCTCGTCCGCCGGCGACCGCGCCGGCTGAACGATGCTAGCACTGGATCGGCCGCCCTCAAGAGCGTCAGACGCCCACGCGCACCACGGTGACGCCCGTCAACAGATCGTGAAGCAGGCGGCGGTCGTCGCGCACCAAGCCGATGAGGATGTCGAGGGCGAGCAGCAGCATCGTGCTCGCCGCCACGTAGAAGAAGAGGGCGTGCGCGCCCGCGATGATCGGATCCACGCGGGTTCCGTTCTGCCCCGTGACCTTAAGTCCGAAGAGGCGCATGCCGATGGTCGCCTGCCTCCGCCCGCCGACCGTGGCAATGCTGTAGAACACGCCCGTCGCCGCGAGGATCGGGAAGAGGAGCCAGGCGATCCCGAGCGTCACGACCCCGAGCAAGGCGATGACGACCGCGAGGACGAAGGTGAGGACGGCAATGACGCAGAGGTCGACGAGATAGGCGACGAACCGCCCGCCGAGAACACCTCTGGTTTGCAGGCCTGAATTCGGCGCCGTGACGGCACGCGGGTCGTTGCTCATGCCGAGCCTCCGATGGCTTGTCGGCGTCCCATATGGTGAACCCCGAAAGGCGGGGCCAGTCTCAGGCCCACGCTGCTCTCAAAATGCCGTCTCGGAGAGGCCGCGCGCATCGATGCGCTGGGGCGCCAGGCCGTCCGCGGTCAGTGCCTCCAGAACGGCACGCGTATGGTCGGCGTCGCGCGTCTCGACGGTGAGGTCGATCGTCACGCCCTTCGCCGGCACGTCGAGGAAGAGGCGGCCGTGCGACACTTCGAGAATATTGGCGCCGAGCTCGCCGAGGCGACTCGTGATGCGCCCGAGGAGGCCCGGCCGGTCGCTCGACGTGATGCGGAAGGAGATGATGCGGTCCTCGCGCTCGAGCTCGCGCACCATCACGGAAGCGAGGAGGCGCGCGTCGATGTTGCCGCCGCAGAGCACGAGCCCGACCGTGCGGCCGCGGAAGCGCTCGGGCTCGCTGAACATGGCGGCGAGGCCGGCTGCTCCGGCGCCTTCCGCCATCGTGCGCTGGAGCGTGGCATAGGCATAGACGGCGTGCTCGATCTCGGCCTCGTCCACGAGGAGGATATCGGAGACGAGGCTCCTCACGATGGGCAGCGTCAGCGTGCCGACCGTCTTGACGGCGATGCCCTCGGCGAGCGTGGGGCCGCCGATGGGCTTGTCCTCGCCCGTGATGGCATTGTGGAAGGAGGGATAGAGGGCCGCCTCGACGCCGATGATCTCGATGCCGGGCTTCACGCCCTTCGCGCCGGTCGCGATGCCCGAGCAGAGCCCGCCGCCGCCGATCGGCACGACGAGCACGTCGAGGTCGGGCTCGTCGGCCAGCATTTCGAGCGCGATCGTGCCCTGGCCCGCCATCACGGCGGGATCGTCGTAGGGGTGCACGAAGACGAGACCCTCCGCCTCCGCGATCTCGCGGGCGTGGGCCGCGGATTCGTAAAGCGTCTCGCCGAAGAGGACGACACGGGCGCCGTGGGCGCGGGTGTTCTCCACCTTCACGAGCGGCGTCGTCTCCGGCATGACGATCGTGGCGGGAATGCCAAGCCGCTTGGCGTGATAGGCTACCGCCTGGGCGTGGTTGCCGGCCGACATGGCGATGGTGCCGCGCCGGCGTTCGTCCTCGGTGAGGCCGGTGAGCTTCACGGTCGCGCCGCGTTCCTTGAAGGAGCCCGTCACCTGCATGTTCTCGTGCTTGACGAAGACGCGGGCGCCGGTGAGTGCGGAGAGGCGCGGGGCCGGCATGAGCGGCGTCCGCAGGACCTGGCCGGCGACGATGTCCGCCGCGGCCAGAACGTCGTCGAAGCTGATGGCTAGGGGGGACAAGAGCGGCGGCTCCCTTCGGCGTTTCCTTGTGTTCTAGCGACCTCGGCCCATCACGAGTCGTGGTCGTCGCGAGCGATCCTAAGGGCTCGCGCCACGAAGTCGCGCAAAAAAGTCTGTGCCGCTCCTAGACCGGCCGGGGCAGGCGGTCGCCGTAACCGAAGAGCCCGCCCGGGCGGAAGATGAGGATCACCACGAGGAGGGCGTAGATCGCGATGTCGCGCGCTTCGATGGGCATGGTCGCCGACCACAGCGCCTCGCCGAAGCCGACGGCGAGGCCGCCGACGAAAGCTCCCGGCACCGAGCCGATGCCGCCGAGGATGGCGGCGACGAGGGCCTTGAGGCCGAGTGACAGGCCGGCCGCGAAGCCCACGCCGCCGTAGAACGCCGTCATGACGAAGCCAGCTAGGCCGGCCAGCGCGCAGGCGACGACGAAGGTGAGATCGAAGAGGCGCCGGCCATCGACGCCGAACAGCGCCGCCGCCTTGGGGTCGTCGGCATAGGCGCGCCAGGCGCGGCCAAAGGGGCTGAGACGCATCAGCGCGAGCAGCCCGCTCGCGGCGAGAAAGCCGACGCCGGCGACGAGGAGTGCCATGGGCGTGATTGTGACCACGAAGTCGTCGGCGTGAGCGAGGGGGACGACCGTGTTCCACACCGGCGGCACCCAGCGGGTGGTGGCTCCCTGCGTGAGCCGCAGATATTCGGAGAGCGCGATGGCGAGGCCCGTGGTGGCGATAAGCACCTGCTGGCCCGTGGCCTGCCTGATCGGCGCGATGCCGACGCGCGCTGCGGCGAAACCGTGCAGGGCGGCGGCGAAGAGCGCGAAGAAGAGGCCCGTGGCAAGCCCGGCGACCGGCGTCGTCACGCCACCCGCAAGCAGCATGGCGATGCCGACGGTCGCGGCCGAGCCGCCGAGCGCCGCGAACTCGCCGAAGGCGAGGTTGATGCGCCCCACAAGGCCGAAGACGAGGGCGTACGCCGCCGCAAGCAGCCCGTAGATCGAGGCGAGTGGCAGGGCGCCGAGCGTCTGCTGCAGCCCGTAGGCCACGGGCCAGGGTACTGCCGCCGTCTCGACGGCGGGATCGCCGGCGCCGGGATCCCGGAGGGAAGAGCCGAAGGCCTCGAGATAGAAGCGCTTGAGGAAATAGAAGGAGGGGTCGGGCAGGGGCCCGCGCTCCGTGGCGACGCCGGTCAGGAGTGCCTTCTCCGTCGAGAGCCCGGCCCCGGCGAAGCGGCACAGGACATATCGGTTGCGCGCGGCCTGCCCTGTGCGCTCGGCGCGATAGTCGACGCGCAGGCTGTTGGGCCACGGGCCAGGCATCGTCCGCACCACGCGAATGGCGGTGTCCTCGGGGTTCAGTGCCGGAATCACGAGCCGGCACGTGCGCGCCTGGTCGGCATCCACGACGGTGCCGCAGGCGGACAGAAGCAGGAG
Source organism: Chelatococcus albus (assembly GCF_030067675.1). Lineage (GTDB taxonomy): Bacteria > Pseudomonadota > Alphaproteobacteria > Rhizobiales > Beijerinckiaceae > Chelatococcus_A > Chelatococcus_A albus. The sequence continues at coordinate 359,642 of NZ_JASJEV010000001.1, read as the reverse complement.
AATCGCGAGAACGGCAGGGGCGGCGCGGCGCATCGCCGGCACTCTAGAACATGACGCCGCGAGGTGCGAAGCGGAATCCCGCCGGTTTCACGCCTAACTCATTAAGAACGATGACGATTATGACCCCGAATGAAGGCGGTGCGGGGAGCCGCGCCCGGGGGCGTGGTGGGGTTGGGCGGCGTTCACCCCCAGCCCCGCCCACGGCTTCTCGCGGACCTTATGGGGCAACCGGCCGCGGTCAGCCCGGGATGCCCCGTCGACTCGACGGGGCGCCCTGGCGCCCCACTCAGCTTTCGGCCTTGAGCTTCTGCGCGACGCGAGGGGCGAAATAGGTGAGCACGCCATCGGCGCCGGCGCGCTTGAAGGCGACGAGGCTCTCCATCATCGCCTTGTCACCATCGATCCAGCCATTGCGGGCCGCCGCCTCGATCATCGCGTACTCGCCCGATACCTGATAGGCGAAGGTAGGCACGCGGAAGGTGCTCTTCACCCGATGCACCAGATCGAGATAGGGCATGCCCGGCTTGACCATGACCATGTCGGCGCCCTCTTCGAGGTCGAGAGCGACCTCGCGCAACGCCTCGTCGCCGTTCGCCGGGTCCATCTGGTAGGTGCGCTTGTCGCCGACGAGGGTGGCATTGGTACCCACCGCGTCGCGGAACGGACCGTAGAATGCCGAGGCGAACTTCGCCGCATAGGCCATGATCTGCACGTGCTGCATCCCGGCTCGGTCGAGCGCCTCGCGGATGGCGCCCACGCGCCCGTCCATCATGTCCGACGGCGCGACGATGTCCGCCCCTGCCGCGGCCTGCACGAGCGCCTGCTGGACGAGGAGCGCGACGGACTGGTCGTTGACGATCTCGCCGTCGCGCAGCACGCCGTCGTGCCCGTGGCTGGTGTAGGGGTCGAGCGCCACGTCGGTCATGACGCCGATCTGAGGCACGGCGGCCTTGATGGCGCGCACGGCGCGGCAGACCAGGTTCTTGCTGTTCACCGCCTCGCTGCCGCGTTCGTCGCGCAGCGCCGGATCGGTATAGGGAAAGAGTGCGATGCAGGGGATGGAGAGGCTCGCCGCATGCTCGGCGGCGCGCACGGCCTCATCCACCGACAGGCGGTCCACGCCGGGCATCGAGGCGACCGGCACGCGCGTCTCGTGGCCGTCGACGACGAAGATGGGCCAGATGAGGTCGTTCGTCGTGACGACATTCTCGCGCACGAGGCGCCGCGCCCATTCGGCCTTGCGATTGCGTCGCGGGCGCCTGGTGAGCGCGAGGTTCTCGGTCGTCCCGGTCTCGTCGATCACCTTTGGCGCGTTGCGGCCTTCGAAAGGTCTGACGACGCGTGAGGTCATGTCTGTCCGTCCTTCCCGACGGCTGCACCCGTGCCGTCACCGTCTTGCGGTATCATACCGGAACCATTCCAAAAAAGACGCGCAACGTCGCAGCAGCGTCCCGTCGTGCGCATGTGGTCGTGCGCAGGTGCCCGTCCGGATCACCGTCCGCCGCGCGTTGACGGGGAGGGGAACGACCCGCAATCTCCGGCCCGATCAACCACGGTTCGGGAGGACGGCGTGCAGATGGAGGCGGTGATCGAGCGCGAGATCTCGTGTGAGCGGAAGGGCGAGGCAGGCGTCATCCTGCTCGACCGGCCGCGGGCGTTGAACGCCCTGACGCTCGGCATGGTGCGCGCCATGCGGCAGGCTCTGGACGCCTGGGAGAAGGACCCGCTCGTCACGCGCGTCGTCATCATGGGCGCGGGCGAGAAGGCCTTTTGCGCCGGCGGCGACATCCGCAAGCTGCACGATCTCGGCAAGGCGGGGCATCTCGACGAGGCCCGCGCCTTCTGGGGCGAGGAATATCAGCTCAACACGCGCATCAAGCGCTATTCCAAGCCTTTCATTGCCCTCGTCGACGGCATCTGCATGGGCGGCGGCGTCGGCGTGTCGCTGCACGGCAGCCATCGCGTCGCGGGCGACCGCTTTCTCTTCGCCATGCCGGAGGTGGGCATCGGCTTCTTTCCGGACGTCGGCGCAACCTACGCGCTGCCGCGCCTGCCGGGGGAGACTGGCACCTATCTCGCGCTGACGGGCGAGCGCCTCGGTGCGGCCGACGCCCTTGCGCTCGGCATCGTCACGCATGTCGTCCCGTCGGCGGCCTTTCCTGCCGTTCTTGACGCCCTCGTTGCCGGCGAGCCGGTCGATGCGGCGCTCGCCGCGCATGCGAGCGTGCCCGAACCGGGGCCGCTCGCGGCGGAGCGGCCGATCATCGACTCGTGCTTCGCCGCAGGCAGCGTCGCCGGGGTTCTCGCGAAGCTCGACGAAGCGGCGGCCGGAGGAGCTGCCTTCGCGGCCAGGGTCGCCGCGACGATGCGCAGCAAGTCGCCGACGAGCATGGCGATCGCGCTCGAGCAGGTGCGGCGTGGCAAGACGATGGATTTCGAAGAGGCGATGCGCACGGAATACCGCATCGTTTGCCGCATCGCCGAGGGGCACGATTTCTACGAAGGGGTGCGGGCGGTTATCGTCGACAAGGACCAGGCTCCGAAATGGCGGCCCGCGCGCGTCGAAGACGTGACAAGCGAGGCGATTGCTGCCTATTTCGCGCCGCTCGGCCCCGACGAGCTCGAGCTGCCCTGAAGGAAGGACGATGATGAAGCCAGGCGACGCGCCGGGAGCGACACGTGGTGTTCTCGAAGCCATGCGGACCGGCGGGGTGGATCGCGGATTCCGTTGGGACCGCGCGCTCGTCTGGTTCCTGCGGGTCATGGCGCTCGTCTGGGTCGCCAAGGGGCTCGGGGCCTGGGCAGCGCTCCTCGGCATTGGCCCGGACGGCGCGATGCCCTTCGAGGGGCGGCCCCTGTCGGTGCAGGCGACGGTGATCTATTTCGCGGTCATCGATCTCGTCGCTGCGGTCGGCCTGTGGCTGACGAGCACCTGGGGCGGCGTGATGTGGCTCCTCGCCGTGATGAGCCACCTGATCATGGCCGTGTTCTTCCCGCGCATCATCGATTCCGGGCTGCCGACGACCGGCGCCCTCATCGTCCTCGTCGCCGCCTATCTCGGCATCTCCTGGCTCGCCGCGCGCGAGGATGAGTGAGCATCGAGGGCCGGGCGTGGTTACCGAAAGTTCAAGGTAAACTTGCGCTAAATTCAGATCTCATTGACGAAACGACGGAAATTTCTCGTTCATCCTGTTATTTAAACTCGTCTTCATTCGCTCAACCTATCATGGCCTCATAAATGGACCGGAGCAAACAAGCCGGCCGATGAGTAATAACGGTGGGGCGTACAATGAAGACTGCGACGAAGGCCGTGGAAGGTCAGACTCATCCGGCTATCAACGCTGAGGTGAAGCCGCTCTATCTGGAGGCTCTCACTCTGGTGGAGCGGCTTCACCGCCGGCTCCTCGACATCATCAAGGACGAGTTCGAGCGCCGCGGCCGGGACGATGTCAACAGCGTGCAGGCGCTGCTGCTCTACAATATCGGCGACAAGGAGCTGACGGCGAGTGAGCTGCGGACCCGCGGCTACTACCTCGGCTCGAACGTCTCCTACAACGTCAAGAAGCTGGTGGAGATGGGCTATCTCCATCACGCCCGTTCGCGCGTCGACCGCCGGTCGGTGCGCATCAGCCTGACGTCGAAGGGACGGGAGGTGCACGAGATCGTCGCCGGCCTCTATGAGAAGCACATGCGCACGATCGAGCCGATCGGTGGCATCTCGATCGACGACTTCAAGCGGCTGAACACGGCGCTTACACGGCTCGAGCGCTACTGGACGGATCAGATTCGCTACCGTCTCTGATGCTCCGATCGCCGCACGCCTCGCCGGAAGCCCCGGTCCTGCCGGGGCTTCCGCGCGTTCAAGAGGTTGTGAGGTAGCCGGCTCCGGACGCTGCGGCCTTGTCACAGGCTGCCGCAAACGGGGCAACGGCCGCCTCCGCGCCACAAATTCGCCGGACTGCTCATGGTTTTTAAACCGTGGCTGGGCTAGTTGCTCGCCTCGGAGTCCGAGGGTCATGCCGCTGTTCCGGCGGCAATTGCTTCGGACATCTTGCCTCTTCGCCGTCACGACGAATATCGGGATCAGAGCCGGTGAGTTTTCGATACGCCTCGCTTCGCGCCTCCTTTGCGCTCGCTCTTGCTGCCGCGCCTTTCGCCGCCGCGGCTCAGCAGCAAGTTGCTTTCGGCGAGCAGGCCGAATGGCAGCAGGGCTATGACGCCGCTTCGCGCATGCGCGTCGCCCGCTCCTTCACGCCGACGTTGTCGCCCGAGTCCGTGGCTGCGACCGAGCAGGCCATCGCCCACTACCGCGAGATCGTGGCGCGCGGCGGCTGGGGGCAGGTGCCGGCCAACCAGCGCCTTCGGGTCGGCTCGCGCGGACCCGCCGTGGTCGCCCTGCGCCAGCGTCTCGTGGTGACAGGCGATCTCGAACCCAATGCCGGCGGCTCGGACGTCTTCGATTCCTTCGTCGAGGCGGGCGTGAAGCGCTTTCAGGCGCGCCACGGCCTGAACGCGACGGGCACCGTCAATGCGACGACGGCCGCCGCTCTCAATGTTCCGGCGGAGACGCGCCTGCGCCAGCTCGAGACCAACCTCGTGCGCCTGCGCTCCTACGGCAATCTCGGCCACCGCTACGTCATCGTGAACATCCCGGCCGCCCTCGTCGAGACGGTCGAGAACGGGCAGGTGGCCACGCGTCATGCGGCCGGCGTCGGCAAGATCGACCGCCAGTCGCCGATCATGAACGCCAAGATCACCGAGATCAACTTCAATCCGTTCTGGACGGTGCCGGCCTCGATCATCCGCAAGGATCTCATTCCGAAGATGCGGGCCGAGCCGAACTATCTCGCCGACAACAAGATCCGCGTCTACAACAGCCAGGGTCAGGAAGTTCCGCCGCAGAGCATCAACTGGAACACGTACGAGGCGACCAAGTACATGTTCCGGCAGGACCCGGGCGCCGATCTCAATTCGATGGGCTTCGTGCGCATCAATATCCCCAATCCGCACGGGGTCTACATGCACGACACGCCGGCGCGCGGCATCTTCGGCGACGATTTCCGCTTCGTCTCCTCCGGCTGCGTGCGCGTGCAGAACGTGCGCGACTACGTCACCTGGCTCCTGAAGGAGACGCCCGGCTGGGACCGCGAGGCCATCGACCGCGCGATCGAGTCGGGCCAGCGCATCGACGCCCGCATCGCCCAGCCGGTGAACGTCTACTGGGCCTACATCACCTCGTGGGGCACGGCCGAGGGCCTCGTCCAGTTCCGCGACGACATCTACAACCGCGACGGCCTTGGCGCCATGGCGGCTGTGGCCCAGGCGCAGGCCGATCAGGAGGCGAACTGAGCTCGCGGCCCGGAAGCCCCGATAACACGAGGGTTTCGTACAGCCAGCCGCCACGACATCCGTCTTCGAACGGCCCGCCTCGGCGGGCCGTTTGTTTTTCGCGCCGCGCTGGCGCCGCGCGCGGGTGGTATTGCGCAATGCAGGCGCAACGCCGAAGCTGTACGATTGTACCAGTGCAGGTCGGCAACGGGGGCAGTCATGCGCGTGCTGCTGGTGGAGGACGAGCCGGAAATGGCCTCGGCGCTCCGGGCGGCGCTGAAGCGATACGATACACTCGTCGATCACGCGCCGACGATCGCCGAAGCCGAGGCGGCTCTCGCCTGCGACCTGCACGATGCCGTCCTGCTCGATCGCCAGCTCCCGGACGGGGACGGGCTGACGCTGCTGCGCAGGCTGCGCGCCAGGGCGATCGCTTCAGGATCGTGCTGCCGCTCGCGGCGACCGGGTGACCGGTCGGCCCTGTGAGGCCCGGCCGACGCTGCCCGAGGGCGTGTCGCGGGCGAGGGGACCCCGCCATCAGGCGCGGGGGCTCGAAAAGCGCAATGCCCGCTCAATCCAGGTCTGCAACATGGCTCCCGGTTCGGCGCCTTGCGCCCCGCCAAGCATCCCGGCCGAGGACGCCCGCCTCGTCAGGAGGATCGCACCAACATCACTGGAATTCGCATCATGCCGTTTTCATGCACCCACTCCGTGCGGAGCGGATCGGACCCGCATGCCCATGCCGCAGGGATGGACACCGCCCATGCCGCCGCGTGACGTCCTGCCCTTCGTGCGCGCCTGGCTTGCTGATCCGCATCGTATCGGGGCCATCGCGCCATCCGGGGCGAGTCTGGCCGAGCTCATCACCAGCGAGATCAGCGGGGACTCCGCGCCCGTCCTCGAGCTTGGCCCCGGTACCGGCGCATTCACGCGTGCGATTCTTTCCCGCGGCGTAAGGGAGGAAGATCTGACGCTCGTGGAATGCGGCTCCGATTTCGCGCGCCTGCTGCAGTTGCGCTTTCCCGAGGCACGGGTGCTATGGATGGATGCGGCTCGGCTGTCCCAACCGGGCCTGTTCTAGAACGCCTCCATCGGCGCCGTCGTCAGCGGCCTGCCACTGCTCAACATGTCCAAGCGAAAGGTGGTTGCCGTCCTGACGGGAGCCTTCGCGACGATACGGCCGGGCGGCGCGTTCTACCAGTTCACCTACGGGCCGCGCTGTCCCGTGCCGCGGCGCTACCTCGACCGGTTCGGCTTGAAGGCGATGCTCCTCGGCCGCACCTTCCTCAACGCTCCGCCGGCAGCCGTTTACAAGATCACCCGCCGCAGGCCCTCCAGGCTGACGCTCCCCTGAGACGCCCCACGCGGCAGTGCCCTGCGTCGCCGCTGCCGTTCCGTCGTGGTTGGCGCCTGCAAGGCCGCGTGATAAGGACGCTTCGTGGAGGGGCGACAGGCCCACCCCCAGATATCGTAGGCGGATCATCCGTGAGGAGCGCACGCCCGGGCCCGCCCCGTGCGTCCCGCGGCGCGTTTCCGCAAGGCAGGCGAGGTCGGACCATGAGCGCGAACGAAGCGGCGGCGCAAGCCCATCTATCGAACAGCTTCTTCTCGGCGGGGCTCGCCGACACCGACCCGGAGATCGCCCGCGCGATCGAACTCGAACTCGGTCGCCAGCGTAACGAGATCGAGCTCATCGCCTCCGAGAACATCGTCTCCCGCGCCGTGCTCGAGGCGCAGGGCTCGGTCATGACCAACAAATATGCGGAGGGCTATCCGGGCCGGCGCTACTACGGCGGCTGTCAGTTCGTCGATATCGCCGAGCAGCTCGCCATCGACCGCGCCTGCCGCCTGTTCGACTGCCGCTTCGCCAACGTGCAGCCGAATTCCGGCAGCCAGGCCAACCAGGCGGTGTTCATGGCGCTCGCCCAGCCGGGCGATACCTTCATGGGGCTCGACCTCGCCGCCGGCGGCCACCTGACGCACGGTGCCAAGCCCAATCTCTCGGGCAAGTGGTTCAGGCCTGTGCACTATACGGTGCGTCAGGATGACCAGCAGATCGACATGGAGCAGGTGGAGCATCTCGCCCACGAGCACAAGCCGAAGATCATCATCGCCGGCGGCTCGGCCTACGCCCGCTACTGGGACTTTGCCAAGTTCCGTGAGATCGCGGACGCGGTCGGCGCCTACCTGATGGTCGACATGGCGCATTTCGCCGGCCTTGTGGCGGGCGGCGCGCATCCCTCGCCGTTCCCGCATGCCCACGTCGTCACCACGACGACGCACAAGACGCTGCGTGGCCCGCGCGGCGGCATGATCCTGACGAACGACGAGGAGATCGCCAAGAAGATCAACTCGGCGATCTTCCCCGGCCTGCAGGGCGGCCCGCTGATGCACGTCATCGCCGCCAAGGCTGTCGCATTCGGCGAGGCGCTGCGCCCCGAGTTCAAGACTTATGCCCGCGCCGTCGTCGACAACGCCAAGGCCCTCGCCGCGACCATCGGGGCGGCGGGCTATGCGCTCGTGTCCGGCGGCACCGACAACCATCTGATGCTCGTCGATCTGCGGCCGAAGAAGCTCACGGGCAAGGCGGCGGAGGCGGCGCTCGGCCGCGCGCACATTACCTGCAACAAGAACGGCGTCCCGTTCGACACCGAGAAGCCGACGATCACCTCCGGCATCCGTCTCGGCACCCCGGCCATCACGTCGCGGGGTTTCGGTGTGGCGGAGGCCAAGCGCGTCGGCCAGTTGATCGTCGAGGTGCTGGACGGGCTCGCCGCGAATGGCGAGGAGGCGAATGCCGCGGTCGAGGCGGCGGTGAAGGAGAAGGCGCGCGAACTGACGCGTCGGTTCCCCATCTACGCCTGATCGCGCATATGTCGGGGGGAGGGCAGTCATGCGGTGTCCCTATTGCGGCAGTCTCGACACGCAGGTGAAGGACTCGCGCCCGACCGACGATTCCTCCGCCATCCGTCGCCGCCGCATCTGCCCCGATTGCGGCGGCCGCTTCACCACCTTCGAGCGGGTCCAGCTGCGCGAGCTCACGGTGATCAAGCGGTCGGGGCGGCGCGTGCCCTTCGACCGCGACAAGCTGCAGCATTCGGTCGAGATCGCGCTGCGCAAGCGCCCGGTCGATCCGGAGCGCATCGAGCGCATGATCAACGGCATCGTCCGCCAGCTCGAGAGTTCCGGCGAGGCCGAGGTGCCGAGCGAGAGGATCGGCGAGCTCATCATGGACGGACTGAAGAATCTCGACAGCGTCGCCTACGTCCGCTTCGCCTCCGTCTATCGCAATTTCCGCGAAGCGAAGGACTTCGAGGAGCTCATCGGTGAGCTCGCGAGCGAGGAGGGCGCTTCCGGCCAAGGCGGTCTGCGCGACGCGGGATGATCCCGCCCGGCATGCATTCCGTCCTCGAACCGCCGCCAGTGCTGCCGCATGATCCGGCCCTGGACGCGCGCTTCATGCGCGATGCCCTGGCCCTCGGCGCACGTCATCTCGGCCTGACCTGGCCCAACCCTTCGGTGGGGGCGGTCATCGTCCGCCAGAGCGCCAGCGGCCCCGTGATCGTCGGCCGGGGCGTGACGCAGCCCGGCGGACGCCCGCACGGCGAACCGATGGCGATCGCCATGGCCGGCGAGGCGGCACGCGGCGCGACCCTCTACGTCGGGCTGGAGCCCTGCTCCCATTTCGGCCGCACACCGCCCTGCGCTGACGCGATCATCGCCGCGGGCCTCGCGCGGGTCGTGTCCGCCATCGAGGATCCCGATGCGCGTGTCGCCGGTCGCGGCCACGCGCGCCTGCGCGAGGCCGGCATCGCCGTCGACGTTGGCGTCCTGGCGGACGAGGCGCGGCGGTCGCATCGCGGCCACATCATGCGCGTGACGCGCCGGCGCCCGGCGGTGACCGTCAAGCTCGCGCGCACCGCCGACGGCTATGCGGCGCGCCTGTCCGGCGAGCGGCTGCTCATCACAGGGGCGGCTGCAAACGCGCGCGTGCACCTCATGCGCGCCCACGCCGATGCGATCCTCGTCGGCGTGGGCACCGTGCTCGCCGACGATCCGCAGCTCACCGTCCGCCTGCCGGGTCTCGAACACCGCTCGCCCGTGCGGGTGGTGCTGGACAGTGCCCTGCGCACACCCCTCACGGCGAGGCTCGTCGCGACGGCGCGCGAGGTGCCGACCTGGATCGTGGCGGCCGAGACGGCTCCTGTCGACGCCGAGCGCGCCCTCGTCGCCGCGGGCGTCGAGGTCATGCGCGTCGGTCTCGGGGATGACGGACGGCCGCATCTCAGGGCGGCGCTCGAGGTCCTCGCCGAGCGCGGCATGACGCGGATCTTCTGCGAAGGCGGGCCGGCTCTTGCGGAAGCCCTGACGGAGGCCGATCTGACGGACGACGTCGTACTGGTCACGGGCTCGGTGCCGCTCGGCGCGATGGGCGTGCCTGCACCCGGGCCCGTACTGTCTCTCGCGCTCGCGGACGCAAGACGCTTCCTTCCTGCGACCCGCTTTCTGGCGGAAAACGATCTATTCCAATGCTTTGAGAGAGTTTTCTGATGTTCACTGGCATCGTCACGGACGTCGGCGAGATCGTCGCGGCGGAGGATTTCCAGGGAACCTTGCGCCGGTTGCGCATCAACTCGACCTATGATCCGGCGAGCATCGCCATCGGCGCCTCGATCGCCTGCGGCGGGCCTTGCCTGACGGTGGTCGCGGTAGGGCCGCGCGACGGCGGCTCGTGGTTCGACGTTGACGCCGCAGCGGAGACCCTGCAACGGACGACCGTGGCCGCCTGGACCCCAGGGACGCGGGTCAATCTCGAGCGCTCGATGAAGATCGGCGACGAGCTCGGGGGGCACGTCGTCACCGGCCATGTCGACGGCGTCGCCGAAATCCTGGCGCGTGTGGATATCACGGAGGCGGGCGGAGGAAGCGACGATCCGTGGGGACCGACGGCGCGCTTCGACATTCGCGCGCCCCGGGAGCTCGCGCGCTTCATCGCCGAGAAGGGTTCGGTCGGCCTCGACGGCACCTCGCTGACGGTCAATTCCGTCGACGGCGACGTCTTTTCCGTGCTGCTCATCCCGCACACGCTCACCATCACCACGTGGGGTGAGCGCAAGGCAGGGGACAAGGTCAACCTCGAGGTCGATCTGATGGCCCGCTACGCGGCGCGACTTGCGGAGGCGCGGGCGGCGGGCTACTGACGCGAGCCCCGCAATCGCGGGGGGCGCGCAAGCGCAACTGCCGGTCGGCCCGGCCTCGCCCGGGCGCCCAACACAACAATTCTCCCATCGCCGCGAGGCGCAACTGGTTGACGCGAGATCATGGCCGCACCCCGCCAAGCCGCATTCGACGACACGCCTGTGACGGGCGCCCGCGTCCTCATCGTCGAGGCGCGCTTCTACGACGATATTGCCGACGAGCTGCTCGCCGGCGCGCGCGGCGCACTCGAGCGGGCGGGCGCGATCGTCGAGGTCCTGACCGTTCCAGGGGCGCTCGAAATCCCGGCCATGATCGCGATCGCCCTCGACGCTGCCGCGGCGAAGGGAACACCCTACGAGGCGGCCGTGGCGCTCGGCTGCGTCATTCGCGGTGAGACAGGGCATTACGACATCGTGGCGGGCGAAAGCTCGCGCGCCCTCATGGATCTTTCGGTCGCCCGCGGGCTGCCGCTCGGCAACGGCATTCTCACGGTCGAGAACGATGCCCAGGCTTGGGCGCGCGCCCGCGTGGCCGAGATGAACAAGGGTGGCGGGGCGGCGGAGGCGGCGCTCGCCGTGCTCCGCCACAAGCGGCGCCTCGGCGCGGGAGTCGGCGTGCGATGAGCAAGGGCGAGAGGCGCAGCGCCGCCCGGCTTGCCGCCGTACAGGCGCTGTACGAGATGGACATCGCCGGCAAGGGCGTGGTCGAGGCGGTGGCGGAGTTCGAGGCCCACTGGATCGGCCAGGAGGTCGAGGGCGTCGAGTTCAAGCCGGCCGAGGCCGCCTTCTTTCGCGACATTGTCGCCGGCGTCGTGCGCGAGCAGAAGCTCATCGACCGGAGGGTTGACGAGGCGCTGGCCAAGGGCTGGCCGCTCAGGCGCGTCGAGGCCGTGCTGCGCGCCGCCCTGCGCGCCGGCGCCTACGAGCTCTTCTTCCGCAAGGACGTGCCGGCGCGCGTCGTGATCTCCGAATATGTCGACGTCGCGCGTGCCTTCTACCAGGACGACGAGCCGGGGCTGTTGAACGCGGTGCTGGACACCATCGGGCGGGACGTGCGCCAGAACGAGCTCAACGCGCGCGGGTGACCGGCGAAGCGGGGAGGGGACCGTTGGCATGACCTCGGGCGAGCGCCTCTCCGAAGACGAGCTGATCGCACGGCTCTTCGCGCCGATTGCCGGAGCAGGTGCCTTTTCGCTCAAGGACGATGCCGCCCGGCTGCAGCCGCCGGAGGGGCAGGATCTCGTCCTCACCGCCGATGCCCTGGTCGCCGGCGTGCATTTCTTCGCGACCGATCCGGCCGGATCGGTCGCGCGCAAGGCTTTGCGCGTCAATCTCTCCGATCTTGCGGCCAAGGGGGCCGATCCCCTCGGCTTTCTGATCACCGTCGCCCTGCCTCCGGACTGGACGGTCGACTGGCTGGCCGCCTTCGCCGCAGCCCTCGGCGAGGATGCCCACCGCTACCATTGCCCCTTGCTCGGCGGTGACACGGTGAGGACGCCCGGGCCGCTCACCCTGTCGGTGACGGCCTTCGGCGCCCTGCCGACCGGTCGCATGGTGACCCGGCTCGGTGCCCGTCCGGGCGACAGGATCCTCGTCACGGGCACGATCGGTGACGCTTCACTCGGCCTTGCGCTGCGCAGCGAACCGACCTCCGCCTGGGCCAATGTGCTGAGCCCCGCGGAGAAGGCTCATCTTGCCGACCGCTATCTCCAGCCCGAGCCGCGCTGTCTCTTCGCCCGGGCTATCCGCGACCATGCCAATGCCGCGATGGATGTGTCCGACGGGCTCGTCGGCGACCTAGCCAAACTGTTGAAGGCCTCGGGCGTGAGCGGTGAGCTCGACCTCGATGCCGTGCCCCTCTCCGCTGCCGCACGCGCGGCCATCGGCGCGAGGCCGCAACTGCTGGAGACCGCCGTCACCGGGGGCGACGACTACGAAATCCTGTGCACGGTGCCGGAAGGCAGGCTGACATCGCTGCGGGCGGCAGCGGATGCTGCGGGAGTGGCCCTCAGCGTCATCGGCGAAGTGCAGGCCGGCAAGGGCGAACTCGCGATCCGTGACCAGCGTGGGCCGCGGCAGTTCGGCCGGCAATCGTTCAGCCATTTCTGAAAGCGGGACTCATGCACGGCGGAGCTCACAGGGCGACGACGGACCACGACCGGCTGGCGCGTCGCAATGTTCTCGTCCTTGCCTGTGCCCAGGCCCTTGGTGGGGCGAGCCCGCCCATCGTCGTCTCGCTCGGGGGGATCGTCGGCCACATGCTGGCAAGCGACAAGGCGCTGGCGACGCTGCCGGTGAGCCTCCTCAATCTCGGGCTTGCGATGGGCACCATCCCGGCGGCCATGCTCATGCGACGCCTCGGCCGCCGCCCGGGCTACCTCATCGGCGCGCTGATCGGGGCGGTGGCGGGCGCGATCGCCACAGCGGGGATCTCGCTTGGCGCCTTCGCCGTCTTCTGCCTGGGCACCCTGGTCGCCGGAATCTACGGCGCCTTCGTGCAGAGCTACCGATTCGCGGCCGCTGACGTGGCGAGCGAGGCCTTTCGCCCGCGCGCCATCTCCTGGGTCATGTTCGGAGGCCTCGCGAGCGCCGTCATCGGCCCGCAACTCGTCATCTGGACGCGTGACGCCCTGCCGGGGGTGAGCTTCGCCGGCAGCTTCCTGGCGCAGGGCGCCCTGGCGCTCCTCGCCGTTCCCGTCGTGGCGCAATTGCGCGCGCCGCCGGTCGGAGCACTGCCCCCGGCCGGCGGTCGGCCGCTCGTCGAGATCGTGCGCACGCCCCGTTTCATCATCGCCGTCGTGTCCGGCCTCGTCTCCTACGGCCTCATGAGCTTCATGATGACGGCGGCGCCGCTGGCCATGGTCGGCTGCGGCCATTCGATCGGTGAGGCGGCGCTCGGCATCCAGTGGCATGTGCTGTCGATGTTCGCGCCGAGCTTCTTCACGGGGCGGCTCATCGCGCGCTTCGGCAAGGAAGCCGTCACTGCGACAGGCCTTGCGCTCATTGCCGTTGCAGCCGCCGTGGCGCTGTCCGGGCTTGGCGTGGCGCATTTCTGGATCGCGCTCGTGCTGCTCGGCCTCGGCTGGAACTTCGGTTTCATCGGCGCGACGGCCATGGTCACCGACTGCTATCGCCCCGAGGAGCGGGCCAAGGTGCAGGCGGCGAACGACTTCCTCGTCTTCGGCTCTGTGGCGCTGGCGTCGTTCTCCTCCGGGAAGCTGCTCGACGCCGCCGGCTGGACGACGGTCAACTGGCTCGTCTTTCCGCCGATCGCCGTGGTGATTCTCCTCGTTCTCCGGCAGGCGCGCACGACGCGCCGCCGGCGCCCTGCTGCCTGAGCGGGATTTTCCCGGCAAACTGCCACATTTGGAGGCTGCGGACGCGAGTACGGCGATTTCTCGCCGACTTCGCGACGTCATGTTTGCTTAACGCCGTGTTTTTTGCTCACCTTGCCCCGAGCCACCCTGACAACAACTCGGGCTCGGGGGAGAAAACGCGGCCGATCCGGCCGTGAGGCCGGATGTCGTGTGCGTGCGATCCTCCCAGGACACTAGGGAAGGACCTATGACCGCACTTGTACTCATCATCGTCGCGGGCGCCCTATCCATTGTCTATGGCGTCTTCACCATTCAATCCGTGATGGCCGCGGACGCCGGCTCGCAGCGCATGCAGGAGATCGCCGGCGCCATCCGCGAGGGCGCACAGGCCTACCTGCGCCGCCAATACTCGACGATCGCGGTCGTCGGCATCCTGCTGTTCATCATCCTCGCCTGGTTCCTGGGGCCGACGGTGGCCTTCGGCTTCGCCATCGGCGCCGTGCTCTCGGCGTCGGCCGGCTTCATCGGCATGAACGTGTCCGTCAGAGCGAACGTGCGCACCGCGCAGGCGGCGACGCAATCGCTCGCCTCCGGTCTCGATCTCGCCTTCAGGTCGGGTGCGGTGACCGGGCTGCTCGTCGCGGGCCTCGCCCTGCTCGGCGTCTCGGTCTACTACACGGTGCTCACCCAGGTGATGGGCAAGGCACCGTCCGACCGCGTGGTTGTCGACGCCTTGGTGGCGCTCGGCTTCGGCGCGTCGCTCATCTCGATCTTCGCGCGCCTCGGCGGCGGCATCTTCACCAAGGGCGCCGACGTCGGCGGCGACCTCGTCGGCAAGGTCGAGGCAGGCATTCCGGAGGACGATCCGCGTAACCCGGCCACCATTGCCGACAACGTCGGCGACAATGTCGGCGACTGCGCTGGCATGGCGGCGGACCTGTTCGAGACCTACGCCGTGACGGTCGTCGCCACGATGGTACTCGCCGCCATCTTCTTTGCCGGGCAGCCGATCCTCACGTCGGTGCTGCTCTATCCCCTTGCGATCTGTGCCGCCTGCATCGTGACTTCGATCGCAGGCACCTTCTTCGTCAAGCTTGGCGCCAACCAATCCATCATGGGCGCGCTCTACAAGGGCTTCATCGCCACGGGCGTGCTTTCCATCGTCGGCATTGCCATCGTCACCTGGCTCGTCTTCGGCGGCTTCGGCGTGGAATTGAAGACCTCCAGCGGAGCGACCTTCACCTCGGGAGCGCTCTTCTGGTGCGCAGTGGTCGGCCTCGTGGTAACGGCGCTCATCGTCATCATCACGGAATACTTCACAGGCACGACCTACCGGCCGGTGCAGTCGATCGCCGCCGCCTCCGTGACCGGCCACGGCACCAACGTCATCCAGGGCCTCGCCGTGTCGCTCGAGTCGACGGCGATGCCGGCGCTCGTCATCATCACCGGCATCATCGTGACCTTCAAGCTCGCCGGGCTCTTCGGCATCGCCATCGCGGTGACGGCGATGCTGGCGCTCGCCGGGGTTGTCGTCGCGCTTGATGCCTTCGGGCCCGTGACGGACAATGCCGGCGGCATCGCGGAGATGGCCGGGCTGCCGAAGGAAGTGCGCAAATCGACGGACGCGCTCGATGCGGTCGGCAACACCACCAAGGCCGTGACCAAGGGCTATGCCATCGGTTCGGCCGGTCTCGGCGCCCTCGTGCTCTTCGCCGCCTACACGTCGGATCTCAGCTATTTTACAAGCAACGGCGCGGCCTTTCCCTACTTCCAGGGCGTGAAGATCGACTTTTCCCTCTCCAACCCTTACGTCGTCGTAGGCCTCCTGTTCGGTGGCCTGCTGCCTTACGTCTTCGGCGGCCTGGGCATGACGGCCGTCGGTCGCGCCGCGTCATCCATCGTCGAGGAGGTGCGCCGCCAGTTTCGCGAGAAGCCCGGCATCATGGAGGGCAAGGACCGGCCCGACTACGGCAGCGCCGTGGACATGCTGACCCGTGCAGCCATCCGCGAGATGGTCGTGCCCTCGCTTCTGCCGGTGCTTTCGCCCATCGTCTGCTACGTCGTCGTTCTTGCCATTGCCGGCAAGAACGATGCCTTCGCCGCCGTGGGCGCCATGCTGCTCGGCGTCATCCTGACGGGCCTGTTCGTCGCCGTGTCGATGACCTCCGGCGGCGGCGCCTGGGACAACGCCAAGAAGTTCATCGAGGAGGGGCACTACGGCGGGAAGGGCTCGGACGCGCACAAGGCCGCGGTGACCGGCGACACGGTCGGCGATCCTTACAAGGACACGGCAGGCCCCGCGGTGAATCCGATGATCAAGATCACGAACATTGTCGCGCTGCTGTTGCTCGCGGTCCTCGCCCATTTCTGACAGCCGCGCTTCGCAACCGTTTCCGGCGGAGCGACGTCGCGTCGCCGGAAGCCCGCCGAGGCGAAAGGAAGCGGGCGCGCGATCGGCGGCCGCATGGTTCGTTCCCGGGCTTGCGCCAAGAAGAAGCCCCGTGGTCCGGGACCGCGGGGCTTCTTGCATCCGCTGTGCCGATGTCGGTGCTGCGGTCTATGCCCCGAAGGGGTTGAATGAGCCGGCGCCCAGGCCACGGAACATCTGACGCACGAAGGACTGGTCCTGGCCGCTTGTCGGCGTCGTGCGGCTGATGAAGTCGAACAGCACGCCGTCCTGCAGGCCGTAGTTCGCGACGCGCTCGACCTTGAAGTTCTTGTCGAAATAGACGGCGACGACGCGTTGGTCGACGACCTTCGGCTCGAGGAACTGCACCGTGCGGCGCATCGTCTGGCTGATGTAGTAGAAGGTCTTGTTGCCGACGGTCGAGACCGTGGAGGGCGTGCCGAGTGTCGACAGGACCTTCTCCACGTTCATGCCCGGCTTGATCTCGGCGAGAGTTCGCTCGTCGATGACGTAGCCCCTGGTCAGCGTTTCGCCGAGGCCGCTGTTCTGGCAACCGGAAAGGCCAACGCCGAGCGCTGAACCGAGCACGACCATCGCCGCGAGGCGCTTCAAGGACGCGGACCTTTGCAAAGTCATTCGTTCCACCCGTTCTTGCCCTCGATGACGGAGCGCGGCGCTTGCATCGAGACCCCGCGATGCCGTAACCCGCGCTCGTGGCTTTGACAAGGCGGCGCCGGGATTGCGCCGAAGGTTCATGATTCTGCGCCTGTTCAGACGCGACCATGGCGGGAATGTGGTCGAGACGCTCTATCAGCGTACGGCGGAAGCGTCCCGAGCGCCGGCGCTCTACGCCGCGCTCGGCGTTCCCGACACGCTGGAAGGACGCTTCGAGGCGCTGACCCTGCATCTCTTCCTCGTGCTGCGCCGCCTGCGTGGACTGCCGGCGCCAGCGGGGGACGTCGGCCAGGAACTCGTCGATGTATCCTTCCGTGAGCTGGAGCGGGCGCTGCGCGAGATCGGCATCGGCGACCTCTCGGTTCCGAAAAAGATGAAGACGATTGCCAAGGCGTTCTATGGTCGCGTGAAGAGTTACGACGAGGCGCTCGCGTCCGAGGATGCGGGTGCGCTCGCCGAAACGCTGGCGCGCAACGTCTGCGGCGGCGGGGCGCCGGCCTTTGGGCTCGCGGCCTACGTCCGGGCGGCCGAGGCGGACCTCGCCGGGTTCGATCTAGAGGCCCTGCTCGCCGCCGAGGCGCCGTTTCCACCAGCGGCGCGATTCGCAGGGGAGTGCTCATGATGACCGACAGGGACCATGCCTCGCGGACGGCCGCTCCCCTGACGCGCGTGATCGAGGTGGCCGAGATTCCGCCCCACGGTGCGGAGGTCGTGGTCGAGGCGAGCGCCGAGGAACGCGCGGCGGTCGCCAAGATGTTCGGCCTGCCCGCGCTCCACGAGCTGACCGGTTCGTTCCATCTGCGCGGCACCGCCAAGCGCATGACCGTCAAGGGGCGCGTGAACGCCAAGCTCACGCAGATCTGCGTCGTATCGCTCGAGCCTTTCGATACAGAGATCGAGGAAGAGGTCGATGTCGCCTTCGCGGCACCGCGGCCCGGCGCTGAGCGACCGGGTGCGCACGACGAGCCGGCCGAGGTCGTCATCTCCGGGGATCAGGATGCGGTCGATCCGCCCGACGAAATCCAGGACGGCCGCATCGATCTCGGCGCGCTGACGGCAGAGTTCCTTGCCCTGGGGCTCGCCCCCTATCCGCGCCGGCCGGGCGTCGAGTTCTCGTTTCGGGAGGAAGGGGAGGAGAAGGCCACGCCCTTTGCCGCTCTCGCCAAGCTCCGCGACGACTCGTCGAACTGTCACTGAAGCCGGGTTGTCGGGCGCCGATGCCTTGCGCGACGGCGCCGTAACCCCTTTAAGAAAGCGGTTGCGGGCGTTTTCGCGTTGAGTATTGTCCGCCGACCATCACGCCGGCTTCCGCCGGCCCCATTGGAGATCAATCGGCATCCATGTCCCGACCGGTTAGGATCGCGCTCGACGCCATGGGCGGGGATCATGGTGCTTCTGTCGTGCTGCCTGGCGCCGCCCTTGCATTGGAGCGGCACCCGGGCTTGCGCTTCGTGATCTATGGCGACGAGAAGGTCGTCGCCCCGCTCCTCGACGCGCATCCCAAGGTCAAGGCCTCCTCCGACTTCCATCATACGGAAGTCGCCGTGGCGATGGACCACAAGCCGAGCCAGGCGCTGCGCATGGGCCGTTACAAGTCGTCCATGTGGCTCGCCATCGAAGCGGTGAAGAAGGGCGAGGCGGATGTGGTCGTCTCCGCCGGTAACACCGGCGCGCTGATGGCCATGGCAACCTTCTGCCTGAAGACGATGGCGCATATCGAGCGGCCGGCCATTGCCGCCATCTGGCCGACCCTGCGCGGCGAGAGCATCGTGCTCGATGTGGGCGCGACCATCGGCGCGCACGCCCAGCATCTCGTCGATCTTGCAGTCATGGGTTCGGCGCTCGCGCGCGTTGTCTTCGACATCGACCGCCCGACGGTCGGGCTCCTCAACGTCGGCGTCGAGGAGATCAAGGGCATCGAGGCCGTGAAGGAGGCAGGCCGCATCCTGCGCGAGACGGAGATTCCGCATCTCGCCTATCACGGCTTCGTCGAGGGGGATGATCTCGGCAAGGGCACCGTCGACGTGGTCGTGACGGAAGGATTTGCCGGCAACATCGCCCTCAAGACGGCGGAAGGCACGGCCAAGCAGATCGCCGAATACCTGCGCAATGCGATGAACCGCACGCTGATGGCGAGGGTGGGCTACTTCTTTGCGCGCGGCGCCTTCGCCGCACTCAAGGAAAAGCTCGATCCGCGCCGCGCCAACGGCGGGGTCTTCCTCGGTCTCGAAGGGGTCGTCATCAAGAGCCACGGCGGGACCGATGCGCTGGGCTTCGCCAGCGCCGTCGATCTTGCCTACGAAATGGCCAGCCACGAGCTTCTGGGGAAGATTCGCGAGACGCTCGAACGTGCGCACCCGGCGATGAGCGCCGCGGTCTGAGGAGTTTGCTGCCTGTGTCCCTTCTCCGTTCCGTCGTCCGCGGCTGCGGCTCTTATCTGCCCGAACGCGTTCTCACAAATGCCGATCTCGCCCGCATGGTCGACACCTCGGACGAGTGGATCGTGCAGCGCACCGGCATCCGCGAACGTCACATCGCCGCCGACGGCGAGACCACCTCCATGCTCGGCCTTGCTGCTGCACGGGCGGCCCTCGCCGATGCCGGCCTCGAGCCCGGCGATATCGACCTCGTCATCTGCGCCACTTCGACGCCGGATTACACCTTTCCCGCCACGGCCACACAGATCCAATCGGGGCTTGGCATCGCCCACGGCGTTGCCTTCGACCTGCAGGCCGTGTGCTCGGGCTTCGTCTTCGGCGTCGGCACGGCCGACAAGTTCCTGACATCCGGCTCGCACAAGCGAGCGCTCGTCATCGGCGCGGAGACGTTCTCGCGTATTCTCGACTGGAACGACCGGACGACCTGCGTGCTCTTCGGCGACGGGGCTGGCGCGCTCGTGCTCGAGGCGCAGGAAGGGGAGGGCAACGCGAATGATCGCGGGGTGCTGACCTCGCATCTGCGCTCCGACGGCCGTCACCGCTCGAAGCTCTTCGTCGACGGTGGGCCAGGCTCGACCAGGACGGTCGGCCATCTGCGCATGGAGGGGCGGGAGGTGTTCCGCCACGCTGTCGGCATGATCACGGATGTCATCACCGACGCCTTCGAGGCAACGGGCACGACGGCCGCGGACCTCGACTGGTTCGTGCCGCACCAGGCCAACAAGCGCATCATCGATGCAAGTGCCGACAAGCTTGGCATCGCACCGGAGAAGGTGGTGACGACCGTGGACCGCCACGGCAATACCTCCGCCGCCTCCATTCCCCTCGCACTCGCCGTGGCGCGGGCGGACGGTCGCATCAAGCAGGGCGACCTCGTCATGATCGAGGCCATGGGGGGCGGCTTCACCTGGGGAAGCGCCCTCATCCGCTGGTGAAACGAGGCCGCAGGGCCGTTGCCGGGGCGGCTATCCACATGGCGAAAACGGCGCGAGGGCGAGCATTGACCGCTCGCACCTCACGGATTAGCGTTGAATATCAGCGAGATATCGATCTTTTCTGAATCGGGACGGGAAAGGTGCCATGGCAGGGCATACGGTAACGCGCGCCGATCTTTGCGAGGCCGTCTATCAGAAGGTCGGCCTGTCCCGCACGGAATCGGCCTCGCTCGTGGAACTCGTCCTGTCCGAAATGTGCGACTGCCTCGCGCGTGGCGAGACGGTGAAGCTGTCCTCCTTCGGCTCCTTCGTGGTGCGCGAGAAGGGCAGGCGCATCGGCCGCAATCCCAAGACCGGAGTCGAGGTGCCGATCGAGCCGCGCCGGGTGATGGTTTTCAAGCCGTCCAATGTCCTGCGGGCACGCATCAACGGCCTCCTGCCCGAGGGCGAGGAGGAATGACGAGGAACTGAAGGGCGGGCGGGAACAGACCAGTGGACAAGGGGCCGGACGCCTTCCGCACCATCAGCGAGGTCGCCGAGGATCTCGACGTCCCGCAACACGTCCTGCGTTTCTGGGAAACCCGCTTCTCGCAGATCAAGCCCCTGAAGCGCGGTGGCGGTCGCCGCTACTACCGGCCCGACGATGTCGACCTTCTGCGCGGCATCCGGCACCTCCTCTACGGCGAGGGCTATACGATCAAGGGCGTGCAGCGCATCCTCAAGGAAGAAGGGGTGCGCTTTGTCCAGTCCGCGTGGCAGGAAGGCGCCGTTGCGCCGCCGAAACAGCGGGGAACCGACATTCCGCCGTCCGACGCGGACGAGGACGACGAGGACGCCGACGGACCCCTCTTCGCCAGTCCCGTAGGCGAGAGGGCCCACGACCGGAGCGAGGCTCTGCTCGGTCACGAGCGACGCGATGCGCGCGCGCCGGCAGCGGGAGAGCGGCAGAACGAACTGCACGGGCGGCAGGTCCCCGAGCCAACGGGGCTTGCGCCGGACGACCTGCGCATCTTGCAAGCCGTTTTGACCGAACTCGGCGAATGCCGCCGACTGCTCGCGGCTGCGCGTGATAGCGACGACGGCGGCGGCGACATCAACAGTTGAGGCGATTTTCCCCGCCTGTCGTGCGCCGAGTGCGTTGCGCAGGCGCGAGCGAGTCTCTATAAGCGCCTTCGTCGGAGCGTAGCGCAGCCCGGTTAGCGCACTAGTCTGGGGGACTAGGGGTCGTGGGTTCAAATCCCGCCGCTCCGACCATTCCAAGCCTTTGAAATCGCTGATCTTTCGCCTTTCGAGCAAGGGGCATCGGGCTGTTCCCGCCAGCGCCGGCGATGGCGTGCGTCAGGCTTTCTACGACCAAATGCCAAATGCACTCCCGAGGCTTGGCGGGGCAGGCTCGGCCCTGCTCGAGCGCCCAGGCCGCGCGAGCCGATTCGTCGAGTTCCGACAGATGCGCGGGGGGAGCGGATGTCCGGGATGACTGCGGAGGCAGGTGGGGGCGGCGACGCAACAGCGGGCCAGGGCACCGGTTCGGCATCGGCCGCCGGGCAGGGCGTGATCGTCGACATCGTCAAGCGGGTCGACCAGCTCGGCGTCCAGATTGCTGACATCCACGGTTTCATCGAAACGCTGTCGCACCAGTTCGATGAACAGGCCGAGCGTTTCCACCACCTGTCCTCGGCCGCCGAGCACATGTTGCGCTCCAACGAACACATCGCCTCCCTGGGCGAGGCCGCCCAGCAGTCGGCCGAGGCGGTCAGACAGGCGATGGGCTCGACGACCGAGGCGATCCGCGCCGGGCTGAACGGCGCGCTCGGGACCATCGGCACCCTGACGACTGCCGCGACCACGATGGCTGGCCTGCTGTCGGAGGTCATGGCGTCAATCCGTGAAATCCGTGAATCGAGCTCGGCCATTCAGTCGATCGCCACCGAGACGCAGCTTCTGGCGCTCAATGCCGGGGTCGAAGCGGCGCGCGCTGGTGATGCCGGCAGGGGCTTTGCCGTAGTCGCTGACGCCGTTCGGCAATTGTCGGACCAGGCGCGGGAAGTCACCCGGGAGAACGCCAGGCGCCTCGAAGCGTTGGGACGCGTTCTCGACGGCCTCGTGACCAAGAGCCAGGACAACGCCGAGAAGGCCAGACGCGCGGCCGAGGACAGCGCGCTCATCGGGGCCCAGCTCGACGGCTTCGATCGTTTCGGGAGGCAGGTCCAGGAGCTTGTCGGCAACATCGAGGTCATCGCCCGACCGGTTCGGGAGAACATCGCCCATTGCCGGCGGGTGATCGACGATCTCGCCGATCTCGCGGGGGGCGTCGATGCATCGAGCCGGGATCTCGCGAATGCCAACCGGCGCATCGACATGCTGCGCAGCATCAGCGAGGAACTAATCTCCTGTCTCGCCGACAGCGGCGTCGAGACGCCGGACCATGCGCTCATCGAGCTGTGCATGACTGCGGCGCGCGAGATCGGGGCGCGTTTCGAGCACGCTGTCGAGCGCGGCCATGCGAGCCTCGCCGATCTCTTCGACGAGCGCTACGTGCCCATTCCTGGCACCAATCCCCAGCAGCACATGACCCGCTTCGTGCGGCTCACGGACAATCTGCTGCCGCCCATCCAGGAGAGACTGCTCGCTGCCGATCCGCGGATCGTCTTCTGCGTTGCCGTCGACCGGAACGGCTACCTGCCGACCCACAACCTGCAATACGCGCGGCCGCAGGGGAAGGACCCGGTGTGGAACGCGGCCCACTGCCGCAACCGCCGCATCTTCAACGACCGCACGGGGCTTTCCGCCGGACGCAACACGCGGCCCTTTCTTCTCCAGACCTATCGGCGCGACATGGGCGGCGGCACCTATGTGCTGATGAAGGACCTCTCAGCGCCCATCCTGGTCAAGGGGCGCCACTGGGGCGGTTTCCGCATCGGCTACAAGGTGACCTGAATCCCGAGGGGCCTCGTCGCCCGCGGTGCGTGGAAGCGCGTGCGGAGGCGCACGCGGCAAGGCGGCATGGCCGGTCGACGGCATCACCGTGCGTGCCGCGGGGCCTTGTGTGGGTGCTGGCGCACTTTGAGCCGTCCCCACGGCCGATAGGGTTCCTGGCGAGACGGTCGTCGAGAGCCGTCGAGATCGGCGAAACCGATCGGAGCAAGGAACGAGCCAATGACGCTGCGCGACGCTGCCACCCTTGCGGACGCACTGGCCTCCGGCGACGAGTCCGCCTGGACGATCGCTTCCTTCGAAGACCGGATGCTGGTGCTGCAGGCCCTCCGGGCGCTCGCCAAGCGGCCCTGCCGGGCCGAAATTCTGGGCGCCATCCAGGATGCGGACGAGGACATCGCCTTCCCCGCCGCCCGGGCGGCGGCGGACGCCATCTTCGCCCTGCTGACCGGCCGGAATGAAGAGACGGCGTTCTAGGACGATCCCGGCCGCCGCGCCCGATCGGCGCTGTGTGCCGTCCAAATGCGGGCTTGCGGAATATTCATCAATAGGGGCTAGAGGACATCCGGGCGCAGGCCGACGATCCGGCCCGCGAACAACGGGTGCCGCATGAACATCGTCATCGTTCTCGACCATGCCCACGTCAACGGCGGCCAGGCGAAAGTGGCGCTGGACAGCGCCAAGGGCTTCGCGCGGCGCGGGGCCCGAGTCACGGTCTTCGCGGCAGTTGGCCCCGTGGATCCCAGCCTGCTCGACGCCGGCATCGAGGTCGTATGTCTTGGCCAGACGGAACTCGTCAAGGCGCCGCTCATCAAGGGGGTGGTGCAGGGCATCTGGAACGATCCCGCTCGCCGGGCTCTGGGAGAACTCCTCGCCCGTTTGCCTGCGGGCGACACGGTGGTCCACATCCACGGATGGGCCAAAGCCCTGTCGCCCAGCATCGCGCCGGCGATCGCGGCCTCCGGGCATCCGGGCGTCTATACGATGCACGAGTATTTCCTGTTCTGCCCCAACGGCGGCTTCTACGTCTATCCGCGCAACGAGATCTGCCGCCGCACACCCATGTCGCTCTCCTGCGTCACGACCAACTGTGATGCGCGCAGCTTGCCCCACAAGGCCTGGAGGCTGGCGCGGCAGGTCGCCGTTGATCACATGAGCCGCCTCGCCCGCTGCGCGAGGCACGTCATCACCATCAGCGCCATGCAGGAAGATATCGTGGGCGCGCTCCTGCCGCCGGGCTCCGTCGTCCACCGGGTAGCCAATCCGATCGCGGTGCCCGACATGGGGCCGAAGGAAAGAGCGGGCAGGGCCTTCCTCTTCGTCGGGCGGCTCTCGCCCGAGAAGGGTGTCGCGATCTTCGCCGAGGCGGCCCGACGGCTCGGTGTGAGGCCGGTGATCGTGGGCGGCGGACCAGCGGCCGGGGAACTCGCGCGCGACTATCCGGAGGCGGAGATGCTGGGCTGGAAGTCCGCGCAGGAGATCCTGCCGATCATGCGCGAGGCTCGGGCGCTCGTCTTCCCCTCCGTCTGGTACGAGGGCCAGCCGCTCACGGTCTACGAAGCGCTCGCCACGGGTACGCCGGTGATCGTCAGCGATGTCTGCGCGGGTCGGGAGGCCGTGGAGCACGGCGTCAACGGCCTCTGGTTCAAATCGGGGGATCCCGCGGCGCTCGCCGAGGCGATGACGGTCCTCGGCGACGAGGCGGCTGCCGACGCAATGACGGCGCGGGCCCATGCCCGCTACTGGCAGGCGCCGCTTACCCTCGACCGGCATCTCGACGGCGTCACGCGCGTGTACGAAGCCGCGCTTGCAGGCGCCCGTCGCACCTCGTCCGTGACCGCGGACGCGGTCGAGGCGGCAACCGCCTGAGGCGGGACGATCGGCAGGGCAGACGCAGCGTCAGGACGGCGCCGGCTTCGGCGACCGCGCGTGTGTGACGGCGGCGAGGCCCCACATGAGGCCGAGCATCATGAAGAAATGACGCCAATGGTCCGTATCGATCTGGAAGCCCTGGACGATCGTGACGAACAGGGTCGACCAGATGGCGATGGCATGTTTCTGCGTGGCGCGGCGCACGAATACGGTCTTCCATCCAACGACGACTGTCGCCGCCACGAGTGCCAGATAGGAGAGCCCGCCCAGCCAGCCGTAGGAAGAGAAGCTGTTGACGTAGACGTTGTGCGGGTCGCCGTCGAAGTGGAAGCGGAAGCGCAGGGGGCCGAGCCCGTTCGGATTGTCGAGGAGGACGGGGATGCTGCGCAACTGGTTGCCGAAACGACCGGTGACGCCTTCGTCGTAGTCCTGCGTCAGGCTGGCGCGTACCTCAAAGACCTCGCGAATTCCTTCGAACGACAGGGCAATGGCCAGCACCATCGCCAGCGTCGCCACCGCGACGACCGCGAAAGTGGTGAGCTTGGTGCGCTCCGCGGCGCTGCGGCTCGTGAGGAAGGTAAGCAGGAAAAACAGGCCGAGAGAGGCGATGATGTGCCCCCAGGCGCCGCGCGAGAAGCTCAGGAACAGCGCGAAGAAGGGAGCCGAAGCCAGGATGGCCGAGCGCAGGAGGCTTGTGCGCCTCTCGAACGCACCCTGCAGGAGGTAGATCAGCGGCAGGACGAGGAAGGGGCCGAGCACGTTCGGGTCCTTGAACGTTCCCGAGGCACGGCCGTAGAGCGTGAAGCGCTCGCCGAGACCGGCCACGTCGAAATAGCCGAGGATCGCGGCGATCGACGCGGCCCAGGCGGCGGCGATGTAGCCGGAGCGGATGGTGTCGAGGCGCTCGACGGGATGCTCGCCCATCAATCCTGCAAAGAAGATCGTCGTCATCATCAAATAGATCGAGATGATGACGAACATCACGCTCGGGCGCTCGTCGAAGAAGGGCACGAGCGCGAAAATGCCGCCGAGATTGAACAGAGCCAGCAGGACGACGAGCGCAATGAACGGCCGGTAGAAGCGCAGGCTTGTCAGGAAGGCGCTACCTGTGAGGAGGAAGATCACCTCGTAGGGCGAGGGCTCCATGATGACGAAGGCGCTGCCGAAGATGAGCAGCCACAGCGTGGCCAGCTGCAGTTTCGATACGGGCAGGCGAAGGCTGATCGGCCTGCGCCCGGCCTCGCTGCTCAGCCGTTCGGCGGTGCTCAATAGGCGTTCTCCGACTTGAGGAGGGCGAAGGGCGTGGCAGCGAGAATGTAGAGGTCCGAAAGCACAGACCAGTTTTCGATGTAGAAGAGGTCGTGCTCGACGCGGCGCTGGATCTTCTCCTCCGTGTCGGTCTCGCCGCGCCAGCCGTTGATCTGCGCCCAACCGGTGATGCCGGGCTTGACCTTGTGGCGGGCGAAATAGCCATCGACGACCTGATCGTACAGGCGGTTCTCGGCCTTGGCGTGCAGGGCGTGCGGGCGCGGGCCCACGAGAGACAGATTGCCCTTGAACACCACGTTGAAGAGCTGGGGCAGCTCGTCGAGCGAGGTCTTGCGGATGATGCGGCCAACGCGCGTGACGCGCGGATCGCCCTTGGTCACGAGCTTCGCGGCCGTAGCATCGCTTTGATCGACGTACATCGAGCGGAACTTGAAGACCTCAATGAGTTCGTTGTTGAAGCCGTAGCGCTTCTGGCGGAAGAACACAGGGCCGCGCGAATCGAGCTTCACCGCGATGGCCGTGGCGATCATCACGGGTGAGAGCAGGATGAGCAGGAGGCTGCCGACGATCTTGTCGAACAGCCACTTCAGCACGAGATCCCAGTCGGCGATCGGCTTGTCGAAGACGTCGAGCACCGGCACGTTGCCGATGTAGGAATAGGCGCGCGGCCTCAGGCGCAGCTTGCTCACATGCGCTGCCAGCCGAATGTCGATTGGCAGGATCCACAGCTTGCGCAGCATCTGGAGGATGCGGTTCTCGGCCGAGATGGGCAGCGTGAAGACAACGAGATCGAGGTGCGTGCGGCGCGCGAAATCCACCAGATCGTCGACGTTGCCGAGCTTGGGATAGCCGGCGACCACGTCGGGTGAACGCTCGTCGTTGCGATCGTCGAAGATGCCGAGGATGCGGATGCCGCTATCCGGCTGGGCGGTCAGCGCCAGGATCAGTTCCTCGGCGGCCTCACCGCCGCCGACGATGGCCGTGCGCCGATCGAGGCGGCCCGCCCGCGTCATGGCGCGGGTGGCGAAGGACAGGAGAATTCGGCCGGCGAGCAGGGCGCCAAGGCCCGCCACGAACCAGGTGACAAGCCAGACGCGCGAGAAATGGTCTCCCATCTTGGCGAGGAAGAAGGCCGCCAGCGTCACGAGGAAGACGACGGTCCAGCCGCCGAAGAGCCGCACGCTCTGCGCGACGAAGGAGCGGAAGACGCCGACGTGATAGAGCCCCAGGGTCTGGAAGACGACGACGGTGAGCGCCGCGACGGTCGGAATCGCGACGAAATAGGCGGTGGAATAGCCCTGCCGTCCGGTCAGATAGAGCCAGTGCACGGCAATGCCCGTGAGCGCCACGAGCAGGCATTCCGCCAGGCGAACCACCCCTGCGAGCACCACGGGCGAGTAGCTCGGCTTGACGGGGGCCGCGACGATCTCCTCGGCGAGCGGCGACAGGCGCCGCGACGGCTCCGGTTCGGGAGCGACGGGACTGGATGCGGCCGCCTCGGCGGCGTGTCTGATGAAATCGCGCAGGTCGTATGAAGACATCGATACAGGCCCTGGAACCCTCCGGCGTCGGCCTTGCAATGGGAGGCAACCAATGCGTCCCCAGCCCACGTCGTGCTCGTCGGCTCCTTCCCTTAGCGTCCAACGGTCACGGAACGCTTAACGGTACTTTGTAGCCCTTGCCTCGATTGCTGCAAGGTACTCAGTGATGCCGTCCTCGACCATCCTGGTCTGGGAGAAGCGCTCCTGCACGAAGGCGCGGAGGACAGCGGCGCGACATGCGCGCTCGTCGGCGGTCAGATCGAGCTCGTCGATCAGCGCCTCGGCCAGCCGTTCAGCGTCGCCTGGCGGGATCAGTCGATCGCCATGCGGCCCAAAGATCTCCGCGATGCCGCCGACATCCGTTGCGACGAGGGGCTGCGCCGCCGCGGCAGCTTCCAGAACGACGTAGGGGAGGGACTCCGCGCGGGAGGGAACCACCATGACGCGCGCCTTGGCGAGCGCCTCCCGGATCGGCCGCGGCGGCGAGAAGATCACCTGGCTTGCGAGCCCGCGCGTCGCCACGAGGGCGCGAATGGCCTGTTCCTCGGGGCCTGCCCCCACGAGCAGGAGACGCAAGGCGCGTCCGTATCGGTCCCTTATGAGCGACAGCGCCTCGATGAGCGTGTCGATGCCCTTCACCGCGCGGAGTTCGCCGATGTAGAGCAGGTCGAACGGGTCGTCTTCGCGGGCGACCGGCGCGAACTCGCGCTCGTCGATGCCATTGTAGACGATGCGCACCAGTTGGTCGGTGTCGCCGACGTAGGTCTGGAAGCATCGACGCACATAGGCGCTTTCGAAGAGGAACAGATCGGTCCGCCGCTCGAGGAGGCGCTCGATCAGCATGTACATGCGGTGAGCGGCTGATCCCGGATGATAATTGAAGCTGCCGCCGTGCGGCGTGTAGACCCGGACCGGGCGGTTCGCCCCCTCGAGGAAGGCGGGCAGCCGGGCATAGAGGCCGCCCTTCGAGCCGTGTCCGTGAATAACGTCGGGGCGGAGGGCCCGGCAGAGACGGCGCACGGCCTGCAACGCGGCGATGTCGGATGGCGTCGGCGCGCGGCTCATCGGCACGCGCGTGATGCCCAGTGCGAGCGACGGCTGCAGGGCGGCGAGAGCAGCGTCGGCCCGCTCCCCGCCGGTGCTCGCATCGCAGACGAGACCAACCTCGTGCCCCCTCTCGACCTGGCCGCGTGCGACGTCGAGAACGTGCCGGAACAGGCCGCCGACCGGCGCGCGGAAGACGTGAAGGATACGCAGGCGCTCGCGTCGTCTGCCAGGCAGAGGAACGCCTTGCGGCGGGGAGGTGAGAGCCTTGGTCAGAACCAGCGCTCCTTGATGACGACCGTGTCGCCGGGGCGCAATGGATAGGTGATCGGCACCGTGGCGACAAGAATGCGACCGTCGACCTGCCGGGTCACCTCGGCGCTCGACTGAACGGCCCGTGGCGAGAAACCTCCCGCAATGGCGACGGCGGTCTGGACCGTCATACCGGACACGAAGGGAAACTGGCCGGCATTCGTCACTTCACCGAGGATAAAGAAGGGCCGATAAGTATCAACCTCGACGGTGACTTTCGGCTCGCGGACATATCCGGCGCGAAGTCTTGCCTCGATGGCCCGGGCGAGCTGCTGCGTGCTCTGGCCATGCGCGGGAATGCTGCCGATGAGCGGCATCGTGATACGCCCCGATGCGTCCACGGCATAGATGTTGGACAGATTGTCCTGGCCGAAGACGATGATGCGCAGCTTGTCGCCGCTCGCGAGCGTATAGGTGGCGGGCGGCGGACCGGGTATGGCCGTCACGGGAGGTGGGGCTGTGGCACAACCGGCGGCGGCCAGCATCATGAGGAGGGCGGCGAGCTGTCTCTGGAGCATGAGCATGGCGCAATCGAAAGGCGAATGCGGGTTCAATAGCGTGCCGTGGTTAACAAATCATCGCTCTGCGTGGTGCGGAATTAACCCTGCGGCAACCGCGAGCGGTTTGTATGGTCGGCACTGTCAAAGCCTCGAGTCGAACCATGGCCCGATCTATCAGTTCAGATTTTCCGGCCGGCGCGGGTGACGCGCTGGACATCGGGCAGGTTTGGAACGCGCTCAGGGCGAGCCGCTGGTGGATCGCTCTGCCCACCTGCCTGGCACTTGTCGGTTCTGTTGTCGCCGTCAACCTCGTCACGCCACGCTACACCGGCGAGACGCGGGTTCTCCTCGAAAATCGCGACAGCTTCTATACACGTCCCGATCCCAGCGAGCGCGAGGTGCAGGGTATCGACTCCGAGGCCGTGCTGAGCCAGGTGCAGATCCTGACCTCGCGTGACCTCGCGCGGGAGGTGATCAGGCGGACGGGGCTCGTCGGCAATCCCGAATTTGATCCGCAGGCGACGGGGCTCGGCACGGTGGGCCGGCTGCTCGCTCTCGTGGGGCTTGGCGGTGCAAGGGGGGCGGCACCCGAGGAGCGCGTGCTGACGCAATTCTTCGACCGGCTGCTGGTGTTCCCAGTCGGCAAGTCGCGCGTCGTACAGATCGAGTTCACTTCGCGCGATCCCGACCTTGCCGCTCGCGTCGCCAACTCGATCTCGGAAGTCTATCTCGAGTTCCAGAGGGCGGCCAAGCAGGAGGCGGCTCGCAACGCATCAGGTTGGCTCGCCTCCAATATCGACCAGCTGCGCAAGCGCGTCGCCGAGGCCGAATCGAAGGTCGAGACCTTTCGCGCGGAGAAGGGGCTGCTCGCCAGCGGTAACAACAGCACCCTGCCGGCCCAGCAGCTCTCGGAGCTGTCGAGCCAGCTTGCGTCGGCCCGTGCGGCACAGGCAGACGCGCAGGCCAAGGCGCAGCTCATCCGCGAGATGATGCGCTCGGGGCGCACATTCGAGATCCCCGACGTTGCGAACAACGATCTCATACGGCGGCTCATCGAACAGCGGGTCTCGTTGCGCTCGCAACTCGCGCTCGACTTGCGCACGCTCCTGCCGGAGCATCCCCGCATCAAGGAGCTGAACGCCCAGCTTGCCGATCTCGAAACCCAGATGCGCGCCGCCGCCGAACGGACGGTGCGCGCGCTGGAGAACGACGCCAGGCTCGCTGGTTCGCGCGTCGACAGCCTCCTGTCGGCCCTGGAAACCCAGAAGAAGGTCGCGGCGGAGGCCAACGAGAACGAAGTCCAGCTGCGCGCCCTGGAACGCGAGGCCCGCACGCAGCGCGAGCAGCTGGAGACCTATCTCGCCAAGTATCGCGAGGCCCGCGCGCGGGATGTGGAGAACGCATCGCCGGCGGACGCGCGCGTCGTGTCGCGCGCAGTGCCGCCGTCGTCGCCATCATTCCCGAAGAAGGTGCCGATCATCCTCGTTTCGACGCTTGCGACGCTGTTTCTGTCCGCAGCCCTCGTGGTCGCACGCGAACTGCTCTCCGGCCGCGCCTTCGTCACTCCGGCACAAGCAACCTCCTGGCCGGCGGAGACCGTGGCGGAGCCAGTGGCGAGCGAGCCGGAACTGCTCCGGAGCGATCCCGAGGCCGTCGCGACCGCGCGTGCGCTGGATGCCATCCTGGCCAAACTTGCCGTGCGGCCCGAGCCGGAGCGCGGCGCGCGGGTGCTCGTCACGGAGACGGACGCGGGCGATGGCGCAGCCAGCATGGCCTCGGCCCTTGCGCATCACGTTGCCAATCGGGCCCGTACGGTGCTGGTCGCGGTGGCGTCGGAAGACGATGGAGGGACAGCGACCCCGGGCTTCATCGATCTGGTCGCCGGCCGCGCCTCCTTCGCCGAGGTCATCGGGCGGGAACGGGGCGCGCGCCTGCACGTCATCCCGGCAGGCAGCGGCGATGCCACGACGCTGGGCGAGGCGGTCGACACCGTCGACCTCGCCCTGTCGGCGCTCGACCAGACCTACCAGTGGGTGGTCTGCGTCCTGCCGGCGAGCCATCGCAACGCTCTCGCCTCCCTGCTCGCTGCCCGGGTCGACGGCGTCATTCTGGCGTCACGGGACGAGGACACGAGCGGCACGACGCTCGCCACCTTCGCGGAACTGGAGGCATCAGGCGCACGCAACATGATCGTCGCAGTGGCCAACGACGGCGTGCCGCCGCCGTCGAGCGAGGCGGCCGCCTGATCTGGTGGCACTCAGCAGGCGGCTGTAACCCGGCGGGCGAGGCGCGAGGCCCAGGGGGTCTGCTTGATCCATCCCTTCAGCCTTCGGCCGGTCGCCGCCGCGGCGACATAGAGATGGCCCGCAGGGGTCATCGCAACATGGGCGTCCACGAGTTCTTCGACGCCGTCGCAGAACATCGTCTTGTAGCGTGCCTCGCCGACGCCGAGGTCGAATGTGGCGAACCCGCGTTCGCAGAGGTTCTCGATCGTCCGCTGGATCAGGAGCTCGCCCGGGCTCGATCGCACGATTCGCGGATCGGCATCGAAAGAGGTGAACATGCCCGACAGCCTGCGGCCGTCGGTGGCGCCGCCGAAGGTCGCGATCGGGCGTTCGCCGAGGAAAAGCGCGTGCAGCTCGATCGCCGGGCGGCCGGCTTCGAGACCGCTCCGGCATGCCGTGCGGATGAAGGTCTCCGCGGCTTCTGCCGCAAAGGGATTGCTCAGCCCCATCTGCTTGAAGCGGTCCGCCTTCTGCGCGAAGAAGGCATCGAGGATTGCGCCGATCTCCACGGGCGTGGTCGCGCGACGGTAGGCGACGGGGCCGAGTTCCAGCAGCCTCCGCTCCTTGCGGCGCAGCTTCTTGCGCGTCTCGCCGCTCAGGACGCGGCGCAGGACCGTCTCGCTGCAGGGGCCGAGCGTCAGCCTGTAGGCGTTGCTCGGGCTGGGTTGGTTGTCGAGCGCCATGAGGGCCGAAGGCTCGCCCTCCCAGGAGCGCGGTTGATTGATGAAGGAGAAGGCGTCGACGCCGCCGACGGCGCGCGCAACGCCGCGCAACTGCGCAACGAGCGCAGGCTCGTTGAGCGGAGGGATGAGGTGGGAGGCGACCAGGGGCAGATGGAAATTCGCGTGCTTGCCGCCTGCGATCTGTGCGATGCGCAGGCCGCCGCGGCGGTACACGGTGAGTGGAAAGAGCACCGCCGGGCGTCCGTCGCGATCACTGACGACGACGGCGACGGTGCGCGCGCCGTCGATGCGACCGAGGGTATCGCCAAAGCTCTTGACCCAGTCGTACCGCTGGTAGGGCGAAGCGGCTCCGCTCGCCTCCAGTCTCCGCCACAAAGGCTCTACCGTTGTCAGGTCTTCGTAAGCCTGGACATGGAACGCCGGCTCGGCATGTATGCGGACGGTCGATCCGGCGGAATCCAGCCGCGGCCATACGGACCACCGCCCTGACAGTGCAACCACGGCTTCTGCCTCCAACCCCGCGAGCACGTAATCAGGCACCGTCCGCAACGTCAATCGCGACCGTATCACAGCCTTAACCATTCGCGGGGAACGTCCAAGTCAGCAGGCGCGACCGGGAGCAATGAGCGTGCGTCGAACACTGTTTCGGTGGGGACTGGCCGCGATTCACCGCTCGCGTGCCGACCGCTGGCTTGCACCCGCGGCCCGTGGCTGCGGGGTGATCCTCATGCTGCACCACGTGCGGCCCTGGCGGCCGCGCGGCTTTGCACCCAACCGCATCCTCGAGATCACCCCGGAGTTTCTCGATTCCGTTCTGCGGTGTGTCGCGGAGGAGGGCTTCGAGTTCGTCGCGATGGACGAAGTCCCGGAGCGCCTGCGGCGGGGGAAGCAGGGGCGTCCTTTCGTCGCCGTCACGTTCGATGACGGCTATCGCGACAATGTCCTATATGCCGCCCCCGTGCTCGACCGCCACGGGGCACCGTGGACGATGTTCGTGACGACGGGCTTTGCCGAGCGGACGGCCTCGCTGTGGTGGCTGGAGCTGGAGGAGGCCATTCGCCGCCTCGACCACGTCGCCCTCACAATCGACGGCACCCGGCGGTGCTGGCCGTGCCGGAACGACGGCGAGAAGTCGGCCGCCTTTGACGAGATCTATTGGGATCTGCGGGCCGGGCGGGAGGAGCGGTTGCGCGAGGTCGTCGGCATTCTGGCGGCGCAGGCAAGCGTCGAGGGCAGGGCGCTCGTCGAGCACCTGTGCCTGGACTGGCAGGGCATCGCCGAACTGGCCCGGCATCGCGGCGTGACCATCGGGGCGCATACCCTCACGCATCCGATGCTCGCCAAACATTCGGAAGCAGTGGCACGGAGCGAGATCGTCGAGGCGAAGTCGCTCATCGAGGCCAGAATCGGCCGCTCGGTCCGCCATCTCGCCTATCCGGTGGGAGACCGGGGGGCGGCCGGGCCGCGCGAGTTCACGCTTGCGCGCGAGGCGGGTTACGCCACGGCCGTGACGACACGTCCCGGCCATCTTTTTCCGGAACATGACGCTCATCTGACGGCGCTGCCGCGCGTATCGATCAACGGTGCATTTCAGACGAAGGGCGCGGTGCGCGCCCTCCTGTCGGGCGTGCCGTTCCTCCTCTGGAACCGGGCACGGCGCACCAGCGTGACGTGACCCCCCTCAGGCCGGACCCGGATGGTGGGCTCAGATGTCCTCGGCGTCGCGCCGCTCCATCCATCGGATGAGGGGAAAGGCCGGGAGGATCCAGGCGAAGCCGATCGTCACATAAAAGATCATCTGCACGAGTTTTGGCGCGTCCTGAACGCGGCCCTGCGCCAGCGCCATGGCGACGAGGGCATAGACGCACACGAAGGCCAGCAGGATGACGGTTCCGACGAGCTTGCGTGCACGACGACGCATGGGATTTCCCGAGGGGCAAGGAAGGCGCGAGGAAGGCGATGGTTGGGGTGCGGCGGCCCGGCTCGTTGTGCCGCCCGGCGGGGCGGACTATGTGTCGGCCCGTCTTGCCTCGCAACCCCTCCGGCGCAGGCGAGCCGGAAGGGCGAGGCAAGGGAGGAGAGCAGCCGGCTCCGCGTCCGGCCGATTGCAGGTGCGGGCGCTGCTGATCAGCGCCGCGCATGACGGTAGAGACAATGACGGCAACAGGCAGCACCGCAGACAGGACATTGGATCCCGCCGCGCCCGGCGAATGGCGAGCGGTGAGGCTCTGGCTCTATGCGGTTGCGCTCCTCGTCCTCATCATGGTGCTCGTCGGCGGCGCGACCAGGCTCACAGGCTCGGGGTTGTCCATCACCGAATGGAAACCGGTGACGGGGGCGCTGCTGCCCCTGACCGAGAGCGCGTGGCTCGCCGAATTCGAGAGATACCGGCAGATCCCGCAATACGAGCTCGTCAACAAGGGGATGACGCTCGCGGAGTTCAAGACGATCTATCTGTGGGAATGGGGCCATAGGCTTCTCGGCCGCCTGATCGGGCTTGCCTATGTCGTGCCTCTCATGTTCTTCGTCTGGCGCGGCACCGTGCGGGGGCGGCTGATGATCACGCTTGGCGCCATCGGCATCCTCGGCGGACTGCAGGGCGCCATCGGCTGGATCATGGTCGCTTCCGGCCTCGAGCCGGGCATGACGGCCGTTGCGCCCGTGAAACTGATGCTGCATCTCATCGCTGCCTGCGCCATCTTCCTCGGGCTTGTCTGGGTGGCGACCGGTCTGGGTGCGCGGTCCCCGGTCGACCGGGCGTCCGCGCAGTTGCGCGGCAGCGCATCCTTGCTCCTGGGGCTCGTCTTCCTCCAGATCGCACTCGGCGCGCTCGTCGCCGGCCTCGACGCCGGCCTTGCCTTCAATACCTGGCCGCTGATGGACGGCCGGCTGGTGCCGGCCACGCATACGCTCCTGCCCCTCTCGCCGTGGTGGGTCAATGCCTTCGAAACGGTGGCGACGGTGCAGTTCAACCACCGCGCCGGCGCCTATGCCCTCCTCGCCGTCTCGTTCTGGCACGCCTGGCGCGCGCATCGTCTCGCTTCGGGAAGCGCGGCAGCACACGGCGCGGTTGCAATCGCCGCGCTCGTGATGCTGCAGGCCGGTATCGGGGTGTTGGCACTGCTTCTCCAGGTTCCTCTCTGGGCTGGCCTCCTGCACCAAGGTACCGCGATCATTCTCCTGGGAGCCTGCTCCATGCACCGGAGGAGGCTGGCACAACCCTTGCGCGTATCGGCGCGGACGGTCGTCCCCGCGATCTGACCCAGGATCGGCTCCGGCGCGGCCATGCGCTGCATGTGCGCTACGTCACGGAGACGATGCGTCGTTCGCGCGACTGTCCCGGTGTCCGCCGCCTCTCGTCGAGGCGTGGGCGCATGACGGGGATGGCGACCATGACGGGAATGGTGACGATCTTTCACCCGGAGGGGTGGTCCGTCGGAGTTGTGGCGAGCTGCATCGGTATCGCGACCATGGCGGCGGCGGTCGTCGCGGCGACGGGGAGGACGGAGGCGGCGCTCAGGTTAACGCCGGGTGCCGTCGTCCATGCCGCCGTTCCGGCCGGACAAGCCCGGACGAAGCGAAAGAGCCTTCACGCCAAGGTATCGTGACGCGGGAGAGGAGAGGGGCGGGCCGTCGCCAGGGCGACGGCCCGCCTTTCGTCACAGCGGCAGGCGAGGACTTAGCGGCAGACGAGGACGGGAATGTCGCTGTGCGTCAGCACCTTGACGGTCTCGCTGCCGAGGAGGATCGCGGACAGGCCCCTGCGCCCGTGGGAGGCCATGACGATGAGATCGCAGGCGCGGGTCTTCGCCGTGTCGATGATGGCCTCGTAAGGGTGGTCGTTCTCGACATGGAGTGTGTCGCAGGTCACGCCGGCGGCTTCGGCCGCGCTGCGCACCTTGGCGAGACGCTTCGTCGCCGCCCGCCACACATGGTCGCGGTAGGCCTCCGGCGTATCGGCCACCATCATCGGATCGACGGCGAAGGCGTGGAAGGGGGGCGACACCGTGAGGCCGGTGATCGTCGCTCCGACCGCCTTGGCAAGTGAGACGCCATGCGCGATCGCCTTGTCGGAGAGTTCCGTTCCATCGGTCGGAACGAGGATGTGCTTGTACATGGCGGCCTCCCCGCAAGAGGTCTCGCGCGTCCGGCCGTGTCGCCGATGCGGGCGCGACATGCATCACGGCGACTTATCGCGACGCCGGCGCAACCAAGAGAATGATACCACTTCGGCGCATGGGAAATCGGCGCCGGCCGCTCAAAGTCTCGTGACGGCAAGACGCGGAAGCGGCCGGCGCGCATCCGCGCGTGGCCGCCTTCTGCCTCGGTCGCCGATATGTCAGGCCGCTGCGAGCGCCTGGTCGATGTCGGCGATCAGGTCCGCCCTGTCCTCCAGCCCGACCGACAGGCGCACGACCTCCGGGCCGGCGCCGGCGACCACCTTCTGTTCATCGGAAAGCTGGCGATGGGTGGTCGAGGCCGGATGGATAACGAGGGAGCGCGTGTCGCCGATGTTGGCGAGATGCGAGAAGAGCTTCAGGTTCGACACGAAGGCGACGCCCGCTTCGTATCCGCCCTTCAGGCCGAAGGTGAAGACGGCGCCAGCGCCCTTCGGCACGTATTTCCTGGCGAGGTTGTGGTAGCGGTCCGTCGGGAGGCCCGGATAGCTCACCCACGACACCGCCGGATGGCCGGCGAGGTGCTCGGCCACCGCGAGCGCGGTGTCGGACTGGCGCTGCATGCGCAGCGGCAAGGTCTCGATGCCGTTGAGGATCAGGAAGGCGTTGAAGGGCGAGAGGGCAGGACCAAGATCGCGCAGCCCGAGGACCCGCGTCGCGATTGCGAAGGCGAAGTTGCCGAAGGTCTCGCCAAGCACCATTCCCCCGTATTCCGGGCGCGGGGCTGAGAGGAGCGGATAGCGCGCGTCGCCCACCCAGTTGAAGCTGCCGGCGTCGACGATCAGGCCGCCGATCGAATTGCCGTGGCCGCCGAGAAATTTCGTCGCCGAGTGGACGACGATGTCGGCACCGTGTTCGATCGGCCGCCACAGATAGGGGGTAGCCATCGTATTGTCGACGATCAGCGGGATATTGGCGCGCTTGGCCACGGCCGAGATCGCCTCGAGGTCGACGATCACGCCGCCCGGATTGGCGATCGACTCGACGAAGATCGCCTTGGTGCGCGGGGTCAGGGCACGCTCGAAGGACGCGGGGTCGTCCGTGTCGGCCCAGACGACGTTCCAGCCGAAGCTCTTGTAGGACTGGCTGAACTGGTTGATCGAGCCGCCGTAGAGCTTCCTGGCCGCGATGAATTCGTCGCCCGGCTGCAGGAGGGCGTGGAAGGTCAGGAATTCGGCGGCATGCCCGGATGCCACGGCGAGCGCCGCCGTGCCGCCCTCGAGCGCCGCGACGCGCTCCTCCAGTACGGCGTTCGTCGGATTGCCGATGCGGGTATAGATATTGCCAAACGCCTGGAGGCCGAAGAGCGAGGCCGCATGGTCGACGTCGTCGAAGACGAACGAGGTCGTCTGGTAGATCGGCGTGGCACGGGCGCCGGTGGCAGGATCCGGCTGGGCGCCGGCATGTACAGCGAGCGTGTTGAACCCCGGTTCGCGGTCGGCCATCGGACGTCTCCCTTGCTGCTGCGCGGCGCGCCCGTTCCGTTCGCGGTGGCGGCCGGTTCGTTCGATATAGAGAACGATCGTTCGGGTCAACGACCGACGATGGTCGGCGTCTTCACGCTCAGCGATCGATCGACAGCTTCTGGAAGCCACGGCCGGCGAGTGCTGGCTTCTTGGCGGAGATGATGCGCGAGTTCACGCCCTGCCACCCGATCTCGCCCGAGAGGCGCCCATATTCGATCTTGGGGCAGCGGTTCATGACGACCTTGATGCCGGCGGCTTCGGCCTGCATGGCCGCCTCGTCGTTGCGCACGGAGAGCTGCATCCAGATCACCCGCGGGCGCGGCGACAGGGCGATCGCCTCGTCGACCACGCGGCCGGCCGCCTCCGCATTGCGGAAGATGTCGACCATGTCGATGCGCTCCGGCAGGTCGGCCAGATGCCCGTAGACGCGCTGGCCGAGAATCTCCTTGCCGGCCTGGCCCGGATTGACGGGAAAGACGTCGTAGCCGCGATCGACGAGGTATTTCATGACGATCCAGCTGGGGCGCGCAGGATTGGTCGAGGCGCCGACGAGCGCGATCTTCCGCACGCCCGTCAGGATGGCGCGGATGTATTCATCCGGATAGCTGTCGTGATTCATGTGCCCCCAATTCATGTGCCCCAAGCCCGCCCCGATTGCCGATGCCCGAGCCGAGCGCTCGCTCAGCGCCCCTGCCATCGCGGCTCGCGCTTCTCCATGAAGGCGCCGATGCCCTCCTCGGCATCGCGGGCCAGCATGTTTTCGACCATCACTTGCGAAGCATGGTCGTAGGCGCGCGACAGGCCCATTTCGAGCTGCTCGTAGAAGGCGCGCTTGCCGGTCTTGAGCGTCAGCGGCGACTTCGAGGCGATCGCGAGCGCCATGCGCCGGGCCTCCGCCAGCGCTTCACCAGCCGCCACCACCCGATTGACGAGCCCGAATCGGTGGGCATCGTCGGCCCGCACCATCTCGCCGAGAAGGAGCATCTCCATGGCGTGCTTGCGAGCGAGGTTGCGTGACAGCGCCACCATCGGGGTGGAACAGAAGAGCCCGATGTGCACGCCCGGCGTGCAGAAGCGTGCTTCTGCGCCTGCGACCGCGAGATCGCAGCTCGCCACGAGCTGGCAGCCCGCGGCCGTCGCCACTCCTTCGACGGCTCCGATCACCGGCTGCGGCAGGCGCACGATGCGCTGCATCATGGCCGAGCAGCGGCCGAGAACATCGGTGAAGTAGGTGCGACCGCGGTCGGCGTCGGCGCGATGCGCCGTCATCTCCTTCAGGTCGTGTCCGGCGGAGAAGACCGGGCCGTTTGCCGCCAGGATCACGGCCCGTATGCTCTTGTCCTCCGCGAGCCGGTCGAGCTCCACCGTCAAGGCTTCGATGAGTGCTTCGGACAGGCTGTTGCGCGCTGCCGGCCGGTTGAGGGTGAGCGTCGCGACGGCATCCGCATCCTGGCGCAGGAGCACGGCTTCGGTCTCGATGGCGGTATGGGCGGTCATATGCGGCGATCCTCCCGCGCACAGCGGATCAATGTCTCTTCATCTTCGGCAATGCGCGCCCGTTGGTGCCGGGGCGCGCAGGTGCCTTGGCGCTTCTGCCAATTGTCGCGGCGAGACGGGCGTGCTGCAAGGTGAGCAAACGGAAAAGTCGACGTGAGGGGACACGCATGAACCTGCCCTATGTCGCGCCCGCGGCGCAGTTGCCGGTGATGAGCATCGCCGAGGTCGAAGCTTTCCTCGATCGCGAGTTCCCGCAGATCCACCATGGCGGGCGCACCTATTCGATCGAGGCGCTCGCGCCCCTCGCGGCGACGGTTCGCTGCGCCTATCACGAGCGACACCTCAGGCCAGGCGGCACCATCTCCGGCCCCACCATCATGGCGCTCGCCGATCTCGCGCTCTACGTCGCCATACTGTCGTCGATCGGGCCGGTCGCTCTCGCGGTGACGACGAACCTCAGCTTAA
Organism: Chelatococcus albus; assembly: GCF_030067675.1. GTDB lineage: Bacteria > Pseudomonadota > Alphaproteobacteria > Rhizobiales > Beijerinckiaceae > Chelatococcus_A > Chelatococcus_A albus. The sequence continues at coordinate 319,298 of NZ_JASJEV010000001.1, read as the reverse complement.
ACTTCCTCCGCAAGCCGGCGCAGCGTGCGCTCCTCGCCGAATGCCGCCTTCTCAAGCTCGGCAAACGCCTCGCCGTTGGGGAGGTCGCCATCCGATCCGAGGGCGAGAACGAACTGGTGGCCCATGCCACCGGCACGTACTCCATCCCGCCGCGCGGTGAAAAATGATGGTGCTATTTTACCTCTACGCATAAGATGATGAAAACTAATCAGTTTTCAGAAAGCTCGTGTGCAAATTCGGCTTGACGAATGGGGCGCCTCACGGTAGAGCCACGCCCACATCGCGTTGCCCGGCCGATGCCGGGCGCGCGTTTTTTCATCGCGGCGCCCTAGCCCGGCTCCGCCCGATATCTCGGAAGAGACCCCATGAAGACCTATTCGGCGAAGCCTGCCGACGTCGAGAAGAAGTGGGTGCTCATCGACGCTGAGGGGCTCGTCGTCGGGCGCCTGGCTTCGATCGTAGCCATGCGCCTGCGCGGCAAGCACAAGGCCACCTTCACGCCTCACGTGGACTGCGGCGACAACGTCATCGTGATCAACGCCGACAAGGTGGTGTTCACCGGCAAGAAGCGCGACCAGAAGGTGTACTACCACCACACCGGCTATCCGGGCGGCATCAAGGAGCGCACCGCCAAGTTCATCCTCGAGGGCCGCTTCCCGGAGCGCGTCGTCGAGAAGGCGGTGGAGCGCATGCTCCCGCGCGGTCCGCTCGGCCGCAAGCAGCTCGGCAACCTCCGTGTCTACGGTGGCGCCGAGCATCCCCATGAGGCGCAGCAGCCCGAAGCGCTCGACGTCGCTTCGCTGAACCGCAAGAACGCGAGGACCGCCTGACCATGGCCGAGACCCTCCAGAGCCTGTCCGATCTCGGTCAGAAGGTCGCTCCGGTTGCCCCCGAGGCTCCGGTGCACGTGCAGAAGCTCGACGCCCAAGGCCGCGCCTACGCCACCGGCAAGCGCAAGGACGCCATTGCGCGCGTCTGGATCAAGCCCGGCGCCGGTAAGATCGTCGTCAACGGTCGTGAGCTCGACGTGTACTTCGCTCGTCCGGTTCTGCGCATGATCCTGCAGCAGCCGCTCGTCGTGGCCGGCCGCGTCGACCAGTACGACGTGATGGTGTCGGTGGACGGCGGTGGTCTGTCCGGTCAGGCCGGCGCCGTGCGCCACGGCCTTGCCAAGGCCCTGACGCACTACGAGCCGGAGCTGCGCTCCGTCCTCAAGAAGGAAGGCTTCCTCACCCGCGACAGCCGCGTAGTCGAGCGCAAGAAGTACGGCCGCAAGAAAGCCCGTCGTTCCTTCCAGTTCTCGAAGCGCTGATCGGCGTTTCGACCATACGAGCGCGAAAGGGCGGCCTCGGCCGCCCTTTTTCGTGCCTGCGGCCTCCGTGCCGTCAGGCCGAGTAGCGGCGCATCAGCGCCTCGGCCGGCCCTGAGGTCCAGTCGACGGCGCCTGGGACATAGCCGACGATCTGTCCGGCCGGATCGACAAGATAGGTCGCGGGCATGGCGTAGATGGTGAAGGGCGCATCGTTCGGATTGTCGGTGTTCGAATGGGCAATGCGCTGGTCCGGGTCGAGGATGACGTCGAGATCGCCGAGGCCGTGCTTCGCCACATAGCGTGCAACGACCGCCTTGCCGCCGCGATCGGTGGCGACGGCGAGCACGTGCAGGTTCGGCCGTTGCTGCCGCGCGAGCGACCGGAGCAGGGGCAGTTCGAGACGGCACTGCGGGCACCACGTCGCCCACAGGTTCACCAGCACGAGCTTGCCGCGCAGCCGGGCGAAATCCGACGTCCGGCCGTCGAGGCGCGGGAGCGCCAGCGAGGATACGGTGCGCAGGGGGTGCAGTTCCCTGAACTGCAGGTCGTGGGCGAGGCGCGGTCGTTCCCCGGCCCGGACGGCGCGGGAGGAGAGCGCGGCGGGGGCTGCCAGGCCGACAGCGGAAAGCCCCTTCAGCAGGTCGCGGCGCTTCATCCGGTTCTCCCCCATCGAGTTCGGCCCTGGGAACGATGCTGTTCGTCCGATTCGTGTCATGGGCGTGGCGAGAGGGCGGGGGCGATCGGGGCGCGGCCGGCGCCGTTGCCTCGATGCGGGGGGCGGCTATCCTGCGCCGGCTGCCGACAGGAGCCGAATCTTGGCCGCCGACGATCCGATCCGCCCGCGCCCCACCGACAACGCCTTCCTCGGGCCGCTCAAGGGCGGCTCGCCGGAGCCGACCTACGGGGGGGTCCTGTCCTTCATGCGTCGCCGCCTGACCCGGCAGCTCGAGGGGGTGGACGTCGTCGTCTGGGGTGTGCCCTTCGACTGCGCCACGTCGAACCGCCCCGGTGCGCGCTTCGGCTGCCAGGCCATTCGCCGTGCCTCGGCGATCTTCGACGGCGACCCGCAATTCCCTTCCGGACTCGATCCCTTCGCGACGCTGACGGTCGTCGACTACGGCGACTGTTCCTTCGACTACGGGAAGATCGCCGAGGTGCCGCGCCTCATCGAGACGCAGGCCAGGGAGATCCTTGACGAAGGCTGCCATCTCGTCACCCTCGGCGGCGATCACTCCGTCACCCTGCCTCTGCTGCGCGCCCATGTGGCGGTGCACGGCCCGCTCGCCCTCGTGCAGTTCGACGCCCACCAGGACACCTGGGAGGACGACGGCACAAAGATCTCGCACGGCAGCTTCGTCACCCGGGCCGTGGCGGAGGGCTTGATCGATCCGGCGCGCTCGATTCAGGTCGGCATCCGCACGGTGGCGCCGGACGATTTCGGCATCGAGATCATCGATGCCTACGAGGTGCAGGCGCTCGGGCCGAAGGGCGTTGCCGAGCTCGTGCGCGACCGTGTCGGCGGTGCGCCCGCGTACCTCACCTTCGACATCGATGCGCTCGATCCGGCCTTTGCGCCCGGCACGGGCACGCCGGTGGCCGGCGGCCTGTCGTCCGCCGATGCGCTGGCGGCGCTTTGGGCCATCCGCTCACTCGACTGGCGCGGCATGGATGTGGTGGAGGTGGCACCGCCCTACGATCACGCCGACATGACGGCCATCGCCGCCTCGGCGGTGGCACAACACTACATGCAGATCCTGGCCGAGAAGGCGGGCGGCTAGATCGCCTCAGCCGGGCGTCTGTCAATGCCGTTGACAGACGCCAGTTCCTCCGCCATCTACGCGGGCATGACGAGCCTGAACGCCCGCATGATCCGACGCCGCTTCGTGACCGCCCCCCGGCGCGCGCGATGACGGGCCCGCACGTTCGCTCGTGAAGCCGCGCCGCAAGCGCGGCTTTTTTGTTGTGCGCCGGGATTGGTGCACGAAGATCCCGAACGCAGCGGACCTCGACCCGGCGGAGGCCCGCGGGACCCCGCGAGGAAGCACAAGGACGCTCCCATGGACGCCAGAACGCAAGGTCAGGGCACGAGCCTGCGCAACGCCGGCAAGCCGAGCCTCTTCATCGACGGCGAGGCCGGCACCACGGGCCTCGGGATCCGCGAGCGCCTGCGCGCTCTGCCGCAGGTCGAGGTGAAGAGCATCAGCGCGGAGCTGCGCAAGGACCTGCAGGCGAAGAAGGCGCTGCTCGCCGAGGTCGATCTCGCCGTCCTCTGCCTGCCGGACGAGGCGGCGAGGGAGACCGTCGCGCTCGTCGATTCCTTGGGCGACGCAGGCCCCCGCGTGCTCGACGCCAGCACGGCCCACCGCGTGGCGCCGGGCTGGGTCTACGGCTTCGCCGAACTCACGCCCGATCACGCCAGGATGATCGCCGAGGCGAGGCGGGTCGCCAATCCCGGCTGCTATCCGACGGGCTCGACCGCCCTCCTGCGGCCGCTCGTCGATGCGGGGCTCGTGCCCAGGGACTACCCGATCACGATCAATGCGGTAAGCGGCTACTCCGGCGGTGGCAAGTCGATGATCGAAGCCTACGAGGCCGGTACGGCGCCGGCTTTCGAGCTCTACGGGCTTGGCCTCGAGCACAAGCACCTTCCGGAGATGCAGCAATATGCCGGGCTGACGCGCCGCCCGATCTTCGTACCCTCGGTGGGCAATTTCCGGCAGGGGATGCTCGTCTCCGTCCCGCTGCATCTCGATTCCCTGCCGGGCAGCCCCAAGGCGGCGGACCTGCACGCCGTCCTCGCCGAGCGCTATGCGGGCAGCGAACTGGTGAGCGTCGCCCCGCTCGACGCGCCGGAGCTGAAGAGCGGCAAGCTCGAGCCCCAGGCCCTGAACGGCACCGACAGGCTCGAGCTGCACGTCTTCGCCAACGAGGCCCGCCGGCAGGCCGTGCTCGTGGCCCGGCTCGACAATCTCGGCAAGGGAGCGTCCGGAGCGGCGGTGCAGAACATCCGCCTCATGCTCGGCCTGGCCTGAAGGCCCTGGCCCGAGGCCGCCCGGCGTGACAGCCGCATCGGCCTCCGCAGCTCCGATCCCTCCGCGCGTCGTGGTGAGCGTGGAGGGAAGGAGTGGCTTGGGATCTGCTCGCCTGCCGGATTTCGCATGCACGGCATGCAAGGGAAGGCGTGAGGTGGCGGCTTCCGCACCGCGGTGTTTGAGGCATGCCTCGCGGCCGCCCCGGCCGGGGCCGCGGTACCCACGGACCCGGCCTGTCGCGAGATGGCAGCGCCCTTGCCCGCGGGGCGAGGGCGCATTCACGTCAGCCGTGGTAGGCGACGACCGTCTGCTTCTGCACGCCCAGGCCGTCGATCCCGAGGCTCACCACATCGCCCGCCTTGAGAAAGCGTGGCGGCTTCATGCCGAGGCCGACGCCGGGCGGCGTGCCGGTGGTGATGACGTCGCCGGGCTCAAGCACCATGAAATGCGAGATGTAGGAGACGAGCTTCACAACGTCGAAGATCATGGTCTTCGTCGAGCCCGTCTGCATGCGTTCGCCGTTCACGTCGAGCCACATGCCGAGGTTCTGCACGTCGGCGACCTCGTCGGCTGTGACCAGCCAGGGGCCCAGCGGGCCGAAAGTCGGGCAGCCCTTGCCCTTCATCCACTGGCCGCCGCGCTCGATCTGGTATTCGCGTTCCGACACGTCGTTGCAGATGCAGTAGCCCGCGACGACCGACAGGGCGTCGTGCTCCGGCACGTAGGAGGCGCGCTCGCCGATGACGACGGCAAGTTCCACCTCCCAGTCGGTCTTCTTCGAGCCGCGCGGCAGCACAACGTCGTCGTTCGGGCCGACGATGCAGGACGGGGCCTTGTTGAAGAGGATCGGTTCCTTCGGGATCTCGGCGCCGGTCTCCGCCGCATGGTCGGCGAAGTTCAGGCCAACGGCGACAAAGTTGCGCACGTTGCCGACGCAGGGGCCGAGCCGCGTGCCTGCGGGCACGACCGGGAGGGTCTTCGGATCCATCTTCGCGATTTCGGCGAGCCTGGCCTTTGAAAGCGCTGCGCCGGCGATGTCGGGCACGACGGCGGAGAGGTCGCGAATGGTTCCGTCAGCGTCGACGAGACCGGGCCTTTCCTGTCCCGGCTGGCCGTAACGCACGAGCTTCATGGGGTTTCCTCCATTGTGAAGGCCGGAGTGTGCGTCGCGATGCCGGTGCCGGCAAGCGCCGCATGTGCATGATCTAATCCATTTAGATCATGGCTGGTCCCTGTTGCCATTTTGTCACGTCCGATGGATTTCGTGCGGCCATCTCTGTCGTTGCCCATCTGGAAACGCGTGGGGGAGGCGCGAAAAACCTGATGGTTTAGATGGAAACCATCAACGCCGGCGCAGAGCTATGACGGGCTCGGGCGGAAAATGGCGAGAATTTCGCCAAATTGAGCCAAATCCGCGCCGATCTGCAGGGACTTTGCCAGAACAGAGCAGGATTGCGGCTCCTCCGCGGCATTGGCAGGATGAGAATCACGAGCGGCCACAAGGGTTGCGCCAAGCCGAAAACGAACAAGCGAGGGGCAGGGAACTTCCCATGAGACATTTTACACATTTCATTGCCATGGCTGCGGTTTCCACGGCTGCCCTGGTGGCCGCGACGGGCGGGGCGAATGCCGGCGCCTTCGCCATCCGTGAGCAGAGCGCCGTCGGCCAGGGCTTGTCGTTCGCCGGTGCCGCGGCCGGCTCCGCGGGGCTCAACTCGATCTTCTGGAACCCGGCGACGATCACGATGAAGCCCGGATTCCAGACGGAGTTCGCGCTCACGGCCGTCATTCCCGAGGCCAAGATCACTCCCATCGCAGGCACATCGCCCTTCCTGATCAACCGGGGGTCGTCCGGAGACATCGGCGAGGACGCCCTGGTGCCGTCCGGCTCCGTGAGCTACCAGCTCAACGACCGCCTGTGGCTCGGCCTCTACACGGGTGCGCCTTTCGGCTTCACCACCAAGCCGAACTACGACTGGGCTGGCCAGATCTACTCGCGCACGTCGCGTGTTTTTTCGTTCAACGCGACGCCCGTCGTCGCCTATAAGGTCAACGACTGGCTGTCTCTCGCGGCCGGCGTGCAGATCCAGTACATGGACGTGCGCCTGCGTTCGGCGACGTCCTTCCTGCCCGGCGCACGCAGCGGCACGCTCGAGGGCGACGACACCTCGTTCGGCTATACGCTCGGCGCGACGATCACGCCCTTCGCCGGCACCGAGATCGGAATCGGCTTCCGGTCGTCGATCCGACAGGAACTCGATGGTGACCTGACCATACCCGTGGGGGCGACCGCCAGCGCGATCGTTCCGGTCAAGGCCACCGTCAACCTGCCCGAGACTGTGAGCGTCGGCTTGCGGCAGGCGGTCAACGACCGGTGGACGGTCAGCGCAGGCTTCGAGTGGACGAACTGGAGCCGCCTGAAGGATCCGCGCGTGGTCAACCAGTTGAATGGCACCGTGGCGCAGGTTCTGCACTTCAACTACGACGACGGCTGGTTCGCCTCCATCGGCGCCGAGTACAAGCTCAACCCGAACTGGACCTTCCGCGCCGGCGTTGCCTACGAGTGGTCGCCCATCGACGAGAAGATCCGCAGCACGCGCCTGCCCGACAATGATCGTATCTGGGCTTCCATCGGCGCGAGCTATGCCTGGAACGACAAGCTGACCTTCGACATCGGCTACACCCACATCTTCTCGCGCGACACGAAGATCCGCATCGCGCAGGGCCACCAGGACCTGATCGTCAACCCGATCCTCGGACCGCTGCCCTTCGTCGGCGACGTCGACTCGAGGGTGGACATCATCGCGGTCGGCATGCGTTACCGCTGGGACGAGCCGTCGAAGCCGATCCCGGCGCCGATCGTGCGCAAATACTGAGATCAGCAGGGCGTCGAACAGGGAAGGCCGGCGGCAGTGCCGGCCTTCTGCTTTCTGTGCCGCCGCGGCGGCCCAGGCCCGCGCCGGCCACGGGGCAGGCCACCCCTTCAACGGGACGGGGCGGGCCCGTCGCACGAGCCGGATAGAGGCTCATTCTGCGTGGCAGGTCGCCCTCACACGCGAGGCGCCACAGACGCTCGATGCCTCCCATGGCGCAGCATGGGAGACGCGCGCGGGCCACAGATGCCGGGTCGGGCGAATGAAACAAGAAAAACGACGATAAAACAGATTCTTATGAGCGCATCTTCACATAAGTTCCAGGTGCGTCGCAGATCGCCTTGAGCTTGCCCTTGCCGGGGATGCGCGCCTTCACGCGCGCTGGCGCCTGTGCCTCGATCCAGGCAAACCAGTCCGGCCACCAGGAGCCTGTCCTCTCCTCGGCGGCGCCGATCCAGTCGTCCAGCTCGCCGCCCACCTGGCCGCCGACCCAGTACTGGTACTTGGGCTTGAGCGGCGTGTTCACCACGCCGGCGATGTGGCCCGAACCCGCCAGCACGAATTTGACCGGCCCGCCGAAGAAGCTCGAGCCGAGGAAGACCGAACGCGCCGGGGCGATGTGATCCTCGCGCGTGGCGAGGTTATAGATCGGGATCTTGACCCGGCCGAGGTCGAGGCGCTCGCCGCCGACCACCATCTCCCCGCGCGTCAGCTTGTTCTCGAGGTAGCATTCGCGCAGGTAGAAGGAGTGGTTGGCGGCGGGCATGCGGGTCGAATCGGCGTTCCAGAACAGCAGGTCGAAGGGGAAGGGCGCCTGCCCCTTCAGATAGACGTTGACGACGTAGGGCCAGATCAGGTCGTTCGGCCGGAGCATGTTGAAGGCTGTGGCCATGCGCGATCCGTCAAGGTAGCCCTTGACGCGCATCTGTTCCTCGAGGGCGCGGATCTGCTCGTCGTCGACGAAGACCTTCAGGTCGCCCGCGTGCGTGAAGTCTACCTGGGTCGTGAAGAACGTGGCGCTGTCGATGCGCTCGTCGCCCGTCGCGGCCATGTGCGCGAGCGCCACGGCGAGGAGCGTGCCACCGACGCAATAGCCGATGGCCGCAACCCGCTTCTCGCCGGTCGCCATCCCGATCGCGTCGAGGGCCGCGAACACGCCCTCACGCATGTAGTCCTCGAAGGTCTTTTCGGCGAGCCTCGCGTCCGGGTTGACCCAGGAGATGCAGAAGACGGTGAGGCCCTGCGCCACCGCCCATCGGATGAAGGACTTATCCGGATTGAGATCAAGGATGTAATACTTGTTGATCCAGGGCGGCACGATGAGGAGGGGGCGCTTCAGCACCGTTTCCGTCGTCGGCGCGTACTGGATGAGCTCGATCAGCTCATTGCGGTAGACGACCTTGCCCGGCGTCGTCGCCAGATTGACGCCGACCTCGAACTTGCTCTGGTCGCTCTGCCGGATCTTGAGCTCGCCCTGGCCCGCCTCGATGTCCTCGGCGAGCATCTTCATGCCGCGTACGAGATTGGCCCCGCTCTGGCGCAGCGTCTCGCGGATGAGCTCCGGGTTGGTCGGCACGAAATTGGACGGCGACAGGGCGCTCGAGAGCTGCTTCACGTAGAACTGCGCCTTGTGCCGGGTGTGCTCATCCAGGCCGTCGGCCCGCTCGACGAGATCCTCGGCCCAGTGCGAGGTGACCAGATAGGCCTGCTTCAGGAAGTCGAAGAAGGGGTTCTCCTGCCATTCGGGATCAGCGAAGCGATTGTCCTTCGGCTCCGGCTCGATGACCGGCTCCACGTCCTCGCCATTCATGCGCTTGAGGGTAGTGCTCCACAGGTCGAAGAAGCGTGACGTCAGGCTCGTCTGCGCCTCGATGGCCCTTTGCGGATCGCTGAGCCACCGCTCCGCCACCTGGCCGAGCGTCTTGACCATCTCGCCCACCTCGTCGGCGAGCCCGCCCTTGGCGCGCCCCTCCTCGAGCGGCCTCATGTAGGCTGCTGTCGCCTTGCCGGCTTCCTCTACGAAATGAGCCATGTTTCGCGACAGGGCTTCGAAATCCGGCAGACGGTTTCCGAACGGCTCCTTGTCGGTCGTATCGTTCATCATTCCCCCCGTCCGGGCACCTTGGTGCGCATGCTCGCGTGCCGCATGTTTTCAGCATATTAACGGCTTGGTACCGACATAGGCACGTCCACCGAAGGTTGCGACGTCTGAATGACGAAAGACGTACAAAAGAGGCTGAGCATGTGTGCGACCAAGAGGCGCGGAGGAGCGGCACGTTTCGCCCGGGTGGGCGCACTGGGCGCGGCGATGGCGGTGAGCGCGCTCGTCGCCGGCTGCGGCGCCAATCCGGTGCGCGACGTCGCCGTCTCGACCGGCTTCGGCGCCAAGCCTCCTGAACCGGCTGGATTCGTGAAGGAAAGCCGGTCCGCCGAGGTCGACTACCTTCCCATCGGCCAGCGCCAGCCGCCGCGGCGCATCAAGCCGAAGACGCCGGAAGAGGCCAAGGCGCTGGAGGAGCAGCTCGATGCTCAGCGCAAGGCCAACGAGGAGGCCGCCGCCCAGGCGAAGGCGCTCGGCTCCGCGCCTGCGCCGCAACCCGGAAGCGCGCCGGCGCAGTGACGCGGCGCGGGCCCGCGGATTCGATCCACTAGGACAAAAGATCGCCTGCCGCGCCGGCATGAGCGATGATAAGGGGAACCTTCGGCCGCCGACGGGGCCGATGCGCCTCAGGGACCTGCAGCAATGACGGACTTCTACCGCATCAAGCGCCTTCCGCCCTACGTGTTCGAGCAGGTCAACCGCATCAAGGCCGCGGCTCGCGCCAACGGCGCCGACATTGTCGATCTCGGCATGGGAAACCCCGACCTCCCGACGCCGCGCCACGTCATCGAGAAGCTCGTCGAGACCGTCGGCAAGCCGCGAACCGATCGCTATTCCGCCTCGAAGGGCATCGCCGGCCTGCGTCGTGCCCAGGCCGCCTACTATGATCGCCGCTTCGCCGTGAAGCTCGATCCGGAGACGCAGGTCGTCGCCACGCTCGGGTCGAAGGAGGGCTTCGCCAACATGGCGCAGGCCATCACGGCGCCGGGCGACGTGGTGCTGGTGCCGAACCCGAGCTATCCGATCCACGCCTTCGGCTTCCTGATGGCCGGTGGCGTCATCCGCTCCGTTCCGGCCGAGCCGACGCCCGCCTTCTTTCCCGCGCTCGAGCGTGCCGTGCTGCGCTCCATCCCGAAGCCGATCGCGGTCGTCGTCTGCTATCCGTCGAACCCGACGGCCTATGTGGCCTCGCTCGATTTCTACAAGGACCTCGTCGCCTTCGCGAAGAAGCACGAGCTCTTCATCCTGTCCGACCTTGCCTATGCCGAGGTCTACTTCGACGACGACAATCCGCCGCCCTCCGTGCTGCAGGTGCCCGGCGCCAGCGATGTCACGGTCGAATTCACCTCGATGTCGAAAACCTTCTCGATGGCCGGCTGGCGCATGGGCTTTGCTGTCGGCAACGAGCGGCTGCTGGCGGCCCTGTCGCGCGTGAAGTCCTATCTGGACTACGGCGCCTACACGCCCATTCAGGTGGCGGCGACGGCGGCGCTCAACGGCCCGGACGACTGCATTCGCGAGATGCGGCAGATCTACAGGAATCGCCGTGACGTGCTCGTCGATTCCTTCGGGCGTGCCGGCTGGGAGATTCCCCAGCCGAGCGCCTCGATGTTCGCGTGGGTTCCGATCCCGGAGCCTTTCCGCGCCCTCGGCAGCCTGGAATTCTCCAAGCTCCTCGTCGAAAAGGCGGAGATTGCTGTCGCGCCGGGCATCGGCTTCGGCGAGCACGGCGACGAATTTGTGCGCATTGCCATCGTGGAGAACGAGCAGCGCATCCGCCAGGCTGCGCGCAACCTGCGGCGCTTCCTTGAAACGGCGGACAAAACGTTGCACAACGTCGTCCCGCTCGCTGCTTGCCGCTGACGTGCTTCGCCGCGTCGCGCGGTCCACGTCAGGTTTCATGTGATGGCAGAAGCTCTACGGGTCGGTATCGCCGGCCTCGGGACGGTTGGCGCATCCGTTGTTCGCCTTCTGGCTCGCCAGGAAAACGCGCTTGCGGCCCGTTGCGGCCGCGGCGTTCGCGTCACGGCGGTGTCGTCGCGGGATCGCACACGCGACCGCGGGTTCGATCTGAACCGATACACGTGGTTCGACGATCCGGTGGCGCTCGCAGGCTCCGACGAGGTCGACTGCGTCGTCGAGCTCATCGGCGGTGCGGACGGCCCGGCCAAGGCCACGGTGGAGCGCGCCATCGCCACCGGCAAGCATGTCGTCACCGCCAACAAGGCGCTGCTCGCCCGCCACGGCCTCGCGCTCGCGCGGGCGGCGGAGCAGAAGGGCGTGGCGCTCGCCTTCGAGGCCTCGGCAGCCGGTGGCATTCCCGTCGTCAAGACGCTGCGCGAGGCGCTCGCCGGCAATACGATCACGCGCATCTACGGCATCCTCAACGGCACCTGCAACTACATCCTCTCCCGCATGGAGACGGACGGGCTGTCCTTTGCCGAATGCCTGAGGGACGCCCAGCGCCTCGGCTATGCGGAGGCGGACCCGACCTTCGACGTCGGCGGCTTCGACACCGCCCACAAGCTCGCCATCCTGACGAGTCTCGCCTTCGGCACGGAACTCGATGCCGAGGCGATCTACATCGAGGGCATCTCCTCGATCGCGCCGATCGACATCAAGATGGCCGACGAGCTCGGCTATCGCATCAAGCTCCTCGGCGTTGCCGAGCGTACGAAGACCGGCATCGAGCAGCGCGTGCACCCGACGATGGTGCCGAAGTCCTCCGCCATCGCCCAGGTCATGGGCGTGACGAACGCGGTGACCATTGATGCCGATGCCGTGCGTGAGCTCACCCTCGTCGGCCCGGGAGCCGGCGGCGACGCCACGGCCTCGGCCGTGATCTCCGACATCGCCGATGTCGCGAGCGGCGCGGTCGGCGCGCCTTTCGGGCGACCGGTCGACAGGCTCGACAAGCCGCAGCGCGCGCCGATGCAGCGCCACGAGGGCGGCTACTACGTGCGCCTGACCGCCTTCGACCGACCCGGCACGGCCGCCACGATCGTGACGCGCATGGCGGAAGCCGACATCTCGCTCGAGAGCATCGTGCAGCATCGCTCGGAGGCCGCGGCGAGCCGCGACCCGGCAGGCCGCTCCGGCACGCCGGTGCCCGTCGTGCTCATCACCTACGCCACCACCGAGGCCGCCATCCGCATGGCTGTGGACAAAGTCATCGCCGACGGGGCCGTCGCCGAGCCGCCACAGGTCATCCGTATCGAACGCGAATGAGCGGCCGAATCGCCGACGCGATCCATTCCCAGGGAGACGTCACGTCCATGTCCGAGATCACCGTCAAGCCGAGCCAGGTCATCGAGCGCATCCTTACGCTCGAGCTGGTGCGCGTCACCGAACGCGCGGCAGTCGCCGCAGCGCGCCTGCGCGGCCACGGCAACGAGAAGGCCGCCGACCAGGCGGCAGTCGACGCGATGCGCCGGGAGCTCAACCGCTTGCCCATCGACGGCACCGTGGTGATCGGTGAGGGCGAGCGCGACGAAGCGCCGATGCTCTTCATCGGCGAGAAGGTCGGCAACCGGAAGGGCCCGCGCGTCGACATCGCCGTCGACCCGCTCGAAGGCACGACGCTCTGCGCCAAGGACATGCCCGGCTCCATCGCTGTCATGGCCATGGCCGAGGGCGGGACGCTGCTCTATGCGCCGGACGTCTACATGGAGAAGGTTGCCATCGGCCCGGGCTATCCCGCCGGCACGATCGACCTCGACGCCAAGCCCGAGGACAACATCATGTCCCTTGCCAGGGCGAAGGGCGTGAAGCCGAGCGAGATCACCGCGCTCATCCTCGACCGCCCCCGCCACGCCGACATCATCGCCGCCGTGCGCAAGACGGGGGCCGCCGTCCGCCTCATCACCGATGGCGACGTGGCGGGCGTCATCTTCACCACCATGCCCGAGCAGACGGGCATCGACATCTACATGGGCGTCGGTGGGGCGCCGGAGGGCGTGCTGGCGGCCGGGGCGCTGCGCTGCGTCGGCGGACAGATGCAGACCCGCCTGATCCTCGACACGGCGGAGAAGCGCGAGCGCGCCGCCAAGATGGGCGTGCAGGACCCGAACAAGAAATACGACATGCACGATATGGCCTCGGGCGACGTCATTGTCGCCGCGACCGGCGTCACCGACGGAGCGCTGCTCTCGGGCGTGCATTTCGGCAAGGGCGTGATCGAGACAGAGACGGTCGTCTACCGCTCTGCCACCGGCACGGTGCGCAAGATCCACGCCGAGCACCGCGAGATGGCCAAGTTCCATTTCGAATGATCGACGGCTGCGCTCCTGCCGCCCTCGCGGCTGCCGGTGCGCGGCCGGTCCTGGCTTGCCGCCGCGTGAGCGGACATCGGCGCGCCGCTTGTGCCCTGAAGCGGGAATGGCTGCGGCCGGCTAAGCTTCCGACGTGAGCGATTCGTCTTCACTCCCGCCCTTCCGGCCCTTTCTCGGCGTGTCCCGCTCGGTGCTCGGCCGCGCGTGGCGAGACGCCTGCGACGATGCCGGGGCCGCGCGGGCGATGGCGATTGCGCAGTTGCACGGGGTGCCCGACATCCTGGCGCGCGTTCTCGCGGCACGCGGCGTGACCAGTGACGGTGTCCCGGGGTTCCTCGAACCGAAGCTGCGCGACCTGATGCCCGACCCGTCTGTGCTGCAGGGCATGGACGCGGCGGTCGACAGGCTGGCGCGCGCCGTTTGCGCCGGCGAGATGGTCGCCATTTTCGGCGACTACGATGTCGACGGCGCCTGTTCGGCGGCGCTGCTCGCGGCGTATCTGGCACGCTGCGGCACGCCCTTCGCCATCCACATTCCGGATCGGATCAGCGAGGGCTACGGCCCGAACGTCGAGGCGATCCGCGCCTTGAGGGCGTCGGGGGCGGACCTCCTCGTCACCGTCGACTGCGGCACGGCGAGCCACGGCCCGCTCGACGAGGCGGCCCGGCTCGGGCTCGACACGGTCGTCATCGACCATCATCAGGCGCCGGAGACCCTGCCGGCCGCGATCGCCGTGGTTAATCCGAACCGGCAGGACGACCTGTCCGGCCTGGGGCACCTTTGTGCGGCAGGCGTCGTCTTCCTGGTGCTGGTCGGGCTCAATCGCGCCTTGCGCGCCTGCGGCTTCTGGAAGGGGCGGGCAGGAGCGCCCGGCGGTGAGCCGAACCTCCTCGCCGATCTCGATCTCGTGGCGCTCGCCACGATCGCCGACGTGGTGCGCCTCGAGGGGCTCAATCGCGCCTTCGTGCGGCAGGGGCTGTCGGTCATGCGGCAGCGCCATCGCATCGGCCTCACGGCGCTGCTCGACGTCACCGGCCTGTCGGGCCCGCCGGAGCCGTGGCATCTCGGCTATCTCGTCGGTCCGCGCATCAATGCCGGCGGTCGCATCGGCGATGCGGCCCTCGGGGCGAAGCTGCTGCTCGCGGACGATCCGGTCGAGGCCGGGCGAATCGCCGCCGATCTCGACCGGCTCAACCGCGAACGCCAGGTCATCGAACAGGTGGCGGTCGAGGAGGCGAGCGTCCAGGCGCTTGCGGCGCTCGACCGCGTGCCCGATCTGCCGGTGCTGGTCACCGCGTCGGAGACCTGGCATCCAGGCGTCGTCGGCCTGGTCGCAGCCCGCCTCAAGGAGCGCTTCCAGCGCCCCGCCTTCGCCTTCGCCGTCAGTGCGGACGGCACGAGTTCCGGGTCCGGCCGCTCGGTCATGGGTGTCGATCTCGGGCGCGCGGTGCGCGCTGCGGTCGCGGAGGGGCTCGCGATCAAGGGCGGGGGGCACGCGATGGCCGCCGGCGTCACCCTCGCCAGCGAACGCCTGGAAGCCTTCGGCATCTTTGTCGCCGAGCGGCTGAAGGAGGCGGTTGCCGTCGCCGGGGGCGATGCCGCCCTCGCGGTGGACGCGGCCCTGACCGCTGCCGGCGCCTCGCAGCAGCTCCTCGCCATGATCGAGAAGGCCGGTCCCTACGGCTCCGGCAATGCGGAGCCGGTGTTCGCCTTTCCGCATCACCGTCTCGTCGACGCGGCCGTTGTGGGCAGCAATCACGTGCGGGTGCGGCTCCGGGCGGGGGACGGCGCCTCGATCAGCGGCATCGCCTTTCGCGCCGCCGACCAGCCATTGGGGCAGGCGCTGCTCGGGGCGCGAGGGGAAATGCTGCATGTCGCGGGCACCTTGTCGCTCGACCGGTGGGGCGGCGGCACGCGCGTCGACCTGCGCGTCGTCGACGCTGCCTTGATGCGTGGATGACGGCACGAGACGGCTTGCCGCCTTCCGAGAACCCCTCTATATGTCGCGCCGCTTCGTCGACGCAGTCGACCTCAGCGCCCATCGTCTAGCGGTCTAGGACGTCGCCCTTTCACGGCGAAAACAGGGGTTCGAGTCCCCTTGGGCGCGCCAAGCGCAGCAAGGATTTCAGCCTCTTTTCCCGACTGATAATGTGAATTGGCACAACGGTGGCGCAATAAGCGTAGCCGGGTAATGTCGCTTGATTCGGGGATACATGCCGGGGTTAACTTGCCCGTCCGCTCGTCTCCCTTTGTCATGCTTCTGGTCGACGAAGGGGCGGGGATGAAAGAAGCGCTTGTTGGGCAATGGATTGGTCTCGTCCGGGGTAGTGAAACCGGAGACCTTTGTGCGGTCATTGGTAGGTCTCGCGGCTTGTTTGCGAAGGCGTTTCCGTCGATGGTCCCGGCCTTGAGCGTCGCTGCTATTACCGGTCTACTTGCGTGGGCATATAGCCAAGCCACCGCCGAGAATGTGCGGAGACTTTTGATGTGGCTCGGCGTGCCCTGGTCGACTGTTAATCATTTAGTAGCGCCTGCTGCTCCCATTCCAGCCGTTGAAGCTCACGGCGAAGCGCCTCGGCCGCCGTGCGGGCGAGGCTTGCATTGTCCCCGCCGCCCATCACCTGCACCGTGACGTTGGTATCGCCACGCGTGATGTTGACGCCGCCCGTCCGTCCCCACCTTCGACTGGCGCGACATCGCCCCGCGCGAGCATGCGCTCGCCTGCACCGTCGCAAAGACCGCCGGTTAGGACGTGCTCGACGACATCCGCGCCGCCCTGCGCAAGGCTGTCGTCGACCGCGTGCCCTTCGAGCAGTTCCGAAAGGAGCTCGAGCCCATCCTGCAATCGAAGGGCTGGTGGGGCAAGCGCGAGGTCACGGACCCGAAGACGGGCGAACGCGTGACGGCGCAGCTCGGCTCGGTCCGGCGCCTCGAGCTCATCTACGACGCCAATATCCGCTCGGCCGAGGCCGCCGGCGACTGGCAGCGCATCCAGCGCGTCAAGGACGCTTTGCCGTACCTCGAATACATGACCTCGACCTCGGAGCGGAAGCGGCCGCTGCACCTGTCATGGGTCGGCACGACGCTGCCCGTCGACGACCCCTGGTGGGCAACGCACTATCCGCCCAACGGCTGGCGCTGCAAATGCCGGGTCCGGTCCCGCGCCGTGCCGCGCGAGGGCGCCTCGACCCGGCGGCCGCCACTGAAGCCCCAGCCCTGGACGAACCCGGCCACCGGCGAGACGCGGATGGTGCCGGCCGGCATCGACCCGGGCTGGGACCACAACCCCGGCCGGGCACGGGCGCAGATGGTCGGCCGGCGCCTCACCGAGCGGCTCGACCGCATGGGCGGCGAGGCGCGGCGGGAGGCCGTGCGCCGGCTGCGCGAAGATCCCGTCTTCACTTACGTTGCCCGCAACGGCTCGGGTTTCCGGCGGCTTGACCGCTCACCCGACAATGTCTCCCTCGGTCACTTGCGCTGGCCGGCCGCGGTCATGCCAGATCGTCTCGCCGCAATGCTCGACAGCCGCAGCCGCGTCGTGACCGCGTCGGTCGCCGACGGGGCCAAGATCATTGAAAAGCACGGCATTGACCTCACCGAATTTCCGCTCCAGGAGGCACTCGACGCGCCCGAGGTGGTCGTTGCGGACGGCAAGCTCTCTCTGCTCGCGACTTGGCGCGGCAAGCGCTACATCGTCGTGATCAAGCGCAGCCAGGCCGATGAGCTGTTCATAAACAGCATCCACCGGATAACGGATCAACAGGCGCGGAAATTGGAAGAAGCGGCCGGAGGGGCGTAACTCCCCCGCGTCACAAGGACGGCGCTACTGGCTCGACCGCTGCAATAATGTATCACGACTTGAGGTGACAAACAAAGGGAGGCGCAACAATGCCTCACTTCCGAATGTGCCGGTGATTCTGCCGGCCTCGATGTTGTTGCTTCGGCGCGATATCCGCTCCGTGTGCCCGCCAACTGTAATCCAGCCGTGAAATGGGTTTAAGGCTTTAGGCGTACCTTGCACCGCGCGATAGTCCGGCACCTTACTATTGTATCCGTTGAGTTCTAATTCCACTCACTCCTCGACTTTGTCTAAACCCAATTTGGCGGCTGCGAGCTTTACACGGCGGAGAATTGTGCTGACGGATACCTCTTGATCAAGAGCATCGTTTTGGATTTGTTCAGCGATCGTCGGCATTTACGCTCTCACACTGATCGCATGCCGGACGCGCGTCCGGGGCCTTGTATTTCGGGATGATCGGCATGGTGCCTCCATGCCGAAGCGCTCCGCAAGCCCCCGCGACGAACATCTACCCCAAGGCCTTGTCGCCGGTGGCCTCGCCTTCGAGGTGGTGGCGGCCGCGGCCGAGGGCACGGTGACGCCGCCCGAGTGGGTGCAGCTCACGCCGCGCGGCCGCGTGACGGCGCGCGACGGGCGCGTCTTCGTCTACGTCGTCGGGAACGGGGCGGGTTTCGACCTCGGCCGCCGCACCGAAGCGGAACAGAGGGCGGTCGGCCGGCTGCGCTGGCCGGTGGCGGTGCTGCCGGACGGGCTCGCCGCGCGTCTGCAGACGCCGGCGCGCGTCATTGCGCTTTCGGTGGAGGATGCGGCGAAGATGCGGGCGAAGCATCCGCTCGAGCGCAGGCATTTCGACGAGATCGACGCCCTGCTCGCCGACTATGACGACGCGACCGTGGCCGCCAACGGCAAGCTCGTTGTCACAGGCCGCGTCGACGGCCGGCTGCGCCGCCTCGTCGTCAAGCTGACGTCCGCCGGCGAGCTGCTGCTCAACAGCTATCACTTCAGGCGGGATTGAAAGGGCGATTGAAGGCGGTCGGAGGGTCGCCGGCCCCTCACGTCACATGGACGGTTGCGCGAATGGCTCGACCGCAGGGCGCATCCTAGCACACCGCCCCGTCGCGACAAGGGAACCGGACGCACGCCCGGGGCCTTGCGTTTCGGGATGATCGGCATGGTGCCTCCATGCCGAAGCGCTCCGCAAGCCCCCGCGACGAAATTCTGCCCCCCGGCCTGGTTGCCGGCGGGCTGGCGTTCGAGGTGGTCTCGGCGGCGGCCGGGGGCGAGTTCACGCCGCCGGAATGGATCCAGCTCACGCCGCGCGGCCGCGTGACGGCGCGCGACGGGCGCATCTTCGTCTTCGACCCCGAGCGCCTGGCGGCGGCCTTCGCCGCGGGCGGGCTGCATCTGCCGGTCGATTTCGATCACGAGACCGAGAAGGCCGCGCGGGGCAAGGGCACCGATTCTGGGTCTCTGTACAAGATGGATTGCGAGATGCGCCCGGCGCGCGCCATCCGCCCCGTCGCCGGCTATGTCGGTGGCAAGAAGCAGCTGTCGAAGATGCTGGCGGAGCGCATCGCCGGCATCGGGCACACGACCTATGCCGAGGCTTTCGTCGGCATGGGCGGGTGTTCTTCAAGCGCGGGGCGGCGCCGAAGGCCGAGGTGATCAACGACCTCAACAAGGACGTCGCCACCTTCTTCCGCATCCTGCAGCGCCACTACCAGGCGTTCATGGACATGCTCAAATGGCAGGTGTCGAGCCGCGCCGCATTCGAGCGCCCCGTCGCCAGGACGCCGACACCCTCACCGATCTGGAGCGGGCGGCCCGCTTCCACTACCTCCAGCGCCTGTCCTTCGGCGGCAAGGTGGCGGGCCGGACGTTCGGCATCGACACCAAGGCGCCCGCGCCCCGTGGGCGCGCCGTTCCATGTCTGTGTCTTTGTCTCGAAACCCTCGCCGGCAAAGGGTCGAAATGGTGAGCGCGCTGGGGCTCGAACCCAGGACCTACTGATTAAAAGTCAGTTGCTCTACCGGCTGAGCTACGCGCTCGCCTCCTTGCGCCTGCAATACGGACTCGCCCGCGGAGGGTCAACACGCAAAGCGCCACGCCGCGTGGTTCTTCCTGGACAATTCCCCGTCTTGCAGCCTCACACGGCATGCACGGCGGACATGGGCCGCCTGGCCGGCAGACTCGTGAGGAGTGCGAGGAGGGCACGATCGTGGAGCACGGCCATGCGCTCCTTGGGCTTGAGCCAGGCAATGGCGTCCTCGATCGTTTCGGCATCGACGAGCTTCGCCTCGGCCATGGCCCGATCGGCGTCGATGACGCCGCGCTTGCGCGGCGGTGCCGTCGGCAGCATCGCCTCGTGGCAGGCTCGCATCTCCCCGTCGGCATGAAGCACGGCAATCGCATCGGCATCGTCGAAGCCATCGCGCGCGAAATCCTCCTGCAGCTCGCTGGCCCTGACGGCGATCGGCGGGCGGAAGGTTTCTTCCGGCGTCAGCAGGAGCCCGGCGCGCTTGAGCCCGAGCCCGGCCGACAGGAGCCCGCTGCCCCACGAGATCGGAATGGCGAGCAGGAGGCCGATGATGGTCGGCGACATCCAGGCAAACAGCGAGGGCGCAATCATGAAGGCCGAGACACCGGTCGCCACGCCAAGGAAGACATGGCCGCGATGGCGGCGGACGATATCATGGAAGGGGATCGACCCGTCGTCGCGGCGCTGCGGCTGCCAACCCGTGTCGCGGCCGGCGAGGATCTGGAACACCGCGCCGGACTGGATGACCATCATGATGGGAGCGAGCAGCGCCGACAGGAGGATCTCGAGCAGCGTCGACAGCAGGAGGCGGATGCCGCCGCCGCTCGCCTGCCGTTCTCCGCGGCTGAACAGCATCAGCACCAGGCCGAAGAATTTCGGGGCAAGCAGGATGCCCATCGTGAGCGCGAAGAGCGCAAGCGCCCGTTCCGCGTCGAAGCGCGGCCATACCGGGAAGAGCGAGAACTCCTTGGTGAAATACTCCGGCCGCACATAGCGTGTCTGCAGCACGAGGGTGATGCCGACGATGAGCTGGAACAGCCACAAGGGAGATGCGAGATAGGAAAATATGCCAGTCGCGAAATGCTGGCGCGTGGCGAGCTTCAGCCCTCTCGAACCGATGACGCGCGAATGCTGGAGGTTGCCCTGGCACCAGCGACGGTCGCGCGCCGCGAGATCGATCAGCGACGGGGGGCTTTCCTCATAGCTGCCCTCGAGTTCCGGCAGCATGTACACCGTCCAGCCCGCGCGGCGGATGAGCGCCGCCTCGACGAAGTCGTGGCTGAGGATATGGCCGCCGAAGGGGGGCTTGCCCGGCAGGTCCGGCAGGCCGCAGTGCGCGGCGAAAGCGGCCGTGCGGATGATGGCGTTGTGGCCCCAGTAGTTGCCGTCGCGCCCCATCCACACGGCGAGGCCCTTGGCGATGACGGGCCCATAGACGCGCGCCGCAAACTGCTGCACGCGGGCGAACAGCGTGTTGCGGTTGATGATGAGCGGCAGGCTCTGGATGATGCCGGCGTCCGGGTCGGCCTCCATCGCCGCGGCAAGGCGGACGATGCAGTCTCCCGTCATGAGGCTGTCGGCGTCGAGCACCAGCATGTGGTCGTAGTGTCCGCCCCAGCGGGACACGAAATCGGCGATGTTGCCGGCCTTGCGGTGCGTGTTCTTCTGCCGGTGGCGGTAGTAGACGCGCGCGTCCGGGCCGATGCGTCGGCGCAGGGCGAGAAAGGCCCGCTCCTCGGCAATCCAGACGTCGGGATTCGTCGTGTCGGAGAGGATGAAATAGTCGAAGTGCTCGCCGAGGCCAGTTGCCTCGATCGACTCGCGGATGGCGGCGAAGGCCGCGAAGACGCGCGCTGTTGATTCATTATAGACCGGCATCACGACGGCCGTGCGGCTCGCCAGCGTCCGCGGCGGTTCTCCCGGCGCCCGGCGCCGCAGGAGTGCCAGGAAGCCGACGATGGCGCTCGTGAACGCCAGCGCGATCCAGGAAAAGTTGATCGTGAAGAGGGCGAGCAGGACCCACTGGAGAATGGTCGTGCGGCTCACCGACACGACCTGGTACATCTGCCAGGCACCGTAGCCCGTGAGCGCCAGCGCCCCGCCGAAGACGACAAGACGGGACAGCCACGGCGTGCGCAGACGCCCGGGCGCTAGAAGCGTGCGCTCTTCGCTGCCCGACCATTTGCGCAGCGATTGGATCGGCATGGCGAGGTGCCGCTCGGGCGGCATGGCCGGCTCGATCGGCGCCCTCGGTTCCTCGGCGGATGGGCGCTCCATTACGGCGTCCAGCGATACAACCATGTTTCGCTCAAAGGCTTGCCCGCGGCTTCGAGAACAAGGCGAAGCTCGCAGCTCGTTTCATTGCCGGGATCGAGTTCGAAGGCCACACGCAGTGTCTTGCGCTCGGGATAGGGCCAGACCCGCACGTTGTGGACGGCGCCGGGCGCCGTGGTGAGGGCGGGCTTGGCTTCCACCGTCGTTCCTGCATCGGCGAGGGAATCGCCCACGAAATCGACGAAAAAGCGGCGCCGGCGATTGTTCGAGCCGCGCCCGACGCGCGTGTTGGCGACGGTCGCGAGGGGTGGGCGCTCCGGAGGCTTCCAGCACCAGAACTGGCGGTAGGCGAATGTCACCTCTCCGCCCTGCGGATAGGGCGTCTTCGGCCGCCAGTAGGCGATGACGTTGTCGTTCACTTCCGAGTCGCTCGGCACCTCGATGAGCTGAACGGTGCCCGGTCCCCAATCGCCGAAGGGCTCGATCCACAGGCTCGGCCGGCGCTCGAAGCGCTGGTCGTCGTCCTGGAAGGTGGCGTAGTCGCGGTCCCGCTGCAGCAGGCCGATGCCGCGCGGATCCGTGTCGACGAAAGCCGAAATCTGCAGCGTCTCCGGGTTGCTCAGCGGCCGCCAGATCCATTCGCCCTGGCCGTTGAGCATCTGCAGCCCCTTGGCCTCGTAGACGGCGGCGCGCGCGTCGTCGATGCCGCGCTGGTCGTTCGGACCGAAGAGGTAGGTCGCGGTCATGCCGCCGAGGCCGACGTGCTCCAGCGCGACGCGGGGAAACAGCGTCGTCTCCACGTCGATGATGGTCATCTCGCCCGGCCGCAGCGTGAAGCGCACCGCGCCGGCGACGCTCTCCGAGTCGAGAAGCGCATGAATGACGAGCGCCCCGGAGCCGGCAGACGGCCGTTCGATCCAGAAGGCGCGGAAGATTGGCACCTCCTCGCCCTTCGCCTCGGCGGGCCTCAGCATCAGCGCGCGCGCCTGGGCGCCGAAGTTCTGACCCCTGGCGATCGCCCGGAAGAACGTGGCTCCCTGGAAGATCGCGATCTCCTGTGCGGCCTCTCCCGCGCCGCCGAAGAACACGCGGAAACCGGAAAAGCCGAAGTCGGGGCCGCCCGGCGTGCCCGCCGGCACCTGAAGCTTGCCGAAGTCGAACTTGCCGCGCTCATAGGCGAGCCGGCGGACGGCGCCGTCCTCGACGACAAACAGCTGGACCGGGTTCGTGAAGAGGAAGCCGCGGTGCAGCGGCTCGAGGGAGAAGGCACGGCCCTCTCCGTTCCAGACGAGGGCCGTGCCGAGCGCGCGGATGCCGACATATTGCTCGTAGGTGAGCGACCCGAGGGGGTCGGGCAGGTCGCTCGCCGGCGGCACGAAAGCCCGTCTGGCAAGGGTGCGCGCCATATCAGCGACGCGCGCGGCGTCGAAGGGCTGGCCCTCGGGCAGGGCGGCGAGCACCGCCTGGGGAAAGCTCTGGCTCTGTGCCACCGCCGCCTCGGAACCGAGAATCGCCACGGCCGCCGACAAGCCGAGCGTCAGTGTCTGGCGCCGATCGAGCACGGTATGGAGAATGGGCGTCGGGCGTGGTGGTACGATGTCGGCTGCCACTGGCTTTCCGGGCGTCTCGAAAAGGTTGGTGGATTCGGGAGGCCGCAGGCGCGCACGCGCCGCCCCAGCCAAATTGGGCTTCTATCATGGTTCGCGGCCGACGGGGGAGGAGGATTTGCCGCGCGATGCGAGAAAAGCGCATCAGCCCTTTGACAGGCGAGCGGTTTTGCGGTCGTTAACGCCCCTCGTCATCTCTCGTCGCAGGCGGAAAGCCCCTTCCGCCGCGCTGCCGATGGAATCTGTCGCATGCTCGATGTCACCGTGACGAACCAGTCTGCGTCGCCGAGCCGGGCGGCGTCCCGCCGCTGTCTCGCGATCGTTCTCGCAGCGGGCGAGGGGACGCGCATGAAGTCCGCCAGGCCCAAGGTGCTGCACGAGATCGCGGGCCGCTCGATGCTCGGCCATGTGCTCGCTGCCGTGACGGAAGCGGGCGCCGAGGATGTGGCGGTGATCGTCGGTCCCGACCGGGACGATGTCGCGCGGGAGGCCGCGCGATTGGCCGTGAAGGCGGAGATCTTCGTGCAGACGGAGCGCCTCGGGACGGCCCATGCCGTGCTCGCGGCGCGCGCGGCGCTCGAACGCGGTGCCGATGATGTCATCGTTGCCTTCGGCGACACGCCCTTGATGCGGCCGGCGACGTTCCAGCGCCTGCGCGAGTCGCTCGCGCAGGGCGCGGCGGTGGCCGTCCTCGGCTTCGAGACACGCGAGCCGACAGGCTATGGACGTCTCGTCATCGAGGGCGGCATCCTCGCCGCCATCCGCGAGGAGAAGGATGCGAGCGAGGCCGAGCGCGCCATCACCCTGTGCAACGCAGGCCTCATGGCGCTCGCCGGGCGCCATGCGCTCGCGATCCTCGATCGCATCGGCAACGCCAATGCAAAGGGGGAGTACTACCTGACGGATTCCGTCCAGGTCGCGCGCGACCTCGGCCTGTCCGCCGTCGCCCTGGTCGCCGAGGAGGAGGAGGTGCAGGGCGTCAACGATCGCCAGCAGCTCGCCGGGGCGGAGGCCGCCATGCAGGCGCGCCTGCGCGGCGCGGCGATGCGCAACGGCGCGACGCTCGTCGCGCCCGAGACGGTGTTCTTCACCCACGACACGCGTCTCGGCCGCGACGTGGTGGTGGAGCCAAACGTCGTCTTCGGCCCCGGCGTCGTGGTCGAGGACGGGGCGGTGATCCACTCCTTCTCCTATCTTGAGGGCGCGCGGGTGGGGGCCGGCGCATTGATAGGCCCCTTCGCCCGCCTGCGCCCCGGGGCAGACCTCGCCGCCAAGGTGCGCATCGGCAATTTCGTCGAGGTGAAGAACTCGACGCTCGGCGTGGGCACGAAGGTCAACCACCTGACCTATGTCGGCGATGCCACGGTCGGGGCGGGGACGAACGTGGGTGCCGGAACCATCACCTGCAACTACGACGGCTTCCGCAAGCACAAGACCGTCATTGGTGCGGGGGCGTTCATCGGTTCGAATTCCTCGCTCGTGGCGCCGGTGACCATCGGCGACGGCGCCTATGTCGGGTCGGGAACGGTGGTGACCGGCGACGTGCCGGCCGACGCGCTCGCTGTTGCGCGGACCCGGCAGGTCAACAAGGAAGGATGGGCGAAGGCTTTTCGCGACAAGTTCGCGCCCAGGGAGAAAGATTGACCGCTGCCGGGACCGAGGCGGACAGCCACGTCCACCGGTCACAAACGGTCATCTAACGTGATTGGAGCGTGAAGGGCGCTCTCGGCTAGCAAGAGCCCGCGAATTGAAGCGAGCGGAGCCCGCGAGGGCGAGCAGGGATAAGAATTCATGTGCGGCATTGTCGGGATTCTGGGCAAGACGGCCGTTGCGTCGCAGGTGGTGGATGCGCTCAAGCGCCTCGAATACCGCGGCTACGATTCCGCCGGCGTCGCGACCCTGGAGTGTGGGCGGCTGGAGCGCCGTCGCGCCGAGGGCAAGCTCAGGAACCTCGAGGAGAAGCTGTCCCGCGCGCCGCTGTCCGGCGCCATCGGCATCGGTCACACCCGCTGGGCGACGCACGGCCGGCCGAACGAGACCAACGCCCACCCGCATGCGACGGACCATCTCGCCGTCGTGCACAACGGCATCATCGAGAACTTCCGCGACCTGAAGGAAGGCCTTGAAGCCGAGGGCGTGCGCTTCGACACCGAGACCGACACCGAGGTCGTCGCCCAGCTCGTCACCCGCGAGATGCGCGCCGGCAAGGCGCCGGAGGAGGCAGTCGCCGCCGTCCTGCCGCGCCTGAAGGGTGCTTTCGCGCTCGGGTTCCTGTTCGATGGGCGGGACGATCTCCTGATCGGTGCGCGCCACGGCGCCCCGCTCGCCATCGGTTATGGCGACGGCGAGATGTTCCTGGGCTCCGACGCGCTTGCCCTCGCCCCCTTCACAGACGAGGTCACCTATCTCGAAGACGGTGACTGGGTGGTCCTGTCGCGCGGCGGAGCGACGATCTACGACGTCGGCAATGCGCCGGTGTCGCGTGCGCGCCAGAAGATCCAGCCGGGCGCCTACATGGTGGACAAGGGCAACCACCGCCATTTCATGGCCAAGGAAATCCACGAGCAGCCCGAGGTCGTGGGGCGGACCATCGCCCATTACGTCGATCTCGCCACTGGCACGGTGCGGCTGCCGCTCGACCTGCCGTTCGACTTCAAGGCGCTGAAGCGGCTGGTGATCTCGGCCTGCGGCACGGCCTACTACGCCGGCCTCGTCGCCCAGTACTGGTTCGAGCGCCTGGCGCGGCTGCCGGTCGAGATCGACGTCGCCTCCGAGTTCCGCTACCGCGAGATGCCGCTCGAGCCAGGCGAGCTCGCGCTCTTCATCTCGCAATCCGGCGAGACGGCCGACACCCTCGCCTCGTTGCGCTACGCCAGGGCCGAGGGCCAGCACATCGTCTCGGTCGTCAACGTCCCCACCTCGACGATCGCGCGGGAAAGCGCCGTGGTGGCGCCGACGCTGGCCGGGCCCGAGATCGGCGTCGCCTCGACCAAGGCGTTCACCTGTCAGCTCGCCGTTCTCCTCAGCCTCGCCGTTGCGGCCGGGCGGGCGCGCGGCACGCTTTCGGCCGAGGACGAGCAGCGCCTCGTCAAGGCCCTGGTGAGCGTGCCGAGCCTGATGTCCGAGGCGCTGAAGCACGAGCACGACATCGAGCTTCTCAGCCGTGATCTCGCCAAGGCGACCGATGTCCTGTACCTGGGCCGGGGCACGTCCTATCCGCTGGCGCTCGAAGGGGCGCTGAAGCTGAAGGAGATCTCCTACATTCACGCCGAGGGCTATGCCGCCGGCGAACTGAAGCACGGACCGATCGCCCTCATCGACGAGACGATGCCGGTGATCGTGCTTGCCCCCCACGACGCGATCTTCGAGAAGACCGTGTCGAACATGCAGGAGGTGGCGGCGCGCGGCGGGCGCATCATTCTGGTCGGGGACGAGCGGGCAGCGCGCGAGGCTTCCGTCGAGACCTGGACGACGCTGACGATGCCAGCCATGGACCCGATCGTCGCCCCCATTGTCTACGCCGTGCCGGTGCAGCTCCTCGCCTACCACACGGCGGTCTTCATGGGGAAGGACGTCGACCAGCCGCGCAATCTCGCGAAATCCGTCACCGTGGAGTGAACGAGGCGAAAGGCCGCGTTGCCTTCAGCCGGCTGCTCGCCGGCTGGGGAGCTGCCAGCGGCGCAGCAGCGGCCCGAGCCAGGAGCGGGTGAGCAGCCAGATCTCGAAACGTGTCGAGGCGCGGCTGAAGCAGGCTGCGGCCAGCGTGAGGAAGACGACGCCGGGCAGAAGGGGCATCACGAGCCCGACGAGCCCGAGGGCGAGGAAAAGGCTGCCGGCGGCCGCGAAGAGAACACGCTGCCACCGCGGACGGCGACTCCTGAGGAAGACCGGCAGTCCCATCCGCGAATCGACGACCCGCGGAACGGGCGAAGACCCTGTCATCATCATGCTCTTGTCCTGTCGGCCCTCGATTCTCCGCGGGGCATCACCTCGCCGCGGGAGATGTGGGGACGACCCTTCGTGGGGCAAAGGGGCGGGCTGATGGTGCCGTTCAGGGCCGCGGCGCCGGCTCCGGGCGCGAAATGATGTAGCCCGCGACGGCGAGCATGGTCGCAGCCGCCCCGGCGAGGCCTATCGAAGGCGCGCCCGACAGCCACACGAACGCATAGCTGACGAGGAGGCTCGCGCAGGCGAGCCATTTCGCGCGGCGCGGAATGGCCCCCGTGGCGCGCCAGGCGCGCACCGAGGGACCAAGGGTGGGGTGGGCAAGGAGCCAGATCTCGAAGCGGGCCGACGAGCGCGTGAAGCAGGCCGCCGCCAGAATGAGGAACACCGTTCCTGGCAGGAGCGGCAGGAACAGCCCGATGATGCCGATCGCGACGCAAAGCCAGCCGGCGGTGGCGTAGAGCGTGCGCTGCCAGCCCGGCCGCCGGGTGCTCGGGTGTGGGATCGGCGGCTCGTCGATCATGGAAGGACGATCGGTCACGCGATGCGTTGCAGCATTCGACTTGGCGACGGCCGTGCCGGCGGGGCAAACTCTGCCGATACGGACGCCGGCCCGTAACATAGGATGCCGACGACCG
The DNA here is from genome assembly GCF_030067675.1 of Chelatococcus albus. Taxonomy (GTDB): domain Bacteria; phylum Pseudomonadota; class Alphaproteobacteria; order Rhizobiales; family Beijerinckiaceae; genus Chelatococcus_A; species Chelatococcus_A albus. The sequence goes on along the minus strand of NZ_JASJEV010000001.1, from coordinate 291,408 downwards.
ATTCCAAAGGTGCCCCGAGCGATGACGGATGCAGCCCAGGACTCCTCCGCAATGCCGAGCGCCGAGGAGATGATGCCGGCCCCGGGCGGGCGTCACCACCACACGGTGGGCGCGCGCATTCGCAACTATTTCCTGACCGGTGTCGTCGTCGCCGGGCCGCTCGCCATCACGGCCTATCTCGTCTGGTGGGTGATCAACCTCGTCGATGGCTGGGTGAAGCCGCTCGTGCCGCCGGCCTATCTGCCCGACACCTACCTGCCGTTCTCCATCCCCGGCTTCGGGCTGATCATCGCCTTCCTCGGGCTGACGCTGCTCGGCTTCCTGACGGCGAGCCTCGTCGGCCGTTCCCTCCTGCGCTTCGGGGAGCACGTGCTCGACCGCATGCCGGTGGTGCGCGGGCTCTACAAGGGGGTGAAGCAGGTCTTCGAGACGCTATTCTCCCAATCGGGGACCTCCTTCCGCAAGGTGGGGCTCGTGCAGTTTCCCGCCCCGGGTATGTGGTCGATCGTGTTCATCTCGACCCCGCCATCGGGCGACCTCGCGGCCCGCATGCCGGAGGCGGGCGGCTATCAGAGCGTCTTCCTGCCCTGCACGCCGAACCCCACGACCGGCTTCTTCTTCTACGTGCCGCGCCGGGACGTGATCGAGGTGCCCCTGTCGGTCGACGAGGCGGCGAAGCTCATCATGTCGGCCGGCCTCATCCAGCCGGGCGAGCAGCAGAAGCGCCTGCAGGCGCTCGCCGACGCCGCGCGCAAGGCGCAGGCCGCCGATGCCGCCTGAGAGGCCCTGCGCCGCCGCGCGGCGGCCTCATCCGGCCCGCAGCAGGCGGATCGCCTCGTCGCGTTCGAACAGGTAGAGGAGCAGCCGCAAGGCCTTGCCGCGCTCACCCGTCAGGGTGGGATCCTGCTCCATGATCAGGCGGGCGTCGTCGCGTGCGGCGGCGATGAGATCGCCGTCGATCTCGGCGCGTACGAGCCTGAAATCCGGCGCGCCCGACTGGCGCGTGCCGAGGATCTCGCCTTCGCCGCGCAGCCTGAGGTCCTCCTCGGCGATGCGGAAACCGTCGTCCGTCTCGCGCATGATCCTCAGCCGCGCCTCGGCCACCGGGCCGAGGGGACCCTTGTAGAGGAGGAGGCAGGTGGAAGCGGCGGCGCCGCGGCCGATCCGGCCGCGCAGCTGGTGCAACTGTGCGAGGCCGAAGCGCTCGGCATGCTCGATGACCATGACGGTGGCCTCGGGCACGTCGACGCCCACCTCGACGACGGTCGTGGCCACCAGGACGTCGAGGTCGCCGCCGGCGAAGGCGCCCATCACGGCGTCCTTGTCGCGTCCGGTCATCTTGCCGTGCAGCAGTCCGACCCGCTCGCCGAACACCTGCCGGAGGGCGGCATGGCGTTCTTCCGCCGCGGCGACGTCGAGCGTCTCGGACTCCTCGACCAGCGGGCAGATCCAGTAGACGCGGGCGCCCGCGCCGATGGCGCGCCGCACGGCGCCGACCACCTCGTCGAGCCGTTCGAGCGGCATGGCCCGCGTGACGATGGGCTGACGGCCGGCCGGCTTCTCGGTGAGGAGCGAGACGTCCATGTCGCCGAAATAGGTGAGGACGAGCGTGCGCGGAATGGGCGTCGCCGTCATGACCAGAAGGTCGACGGCCGCCCCCTTGGCGCCGAGCGCGAGGCGCTGGTGCACTCCGAAGCGATGCTGCTCGTCGACCACGGCGAGGCCAAGGTCTTTGAAGGCGACGCCTTCCTGGAAGAGCGCGTGCGTGCCGACGACGAGCTGCAGGCGACCGTCGGCCAGGGCTTCCAGCGTGCGCGCGCGCTCGGCGCCCTTGTCGCGCCCGGTCAGGAGGCCGATCTTGATGCCGGCGGCCTCCGCGAGCGGCGCGAGGCGCTCATGATGCTGCCGGGCGAGGATCTCGGTCGGCGCCATCATGGCGGCCTGGCGCCCGGCCTCGACCGCACTCGCCATGGCGAGGAGGGCGACGACCGTCTTGCCCGAGCCGACGTCACCCTGCACGAGCCGCAGCATCCGCTGCGGCGCGGCGAGGTCGCGACGGATGTCGCTCACCGCCTGCTCCTGCGAGCGCGTGAGCGCGAAGGGCAGGCGGGCAATGATCGCTTCGACCAGGCGTCCGTCGCCGACATTCACGCGGCCGGCGGCGCGGCGCATGCTGGCGCGCAGCAGCGCGAGGGCGAGCTGCGTGGCGAGCAGTTCGTCGTAGGCGAGCCTGCGGCGTGCAGGGCTCTCGGGCGCGAGCGCCGCCATGTCCTGCGGGCGGTGGATCTGGCAGAGCGCCGGGCCGAAGCCCGGAAACCGCTGCCGCGCGAGCCAGGCGAGGTCCTGCCACTCGGGCAGGCTGGGCAGGCGGTCGAGGGCTGTGCCGGCGACGCGCGCCACGTATCGCGCCGAGAGCCCTTCCGTCAGCCCGTAGACCGGCTCGACGAGCGGCATCGCCGCAAGGCCGGCCGCGTCGACGACGCGGTCCGGGTGCACCATCTGCCGATGGCCGTCCCAGAACTCGATCCGCCCCGAGACGAAGCGCTGCTCGCCCACGGGCAGGAGCTTCTCGAGGCGGGCACGGTTGCCGTTGAAGAAGACGAGCGTGAGATCCCCGGTCTCGTCCTCGACAAGCACCCGGTAGGGCGCACGGGAGCGGCCCGGCGGGGAGGGGCGATGGGCCGCGACCCGCACCGCGAGCGTCACGATCTCGCCCGGCAGGGCTTCCGCGATGGTCGGCCGGGACCGCCGGTCGATGCCGCCGTGCGGCAGGTGGAGGAGGAGATCGACCACGCGCGCCGGCCGCCCGGGCTCCGCCAGCAGCCTGTCGAACAGCGCGCCCATGCGCGGCCCGACGCCCGGCAGGGCGACGAGGGGGGCGAAGAGCGGATCGAGCAGGGACGGGCGCATGCGAGGGAATCGGTCGCGGGCTGACAGCGGAATGACCAGGGGCTATATAGCCGCCCACTCTCCGGCTCGCGACGATCATCGCCACGAAGCCGGCATTCCGGAGACGATCGATGAGCGGAACGACACGCACGAGTGCGGACCTCGACGTCCGCCGCCGCCGCATCCTCTTCCGCGCCTGGCATCGCGGCATCCGGGAGATGGACCTCATTCTCGGCCGCTTCGCCGATGCCCATATCGGCGACATGAGCGAGGCCGAGGTGGACGAGTTCGAGCATCTCATTGACGCGCCGGATCACGACGTCTTCGCCTGGATCAGTGGCGAGCGGCCGGTGCCCGAAGCCTACGACACGCCGGTCTACCGGCGCGTGAAGGCCTTCCATACGCACGGCGCCCCGATTCACGTCTAGATCCGATGCGGCAGGCCGCCGGCCGGCCATTGAGCGGCAAGGCACTCCAACCTTCTGAAATCGACCACGATGACCTTGGATCATTTCATTCCGAATCCATCCTGACCCGATGAACTCCCGCCGGGCGCGTCGCGTCCGGTCAGCGCACTTGCATGACGAGCCTGAAGACATGAGCGTTGCGCTCACCCGTGCCATCGAAGCCCTCAAGCGGGGCGACAGCCCGACCATTGCCGGCGTGCCGGACGGCATGGATACGCTCGTCGTTGCCGACCTCGCCCATGCCCTGCGGGAGGCCGACCGCGCGGCCGTGCTCGTCTACGTGGCACGTGACGGACAGCGCCTCGCGGCGCTGGAGGCCGCACTCGGCTTCGTGGCGCCGGATATAGAGGCGCTGTCGTTCCCCGCCTGGGACTGCCAGCCCTACGACCGCGTGTCGCCCAATCCGGCGATCACGGCGCGGCGCATGACGACGCTGGCGCGCCTCGTGCGCACCCGGTCCTCGACCGAACGGCCGCGCGTCCTCCTGACGACGGTGAACGCCCTGCTGCAGCGCGTGCCGCCGCGCAGTCGCCTTGCCAGCGAGACGTTCTCGGCCGCCCCCGGCAATGCCGTCGACATGAACGCGATCGTGGCGTGGCTTGAAGTGAACGGCTTCCTGCGCACGGGCACCGTGCGCGACGTCGGCGAATACGCGGTGCGCGGCGGCATCCTTGACCTCTACGCGCCCGGCCTGCCGGAACCGATTCGCCTCGATTTCTTCGGCGATACGCTCGAGTCGATCCGTGCCTTCGACGCCGAGACGCAGCGCTCCACGCATCAATTGCGTGCGCTCGACCTCGTGCCGATGAGCGAGGCGCAACTGACGACGGAGACCATCAAGCGTTTCCGCCAGGGGTATCTCGCGACCTTCGGCGCGGCGACGCGCGACGACACCCTGTATGAAGCGGTGAGCGAGGGGCGCCGCCATCCGGGCCTCGAGCACTGGCTGCCACTGTTCCACGACCATCTCGACACGCTCTTCGACTATGTCCCGGACACGCCGATCGTCTTCGACGCGCTGGCGGACGATGCGGCGGGGGAGCGCCTGTCGCAGATCGCCGACTACTACGAGGCGCGGCGGGCGGTGCTCGACCAGGGCAACGCCGGCGGCGGCTCGCCCTACAAGCCATTGAGGCCAGACGCGCTCTATCTCTCGTCGAAGGACTGGGCGGCGAGGCTTGCCGACGGCGGGATCGCCCGCCTCACGCCCTTCCTCCAGCCCGGGAGCGCCGAACGCCTGATCGTCGACGCCGGTGGCAAGCTCGGCCGCACCTTCGCCGCCGAGCGCGCGGAGGAAGGGGTGCAGGCCGGGGCCAACGTCTTCGATGCGACGGTGAAGCACGTGCGCGACCTGCAGGCCGCCGGCAAGCGCGTCGTGCTCGCCGCCTGGTCCGACGGCTCGCGCGAACGCCTCGGCCACGTGCTCGCCGACCATGGCCTGACCCAGGTGAAGCCCATCGCACGGCTCGCCGAGGCGCAGGATCTGCCGAAGGCCGTCGTGGCGATGGCGGCGTGGGGGATCGAGCAGGGCTTCGAGACGGCCGACCTCGCCGTCGTCGGTGAACAGGACATCCTCGGCGACCGCCTCGTGCGTGCGAAGCGCAAGACGAAGCGCGCGCAGGACTTCATCGCCGAGGTGTCGAGCCTCATGGCCGGCGATGTCGTGGTCCATGTTGACCACGGCATCGGCCGCTTCGTCGGGCTGAAGACCATCGATGCCGCCGGCGCGCCGCACGACTGCCTGGAGATTCACTACGCCGGCGGCGACAAGCTGTTCCTGCCGGTCGAGAACATCGAGCTCCTGTCGCGCTACGGCTCGGAAGACACCGAGGTGGTGCTCGACAAGCTCGGCGGCGTCGCCTGGCAGGCGCGCAAGTCGAAGCTGAAGCAGCGCATCCGCGAGATGGCCGGCGCACTCATCAAGGTGGCCGCCGCCCGCGCTCTCAAGGAGGCGCCGCGCCTCATGCCGCCGGACGGCCTGTACGACGAATTCGCCGCGCGCTTCCCCTACGAGGAGACGGACGACCAGCAGAATGCCATCGATGCCGTGCTTGAGGACCTCGCCGCCGGCAGGCCGATGGACCGGCTGATCTGCGGCGACGTCGGCTTCGGCAAGACGGAGGTTGCGCTGCGCGCCGCCTTCGCGACAGCGCTCGCGGGCAAGCAGGTGGCGGTGGTGGTGCCGACGACGCTGCTCGCCCGCCAGCATCACAAGACCTTCGCCGAGCGCTTCCAGGGCCTTCCGGTCAAGGTCGGGCACGCCTCGCGCTTCGTCTCCGCCGCGGATATGCGGCAGGTGAAGAACGGCATCGCCGACGGCACGCTGGACATCGTCGTCGGCACGCACGCGCTCCTCGGCAAGGGGGTCACGTTCAAGGACCTCGGCCTCATCATCGTCGACGAGGAGCAGCATTTCGGCGTGGCCCACAAGGAACGGCTGAAGGAGCTGCGTGCCGAGGTGCATGTGCTCACCCTCTCGGCGACGCCGATCCCGCGCACCCTGCAGCTGGCGCTGACGGGCGTGCGCGAACTGTCGATCATCGCGACCCCGCCGGTGGATCGGCTGGCCGTGCGCACCTTCGTTACGCCCTTCGACGCGCTCGTGATCCGCGAGGCGCTCCTGCGCGAGCGCTACCGCGGCGGCCAGGCCTTCTACGTCTGCCCGCGCATCGAGGATCTGGCCGAGATCAAGACCTTCCTCGACCAGCAGGTGCCGGAGGCCAAGGTTGCCGTGGCGCACGGGCAGATGGCCGCCGGCCAGCTCGAGGACGTCATGACGGCGTTCTACGAGGGCAAGTTCGACATTCTCCTGTCCACGACCATCGTCGAGTCGGGCCTCGACATCCCGCGCGCCAACACCCTCATCGTGCATCGTGCCGACATGTTTGGTCTCGCCCAGCTCTACCAGTTGCGCGGGCGCGTTGGCCGCTCCAAGACGCGCGCCTACGCGCTCTTCACCGTGCCTGCGAATCGCACCCTGACGGCGACCGCGGAACGACGCCTCAAGGTGCTGCAGTCGCTGGACACCCTCGGCGCGGGTTTCCAGCTCGCGAGCCACGATCTCGATATCCGCGGTGCCGGCAACCTGCTCGGCGACGAGCAGTCCGGTCACATCAAGGAGGTCGGCTACGAGCTCTACCAGCAGATGCTCGAGGAGGCGGTGGCCCAGCTCAAGGCCGGCGTCGTCGACGAGGCGGGCGAGGAGCAGTGGTCGCCGACGATCACCATCGGTACGCCGGTCATGATCCCGGAGGGCTACGTGCCCGACCTGCAGCTGCGCCTCGGGCTCTACAAGCGCCTGTCGATGCTGGAAACCGACCAGGAGATCGACGCCTTCGGCGCCGAGCTCATCGACCGCTTCGGCCCGCTGCCGGTGGAGGTCGACCAGCTCCTCAAGATCGTCTCCATCAAGGCGCTCTGCCGCCGCGCCAATGTCGAGAAGGTGGAGGCCGGACCGAAGGGCGTCATCGTCGCCTTCCGCAACAACGAATTCGCCAATCCGGCGGGGCTCGTGGCCTATGTGGCGGAGCAGGGCACGCTCGCGAAAGTCAGGCCCGACATGCGCATTGTCTTCATCGACGATTTCGACAAGCCCGAGCAGCGCCTCAGGGGCACGACCGCGATCCTGCGCAACCTCGTGCGGATCGCCGAGCGCAAGAAGGCGGCTTGAGGCGGGGCGATCCCGGAGGGGGAAGCGTCGGACCGTCGCGCTTCGCGAGCCTCAGGCGGGCGGCCTGTCGCCGGCGTCTGGCTCCGCCCGCGCCGCGAGCGCCCGGTCGATCGCCGCGGCGAGCACCGCAGGTGACTGCGCACCCGAGATCCCGTAGCGGCGGCCGAAGATGTAGAAGGGCACGCCCGAGACGCCGAGGCGCACGGCTGTGGCGATCTCCTCCTGCACGGCTTCCCTGTCCTCGCTGCTGGCAAGCCGCGCAGCGATGCGCCCGCCATCGAGGCCCGTCTTCTCGGCGATGTCCCGCAGCACCGCATGATCGCCGATGTCGCGGCCCTCGAGGAAATAGGCGGCAAACAGGCGGTCGACCACCATGTCCTGCACGTCCTCGGCATGTGCCCAGCGGATGAGGCGATGGGCATCGAGCGTGTTGGGCGCGCGCCTGATCGCATCGAAGCGGAAGGAAATGCCGTCCGCGGCGCCCGTCTCGGCGATATGCGCGTGCATCTCGGCGATGCGCGCGGCGGAGCCGAACTTGCGCGTCAGATAGTCCTGCCGGTCCATGCCCTCTGGCGGGATGGTCGGATCGAGCTGGAAGGGCCGCCAGCGCAGCTCGATAAGTACATCCGGGCGCAGCGCCAGCGCCTTCCCGAGCCGCTTCTTGCCGATGAAGCACCAGGGGCAGACGACGTCCGAGACGACGTCGATCGCAAGCAGTTCGGAACTCGGCAGGCCGTTCGACATGGTGTCTTCCGCCATCAAACCCGAAAGACAGTCTAGCGCAGAAGCGGCCGCCGGCACGAGGCGCTCACGTGCGGGGGCGCCCCGCGCCCCGCGCGCGGCTCAGGCCGGCGCCGTGTCGCCGTCGCGCGCGACCGACAGGATGCGGCCGTCCTTCGCGGTGACGGTGAAGGGCAATGCGTGCCAGGCCTCGGCGTCGACCGCTGCCGATGGGGATAGCGCAACCGGGCTGGCGACGGCCGGACCTCGGGCTTCGAGGCCGCCGGCCGCGCCGGTCCTGACCTCGAGAAGGGGGCGGGTGCCGCCGTTCGGGGCCGTGACCGCACCGAGCGCGAGTGCGCAGCCTCCGTTCGCGTCGCGGCGTGCGACGAGCATCGCGGCCTCGTCGAGGGCGAGAACGTCGACCACTGCGCCACCGGCGATGCCGCTGCCGGCGGAGAAGCCGCCCGAGGCCTGATGCACAAGGGCGCAGACCAGCGTCCCGTCGCGGCGCAGCAGCCCCGACGCGTCGATCGATTGCGCCATCCAGCCCGGCGCCACGAGAACCGTCGGCTGGCTTGCGCCGAGATCGTCAAGGAAACGCGCCGCGTCGAAGAGCCCGTGCGAGACCAGCGTGGCGCCCCCGATCAGGGCCGCGGCGAGGCCGGTCGCGAGCCCGGCGAGATCGTCCGGCGCGAGGAGCTGGACGATACGCTGGCCGGTCGTCAGTCCCGTCGCGAGCACGAAGGGCAAGGTCGCCGCCACCAGTGCGCCTTCCGAGCGCAGGACGGGCAGGGGGCGCTCGCCCGCCGAGGCGAAGGTCACGATCCCCGGTGACGGAAAGGGCTGCTCCACCGTGATGGCAGGCGGCGGCGCATCATCCGCGAGAATGGCATCGAGTGCCGCCACGCCATCCGGCACGTCGGCGCCGAAGGCCGCGATGAAGCGCAGGCCGTAGAAGCCGGCCGCGAGCCGGCACATGTCCTCCGCCGGTGCCAGACGGTCGATGCGTCCCGCGGTCACGAGCACTTCGACGCCAGCCGCCTCGACCGCTTGCGCAATGGTTTCGACCGGCCAGGCCAAGGGCAGAAGGCAGGGCCGCAGGCCCGCGTCCAACGCCGCAAGGATGCCGATGCAGGCCTCCGGTCCGTTCGGCAGGAGAAAGCCGACGGCGGCTTGGCGCTGCACCGGTAGTCCCGCGAAGAAGGCGCTCAGTCGGCGAACCGCGGCATCCGCAGCCGCGAGCGGCAGGCTGGCGTCAAGCGCGCGGCTCACCCGCGCCTCGCGCACCGCCGCTCGAAAGGCGATGCGCGTCGGCTCGCGTCGCGCGGCGCCGGCGAGCAGCCGCGCCAGGCGCAAGCGCTCCCACGCGGGCTCACCGGACGTCCCCGCCTGGACCGTTTGATGCGTGGCCCCTCTCGCCGTCACAGCCGCGCGCCCCTGATCGAATCGTCGGTATCGAATGATGCGCGGTCAGGACCCGGCGCGCCACCAGCTTTCCGGCTGGGTGCCGAAGAGCGGTGTCGTTTCGGGCCGCGAGATCGTCGACCAGTGGGCCACCCACTGGCTCGGGGCGTGAAACAACGGCACGACGTAGAACCCCGACAGGAGCACGCGGTCGAAGGCACGCACGGCAGCGACGTAGTCATCCCGCGTCCGCGCCGAGAGCATGGCGGCGATCATGGCGTCGATCGCCGGCGACTTGGCGCCGGTATAGTTCAGCGAACCTTGCCGGTCGGCGGACGCCATGTTCCAGCGGTTTTCCTGCTCGTTGCCCGGGGAGGCTGATACGTTCCAGGTGTAAAGGATCATGTCGTAGTCGAAGGATTGCAGACGCCTCCAGTACTGGGCTTCGTCGACGAGGCGCACGCGTGCCGTGATGCCAGCGCGCGCGAGCGATTGCGCGAAGTTGAGGGCGAGCCGCTCCTGATCGCGCGATGCGACCATGATCTCGAAACTCAGGGGCTCGCCGCTGGCCTTACGGCGCAGGAGGCCGTCGGCGAGCTCGAAGCCGGCGGCTTCCATGAGCTCGAACGCCTTGCGGGCGAGCCCTCGGTCACGGCCGGAGCCGTCGGAAGCGGGGGGCGACCACGTGCCTTCGAGAATGTCCCCGCGGACGGCGTCCCCGAAGGGCGCGAGGAGCGCCCGCTCCCGGGGCGAGGCCGGCCGGCCGAAGGAGGACAGGTCGGAGCCGGCGAAATAGCTCGCCGTGCGCTTGTAGAGCCCGAAGAAGAGGTTGCGGTTGACCCATTCGAAGTCGAAGAGGTAGCCAAGCGCCTCGCGCACGCGCACGTCCGAGAACTGCGTCCGGCGCGTGTTGAAGGCGAAGCCGGACATGGGCTTGGGCGTGCCGACCGGCAGCTCCTCGCGGATGACGCGGCCCTCCGCGACGGCGGGAAAGTCGTAGGCCGTGGCCCAGCGGGCGGCGCTCTGCTCCACGCGCAGGTCGTAGAGGCCTGCCTTGAAGGCCTCGAACTGGGTGTTGACGTCGCGGTAGTAGTCGAAGCGGATCTCGTCGAAATTGTAGAGGCCGCGGTTCACCGGCAGGTCCGCGGCCCAGAAATTCGGATTGCGCCGGTAGGTGATGCTCTTTCCCGCCTCGAACTCCGCCACGACGTAAGGGCCGGAGCCGACGGGGACCTTGTAGGTCTCGGTCTCGAACGTCTCGGGATCGATCGTGCCTTCGGCAAGCACGGGCATCATGGCGAGCACCAGCGGAATCTCGCGGTCGCTCGTGTCTGCGAGATCGAAGCGCACCGTCCGCGCGTCGAGTGCCGTGGCCTTCGCCACCTTGCCGTAGTAGGCGCGATGGAAGGGCTTGCCCTTCTCCTTCAGCAGCGACCAGGAAAAGAGCACATCCTCGGCCGTGATCGGCCGGCCGTCGGAGAAGCGGGCGCGCACGTCAAGGTGGAAGAGGATGAAGCTGCGATCCTCCGGCAGTTCCACGCTCTCGGCAATGGAGGGATAGAGCGAGAAAGGCTCGTCCATGGAGCGGGCCATCAGGCTCTGGAAGACGAGGTTGGTCAGCCCCTGGGCCGAAATGCCCTTGAGAACGAAGGGGTTGAGATTGTCGTAGGTGCCGAGCACGCTCTGGACGAGGCGCCCGCCCTTCGGAGCCGCGACATTGACGTAGGGAAAATGGGTAAATCCGGCCGGCAGGGCGGGTTCGCCGTGCTTGACAATGGCGTGACGGGCCGCGCCCTCGGCGGCGTGGGCAAGCGGGACGGCGAGCCAGGACAGTGCCGCCGCGACGAGAAGCGCATAGGGACGGATCGAACGGCAGGCGGCGGTCATCGCGCGCGGGGGGCTCCATTCCACGGGATGATTCGAAAATGTCGGTTGATTCACCCTATCACGCCCCACCGAGGTTCCGGTCCGATCTGGAAAGCCTTGGCGGAACCGGATAAAGGAAGCCGCGAGTCGTGTCATTCAATCGCCTCATTCGGCACCGAAGCCAGCGGCTCCAGAATGCGAGAGCCGATGCCGCGGCGTTCGTGCGCGACATCGGGCCAGCGGGGACGACTTCGGGCGCCAGCTCGTCGGTCTTGTGAAAGAGGATCACTCGATGCCGTTCGTGAAGAAATCTGCGCCGCTCGGCCTCGCGGCGGCGCTCGTCGCCGGCGCGACCGCATTTTTGCCGACAATTGCCCTTGCGCAGCAGCCGGCCCCGGCCAAGCCCGCGCAGCCCGCGGCCAAGCCCGCTCAGCAGCAGCAGAAGCCCGCCCAGCCGGCCCAGCCCGGTGCGGACGCCGGCGGCCCGACGATCGTGCAGGTCAAGCCCGAGCCTTCGCAGACCGACTGGACCAAGGTCTGCGGCAAGGATCAGGCCGCCAACAAGGAAGTCTGCTACACGACGCGCGACTTCGTGTCCGACCAGGGGCAGCCGGTTCTGGCCGTGGCGGTCTATGACGTGAAGGGCGAGCCGACGAAGGTCGTCCGCTTCCTCATGCCGCTCGGCCTCATCCTCCAGCCCGGCATCCGCTTTGCGGTTGACCAGGGCCAGCCGACGGCCGGCCGCTACGCCATCTGCTTCCCGAACGGCTGCTTCGCCGAGGCGCAGGTGAAGGAAGCCGACGTCGCCAGCATGAAGAAGGGCACAAACATCAACGTCAGCGTGCAGAACCAGGTCGGGCGCGAAGTCACCTTCCAGGTGCCGCTGTCGGGCTTCGGCAAGGCCTTCGACGGTGCGCCGATAGACCCCAAGGTGCTCGAAGAACAGCAGAAGAGGCTGCAGGAGGAGCTCCAGAAGCGTTCTGACGAGCTGCGCAAGCGCCTTGAGCAGCAGCAGGGCGCGGCGGGTGCGGGTGCCGCCCCGGCGGCTCCCGCCGCCCCCGGGACGCCGGCAAAGCAGTAATTGGCGCACAGATCTGAAACAGAACGCCGGGCCATCGGCCCGGCGTTGTCGTTTGGTCCGAGGGAAGAGGGCGAGGGGTGGCCGGTCCTAGCTGGCGAGGCCGCCGCGCGTGCGATAGGCGCCATCCTCGCCCCGCACGAAGAGATCCTCGACCTGCGGATGGCGGATCGGCTCGCCGGAGGTGTCGGGCACGAGGTTCTGCTCCGACACGTAGGCGATGTACTCCGTCTCGGCATTTTCCGCGAGCAGGTGATAGAAGGGCTGATCCTTCGACGGCCGCACGTCCTCGGGAATGGACTGCCACCACTCCTCGGTATTGTCGTAGACCGGATCGACGTCAAAGATCACGCCGCGGAACGGATAGACGCGGTGCCTGACGACCTGTCCGATCGAGAATTTTGCGACGCGCGCCTTCATGGGTCCATCGATACTCATGGCGCGCATATAAGTCGCGCCGAACGCCTGTCAATCGGCGAAACCGGGCGGTCCGCCGCCGTCTTCATTCACAAGCCATAGACTGCGGCCATTTCGGGGTCCTTGCGCGCCACGCTGCGGGCGAGATCGACGATGACCTTGGCCTGTTTCCAGGTGGCGTCGTCCTGCATCTTGCCGTCGATCATGACCGCGCCCGTGCCGTCGGGCATCGCCTCCAGAATGCGCCTGGCGAAGGCGACTTCCGCCGCGTCCGGGCTGAAGACCTTCTTGGCAATGGCGATCTGGGAAGGGTGAAGCGACCAGGCGCCGGCGCAGCCGAGAAGGAAGGCGTTGCGGAACTGCGCCTCGCAGGCCTCCGGGTCGGAAAAATCGCCGAAGGGGCCGTAGAAGGCCTTGAGGCCGTTCGCCTGGCAGGCGTCGACCATGCGCGCGATCGTGTAGTGCCAGGGATCCTGCTGTGCCGCGATGCGGGGCGAGCCGTCGCCGGTCGCATCGGCGAGGACCCTATAGTCGGGATGGCCCCCGCCGACGCGTGTCGTCTTCATGCCGCGCGAAGCGGCGAGGTCGGCAGGCCCGAGGCTCATGCCGTGCAGCCGGGGGGAGGCGCAGGCGATGGCATCGACGTTCTTGACGCCCTCCGCCGTCTCGAGGATCGCATGGATGAGGATCGGCCGCCTCACCGCATGCCGGGCCTCGAGCTGGGCGAGGAGCTGGTCGAGATAGTGGATGTCCCACGGCCCCTCCACCTTGGGCAGCATCACCACGTCGAGCTTGTCGCCGACCGCAGCGACGATTTCCGTGACGTCGTCAAGCATCCACGGGCTGTTCAGGGCGTTGATGCGCGTCCAGAGGCCGGTCGCGCCGAAGTCGATGCTCTTCGCCAGCGCGATGAAGCCTTCGCGCGCCGCGGCCTTCGCATCGGCCGGGATGGCATCCTCGAGGTTGCCGAGCACAACGTCCACCTGGCCCACGAGTTCCGGCACCTTGGCGCGCACCTTCTCGATATGCGGCGGGACGAAGTGGATCATGCGCTCGAGCCGCACGGGCAGCTCGCGATAGGGCTCCGGCGCGCCGAGGGCGAGCGGGCGGTAGAACTGGCGCGGCAGCTTCACGGGCGATCCCTCCGATCGGTCATGTTGCAGCGCAGTATGGTCGCTGCGGCGGCCTCGTCCATAGGTCTTGTGACGGAGGGACGTCGTCTCGTCGCCGAAAGCGGCACCAGCCATGCGCTGGCGGTCCGGCGGAGGCGCGGCCACCGCAGGCCTGATGCGTTGCCATGACCTGCGGAACCGGTAAAGACCTGTCGAGCCGCACCAGTTCGCTACGACCGGAACTCCACATGGCCGATCTCGCCGGGCTCGTCAGCCTCGTCGCGCCGTTCTTCGGCCTGATCGCACTCGGGTTCCTCTGCGGGAAGGTGGTGAAGCTGCCGGCGGAGGGGCTCGCGTGGATGCAGTTCTTCGTCGTCTTCGTCGCGCTGCCTCCACTCTTCTACCGGCTCATCGCCTCGACGCCGCTACAGGAACTCGCCAACTGGCACTTCATCCTGGCGACGACGCTGACGACCTTCTGCATCTTCGCGTCGTCCTTCGTGACGGGCCTCCTCCTTTCGCGCGGGGATCTGCCGCAGGCGACGCTGCAGGGGGTCGCCGGCTCCTATTCCAACATCGGCTACATGGGCCCCCCACTCGTCCTGGCCGCGCTCGGCACGGCGGCGAGCCCGCCCGTGGCGCTCATCTTCGTCTTCGACAATGCGCTCCTGTTCACGCTCGTGCCCTTCCTCATGACGATCGGAGGGGTGGAGAAGCGCAGCGTCGCCGCGACGGCCCGCGAGGTGGCCCGGCGTGTCGTGACCCACCCCTTCAACATCGCGACTGCCGTAGGGGTGCTGGCGAGCTATGCGCGGTTCGAGCTGCCGGGTTTCGCCGACAAGATGGTGAGCTGGCTGGCGAATGCCGCCGCGCCCTGCGCGCTCTTCATCCTCGGTGTCACGGTGGCCCTGCGGCCCATGCGCAAGCTGCCGATCGAGGTGCCGATTCTCGTTACCGTGAAGCTCGTCGCCCATCCGCTTCTCGTGTGGGTGGTGCTGTCCGGGCTCGGCGATTTCGATCCGGTGTGGGTCTATGCGGCCGTCCTGATGGCGGCGCTGCCGCCGGCGTTGAACATCTTCGTCCTGTCGGCGCACTACAAGGTGGGCATGGAGCGTGCCTCCGCCTGCATCCTGCTCGGCACGGTCGCCTCGATGGTGACGCTGATGGCCTTCCTCTGGCTCATCAAGACGGGCAAGATGCCTCACGACCTCTTTCCGTCGTGAGTGTGCGAATGCTCCTGCCGCCCCTCAGCGATCTCCTTGTCCTCGATTTCACGACGCTTCTGCCGGGCCCGCTCGCGACCCTGATGCTGGCCGAGGCCGGCGCCGAGGTGATCAAGATCGAGAAACCCGGCGGCGAGGACATGCGCGGCTTTCCGCCGCGCTTCGGCGCGACCTCGGCCCCCTTTGCCGTGCTCAACCGGGGAAAGAAAAGCGTCGTGCTCGACCTCAAGCAGAAGGCCGAGCGCGAGCGCCTGATGCCCCTCGTCGAGCGGGCGGACGTGCTCGTCGAGCAGTTTCGCCCGGGGGTCATGAAGCGCCTCGGCCTCGATTACGAGGCGGTCCGGGCCGTCAATCCGCGCATCGTCTACTGCTCGATCACGGGTTACGGCCAGACGGGCCCTCGCGCGGGCGAAGCGGGCCACGACCTCAACTATGCCGCCGTGACCGGGCTCCTCTCCCTGTCCCCCGGAACGCCTGAGACACCTGTCGTCCCGCCGGCGCTCGTGGCAGACATCGGCGGCGGCGCGATGCCCGCCGTCATCAACATCCTGTTGGGCCTGAGGCGGCGCGACACAACGGGTGAGGGGTCCTACATCGACATCGCCATGGCCGACGCCATGTTCACCTTTGCCTGGTATGGCCTGGCGGAAGGCCGCGCGACGGGCCACTTTCCGGGGGCGGGCGAGAACTTCCTGGCGGGTGGCTCGCCGCGTTACGCGCTCTATGCGACGAAGGACAATCGCTTTCTTGCGGTCGGGGCGCTCGAGGAGAAGTTCTGGGCGGCCTTCTGCGAGGGCATCGGCCTGCCGCGGCCGTTCCGGGACGACCGCCTCGACGCGGCGGCGACCCGGCGGGCGATCGCCGACATCGTGCGGCGGGAGACTGCCGCCCACTGGGAGGCCGTTCTCGGCCCCCTCGACTGCTGCTGCACCATCGTTGCCTCGCTCGCCGAAGCCGTCGCCGATCCGCATTTCCACGCGCGCGGCCTCTTTGCCGGCCACGTCGAGGAACCCTCCGGCAAGCGCATGCCGGCCGCGACCGTGCCGATCGCGCCGCCGTTCCGCGATCCTCAGGGCGATGTGCGCCGCGTCCCCGCGGCGGGGGAGAACGACGAGGAGATCGTGCCCGTGGCCTGATACGCGGCCGTGGCGGCAGGTCGTGCCTGCATGCTCAGAAGGCGACACCGGCGGTGTCCATGACCGGCGCCCGCATCAGGCGGGGCGTGGACAGGCGCGGAACGAGGCTCTCCCGCATCACCGTGCGCCGTAACGGGCCGATGAGGTCGAGCGCCAGGAGCCCGGCGCCGCGCAGCAGGTCGAGCGGCAGGAAATCGCTGAGGAGTGTCCGGTTGAGGGTATCGATGGCCGCCGTGCGCATGCGGACGTCGAGGCCGCGGCTCCGCTCGTAGGCGGCGAGGGCGGCCACGCCGCCGATGTCCTCGCCGGCGTCGCGCGCGTCGGCCACCGCATCGCGCAGGGCGGCCACGTCGCGCAGGCCGAGGTTGAGGCCCTGTGCGCCGATGGGTGGAAAGACGTGCGCGGCCTCGCCGGCGATCGCCAGATGCGGCGCCGTGAAGCGGGAGACCGAGAGGCCGGACATGGGAACCGCGCCGCGCGGTCCGTCCACTGCCATGCTGCCGAGCAGCGAATGGGCCTGGCGTTCGACAGCGCGGGCGAAGGCGGTGTCGTCGAGCGCTGCGAGACGCTCCGCCACAGCCGGATTCGCGACCCAGACGAGGCTCGAACGCCGGCCGGGGAGCGGCACGAGCGTGAAGGGACCCGAACGGGTATGGAACTCCGTTGACGCCTCCGCATGGTCGCGCGAATGCGTGAGCACGGCCGTGAGTGCCACCTGCGGATAGGACCAGTCGCGGGTCGCGATGCCGGCGGCCTCCCTGAGGCGCGACCGACGGCCGTCTGCGGCAAGCACGAGATGCGCGCGCACCGTCGCGCCGTCGGCGAGCGTGAGCAGGGCATGGGCGCCTTCGATGCGCATGCCCTCGGCAAGGGCCGGAACGACGGTGAGGTCCTCGCAGCCCGCCGCCACCGCGGCGAGGCCGGCGACGAGTGCCACGTTCTCGATGTTGTAGCCGAAGGCGCCGAGATCGATCTCGCGCGCCTGGAAGGCGACCGGCGGCAGGCGGAATAGGCTGCCCGTATCGTCGATGATGCGCATGGTGACGAGCGGCGCCGCCTGTGGTGCTATCGCCTCCCAGGCGCCGATGGCGGAGAGGAAGCGCACCGATCCGTCGAGCAACGCGACCGTGCGTCCGTCCCTGCGCGCGTCGGGCGCGCCGACGAGCAGAGTCCTGAAGCCCTCGCGCGCGAAGGCGATGGCCGCCGCTAGCCCCGCCGGACCAGCCCCGACCACCGCGATGTCGGCCATATGTGTCGCCATGGCTCGCAATCTCCCTTCGGGGCCAAGGGGTAGCGCGATGCAGCCCCCGGCGCCAGCGTCGGGGCGACGCAGGCTCCGGGTGGCGAGTTGTCGCGCGGGCGACCACATGATTGTCTGCGCTTCCTACTCCTGTCCGCGCTTCGTCACGGAGAATCCCCCCGATGTTCGCCTGGCTTGCCGACCCGAATGCCTGGGCCGCACTCGTCACGCTCACCGCCATGGAGATCGTGCTCGGCATCGACAACGTCGTGTTCATCTCCGTGCTGGTGGCGCGATTGCCGGCAAGCCAGGCCAAACAGGCCCGCCAGATCGGGCTCCTGCTCGCGCTCGTCTTCCGCGTCATCTTCCTCTTCACCCTGACGTCGATCATGCGGCTGACCGAGCCCGTCTTCACGATCTTCGGCGAGGGGTTCTCCTGGCGTGACCTCATCCTGATCGGCGGCGGCCTCTTCCTCATCGCCAAGGCGACGAGCGAGATCCACGGCGAGATCGAGGGGCCGGACGAAGAGGAGTGGCGCAGCGAGGCCCCCGGCGCCTTTACCGCCGCCGTTCTGCAGATCACGCTGATCGACCTCGTCTTCTCGATCGACTCGATCGTCACTGCCATCGGCATGGCGCAGGACCTCGCGATCATGGTCATCGCCGTCGTCATCTCGATGGCGGTCATGTACTTTGCCGCGGGCACCGTGAGCCGCTTCATCGCGGAGCATCCGACCACGAAGATGCTGGCGCTCGCCTTCCTCATCCTCATCGGCGTGTCGCTCTGCGCCGAGGGCGGCGGCTTCCACATCCCGCGCGGCTACATCTATTCGGCCATGGCCTTCGCCGTGGCGGTGGAGTTCATCAACGTGCTCGCCCGCCGCAAGCGCCTGCAGCACAGGCAGCGGGCCGTGGTGCGGGAAGGCTCGGGTTCAGGCGGCGCGGGTTCAGGCGGCGCGGCTTGAGGCCGCCGTCTCCACCGCCGGGGCAAGGGCGCGTGCGGCGGCGGCCCGGGCGTCGGAGACCGTCGCAGCATAGCGTACGACCGGCACACGCAGGCCCTCATGCGCCAGCGTGCGTCGCACGGGCGGAACGGCACCCGCGACGTAGACGCGCGCCCCGTGGCGGCGCGCCTTGTCGATGAAGGTTCGCAGGGACAGCGCCGCCGTCGAGTCGGCCAGCGGCACGGCGCTGACATCGAGGATGAGCGCGCGCGGATAGTCGCCCATGCGCTCGAGCACGGAGCCGACGCTCGCCGCCGCGCCGAAGAAAAGCGGGCCTGCGATCCGGTAGACGAGAATGTCACGATCCGATGCGGCTGCCGCGTCGTAGGTCGCGGCCGTGCGCTCGCCCGCGTCCGCCTGATCGGTCGCCATCAGCGTCGCTTCGCCGGCGACGGCGACGAGTGCCGCCATGCGGTGCATGAACAGGAGACTGCCGAGCACGACGCCGACGGCGATGCCCTCTGTCAGATCGCGGAAGACCGTGAGCAGGAAGGTGGCGAGCAGCACCAGCGCATCGCCGCGCGAGCGCCGCAGGATGGCGAGGAAGACGGCGCCTTCAGCCATGTTCCAGGCCACGACGGCAAGGACGGCGCCGAGCGCTGCGAGCGGGATGAAGCTCGCGAGCGGCGCGGCCACCAGCATGAAGACGAGCAGGAAGGCGGCGTGCAGCATGCCCGCGACGGGGCCCGTCGCGCCGGCGCGCACGTTGGTCGCCGTGCGGGCAATGGTCCCCGTCGCCGTCAGCCCGCCGAAGGCGGCCGAGGCGACATTGGCGACGCCCTGCGCGACGAGCTCGCAATTGGAGCGATGGCGCCGCCCGCTCATGCCGTCGGCGACGACTGCCGACAACAGGGACTCGATGCCGCCGAGCAGGGCGAGCGCGAAGGCGTCTGGAAGAACGGCCTGAAGCTTATCGAGCGAGAGGGCGGGCAGGGCCGGCGCCGGCAGCGTGCTCGGCACGCCGCCGAAGCGCGTGCCGATGGTCTCCACCGGCAGTCCGAGCGCCCAGGTGGCGATGGCGCCGAGGCCCACCGCGATGAGGAAGGCGGGCCAGTGCGGGCGCAGGCGCCGGACCAGGACAATGACGGCGATGGCGCCGAAGGCGACCGCGCAGGTCGTCGGATCGAGGGTGATCCGCGCCGCCCAGAGCGCCTCGAGCTTCGGCACGAGCGCGGCCGGCTCCTTGCCGGCGAGCCGCAGGCCAAAGAGCTCCTTGAGCTGGCTCGCGAGGATGATGACGGCGATGCCCGCCGTGAAGCCGACGGTCACCGGATGGGGGATGTACTTGATGTAGGTGCCGAGCCGCAGCAGGCCGATGGCTACGAGCATGAAGCCTGCGAGCATCGTGGCGAGCAGGAAGCCGTCGAAGCCGTGCCGCTCGATGCTGGCGGCCACGAGGACGATGAAGGCACCCGCCGGGCCTCCAACCTGGAAGCGGCTGCCGCCGAGCGCCGAGATGAGGAAGCCGGCGACGATCGCCGTGTAGAGACCGCGCTCCGGCGGCGCGCCGCTCGCGATGGCAATGGCCATCGACAGGGGCAGGGCGACGATGGCGACGGTCAGTCCTGCCAGGGCGTCGGCGCGAAACTGGCGGAAGCCGTAGCCCTCCCTCAGGACCGTCACGAGTTTCGGTGTGAAGAGCTCCACGAAGGTCGGTTCGTGAGGGGCGCGCTGCAACATCGTTGGAAGACCGGGAGAGAGGGTAATTTACATCCACATTTTGTAGTATATGGCGAGTCTCCCGCGTTGCCTAGAAGCCCCATGCATATCTAACATGTCGCCTGCAAGGGAGGCTCGCGCGTGAAGGCGATTCGTGTGCACCGCTACGGCGGTCCTGAGGTATTGTCCTACGAGGATGTCGAAGCCGAGCTGCCGGGGGCCGGCGAGGTGCGGGTGCGCAACCGCGCCATCGGACTCAACTACATCGACACCTATTATCGGACGGGGGCCTATGCGGTGCCGGCTCTGCCCTTCGTGCCGGGCAACGAGGGGGCGGGCGAAGTCGTGTCCGTCGGGGAGGGCGTCACCGGCTTCGCGCCGGGCGATCGCGTCGCCTATGCCGCCACACTCGGCGCCTATGCCGAGGAACGCAACGTGCCGGCGCATTTCCTGGTCAAGCTGCCGGATGCGATCGACTTCGACACCGGCGCGGCCATGATGCTGAAGGGCCTCACCGCCCAATATCTCCTGCGCCGCACCTTCAGGGTGGAGAGGGGGCAGACCATCCTCGTCCATGCCGCGGCCGGCGGCGTCGGGCTCATCGCATGCCAATGGGCGAAGCACCTCGGGGCGACGGTCATCGGCACGGTCGGTTCCGCGGCCAAGGCCGATCTCGCAAGGGCGAGCGGGTGCGACCACGTCATCCTCTACCGCGAGGAGGATTTCGCTGCGCGGGTGAAGGAGATCACCAGGGGCGAGGGCTGCGACGTCGTCTATGACGGGGTCGGCAAGGCGACCTTTCCCGCATCACTCGACTGCCTCAAGCCGTTCGGGATGTTCGTCAGCTTCGGCTCCGCCTCCGGCGCCATCGACGCCTTCAACATCGGCCTCCTCGCCCAGAAGGGATCGCTCTACGCCACGCGTCCCACGCTCTTCACGCATCTCGCCAGGCGGGAGAACGTCCTTGCGATGAGCGAGGACCTGTTCGGCGTGGTGGCGAGCGGGGCGGTGAAGATCGAGATTCACGCCCGTTACCCGTTGAAGGATGCTGCCGAGGCGCATCGCCTGCTCGAGAGCCGAGCCACGACCGGCGCGACCGTCCTCGTGCCGCAGGCCGCCTGACGTTCCGCCGGCTTCTGCACATGACACGGATGAAGAGCCGATAGGCGATGATCGAGATGGTTCCGAGGGAAGGGGATCGAGCGGCCGCCGCTCCACCTCCGCTCGTGTCGCTGCGCGGCATCACCAAGCGCTTCGGTACGCTGACGGCGAACGATCACGTCGATCTCGACATCCATCCCGGTGAGATCCACGCCCTGCTCGGCGAGAACGGAGCCGGCAAGTCGACCCTGGTGAAAATCCTCTACGGTCTCCTCGAGCCGAGCGACGGTGCGATCCTCTGGCAAGGCGAGCCGGTCGCCCTCCAGGGGCCGCAGCAGGCGCGGGCGCTCGGCATCGGCATGGTTTTTCAGCATTTCTCGCTGTTCGAGAACCTGACGGTTGCCGAGAACGTGGCGGTCGCCATGCCCGGTGATCTGCCGATTGCCGCGATCACGGAGAGGATCGCGGCCGTAGGGGAGGAGTACGGGCTGGTGCTCGATCCCGGCCGATTCGTCTGGACGCTTTCCGCCGGCGAGCGCCAGCGCATCGAGATCGTGCGCTGCCTGCTGCAGAACCCGCGTCTTCTGGTCCTCGACGAGCCGACCTCCGTGCTGACGCCGCAGGAGGCCGAGAGACTGTTCGTGACGCTGGAGAAGCTCGCGGCCGACGGCTGTGCCATCCTCTACATCTCGCATCGCCTTGAAGAGGTGCGGCGGCTGTGCCGGACGGCGACGATCCTGCGGGCTGGCAAGGTCGTGGCCACTATCGACCCGCGCAGCGTGCGCGCGCGAGAGATCGCCGCCTTGATGGTGGGCGTGGAGATCGGCGAGGTGAAGGCGGTTCCGGGCCACGCAATGGGGCCCGAGCGGCTCGTCGTGAAGGGGCTGTCGCTTCCGCCCGAGGAACCGCATGGTCAGTCCCTGCGCGAGGTCGCGCTCGGCGTGCGCGGCGGCGAGGTCCTCGGCATCGCGGGCGTCGCGGGCAACGGCCAGGGCGAGCTCTTCGCCGCGCTGTCGGGAGAGCGGCTTGCGGCCGCTGCCGACGCGGTGCGCATTGACGGCACCGCCGTCGGTCTTCTCGATGTGACGAGCCGCCGGCGTCTCGGTGCTGCCTTCGTGCCCGAGGAGCGCCTGGGGCATGGTGCGGTGCCGGACCACAGGCTGGGCGAGAATGCGCTCTTGTCGCGCCATGGCACGGGCGGGCTGGTGGCCCGCGGCTTCATTCTGGCCGACGCCGCCCGCAAGCTCGCCTTCCGCATCGTCGATACCTTCGACGTGCGCAAGGAGGGGCCCGACCCGAGGGCGCGCACGCTCTCCGGCGGCAATCTGCAGAAATTCGTCGTCGGCCGCGAGATCCTGCGCGAACCTGCCGTCCTCGTCGTCAACCAGCCGACCTGGGGCGTGGACGCGGGCGCCGCGACGGTCATCCGCCAGGCGCTCGTCGATCTCGCCGCGCGCGGCAGTGCGGTTATCGTCATCAGCCAGGATCTCGACGAGCTCTTCGAAGTCGCCGACCGCATCGCCGTCATCCATGCCGGACAGGTGAGCGAGCCGCGGCCGACGCGTGAACTGACGCGCGAGGCGGTGGGCCTGCTGATGACGGGAGCGTTGGACGAATCCGCCCTGAAGGCGGCGGAGGAGGCGGGAGTGGTTCATGCGTCTTGAGCTCGTGCCGCGCGCCACCGTCTCGCCGGCGGCGAGGCTCCTTGCCCCGATCGGCGCGCTCATCCTCTCCTTCGCCCTGGGCGGCATCATCGTCGCGCTGATGGGGCGCTCGCCGCTGACGGCGCTTGACATCTACGTGCTGCAGCCGTTGTCCGACCCCTGGGCGCTGCAGGAGCTCGTGGTGAAGGCGACGCCGCTCGTGCTCATCGCCGTCGGCCTGTCCTTCTGCTTCCGTGCCAGCCTGTGGAACATCGGGGCGGAGGGGCAGTATGTCGTGGGCGCCATCTGCGGCAGCGCCCTCGCCCTCGCCACACACGGCACCGAGGCCGGCGCTTGGGTGCTGCCGGCGATGCTCGGGCTCGGCATCCTGGGCGGGGCACTCTGGGGGCTCGTCCCGGCCTTCCTGCGCGTGCGCTTCGGCGTGAGCGAGATCCTGACGAGCCTGATGCTCGTCTATGTCGCGGAACTCATGCTCGACTATCTCGTGCGCGGTCCGTGGCGTGACCCCAAGGGCTTCAACTTTCCCCAGTCGGTCGGTTTCGACACGGCGGCGACGCTCCCGATTCTCGGCGACGGTGGGCGCCTGCATGTCGGCGTCCTCTTCGCGCTCGCCGCCGCGGCCGTCGCCTGGGTCGTCATGACGCGGACCCTCTTCGGCTACCGCCTGCGCGTCACGGGCGACGCCCCTCGGGCCGCTCGCTTCGCCGGCTTCGACGAGCGCCGCACGGCACTCGCCGTCTTCGCCATCTCGGGCGGCCTCGCAGGGCTCGCCGGCATCGTGGAGGTCTCCGGCCAGATCGGCCAGCTCAAGCCCTCCATTTCCCCCGGCTATGGCTTCACGGCCATCACGGTCGCCTT
Organism: Chelatococcus albus; assembly: GCF_030067675.1. Lineage (GTDB taxonomy): Bacteria > Pseudomonadota > Alphaproteobacteria > Rhizobiales > Beijerinckiaceae > Chelatococcus_A > Chelatococcus_A albus. Next base: position 267,897 of record NZ_JASJEV010000001.1, on the reverse strand, counting down.
TCTCGGGCGCCTGCATCCTCTCGGCATCCTCTTTGCCGGTCTTGTCATGGCGCTCACCTTCATCGGGGGCGAAGCGGCCCAGATCTCGCTGCGCCTGCCCTTCGACCTGACCAAGGCCTTCCAGGGTATCCTGCTCTTCTGCGTGCTCGCGGCGGATGCGCTCGTCTCGTACCGCATCCGTCTCGTGCGCCGGGGCGTGCTCGCGGGGAGGGCACCGGCGTGAGCATGTTCGAGGCGGTTCTCCTCACCATCGTCACGGCCTCGACGCCTTTGCTGCTCGCAGCCCTGGGCGAGCTCGTCGCGGAGCGCGCCGGCGTTCTCAACCTAGGCGTCGAGGGCATGATGGCCATGGGCGCGGCCTGCGGTTTCGCCGGCGCGGTCGTCTTCGATTCCACAGCCCTCGGCGTGCTCTCGGGCATGATCGCGGCCGTCCTGCTCGCGAGCCTCTTCGCCTTCGCCGTCCTCGGCCTCGCCACGAACCAGGTCGCTTCGGGCCTTGCCCTCACCATCCTCGGACTCGGCCTCGCCGGGCTCATCGGAGCGCCGTTCATCGGCGCGCGCCGCGAACCCATCGCGCATCTCCACATTCCAGGCCTGACCGATCTGCCCGTCGTCGGCAGGCTGTTCTTCGGGCAGGACGCCTTCGTCTACGTCTCGCTCCTCCTCGCCCTCGCCGTGGCCTGGTTCCTCTTCCACACGCGCGCCGGCCTGACGCTGCGCTCGGTGGGCGAGAACCACACCTCGGCGCATTCGCTCGGCCTGCCCGTCGTTCGCGTCCGCTTACTCGCCATCGTCTTCGGTGGCGCCTGCGCGGGGCTCAGCGGGGCCTATCTCTCGCTCGTCTACACGCGCTTCTGGTCACCCGGCATGACCGCGGGGCGCGGCTGGATCGCGCTCGCGCTCGTCGTCTTTGCCGCCTGGCGGCCGGGCCGCGCCTTCGCCGGCGCCTATCTGTTCGGCGCGGCCACGGTGCTGCAGCTTCACGCCCAGGCCGCCTCCATCGGCCTGCCGTCGCAGACGCTCTCGGCGCTGCCCTATCTCGCGACGGTCGTGGCCCTGGTCTTGCTTTCGCTCGGCAAGCGCCGGGCGGTCGGCGCGCCGGGGTCACTCGGCACGCCCTTCGTTCCTGATCGATGAATTGATAACGTTGAATTTCGAGCGCGCGCGCGACGCGGGGGGCGCGCGTGGCAGCTCCTTCTCAATCCTCGCTGCTTCCGATGGGGGTCAGATCATGAAGCGTGCAGTTCTGGGAGCCGTGGCCGTGGCTGCGCTCGCCATTATGGCCGGGCCGGCGTCGGCCCAGCAGAAGCTCAAGGTCGGCTTCATCTATGTGGGCCCCGTAGGTGACCACGGCTGGTCCTACCAGCACGACCAGGGCCGCAAGGCAATCGAGAAGGAGCTCGGCGACAGGGTCGAGACGAGCTACGTCGAGAGCGTGCCGGAGGCCGATTCCGAGCGCGCCATCGAGCAACTGGCGCGTACCGGCCACAAGCTCATCTTCACCACCTCCTTCGGCTACATGGAGCCGACGCTGAAGGTGGCGAAGAAATACCCGAACGTGATGTTCGAGCACGCCACCGGCTTCAAGCGCGAGAAGAACGTCTCGACCTATGCGGCGCGCTTCTACGAGGGGCGCTACATCAGCGGCCAGATCGCGGCGAAGATGTCGAAGACGGGCGTCATCGGCTATGTCGGCGCCTATCCGATCCCGGAGGTCGTGGCCGGCATCAACGCCTATTTCCTCGGCGCGCAGTCGGTGAACCCGGCCGTCAAGCTCAAGGTGGTCTACGTCAACAGCTGGTACGACCCGGGCAAGGAGGCGGACGGCGCCAAGGCGCTTCTCGACCAGGGTGTCGACGTGCTTACCCAGCACACCGACAGCCCGGCGCCGCTGCAGGCCGCCGAGGCGCGCGGCAAGCTCGCCTTCGGGCAGGCCTCCGACATGATCAAATTCGCGCCCAAGGCCCAGCTCACGGCGATCATCGACAACTGGAACGACTATTACGTCGCCCGCACCAAGGCCGTCCTCGACGGCAGCTGGAAGGCACAAGACACCTGGGGCGGACTCGCGCAGCACATGGTCGTGATGGCGCCCTATACCAACATGCCCGAGGACGTGGCGAAGCTCGCCAAGGAGACGGAGGAGGCCATCCGCTCGGGCAAGCTCAAGCCGTTCAAGTGCCCGGTCTTCAAGCAGGACGGCAGCCAGGTGGAGTGCAAGGGCGGCGACGGACTCTCCGACGAGCAGATCCTCGGCATGAACTTCTACGTGAAGGGCATCGACGACAAGCTGCCGCAGTAAGGCTGCGGCCCGGCCGGAGGTTCCGCAGCATTGAAGGAAAGGCGGCGCGCGGCAAGCGCGCCGCCTTTGTCCTTCGACCGCCGCGCTCAGCGCCTGTCGAAACGGATGATGCGGCAGGCGCTGCCGGCCGTCGCCGCAGGGGCGTAGGGTGGGCGGATCAGCAGGGCCTGGGCCTCGGCGAGCGTCGCCAGCATGGAGCTGTCCTGCCGGCCGAAGGGCGTCACGCGCGGCGGTCCGGCGGGCTGCTCGTCCAGCCTGGCCCGCAGATAGTCCTGCCGCTGGTCGTTGGCGGCCAGGTCGACGCCGAGCACGGCCTCCTCGCTCGGATCGCGCCCGGCCTCGGGGTCGCCGCACAGGGCGCGCACCGCAGGCGCGACGAAGAGCACCGAACAGACGATGCTCGACACCGGATTGCCGGGCAGCCCCAGGATGATCATATCGCCGAGGCGCCCGTGCATGAGCGGCTTGCCGGGGCGCATGGCGATGCGCCAGAAGCCGAGCTGCATGCCCTCGCGGGCGAGCGCTGACTGCACGAGGTCGTGCTCGCCGACCGATGCGCCGCCGAGCGTCACGAGCACGTCCGCCCTTGCCGCACGGGCGCGGGCGATCGCCCCTTCCAGGGCAGCGAAACTGTCGCCGGCGATGCCGAGATCGATCGGCTCGCCGCCCGCCTCCTCGACGATCGCAGCGACCGCATAGCTGTTCGAGGCGACGATCTGGTCGGGGCGGGCCTCGCTCCCGGGCGGGACGAGCTCGTCGCCCGTGGCGAGAATGGCGACCCGCGGCCGGCGGCGGACGGGCAGGCTCGAATGCCCCATCGCTGCGGCGAGCGCCAGGAGGCGCGCATCGAGGCGCCGGCCGGCGCGAATGAGCACGTCGCCCTGCCGGAAATCGAGGCCCGCAGTGCGGATATGGCGCGTCGCCGACACTTCCCTGACGAGGACGGTGCCCTCGCCCGGCTCTGTGTTCTCCTGGATGACGACCGTGTCCGCGCCATCGGGCACCGGTGCGCCGGTGAAGATGCGCACAGCCTCGCCCGCGCCGACCGTGCCGCGATGGCCGTGGCCGGCGGCGCTCGTGCCGATCACCCGCAACGTCGCCGGCAATGCGGCGACGTCGGCGGCGCGTACGGCATAGCCGTCCATCGCCGAGGCGGGGAAGGGCGGCTGCGTGCGCAGCGCGGCGAGATCGGCGGCGAGCGTACGGCCGCGGCAGGTCGCGAGCGGCACCGCCTCGGCCTCGACGGGCGTGGCCACGCTCGCCAGCACGCGCTGCAGCGCCTCGACCACCGGCAGGAGGCTCATGCAACATCTCCCGCGCGGAAATCGCCCGACTTGCCGCCGCTCTTCCGGAGGAGACGGATGCCCTCGATGCGCATGGCGCGGTCGGCGGCCTTCACCATGTCGTAGACGGTGAGGCAGGCGACGGAGACGGCCGTGAGCACCTCCATCTCGACCCCCGTCTGGCCGGCGAGCTTCGCCTCGGCGCGCACGCGCACGCCGGGCAGGCCGTCGTCGAGCGCAAGATCCACGGCGACCTTGCTGAGGTTGAGCGGGTGGCAGAGCGGAATGAGTTCGTGCGTGCGCTTCGCCGCCATGATCCCGGCGATGCGCGCCGCGCCCAGCACGTCGCCCTTCTTCGCGTCGCCGCTGCGGATGAGCGCCAGGGTCTCCGGCCGCATCACGACACATCCTTCGGCGACGGCGGTCCGCGCCGTCACGGCCTTGTCCGAGACGTCGACCATCCGCGCCGCGCCGGTCGTGGGATCAATGTGGGTGAGCCTGCTCATGCGCGGGCCGCCTCCGGAGCCTCGCCAAAGAGCAGACGCCGCGTGGCCGCCGTCACGTCCACCTGCCGCATGAGGCTCTCGCCGACGAGGAAGGTACGAATGCCGACGCGAATCAAGCGCTCGATGTCGGCATGGGTGAAGATGCCGCTCTCGCCGACGACGATGCGGTCCGCCGGAACGCGCAGGGCGAGCTCCTCCGAGGTGTCGAGCGACACCTCGAAGCTGCGAAGGTTGCGGTTGTTGATGCCGATGAGCCGCGTGCCGAGCGGCAGCGCCCGGTCGAGCTCGGCGCCGTCGTGCACTTCGACAAGGACGTCCATGCCGAGGGTATGAGCCGTCTCCACGAGCGCCTTCGCCTCGGTGTCCGTCACGCTCGCCATGATGACGAGGATGCAGTCGGCCCCCCAGGCGCGCGCCTCGAAGACCTGGTAGGGCTCGAACATGAAGTCCTTGCGCAGCGCGGGCAGGTCGCAGGCGGCCCGCGCCGCGGAAAGGTAGTCCGGCCGACCCTGGAAGGACGGCTCGTCGGTGAGCACGGACAGGCAGGTGGCGCCGCCAGCCGCATAGGCGCGGGCGAGCCCCGGCGGGTCGAACTCGGCGCGGATCAGACCTTTCGACGGGCTCGCCTTCTTGATCTCGGCGATGAGGGCCGGGCGGCCCGCGCCGATGTGCCGCTCGATCGCCGCGGCGAAGCCGCGCACGGGCGGCGCGGCGAGCGCGCGGCGCTCGATCTCGGCCTGCGGCACGGCCTCCTTGGCCGCGGCGATCTCGCGGCGCTTGTAGGCTTCGATCCTGGCGAGGATGTCGCTCATCACTTCGGCCCTGCCATCAATCGTTCGACACGGCGATGAGTTTGTCGAGCGTTGCCCGCGCCGCGCCGGAATCGATCGCCCTCGCGGCGAGCTCGACGCCCTCGCGCAGATGCCCAGCCCGTTCGGCGACGACGAGGGCTGCGGCCGCGTTGAGGAGCGTGATGTCGCGGTAGGCCGAGGCTTCCCCGTTGAGCACGTCACGCAGGGCGCGCGCATTGTGCTCGGGATCGCCGCCGCGCAGATCCTCGACGCGGGCGGGGGGCAGGTCGACATCCTGCGGCGTGACCGTGAACTTGCGGATCTTGCCGTCTTCGAGCGCGACCACCGCGGTCGGCCCCGTCGTCGTCAGCTCGTCGAGGCCGTCCGAACCGTGCACGGCCCAGACGCGCTCGGAGCCGAGGCTACGCAGCACCTCGACCAGGGGCTCAAGCCAGCTCTCGGAGAAAACGCCGAAGAGCTGGCGCCGGACACCGGCCGGATTCGACAGCGGGCCGATCAGGTTGAATAGCGTGCGCGTGCCGAGCTCGACACGCACCGGCGCCACATGCCGCATGGAGGCGTGGTGCGAGGGCGCGAACATGAAGCCGACGCCGGCCTCCGCGATGCAGCGCTCGATCGAGCGCGGCTCGGTGCTCATCTTGACGCCCAGCGCCGCGAGCACGTCGGCCGCGCCTGACTTCGACGAGGCGGCGCGATTGCCGTGCTTGGCGACCGGCACGCCGCAGGCCGCCACGACAATGGAAGAGAGGGTGGAGACGTTGTAACTGCCGGAGTTGTCACCGCCCGTGCCGACGATGTCGATGGCATTCGCCGGCGCCTTGACGCGCAGCATGCGCGCCCGCAGGGCAGAGACGGCGCCGGCGATCTCGTCGACAGTCTCGCCGCGCACGCGCAGCGCCATGAGGAAGCCGCCGGCCTGGGCAGGCGTGACCTCGCCGGAGAGAAGCGCGTCGAAGGCTGCGCTGGCCTCCTCGCGCGTGAGCGAGGCACCGGTCGCGACCTTGGCGATGAAGGGCTTGAAGGCGTCCATGATCAATCCCGAATGCGTCGTTGCCTCAGCTCGCGCGCCGGATGCGTCTGGTTGCGTTCCAGGCCGCGGCGAGATCGAGGAAGTTCTTCATCATGGTCGCGCCGTGCTCGGAGAGGATGCTCTCCGGATGGAACTGCACGCCGTGTACCGGGTGGTCGCGATGGGAGAGGGCCATGATGAGGCCGTCGTCGGTCTCGGCTGTGATGTCCAGAGAGGGCGGGCAGGTGCCGCGCTCGACCACGAGCGAGTGGTAGCGCGTCGCCTGGAACGGGCCGTTGATGCCGCGAAAAATCCCGGCCGCGCGGTGCCGGACAGTCGAGAGCTTGCCGTGCACCGGCACGGGCGCCCGCACCACATTGCCGCCGTAGACCTGCCCGATCGCCTGCAGGCCGAGGCAGACGCCGAAGATCGGCACGTCGCCGCCGGCACGCCCGACGAGGTCGAGGCAGATGCCGGCCTCCCTCGGCGTGCACGGCCCGGGGGAGAGCACGACCGCGTCGGGCGCGGAGGCGATAACCACGTCGGTCGTCACCGCATCGTTGCGATGGACCTCAACCTCGACGCCGAGCCCGCCGATCAGATGGACGAGGTTCCAGGTGAATGAATCGTAGTTGTCGATCAGGACGATCCGGGCCATGGGTGCGACCGCGTTCGAGGAAGCCTTGGTGTGACGGCCCGTTGCGGGCGGGTCAAGCGCGGCGCCATCGAAAGCCGGTCGTCGTCATGGTTCCGCCCATCCTCGTCTCTACTGGCCGCGTCGCGCCCTGGCGGCGAAGCGTACCGCATCCTCCGCCGCACGGAACAGGGCCTTGGCCTTGTTGACGCATTCCTGCTGCTCGGACTCCGGGTCGGAATCGTAGACGATTCCCGCGCCAGCCTGCACAGCCATGCGGCCGTCCTTCACCACGGCCGTGCGCAGCACAATGCAGGTGTCCATCTCGCCGTTGGCGCCGAAATAGCCGATGCAGCCGGCATAGGGACCGCGCTTTTCCTTCTCGAGTTCGTCGATGATCTCCATCGCGCGCACTTTCGGCGCACCGGAGACCGTCCCGGCCGGAAAGCCGGCGACGAGCGCCGCCAGCGCATCGTGCCTGGCGTCGAGCCTGCCCTCGACGTTCGAGACGATGTGCATGACCTGGCTGTAGTACTCGAGGAAGAAGCTGTCGGTCACCGTCACAGTGCCGATCTCCGAGACGCGGCCCACGTCGTTGCGGCCGAGATCGAGCAGCATCAGATGCTCGGCCCGCTCCTTCGGATCGGCGAGCAGCTCCTCCGCGAGCGCCCGATCCTCGGCTGGCGTCGCGCCACGTCGGCGGGTGCCCGCGATCGGGCGGATCGTGACCTTGCCGTCGCGGACGCGCACGAGGATCTCGGGGCTCGAACAGACGATCTGGAAATCGACGAAGTCCAGGAAGCAGAGAAAGGGGGAGGGGTTCACCCTCCTGAGCGAACGGTAGAGTGCGAGCGCAGGCAGCGGGAACGGGGCCTCGAAGCGCTGCGACAGGACCACCTGGAAGATGTCGCCGGCGCGAATGTACTCCTTCGCCCTGCCGACCATGGCCCGGTATTCGGCTGGCGTCGTGTTCGAAACGGCCTGCGGCTCGGCGATGCCGAGCACGTCTGCGCGCGCGTCGTGCGGCAGATGACGGTCTAGCGCCGAAAGCGCCTCCTCGATGCGCGCCACGGCGCCCTCGTAGGCGGCCTTGGCGGAGACGCCGTCCTTGGGGCGGATCGGCGTGATCAGAGACAGCTCGTCACGCACGGCGTCGAAGACGACCATCACGGTCGGCCGCACCAGGACAGCATCGGGCAGCCCGAGGGCGTCCGGCGGGGGCGGGGGCAACCGCTCCATCAGCCGGACCATGTCGTAACCGAGATAGCCGAAGATGCCGGCCGCCATTGGCGGCATGTCGGCCCCGAAGGCAATGGCGCTCTCGGCGACGAGGGCCCGCAGGCTCTCGAGCGGCGGCCGCTCGTCCGCGACGAAGGAGCCCGTTCCCGTGAGGGCGTCGCGGTCGATCTCCGCCTTTCCGTCGCGGCAGCGCCAGACGAGATCGGGCTTGAGCCCGATCATCGAATAGCGGCCGCGCACGGCGCCGCCCTCCACCGATTCGAGCAGGAAGGCTGGGGAGGCGCCCCCCGCCGTCAGCTTGAGATAGGCAGCGACCGGCGTCTCGAGGTCGGCGACGAGCGTGGCGCGCAGCACGCTCGCCGCGCCCCGGGCATAGGCCGCGGCGATCGTCTCGTACGAGGGTTCGAGCTGCATCGCGCGTCAGAACTCCCCGCCGCCGAGCGCGTTGCGCAGGGCCTGCTGATTGATCCTGACGCCGAGGTCCGCCTGGAGCCTGGCGACATACTGGGACAGGAGGTCGTCGGTCAGCGCGATCCGAAGCTGCTGTTCGAGGTTCTCGGCCTGCTGCGTGGATGTGACGAGCGGCGGCACGGTGGCGGCGATCACCCGGAAGACGACGCGCGCCTCCCCGTCGCCAAGTGCCGCGGAGCCTGCCTTGCCGGCGGGGGTGGCGAAGATCTGGCCGACGACAGAGGCGGTCAGGTCGTCCTTCGGCGTGCTGCGGGCGAGGCCCTCCGCCTTCTTCACCGGCAGGTTCACTGACGCGGCGACCGCTGCGAAGGCCTCGCCCTTGTCGAGGCGCTCGACGAGGCCGCGCGCCTTGTCCGAGAGGCGCCTGGCGACCTCGTCCGCGGTCCACTGCTTCACGACCTCGTCGCGAACCTCGTCGAGCGCGCGGTCGCGCGCCGGCTCGATGCCGGCGACATCGAACCACAGATAGCCGCCGTCCTGCAGGCGCAATGCCTCGTTGTCGACCCCGATGTCGGACGCGAAGACGGCCGCGAGCAGCGCGTCCTTGTCCGGCAGTCCCCCGATCGCCTGGCCCGCCTTGTCGAGGCCGTTGCGGTCGACGGCCTCGATGGTGCGCGCGGTCGAGGCCACGGTCGACGCGATCTCCGGCAGGGGCTTCGCGGCCGCACGCAGGTCCTCGATCCTGTCGTGCAGGTCGACAATTGCCGTTCGCGCACGCTCGCGCGCGACCTCGGCCTTGACCTCGCCGGCAACCTCCTCGAAGGGCTTCACGCGCTCGGGCTCGATCGTCACGACGCGCACGAGCACGATGCCGAAGCGGCCGGCGACCGGCGGGCTGACGCCCCCCTCGGGAAGGGCGAAGGCGGCAGCGGCGACGGCTTCGTCGAAGAGCTGCGTTCGCGCGAAGGTGCCGAGTTCGAGATCCTTCTCGGCGATCCCGCGCTCCGCGGCGACGGCCTCGAACGTGGCGCCGCCCCGGATCTTGTCAGACGCGGCCCTGGCCTCGGCCTCGCTCGGGAAGACGATCTGCTGGATCTTGCGCCGCTCGGGCGAGCCGAAGCGGTCCTTGATCTGCGCGTAGCGCGCACGTGCGTCCGCATCCGACACGTCGGCTGGTCGGGCAACGCTCTCGGGCGTCAGGGCGAGCAGCGTCACCTTGCGATATTCCGGCGCGCGGAAGCTCGTCTTGCGTTCTTCGAAATAGGTCTTGAGCGCAGCATCGCCCGGCTTGTCGATTTCGCCCGCCGCAGCCGCCGGCAGAACGACATAATCGGCGGCCCGCCGCTCGGCGCCGTAGCGGTGGAGCGCCTCGCGCATGGCGAGCGGCACGTTCGTTCCGCCAGCCACGCCGTCGGCAATCTCGCGCCGGGTCATGACGCGGCGCTGTTCGCGCACATAGCCAGCCTCGGTCAGGCCGCTTGCACGCAGGATGTCGTCGAAGGCGAGACGGTCGAACTGTCCGGCCGCGTTGCGGAAGGTGGGATCCTCCCGGATCGAGCGGGCGATCGCCTCGTCCGAGGCGGCGAGGCCCATGGCCCTGGCGCGCTCGTCGAGGGTCGCCTCCGTGACGAGGCGCGCGAGGACCTGCTGGTCGAGGCCGATCGCGCGCGCCGCCTCCGGCGTGATGGCACGACGGAAGCGGCGCGAGAGGGTCTGCAGTTCGTTCTGATAGGTCTGCCGCACGGTCTCGACCGAGATTTCCGTCGAGCCGACGGTGGCGACCGTGTTGCTGCCGTAGCCGCGGAAGATGTCGCCCACACCCCAGATCGCAAAGGACAGGATCAGGAAACCGAACATGACGGCAATGAGGAGCTTGCCGAGCCAGGACTGTCCGGCCTTGCGAAAACCCTTGAGCATGAGGCGATCCGGTGGTGTCGAACGCTGCAGGAGACGGGCGTCTGTGCGACGCGCCCGTCCGGGAAAAGGCGGCGGATCATAGTGATGCCCCGCCCGCCCCGCAATGCCGTGCGTTGCCCGGCGTTGCGCGGTCTGCTAGTCCGCCGCGGACCACACGGAGAAGGAACCGATGGCGAACCCGCGCCCCCTCGTAGCCGGCAACTGGAAAATGAACGGCCTCAAGGCCTCGGCCCGTACGCTCGGCGAGATCATCGCCGGCTACGACGCCGAGCTGCGCGACAGGGTGGACCTGCTCGTCTGCCCGCCGGCGACCCTGCTGCTCGCCTTCGCCGCAGCGGTGAACGATGCGCCCGTCGCCATCGGCGGGCAGGACTGCCACGCCGAACCCTCCGGCGCCTTCACCGGCGACCTTGCGGCCGAAATGCTCGCCGACGCCGGCGCCAGCGCCGTCATCGTCGGGCACTCCGAGCGCCGGATCTATCATGGGGAGAGCGATGCGGATGTGCGCAAGAAGGCGCTGGCCGCGCGGCGGGCGGGTCTGACCCCCATTGTCTGCATCGGCGAGACGCGCGAGGAGCGCGATTCCGGCCGCACGCTCGAGGTCGTCGGCCGTCAGCTCGACGGGTCACTGCCGGACGATGCGACGGGCGAGAATCTCGTCGTGGCCTACGAACCGGTCTGGGCCATCGGCACCGGCCTGACGCCGACCGTGGCGGACGTGGCGGAGGTGCACGCTTTCATCCGCGAGCGGCTCGTGGCGCGCTACGGCGAGGAGGGGGCGGCGATCCGCATCCTCTATGGCGGCTCCGTGAAGCCTGCCAATGCCAAGGAACTGCTGGCGGTAGCCAATGTCGACGGCGCGCTCGTCGGCGGCGCGAGCCTTGCGGCCGCGGATTTCCTGGGGATCGCCGCAGCCTACAGGGGCTGAGGAGGGCGGCGCGCCGCGGATTTGCGACGGGCGCCTTTGATCCGCCGCGATCCTTGTGTTAAACGCGCCGCCGAACGGGTTCAGCCCGGCCGTCGCACGTCCGCGGCCGGGCTTTGGATGTTGCCATGCAGAGTGTCCTCATCGTCATTCATCTCATCGTCGTGCTCGCGCTCGTCGGCGTCGTGCTGCTGCAGCGGTCCGAGGGCGGCGGCCTCGGCCTTGGCGGCGGCGGCGTGTCCGGCTTCATGACAGGCCGCGGCCAGACCAACGTGCTCACCCGCACGACGGCTGTTCTGGCTGCCCTGTTCTTCGCAACCAGCCTCGTCCTGTCGATCCTGGCCGGCCAGTCGCGCGGCCCGCGCTCGATTCTCGACACGGCCGCGCCCGGCGGCGCTCCGGCGACCTCCGGCGCTCCGTCGGCCCCGACCGGCGGCGGCGTTCTCGACGAGCTGAAGCGCCTGCAGGGCGACACCGGCAGCCCGCAGGCGCCGGCAGCGCCGCAAGCGCCGACAGCGCAGTGAGGCACGAGATCGAGGGCCGGTTCGCCGGCCCTCTCTTTTTGTAGAGACGACATCGACGTGAGCTTGTGGCCGCCGACGGCCTGCCGCCGGCGGAGAGATCACGTTTTTGGGCGTGGAGTAGAATGGGGCCGGCGAGCGGCTCCGTCCCACTCCCCGAATCGAACGGCACGGAGTAAACGAGAATCCCCATGGCGCGGTACGTCTTCATCACCGGCGGCGTGGTGTCCTCCCTCGGGAAGGGCCTGGCCTCTGCGGCCCTCGGGGCGCTTCTGCAGGCGCGCGGCTACAAGGTCCGCCTGCGCAAGCTGGACCCCTATCTCAACGTCGATCCGGGCACGATGAGCCCCTACCAGCATGGGGAGGTCTTCGTGACCGACGACGGGGCCGAGACGGACCTCGACCTCGGCCACTACGAGCGCTTCACCGGGCATCCCTGCAACCGCGGGGACAACATCACCACCGGCCGCATCTATCTCGACATCCTGACCAAGGAGCGGCGTGGCGACTATCTCGGCGCCACGATCCAGGTCATCCCGCACGTCACCAACGCCATCAAGGACTTCGTGCTCTCCGGCAACGAGGGCTACGATTTCGTGCTCGTCGAGATCGGCGGCACGGTGGGCGACATCGAAAGCCAGCCCTTCCTGGAGGCGATCCGCCAGCTCGGCCAGGAGCTGCCGCGCAATCACGCCATCTACATTCACCTGACGCTCCTGCCGTACATCCCGTCGGCAGGCGAGCTGAAGACAAAGCCTACGCAGCATTCCGTCGCCGAGCTGCGGTCCATCGGCATCCAGCCGGACATCCTGCTCTGCCGCACGGACCGCCCGATCCCGCGCGAGGAGCGGCGCAAGCTCTCGCTCTTCTGCAACGTGCGCGAGACGGCGGTCATCGAGGCGCGCGACGTCGCCTCCATCTACGACGTGCCGATCGCCTATCACGAGGAAGGCCTCGACTCGGAGGTGCTCGCCGCCTTCGGCATCGAGGGCGCGCCGGCTCCCAACATCGAACCTTGGAAGGCGATATCCGAACGCGTGAAGAACCCGGAGGGCGAGGTCACCATCGCCATCGTCGGCAAGTACACGGGCCTGAAGGACGCCTACAAGTCGCTGATCGAGGCGCTTACCCACGGCGGCATCGCCAACCGCGTCAAGGTCAACCTCGACTGGATCGAGAGCGAGATCTTCGAGCGCGAGGACCCGGCGCCGTTCCTCGAACATGTGCACGGCATCCTCGTGCCCGGCGGCTTCGGCCATCGTGGCGCCGAAGGCAAGATCAGGGCCGCGGGCTTTGCCCGCGAGCGCAAGCTTCCCTATCTCGGCATCTGCTTCGGCATGCAGATGGCGGTCATCGAAGCCGCCCGGTCGCTGGCGGGGGTCAGGGAGGCCAACTCGACCGAGTTCGGCCCGACGCCCGAGCCCGTGGTCGGCATTCTCACCGAATGGCTGAAGGGCAACGAGCTCGAGAAGCGACAGGCCGGTGGCGACCTCGGCGGCACCATGCGGCTCGGCGCCTATCAGGCGCGCCTCACCCCCGGGAGCAAGGTGGCCGCCGTCTACGGCTCCACGGAGATCTCCGAGCGGCACAGGCACCGCTATGAAGTGAACATGGAGTATCGCGAGCGCCTCGAGGCCAAGGGCATGCGCTTTTCCGGCGTTTCGCCCGACGGGCTCCTGCCCGAGATCGTCGAGCTCGATAACCACCCCTGGTTCATCGGCGTGCAGTTCCATCCCGAACTGAAGTCGCGCCCCTTCGAGCCGCACCCGCTGTTCAGGAGCTTCGTCGCGGCGGCACGGGACCAGAGCCGTCTCGTCTGATCGTCCGGCTCCAGCCCCGACCGGCGCCGTGCGGCTGCAGTTGCGTCTGCCGGCGCTTCCGACGCGCCCGAGGATGGGAGGAGAGGCGCACATGCCCCGCGGTATCGACCATCTGGTCTTCGCCGTCCGCGATCTCGATGCGGCAGGCGCGTTCCACGAGCGTCTCGGCTTCACGGTCGGGGCGCGCAATCGCCATCCGTGGGGCACGGAGAACCGCATCGTGCAGTTTCCGGGGGTGTTCCTGGAACTGATCACGGTGGGCGAGGGGGCGGAGATTGCGCCGCATGGCCCGCGCTCCTTCTCCTTCGGCGCCTTCGTGCGCGACTATCTGGCGAGGCGTGAGGGCCTTGCCATGCTCGTCCTCGAATCGAAGGACGCCGCGGCGGACGCGGCGGCCTTCCGTGCCGCCGGCGTCGGCGATTTCGACACCTTCTTCTTCGAGCGCCGCGCCCGTCGGCCGGACGGCAGCGAGACGCAGGTGGCCTTCACGCTCGCCTTCGCCGAGGACCTGCGTGCGCCACAGGCCGGCTTCTTTGTCTGCCAGCAGCACTTTCCCGAGAACTTCTGGAACCCCGCCTTCCAGCGCCACCCCAACGGGGCGACCGGCATCACCGCGGCCGTCATGGTCGCCGAGAACCCGAGCGATCATCACGCCTTTCTCTCGGCCTTCACCGGCGAGCGCGACATGCGGGCGACCTCGCTCGGCGTGACGATCGGCCTGCCTCGCGGACGCATCGAGGTCCTGACGCCGGCGGCCGCAGCGGAGATCTACGGCTTTGCCGAGACGAGCGCAGAGCCTCGCCTCATCGGCTTTGCGGTGGCCGTCCCCGATCTCCGGGAACAGGCACGCCGCCTCGGCGAAAGTGGTATAGCGTTCCTCGACAGGGGCGGGCGGCTGACGGTGCCGTCGGGCCGGGCCTTCGGCGCGGCCATCACCTTCGAGGCAGCGAGCGGAGGTGGCGCCAGAGCGGGCCGGGGAGGGGGTTATTCATGATCTACGGGGCGATCGAAGGGCTGCCTGAATTCCTCCTCTACTTCATCGTGGCGATCGGCCTCGTCGGGCTCTATCTGACGGTCTACACATTCGCGACCGCCCATAACGAGTTCGAGCTCATCCGCCGCAACGTCATATCCGCGGCATTGTCCCTCGGCCTCAGCCTGCTCGGCTTCGCCCTGCCGCTGTCGAGCGCCATCGTCCATGCCAAGACGGTCGTCGACTGCATCATCTGGGGCCTGGTCGCCCTCGTGGTGCAGATCGTCGTCTACTGGCTGGTGCGCCTGGTTCTGCCGAACCTGACGCAGCGCATCGCTTCCGGCGAGCTCGCCGCCGCCCTGTTCCTCGGCGCGGCCTCCCTCGCCGCGGGCCTGATCAACGCGGCCTCGATGACCTATTGAGGCCCGCACGCCTCAATCGCCCTCGGGCCTGCCTCGTCTCAGGCTCTTGAGGGCGGAGCGGCGGCTCTTCGCCTCCAGCCTGCGCTTCTTCGAGGCGAGGGTGGGGTGGGTCGGGCGGCGCGGCTTCGGGCGCTCGGCCGCGCGGCGGAGGAGATCGACGAGGCGCGCAACGGCATCTTCGCGGTTGCGTTCCTGGGTGCGGAAGCGCTGCGCGGTGATGACGATGACGCCGTCCTGCGTCAGCCGTTGGCCGGCGAGGCGCGCGAGCCGTTCGCGCATGTCGTCCGGCAGGTCGATCCGGCTCACGTCGAAGCGCAGCTGCGCCGCCGTGGAGAGCTTGTTGACGTTCTGGCCGCCCGGGCCGGAGGCGCGGATGAAGCTCACGTCGATGTCGCGCTCGTCGAGAATGATGCTGGGGGTGACGCGGATCATGACGGGGCCGCCGGAGAATTGCAGACGCTCCTCCTGAACCAGACTTCCCGCCGGGGCAAGGCGGCAAGTGATGGCGGAATGCGCAAGACGCGGGTGCAGCCGCGACCCTCCAACCCTTCCATCGCCCGCCGCTTGCGGGTAGGGATGCGCGAGCCTCTTCCTCACCCGGATGATCGGATGACCGCCAACGCCATCGTCACCATCGGCAAGGTGCGCTTCGGCAACCGCCTGCCGCTCGCCCTGATCGCCGGCCCCTGCCAGCTCGAGAGCCGCGCCCATGCGCTCGAGATGGCCGCCGCGCTCAAGGAGATCGCCGCCCGTCTCGGCATCGGGCTCGTCTTCAAGACGTCCTTCGACAAGGCGAATCGCACCTCGCTGTCGGCACAGCGCGGCGTCGGGCTCGATACGGCCCTGCCGATCTTCGCCGAGATCAAGGAGCGTTTCGGTCTGCCGGTGCTCACCGACGTGCATGCGCCGGAGCAGTGCGCTCCGGTCGCGGAAGTCGTCGACATCCTGCAGATCCCAGCCTTCCTCTGCCGCCAGACGGACCTGCTCGTCGCAGCCGCGAAGACGGGTCGCGCCGTCAATGTGAAGAAGGGCCAGTTCCTCGCCCCCTGGGATATGAGGAACGTCGCCGCCAAGGTGACGGGCGCCGGCAATCCCAACGTGCTCGTCACCGAGCGCGGCGCCTCCTTCGGCTACAACACGCTCGTGTCCGACATGCGCGCCCTGCCGATCATGGCCGAGAGCACGGGCGCGCCTGTCGTCTTCGACGCCACCCACTCGGTGCAGCAGCCGGGCGGGCAGGGCGCCTCGACCGGCGGGCAGCGCGAATTCGTGCCCGTGCTGGCGCGGGCGGCGGTCGCCGTCGGGGTCGCCGGCCTCTTCGTCGAGACGCATCAGGACCCGGACAAGGCCCCTTCCGACGGCCCCAACATGGTGCCGCTCAAGGAGATGGAGGGGCTCGTCGCCGAGCTCATGGCCTTCGACGCGCTCGCCAAGAAGCGCGCCGCCTGACCCGCCGGCACGCGGGAAGAGAGGGGATGCCCGGCGGTCATGCGCCGGGCGGAAGGGAGATGGCGAATTCCGCGCCGCTGCGGCTTGCGCGGACCGCCGGAAAGGTCAATCCTAGCACTACGGCCCTGGGGTGCCGCGCCTTCGGCGTGGCTGAGATCATACCCATCGAACCTGTCTGGATCATGCCAGCGTAGGGAGCAGCCGATGAACGCCAGCGCGTCATCGTTTTCATCCGTCAGAGTTGCCATCATCGGAGCCGGCGTCATCGGCCTGTCCATCGCCTGGCGCCTGGCGCAGCGCGGCGCCGCCGTCACCGTCTTCGAAAGGGATGCGGCCGGTCAGGGTGCGAGCCGCGCGGCGGCCGGCATGCTCGCCGCCTGCGCGGAACTGGAACCCGGCGAGGAGGGGCTGCTTCCCCTCAATCGCGCCGCCCAGGCGCTCTGGCCGGGCTTCGCCGAGGAACTGGAGCGGGCGAGCGGCGAGAGCGTCGATCTGCGGACAGAGGGCACGCTCGTTGTCGCCCTGACGGCGGACGATCAGGCGCGCCTGCGCCACCAGCTCGAGCATCAGCACGCCCTCGGCCTGCCGCTCGAATGGCTGTCGGCGGCGCAGGTGAAGCGCCGCGAGCCCTATCTCAATCCCAATCTCGTCGGCGCCGTCTGGAGCCCGGAAGACCATCAGGTCGACAATCGCAGGTTGTCCGTCGCGCTGCGCATCGTCGCCGAGCAGGCCGGAGCCGACATTTGCGAGCATCGGCCGGTCGAGCGGATCGTGAGCGAGGGCGGGCGCGTCACCGGCCTCGTGGCCGGCGGGCAGGCGCATGCCGCCGATGTCGTCGTGCTGGCGGCGGGTGCGTGGTCGCGCAGCCTTGAGGGCCTGCCGCTGGCGGCACGGCCGCCGGTGCGGCCGATCAAGGGCCAGATGCTCGCGCTCGGCATGGATCCGGCCCGGCCCCTCCTGAACCACGTCGTGTGGGCGCCGGGCATCTATCTCGTGCCGCGCCGCGACGGGCGCCTCATCATCGGCGCGACGACCGAGGAGAAGGGCTTCGATACCCGGCTTACGGCCGGCGGGCAGCTCGCGCTGCTGCAGGCGGCCTGGCGCGCCCTGCCCGGCATCGAGGAGCTGCCGATCGTCGAGGCCTGGGTCGGGTTCCGCCCCGGGAGCCGCGACGATGCGCCGATTCTCGGGCGCGGGCCGCTCGACGGGCTCGTCTACGCCACGGGCCACCACCGCAACGGCATCCTGCTGACGCCGATCACGGCCGCGGCGATCACGCGCCTGATCCTGGACGGTGTGACGGACCCGGTGGTGGCGCCCTTCAGGCCGGAGCGCTTCGCTCCGGCGGTGGCCGCCGAATAGCACGACGGAAGAGACCATGGACGGACAGATCCGCGTCAACGGCGAGAACGAGGCGCTGACCGTGCGCACCCTCGCCGAACTCGTTGCCGCAAAGGGCCTCTCGGCGGAGGGGCGCGGCGTGGCGGTCGCCGTGAACGGCGCCGTCGTGCGCCGCGCCGAATGGGCGGGCAGGGAGCTGCGCGCCGGGGACGCCGTCGAGATCGTGCAGGCACGCCAAGGGGGCTGAGGCTATCGATGACCGCATTGCAGACCGCGACCGACGACCCGCTGGTCATCGCCGGCCGCACGTTCCATTCGCGGCTGTTCCTCGGTACGGCGGGCTATCCGAACCAGCAGGTGATGCTCGACGCGCTCGCCGCGAGCGGTAGCGAGATGGCGACCGTCTCGATCCGGCGCATCAGCCTGCAGGGCTATGACGAGAGCCTGATCGACCTGATCGCCGGCCGGGTGCATCTCCTGCCGAATACGGCGGGCTGCCAGACTGCGAAGGAGGCGGTGCTCACCGCCGAGCTCGCGCGCGAGGCGCTCGACACCAACTGGATCAAGCTCGAGGTCATCGGCGACCGCGAATTGCTCTATCCCAACATCGAGGAGCTCCTGGCGGCGACGGAGGAACTGGTGGCCAAGGGCTTCGTCGTGCTGCCCTACTGCAACGACGATCCCGTCGCCTGCCGCAAGCTCGCCGATCTCGGCGCTGCCGCCGTGATGCCGCTCGGCTCGCCCATCGGTTCCGGGCTCGGCATCTCCAATCCACATCTCATCGAGCTCATCTGCGCCCGCAGCCCCGTGCCGGTCGTGCTCGACGCCGGCATCGGCACGGCGACGGACGCCGCCTTCGCCATGGAGCTCGGCTGCTCGGCCGTGCTGCTCAACACCGCCGTGTCCAAGGCGCGCGAGCCGGTGCGCATGGCGGCCGCCATGCGGGCCGCTGTGGAGGCCGGGCGGCTCGCCCGCTGCGCCGGGCGCATCCCGAAGCGCCGCGACGCCGAACCGTCGAGCCCCCAGCTCGGTCTGGTCGGCTCGTGAGGTTGCCCCACCCGCCGCTGCTCCTGATCACGGACCGGTCCCAGGCCCGTGGCGGCCTTCTCGACCTGGCGGAAGCGGCCTTCGCCGCCGGGTGCCGTTGGATGAGCCTGCGCGAGAAGGACCTGCCGGCGAGCGAGCAAGCGGGCCTTCTGGCGCATCTGATGCTGCTCGGCCGCCCCTTTGGGGCGCGGGTGACGCTGCACGGCGATCCGCTGCTGGCGCGTGCGGCCCATGCCGATGGCGTGCATCTGCCGGCCGGGGCGGACCCCGCGCCCGCCCGCCTCGCCCTCGGTCGCTCGGCGCTCGTCGGCCTCTCCGTGCACCGGCCGGAGGAAGCGGCCGCCGTCGATCCGCGCCTCGTCGACTATGTCATCGCGGCGCCCGCCTTCGCCACGGCGAGCAAGCCGGGCTACGGGCCGGCGCTGGGGCCGGAAGGGCTCTCGGCCATGGTCGCGGCATCGCCCGTGCCGGTCGTCGCGCTCGGCGGCATCGACGCGGCCAACGCGCCGCTCTGCCGTGCGGCCGGTGCGGCGGGCATCGCCGTCATGGGCGGCGTCATGCGTGCGATCGACCCCGGGGCGGAGACAGCGGCCGCGATCGCGGCTTGGAGGGCTGCGGCAGGGAAACGTCAGCCCCGCGGGCGATAGGGTGGCACGCCCTGGTCGGGCAGGAAGAGCCCCTCGGGCGGTGCGCCGGTCTGCCAGAACACGTCGATCGGGATGCCGCCGCGCGGGTACCAGTAACCGCCGACGCGCATCCACTGCGGCTCCAGGAACTCTGCCAGGCGCTTGCCGATGTAGACCGTGCAGTCCTCGTGGAAGGCGCCGTGGTTGCGGAAGGAGAACATGAAGAGTTTCAGCGACTTCGACTCGACGAGCCAGGGGCCGGGCACGTAGTCGATGACGATGATGCCGAAGTCGGGCTGGCCGGTGACCGGGCAGATCGATGTGAATTCCGGGCAGGTGAAACGCGCCACATAGGCGGTGCCTGGATGCGGGTTCGGCACGCGGTCGAGCACCGCGTCCTCGGGCGTCCTCGGAAGGGGGGCGGCCTTGCCGAGCTGCAGGCTCTCGTGCGTCATCGCGGTCCTCGTCCTGAAGAGATGTCAGTCCTTGAGAATTGGCGCTCCCATAGCGCCATCGCGGGAGCGACGAAACCTCGCGCGTAGTCGCATCGCCGCTTGCCTCGGTGCGGCGATCGCGTAAAAGCCGCCACGTGTCATCCTCGGCCGCCGACCCGCGGCCCATCCTTCGAAGGCAAGGAGCCGTTCATGACCGCAATCGTCGACATCGTCGCCCGCGAAATCCTCGACAGCCGCGGCAATCCCACCGTCGAGGTCGACGTGGTGCTGGAAGACGGCTCCATGGGCCGCGCCGCCGTGCCCTCCGGCGCCTCGACCGGCGCGCACGAGGCGGTCGAGCTGCGCGACGGCGACAAGAAGCGCTATCTCGGCAAGGGCGTGAAGAACGCCGTGGAGGCCGTGAACACCGAGATCCTAGAGGCCATCGGCGGCCTCGACGCCGAGGATCAGGTGCGCATCGACGAGATCATGATCGAGCTCGACGGCACGCCCAACAAGGCCCGCCTCGGCGCCAATGCCATCCTCGGCGTGTCGCTCGCCACGGCCAAGGCCGCGGCCGAAGCGACCGGCCTGCCGCTCTACCGCTACGTCGGCGGGCCCCAGGCGCGCGTCCTGCCCGTGCCGATGATGAACATCGTCAATGGCGGCGCCCATGCCGACAATCCGATCGACTTCCAGGAATTCATGATCATGCCGGTTGGCGCGCCGACCTTCGCCGACGCGGTGCGCACCGGCTCCGAGATCTTTCACACGCTGAAAAAGGCGCTGAAGGACGCCGGCCACAATACCAATGTCGGCGACGAGGGCGGCTTCGCACCCAACCTCCCGTCGGCGAAGGCCGCGCTCGATTTCGTCATGAAGGCGATCGAGGCCGCCGGCTACAAGCCGGGCGAGGACGTCGTGCTCGCCCTCGACTGCGCCGCCACCGAGTTCTTCAAGGACGGCACCTACATCTACGAGGGCGAGCGGAAGAAGCGCGACCCCAAGGCCCAGGCGCGCTACCTCGCCAAGCTCGTCGCCGACTACCCGATCGTCTCGATCGAGGACGGCATGGCCGAGGACGACTGGGAGGGCTGGAAGCTCCTCACCGACCTCGTCGGCTCGAAGTGCCAGCTCGTGGGCGACGACCTCTTCGTGACCAACGTGAAGCGTCTCGGTGAGGGCATCGCCCGGGGCGTCGGCAACTCGATCCTGGTCAAGGTCAACCAGATCGGTTCGCTCACCGAAACGCTCGCCGCCGTCGACATGGCCCAGCGCGCCGGCTACACGGCGGTGATGTCGCATCGCTCGGGCGAAACCGAGGACGCCACCATCGCCGACCTCGCGGTGGCCACGAACTGCGGCCAGATCAAGACCGGTTCGCTCGCCCGCTCCGACCGGCTCGCCAAGTACAACCAGCTCATCCGCATCGAGGAGGAGCTCGGGCCCCAGGGCCGCTACGCCGGCCGTGCCGCCCTCAAGGCGCTCGCCTGATCCGGCCGTCCCTGCCACAATTCTGCAATGCCCGGTCCGCTCCGCGGGCCGGGCGTTTTTCCTAACCGCCCCTTAACCATGGCCGGCGCAGAGTTTGCGCCATGGTCATCCGCAAGCGACTTCGCGCCGTCCTCATTCCGCTCGCGCTCTACGCCGTGTCGGGTGCGGTGGTCGGCTACTTCGTCTATCACGCCAACAACGGCGACCGCGGTCTCGAGGCCAAGAAGGCGCTCAAGATCGACATCGCGCGGCTCAACGGCGATCTCGCCGCGGCCAAGGCGGAGCGGGCCGATTGGGAGCGCCGCATCGCCCTGCTGCGCGCCGACGCGCTCGACCGCGATCTCCTCGAGGAGCGCTCGCGGGAGACTTTGGGGCGCGTGCATGCCAACGATCTCATCATCATGACCGACCCGCAGAAGGCTGCGGGCATGCGCTGACATGCTGCATCGCAGCGATGCGCCCGGAGCAATTAACTTATTCCCGGTTGATCAAAAAAAGATATTTAGTGATAGTGATTTAGTTGCAAGCGCACCTGTTTGAAAATGGCGGTTCTAGGGCTCGCATTAGTCTTTAGTCTGCGCTAAGAGTCGACCCCCAGAAGCCCTCTGGGAGGATGTACATGGCTCTTGCCGCACGTAAGGCGTCCGAAGCCGGCGCCGCGACCGAGTCCGCGCAGCCCAAGAAAACGAGCGCCGCGGCCAAGAAACAGGCCACACCCAAGAAGCCAGCGGCGTTGAAGGCGGCGAACAGGAAGGCGATGGAGGCGGTGCCGCCGCTGACGAAGGAGCAGGAGCTCCACGCCTACCGCGAGATGCTCCTCATCCGCCGCTTCGAGGAGAAGGCGGGCCAGATGTACGGCATGGGCCTCATCGGCGGCTTCTGCCATCTCTACATCGGCCAGGAGGCGGTCGTCGTCGGCATGCAGATGGCGACGAGGGAGGGTGACCAGGTCATCACCGGCTACCGCGACCATGGCCACATGCTCGCCTGCGGCATGGACGCCAATGGTGTCATGGCCGAACTGACGGGCCGCCGCGGAGGCTACTCCAAGGGCAAGGGCGGCTCGATGCACATGTTCTCCAAGGAGAAGCACTTCTATGGAGGGCACGGCATCGTCGGCGCCCAGGTGTCGCTCGGCACCGGTATCGCCTTCGCCAACCGCTACCGCAAGAACGGCGCCGTCTGCCTGACCTATTTCGGAGACGGCGCGGCCAACCAGGGCCAGGTCTACGAGAGCTTCAACATGGCGGAGCTGTGGAAGCTCCCCGTGGTCTTCGTCATCGAGAACAACAAGTACGCCATGGGCACCTCGGTTTCGCGCGCCTCGGCCCAGACCGATTTCTCCAAGCGCGGCACCTCGTTCAACATTCCCGGCGAGCAGGTGGACGGCATGGACGTCCGCGCCGTGAAGGCTGCGGGCGAGCGCGCCATCGAGTGGGCCCGCTCGGGCAAGGGGCCCTACATCCTCGAGATGCAGACCTACCGATATCGCGGCCACTCGATGTCTGACCCCGCGAAGTATCGCTCGAAGGATGAAGTGCAGCGCATGCGCGAGGAGCATGATCCGATCGAGCAGGTGCGCCGCCGCCTCCTGACGGACTGGAAGGTCTCCGAGGATGAGCTGAAGGCGATCGACGCCAAGGTGCGCGAGATCGTCAACCAGTCGGCCGAGTTCGCGACCAACGATCCCGAGCCTGATCCCTCCGAGCTGTGGACCGACGTGCTGCTCTGAGCGCGCGCCGGCTCCACGTCCGCATCCCGCAAACACTCTTCCAGATCGAGGCCCGCAGATCGGGGCCGAAGGGACCATCCCATGCCGATCGATGTGCTCATGCCCGCGCTCTCGCCGACCATGGAGAGCGGCAAGCTCTCCAAGTGGCTGAAGAAAGAGGGCGATCCGATCAAGTCCGGCGACGTCATCGCCGAGATCGAGACCGACAAGGCGACCATGGAGGTCGAGGCGGTGGACGAGGGGATCCTCGCCAAGATCCTCATCCCCGACGGCACCGAGGAGGTCGCGGTCAATACGCCCATCGCCATCATCGCCGCCGAAGGCGAGGATGCCTCTGCGGTGAGCGCCGCGCCGAAGGCCGCTCCGGCCCCGAAGGCAGTGGAAGCCGTCGCTGCAGCCCCCGCTGTCGCCGTCGAGGCCAAGGCGCCCGCCGGCGCGGCTCCAGCCCGGGCGAGCGAGCCGGAGCCGGAAGTGCCGGCCGGCACCGAGATGGTGTCGATGACTGTGCGGGAAGCCCTGCGCGACGCCATGGCGGAGGAGATGCGCCGCGATCCGTCCGTCTTCGTCATGGGCGAGGAGGTGGCCGAGTATCAGGGGGCCTACAAGGTCACGCAGGGGCTCCTGCAGGAGTTCGGCGCCGACCGCGTCATCGACACGCCGATCACCGAGCACGGCTTCGCCGGCCTTGGTGTCGGTGCGGCCTTCACGGGCCTCAGGCCGATCGTCGAGTTCATGACCTTCAACTTCGCCATGCAGGCGATCGACCAGATCATCAACTCGGCGGCGAAGACGCTCTACATGTCCGGCGGCCAGCTCGGCTGCCCCATCGTCTTCCGCGGCCCGAACGGCGCAGCCGCCCGCGTCGCCGCCCAGCACAGCCAGGACTACGCCGCCTGGTACAGCCACATTCCGGGTCTCAAGGTCGTCGCGCCCTATACGGCGGCGGACGCCAAGGGGCTCCTGAAGGCTGCGATCCGCGACCCGAACCCGGTCATCTTCCTTGAGAACGAAATCCTCTACGGCCATGCCTTCGAGGTGCCGAAGCTCGACGACTACGTCGTGCCCATCGGCAAGGCGCGTGTGGCGCGCGCCGGCCGCGACGTGACCATCGTCGCCTATTCGATCGGCATGACCTACGCGCTCAAGGCGGCGGAGGAACTCGCCAAGGATGGCATCGAGGCGGAGGTCGTCGACCTGCGCACGATCCGCCCCATGGACATCGAGACGATCGTCGCCTCGGTCAGGAAGACCGGCCGCTGCGTCACGGTCGAGGAGGGCTGGGGCCAGTCGGGGGTCGGAGCCGAGATCGCCGCGCGACTCATGGAGCACGCCTTCGATTATCTCGACGCGCCGGTCACCCGCGTGTCGGGCAAGGATGTGCCGATGCCCTATGCGGCCAATCTCGAGAAGTTGGCGCTGCCCTCGGTGGCCGAGGTCGTGGCTGCCGCCAAAGCCATCGCCTACGCGTGAGCCGGGGAGGGGGACATGCCCGTCAACATCCTGATGCCCGCCCTCTCGCCCACCATGGAGAAGGGCAATCTCGCCAAGTGGCTCAAGAAGGAGGGCGATGCGGTCAAGTCGGGCGACGTCCTCGCCGAGATCGAGACCGACAAGGCGACCATGGAGGTCGAGGCGGTGGACGAAGGCGTCCTCGCCAAGATCCTCGTGCCGGAGGGCACGAGCGACGTGCCCGTGAACGATGTGATCGCCATTCTCGCCGCAGAGGGGGAGGATCCGAAGGCCGCGGCGGCCGGAGCGGCCGCGCCTGGCGCCAAGGCGCAGGCGCCGAAGGCCGAGGCTCCGGCGGCGAAGGCCCCGGAAGCGCCCCCCGCGGCCAAGGCGGCTCCCGCCCCCGTGGCCGCGGCCAATGGCGCTCCCGCCGGCGACCGCATCTTTGCTTCGCCCCTCGCCAGGCGGCTGGCGAAGGAAGCTGGCATCGATCTGGCTTCGGTTGCAGGCTCGGGCCCGCGCGGCCGTATCGTGGAGCGTGACGTGAAGGCCGCGATATCGGGCGGCGTGGCTCGACCGGCAGCACCCGTCGCTGCCGCGCCGGCGGTGCCTGCGCCGAAGCCGGCTGCCGCCCCGCTCGCACCGGGCGCGGCCGACGAGCAGATCAGGAAGCTGTTCGAGCCGGGCTCCTACGAGGAGATCCCGCACGACTCGATGCGCAAGACGATTGCGCGCCGGCTCACCGAGTCGAAGCAGAGCGTCCCGCATTTCTACCTGTCGGTGGATTGCGAGCTCGACGCACTGCTTGCCCTGCGCGAGCAGATCAACGGCGCCGCGCCGAAGGACAGGGATGGAAAGCCGGCTTACAAACTGTCGGTGAACGACTTTGTCATCAAGGCGCTGGCGCTTGCCCTGATGCGCGTGCCGGACGCCAACGTGTCCTGGACCGACAGCGCCATGCTCAGGCACAAGCACGCCGACGTGGGCGTGGCGGTCGCCATTCCGGGCGGCCTGATCACACCCGTCGTGCGCAAGGCGGAGACGAAGCCGCTCTCGGTCATCTCCAACGAGATGAAGGACTACGCCGCGCGCGCCAGGGTGCGGAAGCTGAAACCGGAGGAATATCAGGGCGGGTCCACCGCGGTGTCCAACCTCGGCATGTTCGGCATCCGCGACTTCTCCGCCGTCATCAACCCGCCGCACGCCACGATCCTTGCCGTCGGCGCCGGCGAGAAGCGGGTCATCGTCAAGAACGATGCACCGGCCGTCGCCACCGTCATGACGGTGACGCTCTCGACCGATCACCGCGCCGTCGACGGGGCGCTCGGCGCCGAGCTCATTGCAGCCTTCAAGCAGCTCATCGAGAACCCGATGGGGATGCTGGTGTAAGGCACCGGCTTGTCATGGCCGACACTTACGACATCATCGTCATCGGCGGCGGCCCGGGCGGCTATGTCACCGCCATCCGCGCGGCGCAGCTCGGTTTCAGGACAGCCGTCGTCGAGCGCGAGCATCTGGGCGGCATCTGCCTCAACTGGGGCTGCATCCCGACGAAGGCGCTCCTGCGTTCGGCCGAGATCTACCACTACGCCACCCACGCCAAGGACTACGGCCTCGTGCTCAACGGCACGATGTCGGTCGACACGGCGGCGGTGGTGAAGCGTTCGCGCGGGGTCTCCGCCCAGCTCAACACCGGCGTGGGCTTCCTGCTCAAGAAGAACAAGGTCGACGTCATCTGGGGCGAGGCGGCCATCGCCAAGCCCGGCGAGATCGTCGTGAAGCCGCCGGCGAAGTCGGTGCAGGGCGCTCCCATTCCGGCGCCGAAGGGCGCGAAGGAAGCCGGCACCTACCAGGCCAAGCACATCATCATCGCCACTGGCGCGCGGCCGCGTGTGCTGCCTGGCCTGGAGCCGGACAAGAAACTCGTCTGGACCTATTTCGAGGCCATGATGCCCGAGAAGATGCCGAAGTCGCTGCTCGTCGTCGGCTCCGGCGCCATCGGCATCGAGTTCGCCTCGTTCTACCGCACGATGGGCGCCGAGGTGACCGTGGTCGAGGTGCTGCCGCAGATCCTGCCCGTCGAGGATGCCGAGATCGCCGACATCGCGCGCAAGCGCTTCGAGAAACAGGGCATCAAGATCTTCACCGGCGCCAAGGTGACGAAGC
Source organism: Chelatococcus albus (assembly GCF_030067675.1). Classification (GTDB taxonomy): domain Bacteria; phylum Pseudomonadota; class Alphaproteobacteria; order Rhizobiales; family Beijerinckiaceae; genus Chelatococcus_A; species Chelatococcus_A albus. The sequence goes on along the minus strand of NZ_JASJEV010000001.1, from coordinate 241,385 downwards.
TCGACAAGGCGGCCGACAGCGTGACCGCTCATATCGAGGACGGGAAGGGGGCCAGGCAGACGATCACCGTCGAGCGCGTCATCTCGGCCGTCGGCGTCGTCGGCAACATCGAGAACCTTGGCCTTGAGAAGCTCGGCGTGAAGACGGATCGCGGCTGCATCGTCATCGACGGCGTCGGCCGCACCAACGTGCCGGGCATCTACGCCATCGGCGACGTCGCCGGCCCGCCGATGCTCGCACACAAGGCCGAGCACGAGGGGGTTGTCTGCGTCGAGGCCATCAAGGGTCACCACCCGCACCCGATGGACAAGACGATGATCCCGGGCTGCACCTATTGCCATCCGCAGGTCGCCTCCGTCGGCCTCACGGAAGCGAAGGCGAAGGAGGCGGGCTACGACGTGCGCGTCGGGCGTTTCCCCTTCGTCGGCAACGGCAAGGCCATTGCGCTCGGCGAGCCGGACGGCCTCGTGAAGACGGTCTTCGACAAGAAGACGGGCAAGCTCCTCGGGGCGCACATGGTCGGTGCGGAGGTGACCGAGCTCATCCAGGGCTTCGTCATCGCCATGAACCTCGAGACGACGGAGGAGGAGCTGATTCACGCCGTCTTCCCGCATCCGACGCTGTCGGAGATGATGCACGAGAGCGTCATGGACGCCTACGGGCGGGCCATCCACATCTGACGTCCCGCCCGTCACTGGCCGCGACGCTGTCGCGATTGACCGCGACGGGTGGGTGTCCCTCGTTCTCACCGGGCCGGATCGCCTGACCGGCGGCCGATCCCGCCCGGCGGCGCCGTCGCGCGACGGGCGCCCTTGATTTTGGCGTGGCGAGGTTCAAGCTGTCCCGATCGGGGCGAAACGCAGCGCGGAGCGTGTGCGATGCGGGGCGTCGGCATCATCGGGGCAATCGTGGTCGGCCTTCTCGCGGGGTGGATCGCCGAAAAGGTGATGAACCGCGAGCATGGTCTCCTGACCAACCTCGTCGTCGGTCTCCTCGGCGCCCTGGTCGGGCCCATCGTTCTGGGCTCGCTGCATCTGATGCCGGTCCAGGGCGGCTTCTGGCCGAGCCTGCTGATCTCGACGATCGGAGCGATCGTCCTGTTGTTCCTGTTAGGCCTGATCAAGCGCGCCTGAGGCCTGCGTCTTCGGCGCGCCCGATCGCTCAAGGTCCGCCGCGGCGGGCAGGGGAGGGGCATTATGGAGATGCGCGGCATTCTCGTCACGATCGCCATCGGCCTTGTCGCCGGCTGGCTCGCGAGCCTCGTCGTGGGCGGGGGCGGCCTCGTCCGCTATGTCGTCACGGGGCTTATCGGCGCCTTCGTCGGCAGCTACCTGTTCCGGGCGCTCGGCATCAGCCTCGGCATCGCCAACCCGCTCCTGTCGCAGATCGTCACGGCGACGATCGGGGCGATCGTTGTCGTCCTCGTCGCCCGGGTCATTGCCTGATCGCGTGTCCGCCGCGGGCGGGCCAAACCGCATAGGTTCATGATGGAGAATGGCGCCCTTGCCGCGCTCGGCCAACCGGGCATCGGTCTTTTCATGATGCTGATCATCGGCTTTCTCGCCGGCTACATCGCAGAGAAGGCGACGGCCTCCGATCAGGGCTTCCTCACGAATATCCTTGTGGGCATCGCCGGCGCCTTCGTCGGCGGCAAGCTCGCCGAGGTCATGGATATCCCGGTCTTCGGCTTCGTCCGCACTCTGGTCGCGGCCACCGTCGGCGCCATCATCATCCTGTGGGTCTGGCGCCGCCTGCGCAGCTGACGGCGCGCAGCCTTCCGGTCGCAATTGCGTATCCGAGCGGAACTCCTTAAGTGATCGGGATGGCGTCCCGTTTGATGCGGAACGCCCCGGAGTTCAAGCAAGATGGCCGTCGTTCTCGATCTCCTGAACCGTGATCCGCGCCCGCGCCTGCAAGAGCAGGACATGCAGGCGGAGAAGCCGCGCCATCCCGAGAAGGCCCACCGCCCCGACCAGCCCGTGATGCGCAAGCCGGACTGGATCAGGGTCAAGGCCCCCGGCTCGCCCAAATGGGCCGAAACCAACCGCATCGTTCGCGAGAACAAGCTCGTCACCGTCTGCGAGGAAGCCGGCTGCCCCAACATCGGCGAGTGCTGGGAGAAGAAGCACGCCACCTTCATGATCATGGGCGACACGTGCACCCGCGCCTGCGCCTTCTGCAACGTGAAGACGGGACTGCCGCAGCCGCTCGACAGGGATGAGCCGGAGGGCGTCGCAAGGGCCGTCGAGAAGCTCGGGCTCTCGCACGTCGTCATCACCTCGGTCGACCGCGATGATCTTCCCGACGGCGGCGCTCAGCATTTCGCCGACGTGATCCACGCCATCCGCGCCCGCTCGCCGAAGACCACCATCGAGGTCCTGACGCCCGACTTCCTGCGCAAGGACGGCACGCTGGAAATCGTGGTGAAGGCGCGGCCCGACGTCTTCAACCACAATCTCGAGACGGTGCCCTCGAAGTATCTCAAGGTGCGGCCGGGGGCACGCTACTTCCATTCCGTGCGCCTCCTGCAGCAGGTGAAGGAGCTCGACCCGTCCATCTTCACGAAGTCCGGCATCATGGTCGGGCTCGGCGAGGAGCGGAACGAGGTGCTCCAGCTCATGGACGACCTGCGTTCGGCGGATGTCGATTTCATCACCATCGGTCAGTACCTGCAGCCGACGAAGAAGCACCACCCGATCATCCGCTTCGTGACGCCGGACGAGTTCAAGGCCTACGAGACGACGGCCTACGCCAAGGGATTCCTGATGGTTTCGGCGAGCCCGCTGACGCGCTCGTCGCATCATGCGGGGGATGACTTCGAGCGCCTGAAAGCGGCGCGCGCCGCCAAGCTCGGAAATTGACGACGCATCATGCCGGTGTTCCGTAATGCGCGGCGGGTGCCCTACGAGCCCCTTGAGATGTTCGACCTCGTGGCCGATGTCGAGCGCTATCCCGAGTTCCTGCCGTTGTGCGAGGCTCTGAAGGTGCGACGGAGGGCGCAAAGCGGGGAGGGCGTCGAGACCCTCGTCGCCGACATGAGCGTGGGCTACAAGGCGATCCATGAGAGCTTCCTGAGCCGGGTTACGCTCGACAGGCCGCGCCTCAAGGTGCTCGTCGAATATGTGGATGGCCCGTTCCGGCACCTCGAGAACCGCTGGAGCTTCAAGCACGACGGTGACGGCTGCCTCGTCGACTTCTTCATCTCCTACGAATTCAAGAGTTTCGCCCTCGGCGTGCTCATGGGTGCGGTCTTCGACAAGGCCTTTGCCAAATTCTCCGATGCCTTCGTGGCCCGGGCCGAGAAGGTCTACGGCAAGCGCCGCACCGTGCCGGCGGGCGCCTGAGCCGCGGGGACGTCAGCGGTCGTCGTCGAGCCGTGCCATGAACTCGATGAGGTCGAGCGCCTGCTCGACCGAGCCGCGCCGCACGCCGCCGCGACCGATGTCGCCGAAGCGCCGCTCCATATGGACGGTCTCGTAACCGCGCCGCGCCGCTGCAAAATGGACGAGGCCGACAGGCTTCTGGGGCGTACCCCCGTCGGGTCCGGCGATGCCGGTGATCGCGACTGCAACGTCCGCCTGCGATTCGTCGAGCGCTCCCTCTGCCATGGCGCGGGCGACCGGCTCGCTCACGGCGCCATGTGCCCGCAGCAGCGCGTCCGGCACGCCGAGGCAGCTTTCCTTGGCGCTGTTGGAATAGGTGACGAAGCCGCGCTCGACGATCCGCGACGCACCGGGCGGTTCGGTGAGCACCGCGGCGACGAGGCCACCCGTGCACGATTCCGCCGTGGCGACACGCAGGCTCTTCGCAAGGCAGAGATCGAGGACACGCAGGGCGCGCCCGACAAGCGCCTCGTCGATGCGGGTGAACGCAATGGCTTGCGGCATGATCGAAACCTCCGTCCCGCGCGCTTCAGGGTTCCCGATCGAACGGCAGCCGCACCGTGGCGATCGCCTGCGCGGCGATGCCCTCGCGGCGGCCGGTGAAGCCGAGCCGCTCGGACGTCGTCGCCTTGATCGACACGGCCGAGAGCGGCAGGCCGACGATGTCGGCGATGCGGCGGCGCATCGCTTCCCGGTGCGGGCCGATCTTCGGCGCCTCGCAGACGACGGTCACGTCGGCATGGTCGAGCCGACCGCCTCGCTGCCGCAGCAGGGCCATTGCATGCGCCAGAAAGCGATCGGATGAGGCGCCCTTCCACTGCGGATCGCTCGGCGGGAAATGCGTGCCGATGTCGCCCTCGGCAAGCGCGCCGAGCACGGCGTCGGTCAAGGCGTGCAGGACGACGTCGCCGTCGGAATGAGCGAGGACGCCACGGTCGTGCGCAATGCGGATCCCTCCGAGCCAGAGGTGATCGCCGGCGGCGAAGGCGTGCACGTCGTAGCCGCATCCGACGCGCACGCCGAGGGCCGGCGCCTCGGCCGCCAGGCGGCGCTCCGCTTCGTCGAAATCGGCTGCGGTCGTCAGCTTCATATTGGCAGGCTCTCCGGGGAACACATGCACGCCGAGGCCGGCCCATTCGGCAATGGCACCGTCGTCAGTGAAGCCGGCGTCGATGAGGCTTGCCGCCTGGCGGTGCGCCGAGAGCAGGTCGTCGAAGCGAAAGGCCTGCGGCGTCTGGATGAGGCGCAGGGCGGCGCGCTCGGGCGTCGCCCGAACGAGTCCGGCATCGTCCACGACCTTGACCGTGTCAGTCACCGTGACACCCGGCACGGCGGCGCCGTGCGCCCTCGCCGCCGCGATGGCCCGGTCGATCAGATCTGACGTGGCGAAGGGCCGCGCGGCATCGTGCACGAGCACGATCTCCGGCCGCATCGTCCCGACGGCCAGAGCTTCGAGCCCGGCGAGCACGGAGGCCTGACGGCTGTCGCCACCGGAGACCGGAGCACGCAGCCTGCCGGTTGCCTCGGAGAGGCCAGCGGCCACGGCGCCGTAGCGCCCCGCATCCTCGGGATGGATCACGGGAACGATCGCTGCCAGGCCCGGATGAGCAAGGAACGTCTCGAGCGTGCGCGCCAGGACCGGCCGGCCGGCCAGTTCGCGATACTGCTTCGGCACGTCGCCGCCCGCCCGGGTCCCGCGCCCGGCGGCGACGATGATGGCTGCGACACTCGACATGGGTCTCCCCGACCGCCATGGCGATCATGCGCCGATGGCGCGTGACCTCAGGTTCTGCGCCGTGATAAGCGGCAGCCCGGCAGGGCGCAAATGGCACCTGTCCCTGCGGCAAATGTCGCGCTTGCGAAGCGACTGATTTGTCTATTTTCTAAGCACAATGAAGCATGATCAGAAAGTGGGCACGATGCCGCTGAGCGTCGGACCGGTCCGCCTCGACGGCCGTGCCTTTCTCGCACCCATGTCCGGGGTGACCGATGTCGGATTCCGGCGTCTGGCGCGCCGCTTCGGCGCCTCCCTCGTCGTATCCGAGATGGTCGCTTCCGAGGAACTGGCGCGCGGTTCGGCGGAGGCAGCTCTCCGCGCCGAAGGCGCGGGCGTCACCCCGCATGTCGTACAGCTCGCCGGTTGCGACGCGCGCTGGATGAGCGAGGCGGCACGGGTCGCGGAAGCGAGCGGCGCGGCGGTTGTCGACATCAACATGGGCTGCCCGGCCAAGCGGGTGACCGGCGGCTGGTCGGGGTCCGCGCTCATGCGCGATCTCGATCACGCCATGACGCTGGTGACGGCGACCGTCGGCGCCGTGAAGGTCCCGGTGACGCTCAAGATGCGGCTCGGCTGGGACGAGGGCTCGCTCAATGCGCCCGAACTGGCGCGCAGGGCGCAGGAGGCCGGAGTGGCCATGGTCACGGTGCATGGCCGCACGCGGCAGCAGTTCTACAAGGGTACGGCCGATTGGACGGCGGTCGCCAAGGTGCGCGCGGCGGTGTCCATCCCTCTCGTGGTCAATGGCGACATCGGCGACGCGGCGACGGCGCGCGACGCGCTCTCCCAGTCGGGGGCGGACGCGGTGATGGTGGGGCGCGCGACGCTCGGGCGGCCCTGGCTCGCCGGCCAGATTGCCCGCGCGCTTGATGGCGCGGAGCCGGGGAGCGGCCCGGCGTGCGAGGAGCGGGCGGCCGCCGCCGTCGAACACTACGAGACCCTTCTTTCGCTCTATGGCCTCCGGATCGGCCTGCGCCACGCGCGCAAGCATCTCGCGGCCTATGCCGAGGACGCCATGGCGCTGGGGAGCGCGGCGGCGCGCGCCAACCGCGCACGACTCGTCACCTCCGAGGACCCGAAGGAAGTGATCGGTCTGCTTGCGCGTCTTTATGACGATCGCCCCCGGGAGATGGCGGCGTGATGGCTCACGGCGGCCTTCAGGAGTTCGTGCTCATGCCTGAGGCAACATCGGGCTTCGCCGGGGAACGTATCCTCAATGTGCTGCCTCTGCCGGTCCTGGTGGTCGGGGAGGGGGACGTCATCGTCCATGCCAACAGCGCTGCCGAGGACTTCTTCGAGCTCAGCCTGCCGGTCATGCAACGCCAGCGGCTCGCCGATCTGGTGCCGTTCGGATCGCCCGTCGTCGTCCTGGCGGAGGAGGTACGCAAGCGCCTGGCAAGCGTCAGCGAGTATCGCGTCGACGTCGGCACCCCGCGCATCGGCGCCGAGCGGGTCGTGGATGTCTTTGCAGCTCCCTTCGGTGAAGACGGTCGCCAGGTCGTCCTCATGCTGCAAGAGCGGACAATTGCCGATAAAATGGACAGGCAATTGACGCACCGCGGGGCGGCCCGTTCGATCACGGCGCTCGGCGCCATGTTGGCGCATGAGATCAAGAATCCGCTCTCGGGTATTCGTGGCGCGGCTCAGCTCCTCGAAAGCGCGGTCGGGGACGACGACCGTCTCCTGACACGGTTGATCTGCGACGAGACCGACCGCATCGTGAAGCTCGTGGAGCGTATGGAGCTCTTCAGCGACGAGCGGCCGATCGAGCGCGGGCCGGTCAATATCCATGGCGTGCTCGATCATGTGAAGCGCCTGGCGCAGTCGGGCTTTGCCCGTCACATCCGCTTCCTCGAAATTTACGATCCGTCGCTGCCGCCGGTGCACGGCAACCGCGACCAGCTCATCCAGATCTTTCTCAATCTTGTGAAGAATGCCGCCGAGGCCATCGGCCCCGACTCGCTTGACGGCGAGATCGTCCTGTCGACGGCCTTCCGGCCGGGCCTGCGTATGGCGGTGCGCGGCTCCGAGGGGCGGGTCAGCCTGCCGCTGGAAATCTGCGTGCGCGACAACGGCCCGGGTGTGCCGAGCGACATCCTGCCCAATCTCTTCGATCCCTTCGTCACCACCAAGGCCCAGGGGTCTGGCCTCGGTCTTGCTTTGGTCGCCAAGATCATCGGGGACCACGGGGGCATCGTCGAATGCGAGTCCGCCCCGCGCCGCACGACGTTCCGCGTGCTGCTGCCGATGTTCACCGCCCGTGACGGGCGAGTCTCGGAGACATGAGGAGGACCATGGCGAGCGGAAGCATCCTGATCGCTGATGACGACGCTGCGATCCGCACCGTCCTCAACCAGGCGCTGTCTCGCGCCGGCTACGAGGTGCGATCCACCGGCAATGCGGCAACCCTCTGGCAATGGGTAGCGCAGGGGGAGGGCGATCTCGTCATCACCGACGTGGTGATGCCCGACGGCAATGCGTTCGATCTCCTGCCGCGCATCAAGAAGGTCAGGCCCGAGCTGCCGCTCATCGTCATGAGCGCGCAGAACACCTTCATGACGGCCATCCGAGCCTCCGAGCGCGGCGCCTACGAATATCTGCCGAAGCCGTTCGACCTGAAGGAGCTCGTCGCCGTCGTCGGGCGCGCGCTGTCGCGGCCGCGCGGCCAGGCGCCTGCAGCTGGCCAGCCGGAGGTCGAGGAGATTCCGCTCGTCGGGCGCTCGCCGGCGATGCAGGAGATCTACCGGGCGCTCGCCCGCCTGATGCCGACCGACCTCACCGTCATGATCACGGGCGAATCGGGCACGGGCAAGGAACTCGTCGCGCGCGCCCTGCACGACTACGGCAAGCGGCGCAACGGCCCCTTCGTCGCCATCAACATGGCGGCCATCCCGCGCGATCTCATCGAGTCCGAGCTGTTCGGGCATGAGAAGGGTGCCTTTACGGGCGCCGCGGCGCGCAGCGTCGGGCGCTTCGAACAGGCGGAGGGGGGCACGCTCTTCCTCGACGAGATCGGCGACATGCCGATGGAGGCGCAGACACGCCTCCTGCGCGTTCTGCAGCAGGGCGAATACACGACGGTCGGCGGCCGCACGCCGATCAAGACCAACGTGCGCATCATCGCGGCCACCAACAAGGACCTGCGGTTGTCCATCCAGCAGGGGCTCTTCAGGGAGGACCTGTTCTTCCGTCTCAATGTCGTGCCGCTGCGCCTGCCGCCATTGCGCGAGCGCAGCGAGGACGTGCCGGATCTCGTCCGGCACTTCTTCAACCTCGTCGAGCGCGAAGGGCTGCCGCGCAAGCAGCTCGATGCCGACGCCACCGAAAAACTGAAGCGCTACCGCTGGCCCGGCAACGTACGCGAGCTCGAGAATCTGGTTCGCCGCCTCGCCGCCCTCTATCCACAGGAGACGATCACCGGCCCGATCATCGACGCCGAGCTGGAACCGGCATCCCCGGCGGCTGTCGCGGAGCCTGCAGCGGCAACGGCGCCGGCGACGGAAGGCCTCTCCGAGTCCGTGGAGCGCCATCTCCTGAGCTATTTCGGCGAGTTCAAGGATCGGCTGCCGCCGCCGGGCCTCTATCATCGCATCCTGCGCGAGGTCGAGGCGCCGCTGATCGCCATGGCGCTCGCCGCGACGCGCGGCAATCAGATCAAGGCGGCCGAGTTGCTCGGGCTCAATCGCAACACCTTGCGCAAGAAGATCCGGGATCTCGATTTGCAGGTGATCCGCACGCCACGTTGATCCCCTCTGAATGGAGGGTGGTTTCCGCCTCGGGAATGTCTTATTCGGACAACACTGTTGTGTTGTTGCATCACATGGGCGCGGCGATTCGCCGATGCCCGGGACCATCCTGATGGCGAGGACCGTTTGAAACCGGCTGGCGGCGGAGAGATGGAGCGCGCGGCGCGTGACGACCGTGCGTCGCGCGTGTCTGGCCTCATCGGCACGGCAGCGGTGGTGCTCGCGCTCCTGTCGGCGCTCGTCACCTTCCTCGTGCTCGCCGGCATGACGCCGATCCTCCCGACCCACGAGGTGGTTGTCTGGGCGCTGCTCCTCAACGGCGCCCTGGTGCTCCTGCTGATCGCCATCATCGTCTGGGACACCTGGAGCCTCTTCCGCGCGCGCCGGGAGGGAGCAGCGGCGGCCGGGCTGCATGTCCGCATCGTGTCGCTGTTCAGCCTCGTTGCGGCCTTTCCGGCCGTCCTCGTGGCGATCGTCGCCTCGGTGACGCTGGAGCGGGGGCTCGACCCCTGGTTCACCAGCTCCCTGAAGGCGCTGATCGGCAACACGACGGAGATCGCCCACGCCTATCGCGACACGCAATGCCGCATGATCGTGCGCGAAACCAACCTGATGGCGGCCGACCTCAACCGGGCCAAGGTGCTGTTCGACGCCGACCGCAAGGTGTTCCACGACTTCATGCTGTCGCGCGCCGTGTTTCTCGGCTTCCCGGTCGCCATGCTGGTCAAGGGGGACGGTTCCGTCATCGAGCGCATCGAGGCGAAGCCGATCGAGAACCTGTCGCTGCCGAGCCAGGAGGATCTGAAGGAAGCGAACACGACGGATCCCCTGTGCCTCGTGCCTCGCTCAAACAATGTCTTCCGCGGTGTTCTTAAACTCATCTCTCAGGATGATGTCTACCTCTTCGTGGCCCGTCCTGTCGATCCGCGCGCGGTCGAGTTCCCGGCCGCGGCGGAGGCTGGCGTTGCCTATTACCAGGCTCTCGAACAGAAGAAGCTCGGCATCCAGATCGCCTTCGCGTCGATGTTTGCGCTGGTCGCTCTCATCGTCCTCTTGTCTGCGGTCTGGTTCGGCCTCAGCTTCGCGAACCGCCTCGTCACTCCGATCCGCCGGCTGATCCGGGCCACCGATCAGGTGGCGACCGGCAACTTCTACGTTCAGGTTCCCATCCGGCGCTCGGAGGGCGATCTCGCCCATCTGGGCGCGACCTTCAACAAGATGACGACCGAGCTGCGCCAGCAGCACGACGGCCTCGTCGCCGCGAGCGAGGTGATCGACAAGCGCCGCCGCTTCACCGAGGCCGTGCTGGCCGGTGTTTCGGCGGGCGTCATCGGCATGGACGCCGCCGGGCGCATCTCCATCGTCAATCCTTCGGCCGAGGCGCTGTTGCGCGCCCCGGCCACCAGCCTCGTCGGATGCCGCATCGCCGAGGTCGTGCCGGAGCTGATGGAGCTCGTCGAGGAGGCCCGCGCCGGGCGCCAGCGGCTGGTCCAGGGCCAGATCGCGCTCGCCCGCGACGGGCGTGACCGCACGCTCAATGTGCGCGTCACGAGCGAGCAGGCGGCCGGCGAGGACAAGGGCTTCGTCGTCACCCTCGACGACATCACCGATCTGGTCGCAGCGCAGCGCACCTCGGCCTGGGCTGACGTGGCGCGCCGCATCGCCCACGAGATCAAGAACCCGCTGACGCCGATCCAATTGTCGGCGGAGCGCATCCGCCGCAAGTATGGCAAGGTCATCACCACCGATCGCGAGGTCTTCGACCAGTGCACGGATACGATCGTGCGTCAGGTCGACGACATCAAGCGCATGGTGGATGAGTTCTCCTCGTTCGCGCGGATGCCGAAGCCATCTCTCGATACCGAGGATGTCGTCGAGACGGTGCGCCAGGTGCTGTTCATGATGCGGCTGGGCAATCCCGACCTGCATTTCCAGGACGACCTGCCGGCCGAGAAGATCCTGGCGCGTTTCGACCGGCGGCTGATCGCTCAGGCAGTGACCAACATCATCAAGAATGCGACCGAGGCTGTCCTTGCCGTATCGGCGGAGGAGAGGGGGCCCGGGCTCGTGCATGTCGGGGTGCGCCTCGAGCCCGAGGACATTGTCGTCATCGAGGTGACAGACAACGGCAAGGGCTTCCCGAAGGAGCATCGCCAGCGGCTCCTCGAGCCCTACATGACGACGCGCGAGGGCGGCACGGGGCTCGGCCTCGCCATCGTGGGCAAGATCCTCGAGGACCACGGCGGCGGCATCGAGCTGCTCGACGCGCCTGGCGTGGCCGCGGGAGGGCGGGGGGCTCGCGTCCGACTCTGGTTTCCAAGAACCGGCGGCGGTGCCACGGCGGCTTCCGCCGCAGGCGCCCATGCCACATCACAGAGGGCTCACGGATGAGTGCCGACATCCTGATCGTCGATGACGAGGCGGATATCCGCGATCTCGTCGCCGGTATCCTGGAGGACGAAGGGCATCGCACCCGTACGGCCGGCAGCTCGGACGAGGCGCTGGCGGCCATCGAGATGCGCAGGCCGCACCTCGTCTTCCTGGATATCTGGCTGCAGGGCAGCCGCCTCGACGGTCTGCAGGTGCTCGACGTCATCAAGGAGTTGCATCCGGAACTGCCGGTCGTGATGATCTCCGGACACGGAAACATCGAGACGGCCGTATCCGCCATCAAGCGCGGCGCCTATGACTTCATCGAGAAGCCCTTCAAGGCCGACCGCCTCGTCCTGGTCGCGGAGCGGGCACTGGAGGCGGCGCGCCTCAAGCGCGAGGTGAAGGAACTCAAGGTCCGTTCCGTCCAGGCGAGCCGCATCGTCGGCCGTTCGCCGGCCGCCAACCAGCTTCGGCAGACGATCGAGCGCGTGGCGCCGACAAATGCGCGCGTGCTCATCTCGGGCGCGCCCGGTTCAGGCAAGGAACTCGCGGCGCGCACGCTCCACGCGCTGTCCAACCGTGCTCCGGGACCGTTCGTCGTCATCAATGCGGCGACGATCACGCCGGACAGGATGGAGAGCGAGCTGTTCGGTGTCGAGAGCAGCGACGGCCGCGGCCGTCGCATCGGCGCCCTGGAGGAGGCGCACGGCGGCACGCTCTACATCGACGAGGTCGCGGACATGCCGCGCGAGACGCAGGGCCGCATCCTGCGCGTGCTGGTCGACCAGAATTTCCAGCGCGTGAACGGGAGCACGCGCGTCCACGTCGACGTGCGCATCATCTCCTCCACGAGTCGCGACCTCAGCTCGGAGATCGCCGCCGGGCGTTTCCGCGAGGATCTGTTCCACCGGCTCGGCGTGGTGCCGATCCGGGTCCCGTCGCTCGCCGAGCGGCGGGAGGACGTGCCCGAGCTGATCATGTTCTTCATGGAGCAGATCTCGTCGGCAACCGGCCTCTCCAAGCGCATCATCGCCGAGGACGCGATGGCGGTCCTGCAGTCGCACGACTGGCCGGGGAACATGCGCCAGCTGCGCAACAACGTGGAGCGCCTGATGATTCTCGCCGGGGGCGACCCGGAGGCCGAGATCACGGCCGACATGCTGCCGTCGGAGATCGGCGCCCTCGTGCCCACCACGCCGGCCGGGGCCGGCGGCGAGAAGCTCATGGGCCTGCCGCTGCGCGACGCCCGCGAGATCTTCGAGCGCGAGTATCTCATCGCGCAGATCAACCGATTCTCCGGCAATATCTCGCGTACCGCCGAGTTCATCGGCATGGAGCGCTCGGCGCTGCACCGAAAACTCAAGTCCCTCGGCATCGGTGCGAGCTGATGCCGGGGCGCCTCAGGCGGGGATTCGCCTTGTGCTGGGCGGGCAAGCACGGGAGGTGCACAGCGAGATGCCGTGTGGGAATGGGTGATCGTTTGATTACCACTTGCGCGTGGGCGGTTCTCGCCCTGTAATGCGCGACGACCGGTCTCGTCACGGCGGTGCTCCACCGAGTGTTGCCGCGGCGACAACAACAACGCGTGGCTCCGCGGCCAGGACCGGCGGCAGCACGGCACACGAGGCTCAAACGATGGCGGGCGAACGCGCGCAAAACCTGCAGGACACTTTTCTCAATCACGTCCGTAAGAACAAGGTTCCGCTGACAATCTTTTTGGTGAATGGCGTGAAGCTGCAAGGCGTCGTCACCTGGTTTGACAATTTCTGCGTCCTTCTCCGTCGCGACGGGCATTCGCAGCTCGTCTACAAACATGCCATATCCACCATCATGCCGGGTCATCCGATCCAGCTCTTCGAACAGGCGGACGAAAACGGCGTAGCCGAGAAGGCGTGAGGTGACCGAACCGAAGACGCGCAAGGGAGCGCAACGAGGGGGCGCGCTGGCGGCGCATCTCGCCGAGCCCGAGAAGACGGTCGCCGCGGGAACACGTGCGTTCGTCATCGGCCCTTACGTCGTCCGCAGACCGCGCGGCGAGTCTGCGCCCGACGCGGCTTCGGCCAGAGACATGCAGGCGCGCCTCGACGAGGCCGCCGGTCTTGCGCTCGCGATCGACCTGAACGTGGTGCGCACCTTCGTCGCGTCGCTCGATGCCATCCGGCCGGCGACCTATCTCGGCAAGGGCAAGGTCGAGGAGATCGCCGGCGCGGTGAAGGCCGAGGAGATCGGTCTTGTCGTCATGGATTGCGCGCTGTCACCCGTCCAGCAGCGCAACCTGGAGAAGGCGTGGGGCTGCAAGGTCATCGACCGGACCGGTCTCATTCTCGAGATCTTCGGGCGCCGCGCCCGCACACGGGAGGGCGCCCTGCAGGTCGAGCTTGCGCATCTGACCTACCAGAAGAGCCGCCTCGTCCGCTCCTGGACGCATCTCGAGCGCCAGCGTGGCGGTTTCGGCTTCCTCGGCGGGCCTGGCGAGACGCAGATCGAGGCCGACAGGCGCCTCATCCAGGAGCGCATGACGCGGATCGAGCGGGAGCTCGATCAGGTGAAGCGCACACGCTCGCTGCACCGGGCGAGCCGCCGGCGCGTGCCCTATCCGATCATTGCGCTCGTGGGCTACACGAATGCCGGCAAGTCGACGCTCTTCAATCGCCTGACGACCGCCACCGTCCTCGCCGAGAACATGCTGTTCGCGACGCTTGATCCGACCGCGCGGGCGATCGAGCTGCCGCACGGGGAGAAGGCCATCCTGTCGGATACGGTGGGGTTCATTTCCGACCTGCCGACGATGCTGGTCGCCGCCTTCCGGGCGACGCTGGAGGATGTGATCGAGGCGGACGTACTCCTCCACGTGCGCGACGTGTCGCATGAGGATACCGAGGCCCAGGCGGCCGATGTCGAGAACATCCTGCAGGAGCTTGGCATCGATGCGGAGGACGGCCGCCGCATCATCGAGGTGTGGAACAAGTCAGACCTCCTGGATGAGGCACAGCGGCAGAAACTCGCCAACATCGCCGAACGCAGGCCACAGGAGCACCGGCCGGTGCTCGTCTCGGCGCTGACGGGGCAGGGGCTCGATCGCCTGCTGGCCGGGATCGAAGCGCGGATCGCGGAGGGGCGGCCCGTCTACCGCGTGACGCTCGATGCGGCGGATGGCGCTGCCCTCAACTGGCTCTACGAGGAGGCCGAGGTGCTGGAGCGGCGCACGGACGAGGACGGCAATCTCGTGCTCGCCGTTCGCATCGCGCCGGAGAAGGAACCGCGCCTCATTCGCCGCTGCCTCGGCGCAAGGCGCGTCCGCTGACGCCCTTCCGTCGTCGCTGCGGCCCGCCTCGTGCATGAAGCTTCGACCGGATGACGGTCGATCGGACGGTAGGGGCGAGCCGCCGGGCTGCCTCGACCCTGGACGATCATCCTCCTGGGGCCGCTTCCTCCGCCTTGGCGGCCTGCCACAGGGCTTCCATCTCGTCCAAGGTGGACTCGGATGGATTTTTTCCTTTTTTGGCAAGACTTTGTTCGATGCGGCGGAAGCGCCGCTCGAACTTGGCGTTGGTTCCGCGCAAGGCCGCTTCCGGATCGATGTCGAGATGGCGGGCGAGATTGGCGACGGCAAAGAGGAGATCGCCGATCTCGTCGGCCTGGGCCGTGCGGTCGCCAGCGGCCACCGCTTCCTCGGTTTCCGCAAGCTCCTCCCGGATCTTGGCGATCACCTGCGTGGTCTCGCTCCAGTCGAAGCCGACCGTCGCGGCCTTGCGCTGCAGCTTGTCGGCGCGGGCGAGGGCAGGGAGCGCATGGGGAATGCCGTCGAGAAGGCTCGCCGTCTCGTCGTACGTGCCGGCGGCCTGTCGCGCGGCCTGCCGCTCGGCCTTCTCCTCGGCCTTGATCTGCCCCCAGAGCGTCTTGACCGCCTCGGGCGAGAGATTGCGCGCATCGCCGAAGACGTGGGGATGGCGGCGGATGAGCTTGCGTGTGATCGCCTCGACCACGTCGCCGAAGGAGAAATGCTTCGCCTCCTCGGCCATGCGCGCGTGGAACACGACCTGAAGCAGGAGATCGCCGAGTTCGTCCTTGAGATCGACGAAGTCTCCACGTGCGACCGCGTCAGCCACTTCGTAGGCCTCTTCGATCGTGTAGGGGACGATGCTCGTGAAATCCTGCTCGAGATCCCAGGGGCAGCCCGTGCCGGGCGTCCGCAGGGCGGCCATGATTTCGACAAGGCGCGCGATGTCCCGGGAGGGCGCGGGGAGGGAGGACGACGGTCGTTTTTCGTGAAGGGACATGAACTTGATCTTCCGGCATGCAGCTGCGCGGTCCAGCCATGTCTCGGCCGTCCCCGACGCGCCGGCACATCATAGCCTATGCGAGCGAGTCGCGGCGGATTGCCGCCCCGGATCGGACGAGTTCCGCCCGCCGCGGCCCCCTTGGTCGCCGGCCCCGCTGCGGGCGGCGGGGGAGGCCTGCTAGAATGACGAAGACGACGGCAGCACACGCCTGCCGGCGTCTCCGGTGCCGGGCCGAGAGTGCAGCGTCATGGGAGACGTCGATCCGTCGCGTCCCGGAGCGACACGCACCGAGGCAGCGATAACCATCTTTCTCTGCGGCGACGTGATGATCGGGCGCGGCATCGACCAGGTGCTGCCGCACCCGAGTGACCCTGTCCTCTACGAGCCCTGCGTAGCCTCGGCGACCGACTATGTCCGTCTCGCCGAACTCGCGAACGGGCCGATCCCCAGGCCCGTCGGCTTCGACTATCCCTGGGGGGAGGCACTTGCGGAGCTCCGGCGCGTGCAGCCCGATGTGCGCGTCATCAACCTCGAGACGAGCATCACGCGCAGCGACGCCTATCTGCCCAAGGGCATCAACTACAGGATGAGCCCCGATAACGCCCAATGCCTCCGCGCCGGGCAGATCGATTGCTGCGTTCTCGCCAACAACCACGTTCTCGATTGGGGACGCGAGGGGCTGCTGGAAACGCTCGCCTGCCTCGACCGGCACGGCGTGAAGGGCGTCGGCGCCGGCCGGGATGCGGCAGAGGCGGGCGCGCCGGCCATCCTCGACGTGGCCGGAAAGGGGCGGGTTCTCGTCTTCGCCTTCGCCATGGCGACGAGCGGCGTCCCACCCGGTTGGGCGGCCGGGCAGGACAGGCCCGGCGTCAGCTTCCTGCGCGATCTGTCGGATGCGGCCGTTGCAGACGTGGCCGGGCGGGTGCGTGCCGTCCGGCGGCAGGGCGATGTCGTCGTCGTCTCGATCCACTGGGGCTCGAACTGGGGTTACGACGTCCCTCAGGACCAGCAGCGGTTCGCCAGGGCTCTGATCGACGAGGCAGACGTGTCCGTCGTCCACGGGCATTCCTCGCATCACGCCAAGGCCATCGAGGTCCATCGAAGGCGCCTGATCCTCTACGGATGCGGTGACTTCCTGAACGACTACGAGGGCATCGCCGGCTACGAGGAGTTTCGCGACGATCTGGCCATCATGTATTTCGCGCGTGTCGATCCCCCGACCGGCGATCTTCTCGGCCTCGACATGGTGCCGCTTCAGATCGCGCGCTTCCGGCTCAATCGTCCGTCTCGCGACGATGTCGCCTGGCTGCACGGGACGCTCGATCGCGAGAGCTCCCGCTTCGATGCGCGCGTCGCGCGCTCGGCCGACGATCACCTGACGTTGTCGCCGCCGGATGTTCATTCGCAACGGGGCGAGCGATGAACCCGGCCGGGCGAGGACCGTCCTTGCGGGCGGGCGGTCATAGGCGATTCGCATAAGACATATTATGGAACTGAAAATGGAGTGAGATCGCTCCCGCGACATGCCGCGCTGTGTCGACAAGTCCTTGCAACGCATTGGCGTAGTTTGCTTGTTTCGCCTGCTCCGGAAGCCGCGGACGAAGGCATGCTTCCTCGCAAAGGCTGCGCCTGGCGTTGCCGGCGCCGTCGCCAGCCGCTGCCGCGCCGCGCACCGTCCGGGACCGCGCCGCGACGTCCGTCACGCATGCGGGCTAAGGCCTTCGGGTTACGGCATGAGGCCGACTTTCGCGCGGCGATCGCCCGGGCCTAGGCTTTCCGGTGCGAACAACCGACCGGCCCCGCACAGGATGAGCGGCGAGCCTTGCTTCGGGAGAGTGGCGCTATGGCGATCAGCGAACAAGACCTCATGGAAGATCTCGCCTATGCCGAGGCCGAGGGTCCCGCCGACATGTTCGAGGACGACCTCGACGCGTTCGGAGGGGAAGAAGACAGCGCCGATCTTGCTGGCGACTTCTTCGGCGAAGACGAAGGCGACTACTACGAAGACGAGATGGAGGCAGAGGAAGCCGACGAGTCCGTCGGGCAGCTCCATTGCCCGAGGCGCCGGTCCCATCCTGTCGATGATCCCGCATCCGGCCGCCCAGGTGGGGGCGCAGGTCGCAAATGTCCTCGGCAAGCTGAGAGCTGAAGGCGGAACCGTCGAGGACGCCCTCGAGGCGGTTGCCGAGGTCGCCGTGCGCGATCGCAGGGCGCTGCCGGTCGTCGCCGGACTCGCGGCGCGCTCCGTGATCAAGAACCGAGGCGCTGCGATGCCCCCGGCGCAACGACAGCAGGCGGCGAAGGCCATGACCAAGGCTGCGCGGACACTGGTTTCGAGCGGGGGGCCGAAGGCGATCCGCGCCCTGCCCCGGATCACGCGCAGCGTCAAGCGCACGGCTGCGGCACGGGGAACGCCGCCGGCGGTCCAGCCCAAGGCCGTCGCCCGCACGGCCGCCAAGGTCGCGCAGAACCCGGCCTTGTTGCGTCGCCTCAGCACCGCCTCGCCGCGCGGACAGATGATCGTCCAGCGCACGGGGGGCGCCGGGCGCACGCTCAGCGTCCCGGGGCCAGCCACCATCACCATCACCGTCGGCTGACGGGGGGCGGGTGTCTTCCGAACAAGTCTTGGCCGAGGTTCGTCATGACCCAGGTTCGGACATTTCCAGCGAAGCCGGACCCGCTCGAGCGGTTCCTCGCCGTCAAGGCGCGCACGCTGGCGAGCCGTGCCCGCCAGCTCGTCGCCCTGACGCCGGATTCAGTCGGGCTTCGGCCGGAAGACATGCCCTTCGCTCCGCGGCCGGAACATTTCGAGGCCGCCAATCGCCGCCTGCAGGCGATCGACCGCGATGTGCGGACGAGACTGGAGACCCTCGCCCGCACGAACCATTCGGCGTCCACGGACGACAGGCTTCTGTCCATGGCGATGGTCGAGCGCGAGCTCGATCGCGCGCGGCGGGCCTTCGGTCTGTTCTTCGAGATCTTCAGCCAGCGCGGCACGGCCTTTGCCCGATCGCTCTCCGCCCACGATTCGATCGCCCGCGACTGCTACGCTGCCGTGCGGACCGCAGCGCCGCGCATGTTCTCTGGACCGCTCGTGGCCCCGCTCACCTATCTCGAGCACGGCTATTCGCCGGCCACGATGCGCCGGGGGGTGACGCTGAACCGCCTTCTGGGCGAGCGGAATCCCTTTCCGCTCATCCGGATTCCCTATGATCGCGACCGGCCCTGGCAGGCGGTCTTCCTGCACGAGGTTGCGCACAATCTCCAGGCCGATCTCGGCCTTTGGGTCGAGAACCGCACGGCGGTCGTGCGCCGCCTCGCGGAGGAGCGGCTCCATCCTCGCGTCATCAGCATTTTTGCGCGCTGGCAGAAGGAGATATGGGCGGATGTCGCGGCCCTTCTCCTGGGCGGGCCCGGCGTCGCCTGGGGCCTGGCGGAGTTCCTGGCCCATCCCCCGGACAAGGTGATGACCTATCGGCCGGGCGGTCCGCATCCCACGGGCTATCTGCGCGTGCCGATCGCGGCGGAGACGCTCAATCGCATGGGCTATCCCGAGCAGGCTGAGCGCCTGGCCGGCGTTTGGTCGCGCCTCTACGATCCGCGCCGGGGCCACCGGATCCCGGCGCCGCTCCTGCGGGAGGCGCGTCGGACGATCCCTGCCGTCGTCGACGAAATGGCGTTTCAGCCGCGCCGCAGCCTGGGTGAAAGGGCGCTCGCAAGCATCATCCCCTTCCGAAGGGAGGACGAGGCGGCGATCCGGCGTGGCGGAATGCTCCTCGCCCGCAGACGAGTCCCCGTGGACCTGCCGCCGCGCTTCCTCGTGAGCGCCGCGCGCCATGCGATCGAGGCCGGGATCAAACCGCTCGAACTCAACGAGCTCATGCTTGCCCGCCTCGCCCCCGTCGCACCCGTCAGCGGCAGGATCATCACACCGAAGGCCGCGTGAGGTCGCCATGAACGATCGAGCCTCCCTTTCCGAGACCACCGTCATCCGCGATCGGACACCCGTCGCAGTGAGGGCCGACAATCTCATCCGCCAGCGCCTGCGGATCGGCGATCCGCGCAATCCGCAGGAGGTGGCCGAAGGCCTCAAGCGGCTGTTCACGCAGGACGCGCGCAAGCTCGCCGCCGAGGCCGAAGGCCTGCCGGTCGTGCCGGCGCGGTTTGTCGGTGAAGCCGCGCGCAGCCCGGAATCGCAGGCGACCGGGGCCGAGCTCAAGCAGGCCATCGACGACGTCGAGCGCGATCTCGGCGCCCTCACGGCCGATCACCGCCTCAAGGACATATCGGCCGAACTGCAGGGATGGGGCCAGGCGATCCGCTCCATCATCAGCGATGGCACGGCGGCGGCCCGCCTGGCGCTCGACCCGAGGGCGCGCGACCGCCTCTTCGCGGCGCGACGGCAGTTGGGCGACTATGCGCGGCTCGCCCGCATGGTGGGCGCCCTGACGCAGACCATGAACCTGCCCTACCGGCGCTTGGCGCAGAGCCTCGACGAGGTGGCGGGGCTCGTCCTCGTCCTCGCCGGGGAGTCGCTTGCGGGCGCCGGGCTCGGCGGTGGCCGCTTCCTGCTTTCGGTGCCCGCGAGCGAATTGCAGGCGCGCCGCGACTCGGTGCTGCTTGCCCTGCGGACGCTGGCCGGCACGACCGAGCAGGCCTACGGCAACGATCAGTGGCCCTGGGGCCTGCACGGCCTGCGCGAGATGCTGCGCGTCATCGAGGCGAGCGGCCATCTCGATCTCAGGGCGCTGCTCGAGGAGCAGGTTCTTGGCCGCCTGATGGACGAGCTGATCGAGCGCGCGGCGCAGCACAACGTGCTCGGCCTGCGGGCGCTCGGCGCCACGGCGGACGTCGCCGTCCAGCAATTGCACCGGTTGCTGCACGTCGTCGACGACCGCGTGCAGCCAGAGGCGCCGGCGGTCACCACCTTCCTCAAGGCGATCCAGCTCTTCCTCGACGCCTTCCGGTCGAGCCGCAGCGGCTACCGGCTGCTGTTCGTGGCCCGGGCACCCATCGCCTTCTATGGCCTCGCCGGCATCGGCGGGCCGGACCCGGCGACGCTCCGCCTGATCGATCTCGTCGTGCAGCGCGGCCGGCTCGCGGAGCTTCTCGATTGCTACCTCGGCTGCGACTGCTGTGGCGACGACGTCATCTGCCAGATCCTGCTCGACAAGATCCTCTACGACACGGATCGTGCGATCGATCTCTACACGCTGGGGAGTGATCCGGACGGCAGCGGCGAGCCCGAATGGCGCGCAGCGGCCTTCGCCCTGCTCATCATGGAATTCCGCGCGCCGCAACTGCCGGCGAACCAGGCCAACACCACCTGCCTCGCCGGCGAGTGCTTCCCGCGCATGGGCGAGCTCACGACGAGCCTCGATGCGATCTCCTCCCTTCTGCGGGCGGGCAAGCTCGATGCGGGCGGGACGATCGTGACGGCGGATCCCGGTGACGTGCATCGAGGGCTCCTCACGGCCGAACTGTGCCAGCAGCGGCTGGCCGACCGGCGGCTGGAGGCGCTGATCGCGACGCTCGCGCCCGGTTGCGTGCCCGGCGAGCAGGTGTTCAGCCGGATCGAGAGCCTGATCGACGGTGCCATAGGACGCCTCGGCGCACCCTCCGGGACATGCGCGGAGATCGAGATCGCGCCGCCGCCGACGACAGAGAGCGCGCTCGAGCTGTTCCACGGTCTCAATCAGCACGCCGCGCGGTGGGGCCTCGTCCCGCCCCGCTTCGGACGGCCCTGACGACCGTCCGCTGGAGAACGCGACGAGCGCGAGAAGGAGATGACCATGCCGACGAGCGAGCCGTTCATATCAAGGCCGGGCACCCTGTCGGGCGAGTTGATCAGCTTCATCCGCGACCTGCGGGTGGCCCTGCGGCTGCAGATGCAGCAGAGCTTTCCCGACGCCGTGCCGGAAGCCCCCTCCCCGCTGCTGCGCCCGCGCGTGATCGATAAGGCCGATTTCGACGCCGCCGTGGCGGAGGCGAAGGAAGCCGCAAAGGCGATCGACGCGGCGAGCGAGGAGGTTGTCGCCGTCGTCGCCAAGGTCGAGGGCCACGTGCGGGAGTATCTCGAACGCAGCGCCAAGACCGACGACCTGAGCGTCCTGCAGCATGATGGCGTGCTGTGGGCGTGCGAGGAGATGACGACCTGGCGGCGGGAAGCGCAGTTCTACCTGCACGAGCTCTGCCTCCAGGCCGCGACCCTCCAGATCGCGGTGCAGCGCACGCTCGGCAACATCGAGTTCATCCACGTCTGCGCGCCACACCCTTGCGACGACCCGCATGCCGAGCCGTGGACCGTGTTGGCACGGGCCCCGCGCGAGGAGCGGCGCCGGCGCCCGGGCGACGAGGGCGAGGAGCAGGCGCCGGAGGCGGCCAGGGGCGGTCAAGTGCGCAAACGCCCTCCGACCGCGGAGAGCTGAGACGTCGGACCCTTGAGGAGACCGCGGCCCGCGGGATCGAGCGATGGCGTACGATACCTTTGAGACCATCCAGCGCTTCTGGCAGCGCTTCGCCCGTGAGGAGCTCGAAGGGCTGCCGCCGGACGAGCGTCGCCGCATCGCGGCGGAATTCGAGGCCCGCTTCGGCCGCTTGACGAGCGACGCCGCCGGAGACGACCAGACGGCCTTCGCCGACCTGATCGGCCTCGGCGCGAAGGGGGCCCTGCCCTTCGGCGAGATCGCCTGGCCGCGACTCGTCGCGGACTTCGACGCCGCGGTCGTGCCGAGCCAGCTTCATGCCGCCGCCGAGCTCTACATGATCTACCAGTATGAGCGAGCGGGGGTGTTCAGGGTCGCCGAGATCCTGCGGCGCCTCTATCGCGACGGGCGCATGCGCATCCAGCGTGGCCCGGGCGCGCGCGGCCTCTACCTCCTGGAGAAGTGGCAGCCGCTCCGCTACGGCCCGCGGGACAGGCTGGTCGCCTACATGCGTGTGTTCAACTACGGCAAGGCACCGCGGCCGGCGGGAGCCATCGTCAACGTCAACTTCCACTATCAGCTCGTGGGACTGATGTCGGCGCTCGCCCAGTATTTCCGCGATCTGACGATCGGCGAGGTCATCCGTGGCGGGCAGACACTCGAGCAGCGCCCCTATGGCACGCTCGCCACCGTGCAGCGCCTCGCCACCGATCTGCGCTATGCGCTCGACCGGGCAAGCTACGGCAACATCGTGGCGCTCACCCAGGAGGCTGGCCTGCACCTCAGGCAACTGCTCGATCTGTTCGATACGCCGGACATCAAGAAGGCGTTCGACGCCAACAACAAGTGGGACGTCGTCGAGCAGGTTCTGCATCGCCACTTCGGCGGGGCCCGCGAATTGTCGCAGCGGACGAAGATGGCAGAGAGCGGCCGCCGCGTCCTCCTCTGGGTCGCAGGCGGCGACTTCGAGACCGGCGACGATCCGCAGCAATTCAACATCGAGGCCCAGCCGGCCGGCGCCCATGCCGAGGCCTGGCTCGCCGCCTACAGGATGACGGACGAGGGCCGGCGCTTCCCTGGCGTCACGGAGAACCTGCGCTGGGCGGTGGGACTGCCGCCGCGTGACGCGCGCATGACGGTGGCGTGAGGACGAGGGCCGGACCAACCAGGGGGCAGTGCCATGTTCTGGTATCCGCCCGAAGACAGGAAGGCCGCGGGACCGCCCTGCGTTCTCGACGTGGCGCTGTCGCTGGCGCCGACCGGCCTGTTCTGGGTGCTCGGATTGTCCACGGCCCTGCCCGTCTGGCTGCCGCAGTCGCACTGGGCGATCGTCGACGATCCGGAGTTCTACGGTCGCGACGATCGGCTGATCGCTCATCTGTCCGGCAGCACCGGCTCGGCCGACGCGGCTGCCACGCTGGGGCCGGTTGTGCGCGCCTGGCGGGAGGCGCGCACGACCTTCGGGCTGGAGACCATTCCCGGATGTTTCTGGCCGGGGGACGGGCCGGTTGACTCCGTCTTTCCGAAGGACGGCGACGTGAGCCTGGTCCACCGCCTGCACGCCCTCGCCGCCGGCCTCGACAACCGCCGGTGGACGGTCTCGGCGCCGGCGCCGGGCACCGCGGATGCCCTCGCCGACTGCGCGCGCGACACGCTCGCTCTCGCGGCCGCGCTCGGCGGGCGCCGGCCGGTCGTGCTCAGTCCCGTCGGGGCGGACGGGGCGCCGGCGCTCGCGCGGCATCTCGAAGACGCAGGAATCGCCTGCCCGCGGGTCACCGATACTCCGCTCGTTCCCCTCGTCGCGGAGGCGCTGATGCCTGCCCTGCTCGCGAGCGGCCTCGCAGTCTCGCTTGCGAGCGGCCGCCTGCGCCTGGCGGCACTGTTCATCGTTGCTCCGGGCGTTCTCGCGACCGACGTCCTGCGGGATGTCGAGGCGGTGGCGGAGGACCAACTGGAATGGAACGCGGCGGCAGAAGGCGGCGAAGCCGCCCTCTGGCAGGACGCGTCAGCGGCTTGGTGCGAGTTCTGGCAATGACCCTCGAAGACTGGCCGATGCTTCACGATGACGACATGTGCCGATGCGCGCGCTGCCGGCGCCAGAGGCGATCGGTCGAGCGGCTCGCCGACGCGAGCCTCAGTGCGGCCTTGAGGCATGCCCAGGACCGATGGGAGGGCCACCAGGCCGCCTGGGGCATCCACGAGGCTTCCACGCCGGCACGTCCCAAGCCGGGGCTGGTGACCGTTCCGGAATTCAAGGTCGCGGTCGGCACGCCGGTCTCCATCGAGACCCTGCTCGCCCTGAAGAAGAGGAAGGAAAGGGGCCGTCCCTTCATCACGCCGCCCGGCTGGCGCAAGAACGACAAGGGGCTCTACGTCTATTCCGCACCGACGCTCGACGGGCGACCGCTCTATGTCGGGGAGACGCGTCCGACGAGCGCCAACACGACGCTCGGCCGCATCTACCAGGAAATCAGGGGAAAGGGTGCCCAGAAGAGCGAGGACCTGAAGAAGCTGTTCGAACTGCTGAACGGGCGTCCCGTCGAGCTCATCCCGGGAAAGGGACCGGTTGTCGCCAAGCCGGGCGACATCTTCGTCCAGCCGGCGAAGATCGTGAGCCCGTCCGGACATCCGATCGATTTCTCCACGGACCCCAATCAGCACGCGGCGGAACTGCTGCTGAAGGGCATTCTCAATCCGATCCTCGGCAAGGACACCCTCACCTTCGAGGACGAAGACGAGGGGCCGGCTCCCGGAACGATCGAGCAGCTGGCCAGATTCAGTCTGCGCGCACTCGAGCGCGCGGCTCGCCACAGCGAGGTGTCGCCATGATCTGCGCGTCGCCCTCCAGCCCGGCACGGGAAGACGCGGCCGCTGTCCGCCGTGCGTCCAGGACGGCCCATGCGGCCTGCGAGGATACCGATGCCCCGACGCTCGCGGCCATCGTCGAACGCGTGCTCGCGGAGGCCGACGCCGAGGAGCGGACGAGCCTCGCGGCGAATGGGACTTTGGCGGATCCCGTCGAGGATTTCCTGGCAGGTGCGGTCGCGTTCCTCGTGGCCCGCCCTGATCGCGACGATCTCCTCGAACGGCTGCGTGTTCGCCTGTCCCATGGGGCGTCCGGCCTGCCCGACGTCCCACCGCCCGACCCTGGCGCCGAACGCCCGTCGGAGTAGCCGCCATGCTCGCCGAGTGGATGGAAGACGGTCAGGATCTGGCGGTCATCGGGCCGATCGACAGCCGCGTGCAGGAGATACGCACCCGCCAGTTTCCCTGGAACACCCTCGTTCACCTGTGCCGGGATTTCGGGTCAGGGCAGTGCTCGGGATGCAGCGGTATTCTCATCGGGCCCCGACGGGTGCTCACCGCCGCCCACTGCCTGTGGAGCATCGGGCGGGCGGCGGCCCCCCGCCGCATCTTTGTGATCCCCGGCCGGCGCGATCGCGCCACGATGCCCTTCGGCTCGATCGAGGCCCGCGAATACTGGGTTCCGCGCGGTTTCCTCACGGGGCCGGAGAGAACCGCCTGGGACTGGGGCCTGATCGTGCTCAGGCGGCCCGTGCCCTCTGAGATCGGCCGCTTCGTACCAATGAAGCCCTTGTCAGCCGCGGCCCTGTCGCGACTGCGTGAGGCGGGGCGTGTCACGGTCGCCGGCTATCCCTCGGACCGTCCCGTGGGCACGCTCTGGCGCCACGCCGAGCGACTGGTGCGGTTCGACGATCATCGCCTCTTCCACACCGTCGATACCTGTCCCGGTCACAGCGGGAGCCCGATCATGGCGCGGATCGACGGCCAGCCCGCGGTGATCGGCGTTCACACCGCGGGCGTCCTCGACCCGGAGGGACTGTCGCATGGTTGCAAGCGGGGAACCGTGCTCGCCCCGGCGGGCAGCGTCAACAGCGGGGTCAGGCTGCGCCCGGCCACGATCGAAGCTCTGTCCGATCCGTCGCGGCCGCGGCCCGGCCCCGCCCTGATGGTGCGGCTGCCCTGACGCGGGGCTCTTCGAAGAAGGCCGTGGTCGCTCGGCGGTCATCGGGGTGAAGGAGGCACTCCATGAAGGCCGTCGCACCTGCCGCGTCGAACGGTGGGATTCTCCCTCCGTCGTCACCTGTCGCGAGGTTTCTCTTTCAACATGACGCAACTTTGGCTATCATGGCGCAAGCGGAAGTCCTCTGCGCTTTCGAATTGCGCAAGACTGGCTGTCGCCAAATAAGAAATATAAAGATAATACAATGGGGGAATGTGTTTGTATTATTTATTTGAATTCCCCTTCCGCTGACATTTTCTATATATCTTGTGTTCGATGTCGGATGGCCGTGGGTAGATCGTAGGCGACGCCGCGATGGTTGCTGCCCGTAAAGGGTACGGCGCGAATCGTCGATGCGCTCGCAGGTGAATGACAGGCTGATCGTCGATCCGAGGGAAGACGATGCAACCCGTTCAGGTCATGGCCTCCCCGTCGTCCCGTTCCGTCGAGGCCTTGGCGCGCTTTTCACTCGCCGGGGCGGAATGCCTCGTCGTCGACCTGGACCAGACACGCGACGGGGCGGATACGTTTCTCGGTACATTCATGATGGCGGGTCATCGCTATGCGGTTCTGCGCAGCAACAGGAGCCCCGCCAGTCCGGATGTCATCGAGGTCTTGACGCCGCGCGAGCTGCAGATCGCACTCCTCGTGGCGGCTGGCAATCAGAACAAGGAAATCGCGCAGTCGCTGCGGATCAGCTTCCACACCGTGCGCGTACATGTCGGACGAATCTATGCAAAGCTCGGCCTGCACAAGCAGACCGAGCTTGCTGCCCTCATCGCAGCCAAGTTCGGCAACGGGACCGTCGTGCTCCGCGAATGAACCTGGCTGTTGCGGCAGGCCAGCGGGAGCCGCGTGGTGTGCGCCGGAAGCGTATG
Organism: Chelatococcus albus; assembly: GCF_030067675.1. Classification (GTDB taxonomy): domain Bacteria; phylum Pseudomonadota; class Alphaproteobacteria; order Rhizobiales; family Beijerinckiaceae; genus Chelatococcus_A; species Chelatococcus_A albus. Next base: position 214,496 of record NZ_JASJEV010000001.1, on the reverse strand, counting down.
GCGAAGGGGGCCTTGGAGAACCGAGGCCCCCTCTCCTCCCGGAAAGCGCAACGATGGGCGGTTGCGTCACTCGAGCGCGGCGGCGCCCTGCACTTCCTGCAGGGGGCGCTGCTGCGCGCGGCGGCGGGCGAGCCACCACGGCAGGACGACGATCATGGCCGCAGCGATCCACAGGACGATCGATATCGTGCTGCCGAGGAGGATGGACGGGTCGCCGCCGGAAATCGCCAGCGCATTGCGCAGGTTCGTCTCCAGCACCTTGCCCAGCACGAAACCGAGGACGACGGGCGCCAGGTCGAAGCCGAGCTTGCGCAGCGCCCAGCCGACGACCCCGATGCCGAGCATGATGAGCACCGACAGGACGCTCGAATAGGCGGTGTAGACGCCGAGGATCGACAAGACGACGATCGCCGGGATCAGCCAGATGTTGGGCACCTGCAGCATGCGCGCGAACAGGCCGATGAGCGGAATGTTGAGCAGCAGCAGCAGCACGTTGCCCACATACATGGAGGCGATGAGGCCACCGGCGATCTCAGGTCGCTCGGTGAAGAGCTGCGGGCCGGGCGTGATGTTGTAGAGCATCAGCGCCCCGAGCATCACGGCTGTCGTCCCCGAACCCGGCACGCCCAGCGTCAGCATGGGCACGAAGGCGCCGCCGGCGGCGGCGTTGTTCGCCGCCTCGGGAGCCGCGACGCCGCGCAGGTCGCCCTTGCCGAAGGTTCCCCTGTCGAGAAGGCGCTTCTCGGTCGTGTAGGCGACCGCGCTCGCGACCGACGCACCAGTGCCCGGCAGCACGCCGATGACGAAGCCGCTCGCCGAGCTGCGCAACGTGGGCCAGAAGCAGGCCTTGATGTCGGCCCAGCTCGGGAAACCCCTGCCGACCGGGATCGGCTTCAGGTTGCCGGCAAACTGGTGCTCGAGCATCAGCAGGACTTCGGAAATCGAGAACAGGCCGATGACGAGGATGATGAACTCGATGCCGTCGTGGAGTTCCGGCTGGTCGAAGGTGAAGCGATAGGCTCCGGAGGTCGGGTCGAGGCCGACGGTCGTGAGCAGCAGGCCGAGCGTGCAGCCGATCAAGGTCTTCACCGGTTCGTGCCCGACCATCGAGGCGAGCGTGGCAAAGGCGAAGACTATCAGCGCGACGTATTCGGCCGGGCCGAACTTGATGGCGATGAGCCCGAGCGCCGGGGCGAAGAAGGTCAAGCCGACGACCGCCAGGATTCCGCCGACGAAGGAAGACAGGGCGGAGATCGTCAGCGCCTCGGCCGCCCTGCCCTGCCGTGCGGCCGGATAGCCGTCGACGGCGGTCATCACGGCCCCGGCATCGCCGGGCACGTTGAGAAGGATCGAGGCGATGCGCCCGCCGTATTCGGCGCCATAGTAGACCGCCGCGAGCAGGATCATGGTGCTTTCGGGTGGCAGCTTGGCAGCGAAGGCGATGGGCAGAAGCAGCGCGATGCCGTTGATCGGCCCGATCGCAGGCAGGGCGCCGATGATCGTGCCCAGGAAGCAGCCCATCAGGCCGTACAAGAGGTTCTGCGGCTGCAGCGCCACGCCGAAGCCGGTCCACAGATAGTCGAACGACATCGCCTCACCCCGCCGTGAAGATCGAACCCATCGGCAGGTAGGTGCCGAGCGCGTATTTGAAGCAGACGAACCAGAACGCCGCCTGCACGACGCCGACCACGGCGGCTTGCAGGGGTGTGGCGCCGAAGAGAAGGGCCGTGACCCCGATGAGCACGGCCATGGCCGGCAGAAAGCCGAGGAGATCGAGCAGCGCCACCGTTGCAAAGCACACGGCCACGAAGCCGATGCTGCGCAGGAGGAGCGGCCCTCGCGGAAACACCTCGGCGGGGCCGGGGCTGAACCCGTAGCGCAGCGCGAAGAGCCCGAGCGCGGCCGCCAGGATCAGCGGTATGGCCCTCGGTCCCAGGGGGTCGGAGGAAAAGGCATAATCGATGCGTGTCGCGGCCACGAACAGGATGCATGCCAGGGCGAGGAGGATCGCTGCGGCGATCCGGCCCGAACGGTTGGTGATCGGCGACGATCGCGCCATGTCTTTCCCTCCCTCCGTATGTCGGCTCAGAGACCCGCTTCCCTGGCGAGCTCGCGGAAGCGCCGGACATCCTTCTTCACGGTTGCGTCGAAGGCGGCGCCCAATTCGTCGAAGGCATAGAGGCCGCGGGCCTCACGTTCCTTCCGGAATTCAGGGGTCGCCGTGAGCTTGCGGAAGGTCTCGACCCACCAGGCATAGTCGGCGTCGCTCACCTTCGGCCCGACGTAGAAGCCGCGCCAGATCGGCCATACGAGGTCGAAGCCCTGCTCCCTGGCGGTCGGCACCTCGGCGAGATCGCCCGGCAGGCGCTGGTCGGCCATGACCGCGAGGATGCGGATCTTGCCCGCCTTGTGATTGGCGACCATCTCCGAGGCATCGCCCGAAGCGATCTTGATGAAGCCCCCCTGGAGGTTCGTCTGGACCGCACCGCCGCCTTCGAGGGCGACGTAGCGGATGGTTTTCGCCGGTATGCCGGCCGCCTTGGCGAGCACGGCGGCCTTCATCCAGTCCTGGCTGCCAACCGCGCCGCCGCCGCCAATGGGGAAGTCGCCGGGTGCCTTCCTGAAGGCTTCGACCAGGTCCTTGAGCGTCTTGTACGGGGAATCCGCTGCCACCGCGACGATGCCGTAGTCGGCGCTGACCGAGGCGACCCAGCGCACGGCATCCGCGTCGTGGTTGCCGAACTTCTTCTGCGCGAGGAGCAGCGCCGAGCCCGAGGAGGCGGCCGTCACGAGCCCGGCATCGCCCGGACGCGTGCCGACGACGTGGTTGTAGGCCACGGCCCCGACGCCGCCCTCCATGTAGGTCACGGCCATCGGCCGGTCGATGAGCTTTGCCGCCGTCAATGCATTGGCGGCGAGCCGGCAGGTCAGATCGAAGCCGCCGCCCGGCTTTGCGCCGACGAGGCATTCGGTCTTCTCAGGCGCCGCGGCCGCCGCCGTCGCGAGCACTGCGGTTGCGGCAAGGACGAGCAGTCCCCTCCGCGCCTTCTTCTTGGCGATTGTCCTCATGGGCCGTTCCTCGTGCGGGCATTGCCGGGCAATACTTGTCTGGCGCCACGCCATCGTGTCGTTTCAGTGCAGTCGGGGTCTGTTAATTGTCACCGGGGGCGGTCTATGCGTACCGCTGCGCCGGGTTCACGTGGATATTTCTGTGGTCATAGCGTTCCCTCATGCTGGTATTCTTGTTAATCCTCCCGGTCGGAGAGGCTCACCTCCGAGCTACAGGGCGAACCTGTCACCATGCTGTCACCGTGAGGTCGGTCGGGCGCGATGCGCATCCTTCTGGTCGAGGACACCCGCGATGTGGGCGAGGCCATCGTCGCGCGGCTCACACGCTGCGGCCATGCTGTCGACTGGGAGATGGACGGGCAGGCGGCCGCCGAGATCCTCGACTTCACCGCCTATGATCTCGTCATTCTGGACATCATGCTGCCGGGCATCGACGGATTCTCGATCCTGCAACGTTTGCGCGCGGCCAGGAACGATACGCCGGTCCTGGTGCTGACGGCGCGCTCGGAGGTGGAGGATCGGGTGAGCGCCCTCGACCTCGGCGCCGACGACTACCTCGTCAAACCGTTCGACTTCCGCGAGCTCGAGGCCCGCACGCGTGTGCTGCTGCGGCGGCGCGAGGGGCGTGCGACGAACGTCCTCGTCTGCGGCGACATCGTGCTCGACCGTAGCGCACGGGCCGTCCGCATCGGCAACCGGGAGGTCAACCTCAAGCGGCGGGAGCTGACGCTGCTCGAGATCCTCGTGTCCCGCCCCGGCCGCGTCTTCAGCAAAGAGGAGCTGCTCGACCAGATCTTCGGCTTCGAGGAGGCGTCCGGGCCGAACGTCATCGAGCTCTATGTCGGGCGGCTGCGCCGGAAGCTCGAGGGAGCGCGCGCCGAGATCCGCACGATCCGGGGGCTCGGCTACCAACTGGTGCCGCATGCCACGCCATGAACCATCGCTCTTCGCCCGCCTCGCGGGCACCATCACCCTGGTCCTCGCCGTCGGTGCGATGGGATTGACGACTGCTGCCTGGTATTACGCCCGCGCGGCCGCGGACGAAGCCTATGACCGGCTTCTGGTCGGAGCGGCCCTGCAGATCGCGGAGGCGCTCACGGTGCAGGACGGCGCCCTGACGGTGGAGCTGCCCATCTCTGCCTTCGAGATGCTGGCGCTGTCCGAGCGTGACCGCATCTTCTACAAGGTCACCGGCCCCCGTGGCGATCTGCTCGCCGGCTATCCGGATCTCGACGGCCGACCCCCCGCCGGTGCTCAAGCGTCCCGTCCCACGGTCTCCGATGGCCGGTTCCGTGGCGTGCCCGTGCGCCTTGCCTCCGTGGGACGCGTCTTTGCCGATCCCGCCGTTCAGGGCTGGGCCCGCGTCGTCGTGGCTCAGACCGCGGAGGCACGCTGGTCCCTGGCGCGGGACCTGACTCTCAACGCCACCGTCCTCGTCCTGGCGATGAGCGCGCTCGCCCTTGGCGGTGTCGTCTTCGCGGTTCGCCATGCGCTAAGGCCGCTCGCCCGGATCGAGACGGCGCTGACGGCGCGCGATCCGCAAGACCTCACCCCCCTGTCGCTCGACACGCCGCGCGAGATCCGTGCGCTCGTGGCTGCGATCAATCACTTCATGGAGCGGCTGAAGGGACGCATGACGCTCATGCAACGCTTCATCGCCGACGCGGCGCATCAATTGCGCACGCCCCTCGCCGCGCTTTCCGCCCAGGTTGATCTGCTGGCGCACGACACGGATCTGGCGCAGCGGCGCCACCATCTCGAACGCGTACAGGAACGGACCGGGCAGCTCGGCCGCCTCGCGAACCAGTTGCTCAGCCATGCCATGGTCATTCACCGCACCGAGGCCGTGCCATTCGAGCGCCTGGACATCGTCGCGCTGGCGCGACGCACGCTGCGTGACGCCGTCCCTGTGTCCATCAGCCCGGACATCGTCGTTTCCTTCGAGGGACCCGACCATCCGGTGCACGTGAACGGCGACCAGGTGAGCATTCGCGAGGCGATCGCCAACGTCATCGACAATGCCCTGCGGCACGGGGCGGCGGCGCGGCTCGGGGTTTGTGTCCGTACGGACGCGTGCTCGGCCTTCGTCGACGTGTTCGACGATGGGCCCGGCATTCCCCCGGGGGACTGGCAGCGCGTCACGCAACGCTTCGGCAGCGACCCGTCGGGTGGGGGCCGCAGCACGGGTCTCGGTTTCGCCATTGCGCGCGAGGTCGCGACGGCCCATGGCGGCGCCCTCTCCTTCCGCGAGCCGGACGAGAGCGGCTTCACCGTGACGCTCAGTTTCCCGCGCATCCTCGACGAACGGAGCTGAAACGATGCGCGGAATCGTCGGGCGTTTCGTCGCCGCCCTCGCTGTCCCGGTGCTCGCCGCGGTCGCGCAGGCCCGGGAAACGACGCAGTTCCCCGCCGTCGCGGCGCAGGACGCGGTGCTGACCATCCATGCAGCCGCAGATCTCACCGCGATGGAGCCCCTGATCCGCGACTTCCAGGCGCAACATCCGCGTGTGGCCGTCACCTACGTCGAATATGTCACGAATGATCTCAAGCTGGCTGCGAGCATCGCCTGCGAAGCCGGGCGCCCCCTGGCGGACGTGATCCTTTCCTCTGCCGTCGACCATCTGGTGAGGCTCGCCAACGACGGCTGTGCCCTCGAGCACCGATCGCAGGACACGGCACGGACGCCGTCCTGGGCAAAATGGCGCGACGAGGTGTTCGGCTTCACCTTCGAGCCGGCCGTGATCGTCTACAACTATGACGCGGTGCCAGCAGAGGATGTGCCGCGCACGCGCGTGGAGCTGGCCGAGCTGCTGCGGACGAAGGAGGACAGCTACCGCGGCCGGGTGGGCACCTACGATCCGCGGCGCTCGGGCATCGGATATCTCCTCACGATCACCGACGCCCGGCAGACGAGCGCCTATGGACGCCTCATCGAGAGCTTCGGCCGGGCGCGAGCGGTCGTGCACTGCTGCACGAGCGACCTGCTCGACGATCTTGCGAGCGGGCGCCTCCTCATCGGTTACAACCTGCTTGGCTCCTATGCCTATGCCCGCGTGCGCGCTGGGGCGCATCTGCGCATCGTGCTGCCGCGCGACTATACGGTGGTCCTGAGCCGCGGCGCCATGGTTCCGTCGACTGCTGGCCGGCCGGACCTCGGCGCTGCCTTCGTTGACTACCTGCTTTCGCCGCGTGGGCAGCGCACCGGTCGCGAGCGGGCCTTCTTCTTCGGATTCGACGGCGGCGCGCCGCCGGAGGTCGACGGCCCTCTTTCGGTCGTCGACTCCGGCCTGTTCCGGCCGATCACGATCGGGCCCGCCCTGCTCGCCGTGCAGGACGAGGCCCGCCGCGCGCGTTTCCTGGCCGACTGGAGCCGCTCGATGATCGACCTGTCGGGCGAGCAATGATCGCTGTTGGGAGAGTGCCCACAAGCCCGCTGCGCCAAGGGGGCGCGGCGGGCGTTGAAGTTGGTCCTCCGCCTCGACCAGCGGTTTGGCTTGTCTGCCGAGCCCGCCGAGGCAGCGAAGAGAGGCCGGGATCGCTTTGGATCATTCTCCGCTGAGACGGATGCCCGTTCGGCGAGGAAAGTTGTCTGATTTCAATATGATATACGCGCTTTCCAATTCAGCTGAATCGGAAACTGCCGTAGCCCGTTCCTCATGCCCGTCGGCATCCGCGGATAGATTTGCAAATAGGTTGCATGAGCAATATCATCGGCAACGAGCGAGTGTGTCGAAGAGATGAAGAGTCTGGCGATGCGACGCTGGTTCCACGAACGCATCAGTCGCCGGGGCATGCTCTCCGGAAGCGCCGCCGCGGCGGGCGGGGCCCTCCTTGGCGCTTTCGCCGGGGAACGGCGGGCGGCGGCCCAGGGTGTGCCGGTCGCTCACGGCCCTGAAGCCTTGGCCGGCGGGTCCCACACTGGGCACGGCAACATGATCACCGTGGGAACGGTCGATGACGGGCGCAACGGTTTCGACCCGGCGGCCATGCTGACGGACTGGAACACGGGAACGATCTCGCGACTGCCGGATGGCAGCAGGCTGCGCACCTTCGAGATCGTCGCCCAGGACAAGGAGATCGAGATCGCGCCGGGCGTCATCTTCCCGGCCTGGACCTACAACGGCCGCGTGCCCGGCCCGACCCTGCGCGCCACCGAGGGCGACCGGCTGCGCATCGTGTTCCGCAACGAGGGATCGCATCCCCATACGATGCACTTTCACGGCATGCATGCCGCCCGGATGGACGGCGTGCCCGGTGCCGGGGAGGCGAGGCCCGGCGGCGAGTTCATATACGAGTTCGACGCCCTGCCCTTCGGCTGCCATCTCTACCACTGCCACGCCGAGCCCTTGAAAAGGCACATCCACAAGGGCCTGTACGGTGCCTTCATCATCGATCCTGATCCGACCCGCCATCCCGAGCACGCTGCCGCCGCCCGGTCACGCCTCCTTGGCACGGACGAGAACCGGCAGTGGCAGGAGTTCGTGATGGTGATGAACGGATTCGACACCGATTTCGACGGCGAGAATGAAATCTATGCAGTCAACACGGTCGCCCATCACTTCCTGAAGAACCCGATCCGCATCGAACGCAGGCGGCCAGTGCGCATCTATATCGTCAACATACTCGAGTTCGATCCGATCAACTCATTCCACCTGCACGGCAATTTCTTCGATTACTACGACCAGGGGACGACACTCGCACCAACACTGCGGACCGTCGATACCGTCATGCTGTGTCAGGCACAGCGCGGCATCCTCGAGTTCACCTACCGCGCTCACGAGGCCGGGGCCTACATGTTCCATGCGCATCAGTCCGAGTTCGCCGAACTGGGCTGGATGGGTGTCTTCGATGTCGTCGAGGTGGCGTCATGAACGAGATGCTTCCTCCCCGGACCGCCGCCGTCGCGCGGGAAGGCTCCTCCCGCGCCGTGCGGCCGCGCGCCGCCCTTCTCTGGTTGGCCCTGCCCCTGTTCGCCCTCGTCCTGGCGGTGATCGCTCTCGTGGCGAACGACTGGCTCGCGGCTTTCGACAGCGGTGCGCCGCCGGTCGAGAAGCTCACGTTCGAGCGGACGGTGCTCGACGATCGCGGTATCCATCTCGGCATTCGCGCCGGCGGTTCCGAACCGATGATCATCGCGCAGGTCCAGGTCGACGAAGCCTACTGGCGGTTCACGCAGGATCCCCCCGGGCCGCTCGATCGCCTGGCGACGGCATGGCTGCATATCCCCTATCCTTGGGTGCTCGGCGAGAAGCACGCGATCAAGCTGCTGACCAGGACGGGCGTCGTCTTCGAGAAGGAGATCGAGGTCGCGGTGACCACCCCCCGGGCGCAGATCGGCCAGCTGGGCCCGCAGGCACTCCTCGGCGCTTTCGTCGGCATCGTGCCGGTCGTCATCGGCATGATGTTCTACCCGGCCTTGCGCGGCATCGGCCGAAGGGGGCTTGGCTTCGTCCTTTCGGTCACGGTCGGTCTTCTGGCCTTCCTGCTTGTCGACACGCTCGAGGATGCGCTGGAGATGGCCGACCGGTCCGCCGCGGCCTTCCAGGGCCCCGTCATGGTGCTTCTCGTCGCCGCGGCCGCGTTCCTCGTGCTCCTCCTCGTCGGCCGCCAGCGCGGCGCGCCGACAGGGTTCGCGCTCGCAACCTGCATCGCGCTCGGCATCGGGCTGCACAATTTCGGCGAGGGCCTGGCGATCGGTGCGGCATTCGCCGCCGGGGCGGCGAGCCTCGGCACTTTCCTCGTGCTCGGCTTTACGCTGCACAACATCACGGAGGGCATCGGCATCGTCGCGCCGGTCGTCGAGGAGCGCCTGTCGCTGCCGGCCTTCGCGGCGCTCGCGCTGCTCGCGGGTGTGCCGGCGATCTTCGGCATCTGGCTCGGCAGTCTGAGCTACGCGCCCCACTGGTCCGCCGTGGCGCTGGCTGTCGGCGCAGGCGCCATCCTGCAGGTCATCGTCGAAGTGAGCGCCTATCTCGCCCGCCGAACGGGCGGTAGCGGGAGCGCCTGGCTCGCGCCGGGTACAGTCGCGGGCGTCATCTGCGGTATCGGTGTGATGTATGCCACAGCCCTGCTGGTGAAGGTTTGAGAAATGATCGGCAAGACAGGGCTCGCCGCGTCGCTTGAGGATGTTCGAGCGATGGGGAAGAATGGCTGTGACTGGCTCTCGCGCCACGCCCTCGAGCGGCGTGGAGGTGCGTCGGACGTGCCGGGATTGTGCAGCGGCTGTCCGCCGTGTGAACGAAGGGAGCGAAGGCCATGATGGGCGACATGATGCCCGGTGGTGGAACTCACATGTGGGGCATGGGGCTCGTCGGCCTGCTTGCGCTTACGCTCTTCGTCCTGGCGGTCGCAGCGCTCATCAAGTATCTGCGCAGTTGAGGCCAGAAACGTCCCTTCTTGGCGCCCGGTGTCTGGTCGCTTTGCTTGGGGCGCGACATCAAGCCGCCCTATACATCCGGTTCAATCACAAAACGTTCGGTTGACCGACAGCATGAAATCGTGAGTTGTCATCGGGCATGACGAGTGTGCTCCGACAGATCCTGCTTCTGATGATCGCCTTGGCGGTCACCCTGTCGGCCGTGCACGCCTCCTGGACAGGTGTCGTCGCGTTTCCGCGTAACGAGATGAGCTCGACGATGTCCATGGACACGGCGATGTCCATGGACGGGGCGATGTCCGCAGACTGCGAAGAAGAGGCTGCCGGTTGCCAGGCGAAGCAGCCGGATTGCCTCGCGCTCACCCAATGCGCGGCGAAGTGCTTCAAGGTTGTCAGGCTCGAGGTGCCACACGTGGCGACTGTCGTGCCGACACGCGCGCTCTATCGGCGGCACGGCCCCGAGCAGATTGTGTCGCTCGCGCTGCCGCCCGAGCCCGACCCTCCCCGAAGCTGATCGTCCGGCAGCGGCCATCATGGCCGCGTCACGCCGCCATGCGTGCGGCGAATGGCCCTGCGGTCCCGGTTACCGCCGGGGCGCGATCAGATTTGGGAAGACATCCATGACCTCCATCATCCGTGGTGCCGCTGCGGCACTCGTCCTCATCGCATCGACTGGCCAGGGGCCTGCCTTGGCGGCCGCGAGCGACTACGACTTCACGCCCGTCTCGGTCGAGGTGAAGAAGGGCAAAGGCGTCGAAGTCGCCGTCAGGCTCGTCGACAAGCGGACCGGCAAGTCCGTGCCCGACGCTGTCATCACCCGCTTCCGTGTCGACATGTCGCCGGAGGGCATGGAGACGATGACCGCTGCGGTGAAGGCCCTGCCCAGCACCGAGCCCGGCGTCTACCGCTTTCAGACCGATCTCGTGATGGCCGGCGGCTGGGCCGTGAAACTGATGGCGAGGGTCCAGGGCGAGGCCGACAGCGTGCATGGCACCGTCGTCGTCAAGGCCAGCGACTGACCGAAGGCCCCGGCCGCGTCGACCCGCGCAATTCCGGCGCATGCCGCTTGAGAACCGTGCGGGTCGCCGCGGCCGGCGGGCGCGCGGGCGCCGGACAGGCGCCCGGGCAAGTCAATTTCGATCGTGATGTCCGGGGCGTCCGCGGCGGCATGCGTCGCGCGGCCCGCCCGAACGGAGACGGCCATGAGGCGAACTCTCTCATATCTGATGGTTCTCGCCATCGGCGGCGGGGGCCTTACCGCCGGCTATCGGCTGGGATCGGGCCGCTGGCCCATTCTCTCGGGCGTGACCTCTCCCACCCATGCCCAGAGCGCGCATCCGGAACCCAATGGCGCCATCCTCTACTACCGCGACCCTGACGGGAAGCCGGCATACAGCGCGTCGCCCGCCAAGACGGCGGACGGCCGGGACTTCCGTCCCGTGCGTGACAGCGAGGAGCCGGATTTCCGGGAGAACCTTGCCGCGAAGTCCGAGGCCGAGGAGCCGACGCCGGGCGAGCGCAAGGTCCTCTACTATCGCCACCCGATGGGTCTGCCCGACACCTCGCCGGTGCCGAAGAAGGACACGATGGGGATGGACTACGTCCCCGTCTACGAGGGCGAGGACGATGACGGCAGGACCGTCAAGGTGAGCCTCGGCAAGCTGCAGCGGACCGGCGTGCGCTCGGAACCTGTCGAGCGTCGCCTTCTTGCGCGTTCCTTGCGAGCGCCGGGTACGATCCAGCTCGACGAGCGGCGCGTCGCCGTCGTGTCGCTGCGCGCGGAAGCCTTCGTCGACAAGGTCGCCAGCGTCACGACGGGCGATCGCGTGCGCCGGGGCGAGCCGCTGCTGCGCCTCTATTCGCCCGACATCGCTGCCGCCGCCGCGCAGTATCTCTCTGTCGTCAGCCAGCCTTCAGGCTCGGCGCCCCTCATCGCCGAGGGCGCCCGGCGCCGGCTGGAGAACCTTGCGGTTCCCGCCGACGTGATGGCCGAGATCGAGCGCACGCGGAAGGTGCCCCTCTCGATCACGTGGTCGGCGCCGCGCGACGGCATCGTGCTCGAGCGTACGGCCGTCGAGGGTGCGCGCGCGGCGCCGGGGGACGCGCTGTTCCGCCTGGCGGATCTGTCGGTTGTATGGGCCCTCGTCGACGTGGCCGAGCGTGATCTGGCAAGCGTTGTGCCGGGCCAAAGCGTGACGGTGCGGCCGCGCGGTTATGTCGACCGAGCCTTCACGGGCAAGGTCATCCTTGTCTACCCGCAGATCAACCGCGAGACGCGCACGATCCGCGTGCGCGTCGAGCTCGAGAACCCGGACGGGATCCTGCGGCCTGACATGTATGTCGACGCCGAGATCACGACAGGCGGCGAGACCCCGGTCGTCGCCGTGCCGACGAGCGCCGTGATCGACAGCGGCACCCGCCAGCTCGTCATCCTCGACAAGGGTAACGGACGCTTCGAGCCGCGGCCCGTCAAGCTCGGTCGCCGCGGGGATGGCTATGTCGAGGTCCGCGAAGGCGTGAGCGAGGGCGAGTCCGTTCTCGTGGCGGCCAACTTCCTCATCGACGCTGAGAGCAATCTCAAGGCCGCGCTGCGCGGCCTGAGCCAGGGAGATCAGCCCAAATGATCGGCCGTCTCATCGCCTGGTCGTCGCGCAACCTGATGCTGGTGCTCATCGGCGCGGTGTTCGCCGTTACGGCCGGCCTCTCGGCGCTCAAGAACTCGCCGCTCGATGCCATCCCGGATCTCTCGGACGTCCAGGTCATCGTCTACACCGAATATCCGGGCCAGGGCCCGCAGGTGGTCGAAGACCAGGTCACCTATCCGCTGACCACGGCCATGCTGACAGTGCCGAGGTCAAAGGTCGTGCGCGGCTTCTCCTACTTCGGCGTGTCCTTCGTTTACGTCATCTTCGAGGATGGGACCGACCCCTATTGGGCGCGAAGCCGCGTGCTCGAATATCTGAACGCAGCGGCGCGGCGCCTGCCCGCCGGCGTCACGCCGAGCCTCGGGCCGGATGCGACGGGCGTCGGCTGGGTCTATCAATATGCCGTCGTCGCCAAGAACCGCACGCTGGCGGAGCTGCGCTCGCTACAGGACTGGACGATCCGCTACGCCACGGCCAAGGCCGAAGGCGTGGCGGAGGTCGCGAGTGTCGGCGGCTTCGTCAAGCAGTACAACGTCGTCGTCGATCCGCAGCGGCTCAGAGCCTTCGGCATCCCGCTGCAGAGGGTGCGGGACGCCATCCGGTCGAGCAATGCCGACACGGGCGGGCGCACCGTCGAACTCTCCGAGTTCGAGTTCATGGTCCGCGGCCGCGGCTACCTCAAGGGCATGGGCGATCTCGAGCAGATCGTCCTGAAGAACGACGGCGGCACGCCGGTCCTTCTGCGGGACGTGGCGCGCGTCGAGCTGGGCCCCGACGAGCGGCGCGGCATCACCGAGCTCAACGGCGAAGGCGAGGTGGCGAGCGGCATCGCCCTGCAGCGCTTCGGGGCAAATGCCCTGACCGTCATCGAGAACGTCAAGGCGCGGCTCGGGGAGATCTTGCCGAGCCTGCCGAAGGGGACCGAGATCGTGCCGGTCTACGATCGCTCGCAGCTCATCGAGGCGGCGATCGAGACGCTGAAGGGCACGCTGATCGAGGAGAGCATCATCGTCGCGCTGGTGTCCGTTGCATTCCTCCTGCACGTGAGGAGCGCGCTCGTCGCCATCCTCATGCTGCCTGTCGGCGTGCTGATGGCATTCGCGGCGATGAAGTTCATGGGGCTCGGCTCGAACATCATGAGTCTCGGCGGCATCGCCATCGCCATCGGGGCCATGATCGACGCGGCCATCGTCATGATCGAGAACGCGCACAAGCACCTGGAGCGGGCACCGCCGGGAAGCTCCCGCGTCGACATCCTGATCAAGGCGGCAAGCGAGGTCGGCCCGGCGCTGTTCTTCTCGCTCCTCATCATCACCGTGTCGTTCCTGCCGATCTTCACGCTCGAGGCGCAGGAGGGGCGGTTGTTCGGTCCCCTCGCCTACACGAAGACCTTCGCCATGGCTGCGGCGGCGCTCCTCTCCGTGACGCTCGTCCCGGCGCTCATGGTGATCTTCGTGCGCGGCCGCATCGTCCCGGAGCACAGGAACCCGATCAACCGCTTCCTCATCTTCGTCTATCGCCCCGTGATCCGCGGCGTGCTTGGCGCCAAGGTGCCGACCATCCTGCTGGCTGTGGCGGCGCTCGTCGCCTCGGTCTGGCCCGCCATGAAACTCGGCTCCGAGTTCATGCCGAGCCTGAACGAGGGCACGCTGATGTACATGCCGACGACCCTGCCAGGCCTGTCGGTCACCAAGGCGGCCGAGCTCCTGCAGACGCAGGACCGCATCATCAAGTCCTTCCCGGAGGTCGCCTCGGTCTACGGCAAGGCGGGGCGGGCGCAGACCGCGACCGATCCGGCCCCCACGGAGATGTTCGAGACGATCATCACCCTGAGGCCGAAGAGCGAATGGCGACCCGGGGTCACCATCGACAGCCTCAAGGCGGAGATGGACAAGGCGCTGCAGTTCCCCGGCGTCTCCAATGCCTGGACCATGCCCATCCGTGCGCGCATCGACATGCTCTCGACCGGCATCCGCACGCCCGTGGGCATCAAGGTGTTCGGCACCGACCTCACGGAAATGGAGAAGGTTGCGCGCCGGGTCGAGGCGGTTGTCCGCGCCGTGCCCGGTACGGCGAGCGCCTATGCCGAGCGGGTGATCGGCGGTTACTACCTCGACATCGTGCCGGATCGGGCGGCGCTCGCCCGCTACGGCCTGATGATCAGCGACGTGCAGGACGTCATCGCCACTGCCCTCGGCGGCGAGGCCGTGACGACGACCGTCGAGGGGCGCGAGCGCTACGCCGTCAATGTGCGCTATCCTCGCGATTTCCGCTCGGATCCGCAGGCCATCGCCCAGGAGGTGCTCGTGCCCCTGCCAAATGGCGGCACGGTGCCGCTTGGCGAGGTCGCCGCCATCCGCCCGACGCGCGGTGCCACCGCGATCCGGACGGAGAACGGTCAGCTCGCCGTGTACATCTTCGTCGACATTGCGGGCCGCGATCTCGGCGGTTACGTCGCCGAGGCGCGGCAGGCGGTGGCCAAGGAGGTGCAGTTCCCGCCGGGCACCTACGTGTCCTGGAGCGGCCAGTTCGAGTATCTCGAGCGCGCCGCGGCCCGTCTCAAGCTCGTCGTCCCGCTGACCCTGCTCATCATCTTCCTGCTGCTCTACCTCAACTTCCGGCGCCTGACCGAAACGCTGATCGTCATGCTGTCGCTGCCCTTCGCGCTCGTCGGCGGGCTGTGGCTGATGTGGTGGCTCGGCTTCAACATGTCTGTCGCGGTGGCGGTCGGCTTCATCGCACTGGCGGGCGTCGCAGCCGAGACCGGCGTCGTCATGCTGATCTATCTCGATCAGGCGATGGGCGAGCTGAAGGCGGAGCGCGCCGCGCAAGGCCGCCCGTTCACACTGGAGGACCTGCATGCGGCGATCATGGAGGGAGCGGTCGAGCGCGTGCGCCCGAAGATGATGACAGTCGTCGCCATCATGGCCGGCCTGATCCCGATCCTGTGGAGCACCGGCGCCGGGTCGGAGGTCATGCAGCGCATCGCGGTGCCGATGATCGGCGGCATGGTGTCCTCGACCGTGCTCACCCTCGTCGTCATTCCGGCGATCTATGCGCTCGCGAAGGGGGTTGGCCTGCCCGATCGGCATGCGGCCAGGACAACGGCGCACGCGCCCGCTCCAGAGGTGCAGCGAGCGGCGGAGTACTCCGCCGCTCGTGGCAGCACACGAGCGCCTTCAGCCTGATTCACTTCAGTGAAATCAGGCTCTTACGTCGTCTCGTTGATGCATCGCGGCAGCCGGTGCCTCCGCCGATGCCGCGATGCGCATGCCGTCGTAGGCAGGTTCGACCGACGGCGGCAACTCACTCCGCAGACGCTCGTAGTCGAGATCCGTATGCAGGTTGGTCAGGATCGCGCGCCGTGGCTTCACGCGCTCGATGAGGGCCAGCGCCTCGGCCACGTTGAAATGCGTCGGATGGCGCGTGTAGCGCAGGGCGTCGAGGATCAGCACGTCGAGATCCTGCAGGAAGCCGAGGCTCGCCTCCGGCATGGCGCTGACGTCGCTCGCATAGGCGATCCCGTCGAAACGGAAGCCCAGCGCCTCGAGACGGCCGTGCTGCATGCGGAAGGGCCATGCTTCGATGCGACCGCCGGCGCCCTCGACATGCACCGGCCGGTCGGGCGCGATGTGATGCTCCACGACGATCGGCGGGTAGTCGCTGTCTTCCGGCGTCACGAAGCAATAGCCGAAGCGGGCCCGCAGGAGTGCGCTGGTCCGCGCGTCGGTATAGATGTCAATGCAGCGGCGCATGTGGATGGCGAGCGGCCGCAGGTCGTCGATGCCGTGCGTATGGTCGGCGTGCTCGTGCGTGTAGAGAACGCCATCGAGATGCTGCACGTTCTCGCGCAGAAGCTGTTCGCGCAGGTCCGGCGAGGTATCAACGAGAACGGTTGTCTTGCCCGCCGGGCCGCTGCGCTCGACGAGGACCGAACAGCGCCGGCGGCGGTTCTTCGGATTCTGCGGATCGCACGCGCCCCATCCCGACCCGACGCGGGGCACGCCGCCGGACGACCCGCAGCCGAGGATGGTGACGGTGAGCGTCATGCGGCGCCAGCCTCCGCCTCGGCCGCCACGGCCTTCGCGAACAACCGCTCGAAATTCTCCGTCGTGACCCGCGCGATCGCGGCGGGACTCACGCCCTTCACCTCCGCCAGCACGGCGGCGGTATGCGCCACGTAGGCCGGCTCGTTGCGCTGGCCGCGGTGGGGCACCGGCGCGAGATAGGGCGCATCCGTCTCGACAAGAAGACGGTCGAGCGGCACGTCGGCTGCAATGGCGCGCAGATCCTCCGAGCGCTTGAAGGTCAGGATGCCCGAGAAGGAGACGTAGAGGCCGAGGTCCAGCCCCGCCCGGGCAAGCTCCGGCCCGGAGGAAAAGCAATGCAGAACCGCGCCAAAGGTTCCCTTCTCCATTTCCTCCCGCAGGATGGCGATCATGTCGTCGTCGGCCGCACGCGCATGGATGACGAGGGGCAGGCCCGTGGCCCGCGCCGCGGCGATGTGCGTGCGGAACACGGCCTGCTGCATGTCGCGCGGGCTGCGGTCGTAATGGTAGTCGAGCCCCGCCTCGCCGATGGCGATGCAGCGCGGGTGCCGTGACAGCTCCACGAGCTCCTCGGCTGTGACGTCCGGCTCTTCCGCGGCCTGGTGCGGATGAGTACCGACCGTGCAGAAGACGCCGTGATAGCGCTCGGCGATGGCCCGATAGGTGGCGAAACGGCGCACGTAGGTCGAGATCGTCACCATGCGCGACACCCCCGCCGCCCGCGCTCGCGCCACGATGGCGTCGAGCTCGGCGGCAAAATCGGGAAAGTCGAGATGGCAGTGGTTGTCGACCAGCATCAGGACGCTGCCTCCGCCTCCGTTTCGACATAACGCGGGAAGACCGGAACGGGCGCCGGCAGCGGCGTTCCAGGCTCAAGGCGCCCCTTCTCACCGAGGACCGCGAAGTCGCGCCGGTCGGGGCCGACGGCGAGGAGGTCGAGGAGCCTGGCTGCTGCCGCGGGCACCACCGGCTGGGCCAGGATCGCCACTTCGCGCAGCACTTCGGCCGTGACGTAGAGCACGGTCTCCATCCGCCGCGGATCGGTCTTGCGCAGAGCCCATGGCTCCTGCGCCGCGAAATATCGGTTGGCCTCGGCGACCACGGCCCAGACGTCGGCGAGCACCGTGTGCAGCGCGTAGTCGACCATCGCCGCCCGCGCCTTCGCGTGCAGTCCGTCCGCCGCGGCGAGGATCGCCCTGTCCGCCTCGGTCAGGCCGTTGGGCGCGGGCACAGCTCCACCGCAGTTCTTGGCGATCATCGACAGCGAACGCTGGGCGAGATTGCCGAGATCGTTGGCGAGATCGGCGTTGATGCGGTTGACGATCGCCTCGTGGCTGTAGTTGCCGTCCTGGCCGAAGGGCACCTCGCGCAGGAAGAAATAGCGGAGCTGGTCGGTGCCGTAGGTCTCGGCAAGCGTGAAGGGGTCGATCACATTGCCGACCGACTTCGACATCTTCTCACCGCGGTTGAACAGGAATCCGTGGCCGAAGACGCGTTGCGGCAGGGGCAGCCCCGCCGACATGAGGAAGGCCGGCCAGTAGACCGCGTGGAAGCGCGTGATGTCCTTGCCGATGATGTGCACGTCCGCCGGCCAGTAACGGCGGAAGGCCTCGCTCTCCACGTCCGGATAGCCGAGACCCGTGATGTAGTTGGTGAGTGCGTCCACCCACACGTACATCACGTGATCGGGCGCCTCCGGCACGGGCACGCCCCAGGTGAGCGTCGTGCGCGAGATGGAAAGATCCTGCAGGCCGCTCCTGACGAAGCTCACCACCTCGTTGCGCCGGCTCGCCGGGCTGATGAAGTCGGGATTGGCCTCGTAATGCGCGAGCAACCGATCCTGATAGGCCGACAGGCGGAAGAAATAGGTCTGTTCTTCCGTCCACTCGACGGGCGTGCCCTGCGGGCCGAGGCGCACACCGTTCTCACCAGGAACCGTCTCGCTCTCGTCGTAGAAGGCCTCGTCCCGCACCGAATACCAGCCGGCATAGGTATCGAGGTAGATGTCGCCCGCTTCCGCCATCTTGCGCCACAAGGCCTGGGAGGCGGCGTAATGCGCCGGCTCCGTCGTGCGGATGAAGCGGTCGCGTGATACCGCGAGCCGGTCGCACATCTGCACGAACAAAGCCGTGTTGCGGTCCGACAGCTCCTTCGGGCCGATGCCTTCCCTGGCGGCCGTCTGGGTCATCTTCAGGCCGTGCTCGTCGACGCCCGTCATGAAGAAGACGTCGCAGCCGTCGAGCCGCTTGAATCGCGCGATGGCATCCGCCGCCACGGCCTCGTAGGCGTGGCCGATGTGCGGCGCTCCGTTGGGATAGGAGATCGCCGTGGTGATATAGAATTTCTGGCGCTCGGCCATGCCAAGACCCATGTGAGACAGCGTCCGAGACAGCGCCGCGGTCAAGCGGCGCGACAACGCCGCACGGCCTCCGCGAGGTCGCCGAAGATCGCGAGTACGAGCGGGCGGCGATCGAGGTTGAGAACTTGCGCTTCGCGCGCCGCGCGGGCGCTCTTCTCCCACACCTCCACGAGGGGCGCAAGGCGCGAGGCCCCTTCGCCCGCCCTCCCCCGCACTGTGGTGGCGATCCAATCGGCAATGGTTTCGAGCACAACGGCGAAATCGTCCTCGGCGTCGCGTCCCGCCAGATCCTCCGCAAGAAGGTAGAGCCCCGCGAGATCCTGTTCGGGCAAGCGTTCGAGCACGGCCCGGACGCGCTCGACAAGTGCGATGGTCTCGGCGTCGAGGAGCCCGACGGCCCGACGCACGGAACCTTCGGCGAGGGCCGCAGCGTGCTCGATGACTGCCGTTTCCGCCCGGTCCCACGGCGGGCCGAGGGATCGCAGCGCCCGCACGACATCGGGCTGGGTGAGCGGCCGCAACATCAGACGGCGGCAGCGCGAGCGGATGGTTGCCAAGGTCCGCCCGGGGGCATGCGCCACGATGAGGAACAGCGAACGCGGCGGTGGCTCCTCGATGACCTTGAGGAGCGCATTGGCGCTCGACAGGTTGAGATCCTCGGCGCTGTCGACGATGCAGATGCGGTAGCCATCAACGCCGGCGGTGGAGCCGAACATCGTCAGCGCCCGGCGCGCCGCGTCGACGGGAATGATGCTCGATGGTCCCTTCTTCTCCGTGCCCGGCGCCCGACGCAGCACCGTCAGGTCAGGGTGCGACAGGGCAGCCACCTTGTGGGCCACAGGATGGTTGGCCGGCACGGAGAGGTCCTGTGCCTGCCGGACCTCCAGCGCCGCAGGATCGGGATGAGCGAGGAGAAAGCGCGCGACACGGTAGGCGAAGGTCGCCTTGCCGATGCCCTCGGCCCCGCCCAGGAGCCAGGCATGATGGAGCCGGCCGCTCCGATACGCTTCGAGGAAAGCCGCCTCCGCCTCCTGATGACCGAAGAGCACCGCTCGCTCGCGCGGGTGCGGGGCACCGGGCAGGCGATCCGCCTCCAGTTCGCCCTCAGTGGCCGCCACGGACGCCATCCTTCCCCTTGATGCGCGTTGTCGCCGGTGCCAGGCGCGTCTTCACCGCCTCCCAGACACGCTCCTCGACGATCTCGGGCGCAGCGCTCGCATCAATCACCACGCAGCGCTCCGGTTCAGCCTCCGCGATATCGAGAAAAGCCTTGCGCAGCACGCGGTGGAAGCCGACGTCCTCGGCCTCGAAGCGGTCCGTTCCCTCGTTGCGCGCATTGCGGCGGGCCTCCGCGCGTGCGAGGCCGAGCTCGGGCGGCAGGTCGAGGATGAGGGTGAGGTCGGGATAGGTGGAGCCGACCACGATGCGCTCCATGGCGCGTATGACTGCGGGCTCAAGATTGCCCAATGCCCCCTGGTAGGCGCGCGTGGAGTCGGCGAAGCGGTCGCATACGACCCAGATGCCGCGCGCCAGCGCCGGGCGGATCGTATGTTCCAGGTGGTCGGAGCGAGCGGCGGAGAACAGCAGCGCTTCGGCCATGGGGCCGAGTTCCTTGGCTGCGCCCGAGAGCAGCACCTTGCGGAACTCCTCGGCCCTCGGCGAGCCACCCGGCTCGCGCGTGGCCATGGCGCGGATGCCGGCGGCGTCCAGGCGCGCCATGAGGCGCTGCACCTGCGTGGACTTGCCGGCCCCCTCCCCGCCTTCGAAGGTGATGAAACGTCCCCGCGTCAAGGCCACCTCAGATCTTGGCGAAGGCGCGGCGGGCGAGCCCCACGCCGAGTTCGATGAGCCCGTCGAAGGCGCGTTGCGAGAGGCTGCCGCGCGCAACCGCGGCAGTGCTGTAGAGCGGCAGGTCGAGCGCCTGGGTGTCGCCGCGCGTGACCCGCAGGCGCGCCACCTCCTGCCCCGGCTCGACCGGCGCGCGCAGAGGCCCCATGTAGACGATGCGTGCGACGAGCTTCTCGCTCGACCCGCGCTGCATCAGCACCTTGACGGGCACCTTGGCCGCGACGGCGACGCTGCCCTTCTCGCCGCCGTAGACCCGCACGTCGCCGACCTCCTCGCCGGCAGCAAAAAGCATGCGCGCCTCGAAGGAGCGGAACCCCCAGTCGAGCAGCTTGCGAGCCTCTGTTGCCCGGTCACGGGCGGTCTTGAGGCCGGCGACGACCACGATCAGCCTCTGATCGTTCTGCACCGCCGAGCCCACCAATCCGTAGCCGGACTCCTCAATGTAGCCGGTCTTCAATCCGTCCGCGCCGATGTCCATCGCGATGAGCGGGTTGCGGTTCTGCTGGCGGATCTTGTTCCAGGTGAACTCGCGCTGCCCGAAATACTTGTAGAGATCTGGATAGGTCTCGATCACATGTTGGGAGAGTTTCGCCAGCTCGCGGGCGGTCGTCTTCTGCTCCGGATGGCCGAGGCCGGTAGCGTTCCGGAACACGGATTTCGTCAGGCCCAGTTCGCGGGCGCGCTTCGTCATCAGGTTGGCGAAGTTGTCCTCGCTGCCGGCGATGCCTTCGGCCACGGCGATCGAGGCGTCGTTGCCCGACTGGACGACGATGCCCTGGATGAGATCGACGATCTTCACCCGGCTGCCGAGCTGGGCGAACATCGCAGAACCGCCCGACGGCGCCCCGCCCTTGCGCCAGGCATTCTCCGAGATGCCGAACTCGTCGTCGAGCTTCAGGCGCCCCTGGCGGATCTCCTCGAAGAGGACCGCCGCAGTCATGATCTTGGCCATGCTGGCAGGCGCGATCGGATCGTCTGCCGCCTTCTCGAAGAGCACGGCTCCCGTTGCCACGTCGATCAGAATGGCGTGCGGCGCCGAGGTCTGGAATCCCTGCGCCTGCGCGGCGCCCGCCAGGACGACGAGGGCGAGGCTGACTCGCGTCGCCAGGGAGTACAAACAGGCCGCCACGCGCCGGGCGCTCGCCCAGCCTGTCGGCCTTGCCCGGGCGTTGCTGCGCCACATACCTGCCGTCCCCTGCTGCATTCGCGCCCAATGTGCGTCGCAGGCCAACGGAAATCAACGTCAGCAGGACGCAATGGGCGCCTTACGGCCGGCGTCGCCGGTCATCTCTCGGGCAGGTCCAGGCCGTCGGCCTTCGTGCGGCGGACCAAGCTCGCCGCTCCCGGCGGGAGCACCCGCCGACTGCCACGCACGGCAGGCCTTCAGTTCTCGATGGTGTGGGTCTTGAAGGCCACGAAGCGCTGTGGCTTGAGGCCAGCCATCGGATCGTTCCGCCCGAATTGCACGGCGGGCGCCTCCGCCGGCGCGTAGAACAGGCTTGCAACGACAGGGCGCGTGCCCGAGATCGCCGCCGAGCGCCCGGCGCCCGACGTAGGCACCGCCACGGCGACCGGCACGCCGGCGTTCGGAATGGTGCCGAGATCGAAGGGGCGCTCCGGCGGCAGCGGGATGCCGGTTACCGGTCGGCCGACGATCGCCTCCCCGCCGGCATTCATCGCCGCGGCGGTCACGAGCGGCGCAGCCTGCCGCGGCGCCAGCGGCACGAGCGAGGCCGCCGTGGCGGCAGGTGCGCCCGCAGCCGACAGGGCGACCGCCGGCGTCGCCGAGATCTCCGGTGCCGGGCTCGTGTCCTCGGCGCTGGCCACCATGATCGGCGCGGCCGTTCCGCCCGGCAGGTTCGCGGGAGTGCCGTCGATGCGCAGCGTCGCGAGCAGCTTGCGGTCGTCGCTGCCGCGCAGCGAAGCCCGCCCGAGATACTCGACCTTGACCCTCGCCGTACCCATGCGGTGGAAATCGAGCGCCTCGGCAGCGCGCTGGGACACGTCGATCAGGCGGTTGCCGTGGTACGGGCCACGATCATTGACGCGCACCACCATCGAGCGATTGTTCGAGAGGTTCGTGACCCGCACATAGCTCGGCAGCGGCAGGGTCGGGTGCGCCGCGGCCACCGAGCCCCTGTCGAAGACCTCGCCGTTCGCCGTCAGCCGGCCGTGGAAGGCGCTGCCGTACCAGGATGCCGTTCCGACGGCCGTGTAGTTCGGGTTTTCGCGTGGGGTGTAGACGCGCCCCGCCACCGTATACGGCTTGCCCACGAGCTCACGGCCGCCCCCTTTGGGGACAGGCTGGCCAGGCTCGACCACGCGCGGGCTCGGCGCGACGCCGTATTTGGGATCGATCTTGCCGACGGTCTTCTGCGCGCTGCAATTGGCGACGACGAGCGCCAGGGCGGACACTCCCGCCACGCGCAGCGCCAGAGCCATCGCCGAATTCGGTCTGCTGGAAGGGGGGGCAATATTCTCGACGGTCGACGGCCGGTCCACTTCAGCGCATATCGGCAGTCTTCCAATCGACATTGGCTCGCCCCGTCTTGCCCCGCTCGGTCTCTTCGCGACATGGCGCGGCGGCGAAGTCGCCGTCCGACACCTTGGCGGAACGTGTCGACCGAGTGTCCGAGTACCCTGTGAAGAGACCGTTAAGTCGGCGCGAAGGAACCCGCAAGAGGGTCGCGTGACTTTTCGGCTCCCCAAGCCCGCAGCAAGTCGAGCCGTGCAATTGCGTCCGAAATGGGGCGGCCCTATGAAAGCCTTGCCCTGATTAGATCTCGGCAATGCTGCACGAAAGACAGGGTTAACGGGCGACGACATCGACATCGACGACGATTCGCCGGATCGGGCGATCTGATCGATCGGTGGAACCGCCGTCCCGCGCAGGATCTTTGCGGTTGGTCGAACGGGACGTGCCCCTGCCCTCGCGCCGGTGCGGGCCAGCGGAGGTGGTCATGTGTCCGAGGGCGGCGCCCCCGGGGGCTGGCGGGCAGCTGTTCTGACGCCCGCATGGTGTCGCGCTGGCGGTCCAGGTCGGGAACGTGCCATCGCCGGAGGGCGTGATCGCATCGCGACCGGGATCGCCTCTTGCCAAGTCCGGGCGCGGGCGGCAGAAACGCGCCACCGGACGGGTGGCCGAGTGGTTGAAGGCAGCGGTCTTGAAAACCGCCAGGGGCGCAAGTCCCTCGTGGGTTCGAATCCCACCCCGTCCGCCAACAAATACAACACTGAGCGATGGTTCAGCCTGCCCCGCCGCACCTGCTACACGGCGTCATCTCGGGGTGGTGGGGGTCGCTTGGCGCCGGGCGCATGTAGCTCATCCGTAGCCCCGAAGGCGTGCCTCGGTTCCAGTTCAGCCTCCGTCGGCTTGACAACGAGTCTCTCGACCAATCGCCGCAGTTCGGACGGGGTCCTGTGGCCCGCCACAACCTCGTGGTAACCGATGCCCGCGTCGTAGCGCTTCCTTCTTCACTGCATCGCGAGCGGCTGCGGTCCCCTGATGATGCGCCCTGCCTTGGTGTTCAATGGCGTGCCTTGGCTGACAGTCCTCATCAACCAGGAGAAAATCCACCCGCTTCGAGTTAATGCATCCGCAGGCTTCCGCGTCCTTGCTGCGGAGGATCTCGCCCAAGGAAACTTGTGCCATCACCTGCCAACCGGGATTGCAGCCGATCACTATCCGGTCCAGCTCCTTGAACACCCTCGCTTCACTCTTGTTTAGGAGCGCCCGGGCCGTGAAGTCCGCACCCATCACAATCCGCAACTGGTCAGCGGCATCAGGTTGTTTCAGCGCGGTTGGGCTTGGTTCCGCGAGCCAGGGCCGCTCGCAACTTTGCCCCCCGCGGCCCTTGTTGGTCCAGCGACTACGGTTCCTCTCCCGCCAAGCCTGCCGGCGCATCTGGGCCGCAAATTGTTCAACCGTCATGCCGAAGAAGGCACCCGCTGCCAGAACAGCAATGAGCAGGTGGGGGCTTCTCGATCAGTGCGATGATCTCGGGTGGCATGTCCTCAATCTAGCGTGGAACAACTGCAGCGGCGTGGCCCGGAGCCGTTGCTCGGGCGGGATCGAGCGTCGCCAGCGCCTCGTTCACGATCGCCCGGATCGCCCGCAGCGGATGCTTCAGCGGGATCCGGCTCTCCAGGTCGAGGTAGCAGAACAGGGAGCCCGCTCTTTCGTCCGTACCGCGCATCGAACCACTCCGTCCCTACCAGAAGACGGAATCACGCCGCGGCGCTGATGGAAAGCGCCTTTTCAGCAACCTGCTAATGCGAGACGCTGACCTCCCAGAGAGCCGCGATCTGCTCCGGTGACAGGACCTGTCCGCTCGCCGTCCTTGCCCAGGCCAGCTCGCGGTTCGCGGGGTTCTGCGTCATCGCGAAGGTGATGGCGTCCTCGAGCGTGTCGAATTCGATGATGCCGCGCTCGTCGGCGGTGTGCCCGGCGGACCAGTATTGCAGGCGGGCGGGCTTGTGGAGTTCAGCGTGCATGCCATCCTCCTTGTCTTGCGGGACCCAGCAAGAATGTAAGCGATCCTAGCCGAGAATAAGGCGAAGCGCCCGGTCTGGCCCGACGCGCAGGCGCCATGGGCCCACGTGCCGGATGGCGGGCTTGATCCGGACCGTTTAAATCGGTTGCATCGGCCGGGAGTATCGCCGTTCGAGGCGGCTCCATCGGATTGCGAGGTGATGTTTCATGCTGACCCCGTGCTTCGAGCTTCTCGACGACCGCTTTTCGCGCCTCGTGTTTGGCAATGTGCATCTCGAAAAGCTCTGGACGGGGAGCCGATGGGCCGAGGGACCGGCCTATTTCGCCGCCGGCCGCTACCTCGTCTGGTCCGATATTCCCAACGACCGCATCCTGCGCTGGGACGAGACCGACGGCTCGGTCTCCGTGTTTCGCGCCCCGGCCTACAACAGCAACGGCCATACGATGGACCGCGAAGGGCGCCTCGTCTCCTGCGAGCATCGCGGTCGCTGCGTCTCGCGCACGGAGCACGACGGCTCGCGCACGGTGCTCGTCAGCCATGTCGATGGCAAGCGGCTCAACTCGCCGAACGATGTCATCGTGAAGTCGGATGGCACGATCTGGTTCACTGACCCGACCTACGGCATCGATTCCGACTATGAGGGCGATGCGGCACCCTCCGAGATCGGGGCCTCGCACGTCTACCGCTTCGACCCCGCGACGGGAACGGTTGCGGCCGTCGCCACGGATTTCGTGAAGCCGAACGGCCTCGCCTTCTCGCCGGACGAGCGGCATCTCTACGTGGCCGACACCGGGGCGACCCATCTGCCCGACGGGCCGCGGCACATCCGCCGCTTCACCCTGTCACGTGATGGGATGCGGCTGACCGGTGGAGAGATCTTCGCCGTTTGCAGCTTCGGTCTCTTCGACGGCTTCCGTGTCGACGTCCACGGCAACCTCTGGACGAGCGCCGGCGACGGCGTGCACTGCTATGCCTCCGACGGCACGCTCCTCGGCAAGATCCGCGTGCCGGAGGTGGTCGCCAATGTCTGCTTCGGTGGCCCGAAGCGCAACAGGCTCTTCATCTGCGCCACCACCTCGCTCTATGCCGTCTACCTCAACACGCAAGGCGCCACGCGCCCCGCCCGCTGACGGCGCGGCTGGCGCATCGCCTGCACCATCGGGAGGACGATGATGGACCCGCACCGCCTGAGCGGTCGTTTCGCGCTCGTCACGGGCGCTTCCCGCGGCATCGGCCGCGCGGTCGCCGAACGCTTCGCCTTCGAGGGGGCAACCGTGGCCGTCAATCATATCGGTGACGACAGTGCTGCCGAGGAGGCCCTCGCGGCCGTCGCCGCCGCTTCGCAGGAAGGCGGGCACCCTCCCCGCTCGCATCGCATCGCGCCGGCGGACGTGTCCTCCGCCGCGGAGGTCGAGCGCATGATCGCCGAGCTCGTCGCCGCCTGGGGACGGCTCGACATTCTCGTCAACAACGCCGGCGTCCAGGCCCCGACACCGGGAGACACGTTCGACGAGGCGACCTTCGCGCGTATCCTCGCTGTCAATCTCAACGGCGCAGCTTTCTGTGCGCGTGCGGCCATCCGCCATTTCCTGTCGCGGCCGGGAGGCGGTGCGGTCGTCAACACGTCGAGCGTGCACGAGGTCGTGCCGAAGCCTTCCTTCCTCGCCTATTCCCTGAGCAAGGGCGCGCTCGGCAATCTGACGAGGACGCTCGCACTCGAATATGCTGATCGCGGCATCCGGGTGAACGCAGTCGGCCCCGGCGCGGTCGTCACCGACATCAACAGGGCGTGGGCCGGGGATGCGCAGGCCCGCGCGGCGGTCGAAAGCCACATTCCCATGGGTTTCGCAGCCGAGCCGGAGGACATCGCGCCCGTCTTCGCCTTCCTCGCCTCCGACGAAGCGCGCTATGTCACCGGCCAGACGCTCTTCGCCTGCGGCGGCCTGACCCTTTACGGCGACTTCAAGGAAAACTGGGCCTCCTGAGGCGATCGGACGCCCGGGTTCACTCGCCGGACGCTGGGCGCGACACGGCGCGCGTTGCGTCGGCCGGCGTTTCGTGCCAATCGGGCCGCCGATTTCACGAACTCCCGTCGACGTCAAGCAACGGAACCGTCCGTCATGGCCGAGGCCGCTCCCAAGATCAGTTTCGTTTCCCTCGGCTGCCCCAAGGCGCTCGTCGACTCCGAACGCATCATCACGCATCTGCGGGCCGAGGGCTACGAACTGACGCGGACGCACGAGGGTGCCGATCTCGTCATCGTCAACACCTGCGGCTTCCTCGACTCCGCCAAGGCGGAATCGCTCGAGGCCATCGGCGATGCCATGGCCAAGAACGGCAAGGTCATCGTCACGGGCTGCATGGGCGCGGAGCCAGGCGAGATCCGCGGGCGCTTTCCGGGCGTCCTCGCCATCACAGGCCCGCAGCAGTACGAGAGCGTGCTTGGCGCCGTGCACGAGGCGGCGCCGCCGGCGCATGATCCCTTCGTCGATCTGGTGCCGCCGCAGGGCATCAAGCTCACGCCGCGCCATTACGCCTATCTGAAGATCTCCGAGGGCTGCAACAACCGCTGCACCTTCTGCATCATCCCGAAGCTGCGCGGCGATCTCGTCAGCCGCCCGGCGGCGGACGTGCTGCGCGAGGCCGAGCGCCTGGTGAGGGCGGGTGTCAAGGAATTGCTCGTCATCTCGCAGGACACGAGCGCCTACGGCCTCGACCTGAAATATGCGGCGAGCCCCTGGCGGGACCGCGCGGTCAGTGCCCGCTTCTACGATCTCGCCAAGGAGCTCGGTGAGCTCGGTGCGTGGACGCGCCTTCACTACGTCTATCCCTATCCGCATGTCGACGAGGTCATCCCGCTGATGGCGGATGGGCTGGTCCTGCCCTATCTCGACATCCCCTTCCAGCACGCGGCGCCGAATGTGCTGAAGGCCATGCGCCGCCCCGCCCACCAGGAGAAGACGCTGGAGCGCATCCGCCGCTGGCGCGACACCTGCCCGGACCTCGCCATCCGCTCCACCTTCATCGTCGGCTTCCCCGGTGAGACGGACGAGGACTTCGAATTCCTTCTTGCATGGCTGAAGGAAGCGAAGCTCGACCGTGTCGGCTGCTTCCGTTACGAGGCGGTGAAGGGGGCGCCCGCCAACGACATCGCCGCGCCGGTGCCCGACGAGCTCAAGGACGAGCGCTGGCATCGCTTCATGAAGACGCAGGCCGCCGTCAGCGCCCAGCGCCTGAAGACGAAGGTCGGCCGCCGCATTCCGGTGATCATCGACGAGCCGGGCGCGACCGTGGCGAAGGGACGCTCCAAGTGGGACGCCCCCGAGATCGACGGCAACGTCTATGTCGCATCGCGGCGCCCGCTGCGCGTGGGCGACATCGTCACCGTGAAGATCGAGCGATCGGACGATTACGACCTGCACGGCATCGCCGTCTGATCTGTCGCCGCCTCCCGTCGAGACGCGAAACGGACGTTCCATCGGGTGCGCTCCGCCACAGGCCGGCGGCGCGCGAGCAGCCGCAGGCTGGCGGCGACAAGCTGTTCTATGGTCGAGCTGGCGGACGCATTTTCCGATTCGATGATGTTCGGAACGCGCCCGCGCGAGGGCGACGCCCCACAGCCACCGACGGAGCGCCTCGCACAGTCCTTGAAGCGGCGAGAACCAAGGGCATCCGCCTGCCTTGCGCCCACCTTGCGGAACACATCGGGAACAGCTATCGTCGTTCCCGATTTGTTTCGGAATCGCAATGCCCGGTGTCGGGCGGAATGGTGGGCCGAGATGTTGACGCGTAAGCAGGGCGAGCTTCTCCGCTTCATCCACGAGCGGCTGCGCGAGACCGGCGTTCCGCCGTCCTTCGACGAGATGAAGGAGGCCCTGGATCTCAAGTCCAAGTCGGGCATCCATCGCCTCATCGTGGCGCTGGAAGAGCGCGGCTTCATCCGGCGCTTGCCGAACCGGGCGCGTGCCCTGGAGGTGATCCGCCTGCCCGAATCCTCGGCCGGCACTGCCCCGCGAGGCCGCTTCACTCCGAGTGTCGTTGAAGGCGGGCTCGGCCGTTCACGACCGGTCGTGCCCGACGAGAGTGAGGGGCCCGCGCGGACGATCGCCATCCCGGTCATGGGGCGCATTGCCGCCGGCACGCCGATTTCGGCGATCCAGACCCGGAGCAATACCCTGTCGCTTCCGCCCGACCTGTTGTCGAGCGGCGAGCACTACGCGCTCGAGGTGCGCGGCGATTCGATGGTTGAGGCGGGTATCCTGGACGGCGATACGGTGATCATCCGCCGGCAGGAAACGGCGGATACGGGCGACATCGTCGTCGCCTTGATCGACGACGAGGAGGCGACGTTGAAGCGGCTGCGCCGCCGCGGCTCCTCCATCGCGCTTGAAGCCGCGAATCCGGCCTATGAGACGCGTGTGCTCGGGCCTGACCGGGTCAAGATCCAGGGCAAGCTCGTCAGCCTCCTGCGCCGTTACTGAGCGGCATCGACTTCGTCATCGTGGGCCTCCGGATCGGGGATGGAGAGCTGTGAGGGCGAGCCCTGCGCTCGCTGAGCCCGGGCGGGTGGCGTCGCGAGCCGCCGCAGCCACGGGCGCTCGCCGTTCTCCTGCCGCGCGCGCACGAGCCGAAAGCGCCCGTCTTCGGACACAAGATGCACGGCTCCCGTCGCGGCAAGGCGCGAGCGGTCGAGGACCAGCTCGGCCTTGCACGTCTCCGGGGCCTTGAGGCTCGAGATGACGATCGCGGCCCGTCGGCAATCCTCGGCGAAGGCGCGCTTGTCGCGGATCACGGCGAGGTACCGCCCGCCGGGGAGCGGAGCGACGCAGCCCCAGGGGTCGCAACCCGCAGCGGTCTTCAAGGTGGCATCGTCGATTGTCCGCGCGTCGCCGTCCGCGCGCAGCCAGTGTTCCAGCGTGAAGCGCGATGCGCGTCCGACGACGGCGAGACGGCCGTCTTCCTGGCGGACGGCAGCCGCCGCCCCGGAGCGTTCGACAACGATGTCCGGCACCACGGGATTGGCAGCGAGCGCAATGCCGAGCAGCGCCGGCGGCAGTGCGAGCCAGCGAAGGGCGGTGCTCCAGAGCGTCGCGAGCAGCAGCGCCAGGGTGAAGAGCAGGAGCACCGCGGTGTCGAATGCGGGGATGACCGTGGTCGCCCGTTCGAACCCCGAGACCCAGGCCCCGACGGCGAGCACCGGCCGCGTGGCGAGGCCCATGGCCCACCAGACCGGGGCATCGAGGCCGAAGGGATAGGCCAAGGTCCCGAGGACCGCCGCCGGCATGACGAGGAGCGAGACGAACGGGACGGCGAGCGCATTGCCGATGAGGCCGAACGGATTGAGCGTCTGGAAGTGATAGGCGCCGAACGGCGCGGTCATGATCGATGCGACGAGCGTGGTGACGAAGAGGGCGATGATGGCTCTGGCGGCCATGCGCCCCACGCGCGATGGCCAGCCGCCCCCGGTCGCCGAGGCTTCCGCGCTCGCCGGTCGCGCGCCTTCGCAGAAAGCGACGAGCCCGGCGACAGCGGCAAAGGACATCTGGAAGCTCGGGCCGAGCAGGGTCTCCGGTTCTCGGGCGAGGACGATGAGGGCCGCCACCGCGAGGTTGCGCATGGCGAGCGCAGGGCGGTCGACCAGGATCGCCGCCAGCATGACGAGCGTCATGACGAGCGAGCGCTCGGTGGCGACCTCGGAGCCCGAGAAGATGCAATAGGCCGTCGCGCCGAACATGGCGATGACGGCGGCGATCTTCTTCGTTGGCCAGAGCAGGGCCGCTCCGGGAAAGAGGGCGAGCAGGGCACGCGCGGCGCCGAAGATGGTGCTCGCGGCAAGCACCATGTGCAGCCCCGAGATGGAGACGATGTGATAGATGCCGGCCGCGCGCAGGGCAGCGTTGGTCTCCTCGCTGATGAGCCCGCGCTTGCCTGTGACCAGAGCCGCCGCGACCGCACCCGCCTGCCCTCCCGCGGCATCAGCGATACGGCGGGTGAGCGCGTTGCGCGCTTGGTCGATGCGAGTGGCAAGCGCCAGTGTCCCCGGCGGCTCGACCGGCGGAGCCCGCACCCGGACGGCACCGCTGATGGAGCCGACGGCTCCGGTACTGCGAAAGAAGGCCTCGCGGGCGAAGTCGTAGCCTCCTGGACGCGCCGGTTCGGGCGGAGGCAGCAGACGGGCCGTGGCCTCGATGAAGTCTCCCGGCTTCACGGCCGTGCCCGGGCGCAGGGTGACGCGCACGCGCGACGGTCGGTCGCCCACGGCCAGGTCAGCGAAGCCGACCAGCGCGACGACGATGCGCGCCCCTTGCCGACGCTCTTCGACGCTTTCGACGAAGCCGGTCAACGAACCGACCATGACGCGCGGCAGGATCGGCGCCGCGACGGCGCGGGTGCGCAGCGCGGCCGCGGAGAAGCCGGCAAACAGAAAGGCCAGCGCGGTGAAGGCGACATATGCGGGCCAGCGTGCGCGCAGGCGAAGAGCGGCCAAGCCTGCGGCGAGCGTGGCCGACACCGGCGCCCAGAGCTGCGGCTCACGGTCAGCGGCGAAATAGAGGAGGATGCCGAGGCCGAAGAAGACGGGCAGCCACAGGAAGAGCCGCCGCCTCTCGACCTCTGTCCACCAGAGACGCGGCACAACCCCACGCAGGTCCTCGATGGCGCTGGCGACGAACCCCGACGCCGTGAGCCGGCCCGCGTGGCGCCCGAGCGGCGCGGCGACCGCTGCGCGTGGGCGTGGCGGCGTGTGCGAAGGCTGCATCGTCGTGACGCGGTCTGTCCCTTAACGCGGGCCTCGCTCCCATGCTACACGACGCGCGGCGGTCGCAAAGCGACCGCATTCGTCGTCGTTTCTCGCTCGCGGATGCATCGAACCGATGTCCGACACGGTCGTTACTCGCTTCGCCCCCTCGCCCACCGGATTCCTCCACATCGGTGGCGCGCGCACGGCGCTGTTCAACTGGCTCTACGCCCGCCGGCACGGTGGCAAGATGCTGCTGCGCATCGAGGACACCGATCGCGAACGGTCCACCGAGGCGGCAATCAAGGCGATCCTCGACGGTCTGTCCTGGCTTGGCCTCACCTGGGATGGCGATGTCGTCTACCAATATGCGCGTGCCGCTCGGCACCGCGAAGTGGCCGAGCAGCTCCTGCGCGCGGGCAAGGCATACTACTGCTATGCCAGCCAGCAGGAGCTCGAGGAGATGCGCGAGCAGGCCCGCCGCGAAGGGCGGCCCATGCGCTACGACGGGCGCTGGCGCGACCGCGACCCGTCGGAGGCACCGGCGGGGGTCAAGCCGGTCATCCGTCTCAAGGCGCCGACCGATGGCGAGACCGTGATCGAGGATGAGGTCCAGGGTCGCGTGACGTGGCAGAACAAGGATCTGGACGATCTCGTTCTGCTGCGCTCGGACGGCACGCCGACCTACATGCTCGCTGTCGTCGTGGACGATCACGACATGGCGGTGACCCACGTCATCCGTGGCGACGATCACCTCACGAATGCGGCGCGCCAGAAGCAGATCTACGACGCTCTGGGCTGGGACGTGCCGAGATTCGCGCATATTCCGCTGATCCACGGCCCCGACGGCGCCAAGCTGTCGAAGCGCCACGGCGCGCTTGGCGTCGATGCCTACCGCTCCATGGGCTACATCCCGGCGGCGCTGCGCAACTATCTCGTGCGCCTCGGCTGGAGCCACGGTGATCAGGAGATCTTCTCGACCGAGGAGATGATCGCGGCCTTCGACCTGGCCAGCGTCGGCCGTTCGCCGGCTCGTTTCGACTTCGCCAAGCTCGAAAATCTCAATGGCCACTACATGCGCCTCGCCGACGACGAGGATCTGATCCGGGCGATCGAGGCCATCCTGCCGGAGCTCGGTCCCTCCCGCGGGCTTGGCACCACCTTCGATCCGTCCCTGCGGCGGAAGCTCCTTGCGGCCATGCCTGGCCTGAAGGAGCGGGCCAAGACGCTCGTCGAGCTCCTCGACAGCGCTTCCTATCTCTATGCCCGCCGCCCGCTGGCGCTCGACGAGAAGGCGAAGGGCCTGCTCGGCGACGACGGGCGGGGGCGACTCGC
The DNA here is from genome assembly GCF_030067675.1 of Chelatococcus albus. Classification (GTDB taxonomy): domain Bacteria; phylum Pseudomonadota; class Alphaproteobacteria; order Rhizobiales; family Beijerinckiaceae; genus Chelatococcus_A; species Chelatococcus_A albus. Next base: position 181,586 of record NZ_JASJEV010000001.1, on the reverse strand, counting down.
CATCGTCCTGCCTCGGCTTGAAGCCATCGCCGATTGGTCGGCGGAGACGACAGAGGCCGCCGTGCGCGGCGTGGCGGAGGAAACCGGCCTCAAGCTCGGCCAGCTCGCCCAGCCCTTGCGGGCGGCTTTGACGGGCCGCGCGACCTCGCCAGGGCTCTTCGACGTGATGGCGGTTCTCGGCCGGGACGAAAGCCTGTCGCGCCTGCGCGACCAGCTCGCATGAGGTCTCGGTGAGCTCCGCCGCCGGCGCGGGGCTCACCGCCCTTAGGCGTGCTTGAACGACCGCGGGGAATGGGCTACGCAACCCGCGGTCTCATCCGGATCGGATCGAAAACCGCAGACAGCCGGCGGAAAATCGCGCCCCTCGCGCCCACCGGCCAGTCCCGGTTTTCGCGCGGTCGCCCGAACGTAAGGGGTATCATGCATGAGCGCGAAGACGAGCACGATTGCCGTTGAAGGCAAGTCGATCGACCTTCCCATCAGGGAGGGCACGATCGGACCGAGCGTCGTCGACATCGCCGCGTTGTACAAGAACAGCGGCATGTTCACCTATGATCCGGGCTTCACATCGACCGCAAGCTGCGAGTCGCAGATCACCTACATCGACGGCGATGAGGGAGTTCTCCTCTATCGCGGCTATCCGATCGAGCAGCTCGCCGAACACGGCGACTTCCTCGAGACCTGCTACCTCCTGCTCTACGGCGAGCTGCCGACCGCCAGCCAGAAGGCCGATTTCGACTATCGCGTGACGCGCCACACCATGGTGCACGAGCAGATGCTCAGGTTCTTCCAGGGCTTCCGCCGCGACGCGCACCCGATGGCGGTCATGGTGGCCTCGGTCGGCGCGCTCTCGGCCTTCTATCACGACTCGACGGACATTTCGGACCCGCAGCAGCGCATGATCGCGTCCATGCGCATGATCGCGAAGATGCCGACCCTCGCGGCCATGGCCTACAAGTATTCTGTCGGCCAGCCGTTCATGTATCCGAAGAACAACCTCGATTATACGGCAAATTTCCTGCACATGTGCTTTGCCGTGCCGTGCGAGGAGTACACTTCCAATCCGGTGCTGGCGCGTGCGCTTGACCGCATCTTCATCCTGCACGCCGATCACGAGCAGAACGCCTCGACGTCGACGGTGCGGCTGGCCGGCTCGTCGGGTGCCAATCCCTTCGCCTGCATCGCCGCCGGCATCGCCTGCCTGTGGGGCCCGGCGCACGGTGGCGCCAACGAAGCGGCTCTGAAGATGCTCGAGGAGATCGGCACGCCCGAGCGCATCCCGCAGTATATCGCCAAGGCGAAGGACAAGAACGACCCGTTCCGCCTGATGGGCTTCGGCCACCGGGTCTACAAGAACTACGATCCGCGCGCCAAGATCATGCAGCGCACGACGCACGAGGTGCTGAACGAGCTTGGCATCAAGGACGACCCGCTGCTCGACGTGGCCATGGAGCTCGAGCGCATCGCCCTGCACGACGAATATTTCATCGAGAAGAAGCTCTACCCGAACATCGACTTCTACTCGGGCATCACGCTCAAGGCGATGGGATTCCCGACGTCGATGTTCACGGTCCTCTTCGCGCTGGCGCGCACTGTCGGCTGGATCGCCCAGTGGAAGGAAATGATCGAGGATCCGTCCCAGAAGATCGGGCGGCCGCGCCAGCTCTACACGGGCGCGCCCAAGCGCGACTACGTGCCGATCGCCCAGCGCGCCTGAGGCGGATGGAGGTTGAAGCAGAAGGGGGCCTCGCGGCCCCCTTTTGTCATGGAGTGATGCCGCGCGTCGGCCGACCGCCGCGTGCGGATCAGGTCGCCGGCACCTCGGCGCTGCGTCGCACCGTGTCGAGGATGATCCGGGCAGCCCTGTCGCTGGGTGTTTCGTCGCCCGTGCTCATGGCACCGAGCAGGCGTTCGAATCCCGCGAGCTGAGCGCGCCGCTCGGGCGTGTCGGAGAGCAGGGGCAGAAGCGTCGCCGCCAGCTTGTCCGGCGTGCAGTCCCATTGCAGTCGCTCCGGGATCACGTTCTCGCCGAGGATCAGGTTGGCGAGTGTGATGGTCGAGACCGTGAGCACGTGGCGGACCTGGGACTCGAGCCAGGAGACGCGATAGCCGACGACCATGGGCACCCCCGAAAGGGCGAGCTCGAGCGTCACCGTGCCCGATGCGGCAAGGGCCGCTGTTGCCTGCCGAAAGGCCGCGAGCTTTGCCTCCTCCCCGATCGTCACCTCCGGCTTGACCGGCCAGCTCGCGACGCTCGCCCGGATGTCGTCCGCAAGATGCCTCACGGCAGGCAGCACCCAACGGATCGGCCGCTGTGCGGCAGCGTCGATGCGCGCCAGCGTTTCGCCGAAGACCGGCAGCAGCCGGGTGATTTCCGAACGTCGGCTGCCAGGCAGGACGAGCACCGTCGCCGGGCCCCCGGTACTCTGCGCGCCGCGCTCGCTCGCGCCCGGCCGCAACTCGTCGAGACGCTCGACGAGCGGGTGGCCGACGTAGCTGCAGGCCGGGCCGCCGAGCCGCGCATGTGCCTGCGGCTCAAAGGGCAGGAGCGCGAGGACGTGGTTGACGTAGGCGCGCATCTTGCGTGCCCTGCCCGGCCGCCAGGCCCAGACGCTCGGGCTGACATAGTCCACGATGGGCAGGCTTGGCAGGCGTTTGCGCACGCGCTTGGCGACCGCGTGGGTGAAATCGGGACTGTCGATGACGACCATGATGTCGGGCGCCGCGGCAACGGCCGCATCGACCGTGCTGTGCACGCGCGCGATGATCGTCGGCAGGCGGGCGAAGACCGCGGAGAAGCCCATCACGGCGATGTCGGACAGCGGGAAGAGACTGGCGAGGCCCTCCCCTTCCATGGCGTGGCCGCCAACGCCGGCGAAGGTCACGCCAGCGGGCCCGAGACGATGCTTCAGCGCCCGCATCAGCTTGTAGCCGAGCTGATCGCCGGACTCCTCGCCGGCCACCAGAAAGATCTTCAAAGGCCGATCACCGGCGGCCTCGGCTCCAGACACGATCATTACGCTGCTCCTCGCGGGGAAACGCCGACGAGGAACAAGCGTCGGCGCTCCGCTTCCTGCAGGGTCTCTTCCGGGTCGATGACGAGCGTCCTGCCGGCGCCGACGGCGATGCCATTGACGCCGGCCGCCGCCGCGCGGATCACGGTTCGCGGACCGATGGCCGGCAGGTCGACGCGCAGGTCCTGCCCCTCCTTCGCCGTCTTCACGAGAACCATGCCGTGGTGGCTCTTCGGCAGCCGGCGTGTTCCCCACAGGCGGCGAACCCGCTTCAGCATGGCATCGGTACCCTCGGGGCCCTCGATGGCCGCAACGCGCCGGCCTGCGATGACCGCCGCCTGGCCGACATCGAAGGGTGACAGGCTGCCGAGCAGGGAGAATCCGAGCGCCATGCTCTGCCGCTGTTCGTCGTCGGGCGTGACCGTGCTCATCACGCCGGCGGGGGCGAGCAGCTCGGGGGCCAGGCCGTCGATTCCCGACACCCGATGCCCCTGCTCCTCGATCAGCCTGATGACGGACGTGAGGAGCCTGTCATCACCCGAGGCGAGGAGCGAGGCGATCTCGTCGCGGTTGCGGAAGGATGCGAGCGCCCCGAGGGCCGCCGCCGGCCCCGGCCGCTGCACCGGACCGGCGAGGACGACCTCGGCGGGGGACCAGGAGGCGAGCAGATTGAGAGCGCGGCGAATGTCGAGCAGGTCGACAACCGCATCGGCGCGGCGCGACAGCCGCCATGCCGTGAAGCCCCGGAAGGCGATGATGCGCACCTCGCGCCCGCGCCCCTGCAGCGCGCGCGCCAATCTCTCCGGCAGGGCACCGCCGCCCGCGAGGATCACCACCGGCCCGTGCGAGGCCGCCGCCACGCTCAATTCTCGTGCGTCTCGCGCGGCGTGCAGATCGACCGCCTGCCGCCGGCCCGGATGAAGTCGAGGATCTCATGGACGATCGGATGCTGCTCGAACTCACTCGCGACGTCCTCGACACGCTCCATGAGCGTGCCTTCGTCGGCGAAAAGCAGGCGATAGGCGCGGCGCAGGTTGTGAATATCCTCGCGCGAGAAGCCGCGCCGCTGCAGGCCGACGATGTTGAGCCCCGACAGATGGGCGCGGTTGCCAAGGGCCATGCCGTAGGGGATGAGGTCGTTCTCGAGCCCCGACATGCCCCCGACGAAGGCGTGGGACCCTACCCGCGCGAACTGGATGACGGCGGCGCCGCCACCGATGATGACGTAGTCGCCCACGGTCACGTGGCCCGCCAGCATCACGTTGTTCGACAGCACGACGTTGCTGCCCACGCGCGTGTCGTGACCGACGTGCGAGTTGGCCAGGAAAGCGCAGCGGTCACCGACCACCGTCGCGAGGCCGCCCCCTTCGGTGCCCGGGTTCATCGTCACGCCTTCGCGGATGATGCAGTCTGCCCCGACCGTCAGGGTGGAGGGCTCGCCGTGGTACTTCAGGTCCTGCGGCTGGTGGCCGATGGAGGCGAAGGGGAAGATGCGGGTGCGCGGGCCTATGGTCGTCCTGCCGGCGACGACCGCATGGCTCACCAGTTCGCAGCCGTCGCCGAGACGCACCTCGGGGCCCACGTGGCAGTAGGGACCGATGCGTACGCCCTCGCCGAGGATTGCGCCGTCCTCGACGATGGCTGTCGGGTGGATGCCGCCCATTCTCGTCACTCGACTACCAGCATGGCGCTCACCTCGGCTTCCGCCACGAGCACGCCGCCAACCTTCGCCTCGCCGCGGTACCACCACATGTTGCGCCGGTTGGCGAGCTTCTTCATGTGATACTCGAGCACGTCTCCGGGGCCGACCGGCTTGCGGAACTTCGCCTTGTCGATGGTCATGAAATAGACCTCCTTGGGCCTCGCCCTGGCGGCAAGCTTGGAGGCCACGCAGATGGCGCCGGCGGTCTGTGCCATGCCCTCGATGATGAACACGCCCGGGTAGAGCGGCCGCGCGGGGAAATGCCCCTGAAACTGCGGCTCGTTGTAGGTGATGTTCTTGATGCCGATGCAGCTGTTGTCGCCGTCCATGGCGACGATCTTGTCGACGAGCAGGAACGGGTAGCGGTGCGGGAGATAGTCGAGGATCTGCAGGATGTCCGCAGTTCCCAGGCTCGCGGGCACATCGCTCATGAAACGGTACTCCCCCCAATCACAATGACACGACGTCGCGCCCTTGCTCACGAGGCGGGATCGGCCTCGTCGGCAGGGAGATCGCGACGCGCGGCGAGCTTCTTGAGAAGCGTCAGTTCGCGAAACCATTCGCGCATCGGCTTGGCCGGCGTGCCGCCCCAGCGTGCTCCGGGCGGAACGTCGCTGGCGACGTTGCTCGATCCGGCGATCTGCGCGCCGGCGCCGATCCGCAGGTGGCCAACCACACCGACCTGCCCGCCGAGAACGACGAAATCCTCGATCGTCACGCTGCCGGCGATGCCCACTTGCGAGACGATCACGCAATGGCGTCCGATGACGACGTTATGTCCGATCTGCACCAGATTGTCGATCTTGGTGCCCTCGCCGATCACCGTATCGCGGCTGGCGCCGCGGTCGATGGTGGAGTTCGCGCCGATCTCGACATCGTCCTGGATGATGACGCGGCCGATCTGCGGCACCTTGGTATGCCCCTGCCCGCTCATGGCGAAGCCGAAGCCGTCCTGGCCCACGCGCACCCCGCCGTGCAGGATCACGCGATTGCCGATCAAGGCATTGTGGATCGAGACATTGGCACCGATCGAGGCGCCGCGGCCGATCCGCACCTGCGGGCCGATCACCGCGTTGGCGCCGATGATCGTGCCCGTGCCGATTTCGACGCCCGGGCCGACGACCGCGCCAGGATCGACGGTCACGCCGGCCTCAAGGCGCGCCTGGGGATGCACATAAGCCCCGGGCGACACCCCCGTCGCATCGAACGATGATCCCGGCCGCACGGCCGCCGGATACATGGTGGCGAGGACGGCCGCGAACACCTTGTAGGGTTGCGGCGTAACGATCGCGACCGTCGTGGCGGGCACCTTGGCGGCAAAGCGCTTCGACACGAGGCAGGCCGTGGCGCGTGTCGCCGCGAGGGCCTCGCCATAGCGCGGGTTGTCCATATAGGCGAGGTCCCCACGATCGGCGCGCTCGACAGAAGCCGCCCCGGTGATCGCGATATGGGGATCGACCCCGTCAGGCAGAGAAACGCCGGCCAGCGCCGCGATCTCGCCGAGGGTCGGGGTCGCCGCGCGTGGAAAAAAGACGGGATCGGACATTCAGAACACAGGTCACACAGGAAGCAGGGGGCGCCCCGAAGGGCGCCCCGCCACGGAAGCATTGGTCAGAAGCGCGTGCCGCCCGAGAAGCGGAACGCCTGCGTACGGTCGCCGTCGGCCTTGCTGAGCGCGAAGGCGTAGTCGAAGCGGATCGGCCCGAGCGGCGAGGACCACAGGAGGCTCGCGCCCACCGACGAGCGGATCGTCTTGTCGTCCTTCAGGTTGATGCACTCGGGCTCCGCACTCGGGTTGAAGCCCGCGTTGCCCGGGCAGTTGAAGCTGCCATTGCCGTTCAGGTCGAACGCTCTCTTGCCCTTGTAGCCGTAGAGCGTGCCGGCATCGGCGAAGAGCGCGCCGCGCAGGCCGAGCTCGCGCGGCAGGCCGAAGATCGGGAACTGCACTTCCGCCGTCGCGCCGAAATAGGTCGTGCCGCCGAGGGCGTTCGAACGCGCGTCCCCACCGTTCAGATCGCGCGGGCCGATGCCCGAGGGGGCGAAGCCGCGCACGAGCGACGGGCCGAGGAAGAAGTTGTCGACGATGCGCAGGTCGCGGCCGCCGAAGCCGGCAATGTGGCCGCCCTGCACCTTCAGCATGCCGACGATGTCGTCCCAGATCTCGTGATAGTACCGGGCTTCGGCCGTGGCGCGAATGAAGCGCGAGTCGCCGCCCAGGCCAGCCACTTCCGGCTTCACTTCGGCGAAGAAGCCGGAGCGGGGATCCCGGATGTTGTCGAGCGTGTTGTAGTTGAGCGTCGCACCGACGAGCGAGGTCAGGGTGTCGCCGCGCGCTTCCTTGATCGCGACAGACGCTTCGCCGTTGTAGGTGCAGTTCGGATACATCGCCGAACCGTTAGGATTGAGCGGCGTGACGCCCGAGATCGGCACCGAGCAGTCGTTGTACGGCTTGCTCGCGGTGTTCGGCACCTTGAGGTTCGACTGGTACAGCGAATAGCGCCAGGTGACCGTGAACTCTTCCGTGATCGGCAGACCGAGCCGGAGCTGGCCGCCTGTCACCCGGTTCTCGTAACGGGCGTAGTTGGTGTTGTCCGTATATTTCGAGAACAGGTCGACGCCGAAGGCCATGCGCTGGCCGAGGAAGTACGGCTCGGTAAAGGAGAAGTCCACGCCCTGCGCCCGCTGGCCCCAGGAGCCGGCGACGCGCACGTACTGACCACGGCCGAGGAAGTTCGATTCCGACACCGCCACTTCGCCGATGAAGCCATCGGCCGTGGAGTAGCCGCCCGAGATGGAGAACTGGCCGGTGGACTGATCCTCGACGTCCACGTTCACGATGACACGGTCCGGCGTCGAGCCGGGCTCGTTCGTGATGCGGACCTTCTTGAAGTAGCCGAGATTATTGAGGCGGCGCTCGGCCCGGTCGATGAGCACCTTGTTGTAGGGGTCACCCTCACCGATGTCGAACTCGCGGCGCACGACGTAGTCGCGGCTGCGCGTATTGCCGCGCACGTTGATGCGCTCGATGTAGACGCGCGGCCCCTCTTCAACGACATAGGCAATGTTGATCGTCCGCGAGGCCGGGTCGCGCTGGCCGACGGGACGGACCTGCGCGAAGGCGTAGCCGCGCTTGCCGGTTTCCGTGGTGATCGCCTGCAGCGACTTCTCCACCGCCTCCGCGCTGTACACGTCGCCCGCCGCGGTCTTCACGCGGCCCTGGATCTGAGCCGAGTCGATGTCCGCGATCTGCGATTCGACGCGCACGTCGCCGACGCGATACTGCTCACCCTCGTCGACCGTGATGGTGACGATATAGCCGCCCTGCGCCGCATCGAACACGGCGTCGGACGACACCACGCGGAAGTCCGCGTAGCCGTTCTTCAGGTAATAGCGGCGGATGAGCTCGAGGTCTGCGTTGATGCGGTCCGGATCATAGACGTCGGACGTCTTGAGCCACGACAGGAAGTTCATCTCCGTCGTGGTCATCAGGCCGCGCAGCTTCGAGGCGGAGAAGGCATGGTTGCCCACGAAGTTGATCGCCTTGACGCCCGTCTTCTCACCCTCGTCGATGGTGAAGACAACGTCGACGCGACCGTTCGGCAGGTCGACGGTGCGCGCCGTGACGGTCGCGAGGCCGCGGCCGGAACGACGATAGACGTCCTTGATCCGCTCGATGTCGGCGTTGACGGTCGCCTGGCTGAACGCGCCGCGAGCCTTGGACTGCACCTCGCCGAGGAGCACGTCCTTGTTGATCTTCTTGTTGCCCTCGAAAACGACGCGGTTGATGAGCTCGTTCTCGACGACGGTGACGACAGTGGTGCTGCCCCGACGGTTGATCCGCACGTCCCGGAACATGCCGGTCGCGAGCAACTCGCGCCGCGCTTCTTCCACCGAGCCGGCGCCGCGCCCGGTCAGGTACGAGCGGATGGTCTCTGCCTCAACGCGCCGATTGCCCTGCACGACGACCGCCTGGGCGTAAGCCATGTCGGCGCCCGCCACCATGGCCACCGTGGCCAGGAGCATGGCGCGGGACCTTTTTGCCGCCTTCACTCGGCGGTTCGTCGTTGTAAGGCTCATCAAGTGCCCGCCCTCGTTGTTTTTTGTCCCGAAACAGGACCAGAAGTCGCTCACCGGGATCGTAGGACGCCCGCTTCTACAAAGTTTCAACGTACGTGGGAACGTCGAAACACGGTGAAGGAATCATTTTTCCAACAGCCGTTGCCTTCGGGTCACGTAGCCCGGAAACCGAAGCTCGCACCGAGATGCGAAAGGTCGTTCCACGTGACGAAGAGCATGAGCATCATGACGATGGCAAGGCCGATGCGAAAACCGATTTCCTGCGCCCGTTCGCTGAGCGGCCGCCCGCGGACCGCCTCGAGAAGGTAATAGAGTAGATGTCCGCCGTCGAGAAGGGGGATGGGCACGAGATTGATCAGGCCGATCGACACCGAGAGCACGGCGGCGAGATTGAGGAGCGCCGCGATGCCGCCGAGCGAGGCCACCTGGCCCGACACCTGGGCGATGCGGATCGGGCCGGAAAGCTGATCCGTGGATTCGCGGCCGGTGATCAGCTTGGCGGTATAGTCGTAGGTGCGCTCGACGATGTACCAGGTTTCGACCACGCCGATCTGCAGCGATTCGATCGGACCGTAGCGCTCCAGCTTCCAGTCGGCCTTGTCGCGCGAAGCCTGCAGACCGAGCACTCCGATGCGCTGCTTGCCGAACGGCGTCGCCAGCTCGCGCAGGTCGGGGGTGGCGGTCAGCGACACCTCCCTGCCCCCTCTTTCGACGACGACGCGGAGCGGTTCGCCGGCCTTGGCACCGACGATCCGTTGCATGTCGGCGAAACTGCCGACGGCCTGGCCGTCGATGGACAGCACGAGGTCTCCCGGGGCAAAGCCGGCCCGCTCGGCCGCGCTCTCCGCCTGCACCGCCTCGATGCGCGGGATGAGAACCTGGCGACCGTAGAGATAGACCGAGCCGGCGAAGATCGCGATCGCGAGGAGAAAATTGGCGATGGGGCCGGCGGCGACGATTGCCGCGCGCTGCCCCACCGTCTTGTGGAAGAAGCTTCCCGCCCGTTCGGCGGGGCTCATGTGCTCGAGCGCCTCGTGGTCGGGCACGCTTGCGCCATTCGCGTCACCGGCGAATTTGACGTAGCCGCCCAGCGGTATGAGCGAGATCTTCCAGCGCGTGCCGCGCCGATCGTTCCAGCCAAAGAGTTCCCTGCCGAAGCCGATCGAGAAGGCCTGGACCTCGACGCCGCACCAGCGGGCCACGAGGAAATGGCCGAGTTCGTGGAAGAAGACGACCACGCTCAGCACGAACAGGAAGGGCACGATGTAGCCTGGAAGCGACCAGGCCGCGACGCCGAGTGCGCTCACGATGTCCATCTTTCCATCCTCGCTTCCGGCGCCCCTTGCCCATCCGAGCATTTCGACTCCGCGGACATGCTGCCCGGCAGGGGCCTCATCCGCGAGAATGCTCAGGAACTAATATGTTGGGCGCACCCCCCGTTTCAATGGAATCGACGGGTGGCGTGACCCGTCAACTTGCGGCCCGCCTTCCGGACGACAAGATCTCGGTCGCGGTCCGCCGTGCTTCGTGATCGATCGCGAGTGCGTCGTGAACGCTCGCCGGCGCGCCGGTGCCGCGTCCGGCGAACCGCGCGCAGGTCTCCTCTACGAGCGCCGCGATCTGCGCGAAGCCCAGGCGCCGCGCCAGGAACGCCTCGACCGCGATCTCGTTTGCAGCATTCAGCACGGTCGGCATCGCCCCCCCCGCCGCCAGGGCCTGCCGCGCGGCCTTCAACGCCGGAAAGCGCGCCAGATCCGGCGCTTCGAAAGTCAATGTCCCGATCGCGGCCAGATCGAGGCGGCGCGCCGTCGTGGTCAGGCGCTGCCCCGTCCCCAGACAATGGGCGATGGGCACCCGCATGTCGGGAATGGCGAGGCCGGCGGACACGGCCCCATCGCGGAAGGCCACGAGCCCGTGCACGATCGATTGCGGGTGGACGAGCACGTCGAGGCGCTCCGCCTCGATCCCGAACAGATGGTGAGCTTCGATCAGCTCCAACCCCTTGTTCATCAGGCTCGCCGAATCGATCGTGATCTTGGCGCCCATCGACCAGGTGGGATGCGCGAGTGCCTGTTCGGGCGTGGCACGCGCGATCTCCTCGATTGTCCACGTCCGGAACGGCCCCCCCGAAGCTGTGAGGATCATCCGCTCCACGTCGGAGGTCGCGGCCGTCCCCAGTGCCTGCAGGAGCGCATTGTGTTCGGAGTCGAGCGGCAGCACGGGGACACCGGCGGCGCGCGCGTCGCGCATGAAGGCCGCGCCTGCGCAGACGAGCGATTCCTTGTTGGCAAGGGCAATGCTGCGGCCGGGACGGATCGCCCCATGCGTCGGCTCGAGCCCCGCCGTTCCGACGATCGCGGCGACGACTACATCGGTTTCCCGGTCGACGGCATCGCAGACGGCTGACCTGCCCGCTCCACAGGCGATCCCGGTGCCCGCCAGCGCCTCGGAGAGCGCGCGGCCGGCGCGCTCGTCGGCCACGGCCGCGAACTCGGCGTCCAGACGACGCGCCACATCCGCGAGCGCCACCGCGTCCGAGCCGCCGACGACGGCCGAAACCCTGAAGCGGTCCCGATGCTCCGCCAGCAGATCGGCCGTCGACCGACCGACCGAGCCTGTGGCGCCGAGGATTGTGATGCGTGTGATCATGCCAAAGCGACAATGCTGCGATAGAGCGTGCGGCACAACGCCCTCAGGGCGCACTCAGTTGCAACGCGGCCGATGCCAGTGCGACGATGGCGGCGACGGCCCAGAAGGCATCGAGGCGATCCATCACGCCGCCGTGGCCTGGGATGAGATGGCCGGAATCCTTGACCCCGGCCCGCCGCTTCAGCGCCGATTCCGCAAGATCGCCGAACTGACCAGCGATCGAAGCGATCGCCGAGAGGGCAACGACGGTCCCGTACCCCAGGGGCACGGCAATTCCGCGGCCTTGCGCAGCCGCCGCGACCATGGCGCCCGCGAACGTGCCTGCGAGCGTCCCGCCGACAAAACCCGACCAGGTCTTCTTCGGACTCACCCGCGGCCACAACTTGGGGCCGCCGAGCGAGCGTCCGGTGAAATAGGCGACGATGTCCGTCGCCCAGACCACCGCGAACATCCAGAGCAGCACCGCCAGGCCGAGCCCGGGCGCCTGCCGGACCAGGATCGGCACAAGGGCGATGACGGCGGCATAGAGCGCACCGCCGGCGGCCCACAGTCGATCCCGTCGGCTGCGACCGACGAGGACGGCGGCAGCGAGCGTCAAGAGAAGAGCAACGGCGGCGAGCCTCGGGTCGGATGTCGTTCCGGCTGCGAGGCCCGTGAGGCCGACGCCCGTTCCGACGACCGCCTTCTCGGCCGTTTCCGGCTCGACGCGGGCAAGCGACAGCCACTCGAGGGCGATCGCCGCAGCGGCTCCCGTCCAGACGAAAACGAACGGCAGCCCGCCCCAATAGGCGGTGGCGAGCGCAACGACACCGAGGACGAGCGCCGACGCGACGCGCAGACCGAGCTCCGACCCGGCAAGACCGGGCGTGCCCGGTGGCCCCTGGCTCGCCATGCGTTCAGCCCGTCTGTGCGCTCAGGCCGCCGAAGCGGCGATCGCGCTGGCGGAACAGATCCAGCGCCTCGGCAAGCGCATCGCGGTCGAAGTCGGGCCAGAGAATCGGCATGAAGACGAGTTCCGCGTAAGCCGCCTGCCACAGAAGAAAGTTCGACAGACGTTCTTCGCCGGACGTGCGGATGATGAGATCCGGATCGGGGATCCCGGCCGTGTCGAGGCGGGTGGCGATGGCGTCCGCGTCGATCGCCTCCGGCTGCAGGCGCCCCGCGGCGACATCTGTCGCGAGCGCCCGCATGGCGCGCGCGATCTCGTCTCGCGAGCCGTAATTGAACGCGACAACGAGGGTCAGACCGGTGTTGTTCCGGGTGAGCGCTTCCGCCTCCTCGAGAAGGCCGCCGATGTCGGGCGCCAGCCCTTCGCGCGCCCCGATGATGCGCACGCGCACGTTGTTGCGGTGCAGTTCCGCCAGGTCACGCCGAACGAAGAGCTTCAGGAGCCCCATCAGGTCGGCGACTTCCGCTGCCGGCCGCCGCCAGTTTTCCGAAGAGAAGCTGTAGACGGTGAGATAGCGGATGCCGAGCTCGATCGCGCTCTTCACCGTACGGCGCAGCGCCTCGACACCCCGGCGGTGCCCCTCTGCGCGCGGCAGGCCGCGACGGACGGCCCAGCGCCCGTTGCCGTCCATGATGATGGCGACGTGCGCGGGAACCACTGCACCGCTGTCGCTCGGAGCCCCGCCCAGCGGCTCTTCCGGTGTGGTCACCGGTCTATGTGTCGCTGTGGTCATGAGCCCCTCGATGCAGGTCGTCAGACCTGCATGATTTCCTTTTCCTTGGCGGCGAGCGCCTGGTCGACCTCGGCGACCGCCTGGTCGGTGGCCTTCTGCACCTGGTCGGCATGGCGAGCATGCTCGTCCTGGCTCATCTCGCCGTCCTTCTCGAGCTTCTTCAGAAGGTCGAGGCCGTCGCGGCGGACGTGGCGAACGGCGATGCGCGCCTCCTCCGCATATTTGTGCGCAACCTTGACCATCTCCTTGCGGCGCTGCTCGTTCATCTCGGGAATGCGCAGGCGGATGACCTGGCCCTCAGTCTGCGGATTGAGGCCGAGGTCCGATTCGCGCAGCGCCTTCTCGACCGCCGCCACCATGCTGCGGTCCCACACCTGCACGCTGATGAGGCGCGGCTCCGGAACGCTGATCGTCGCGACCTGGTTGATCGGCATCGCGGCGCCATAGGCATCCACCGTGATGGGCTCGACGAGCGAAGCCGAGGCCCGGCCGGTGCGCAAGCTGCCGAGATCGTGCCGCAGCGCCTGCACCGCGCCCTGCATGCGACGCTTGATGTCGGCGAGATCGAAAGTCTGACTCATCACGCTTACCCGTGGTCGATTATTCGTCGAAAGGGACGTTGAGCGCGCACCGCGCCTCGGGTCAAGGGGGCTCGCCGCAAAGATATGCCGAGCGGCAGCCGCGCGGCTCCCTCGTCAGGGCGCGACCGTCGTCGCCCGGCCCTGCCCGCCCAGCACGGCGCTGATCGAACCCTTTTCCTGGATGGAGAAGACGACGATGTGCAGGCCCGCCTCGCGCGCCAGCGCGAAGGCCGCCGTGTCCATGATCTTGAGATTGCCCTGGATGGCCTCGTCGTGGGTCAGGCGGTCGTAGCGCCTGGCGGTCGGGTCCTTCTTCGGGTCGGCCGTATAGACGCCGTCGACATTGGTCGCCTTCATCACCGTGTCGCACTTGAGCTCGGCCGCACGCAGCACCGCGGCCGTGTCGGTGGTGAAGAACGGATTGCCCGTGCCGCCAGCCAGGATGAGGACGTGGCCGCGCGCCAGATGATGCAGGGCAGGCTGACGCGCATAGGTCTCGCAGATCGTCGGCATGGAGACCGCGGACATGGTGCGCGCCGAGACGCCGGCGGCATTGATCGCGCTTTCGAGCGCGATGGAGTTCATGACCGTGGCCAGCATGCCCATGGAATCGGCGGTCGCCCGGTCAATCCATCCGGCCGCGCTCACCCGGGCGCCGCGGATGACATTGCCGCCGCCGATGACGACGGCGATCTCGACACCGCTGCGGGCGGCCGCGGCGATATCCTCTGCGAGGGTCGAGAGCGTCGGCGGGTGCAGCCAGTAGCCGTCCGGTGCGGCCAGCGCCTCGCCGGACAACTTGATGAGCGCCCGCTTCGTCTGCATCTGCCTCGCCCTCCTTGGCCAGTGTTTGATCCTCTCACAAAAAAGGCGGCGCCCGGCGCCGCCTTTTCGGTCAGGATCAGGCCTGTCCGCCGGCCGCCGCGGCGACCTCCGCCGCGAAGTCCGTTTCTTCCTTCTCGATCCCCTCGCCGAGGGCGAAGCGGGCGTAGGCCGTGAGCTTGATCGGACCACCGACCTTGCCCTCGGCCTCCTTCAGCGTCTGGGCGACGCTCTTCGACGGATCGTGGATGAAGGCCTGCTCGAGGAGCGTGACCTCCTTGAAGTAGGTCTTCAGCCCGCTCTCGACGATCTTCTCGATGACGTTGGCGGGCTTGCCGGCGTGCTTCTCGCCGAGAATCGCCTTCTCGCGCTCCACCGTCTCCTGGGGCACGCCGGAGGCGTCGAGCGCAACCGGGTTGGTGGCGGCGACGTGCATGGCGATCTGGCGCCCGAGCGTCGAAAGCTGGCTGACGTCGCCGGTCGATTCGAGGGCGACGAGCACGCCGATCTTGCCGAGGCCGTCGGCGACCGCATTGTGCACGTAGCTCGCGATCACGCCCTTTGCGACCGAGAGCTTGGCAACCCGGCGGATGGTCATGTTCTCGCCGATCGTGCCGACGAGCTCCTGCAGGCGCTCCTTGACAGTGGTCTGCGAGCCCGGGAAGCGGGCGGTCTCAAGGGCCTCGACCGTGCCATCGCCCATGAGGGCGATCTTCGCCGCCTCGCGGGCGAAGGCCTGGAACTGGTCGTTGCGGGCGACGAAGTCGGTCTCGGAATTCACCTCCACGACGGCCGCCGTATGGCCCGACGACTCGACCGCCACCAGGCCTTCCGCCGCAACGCGGCCGGACTTCTTGGCGGCCTTGGCGAGGCCCTTCTTGCGCAGCCAGTCGACGGCCGCCTCGATGTCGCCGTTCGTCTCGGCGAGCGCGGCCTTGCAGTCCATCATGCCCGCGCTCGTCTTGTCGCGGAGCTCCTTCACCATCGCGGCGGTGATGTTCGCCATGATCGTCCTCTCGGGTCTCGGATGGGCGCGGCCCGGCGCTCGTGAGAGGCGCCGGGCCGGCAGAATCATCGGTGTTTCATCGTGTCGCGCGTCGCGACACGTGTGAGACGGACCTCAGACCGCCTCGATGAGCGTGCGGGCCTGGCCGATCCAGCCGTCGCGCTCGATGCGGCCGTTGAGCTTCAGCTCGGCGTCGACCTTGGCGACGTCCTCAGGGCTCATGGCGGCGACCTGCCAGTAGTGGAAGATGCCGGCCTCGTTGAGCTTCTTCTCGAGCTGCGGGCCGACGCCCGTCAGCTTGGTGAGGTCGTCGGGAGCGCCACGCGGCGCGTCGAGCAGCTCGAAGGCCTCGCTGATCTCAACAGCCTCGGCCGCCGGGACCTCCTCCATCATGGGTGCCTCGGAGGCACCCAGATCGACGCCGAGCTCACCGTGACCGCGCGAGATGCCGTCGATGGCGGCGCGGGCGACGAGATCGCAGTAGAGCGAGATGGCGCGGCCGGCGTCGTCGTTGGCGGGCACCGGATAGGTGATGCCGTCCGGATCGCAGTTCGAGTCCACGATGGCGGCCACCGGGATGCCGAGGCGCTGCGCTTCCTTGATGGCGAGCTGCTCCTTGTTCGTGTCGATCACGAACAGGAGATCCGGCGTCCCGCCCATGTCCTTGATGCCACCAAGCGCGCGCTCGAGCTTCTCGCGCTCGCGGGCGAGCATCAGGCGCTCCTTCTTGGTCAGACCCTGGGCGCCGCCGGCCAGGATCTCGTCGACCTTGCGCAGGCGCTGGATCGAGGCGGAGATCGTCTTCCAGTTGGTCAGCATGCCGCCGAGCCAGCGGGAATTCACATAGTACTGGGCCGAGCGCCTGGCCGCGTCAGCCACGGCGTCCGACGCCTGGCGCTTCGTCCCGACGAACAGCACGCGACCGCCGGCTGCGACCGTGTCCGACACGGCCTGCAGGGCCCGATAGAGCATCGGCACGGTCTGGGCGAGGTCGATGATGTGGATGTTGTTGCGCGTGCCGAAGATGAACTGCTCCATCTTCGGGTTCCAGCGGTGGGCCTGATGGCCGAAATGGGCGCCAGCTTCGAGCAGCTGGCGCATCGAGAAATCGGGAAGCGCCATGACAGTTCTCCGGTTCGAGCCTCCGCGGGGCTCCGGCCGGGTGGTCCCTGGCCACCGGATGCCTTGCAGCTCGCCCCGCGTGTGGAATGCGCGCGCTTATAGAAGCGGCGTGCGGTTTGCGCAAGCCTGTCGTGGCCCTTTGGCAACCGCCGGCCGCCGCTCCCGAGCGCCGCGCGCGCCCGCGACACGGCTCAATGGAGGTCGACGTGCACGACGCCCGGAATCGCGCGGATGGCACTGGCGATCTGCGGTGTCGTGGCGTGGCGACCCGGCAGCTTCATCTCCACCTCGCGCCGCCCGTCGAGCAGCAGCACCAGCGAGACGTCGCCATCGCCGCGCTCCTTCAGCCGCTCGGAAAGGCTCGCGAGCGGCCTCTCGTCGCGCAGGAAGATCCGCAGGCCCTTCTGGTGCTTCGACAAGGCAGCATCGAGAGCCTCGACGGAGAGGATGCGGGCCCTCACCTCGTCGCCCTCCGCGGCTGCCTGGACAACGAGGATCACGGCCCTCCCGGGCTCCAGGAGGTCGCGGAACTGCTGCAGACCTTCGGAAAAGATGATCGCCTCGAAATGCCCGGTCTGATCCGACAGCGCGACGATCCCCATCTTGGAGCCGCTCTTGGTGCGCCGTTCGGTCCGGTCGAGAACCGTCGCGGCGAGCCGCCCCATGGTCGCACCGCCCTTGACCGCCTTGGCGAAATCCGCCCAGCGTTGCACGCGGACCCGCTCGAGGAGCGCGCCGTATTCGTCGAGTGGATGGCCCGACAGGAAGAAGCCGATCGCATCGTATTCCTTCTGCAGGCGCTCGGCCGGCAGCCACGGCGCGTGATCCGGGATCCGCAGCGGTTCCGGCATTGCCATCGCGCCGCCGAAGATATCCGCCTGTCCGTTGGCCTCCGCTGCCGCCGTGCGATTGGCGATACCCATGACGGCGTCGATCGCCGCCGTCGCTCTGGCGCGATCGGGCTCGAGCATGTCGAAGGCGCCGGCCGCAATCAGCGCCTCGAGCGTGCGCTTGTTGATGAGCTTCGGATTGATGCGCGCGGCGAAATCGGCGAGATCCTTGAACGGTTTGTCTGCGCGGGCTGAGACGATGCTTTCAACCGCCTGCTTGCCCACGCCCTTCACGGCCGCGAGCGCGTAGCGGATGACGCCGGTGCCGTCGGCCTCGTGATGCACCTCGAAGACCACGCCCGAGCGGTTGATCGACGGCGGCTCGACGCGGATGCCGAGGCGCTCGGCCTCGCGGCGAAATTCCGCGAGCTTGTCGGTGTTGTCCAGATCGAGCGTCATCGACGCGGCGAGGAACTCGACCGGATAGTTCGCCTTCAGATAGGCCGTCTGGTAGGAGACGAGCGCGTAGGCTGCCGCGTGGCTCTTGTTGAAGCCGTAGTCGGCGAACTTGGCGAGGAGATCGAAGATCTCGTCGGCGAGATCCTTGCCGAGGCCGCGCTCGACGGCGCCGTCGACGAAGCGGGCGCGCTGGGTGTCCATCTCCGCCTTGATCTTCTTGCCCATGGCGCGGCGGAGAAGATCGGCCTCGCCGAGCGAATAGCCGGAGAGCGCCTGGGCCACCTGCATCACCTGCTCCTGGTAGATGATGATGCCGAAGGTCTCCTGCAGGATGGGGCGAAGCTTCGGGTGAAGGTACCACTTGTCCTCCGGCTCGCCCTGCCCGTGCTTGCGCTCGCAATAGACCGGGATGTTCGCCATCGGTCCGGGGCGGTAGAGCGCCACGAGCGCGATGAGGTCCTCCAGGCGGTCGGCGCGCATCTCGACGAGCGCCTTGCGCATGCCCGCACTTTCCACCTGGAACACGCCCACGGTCTCGCCGCGCCCCAGAAGCTCGAAGGTTTTCCTGTCGTCGAGGGGAATGCGCGACAGGTCGATGTCGATGCCGCGCTGGCGGATGAGGGCGACCGCCGTCGTGAGCACCGTGAGCGTCTTGAGGCCGAGGAAGTCGAACTTCACGAGGCCGGCCTGCTCCACCCACTTCATGTTGAACTGGGTCACCCGCATGCCCGATCGCGGATCGCGATAGAGGGGCACCAGTTCCTCGAGCGGCCGGTCGCCGATCACGACGCCGGCGGCGTGCGTCGATGCGTGGCGATGCAATCCTTCGAGCTTCTGGGCGATGGCGAGCAGCCGTGCCACCACGGGCTCCTCCTCCGCTGCCGCCTGCAGGCGCGGCTCGTCCTCGATCGCCTTGGCGAGCGTCACCGGGTTGGCCGGGTTTTGCGGCACGAGCTTGGTGAGCTTGTCGACCTGGCCGTAGGGCATCTCCAGGACGCGGCCGACGTCGCGCAGGACGCCGCGGGCGAGCAGCGTGCCGAAGGTGATGATCTGCGCCACGCGCTCTTCGCCGTAGTGGCGCTGCACGTAGGCGATCACCTCTTCGCGCCGGTCCTGACAGAAGTCGATGTCGAAGTCCGGCATCGACACGCGCTCGGGATTGAGGAAGCGCTCGAACAGCAGCCCGAAGCGCAACGGATCGAGGTCGGTGATGGTCAGTGCGTAAGCCACGAGCGACCCCGCGCCCGAGCCGCGCCCCGGTCCCACCGGAATATCGTGCGCCTTGGCCCACTTGATGAAATCCGACACGATGAGGAAGTAGCCGGGGAACTTCATGCCCTCGATGATCGAGAGCTCGTAATCGAGACGCTTCTCGTAATCCTCCACCGTCAGGCCTGGAGCGGGGCCGTGGGCGGCAAGCCGGCGCGCCAACCCCTCCCGGGCCTGCCGCTTCAGCTCGGTCGCCTCGTCCGTCGCGGCATCGCCTTCGCCCGCACCGAAGCGCGGCAGGATCGGCTTGCGCTTGCCGATGCGATAGGAACAGCGCAGCGCGATCTCGCAGGTCGAGGCGATCGCTTCCGGGATATCTGCAAACAGTTCAGCCATTTGCGCGCGAGTCTTGAACTCGTGCTGCGGCGTGACCCGCCTGCGGTTCTCGTCCGAGAGCAAGCGGCCCTCGGCGACGGCGAGCAGTGCGTCATGGGCCTCGAAATCCCCGGGCGTGGCGAAATAGGGCTCGTTGGTGGCGACGAGCGGCACTCCCGCTTCGTAGGCGAGCCGCAAGAGCTCGCCCTCGATCAGGGCCTCGCCATCGAGGCCATGGCGCTGGAGTTCAATGTAAAGATTATTGCCGAATATATTGCGAAGACGAGAAAAACGCGTCGTGGCAATGTCGACCTGACCGTTGCGGAACGCCTTGTCGAGCGGTCCGTTCGGCCCGCCCGTGAGGGCGATCAGTCCCTGTGTATGGCCTGCGAGCGTGTCGACCGACACCGACGGCGGCTCGCCCAGCGGATTGTCGAGATAGGCGCGGCTGACGAGACGCATCAGATTGCCGTAGCCGGCCTCGGTCGCAGCCAGCAGCACGATACTTGGCGTGTCGCGCATCACTGGCCCGCGGCCCGGCGCCTCCGGCTCCTCGAAGGCCACCGAGAGCTGCACGCCGGCGATCGGCTGGATGCCGCTGCCGGCGAGCTTCTCAGAGAACTCGAGCCCACCGAACAGATTGTTCGTATCGGTGAGCGCGAGCGCCGGCATGCGGTCGGCCGCCGCAAGCTTCGCCAACGTCGATATCGTCATCGCGCCTTCGAGCAGCGAGTAGGACGAGTGAACGTGCAGGTGCACGAAGCCGACGTCGCGCAGAATACGGGTCATGGCGAAGCGATCTTTGGCCTGGCGATCTCGGTGGATTCCTTCCGCACTATCGCGATCCTCGGCGTGAGCGTCGAGCCCGCGCGCCGCCATCCTGTGGATTGAATCAGACGCTGCCGCCGGCGATGGCCGCCCAGAGTCCAATCATCGCGACAAAGACGCCGAGCGACGCCAGCTCGACGACGCTGGCGAGAAGCAGCTTGATCATGGGCGGCCTCCGTGTTCCTTGTATGTTCAATGATGTTCATTTTTTGTTCTCGCGCAAGAGGCAATCGTGGTTAAGGTTGCCGCCGGGTGGGGACGCCTGGTCCCCGGCCTTGCACCCCGGGGAATGTTGTCAGCGCAAGGGAGTGGCCGTCGCCCGAGGCTTTCGCCTTGGCCCGCGGAGCGATGCCACGACGAAGACGCGGCGCCGGCGATCGTTGAGTGAGGTCGCGACCGGGAACGGGACCCGGCGCGAAGGGCCACAGGCGACCACCGATCGCCCTGCGGTCGCCGGTCTCAGTCGAGCGGCACGATGATGCCGTCGCGGATCGTGACGCAGCGGTCCATGCGCGCTGCGAGATCGAGATTGTGCGTGGCGATGACGGCCGCGAGGCGGGACGCACGCACGAGCGCGATCAGCGTCGAGAAGACATGGTCGGCCGTCTTCGGGTCGAGATTGCCGGTCGGTTCGTCGGCGAGCAGGACCCGTGGCGCGTTGGCCACGGCCCGGGCGATCGCAACCCGCTGCTGCTCGCCGCCCGACAGTTCCGCCGGCCGGTGATGCAGCCGTTCCCCGAGACCGAGGAAAGACAGCAGTTCCCCGGCGCGCCGCTCGGCCTCCCTGCGCGGCAACCCCCGGATGAGCTGCGGCAGGACGACGTTCTCCTGCGCCGAGAAGTCGGCAAGGAGGTGGTGGAACTGATAGACGAAGCCGATCTCGAGGCGGCGCAGCCGCGTGCGACCGCCATCATCGAGGGCGACCGTCGGTTGGCTCGCGACGTAGACCTCTCCTCCGTCGGGGCGCTCAAGGAGGCCGGCGGTGTGGAGCAGTGTCGACTTGCCAGTCCCGGATGGGGCGATGAGCGCGACGATCTCCCCGGGCCAGACGGCGAGGTCGGCGCCGCGCAGGATCTCGAGCGTCGCATCGCCCTGGATGTAGCGGCGCTCGACGCGGGAGAGGAAGAGAGCGGGATGTGGTGTAGCCATCGATCCGCCTCAGCCGTAGCGCAGCGCTTCCACGGGATCGAGCTTGGCCGCGCGCCAGCTCGGATAGAGCGTCGCGACGAGCGACAGGGCGATCGCCATGACGACCACGGTCGTGACCTCGCCGACGTCGATCTTCGCCGGCAGGCGGCTCAGGAAATAGAGCTCGGCCGGGAACAGGTTGGAATTGGTGAGGCGCGACAGGAAGGCGCGTATGGCCTCGACGTTGGCCGCGAGTGCCACACCCAGGCCGAAACCGGCGATGGTGCCGACGACGCCGATGGAGGCACCGGTGATGAGGAACACGCGCATGACGGCGCCGCGCGTCGCGCCCATGGTGCGCAGGATGGCGATGTCCTCGCTCTTGTCCTTCACGAGCATGATCAGGCCCGAGATGATGTTGAGCGCCGCCACCAGCACGATGAGGCTGAGGATGAGGAACATGACGTTGCGCTCGACCTCGAGCGCCGAAAAGAAGGTGCGGTTGCGCTGGCGCCAGTCGACGAGCATCAGGGGGCGTTCAGCCCCCTCCTCGATGCGCTGGCGCGCCTCGTCGACCTTGTCGGCGTCGTCGAGGAAGAGCTCGATGACGCTGACGTCGCCATCGCGGTTGAAATAGGCCTGCGCCTCCGCCAGAGGCATGTAGACGAAGGAGCCGTCGAATTCCGACATGCCGATCTCGAAGACGGCGACGATCGGATAGGACTTGATGCGTGGCGCCGTGCCGAAGGGGGTGGCGGCGCCCCTGGGCGAGACGACGGTCAAGCTGTCGCCGACGCGCAGGCTCAGATACTCGGCCATGCGCCGGCCGATTGCGACGCCGCCCTTCACGTCGAAGCCATCGAGTGTGCCCTGCCTGACGTTGTTGGCGATGAACGGGATGCGGGCGATGTCCGTCTCGCGCACGCCGCGCACCAGCGCGCCGCTGTTGTTATAGGGCGAGGAGGCGAGCGCCTGCCCCTCCACCATTGGCACGACCAGCGCGACGCCGGGCATCCTGCCGAGACGTTCCGACAGTTCGGCATAATCGGTCAGCGGCTTGTCGATCGGCTGCACGAAGATGTGGCCGTTCACGCCGACGATCTTGCTCAGGAGCTCCTGGCGGAAGCCGTTCATGACCGACATCACGACGATGAGCGTCGCGACGCCGAGCATGATGCCGAGGAAGGAGAAGCCGGCGATGACCGAGATGAAGCCTTCCCTTCGTCGGGCGCGCAGGTAGCGCAGCGCGAGCATCCATTCGAAAGGCGCGAATGGCTTCGTCGAACCGGTATGCGCCGCTCCGCTCATGCTCGTACCCGCGTCCTCACAGCTTCATCCGGGTCCCTTCAGCCGGCGACGCGAACGACCGCGTCCTCGATCGACAGGAGCTCGCGCTCGCCGGTGGCGCGGCGCTTCACCTCCACCTTGCCCTCTGACAGGCTCCTCGGCCCGACGAGGATCTGCCACGGCACGCCGATGAGATCGGCGGTGGCGAACTTCGCGCCGGGACGCTCGTCGCGGTCGTCGTAAAGCACGTCCCGGCCGCGCAGGCCGAGCGCACGGTAGAGGTGCCCACAGGCGTCGTCGGTCGCGCTGTCGCCGGGCTTCAGATTGAGGAGCGCCACGTCGAAGGGAGCGACCGGGTCGGGCCAGACGATGCCCGCCTCGTCGTGGCTCGCCTCGATGATCGCAGCCACGAGGCGCGACGGGCCGATGCCGTAGGATCCCATGTGCACGGGCCGCTCGTGCCCATCGGGGCCGGTGACGGTGGCCTTCATCGGCTCGGAATATTTCGTGCCGAAGTAGAAGATGTGGCCGACCTCGATGCCGCGCGCGGAAACCTTCTTGTCGTCGGGGATCGCCGCGAAGGCCGCTTCGTCGTGCATCTCGGAGGTCGCGGCATAGACCGAGGTCCACTTGTCGACGATGGACTGAAGATGCGCGACGTCGTCGAAGTCAGTGTCCGCCGGCGGGATCGGCGTGTCGAGCACGTCCCTGTGGCAGAACACCTCGCTCTCGCCCGTGGCGGCGAGGATGATGAACTCATGGCTCAGGTCACCGCCGATCGGTCCCGTGTCCGCCCGCATCGGGATCGACTTGAGGCCGAGCCGTGCGAAGGTGCGCAGGTAGGCCACGAACATCTTGTTATAGGAGTGGCGCGCACCCTCCTGGTCGAGGTCGAAGGAATAGGCATCCTTCATCAGGAACTCGCGCGAGCGCATGGTGCCGAAGCGCGGTCTGATCTCGTCGCGGAACTTCCACTGCAGATGGTAGAGGTTGAGCGGCAGGTCCTTGTAGGAGCGCACGTAGGCCCGGAAGATGTCCGTGATCATCTCCTCGTTGGTCGGGCCATAGAGCATCTCGCGGTCGTGGCGGTCGCGGATGCGCAGCATCTCCTTGCCGTAGGCGTCGTAGCGCCCGGACTCGCGCCAGAGCTCGGCCGACTGGATGGTCGGCATCAGCAGTTCCACCGCGCCTGACCGGTTCTGTTCCTCGCGCACGATGGTGGTGATCTTGTTGAGCACCCTGAGACCGAGCGGCAGCCAGGAATAGATGCCCGCGGCCTGCTGACGCAGGAGGCCGGCGCGGAGCATCAGCCGATGGGAGGCGATCTCCGCCTCCTTCGGGGTTTCGCGGAGAATGGGCAGGAAATAGCGGCTGAGGCGCATCGGAACCTTGGGATTGCCGGGATTTTCGACGGGCGAGTCGGCCGCTGAGACAACACCGACCGCTTCGAAAAGACAAGCGCAGGTGTGCCGTCCCCGGGGCCCCCTTGCCCAAGTCGCGACCGCCTTTGGGCCACCCTGCAAAAAAGAGAGGCTGCATCTGCACTAAATGATGACAAGCCCCCAATGATCGACTAACAATTTTGCGGCTGATTGTCCCAGGCGCTGCAGGAAGTGACGGCGCGGGCGGCGGTCCAGGTCTCGGGAGGAAGCCCATCAGACCCGCGCGAGAGGTGCACGAGTGCCCCGGCCGCAAGTGGCGGTAAGGCGGGAAGGGTTCGAGAGGAAGACTTGAAGCAAGGCTTATGGCCTTGCTTTTTTCTTGGGCCGCAGCAACCGCAACCTGCGCGCGAGCAGCGCCCCGCTTTCGCCGATCAAAGCTCGATCGTGTTGATCGCCACCATGACGATGGCGAAGATCACCGCCGAAATCGCCGTGGTGATCAGCGCCTTGCGCAAGAGCCCCGGGCGCACGGGTGCCCCGGGCTCCGTGCCATGTGTCACCTCGCCCGATTCGGCTTGGCTCCTGACGCCGAACGGCAGAACGGCGAACAGCACGATCCACCAGATCACGAAATAAAGGGCGAGTGCGCCCGAAACGGTCATCATCTCTCTCGCCCTGCTTCGGGTCGCACGGTCTCAGCCTCAGGCCTGCTCCAGCTCCACGAGCGTGCCGCAGAAGTCCTTCGGGTGCAGGAAGAGCACGGGCTTGCCGTGTGCCCCGATCTTGGGCTCGCCCGAGCCGAGCACGCGCGCGCCCGTAGCCAGCAGGCGGTCGCGTGCGGCGAGGATGTCGTCCACCTCGTAGCAGACGTGGTGAATGCCCCCGTCAGCATTGCGCTCGAGAAACTTGTTGATCGGGGACCCGTCGCCGAGCGGTTCGAGCAGCTCGATCTTGGTGTTCGGCAGCTCGACGAAGACTGTCGTCACGCCATGCTCCGGCTGTGCAACCGCCTCGGAGACCCGTGCGCCGAGCGTATCGCGGTAGATCCTGGACGCGGCCGCGATGTCCCTGACCGCGATGGCGACATGGTTGAGCCGACCGATCATTCCTTTCCTCCCGTAGCGCTGCGGCCCCTCATATCGCGACGACGAGCACGTGGCACGTGGGCTTCTTGCCCCAGGCATGTTGCACTTCCGCGCGCACGGCCCGCTCGACCGCATGCGCCATCGCGTCGGGATCGCGACGCTTGGCCTTCGGGAGCCCGTCGAGGACGTCGGCGACAGCATCGCTCACGAGTGCGTCCATCGCCTCGCCGGCGCGGGTGCGCGGCGGCAGGCCGGTGAGCGCGATCTCCGGATCGCCGGCAATATTGCCCTTGTCGTCGACGGCGATCGCCACTGACACGACGCCGGCGAAGGACAGGCGCCGGCGCTCCGGCACGGTCTTCTCGCCCGCTCCGACGAGCAGTATGCCGTCCTTGTAGAGGCGGCCGGTGGGCACGTCGTCAGCGATGCCAGGCTTGCCCGGGGCGATCTCGACGAGATCGCCGTCGGCCGCCTTGACGACCGAAGGCACGCCCTGCCGCCGCGCGAATTTCGCATGTTCGTCGAGATGCAGCGCCTCGCCGTGCGCCGGAATGGCGATGCGCGGGCGCGTCCAGGCGTACATCTGCTCGAGCTCGCCCGTGCGTGGATGCCCGGAGACGTGCACGAAATGGGTTCGGTCGGTGATGACTTCGACGCCCTGGCGGATGAGGTTGTTGATGATGCGGCCGACCGCCTTTTCGTTGCCGGGAATGGTGCGGGAGGAGAAGATCACGCGGTCGCCCGGCGACAGGGCGATGTCGGGATGTTCGTCGAGCGCGGCGCGCGCGAGGGCGGCTCGGGGTTCTCCCTGGCTGCCGGTGAGCAGCGCCACCACCTTGTCGCGCGGCAGATAGCCGTAGGTCTCCGCAGCGCGGAACGGCGGCAGGCCCGCGAGATAGCCGCATTCGGTCGCCACATCGATGACGCGCTCCATCGCCCGGCCGACGACGACGACCTCCCGGTCGCAGGCCATGGCCGCCTCCGCCACCGCACGGATACGCGCCACGTTGGAGGCAAAGGTGGTGACGGCGACGCGGTGGGGCGAGGCCTTGATGATGTCGGCGAGTGACACCGCCACGTCCGCCTCGCTCGGGCTGATGCCGTCGCGCACCACGTTGGTCGAGTCGCAGACGAGGGCGAGCACACCCTCGTCGCCCAGCGCCCTGAACCGGGCCTCGTCCGTGGGCAGGCCGACGCGCGGCGTCGGGTCGATCTTCCAGTCGCCCGTATGGAGGACCATGCCGAGTGGCGTGCGGATGGCGAGCGCGTTCGATTCCGGAATGGAGTGGGAGACGGGCACGAACTCCACGTCGAAGAGCGGCAGAGCGATGCGCCCGCCCTGCTCGACGACGTTGAGCGGAATCCTGGGCGCGCCGGGCTCCGACAGGCGGCGCAGCTCCAGCAGGCCCGCGGCAAAGGGCGTGCAGTAGACTGGTGCCTCGAGCCGCGGCCACAGCTCCGCGAGCGCGCCGATGTGGTCCTCATGCGCGTGCGTGATGACGATGCCGACGAGGTTCTTCCGCTCCTCCTCCAGGAAGCGGATGTCCGGCAGCACGAGGTCGATGCCGGGTAGATCCTCCCCGGCGAAGCTCACCCCGCAGTCGACCAGGAGCCATTTGCGCCGCCCCTCCGGCCCGAAGCCGTAGAGGCCGGCGTTCATGCCGATCTCTCCGAGACCGCCAAGAGCGACGAAGACGAGGCTGTCCGTGCGAGGCGCCATCACAATCCGTTTCTATGCAATGCTGTTGGCGCACCGGCTCACGCCGAGCGCAGGGAACCGAAGAAGAGGTCGCCGGCGTCGATCGTCTCGCGCCCCGCCTCGCCATCAAGCAGGAGACGCCCGGCCGAGTCCATCCCAACGAAGGTTCCCCTCACCTCCCGGCCCGGCAGGCGCACGGTGACGCGCTGTCCCCGGCCGGCGGCGCGCGCGAGCCACGCCTCGCGCAGCCGGGCGAAGCCCAGGCCCTTGTCCCATTGTGCGAGCCGCGTGGCGAAGGCCGCCGACAAGGCGGAGAAGACGGCCGCGACCTCCACGGGTCCCACCGCCTGCGCCAAGCTCGTCGCCGGATAGGGCGTGTCGCTCGGGGCGAAGCCGACGTTGAGGCCCATGCCGACGATGACGACGAAGCGCGGTGGCGTGCCGATGCGATGTCCCTCGAGCAGGATGCCCGAAATCTTGGCGCCGTCGAGCAGGAGGTCGTTCGGCCATTTCAGCGTGAGCCGTGGCGCGGTGAGGCCAGCCACGGCGCCGATGGCGTCGTAGAGCGCGAGCCCGGCGACGAAGCCGAGCTGTGGTGCGTCCGTCAGGTCGCAGGGTTCGACGAGGAGAAGGCTCGCGTAGAGGTTGCCCGGTGGCGAGGCCCAGGCGCGGCCGTGGCGCCCCCTGCCCTTCGTCTGCTCGCGCGCCAGGATCCACAGCTTGCCCGGATCACCCTCACGCGCGCGCTGCAACGCCTCGTCGTTGGTCGAGGGCGTGGCATCGAGGGACAGAAGGCGGAAGCCCGCGTCCCGGGCCTCCGCTGCGAGCGCCGCCCTGTCCATCGCCGGCCGGGATCAGAAGAGCGACTTCGCCGCGGCCGCCGCGGCACCGACGAGCGGAGCCGGCGCGAGCCAGAACAGGACGACGACCGCGCTCGACACACCGAGCACGAGCTTCAACCCGGGCGCCATCGGCAGGTAGGCGCCGCGCGGCTCGTCGAAATACATCACCTTGACAATGCGGATGTAATAGTAGGCGCCCACCACGCTCGCCACGATGCCGATGACGGCGAGCGTCACGAGCTTTGCCTGGATGGCGGCGGCGAAGACATAGAACTTGGCGAAGAAGCCGGCGAGCGGCGGGATGCCTGCGAGCGAGAAGAGCAGCATCGCCAGGCAGAAGGCGAGCGCCGGCTGCGAGCGGGCGAGCCCGGCGAGATCGTCGATCTCCTCCACCATGCCGCCCTCGCGCCGCATGGCGATGATGCAGGCGAAAGCGCCGAGCGTCATGGCGAGATAGAGCGCCATGTAGACGAGTACGCCGTTGACGCCCTGCTCCGTCCCGGCCGCGAGGCCGACGAGCGCATAGCCCATGTGGCCGATCGAGGAATAGGCCATGAGGCGCTTGATGTTGCGCTGGCCGATGGCGGCGAAGGCGCCGAGCACCATCGAGGCGATGGCAATGAAGACGACGATCTGCTGCCACTGCGGCACGATGCCCGGGAAGGCGCCGACGAAGACCCTGACCGTCATGGCCATGGCCGCCATCTTGGTCGCCGCCGCGAAGAAGGCCGTCACGGGCGTCGGCGAGCCTTCATAGACGTCCGGCGTCCACATGTGGAACGGCACGGCCGAGATCTTGAAGGCGAGGCCCGCAGCGAGGAAGACGACGCCGAAGACGATGCCGGCCGAATGGCCGTTCTGCAGCGCAGCGGCGATTCCAGGGAAAGACACTGTCCCGGAGAAGCCGTAGGTCAGCGAGGCGCCGTAGAGGAGCATGCCCGAGGACAGGGCCCCGAGCACGAAGTACTTCAGCCCCGCCTCGCTCGAGCGCGCATTGTCCCGATCCATCGCCGCGATGACATAGAGCGCGAGGCTCTGCAGTTCGACGCCGACGTAGAGCGCGATGAGATCGTTCGCCGAGATCATCATCAGCATGCCCGTCGTCGCGAGGACGACGAGGATGGGATACTCGTAGCGATCGAGCCTTTCGCGCTTCAGATAGTCGGAGGACAGGATGAGCGAGGCGGCGGCGCCGAGAAGCGTCAGCAGCTTCATGAAGCGCGCAAAGCCGTCGACGACGAAGGCGCCGTTGAAGGTCTCGATGCGCCCGGCCGGCTGCATCGCCACGGCAAGGCCGGCGGCGACGAGCAGCGCCAGGGCGAGCGCGCCGACGAGGCCCCGCGAACGGTCGCCCTGGACGGCTCCGATCAGCACGAGCACGAGCGCGCCGGCGGCGAGCAGGAGCTCCGGCAGGGCGGGCGCGATGGCGGGCACGGTCAAGGCAGGCATCGGTCAGGCCTTCAGTGGAGCGTCAGCGCCGCGGTCTTCGCGGCCGAGAGGGCGGCTTGCGTGCTCTTCAGGAGCTCGGTGGTGGGCGCGGCGAAGGCATCGAGCACCGCGCCCGGCTGCACGCCGTACCAGATCACGAGGAGAAGGAGCGGCACGAGCACCAGCACCTCGCGGTAGTTGAGATCCGGCATCGACTTGAGCTTTTCCTTCTCGAGCTTGCCGAAGATCACGCGCCGGTAGAGCCACAGCGCATAGGCCGCCGACAGGATGACGCCCGTGGTGGCGAAGAAGGCGACCCAGGAGTTGACCTTGAACGCGCCCGTGAGCGTCAGGAACTCTCCGACGAAGCCGGACGTGCCCGGCAGGCCGACGTTCGCCATGGTGAAGACCATGAAGCAGGTTGCATAGACCGGCATGCGGTGCACCAGGCCGCCGTAGTCGGCGATCATGCGCGTGTGCAGCCGGTCGTAGACCACGCCGACACAGAGGAAGAGCGCGCCCGAGACGAGCCCGTGGCTCACCATCTGGAACATCGCGCCCTGGATGCCCTGCGGCGTCATCGTGAAGAGGCCCATGGTCACGAAGCCCATGTGGGCGACGGACGAATAGGCGATGAGCTTCTTCATGTCCTCCTGCATCATCGCAACGAGCGAGGTGTAGATGATCGCGACGATCGACAAGGCGTAGACGAGCGGCGTGAAATAGACCGACGCGTCCGGGAACATGGGGATCGAAAAGCGGATGAAGCCGTAGCCGCCCATCTTGAGGAGGATGGCGGCCAGGATGACGGAGCCGGCCGTCGGCGCCTCGACGTGGGCGTCCGGCAGCCAGGTGTGCACCGGCCACATCGGCATCTTCACCGCAAAGGATGCGAAGAAGGCGAGCCACAGCCACGTCTGCATGGCCGGCGCGAACCTGTGCTTGAGCAGCACCGCGATGTCGGTGGTGCCGGCATCCCAGTACATCGCCATCACGGCGAGCAGCATCAGCACCGAGCCGAGCAGCGTGTAGAGGAAGAACTTGAAGGCCGCGTAGACGCGCCGCTTGCCGCCCCACACGCCGATGATGAGGAACATCGGGATGAGGCCCGCCTCGAAGAAGAGGTAGAAGAGCACGAGGTCGAGCGCCACGAAGACGCCGATCATGGTCGTCTCGAGCACGAGGAAGGCGACCATGTACTCCTTCACGCGCGTCTCGATGGGCTGCCACGAGGCGATGATGCAGAAGGGCATCAGGAAGGTCGTGAGCAGCACGAAGGGCATCGAGAAGCCGTCGACGCCGAGCTTGAAGCGGATCGAATCCGTGAGCCAGGCGTGCGTCTCGACGAGCTGGAAGGCCGCATTGCCGCCGTCGAAGCGCTGCCAGGCGACAACCGAGAGCACGAAGGTCGCGACCGTCGTGACGAGCGCCGCCCAGCGGGCGTTGGAGCGCACCGCCTCTTCCTCGCCGCGCAGCGTCAGGATGAAGGCCGCGCCGACGAGCGGCAGGACGAGAAGGCCGGAGAGAATGCCGAGGCCGAACATCAGAGCACGCCCCCGAAGAGGTACCAGGTGACGAAAGCCGCAACGCCGATGAGCATCGCGAAGGCGTAGTGGTAGACGTAGCCCGTCTGCAGGCGCACGACCCTGTTGGTCACGTCGACGACACGCGCCGAAACACCGTCCGGTCCGAAACCGTCGATCAGCCAGCCGTCACCCTTGCGCCAGAGGAAGAAGCCGAGCCACTTCGCCGAACGCACAAAGAGCACGTCGTAGAGCTCGTCGAAATACCACTTGTTGAAGAGGAAGCGGTAGAGTAGCGGGTTCGCCTTGGCGAGCTGCACGGGCTTCTTGGGGTCGATGACATAGAACCAGAAGGCCACCAGAAAGCCGACGACCATCATCACGAAAGGCGAGGCCACGACCCAGCCAGGCACCTCGTGCATGTCGTGCAGGATGTGGTTGTCCTTGGCCGTGAAAAGCGCGCCCTTCCAGAAGTGATCGTAGTCATGGCCGATGAAGGCCTCCTTGAAGAGGAAGCCGGCGGCCACCGCCCCCACCGCCAGCACGGCGAGCGGGATCAGCATGACGAGCGGGCTCTCGTGCGGCGCATGCAGGGCATGCGCGCGGCCGTGGTGCTCTTCGGCATGCTCGTGCTCGTGGCCGCCCGCCGCGGGGGCGATATGGCCGTGGGCGTGGGCATGGCCGTTGTGCGACCAGCGCGGCCTGCCCTCGAAGGTCATGAAGTAGAGGCGCCAGGAGTAGAAGGACGTCATCAGCGCCGCGGCAACCGTCATGAGGAAGGCGAAGTTCGCCCCCGGCACCTTGCCCGCATAGGCCGCCTCGATGATCGCATCCTTGGAGAAATAGCCTGCGGTGAAGGGGAAGCCCGTGAGCGCCAGCGTGCCGATACCCATCATCGCCGCCGTGAAGGGGATGTGCTTCCGCAGGCCCCCCATGTGGCGCATGTCCTGCTCGTGGTGCATCGCATGGATCACCGAGCCGGCGCCGAGGAAGAGCAGCGCCTTGAAGAAGGCGTGCGTGAAGAGGTGGAAGATGCCGGCCGAATAGGCTCCGACGCCGAGCGCGACGAACATGTAGCCAAGCTGCGAGCAGGTCGAATAGGCGATGACGCGCTTGATGTCGTTCTGCACGAGGCCGACGGTGGCGGCAAAGAAGGCGGTCGTGGCGCCGATCACGGTGACGACCGACAGCGCTGTCGGCGCGAGCTCGAAGAGCGGCGACAGGCGCGCCACCATGAAGACGCCGGCGGTGACCATGGTCGCGGCGTGGATCAGCGCCGACACCGGGGTCGGGCCCTCCATGGCGTCCGGCAGCCAGGTATGCAGCAGGAACTGTGCCGACTTGCCCATGGCCCCCATGAAGAGCAGCAGGCAGGTGATGGTCAGGGCGTTCCAGTCGTAGCCGAGGAAACGGAAGGTCTGGCTCGCGAATTCGCCCACCCGCGGGAAGATGCCCTCGAAGGCGATCGTCCCGAACAGGGTGAAGACGAGGAAGATGCCGAGCGAGAAGCCGAAATCGCCGACGCGGTTGACGATGAAGGCCTTGATGGCTGCGGCGTTCGCCGACGGCTTGTCGTACCAGAAGCCGATGAGCAGGTAGCTCGCGAGGCCGACCCCTTCCCAGCCGAAGAACATCTGCACCAGGTTGTCCGAGGTCACCAGCATCAGCATGGCGAAGGTGAACAGGGACAGATAGGCGAAGAAGCGCGGCCGCGATGTGTCCTCGTGCATGTAGCCGACGGAATAGAGATGCACGAGCGACGACACGGTCGTGACGACGACGAGCATCACCGCCGTCAGCGTGTCGATGCGCAGCGCCCAGTCGACCACGAGGTCGCCGGAGACAAGCCAGTTGGCGACCTGGACGCGGGTGGTGCCGCCGCCGAAGCCGACCTGGGTGAAGGCGATCCACGACAGGGCGCAGGAGACGAAGAGGAGCGAGGTGGTGACGACTTCGCTCGCGCGCGCGCCGATGAACCGGCCGAGGAGGCCGGCGATCAGAAAGCCGACGAGGGGCAGGAAAACGATCGCTTGATACATGATCGGCGGCCTCAGCCCTTCATCATGTTGATGTCCTCGACCGCGATGGTGCCGCGGTTCCGGAAGTAGACGACGAGGATGGCGAGCCCGATCGCAGCCTCCGCGGCGGCGACCGTCAGCACCATGAGGGCGTAGACCTGCCCGACGATGTCGCCCATGTGCGTGGAGAAGGCGACGAGATTGATGTTGACGGCGAGCAGGATGAGCTCGATCGACATCAGGATGATGATGACGTTCTTCCGGTTCAGGAAGATGCCGAAGACGCCGAGCGTGAAGAGCACTGCGGCGACGGTGAGATAATGCGCGAGCCCGATGATCATGGTCTCTCCTGCCCTCCGCGCCTCAGACGCCCTGGCGGAAGGGCACCTTCCGCACCTCGATGGCCGTGGCCTTCGTCCGTGCCACCTGGGCCGCCACGTCCTGACGCTTGATGCCTGCCTTGTGGCGCAGCGTCAGCACGATGGCTCCGATCATGGCGACGAGGAGCACGAGGCCGGCGGCCTGGAAGAAGTAGAGATACTGGGTGTAGAGCACGCGCCCCAGCGCGGCGGTGTTCGTCACCTGGTCGGCCGGCGGAATGGCCGCGACCGGCGACTTCAGGATGTTCGGGTCGATGGCCATCGACCCCACGACGAGCAGGAGCTCGATGAGGAAGATCACGCCGATCGCGGCACCGATGGGCAGGTACTGCAGGAAGCCCTGCCGAAGCTCCACGAAATCGACGTCGAGCATCATCACGACGAAGAGGAAGAGCACCGCCACGGCGCCGACATAGACGACGACGAGGATCATCGCCAGGAATTCGGCGCCCATGAGCAGGAACAGCCCTGCCGCATTGACGAAGGCGAGGATGAGGAAGAGCACCGAGTGCACGGGATTGCGCGACGCGATGACCATGAAGGCCGACGCGATGCAGACGCATGCGAAGAGATAGAAGAAGGCCGCAGCGACCGTCATGCTTCGAGCCCCGTCAGTTGCAGCGCCGGCCGGACGGCCGGGCTGTGAACACCGTTTCCCACGACACCATCCTCACCGGTATGGCGCATCCATCGCGATGTTGCGCGCGATCTCGCGCTCCCACCGCGCGCCGTTCCCGAGGAGCTTATCCTTGTCGTAGTAGAGCTCCTCGCGCGTCTCGACCGCGAACTCGAAATTCGGCCCCTCGACGATGGCGTCCACCGGACAGGCTTCCTGGCAGAAGCCGCAGTAGATGCATTTGACCATGTCGATGTCGTAGCGGGTCGTCCGGCGCGTGCCATCGTTGCGGCGCGGCCCGGCCTCGATAGTGATGGCCTGGGCCGGGCAGATCGCCTCGCAAAGCTTGCAGGCGATGCAACGCTCCTCGCCGTTGGGATAGCGGCGCAGCGCATGTTCGCCGCGGAAGCGCGGGCTGAGCACGCCCTTCTCGAAGGGGTAGTTGAGCGTCGCCTTCGGCTTGAAGAAGTAGCGCATCGACAGGAAGAACGCCGACACGAACTCCTTCAGGAAGAGCGATTTCGCGGCCTGATCGAGCCTCATCCGCCCGACTCCGTCTTTCATGTCCCGGCATCCGCCGCCGTCCGGCCGGCGCATGCCACCCGATCCGATCGCGGCCGCGCCCACCGGAGCGCAGGCCGCATGAAACTTCACACGCCCGGCGCCCAGCCCGTGACCTGCAGGACCGCGGCGACAAGGATCACCGCAGCGAGCGACAGCGGCAGGAAGACCTTCCAGCCGAGCCGCATGAGCTGGTCATAGCGGTAGCGCGGCACCATCGCCTTCACCACGGCGAACATGAAGAAGACGAGCGAAACCTTGATCACGAACCAGACGACGCCCGGGACCCACGTGAAGGGCGCGATCCCGATGGGCGAGGTCCAACCGCCGAGGAAGAGGATGGTGGTCAGCGCGCACATGGTCATGATCGCCACGTACTCGCCGAGCATGAACAGGAGGTAGGGCGTCGAGGCGTATTCCACCATGAAGCCCGCGACGAGCTCGGACTCCGCCTCCGGCAGGTCGAAGGGCGGCCGGTTCGTCTCCGCGAGCGCCGAGATGAAGAACACGACGAACATCGGGAAGAGCGGCAGCCAGTACCAGTTGAGGAAGGTCAGCCAAGGCACGCCGAGCATGGTGGCGAGCCCGCGCGTCTCCTGCGCCTTCACGATGTCGCTGAGGTTGAGCGAGCCGACGCACAGAAGCACCGTGATGATGACGAAGCCGATGGAGACCTCGTAGGAGACCATCTGCGCCGCCGAGCGCAGGGCGCCGAGGAAGGGATATTTCGAGTTCGACGCCCAGCCGCCCATCAGGATGCCGTACACGCCGAGCGAGGAGATGGCGAAGATGTAGAGCACGCCGACATTGATGTCGGCGATCGCCCAGCCCTCCGCCACAGGGATCACAGCCCACGCCGCGAGTGCCAGCACGCAGGTGACGAGCGGCGCCAGCAGGAAGATGCCCTTGTTGGCTCCGGCCGGGATCACGGGCTCCTTCAGCACGAACTTGAGGAGGTCGGCGAAGGACTGCAGCAGCCCCCACGGGCCGACGACGTTCGGGCCGCGGCGAAGCTGCACGGCCGCCCAGATCTTGCGGTCGGCATAGAGGATGTAGGCGATGAAGACGAGGAGCGCGACGAGCAGGAGGAGGCTCTTGCCCAAGATGATCGCGACGGTGGTCAGCCATTCCATCGTGGGCACTCCTTACTCGGCCGCCTGGCGCAGGGCGCCGTTGGCCAGCGCCGAGCACTCGGCCATGACCGCCGAGGCCCGGGCGATCGGGTTGGTCAGGTAGAAATCCTTCACTGCCGAGGCGAAGGGCGTTCTGTCCGTCTCCCCATCCAGACCGGCGAGGGCCGCAATGGCGGCCGCATCGCCGGCGGCAATCGCGTCGATCCCGGCGAAGTGCAGATAGTCGGCATAGAGCTTGCGCCGCAGCTCGAGTAGCGAGTCGAAGGGAAGCCTGTGGCCGAGGACGTCGGAGAGGGCGCGCAGGATGGCCCAGTCCTCGCGTGCGTCGCCCGGCGGGAAGGCGGCGCGGTTGGCGAGCTGCACACGCCCTTCCGTGTTGACGTAGGTGCCCGACTTCTCCGTATAGGCCGCGCCCGGCAGGATGACGTCGGCGCGATGCGCGCCCCGGTCGCCGTGCGTGCCCTGATAGACGACGAAGGGGCCTGCCGGGACCTCGACCTCGTCGGCGCCAAGGAGGAAGAGCAGGTCGAGCGCGCCCGGCTGAACCATGGACTTCGCATCGAGGCCGCCCTCGCCCGGCACGAGGCCCAGATCGAGCGAGCCGACGCGCGCGGCCGCCGTATGCAGCACGGAAAAGCCGTTCCAGCCGTCCTTCACGGCGCCCACAGCCACCGCGGCCTTGGCCGCGAGCGCGAGCACGGCGCGGCCGTCGGCGCGGGTCAGCGCCCCCTGCCCCAGGATGACGAGCGGGCGCTCGGCGCGCCGCAACACCTCGGCGAAGGGATGCGTGCCCGCCGCGATGCCCGCCAGCGTCTCGCCGCCCGCGCCGAGATGCTCGTAGTCGTAGGTCAGGTCGACGCGTTCGCCGATGAGGCCGATCGGCGTGCGTCCGCCCCGCCAGTTCTTGCGAATGCGGGCGTTGAGCACCGCCGCCTCGCGGCGCGGATTGGCGCCGACGATGAGGATGGCATCCGCCCGCTCGATGCCGGCGATCGTCGCATTGAACAGGTAGGACGCGCGGCCGAAGCGGGGATCGAGAGCCGTCCCGTCCTGGCGGCCGTCAACATTCTTCGTGCCGAGCGCTTCCATGAGGAGCTTCAGGGCGAAGCTCTCCTCGATGGCGGCGAGATCGCCGACAATGGCGCCGATGCGCTCGGGCTTCGTCGCCTTCACGAAGGCGGCGATCGCCGCGAAGGCCTCGCTCCACGAGGCCGGGCGCAGGCGGCCGTTCTCGCGCAGGTAGGGGCGGTCGAGGCGCTGCGTGCGCAACCCGTCCCAGATGAAGCGGGTCTTGTCGGAGATCCACTCCTCGTTCACTGCGTCGTTGACGCGCGGCATGACGCGCATGACCTCGCGGCCGCGCGCATCGACGCGGATGGCGGAGCCGACCGCGTCCATCACGTCGATGGACTCGGTCTTGTTCAGCTCCCAGGGCCGCGCCTGGAAGGCATAGGGCCTGGAGGTGAGCGCGCCCACCGGGCAGAGGTCGATCACATTGCCCTGCAGCTCGGAGTGCATGGCGCTCTCGAGGTAGG
Source organism: Chelatococcus albus (assembly GCF_030067675.1). Taxonomy (GTDB): domain Bacteria; phylum Pseudomonadota; class Alphaproteobacteria; order Rhizobiales; family Beijerinckiaceae; genus Chelatococcus_A; species Chelatococcus_A albus. Next base: position 144,613 of record NZ_JASJEV010000001.1, on the reverse strand, counting down.
TCGTGATCTCCATGTCCTCGCCGCGGCCGATGGCGCCAAGGTCGCAGACGCCGGCGACCTCGGTGGTGAAGCGGACGCAGCGCGTGCAATGGATGCAACGCGTCATCACCGTCTTCACGAGCGGGCCAATGTACTTGTCCTCGACGGCGCGCTTGTTCTCGTGGAAGCGGGAGGAGTCGACGCCGTAGGCCATGGCCTGGTCCTGCAGGTCGCATTCCCCGCCCTGGTCGCAGATCGGGCAATCGAGCGGGTGGTTGATGAGGAGAAATTCCATCACCCCTTCCCGCGCCTTCTTGACGAGCGGCGTGCGCGTGTTGACGATGGGCGGCTCGCCGTTCGGCCCCGGACGCAGGTCGCGCACGGCCATGGCGCAGGAGGCGACGGGCTTGGGCGAGCCCTTCACCTCGACGAGGCACATGCGGCAGTTGCCGGCGATCGACAGGCGCTCGTGGAAGCAGAAGCGCGGCACCTCCGCGCCCGCCTGCTCGCAGGCCTGCAGGAGCGTGAACTCCGCCGGAACCTCGATCTCGCTGCCGTCGACGATGAGCTTTGCCATCGCGCTGTCCGTTCTCGTCTTTCGTCATCCCGGCCGCCGCCCCCGTGGGCATGCGGTCCGGGCTGCAGGAACTCTCTTCGTCCAGGCTCCGGGCCCCGGATTGTTCGTCCGGGAGGCCGGGGGCCGATGAATGCTACTCCGCGGCCTGGAGCACCGGCTCCAGATGCGGGTTCGCGGCATAGTCGTCGATGCGCTTCTCGATCTCGTGCCGGAAGTGCCGGATGAGACCCTGCACCGGCCAGGCGGCTGCATCGCCCAGGGCGCAGATGGTGTGACCCTCGACCTGGTAGGTCACGTCGAGAAGCATGTCGATCTCGCGCTTCTGGGCGCGCCCCTCGGCCATGCGGTTGAGGACGCGCCACATCCAGCCCGTGCCCTCGCGGCACGGCGTGCACTGCCCGCAGCTCTCGTGCTTGTAGAAGTAGCTCAGCCGCGCGATCGCCCGGACGATGTCGGTGGACTTGTCCATGACGATCACCGCTGCCGTGCCGAGGCCGGACTTGAGCGCCCGGAGGCTATCGAAGTCCATGGGGCAGTCGATGATCTCGTTCGCCGGCACGCAGGGCACCGATGAACCGCCCGGGATGACGGCGAGCAGGTTGTCCCAGCCGCCGCGGATGCCGCCGCAATGGCGCTCGATGAGCTCCCGGAAGGGGATGCCCATCTCCTCCTCCACGTTGCAGGGCTTGTTCACGTGGCCGGAGATGCAGAAGAGCTTGGTGCCGGTATTGTTCGGGCGCCCGAGGCCCGCGAACCACGCCCCGCCCCGTCGCAGGATGGTGCCGGCAACCGCGATCGACTCGACGTTGTTCACCGTCGTCGGGCAGCCGTAGAGGCCCATATTGGCCGGGAACGGCGGCTTGAGCCGCGGCATGCCCTTCTTGCCCTCGAGGCTTTCGAGGAGGGCCGTCTCCTCGCCGCAGATATAGGCGCCGGCGCCGTGGTGGACGTAGAAATCGAACGGATAGCCGTGGACATTGTCCTTGCCGATGAGCTTGGCCTCGTAGGCCTCGTCCACGGCGCGCTGCAGCGCCTCGCGCTCGGCAATGAACTCACCGCGGATGTAGATATAGGCCGCATGCGCCCCCATGGCGAAGGAGGCGAGCATTGCGCCTTCGATGAGCAGATGCGGGTCGTGGCGCAGGATCTCGCGATCCTTGCATGTGCCGGGCTCGGACTCATCGCCGTTGATGACGAGATAGTGCGGCCGCCCGTCTGACTGCTTGGGCATGAACGACCATTTCAGGCCGGTCGGAAAGCCCGCGCCGCCGCGGCCGCGCAGGCCCGACTTCTTCATCTCCTCGACGATCCAGTCGCGGCCCTTGTCGAGGAGGAACTTCGTCCCGTCCCAGGCGCCGCGCAGGCGCGCGGCCTTCAGCCCCGGGCTGTGCAGCCCGTAGAGATTGGTGAAGATGCGGTCCTTGTCGGCAAGCATGGCCGCTCACTCCTTCGGCTTCTCGCCGGCGCCCGTGGCGGGCTTGTCCTTGGCGGGCGCATCACCGGCGGGCGCGCCTACGGCATTCGCCTTCACCGTCTCTTCCTCGAAACGCTTGCGCCAGGCGCCGATGAGGGAGCCGTCGTAAAGCGACGGATCGGAGAGCGTCGTGATCGCCCCCTCCGGCTCCGAGGCGCGCCGGCCGTTCTGCGGCCCGGGCTTCACCGGGCGCCCGGCGGCGAGGTCGTCGATGATCTTCCCGAGGCTGTCGGGCGTCAGGTCCTCGTAATAGTCCGCGTTGATCTGCACCATCGGCGCATTGCAGCAGGCGCCGAGGCACTCGACCTCCATCCACGAGAACCTGCCGTCCGGGGTAACGTGCTTCTCATCGCCGATCCTGGCCTTGAGCAGCTTCTTCAAGTCCTCGGCACCGCGCAGCATGCAGGGCGTGGTGCCGCACAGCTGGATGAAGTGCGTCCCCACCGGCTCGAGGTTGAACATCGTGTAGAAGGTCGCGATCTCCAGCACCCGGATGTAGGGCATCTTCAGGAGATCGGCGACCATGCGGATGGCCGGCTCCGGCAGCCAGCCGCCGGCCTGCTCCTGCGCCTTCCACAGGAGCGGGATGACAGCGGACGCCTGCCGCCCCTCCGGATACTTGGCGATCTGCTGCCCCGCCCAAGCGGCATTCTCCGCCGTGAAGGCGAAGCTGTCGGGCTGGATCTCTTTCGGCGCGAGCCTGCGAACAGCCATTCCAACACCCAATCAAAGGAGCAACCGACCCGGAGGCGGCGGCTCAGCGATCGACCTCACCGAACACGATATCGAGCGAGCCCAGGATCGCGGACACGTCGGCCAGCATGTGGCCCCGGCACATGAAATCCATGGCCTGCAGATGCGCGAAGCCCGGCGCCTTGATCTTGCAGCGGTAGGGCTTGTTGCTGCCGTCCGACACGAGGTAGACGCCGAACTCGCCCTTGGGCGCCTCGACAGCGGCATAGGCCTCGCCGGCCGGTACGTGGTAGCCCTCGGTGTAGAGCTTGAAGTGGTGGATGAGCGCCTCCATCGAGCGCTTCATCTCGCCGCGCTTCGGCGGCACGACCTTGCCGTCGGCGGTGGACACCGGGCCCTGCCCTTCGGGCGAGCGCAGCTTCTCGAGGCACTGCTTCATGATGCGCACCGACTGGCGCATCTCCTCCATGCGGATGCAGTAGCGGTCGTAGCAGTCCCCGTTCTTGCCGACGGGAATGTCGAAATCGAGTTCCTCGTAGCACTCGTAGGGCTGCGTCTTGCGCAGGTCCCAGGCCGCCCCCGAGCCGCGCACCATGACGCCCGAGAAGCCCCAGGCACAGGCATCCTCCAGCTTGACGACGCCGATGTCGACGTTGCGCTGCTTGAAGATGCGGTTGTCGGTGAGGAGCCCCTCGAGATCGTCGCAGACCTTGAGGAAGGGATCGCAGAAGTCCCAGATGTCGTCGAGGAGCTGCGGCGGCAGGTCCTGGTGCACGCCGCCCGGACGCACATAGGCGGCATGCATGCGCGCGCCCGAGGCCCGCTCGTAGAAGATCATCAGCTTCTCGCGCTCCTCGAAGCCCCAGAGCGGTGGCGTGAGCGCGCCGACGTCCATGGCCTGGGTCGTGACGTTGAGGAGATGCGAGAGCAGGCGGCCGATTTCGGAATAGAGCACGCGGATGAGCTGGCCGCGCTTCGGCACCTTGATGCCGAGGAGCTTCTCCACCGCGAGCGCGAAGGCATGCTCCTGGTTCATCGGCGCGACATAGTCGAGCCGGTCGAAATAGGGCACGGCCTGAAGATAGGTCTTGTACTCGATCAGCTTCTCGGTGCCGCGGTGCAGGAGGCCGATATGCGGATCGACACGCTCGACGATCTCGCCGTCGAGCTCCAGCACGAGGCGCAGCACGCCGTGCGCCGCCGGATGCTGCGGGCCGAAGTTAATCGAGAAATTGCGGATCTGATGCTCTCCCAAGGCTCCCTCCCGATCAGTTCGCCTTGGCCTTCTCGTCGCCCGGGAGCACGTAGTCCGTGCCCTCCCAGGGCGAGAGGAAGTCGAAGTTGCGGAACTCCTGGTTGAGCCGCACGGGCTCGTACACCACCCGCTTCTGCTCGTCGTCGTAGCGCACCTCGACGAAACCCGTGAGCGGGAAGTCCTTGCGCAGGGGGTGCCCCTCGAAGCCGTAGTCGGTCAGGATGCGGCGCAGGTCCGGATGACCGGAGAAGATGACGCCATAGAAGTCGTAGGCCTCCCGCTCGAACCAGTTCGCCGCGGGAAACACCGAAATGACGGAAGGCACCGGCGTCACCTCGTCCGTCTGCACCTTGACGCGCACGCGCACGTTATGGCGCGGCGACAGGAGGTGATAGACGACGTCGAAGCGCCGCTCGCGCTGCGGATAGTCAACGCCACACAGGTCCGTGAAGTTCACGAACAGGCACTTCGGATCGTTGCGCAGGAAGGTCAGCACCCGCACGATCTCGGCGGCTTCGGCCTGCACGGTCAGCTCGCCGAAGGCGATGCTCGTGCCGGTCACCGCGCCGGGCAGCGAGGCGGCGATATGCGCACCGAGGCTTTCGAGATCCGCGCTCATCAATCGCGTCCGTTCAGCTTCGCAAATCAACGTTCGATGGTGCCGGTGCGGCGGATCTTCTTCTGCAGAAGAAGGACGCCGTAGAGCAGCGCTTCCGCGGTCGGCGGGCAACCGGGCACGTAGATGTCCACGGGCACGATGCGGTCGCAGCCGCGCACCACGGAATAGGAGTAGTGGTAGTAGCCGCCACCGTTGGCGCAGGAGCCCATGGAGATGACGTACCGCGGCTCCGGCATCTGGTCGTAGACCTTGCGCAAAGCCGGCGCCATCTTGTTGGTGAGCGTACCGGCGACGATCATCACGTCCGACTGGCGCGGGCTGGCGCGCGGAGCGAAGCCGAAGCGCTCGACGTCGTAGCGCGGCATCGAGAGCTGCATCATCTCGACGGCGCAGCAGGCCAGGCCGAAGGTCATCCACATGAGCGAACCTGTGCGCGCCCACTGGATGAGGTCGTCGGTCGTGGTGACGAGGAAGCCCTTGTCGGCGAGCTCGTCATTGAGCCCGACGAAGAACGGATCATCGGCGCCGACCGGCTTGCCGGTTCTCGGATCGATGATGCCCCTGGCCGCCGGCGCGACGGCAGGGCCGCGGGTCTCGGCGATCAATCCCATTCCAGGGCTCCCTTTCTCCACTCGTAGATGAAGCCGACGGTCAGCACGGCGAGAAACACCATCATCGACCAGAAGCCGAACCAGCCGAGCTCGCCGAACGTCACGGCCCACGGGAAGAGGAAGGCCACTTCGAGGTCGAAGATGATGAACAGAATCGACACCAGATAGAACCGGACGTCGAACTTCATGCGCGCGTCGTCAAAGGCGTTGAATCCGCACTCGTAGGCCGACAGCTTCTCCGCATCGGGCTTCGAGTAGGCCACGATGAACGGCGAGATCAGCAGCGCCAGTCCGATGACGAGCGACACGCCGATGAAGATCACGAGAGGCAGATAGTCGGAGAGAAGGCTCTGCATCCGGCACTCGCTGGAATGGCTCGACGCGGAACGTCGCGCAGCTCGACACGCGCGCATGCGATTCCCCATGCAGGGACGGGCATGGCGACGAAACTGCAGGAAAATCCTGCGAAATCGCCCGCCTTAGACCGGTTCGCATGTGCGCGGCGAGGCTTATCCCAGCGTTTCCCGGGTGGCAAGTGCTGCGGTGCCGCAATCGTGCCGCGTTCGTATGTCGCCGGCCACTTGGTGAAGGAACCGCATACCGGAAGCGCCCTTCGCCATCGCCGGCCGCGACCCGCGCTGCCGTGCGGGCCTTCCCCCGGGCAATGGCAGGGCCCGAATCCGTTCGGCCACCCTTCCCTTCATTCTTCGCGCGTTCCGCGCCGGATGCGGTGCCCTGTCTTGTCGTGGCTGCATGCCACGACGGGCCGCCCCCGACTCGCATTCGGCCCTTGGGGGTGCCTGCCGAGCCGGAGCGGACAGCACGGCACCTCTGGCGTGCAGGCAAGTTCTTCGATGAAGATGAGGAGTGGCGGGAGTGACGGGGCTCGAACCCGCGGCCTCCGGCGTGACAGGCCGGCGCTCTAACCAACTGAGCTACACCCCCGCAGGGTGTCGACTCCGCCCAAGTGCCTTATACACCCCGCGGAGTCCGTGAGATAACACAATCTCGGAAGAGGATGGCGGGAGTGACGGGGCTCGAACCCGCGGCCTCCGGCGTGACAGGCCGGCGCTCTAACCAACTGAGCTACACCCCCG
>NZ_JASJEV010000001.1:0-138211 GCF_030067675.1 Chelatococcus albus | reverse complement strand
CCGCAGGGCGAACGGTTGCGTCCGCCGCGGTGATTGGTGGATTAAGGGCACGCCCCCGCCCTGTCAAGCGCCTGTCACGCCCTGCCCGGAGCGTCAACGGCCGGTCGCCTCACAGGCGCTCGCGCGCCAGGTGGAAGCGCCTGATCTCCCTTGGCGAGAGCACGCGCAGACGCCCTGGGGAAAACTTTTCCGCGAGCATGATGAGGCCCGGATCGACGCCCATCTCACGGGCGTATCGGCTCAGGGCGTCCACCTCGGCCCGGGAAGCGAATTCCACATAGGCCGCGATTCCCGCCCGCGCCGTCGCCGGTTCGAAGGCCAGGCGATGCATCCGGTGCACGCCCACCCGACTGCCGCGGGGAATGACGCGGTCGGCACCGCCCATAAGCGCGTAGACGCAGGACGAGTAGCAACGGGCGGCGAGAAACCGCGTGCCGGTCCGGCCGGCCGGGGCGTTCAAGGGCCGCGCGACGACGACCGTCGTGCCCAGCCCGCGGAAGACCGCGCCGAGCTTGACGGCACCGGCGACACTACCGCCCGGCGAATCGATGAACACAAGGTTGGCGGGCCTCGCCGCAAGCTCGCGCCGCAGGAAGGACTGCAGCGCCTCGGCCGTCTCGAGCGTGATCTGCCCTTCCGCCATGAGAACGAAGGGACAGTCGGGCGAACAGAGCGCGCGGTCGTTGATCGGCTCGAGGCGAAAGCGCATATCGCCGGCGGTGGCTGGCCACGCACCGCCGAGCACGGCCAGCGCCAGGAGGAGGCGTGCCGTGCATGCGATCCAGCAGCATGAAGAGCCGGCGTGCAGGCGCATCCCGGATCTTCCTCGCAAGGCGATTGGTGGGCGGTGACGGGCTCGAACCGCCGACCCTCTCGGTGTAAGCGAGATGCTCTACCAGCTGAGCTAACCGCCCTCGCCCCTTCGTTTAAGGAGCCGGGATCGCCGGCGCAAGTGCGCCGCTGCGCAGCTTGCCGTCGGAAGCATTCGGGCCACGGAAAGTTGCGGCCGGGTCCGGGAAGGAATTCCGCCGTCGGGCGGCGCGGGCACGAAGCGGGTCGGATCCCCGCTTCGTGCCGGAAGCGTCACTTGCCGTTGACGGCGTCCTTCAGGCCGGCGCCGGCCTTGAACTTGGGGGTCTTGGACGCCGGGACCTTGATCGTCTCACCCGTGCGGGGGTTGCGGGCGGTTCCGGCGGCGCGGTTCGCGACCGCGAAGGTGCCGAAGCCAACCAGCTTCACCTCGTCGCCCTTCTTCAGGGCGTCGGTGATGGCGTCGATGGCCGCATCGATGGCTTCCGCCGCCTGGGCCTTCGTGAGGCTCGCCTTCTCGGCAACCGCCGAGACGAGATCACCCTTGTTCATGTCTGTCCTCCTTGCCTTCGTGGCGCAAGCCACGAGTCGAATGCGCCACGTGGCGCGGACACGCCCGTCTCTCGCGAAACGGTGGCGCGTGCAAGCTCGGATGGCCCAGAATCCCAAGGAAAGCAACGGTTTTGGCGCGCCGAGGCACAAAAAAGCCCTTCGGCCCAAAGGCCGAAGGGCGCATTTTTGCCACGGTCTTCCTCCGCGGCGCCGATTCACGCGGTGCTGCGCGGCCGCAAAGGGTTCCGCGCCTCGCGCATCAGTGGGCGACGACCCCCGATGCCTCGTCCTCGGCCGCCGGCTTGCGGGCCTTCTCGGCGACTTCTTCGTCCCACTCGATCGGCTCCGGCTTGCGGACGAGCGCGTGGGCGATGACCTGGTCCATGCGCGACACCGGCACGATCTCGAGGCCGTTCTTGACGCTCATCGGAATATCGACGAGGTCCTTCGCGTTCTCCTCGGGGATGAGCACCTTCTTCATGCCGCCGCGCAGGGCCGCCAGCAGCTTCTCCTTGAGGCCGCCGATCGGCAGCACCCGCCCGCGCAGCGTCACCTCGCCGGTCATGGCGACGTCACGCCGCACCGGGATGCCCGTCATGGCCGAGACGATGGCCGTGGCCATGGCGATGCCGGCCGACGGTCCATCCTTCGGCGTGGCGCCTTCCGGCACGTGCACGTGGATGTCGCGCCTCTCGAAGAGCGGCGGCTCGATGCCGAAATCGATGGCACGGGAGCGGACGTAGGACGCCGCCGCCGAGATCGATTCCTTCATCACCTCGCGCAGGTTGCCGGTGACGGTCATCTTGCCCTTGCCGGGCATCATGATGCCTTCGATCGTCAGCAGCTCGCCGCCGACCTCGGTCCAGGCGAGACCCGTGACGGTGCCGACCTGATCCTCGGCCTCCACCTCGCCGTAGCGGTACTTCGGCACGCCGAGGAAGTCGGAGACGTTCTTGGCGTTGACGGTGATCTTCTTCTTCTTGGTGAGAAGGATCTCCTTCACCGCCTTGCGGATGAGGTTCGACAGCTCGCGCTCGAGATTGCGCACGCCGGCTTCGCGCGTGTAGCGCCGGATCAGCGTGAGCAGGCCCTCGTCGTCGATCGACCACTCCTTGCCGTCGATCCCGTGCTTCTTCATCGCCTCGGGGATGAGATGCTTGCGAGCGATCTCGAGCTTCTCCTCCTCCGTGTAGCCGGCGATGCGGATGACCTCCATGCGGTCAAGCAGCGCCGGCGGGATGTTGAGCGTATTGGCCGTCGTCACGAACATCACGTTCGACAGGTCGTAGTCGACCTCGAGGTAATGGTCGTTGAAGGTGTTGTTTTGCTCGGGATCCAGCACCTCGAGGAGCGCGGCAGAGGGATCTCCGCGGAAGTCCATGCCCATCTTGTCGATCTCGTCGAGCAGCATGAGCGGGTTGGACATCTTGGCCTTGCGCATCGACTGGATGACCTTGCCGGGCATCGAGCCGATGTAGGTGCGCCGGTGGCCGCGAATCTCGGCCTCGTCGCGCACACCGCCCAGCGACATGCGCACGAACTCGCGCCCCGTGGCCTTGGCGATCGACTTGCCGAGCGACGTCTTGCCGACACCGGGCGGTCCGACCAGGCACAGGATGGGGCCGGTCAGCTTGTTCGCCCGCTGCTGCACGGCAAGGTACTCGACGATCCGCTCCTTGACCTTCTCCAGGCCATAGTGATCGGCGTCGAGAATATCCTGGGCGAGCTTGAGATCCTTCTTGATCTTCGAGCGCTTGCCCCACGGAATGCCGAGCAGCCAGTCGAGGTAGTTGCGCACCACGGTCGCCTCGGCGGACATGGGCGACATCTGGCGCAGCTTCTTCAGCTCGCCCATCGCCTTCTCACGGGCTTCCTTGGTCAGCTTCGTCTTCTCGATCTTCTCCTCGAGCTCGGCAAGCTCGTCACGGCCCTCCTCGTCGCCGAGCTCCTTCTGGATCGCCTTCATCTGCTCGTTGAGGTAGTACTCGCGCTGCGTCTTCTCCATCTGACGCTTGACGCGAGTCCTGATGCGCTTCTCGACCTGCAGGACGGAGATCTCACTCTCCATCAGGCCAAGCGCCTTCTCCAGCCGCTCGGCAATGCCAGTGGTCTCGAGGATCGCCTGCTTGTCGGCGATCTTGACCGCGAGGTGCGAGGCGACCGTGTCGGCGAGCTTCGACGGGTCGTCGATCTGCGTCACGGCCGAGACGACCTCGGGCGAGACCTTCTTGTTGAGCTTCACATAGTTCTCGAACTCGGACACGACGGAGCGCGCCAGCGCTTCCGTCTCCACCTTGTTGCCGTAGGACTCGACGAGCACCTCGGCCTCGGCTTCGTAGAAATCCTCGTTCGGCGTGTAGTGACGCACCTTCGCACGCCCTGCGCCCTCCACCAGCACCTTGACCGTGCCGTCGGGCAGCTTGAGCAGCTGCAGAACGCTCGCCAGCGTCCCGACCTCATAGATCGCGCTCGTCGCAGGGTCGTCGTCCGACGCGTTGATCTGGGTCGCGAGCAGGATGTGGCGGTCGTTGCGAACCACCTCCTCCAGCGCGCGAATGGATTTCTCGCGGCCGACGAAGAGCGGCACGATCATATGCGGGAAGACGACGATATCGCGGAGCGGGAGGACCGGATAAACGCCGACCGTGCCGGGGACCGCAGGCTGGCGGGGCTTGTTGGTGCTCATAGCCCGTATGTCCTTTCGTTTGCGTCCGGGGCCTCCCCCTTGGGCCGACCGTCGGACGGGTTGTCGGATGCGCTCACCGTCCTCGACGGCTGCCTCCGACACGCTGTCCGGTCACCTCGCAATGAGCGTGCCGGACTCGCAGCGTTGATCTAAAGGTGGCGTGATTGCGATCGGCTTTCAAGAAAAGCCCGGACGCATGACCGGCATGCGCCCGACGACACACCGACATCGCGCGCCGCCCCAAAACGGCACGCCCCTGTCGCCGTACGGGACGCGCCTCACGCACTGGCGCTCGTCTCCGCCCCGCGGTCGGCGTAGATGAACAGCGGCCGGGCCTTGCCCTCGACCACCTCGGGGCCGATGACCACCTGCTCCACGCCCTCGAGACCCGGCAGTTCGTACATGGTCTCGAGCAGGATGCCCTCCATGATGGAGCGCAGGCCGCGCGCGCCCGTCTTGCGTTCGATCGCCTTGCGCGCGATCAGCGTCAGCGCGTCCTCGTGGAAGGTGAGTTCCACATCCTCCATCTCGAAGAGGCGCTGGTACTGCTTCACGAGCGCGTTCTTGGGCTCCTGCAGGATGCGCTTCAGCGCCTCCTCGTCGAGGTCCTCGAGCGTCGCGATGACCGGCAGGCGGCCGACGAACTCGGGGATGAGGCCGAACTTCAGCAGGTCCTCGGGCTCCACCTCGCGGAAGATCTCGCCGGCCCGACGGTCGTCCGGCGCCTGCACGCGGGCCCCGAAGCCGATTGAGGTGCCCTTGCCGCGCGCCTGGATGATGCGCTCGAGCCCGGCGAAGGCGCCGCCGCAGATGAAAAGGATGTTGGTGGTGTCGACCTGCAGGAATTCCTGCTGCGGGTGCTTGCGCCCGCCCTGCGGCGGCACGGAGGCGACCGTGCCTTCCATGATCTTGAGGAGCGCCTGCTGCACGCCCTCGCCCGACACGTCGCGCGTGATCGACGGGTTGTCGGACTTGCGCGAGATCTTGTCGATCTCATCGATATAGACGATGCCGCGCTGCGCCCGCTCGACATTGTAGTCGGAGGCCTGCAGCAGCTTCAGGATGATGTTCTCGACGTCCTCGCCGACATAGCCCGCCTCGGTCAGCGTTGTGGCGTCGGCCATCGTGAAGGGGACATCGAGGATCCGCGCGAGCGTCTGGGCGAGCAGCGTCTTGCCCGAACCGGTCGGGCCGACGAGCAGGATGTTCGACTTCGCGAGCTCGACGTCGTTGTGCTTCGTCGCATGCGACAGGCGCTTGTAGTGGTTGTGCACCGCCACCGAGAGCACCTTCTTCGCGTGGTCCTGGCCGATGACATAGTCGTCGAGGACCTTGCGAATCTCCTTGGGAGTGGGAACGCCGTCGCGCGACTTGACCAGCGAGGACTTCGATTCCTCGCGGATGATGTCCATGCACAGCTCGACGCATTCGTCGCAGATGAACACGGTGGGGCCGGCGATGAGTTTGCGGACCTCATGCTGGCTCTTGCCGCAGAACGAGCAGTAGAGCGTGCTCTTCGAGTCGCTACCGCTGGCCTTGCTCATGGTCCGTCTCCACTCGATCGCGCGCACCCGCAGGTAGGAGGGCGAGCGTCATCACTTCTTCATATAGGCCCCGGCCTAAGAAACCGTAATCCGACCTTCGGAGCCCGCGCGTGCCGGATCGCACTCGATTCCGTCCCTGCCACCCCGTGTCATGCAAACATGGGGCCGAAATGCGATCAATAGCACCGGGACGGCGTGCCGCAGGCACGCCGTCCCGGTGCGGAAGAGTGGGGATAACCCGTCAGCTCTCAGAGCTCCACGTCCGGCCGCTTCGACAGCACCTGGTCGATCAGGCCGAATTCACGGGCCGCATCCGCGGTCATGTAGTTGTCGCGCTCGAGCGCCTGCTCGATCGTGGAGATGTCCTTGCCCGTGTGCTTCACGTAGATTTCATTGAGGCGCTTCTTCAGGGCCTCGATCTCGCGGGCGTGGATCAGGATGTCGGTCGCCTGGCCCTGGAACCCGCCGGAGGGCTGATGCACCATGATGCGGGCGTTCGGCAGGGAGAAGCGCTGCCCTTCCGTACCGGCGGCGAGGAGGAGCGAGCCCATCGATGCCGCCTGGCCGACGCAGAGCGTCGAAACGGGACAACGGATGAACTGCATCGTGTCGTAGATGGACAGCCCCGACGTCACCACCCCGCCCGGCGAGTTGATGTAGAAGGAGATTTCCTTCTTCGGGTTCTCGGCCTCGAGGAAGAGCAGCTGTGCCACGATCAGCGAGGCCGAGTAGTCCTCGACGGGACCGGTCAGGAAGATGATGCGTTCACGCAGCAGGCGCGAATAGATGTCGAACGCGCGCTCGCCACGGTTCGATTGCTCGATCACCATGGGCACGAGCGTGTTGTTGTAGACCTCGAACGGATCTCTCATCGTCACATCACCTCCTGGCAGGCGACGCGGGAATCACCTGCGTCGCCCGCAGGATAGCCCCGTTACGCCTTCTTCTTAGACTTCGAAGAGGCCTTCTTGGCCTTGACCTTCCCCTCGCCGCCCTCGGACGCGTCTTCCTCGTCGTCGTCGGCGAACAGCTCGTCCTTCGACACTGTCTTCTCGGTCACTTTGACCTGGGCGAGCAGGTGGTCAACCACCTTCTCCTCGAAGATCGGCGCGCGCACCTCGGCGAGAGCCTGCGGGTTCTTGCGGTAGTAGTCCCACACCAGCTTCTCCTGGCCGGGGAACTGGCGCGCCCGCTCGACCACCGCCCGGGTGACCTCGTCGTCGGTGATCTTGATATCGGCCTTCTCGCCGATCTCTGCAAGGACGAGCCCGAGGCGCACGCGGCGCTCGGCGATCTTGCGGTACTCCGGCCTGGCCTCGTCCTCGCTCGTGCCCTCGTCGGCGAAGGTCTTGCCCTGCTCCTTCATGTCGGCCTCGACCTGGCGCCACACGTTGGCGAACTCCTGCTCGACGAGGCTCGGCGGCAGATCGAAGGAGTACTGGGCGTCGAGCGCATCGAGGAGCGCCTTCTTCACCTTCCGGCGACCCTGGGCGGCGTAGTCGCGGCCGATCGACTCGCGGACGGCATCCTTGAGCTTGTCGAGCGACTCCATGCCGAAGGCCTTGGCGAGCTCGTCATCGATCTTGAGCGCGTCGGGCGCCTCGATGGCCTTCACCGTGACCGCGAAGGAGGCGTCCTTCCCGGCGAGATGCTGGGCCATGTAGCTCTCGGGGAACTTGACGTTGACAGTGCGCTCCTCGCCCTCCTTGGCGCCGACGAGCTGGTCCTCGAAGCCCGGGATGAACGAGCCCGAGCCGAGCTCGACCTGGATGCCCTGGGCCGAGCCGCCGTCGAAGGCCTCTCCGTCGATGGTGCCGACGAAATCGATCGTGAGGCGATCGCCCTCGGCCGCCTTCACGCCCTTGCCTTCCTTCGCCGAGAAGGTGCGGTTCTGCTTGGCCATGCGCTCGACGGCGGCGTCGATTTCCGCCTCCGCCACCTCGGCGACCTCCTTCGTCAGCTCGACGCCGGCGAGGTCCTTCAGCTCAAAGGTCGGGAGCACCTCGAGGGTGACTGTGTAGGTCAGGTCGCCCTTGGCCTCCATCACCGCCTCGACTTCCTCCCTGGACTCGGGGAAGACGACCTGCGGCTCGAGCGCCAGCTTGAGGGAGTTCTCCTCGACGATCTTGCGGTTCGCCTCGTTGACGGCGTTCTGCACCACGTCGGCCATGACCGAGCGGCCGTAGAGGCGGCGCAGGTGGCCGAGCGGCACCTTGCCGGGGCGGAAGCCGTTGATGCGCACGCGGTCCTTGAGGCCGGCGAGCTCACTCGTCAGCTTGGTCTCCAGCTCGGCGGCCGGAACCACCACCTTGAACTCGTGCTTCAGGCCTTCGGACAGGGTTTGCGTCGCCTGCATGATATAGCTCTAAATCCATTCGCTCGGGTGATCGTCCGGAGTCCGGCTCGACCGGAATCACGTCTCGCGGCGACCTGATGCGGGCGACGGGCCCCGAGCCCCGCGACACCCGCCGGAGCCCGAAACACCAAGCGTCGAACGGACGTCGGGCGATCATCGCCCGCACGCCCCGTTCCACGCCGCCTCGCGCCCTCCGGTGACAGAAGCCGCGCCTCGAATTGCGCGCTCTACGGCAGTCCGGGCCTCAGGTCAAGCGAACCGGATCGAGCGGCCCCGGAGGCGGGGCGCGAGTGCGGCGCGGATCACCCTTGCCGGCGACCGGAGGCTGTGCTGAAAGGCTGGGTCCGGGCCCTGTGGCGGAATTGGTAGACGCAGCAGATTTAGGTTCTGCCGCCTTCGGGTGTGTCGGTTCGAGTCCGACCGGGGCCACCATCCCAGGCCGGGGCCGCAAGGACCGCCGGGCGGCCTTCCCGCCGTCGGTTCCTGCCCCCACGGTGCCACCCCTTCCTTACGCGTTCGGCGCGCCGGGCGTGGACAGGCTCTTCAGCGCCTCGATCGTTTCCCGCAAGCCGCGGTGCAGCTTCTTGTCCTTGCGGACGACGATGGCGAGCGTGCGGTGCAGGGCCGGCCGCAACGGCCGCACGTGCAGGTCCGGCAGCTGACGGGCCGTGCGGACCGCCATTCCAGGAAGGACGGCGCAGCCCAATCCCGCACTGACCAGCTCCTTGATCGCCTCCACGTTGCCGAGCGACATGATGGGTTTCAGCGCGACACCACCGCGGGCGAGCCAGTCGTCGGCGATGCGTCTCGTGTTGCCGCCCGGCTCGAAGAGGATGACCGGGTGGCTTGCGAGCGTCGCCGCGTCGACCCGATCCGGCAGTGTGATCTGGCGCGGCGCGATGACGACGAATTCGTCGTCCAGAACGGCCATGATGTCCAACGCCCGGCTGGACGCCGGCAGCGTCACCAGGCCCACATCGATCGCGTTCCCCTCCGCGGCCTTGACGAGATCATTCGTGTTTCCGGTGCTGACGGTAATCTCCAGAGAGGGAAATCGCTGCCGGAGCTGCCGGAGCAAGGGCGGCAGCAGGTAGATGCAGGCCGTTGCTCCTGTGCCAATTCGGACACGCCCCATGGCGCCCTTGGCATGGCGCGCCATCTCGTCGAAAGCGGACGAGGTCAGCTTCATGATCTGGTCTGCGTATTCAAGAAGCCGAATGCCGGCGGCCGTCGGCTGGGCCTTCCGCCCCACCCGCTCGATCAGGGTCACGCCAAAGCGCCGTTCAAGCTGCCGGACCTGCAGGCTGATCGCCGGCTGTGACAGGCCGGCTCGATCCGCTGCCGCAGAGAAGCTGCCGAGCGCGACGACATCGAGAAAGGCTTGCAGCTGGTCGAGATTGAGGCCGCGCATGCCGAAGAAATCCTCATGCATCCCATAATTTCACAAAGCTTCCTTTATCGCAGCCCGAGCCATATCGTCCAAGCGTGAGTGCCCGCCCGGGGGGCGAACCGGTTCTGCATCCCATGGCTCTGGTCAGCTTCAGGCGCCTTCTCGCCGAGGCGTCGCGCCATCTCGCCGGATCGCCGCGTTCGTGCATCCTGCAGGGCGAGGGCTCTCGGAGAACTCGATGACGGACGGACGGCCGACATCGGGCTCGGCCGCGCCGATGTCTAACGGGCCCGGGCGTGGTTCGGCTGCGGCATCGGTCGGGGAAACGGAAGCATGCTGCAACACGACGAAAGAGACAGCACGGCCGAGCCAAGACCCCTCTCCGCGCGGATGTTGATACGGCCCGCCGCTGACGAGGACATGCCGGCGATCCAGGCGATCTACGCCCATCATGTGCTCAACGGGGCGGCCAGCTTTGAAGTCGTGCCGCCGACCGTGGAGGAACTCGTCGAGCGGCGGGCCTCGATCCTGAAGCTCGGCCTGCCCTACCTTGCCGCCGAGACGGAAGACGGCGTCATCGGCTACAGCTACGCGGCCCCCTACCGCCCGCGTCACGCCTATCGCTACACGGTGGAGGATTCCGTCTATGTGGCTCCCGGCTTGGGCGGTCGCGGCGTGGGAACCAGACTGCTGGCCGCCCTGGTCGCCCGATGCGAGACGGGCCCATGGCGTCAGATGCTGGCGGTGATCGGTGACAGCGGCAATGCCGGCTCAATCGCGCTTCATCGCCGGCTGGGATTTGAGCCGATCGGTACGCTGCGATCGGTCGGCTACAAGTTCGGCCGCTGGGTGGATACCGTTCCGATGCAGCGCCCCCTCGGAGGGGGAGACACCCGCGAACCGGAAGCGCTGCCGGCGGAGGGCGATCACGCGTGATACCCGGCCGGGCCGTCTTCTCTCTGGGACTTTCGCAGCTCATATCCTGGGGCGTTTCCTACTACCTGATCGGTGCCTTCGGCGGCCTGATCGTCGACGACCTGGGATGGTCGCAGGAGGCGGTCTACGGCGGGTTCTCCGCTGCGCTCCTCGTCATGGGGCTGAGCTCATCGCTCATCGGAGGGCTCATCGATCGCCATGGTGGGCGCACCGTCATGAGCGTCGGCGCGGTCCTCAACGCCAGCGGCTGCATCGCCCTCGCCCTCGCCCATGACATGGCGACCTACTATGCCGGCTGGCTCCTGCTCGGCCTCGGGATGCGGCTGACCCTCTACGACGCGGCCTTCGCGGCCCTCGCCCGCATCGGCGGGCCGGAAGCGCGCCGGCCGATGGCCCAGATCACGCTCCTCGGGGGCCTCGCATCCACGGTTTTCTGGCCGATCGGGAGTTTCCTCGCGGCAAGCCTCGGTTGGCGGGGCGCGCTCGTCGTCTATGCGGGCCTAGCGCTGCTGGCGGCCCCGCTGCACCTGCCGCTGCCCACCACCCGTCACGGCGGCGTTCGCGCCGACACGGCCGCGCCGATATCTCGACCCCTGGCCCCGGGCGGCCGCAAGCGGATCATGGCCGCCGGGCTCTACGCCGTCATCGTCACGCTGACGAGCTTCCTCAATTCCGGCATGTCGGCTCACATGATCGCGATTCTTGCCGGTCTCGGGCTCGGCCTGTCCACGGCCGTGTCGACCGCCACGCTTCGCGGCGTGGGGCAGTCGTGCGCACGGCTGTGCGAGGTCCTGTTCGGGCGGCGGGTTCATCCCCTGACCCTCAACCTGGCGGCGACGGCCGTCCTCCCGCTCAGCTTTGTCGCTGGCCTTCTCGCGGCCCAGTTTTGGCCGATGGCTGCCATGTTCACGTTGTCCTATGGTGCGGGGAACGGCCTCGTGACCATCACGCGCGGAACCTTGCCGCTGGTCCTGTTCGATCACCGCACCTATGGTCGCTTCGTCGGACGCCTGGTCGCGCCGAGCTTCCTGCTGTCGGCGGCGGCGCCCCTGGCCTACGCCATGGTCATCACGCGCTTCGGTGAAGCCGGTGCGCTCGTCTTGTCCGCGGTCACCGCCGCGCTCACGGCCCTGGCGGCCCTGGCATTGACGATGCTTTGCCGATCCTCGGGCAGAGACTGAGCCACCGGGCAGGTAGCGGGACACGATGCCTCTCGCCTTCGCAGCGCCGCCGCGCTAAGCGAGCTTCTCCTCGTCTCTTCGCGAAGGCTGATCGTCCATGCCGCGTCCAACGCCGCGTCTCGTGCCGTCCCGCCACCCGACCGCTGTCGGCAGGCGGGCGTTCTGCGCCGGTCTTGCCGCGACCCTTTTCGCCCTGCCTTCCGCTGGTCGCGGCGAGGAGGCGGCGACCGATACCGCGCCGCCGGCCGGCGGCCCACCCGTGGCGCAGGAGCCGGCGGCGGCCCAGCAGGATGGCATCCGTGCCCTGCGAGCGGCACCAGCCTCGCGCCCCATCCGTCCGGACGCACCGCGGGAGACGGCTCTCTGGGCCTATGACGGGTCCGTTCCTGGCCCTCTCCTGCGCGTCAGGCGCGGCGAGGAGGTGCGCCTGCGGCTGAAGAACGATCTGCCGCAGCCGACGAGCCTGCATTGGCACGGCGTGCGCTTGACGAACGCAATGGACGGTGTCGGTGGCCTGACGCAGGAGGCGGTCGCGCCGGGCCGCGACTTCGACATCCGCTTCACGCCGCCCGATGCCGGCACCTTCTGGTATCGCCCGCTCGTGCCGGCCTATGCCGCCGAGCAGACCGAACGCGGCCTTCATGGCCTCCTCGTCGTCGAGGAGGAGGAACAGCCCGCCGTCGCTCGCGACCTTGCGCTCATTCTCGATGACTGGGCGCTCGACGGCGAGGGACAGATTCGCGAGAGTTTTCGCGATGCGGCCGAGCTCGCTCTCGCCGGCCGGCTCGGCAACTGGCTCACTGTCAACGGGCGCCAGGCGCCCGAGGTCCTGCCCCTCGCTCCCGGTGGCCGCGCGCGCCTGCGGATCCTGAACGCGGCTAACGCCCGCATCTTCACCTTGCGCTTCGATGGCCTGCGCGTGCAGGTCGTAGCGGTGGACGGCCAGCCGACCGACCCCTTCGCCCCGGCGCGGGGCAGTCTCTCGCTCGTCCCCGGCGGCCGCCTCGATCTCGTCGTCGAGGCTCCGCCTGAGGCGGGCGGCAAGGGCACGATCCTGGCCGCCCTTGGCCAGGGGCTGCCCCTCCTTGTCGTCGAGGCGGAGGGCGCACTCTCTCCGCTTGCCGGCACGCCGCTGCGCGCGCTCGCCGGCAACAGCCTGCCGGACGCCATCGACCTCGCGCGGGCGACACGCGCGGACCTCATCCTCGAAGGCGGGCTCGATCCGAAGACCGCAAACCCGACCGCCGCGGCCGCGTCGCTGCCCGACGCCGCACGGGTATGGCGCATCAACGGCGTTGCCTGGGCCGATGCGGCGGCGCGGCCACTCGTCGCGGTGAAGGCGGGCACGCCCGTGGTGCTGTCGCTCGTCAACCGCACGTTCTTCGCCCAGGCCCTGCACGTGCACGGCCACCACGTGCGTCTCCTGCACCCGCTCGACGACGGCTGGGAACCCTATTGGCTCGACACCGTGCCGGTGCCGGCCGGCCAGACGGTGCGCATCGCCTTCGTCGCGGACAATCCCGGCCGGTGGATGATCGGCTCCAGCATCCTCGAACGCCTGACCGGGGGTCTTGCGGCCTGGTTCGAGGTGGGTTGAGGGCTACTCATCGATTCCGGCGAGCAGATCCCGCAGCACGGCGGGCAGCGCCTCCGGCAGGTCCTCCGCGATCAGCCCGGGACCGACCCGCTCGCCGGCCGCGGCGTGCAGCCACACCGCCGCGCAGGCCGCAAGGAACGGCGGCATGGCCTGGGCGAGGAGGCCCGCCGCGATGCCCGCGAGCACGTCGCCCGCCCCGGCCGTCGCCAGCCATGGCGTGCCGTTCTCGTTGATCGCCGCCCGGCCGTCCGGGGCCGCGATCACCGTGTCCGGGCCCTTGAGCACGATGACGGCGCCGGTCGCGGCTGCCGCCGCGCGGGCACGCTCGAGCTTCGACGGCGCATTCACGACGTCGGACTGATCCTTGAAAATGCGTGCGAACTCGCCTTCGTGCGGTGTCAGTATGACGCCGCTCCGGCCCATCGCGCCGGCGATGCCGCGCAGGCCCTCGGCGTCGCCGGCGAAGGAGGAGAGTGCGTCGGCATCGAGAACGAGCGCCCGCTGCCGGCCCGCCGCCGTCTCGACCATCCGGCGCGTCGCCGGGCCGACGCCTGCGGCCGGACCGATGACGAGGGCGTTGATGCGGCTGTCCTCCAGAAACGCCGCGAGCCCGTCGGCGCCGTCGACGGGGCGGACCATGACGGCGGTGAGCTGGGCCGCATTGACGGCGAGCGCAGCCGGCGGCGAGGCCACCGTCACGAGCCCGGCACCCGCCCGCAGGGCCCCCCTGGCGGCAAGCCGCGCGGCGCCGGTGCCCGCGATCCCGCCCGAGATCACGACGGCGTGGCCGCGCCGGTACTTGTGAGCGTCGAGAGCCGGAACCGGGAACTGCGGGCGCCACCAGGCCGGGTGGTTGGCCCGCGTGCCGATGGCAAGGCCGGCGATGACGTCGTCGCTGATGCCGATGTCGGCGACACGCACATGCCCGCAATGGAGGCGCCCCGGCAAGAGCAGGTGCCCCGGCTTGCGCCGCGCGAACGTCACCGTCTCGTGCGCACGCACGCCGGTGCCGCGTATGGCGCCGCTGTCGCCGTCGATGCCGGAGGGAATGTCGACCGCGACGACGTGGGCGCCGCTCCCGTTCACGGCCTCGACGAGGGTGCGGGCCGCCCCGTCGAGCTCGCGCGCGAGCCCCGCGCCGAACAGCGCATCGACGATGATCCTTGCCTCGTCCGGCCGCGCTGCGGCCGCCGCCGCTACCGGCCCCTTCCAGTCCGCCGCCGCGAGCGCGGCATCTCCCTTTAGGGCCTCGCGCTCCCCGAGAAGCGCGACTTCGACCCGGTAGCCGCGCGTGACGAGAAGGCGGGCTGCGACGAAACCATCGCCACCGTTGTTGCCCGGGCCGCAGAGGATGAGCACCCGCGTGCCAACCGGATGACGCGCCGAAACGGCATCGGCGACAGCCCGCCCGGCGCGCTCCATCAGAACCCGACCGGGCGTGCCGGCGGCAATGGTCCTTGCATCGGCGGCGCGCATCTCGCCGGACGTCAGAAGTTCGTGCATCCCAGGCTCCCGGAGGTTTCTGGCAGATTCCCGCTGCAGGCTCGTCATGCCAAGCGCCTGCCGCGGCGGCATGCCACCTCGCCCGGAATGTTCCGATCTATATTTTGTGCAATTGCACTCAATTTGTGCAAATGAAGCCTTCGGCAGCGGCAATCTGGCGCCCTCCCGACCAACTTCCACATGGAAGGTGCCCGGATTTTGATGCTATGAGCCGACTGTGGGACGGCTCTCCGACGTGGCCGATCGCGAAAGGCGGGGCAGCACATGAAGAAGATCGAGGCGATCATCAAGCCCTTCAAGCTCGACGAGGTGAAGGAGGCGCTGCAGGAGGTCGGCCTTCAGGGCATCACAGTCATCGAGGCCAAGGGCTTCGGCCGGCAGAAGGGCCACACCGAGCTCTACCGCGGTGCCGAATACGTCGTCGATTTCCTGCCGAAGGTGAAAATCGAGATCGTGCTCGCCGACGACATGGTCGAGAGCGCGGTGGAGGCCATCCGCAAGGCCGCGCAGACCGGACGCATCGGCGATGGCAAGATTTTTGTATCGACGGTCGAGGAGGCAATCCGCATCCGCACCGGCGAAACCGGGCTCGACGCGGTGTGACCTTCCAATCGGGCCTTCCCCCGGCCCGGATCAGCTCGTGATCAACAAGAGGAACGAATGATGAAGAGCGCCAAGGACGTGCTCAAGGCGATCAAGGACAACGACGTCAAGTACGTCGACCTGCGCTTCACCGATCCGCGCGGCAAGTGGCAGCACGTCACCTTCGACGTCTCCATGATCGACGAAGACTTCTTCGCCGAAGGCACGATGTTCGACGGCTCCTCGATCGCGGGCTGGAAGGCAATCAACGAGTCCGACATGCTGCTCATGCCGGATCCCTCGACAGCGACGCTCGATCCCTTCTTCGCCGCGCCCACGCTGTCCGTCGTCTGCGACGTGCTCGAGCCGACCACCGGCGAATCCTACAACCGCGACCCGCGCGGCATCGCCAAGAAGGCGGAAGCCTTCCTTGCCTCCACCGGCGTTGGCGACACCGTCTACGTCGGCCCCGAGGCCGAGTTCTTCGTCTTCGACGACGTCAAGTTCAAGGCCGACCCCTACAATACGGGCTTCAAGCTCGACGCCACCGAGCTGCCCGTGAACGGCGACACGGACTACGAGGGCGGCAACCTCGGCCACCGCATTCCCACGAAGGGCGGCTACTTCCCGGTTCCGCCGCTCGACAGCGGCCAGGACATGCGCGGCGAGATGCTCGCGGCCATGGCCTCGATGGGCGTCAAGGTGGAGAAGCACCACCATGAGGTCGCTTCGGCCCAGCACGAGCTCGGCATGAAGTTCGACACGCTGACGCACATGGCCGACCAGATGCAGATCTACAAGTACTGCATCCACAACGTTGCCCAGAGCTTCGGCAAGACGGCCACCTTCATGCCCAAGCCCGTCTACGGCGACAACGGCTCGGGCATGCACGTCCACCTGTCGATCTGGAAGAACGGCAAGCCGCTCTTCGCCGGCAACAAGTACGCCGACCTGTCGCAGGAGTGCCTGTGGTTCATCGGCGGCGTGATCAAGAACGCCAAGGCCATCAACGCCTTCACCAACCCGTCGACGAACTCCTACAAGCGTCTCGTCCCGGGTTTCGAGGCGCCGGTGCTGCTCGCCTACTCCTCGCGCAACCGCTCGGCCTCCTGCCGCATTCCGTGGACGACCTCGCCCAAGGCGAAGCGCGTCGAGGTGCGCTTCCCCGATCCGGCAGCGAACCCCTACCTCTGCTATGCGGCGCTCATGATGGCCGGCATGGACGGCATCCTGAACAAGATCGATCCGGGCTCGGCCATGGACAAGGATCTCTACGATCTGCCGCCGCGGGAGCTCAAGAAGATCCCGACCGTCTGCGCCTCGCTGCGCGAGGCCCTGCAGCAGCTCGACAAGAACCGCGGCTTCCTCAAGGCCGGCGGCGTGTTCTCGGACGACTTCATCGATGCCTACATCGAACTGAAGATGGCCGAGGTCATCCGCTTCGAGCACACGCCGCACCCGGTCGAGTTCGATATGTACTATTCCGTCTGAGCCCGTCTCAGGCAAGACAAGCGAAAGGGCGCCCGGGAGGCGCCCTTTCTGTTTGCGGCGCCGCCTCGCAGCGCTTCAGGTTCCCGCCCTGCGCATTCTCATCGCGCGATCGAGAAGGCGTGGAGCCGGGCGAGCCAGTGGCGCATGCGGTCGACGAGCGTCGCGGGCAGGCCTGCGGCCGCGCCGATCGCCTCATGAGCATCCATCGGCTCCGGTTGCGCCGGTGGCACCCAGGCGATCGCCTCGCCGGCCGAGCGGGCGGCCTGCATGAGATGGGCGGACTGAACCTCGAAAACGACGGAACGCGGGAACACGGGGGGGGGTACCTCCAGACTGCTCGCGCCATCGTGGGCGCGCGTGGTTAATGCCGGCTGAAGCCACGCCACCTGTCCGGAACCTTTCCAGTGTCATCGCTCCGACATCCAGCCCCGCTAGCCGGAAGCGGACCGTGCTTTCGATGAAGCCTGGAGGCAGCCATGACCGACAAGACCCTGAATCGCTCGCAGCGATACGAGGAGGCGGAAAACGCCGGCAGCAACACGAGCGGCAACCCGACCATGGGCGAGATCATCGCCGAGCGTTTCAGCCGCCGCGACCTCCTGCGCGGAGCCCTCGCCGTGACCGCGATCTCGGCAACCGTCTCCCCCCTCGCCCTTGCCACTGCGGAGAAGGCGCAAGCCCAGAACGGCAGGCCTGCCTTCAATTTCAAGGAGATCGCCGCCGGCAGCGACGAGACGCACCACGTCGCCGAGGGCTACGACGCCGACGTCCTCATCCGCTGGGGCGACCCCGTGCTCGCCGACGCGCCGGCCTTCGACCCGGCGAAGCAGACCGCCGCCGCCCAGCGCCACCAGTTCGGCTACAACAACGACTTCGTCGGCTTCATCCCGCTCGATGGGTCGAGCGAGCATGGCCTCCTCGTCGTCAATCACGAGTACACGAACGAGGAACTGATGTTCCCCGGCATCGGCCGGCAGGACACGAAGGACGCCGGTTTCGCCAGGATGACGCGCGATCTCGTCGACATCGAGATGGCGGCACATGGCGGCTCCATCCTCGAAGTCCGCCGCATCGCCGGCAAGTGGCAGGTGGTGAAGGGCTCGAAATATGCCCGCCGCATCACGGCCGACACCGAGATGGAGATCACCGGCCCGGCTGCCGGCCACGAGCGCATGAAGACGCCGAGCGACCCGAGCGGCCGCAAGGTCCTCGGCATGCTCAACAACTGCGCCGGCGGTGTCACGCCGTGGGGCACCTGGCTCACCTGCGAGGAGAACTTCAACGGATACTTCTGGGGCAAGGCCGACGGCCATCCCGAAGCCGCCGCGCTGAAGCGCTACGGCGTGCCCGGCAACTGGTACAACTGGGGCCAGTATCACGACCGCTTCGACGTGACGAAGGAGCCGAACGAGTCCAACCGCTTCGGCTGGGTCGTCGAGATCGATCCCTTCGATCCCAATTCCGTGCCCAAGAAGCGCACCGCCCTTGGCCGCTTCAAGCACGAAGGCGCCGCCAACATCATCAGCAGGGACGGCCGCTTCGTCATCTACCAGGGCGATGACGAGCGCTTCGACTATGTCTACAAGTTCGTGACCGAGGCCAAGGTCGACCTGCAGAACCGCGCCGCCAACCGCGACATCCTCGACCGGGGCACGCTGTACGTCGCGAAGTACAAGGCGGACGGCACCGGCGAGTGGCTGCCGCTCGTCCACGGGCAGGGGCCACTCACGGAGGCTAACGGCTTCCGCAGCCAGGCGGACGTGGTGATCGAGGCGCGCCGCGCCGCCGACCTCCTCGGCGCCACCAAGATGGACCGGCCGGAGGACGTCGAAGCCAATCCGAAGACCGACAAGGTCTACGTGATGCTGACCAACAACACGCGCCGCAAGAACGACCAGGTGGACGCCGCCAATCCGCGCGCCGACAACGCCTTCGGTCACATCATCGAGATGCTGCCGAACGGCCGCGACCATGCCGCCACGACCTTCACCTGGGAAATCCTGGTGAAATGCGGCGATCCCTCGATCGCCGCGGTGGGCGCCACCTTCTCCTCGGCCACCACCAAGGACGGCTGGTTCGGCATGCCCGACAACTGCGCCGTCGACAATGCGGGCCGCCTGTGGATCGCGACCGACGGCAACAGCCCCAAGGCGACCGGGCGCGGCGACGGCCTGTGGGCGCTCGAGACGGAAGGCGAAGGGCGCGGCACCTCGCGGCACTTCTTCCGCGTGCCCGCGGGCGCGGAGATGTGCGGCCCCTGTTTCACCCCCGACGATGAGACGCTCTTCCTCGCCGTCCAGCATCCGGGCGAATCCGAGGACGACAAGGTGGCCGCCACCTTCGAGCAGCCGTCGACACGGTGGCCTGATTTCAAGGAGGGCATGCCCCCACGCCCGGCGATCGTCGTCGTCACGCGGCGGGGCGGCGGCAAGATCGGCGCGTAACCAGCTCCCGGCACTCCTTCGCCGCTGCTCGAAACAGCGGGGCGGCCTCGGCTGCCCCCGCGTGCGAAGGGAGAGTTCTCAGGCGCCGCCGGCGCCCTGATCTCCGCCGCCCTTTCGGGCGCGGAGGGCTCGGGGCGGGGCATGCGGGCATGCACGAGAGGGCCGGGCGCGGCTCCCGACCGCGGTGCTTGAGGCTTGCTCCGTGAACGCTCTGGCGGGCTGACCTTTTTACCCGCCACTGGTGGGCACGGTCGGTGACCCGGGCGATCACGGCCTGGGCCGCCGGGCGGGCGGGACGGGAGAATCGCAAGACAATGTTCCTATGTCATCAAGTAGTCGCACTCCTGCCGGCCCCGCCCCGGGATGACGGTGGATGGTTTTCGCACGAACCTCTGACTGTCACCCCGGAAGCCGCGTGAGCGGCTGTCCGGGGCCCAGAAACGACAACGGTGCAAGCAAGGGCGCGGCGGCCGCCGCGCCTTCTGTTTCACCCGCATCGGTTCTGGGTCCCGGGATGACGGTGGATGGTTCCCGCGTGAACCTCCTCCCTGTCACCCCGGAAGCCGCGTGAGCGGCTGTCCGGGGCCCAGAAACGACAACGATGCAAGCAAGGGCGCGGCGGCCGGCGCGCCTTCTGGTTCACCCGCATCGGCTCTGGGTCCCGGGCTCCTCGTCGTCCCCTCCCCTCATCGTGGCGCACGGGCCGGGGCCCCCGGATGCGGCGCCTCCCGACAGGCGGACCGCGGCCCCTTGACAGGTGGCATCGGAATGGCGTGTTTCCCATCCGTTCCCGTTGCCGCGCACGGCATGGCATAGTGGGGGCACGGGTGCGAATCACGGCGAGAGGGCAAGCGGACGCATGGCCGATACGGGCGATCTCTTCGGGGCGGGTGGCGGCGCGGCGGCGCGCAAGCTTCCAGCGGCGGCCAAGCTCCCGGGGAAGAGCCCCTCACCCGCCGCTGCCCGCGGTACTCCCGGCGAGAGCGGCTACACGGCCGCCTCGATCGAGGTTCTCGAGGGCCTGGAGCCCGTTCGGCGCCGCCCCGGCATGTACATCGGCGGCACGGACGAGAAGGCCCTGCACCACCTCTTCGCCGAGGTCATCGACAATTCGATGGACGAGGCGGTGGCCGGTCACGCCACCTTCATCGAGGTCGAGCTGGAGGAGACGGGCTTCCTGCGCGTCACCGATAACGGTCGCGGCATCCCGATCGACCCCCACCCGAAGTTTCCGGAAAAGTCGGCGCTTGAAGTCATCCTCACGACGCTCCACGCTGGCGGCAAGTTCGACTCCAAGGTCTACGAGACGTCGGGCGGCCTGCACGGCGTCGGTGTCTCCGTCGTCAATGCGCTCGCCGAGCGGCTGGAAGTCGAGGTGGCACGCAACAAGACGCTCTATCGCCAGGTCTATGCGCGCGGCGTGCCGCAGACCGGCGTCGAGATCGTCGGCGCGGTGCAGAACCGGCGCGGCACGACCGTGCGTTTCAGGCCGGACGCCGAGATCTTCCGCGATGGCGTGCACTTCAACCCGCGCCGCCTGTTCAAGATGGCGCGCTCGAAGGCCTATCTCTTCGGCGGCGTCGAGATCCGCTGGCGCTGCGCCCCCACGCTCGCCGCCAGCGTCGATGGCGTGCCGCCGGAGGCCGTGTTCCGCTTCCCCGGCGGCCTCAAGGACTATCTCGCCCGTGAGCTCGACGGCCGCGAACTTGTGGCCGACCAGCTCTTTGCCGGCAAGATCGACAAGCCGGGCGGCCACGGCTCGCTCGAATGGGCCGTCGCCTGGCTCGCGACCGACGACGGCTTCGTCTCCTCCTATTGCAACACGATCCCGACGCCGGAAGGCGGCACGCACGAGTCCGGCCTGCGCGTCGCCCTGTTGCGCGGCCTGCGCGACCATGCCGAGCGCGTCGGCCAGGCCAAGCGTGCGGCACAGGTGACGACCGACGACGTCATGGCCACCTGCGGCGCCATGCTCTCCGTCTTCATCCGCGAGCCGGAGTTCCAGGGGCAGACCAAGGACAAGCTCGCCACGCTCGAAGCCTCGCGCATCGTCGAGAACGCGGTGCGCGACGCCTTCGACCACTGGCTCGCCGCCTCGCCGCAGCAGGCGACCAAACTCCTCGACTGGACGATCGAACGGGCCGAGGAGCGTCTGCGCAGGCGGGCCGAGAAGGAGGTCGCGCGCAAGACAGCGACGCGCAAGCTGCGCCTGCCCGGCAAGCTCGCCGACTGCACCAATGCCGGCGCCGCCGGCTCCGAGCTCTTCATCGTCGAGGGCGATTCGGCCGGCGGCTCGGCCAAGCAGGCGCGCGACCGGGCGACCCAGGCCATCCTGCCCCTGCGCGGCAAGATCCTGAACGTGGCCTCGGCCACGCGCGACAAGCTGGCCCAGAACCAGCAGCTTGCCGACCTCGTGCAGGCGCTCGGCTGCGGGACCGGCTCCCACTACCGGGACGAGGATCTTCGCTACGAGAAGATCATCATCATGACGGACGCCGACGTGGACGGCGCCCATATCGCATCGCTCCTCATCACCTTCTTCTGGCGCCAGATGCCGCGGCTCATCGACAGGGGGCACCTCTACCTCGCCGTGCCGCCGCTCTACCGTCTGAGCCATGGCGGCAAGACGGTCTACGCGCGCGACGACGACCACCGGCAGGAACTGCTCGCGACCATCTTCAAGGGCAAGAAGGTCGAGATCGGCCGCTTCAAGGGCCTCGGCGAGATGCTGCCCGCCCAGCTCAAGGAAACGACGATGGACCCGCGCAAGCGCACGCTGCTCAAGGTGGTCGTCGCCGCTGAAGAGAAGCTCGAGACGACCAATACGGTCGAGCGTCTGATGGGCAACAAGCCTGAAGCCCGCTTCGCCTTCATCCAGGAACGCGCCGCCTTCGCCACGGAACTCGACATCTGAGGTCCGCCGACGCCGATGGCGCGCATCGCCGGCAGAGGCGGATACCCGATGTTAAGGTTGATCGTCGAATCTCCCGCCGTGCGGATTTGAGCGCCTCAGGCGCACGATGGGTTTTCCATGTTGCGTGAGTTCCTGCGTCACCGCGGTGGCAGCGCCCCGGTCGAAATGGCCAAACTGGCCGCTGTCATCGCCTTCCTCTCGGTGATCGCCGCCAATTGGATATCGTCCGCGACGATGGGCGATCTCGGGACCGCTGCCGAGACGGTCCGGGCGGACCGCGAACGGGCGAACGGCATCGTCGCCCGTGGCGGAATGCCGGCGGCGCGCGAGCCCGTCGACCCGATCGTCACCGGCTCCGTTGGCAGGCTGGTTGAGCGCACGCGGATCGATCCCTGCCGCGCGGACGACACGCGTTGAATGCGCGGGCGCGGCTCGGCCGGTCGCCCCCGTGATTCGCCCCGTGCAGGACAAAGCGGCAATCCGGCTTCGTCCAGGAGTGCCTGCCGGCCCGGCGCAGTGTGCGCGATCGCCCGGTTGCCTGCCTCAGCCACTTCGGCCCGTTTCTTGTCAAGGCCCGCGTTGACATCGGACACGATCCTCTTATGTTCCGCGCAGGCGTCGCAATCGAGCGACCGTAAGCGGACCGCTTGATCGGTCCAACCGTCCCGGTCGAAACGAACCCACGTGCCTCCGCGGACGCATCGTCACGGACCATGATGTCATTTTCCGATCTCGGCCTCAGCGAGAAGGTTCTCCAGGCTGTCACCGCCGCCGGCTACAGCGAGCCGACCCCCATTCAGGCCGCGGCGATCCCGCATGTTCTGCAGCGCAGGGACGTGCTCGGCATCGCGCAGACGGGCACCGGCAAGACCGCCGCCTTCACCCTGCCGATGCTTACTGTCCTCGAGGGTGGGCGCGCCCGCGCGCGGATGCCGCGTACGCTGATCCTCGAGCCCACCCGCGAGCTCGCCGCGCAGGTGGAGGACAGCTTCGCCAAGTACGGCGCCAACCATAAGCTGTCCGTTGCCCTTCTCATCGGCGGCGTGTCGTTCGGCGACCAGGACGCGAAGATCACGCGCGGCGCCGACGTGTTGATCGCGACACCCGGCCGGCTGCTCGATCACGTGGAGCGTGGAAAGCTTCTGCTCACGGGCATCGAGATCCTCGTCATCGACGAGGCGGACCGCATGCTCGATATGGGCTTCATCCCGGACATCGAGCGCATCTGCCGTCTCGTGCCCTTCACGCGGCAGACGCTGTTCTTCTCCGCGACCATGCCGCCGGAGATTCAGCGTCTGGTCGACACATTCCTCCACAATCCGGCGCGGGTGGAAGTGGCGCGCGCTTCCACGACGGCGGCGACCATCACGCAGCGCCTCGTTGCCTCCGGCCGCGAGGCGCACCAGAAGCGCGAAGTGCTGCGCCGCCTCATCCGCAGCGCCGAGGACCTGAAGAACGCCATCATCTTCTGCAACCGCAAGCGCGATGTCGCCATCCTGCACCGGTCGCTGGAGAAGCACGGGTTCAACGTGGCCGCCCTGCACGGCGACATGGACCAGCGCTCGCGCATGCAGGCTCTCGACAGCTTCCGCAACGGGGAAATCACCCTCCTCGTCGCGAGCGACGTCGCCGCCCGCGGGCTGGACATTCCGGACGTGAGCCACGTCTTCAATTTCGACGTGCCGCACCACGCAGAGGATTACGTCCATCGCATCGGCCGCACGGGGCGCGCCGGTCGCTCGGGCTATGCCGCGACGATCGTGACCAGCGCCGACGAGAAGGCGCTTTCGGCCATCGAGAAGCTGACCAACCAGTCGATCGAATGGGAGGGAGCGAAGCTGTCTCCCGATCTCGACAGCGAGCCGGCAAGCGACGAGCGGCCGCGGCGCCGTGGCGGACGCGGCGAGGAAGGCCGCGAGGGCCGCGGCAGCCGGGGCGGGCGCTCCCGGCCGCGGGAGAGCGAAGCACGCTCGCATGTTCCCTCGCCCGGGCGGGCGATGCCGCCGGTCTCGAGCCAGCGTCGGCGCGACAATGACGACGGCCCGCCCGTGGTCGGGCTGGGGGACCACGTCCCTGCCTTCCTGCTCCGCCCGGTGCGGATCGGCAAGGCCGCGGCCGCGACCGAGCAGGACTGAGCCGATACCATCTGCGGCGTCGGCGAGCGACCTCACAGCGACGGGGATGGAGCGCGGCCTTGCGCGGCGGCCGGCGCCGGTGTCCTGGTAGCGACGCGCGGATCTGCGCACGAACAAGACGGCCGCGGCATGTGGATTGCGCCATTTCACCCCTTCCGTCTTAACTGACGAGAAAGCACGCTGAGCGATAAGCTCGACCCACCGTGCGCTTGAGGGGTTGCGGACGCATGACCGGGCAGAACGCCGAAGTCAATCCGACCTATGCCATTGGCGAGGCAGCCTTCGAGCGCCTGAAGGCGCTGGGGGCTCCTGCTCATCCGCGCAGCTACGAGCTGTGGTTCACCTATGTCTCGGCGCAAAGGCCGGCGCTGACCGCGGCCGTCGACCGGCTGCTCGGACTCAACGGCCGCCTGAGCGACGCCGACATCGACGAGCTCTACGACACGCATCTGTCGCCGCACCGCTTCTCGCATCACGCCGAGCGTGCGAGCCTGAGCGTGCTCGCCGAGATCGACCAGGTCATGGAGATGTTCGACCTCGCCATGGGGTCGACGGCGCGATACGGCGAGTCCCTGGTGACCATTTCCAAGGACCTCACCGAAACCGTCGACCGGGCGCGGTTGCGCAGCATCGTCGAGGCGCTCGTGCTCGCGACGCGCGACGCGGCCGCGACGAACAAGACCCTCGAAGCGCGCCTGCGCGAAACGCGTGGCGAGATCTCGTCGCTGCGCGAGTCCCTCGAGGCCGTGCGGCTCGACGCCCTCACCGACGCCCTGACGGGTGTCGCCAACCGGCGGCACTTCGACGAGATGCTGGTGAAGGCTATCGACCACGCGACCGTCAGCCGGACGCCGCTGGCGCTCGTCATGATCGACGTCGACCATTTCAAGCATTTCAACGATACCTACGGCCATCTGACGGGCGACCAGGTGTTGCGCCTCGTCGGCGCCACCATGCGCGAGAAGGTGAAGACGAAGGCGACGCTCGCGCGGTTCGGCGGCGAGGAATTCGCGGTCCTGCTGCCGGACACGCTGCTGGAAACGGCGCATGGCATCGCCGAAACGATCCGCCAGACGGTGATGTCGCGCGAACTGGTGAAGCGCTCCACGGGCGAGTCGCTGGGACGGGTGACGCTGTCGCTCGGCGTCGCCGTGCTGCGCAAGGGCGATACCGCCTCCTCCCTGCTGGAGCGTGCCGATCAGTGTCTGCTCCTCGCAAAGCGCCTGGGACGCAACCGCACGACGACCGAGACGGAACTCGTCGCCAACGTCGCGTGATGCGGGCACCTCGTCAGCGCTTCTTCCCCCGCCGTGCGGCCGCGAGCGCCAATTCGGCCCAGTGCTTCAATGCGTCGGGATCTTCGAGCGCCTCGTCGGGCAGGCGCCAGTAAGACATCACGACGTGCCTGCCGTCCTTCGTGTCATAGGCAAAGGGAGCGCTTCCGGCCGCACGGAACGCGCCTTCCGTCTCGCCATCCGCCTTGGCATAGATCTCACCTTCGGCTTCGAGCGCGAACATGACGCCGTCGCGATAGATCCCGTGCCCGCCAAACATGCGACGCACGCTCACCGGCCCGAATGCCGCGAAGAGATCGAGGATCGAGGCTGTGTCCAACGGTTCAGGACGCCGCTGCCAGCGTCTCGGCCTTGGCGGGCGTGATGGCGACCGACTCGCCGCAGCCGCAGGCGGAGGTCTGGTTGGGATTGTTGAAGACGAACTGCGCCGACAGCTTATCGATCCTGTAGTCCATCTCCGTGCCGAGGAGGAACAGCACCGCCTTGGGATCGACGAGGAGCGTCACGCCCTTGTCCTCTACGATCTCGTCGCCGGGGGCGATGCTCTCGGCATATTCCATGGTGTACTCCATGCCGGCACAGCCGCCCTTCTTCACGCCGACGCGCACGCCGGCGATCGGCCTGCCGGCCTTGGCCATGATCTCCTTGACACGGTCGGCCGCCGCGTCGGTCAGGCTCATCACCTTGAGCTTGGTGCGGGAAGCACCCATTCCGTCTGTCCTCCAGGCAGGGTTCAAGGCCCTACGAACAACAGCTCTGCACAGAAGATAATCGCTCGGCGCCCGCCGGTCGAGGGAGGCCCGCACGTGCCACCGGCACCTCGCGCAACCGCATCGGCATGCGCCGCGCCCTCAATAGGTGCTCCACACGCCGGGCGTGACGAGCTCCAGGAGGTGCCCGTCCGGATCGCGGAAATAGATGCTCTCGCCGCCGCGCGGCCAGCGGGTGCGCCCCTCGATGGCGACGGCGCGCTCGGCAAGCCTCTCCTCCCACGCGGGCAGGTCCTCCCGCGCGATGGCGAAAGCAACGTGCAGGGGCCCGTCCCCGTCGTGCGGCGGGATGGTGCCGCCCGGCATCCTGATCTCCTCGAGGGTTGTCCCCCGCTTGAACAGGAGCAGGACGCTGCGTCCGCCGACATCGAGTGCGACGAGCCGATCGTCGGCGAAGAGGGCCGGCAGGGCGAAGAGATCCTCGTAGAACCGGGCGGCCTTGCCGAGGTCATCCACGTAGAGCGCCGTCTCGAGGACGCCGCGGAGGCGGGGCGGCGCGCGTTCTGCGAGGGTCTCGGCCATGACGGCGCCTCGTGCGCTCACCACATGTCGAGGGCGACGCGCGCCTCGTCCGACATGCGGCTCTGGTCCCACGGCGGATCGAAGACCATGTTGACCGTCACGCCCTGGATGCCGTGCACGGCCGACACGGCATTCTCCACCCAGCCCGGCATCTCGCCGGCCACCGGGCAGCCCGGCGCGGTCAGCGTCATGTCGATCGTGACGTTGCGGTCGTCGTCGATGTCCACGCGGTAGATCAGGCCGAGCTCGTAGATGTCGGCCGGGATCTCGGGGTCATAGACCGTCTTCAGCGCGGCGATGATGTCGTCGGTCAGCCGCTCCAGCTCGTCGGCGGAGAGGCTCGACGGCGAAGCGATGGTCGGGCTATTGGGCCTCGCGTCGGCGACCGGTGCGGAAGCGTCAGTCACTGCAGATCTCCTCAGGCGAACAGCTGCTCGGCCTTGGTCAAAGCGTCGGCGAGCTTATCCACCTCGTCGAGCGTGTTGTACAGCGCAAATGAAGCCCTGCAGGTCGCCGTCGTCCCGAAGCGGGCGAGCAGCGGCATGGCGCAATGCGTCCCGGCTCGCACCGCAATGCCGGAGCGGTCGATGACGGTGGCGACGTCGTGGGCGTGCGCTCCCTTCATCTCGAACGCGAGGATCGCCCCCTTGTGCGGAGCGCGGCCGATGATCCTGATGGAATTCATCGCGCCGAGGCGCGCATGGGCGTAATCCCGAAGCATCTCCTCGTGCGCCAGGATTGCCTCGCGCCCCAGCCGCTCAACATAGCGGACCGCGGCGCCGAGCCCGATCGCCTGCACGATCGGCGGCGTGCCGGCCTCGAAGCGGTGAGGCGGCGTGTTGTAGGTGACGGTCTCGGTCGTCACCGTCTCGATCATCTCGCCGCCCCCGTTGAACGGCGGCATCCTCTCGAGCCACTCGCGCTTGCCATATAGCACGCCGATGCCCGTCGGGCCGTACACCTTGTGGCCGGTGAAGACATAGAAGTCGGCATCGAGGTCGCGCACGTCGACGGGCAGGTGGACAGCGCCCTGGCTGCCGTCGACCAGCACGGGAATGCCCCGCGCATGGGCCATCCGGATGATGTCCTTGACGGGTGTCACCGTGCCGAGCACGTTCGACATGTGCGTGATGGCGACGATCTTCGTGCGCTCGGTCAGCAGCCGCTCGAACTCATCGAGAAGGAAGACGCCGTCATCGTCCACCGGCGCCCATCTGATCACCGCTCCCTTGCGCTCGCGGTGGAAGTGCCAGGGCACGATGTTCGAGTGGTGCTCCATGATGGAGAGCACGATCTCGTCGCCCTCCCCGATCGCCGTGCGGCCGTAGGAGTCGGCGACGAGATTGATGGCCTCCGTCGCCGAGCGCGTGAAGATGATCTCGTCGGAACTGCCGGCATTGATGAAGCCACGCACGGCCTCGCGCGCGTCCTCGAAGGCTTCCGTCGCCGCATTCGCCATGAAGTGCAGGCCACGATGCACGTTGGCATAGGCCGTCTCGTAGGTCTGTACCATCGCGTCGATGACGGCGCGCGGCTTCTGCGCCGAGGCGGCACTGTCGAGATAGACGAGCGGCTTGCCGTAGACCCTCCGCGACAGGATCGGAAAGTCGGCGCGAATGGCCTCGACATCGTAGGCGGGACGCGGAACAGCGATGTTCATAACGGTTCTCCCGTCGGTCCGGAGCCGTCCCCGGGGCGCCAGGGGGCGCCGTCGACACCGGCCAGCGCGTCGCTGAGCGATGCCGGGTTCATGGTCCCGGGCGCGGCCGCCGCGCCCGGAACGGGTCGTTCAGGCCGCGCGCGCGGCGAGCCAGGCGGCCGTCCGCCCGAGCAGCGCCTCGCGCACGCCCTCGTGTGCGACAAGTTCGATCGCCTCGCCCAGGAAGGCCTGGACGAGGAGCGCCTCGGCCTCGCCGCGCGGCAAGCCGCGCGCCATGAGGTAGAAGAGCAGGTCCTCGTCCAGCGCGCCGCAGGTCGCGCCGTGCGCGCACTGCACGTCGTCGGCGAAGATCTCGAGCTCCGGCTTGTTGTTCATCGTGCCGGTCTCGGAGAGGAGCAGCGCCGCCGACATCATGCGGCCGTCGGTCTTCTGCGCGTCCGGGCGGACGATGATCTTGCCCTGGAAGACGCCGGTCGCCTCGCCGTCGACGACGGTCTTGAACAGCTCGCGGCTCTCGCAACCCGGCACCGCGTGGTCGACGACGAGCGTGGTGTCGGCGTGCTGCCGGCCGCCGATCATCGTGGCGCCGCCGATCGACACCTTGCTTCCCTCGCCCTCGAAGGCGAGGAACAGCTGGTGCCGCGCCGCGGCGCTGCCCGTGACGACACCGAGCGTGTTGAACAGCGCCTCGGCGCCGAGCGACACAGCCAGCGTCGAGAGCGCCAGCGCCCCGTCGCCCTCGGCGTTGAGCCGCACGTGCGACACATTGGTCCCAGCGCCGGCGAAGATCTCGACCACCGTGTTCGTCTGGTAGGCGACGCCGGCCGTCCCCTCGTGCGTCTCGAGCAGCGTGACCGAGGCCCCTTCGCCGACCGCAACGAGCACGCGCGGCGAGGTGGCAAAGGGCGCCGCGCCGGTATTGACGAAGCGCAGATGCAGGGGTTGCGCGACGGGCACGCCATCCGCCACGCGGATCACCGCGCCATCGGCCATGAAGGCTGCGTTGAGGGCGAGGGCGGCATTGTCCTTCCCCACCGCGACGCGTCCCATCTCGCGAAGGAGCGCATGGCCGCTGGCGAGCGCCTCCGCGAGGGGCACGATCTCGACGCCGGCAGGCAGCCCGCCCGTGGACGAGGCACCGGGCAGGAAATGACCGTTGACGAAGGTCAGCCGCACGGCGTCGACGGCCGCAAAGGCCTCGGCGGCAGCGATGGCCCCGGCCGCCTCCGCGGCGGAGGGCAGCGGGGCGAGCGGCGCCGCCTCGCGCATCAGGCCGCGCAGGTCGGTATATTTCCACTCCTCGACGCGGCGATGCGGGAGGCCGGCGGCCTCGATGCGAGCGAAGGCCTCTTCGCGGCGCTTCGCCACCTCGCCGTCGCCGGGCAGCTCGCCCTTCGCGGCCTTGAAGCGCTCGATGAGCGCCGTCTCGGCCGCCGTGCGGATGGGTGTGACCTCTGCGCTCATGCTCAGGCCGCCTCTTCCTTGTACTCGGCATAGCCGGAGGCCTCGAGCTCAAGGGCGAGCTCCTTGCCGCCCGAACGCACGATGCGGCCGTTCGCCATCACATGCACGCTGTCCGGCACGATGTGGTTCAGCAGGCGCTGGTAGTGCGTGATGACGAGGAAGGCGCGCTTGGGGTCGCGCAGCGCGTTGACGCCTTCCGCAACCACCCTGAGCGCGTCGATGTCGAGGCCGGAGTCCGTCTCGTCGAGGATGCAGAAGCGCGGCTCGAGCAGCGCCATCTGCAGGATCTCCATGCGCTTCTTCTCACCGCCCGAGAACCCGACATTGAGAGCCCGCTTCAACATCTCCTGGTCGATGTGAAGGCGTTCGGCGGCTTTCTTTACGCGACGCATGAAGTCGGGCGTCGTGAGCTCCTCTTCGCCGCGCGCCTTGCGCTGGGCGTTCATGACCGACTTGAGGAAGGTCATGGTGGCGACGCCGGGGATCTCCAGCGGATACTGGAATGCGAGGAACACGCCGTGCGCGGCCCGCTCGTGCGGGTCCATCTCCAGGAGATTCTGGCCGTCGAGCACGATCTCGCCATCGAGGACCTCGTAGTCCTCCTTGCCGGCGATGACATAGGAGAGCGTCGACTTTCCCGATCCATTCGGGCCCATGATGGCGGCGACCTCGCCCGCCTTCACCGAAAGATCGAGGCCGTTGAGGATGCGCTTTCCGTCGATCTCGACGACGAGGTTGTTGATCTGGAGCATCGTGTCTTTCCCTGGCCGAGCCCGGTGTCACGCAGGACCGCCCGGCCGCCATTTCCATGCCGTGGCCGGCTCCCGCGCCGGCCGTTTCGATTGGACGATCCCCGCGGCCTGCCGTCGGGGCGCCGGGGCTGGCAGAGGCCGCCCCCAGGCGGTCAGCCCACCGAGCCTTCCAGGCTGATCGAGATGAGCTTCTGCGCCTCGACGGCGAACTCCATCGGAAGCTGCTGCAGCACGTCCTTGACGAAGCCGTTGACGATGAGGGCCACCGCCTCCTCCTCGTCCAGGCCGCGCTGCAGGCAATAGAACATCTGGTCGTCCGAGATCTTCGAGGTCGTGGCCTCGTGTTCGAAGACGGCGCTGGCGTTCTTGCTCTCGATGTAGGGCACGGTGTGCGCCCCGCACTTGTCGCCGATGAGCAGGCTGTCGCAGTTCGTGAAGTTGCGCGCGCCCGTCGCCTTGCGATGCGCCGAGACGAGGCCGCGGTAGGTGTTCTCGGAGCGCCCGGCGGCGATGCCCTTGGAGATGATCCGGCTCGTCGTGTTCTTGCCGAGGTGGAGCATCTTCGTTCCCGAATCGACCTGCTGATAGCCGTTCGAGATGGCGATCGAGTAGAACTCGCCCCGCGAATTGTCGCCACGCAGGATGCAGGACGGGTACTTCCAGGTGATGGCCGAGCCGGTCTCCACCTGTGTCCAGGAGATCTTGGAGTTGGCGCCGCGGCAGTCGCCGCGCTTCGTCACGAAGTTGTAGACGCCGCCCTTGCCCTGCGCGTCGCCCGGGTACCAGTTCTGCACCGTCGAGTACTTGATCTCGGCGTCGTCGAGCGCGATCAGCTCGACGACCGCGGCGTGGAGCTGGTTCTCGTCGCGCTGCGGCGCCGTGCAGCCCTCGAGGTAGCTCACGTAGGAGCCCTTGTCAGCGATGATCAGCGTGCGCTCGAACTGTCCGGTCTTGCGCTCGTTGATGCGGAAGTAGGTCGACAGCTCCATCGGGCAGCGCACGCCCTCGGGCACGTAGACGAACGAACCGTCGGTGAAGACCGCCGAGTTCAGCGTCGCGAAGAAGTTGTCCGAGACCGGAACGACCGAGCCGAGATACTTCCTCACGAGCTCGGCATGCTCACGGATGGCTTCGGAGATGGAGCAGAAGATCACGCCCGCCTTGCGCAGCTCCTCCTTGAAGGTCGTCGCGACCGACACGGAGTCGAACACCGCGTCCACGGCGACGCGCGAGCCACCCTCCACGCCGGCGAGGATCTCCTGCTCGCGCAGCGGAATGCCGAGCTTCTCGTAGGTCTTGAGGATCTCGGGATCGACCTCGTCGAGCGACTTCGGCGCCGGGTTCTTCTTCGGCGCGGCGTAGTAGTAGAGGTCCTGGTAGTCGATCTTGGGATAGCTCACGCGCGCCCAGGTCGGCTCGCGCATGGTCACCCAGCGGCGATAGGCCTCAAGGCGCCATTCCGTCATCCACTCCGGCTCGCCCTTCTTCTGCGAGATGAAGCGGACGATGTCCTCGGACAGGCCCTTGGGAGCCTTGTCGACCTCGATATGGGTCTCGAACCCGTACTTGTACTGATCGACGTCCAGCGTCTTGACGCGCTCGACGGTCTCCTGCACGGCAGGCATTCCAGACCTCCTCTCACGGCTTCAAGGGCCGCGGGTTAGGCTTCAGACAATCCGTCGCTCAGGCGGCCTGCCGCCCTGCGCGACGGGAGATCAGCGCGCCGGCCACCTTGGCGAAGGCCGTCGCGAAACGGGTTACATCCGCCTCCTCAGAGGCCCAGCCGAGGCTGACGCGCAGCGCACCCTCGGCAACGTCACGTGCAACGCCCATGGCATCGAGCACGTGGGAACGACGCACCTTGCCGGACGAACAGGCCGACCCTGACGACACGGCCACGCCCTCGAGGTCGAGCGCCATGAGCAGCGTCTCGGCTCTCAGGCCCGGCACGGCGAATGCAAGCGTATTGGGCAGACGATCGACGCCAGCCCCGAAAATCACCGCGTCTGGAGCGATCCGGCGCACCTCGTCCTGCAGACGATCGCGCAATGCTCCGATCCGCGCGGAATAATCTTCAATCTCGTCCAATGCAAGACTGGCCGCGACGCCGAAGCCCACAATGCCCGCGACATTCTCCGTCCCGGCGCGGTAGCCGCGCTGCTGGCCACCGCCGCGCACGAGCCGCTCGCGGATCTCGATGGCCTCGTGCCCCAGGACGAGCGCTCCGACGCCCTGCGGCCCGCCAAACTTGTGCGCGGAGAGCGTCATCAGGTCGGCGCCGAGGCCGGCGACATCGATCGGGATCTTGCCGGCCGCCTGCACCGCGTCCGTGTGCACCATGCCGTCACGGGCGTGCACAAGGCGCACCGCCTCGGACACGGGCTGGACGACGCCGGTCTCGTTGTTGGCGAACTGCAGCGACACCAGAGCCCGCCCGCCCGGACGCTCGTCCGCGAGCCGCGAGAGGCGCCTCTCCAGCCAGGACAGGTCGGCGAGGCCCTGCCGGTCGACCGGCACCCGCTCCACGCGATGCGCCGGGAAGCGCGCACCTTCGAGCACGCTCGGATGTTCCGTGGCGCCGACGAGGCATAGAGCGAGCGGCTCCTCACGTCCGCAGCAGCCGAGCGTGGGCGTGAGCGCCGTGTTGTTCGCCTCCGACCCGCCGCTCGTGAAGATGACGTTTTGCGGCCTGGCCCCGACGAGCGCGGCAACCTTCTCCCTCGCCTCCTCGACGAGCCGCCGCACCGTCCGTCCTTCGCTGTGGACGGACGAGGGATTGCCGGTCAGGGCGAGCGCACGCGCCATGGCCTCCATCACGGCAGGCCGCACCGGCGCCGTGGCGTTGTAGTCGAGGTAGGTGCGTTCGGTCGTCATCCTCGTCTCCGGGAGCGGCACTTCGCGTCGAACACGAGCCTTGCCTTGCCCCCCCGTTGCCGTGGTAGATAGCGCCCACTACATGCCTTGGACAGTCGCGCCCTGCACGATTGCCTTGGTTCTCACCGGCTGAAGAGCTTCTTTAGAAGCGTTCTAAGCGAATAGAATAATTCTAAATGTGATTTAGGAGGCCCAACCTCACCGAGTCAAGGCCCGCGGAGCGGGCCTGCCTTGCGCGAGAGACAGCCTTGGTCACGCAGCAGAGTACACCATGCCCGAAGTCATCTTCACCGGTCCGGCGGGGCGCATCGAAGGCCGCTATCAGCCCGCGAAGCGGAAGGGAGCGCCGATCGCGATCGTGCTGCATCCGCATCCGCAGTTCGGCGGCACGATGAACAACCAGATTGTCTACAATCTGTTCTACGCCTTCGCGAACCGCGGATTCTCCGTGCTGCGCTTCAACTTCCGTGGCGTGGGACGGAGCCAGGGGGCCTTCGACCACGGCCAGGGCGAATTGTCGGACGCCGCCGCCGCGCTGGACTGGGCGCAGGCCATGAACCCGGAGGCCCGCACCTGCTGGATCGCCGGCGTTTCCTTCGGCGCCTGGATCGGCATGCAGCTTCTCATGCGCCGCCCCGAGATCGAGGGCTTTATCTCGATCGCGGCCATGGCGAACCGGTATGACTTCTCCTTCCTCGCCCCCTGCCCGTCCTCCGGCCTGTTCGTGCACGGCTCGCAAGATCGCGTCGCCCCCGTGAAGGACGTCGTCAGCGTCATCGAGAAGGTGAAGACGCAGAAGGGCATCCAGATCGAGCATGCTGTCGTCGACGGAGCCAACCACTTCTTCGACGGCAAGGTCGAGGACCTGATGGAAACCGTGAACGGCTACCTCGACAAGCGCCTCGGCGTCGCGACCGCCGAGGACGCAGCCTGACCCTCCCCTTGCGGAGCCTCAAGGCTCCGCAAGCACGCCCCCCGAGAGGGGCTCGGCCACGCCCGTCGTCGTCGGAAAGGTGAGCGGCAGCCCGGCGAGGCTCCGCACCGCCAGGAAGGCGAAGGCCTGCGCCTCCAGGGCCTCCGCGGACCAGCCGAAATCCTCGGCGGTCCGCACGTCTGCCCCCGTCTCCCGCGCGAGCATCCGCAGCAGCGTCGGGTTGCGCGCCCCTCCCCCGCATACGATCCACAAGGCAGGCGCCGCGGGCAGATGCGCGATGATCGCTGCGACCGACCGGGCGGTGAAGGCGGTGAGCGTGGCGGCGCCGTCCTCGGTCGCCAGCCCCGACACCGCCTCGCGTGAAAAGGCGTTCCGGTCAAGCGACTTCGGCGGCCGTTGCGCGAAATAGGGATGCGCCATCAGCCGGTCGAGGGCCGCCGGGTCCACGCGTCCGCGTGCGGCAGCGGCGCCATCGCGGTCGATCCCCGCTCCCGTGCGCTCGAACATGAAGTCGTCGATCAGGGCATTGCCCGGGCCGGTGTCGCAGGCAATCGGCGGGGCATCCGCGTCGATCCAGGTGACATTGGCGACGCCGCCAACGTTGAGGACGGCAACTGGCCCTGCGAGGCCGGCCCGCCTGACCAGCGCCTGATGGAACACCGGCACAAAGGGCGCTCCCTGACCGCCGGCGGCGACGTCGGCGGCGCGCAGGTCGTGGACGGTGCGGATGCCCAGGCGGCGCGCCAGGGCGGCCCCGTCGCCGATCTGGACGGTCAGGCGGCGCTCGGGGCGGTGGATGACCGTCTGGCCGTGAAAGCCGACGACATCGACCTCCCGCGCCCTCAGCGCGTAGGCGGCCAAGAAGCGCTCGACCGCCTCGGCATGCGCCTCCGTGACGAGGGCCTCCGCCTCCCGCAGGGCCCCCGGCCGCGCCTTGCGATCGGCGAGCGAGGCCGCGTCGGCAAGAGCACGACGCAGCAGGGCGCGCTCCTCGTCGTCATAGGGACGGAAACCCGTTGGCCCGAAGGACGAGATGGAGATGCCATCGCTCTCGATGAGCGCGACGTCGACACCATCCAGCGATGTTCCGCTCATGAGACCGATGGCATGCAAGATCCTCACCCCTGATGAAATCCCCGCTGGAACCTGTTACACCACCGGCCCCGTCGAGCCCACGGCCTCGGCTCGACCGCTGCGACTTCGAGGCCCTATCCAAGACCAGGACCGATGAGCACCTTTCGTTCCGACTTCCTCCGCACGCTCGACGAGCGCGGCCTCATCCACCAGGTGTCCGACGCGCCGGCGCTGGACGACCTGGCGACGAAGGAACGGATCGTTGCCTATATCGGCTATGACCTGACGGCGCCGAGCCTGCACGTCGGGCACATGACCAACATCATGATGCTGCGGCGCCTGCAGCAGACCGGCCACAAGCCGATCGTGCTCATGGGCGGAGGTACCACCCGCATCGGCGACCCGTCCTTCCGCAACGAGGCGCGTCCGCTGCTCGACGAGGCGCAGATCGCCACCAACAAGGCGACGATCAAGGGGGTCTTCTCGCAGTTCCTCACCTTCGGCGACGGGCCGACGGACGCCGTCATGCTGGACAACGCGGAGTGGCTCGACAAGCTCGAGTACATTCCCTTCCTGCGCGACATCGGCCGCCATTTCACCGTCAACCGCATGCTGACCTTCGAGTCGGTGAAGACCCGGCTCGACCGCGAGGAGCCGCTGTCGTTCCTCGAGTTCAACTACATGATCCTGCAGGCCTACGACTTCCTCGAGCTGTCGCGGCGCTACGGCTGCCGCCTGCAGATGGGCGGTTCCGACCAGTGGGGCAACATCGTCAACGGCATCGAACTCGGCCGGCGCATCGACGGCAAGCAGCTCTTCGCCCTCACCTGCCCGCTGCTCACCACCTCGTCCGGGGCGAAGATGGGCAAGTCGGCGAGCGGCGCGGTCTGGCTCAATGCCGACATGCTGTCGCCCTACGACCTGTGGCAGTACTGGCGCAACGCAGAGGATGCGGACGTGGGCCGCTTCCTGCGCATCTTCACCGACTTGCCGCTTGACGAGATCAGGCGCCTCGAGCGTCTCGAGGGAGCCGAGCTCAACGAGGCCAAGAAGGTGCTGGCCACCGAGGTCACGGCCGTGGTCCATGGCCGGGCGGCGGCCGAGGCGGCGGCGGAGACGGCGCGCAAGACCTTCGAGGAAGGAGCGCTCGCCGAGGACCTGCCGAGCGTGAGCGTGTCGACCGACATGCTCAACGCCGGCCTCGGCGTTCTCAGCGCCTTCGTCCAGGCCGGCCTCGTCGCCTCCACGAGCGAGGCGCGCCGCCAGATCAGGGCCGGTGGCCTCAAGGTCAACGATGCGAATGTCACCGACGAGCGCGCCGTGCTGACCCCGGGCGACCTCACGCCGGAAGGCGTGGTGAAGCTGTCGCTCGGCAAGAAGAAGCACGTGCTCCTGCGGCCGACTGCCTGACGGCAATCGCGCCCCCCGTGCGCAAAGGCCTCAGCGCTCTGAACGCGAGGCCGGCGGCCCGGGGGGGCCGCTGTCGGCGCGCCCGACGTCGAAGAACTTGCGGAAGATGCCGGGCGCGATCGCCGACAAGGGGTTGATCGTCATGCTCGGGGTGCCGAGCGGTCCGGTCACGCGGAAATTGATCGCGAACAGGCCCTCGTAGCGTCCCCCGCCCAGGATGAGGCCGACGATCGGCACCTGGCTGAAGATGTTGTTGAGGGCGTAGGCCGGCACATAGGTGCCCGACAGGTCGACGCGCTCGCGCGCGGTGTCGATGTGGCCCTGCAGCGACACGCCGACCTGGGGGCCCCAGACGACGCCGTCGCGAATGTTGATGCGCCCCGGGGCGCGTGTGAAGTCGGCCTTGAGCTTCGTGAAGGGAATGTCTGCCACATCCACGCGAGCGGCGTCGCCGCTCGCGGGCTGCTCGGCGAGAATGCGCCGCAGCGCCGGTTCGTTGCGCAAGCCGAAATCGCGAATGACGAGGCTGCCGGCCTGCTCCCCGCCGTCCGGCGAGAGCTGCATCGTCAGGTCGCCGCCGGCCATGCGCTTGTAGAGGTCGATGAAGCGCAGGGTCGAGCCGGCGTCGGCGGCTTGGACGACGATGTTCTCGCCCGCCCGTTCCGCCCGCGAGAGCAGGACGCTGACGGGCGCCTTGCCGAAGCGGCCGGTCAGCTGCAGGTCGCGGATGTCCTTGCCGCGCTTGCTGAACTTGAGCGACGTATTCGACAGCGCCTCGTCGTTGTAACCGGCGACGATGTTCACCGAGAGGTCGAGATCGAGA
The DNA here is from genome assembly GCF_030067675.1 of Chelatococcus albus. Classification (GTDB taxonomy): domain Bacteria; phylum Pseudomonadota; class Alphaproteobacteria; order Rhizobiales; family Beijerinckiaceae; genus Chelatococcus_A; species Chelatococcus_A albus. Next base: position 100,512 of record NZ_JASJEV010000001.1, on the reverse strand, counting down.
TCAAGCTTGTCGCCGGCCGTGCCGGTCGCGCTGCCGGCGCTCATGAACGAACGCAGGAAGGGCCGCGCGTCGAGGACATTGCCCTTCACGCCCGCCCTGTAGCCCGTCTTCGTACGATCCACGGTGACCTTCAGGTCGTCCCCCGGAGAAAGCTTCACCTGCGAGAACTCGGCAGTCGTCAGCGCCCCGTCGGCCGCAAGCTCGACCCGGCCCCGCACCGTCGCCCCCGCGTCGACGGCGAGATCGTCGAGCGCATAGCCGTCATTGGTCTCGCGCAGGCTGAACGTCGCCTTGCCGGGCTTGCCGGCAGCCTTCGACCAGCCGGGCAGCGGCTCGTTGATCGCCGCCTTGCCGAGATCGACCTCGATGCGCGCCGGCGTCTTGTCGGCCTTCGACAGGCTCTCGGTCAGCTTGACGACCACCGGACCTGTCAACTGCTTGCCGAGGGCAAGCCCACGCTTGGCGCGCGCCGCATCGTCCATGGTCAGTATAAGGGTGGCATCGCCCGGCCCGGCGAGCCGCGGCTGATTCACCTCGATCTGTGCCGGAAGACCGCCGACGCGGCCTTCGCCCTTCAGGGTCAGGGTGGTGTGATCCTGGGTGAGGGCGAGGGTCGCGTCTTCGAGCCTCTCCTTGGCGTATACCGGATCGATGCTGAGATTGGTGATCATGCCGGAGGCGCTCGTCGCCACCTCCTCGTTCTTCAGGTCCCTGGACAAGGGCATGGCCAGTGAGGCCTTCATGTCCACCTGCCCCTTGACGGTCGCCGGATCGAGGTCGATGGGCCTGCCCATCGCGGCGCCCTGCTCCGCCAGGAGGGCGACCAGCGCATCCGCCGTCCCGGTAATGCGGAAATCGACCGTCGCCGGGGTCTTCTCTGCTGCCGTGTCCGGCACGTTGAAGACGCCCTCGCTCAGGGCGAGCGCGTAGCCCGGCGAGATCCTTGCCTGAGCCGCCGGAACGCGGACCGTCGCCGAGCGCCCGCTGATCGCGCCCCTCACCGTCGCCTGAGCCAAGGGCGGCACGGTCTCCGCCGGCCAGAATTCGGTCTCGGACAGCCTGAAGTCGATCTTCACCGACTTGTCGGGGATCGGCTTCTTGGCCTGCGCGTCCCGCAGCTCCTCGCCGCTGAGGCTCACGCCCACATTGAGCTCTTCGACGATGCCCGAGCGGAGATTGTCGACGAGATAGCGCCTCACGTCGGGCGCGATCGACACGGGCCACAGGCGCAGGATCGGCCGGACCGCCGATCGCGCCGTCGACAGGCCGAGGCGCAGGCCGCCAGCGTCGGCATCGGTGCCGAGGGTGCCGGACAGGGCGACGCCGTAGCCGTCCCCCGAGACGGCGAGACGCTCGATCGCCATGCCGCCGCCGGCGACGCCGGCGAGCGCCACGCTCACCTCGTCGATCCTCAGGTCCGGATCCTGCGGTCCGAAGCCCTCGAGCACGGCATTCCGGCCGCTGAGCGACAGCTGCCACGGCGTGCCCTCGGGCCCCGGCGACAGGCGACCAGCGAGATCGAAGCGTGTTCGCCCGCCGGCAAACGTCGCGGAACGGACGACGAGCTCGCCGGCCGACCTGTCCCAGGCCGTCGCGATGGCGACTTCGTCGACCTTTATCGGCGGCATGTCCGGATCGTCGACGTGCACGATCGCCGCCGCGCCCTTGAGCCCCGCCTCGAAATCCGTGAGCTCGCCCCCGGCGTCGATGGCGATGTGCGCCTCGCCGGACAGCGGCATGTCCGTGGTGACGAGCGCGTTGGTCAACCCGCCGAGCAGCAGAACGTCCGACACCGGCACGTCCGTCAGCGTCATCGTCGCCTGCCGCGCCTCTCCGGGCAGACCGCTGACCGAGCCCGACAGCGTCCACGGACCCGTGCGGCCGCGCAGTCCGAAGGAGAAGAGCACGAGCTTGCTCTTCGGCCGCTGCATGGCGAGCGAACCGTTGCTGAAGACCGCCCGCGGGCGGCGGCGGGCATCGACGAGCGTCAGCCGCGCGTCCTTGAGCTCCACCCGGTCCAGGCCCCCGAACACCCCCTCGCGGGTGGCCAGGAGATCGACGAGCGAGGCCGCGCCGACGGCGAGCGGCAGGGCCGCCGGTTTCGCCTGGCCGGGCGCGGCCGCCGGCGCCTCGTCGTCTTCCGCAGCGGAAAGGCTGAGATCCCCCCCGCGGGCGACCGTCAGCCTCAGGTCGAGCCCAGCGAACTCCACCGCCTTCGGCGTGAAGCGCCCGGCGACAAGGGCCCAGGGATCGACGGCGAGCGTCGCGCTGGCGGCATGCAGGACCCTGAGGCCGGATGGGTTGCGGACGTCGACGTCCGTGACGCGAAGGGTCGGCCCGTCCCGCGTGTGGTCGATGACGGCGGTGCCGACGTCCACCGACCAGCGCGCCCCCATGCGCTCCGCAAGCGCCTGCTCCACGCGGTCCGAGAGGCCGTCGATCTCGATGGGACCCATGGCGAAGCGAATGGCCAGGAGACCGATCGCCAAGGCCAGGAAGACGGCGACGCCGATCACGGCGCCGCAGCACCAGCGCAGCAAGCGCGCGCGCCCCCCGCGCCGGGCCCGTCCGCCCGCAGAGCGTGCCGCCGAGCGTTTGCCGAGCGGGAGAAGTCGCAATTGCACCATCCGGGCCGACGTCAGACCATGTGCGGCGTCATGTCGACCGACACCGCGATTCGGTTCGATACGCTGAACCCTCGCAGGTCCGAACGACCGGGTGCCCCTATCCGGTCGAGTTGGCCCCCGCCATCAAAGCGTTACGGCCCGACCTTGTCCAACCGGCGTGCCCCCTGGACAAGGACGGCCCGCGGGCGTGCCCGTGGCGGCCTCACGATGCGTGGTCAGCGTTTCGCATGGATAGCCACGACAATTCCGACGAAAGGAAGGCAAAGAGAATGGCTCTGCAGCAAGGCGACAAGGCACCTGACTTCGAGCTTCCGGCCAGTGGCCACGCCGGGGTGAAATTGTCCTCGTTCAGGGGGCGCAAGGTCGTCCTGTACTTCTATCCGAAGGACGACACGAGCGGCTGCACCAAGGAAGCCATCGCCTTCAATGCCCTGAGGGGTCGATTTGCCGCGGCCGACACGGAGATCGTCGGCATGTCGGCCGACAGCGTGGCGAGCCACGACAAGTTCAGGGCGAAATACGACCTCGGCTTCGCGCTCGCCTCCGACGAGACCAAGGCCGTCCTGCAGGCCTACGGCGTGTGGGTGGAGAAGAGCATGTACGGCCGCAAATACATGGGCATCGAGCGTTCGACATTCCTCATCGATCGCGAGGGTGTCATCGCGCGCGTGTGGCCGAAGGTGAAGATCCCCGGTCATGCCGAGGAGGTTCTGGCCGCTGCCGAGGCGCTCTGATGCGCCTCCCCCCTCCCCGCACCGGCCCGCATGATTTTGCCGGGGGGCAACGCTAGCGATTGATTAACGCTAACGAACTCTAATCGACGTGGTTCTGCATGGCGGGAACGGTGTGATGTTCGGCGGTCTGGGCGGGCTTGTTGCGCGATGGCGAGGCGCCGGTTCTCGCCATCCGATGGTGTTGGCGCCGTCCACGATCCTTGCCTGTCTTGCAACCTTCCTTGCCGTGCTCGTGTGGGCATCCGCGGCCACGTGGCTCCTCGTCGCCGGACGCAATCCCTTCGCCTCCGCAGGAACGGACGAGATTCTCCTCGCCTATGAAGATCGTGTCGCACAGCTTCAGGCGCAGCTCGATCGCGTCGCCAGCGGCCAGCTTCTCGAGCGGGACAGCCTGGATGCGCGCGTCAACGAACTCCTCGGGCGCCAGGCGGAACTCGAAACCCGGCAGGCGGTGATCGCCGCCCTGACCAGGCGGCGCTCGGCCACTGCACCGAGCCAGGCGCAACTGCCCGCCATCGAGGCGCCGGTGGCGGCCGATGTCGCCCCCTCGCCGGCCCTCGGCCGGAAGCCCGCTCCGGTCTCTGAGGTGCCGCCCTTGCGGGGCGGCCGGCAGGGGCCCGGCGCATCCCGGACGAGCGCCCTGCCCGCGGCCGGTGGCAGCCTGGAAGAACGCCTGGCCGAGGCCGAGCGCTCCATGCGCCGGGTGGACAGGTCGCAGACGAAGACGCTGACGGACGTGATCGCCGTCTCCGAGAGAAGGCGCGGGATTCTGGACGCCGTGCTGGCGGAGACCGGGATCGATCCGCAGCGGCTGATGCCGCGCAGCCGCCACGAGGCCGTCGGCGGTCCCTTCGTGCCGGCGGACACACAGGGCGCGAGGGGCGATTTCGCGGCCCTGGCCGCGCAGGCGCAGACGAGCGTCCTTGCGGTGGAGCGGCTGCAGAAGATGGTCTCGGCGCTGCCGCTCGCGCGTCCGACCAGCGCCCCCCTCGACATTACGAGCGGCTTCGGCGTGCGGCTCGATCCGTTCACGCGCGGCCTCGCCCTCCATACGGGGCTCGACTTCCGCGCCGATGCCGGATCGCTGGTGAGCGCCACGGCGCCGGGCACCGTCGTGACCGCCGAATATTCCGGCGGTTACGGCAATCTCGTGGAGGTCGACCACGGCAACGGTGTCACAACCCGCTATGCGCATCTCTCGGCCATCGACGTGACGCCGGGAGATCGGCTGTCGCGGGGCGATCCCGTGGGCCGCGCCGGCTCGACGGGCCGCTCCACAGGCACGCATCTCCACTACGAGACCCGGGTGTTCGGCGAGGCCGTCGATCCGATACGGTTCCTCAGAGCCGGTGAGCGCCTTGACCAACTGCTCTGAGCCGCAGTTCCGGCGCTGAGCGCCGGGATGCGCGGACACGGCAGGGGCGCTACGCTCGCGCGGTGAGCGCGCAGGCCCGGGCGCGCACGTGGCGTCGTTGGTCGACCGCCGCGGCAAGAGGTGGAGCAACGCGATTCGGAGCGGCGCCGCCTGTCGGCGTCGCGGCCGAGCCTCGCCGGGCATCGGGAAGGAGTCGTCCCATGGCACCGGTCTCCAAACAGGAAAATGCGCGGCAGGATCATCCGGCGCGGCTGCGATCCCTCGCGAAGACGGGCCTCCTCTGCCTTGCCCTGATCTCCGGCAACGACGCCACGGCGGCAGCAGTTCCGTCGGGGCCCGGCACACCGGCGGACGTGGGCACCACGGCCAGTTCCATGAGAAGCGCACGCGTCGGCGTTCGACCAGGCGGCCCGGTCATGCGTCCACCGGCAGCCGTCGCGCGCCCTGTTCGCCCGCCTGCGGCCGTCGGGCGGCCTGTCGGCCGCGTCTACCGGCCGGGCGCGGTGGTCGTGCGCCCTGTTCCGCGGGTGCGCCCCTGGTATTGGGGCGCGGCAGTTGCCGGCGTGACCGTCGGCGCGATCACCGCGGTGGCAGTTGCCGGAGCGGCGCCCGCCCCGCCCGATCCGTCGCTCTGCTGGTTCTGGACAGACAATTCGCGCGCCAGGGGGTATTGGGACTACTGTACCCCGCCGACGCGCTGACAGGCCTCGACGCCAGCCGTCCGGGCGCACTCGGCGGCCGCGCGCCGCGCCAGGAGGCGGGCGAAGATGCAATAGGCAGCAGGATGCGGGACACCGCGGCCCGGCAGGCGCCGGCGCTCCGATGTCCCGCGTTGCTGGCCGCGGATCAGTCGATATCCTCGACCTCGCCACCGCCGCCGTAGACGCGCTGAGCTAGTGACGCCTCGATGAAGGGATCGAGATCGCCGTCGAGCACGTCCCCGGGCGTGCCGGAGGTCACGCCCGTGCGCAGATCCTTCACGAGCTGGTAGGGCTGCAGAACGTAGGATCGAATCTGGTGGCCCCAGCCGATGTCGGTCTTCGAGGCCGCCTCCGCCATCGCCTTCTCCTCGCGCTTCTTCAGCTCGAGCTCATAGAGGCGGGCGCGCAGCATGTTCCACGCCGTGGCGCGGTTCTTGTGCTGCGAGCGTTCGGCCTGGCAGGCCACGGCGATGCCGGTCGGAATATGCGTGATGCGCACCGCCGAGTCGGTCGTGTTGACGTGCTGGCCGCCCGCTCCCGAAGAGCGGAAGGTATCGATGCGGCAGTCCGATTCCTTGATGTCGATCTGGATGCGGTCGTCCACGACCGGATAGACCCAGACCGAGGCGAAGCTCGTGTGGCGGCGGGCGTTCGAATCGAAGGGTGAGATGCGCACGAGGCGATGCACGCCCGATTCTGTCTTCAGCCAGCCGTAGGCATTGTGACCCTTCACCTGCAAGGTCGCGGACTTGATGCCGGCCTCTTCGCCGTCGGTCACTTCCAGGACCTCGACCTTGAAGCCGCGACGCTCCGCCCAGCGCGAATACATGCGCATCAGCATCTGCGCCCAGTCCTGGCTTTCCGTGCCGCCGGCGCCGGAATGCACTTCGAGGAAGGTATCGTTCTGGTCGGCCTCGCCCGAGAGAAGCGTCTCGACCTGCCGGCGCGCAGCCTCGGCTTCGAGCGCGCGGATGGCGTTCTCGCCTTCGGCGATCACCTCCGCGTCTTCCTCCGCCTCGCCGAGCTCGATGAGCGTGACGGCGTCCTCGAGCTCGCGATCCAGCCGCTCGATGGCCGAGATCCGGTCGTCGAGATCGGTCCGCTCGCGCATGACCTTCTGCGCGGCCTCGGCGTCGTTCCAAAGGTTGGGGTCTTCGGCGAGCTGGTTCAGCTCGGCGAGCCGTTTCTTGGCGGTATCCCAGTCAAAGATGCCTCCTCAGCAGTCCTATCGACTGCTTGACGGCATCAACGAGCGCTTCGATCTCGGCACGCATCGCGATTGTCGATCTTCCTTGGAGAATCCGGCCATGCCGTTCACGCCGGACGGCGAGGCTCATAGCGGCCCCGTCCCTCCATGTAAACCGGCGACCGGCTGGGACAAGATCTCAGTAGAGCCCACCCGGCCCCGGACCGGCCATGCCTGCTTCCGGTCCCGGCGGCCCGCCATACGGATCAACCGGCGCCGCCGGCGCATATTCGGGCGGCGCCGTGCCCGGCTTGAAGGCCTCCAGGATGGTGCCGCCGCCCTCCTCGCCCCCGGCGCGCTGACCGCTCTTGGCGCTGACGCGGATGAGCTTGATGCCGGCGGGCACACGGAACGGCGTCGCCGGCTTGTCCTTCAGCGCAAGCTTCATGAAATCGCGGAAGATCGGCGCGGCATACTTGCCGGCGGTCGCCGAATTGCCGAGCGACTGGGGCTTGTCGTAGCCGAGGAACACGCCGACGGCGAGATCGGGCGAGAAGCCCACGAACCACACGTCCTTCGCATCGTTGGTGGTGCCCGTCTTGCCGGCGAGCGGCTTGCCCACTTCCTTGATGACGGTGGCCGTGCCGCGCTGCACGACGCCCTCCAGGATCGAGGTGACCTGATAGGCGGTCAGCGGATCGAGCACCTGCTCGCGCCTGTCGATCAGTGCCGGCTCGTTCTGGTTGACCCACTTCTCCGCATCGCACTTCTCGCAGATGCGCTCGTCGTGCCTGAAGATCGTACGGCCCCAGCGGTCCTGGATCCGGTCGATCAGCGTCGGCTTGATGCGGCGGCCGCCGTTGACGAACATGGCATAGGCTGTCGTCATGCGCATGACCGTCGTCTCACCCGCGCCGAGCGACATGGACAGGAGCGGCGGCATGTCATCGTAAACGCCGAAGCGCTTGGCGTATTCGGAGACGAGCGGCATGCCCACGTCGCGCGCGAGCCGCACGGTCATCAGGTTCTTCGAATGCTCGACGCCGTAGCGCAAGGTGCGCGGGCCGGCGTATTTGCCGTCATAGTTCGACGGTGCCCAGACGCCAACCCCCGGGCCCTGATCGATCTCGATGGGGCCGTCCACCACGATGGTGGAGGGCGTGTAACCGTTGTCCAGCGCCGTCGCATAGACGAACGGCTTGAACGACGAGCCCGGCTGCCGGAGCGCCTGGGTGGCGCGATTGAACTCGCTCTGGTCGTAGGAGAAACCGCCGACCATGGCGAAGACGCGGCCCGTGTTGGGATCCATGGCGACGAGGGCACCGGAGATCTCCGGCACCTGCCGCAGGCGGTACTGGCCCTTCCGGCCCTCCATCGGCTCGGCATAGACCACGTCGCCGACGCGCAGCGTCTGGGTGAGCTTCTTGCGCGTCCACTTGACGCCGTCGGCGGTGATGACGCCCGTTTCGCGCTCGCGCGGCAGCTGGCCCGACCCGTCGCGCTTCGGCTGCAGGCCGATGCGTGCGGCTTGATCGTCGACCTCCGTGACAACAGCGAGGCGCCACGGCTGCACGTCGCCGAGCGCGGGCAATTCCGAGAGGCTCGCACCCCACTCGCGCGCCGTCATGTCGATCTTCTGCTGGGCGCCGCGCCAGCCGCGCGCCTCGTCGAAGCGCACCAACCCGTCCACCAGCGCCTTGCGGGCCATGGCCTGCATCTTCGGATCGAGCGTCGTGCGCACCGACAGACCGCCCTCGTAGAGCTTCTTCTCGCCGTAGCGTTCGGCGATCTCGCGCCGCACCTCCTCGGCGAAGTAGCCGGCGAGATAGTTGTGCGGCGACAGCTGGCGGGGGGAGACGCCGAGCGGCTCGGCCTTGGCCTTCTCGGCCTGCTCACGCGTCACGTAGCCGTTCTCGACCATGCGGTCGAGCACCCAGTTGCGGCGCTCGATGGCGGCCTCGCGCTGGCGGAAGGGATGGTAGTTGTTGGGGGCCTTGGGCAGGGCCGCCATGTAGGCGACCTCGGCGAGCGTCAGCTCGTGGACCGACTTGCCGAAGTAGTTGAGCGCGGTGGCGGCGATGCCGTAGTTGCCCAGCCCGAGGTAGATCTCGTTGAGATAGAGCTCGAGGATCTTGTCCTTGGAATAGGTGGCCTCGATGCGCAGTGCCACGAGCATTTCGCGGATCTTGCGCTCGTAGCTGCGCTCGTCGCCCACGAGGAAGTTCTTCGCCACCTGCTGCGTGATGGTCGAGGCACCCTGCTGACGCCGCCCGCTGTTGCGGAAATTCGTGACGATGGCGCGGGCGATGCCTTCCGGATCGACGCCGTTGTGCTTGTAGAAATTCTTGTCCTCGGCGGAGAGGAAGGCGGCGATGACGAGCTTGGGCACTGCCTGGATCGGCAGATAAAGCCGCCGCTCGCGCGAATATTCCGTGATGAGGCTTCCGTCGCCCGCGTGGACGCGCGTGGTCACCGGCGGCTCGTAGTTCGCAAGCTGGGTGTAGTCCGGCAGATCCTGCGAGAATTTCCAGACGAAGAAGCCGGCGACGGCGCCGCCGATCACGAACAGAATCGTGCCGAGCGCAAAGAGAAAGCCGAGAAAGCGGAGGATCAAACGCATCCGTCGAAGGCCCGTCGCCTGGAGCGGACTGGCGTGGCCGGTTCAGCCGCACCTGTCCCGCTCGAACTCAACCAGTGGCAGCCGGACCGTCGGCTGGATGGATTCCGCTCCGGCCGATCCCGCTGCCGCGCGATTTTCGCAGTCCCCGACGCAAAAATCGCCTCCCCTCCTCCCCACCATGTGGCCGTCGCGGCGAGCCCGGCAGACCGACACGGCATCTCGTTCCGTCATATCGTCCCGACGCGAAGACAGCGGCGTCGTGCGGGAGTACCCCCAGTCCATCCCTGCGGCTCGACACCGACGACCGGGGGCGCACGCCGGCCATCCCTGCCCGCACCGGCCGGCCGCCCCGGAGAAGCGAGGCATCTACCATGCCTGCCGCGGTCAAGCCAGCCTCGGCGGAAAGGCCCATGGTCGCGGCTCTCTATGGAGAAACTGGGGCGACCGGCTGTCCGGCGAGCCGCGTCGAGAAATAGCGGTCGATGGCCGCGGTGAGCGCCTCCGTGGACCGGTCGCGCCAGCTCTCGGAGGTGAGAAGGTCGGCATCCTTGGCGCTCGACAGATAGCCGAGCTCGAGGAGGATCGACGGCACGTCGGGCGCCTTGAGCACCTGAAAGCCGGCCGAGCGGTGCGGGTTCTTGTTGAGCTTGACTGCGCTCTGCAGGGACGCAACCAGCTTCCGCGCGAAATCGGTCGAGAAGGCGCGGGTTTCGCGTTTGGTGAGATCAAGGAGAATGCCCACGACGTCCTCGGCATCCTCCTGGGCCTCGACGCCGGCGATCTGGTCCGCCCGGTTTTCCTTGTCGGCCAGCCGCGCGGCTTCCGCGTCGCTCGCGAAATCCGAACCCGTGTAGACGGTGGCGCCACGGACATCGGGATTGTCCGACAGCGTGTCGGCGTGGATCGAGACGAAGAGGTCGGCCTTTGCGTCGCGCGCGATGCGTACCCGGCGCCCCAGGGAGATGAAGGTATCGGTGTCGCGCGTCATGAGGATGCGATATCGGCCCGTCGCTTCCAGCTTGTTCCTGAGACGCTGGGCGAAGGCGAACACCACGTCCTTCTCGACGACGCCACCGGGGCCGGAGGCGCCGGGGTCGACGCCGCCGTGGCCCGGGTCGAGCACGATGAGCGGCTTGGCGGCAGCGGCGGCGTCGACGGGGACTGCGGATGGCGGGGCCGCCGCGGGCGCTTCCGCGGGTTCTGCCGTCGGCTTGAGCGCCGCCTTGCGATAGGTCGCGCGATCGGTACGGGTGAGTTCGATGGTCAGCGACGCGACGGCGCCGTCCTCCGTGCTTGCGGCGCGTGCGACGAGCGCAGGCTCCGCCAGGTCGATGACGATCCGCGAGCGGCCGGGCGCGAACAGGCCGTAACGGAACGAGCTGACCAGGCCCCTTCTCTGGCGCCCGGCATCGGGCGGTAACTGAAAATTGACCTCGGGCAGGTCGACGATGACCCGGTCCGGACGCTCCAGCAGGAAGGCCTTGGCTTCCACCGGGCGTGACAGGGTAAAGGTGAGGCGCGCGCTCTTCGCCTCGATCGCCGTCTCGACAGCCACGGCGACGGTAGGCAAGGCGGCAGCGACCGAACTCTCGGCCGTCAGCGTGATCGGCCTGGGCGATTCCTGCGCAGGAGCGACAACGGCGCCGGCCATCGCGGCGATGATGGTCAGGCCGACCACGGCAAGAAGCTTGCGGCAAGGTCCGCGTCTCCCGCCTCCGCCCGGTTCGATTCGAGCCCGTTCCATCGATCGGTCGTCGCTTGTTCCCGCCTCGTCAGCCTCCCCCGTTGCTTAAGAGATAGGAAGCGGCCGGTTAACACTTCTCCAGCGCTTTGCGACACCTCCGCGTGAAGGCGTTGCGGCGGCGCAACATTCCCGTCCGGCAACCTTCCCGCTTGCCAAATGCCGACACGCGTCTGTAATGAAACTGACTCCGTTTCGGCGTCGCTCTGCATCGCTTCCGTTCCGACGGGCGAGGCGCCGACTGCCAGATTGCCGCGCACTGGGCGCGGCCATGTTCGCGCGGCCCTATCGGTGCGCGCCGTGACGGTTGTCGCGAGGCTGCGCGCAAGCGCCGCAGCGGTTTCCGCGGCACCGGTCTCATCGACCCGGTCCCCGCGGCGTGAGGATTGAGGACCGGAGGACATGGGCGGCTCTTTCTCGAAAGCCCGGCTCGCTCCGTCGCAGACCGTGATCGGCGACGCGACGGCCGTGCCGCGCGCAATCGTCGCCGCCCGGGTCCCAGGTTCAGCGTTTCACCCCTTCCACCACAGCGCCGGCTCCGTCCGGCGCGCCAGCGACCGTTCGGCGAGCATCGTCTCCGCCGTCGAGGAAACCAGCCGGCCGCGATCCCGCGGCAGGGCTTCGACGCGCCACGCGCCCGCGGTCGCCTGCTCGAGAGTTCAACATGGCCAACAAAATGCTCATCGACGCCTCCCACCCGGAAGAAACCCGGGTGGTGGTGGTTCGCGGTAACCGGGTCGAAGAGTTCGATTTCGAATCCGCCAGCCGGAAGCAGCTGCGCGGCAATATCTATCTCGCCAAGGTCACGCGCGTTGAGCCGTCGCTGCAGGCGGCCTTCGTGGAGTATGGCGGCAATCGGCACGGCTTCCTCGCCTTCAGCGAGATTCATCCCGACTACTACCAGATCCCCGTCGCCGATCGGCTGGCGCTGCTCGAGGAGGAGGCACGGGCGGAGCGCGACGCCGAGCGCGACGAGGATCGGGCGGCCAGGCGCAAGGGACGCCGGCAGGCAGCGCCCAAGACGCAGGACGGCGGCGAGACGGTGGCCGCCGAAGCGGTGAGCGCCGAGGCTCCCGAGCCGACGGAAGTCGGCGAATCCGCCAAGGAAGACAGGGGCGACAACGGCGACAACGGCGAGCATGTCGGCGAGGAAGAGATCGTCGAGCAGGTCGGCGGCGGCGCCGACGCGCTCGAGGAAGTGCCGGACCGGCGCCATCGTCCGCTGCGCCGGCAGTACAAGATCCAGGAGGTGATCAAGCGCCGGCAGATCCTTCTGGTCCAGGTTGTCAAGGAAGAGCGTGGCAACAAGGGCGCGGCGCTGACCACCTATCTGTCGCTCGCGGGCCGCTACTCCGTGCTGATGCCGAACACGGCGCGCGGCGGCGGCATTTCCCGCAAGATCACCAATGCCACCGACCGCAAGCGGCTCAAGTCGGTTGCGCAGGAGCTCGAGGTGCCGGAGGGCATGGGCGTCATCCTGCGCACGGCCGGCGCGGCGCGCACCAAGGCCGAGATCAAGCGCGACTTCGAATATCTCCTGCGCCTGTGGGAGAGCGTGCGCGAGCTGACCTTGAAGTCATCGGCCCCTGCCCTTGTCTACGAGGAAGGATCGCTCATCAAGCGCGCCATCCGCGACCTCTACAACAAGGACATCGACGAGGTTCAGGTCTCCGGCGACGAGGGTTACCGCGAGGCCAAGGACTTCATGCGCATGCTCATGCCGAGCCATGCCAAGGTCGTGCGCCCCTACAAGGATACGCATCCGCTCTTCGCGCGCTTCGGCGTCGAGGCCCAGCTCGACGCGATGTTCTCCAATCAGGTGACCCTGCGCTCCGGCGGTTACATCGTCATCAACCCGACGGAAGCGCTCGTTTCGATCGACGTGAACTCGGGCCGCTCGACGCGCGAGCACAACATCGAGGACACGGCGCTCAAGACGAATCTCGAGGCGGCCGAGGAGATCGCGCGGCAGCTGCGCCTGCGCGACCTCGCCGGCCTCATCGTCATCGACTTCATCGACATGGAGGAGAAGCGCAACAACCGCGCCGTCGAGAAGAAGCTGAAGGATTGCCTGAAAAACGACCGGGCCCGCATCCAGGTCGGCCGGATCTCGGCCTTCGGACTTCTCGAAATGTCACGCCAGCGCATCCGCACCGGCGTGCTCGAGAGCTCCACGGTGACCTGCGCGCACTGCGGCGGATCGGGCTTCGTCCGCGCGACGCCCTCCGTCGCGCTGCACATCCTGCGCTCGCTCGAGGAGACGCTTCTGAAGAGCGCGGCCAACAACCTCACGGTCAAGACGCGCACGGAAGTCGCCCTCTACATCCTCAACCAGAAGCGCATCCACGTGCGCGAACTGGAGAACCGCTTCGGCGTCGCCATCACCGTTCTCGCCGACGACAGCCTGACGGGAACGACCTACTTCACCCTGGAGCGGGGTGAGCCGGCGCTGCGGCTGGAGCACAAGGCGGCGGCCACCGGCATCCAGGTCGATACCATCGCGCCGGTCGAGGAGGCCGAGATCATCGAGATCGCGCCGGCGCGGGCGGCCCTGGAGGAAGGGGAGCGCCTGGAGCGGCCCGAGCGCGCCGAGGCCGGCGAGGAAGAGGGCGGACGTCGCCGGCGTCGTCGGCGGCGGCGGCGCGGTCGCGGCGGCGAGATGCGCGAGGGGCGGGAGCCCGCCGAGTTTGGCGCCGCGGCCGGCGAGGCCGAGGCTGCGGAAGGTGCGGCCGAGGAGGAGGAAGGGGCGGAAGTCGTGCTTGCGACCTCCGGGCAGGAGACGACCGCAGAGGTCCCCGCATCCGGGGAAGCGCTGGAGCCCTCCATGGCGGAGGCTGCCGAAGGTGCAGCCGAGGAGGATGGCGGGCAGCGGCGGCGGCGCGGCCGGCGTGGCGGCCGCCGCGGGCGTCGCGGCGGCCCCGCCGAGGCGGAGGCGGGTGAGGCCGGCGAGCGCGAGCCGGCGACGGTCGCGGGCGAGGAACCTGCCCCGATCGAGCCTGTCGGGCAGCCCGCCGTCGAGCCACCGGGCGAAGCGGGTGTCCCCCTCGCCGCGGCGAGCGAGCCTGAAGCTGCGGTCGCCGAAGCCGGCGTACCGGCCGAAGAGCCCGAGGCCGCGCCCGAGGCCCCTGCCGCTCCGGAGCCGGAGCCCGTCGTGATCGAGGAGGTCGTCGATCCCAACCGGCCGAAGCGCACGGGTTGGTGGTCGCGGGCCAAGGCCACGCTCACGGGCGAATAGCGCGCACGGTCGAGGCAAGGGAACGAACGGCGGCGGGACTTCGTTTCCGCCGCCGTTGTCGTTCAGGGATCGGGTCGGAAGCCGGCGGCCGCCGCGCTGTGCCGATCAGGCGAGCCAGCCGCGCAGGCGCGCTATCGCCTCGCGACAGTCCTCGTGCGAGCCGGCGAAGGACAGGCGCAGATAGCGCGCGCCCCGTTCGAGATCGAAGTCGAGGCCGGGAGTCGCCGCCACCCCGGCCTCGTTCAGCATGCGGCGGCAGAACTCGGCGGAATCGTTGGTGAAGCGCGTGACATCGATATAGGCGTAGAAGGCGCCATCGACCGATGGCCCCTCCCCCAGCCCGATCCGCGGCAGCTCCTCGAGAAGCATCGCCCTGTTGGCAGCGTAGCCGGCCTTGACGGCCTCGAGCTCTTCCACCGCCGAGAAGGCCGCTTCCGCGGCGACCTGGCTGAGATAGGGGGGCGAGATGTAGAGATTCTGCGCAAGCCGCTCGATCGGCCGCACCAGCGCGTCTGGCACGACGAGCCAGCCGATGCGCCAGCCGGTCATGCAATAGTACTTGGAGAAGGAATTGACGACGACGGTCTCGTCGTCGAAGCGCAGGGCGGTCTCGGCCGGCGCCTCGTAGGTAAGCCCGTGGTAGATCTCGTCCGAAACCAGCCAGATGCCGAGTTCGCGGCACTTGGCAGCAAGGCTCGCCAAGGCCTGCCGGCTCATCATCGTGCCGGTCGGATTGGCCGGGCTCATGATGAGAACACCGGCAAGCGGCCTCTCCGCATGCATCCGCGCGACGGCATCGCCGTCCATGACCCAGCGGGTCGACGGGCCGACCGGAACCGGCACGACCTCGATGCCGAGCGCGCCGAAGATGTTGCGATAGGCGGGATAGCCCGGCGCCGTGATGGCGACCCGCGCACCAGGCTCGAACAGCGACAGGAAGGCGAGAACGAATCCGGCGGACGAGCCGGTGGTCACGACGATCCGCTCGGGCGGGACCTCGACGCCGTAGGTCTCGCCGTAATGGCTGGCGATCCGCTCGCGCAGCGAGGGTATTCCGAGGGCCTCCGTATAGCCGATATGGCCACGCGCGAGTGCTGCGCTCGCGGCCTCGCGCGCGAGCCGCGGCGCCGGCGCCGACGGCTGGCCCACCTCCATGTGCACCACCTGCTCGCCCCGCCTTTCTTTTGCCTTTGCGGCAGACAAGACATCCATGGCGAGAAACGGCGAGACGCCGGCGGCTCGCGCCGCGACGAGACGGGCGGGCGATGGGGCATTGGTGGGAAGACTGCGCATGAGGAACCGGCTTCTCCGAACGGACGTGCACCGTTATCGTGCCCACGTTCGCGACACAATGCGGCCGGTTTCACGGGCCGATGACATCCTTCTGAGTTGACCTATTGCGGAATACCTCCCTAACACTCGACGCCATCATGCTCCGCGGCCCGTTTCCGAGCGACCGGACGAAACGTCCAGAGCGCAGATGGCGCAGGGCCGTGGCCTGCCTCGCCGCGGCCGCGATGGCGCTCTCCCCCCTGCCCGCCGGCGCGCAGCAACGCACGATCATCCGCGACACCGAGATCGAGCAGCTCATGCGCGACTATGTGGCGCCGATCCTCAAGGCCGCCGGCATCCGCTCAGGCTCGGTCAAGGTGGTGCTGATCGGCGACCGGTCGTTCAATGCCTTCGTGGCAGACGGGCGGCGCATCTTCATCAATACGGGTGCCCTGATCGACTCGAAGACCCCGAACGAGGTCATTGGCGTCCTGGCGCACGAGAGCGGCCATATCGCCGGCGGGCATCTGGCGCGCCTGCGCGAACAGATCGCCAATGCGCAGATTCTATCCGTCGTCGGTATGCTCTTCGGCGCGGCGGCGCTCGCCGGCTCGGCGGCCGCCGGCAGCCGCGTCGGCAATGCCGGCTACGGCGGCGCCGGTGTCCTCGCCGGCTCGCAGGAGCTCGTGAAGCGCAATCTCCTCGCCTATGCGCGCGGCGAGGAACAGGCGGCGGATCAAGCGGCGCTGCGCTACCTCAACGCCACAGGCCAGTCGCCCAAGGGCATGCTCGACACCTTCCGCCGCTTCGCCGACGAAGCGATCTTCCGCACGGCGTCGATCGACCCCTATCTGCAAAGTCATCCGATGCCGCAGGAGCGCATCGCCAATCTGGAGGCCCTCGCCAAGCAGAGCCCGAACTACAGCAGGAAGGACCCGCCCACCCTTCAGGCCCGCCACGACCTGATGCGCGCCAAGCTCGTCGGGTTCACCGAGCGGCCGGAAACGGTGCTGCGGCGCTATCCGCCGAGCGATGGGTCGCTTGCGGCCCGATATGCCCGCGCGATCTCCACCTATCGCTCGGGTCGGCTCATGGACGCCGTCGCGCAGATCGACGGCCTGATCAAGGAGCAGCCCGGCAATCCCTACTTCTGGGAGCTGAAGGGGCAAGCACTGCTCGAGGGCGGGCGCGCCCGCGAGGCCGTCGAGCCGCTGCGCAAGGCCGTCTCGATGGCGCCGTCCTCAGCCCTGATCCGCGGCATGCTCGGCCATGCCCTCGTGGCGACGGACAATCCGGCGGTCATGGACGAGGCGATCCGTGAACTGCAGAACGCGACGCAGCGCGAGCCGGATTCGGCGGAGAACTTCCGCCACCTCGCCACGGCCTACGCGCGCAAGGGCAACATTGCCATGGCGGAGCTCGCCTCCGCCCAGTACTACTTCGCCCAGGGAGAATGGAGCGCGGCGGCCACCCAGGCCTCCCGTGCCCAGGCCAAGCTGCCGAAAGGATCGCCGGGCTGGCTGAAGGCCGACGACATCCTGACTTACCAACCCCCGAAACCGCAGCGATGAATTGCTGGCGGGCACCGGCTGGCGCCCGCTCCGACAGAGCCCGAGGATCGATCGATGAATTCCGTGTTCCACCTCCCCCGCTCCTTCGCAGCCGCGGCCGGCCTGTCGCTGGCGCTCGGCGCCATGCCGGCCGCCGCGGCCGAGTTCTCGCCTTCGCAGAAGAAGGAGATCGAGAGCGTCATTCGCGACTATCTCATACAGAACCCGGAAGTCCTGCAGGAGGCGCTGGTGGCGCTCGAAAAGCGCCAGCAGGACCTGCAGCGCACGGCGCAGCGCAACGCCTTGCTGTCGGAGGCAAAGGCCCTGTACGAGTCGCCTGCCAATATCGTCGTCGGCAACCCCAAGGGCGACGTCACGCTCGTCGAGTTCTTCGACTACAACTGCGGGTATTGCAAACGCGCAATGGCCGACGTGGCCGAACTCGTCAAGAAGGACACGAACCTGCGCGTCGTGCTGAAGGACTTCCCCGTCCTCGGCCCCGATTCCGTGGAGGCCGCCTACGTCGCGCTCGCCGTCAAGCACCAGCTCACCGGCGACAAGTACTTCGAGTACCACCAGAGACTGATGGCATCGAAGGGCCGCGTCGGCAAGGATCGCGCCATGGCCGTCGCCAAGGACATGGGCCTTGACACGGCAAAGCTCGCCAAGGACATGGAGGGCAAAGACGTGCGCGCGGCCATCGAGGAGACGGTGCGGCTCGGCGACAAGCTCGCCCTGAGCGGCACGCCCGCCTTCATCGTCGGGGAGGAGATCATCCCGGGCGCGGTCGGCTACGAGCCCCTGAAGGCCGCCGTCGACGCCGCGCGCAACAACGCCAAACCGACGCGCTGACGCCCCAGGCGCATATTTCCCCCAGGCTTTCGCCGTCGCGTCCCCCTGAACGGCGCCGTTCCTCTTCCCCTTCAGCCGCCTTTTGGCTAAGAGGGCCGGGGCGTCGCGGCCGGGCCGCGCTGGGCCCGGCCGGTAAACAGGTGATGATAGCCGTCCACGTCCTCAACGGACCCAATCTCAACCTGCTCGGAACGCGCGAGCCGCAGACCTACGGCTCGCTGACGCTCGCCGAGATCGAGCGGCGAATTCGCACCCGTGCCGACGCATTGGGCGTGGAGATCGTCTTCCGACAGACGAATGTCGAGGGCGAGCTCGTCACCTTCATCCAGGAAGCGGGGCTCGCCGGCGCGGGCATCGTCCTGAATGCGGCCGCCTACACGCATACGTCGATCGCGCTGCGGGACGCCATCAAGGCCGTCGACGCGCTCGCCATCGAGGTGCACCTCTCGAACGTGCATGCGCGCGAGAGCTTCCGCCATCATTCGACCATCGCGCCCGTCTGCGCGGGCGTCATCTGCGGCTTCGGGGCGACGAGCTACCTGCTCGCCCTTGACGCCATCGTGCCGCTGCTGCGCGAGCGCGCGCAGGCGAGCGGCGGCCGAACCTGAGAACGAAAGGCCCATGGCAAACAACAAGCAAGGCCCCATCGATCCGGAGCTCGTGCGCGAGCTCGCGACCCTCATCGCCGAGACCCATCTCACAGAGATCGAGGTCGAGAAGGGTGACCTGCGCATTCGCGTCGCACGCATGCCGGCGCCGGCCACTGTCACGGTGCCCGTTGCACCGCAGCCGGCCTACGCAGCCCCCATGAGTGCGCCGGCGCCCGCCCCCGTCGCCGCGCCGTCCACGACGGTCGCCGCCAAGCCGAGCGGCGAACACCCCGGCGCCGTCACCTCGCCCATGGTGGGTACGGCCTACCGACGGCCCTCACCCGACGCCAAGCCCTTCGTCGAGGTGGGCTCGAAGGTCGAGGCGGGCGACAAGCTCCTCCTCGTCGAGGCCATGAAGACCTTCAACGACATCGTGGCGCCGCGCGCCGGCACGGTCACGGCGATTCTCGTCGAGGACGGCCAGCCGGTCGAATACGGCGAGCCGCTGCTCGTCATCGAGTAATCCCCCGCGGACGAGCCGCGAGAGCCGGGCGAAAGAATGTTCGACAAGATCCTCATCGCGAACCGTGGCGAGATTGCGCTGCGCATCCTCCGCGCCTGCAAGGAACTCGGCATCGCGACCGTCGCCGTGCACTCGACCGCGGACGCCGATGCCATGCACGTGCGCCTCGCCGACGAGAGCGTATGCATCGGCCCGCCGGCCGCGCGCGAAAGCTATCTCAACATGCCGGCGCTCATTGCCGCCTGCGAGATCACGGGAGCGGACGCGGTGCACCCCGGCTACGGCTTCCTCTCGGAGAACGCCCGCTTCGCCGAGATGCTCGCCGACCACAACATCGCCTTCATCGGGCCGAAGGCGGAGCACATCCGCCTCATGGGCGACAAGATCGAGGCCAAGCGCACCGCGCAACGCCTCGGCATCCCCTGCGTCCCGGGCTCGGACGGCGGCGTGAGCGACGACACTGAGGCCAGGCGCATCGCCGGGGAGATCGGCTATCCGGTCCTCATCAAGGCGGCAGCTGGCGGCGGCGGGCGCGGCATGAAGGTGGCGCGCAGCGAGGCCGACATCGCCCATGCGCTGCTGACGGCGCGCACGGAGGCGAAGGCCGCCTTCGGCGACGATGCCGTCTACATCGAGAAATATCTGGAGAAGCCGCGCCACATCGAGATTCAGGTGCTTGGCGACGGCAAGGGCGGCGCCATCCACCTCGGCGAGCGCGACTGCTCGCTGCAGCGCCGGCACCAGAAAGTGTGGGAGGAAGGGCCCTCGCCTGCCCTCAACAAGGCCGAGCGCGATCGCATCGGCGCCATCTGCGCCAAGGCGATGCAGGAGCTCCGCTATCTCGGCGCGGGCACGATCGAGTTCCTCTACGAGGACGGCCAGTTCTACTTCATCGAGATGAACACGCGCATCCAGGTCGAGCATCCGGTGACGGAGATGATCACCGGCATCGATCTGGTCAACGAGCAGATCCGCATCGCGGCCGGCAATCCCTTGTCGATCCGGCAGGAAGAGGTGCAGATCGAAGGCCACGCGATCGAGTGCCGCATCAATGCCGAGCACCACGCCACCTTCCGCCCCTCGCCCGGCCTGATCAGCTACTATCACCCGCCGGGCGGCCTCGGTGTGCGCGTCGACTCGGCAGTCTACCAGGGCTATCGGATCCCTCCGCACTACGACTCCCTCGTCGGCAAGCTCATCGTGCACGGTCGCTCGCGCACCGAATGCCTGATGCGCCTGCGCCGCGCGCTCGACGAGGTGGTCGTCGACGGCATCGACACGACCATCCCGCTGTTCCGCATGCTGGTGCGCAACCAGGACATCCAGAACGGCCTCTACGACATTCACTGGTTGGAAGGCTTCCTGAAGAGCGGCGGCCTGCCGGACGTCGAGGCGCACGCCGGCTGAGGGTTGAGGGCAAGGCGCTTGGCATGCCCTGCCCCTCGGCGCGATGATGCGGCAAGTCCGAGGGAACGCCCAAGTCTGCCGTCATGAGTGGCCCTGCCCGCGTCGACATCACGCCGGAAACCCTGCTGAAGGCCTATGCCTGCGGCATCTTTCCCATGGCGGAGAGCGCCGAGGACCCGGGACTGTTCTGGGTCGAGCCGCGCGAGCGGGGCATCATCCCGCTCGACGGCTTCCATGTCTCCAAGCGGCTTGCCCGCACGGTCGCATCGGACAGGTTCGAGATCCGTGTCGATCACGACTTCGACGGCGTCATCGCCGGCTGCGCCATGCCGGCGGCCGGCCGGGAGCGGACCTGGATCAATGCCCGCATCCGCGAGCTCTATGGCCGGCTCTTCGACCTCGGGCATTGCCACACGGTCGAAGCCTGGCGCAACGGCCGGCTCGTCGGCGGACTCTACGGCCTGAGGATCGGTGCGGCCTTCTTCGGCGAGAGCATGTTTCACCACGAGCGCGACGCGTCGAAGGTTGCGCTCGTGCATCTCGTCGCCCGCCTGCGCCGCGGCGGCTTCCGCCTGCTCGACACCCAGTTCGTCACGCCGCATCTCGCCAGCTTCGGCGCGGTCGAGGTGCCGCGCCAGGTCTATCTGCGGGCTCTCGACCGAGCGATCAGCCTGACGGCCGACTGGTGGAGCTGGCCCCCCGGCAGGATCGTGCCGGGCGCGGAGGCGCTGGCCGAGATCGCGCCGCCGTGGGATGCGCCGGCCGGCGAGCCCGGCTTCTGAGCTCGGCCGGCTCCAGTCCCGGCCGGTTGTGAAGGGGGCGCCTCCTCCTGTATGACCTTGTCCGCCGCAGGCCGCAGGATGCGCCGACGATGACAGCCGAAACCTCGTCACCCCAGCCCGGCGCAGCCACCGCCGCCGCCTCGCAATCCGGCACAGCCGCATCCGAGGCGCCGCCCGCCACCTGGCGCGGCATCCCGCGCGGCATATGGGTGCTGGGCTTCGTCAGCCTGTTCATGGACGTCTCGTCGGAGATGATCCATGCGCTGCTGCCCATCTATCTCGTCACCGTCCTCGGTACGTCGATGCTGACCGTCGGCATCATTGAAGGCATTGCCGAGGCGACGGCCCTGGTCACGAAGGTCGTCTCGGGCGGCATCTCCGACTGGCTCGGCAAGCGAAAGCTCCTCACCGTGGTCGGCTATGGGCTGGCGGCCCTCACGAAACCGGTCTTTCCGCTCGCCCCCACCGTCGGCTGGCTCGTGGCGGCGCGTTTCGTCGACCGCATCGGCAAGGGCATCCGCGGAGCGCCGCGCGACGCCCTGATCGCCGATCTCGCTCCGCCCGGCCTGCGTGGCGCGAGTTTCGGGCTGAGGCAGACGCTGGACACGATCGGGGCCTTTCTCGGTCCGCTCGCCGCCATTGCGCTCATGGCAGCCACAGCCGGGCACTTCACCCTCGTGTTCTGGGTGGCGGTCGTTCCGGCCGTCCTGGCGGTGGCCCTGCTCGTGTTCGGCATACGGGAACCGGAGAGGCATGCCGCGGCCCCCGCGAGGCCCCGCCTGCGCCTCGCGGACATGCGATACCTGCCCGCGGCCTTCTGGCGCGTCGTCGCCGTCGCCGGCGTCCTGACGCTGGCGCGGTTCAGCGAAGCCTTCCTGCTCTTACGCGCGCAGAGCGTCGGCCTGCAGCCGTCGCTGGTGCCGGCGGTGCTCGTCGTCATGAACGTCGTCTACGCGCTTGCCGCCTATCCGGCCGGCGTCATGTCCGACCGCGTCGGGCGCCGCGGCGTGCTTGTCGCCGGCATCTTCATGCTGATCGTCGCCGACCTGATCCTGGCGCTCTCGACCGGGCTTGCCGGCGTCACGCTGGGCATCGCGTTCTGGGGGCTGCACATGGGCTTCACGCAGGGCCTGCTCGCCACCCTGGTCGCCGACACCGCCCCCGTCCATCTGCGCGGCACGGCCTTCGGCCTGTTCAACCTCGCGGGCGGCATCGCCATGCTCGCGGCGAGCGTGATTGCCGGGGCACTGTGGGACGCGCAGGGACCGCAGGCGACCTTCCTCGCCGGCGCCGTCTTCACGATTCTGGCCCTCGTCGGCTTCGTCCTCGTCGGCCGCCGGGCGACCGCCTTCCCCGCAAAATGAATCGAGAAAGGCGCCCACCCGCCTGACGAAACGGCGATTCCGGTGATGCCCGTCGGCAGGCGGCGGCCGGACCGCCCCTTCCCTCGACTGCGGCGGTTCAGCGTGTGGCGTCGGGCCGGAGCGGGACCGGCGCCGGCGGACGCAGGTCGCTGCCCGCGGGCGCTGGCGCTCCCTGGTTCGTCGGATAGTAGCGCTGCGTCGGCTGGCGCGGCTGCGCGGGCACGCCCGGCGGGGGAGCAAGGTCGCTGCCGCGCGACCCGTCGACGGCGCCGGCGCGCGGCTGAGGCGGACGCTTGGGCTTCTCGACCGGCTTCACCTGCGGCTCGGCCGGAGCCGAGGCCTCCTTCGGCTCGGGAATCACCTCGGTGCCGCCTTTGCACTCGGTGAGCCAGATATCGTAGACGGGATGCTCGATGCCGTGCAGGCCCGGGCTTGACGCAAAGGTCCAGCCCGTGAAGATGCGCCGATACTCGTTGCCGACAGTCACCTCGTCCACCTCGATGAAGGCCGTCGTGTTCGGCGTCTCGGTCGAGGGGCGCGAATAGCACACACGCGGCGTGAGCTGCAGGGCACCGAACTGCACCGTCTCGTCGACGCCGACCTCGAAGGACACGATGCGCCCGGTGATCTTGTCGAGGCCGGAAAAGACCGCCGTCGGATTCCTGATCTTGTCGGCAACGGCCGGAGACGCGACGGCCAAGCCGAGGGCACTGGCCGCGATAGTGGCACGCAGGCTGAACAATAACGTCATACTCGGGCTTCGCTGTGCGACGTGGCGCAGGTATGGATCGGCGGCGTATCGGCGGGCGCAAGGGCCTTCACCCGCGTGCTTAACACGCCGATTGTGGCGATCAAAGGCCGCCAGCGTCTTGCAGGAGCAATGACTTCCGTTCCGGCCGGCGAGACGCGGCGCCTGCGGTTGCGTCGACAGCGCGGGACGGATCGCCTCGGCCCCGCCTGCGGCTTCAGCGATCCCGGCCTGGCCGGGATCGTCCCCATCTCCTTCGCGGGAAGCCGTCGCTCGCGGCCTGCCGTGGAGCGGATCGGCCTGCGCTCCGACCCGGCCGACGATGTCCACCATCCCCGCCTGCCTCCCCGCGTGCCCGCGGGGCGCCGCCTGCGGCGGCCGGTTCTCTGCCGACCCGCCGCCGCGTGGGACGGCAGCGCCGCTCAGGCGCCGGGCGTCCAGGGCTCATAGTCGCCGGTGGCGGGCGGACGCTGGCCGGTCGACAGCGTCGACCCCCTGGGGCGATAGGCTGCCGGCGTGCCCGTCAGGTTCGGGCGATGCGGCTTCTGCCACTCGCGCGGCTGATAGTTCTCCTGGCTCGGCGGCACGTCCACCGTGTGGTGCAGCCAGCCGTTCCAGCCGGGAGGCGTCATCGAGGCCTCGGCCTCGCCGTTGTAGATGACCCAGCGCCGCTCGATGCCGAGAGCCGGGCACTTCTTGCCGCCGCGCGTGCGGTAGTAGCGGTTGCCGAACTCGTCCTCGCCGACGAGCTCGCCATGGCGCCATGTATGAAAGCGCGTGCCGAGCGTCTGCCCGCTCCACCAAGTGAAGAACTGGAGAAGGAAGTTTTTCATCGCGTGCGCGTCCCGCGGCGTTTCGTGTTGCGGCGTGGCCCTTATGGCGACTGAGGGAGCGCCTGTCCAGCCGCTCCGCGGCGATTCGGCGGGTCGATCATCCGCCCTGACCGGTCGCCACGATTCGATGCCGCCCGGACAAGGGCTTCGCCCGGCTCGGACCGCTGGCCGGCCCCACGGCGCGACACGCCCCGCCTGTCAAGTGCGGGGACGGATCGGAACCCGTCGGCGGGCGCCCGTCCATCACGGTAAATGAATTGTGACCGCTTTGCGCCCTTTGTGCGACGCTCCAGCGGCGATCGATTTCCGCCGCAATTGCCGACACTTACCGCGATGCCGCGAACCGTTCCCCGAAGTTCACAAGCTTCTCACAACATTTAGGGGCTGCGTGGCCGGCGCCGCACAACTCCTTGACGCACCGCCCCGGGCGGCAGTACCTTATCCCTCACGTCGCGTGCTGCGCGGCACCGGGCCTTCGGGGCTCGAGAATACTCCCAGAAGGGTCAGTGCCAGGGCTCGCGCGGCGCCGCCAAAAGCGCCGGACGGCGCCCTTTTGCCCCGCGGGAGCGCCGCAGCGGCCGAGGCGACACGATCGAGCGGCGAACAATGAACCGTCGCCGGCATTCGAGGCAACAAGCAGACCGAGCGGGGGCCGCATGATGCGGCTCGGCGGGCCCTTTCGCCCGCGCTGGTGGGGACGACGACTATGCGGATCGAGCGACGTTACACGAAGGCGGATCAATCGCCCTATGCAACGATGGAGTTCCGGCTCGCGACGAGCGAGATTCGCAACCCGGACGGATCGGTCGTCTTCAAGCTCGACGGCATCGAGGTGCCGGCGTCGTGGAGCCAGGTCGCCACGGACGTCCTTGCCCAGAAATATTTCCGCAAGGCGGGCGTGCCGCGCCGTCTGAAGCGTGTGGAGGAGAACGACGTCCCCTCGTTCCTCTGGCGCTCGGTCGCGGACGATGAGGCTCTGGCCGCCCTGCCCGAGGACGAGCGGTCCGGCTCCGAGACCTCCTCCAAGCAGGTGTTCGACCGCCTTGCCGGCTGCTGGACCTATTGGGGCTGGAAGGGCGGCTACTTCTCCACCGAGGAGGATGCGCAAGCCTTCTTCGACGAGCTCCGCTACATGCTCGCCAACCAGATGGTGGCGCCGAACTCGCCGCAGTGGTTCAACACCGGCCTGCACTGGGCCTACGGCATCGACGGGCCGAGCCAGGGCCACTTCTACGTCGACTTCAAGACGGGCAAGCTGACCAAGTCGAAGACCGCCTACGAGCATCCCCAGCCGCACGCCTGCTTCATCCAGTCCGTCGGCGACGACCTCGTCAATGACGGCGGCATCATGGACCTGTGGGTGCGCGAGGCGCGCCTGTTCAAATATGGCTCGGGTACCGGCTCCAACTTCTCGCAGCTGCGCGGCGAGGGCGAGAAGCTGTCCGGCGGCGGCAAGTCGTCCGGCCTCATGAGCTTCCTCAAGATCGGCGACCGCGCCGCCGGCGCCATCAAGTCGGGCGGCACCACGCGCCGCGCCGCCAAGATGGTGGTGGTCGACGCCGACCATCCGGACATCGAGGCCTATATCGACTGGAAGGTGAAGGAGGAGCAGAAGGTCGCCGCCCTCGTCACCGGCTCCAAGATCGTGCGCAAGCACCTGAAGGCCGTGATGAAGGCCTGCGTGAACTGCGAGGCGCAGGGGGGCTCGAAGGATGATGCCTGCTTTGATCCGGAAAAGAACCCGGCGCTCAAGCGCGAGATCAAGCTCGCCCGCCGCAACCACGTGCCGGACAACTACATCAAGCGCGTCATCCAGTTCGCCAAGCAGGGCTATACGGACATCTCGTTCGACGTCTACGACACGGACTGGGATTCCGAGGCCTATCTCACCGTCTCGGGCCAGAATTCGAACAACTCGGTGAGCCTCACCGACGCCTTCCTCCGGGCCGTCGAGATGGACGGGGACTGGAACCTCATCCGCCGCACCGACGGCAAGGTCGCGAAGACCGTGAAGGCGCGCGACCTGTGGGAGAAGATCGGCTACGCCGCCTGGGCCTCCGCCGATCCGGGCCTGCACTTCAACACCACGATGAACGACTGGCACACCTGCCCTGCCGGTGGTCGCATCCGGGCGTCCAATCCCTGCTCGGAGTACATGTTCCTCGACGACACAGCCTGCAACCTCGCCTCGGCGAACCTGCTGCAGTTCTACAACAGGGCCACCCGCCGCTTCGACATTGAGGCTTTCGAGCACGCCTGCCGGCTGTGGACCGTGGTGCTCGAGATCTCGGTCCTGATGGCGCAGTTCCCCTCACGCGAGATCGCCGAGCTGTCCTACGAATACCGCACGCTCGGCCTCGGCTATGCCAATATCGGCGGCCTGCTCATGACCATGGGCCTGCCCTACGACTCGGCCGCCGGCCGCGCGCTCTGCGGCGCGCTGACCGCCATCATGACGGGCGTCGCCTATGCGACCTCGGCCGAGATGGCGGGCGAGCTCGGGCCCTTCCCGGCCTACAAGAAGAATGCGGAGGCGATGCTGCGCGTCATCCGCAACCACCGCCGCGCCGCCTACGGCCGCGAGGACGGGTACGAGAAGCTGTCCATCAATCCCGTGCCGCTCGACCATGGTTCCTGCGCCGCCCTCGGCGCCCAGGGCGAGGAGTTCGTGACCCACGCCAAGGCGGCCTGGGACCGGGCGCTCGCGCTCGGCGAGCAGCACGGCTACCGCAACGCCCAGGCGACCGTGATCGCGCCGACCGGCACGATCGGCCTCGTCATGGACTGCGACACCACCGGCATCGAACCCGACTTCGCCCTCGTGAAGTTCAAGAAGCTCGCCGGCGGCGGCTATTTCAAGATCATCAACCGGGCCGTACCGGATGCCCTGCGCGTGCTCGGCTATCCGGAGGCCGAGATCGCCGAGATCGAGGCCTATGCCGTCGGCCATGGCTCGCTCGCCCAGGCGCCGGCCATCAATCACGCGAGCCTGCGGACCAAGGGCTTCACCGACGAGAAGATCGAGGCGGTCGAGAAGGGCCTGAAGTCGGCCTTCGACATCAAGTTCGTCTTCAACAGATGGACGCTCGGCGAGGATTTCCTCGTCGAAACGCTGAAGGTGCCGGCCGAGAAGCTCGCCGATCCCTCCTTCGAGCTCCTCGCCCACCTCGGCTTCTCGAAGGCCGACATCGAGGCGGCAAACATCCACGTCTGCGGTGCCATGACGCTCGAAGGCGCCCCCTATCTCAAGAGCGAGCACCTGCCGGTCTTCGATTGCGCCAACCCTTGCGGGCGCATCGGCAGGCGCTACCTCTCCGTCGAGAGCCACATCCGCATGATGGCGGCGGCGCAGCCCTTCATCTCGGGCGCGATCTCCAAGACCATCAACATGCCGAACGAGGCGACGGTCGAGGACTGCAAGAACGCCTACCTCCTGTCCTGGCGCCTGGCGCTGAAGGCCAATGCCCTCTACCGCGACGGCTCCAAGCTGTCGCAGCCGCTCAATGCGGCCCTCATCGCCGACGAGGAGGAGGAGGCCGAGGAGGCGGTCGAGGCGCTCGCCGCCCAGCCCGCCGCGGCGCGCGCCACGCAGATGGCGGAAAAGATCGTGGAGCGGATCGTCGAGCGCGTCGAGCGGGTGCGCGAGCGCGAGAAGCTGCCCGACCGGCGCACAGGCTACACGCAGAAGGCGATCGTCGGCGGCCACAAGGTCTATCTGCACACCGGGGAATATGCCGATGGCCGCCTCGGCGAGATCTTCATCGACATGCACAAGGAGGGCGCGGCCTTCCGGGCGATGATGAACAACTTCGCCATCGCCGTGTCGCTCGGCCTGCAGTACGGCGTGCCGCTCGAGGAGTTCGTGGAGGCCTTCACCTTCACCCGCTTCGAGCCGGCGGGCTTCGTGCAGGGCAACCAGTCGATCAAGAACGCCACCTCGATCCTCGACTACGTCTTCCGCGAGCTCGCCATCTCCTACCTCGGCCGTCACGACCTCGCCCATATCGAGCCGACCGAGATCGGGCACGACGTGCTCGGCGGCGGCGTAGCCCAGGGCAAGGCACCGCAGACGCCGATGCCGGGCCCGCAGGTGATCTCCAAGGGCTTCGTGCGCGGCAAGGCGACGAATCTCCTGACCATCGCCGGTGGCGGCGAGGTCCGCTCGACCACGACGGCAGCGGGCGGCGGCAGCGTCGTCGCCTTCTCCACCTCCGGCGCGACGGCGCTGAAGGGCGAGCCGGAGGAGGAGGCCGTGAGCGAAGCGGACATGGCGAAGCTCGGCTTCGCCGCCCCCTCGCCCGCCGCCGCCAAGGCAGCCTCGGTCGCCGACCGCCGCGCCGAGGCGCGCATGAAGGGCTACGAAGGCGAAGCCTGCCCCGAATGCGGCAACTTCACGCTCGTGCGCAACGGCACCTGCATGAAGTGCGACACCTGCGGCGGAACGACGGGCTGCAGCTGAGAACGGCGATCATTGGCTGGTTGTGCTGGCCCCCGAAGGATGGCCAACACGGCCTGAAGTGCGCCGCAAAGCCCCTTGCGTCCGCCGCACCCGAGCGGCGGACCGGAACGAAAGGCATTCGTGGTATCTTGATACAGCCTGTTCGACCTGTCCCTGGCGATGCACAAGCCAAATGCACCAAGAGCTGATCGTGGATGGAAATTCTTGAACGCTCAGGAATTCGCTGAACTCGATGCTCCCAAGCGCATAACAGCGGATCGCATCAATGCTCGCGAGTACAGCCGATGGAAGCCGAGCAGCGCACGAAACCCGGCTCCGATCGAGTCATGTCCTCTTCGAGGTACAATCGCAGAACCGAAATACAGCGTCGTAGCCGGAGAGGTGCTCGTCGCATCTACAGTGCTCATGAGCCAGGATCGGGTGTGCCCCTGGAAGTCGCGTAGCAGGATCTGGTCAGGATGGCGGTCCTCAACCCTCCAGGCGGCAAAGGTCGAGATTTCGCCGGACGCAAGTTGCCGTGCCTCGGAGTCTGTTGATGGGCGGCCAGCGAGCCAAGTCAGCAGCAGGCGTTCGGCCTTGAAGAGAGGTGTAGTGTAGAAGGCCTCGACATAGCGTGCTTGAGTGATACGACCTAGCACGGTCGTGACATAGCAGTCCGTGTAGGCACCGCGGCCGCAGTAGCGAATTAGCAGAGCGCCAGGTGGAAGCTCGCCCGCAGTTATTGGCGCCATGATAACCTCCCGATTGTGACCGCCGCCCCCCGGACAAGGAACCGCTCCGCGGCAATGAAGCCGACGGCCATTCCACCGCACGCTTTGAAACGAGCCACTCGCTCGTCGTGGCTTTGGCACATTTCAATCGCTCCACGGTTGAGGGCGAAGGTATACAAATCCAACGCCATCGATCTGCTGGACGAAATCTGGCTTAAAGTCCAGAGGGGCGTATACCGGATGACCAATGATCAATCTGTCCCGGGAATCGAACCGACGGATCAGCTGCTTCTCTCCTTGCGAGTACGTATCAGAGATGAGATTCTTCTTGGAAAAAGCACCTCGGGTGTTGACAACAGGAATGTGGATATAGGGCGATCGGGCGGATCTGATCATTGTCCCTATGCCCAGATGC
Organism: Chelatococcus albus; assembly: GCF_030067675.1. Classification (GTDB taxonomy): domain Bacteria; phylum Pseudomonadota; class Alphaproteobacteria; order Rhizobiales; family Beijerinckiaceae; genus Chelatococcus_A; species Chelatococcus_A albus. The sequence goes on along the minus strand of NZ_JASJEV010000001.1, from coordinate 70,788 downwards.
CGAACAACCTGCCAGATCACGCTCATGGATTGGCCGCGCGCGATACGGATCGTTCCCTCCGCGATCAGATTTCCCGCTGTATCCGGAAAGTGAAAGGCCATCTGCCCGTCACCTCGCCTGACTTCGCTGGCTGAAAAAGCCGCATTCAGGCAGAGATGTTCGGAATTGTAGCGAACCACTCGCTCAGTGCTGTTCCACAGTCCATGACAGACCATCCGGGCCTCCGGCACTGTCGTGAATGCGCGAAGGATGGCGAAGGGATGGGCCTTGAGTGGTCGTATCGGACGCGAAGCGGCAAAAAGCGAGATCTGCAGTTCGTGATGCGGCCCAAGATTGGCTTCGGTGAAATCGCACACCCAAACTGCCGCCAGGGCCCGGCCGCCGTCGTCGAGCACTGGCGTCAAACCTTCCCGGGAAAGCAGATCCAACGCCGCGTCTGCGAGGACTGTCCCACCGATGAGACACATGGTCCCATCATAGATATGGTATGGTGTCGTGAGCGCCTCTCCGGCCACAACAACTTGTCCATCTATGGGATAATGCTCAAACAGAGAATGTTTTCCTTGCATCGACGCTAATCCTGGCGGAAATTGCAATTGAGAACGTGGCAAATCCCCTAGGCTCATGACCTATTGATTCACGAGAGAACTCATCAGAGCCTCCCCGAAAAGGACTCTGAATCACATTCGCTCGTCAATTAATAGGTCCTGAGCCCAGAGAGACTGCCGGCTGGCAATTCCATGGCAAGCAATTTCAGTTGGCGCTCATCAAACGGGATCACGCTTCAGATGCGGCATTTTTAAGTTCAATCCCCTTTAATTACAACATCTTATAGGCCACCCTGCGGCATCCTTCGGGTGCCTCCACAGTTGTGTTGCCCCCTGAGGAGGGCCGGATTGACGCCTGGTGACCGCCCAAGGCGACCCGTTGTTTGGCCGTAGCCGGTCTGAAGGAGCAGTCGGAAGGCGGGAGGCGTGGAAAAACGCCTCCCGCCTTTCTCACGAAGGCTCGGATTGGCGGTGCTTCTTGCGATACTCCGCGACGGGAAGGCCGCCGATTCCCCAGTCTTCCAGATCGACCTCATCGATCACGACGAAGGTGGTTGCCGGGTTCTTGTCGAGCACCTCGACCAGGAGATCGGTCACGCCCTTGATGAGTTTGACTTTCTGTTCCGGCGTCGCACCTTCGCGTGTGATCTTGATGTTCACATATGGCATGTTGTTCGTTCCCTATTGCTGGCGCTCGATGATCTGAAAGACCTTGGCGATGATCCGCCAGCGGCCATCGGTGCGCACCATGCTGAGGAAGTCCACGAAATCGCGTTGGCCGATCGAGCAGCGCACACGCGCCACAGCGGTATTCTCGCCAGCGAGCTCAATGGCGTCGACATGATCGCGCCGGGCCTCATTGTGCGAGGCCGGCGACTGCCGAGCGGCGACCACCGGCACGTACTCCTCCATGGTGCGGTACAGCAGTGGCGTTTCGTCCGCGGTGGCATAGATCGCCTTGGGGTGAAAAACACGCTGCAGCTTGTCGACGTCGCAGAAGTGGAGCGCATCGAAATACTCTTGGAGGACGCCGGTGATGTCATCGAAGGCCGAAGTCATGCTGCAACCTCATCGGCAACAAGCCCCTCCTGGCGCATCGCTTGGCGCGCCGAGGGCCGAGCGGCAATGCGTGTCACGTAGGCCGCGACATACGGCCAGCGTTCCAGGTTGAGCCCGATAAAGCTCGACCAGTTCAGCACGACAAACAGATAGGCGTCCGCCACAGTGAACCTGTTGCCGAGGATGAAATCCCTGCCGTCGGACAAGCCGTGTTCCACATCGCCAATGCGCCGCGCCAGTCGGATGTCGACCTGTTCCTTCTCCGCCTCTTCGAGCGGCTGACCACGAAAATACGGGCCGAACGCCTTGTGAAGTTCGGATGAGGTGAAGTTGAGCCACTCCTGCAGACGCGCCCGTTCCAGCGTGCCATGAGCGGGCGCGAGGCCGGCTTCGGGATGAGTGTCGGCGAGAAATTGAAGGATCGCCGGATTCTCGGTCAGGACGGCGCCGTCAGCGAGTTCCAGGGCGGGCACATATCCTTTGGGATTGATGGCGCGATAGTCGCGCCCAGATTCCGTCACACCGCGATCCGTGTCGACCTTGACGGCATCGAAAGCCAGGTCGAGTTCGATCAGCACGATCCGCGACGACATCGAGCAGGCGCCGGGTTTGAAGTAGAGCCTCATGAAAACCTCCTTGCCGTGTGCAGCGGGAGGTTAGGCACTATGAGTTTCTCTTGCCAACCTAGTTTCTATCAGTTACGAAATATTCCGGTTTCCTCGCAGTAACCGGGTCCGGTCATGAGCCTCAAGGTCCGCAAGAACCGCAGCATTCCGCCGCCGGAGCCTTGTGCCCTCACAGAGTGCATGGCGATCATTGCCGGCGCGTGGGCGCCGAATGTGATCTGGCATTTGCGCGCCGGACCGCGACGCTTCAACGAGCTGCGGCTCGACATCCCGCCCGTTTCGGCCAAGGTGTTGTCCCAGCGCCTGAAGGAACTGGAAGGCCGGGGGGTTGTCACCCGCACCATCCAGCCGACGACGCCGCCCTCAGTGGAATACGCCCTTACGCGGCTTGGGCAAGAATTCGTGCCTGCGCTGGACGCTATCGTCAAGGTTGGTCACAAACTCAAAGCCGCAAGGCGCAAAGAACTCTGAACAAGGCTAAGTTCCAGCAAGCGTTACAGGCGCTCTCTAGGCTGTAGTGACGATTTAACTATTCGATCCAGATAGCGATAGCTGCGAGTTTGACGAAGCGCATGAAGTTGGGGAGCAGTTTGTCATAGCGTGACGCGACACGACGGAACTGCTTGAGCTTGTTGAAGAAGCGCTCGATGCGATTGCGCTCCTTGCAGAGATCGGCATCGTAGGGCCGCCGAACCTTGCGATTGCGCTTGGGCGGGATGACGACCTTGGCACCGCCATCCGTGATCCTCTGGCGGCGAGATGATCGGCGTCATTTCCCTTGTCGGCAACCGGAGGCAGGCCACGGCATGGGTGGCCGCGACCGTTGGTGGGGGATCCGAACGCACACCGGGACCGCCCGGGCGCGCCTCAATCGCTGTTCCTGTGCGTCGTCGAGCCGATGTCCTTCTCGTCCTCGATGGCCCGATCGAGCCGCTCGATCGTCTGCTGTATCTGCTGAAAGGCTTCGGCGAAATTTGAGGCGACATGCTCGTCGCTCGCCATGCGAGCCGCGAGCGTGCGGCGTTCCTCGACGAGCTTGGCGCGTGCTCGGCGCAAGTGGACGATCTCCTCGCGCATGGGCGGTCTCCCTCCGGATGAGCGCGGAGCCCCGCTTGCGGCGTGCCTTGGGCTCGCGCCTCTCCTTCTCCTGGCGCAAGAGCCCGGCAATGGCCATGACCCGCGTCAAATTGAAGGAGCGGCCGCTGGAGCACCTCCCGATTCAGTTGAAACGGGAAGTGCTCCGGCTTTCTGAGAACAGAGCATTCTCGCTGGCGCGGACCTTCGGTTCTTCACCGAACCGGCGTCCACTTCGGCGGAAGATGCTCCAGGGGGGCGCCGCCGCGAAGCAACGGGTGCCGCTTGACGTGCCTCAATGCCTTCGCCTCCACAGGTGCCAAGGTATTCGGGTCGTGATCGGATCCGCGTGCGCGGTTCATGCAGGAGGCATCGCGAGGCGGATATCGTCAGCGGCCAGCGAGGATCCTGTCATGATCAAGGACGTGATGGTTCATCTCGACGGCACCGGCGCGGACGAGGTGCGCATCGGCCATGCCGAGCGCATCGCGCTTGCCTTCGGTGCGCATGTCACCGGCATCTACACGAATCTCATCCCCAACATGGCGGTCCCTGTTGACGGCGGCGTCTCGGCGGCGGCCATCATGGCCGACGTCGAGCGGGAAGTGCGCGAGCGGGGCGACGGGGCACATGGGGTGCTGGTGCGGCGCCTCGAGCGTCTCGCCGTGCCGAACGAGCTGCGGCGGTTCGACGTCTTCCCCGGGGAGCTCGCGAGCGCCGTGGCCACACAGGCGCGCTCGGCCGATCTCTTCGTGGCGCTGCGTCCCTACAGCAACGACGCGGGCGAGCACTGGCCGACGGTCGTCGAAGCCGCCCTCTTCGGATCGGGCCGCGGCGTCTACCTCGCCCCCGACGCGCCGGTCCCCGCTGTGCCGATCAAGCGCGTCCTCATCGCCTGGAACGATGGCCGCGAGGCAGCGCGCGCCGTGGCGGAGGCGATGCCGTTCCTGCAGGCGGCGACGCGCGTGGTCGTGGCCATGGTCGACGAGGACGGGGCGCCGGAGGAGAACGGCCGCGAGCCCGGCGCCGACATCGCCCGCCATCTCGACCGTCACGGCGTCGCAACCGAGCTGTATCATGTTCCCGCTGACGGCCGGCGCGCCTCGGAGGTCCTGCGGGAGGAGGCGCAGCGGCTGGCGACGGACCTCGTCGTCATGGGCGGCTACGGCCACTCGCGCCTCCGGGAATGGGTGCTCGGTGGGACGACGCGCGACCTTCTCACGACGTGCTCCATCCCTATCCTGATGGCCCATTGAGAGGATTGCGGTCATGCTCGCAACGGGTCGAGCCATGGTCTGCGAAGAGGTCGGCAAGCCGCTGCGCCTTGTCCACCGGCCGCGGCCACGCGCCCTCGGCGAGCACGACGTCGTCATCGACGTTTGCGCTTGCGGTGTGTGCCGCACCGATCTTCATGTTGTCGACGGCGACCTGCCGCGCCGCACCCCGACGATCGTGCCCGGTCACGAGATCGTCGGGCGCGTGGCGGAGGTCGGTCCGGCGGTCTCGGAGTTCGCGCCCGGCGCAAGGGTCGGCGCGGCGTGGCTCGCCACGGCCTGCGGCACCTGCGAGGCCTGCCGGCGGGGTGAGGAGAACCTCTGCCCGAATGCCGGTTTCCACGGCTGGACGCGCGACGGCGGATACGCCGACGCGATGGTCGCCGACGCGCGCTTCATCTTCCCGCTTGCGGAGGGGTTGAGCGACGAGGAGACAGCCCCGCTCCTCTGCGCCGGCCTCATCGGCTACCGCGCCCTGCGCCTCGCCGGCGAGGCCCGGCGGCTCGGCATCTACGGCTTCGGCGCTGCGGGCCATATCGTTGCCCAGACGGCGCGCTGGCTGGGACAACAGGTCTTCGCCTTCACCCGCCGCGACGACCGCGCGGCGCAGGACCTGGCACTCGCGCTCGGCGCCGTGTGGGCCGGTGCCAGCGACGAGGTGCCGCCGGAGGAGCTCGACGCCGCCATCATCTTCGCCCCGGTGGGGCAGCTCGTGCCGCTGGCGCTGAAAGCGGTGCGGCGCGGCGGCACGGTCGTCTGCGCCGGCATCCACATGTCGGACATTCCGAGCTTCCCCTACGAGCTCCTGTGGGGCGAGCGGGTGCTGCGCTCGGTCGCCAATCTCACGCGCCGCGACGGGCGCGAGTTCCTGGAGCTCGCGCCGCGCGTGCCCATCCGCACGACCGTCGAGGTCTTCCCCCTGGAAGAGGCGAACGAGGCCCTCGCGCGGCTGCGGGAAGGCAGGATTTCGGGCGCGGCCGTCATCGGCATGGAGAGGCCCGCGGCTTCACGCTCCCCCGTCACGTGAGGCGGAGCGCATCCAGCGCAGCACTGAGGACGGTCTCCGCATCGCCCCTGGCGTCGACCACGCGCCACCGCATGGGCCCGATGTCGCGGGCGGCCTGCCTGCTGACGACGGCCGGCGTCGCATCCGAGGCGTCGCGGGCGCGACCTTCGATGCGCGCGACGAGCGCCGGCAGCGGCGCCTCGAGCCACAGGCCGTGGAAGCCCGCGCCAGCTCGCCGCGCCACCTCCTCGATGGCGGCGCGTTCGTCGGCCCTGGCGTGCACGGCGTCGACGACGACGCCCTGCCCGGCGGCCAGGGCCAAGGCTGCCTTGCGGCGCAGCCGCGCATAGACCTCCGCCGTGATGGTGAGCGCATAGGCCTCCTCCGGCAGAGGCTCGGTCTCCGCCACGCTGAACATGGCCTTGCGCTCGCTGTCGCTGCGCAGATGCACGGCGCCGGGCAGGCGGCCCACGCGGGGCGCGAGCCCGGCTGCGAGGGTGCTCTTTCCCGTTCCCGACAGCCCGCCGACCGCCACCAGGAGCGGCGGCACGGACGCCAGGCACTCCTCCGCCAGGCGGAAATAGCGTTGCGCGTCGCGCGTGCCGGTAGCCTGTTCCTCCGGCGGCAGATGCGGCAGCGCCGCCGCAACGACCTTGGCGCGAATGCCGGCACGGATGCTGAGGAAGAGCGGCAGTGCGGCCAGGCCTTCGAGATGCGCCTCCTCGCCACTTCGGAAGAGATAGCGGTTGAGCACGACGTTCGCCTCGACGGCGAGCCCGCGCTCCCACAGATCCATGAGCAGGAAGGCAAGGTCGTAGAGCAGGTCGCCTGTGGCGATCGCGTCGTCGAACTCGATCGCGTCGAAGAGGGTGGGCCGCCCGTCGACGAGCACGACATTGCGCAGGTGAAGGTCGCCGTGGCAGCGGCGTACATGGCCGGCCTCGCCCCGCGCGAGCAGGAGGGGCCTGACGCGGGCGAAGGTGCCCCTTGCCGCGCGCGTGAGGGCCTCTGCCCGCTCCGGCGCGAAGAGCGCGGGCGTCTCGGCGAATGCTTCCTCGTTCTGCGCGATATAGCGTTCGAGCGAAGCCACCGCTCCTTCCCCCGCGCGAAGCGGGGCGCGCCGGTGCGCGGCGAGCACCACCGCAACAAGGTCATCCAGGAGGGAGGCCGACAGGCCGCCGGCCTCGGCCAGCCGGTCGAGCGTCTTCGTCTCGTCGAACCGGTGCATGTGCACCGCCCATTCGATGACCGGCCCCGGTCCGGCAGCGATGGCAAGGCCGGAGTCCGTCCGCGTGATCGGGACGGCACCCAGGTAGATGTGCGGGGCATTCGGCCGGTTGACGGCGATTTCCGCTTCACAGGCAGCACGCCGCCGCTCGAGCGTCGAGAAGTCCATGAAGGGATAGCGGACCGCGCGCTTGACCTTGTAGGCGTTCTCGCCCGCGAGGAAGACAACGGCGCCATGGGTATCGATGCGCCGGACCGGTTCGGTGAGCCCATGGGACCTCGGGTCGCCCAGAAAGGCGAGAACTTCGCCCTGATCGCTGACGACATGTCGATCTTGCACCAATGGCCGCTCCGGCACGGGCGCGGATGTCGGACGCCTCGCCCGCTGCACCATCCGCTCCGTCAACGATAGACGAGCACCGGCGTCTTGGAATGAGTGAGAACCTTCACGGTTTCGCTGCCGAGGACGACGGCCGAGACGCCGCGGCGGCCATGCGAGGCCATGGCGATCAGGTCGCAGTCGCGGTTGGCGGCCGTCTGGATGATCACTTCGTAGGGATGCTCATGTTCGACCTGCACGGTCTCGCAGGGGATCCCCAGGGCCTTGGCCTTGTCTCCGGCCGCCGCGAGATGGCGGCGTGCGCGCTCTCGAACATGCTGGCGATAATCGGAGGGCGTGTCGACGACCTGGGCGGGATCGAGCGAGAACAGGTGGAACGGCTCGGTGACCGTCACGACCGTGACCTTGGCGCCGATTTCCTTGGCGAAGGTCATGCCCTTGTCGAGGGCGTCGGCCGACAGCTGCGACCCGTCGGTCGGAATGAGAATATGCTTGTACATGGCGCTCTCCCCTCGCCGCGCTGCCACTGGCGGCGGGCGAAGAATGACAGGCGTGCCCGCCGGCCGATTTGAGGAAGATCAACTCCTCGGCAACACAGCCATCGCGCCCGTCACGCGCTCGCAAGGCCCGATGCCCTCCCTCGCGTCCGTGACGGGGGCATCGTGCGTCTCCCCCGAGAGAGGGGTGGCGCGCATCGACGGCCGGGCATCGAACTCCTCAAACAGGCTCGCAGTCTCGGACGGCCATCCCGGAACGACGGCAATTGCCGGAACTCAAGCCAGCCGAGTGCCGTTGCGAGCGCGACATGGCCGACGTGGATCGGCGAACCGACGTCGAGCTCGCGTTTCAGCCAGTCATAGCTTGCGACCAGCTTCTGCCCGTACCCGTCCTGCAAGACAGCGTACCGCAGTTCCTCCGGCCGGCGCACCGTCTCCCACCGCAAGGCGATACCGGCGGCTGCCAGCCCCTGCGCCAGGGCCTGGATGCGCAGCGCCTGCCATCGCGCCTCACCCTCCGCAGGGATCAGCTTCCGCCCATGGTGGAGCGTGTCGAAACAGGCGCAGATGACATCCGAGTCGAACAGCGGCGGCAGCCCGTCGCGAAGCAGGACGAGGACCTTGCCGAGGGGGTTCTCGGCAAAGACCTCCTCATTGCGGAGCGTCGGGCTCGTTTCGTGATGCACGACGTCGAAGCGCCCGGCGATTCCGACCTCGTGGGCGAACACCAGCGCCTTCCGCGCATAGGGCGAATGCGTTTGACAGAGGAGTTTCACGCTCACTCCGGGACGGTCGAAAGGGTTGCCGACAATCACCCGGCGCCCGATCGCCTTCGCGCAGACACCGAGGTCCCGAGGATCACGCCGGACGCAGCCGCCGGCGCGCGATCGCGGCATGGAAGCGCGCACCGTGGAGCAGGCCTTCGTCGTTGAAGTCGTAGGAGGGATTGTGCAGGGGGGCGCTCGCCTCGCCGTTGCCGAGGAAGGCGAAACATCCGGGCACATGCTCCAGGAACCGGGCGAAATCCTCCGAGCCGGTCATGGGCTCGCGGGCGGTCGTGACGTGCCCGGGCTCAAACACGGTCCGAGCTGCCGCGAAGGCTTCATCCACCAGGGCGGCATCATTCAGGAGCGGCACGAACTCGCGCGTGTAGGTGACCTCGGCCGCGACATTGTGGGTCAGCGCCGTCCCCTCGGCGATGATGCGCATATGCTTCTCGATCTCGGCGCTGATCTCGGACCTGAAGCTGCGGGCATCGCCAAGGATGCGCGCAAGCCCCGGGAGTGCGTTGCGCGTGCCATCGGTGATCAGCTCCGTCACCGAGACGACGCCGATGTCGGTCGGGCTCAGGCGGCGCGAGACGATGGTCTGGAGGTTCAACACGGTCGCGCAGGCGGCAACCAGCACCTCGTTGCCCCAATGGGGGCGGGCGGCATGCCCGCCGACGCCTTTCAGGACGATCTCGAAATTGTCCTCCGCCGACATGATCGGCCCTGTGCGGGTCTCGAAATGGCCAACCGGCAAGCCCGGCATGTTGTGCAGGCCGTAGATCTCGTCGAAGGGAAAACGCTCCATCAGCCCGTCGGCCAGCATGGCGAGCGCGCCCTTGCCCCATTCCTCGGCCGGCTGGAAGACGAAGCGAACGGTGCCGTCGAAGCCGCCTTCCTCGCAGAGGAGCTTCGCCGCCCCGAGCAGCATGGCGGTGTGCCCGTCATGTCCGCAGGCGTGCATGGTGCCGGAAATCCGTGAACGATAGTCCTGCGTTCCCTGCTCGGGGATGCGCAGCGCATCCATGTCGGCCCTGAGCGCGATCGCCCGGTTGCTGCTGCCGCGCTTCAGCGTGCCGACGACACCGGTGCCGCCCACGCCCTCGACCACCTCGTCGAGGCCGAATTCCCTGAGCTTCGCGGCGACGAAGGCGCTCGTGCGCTTCTCCTCGAACCCGAACTCGGGATGGGCGTGCAGATCGCGCGGCCAGGCGGTCATGTCCCGTTCGAGTGCCTGCAGATCGACTTCGGCCATGACGTTCTTCCCTATTCCGCGGCGAGCGGGGCGACGACATCGGCCGGCGCCATGCCGACGAGGGCGGCATAACGGCTGGGATCCGTCGCACCCTCGGTGTTGACGATGAAGACATGGGACTTCGCGTCGACAGCGAGCCTTGCCCTCATCGCGGGGTCCGCCGCGGCGCGCATGAGACCGGCGAGGCCTGCACCGCCGCTCTCGCCCGCTACGATGGCCGGATCATCTCCAACGGGTCGGGCAAGGCGGTTCATCGCCGCGACCGCATCCTCCTCGTCGACGGTCATGAACGCGTCTGCGACGCGCGACAGCACCCGCCAGGCGACGAGCGAGGGCTCGTAGCATTCGAGCATCGCCATGACCGTCGGCTCGCCATGGTCGATTCTGACCGGATGCCCTGCCCGCGCCGTCTCGAAGAGGCAGGCGGCCCGCGCCGGATCGACCACGATGAAGGTCGGACGCCGGTCGCCGAGCAGGATGGCGAGATGGCCGGCGATCGCAGCCGCGACGCCGCCGACGCCGGCCTGTACGAACACATGGGTTGGCGGTCCGGGGAGCTGGCGCAGGGCTTCGCGCACGATCGCGGTGTAGCCCTGCATGACCAGCCCGGGAATACGCTCGTAGCCGGGCCACGAGGTGTCGGAGACGACAGTCCAGCCCATCTCGGCGGAGGCGCGCGCCGCCTCGGCGACCGAGTCGTCATAGGTGCCCTCGACGCGGATCATCTGCGCGCCGAAGCGGGCGATGGCCGCCACACGCTCCCTGCTGACGCCGGAGTGGACGAAGATGGCAGCCCTGGCGCCGACAAGTCGTGCACCCTGAGCCACCGAGCGGCCGTGATTGCCATCCGTGGCACAAGCGACCGTCATCCCGGAGGCGATGGAGCGAACCTCGGGCGCGTGCAGTTCGACGAGGTCGACCGGCCGTCCGAGCCGGCGGCCGGCTTCCTCCAGCACGAGCCGGATGACCGCGTAGGAACCGCTCAGGGCCTTGAAGCTGCCGAGGCCCAGCCGGAAGCCTTCATCCTTGATATGGATCGTGCCCACGCCGAGTTCGGAGGCCAGGGCCGGCAGGGTGTGCAGAGGCGTCGGAGCATGGTTGTCGCGATAGGTGAGGTATCGCTCGACCTCCTCGGCAGCCTTCGTGCCCAATGTCTCGGCATCAACGGGATCAAGGGGCTTGCGGTAGTCGGGGTGCTCGTTGGTCAGAAACATCGCCGCCCTTTCGGCTGGGACGGAGAGAAGATATTGCAAGTTGCACGACAGGTACGCTCTGTTTTAGCCTGATGAATGCAAGATTTTTTCGTGCGTGCGGGGTCCGCCGTGTCCCGGTCTTCATCCTCGATCACTCTCGACGCCTTCGACCTCGCCATTCTGAACATCCTCCAGCGGGACAACTCCACGCCGCAGCGGGTGATCGGCGAGGCTGTCAATCTGTCAGCGCCGGCCGTCCAGCGCCGCATCCGCAGGATGGATGACGCCGGGGTCATCCAGGCCAATGTCGCAGTCATCGATCCGGCCGAGGTGGGGCAGCCGATCACCATCTTCGTCGAGGTCGAGCTCGAGAGCGAGCGCGCGGACCTGATCGATGCCGCCAAACGCGCGTTCACGGCCGCGCCCGAGGTTCAGCAGTGCTATTACGTCACCGGCGAAGCCGATTTCGTCCTGGTCGTCATCGTGCCGTCCATGGGCGCCTATGAGGCCCTGACGCGGCGCCTGTTCTTCGACAACGCCAACGTCAAGAAATTCCGCACCTTCGTTGCCATGGACCGGGTCAAGGTCGGGCTCACGGTTCCCCTGCCCCGATGACCGCGCGCCATCAGCCGTCCCGAAAGCCTCGACATGGGCGTGAGTGCGGGCCGGCCCCCGCTGCCTTGCGACGAACCGGCACACCCGCGGATCCACGATGGCGGCGGTGGCAGCCCTTCCCTGATCAGGGCGGTCCTTCAGGCCACGCCACGCCGTGCCCACTCACGCCGGGGCGAATGCAGTTCTCCTCCCCTGCAGCACCAAGAAATGCACGGCCCGCAGCGTCGAACTTGGAATGTTTATAATTACAAAACCTTGCAGTCCGGCATTTTCTACATTGTCATCTCAATATTTTCGTTGAGCAGGCCTCGTGCCGCGACTATAGACGGGCCACGATTGCAGACGAGGCGGCGACAACGCGCCATGCGGCACGACTCCGAGAAACTCGCCCTCTACATCACGCACCGCCCCGCCCTCATCAACTACGCAGCCCCCATTGTCGGCTGCCGTTCGCGGGCCGAGGACGTGGTGCAGGAGGCCTATCTGCGCTTCGTGCAGGTCACCCGGGACGAGAGGGTGCTGCAACCCGTGGCCTATCTTTACCGCATCGTGCGCAACCTCGCCGTCGACTGGGTGCGGCGCCTCGGGTCCGAAGTCAGACCGGACGTGGATTCCGCCGGCACCAATCCCATTGCCGCCGACACGCCCACGCCCGAGGAGGAGGTGCTCTACCGGGACGAGCTGCGCCGGCTGGCGGAGGCGCTGGCGGAACTGCCGGAGACAACACGCATCGCCTTCCAGATGCATCGCTTCGACGGCTGCACCCTGCAGGCCATCGCCGGCAGGCTCGGCATCTCGGTCGCCGGCGCCCATCGACTGGTGCGCGACGCCCTCGCCCACTGTGCCCGGCGCCTCGACGACACCGACTGACGGCCACCTTCGTCGCCTTGAAAAATTCGGCTCCTCGGAACGTCTCTAAGGAGATATGGGAGGGCAGGTGCCGTCCGGCGCTGCGAAGGGCGACAGGGACATGGCGGTTGCGCGCGACAAGGGGGATGACCCCGTTCTGGACCAGGCGCTGGACTGGCTGCTCGCCATTCAGGACGCGCCGGACGATGGCGATCTGCGCGCCGGCCGTGATGCCTGGATTGCCGAGAGCGAAGCGCACGCCCGCGCCTACCGCAAGGCCGAGAGGACCTGGCGTCTGACGGGCGAGTTGGCCGGGCGCGGCCTGGTGCAGCGTCCGACCACGGCTGACGGGATGGGTGGGGCCGTCCGGCCCGGGAACACGAGTGCAATCTCGTCGGAGCGTCGTCGCGGATCGGTCGGCGCCGCCCCCCCTTCTCGCCCGCGACGTCGGCCGGCGCCGCGCTGGGCAGCGGCGGCAACACTCGTGCTCGCCGCCGGCCTGCTGCTCGCCGGTGCTCCCGACCTCATGCGCCTGATCGCGGCGGACCACAGAACCGGTACGGCCGAGACCCGGCGGATCGCCCTGCCGGACGGCTCCGCCCTCACGCTCGATGCCCGGAGCGCCGTCGCGGTGGATTTCTCTGCCGCGGAGCGGCGGATCAGGCTGCTCGCGGGCGGGGCATTCTTCGACGTCCGTCCCGATGCGGCTCGGCCGTTCATCGTCGCGGCCGGGGAGGCGACCGCGACCGCCGTCGGCACCGCCTTCGAGGTGCAGGTCGGCCCACACCGGCTCAGCACGGCTGTTGCCGAGGGTGTCGTCCGCTTCGAGAGGCCGGGCAGCGGCGAGCGGCTCGCCGCCGGGGAGGAAATCGCCGTCGAGCTCGGATCGGGCGAGGAGCGGCGGCGGCGGCGCGATCCCGCGGAGGTCGCCGGCTGGCGGGAGGGGCGCCTCGTCGCCGAGGACGACGCCATCGCCGATGTCGTGCGCGAACTCGCGAACCACCATCACGGGTTCATCCTGACTTTGGACAGCCGGCTCGCCCGAAAGCGCGTCACCGGCATCTACGACCTCCGCCGGCCGATCGAGGCCCTGCGTGCCGTGGTGCAGCCATTCGGCGGCTCGGTGCGCGAGATCACGCCCTATCTCGTGCTTGTCGCCGGCCCCTGAGGCGCAAGCGCCCGAAGATCCCCCGCCTGAAAAATTCCTCGCCCTGATCCGTCTTTGTCAAGGAGCCGGCACCAGATGGCCGGCCGCGGACGGCGCATGGCTCGCGCCGCAGGTGAAGAGGTGACGATCGATGGGGCGTGAGGTGATTGGTCCGGGCTCACAGACAGCTTTCCTGCGCGGGCCCGGCGGGAGGCGTTCGGCTTGGCTCGCAGCGACGGCGCTCGCCGCGGTGGTCTCTTGCCCGGCGCTGGCGCAGACGACGGCCCCCTCCCCGGCCGGCACCGGCGCAAACCCGGCCGTGGCCGGCACGACGGTCGACTTCGACATCCCCGCCCAGCCGCTGGCGCGCGCACTCGCCGCCTTCGGCCGTCAATCCGGCCTGCAGGTCAGTGCCCCTGCGGATGCTGTGGCCGGGCTGCGCGCGGCAGCCGTGCGCGGGGCCCTTCGGCCGGACGAGGCCCTGCGCCGCCTGCTGGCCGGCACCGGCGCGAGCTATCGCCAGGCGGGCGGCACGGTGACCATCACCCGCGGGCCGACCGTGGATGCCGCCCCGGCGGCGGACCGCGCCATCCTGCTCGACACCGTGACGGTGGACGCGCGCGCCGAGAACGCCTGGGGGCCCGTTGACGGCTATGTCGCCAGCCGCACGGCCACGGGTTCCAAGACCGATACGCCGATCATCGAGGTGCCGCAGTCCATTTCCGTCGTGACGCGCGACCGGGTCGAAGCGCAGAAGGCACAGACGGTGCCGGAGGCGCTGCGCTACACCTCGGGCGTCCTGACCCAGCCATGGGGGCTCGATCCGCGCTTCGACCAGTTCAAGGTGCGCGGCTTCGAGATCACCTCCATCGGCGTCTACCGCGACGGCATGCGCATGCCGACGGTCGGCATGATGAGCTGGGCCTACGATCCCTATGGCGTCGAGCGCATCGAGGTGCTGCGCGGCCCCTCCTCGGTGCTCTACGGTGCGGCGTCCCCGGGCGGCCTCGTCAACCTCGTCACCAAGCGCCCGCCGAGCGAGCGCATGGGCGAGGTCGAGATCTCGGGTGGCAGCTATTCCAACAAGCAGATCAGCGCCGACCTTGGCGGCCCGATCGACAAGGACGGCATCTGGTCCTACCGCTTCACCGGCCTCCTCCGCGATTCCGACACGCAGGTCGACTACGTCCGCAACGACCGCTCCTTCGCGGCCCCGGCGCTGACCTGGCGACCGAGCGCCGACACGTCCCTGACCCTGTTCGCGAGCTACCAGAAGGACCGGACGTCTTCCTACGGCACGCTGCCCGCCCTCGGTACGCGTTTCGCCAATCCCAACGGCAAGATCGCGCGCAGCCTCTTCATCGGCGATCCCAATTTCGATCGGGTCGACCGCACGGCCTATTCGATCGGCTATGCCTTCGAGCACCGTTTCGACGACGTGTGGACCGTACGTCAGAACCTCCGCTACGGCTATCTTGAGGCCGACCAGGCGGTGCTCTACGGCGCGTCGCTGCGCCCGGACCTGCGGACGATGGACCGTGCGTCCTTCACCGTCGACGGCAAGCTGCGCTCGTTCAACGTGGACAACCAGGTCCAGGCGTCCTTCGACACGGGGCCGCTGCGGCACACGATGCTCTTTGGCCTCGACTATCAGCGCATGTCGGCCCGCAGCATCCAGGGCTACTCGGACTCGACCTTCGACCCAGGCGTGCCGACGCTCGACCTCTTCAGCCCGGTCTACGGCCGTTCCGTGGCCTTGCCGCCGATCTACCAGAACGACGAGCAGAACCTGTCGCAGCTCGGCCTCTACGCGCAGGACCAGCTCAAGTTCGACAAGTGGATCCTCACGGCCGGCCTGCGGCAGGACTGGGTGGAAAACAAGCTGAAGAACTACATCGGCCGGAGCGTCCGCACCCAGGACGACCGCAAGCTTACCTACCGCATCGGCCTGGGCTACGAGTTCGACATGGGCCTCGTGCCCTATGCCGCCTATTCCACCTCCTTCGAGCCCGTGGCCGGCACGGACAGGCTCGGGGCCGCCTTCAAGCCCACCACGGGCGAGCAGGTCGAGGTCGGCCTCAAGTACCAGCCCGCCGGCATGCGCAGCCTCGTGACGCTCGCCCTCTTCGACCTCAAGCAGAAGAATACCCTGACGGCGGACCCCCTCAGCCCCTTCAACAGCATCCAGACCGGCGAGACGCGCGCCCGCGGCGTCGAGGTGGAGGGCGTGGCGAGCCTCATGGACGGGCTCGATCTCATCGCCACCTACACCTACACCGATGCCGAGATCAGCAAGGATACCAACACGGCCATCGTCGGCAATGTGCCAGCGGTGACCCCTCGGCACATGGCGTCCGGGTGGCTGGACTACACGCTCCAGAGCGGCCCGCTGAAGGGGCTCGGGTTTGGCGGCGGCGTCCGCTATGTCGGCGCGAGCTACGCGGACAACGCCAACTCGTTCAGGAACGAGGCCTTCACCCTCGTCGATGCAGCGATCCACTACGAGTGGCAGAACTGGCGTCTGGCGGTCAATGCGAAGAATCTCTTCGACAAGGCCTATGTCATCTGCAACGGCGGTGACCTGAACTGCATCTACGGCCCCGGCCGCAGCCTCATCGCGTCGCTGCGCTACCGCTGGTGAGCGCGACGGAGGCCGCTGCGGCCATGCTGCCGATGTCCGCGTGTTCGCGCCGCGGTGATCGCGTCGTGCCGCGTCTTCTTCCCGCCTTCGCCGGCCTCCTCCTGCTCGCGGCGGCCGCCCTGCCCGCCGCCGGGCAGGACGCGGCACCGCGAGCCCGGCGCATCGTTGCGCTCGACTGGGGGCTGGCGGAGACGCTCATCGCCCTCGGCATCCCGCCCATCGGCGTTCCTGAGACGCGCAGCTACGCCGACTGGGTGGTCGCTCCTCCGCTGCCCGCCGGGGTGGCGGAAGTCGGCCTGCGGCTCGAACCCAATCCGGAGATCCTGCAGCAGCTCGCGCCCGACCTCATCCTGACCATCGCCGAACACGAGGCTATCCGCCCCCTGCTCGCGCGCATCGCCCCCACCCTGGCGCTGCCGATCTACGGCCCGGAGGGGCGCCCATACGACCGCGCAGTGGCCGCGACGGGCCGCCTCGCCCGCCTCACTGGCCGCGAGGCGCAGGGCGAGGCACTGATCGCAACCGCCGAAACGGTGATGGCGCGTGCGCGCGCACGGTTCGCCGGAAGCGGCGATGGGCGCTCCGTCTATGTCGTGAGCTTCCTCGACGGGCGACATGTGCGGGTCTACGGCAAGGGCGGCCTGTTCCAGGACGTGCTCGACAGGCTCGGTCTGCGCAACGCCTGGCAGGGTGAGACAAATGGCTGGGGCTTTGCCACCATCGGCATCGAGCGGCTCGCGGATGATCCCGACGCGAGCCTCATCGTCCTCGAGCCGCTCCCGCACGACGCGCAGCGGACTTTTCGCGGCAGCCGGCTCTGGCGCAATCTGCCCTTCGTGCGGGCCGGGCGCGTCCACAGGCTGCCGCCCGTGCTCATGTTCGGCACCCTCCCGGCCGCCGTGCGCTTTGCCGAACTGCTGACCGCCACTCTCCTGGGGGAGGCCCCCCATGAATGAGGCGCGCGCCGTCCCGGCCAGGCCGGCCATCGGGGGATGGCCGCTGCGCCATCCGGCGTGGTGCGTCGGTGCTCTCTGCCTCGCGGCCGCGGCCCTCAGCCTCGATGCGCTCGCCGCGCGGCTCCCGCCGGCGCTTTGGATCCGGGCAACCCTGTCGCCCGACCTCGCCGACATGCGCCAGGTCGTCGTGCGCGAGAGCTTCCTGCCGCGGCTCGTCGTCAGCCTCCTCTGCGGGGCGGCGCTCGGGCTCGCCGGCACCATCTTCCAGCACGTCCTGCGCAATCCGCTCGCCTCGTCGACCACGCTCGGCGTATCGGCAGGGGCGAAGGTCGCGCTCGCCGTCGTCGGCCTGTGGCTCCCCGCCCTGCTCGAGGAGGGTGGCGAATGGGTGGCGCTCGCCGGGTCGACGGCCGCGTTCCTGCTCGTCCTCGGCATCGCCTCAAACCGCGGGCTCGCGCCCCTGTCCGTGGTGCTGGCCGGAATGGCGGTGAGCTTCGCGGCGAGCACGGGCGCCGCGGCGCTGATGCTCTTCAACGAGCACTATCTCACAGGCCTCTTCCTGTGGGGCGGCGGCTCGCTGAGCCAGCAGGACTGGTCGGCCGTCCTGTTCCTCGCCCCGCGCCTCGCTGCTGCCGCGCTGCTCGCGGGTCTCATGATCCGGCCTCTCTCGCTGATGGGGCTCGGCGATGTGCAGGCGCGCAGTCTCGGCCTCGGTCTCGGGTGGGCGCGGCTCGTGCTCCTCGCGACGGCGGTCACGGTCGCGGCCTCGGTGGTGAGCGCCGTGGGCGTCATCGGTTTCGTCGATCTCGCCGCGCCGACCCTGGTCGGCCTCCTGGGCGCGCGCCGCCTGCAGGACCGCCTCGTCTGGGCGCCGCTCGCCGGCGCCGCCCTCCTCTGGCTCACGGACCAGCTGGTGCTGCGCTGGTCCGGCATCTATGGCGAGATGGTACCGACGGGGGCGGTCACGGCCCTCCTCGGCGCGCCCCTGCTCCTGTTCCTTCTGCCACGCCTCGCCGTGGCCGCCGCGCCGCCGCGCGGGGCGCTCACGCCTCCGGCCAGGGCCGCCCGACGGCCGTGGACCCTGACCGGCACCTTCGCGGCGATCGCCGTCCTCGCCCTCGCCGCGGCACTCGCGGTCGGCCGCGGTCCGGACGGCGTCACCGTGTCCGGCCCGAGCGACATTGCCGCGCTTCTGCCCTGGCGGGCGCCGCGCCTCGCCGCGGCCTTCGCCGCCGGCGCCATGCTGGCTGCCGCCGGGGTGCTGATGCAGCGGCTCACCGCCAATGCCATGGCGAGCCCGGAGGTGCTCGGCATCTCCACCGGGGCGGCGCTCGGTCTCCTCGCGCTTCTTCTGCTGGTGCCGGGCGCAGGCCGCGCCATCACCGTGCCCGCGGGGGCGGCCGGGGCCTTCCTCGCGCTGGCCGCCATCCTGTCGCTGGCGCGCAGCAGCGCCTTTTCGCCGGAGCGGGTGCTGATCGCCGGCATCGCCCTCGGCGCATTCTTCGACGCGCTCGTCGTCGCCCTCATGGCGGCGGGCGATCCGCGGGCGCAGATGCTGCTCAACTGGCTGGTCGGCTCCACCTACCGCGTGAGCGCGACGGATGCGTTCGCCACGGCGGGCATCGCCGCGGGGCTGCTCGCCACCCTGCCCCTGCTCGCGCGCTGGCTCGATATCCTGCCGCTCGGGGCGGGCACGGCCCGGGCGCTCGGCGTCTCCCTCGGCGCGAGCCGCCTCGCGGTCCTCCTCTTCGCCGCGGTCGCGACGGCGACGGCGACGCTCGTCATCGGACCGCTGAGCTTCGTCGGCCTTGTATCCCCGCACCTTGCCCGGCTCGCCGGCCTCGCCCGCGGGCTTCCCCAGGCCGTGGGCGCCGCTCTGATCGGCGGCACCGTCATGGCCGAGGCCGATTGGCTCGGCCGCATGCTCTCCAGCACGAGTGCCATGCCGGCTGGTCTGATGGCGGCGCTCGTCGGCACGCCCTGCCTGCTCTGGCTCCTGCGCAGGAGATGAACCGTGCAGGCCATCGCGACAGCTCCCTGCGCCTCACCCTCCGCCCTGCCTCGCAACCTCGCGGCCGTCATGGGCGGCGCGCTCGCGCCATGCGCGGCGACGCTGGTCCTGCCCGATGATCCGCGCCCGGCGATCGGCTGCGCCGACCTCCTCGAACCGGCGTTGCTCGGCGAAACCATCGCCCGCTTCGGCGCGGCCTTTCCCGGCGGGGATCGGCGCGCCGTCGCGTCGCTCTGGTCCCAGTGGTACTTCGGCGCCCTGATGCCGCCCGTGGTCGCCGCCGCGCTGCTGCTCGGCCGGGACCTGCCGGTCGCCCTGGCGGGCATGCACGTCATCCTCACGCCGGACGCCACGCCCGCCGCCATGCGCATTCCGCATGAGGGCGCGACCTGCGCAGGGGATGATGCCGTCACACGTCTCGAGCCGCTCGTGTGGGAGCATCTCGCGCCCGCCGTCGACGGCCTTGCGGCCTGTGCCCGCCTGGCACCGCGGGTGCTGTGGAGCAACGCCGCCTCGCTCTACGCCTGGATCGTCGCCGAGATCGCCCACGACCCGAGCGTCCCGGCCGCGGTCGTCGCCGGAGCGGAGGCCGTGATGTTGCGGCATCACTGGCCGGACGGCCGGCGCAATCCCCTGCACGCTCCCCCGCGGACCGCAGGGGAAAGGCGGCGGCGCGTCTGCTGCCTGCGCTACCTCTTGCCTCAGCTCGCGCGTTGCAGCACCTGCCCGCTCACGGCCGACGTGATCTGAGCGCCGTCAGCCCGACGCTCGAGGGCGAGCATCTCCCGCAGGAGGAGGAAGGCGGCCAGCACGCTGGAGAGACCGGACGCGATCGCCGGGGCGGCAATGAGGCCGTCGAGGCCCCAGAACCGCGGCAGCACCAGGACGAGCGGCAGGAGGAGATAGCCCTGCGGGGCGAGCGTGACGAGGGCTGCGAGGCGAGCCCGGCCCGTCGCCCTGAGAAGGGCGACGAGCACCATCTGCAGACCGTGGAAGGCGAAGAACAGATGGACGGCGACGAGCGCCCGGCCGGCAACCGCCCGCACACCGGCATCGGCCGTGAACAGGGCGACGACCGGTCCGGCCGCCGCCGTCATCACCCCGGCATAGGCGAGCGCGAAGCCCGTCGTGACGAGCGCCATGAAGCGCGCCGCCCGCCTGACACGGACGTGGTCGCCGGTGCCCCAGCCGTAGCCGAGCACCCCTTGCGCGCCGAGGCAGAAGCCGGCAATGGGCAGCGTGCCGGCGGCAAGGAGCCGCAGGGCGATGCCGAGGCCCGCGACGCTCGCCTCGCCATAGGCGCCAGCCGTGCGGTAGACGAGCATGAGGGCCGCGGCCGCCACGACGCTTGCGAGCCCCGCCGGGGCGCCGACCGCGAGGATCGCCTGCAACGATCCGCGGCCTGAGGCGAGAGAACGCGGGCGGATGCGCACCCTGCCGAAACCGCCGGCGAAATAGACGAGCCAGGCCGTCATCACCAGCGCCTGGGCGGTGAGGGTCGCGGCGGCCGCGCCCGCGACGCCCCAGTCGAAGACGAAGAGGAACAGAGGGTCGAGCGCGATGTTGAGCGCAAAACAGACGATCAGCGTCCACATGCTGAAGCGTGTGTTGCCCTCCGCAATGGCGATGAAATCGGCCAGGATCTGCAGGAGCGTCAGGCCCGTCCCGAGGACGAGAAGGCCCGCATAGGCGCGTGCCGGTGCCAGTGCCGCGGGGGTGGTGCCGAAGGCCAGCAGGATGGGATCGAGCGCCGGCAGGACGAGCGCCGTCGCCACGAGGCCGACGGCGACGGCAAGCGCCACCGCGCGCGTCGCCGCGCCGTTGGCATCGTCGCCCCGTCCCGCCCCGAGCAGGCGCGACACGAGGGCCGCCGTCCCGATGCCGATCGCCTCGCCCAGGGCTGCCAAGAGGATGGCAAGCGGGAAGACGAAGCTGACCGCGGCCACCGCATCCGGTCCGAGCATGCCCAGGAAGGCGGCATTGGCGAGATGGTGCAGGGCGCTGATCGACAGGCCGGCGACCGACGGCAGGGCAAGCCGCAGAACGAGCCGGGATACGTCGGGAGCGCCGAGATCGAGCGGCGCGGACAGGAAGCGGCGCATCGAGCCTCAGTCCGGATCGAGGCAGACGAGGAAGGGCGAGAACGCCGTGCGAAAACCAGCCCGGGCGTACAACCGCTCGAGATGCGTGCCCGCCGCACATTGCAGGAACACGTGCGTGCAGCCTAGCGCCGCCGCGTGGTCGACCACGTGGCGCGCGAGAGCCTCGCCGATGCCCCGGCGCTGGTGCGAGCGGAGCGTCCCGACATTGTAGAGGCCTGCCAGCCGCCCTTCGACGTGGAGCGTGGCGCAGGCCACGGGCTCCCCGGCCTCGAAGATCACGAAATGGCGGCTCAGGATGCGCGCCGGCAGCCGGCTGGCCATGAGCGCCGGCACATAGAAGCACCGCACATGGGCGTCGATGGCCTCCGTGGCGTGGCAGCCGGCGAAGACCTGGAAGAAATGCGGGTCGGGCGCCGCCGCCTCGGTCACGGAAGCCGACAGGCCGAGCACCGGCAGTTCTCCGTTGTCGCTGCGCGTACAGGGGGCCACCATCCACCGCGCCGGATAGACCGTCGCACGCTCTGCCTCGCCGATCCGGGCCGCCGCTTCGTCCGCGGCGAGAAGGGCGGGCGCGCGGGCCCTTTCGCGCGCCATCCGCACGAGCCAGCCGACATCGGAGGGCCCGAGGCGAACCGCGAAGTTCATGGTCACGTCGGGGACATGCGCGGACCAGGCGTAGATCGCTCGCCCGGGTCCGGCCACCACCTCCGGGAGATAGCTGCCCGAGAGCATGCGCAGGTGCGCCGCGACGAGTACATCTGCGCTCGGAGCGGTGGCACGCGGCCCGTCCGGCTTCGTCACCGCCCGCGTCATGCTCATGAGGACGCCGCCACACGCATGGCCCGCGCGAACCGCCCCGGCAGAACCGGGCTGCTCGGTCGGGCCCTCAGCCCGACGAGGGCCTCGGCGATCTCGCGGGCGCGCACGGCGATCACGGACAGGAGGCTGTCGCTCAGCCCGTGCGTCGTTTCGGAAAGCCCCTGGAGGAAGATCGCCGGCTCGCAGTCGTCCGTGGTCCGCAGCCGATAGTGCCGGTCGACCGAAAGCCCGCGGAGATAGGGCCCAAGATGCTGCAGGAAGCGCGGGTCTGGATCGCGGCGATAGCCCGTCGCGAGGATGACGGCGTCATAGGCCCGCCGTTCCGGCGGGCCGCCCTGCCGGTCGCGCAGGGTCAGGGCGATGCCCTCCGCATCCGCAGCAGCCTCCAGGACTTCGCAGCCGCTCAGAACGGTGAGCCGCCTCTCGCCTTCCACGCGCTGCTCGTAGAGGACGTCATAGACCCTCTGGATGAGGTCGAGATCGACGACCGCGTAGTTGGTGTTGCGGAACTCGTCGAGGAAAGCCCGGCGCGCCTCCTGCGACTGGCGAAAGAAGATGTCCGTTCCCGCCGGGCTGAAGATCTCGTTGACGAAGGGGCTGTCGTCGGCGGGCTTCAGGGCGCGGGCGCGCAGAACAAGATCGGCGCGCAGCCGCGAGAAGCGGCCGTGCAGGTCCATGAGGATTTCCGCCGCGCTCTGCCCGCCGCCGATCACAGCGACCCGGGAGGCCGGCCGGTCGGCGAGGCCGAGCCCGGCAATGCCGTCGAGATAGCCGGAGGAGTGGAGGATGCGCGCATCCGCGGCGAAGGGGACGAAACAATCGGGCACGCTCGGCGTGCCGCCCGCGGCGATGACGATGTTCCGCGCGCGGCGCACGCGCTCCCCGCCGGCCGCCGACCGTGAGCGCACATCGAGGGCGACGACCAGGCCGTGGGCGACATGCGGCTCGATGGCCACGACCTCCTCGCCATAGCTGCAATGGCTGTCGAACCGCGACGCCGCCCAGCGCAGGTAATCGTTGAACTCGACGCGGCTCGGAAAGAACGTCTTGCGATTGATGAAGGCTTCCAGCCTCCCCTTCTCGTGCAGGTAGTTGACGAAGGTGAAGGGGCTCGTCGGATCGCGCAGCGACACGAGGTCCTTGAGGAAGGAGATCTGCATGTCGCTGCCCGGCAGCAGCATGCCGCCGTGCCAGGTCAAGCGGGGCTGCCTCTCGACGAAATGGAAGGAGAGGCCCGGCTGGTCGCGCCGGGCGATCTCGTCGAGCGCGATGGCGAGCGCCAGGTTGGAGGGGCCGAAGCCGACGCCGATCACGTCGTGGATCCGGTCATGAGCGTTCATGGATACACCTGCCGGTTGAAGGATGATGTCACGCCCCGACTGGCAATGCGGTCTCGCGCGCGGCGATCCGCACCCGCCGCGGTGCGGCGCCCGCTCCCTCCCGCGGCGGCTCCGGCTCGGCCGCGGGGTTCCACAACCGGTCGCTGAAGAAGCGCTCGCGCAGCAGCATGACGAGCAGCGCCCGCTTGTGCGGGAAGTCGAACTGCTTGACCTTGGCGAAGCCCGCCTTGTCGAGATTGCGGATCTGCTGGTGGTGGTCCGCCCGCGGCTCGCCGACGATGCGCTGGGTGCGGCAATCGTCGAGGAAGAGGTAGTGCATCAGCGAGGGCAGCCATGCCGCGATCCATTGCCGGCCGCGATAGGCCTCCTCGCCGATGAGCACATGCCAGCCGCGGTCGTAGTCCTCCGCGTCGTAGAAGGGGCCGAGGCGGTTCTCCTTCGCCCAGTAGACCTCGAAATAGCCGAAGGGCACGCCGTCGAAGCACCCGACGAGCGGCAGCATGTGGGGATCGGTGATGAGCCCGGCGAGATAGGCCCGGTGCTTCCCGATATCGCCCTCCTCGTTCCAGACGGCGGCGACACGCGGATCGTTCATCCAGCGGTTGAGGCGGGCGAGATCGGCGTCGAGGGTCGCGGCGCGGAAGGTGAGCGTCTGCCCGAGCCAGGGGATGTGGCGCGCATAGACCTCGCCCTCGGGCTTCGGTGCCCGCAGGGGGTGGCGCCGCCCCGCCGTCAGGACATGATGCGGGGGAAAGGGCGCGGCGAGGGGCGGTCGCAGCCAGAGTTGCGGCAGCTGCCAGAGGAGCGAGGCCCGCACCTCGAGCCCTCCCCCTTCGCCGGCAAGTGCTGCGCCGCTGCGCAGAAGGGCGGCGCGCAGCGGGGCCCAGCTGTCGGCATCGAGCGCCACGCCTTCGCGCTGCGGTTCCAGGGCGAAGAGGGCCTCGAACCCGGCGAGCGCGGCGCGAAGCTGCGTGTCCGGTGCTTCGGTGCCCGCCTGCCGCAACGCCAGGCGCCCTTCCCCGCCAGCTTCGAGGGCGAGCGTGACCAGGGGCCTGCCATCCTCCTGCACGACGAAGGAGCCGCCGGAGCGCAGGGTCGTGACCCGCCCGGCTCCCTCGGCGTTGAAGGACGTGAATGCGGTCTCGCCTGATGTGCGGTGCGCAATGCCCATGGCCGTCCCTTTCGTCACGCGTCGAAGGAACGACGAATGCGGCTGGGGGATTTTTCACGACGACTGCGGGACGATCGCCGCCGGCGGCAGGATCTCCGAAATTTTCCGCCGCCTCGTCCGTCTTAGGAACACGGCCGAAGCAGGACGGGACGCGCAATGGCGATCGACGACGAGGACACCATCTTCGACGTGGTGGTGAACGGTGCGGAGCAATTCTCGATCTGGCTCCGCGGCCACGCGACGCCGGACGGCTGGCGGTCAACCGGCTTCACCGGGACGCGCGAGGCATGCTGCGCTCATATCGACGTCATCTGGGGAGACATGCGGCCGCGCCGGCTGCGTGACTTCCTCGCCGGCCCCGCGGTCCACCCCGCCTGGCAGGCCGGCCCGGGGGCGCCGGCCCCGGTGCACCGCCTGATCGCCGACCATGCCCGCGTCCGCCCGGACGCCCCGGCCGTGATCCAGGGCGACGAGACCGTCAGCTTCGCCGCCCTCGATGCCGAGGCCAATCGTCTTGCCCGGCATCTCCTCGCGCTCGGCCTTGCGCCCGAGATGCGCGTCGGCGTCGCGCTCGAGCGCTCACCGGCCATGATCGTGGCCTTCCTCGCCGTGCTCAAGGCGGGAGGCGCCTTCGTGCCGGTGGATCCCGGCCACCCGGCCGAGCGCATCGCCCATGTGCTCGGGGACGCGGGCGTCACCCTCGTCCTGATCGAGCGCCGCCTCGCCGCCCGGCTGCCGGACCTGCCCGGCACGATGCTCGTGGCCTGCGACGGGCCGGCGCCATCGGCCATGCCCGGCACGGACCCCGATGTGCCGGTCCATCCCGACCAGCTCGCCTATCTCATCTATACCTCCGGCTCCACGGGACGGCCGAAGGGCGTCGCCGTGGCGCACGGCCCGCTCGCGGCCCATTGCCTCGCGACCGGCGACCTCTACGACATGACGCCGCTGTCACGCGAACTGCATTTCCTGTCGGTGAGCTTCGACGGCGCGCACGAGCGCTGGATGGTGCCGCTCGCCTTCGGCGGCAGCATTGTGCTGCGCGA
Source organism: Chelatococcus albus (assembly GCF_030067675.1). Classification (GTDB taxonomy): domain Bacteria; phylum Pseudomonadota; class Alphaproteobacteria; order Rhizobiales; family Beijerinckiaceae; genus Chelatococcus_A; species Chelatococcus_A albus. The sequence continues at coordinate 45,225 of NZ_JASJEV010000001.1, read as the reverse complement.
CCAGGACCTGTGGAGCGCCGGCGAAACCCTCGCCGCCATGGGGCGCCACGGCGTCACGAATGCGGGCTTTCCGCCGCGCTACCTGCATCAGGTTGCCGAATGGGCCGAGGAGGTGGGTTCGGCACCGCCCGTGCGGCTCTATTCCTTCGGTGGCGAGGGCATGTCGCCGGCGACCTTCGCACTCGTCAAGCGCGCCCTCCGACCGCAATGGCTCATCAACGGCTACGGGCCGACCGAGGCGGTCATCTCGCCGCTTGCCTGGAAGGTGCCGGCCAGCGAGAGCTTCACGGGGGCCTATGCCCCGATCGGCCGGGCTGTCGGCCCCCGCCACGCCTACATTCTGGACGAGCGGCTCGCCCCGGTCCCGGAGGGCTCCGTCGGCGAGCTCTTCATCGGCGGCGACGGTCTTGCCCGCGGCTACCATCGGCGGCCGGGTGCCACGGCCGAGCGCTTCCTGCCGGATCCCTTCGCCGGCGGCGGCGGGCGCATGTATCGCACAGGCGATCTCGTGCGCCGGCGGGAGGATGGCGCCATCGACTACCTCGGCCGCCGCGACCAGCAGGTGAAGCTGCGCGGCTTCCGCATCGAGCTCGGCGAGGTCGAGGCTCGGCTGGCTGAACTCGAGGCGGTGAGCGCCTCGGCCGCCGCACTGCGCGAGGGGCCGGGCGGTTCCATGCTCGTCGGCTACGTGGTTCCCGCGGCCGGCGCGCAGATGGAGCCGACCGCCCTGCGCACGGCGCTGGCCCGCAGCCTGCCGGACTATATGGTGCCCTCGCGCATCGTGGTCCTCGACAGCCTGCCCTTCACGCCGAACGGCAAGCTCGACAGGGCCGCCCTGCCCGCCCCGGACATCGAGACCGCGTCCCTTCTCCCGCCGCGCACGGCTATGGAGAGCGACATCGCCGACATCTGGCAGGAGGTGCTCGGCCTGCGAGCCGTGGGCATCGACCAGAACTTCTTCGAGCTCGGCGGCAATTCGCTCACGGCGCTCAAGGTGTTGAGCCGCCTCGCGGGCCTCTTCCCGGACAGGGGGATCACCATCGCCCAGCTCTTCAATCACCAGACGGTGGCGGAGCTCGCCGCCGCCATCGCCGCAGGAGCGGCCGGGGAGCCCGAGGTCGTCCACATGCGGCGCAGCGGCAGCCGCCCGATGCTCTACTGCTTCCCCGGCCTCCTCGTCAGCACGCGCGAATATGCGAAGCTCGTGGCGCATCTCGGGCCCGATCAGCCGGCCACGGCCTTCATCTGCTACTCGCTGACACAGGACAAGACGCGAACCGCGAGCGTCGAGGAGCTCGCGGGCCGCTACGCCGACCACATCCGCCGGGCGAGCGGCGGCGTGCCCTGCACCCTGCTCGGCTGGTCATGGGGCGGCATCCTCGCCTACGAGACAGCCCGGCTCCTGGGCACGAGCGTCGAGATGAACTTCGTCGGCATGCTCGACGTCTGCGCCCTCGATGCGGAATTCGCGGTCAATGCCGAGGTCGTCCTCGATCCTTCCGATCGCGCCATGCTCGAGCGCCGGATCGCCGCCTGGCTCGGGCGCACGCGGATGCGCGCCGGCTGGGAGAGCCTCTTCGCGCGCATGGACGCCGACGTCTACACGCGCTTCCTCGCCTACGTGCACAACAGCAAGGAAGATCTGCCGCTCGACGGTCCGGACATCGGCAGCCGCGAGCACATCTTCTGGACGCTGATCGAGAATGCGATGATCTTCCGCAACTACCGGATGGAGCGTTTCGACTGCCCCATCCATGCCTGGATCGCGGAGGAATCGATCCGCCGAGGCTTCAAGCTGATCGACTGGCGGGACTATTCGAACCGGGTGGAGCGCGTGGAGGTCGTCCCCGGGACCGATCACCTCAATATCGTCACGGCCGAGGCGTTCCACGCGAGTTTCGCCGCCAGCGTGGAGGCGAACCTGACGGGCCGTGCCGCGTCTCGCCGACAGCTGCGCCTTGCGGCGGTGGCGCGATGAAGACGAGGCCGCCGTGGTCCGCCTGGCGGGATCCCGGCGCGGCGGCCGGCCGCGTCGGCGCGAGCCGGATGAATCGAGCACTGAAAGGGTTCTGGGCTCGGATGTTCAGATGCAACTTGATTGGGCGGCACCGTGAACCTGCGTGTATTCCCCGATAGCGGCACCGAGGCCGAACGCCGACCGGCTCCCGCCGGGGCAACTTCCGATGTGATCGACCCGGCAACGGCTCTGGGCATCGCGCGGCCGGCCGGTGCCGGGCGCCATGACGTGCCGCTGTTCGCGCTCGAGCGCGTGTCCTTTTCCGTCGCGGGCCGTGCCCTCCTCGAGCCGCTGACGCTGGAGATTCCGTCGCGCCGCGTGCTCGGCCTGATCGGACACAATGGCTCCGGGAAATCGACGCTCCTGAAGATCCTCGCGCGCCAGCATCCTCCCTCCGGCGGCAGCATCCGCTTCGAGGGCCGGGACGTGAAGGATTGGGGCGACCGCGCCTTCGCCCGCAAGGTCGCCTATCTGCCGCAGGCGCTGCCGCCGGCGTCCGGCATGCTGGTCAAGGAACTGGTGGCGCTGGGACGCTACCCGTGGCACGGCGCGCTCGGGCGCTTCGGCGCGACCGACCGCGACAAGGTCGACGAGGCGATGGCACTCACCGACACCGCCCCGTTCGCCGACCGGCTGGTCGACACCCTGTCGGGCGGAGAACGCCAGCGCGCCTGGCTCGCGATGCTGGTGGCGCAGGATGCGGAATGCCTACTGCTCGACGAGCCGACCTCCGCCCTCGACATCGCCCACCAGATCGAGGTGCTGTCGCTCGTTCACCGGCTGTCGAAGGACAAGGGGCTCGGCATTCTCGTGGTCCTGCACGACGTGAACATGGCGGCGCGCTTCTGCGACGAGATCATCGCCCTTCATACCGGCCGGCTCGTCGCGCGCGGCGCGCCCGGCGACATCATGACCGCCGAAGAGCTCCGCAATATCTACGGCATCGCCATGGACGTCCTGCCCCATCCGTCGACCGGCCTGCCCGTCGCGGTCGCCCGGTAGCAGGGAACCCGATCCAAGGGCGGCGACCGCTTGTTCCGACCGGGGTGCACGGCAAGGCCGGCACGGGGCGGCGGTGACAGAAAGCTACCGATCCAGGACGAGGCGCAGGCCGAAGGCGGCCAGCAGCCCCCACGTCAGGGAACCGCAGCAAATGCCGAGCCCGAGCGCCATGCCCGCCCTGCGCCCGGAGCCCATTGCAGTGCCCATGGTGGCCATGAGCGCCGGCCCGGGGCTGACGGTGGCGAGTGCGAAGGCCGCCCAGGCCACGAGAATGCCCTGCGTATAGTCGCCGAAGATAGCCATGGGAGCGTCCCTGCTTGACCCTGCGGTTATCGCCGGCTCTTGCCGCAGCAGTCGAGGACCAGCCCCGCCGCGGTGCGGCAAAGGCGGCTACCCGATCACGATCGGGATCACGCTCATGGCCATGAGCGCTGCCATGAGCAGGTTGAACCATCTGAGCCTGGCCGCATGCGCCAGCAGCCGCCGCAGCATCGTGCCGAACGTGGCCCACAGCGCCACGCAGGGCCAGTTCAAGAGGCTGAAGAGAGCGGCGACGACGAGCATGGACAGGAACGGGCTCGCCTTGTCCGTGTAGAGTGCCATGCCGGAGAGCGCCATCACCCACGCCTTCGGATTGACCCACTGAAAGAAGGCGGCCTCCGTGAAGGTGAGCGGGCGGCTCCTCGCCTCCTCGTTCCCGATGGATCGGCTCAGCGCGAGACGATAGGCGAGGTAGAAAAGACAGACGGCGCTGATCCCCGTCAGCGCCACATGGAGCGTGGGCCAGGCGGTGAGCAGGCCGCCGATGCCGGCGCCCACGGCCAGCAACAGGAGGAAGAACCCGAACGAGATTCCCAAGGAATGCGGCAGGGTGCGTGCAAGACCGAAGTTCACGCCGGAGGCCAGCAGCATGAGATTGTCGGGACCCGGCGTAACGGAGGTCACGACGGAGAAGATCCCCAGCGAAATCAGGATCTCGGGATTCATGCTCTTTCAGCCCGAGGAACAGTTTCGGCCGGCGAAGGCGGCTTGCCGTCACCCTAGGGGAGATGTGACACTTTTTGAGACATGATCGATCATGCGTATCGCATCTCCCTGGCATCCACGCCTTGCCGACATAGCCGCGCCTCCCTCCGAACGGCTGGTGGCGGCGCTGGCCGACGACATCATTGAAGGCCGCCTGGAGGCTGGCGCACGGCTGCCCGCGCACCGCGACCTCGCCTGGCGGCTCGGGATCGGCATCGGCACGGTGACGAAGGCCTATGGCGTGCTGGAGCGGCGCGGCCTGACCCGCAGCGTCAAGGGACACGGCACCTTCATGGCGGCGATCGCCGCGCGCAACTGCCCGGTCATCGACCTTTCCATCAACACGCCGCCCGCCATGCTGAGCGAACGGGTGCTGGCGAAAACGCTCATCGCCGCGGCGAGGAATCTCGATCCGCATCTCTTCACCCTCTATCCCCCCGCCGCCGGCCACGACGAGCATCGCCGTCTGATGTCGCGCTGGTTGGCGCCTCTGGGGATGGAAGCCGATGCCTCGCGGCTCCTCCTGACGAACGGCGCGCAGCAGGCCTTGTCGGTGGCCTTCGGCGTGGCCTGCGGCCCAGGCGGGACGATCCTGACCGAGGCACTGACCTATCCGGGCGCGATCGCCCTCGCCCGCCACGCGGGCTACCGGCTGCGCCGCCTGACGATCGATGGGGAGGGCATCGTTCCGGAGGCGCTGGAGGCCGCGCTTGCGACCTGCGACCGAACCCCCATCGGGCTCTACGTCACCCCCACCATGCACAACCCGACGACCGCCACGATGAGCGAAGCGCGGCGCGGGCGATCGTGAAGCTCTGCCGCGCCCACGACGTGACGATCATCGAGGACGACGTCTATGCCCTGGCCGCGACTGCGGGCGCGCCGCCCCTTGCCATGCTGGCGCCGGAGCGGACCTTCTACGTCAACGGCCTGTCGAAAACGCTGAGCCCCGGGCTCAGGATCGGCGTGCTGGCGCCGCCACCGGGCCTCGTCGAGCAGGCGGAGACCGTGCTGAGGGCGACGGCGCTCATGGTCTCGCCCCTCTCCTGCGTGGTGATGGAGCAATGGCTGGCCGATGGCATCGCGGCGGTGGTCACTGCGTCCATCCGCGTAGAGGCGGCGCGCCGGCGTTCGCTCGCCGCCTCGGTCCTGGGCGAGGCCATGGTTCATCCGAGTCGCGACGGCTTCCATGTCTGGCTGCCGATGACCCGTGCGCGCGCCGAGCAGGTGACGCTGGCCGCCGCGGCCACCGGCATCGCCGTCACGCCGCCGGGCGCCATCGCCACCGCTCCGGACCGGGTGGAGAGCGGCATTCGCCTCTGCCTTGGAGGACCACCGCTCGCCGACCTCGCGCGTGCCCTCGGCATGCTGGCGAAGATGCTCGCGAGGCCGGAAGGCCATTCACCGCATGTGAGCGGCTAGATCACCCCTGCCGGGCAGCGGACGCCGGCGCAGGCGCTCGTAACATTTTCGCAAGGCGCGTGATCCAGGCAACTTGCGGACCGGGATACTCCATCGTATATCGAATGTTCATTCGATAAATGAGTATTCGATAAATCAGAGCCGAGATGCGCCGCCCCAACCAGGAACTGCATGCCGACCGGCGCGCCCGGATCCTCGCGGCGGCGATGCGCGTCTTCATTCGCAAGGGCCTGCAGAACGCCACCATGCCCGACATCGCGGCGGAAGCCGGGATGAGCGTCGCCAATCTCTATCACTACGTCCGCTCCAAGGATGCGATCCTCGACGCCTTCGCCGAGGAGGAGAGGCGCGAAACGCTGGCGGCCGTCGCGGCCCTCGAAAGGGCCGAGGATCTGGTCGGCGAGCTCCTTGCGACCGTCGAGCACTATCTCAGGCGGGAGGACAATGCGGAGTTCGTCATCGGGCTGGAGATCGCCGTCGAAGCCTGCCGGAACCCGGCCATGCGCAAGGTCTATGTCGCGCTCGACCGCGAGGTGATCGACCGCTTCTCCTCCCTGCTCGAACGGGCGCGGGACGAAGGTCGCCTCGTTGCCGACCTGGACGCGCGCGCCGCGGCGACCGTCATCCTCGGCACGATCGAAGGGGTTTTCTGGCGCCGCGGCTTCGACGACGCCTTCGACTTCGAGGCCAATCTCGCCGAGCTGCGCCGCATGCTCGCCGCCTATCTGCGTCCCCTGCGTGCCACGACCGGAGGGCGCACGTGACGATCGCGCTGCGCCAGCCCGGTCCGACGGGCACCACGCTCCCTGTGGCGCCGAAGGTGCCACCGCATCCGGGCACCGTGTCGCTCGCCCGGTCGAGCCTGCTCTACGAGTGGAAGCGCTACCTCGCCGCGGTCCTCGCTGTCGCGTTCTCGGGCCTGCTCGTCATCGTGCAGGTGGGGCTGCTTGTCGGCATGTTCGCAACGGCCACACAGGTGGTGGACAGGGCGCGCGCCGACCTGTGGGTCGTCGAGGGCAAGACGCTCTCCTTCGACCTGGCGCGCGACATGCCGGCGCGCATCGAGATGCGCCTGCGCGCTCATCCCGCCGTCGCCACCGTGCAGTCCATGGCCATCACTGGTGGCGACTGGCGCGGACCGGGCGGCGGCAAGGTGCTCGTCTTGGTCACCGGCTTCGACGTGACCGACGGTTCGCTGAGCCTTCCGCGCGATTTCGACGAGGCCAAGCGGCTCGCGCTGCGGGAGGTCGGGGCCGTCATCGTCGACGAGATCGACCTCGCAAAGCTCGGGGTCGGGGTCGGCGACATCGCGGAGATCAACGGCCGGCGCGTGCGCGTTGTCGGCACGACGAGCGGCATGCGAGCGATCGGCGGCGCCAATGTCTTCGCGTCCAAGGCGACCGTCGCCTCGCTGAGCACGTCCCCCGGCAGCGGAGCGGAAACGCAGAGCTATTTCCTCATCAAACTGCAGAGCCCGGATGCCGTGGACGCCGTGCAGGAGCAGCTGCAGGCCCTGTCGTCGGGCGATGAGTTCAAGGTGCTGAAGCCCGACGAACTGTCGGTCATGACGCAGCTCTACTGGTTGATCGAATCCGGAGCCGGAGCCGGATTCGGCTTTTCCGCCCTGCTCGGCCTCATCGTCGGCATCGCCATCACCAGTCAGACGCTGCGCGGCGCCATCCTCACGTCGCTGCGGGAGTATGCCACGCTGCGCGCGCTCGGCGTGCCCGTGCGGGCCTTGCGGCGCGTCGTCATGGAGCAGTCCCTCTGGGTGGGCCTGGCGGGCCTCCTCGTGACTGCCGTAACCACCTGGGTGGTCGCAGCGCTCGCTGCGGCCGCCACGGTCGCGATCGCCTTCCCCTGGTGGAGCATGGTGGGGACGGCCGCCTTCACGCTGGCCGTGGCCCTCGTCTCCGGCCTCTTCTCCCTGAGGCCGCTCTACCGCACCGAACCGGCGGAGCTGCTCCGATGACCATGCACGCTCTCGTCCCGTCCCCTGATGCGACCCGAGCGACGCCGGCCGTGACGGCGCGCGGCGTCGACAAGTCGTTCGGCGCCGGTGCCGCGCGCAACCACGTCCTCAAGGCGATCGACATCGCCATCCACCCTGGCGAGCTGACCCTCATCATGGGCCCTTCGGGCTGCGGCAAGTCGACCCTGCTTGCCGTGCTCTCGGGGCTGCTGCGCCCCGACGCGGGGTCTGTCGAGGTGCTCGGCACGGCACTGTGGGACCTCGACGACGACGGTCTCGACGCCTTCCGCCTGGCTCACTGCGGCTTCGTCTTCCAGGGCTTCAACCTGTTCGGCGCCTTGACGGCCCTCGAGCAGGTGATGCTGCCGCTGAACTACGCGGGCGTCACCGGCCGCGCCGCCGTGGAGCAGGCTTACGCCGCCCTGTGCGACGTCGGCCTCGGCCCGCAGGCCGGCCTGCGCCCGTCGGAGCTCTCCGGCGGCCAGAAGCAGCGCGTCGCCGTCGCCCGCGCCTTCGTCAAGGACCCCGCCCTCGTCTTCGCCGACGAGCCCACCTCCGCGCTCGACAAGGAGAACGGACAGGTCGTCGTCGGCCTCCTGCACCGTGCGGCGCGCGAGCGCGGCGCCACCGTGCTCTGCGTCACGCACGACCCGCGCCTCGTCGCCCATGCCGATCGGCTGCTGCGCATGGAGGACGGGCGCATCACCGCCGACGGCCCGGCCCCGGCCGCCCCTTCCGGGCACTCCCCCTATTGACGAGCCCTTGCAAATGACATTGCGCCGACACCCTTCCGCCATGGGGCGCGCAGCCGCTCTCGCCCTTGCCCTCCTCCTTGCCGTCGACGGCGCCGTCGCGGGCCCGGCAACGGTCCAGGGGGGAGGCCGGCCCGCTCCGGTCGTCGTCGCCCGCGGCATCGTCGACGTCGACGGCGGCCTCATCCAGATCGCCGCCGCGCGCGACGGCGTCGTCCGTGAGGTGCTGGCCGAGGAAGGCCAGGCGGTGAAGCGCGATGCCGTCCTCGCCCGGATCGACGACCGCATCCCGCGCGTGCAGGCAGCCGTTGCCGCCGCCGAGCTCGCCCAGGCTCGCGCCGGCCTGAAGCCGATCGAGCTCCGGCTGGCGGCGGCCAGGCGCGAAGTTGCACGGCTCGAGCCGCTCGTCGCCGGAAAGACGGCCGCCGCCAAGCTCCTCGATGCCCAGCGCGACCAGGTGCACGCCGCCGAGGCCGAGCTCGAGCTGCAACAGGCCGCCGTCGGGCTCGCGGAGGCCAAGCTCCAATCCGCCGAGCTCGAAGTGGAACAGCGCATCGTGCGGGCGCCCCTGGATGGCGTTGTGGTCCGCCGCCTCGCCCGGCCCGGCGACGGCATCTCGACCCTCAACGTCACGACCCTGTTCTGGCTGGCGCCGGCCACGCCTCTCCTGGTACGCGCCGAGATCGAGGAGCAGTCGGCTGCCCTCGTCAAGGCCGGGCAAGCCGTCGAGATCGCGCTCGAGCCCGACGAGCGTCAGCGCTTCCGGGGTGCGGTGCAGCGCGTCGGCCGTGCCTTCGCGCCCCGGCGCACGACCGTCTACGACACGCGCGAGCGCTCGGACGTGCGCGTCGTGGAAGTGGTGGTCGCCTTCGATGCCGGCACCGCCGAGCTCCTGCTCGGCCAGCGCGTCATCGTGCGCATCGAAACCGGCGGTTCCTGAGCCCCGGTGCCATGCACGCCTCCCGCACCAGGGAGCTCGCTGCCGTCGAGGTTGCCCGAAACGACGGCGGCCCTCGACCGCCGGCCATCGTCGACGCGATCACGGCGAACGAGCCCGGAGGCGGGCCTTGCCCGCCGCAGCGTCCCCTGTTACCCCCTGATGCCGGACCGGCGCTGCCGCGGTTCCGACGGGCGCAATCGGGCTCGACGCTGCACCGCGCGCCCCGCCGCGCACCTTGACGGTCGAGGCATCCATTTTCGGAGATCACGATGCGCATTCCGCTCGCCAGCGTGATGCTGGCCCTCCTCACGGCCACAGCACCAGCCGCGGCCAAGCCCGTGCACCCATGCGCATCGCAGGCTGCGCAGCAGGCGCTGAAACTCCTCAAATTCCAGAGCGACGAGGACGACCGCGCGGAGGTCTTCAAGGACCGGGTGAAGTCGATCGGCACCATCAAGGCGCTGCGCGGCAACGGACGTTTCGACGTGATCGAGGTGCCCGGTGCGATCTACAAGACCGATTACCGCATGCGGCTCATCTATGCGCAGATTCCCGGCCAATGTGTCCTGATGGGCCAGGAAGTGCTCGAGGAGAGCGATCCCTACTGAAAAGCGGACGAGGCGGGGCGGCGGCCGATCGCCCGGGATTCCGCTGGTCGAGAACGGCTCGGCCGAGACGCCTGTGCCCGGCGCCTCGGCCGGCTATGGCTGGCTCTTCCTCCCCCACCCGGCGCGTCAGCGGGACGGGCCACTGACCGGTCACGCACCGAGACATGACATCGCGGAATGGACGGGAAGGCGGCCGCACACGACGAACGACCCTATCCGACCCATTTCGCCGCGAGCTGTCGAACCTGCCGCCACAGCAGACCGACGATGCCGCCACCGGCGATCACGCGCAGACGTTCGGCGGTTTCCTTTCCGGTCATGCCGCCGTGATAGTGGCAGTCACACAAGAGGCGATGTCCCTGCCCTTGCGTGAGCCCGAAGAAGTCGAGCGCCGCACCGAACTCGTCGCTGGCGAGCCCTTCCTCTCGAAGGACCGGATCGTTGAAGGCGACGACGAGCGGCGAACTGTCCCGACGCATGTGCATGCGCTCGTGCCACGGAACGAATTCGATCCTCTCGAGCGGCAGCAGGCGGCCGTCGAACGACTCCAACAGGGATGCCCAGCGCTCGAGGCGCTCGCGCCTCGACATGCGGGGGCGAGCCTCGGGCAGCGGGCCCGTATCAGCCACGCGGCTGAGTTCGTCGAGTGTCCGGTGCTCCATGATACCCTCCACTGTTCAGGGCTGCGGCTTCACCCGGCGCCCGCGGAGGCTCGTGCGTCGACAAGAGGAGCTGCGCTCTTCGGCGTCTGCGATGCAGCGACCGTCACCGCCGTTTCCGGCATCGGGGAGGCGCTGCGCAGCGACCGGACGGCTGATCACGCCGCCTGCTGATCCATGGGCGACGGCCGCCGTGCCTTGGAGGCGGCATCGGCTGGTCCGCCGCGACCGGTTGGGGGGCGATCGACGCCTTCCCTCAGTGCCAGCAATTCCTCGGGACGCACTCCGTCACTTGCCATGACGAGTCGAACGATAGGCTCGGCCAGCGCTTCCTCGATGGTGATTTCCGGGACAGAGTCGTTGACCGATCCCATGACGACCTCCCTCTTCGCGGGCCGCCTCTTGCGGGCTCTTGCCTAATACGAAAGTCCAATATGCGGCGGCTGGCAACCCTCGATTTGAGCATCCGGTGTCATCGTAGGCGGCGGCGAGCCGTCTCCCGTCGCGCCGGGCCTCGACACTCGCTCCCTGCGACATCGTCCGTCCCCGGAAATGGACCGCCAGGAGAGCGATGGCCCGATGACCTGGACCCGCGGCCAAACCCGCAATCAACTCAGAACATTTTATTATTTTTCAATGGCCTGAAGCCGCTTTCCTCAACCTGATGTTCAGGTCCTTTCAACGGGACAGCCGGGCCTTGGTCGACGCGCCGGCTGGCCCTCCGATTGCAAGGCCAGCGCCCGATGCCGATCACGCGCCGCACGTCGACGTGAAGTCCCGGACACGATGGGAGGGATGTTGGGCAACCTGCCAGGACCGACGCTGCCGTTCGCCCCTGCCCCGCAGGCGGAACTGCGGTGGCCCGGCAGGCAGGGGTCCGGCTCCCCGCGATCCCATTTCCGGTTTCACCGGTCCCTGGCGTAGCGGCCGCGGTCGATGCCGTGGCGGGCGAGCTTGTCGTAGAAGGTCTTGCGGGGAATGCCGAGCGCCTCGATCGTCGAGCGCACGTCACCGCCGTTGGCCGCGAGCGCCTCACGGATCAGCTCCGCCTCATAGGCCTCGATCCGCTGCGGCAGGCTCGTGCCGGCCGCCGCACGGGCGGCAGGCCCGTCCTCAGCGAGGCCGAGGGCGACCCGTTCGGCGAAATGCGCAAGCTCGCGCACGTTGCCCGGCCAGTCGTGTTCGAGGAGGCGGCGGCGGACGGCCTCCGTCACCGCCGGCGGCTCGCTCCGGAAGCGCTCGGCCGCCCGGGTGAGGAAATGGGCAAAGAGCAGCGGCACGTCGGCCCGCCGCTCGCGCAGGGGCGGGATGCGGATCGTCACGACATTGAGGCGGTAGAAGAGATCCTCGCGGAAATCGGCGCGGCGCGCCGGGTCGCCGAGATCGACCTTGGTCGCGGCCACGACGCGCAGGTCCACCGGCCTCACCTCGTTGGTGCCGAGTGGCGTCACTTCGCGCGCTTCGAGCACGCGTAAGAGCCTGACCTGCAGGGAAGCGGGCATGCTCTCGATCTCGTCGAGGAAGAGCGTGCCGCCGTCTGCGTGTTCGATGCGGCCGATGCGCTTGCGCTGGGCGCCGGTGAAGGCTCCGGGCTCGTGGCCGAAGAGCTCGCTCTCGATGACGCTTTCCGGCAGGGCACCGCAATTGACGGCGACGAAGGGGCGATCGCGCCGGCGGCTCAGGCGGTGGAGTTGGCCGGCCACGACCTCCTTGCCGGTGCCGGTCTCGCCCTCGACAAGCACGTCGACATCGGCGTCGGCGATATGGCGGATCGTGTGGCGCAGCCGCTCCATGGCCGGAGTGTCGCCGATGAGCGGCAGGTCCTCGGCGGCGCGCTCGACGGCGCGGCGCAGCCTGCGGTTCTCGAGGACGAGCTCTCGCTTCTCGAGCGCACGCCGCACGCTGGCCACGAGCCGCTCGGCGGCATAGGGCTTGGCGACGAAATCGTAGACGCCCTCGCGCATGGCCTCGACCGCCATGGCTATGTCGCCGTGGCCGGTGACGAGGATGACCGGCAGGTCGGGATCGACGGTCTTGAGGCGTGCGAAGAGCTGCAGCCCGTCCATGCGCGGCATGCGGATGTCGCTGACGACGATGCCGGGAAAATCCGCGCCGACGGTGGCAAGCGCCTCCTCGGCACCGGCGAAGGGCAGTGCCTCGAATCCGGCGAGTTCGAGGCTCTGCACGTTGGCGCGGCGCAGGTCCTCGTCGTCGTCGACGAAGGCGACGCGGCGGCAGGGCTCGCTCATGTGGACCTCTTCAGGCTGATGGTGAAAACGGCACCTCCGCCGGGCTCGCTCCGGCCCACGAGCTCCCCGCCGAACTCGGCGACGATGTCGTGGGAGATCACGAGGCCGAGCCCGAGGCCGGACGGTTTGGTGGTGCGGAAGGGCGTGAAGAGCGCCGCCATGACCTCGGAGGCGATGCCCGGGCCGTTGTCGCGGACGCTGATGTGGACGCTCTCGTGCCCGGCCTCGACGGCGACACCGATCCGCGGATCGGGCCGGCCCACCAAGGCGTCGAGCGCGTTCTGCAGGAGATTGACGAGCACCTGTTCGAGGCGCACGCGCTCGGCCACGACCGCAAGGCCCGCGGGCATCGCTTCCCGCGTCAGCGTCACACCCTGCTGGCGCAGGCGGCTGCCCACGAGGAGCAGGGCGCCGTCAATCGCCTCCGCAACACTTGCCGCACCCACACGCCCCGTCGCCTTGCGCGAGAAGGCGCGCAGCTCGTCCGTGATGCGGCCGATGCGTTCGGTCAGCCCCGCGATGGTCGCGAGATTGTCGCGCGCCGGCGCCGCCTCCCCGCGCGCGAGGAAGAGCGCCGCATTGTCGGCATAGGTGCGGATCGTCGCCACCGGCTGGTTGATCTCGTGGGCAACGCCCGCCGCGATCTGCCCCAGGAGGGCGAGCTTGTTGGCCTGCACCAGCTCGTCCTGAAGGGTCTGCAGCTCGGTCTCCGCCCGCCGCCGCTCCTCCATCTCGTGAACGAGGCGCTCGTTGGCGGCGGACAGCTCGACGGTGCGGGCCGCGACCTGCCGCTCCAGCTCGGCGCGGGCGACAAGGGCCGCCGCCGCGGTGGCGGCCGCGCGCTGACGTCGGTAGAGCATGATGCCGGCCGCACCCGCGGCGAGGATGACGAGGAGCGCCGTGCCCAGTTGCGCCGCCGCCATGGCGCCGCGCACCGCAGGCTCGGTCGAGCCGAGCAGGTGCAGGGTCCAGGGGGTGGACGGCACCGGCAGCGCGAGATCGAGATAGCCTGCGGGCGCCCGCGCCCCGGGCAGCACAGCCTCGACCGCGTCCTCCCGGCCCGCGAGCGCCGCCGGCCGCGGCGGCAGTCGGGACAGGGGCGCGCCGCCGAACTGGAGGCTGGCACGGATTTCGGCCGGGGCGTCGGGCGCGATCGGCGTCAGCGTCAGGAAGCGCCATTCGGGCACGCTGGTGACGAGGACGATGTTCCGCCGGTCGGTGACGTAGACCGGCTCCCCGAGCCGGCGCCAGTCCTCCTCGACGGCGTCGAACTCCACCTTGACGACGATGACGCCGAGCGCCCCGCCCGCTCCCTCGACGCGGCGGGAAATGTAGAGCCCCGGGCGCCCGCTCACCGTGCCGAGGGCGAAATGCTCACCGGTGCCGGTTTCCATCGCCCGGCGAAAATAGGGACGGAAGCTGTAGTCGTTGCCGACGAAACTCGTCGGCTCGCGCCAGTTGCTCGCCGCGACGGTCATACCGTGCCGGTCGAGCAGATAGATGACGGCGGCGCGCGTGCCGGCGCTCAGATGTTCGAGCTTCGGGTTGAGCGCGATGATCTTCGCCGCCTCGGCCGTGTCGAGGGCGGCGATCACGTCGGGGTCGGCGGCAAGCACCGCAGGCAGCGAGCGCTGCTTCTCGAGCTCGCTCCGCAGCACGGCGACGTCGAGAGCGGCGGCGGCGCGGCCGCGGGCCTCGACCTGCGCGAGCGCGCGCTCCCGCGCGACATGGCCCGCGAGCCACACGCCGCCGACGAGCAGAATGACGACGGAGGCGGCGAAGGCGAGCCACGGCCCGTGCGCCACCTGGCGCCCGGCCCGGCCCGGGGCGCTCGCGAGAGCGGCCCGCCCCTCCTGCGAACCGACGTCCAATGGCCCTCCCCGATGATCGGAACCTGTGCCCTCGCGGGTCGCTGCACTTGTGCGGACTATCGCACAATCCTGGCGGATGGCGAGCGAAAATCCGCACGCACACCGCCCACCCCCTCAAGACCATCCAGAAAATCCATTTTATTTCAAATACATGAACCGAGACGCCGCAGTCATCCCCGCTGGCACGTGCCTTGCCAGCGCCATGGCGGCCGCCGGACGAATCCGAACGGAACGGGCGGCCATCCCATGGAAACGCTAGGCCTTTCGCCATCCCGACCGGGCGGCGGGGGTCCAGGGAGGACGCCGATGATGAACGTGCAGGATATCCGCGCAGCCGATGGCGAGCCGCGCCGGCGCAAGCTCTACCAGCACCTCTACGTGCAGGTGCTCGTCGCCATCGCCGCCGGCGTGACGCTCGGCCACTTCTACCCGAGCCTGGGCGCCGACCTGAAGCCGCTCGGCGACGGCTTCATCAAGCTCGTCAAGATGATCATCGCTCCGGTGATCTTTCTCACGGTGACGACGGGAATCGCCGGCATGCGCGACATCGAGAAGGTCGGGCGCGTCGCCGGCAAGGCGATGATCTACTTCCTCACCTTCTCGACCCTCGCCCTCATCGTCGGCCTCGTGGTCGGCAACGTGGTGGCCCCCGGCAGCGGCCTGCACATCGACCCGGCGGCGCTCGACCGAAAGGCGGTGGCGGCCTACACGCAGCAGGCGCATGACCAGACAATCACGGGCTTCCTCCTGAACATCATCCCCTCGACCGTGGTCGGCGCCTTCTCCTCGGGCGACATTCTCCAGGTGCTGTTCTTCTCGGTCCTCTTCGGCATCGCGCTCGCGAGCGTCGGCGACAGGGCGGCGCCGGTCGTGTCGGTCCTCCAGGCGGTCGCGCAGGCCATGTTCAAGATGGTCGCCATCCTCATGAAGGCGGCGCCCATCGGTGCCTTCGGCGCCATGGCCTTCACCATCGGCAAGTTCGGCATCGGCTCGGTCGCCAATCTCGCCATGCTGATCGCCACCTTCTACCTGACGTCGCTCCTGTTCGTCGTCGTCGTGCTCGGGGCGGTCGCGCGCTACAACGGCTTCTCGCTCTTCAAGCTCGTGCGCTACGTCAAGGAGGAGCTCCTGCTCGTCCTCGGCACCTCCTCGTCGGAAGCGGCCCTGCCGAGCCTCATCGACAAGCTGGAGCGGGCGGGCTGCCGCAAGTCAGTGGTCGGGCTCGTGGTGCCGACCGGCTACTCCTTCAATCTCGACGGCACCAACATCTACATGACGCTCGCCGCACTGTTCATCGCCCAGGCGACGGACGTGCACCTGTCCCTCGGCGAGCAGTTCCTCCTGCTGCTCATCGCCATGCTGAGCTCCAAGGGCGCGGCCGGCGTCACCGGTGCGGGCTTCATCACGCTCGCAGCGACGCTGTCGGTGGTGCCCTCCGTGCCCGTGGCGGGCATGGCGCTCATCCTGGGCATCGACCGCTTCATGTCCGAGTGCCGGGCGCTCACCAACTTCATCGGCAATGCAGTGGCGACCATCGTGGTGGCGCGCTGGGAGGGCGAGCTCGACCGCGATCGCCTCATCGCCGCGCTCGACGGCAGGCTGCCGGCGCCCGTCGAGGAGGATGTGGCGGATCCGGACGTCGTTCTCGCGCCCGCCGCCTGAGGCCAGGCGCAAGGCCACCCTCCTCGGATGGCGGGCCGGCCCGCCGTCCGACGGCACAGCTGCGTGTCCGCCCGTCAGGCCGCCATGGCGCCTGCCATGTGCAGCTCGACCGCGGCCAGGACGGTGTTCATCTGCGCCTCGTGACCGAGATGGAAGGCGTCGCCATAGACCGTCTCGTCCGGGTGCTCGGTGATGAGGGTGAAGGGGAAGATCTGCCGCTCGTTCTCCGCGATCAGGCAGGGAATGTCATTGTAGACGGCGAAGGGCACTTCGCCGGCGTGCACGCGATAGGTCGCAAGCTGCGCGCGGTTGTAGGCGACAAGCCTCTCGTCCTGCGCCAGCCGCCCGGTCAGGCGAACGATGAAGTCCCTCGCCTGCGCGCCCAGGCCCGGATGGTGGCGCATGATGAGGAAGAAGCCCTTGGGGATGCTCCACAGCTCGAAGCCGCGTGGCAGATAGCCGGACAGGGGCCGCGTCCACTCGTGCGCGGGATAGCCGTGCAGGTTGATGTGCAGCGTCGCGCCCGTGCGGCGCAGCGCCTCCAGCCGCGCGGCACGCTCGAACAGAGGTTCCTTCTCGCGGTATTCCAGGTCGTCGCCCAACGCCGTGTAGCGAGCGGCGTGGTGCATGTGCCGCGGATTATCGCGGCGCAGGTGGCGGTGGAGCGCGTAGCCGTCCGGGTTCTCCAGCGGGATCAGGGCGAAATGCGCGTTCGGTTCGGCTCTGAGCCGCCGCGCGGCGCGCAGGGCGCCGACCACTCCCGTCGTCTCGTTGGCATGCTGGCCGGCGGTGATGACGACGCCGGGGTCACTGCCGGCGACATGGGTGCCGCGCACCGCCCGTCCCTCGCGCGAGCGGGCCTCGAAGGGCTCTCCGCCGAGGGCGGCGAGTTCGTCCTCGATCTGCCGGAAGGAGAGCGGCGTGCCCGCCGTCTCCAGCGGCACCGCCGGCTCGGGATGCTCGCCGCGCCCGTCGAAGGGGCGGATCGCGACGCGCAGGCGCGGCGCGGCGCCCGCCCTCACCTCCGGCACGATCTGCCCCGGCTGCAGGCCGCGATCACCGAGCGGACGACCGGAATGCCGCTGGAAGAACTCGAGCAGGGAGAAGTAGAGGTCCTCGTGCAGCGCCTCACGGGTGCTCATGCACTCGTCGAAATAGGGCAGCGGCCGCTCGATGCCCGGGATCGTGACGGCGATCTCGAGCGCCTCAAAGTAGGGCTCCTCCCTCCCCCACGGATGCCGGCATACCGCGTCGACGGCACGGTGAAAGATCGTCTCGAACTCGGTCTCGACCGGTTCGTCGATCACGGGCAGCTCCATCCCGACCGGCGTCACCCGCAGCCAGCCGCAGGGATGCAGCACCTGCTTGCCGACATGATCGGTACGGACGACGTTGGGCGCAAACACCCGTCGTTCGACACTGCGGCCGTCGGCGTAGCCGAGTGTCACGGTGTAGGAGAGATCGGCGCCGCCCGCCACGAAAGTCAGCTCGACGCCATCGAGCAGGGCATGCAGTGGATAGGCTTCGAGCAGGAAGCGCTGCGGCGCAGCCTCCGGCCGTACGGGATAGCGCACGCAGACACGCGTCAGGCCCGTGCGCTCCACCTCCTCAAGGAATACGTGCACCAGCGGCTTGTAGGCGCTGCGCAGCGTTGCGGCGACGCCCGCGGCGGCAAGCCGCCGTTCCGCCGCCCGCCGTTCGGCCTCGTCCTCGAACAGCCATGCTTCGACGCGGGCACCGCGGTGTGAGGCTTCCAGCCGCGCGATCAGGGTGTCGAGCGTGCGCTCCACGCTGGCATCGAGAAGAACCGTCATCGTCATGCCCATTCTGCCCTCGGTGGCCGATGGTGTCCGCTGATGTCCGGCTTCAGGCCTTGGAGGTCGGGTCGAGGAAGTCGCGCAGCCAGTCGCCGAGCAGGTTGAGGCCGAGGACCGTGAGCATGATGGCGAGGCCGGGAAAGACGCTGACCCACCACGCCGTCTGCAGATAGCTGCGCCCGTCGGCGAGCATGCCGCCCCAGCTCGGGATCATCGGGTCGACGCCGAGGCCGAGGAAGGTCAGCGAGCTTTCAAGCAGGATGTTGTTGGCGACGTTGAGCGTCATCAGGATCAGCACCGGACCGTAGGCGTTCGGCAGGATGTGGTGCAGCAGGATCCTGAGGTCGCGCACACCGAAGGACCGGGCCGACTGGATGAACTCGCGGTCGCGCAGCGAGAGCACGGAGGCGCGCATGACGCGCGCGTACTGCACCCACTGCGCGATGATCATGAAGAGGATCAGGTTCCAGAGGTCGGCACCGAGGATCGCCGTGAAGGTGATGGCGAGCAGGATGAAGGGCAGCGCGAGCTGGACGTCGGCGAAGCGCATCAGGATCATGTCCCAGACGCCCCGGTAGTAGCCGGCGACGAGGCCCATCACCGTGCCCACGACGACGGCGCCGAGCACCGACAGGAAGCCGACCGTCAGCGAGATCTTGCCACCGACGACGACGCGCGCCAGCACGTCGCGCCCCAGCGGATCAGTCCCCAGCGGATGCGCCCAGCTCTGGAACGGCGGCGTCAGGCGCGCCGTGAGATCCATCGCATCGCCGCCGTCAGGGAAGATGAGCCCCGAGGCGAGCACGAGGCCGATCATCGCCACGGTCAGGACGGCGCCGAGGATGAACTCCAGGCTCCGGAGGCGGCGCAGCCAGATGCGAACAGTGCCGGGAGCCTCTATTTCGACGGTCGACATGAGGCTCACTCCGTTCGGATGCGCGGGTCGACCAGCCCGTAGACGATGTCGACCAGGAGGTTGGCGGCCACGATCAGCAGCGCGAGCACGGTGATGACGCCCTGCAGCACGGGATAGTCGCGCGCCGCCACCGCGTCGAAGGCGAGGCTGCCCATGCCCGGCCAGTTGAAGACGCGCTCGATGACGACAATGCCGCCGATGAGGCCGCCGAACTGGAGGCCGATGTAGGTGATGAGCGGAATGGCGCAGTTGCGCAGCGCGTGCTTGTAGAGCACGACGCGTTCCTTGAGGCCCTTGCTGCGCGCGACCATGATGTACTGCGCCGACAGCGTCTCCAGCATCGAGGTGCGGACGAGGCGCACGTTGGTGGCCGTGAGGATGACGCCCATCGTCAGCGCCGGCATGACGATGTTGGCCGGCTCCTCCGCCCCGCTCGGCGGCAGCCAGCCGAGCGTGATGGAGAAGGTCAGCACCATCATGATGGCGAGCCAGAAGTTGGGAAAGGACAGCCCGACCAGCGAGAGGATGCGGATGCCGGTGTCGGCCGCCTTGCCCCTGTTCACCGCGGCATGAATGCCGAGCGGGATCGACATGGCGACGGCGAGCGCCAGCGACGTGAGCGCGAGCAGCAGCGTCAGCGGCAGGGCATGGGCGATGAGGCTGCCCACGGACGTGCCGCCGAAGAAGCTCTTCCCGAAGTCTCCGGTGACGACGCCCGTGATGAACTGGAGGTACTGGACGGTAAAGGGCTGGTCGAGGCCGAGCGCCTTGCGGATGTTTTGCAGGTCCTGCTCGGTGAAGCTGCCGGCACCCTGCGTCAGCATGATCGCGGGATCGCCGGAGAGCCGGATGGCCCAGGCCACGAGCAGGGTGACCACCAGGACGA
This sequence comes from Chelatococcus albus, assembly GCF_030067675.1. Taxonomy (GTDB): domain Bacteria; phylum Pseudomonadota; class Alphaproteobacteria; order Rhizobiales; family Beijerinckiaceae; genus Chelatococcus_A; species Chelatococcus_A albus. The sequence continues at coordinate 25,426 of NZ_JASJEV010000001.1, read as the reverse complement.
CGAAGACGGCCTGCAGGATGCGTTTTACGAGGAACCCGGCCATTCGCCCTTCATTCCCGCAATAGCTGCGGCATTCCCCGGCCCGGGGGGATGCCGCCGGTGAGGTCTCGATCAGTCGACGGTCACGTCAGTGAGGCGCAGGCGGCTGTCCGGCGGCGCCACGAAGTTCTTCACCCGCTTGCTCACACCGTAGACCGCGTTGAGGTTGTAGAGCGGCATCTCGAGCGCCTTGTCCGCGACGACGCGACCGATCTCCTGCAACACCTTCTCGCGCTTGCTGCGGTCGGTCATGCTGCGCTGCGACTCGAGCAGCGCGTTGAGCTCCGGGATATTGTCGTAAGGATTCCACTTCTCGCCGGAGTGGTACATGAGGTAGGCGGTGTTGTCGTAATCGAAGGTCCAGCCGCCCCAGCCCTGCTGGAACATCTCGCCGGTCTTCCCCGCCGGGATGATCTCGTTGAGGATGACGTTGGTTTCGTAGGGCTTGAGGATCGACTTGATGCCGACGGCCTGCAGATAACCTGCCACGGCCTGGGCGGCCTCGCGGAAATTGGCATCGCTGCCACGGAAATCGATCTGCACCGCAGCGCCCGGCTTGACGCCCGCCTGCGCCAGAAGCTGCTTGGCCTTGGCCGGATCGAAGGGCAGCGGCTTGAGCGCCGGATCGTAGCCGAAGGACAGTTCGGACTGGAAGCTGGCGATGGGCTTGGCCTGGCCGCCGAGCATCTGCTTGATGATGGCGTCGCGGTCGACGGCCATGATCAGCGCCTTGCGGACGGTCTCATCCTTGGTGATGCCGGTCCTGGTGTTGAAGCGCAGGGCCTGCACGGTCGGCCCGGTGATGCTCTCCACCTTGAGCCTGGGATCGCTGTTGACGATCGGAATGGCGCTGATCGGCAGCGGGTCGGTGACGATATCGACGCGGCCCGCCTGCAGTTCGGCAACCTGGGTCGACGGTTCTGCGATGAAGCGGAAGACAACCTTGTCGAGCTTCGGCTTGCCGCCCCAATGCTCGGCGAAGGGCTCGAGCGTCACGCTCACCTTCGGCTGGTAGTCGACGACCTTGAACGGCCCGGTGCCGACGGGGTGCGTGTTGAAATACTCGTCGCCCTTCTCCTGGATGTACTTGGGCGGCACGATCATGCCGCCATAGCCGGCGAGCTTGGTGATGAGCACCGGGTCGGGGTTCTTCAGCAGGAAGTCGACGGTCGTGGCGTCGACCACCTCGACCTTGTCAATGGCGTTGTAGTTCGACTGCTGCGGCCCCTTGGCCCCCTCGGCCCCGAGCAGGCGCTCGAACGTGAACCTGACGGCCTCGGCGTCGAAGGGCTCGCCGTTGTGGAACTTCACGTTCTCGCGCAGCTTGAAGCGGATGCGCTTGCCGTCCTCGGACTGCTCCCAGCTCGTGGCGAGGCCGGGCGCGAGCTTCATGTCCGGGCCGCGCTGGACGAGGCCGTCGAAGACGTTGTTGCCGACCTTGGCCCAATTGACGAGGAAGGTGTCGATCGGGTCCCAGCTGCCGGGGTCCTGAACCAGCGTCACCGTCAGGGTGCCAGCGGCGAAGGCGGCCGGAGCGAGGGCCGGCGCGGCCATCGCCGTGGCCGCGAGGAGCATGGCTCTCAGATTGCGTCCCAGATTCTGCATGGTGACCTTCCTCGGGAATGTCTCACATTGACCTTGGCCCCGGTCAGGGCGTGCGCGAACCGGCTGTCTCGACCGCGACCCAGTGGCCGGGGGCGACCTCGACGTGGCGGTGCAGGGCGGGCTCATCCCCGGCGGCACGGATGGGGCTCGGGATCTCGCCCGTGATCAGCCGCGTGTCGATCCTGCGGTCGGGATCGGGGATCGGCACGGCGGCGAGCAGCTTCTTCGTATAGGAATGGCGGGGATCCTCGAACACCGCCCGCCGCGGCCCGAGCTCCACGATCTGCCCCAGGTACATCACGGCGACGCGGTGGCTCACCTTCTCGACAACGGCCATGTCGTGCGTGATGAACAGGTAGGACAGGCGCCGCCGCTCCTGCAGTTCCATGAGCAGGTTGACGATCTGCGCCTGGATCGACACGTCGAGCGCCGACACGGATTCGTCGGCGATGATGAGCTTCGGGTCGCAGGACAGGGCACGCGCGATGCAGATGCGCTGGCGCTGCCCGCCGGAGAACTCGTGCGGATAGCGGCGCGCGTGCTCCGGCCTGAGGCCGACCTGATCGAGGAGCTCGTGCACGCGCCGCTCGATCGCCTTGCGATCGGTCATGAGGCCATGCGTGAGGATCGGCTCGGCGATGGAGAAGCCCACCTTCTGCCGCGGATCGAGCGACGCGAAGGGGTCCTGGAAGATGTACTGGATGTCGCGCTTCAGCCGGCGCCGTTCGGCGGCGCTCATGGCGGCGAGCGCGCGGCCCTCGAAGCGGATCTCGCCGCCGGTCGGGGTCAGCAGCTGCTGAATGGCGCGGCCGACCGTCGATTTGCCGGATCCGGACTCGCCCACGAGCGCCAGCGTCTCGCCCGGGAAGATGTCGAAGCTGACCTGCTCGACAGCGTGCACCCGGTGCGTGACGCGTCCCAGTGCCGTGCGGGCGATGTCGAAGCGCGTCGTCAGCTTGTCGACGGCGAGCAGCGGCCTGGAATAGTCCGCCGTGTCCTGGACACGCTCCTCGCCCGTGCTGCGTGTCGCCTCGCCCTCCATGACGACGAGGGGAAAGCGTTTCGGGAGCGGCTCGCCGGTCATGCTGCCGAGGCGCGGCACCGCGGCGAGAAGCGCGCGCGTGTAGGGATGCCGCGGCGCCGAGAAGATCTGACGCACCGGCCCGGCCTCGACCTTCCTGCCGCGATACATCACCACGACGTCGTCGGCCATTTCGGTCACCACGCCCATGTCATGCGTGATGAAGATGACCGCCGTCCCCATCTCGCGCTGCAGTTCGCGGACGGTGTTCAGAATCTGTGCCTGGATGGTGACGTCGAGCGCCGTCGTCGGCTCGTCGGCGATGAGGAGTTTCGGGCGGCAGGAGAGCGCCATGGCGATCATGACGCGCTGGCGCATGCCGCCCGAGAGCTGGTGGGGAAAGCGGTCGAGCAGGCGCCCGGCGTCGGGCAGGCGCACCTTGTCGAGGAGTGCCTTGGCCTCGCGCCGCGCCTCGCGCACGCCGACGCCCTGATGCAGGACGATCGCCTCGCTGATCTGGTCGCCGATTGTGAACACCGGATTCAGCGAGGTCATCGGCTCCTGGAAGATCATGGCGATCTCGTTGCCGCGCACGGCGCGCAAGGTATCGCCCGAGGCCTTCGCCAGATCGATGACGCCACCGCTGCGCGGCTTGAACAGGATGCTGCCCGAACGAATGCGCCCGTTGGCGTAGTCCGTGAGGCGCAACACGGCGAGCGATGTCACCGACTTGCCCGAGCCGGACTCGCCGACAATGGCGAGGGTCTTGCCGGGCTCCACGTCGAAACTGAGATTCTCGACGGCGGTGAACGGCCCATTGTCGGTGGGGAACTCGACGGTCAGCGAGCGCACCGACAGGAGCGCGTCGGCGGGCGCTGCGGACACAGGATCAACGGCGCTCAACGGTCACGGACCCATGCGGCGCAACCGCGGCCCGTCAGCCGGGCGAACGCCAGGGCGGCGCCTCGGCATGAACGAACCAAGCCCTGACCAGTCATGGTCGCACCTCCCACGGCAGATCATCGTTTAAAAACGTCGCCATATCTTCGACGTTTTGTCAATAAGACGACTGCCGCATCGGACCCGCGGGCACGGTCCGACCACGGTCGCGGGTGCTCGTGCCGCCGCCGCGCGGGAAGACGGAGAGACATAGGCGCGGCCGGCTCGCAATGGGCCACGGGATGAGCGCCCGTCCCATCCCCGGTCGGCGGCCGCGCTCGTCCCACCGGCAGCTCGCGCCGAGGCCCGCCCTGCCCTGCGGCAGTGCGGGCTAACCTCGGCGGCAGCGGGAGATGACGGCTTGCGCCGCGATGGCGCGCAGGGCCTCGCACCAGGGAGCGTTTTCGCCCGGAACCGGATGTCGGGCTGAGGCCAGGAGCCCGCCGGCGTCGGCCGAACCATGAGGATGGCCGCAGACGCCGACGACCGGTGCGCGGCCCCCTCAGAGGAGGCTGACCTTGCCGGTGGCGAGGTCGTAGACGCCGCCGACCACCTTCACGCGGCCGCTCCTGACGAATTCTGCAACGATCGGCTTCGCCTCCTGCAGACGGCGTACGTTGTAGCGCACGTTCTCGGCGATGGCCTCCTCCAGCGGGTTCTCGGCCTTCACCTTCTGGGCGATCTCCACCGCCGGCCTGATCGCGTTCGCGAGGAGCGGCAAGTGTCCCGGCAGCTGGGTCTTGTCCTTCAGGACCTTGATGGTGGCCGCGACCGCCCCGCAGTTCGAATGCCCCAGCACCATGATCAGCGGCATGCCCAGAAACTTGACGCCATATTCGAGGCTCGCCAAGCCGTCCTCGTTGACGAAATTGCCGGCGAGGCGGACGACGAAGAGCTCACCGGGCCCCTGGTCGAAGGTGAGCTCGGGCGCCACGCGGGAATCGGCGCAACTCACGAGCCCGGCGATGGGATACTGCGCCCCGGCGCGCGCCGCGCGGCCGGCTGAAAAATCCTTGTTTCGCGCTGTATTGGCGGCGTAGCGCGCATTGCCGTCCATCAGGATCTTCAAGGCTTCGTCCGGGCTGATTGCATTCGGGGCCGCCGGGGCCGCCTCCTGGGCCGACGCAGGCAAGGCGAGCCCGCCGAGAAAGGCCGTCGCCGCACCGGCGGCGAGAAAGCCACGGCGGGAAAGCGGAAGCGGATGATTGTCACACATGCGATCGTCCTCTCGGCATTGCCGGCCAACGGCCGTTCGGTAGCGGACGGGGAACGGTATCGTGGTCCCTTCGCTACTCGATTATCTCTGCCGACGCGGGTTAACTGGCCGAGTCCAAACTTTGCAGGATTTGAGCAACGGTGCGCAGGCCGCGACATTCGGCGGAGCAGCCTTCTCCCACTGACCGGCCGGCGCTCGCCCTGCCCGCGGGCTTCGCGGCCGCTGCGGCGCGATTGCGCGACCATCCTCGTTTCCGCCCGGCGCTCGCCGGCTATTGCCGCGACAGCGCCTGTCCCCTGGCCCATCTACAAGCTGTTCGACCAGTTCCGGCGTTATCTCGTCTCCTAAATGTTGATCCACAACTACTATGCCTGGCGCTGCGCCAACGGGGCGCTGCCGACGCTGTCGGCCCTGCAGAAGGTCGCCGGCCAGAGCGCACGGCAAACCGCGGGCTTCGTCGCGGCGCTGAAGGCCGGGCGTTTCATCGTCGCCGAGCCGGATCCGGGCGACCGACGGGTCAAGCGCCTCAGGCCGGCGCCTGCGATGGTCGCCGAGATCGGCCGCTCCGTGCGGCTCTTCGTGGCGGCGGTGGACGAGATCGAGGGGCGGCTGCCCCCGCGCGCAGCCATGCTCGGCGATGCCGACCGCCTCGGCGAGGTGCTGCACCGTTCCGCCGCCTATGTCCTCGCCAACGGCACCCTCATCCACCCCTTCCCGCGCGTTCTTCAATTCGCGGAGCGGGACTGCGGCTATCCGTTGCTCGCGGTCGTGATGGGCGCCCATTACGCGGAGACGGTGCCGGGCACTCCTCCGGCAGCACGGCTCAGCATCCGAGCGCCGGCGGAACGTTTTCAGGTGTCGCCCTCCCACATCAGCAATCTCCTGCGCGAGGCCGAGCAGCAAGGATGGTTTGCCGTCGGCGACGGCGGGCGCCTCCTCTTCCTGAGGGACGGCCTCCTCAGCGAATTCGAGCAATGGGCCGCTTGCCAGATGGTGCACTTCGACGCGCTCGCCGGAGAGACCGATGCAACCGATGCACTTGGGCAAGCGGACGGCCACCGGCCTGATCCGGAGACTTGAGCGGGGGTCAGTTCACACTGATCGGCCATCGGCGCGATCGGCCCTGCGGCGCGGGGCCGATGACCGGCCGGCCGGGCCTTTCCCGGCGCCTGGTCGTCGCGACGATGGCGAGACCGAGCAGCGCGCGGGTCCACAGATGACCAGCCACGGCGCCGAAGGGCGCGGTGCCACCGGTCACGAGCACGAGCAGGCGGGCGGCCCATGGAGGCTCTCCAGACGCTCGACCGCAGCGGCTCGGTCTTCTACGTCGGGACCTTCTCGAAAAGCATGCTGCCGGCTCTGAGGCTCGGCTATCTGGTCGCCCCCGCCTGGGCGCTTCCGGCCCTCGTCAGGGCCAGGCAGCTGGCGGACGGCTTTCCGGCGCTCGTCGCCCAGGACGCCCTCGCGGACTTCATCGCCGAAGGGCATCTGGCGAAACACGTCCGCGCCATGCGCAGGCTCTATGCCGAACGGCGGGCGGCACTGAGTGAAGCCCTCGGGCGCCACTGCTCCGGACATGTCGAGCCGATCCCCTCGGCTGCGGGCCGGCATCTCTCCGTCCGGCTGCGCACCGCGCAGGCACCCGAAGGGATTGCGACGGCCCTCTCCCACCTCGGACTGGCGATCGAGCCCCTGGAGAGCTACGCCATTTTGGACGGCCGCTGGAAGGGGCTCGCCTTCGGCATCGGCGCGATCCGGACGGAGGAAATCGACCACGCCCTCCGGCTCGTCGCCCCCATTCTGGCCGCAGCACCGGCCGAACAGCCGCCACCCGGATTGGAGCGGTGACGTGGGCCCCTGGCCGTTCGGGGATTGCATGCCCGATCACGACGCTCGGCCCCTCGCCCTGCGAGCACAATCCCCGGAATGCCGAACGCGGTCATCGCTGCCTGCGGCGGCCGCGTCGGGGCTGGTGATCATCCCGCAGGCGGGGCGGATCATCATTCCAGCCACGGGCAACCAGTGCGTCATGCTGCTGAAATCGACGTCGCTCGTCTCGGCGGTCGGCCATCTCGAGCCCATGCGCATCGTCACCGACATCCACTTCTCCAACGTCCGCGTCGTCGAACTGCTGGCGGTTGCCGCGATCTGGTCCCTCGTCATGACGGTCTTCACGACAGCCCTGCAGACAACGCTCCAAATGCTGTTCCCCCAGCGTCGAGGACGCCGATCATGACGGCAGCCGTTTCAGTCCTCGGCATTTCCAGGATCCGGAGCAGCTGCCCCGCCTCGCGGACGTCTCCTTCACCGTCGCCGCCGGCGAGAGGGTGGCGCTGCTCGGCCGTCCGGGGCCAGCAAGTCCACGATGCTGCGCTGCGCCAGGCACCTCGAGACGATCAGCGCGGGGCGCATCTGCGCGCATGGTGACCTGATCGCCAACGAAGTGCGCGCGCGGCCGGCGGGGATCGCTCCGATCGAGGCGCGCCTTGCATCCTCGGTCGACACGCCGGCAACGCACCCGCATATCGCAAGTTGCCGGAAAATAGAAACATTCCAATATTTTCTTATAATACTTCCAATATATAGTTGTTGACCGAGATTTTCTCTTTTCGTATGCGCCAGACCGGCATTTGTCAGCATGAGGCTTAGATGAGATTCCTTTCTTTGGCGGCGCTATTGGCGTCCCTCGTCAGTGCCCTGGCGGTGTCCTTCGCCTCGGCGGCTGAAACTGTGACGGTGACCGACGTCGCCGGGCGCAGCGTGACCGTGAAGGCGCCGGTCGAGCGGGTCATTCTCGGGGAAGGCCGGCAGATCTACCTGGTCGCGGCGCTCGACCGGGACGATCCCTCGCGCCGCGTCGTTGGCTGGCGCGACGATCTCTCGAAGGCCGATCCGCTGAACTACAAGGCCTATGTGGAGAAGTTTCCCCGCCTCGCAACGCTCCCGACCTTCGGTGGCATGAAGGAAGGCGTGTTCGACGTCGAGCAGGCTGTCACCTTGAAGCCGGATGTCCTGTTCATGAACATCGAGGCCAAGGTTGCCGTCGAGGAGGCGCGGCTCGTCGAGACGCTTTCCTCCGTCGGCATTCCCGTCGTCTATGTCGACTTCCGCGAGAAGCCGTTCGAGAACACCGAGACCTCCATGCGCCTGATGGGCAAGCTGTTCGGCAAGGAGGAGGTGGCCGAGGAGTTCATCGCCTACCGGGCGAAGGAAATCGCCCGCGTGACGGACCGCCTGAAGCAGGCATCGCTGCAGAAGCCCCTCGTCATGGTCGACCGGGCGGGCGGCTATTCCGATACCTGCTGCATGTCCTTCGGTAGGGAGAACTTCGGCCTGATGGTCGAGATCGCCGGCGGGCGCAATCTCGCGGCCGACCTGATCCCCGGCACCTTCGGCGTGGTCAACCCCGAGCAGATCGTATCCGCCAACCCGGACGTCGTCATCGTGACCGGCGCGAGCTGGGACGCGTACGTGCCCGGCGGCGCCTGGGTCGGGGTCGGCCCCGGAGCGGACGAGGCTGAGGCCCGCCGCAAGCTCGCCAATCTTATGACGCGCCCCGCCTTCACCGGCGTCAACGCCGTCAGGACCGGCCGGGTCCACGCCATCTGGCACCAGTTCTACAACAGCCCCTATCAGTTCGTGGCCATCCAGGCGATCGCCAAGTGGCTGCATCCGGAGATCTTCCGCGACCTCGACCCGGGCAAGACCATGGCCGAGCTGCACGAGCGCTTCCTCCCCCTCGCCTATCGCCCCGGCTACTGGGTCTCGCTGGAGGCCCGCCAGTGACCGACGCGTCCCTCGCCGCCATCTCCCGCGCGCCCGCCGCGCGGGAGGGCTATCGGACGCTCGGCACCCGCAAGCGGGCGATCCTCCTGGCAATTGCGCTGTTGCTCGCGGCGAGCCTCGTGGCCGACATGATGATCGGCCCGGCGCGCTACGGCGTCAGCGAGGTACTCTCCGCCCTCGCCCGGCCCGACAGCGTCCCGGTCCAGACCCGCGTGGTGATCTGGGACATCCGCCTGCCGGTCGCGCTGATGGCCGTCGTCGTCGGCGCCGCGCTCTCGGTCGCGGGTGCGCAGATGCAGACCATCCTCAACAACCCGCTGGCGAGTCCCTTTACGCTCGGCATCTCGGCTGCCGCCGGCTTCGGAGCGTCGCTCGCGCTGGTGTTCGGCGTTGCCATCGTCCCGTCGGCGCTCGAGTTCGTGGTGCCGCTCAACGCCTTCGTGGTCGCCATGGGCGCGGCCATGCTGATCCACCTGCTCAGCCAACGGCAGGGGGTGACCACCGAGACCGTCGTGCTGCTCGGCATCGCCCTCGTCTTCACCTTCAACGCACTCCTCGCCCTCCTGCAGTTCTTCGCCTCCGAGCAGGCGCTCGGGGCGGTGGTCTTCTGGATGATGGGCAGCCTCGGCAAGGCCACCTGGTCGAAGCTCGCGATGACGGCCGGCGTGCTCGCCCTCTGCCTGCCGCTCTTCGCCCGCCGGGCCTGGGCGCTGACCGCGCTGCGGCTCGGCGACGAGAAGGCAGCGAGCTTCGGCGTCGACACCCGCCGGCTGAGGCTCGAGACGATGATGCTGGTCAGCCTGGCCGCCGCCGTGCCGGTGGCCTTCGTGGGCACCATCGGCTTCGTCGGCCTCGTCGGCCCGCACATCGCCCGCATTCTGATCGGCGAAGACCAGCGCTACTTCCTGCCCGCCTCCGCGCTCGCCGGGGCGCTCATGCTCTCCGCCTCCTCAGTGGTCAGCAAGTCGCTCATCCCCGGACTGATCTTCCCCATCAGCATCGTCACCGCCCTGGTCGGCGTGCCGTTCTTTTTCAGCCTCATTCTCACGAACCGGAGGCGGTCATGGTGACGCTGCAGCTCAGCTGCGTCGGCGTGCGCTACGGGCAGCGGGAGATTCTGGCCGATATCTCGACGCCCCCGCTGCACGCCGGCGAAGTCATCGCCGTGATCGGTCCGAACGCCGCCGGCAAGTCGACCCTGTTCCGGCGCATTGCCGGGCTCCTCGCCGGCGCGGGCGAGATCAGGATCACCGGCCGCGCGGGCTGCCGGCCGTGCTACCTGCCGCAGGACGCGGCGACCAATGCGGTCCTGACGGTCTACGAGTCGATCGTGCTGGCCCGCAAGCAGGGCAGTTCCTGGCGGGTCGGAGAGCGGGACCTCGCCGCCATCGACGCGGTGCTGCACGATCTGGAGATCGAGCATCTCGCCTTCCGGGGGCTCGGCGAGCTGAGCGGCGGCCAGCGACAGCTCGTCTCCATCGCCCAGACATTGGTGCGCGCCCCCCAGATCCTGCTCCTCGACGAGCCCACCAGCGCCCTCGATCTGCACCGGCAGTTCGAAGTCCTGTCACTCCTGAAGCGCCTCGCCCGCGAGCGGCGGATCTGCGTGCTGGCTTCGCTGCACGACATCAATCAGGCGCTGCGCTTCGCCGACCGCGTGATGGTGCTGGCCGGAGGGCGGCTCAAGGCCATCGGCGTGCCGCGAGAGGTCATCACCACCGCACTCCTCGGCGAGGTGTACGACATCACGGCGCGCATCGAGGGCGGCGACGGCGGGATGCCCTACGTCGTCGTCGAAGGGTCCTCGCGCAGCCCGTCAGCAGCCTGAGCGCCAAGCCAGACGAGACGCCATCCATGTCGGAGCGCATGAACTACGCCCTCAAGGAGGAGATCCGCGCCTACTGGTCGGCCCGCGCGGAGAGCTTCGACCAGTCCGTCGGACACGCCATCAAGTCTGATGCCGAACTTGCGGCCTGGCGGCGGGTCCTCGGGGATGCCCTCGGCCAGCACCCCCTCTCGGTGCTCGATCTCGCCTGCGGCACGGGGGAAGTGACGCGCGCCCTGCTCGCGGCCGGCCACCGGGTGACCGCAATCGACTTTTCCGAGGCGATGATCGCGAAGGCCAGGGCCAAGCACGGCGCGGCGGCCTCGATCTACCTGTGCGACGCCGAACGGCTGACCGAGGACGACGAGCGCTTCGACGCCTTGGTGACCCGCCACCTGGTCTGGACCCTGACGGACCCGCAGGCCGCCTTCGCCGAATGGCATCGCGTGCTGAAGCCGGGCGGGCGTCTGGTGGTGATCGACGGCGACTGGGCCAATGTCTCGCGGCTCGGGCGCCTGATGTATCTCCTGTCGGACCTCATGCGGGCATGGGCCGGGGCGGACAGGCACACGCCGCCCGATCAGCTCGACACGCACAAGGCCATCCTCGGCCGCCTCCCCTTCGGCGACGGGCTGACCTTCCAACGCCTGTCCGCGATGCTGCTGGCCGCAGGGTTCTCCTCCGTGCGCCCCCTGGACCACCGCCCGATCCTGAGGGCGCAGCAACGCCACGCCCCGCTCCACGACGCCCTCCGCCTCGCGGCCAGCCGCCGCTTCGCACTCGTGGCGACGCGATAGGGTTCGGTCGGCCGCTTGGAACGGGCCGGGCCCCAGCTCCGACCGGAGACCCGCGCTGTCGCACCGTCGCTGGGGATATCGGCTCCCTGATCGAGGGCGCGGGCGACCTGCCTCGTTCAGGCGCGTCCCGCGGCGCGGCGCGAAAGCCCAAGGCTCGGTCCGCCGGCTCGCCCCTGCCGGGCGTTGCACCGCTCACCTGCCGAGACCCCGGAGGCCTCTGGATCGGCGCGCGCCGGCCGATTGACGCATGTCAACACAATCCCCTGCCGGCCGGCGGCATGATGGATCTGCCAAGGTTTTGCGGAGCGGCGGCGCATGAGAAGCACGGCCGGACCTGCCCTGCCCGATATGGGGCCGGATGCGGCACCTCCCGATCCGCACTCACTGCCGGTGGACGTCGTGGCCGAACGGCTGCGCGTCGATCCCCATGCCGGATTGAGCGAAGAGGAGGCTGAACGCCGGCTTCGGCGCTTCGGACCGAACCTCCTCGCGGCGCGCCGGCCCGTTTCCGATCTGGCGCTCATCCTGCGGCAGTTCGCCAGCACGGTCGTCGCCCTGCTGGCGGCGGCCATGGCGCTCTCGCTCCTCTTCGGCGAGTGGCAGCAGGCGGCTGCGATCGCCGCCGTCCTCGTGATCAATGCAGCCATTGGCTTCTTCACGGAGCGGCAGGCGATACGCTCCATGGAGGCCCTGCGGCGCCTCGGGGCACGCAGCGCGCGCGTGCGCAGGCACGGGCACTCCCGCCGGCTGCCGGCAGAGCAACTGGTGCCGGGCGACGTCGTGCTCCTCGAGGCAGGCGACGTGGTGCCGGCCGACATGCGCTGCTCGGAGGCGGCCGGACTGCGCATCGACGAGTCGGCCCTCACCGGCGAGTCCTCGCCGGTGGAGAAGGGCATCGCGCCGAATGTGGTGGAGGCGCCGCTTCCGGACCGCAGCGCCATGCTGTTCAAGGGCTCGCACGTCGTGCACGGCGGCGGCGAGGGCGTCGTGACAGGCACGGGGCTCGCAACGGAGGTCGGACGCATCACCCAACTCGTCGAGACGGCGGAACGCGGTGAAACACCGCTCGAGAGACAGCTCGCGCTGCTCTCACGCCAGCTCGTCTGGCTGATGCTCGCGCTCGCAGCCGTCATCACTGTGGTCGGCATCGCTTCCGGCAGACCGGCCGTCCTCATGGTGGAGACGTCGATCGCCCTCGCCGTCGCCGCCATCCCGGAAGGGCTGCCGATCGTCGCCGCCCTGGCGCTCGCCCGCGGCATGCTGCGCATGGCCCGCCGCAATGCGCTGGTGGAGAACCTCCCCGCGGTGGAGACGCTCGGCTCCACCACGCTCGTCATGACCGACAAGACCGGCACGCTCACTGAGAACCGCATGGAGGTGGAGCGCATTCTCACCCCCTCCGGCGAGTTCTCGGTCGATCATCGCCGCGCCGTCATCCTGAAGGATGGCGCGACGATCGATCCTGTCGCCGATCCTCAACTCGTGAAGGCCCTCCTCGTCGGCGTGCTTTGCAGCAATGCCGAATACGACAGCCATGCCCGGTCCGGGACCGGCGACCCCATGGAGGTGGCGCTCCTGCGCGCCGGCGGCATTGCCGGCCTCAACCGGGACGAGCAGATCTCCGCCTTTCCCGAAGTGGCCGAACACCCGTTTGATACAGCCACGAAGCGGATGGCGACTGTGCATCGCTCCGGCAACGGCCACTTCGCTGCCGTCAAGGGAGCGCCGGAGGAAGTGCTGGCCTCGGCCGACCGTATCGGCATCCGTGCCGATCCGCTCGACGACGCGGGCCGCGCCCGATGGCTGCGGCAGGTGGATCGGCTCGCGGCCGAAGGCCTGCGCGTCCTTGCCGTCGCCGTCCTGCCCGAGACGGGACCGGAGGCGCGTGTCAGCGGCGGGCTCGTCTTCCTCGGCCTCGTCGCCTTCCGCGATCCGCCGCGGCATGACATCCCCGACGCGGTCGCCGCACTGCGCGGGGCGGGCATCCGCGTCGTGATGGCGACCGGAGATCATCCGAGCACGGCGCTCGGCATTTCGCGCGCCGTCGGCATCGCGGAGGAGGGCGCGGCGGTGACGCGGGGGGCGGAGCTGCCCTGCCTCGAAGGGGCTACGGCAGCGGAGCGCCGCGCCGTTTCCCGCGGCGCGGTCTTCGCGCGGGTCAGCCCGGAGCAGAAGCTCGAACTGATCGATCTGTTCCAGGAGAGCGGCGAGGTCGTGGCCATGATCGGCGACGGCGTCAACGATGCGCCGGCCCTGACCAAGGCCGACATCGGTATCGCCATGGGCGAGCGCGGCACCGAGGTGGCACGTGAGGCGGCCGACATGGTGCTGCTCGACGACGCCTTCTCGACGATCGTGCAGGCAGTGCGCGAGGGGCGCATCATCTTCGACAACATTCGCCGCTTCTCGACCTACCTGCTCTCCTGCAACCTGGCCGAAGTGCTCGTGGTTGGCGGCGCCGTCTTCGTCGGTCTGCCACTGCCGCTCATGCCGCTTCAGATCCTGTTCCTCAACCTCGTCACCGACGTCTTTCCCGCCTTCGCCCTCGCCGCCGGCGAAGGCGAAGGTGACGTGCTCGCCCGCCCGCCGCGGCCGCCGAAGGAGGCGATCCTGACGCCGACGCAGTGGCGCATCATGGCGGTCTACGGCGCCGCGATCGCGGCGAGCGCGCTGTTTGCCCTCGTCATGGCCGCCCGCTGGCTCGGGCTTGCCGCCGGGGAGACGACCACCGTGTCCTTCCTCACCGTCGCGCTCGCCCAGCTGTGGCACGTCTTCAACATGCGCAGCCGCGGCACCGGCCCGTGGCGGAACGCCGTCATCGGGAACCGCTTCGTCTGGTGGGCTCTCGCCCTCTGCCTCGCGCTGATCCTGGCTGCGGTTCACGTGCCGGTCCTGGCCGCCGCGCTGCAGCTCGCGCCGATCGGAGCCCAGGGTTGGGCGCTCGCCGTCGGCTGCAGCCTGCTGCCGCTCGTGGGAGCGCACTTCTGGCTGGGGCGCACGGGCAGAGCGCTGCCGAGGTGGGGTGCGGGTGCGCGCGAGCTCGCTCGCGAGTGAGGCGCCGTCCGTTCCATCGGGGACGATGGGCGGCCGCCGCCCCGCGCCCCTGTCCCGCAGGAAGCACTGGAGGCGCAGCCGGCTGCTCGCCCGTCGATCCCCCCTGTTCCGTCCGGGGCGACGCGCGTGCGCGCCTCCCCAGCCGCACGCAAGCTCGCTGCCGAGATCGGGATCGAGGTGGCCGGCCTGACAGGGTCGGGTCCCCGGGGCGCTATCCTGCGGGCCGATGTCGAAGCGGCCCACCGGCCCGCTTCCCGCACCGAAGCGACGCCCGCTCAGCCGAAAGGTGCCGGCTTCGAGCCGATGCGCGCGGCGATCGCCGCCGCGATTTCGCGTTCGAAACGCGAAATCCCCCACTACTATCTCGCGCATGGTATCGACGTCGCGGCGGCAAGGGACCGGCTGACCGAGGTCACCGCGTCTCGGCCTCCCGAGCAGCGGCTCCTGCTCGGCGCCCTGTTCATCAAGGCGACGGCCCTCGGCATCCGCCGCTTCCCCGAATTCAACGGATTCTTCGCGGAGGGGAGCTTTCGCCCGAGCCCGGCCCTTCATGCCGGTGTGGCGGTGACGATCCGTGGCGGCGGCCTCGTCGCGCCGGCGATCCACGATACCGCCGACCTCGATCTCGACACCCTGATGGCGAGAATGCGCGACCTCGTCGCCCGCGTTCGTGCCGGCCGGTTCCGCGGCTCGGAGATCGCCGATCCGACCATTGCCGTATCGCGTCTCGGCGAGCGCGGCGTCGAGACCCTCTTCGGCGTAATCTACCCGCCCCAGGTCGCGATCGTCGGCTTCGGCAAGGCCATCGATCGGCCCAGGGTCAGCGAAGGCAGGGTTGTCCCCCGTCCGACGGTGACGCTTGCCGCCGACCATCGTGCGAGCGATGGGCATCGCGGTGTCCTGTTCCTCGCCGAGGTCGACCGCCTGCTGCAACGACCGGTGGCCCTATGACGTCGCCAGACATCGCCGCAACGATCCGCGAAGAACTCGCCCGCATCGCTCCCGAGGTCGATCTCGATGCCGTCGATCCTCGCGCCGACCTGCAGGAGGCGTGCGACATCGACTCGAAGGACTTCCTCAACCTCATCGCGGCGCTGCATCGCCGCCTCGACATCGACATCCCCGAGACGGACTATCCGGAGCTGGCGACGCTCGACCGGGCGGAGTTCTATCTGCGCACCAGGCTCGCCGCCGGGTTTCCGGGCAAGGCGTCGCCGGGATGATTCTTCGGGCCGGTGAGCGATGTCCGGCCGGCTCCCGCGACGGCCGGATGGCCGACCGTGGGATCGGTGCCGCGCAAACCCGGGAGACGTGTTCATGGCTGCCGGCAGGGGCACGACGGAGGAGACGCTGGAGAGCCGCCTGCGAGGCCACGTCCACCGGCTCGCGGGAGACATCGGCGAGCGCCATGTCTGGCGCCGCGAAGCCCTGCAGGCGGCGGCGTCCTACATCGAGAACGAGTGGGGCGCCCAGGGCTATGCCGTGGCGCGCATCGCCTACACGGTGGCGGGGCTCCCCTGCGCAAACCTCGAAGCGGTGCGCAGGGGCGGTGCGCGCGAGCGTGAAATCCTCCTCGTCGGCGCGCATTACGACACGGTCGCCGGCAGCCCGGGCGCCAACGACAACGGGAGCGGTGTCGCGGCCCTTCTCGAACTCTCCCGCATGTTCGCCGGGCTCGACCCGGCCATGACCGTGCGCTTCGTCGCCTTCGTCAACGAGGAGGCGCCGTTCTTCCGCAGCCGGCTGCAGGGCAGTGCGGTCTACGCCGAGGAGACCCGCCGTCGGGGAGACGACATCCGCCTCATGGTCTGCCTGGAAACCATCGGATGGTACAGCGAGGCATTGGGAAGCCAGGGCTACCCGCCGCTCTTCGGTCTCTTCCATCCCGACCGCGCGAACTTCATCGGCCTCGTGTCGAACTTCCGCTCGCGCGCCGCGATGCGACGGCTCGCGGCGGCCTTTCGCGCCCAAAGCGACTTTCCCCTGGAGACGACGGCGACCTTCGCATTCGTCCCCGGCGTCTCGTGGAGCGACCACCGGTCCTTCTGGAGAAAGGGCTATCCTGCCGTCATGGTCACCGACACGGCCTTCTACCGATACCGTTACTACCACGACGCCGACGATACGCCCGAGAAGCTGTGCTATCCCGAATTCGCGCGCATGACGGAAGGCCTGTTCCGCGCCCTGGCAACGCTTGCCCGGGAGGGCATCTGAGAGCATCCGCTCATATGCCGACGAGCTGTGTCGAACAGGTCGCGCCACACAGGCCAGCTCGTCCCGAGGTCCATTGACCGTTCCCGCGCGATGTCGGCCTTTGCCAGTCCCCGGCAACCGGCCGGAAGGTCGACGTCGTCGGCCATGACGCGGACGGATCGGCGAAGCGAAACACCTCGTCCATGGCGACGTCCCTCCCTGCCCGGACGGTATCGGCAAATCTTCGCACCACGCGGGGGCGGGAAGGAAGGACGACGCCGACGCCCTGCAACCCAGGGCCGGCGAAGGCCCCATTTCCTTTGGTCGGGGCGGGAGTACCAGCCGGCATCCGCGATATCCCTTAGGGGGAGACCTGAATGGCGGGAGCCCCCGGTGGGGCGTAAGCAACGGGCAGAGGGTTTTGGGCGAGGAGGCTTCCATGCAGACATCGGCGGTGATGAGCCACCCCGCGAGGGTGGTTCGCCCAGCCCCGGCCGGCGCCCTGTACCCGCAGGACGCGGCAGGCCCACGGGGACTCGAGAGCCTCGGGAGCCTTCGAACCTTTGCCAGAGACGCGGAACTCTACGCCGAGGGCGATCGGCCGACCTATTTCTACAAGGTCGTTACCGGCGCCTTCCGAACCTACAAGGTGCTGACCGATGGACGCCGGCAGGTCGGCGCCTTCTACCTGCCGGGTGACCTCTTTGGCCAGGAGGCGGGCGAGGAACGCCGCTTCTCGGCCGAAGCCGTTGCCGACGCGACCGCCATCGCCTATCCCCGACGTGACCTGGAAGCGCTCGTCCTGCGCGGCGCCCCCCTCGCCCATCGGGTCGTCTGGGCGACGCTGCGGGATCACGAGCGGGCGCAGGAACACATGCTCGTGCTGGGCCGCAAGACCACCCGCGAGCGGGTCGCGACCTTTCTCCTCGACATGGCCTCCCGTGCCCCCGGCAACGAGATCGATCTGCCCATGCTGCGATGCGACATCGCCGACTATCTCGGGCTGACGGTCGAAACGGTATCGCGCACGCTCAAGGAGCTTGAACGCGAGGCGATCATCGCCCTGCCGGCGAGCCGCCACGTCGTGCTCCGCAACAGGGCCGCGCTCGACCGCCTGAACGCCTGACCCGGCGACGTCAGCGCGGCGCCGGATGGGGGCATGCGCCTGCATGCCCCCATCCGGCCCGGAGGTCCGCATGCCCTATCGAACGAATGCCGACCTGCCGGATCCCGTGAGGACGCATCTTCCCCCGCACACCCAGGACATCTATCGGGAGACCTTCAACCACGCCTTCGCCACCCGCGCCGACGATCACGGCATGCGCCTCCTGCGCGAGCTCAAGGCGCGGCGGGTCGGCCTGCCGGTGATCGTCGTCACCGGTCACGGCGACATCGCGCTCGCCGTGACGGCGATGAAGGAGGGGGCCATCGACTTCATCGAGAAGCCGTTCGACGACGAGGTTCCCCTCGCCGCCATCCGCTCGGCCCTCAGCCGGCAAGCGAAGAACGCGGAGCGGGAGACGCAGCGGGCGGAGGTGCGCGCGAGGATCGCGCAGCTTTCGGCACGCGAACGGCAGGTCCTCGACGCACTCGTCGCCGGCGACCAATCGACGGGATCGAGCTGGTCTACAGGCTGCGCGACCGCCAGATCGACAATCCCGTGATCCTCATCACCGGCGCGATCGACAGCCGGCTGCGGGCACGCGCCGCGCACACCGGCATCCGGACGATCCTTGAAAAGCCACTGTCCGACGATGCGCTGCGCGACAGCATCTACGACGCGCTCGGACGCGCTTCCTGATCGCTGATCCCGTGTCCCCGCGCCCGCGGCTGGCCTGATGCGCCTCGGGGATATGGCGCTTGACCCGGATCAAGGCGCCGGAAGGCAGGGGAGATTAGAGAATCCGGCGCCCGCGCGCTGTCCGACCCACCCACCTTGCCTGGAGAGAGCCCATGCGTGCCGACGAGATCATGACGAGAGACGTCTGCGCGGTCGGCCCCGAGACGCCGCTCGCCGAAATCGCGCGCAATCTGGTCGAGCGTTCCATCAGCGCCGTGCCCGTCGTCGACGACGGGAACCGCGTCATCGGCATGGTGAGCGAGGGCGATCTCCTGCGTCGGCACGAAACCGGGACGGAGCGCCGGCGCTCCTGGTGGCTGCAGGTCTTCGTGGATTCGGACACGCTGGCCCGCGAGTACGTCAAGTCGCACGGCCTCAAGGCCCAAGATGTGATGACGAGATACGTGCACTGCGTTCCGGAGACCGCGACCCTCGCCGACATCGCCGACCTCCTGGAGCGGCACCGCATCAAGCGCGTTCCCGTCGTGCGCGCGGGCCGGCTCGTCGGCATCGTCAGCCGCGGCGACCTGGTACGTGCATTCCTCCGGTTGAAGCCTGGCGAGCCGATCGAGGAAGCATCGGCGAGCGACCGCTCCATCCGGCAGGAGCTCGCCGCTCGCCTGAAGCGTGAGGGCTGGGCGGACTCGATCTACGTGCTGAGCACGGTGAAGGACGGAATCGTCGAGCTTTCGGGCCTCGTTCGTTCCGAAGATCAGCGCAAGGGCCTGCTCGTACTCGCGGGGACCATCCCGGGCGTGAAGAAGGTCGAGGATCACCTGAAGCTGCACACGCGCTACCACGGGGCATAAGGCAGGCGCAGCGCGCTCGCGCATCAGGCCGCGTCACCCGCCAGATGGCGCCCGCGGAATCCGCGCTGCGGGCCAGAGACGCTCCCGTTGACCGCCGCTCGCTCCCGGCCGAGCGACGCACTCCCCGGAGGAGGCCGATCGAAGCCGAATGCAATCGGGCGGTTCCTCATGACGGGGCCGCCCGGAAGGCCGGGCGGCTCGGTTCCTCGGCCTCGTGAGCGTTCACGGGTCGCCGCCGCCCGTGATCTCCCACTGGTAGTCGTCCCGTGTCAGATCGCCCGGCTGAATCTCCTCCGTTTCCAAATCCTCGCGGACGCCAAGCTTCGGGCGGTAGCGATAGATGAGCCGCGCATGACCCGGCTTGAACTGCCATGCCCCGACAAGCGCCTCTTCATTGGTTTTGCCCGCAAAGTCGGTAATCTCAAGCGCAACAAGCACCTGCTCCGGGTGGGAAATATCGATGCCGGAATGAATGTCGCTGGGGATCAGCGAGCGATACGTCGAGGAGAGCCCGGCGTCGATGCACAGACGGATTGCGTGCAGAAGATTGGACTTGCCGGCGTTGTTCTCACCAATGACGCACGTCGCGCCCGGCCCGATGGACACGTCCAGATGCTTGAATGAGCGGAAATTCCTGACGACAATACGATTGATATACACACGCCCCCCTTAACCCGATGCAGATTTCTGCTCGCGTTCCCCCTTGTCAGCATCCTGGTTGACGGCTTCGTCGTCAATTTCGATGACGCCTTCCAGATACTTGCTATGACGCTCTTGGAGATACCGGATGGCGGCGCTCTCGTCGGCAGAGTGCTCAAGATGCTCCTGAAAAAACTGCAGCCGGGCGCGGTTCTCTTCGATCAGCTCACCCCACGTCTTTATCCCGACAGAGATATTGTCCTTCCGGTGGATCAACTGACGGGCCGGATCGGGGCCACCCTCAATGTCAGCTCTTGCGAATTCGTCGTAGCTGTTTGAGACGATCCAGAAGTGCCACCGAACGCCCTTCACCGTATGAAAGCGCTCGTCCTTCGACACAGCCATCGCATAGCGCTTGGCCTGCGTGATTTCGTCGGCGCCAATGACAACCTTGGGCGCTTTCAGCTCGACGACCAGGTGTTCGATGTCGTTGGCCCGGTGGCGGCGCGTCGCGCGCGAGAGCATGAGATCGACGATGCCCCGCTTCTTGCCGATTACCTTCACGGGGTCATCAATGACGATATCGGGGTCGAGCACCGCGCGGTGCTTTTCGAGCACCCGCTTCAGGTCCTTATCGCTGGCCCACAGGTTGTACTCTTCGCCGAGAACCCACGTATTCTCGGCAAGAATCTTGTGAAGCTGCGAGCGCTCCTTGAGCCTACCCTTCGTCTCCGGATCGAAAACGATACTCTCAAGCGCCGCTATGAACTTGAGGCGGTCGGCGACGGTTTTCGCCGCCGTGATGATCGCCGACAGGGTGGTTTCCTGTAGCAGCGCCGCAAGCTCTTTCTGCTTGCGCTCCGGCAGGTCGAGGACTTCCCGAAGGATCATCTGCAAATCATCAGGCCCCCGCTCGATGGCGTGGCGCAGCATCCGCAGGTGCAGGGCGCGTGCCTTGGGCGTGGCCGCTGCCAGTTCGGGAGTGAACTCCTGCACGTTGACGGCGACGATATCGAAGACCTGCCGTTCGGCCTTTTCCACGGGCGTGGCCGGCTCCCCCTTGAAGGGATAGATGTCTGCGCTTTTCCACTCTTCGACGACGTTGCGCGCCCGCTGGGCCGCGCGCTCGCGGAAATGTTCCTTGATCGCCTCGCGCGCGACATCGACCGCCTGCCGCAACTCGGGAACCATCTTGGCGACGCCAAGGCGCCCGTCGTTATGAAGGGCGGCGATGTAGGGCGATTTCAGGTAGGCGGAGAAAGAGAAGCCGGGAACGTGAAAGCGCGTCTCGACCTGATCAAGCGGGAAACCGTTCTCCGAGCACAAATACAGAGTACGCTTGGTGTCCGCCCGCCACTCTATCAGGTGAAGCTCCGCCGGATACTCGGTGCCGTCTGCATCCTTGATCGGCGGTAGCGTGAGTTGTTCCTGCCCGGCGATTACCGTCTCGGGATCAAGACGCTGGCCGGCGATGCGGATCGCAACGTCCTGGTAGTTGATGAGATAGAGAGCGAACGTCTCTGCGAGTTCCTGAAGGCCCTCGTCCGATTCAAGAACCCTGAAGTCGCGCTCGATGTCGGCGATCTCGACGATGACGCCGCTGGCCTGTCCGGGCGCATCGCGCTCCTCGGTGATCGCAACATCCTTCAGGTCGGATTCCAGCAGGCTGATCTCAAACGCCTTGGGCTTGCCGGCTTCAAGATAGCAAACCTTCCAGACAATCGACCGGCCCAGGGCAAACGCTTTGTAGCGGCCGCGCCCCTCTTGGCCGTGAACCATGCGACTCTTGGTCCTGGTGCGCCGGGTCAGCCGCTTCCACGACCCACCGAGATTCCCGAAGAGCTTCGCCGCTTCAGACCGGGGAAACCCTTCGCCGTTATCATAAACGACAATCTTGGAAAGCCCCCCGGCAAGATCGGCACGCTCAAACTCGACATCGACGCTGCTTGCTTCACCGTCGAGGCTGTTCCAGATCAGCTCGGCAAGTGCGGCAATCGGCTGGGCGCGAGTCTGCCGCGCAAGGAAGTCTTCCTGAATTGAGATAGATACGTGCTCGACCGCGTTCATGGCGCTCCCCCCGCAGCGTTTCGCAGCGAGGCCATACCATGACCGGCAGCAGGCTCCGCAGTACTGACGGTCAGGTCGGCAAGAAACTCCGATGCCGGGGCGACGCCGGTGATCAGCAGGCAGTCGCGGGCGCGGGTGCAGGCGACATAAAGCAGATGGCGCTCCGTGTTGTAGACCTCTTCGAGATCGGATTCGTCGGAGACGGCCTCGATCCGCTCTTCAAGTGGCAGCACGCCGTCATCGCACGCCATGACGGCGACGCCGCGGAACTCAAGGCCTTTGGCCTGGTGCATCGTGCTGATGGCAACCTTGCCCGCAGCCGAGGCAGCGTCTTCGCCCAACTCAATGTAATCGGCCTTGGCAATCTGCACGGCCTTCCGGGCGCGCTCCATTTGCGCGTCGGCCCTGACGAACACGCCGATTTCGTGCGGCTGATAGCCTTCACGCAGGCGCTCCCCAATCCAAGCAGCGACCGCTTCCATCTCCAATTCCGCGTTCGGCACGACCTTGATCACGGGCGGCGGGCCGTTGAAGACGGAGACCGTGCCTCTGCGGCTTTCGACAAGCCCGTCAACGTCGGCGAGCGCCAGCGGCAGCAGGCGGTCGGCCTGCGCCCTGATCTGGTGCGAGGTGCGGTAGTTGATGCGCAGCGTGTGCGAACGCCCACGGACATCAACCCCCAGCGCCTTCCAGGAAAAGGGCGTCTGGAAAATGCGCTGGCCCAGATCACCGGCCAGGAAGAGACCATCCGGCCGCCCTCCCGCAAGCGCCGCAAGAAAGCGCAGCGGCGCAACGCCAAGGTCCTGCGCCTCGTCGGCAACGACGAAGTCAAACGGCCGTTTGCCGCGATCGGACAGGTCCGCGGTCAAGCGCGCAAATACGCCGGGCCAGGTCGTCAGCCCACGCGCTTCGAGTGCCGTCCGCAGTCCGGTGAAAATGTCCCAAAGCTGCTCGCGCTGCCTGCCGCCGATCCTGGTCTTGCGTCCAAGACGCGCGACATCGCGGTATTCTTCCCAGCTTTGCAGGTTCCAGGCGTCAACGACATCGGTCCATTCATTCAGCAGAAAGTTCGTATCGAACCGCGCCGGCTGCTCCTCCTGCGCCGCGTCAGCCAGCATCGCCCGGATCGTGTCATCTGCCGCAATCGACGGAGTGCCGAAGCGCTCAGTGTAAAGACGGCGCGCGAGATCGAAGATTCCTTCCACGATGATCCGCCCGGCGACGGCCGGCTCATTGCCGGCAAGGTGGCTGAGCCGGACCCGCAGGGCATTGGCAAGCGCCGTCGAGTAGGTGGTCAGCAGCACACGCGACTCCGGCGATTGCCGCGCAAGGTGCACGGCGCGATGCAGCGCGACAATGGTCTTGCCGGTGCCCGCCGACCCTGAAATCCGAGCGGGTCCACTAAATGAGCGCTCGACCAAAGCGCGCTGGTCCGGATGCAGGAAGACAGCCCATTTCTCCCAGGGGTAGTCGAGCGCGCGTCCCAGCTCCTCGACATTGGTGAGCACGCGGAAGCGCCGCTGCGCATCCGGGTGCGTGAACGGATCGGCCTCGACCGGCAACACCTTCGGCGGCTCGGGCCTTTCGCCGACCGCAAGCCTCAGGATCGCTTCCTGCGCCTCCTGCGGCAGATGCGTGATGACATCGAACAGCGTGTCTTCATCGGCTGCCCGCACGTCATCGATCCATTCCTCCGGCACGCCGAAGGCCATCAGCTCGAACTTGCGCAGGTTCTCGAACAGCTTCGGCTTGACGGGCGCAGGTGCCGGCCCAGCCACAGGCTCTTCTGCCTGCGCACGCGGACTCGCAATCTCTTCGATCCGCTCGCGAATCTCGACAAGCTGCATCGCCCCCGTCGTCGGGTGGCGCTCGATCTTGCGCCGCTCGGCCCATTTGTAGGCCTCGTCGTGATGATCGACATAGACAAGCAGCAGGCTGGCTGCCGACTTGTGCACGATCAGGCGGATATCGGCATTGACGCGCACCGACCAGAAGTTCGGGTCTCTTGCGCGGTCGATCTTGTGGAATTTCATGCCCGGCGCCGCCGGGTTGAGCTGAAGGTCGAACGCCGTCGTCTTCACGGCCTTCTGCTCCTGCGCTGTCAGGCGCGAGAGCGAATCCGTGAAGGTATCGGCGATCCGGAATTCCATTAGAGCTCAATCCGTGGCTTGCGGCGTCGATATTCTCGCATCTCCTCAATTTCTTTGATCGCCGAAAGAAACTCATGTTCTCGCTTCGACGCGCGTCCGCGAGCAGCGTGGTCCGAACAAGACCGTTCAACCAGGTACTTTATGCCGCGCTGTGCGGCATGCACCGTGGCGTGCTCCACAGTGTCCCACTCGGTATCATCTCGAAACTCTTCAAGAGCTTTCAGAAACAGATGGCGGAAACCGAACTTCTCTTCGCATCGCGACAGAAGGTCCGCAACAAAATCCATCTTTTTCGCTGCCCGATAGGCACCATCGGTAGGATCATCGGAACTCACGGCTCGCATAAGGTCACGTAGGACGTCGGCAAACTGCGAACCAATGAAGTCAAGATTGGCGTTTGCCTTCAAAAATTCGTCGCGAAAATTCGACTTCGAATCGCTTTCCTCATCGGGCATCTGTTCACCCCACCGAAAACACCTTCATCACCTCGTCGCCGAGGTGATTGATGACCTTCACCGCGATGCGGCCGGAGGCCGGCTTTGGGAACGGCCGCGACGTGTCGCTGTTCAGGCTCGCCCACGCCTCCTCGTCGATCTCGGCCTTGAGCGTCGTCTTGAGCGCCCTGTAGGGATCGTTCGCCCCGAGGAAATAGGCGTGACGGACGAAAAAGCTCTCCTCGTTGTAATCCGTGTCGATCATCCAGAGCGCGATGGATTCCGGCCCGCCGCTTTCGATCTCTCCGGTCTGCGGCTTGAACACGTCGATGCCGTTGATCCTGACGCGGATCATCCCGTCCTTGAGCGTCTCGATATCGATGTCAGGCTCGCCGAAGACGACAAACAAATTGCCTGAGGCTGTCGCCTTCAGATCATCGCCCATGTGCAGGTCGGGATTCATGCGCGCCTTGAGCACGGGCACGCGGCCGAGCTTGTCGAACTCCGCCGAGTGGGCGTCGTAGTTGAAGGCGCAGGCGATCAGCACGTCAAAACCCGCATCTCCCGCCTCGCGCGCGGCTGCGACAAGGTCGGGGCGCGAGACGGTGCCGAACTCGGGACCGATGAGAATGCCTGCCCGCCTCTCCCTGTCGCCCTCCATGAATTTGCCTTCGGCGCAGATATATTTGCCGGGCCAGCCGGTGAGCGAGGTGAAGGTGATGCGGTCTTCCTTCTGCGCCTGCTGGACGCCCGCGGCCTTGAGGTTCTCGAGGATCATGTCGGCGAAGTCTTCCGGCGTGCCGGAGCCGTTGTGGCGATACCGGCGCCCGGGCTCGGCCACGCCCTCCATCAGCCGATCGTCGGCATCGACCGCGACGACACGATGCGGCGAGAGGCTCTCGACCGTGAACGGTCCGGCCACGCGCACGCGCGAATGACCTGCCCCCTTCCTGATCCCTCGGTTTGAGTGAGAGTCCGTCACCTAGAGGAGACGGACGTGAAGAAGAGCAGG
>NZ_JASJEV010000019.1 GCF_030067675.1 Chelatococcus albus | reverse complement strand
CGCAGGTCATGGACGGTGAACGGCTCGAGCGGCAGCCCCACTTTCTTCGCCTGCTCCACGACGAGATAGGTGACACGATTGAAGGTAGCCCGCGACATCGGCGCATCGGCATCGTAGCGCGAAGGCAGGACGTACCGTGAGTTGCCGGCACAAGTCTTGAGGGCGATGAAGATGTCGAGCGCCTGGCGCGAAAGATAGACGTTGTGCGCCTTGGAGCGCTTCATCCGCTCCTTCGGGATCGTCCAGACGGCATTCTCGAAATCGATCTCGTCCCACACCGCGTCCTGCAGCTCGCTCTTCCGCACCATCGTCAGCAGGATCAGCTTCAGCCCGAGACGAATCGTCGGCAGCGTTGCGACATTCTCAAGCTGCTTGAGCATGATCCTGATTTCGGTCGGCGACAGCGACCGGTCCCTCGGGGTGAAATGAGCGATCGCCGAGGGGCCGACCTCATCGGCCGGATTGGCGACTTTCTCGCCGTGGAGGATGGCGAAGCTGTAGATCTGCTTGACGATGTCCCGAACGTGTAGCGCCGTCGCCGGCGCGCCGCGGTCGACGATGGCGCTGCAATGTGCCCGCAGACCGTCCGGCGTGATCTCCGTGAGAAGCCGCTTGCGCCACGCCGGCAGCAGCTCACGCTCGAAGATCGCCCGGCGCATGGACCGCGTGCTGTCGGCCATCGGCGCCATGGTGAGCCATTTCTCGCCGAACTCGCCGAAGCTCTTCGCCTCGAGAAGGCGCCGCTTGGCGCGCTGCTTTTCAAAGGCAGGCGAGCGCCCCTCCCGGATCATGCGCTTCGCGTCGAT
Organism: Chelatococcus albus; assembly: GCF_030067675.1. Taxonomy (GTDB): domain Bacteria; phylum Pseudomonadota; class Alphaproteobacteria; order Rhizobiales; family Beijerinckiaceae; genus Chelatococcus_A; species Chelatococcus_A albus. Next base: position 26,115 of record NZ_JASJEV010000019.1, on the reverse strand, counting down.
GCACAGTTCCCGCGCTCGCGCGAGCGAGATGCCGGCCTTGTCGTACCTCCCCAGCACGACGGTCTCGCGCCGCCCGTTCAGACGGTAGTCGAGGCGGAACGACACCGTTCCCGTCGTGCTCACCAGCACACACATACCGTCACGGTCGGTGACCTTGTACGGTTTCTCCTTTGGTTTCAGGTTCTTAAGCGCCACGTCCGTCAGCATCTCCGCACGCCTCTCGACCGCAATACCGTCAGCCGCTTCTGGGCCGCCGATCCGGCGATAATCGATTATATTTCAATGGCTTAGTTCACAAAAAATACCGTCATCGGCCATCTGGACGGTGACGGTAGCGGCAGGAGTCGGACTTGGCAACGGTATCGTGCACCGTCAGGTGGTCCGTCGGCGCCGATCCTAGCGGGCCGATAGATGTCGAACGTCAATCGACGTTTCTATATCTAGATCAATACGTTATATGGAAATCGCAGGATACTGCGGGATACCCTGGGCGGGTCTGAATTATTCCCACTCGATCGTTCCCGGGGGCTTCGAGGTCACGTCGTAGGTCACGCGGTTGATGCCGCGGACCTCGTTGATAATGCGGGTGGCGACGCGGCCGAGGAAGGCCATGTCGAAGGGGTAGAAGTCGGCCGTCATGCCGTCGACAGAGGTGACGGCGCGCAGGGCGCAGACGTGATCGTAGGTGCGACCGTCACCCATCACGCCCACCGTCCGCACCGGCAGGAGCACGGCGAAGGCCTGCCAGATATCGTCGTAGAGACCGGCGCGGCGGATCTCTTCCAGGTAGATCGCATCCGCCTTGCGCAGGATCTCGAGCTTCTCGCGGGTGATCCCGCCCGGGCAGCGGATGGCAAGACCCGGCCCCGGAAAGGGATGCCGGCCGACGAAGGCCTCGGGCAGGCCGAGCTCGCGGCCGAGCGCCCGCACCTCGTCCTTGAAGAGCTCGCGCAGCGGCTCCACGAGCTTCATGTTCATGCGCTCGGGCAGGCCGCCGACGTTGTGGTGGCTCTTGATGGTCACGGAAGGCCCGCCGGTGAAGGACACGCTCTCGATCACGTCCGGATAGAGCGTGCCCTGTGCCAGGAACTCGGCGCCGCCGATCTTCTTCGCCTCGGCCTCGAAGACGTCGATGAAAAGCTTGCCGATGGTCTTGCGCTTGACCTCCGGATCCGCAACCCCGTCGAGGGCGTTGAGGAAAAGCTCTTCCGCCTCAACGTGTACGAGGGGGATATTGTAGTTGTCTCTGAAGAGCGTCACGACCCGCTCAGCCTCCCCCATGCGCAGGAGCCCGTGGTCGACGAAGACGCAGGTAAGCTGGTCGCCGATCGCCTCGTGGATGAGGACGGCGGCGACCGCCGAATCGACGCCGCCCGACAGGCCGCAGATGACGCGGCCCTCGCCGACCTCGGCGCGGATGCGGGCGATGGCCTCCTCACGGAAGGCGGCCATCGTCCAGTCGCCGGAGCAGCCGGCGATCTTGCGCACGAAGTTGCGCAGCAGGGCTGCACCGTGCGGAGTGTGCACGACCTCTGGGTGGAACTGCACGCCGTAGAAGCGGCGCGCCTCGTCCGCCACCGCGGCGAAGGGCGCGTTCTCGGAGGTGGCCACCACCTCGAAGCCCTGCGGCAGGCGCGTGACGCGGTCGCCGTGGCTCATCCACACGGGGTAGCGCTCTCCCTCGAGCCACACGCCGTCGAACAGGGCGCTCGCCGTGTGCACCTCCACCTCGGCGCGGCCGAACTCGCGGTGATGGCCCCCCTCGACCTCGCCGCCGAGCTGGGCGGCCATGGTCTGCTGGCCGTAGCAGATGCCGAGCACCGGCACGCCCGCCTCGAAGATCGCCTGCGGCGCCCGGGGGCTCTCGCCCTCCGTGACGGACGCCGGCCCGCCGGAGAGGATGACGCCTCTCGGCTTCATGGCGGCGAAAGCCTCGGCCGCCTTCTGGAAGGGCACGATCTCGGAATAGACGCCCTCCTCGCGCACGCGGCGCGCGATGAGCTGCGTCACCTGGCTCCCGAAATCGACAATGAGGATCTTGTCGTGCTCGGGGGCGCTGCTTGCGGAGGGGCGGGAAGAAGGAGAGGCCGTCATGGGCCTCCGTTAAGGCATGACGCGGCGGCGCGCAACGGCCTCGCGCGTCGCAACGGCGCTGAGGCGCCGCGCCTCAGCCGTGTCGCAGGATCTTTACGAAGAAGCCGTCCGTGCCTGTCGTGAGCGGCGTGAGCAACAGCCCCCCGCCCGGCGTCTCGCGGGCCGGCAGGTCCGGCATCCCGGCCGTCTCCTTCACGGCGGCGGGCGGCTGCGGCGCGAATCCCGCGTGACGGCTCAGGAAGCCCGCCACGGCCTCGTCGTTCTCCTCGGGCAGGAGCGAGCAGGTGACATAGACGATGCGGCCACCGGGCTTCACGAGCGCGGCGGCACGCGCGAGCACGACCTGCTGGTCCTTGGCGCGCTCGGCGAGGCTGCCGGGGCGCAGGCGCCACTTCGCGTCCGGATTGCGCCGCCAGGTGCCCGTGCCCGTGCAGGGGGCGTCGACAAGCACGCAGTCGACCGTGCCGGCGAGATCGGCGAGCGGGTCCGGGCGCTTCGGGTCATAGCGCCCCTTGGGCGCCCGGACCTCGACATTCGCCGCACCCGAGCGTCCGATGCGGGCATAGATCGGCGCGAGGCGGCGCGTGTCGACGTCGGTCGCATAAATCCGCCCCTCGTTCGCCATGGCGGCGGCAAGCGCCAGCGTCTTGCCCCCCGCCCCGGCGCAGAGGTCGACGACCCGCTCGCCCGGACGCACGCCGGCGAGCATGGTCGCGATCTGCGAGCCCTCGTCCTGGATCTCGAACCAGCCTTGGAGGAAGCTGTGCTCGGACTGCAGCGACGGGCCGCGTCCGTCCTCCCCGACAGCGAAGCGCAGGCCGACGGGCGACAGGGGCGTGGAAGTCGGCGCGTAATGGGCGAGCTCCGCCTGCACAGCCTCGCGCGTCGCCCGGAGGGTGTTCACGCGCACATCGAGCGGCGCGCGCGCCGTCAGCGCCTGCAGCTCCGGCACGAGATCGTCACCGAACACGCGGGTGAGCGAGGGTTCGAGCCAGGCCGGGAAATCGCCGGCGACCGCCGCCGGCGCGCCGTCGAGCGAGGCGCCGGCAAGGCGGGCCCGCTCGTCGGCGCTCAGGGGTTCCGGCGCATGGCGCTCGCCCGAGCACAGCGCTGCGATCGCCTCCGGGGCGAGCCCTCGTTGCAGCGCGAGCATGCCGAGGGCGACGGCGCGAGGCGTCGCATTCCCCATGACGAAGGCGGCCGACGCCTTCCGGCGCAGCGCGTCGTAGACGAGGCTCGCGACCGCGGCGCGGTCCCTCGAGCCGGCGAAGCGGCGCGCCAGCCCCCAGTCCTTCAGGGCGTCTGCGGCGGGGCGCCGGCGCGTCTCGATGTCGGACAGGACCTCGATGGCAGCGGCCAGGCGGGCGGAAGGGGTCATGCTCTCACGGAGGGTTGGGACCGGGAACGGATGCGGAAAGCAGCCGGCTCATTCGCTGCGCCACCCGGGAACGAAGTCAAGCGCCGGCCCCGCCGGCGCGTCTGCGGAAGGACAGCGCACCCGATGCGAGGGCCTGCGCGAAGAGGTCGAGCGCCCCCGCCAGACGCTCGTCGACGACATGGAGATACTCGGTCCAGTCGTGCAGGCCCGTGAGGTCGTCGCGCCCGTCGCTGATGCCGCGCAGACCGATCAACGGCAGGTCGAAGCACCGCGCGGCGCGCAGGACGGCGTAGGTCTCCATGTCGACCATGTCGGCGTCGATCGCGTCGTAGGCCGCGCCCGAGACGATGTCGCCGCCCGTCGACAGGGAGGCCGCGGGCACGCCGGGAATGCGGTGGGCGATGGGCACGGCCGCCGGCTCGTCCAGGAACGGGGTGCAGCCCCTGGGAAAGCCGAGGAGGGATGCGTCCATGTCGCGGTACGAGACGCTCGACGCCTGGTAGACCGCCGCGTGTTCGAGCCGCCGCGACCCCGCCGAGCCGAGGCAGAGCACGAGGTCGGGCAGCCGGCCTGCGGCATCGAGGGCGGCAAGTGCGGCGGTCGTCGCGACGGCGGCCTCCACCGGGCCAACGCCGGTGATCAGCGGATCGATGCGCCGCCTGAGATGGGCGCCGTACTCCTGCTCCGTCGCCATGACGAAGAGAACCTCGACGCCCTCGATCAGGGCCACGTGTCGCGATGGCTCGGTCATGCCCTGTCCGCCTCACCCCCGCGTCGGATAGTTGGGGCTCTCGCGCGTGATGGTGACGTTGTGCACGTGGCTCTCCTGCAGGCCGGCGCCTGTGATGCGGACGAACTCGGCCTTCTCGCGCAGCTCTTCGAGCGTGGAGGCGCCGACATAGCCCATGGCGGCGCGCAGGCCGCCGGCGAGCTGATGCAGCACGCTCGACACCGGGCCCTTGTAGGCGACCTGCCCCTCGATGCCTTCGGGCACGAGCTTCAGCGCATCCTTGATGTCCTGCTGGAAGTAGCGGTCGGCCGAGCCGCGCGCCATGGCGCCCACCGAGCCCATGCCGCGATAGGCCTTGTAGGACCGGCCCTGCCACAGGAAGACCTCCCCCGGCGTCTCGTCGGTGCCCGCGAGCAGCGAGCCGACCATGGCGCAATGGGCGCCGGCGGCGAGCGCCTTGGCGAGATCACCCGAGAACTTGATGCCGCCGTCGGCAATGACGGGAATGTCGGCGGTGGAGGCCGCCGAGACAGCGTCCATGATGGCGGTGAGCTGCGGCACGCCGACGCCGGCGACGATGCGCGTGGTGCAGATGGAGCCCGGGCCGATGCCGACCTTGACGGCGTCCGCGCCGGCGTCGATCAGCGCCCTGGCGCCGGCGGCGGTCGCCACATTGCCGGCGACGACCTGCACGGCGTTCGACAGCTTCTTCACCCGCGTCACGGCGTCGAGCACCTTCTGCGAATGGCCGTGGGCGGTGTCGACGACGAGCACGTCGACGCCCGCGTCGATGAGCATCTCGCAGCGCAGGAAGCCTTCTTCGCCCGTCGTCGTGGCGGCGGCGACGCGCAGGCGGCCCTGCTCGTCCTTCGCCGCATTGGGATAGGCGACCTGCTTCTCCATGTCCTTGACGGTGATCAGGCCGATGCAGCGGTAGTGATCGTCGACGACGAGCAGCTTCTCGATGCGGAACTGGTGCAGGAGGCGCTTGGCCTCGTCCTGGCTCACACCCTCGCGCACCGTGATCAGCCGATCCTTCGTCATCAGCTCGGAGACGCGCTGGTCCGGGTTGGTGGCGAAGCGCACGTCGCGGTTCGTCAGGATGCCGACGAGCTTGCCCTTGTGGCCGGCGGGCCCGCGCTCCACCACCGGAATGCCGGATATGTTGTGCGCCTTCATGAGGGCGAGCGCCTCGGCGAGCGTCGCCTCCGGATGGATGGTCACCGGGTTCACCACCATGCCGGATTCGTACTTCTTGACGAGGCGCACCTCGTCGGCCTGGCGCTCGGGCGTCAGGTTGCGGTGGATGACGCCCATGCCGCCGTTCTGGGCCATGGCAATGGCCATCCGCGCCTCCGTCACGGTGTCCATGGCGGAGGCGAGAATCGGCAGGTTGAGGGTGATCGAGCGCGTCAGGCGCGTGCGGATGTCGACCTCGCCCGGCAGCACCTCGGAATGCCCGGGTTGAAGCAGCACGTCGTCGAAAGTGAGCGCTTCGCGGAAGGAACCGTCGCGGATGACCGGCATCGCCAACCCTTTCGTCAAAGGCGGGTGCGGCTGCGACATCGCCCCGCTGTCTTGAAGCCCGCTGCTTTGGAGTTGGCAGCGGCCTGTAACACGTGAACGGCCGCGGCGTCGAGGGGCTTTCGCCGCATTTTTTCGCACCGCACACAGACCGGGCCCCGTTCGGTTTCCGCCGCCGTGCGAAAGGGGGCGATACCCCGCCAAGGGCGCGGGGCGGCCGGGTTGCGCCGGGCGCATGGGCGCTTGCCTGCGATTGCACCCGCCGCCCGTTCGCTGCCGCAATTCACGTGATAAGCAGGATTTTCAGGCTCCCAGGCGCTGCTGCAGGTCTGCCCCCCGTGTCCCGCACCATGCTCGTGCCGCTCATCGTGGCCACCGCCCTGTTCATGGAGAACATGGACTCGACGGTGCTCGCGACCTCGCTTCCGGTGATCGCGACAGACCTCAAGGTCGACCCCATCGCGCTCAAGCTCGCGCTGACCTCCTATCTCGTCAGCCTCGCCGTCTTCATCCCGGTGAGCGGCTGGATGGCGGACCGCTTCGGGGCGCGCACGATCTTCCGCGCCGCCATCGCCGTCTTCATGGCCGGTTCGCTCCTCTCGGCCCTCGCCAGTTCGCTCGCCTGGTTCGTCTTTGCCCGCTTCGTGCAGGGCATGGGCGGGGCCATGATGGTGCCCGTCGGCCGTCTCGTCATTCTGCGCAGCGTGCCCAAGAGCGAGATGGTGCAGGCACTCGCCTGGCTCACCATCCCCGCCATGATCGGCCCCGTGGTCGGGCCGCCGCTCGGCGGCTTCATCACCACCTATTTCGACTGGCGCTGGATCTTCTTCATCAATATTCCGATCGGCCTGCTCGGCATCCTGCTCGCGAGCGTCTTCATCGAGAACGTGCGCGAGGAGGACGTGCCGCCGCTCGACCTCAAGGGCTTCGCGCTCACGACGGTCGGCCTGTCGACGCTGATGCTGGGATTCGCCACGAGCGGTCGCCACCTCGTCTCGACGGAGGTGTCCCTCGCCTGCGTCGTCACCGGCGCCGTCACGCTCATCCTCTACTGGCAGCATGCCCGGCGCGCGCCGAACCCGGTCATCGACCTGAATCTCCTGCATATTCCGACCTTTCGCGCCGGCGTCCTCGGCGGCTCGCTCTTCCGCGTCGGCGTGGGCGCGGTGCCCTTCCTGCTGCCGCTGATGCTGCAGATCGGCTTCGGGCTCAATGCCCTGCAGTCCGGCCTCCTGACCTTCGCGGCGGCGGCCGGCGCCATGTTCATGAAGACGCTCGCCGGCGCCATCCTGCGCCGCTTCGGCTTCCGCAACGTCTTGATGTTCAATGCCGTCGTCGCCTCAGCCTTCATCGCCGCAAGCGGCCTGTTCACCCCGGCCACGCCGCACGGCGTCATCATCACCGTCCTGCTCGCGGGCGGCTTCTTCCGTTCACTGCAGTTCACCAGCATCAACGCCGTCGCCTATGCCGACGTGTCGAACCGGGAAATGAGCCTTGCCACGAGCTTTTCGAGCGTTGCCCAGCAGCTCTCGCTCAGCGTCGGCGTCGCGGCGGGCGCCTTTGCCCTCGAGGCGACGGGCTGGCTGCGCGGCACCAACGGCCTGCAGCCGCAGGACTTCTGGCCGGCCTTCGTTGCCGTGGCCCTCGTCTCCGCCACCTCGCTCGCCTATTGGATGCGCCTCGATCCCGCCGCGGGTGCCGAGGTTTCCGGCCACGTCGCACGCCGCGTGGAGAGCGCGCGCAAGATAACCGCCCAGGCGATCCAGGAACACGCCCGGGGCAAGTGACCGGGGGCACTGCATCCGGGACGAAGTCCCATCTACCGGGAGCTCACGCCGAGAGGGTTACGCGGGATATCCCACGGTCATCCCGGGCGGCCGGGGGCCCAACCCGGGGTCCAGAACCGATGTAGGGAACCCGGAGGCCAGACACCGACCGTGCCCCGCCTCGACCTGGATCGCGCCTCGAATTGCCGCCCAGGCGGCCCCTTCGGGTCGCGCAGTCGTGTTGTGGCTCCCGGAGCGGCGGTGTGAGAACCGGACAGCATCACGCCCAGACGAGGCCGGCCCGCCCGTTCCTCACCGCTCGCCGGAGCGGAAGGGTTGCGTCAGCAGGCGGTCGAGCCAGCGCTCGCGGCGCTCGCGGAAGATGGGCAGGCCGAGCGTCATGCCGTCGTGGCCGGCCTTCGGCTGGGCGCGGTAGGTGCCGAACAGCCGGTCCCACCACGGCAGGTTGAAGCCGAAGTTGCTGTCAGTCTCGGGCCGGTCCGTCGAGTGGTGCACACGGTGCATGTCGGGCGTCACCACGATCCAGCGCAGGATGGCGTCGAGCCGCGCGGGCATGCGGATATTGGCGTGGTTGAACATCGAGGTCGCATTGAGAAGCACCTCGAAGGTGAGCACGGCCCCCGGCGAGGCGCCGAGCGCGATGATGACGGCCGCCTTGATGCCGAGCGACAGCAGGATCTCGATGGGGTGGAAACGCCCGCCCGTGGTGACGTCGATCACCGTGTCGGCATGGTGCATCCGGTGCAGCCGCCACAGCACCGGGATGTGGTGGAAGGCGACGTGCTGGGCATAGATCGCGAGATCGAGGACGAGAACGGCGAGGACGAATTCGAGCCATGCCGGCCAGTCCGTCGCATTGAAGAGGCCGAGGCTCCAGACCTCGGCGGCCAGAGCCACGCCGACGGCGGACGCCGGGGCGACGAGGCGCACCGCGACCGCGTCGAGCACCAGGATGCCGAGATTGTTCGTCCAGCGCACCAGCCGATCGGGATCGTCACCACGACGTGGCGCAAGGATCTCCCACAGCGCCATGGCGGCGGCGACGGCGAGAAAGATCTCGACCCTGACGAGCGCCTCACCGTTCATCGATCGCCCCTTTCCGCTCCGTCGCCGGCCGGCAGTTCCCGATCCCCGAAGGAAGGTAGGTGCTCACCGGCGAAAGCGCGACGGTCGACACCGGAAGGGCGGTCTTCTCAGGCAGGTTCCTTCGCCCCGCCGCGGAAGCCCGTGGCGAGCACATAGAGTTCCGAGGAATCGGCGCGGCTCGCCGCCGGCTTGACATGGCGAACGACGGCGAAGTCGCGCTTCAGGTCCGCGAGCAGTGTGTTCTCCGTGCCGCCCTGCAGGACCTTCGCGAGGAAGATGCCGCCGGGCGCCAGAACCTGGCGGGCGAAATCGACCGCCGCCTCGGCGAGGCCCATGATCTTGAGATGGTCGGTCTTCTTGTGGCCGGTGGCATTGGCGGCCATGTCCGACATGACCACGTCCGCCGGCCCGCCGAGCAGGGCGAAGAGCTTGTCCGGCGCCTCCGGCGCGAGGAAGTCGAGCTGCACGAAATCGACACCCGGGATGGGCTCGATGTCGAGAAGGTCGATGCCCACCACCCTGCCCCTGCCGGGCGCACCGACCTTCCTCGCCGCCACCTGCGCCCAGCCGCCCGGGGCGGCACCGAGGTCGACGACGCGCTGGCCGGGCTTCAGGAGACGGTACTTCTCGTCCATCTCGAGGAGTTTGTAGGCCGCCCGCGAGCGGTATCCCTCGCGTTTGGCGCGCGCGACGTAGGGGTCGTTGAGCTGGCGCTCCAGCCAGCGCGTCGACGCGACCGACCGCTTGCCCGCCGTCCTGACGCGCACCTTGAGCGCGCGCACGCCGTCCTTGCCCTTCTCGCTCACGACGACCGTCTTCCCTGCCATGCGCCGTCTTCGCGCATCAGTGTCATCAGGATTCCTTCCCGCAGGCCCCGGTCGGCGATGCGCAGCCGCTCGCTCGGAAAGGCTCGGCGGATCGCCTCCAGGATGGCGCAGCCGGCGAGCACGAGATCGGCCCGCTCTCGACCGATGCACGGATTGGCCGCGCGGTCGGCATAGCCGGTCGTCACCAGCCGGTCGATGACGCGGCTGACGTCGCAGCCGGCCATCCACAGGCCGTCCACCTGCCGGCGGTCGTAGCGCGGCAGGTCGAGATGGACACCGGCGATCGTCGTCACCGTGCCGGAGGTGCCGAGAAGGTGAAAGCCGCGGGCGTGGCGCGCCGGTTTGGCCCGTTCCGCAAAGCCGGTGAGAAGGCGCTCGACCTCGCGCACCATGGCCTCGAAGCTCTCGCGCGTCACGTGGACGCCGCCGTGGCGCTCGGCGAGCGTGACGACGCCGGTCGGCAGCGATTCCCAGGCGCGCACACGCTGGCACGGATCGGTACCGTGGCGCTGCGCGCCGCCGGCAAGCCAGATGATCTCCGTGGAGCCTCCGCCGATGTCGAAGACCACGACGCCCTCAGCCTGCGGATCAGCGAGGCTCGCGCAGCCCGTGACGGCGAGGAACGCCTCCGTCCGCCGGTCGACGACCTCGAGCGACAGGCCCGTCTCGCTGCGCACGCGCTCGATGAAGCTCGGGCCGTTGTCCGCGGCACGGCACGCCTCGGTGGCGATCAGCCGGGCGCGGACGACGCCGCGCGCATCCATCTTGGAGCGGCAGACCTTCAGCGCCTCGATGGCCCGCTCGATGGCCGCGTCGCTCAGATGCGTCGCGCTGCCGAGGCCCTCGCCCAGCCGCACGATGCGCGAAAAGGCGTCGATGACGCGAAAGCCGTAGTACGTCGGTTCGGCCACCAGGAGCCGGCAGTTGTTGGTGCCGAGGTCGAGCGCGGCGTAAGCCGGGCCGCGGGCGCCGCGCCAGGGCCGGCGTCGCCGCGGCCGGTGCGTGCGCACAGGCCCCTTCGCGGGCGACATCTCCCCGCCGACATGCCCGTTCGCAAGCCCGTCGACCCGGGCTTGTCGCAAACTCTCCTGCCGAGGAGCGGAGGCTGATCCGCCGCTCGCGCTCGCCTCGTCGCTGACCGTCACGGTCCAAATTCCTTCGTGCGGCGGTGCTCCGCCATGCGGCTCACCGGGCCACGCGATACTCTTCGCGGGGAGAGTAACAGCGGCAGGGCGACGGTGCCAAGCGCGTTGGGCGGGCATCCGCCGTCAGCGGCGCGCCGCCTCCCCGGCGAGCAGGGAGAGGCCGAGCCGCGCCCGGCGCGAGAGCCAGAGGCTCGGGCGGTAGCGCGGATCACCGGTGGCCGTCTGCAGGGCCTCCAGCACGGCGAGAACCCGCGCCGGCCCGAGGCGATCGCCCCAGGCGAGCGGCCCGTGCGGATAGCCGAGGCCGAGCCTTACCGCCGTATCGATGTCGGCAGGGCTGGCGATCCGGTTCTGCGCGATGTCGCAGGCGATGTTGACGATGGTCGCGACGACACGCTGCGCCACGAAGCCGGGGCTGTCGTCGATCAGCGTGACCGGGGTGCCGTCGGCTGCAAACAGGGCCGCTGCGGCATCGCGGAACTCCGGTAATGTCGCCGGATTGACCATGACGGTGCGGCGGCGTGCGAGTCCGAAAAGGGTATCGACGGCGACGAGGCGGGAGGGGGCGAGACCATTGGCGAGCGCGGTCGTCGTGGCGTCGTGCCCCAGGGGGGCGGTGACGATGAGGGAAGCGTCGGCAGGGGTTTGGCCTTCGTCGACGGGCCAGCCGGCCGCGCGCACGAGGTCCGCGAGCGCGCCTGCCGCGGCCGGCTCGTGGCAGGCGCCGATCCAGACCGGTCGCGCCGCGGGAGCCGCTGCCGGCGTGCGTGGCGCCGGCACCGGCTTGCCGTCCTCATAGGCATAGAAGCCACGGCCAGTCTTGCGGCCGAGAAGCCCGGCCTCGAGACGCTGGCGCAGGAGGTAGGAGGGGCGAAAGCGCGGCTCGTCGTAGAATTGGCGGTAGATGCTCTCCATCACGGGTTGCGACACGTCGAGCCCGATGAGATCGAGTAGCTCGAACGGCCCCATGCGGAACTCCGCGGCGTCTCGCAGAATCCCGTCGACCTCGGCGGGGCTCCCCACGCCTTCCTGCAGGACTCTGAGGGCTTCCGTGCCGAAGCCGCGACCGGCGTGGTTGACGACGAAGCCGGGCGTGTCGGCCGCCCGCACCGGCGCATGTCCGGCGCGTTCGGCGAGGACGGCGAGCGCATCGACGACCCAGGGTGCCGTGAGCGCGCCCGGCACGACCTCGACGACGCGCATCAGCGGCACCGGATTGAAGAAGTGGAAGCCCGCGACCCGCTCCGGCCGCCGGCAGCCCGCCGCGATGGCCGTGACCGACAGGGAGGAGGTGTTCGTCGCCAGGATGCAGGTGTCGCCGACAATGGGCTCGAGCCAGGAGAAGAGCGCACGCTTGGCGGCCAGGTCTTCGACGATGGCCTCGACAACAACATGGCAGCCAGCGAATTCCTCGTCCGATATCGCGGGCACGAGCCGGGCTGCGGCAGCCGCGGCGGCCTCGGCCTTCATGCGACCCTTCTCGGCCAGCATGGCAAAGATGGCGGCGAGCGTGTCGCGGGCATCGGCCGCGGCGCCCTCCCGCGAATCGAGGAGCCTGACGGTGGCCCCGGCCGCGGCCATGATCTGCGCGATGCCGCGGCCCATGGTGCCGGTGCCGACGATGCCCACGATGAGGTCCGGACGGGTGGCGTCGAGCATGTCAGCGCCCCTCGTAGGCGGGTTTGCGCTTGTCGAGGAAGGCGGCCATGCCCTCCTTCTGGTCGCGCGAGGCAAAGAGGAGCTGGAAGGCCTTGCGCTCCAGGGCGAGCGCCGCGTCGAGCGGGGCGTCGGCGCCGAGCCGCATCACCTCCTTGATCTGGCGCACGGCGAGCGGTGGCATGGCCGCGATCGTCTCGGCGAGCGCGAGAGCGCGCTCGAGCACTTGCGTGTCCGGCACCACCTCGCTGACGAGGCCCATCGCCTCGGCCTCGCGGGCCTTCACCGGCTCGCCCGTCAGGAGCATTTTCATGGCCTTGAACTTGCCGACGGCACGCAGGAGGCGCTGCGTGCCCCCCGCTCCCGGCATGATGCCGACGCGGATTTCAGGCTGGCCGAAGCGAGCCCCCTCCCCGGCCACGATGATGTCGGCGTGCATCGCGAGCTCGCAGCCGCCGCCGAGCGCATAGCCGTTGACGGCCGCCACGATCGGCTTCGGGCAATCGGCGATCGCCGCCCAGACGACATGCGTCTGGCGGAGGAGGAGATCGACGGGCATCGCCTCGGCCATCTCGCGCAGGTCCGCACCCGCTGCGAAGGCCTTGTCGTCCCCGGTGACGACGATGGCCCGCACGGTCTCGTCGGCGGCCAGCGCGCGCATGTGCTCGGCAAGCAGGGTCCGCACCGCCGTGTTCAAGGCATTGCGCGCCTCGGGCCGGTTGAGGCGCAAGAGCGCCACCCCCGACCGCGGCCGCTCGATCTCGACCTCGGCCACTCTCTTCCTCCCGCCTGGTTCGACCTCTTGTGTCTCACCGCCGCGGAAGGGGCGCAAGTATGCCGGCTGCGCACCGCCGGGGGCCGGGCCCGGCACCTCAGAGGGCGTGCCCCCGCAAGGAGGCGACGGCCCTCATGACGCCGCGGATCTCGGCGAGGCCGCGCAGACGGCCGACAGCCGGATAGCCGGGCTGGGTCTTGCGCGTCAGGTCGTCCAGGAGTTCGTGGCCGTGGTCCGGGCGGAAGGGGATGCGCCAGTCCGCTTCGCCCGCATCGCGGCGCCGGGTCTGTTCGGCGAGCAGCGCCTCGACGAGGGCCACCATGTCCGTGTCGCCGTCGAGATGCGCCGCCTCGGCGAAGGAGCCGTCCGGCTCGTTCCTGACGTTGCGCAGATGCGCGAAGCCGATGTGGGCGGCGAAGCGCCGGGCAATCGCCACGACATCGTTCTTCGGATCGGCCCCGAAGGAGCCGGCGCAGAGCGTGAGACCGTTGGCCGGGCTCGGACAGGCGCCGAGCAGGAAGGCGACGTCCTCCGCCGAGCCGACGACGCGCGGCAGGCCCATGAGCGGGCGCGGCGGATCGTCAGGATGGATCACCAGGCGGATGCCGTATTCCTCTGCGGCCGGGACGACGGCCTTCAGGAAGCGGGCGAGATTGTTGCGCAGGCCCTCGCGGCCGAGACCCCGGTACCGCGCCAGCGCCCGGCGCAGGGCATCGAGGTCGTAGCCCTCGAAAGAACCTGGCAAGCCTGCGGCCACCGTGGCGACGAGCTTCGCCCTCTCGCCTTCCGAGGCGGCGTCGAACCACGCCCGCGCCCGGGCGACGAGTGCCTCGCCGTGCTCCTCCTCCGCGCCCGGCCGCGCGAGCAGGAAACAGTCGAAGGCAGCGAAGGCGACCGCATCGAAGCGCAGGGCCCGCCCACCCCCGACGACGGGCGAGGCGAGATCGGTGCGCGTCCAGTCAAGGACCGGCATGAAATTGTAGCAGACGGTGCGCAGGCCTGCGGCCGCGAGGTTGCGCAGGCTTCCCCGGTAGGCGTCGAAGAAGGGCGAGAGATCCCCCTCCCCGATCTTGATCTCCTCGGCCACCGGCACGCTCTCGACCACGCTCCAGCGCAGGCCGAGCGCGCCGTCGCCCTCGATCAGCGCCTTGCGCGCCTTGATCTCGTCCAGGCTCCACACCTCGCCGGCGCGGCGCTCGTGCAGCGCCGTGACGATGCCGGTAGCGCCAGCCTGCCGCACGTGCGCCAGCGAAATCGGATCGCGCGGGCCGAACCAGCGCCAAGTCTGTTCCATCGTTCGCCTCCTGAACCGGGGGGAGGGGGAACGGATAGCGCGAAGCCGGCTTGATGGTCAATTGGCCTGACCAATACTTGACGGCCGCGCCCACCGCGACCATGATGCCCCGCAATCGTGACACAACCCGTTGCCGGGTCCGGCCCGCAGTCATCGGGCCGCGATCCCTCGGAGCAAGACATGTCCCTGATCCATGAGGACCGCCTGTTTCCCGCCGACGCGGCGGCGCGTGCGGTGGCGCGGCGGCTCTATGCGTCGGTCAAGGACCTGCCCATCGTCTCCCCGCACGGACATACCGATCCGGCCTGGTACGCGCAGAACGCCGCCTTTGCGGATCCGGCGGCGCTGCTCGTCGTGCCCGACCACTACATCTTCCGCATGCTCTACAGCCAGGGCGTGCGGCTCGAGGATCTCGGCATCGCCACGGTGGACGGCACGCCCGTGGAGGCCGACCCGCGTGCCATCTGGCGGCGCTTCGCGGCGCACTACCACCTCTTCCGGGGCACACCGACGCGGCTGTGGCTCGACCACACCTTCGCCACCCTGTTCGACCTCGACGTGCGCCTGTCGGAGCGGACGGCCGACCTCTATTACGACCACATCGCCGAGCGCCTCGCCAGGCCCGAATACCGCCCGCGGGCCCTGTTCGATCGCTTCAACATCGAGGTGATCGCCACGACCGAGAGCCCGCTCGACGATCTCCGCCACCATGCGGCGATCCGCGCCTCCGGCTGGAACGGCCGGGTCGTGACGGCCTACCGCCCCGATCCCGTTGTCGATCCGGACTTCGCCGGCTTTCGAGACAACGTCCGCGCCCTCGGCGAGATCACCGGCTGCGACGTCGGCACCTTTGCCGGCTATCTGGAGGCGCACCGCAGGCGCCGCGCCTATTTCAAGGAATTCGGCGCGACCTCGACCGACCACGGTCATCCGACGGCGCGCACGGCCGACCTGTCGCCCGTGGAGACGGAGGCGCTCTATGCCCGCGTCATGGGTGGCAGCGCCACGGCGGAGGACGCCGAGCTGTTCCGCGCGCAGATGCTGACCGAGATGGCAGCGATGAGCCTCGATGACGGGCTCGTGATGCAGATCCACCCGGGCTCGGCGCGCAACCACAACCCGCGGCTCCTTGCCCGCTTCGGCCGCGACAAGGGCGCCGACATCCCGACCCGCACCGACTATGTCGGGGCGCTGAAGCCGCTGCTCGACCGCTTCGGCAACGAGCGCGCCCTCACCGTCATCGTCTTCACCCTCGACGAGACGACCTACGCACGCGAGCTCGCGCCGCTCGCCGGACACTATCCGGCGCTGCGCCTCGGGCCGGCGTGGTGGTTCCACGATTCCCCCGAGGGTATGCGCCGCTTCCGCGAGCAGACGACGGAGACGGCGGGGTTCTACAACACTGTCGGCTTCAACGACGACACGCGCGCCTTCCCCTCGATCCCGGCGCGGCACGACGTGGCGCGGCGTATCGACTGCGCCTTCCTCGCCGAGCTTGTCGTGGGCCACCGGCTCGACGAGGACGAGGCCCACGAACTCGCCCACGACCTCGCCTATCGCCTGGCCAAGGAGGCATACAAGCTGTGACCCTCGCCAGCCCCGTGTTGCCGCGGCTCGCCGCCGCCTCCCTCGCCGCCCTGCCGGTCGCGGTGGAGAAGCCGCGCTACGACCGCGCAGCGGTGACGACGGGCATCGTCCACCTCGGCATCGGCGCCTTCCATCGCGCGCATCAGGCCGTCTATACCGACGATGTGCTTGCCACGGGCGACACGCGCTGGGGCATCGTCGGCGCGAGCCTGCGCAGCCCCGACACGCGCGACGCGCTCAATCCGCAGGGCGGTCTCTACACGCTGGCGGTGCGCGGCAACGAAGGCGAGCGGCTGCGCCTCGTGGGCGCCATCCGCGATGTGCTCGTCGCCCCCGAGAGCCCGCAGGCCCTGCTCGACGCCTTGTGCCGGCCCTCGGTCGCCATCGTCAGCCTGACGGTGACGGAGAAGGGCTACTGCCACGATCCCGCCACCGGCGCGCTCGACGAGCGACACCCGGACATCGTGCACGACCTCGCCCGGCCGGACGCGCCGCGCTCGGCCATCGGCTTCCTCGTCCGCGCCGTCGCGCGCCGCCGGGAGCTCGGCCTGAAACCCTTCACGGTGCTGAGCTGCGACAATCTCCCCTCGAACGGGCGCACGTTGCATCGCATCCTGTCGCGCTATGCCGCCCTCGTGTCGCCCGAACTCGGCACCTTCGTCGCCGGCGAGATCGCCTGCCCGGACACGATGGTCGACCGCATCGTGCCGGCGACGACGGACGAGGACAGGGCGCGGATCGCCGCGGCCCTCGGCGCGGCCGACGCCTGGCCGGTGGTCACCGAGCCCTTCACGCAATGGGTCATCGAGGACCGCTTCGCCTCGGGCCGGCCGGCATGGGAGGCCGCGGGTGCGACCCTTGTCGCCGACGTGGCGCCCTACGAGACCATGAAGCTGCGCCTGCTCAACGGCAGCCACTCGGCGCTGGCCTATCTCGGCTATCTCGCCGGCCGCGAGACCGTGGCGGCGGCCATGGACGAGCCGGGCATCGCGGCCTTCGTCGCCGCCCTCATGGACGACACGGCGCCGACGCTCGCCCTGCCGCCGGGCGCGGACGTCGAGGGCTACAAGCGTTCGCTCGTCGCGCGCTTCCGCAATGCGGCGCTCAGGCATCGCACCTGGCAGATCGCCATGGACGGCTCGCAGAAGCTGCCGCAGCGCCTGCTGGCCACCATCCGCGACCGTCTGGCGAAGGGACTGCCTGTGGAGCGCCACGCCCTCGGCGTGGCCGCATGGATGCGCTACGTCACCGGCGTCGACGAGCAGGGACGGCCGATCGACCTGCGCGATCCCCTCGCCGCCGACCTCGCCGCCGCGGCGCGCGAAGCCGGTCCGGTGGCGGAGCGCCTCGCCCCGGCGCTCCTCGGCATCAAGAGCATCTTCGGCGAGGACCTGCCGGCCGACGCGCGCTTGCGCGCGGCCATCGTGGGGGCGCTGGCCGCGCTCTACCGTCAGGGGGCGGCTGCCACGGCCGCTGCCTATGCCCGCGGCGCCGGCGGCGCCATGGGCGAAGCAACGATTTGAGGATCGACAGGCGAGGCGGAACCATGCCCTTCCGCATGATCGAGCAGCAGCGGCTCTACCAGCAGGTGGCGGAGCAGATCCTCGCCCTCATCCAGTCGGGCGAGATCAAGGTCGGCGACCGGCTGCCGCCGGAGCGCGACCTCTCCAAGCGCCTCGGCGTGAGCCGGCCGACGGTGCGCGAGGCGATGATCGCGCTCGAGCTCGCCGGCATCGTCGAGGTGCGCATCGGCGCCGGCACGACCGTCGTCGGCGCGCCCATGGGCGACAAGCCTCTCGCCCGCTGGCTCGAACCGGCCGGCCCCGGTCCGATCGAGCTCGTCGAGGCGCGGCGCATGCTGGAGCGCGAGGTGGCGGCCGTCGCCGCCGCCGAGGCGACGGCCGCCCATCTTGCGGCCATCGCCGAGACGCTCACGAAGATGCGCGCGGCCGAGGACACGGAAGCCCACCGCGCCGCGGACCGCCTGTTCCACACGCGCATCGCCGAGGCGACGGGCAACGCCGTCGTCGCCTCTCTCGTCGACGGCCTGTGGGGCGAGATGTACTCGCCGCTCTTCGAGCGCCTCGGCCATCTCTCCGGCCTCATCCCGCAGGGCCACCCGCGCACGCTCGCCGAGCACGAAGCGATCTACGCCGCGCTCGCGGCGCATGATGCCGTCGCCGCGCGAGCAGCCATGGACGCCCATCTCGTCACAGTCGCCTCGGTCCTGTCGCAGGACGAGGACGCCCCGAAGATGACCGGGACCACGAACCACGAGAGAAAGCCGGTGGCCGCGGACTGACCGGCCCATCGGACGGAACAAGTGAGCCCAAAGGAGGGAGTTGCACATGTTGAGGACGTTTCTGCGCCTGACGGCGCTGGCGGGCACACTCGCCTTCGCTGCCCTGCCAGCCCATGCTGAAACCAAGCTGCGCATCGGCCACAATCAGCCGGAGGCGCATCCGACCCACACCGTGCTCCTGCAGTTCGCCGACAAGGTGAAGGAGCTCAGCAAGGGCGAGGTGACGGTCACCGTCATTCCGAATTCCCAGCTCGGCGACGCCCGCGCCATGCTGGAGCAGGTGCAGAACGGCGTTCTCGACATGAGCGTGTCGAGCGTCGCGTCGCTCGAGGCCTTCGTGCCCGAGTTCAAGGTCTTCAACCTGCCCTACCTGTTCGACAGCCGGGAGCACTTCTTCAAGGTGTTGGAAGGCGAGTTCGGCTCCGCCCTCCTCGAAGCCGGGCGCAAGAAGGACATCGTCGGCCTCTTCTACATGGACGCCGGCGCGCGCAGCTTCTACGCCAAGAAGCCGATCAAGACGCCCGACGACCTCAAGGGCATGAAGATCCGCGTGCAGCCGAGCCCGACCAACCTCAAGATGATCGAGCTCATGGGCGGCGCGCCGACGCCGATCGCCTGGGGCGAAGTCTTCGCCGCCCTGCAGAACGGCGTGGTCGACGGCGCCGAGAACAACGTCACGGCGCTGACTATCGCGCGCCACGGCGAGGTGGCCAAGGTGTTCTCGCGTGACGAGCACACCCGCCTGCCCGACATCGTCCTCGTCGGCACGGCGACGCTCGACAAGCTGTCGAAGGCCCAGCAGCAGGCCCTTCAGCTCGCCGCCAAGTTCGCCGCCGCCGAGCACAAGAAGGCCTGGGCCGCCGCCGAGGAGACCGAGGAAAAGAAGGCGCGCGAGATGGGGGTGACCTTCGCCGAGGTGGACAAGGCGGCCTTCCGCGAGAAGACGAAGCCGATGATCGAGGAAGCGCGCAAGGACAAGCTCCAGGCGAGCGTCATCGACCGCATCGCGGCGAGCCGGTAGCCCGCCCGCCCTGTCCCTTTCCGCCAAACGTCGCACCGCGGCGGCTTCGCCCGCCGCGGCGCCCACCGGGAGGAAGAAGATGCTCGCGGCCCTCAAGAATGCCGTGGACGCCGCCCTGCGGCTCTTCATCGGGCTGATCGTCTGCGTGCTGCTCGCGGCCGTCGTCTGGCAGGTTGTCTCGCGCTACGTGCTCAACGCGCCGAGCACCATCACCGAGGAGGTTTCGCGCTACGCCCTCATCTGGCTCGGCCTCATGGGCACGGCCTATGCCGTCGGCCAGGGGCGCCACATGGCCTTCACGACGCTCGTCGGGGCCCTGCCGCCGCAGCGCGGCGCCCTCCTCCTGCGCTTCGCCAACCTGCTTGTCCTTGCCTTCGCCTCGGTCGTCATGGTCGGCGGTGGCTGGCGCCTGACCTATCGCGTCTTCATCCGCGAGCAGCTCTCCTCGGTCATGGAAATCCCCATGGCCTACGTCTACGCGGTCGTGCCGCTCGCCGGGGTGCTCTGCGTCTTCTACGCCGTGCTTGCGCTTCTCGACCACCGCTTCCTCGTCGAGCCGGTCTCCGACTGACCGCCATCTCCGGGACCGCACCCATGCTCTCCGCCATCATCCTCTTCGGCACGCTCGCCGTGCTCCTCGTCCTCGCCGTCCCGGTGAGCTGGTGCATCGGCATCGCAGCCTTCCTGGCGCTGCTCGTCGAGCTCGCCGTCGACCGCGCCCTGTTCCTCGCCGCGCAACAGATGGCGACTGCGCTCGATTCCTTCGCCCTCGTCGCCCTGCCGATGTTCGTCCTCTCCGGGCACATCATGAACACCGGCGGCATCGCGCGCCGGCTCATCGAATTCGCCAAGGTGGTGGTGGGCTGGCTGCCCGGCGCCCTCGCCCACATCACCGTCGTCGCCAACATGCTCTTCGGCGCCATCTCGGGCTCGGCGGTGGCGGCCTGCGCGGCGGTCGGCGGCCTGATGGCGCCGATCCAGCGCAAGGAGGGCTACGACCCGCGCTTCTGCGCCGCGGTGAACATCTGTTCCTCGCCCACGGGCCTCCTCATCCCGCCGAGCGGGGCCTTCATCGTCTATTCGGTGGTGGCCGGCGGCGTCTCGATTTCGGACCTGTTCCTCGCCGGCTACCTGCCCGGCATCGCCATGGGCCTCGGCATCATGGTGTGGGTCGCCTACGTCGCTTGGCGCGACAGGCTCCCGCGCCATCCGGTGGAGGGCGGCGCGCGCGAGGCCCTCGCCAAGTTCGTCGATGCCCTGCCCGCTCTCGGCCTCATCGTCGTCGTGGTCGGCGGCATCGCCTTCGGCGTCTTCACGGCGACGGAAGCCTCCGCCATCGCCGTCGTCTATTCGCTCGCGCTTGCCGCGCTCTACCGCGAGATGAAGCTGTCGCAGCTCTGGCCGCTCTTCGTCGAGACGGCCACGGGCACGGCCGTCGTGCTCCTCATGGTTTCGGCCTCGATGGTCATGTCGTGGGTGATGGTCAACGCCGGCATGCCGAAGGCCCTCTCGGCCTGGCTCCTCGGCCTCTCCGACAACCCCTACGTCATCCTGGCGCTCATCAACGTCGTGCTGCTCGTGATGGGCACCTTCCTCGACATCACGCCGGGCCTTCTCATCTTCACGCCGATTTTCCTGCCCGTGGTGACGAACCTCGGCATGGACCCGGTGCATTTCGGCGTGATGATCGTCTTCAACCTGTGCATCGGCATCGCCACGCCGCCTGTCGGATCGACGCTCTTCATCGGCGCCGCCGCGGCGGGTGTGTCGCTACAGTCGGTGAACCGGCCGATGCTGCCGATGTTCGCGGCGATGATCGTCGTGCTCTACCTCATCACCTACGTGCCGTGGTTCAGCCTCGCCATCCCGCGCGATCTCGTGCCCTGGCTCGCGGCCATCTTCGGCACGTCGCCCGCCTGATGCCCGGTATCCTCGGAGCGATCCCATGAAGCCCCTCACCGGCGCGCGCCTCGCCGAGGCGCCGACCACAACCGCGCGCCTCGAGACCACCGATGGTCACCGCCTGCATCTCTGGCTCCTCGCCGAGGGCATCGGCCGCCTCCTCGTCGAGCGCCCGGACGGCCTGAGGGCAAAGCGCACCTGGTCGATCGAGACCGATACCGCCCCCCTGCCCTTCGAGGGGCGCGAGCGCATGTCGGTCGAAGGTCTCTCGCCGCAGCCGCTCACCGTCGAAGAGGACGAGGCGCGCATCACGCTGACCGGCGGCGACCTGCGCGTCGTCGTCGACCGCGCGCCCGTGCGCCTAGCGTGGTTCCGTCGGACGGGGGCCGGCTGGTCTCCCCTCGTCGAGGACCGCCCCACCCAGGCACTCCTGTTCGACCGGCGGGGGTCGCGCTTTGCCCACTATGTCCGCCGCGCCGCGGACGAGCGCGTCTTCGGCCTCGGGGAGAAGTCGGGCGACATGGACCGCACCGGCCGGCGCCTGCGCATGGCGATCGTCGATGCCATGGGCTACGATGCCGAAACCTCAGACCCGCTCTACAAGCAGATCCCCTTCTGCATGATCCACCGGGCGTGCGACGGCGTCGCCACCGGGCTCTTCTACGACAACCTAGCGCCGGCCGCCTTCGACCTCGGCGCCGAGATCGACGCCTACCACGGCGACTACCGCAGCTTCGCGGCGGAGGACGGCGACCTCGATCTCTACGTCATCGCAGGTCCGACGCCGGCGGAGGTGACGAAGCGCTTCCTCGCGCTCACCGGCCGCACCACCTTCGGCCCGCGCTGGAGCTTCCGCTACTCCGGCTCCACCATGGCCTATACGGAGGCCGAGGATGCGCAGGCCCGGCTCGGCGAATTCCTGAAGCTCTGCGCCCAGCACGACATTCCGTGCGGCTCCTTCCAGCTCTCGTCCGGCTACACTTCCATTGCCGGCAAGCGCTACGTCTTCAACTGGAACCACGACAAGTTCCCGGACCCGCGCCGCCTCGCCGCCGATTTCGCGGCGGCCGACATGCGGCTCGCCGCGAACATCAAGCCGGCCATGCTCCTCGACCATCCGCGGCTCGATGAGGTGCGCGCCTTCGGCGGCTTCATCCGCGACGCGGACGCGGATGTCCCGGCAACCTTCTACTTCTGGGGCGGCGACGCGCATCATCTCGACTTCACCAATCCCGCCACCGTCGCCTGGTGGAAGGGCGAGGTGAAGCGCCAGCTCCTCGACCTCGGCATCGCCGCCACCTGGAACGACAACAACGAGTGTGAGATCGCCGACGATGCCGCCCGCTGCCACGGCTTCGGCGAGGAGACGCCGCTCGCGCTCATGCGGGCGCTGCAGCCCATCCTCATGATGCGCGCCTCGATGGAGGCGCAGGCCGAGCATGCGCCGGACTTGCGCCCCTTCCTCATCTCGCGCGCCGGTGGACCCGGCCTGCAGCGCTACGCCCAGACGTGGACCGGCGACAACCGCACCGCCTGGAAGACGCTGCGCTACAACCTGCGCATGGGCCACGGCTGCGTCCTCTCCGGCCTCTACAACTTCGGCCATGACATCG
Source organism: Chelatococcus albus (assembly GCF_030067675.1). Taxonomy (GTDB): domain Bacteria; phylum Pseudomonadota; class Alphaproteobacteria; order Rhizobiales; family Beijerinckiaceae; genus Chelatococcus_A; species Chelatococcus_A albus. Next base: position 3,394 of record NZ_JASJEV010000019.1, on the reverse strand, counting down.
GTGGCTTCGCCGGGCCGCGGCCCGACCCGGAGCTCTTCGTGCGCTGGGTGCAGCAGGGCGTCTTCCTGCCGCGCTTCACCATCCACTCCTGGAATGACGACGGCAGCGTCAACGAGCCGTGGATGCACGCCGAGGTGCTGCCGATCGTCCGCGACTTCATGCACCTCCGCGAGCGGCTCGTACCGCTCCTCTACACGCTGGCCTGGCGCGCGCATACGCGGCACGAGCCAATCGTCGCGCCGACCCTCTGGCACTTCCCGCACGATGCCGGCTGCTGGGTCGAGAACGACGAGTTCATGCTGGGTGAAAGCCTCCTCGTCGCGCCCGTCGTCGAGCAGGGCGCGACGAGCCGCCGCCTCTACCTGCCGGCCTGCCCGGAGGGCTGGTGCGAGCTCGATACCGGCGCCTGGCACGCCGGCGGGCAGACGGTGAGCGTCGATGCGCCCCTCGAACGCTGCCCCGTCTTCGTCCGCGGCGGACACGCCGTGCCGCTCGGCCCGTCGCCGGCGGACAGCAGCGGCACGCTGACCTGGTGCGTCTACGCCTCCCCGGTTCCGGTCGAGACAGCGACCGTCGTCTTTGACGACGACGGGTTGACGCATGGCTGGAAGCAGGGGGCCTACGCGCTCCTCACGCTCGCGGCCTCGGTCGGCCCGGATGCGGCGAAAGCACGCCTGACGCGCCGCGGCCCCCTCCCGCCACGCTGGACGAGCGTGGAGGTGGTCGGCGTCGGGGCCCTGGCCGCCAATCGCCGGGGTTTCGAAAGGGTGGCGCGCGAAAGCATCGCGACCGCCCCGGCAGCCTGAGCCGCGCCGGGGCGCGAGCCGCATTGCCGCGTCGGCTGTGGCCGCCTCCCCGGCCGCTTCGTTCGCCATTTTGTCAACGCAATCTCATTCCAGCTTGCAGCGGTATCATTTTCCTCCCCTCGGATCTCCCACTCGACCCCGTCATTGGCGGGGTCTTCCTTTATGCGGCCTTCATGCGCCGCCGCCGGACACATCCCGTTACTTCATGTCCAGTAATCGGCGGGACCCGTTGCAACGGCCGGTTGTGCTTGAATGGCCAATGGCGTGCGGCGCCGGTCGCACGTTGTTCCGCGGAGGCGAGGGGACCATGGACCATTTCGGCCTGACCGCCGAATTCGCCTGCGAATCGTGCGGCAGCAATTCGATCGTCCTTCCCGACGTCCTGACTGACGACGCCGCGATCACCTGCAGCGGTTGCGGGGCGGCGCTCGGCTCGTGGCGCACCTTCAAGGACCGCGTCAAGCGCGTCGTCGCCGCGGACCTCGTCGCCAAGGGACGGGATCCGAACGGCAATCCGGATCTGACGTCGCCCTGAGGCGGAGCCGGCGTGTCCGGCATGCGGCATGCGCCGCAGGCCGGCCAGTGCGGGAGGAGGCGCCATGTTGCGCTCAGGTTTCGTGGCTCTCGGTGTCATTGCTGGCGCCGAAGCCGCTCTCGCCGACCCTTCGGGAAGCTATACCGTCGAGGGCACGAATCCGGGCGGCCGGGTCACCTATTCCGGTTCGGTCGTGGTGTCCCGGCGCGGCGAGGCGTTCCGGGTCGCCTGGCGCATCCAGGGGCGCAACCTCTCGGGCACAGCCGTCGGCAACGACGATGTCCTCGCAGTGGGATACATCGCCAACGGCAGCGCCCCTGGCGTGGCGGTCTTCCTCCGTCAGGATGACGGGACCTGGCGGGGGCTCTGGACCTTCTTCGGCCGCACGACGGTCGGCACCGAGACCTGGACACCACGCCCCTGAATCGCGGCCGACCGCAGCGGCCGGCGCGGCGGTCCTAATCCTCCCTTAACCTTCAGACGTCCTATTTCGCGGGTGATCCCGCTTCGGCGGACGAGAGTTCCCACGGCCCCCGCTATCGTCCATGCGCACCACGAGACGGCCCCCCTTTCCCGCCGATTCGTCCATCGACCTGCCGGCCGGTGACGGCTCGCATGGCAGCGCCTTCGACGGCGCGGTCCGGTGGGGCAGCGCCTCGCTGGGCGCGATCATGCACGGCTTCATGAGCCTCAAGGCGACGCTGGCACGCCGGCTTGCGCCACCGCCACCGCCGCCGCGCTATACGATTGCCGCACGCCGGGGCGACATGCGCATCGAACGCCGCGAGCCGCCCCGCGACGAACCGCCGGCGGTGTTCCAGGCCGCCTACCGGCCGGCGGCGCCGCTGGTCCCTCGTCCCCCGGCAGGCGCGCCGGCGGCCGCACATCCGGCAAGCAGCCATGCCGGCGATGCGGCGGCGCGCCTGCCGACGCCAGCTGTCACGCCTGCCGTTACGCCCACCGTCGCTCCCACGTGGCAAAGGCCGTTTTCACTGCCGCCGAATGTCCGCTTCACGCGCACGCCGGACCATGTGCTGCGGTTGCGGGCGAAACAGGCAGCCGAAGCTGCAGAGCAGGCGGCGCGGGCGGCCGCGCCATCGGCCACGGAGACCGAGCCGCCCACCACCGACGAGACGAGCGCCCTCCCGATCCCCGCGGGCGCCGAGCCTCAGCCGGTGCCCATCTGGCAGCGCCCCTTCGTCCTGCCGCCCAATGCGAGCTTCACGCGCACGCCCGACCACGTGCTGCGCGAGCGCCGGAAGCAGCGCGCGACGGAGCCTGAAGACGAGGGACAGCCGGCCGCCGCCGCCGCGGAGGAACCCGCCGCGCCGACCGCGGAAGTGCCCGCGTCAGGGATCGTCGTGCCATTTCCCCTGCCCGCCCGGTCGCTCGACACCGATGACCGCATGTCACACGACATGCCTGCGGACGGACCTGCCGGGGATCCGATCGCAGAGGAAGCCGCGGAGCCCGAAGACGCCACGCCTTCTTCGCCGGCGCCCCTGCCCTCCGCCGTCGAGCGCATCCTTCGGCACCTGCCGACAGAAGCCCGGCCGCCGGCCTGCGAGCAGGACAACGACCTGCTGCCGGCGTCCGTGCCTCTCGTCGAAGACGCGGAATCGACGGCCGTGGAGGCCGAGCCCACGGGGCCCGGCGCCCCGGTCAACGCGTCCGCCGCCTCCAACGACAACCGTCCCGGGCTCGAAGAGCCCCGGATCCTCGCCCTGCCGACGCCGCTTGCGGCCGCAGCGGCGCGCCCGTCCGCGGGCGCTGCGCCCACTCCGCCGACGCGCGACGCCGCGGTTGTGCACGCCGCGCCCCGGTCGGAGGCTTCGCGGCGGCGGCAGGCGGGCGACGGTGCGGCCTACGAACTGCCCCCACTTGAGCTCCTCAGCGAGCCGCTCGTCTCGGGCATCGAGGCCGAGTCGGCGGAGACGTTGAAGGACAAGGCGGTGATCCTCGAACAGGTTCTCGCCGACTTCGGGGTTCGTGGGGAGATCATCAACGTGCGTCCGGGCCCGGTGGTGACCTTGTACGAGCTGGAGCCGGCGCC
>NZ_JASJEV010000018.1 GCF_030067675.1 Chelatococcus albus | reverse complement strand
CTACCGCCGGCGATGGAGATCAGCTACCAAACCCCTGGGCTCTCACAATGAATGAGGGACCGGCGGGGGGCAGGTCACCAGCAGACAATGTCGATCAGCAGGAAGATGCCGACCGCGCCCCACGCGATCGACCGCGCGCGATCCAGGCCTCGCATGCGATCCCCCCATACCCCTCCTCATCATACCGCCATGCGACGTTGATGCAGCCCCGGGGTACCCGGCACGCCCCGATCGGCGCGCACCCTTGCCGCGTCCCTGGCGGCTTCGATGACCGGCGGCATGCCCACATCCGTGCGGATGGCCTGCCTGCGGGACCCTTCCGGCCCGGAAGGCGGCGAGGATGTCGGTCGCCGGCCCCGTCGACCGATCGGCCGGTCAGGCCTCGGCGGGCAGCGCCGTCCGGCCCTCGCCGGCGGCAAGGAGGGCAGCGAGCCCCTCGCGGTAGGTGGGATAGGCGAGCGTCACGCCCAGCTCCTCGCGGATGCGCTGGTTCGAGACGCGCTTGTTGGCGCCCCAGAAACTGCGCGCCATGGGCGAGAGGTCCGCCTCCTCGAAGGGCACTTCCGGCGGCGGCGCGACACCCAGGAGCCGGGCGGCATGGGCCACCACGTCCTGCGGCGGTGCCGGCTCGTCGTCGGCGAGATTGTAGACGGCGCCGGGCGCGGCCCGTTCCAGCGCCGCGGCGAGCACGGCGGCGATGTCGTCCACGTGGATGCGGTTGAACACCTGCCCCGGCTTGACGATGCGGTGCGCCGTGCCGGCCGCGAGATCGACGAGCGCGTTGCGCCCCGGCCCGTAGATGCCGGCGATGCGGAAGATCGCGACGGTCTTGCCCGTGCGCGCGCCGAGGGCGAGCCAAGCGCGCTCGGCCTCCACCCGGCGACGCAGGCGCTCGTTCGTGGGCCTCGGCTCCGCCGTCTCGTCCACCCGGCCGCCGGCCCGATCGCCATAGACCCCGATGGTCGAGAGATAGCCGATCCAGATCAGGCGCGGGGCTGCGGCAATAGCTTCGCCATAGGCCGCGAGCGCAGGATCCCCGGCTTGGCCGGGCGGGGCGGAGAGGATGAGCGCATCCGCGGCCGCGAGATCGGCGAGGAGCGCCTCGTCACCGCCGGACGTGCCGTCGAAAACGTGTGCCGCGATGCCCTCGGCCCGGAGCGCCGCCGCCTTCCCGGCCGTGCGCACCGTGCCGGCGACGCGGGTGAAGCGGTCGCGGTGGCGTCGGACGAGCGTCATCACCGAATAGCCGAGGCCGAAAACGAAGAGGTTCATGCCGGCGCGCCCTCCTGACGGAGCGAAACGATGGGGTCCGGCGGCAGCGCGGCGCGCCATTCCGCCAGGACCTCCGCGTCCGTTTCGCCCGGCGCGTGGGCCGATGCAAGCGGCTCGAGCGCCTCGCGAGGGAGGAGTTGCGCCAGCGCCCAGACGGCGGCGCCGCGCACCACGGGGGCGGGATCGGCGAGGAGGCGCTCGGCCTCGGGGGCGAGGCGGGCGTCCCCGGAATTGCCGATGGCGACGAGGACGTTGCGCAGGAAGCGGTCGCGCCCCGTGCGCTTGATCGGCGAGCCGGCGAAGCGGGCGCGGAAGGCCGCGTCGTCGAGGCGCGCGAGCTCGACGAGGGGTGGGGCGACAAGATCCTCGCGCGCCGCGAGCTTCGCCTCGCGGCCCTCGCGGGCGAACTTGTTCCACGGGCAGACGGCGAGGCAGTCGTCGCAGCCGAAGACGCGGTTACCCATGAGCGGGCGCAGCTCGCGCGGGATCGGCCCCTTGTGCTCGATGGTGAGGTAGGAGATGCAGCGCCGCGAATCGAGCTGATAGGGCGCCGGGAAGGCGTTCGTCGGGCAGGCGGCGAGACAGCGCCGGCAGGAGCCGCAGTGATCGACCTCCGGCGCATCCGCCGGCAGCGCCGCGGTCGTGAAGATCACGCCGAGGAACAGCCAGTTGCCGAAATCACGCGACAGAAGCACGGTGTGCTTGCCCTGCCAGCCGAGGCCCGCGGCCTGGGCGAGCGGCTTTTCCATCACCGGCGCGGTGTCGACGAAGACCTTGACGTCGCCGCCCGCCGTCGAGGCGAGAAAGCCCGCGACCTGCTTGAGCTTGCCCTTGACGACATCGTGATAGTCGCGGTTGCGGGCATAGACCGAGATCGTGGCCCGGTCCTTCATCGAAAGGCTGGCGAGCGGATCGCTCGCCGGGCCGTAGTTCATGCCGAGCACGACGACCGAGCGCACCTCGGACCACAGGGCCCGGGGCGAGGCACGCCGCTCCGCCGTCTCCGCCATCCAGAGCATGGAGGCGTGATGCTCGGCGGCGAGCCAGGCGGCGAGGCGCGGCGAGGCTTCGGGAATGGCGTCCGGCGTCGTGACGCGCACCACGTCGAAGCCTTCCTTCAGCGCGCGGGCGACGAGGGCGCGCTTCAGCGCCTCGCCACTCAGAAGTCCAGATCCGCGTAGTGGGCCGCCGGCGCCATGCCCGCCACCCGGTCCGCCAACAGGGACCGGAAGGACGGCCTCGACTTGATGCGTGCGTACCATGCCTTCGCCTGCTCGTCCTCGTCCCACGGCACGTCGCCGAGATAGTCGGCGCAGGACAGATGCGCGGCCGCGGCGAGGTCCGCATAGGTGAGATCGGCGCCCGCGAGCCAGTTGCGCTTGGCCGCGAGGAAGCCGACATAGCGCAGATGATAGCGCACGTTGGCGCGCGCGGCGCGGATGGCGCTCATGTCCGGCGGGCCGCCGCCGGCCTCGCTGCCCATGAAGCGCTTGTAGATCTTCTCGACGACGAGGTAGTTCGACACGTCGTCGAAGAACTTGATATGGAACCAGTCGAGCAGGCGCCGCACCTCGACGCGGGCCGCCGGGTTCTCCGGCAGGAGCCGGCGGCTGTCGAGGCCGAGGCCGCGCGTCTCATCGAGATATTCGGCGACGACCTGCGGCCCGGGCACGACAAGGCCCTGCTCCTCGACGAAGACCGGCACGGTGCCGGCCGGGTTCATGACGAGAAAGTCGCGACGCCGCTCCCACGGCCGCTCCTCCACGAGGGTCGGCTCCATGCCCATCTCGGCGAGGACGAGGCGGACGAAACGCGAGTGCGGACAGAAGGGGTAATGGAAGAGGGTCGCCATGATACGCGAACAGAAGCCGGGGGGCGGGCGACAATAAGGCGGGGGATGGGAAGACGGAGGTGACGCGCCGCTGGCGCCAAGCCTTGCGGGCAGTCTGGCGCGTCACGGCAGCTCCGTATAAAACCGCGCCCGGCGCCTCACAACTCGAATCGCGCCATCCACACTCATCCACTCCCGGCGACCCGGCGCCGCATCGCCCGGGCGCCACGCGCGCGAGGCCGCATGATCATCGCCGAAGCCGTCAAAGCGGCCCTGCTCGGTCTCGTCGAGGGTCTTACCGAGTTCATCCCGGTGTCCTCGACGGGCCATCTGCTCCTCCTCGGCCACTTCCTCGGCTTCGAATCGACGGGCAAGACCTTCGAGGTGCTGGTGCAGCTCGGCGCCATCCTGGCGATCCTCTCGGTCTATGCGGCGCGGCTCCTCGCCATGGCGCGCGACCTGCCATCGGACCATCAGGTCCAGCGCTTCGTCCTCGGCGTCCTCGTCGCCTTCCTGCCGGCGGCGGCCCTCGGCGCGCTCCTGCACGGCTTCATCAAGGGCGTGCTCTTCAACCCCTGGATCGTTTCGCTCACGCTCATCCTCGGGGGCTTCGTGCTCCTCGTCGTCGACGGCCTCAGGCTGGAGGCGCGCCACCACGACGCCATGCGCTTCACGCTGGCGATGTACGTGAAGATCGGCCTCTTCCAGTGCCTTGCGATGATCCCGGGCGTGTCGCGTTCGGGGGCGACCATCGTCGGCGCCATGCTCATGGGCGCCGACAAGCGCGCCGCGGCGGAATTCTCCTTCTTCCTCGCCATGCCGACCATGGCAGGCGCCTTCGCCTACGATCTCCTCAAGAACTACAGGAATCTTTCCTTCGACGACGGCGCCCTCATCGGCGTCGGCTTCGTCGCCGCCTTCCTTTCCGGCCTCCTCGTCGTGCGCTTCCTGCTCGATTTCGTCTCGCGGCGGGGCTTCGCCCCCTTCGCCTGGTGGCGCATCGGCGTGGGCGCTGCGGGGCTCGCAGGCCTCCTCCTCTTCGGCTGACGGCCGTTTCGGCCACCACTCTTTCGTCAAACCGAAAGGTCTTACGCATGCGCGGCGCATCGACGCCCGGCCGCGCCATGGGCTAGCCTCGGCGCTCCTCTTGCGAACGGTTGGACGAGGGACAAGCCGATGACCGTCACCATCGACGGCGCGACACTGACGATCGAGGATGTGGCGCGCGTCGCCCGGCGCGACGCGCAAGGGCGCTTCGCCCCCGCGGCACTGGCGCAGGAGGCGCGGGCACGCATCGCGGCCACGCGCGCCTATATCGACGCCACCTGGATGCACGACGACGCGCCGCTGATGTACGCCTTCAACACCGGCGTCGGCCTCTTCAAGGACCAGCGTGTGCGCATCGCCGACATGGTGGCCTATCAGCAGAAGACGATCTTCGCGCATGCCACCGGCGTCGGCGAGCCCTTCGCCGAAGACGTCACGCGCGCCACCATGCTGCTGCGCGCCAACGCCTTCGCCTCGAACTACTCCGGCCCGCGCGTCGAGGTGGTGGAGCGGCTCCTCGCCTTCCTCGCCGCGGGGCTCCATCCGGTCATCCCGCAGAAGGGCTCGGTCGGCGCCTCCGGCGACCTCGCCCCGCTCGCACACATGACCGGGGCGCTGTGCGGCTTCGCCGAGGCGGAGATCGTGCACAACGGCAAGCGCATGCCGGCCCGCGTGGCGATCGCCGAGGCCGGCCTCGAACCGGACTTCCCGCTCTTCGCCAAGGACGCCTCGGCCTTCATCAACGGCTCGACGGTGTCGCTCGCGCTCGCCGCGCTCGCGACCCACGACGCCCGCCGCATTCTCAAGACCGCCGATGTGGCCCTCGCGCTGACCCTCGAGGCCATGCGGGGCGAGCTCGCCGCCTTCGACGCGCGCGTGCACCGGGCGCGGCCGCATCCCGGCCAGGCCCGCACGGCGCGCAACGTGCTGCGCCTCACCGCCGGCAGCCGGCGCTGCTCGGAGGAGGCGCGCCACATCGTCTTCCCCGACGAGAACCGCGATCCGGCCAAGCCGCCGCCGCCGCGCGTGCAGGACGTCTATTCCCTGCGCTGCGGACCCCAGGTGCACGGCCCGGTGGCGGACGCCCTCGGCTATATCGAGGGCGTCGTCGGTACGGAGATCAACTCGGCCACCGACAATCCGCTCATCTTCGACGACGGGGCGGGCGGCTACGTGTCCATCTCCGGCGGCCATTTCCACGGGCAGTACATCGCCCAGGCGATGGACCTCCTCGGCATCGCGATCGCCGACCTCGGCTCCATCTCCGAGCGGCGCCTCGCCCGGCTCATCGACCCGACGATGAGCTACGGCCTGCCGCGCAACCTGCTCGCCGGCAAGCGCGGCCTCAATACCGGCTTCGCCACCGTGCAGTGCTCGATGTCCGCCCTCGTCATGGAGAACCGGACGCTGGCGACGCCGGGCTCGGTCGATTCGATCCCCGGCAAGTCCAACGCCGAGGACCATGTGTCGAACTCCACGTGGTGTGCCCGCAAGGCGTGCACCATCGTGGAGAACGTCGAGCAGATCGTCGCGACGGAAATCCTCATGGCGGCTCAAGCCCTGTCGCTCGTCGGGCCGCTCGCCAAGGACCATCCCCTCGGCAGGGGCACGGCCGCCGTACTCGAGGCCGTGCGCGCTGTCATTCCGCCGGCCCTCGACGGCGACCGCTGGTACGCCACCGAGATGGGCCAGATCCTCGAGCTCGCGCGCTCGGGGGCGATCCTTTCGGCAGCGGAGAGCGTAATCGGCGCGCTCGAATGAGGCCGCGCAGCGCCGCCCCCGCGGGCGCGCTGCCTCGGCGCCTGGCCGCCGTCCACCGGCGCCACATGAACGATTTGTAAATTGCCTGTTCAGCAAGCCTTGCGCTCAATGGGCACGGGCAGACGGTGCATGGACACCGCCTGCCCAGTGTCCGTCACGTGGGGGCTTCGATGACGCCGGTGAGGCATTGGCCGTTGCGCTCTGTCTGGGCCCGGATGGTGCTCGCCGCCGTCTTCGGTTTCGGTCTCGCGGGAGCCGGCGAGGCTTTCGCCCAGCCGGGCGAGCCGCCGGCCGCGGTTGTGCGCAGCGTCGCGCCCAGGGAGGTCAAGGTGATCACCGGTGCCATCTTCAAGGTCGGCGACGAGACCTTCGAGATCGCCGGTTTGCGCGCGCCGCGCATCAAGAAGGCCCAGTGCTTCTACGAGCGCATCCGCGGCCGTGAGGCGCGCAAGGCGCTCGGCCAGATCATGGGCCGGGGCCGAATCGAGATCGTCCCGACGGGTCGCACGGCGACAAGCGGCGCCCATCTCGTGCGAGTCGTCGCCAACGGCCAGAGCGTGCGCAAGAGGATGATCGATCTCGGCGTCGCCGTGCCGCGCGCCGGCCATGCGCGCGGCAATCCGTGGTGCGTGAAGGTCGGCACCTGAGCCGGGAGCTTCATCGCCGACGCGGCTCCGGCCCTGGGAGGCTTCAGTGCGGCGCGTGACGCGCCGCAAGATCGCGAACGGCTTGCAGGAGCACGCGTACGGCGGCATCGGCGTCGTCGGCCGTGATCGACTCCGCCGGATTGTGGCTGATGCCGCCCTTGCAGCGCACGAAGAGCATGGCCGCAGGGCACAGGCCGGCCATGGCCATGGCGTCGTGCCCGGCGCCGGAATAGAGCCGGCGCGGCGTCATGCCCTCGGTTTTCGCGGCATGCTCCAGCGTGGCCATGAGCCGCCGGTCCATCGCTGTCGCCGGCGCGTCGAAATAGAGGTCGACCGCGACCTCGACGCCGCGGCGCGCGGCGATGACCTCGAGCGAGGCGACGATCGCCGCCACCATCGGCCGGCGCACCGAATCATCCTGGGCGCGGGCATCGAGGGAGAGATCGACACGGCCGGCGATGACATTGCTCGCCCCGGGCGCCACCTCGAGGGCACCGACCGTCGCCACGGTGTCGGGACGCCGTGCGGCAAGCCGCTCGATCGCGACGATCATTTCGGCCGCCGCCGCGAGCGCGTCGCGGCGCGCATCCATCGGCACCGTGCCGGCATGGCCGGCCTCCCCCTTCACCGTCATGCGCGCCCGCGTGATACCGGCGATGGCCGAAACGATGCCGATGGGCAGGTTCTCGCGTTCGAGCACCGGCCCCTGCTCGATATGCACCTCGAGATAGCCGATGACGCTCTTCGGGTCGCGCGCGAGCGCCGTCGCCTTGTCGGGATCGCCGCCGAAGGACAGGAGCGCCTCGCGCAGGGTGATGCCGTCGCGATCCCTGCCGTCGAGCCAGGCGGGGTCGTAGCGGCCGGCGAGGGCGTGCGAGCTCGACAGATTGGTCGGGAAGCGCACGTTCTCCTCGTCGCCGAAGGCCAGGACCTCGATGGCGAAGGGCAGCCTCTCGCCGCGGCGGTGCAGCTCCTCGACCAGGACGATGCCGCAGGCGACGCCGAGGGGACCATCATAGCGCCCGGCATCGACGACGCTGTCGATGTGCGATCCGATGAGAAGTGCCGGCGCCCCGGGCGCCAGCCCCTCGTAGCGACCGACGACCGTACCGACCGGGTCGATATGGGCCGCCATGCCGGCCGCCTCCATCATGGCGCGCACGGCCTCGGCCGCGGCGCGATGGGCCGGCGACAGATAGAGGCGCGTCAGGCGGCCGGGCTCGTCGCTGTGGCGGGCGAGTTCGTCGACGAGCGCCATGACGCGCTCGCCGAAGGTGTCGAGGACGAGGGGAGGCAGGGCGACCATGGCCCGACGCTACCCGGCGGGAGGCCAGGGCTCAACGGTGAATGCGGGGCACAGCGGTCCGCGACCCGCTCGTCATCCTCAATAGGTCGCCCGACCGCCCGAGAGATCGAAGGCGGCAGCCGTGGTGAAGCTGTTCTCCGCCGAACAGAGCCAGGTCACCATGGAGGCGATCTCGCGCACCTCGACGAAGCGTCCGCGCGGGATCTTGGACAGCATGTAGCCGATGAACTCGTCGCTCACCTGGTCGAGAATGCGCGTCTTCGCCGTCGCCGGCGTGATGCAGTTGACGGCAATGTCGTAGCCGGCGAGCTCCTTGCCGAGCGACTTCGTGAGGCCGATCACCGCGGCCTTGGAGGCGGAATAGGCCGAGGCGTTGGGATTGCCCTCCTTGCCTGCGATGGAGGCGACGAGAACGATACGGCCGTAGTCGCGCGCCATCATGCCCGGCACCAGCGCCCGGCAGCAGTGGAAGGTGCCGTCGACATTGAGGCGCTGCACGCGTGCCCAGTCCTCGAGCGGATAGTCCCAGGTCTTGTAGGTGGGGCCGGCAATCCCCGCCGAGGTCACCAGGATGTCGACGCGCCCGTGTGCAGTCTCCGCCGCCTTCGCCGCGGCCTCGACGGCGGCGTAGTCTGTGACATCCACCCCGCGCGCCGACACCGGCCCGTCGATCTCGCCCGCCGTTTGCGCCCCGAGGCTTCCGTCAAGATCCCAGATCTCGACGGTGGCGCCCGAGGCGACGAAGCGCTCGACGACCGCCCGCCCGATGCCCTGCGCCCCACCCGTCACCACCGCCACGCGGCCATCTAAATCGATTCGATTCATGCGTTTCCTCCGGCGTTGTTCTTGTGGGCGAGCTTAGCGGGCAAGGGAGGCGCTGTGGAAGGGACCAAGCCATGCGCCGCAGGCGGGCGTCCCCGACAGAGAACGCGGGCGGCGGCACGACGCAGCGTCCGCACATGCGGCATCGGCTGTGGCCCATGCAGAGCCGCGCCCCGGCGCCTGCCACTGTCGTCACCGGCGGACAGGTGTCCTGTGAGACGCCGGGATCCGCAACCGATGCCGCACATCCTGAAGGTGTGACGCGGGGTGAGCCTGCTCCTCCGTCAATCGGCTGGCGTCACCGGGGCGGCGGCCGCCTGAATGGCCGCCATGTGCTCGGCGACGGCCGCCGCTGCCTCGGCTTCGAGGGCACGGTAGTGCGCCACGATGGCCTGGCCGAGCGGCGTGAGGGAGGCGCCGCCGCCGCGCCGCCCGCCCATATGCGCCGCGACCAGCGGTTCGCGGAACAGTCCGTTGAGGGCGGCGACGAGTTCCCACGCCCGCTTGTAGGACATGCCCATCGCCCGTCCCGCCGCGGAGATCGAACCGTGCGCGGCCACAGCCTCGAGGAGCGCGATCTTGCCCGGGCCCAGGCGCCCCTGCGGGTCGAGGTCGATGCGGATGCTCAGGGTGGCCATGGCTGCGACGTGAATTCCCGATTCGCCCGGCCGGGATGCGCCGTGAGGACACCTTGCGCCGGCCGCGGCAGGCTGTCCACGGTGGCCGGAGGGGTCGTCGCCGTCATAGTTGATTGAATATAGCGCCCAGCTATGATGCCGGGCGATATGTTCTGGAGAATATGTCGCTGACCTTTGCGTGAAGAGATGGAGATGACCGTGGCGATCAGGCGGCGTTCCTGTCTTGCAGCCCTCGTGGCCCTCGTCCTCGGTGCGGCGCTCTGGCCAGGGCCCCCCGCTCCGCCCGCGGTGGCGCAAGGCAGCAAAGAAGAGAGCGAGCTCGTCATCCTCGCTGCCGCCAGCATGAAGAACGCCCTCGACGAGCTGAACGCCGCCTGGGAGCAGGAGACGGGGCGGCGCGCGCGCATTTCCTATGCCGCGAGTTCGGCGCTCGCCCGGCAGATCGAACAGGGAGCGCCTGCGGATGTCATCATCTCCGCCGATCTCGACTGGATGGACTATCTTGTTCAGCGGGGTCTCATACGGGCGGACACGCGCGCGAATCGCCTCGGCAACCGCCTCGTCCTGATCGCCCCGAAGGAAAGCAAGGCGGCGGTCAGCCTCGCGCCGGGCGTCGATCTTGCGCGGCTCCTCGGCGACGGACGCCTCGCCATGGCGAGCACGGCGGCCGTGCCCGCCGGCAAGTACGGCAAGGCGGCCCTCGAGAAGCTCGGCGCCTGGGAGGGGGTGAAGGCCCGCGTCGCCGAGGCCGAGAATGTGCGCGCCGCGCTCCTCCTCGTCTCGCGCGGCGAGGCGCCGCTCGGTATCGTCTATGCGACCGACGCGGCGGCCGACCCCGCGGTGCGCGTCGTTGCCACCTTCCCGGCGGACACGCATCCCCCGATCATCTACCCCGTCGCCCAGACAACGGCCTCGTCGAGCCTTCAGGCCAAGGCCTTTCTCGCCTTCCTCAACTCGCCCGCCGCACGGCCCGTCTTCGAGCGCCAGGGCTTCACGGTGCTGAAGTAGGACAGTGAGCATGCTTCTTTCGCCCGAGGAGTGGACGGCGTTGGCGCTCAGCCTGCGCGTCTCGCTATGGGCGACGCTCGCGAGCCTGCCGCTGGCTGCGCTCGTGGCGCTCGTGCTGGCGCGCGGCCGCTTCCTCGGCAAGACGCTGGTCAATGGCCTCGTGCATCTGCCGCTCGTCATGCCACCGGTGGTGACGGGCTATCTGCTGCTTCTCGCCTTCGGTCGGCGCGGCCCCATCGGCGCCTTCCTTGCCGAGACCTTCGGCATCGTCTTCGCCTTCCGCTGGACGGGGGCGGCGCTCGCCGCCGGCGTCATGGGCTTTCCGCTCATGGTGCGGGCGATCCGCCTGTCCATCGAGGCGGTGGACCGCAGGCTCGAGGCGGCGGCACGCTCGCTCGGCGCCGGGCCGGTCGCGACCTTCTTCGCCGTCACCCTGCCCCTCGTCCTGCCGGGCATTCTCGCCGGCTGGGTGCTCGCCTTCGCCAAGGCCATGGGCGAGTTCGGCGCCACGATCACCTTCGTCTCGAACATCCCCGGCGAGACGCAGACCCTGCCGCTCGCCATCTACGCCTTCACCCAGGTGCCGGGAGCCGACACCCCGGCGCTGCGCCTGACGCTCGTCTCCATCGCCGTGTCGATGGCGGCGCTCGTCGCCTCCGAGCTGCTGGCCCGCGCCGTCGGCCGGCGCATCGGCATCGTCTGAGGAGGCGCGTCCATGACGCTCGACGTCGACGTGCGGCACAGGCTCGGTGCCTTCACGCTCGCCGCGCGCTTCCGCGCAGAGGCAGGGATCACGGTGCTCTTCGGCCGCTCGGGCGCGGGCAAGACCTCGCTCGTCGATATCCTCGCCGGCCTCGTGCGCCCGCAGGAGGGCAGGGTCATTGTCGACGGCGTGACCTTCGTCGACACCGAGCTGGGCGTCTTCCTGCCGGCGCACAAGCGCCGTGTCGGCTATGTCTTCCAGGAGGGGCGCCTCTTTCCCCACCTCACCGTGCGGCAGAACCTCCTCTTCGGACGCTGGTTCACGCCGCGCGCCGAGCGCTGGGGCGACCTCGGCCACGTCACCGAACTCCTCGGCATCGGCCATCTGCTCGCCCGGCGCCCGGCGGGCCTCTCCGGCGGCGAGAAGCAGCGCGTCGCCATCGGCCGCGCTCTCCTGCGCAGCCCCCGGCTCCTCCTTCTCGACGAGCCGCTCGCCGCCCTCGACGAGGCGCGCAAGGCCGAGATCCTTCCCTATGTCGAGCGCCTGCGCGACGAGATAGGCGTGCCGATCGTCTACGTCAGCCATTCCCTTGCCGAGGTGGCGCGGCTCGCCACCACCGTGGTCGCGCTCAATGCCGGGGAGGTCGCCGCCTGCGGGCCGGCGGCAGAGGTGCTCGCCGGCGTGGCGCTCGCGCCGCTCGGCTACGGGGAGTCCGGCGCCGTCGTCGAAGCGCGCGTGGCGGCACACGAGGCGGAGGCCGGTCTCACCCGCCTCGAATCGCCGGTCGGCCAGTTGCGCGTGCCGCGCCTCGCGCTCGCGCCCGCGACCCCGGTGCGGCTGCGCATCCCGGCGCGCGACGTCATGGTCGCGCTCGCCTCCCCCGCGGACATCAGCGCCCTGAACGTGCTGCCGGGCACCGTCGTCGCGGTGCGGACCGTGAGCGACGCGGTGGCGGACGTGACGCTCGCCTGCGGCCAGGGCCACATCGTCGCACGCATTACCCGCTACTCCGTGGAGCGGCTCAGGCTCGCGCCGGGCGTCGCCGCCCATGCAGTCGTCAAGAGCGTGGTTTTCGAAGGGGGCGCCACGGCCGGGGCGACCCTCGGCTTCGCCGTGACGGCGGTAGAGGCGGGGTGAACCGTTCACCTCTGGGGCGGTTCCGGGGCCGCCGCCGCATTCCCGCCAACAGCCTGAACCCCGGGTGATCGCACCATTCAGGGCCGGGCCACGCCGGGCCCGCTAGTGTCGCGCCAGCTTCGAACGAACGGGGTGCCGCCTCTCGCGGCACCGCTTCGGAGCCAGATGAGCGAACGAAGGAGCTCACCATGCGCAAGACCATTCTCGCCCTGACCGTCGCCGCCGTCGCCGGCCTGCCCGTGCTCGCGAACGCGCAAGGGTCGGTGAGCGTCGGCGCCGACGGAAAGGCTGCAACCGGCGTGCAGGTCGACACCGGCAAGCTGCCGGTCGGCGCCAAGGGGGACGTGAAGGGCGGTGCCGGCACGGCCACCCATGGCACCGCCGGCGCCCCCTCCAAGGCCGGGGGCGATGCCCATGGCGCAGCGAAGGTCGATGCCAAGGGCGAGGTGAAGACCGACGCCAAGGCCGATGCGGTGAAGAAGGACCTGAAGGCCGGCGCCGGCGCGGCGATCGACGCAGCAGGCAAGGCCAAGGTCAACTGATCGGCGCACCAGAACGATACGTTCCGATTGCCGGCTCCTTGAAGCGAGGAGCCGGGACGCGCGGGCCCTCCCACCACGCGCGGGGCGGCCGGGCGAAAGCCCGGCCGCCTTCCCATAGAAAGCCCCAGACCAGGCGACCCTTCCGGCCCCGCTCCGGTCTTCAGCTCGGTCTCCCAAGCGAAACATGCCTGATCCGCCCTCGGCGCATCGCGCGTCCCGTGCTATGCGACCGGCATCGGTTGCTGGGAGGGTGGATGTTGCCATGACGGATCGCATCGAGACCGACGTCGTCATCGTCGGCGCGGGGCCCGTCGGCCTCTTCGCGGTGTTCGAGCTCGGCCTCCTCGACATCCGCTCCCACCTGGTCGACATCCTGCCCAAGGTCGGCGGCCAGTGCGCCGAGCTCTATCCGGAAAAGCCGATCTACGACATTCCGGGC
This sequence comes from Chelatococcus albus, assembly GCF_030067675.1. Classification (GTDB taxonomy): domain Bacteria; phylum Pseudomonadota; class Alphaproteobacteria; order Rhizobiales; family Beijerinckiaceae; genus Chelatococcus_A; species Chelatococcus_A albus. The sequence goes on along the minus strand of NZ_JASJEV010000018.1, from coordinate 33,396 downwards.
TTCCCGATGATCACGGGCCAGCACCTCGTCGACAATCTCATGGCCCAGATCGAGCCCTTCCATCCGACCTTCCACCTGTCGGAAATGGTGGAGAGTCTCGAGGTTCTGGGCACGCCTGAAACGCCGCTCTTCCGCCTGCGCACGGATTCGGGCACCGAGTTCCTGGTCAAGGCGGTGATCGTCGCTGCCGGCGGCGGCTCTTTCCAGCCCAAGAAGCCCCCGATCGCCGGCATCGACGCCTTCGAGGGGACGAGCGTCTTCTATGCCGTGCGCAAGATGGAACCCTTCCGCGGCAAGAGGATCCTCATCGTCGGCGGCGGCGATTCGGCCCTCGACTGGACGGTGAACCTGCAACCGCTCGCCAAGCGCCTGGCGCTGCTGCACCGCCGCGACGTCTTCCGCGCCGCCCCCGACACGGTGAAGAAGATGCGCACCCTCGTCGCCGAGGGTGCCATGGACCTGGACATCGGCCAGGTTGTGGCTCTCAAGGGCAAGGCACCCGTGCTCGAAGGCGTGGTGGTGCGGCGTGACGACGGCACGACCTACGACATCGCCTGCGACGTGCTGCTGCCCTTCTTCGGCCTGACGATGAAGCTCGGGCCGCTCGCAGAATGGGGCCTCAATCTCCACGAGAATGTCATTCCCGTGGACACCGAGAAGTTCGAGACGAGCGTGCCGGGCATCTTCGCCATCGGCGACATCAACCACTATCCGGGCAAGCTCAAGCTCATCCTCTCCGGCTTCCACGAGGGCGCGCTCTGCGCGCAGCGTGTCTTCCATTACGTCTATCCGGACAGGAAGCTCACCTTTCAGTACACGACCTCCTCCACGAGCCTGCAGAAGAAGCTCGGCGTGCACGCCTGACCGGCGCAGCGATGCGCCCGGGCATTGTCCGCCGAGGCGGGAGCCGGCTCTGCGGAGAAAATGTGCTGTTCTCAAACAGATAGGGGCACTTTCCGATTCGACTGGATCGGAAAGTGCCCTCGTGCATTGCCGGTCGCGTCACGCCCGCCAGAAGGGTTTGCCCGCCTCCCGCTCCACGTCGGCGCGCGAGAGGCCGAGGTCGTGCAGCATGTGGCCATCGAGCCGCTCCAGGGCGCGCCGCTGGGCGACGCGCGTCGCCCAGGTGTCGAGCGTGTCGAGCAGAGACAGCAGGGCGCGCGCAAGGCCGCCGCTCGGCAGAAGGCCGAGATTTTCTCGCCCTGTGGTCGGTGCTAGGATCGCGTGCATGGCATCCTCCTTCGGGAGCCTCGCCGCATTGCGGTGTGCTCAGTGGTAAGGATGTGCTTGGAGGGCCCGGGTTTCAAACCAGAAGTCCTCGGCCTCAGACATAGAAAAACTACTGAATTCCATGCGCCGCCGCCTGCCCCCGCTCAACGCCGTCCGCGCCTTCGAGGCTGCCGCCCGGCACCTCAACTTCCAGAAGGCGGGCGAGGAACTTGGCGTCACCGCCGGCGCCGTCGCGCAGCAGGTGAAGGCGCTTGAAGGGTGGCTGGGGCGCCCGCTCTTCCGCCGCCTGCCGAGCAAGGGCGTTGCCCTGACGGACGCAGGCCAGCGCTATGCGCCCGCCATCGGCGAGCTGCTCGACGGCCTCGCCGATGCCACCGCCCGCTTCACCCGCGACGTCTCGAACGTGCTCACGGTGAGCACCGTGCCCTCGCTCGCGGCGCAGTGGCTCATTCCGCGCCTCGGCGCCTTTCGCCGGCTGCGGCCGGATCTCGACGTGCGCGTGCTCGCCTCCATCGGCCTGACGGATTTCGCCCGCGAGGACGTCGACATCGTCATCCGCCTCGGCCGTGGCGTCTATCCCGGCCTGCACGTCGATTTCCTGATGGATGAGGTGTTCTTCCCCGTATGCAGCCCGGGGCTCGCCGAGGACCCGGCGCGGCCGTTGCGGGAACCGGCGGACCTGCGCCACCACACGCTCCTGCACGAGCCACCCTCGCCGGAAATTCCCGAACATGTCACCTGGCGCCGCTGGCTCGAGGCGGCAGGCGTCGCCGACATCGTCGACGCCGAGCACGGGCCACGCTTCTCGCACACTTTCCTCGCCCTGCAGGCCGCCATCTCCGGCCAGGGCTTGGCACTGGCGACGAGCGCGCTGATCGGCGACAACCTCGCGGCCGGCCGGCTCGTGCGCCCCTTCCCGCAAGAGGTGCGCGGCCCCTACCAGTACTACATCGTCTGCCCCGAGGCGGCCGCCGCCGCACCCAACATCGCCGCTTTTCGGGCCTGGCTGAAGGACGAGGCGGCCGCCTGCACCATCTCGGCATGCGCCCCCTCAGCCGGGGCGTGAGGCAATTCGCACTCACCACGCCGCTTTCTCGCTCCGAAGGCAGCGAAGGAGGAGGCGGGGATGCCGACGCACCGCCGTTAACCGTTCATTAACCATGCCGGCTCAGCATGGCGTCTGGCTGGCAATGCCGATCGCATCGAGGCGACGACAGGATTGGTGGATCGGGCTCGGCGGGTCGCGCATCCGTCGGGCGAAAGGGAACCACAAAGCCGACGAGCCGCGGCCGGGCCGTGAACGACGGATCGCGACCGTCGGGTCCAACCGGGCAACACAGCGCATGCGCCGCAAGACCTGGCGATGCGCCACCTCGCCGCCCTCATCCGGGGCCTTTCCGGCAGTCGCATCAGCGAGGATCGCGACGGCCGCATTGCAATGCGCCGCCTGACGCGGCGATCCGAGCGGTCTTCGGGCCGCAATCGCCCGCACTTCGCCGAACGGTCGGGAGGTGCGGCCACGGGGCATCGTCGCCCCCACCAACATGGAGGACACCCCATGTCGGAGACGACCTTCTATGTCGTGCAACCCTTCAGCCGTTCGGCGGAGGGCCGGCTCGTGCGTGAGGCGCCTACCTGGGCGCGGGACGCCGCCTTCGCCGGGCACCTCGCCAAGCAGCTCTCGCAGTCGAAGGCCGGCGTCGTCGCATTGATGCAGACGGTGAACGAGGCGACGCAGGGCAGCGAGGAGGCGGAGATCATCGCCGCCTACGGGCGCATCCCGACCCTGCTCGTCGCACCCGCTGCCGTCCTCAATTGAGGCGCCGCCGCGCAACAGGGCGACGAAGCCTGGCCGCCGCCTGCGATCGCATCGCCGGGCCTGCGGCGCATTGCCACCCCCCGGCTGTTTCGCTAAGCAGCGTCGAACCGTCGCGCATATCCGGGGAGGAAGCCAGTGAGGATCAGTCGGCCGCTTGCCGCCGTCGCCGCTCTTTGTCTCGTATTCGTGCCGCAAGCGGCGCTGGCGGCGGAGGGGCTCGACGGCGCTTCCTTCGGCTTCATCTGGGCGCTGCCCTTCACCGGCATTCTCCTGTCGATCGCCCTCGGCCCCCTCGCCTTCCATCGGCTGTGGGAGCACCACTACGGCAAGGCCGCCCTCGCATGGGCACTGCTCACGGCGCTGCCGCTGGCGCTCGCGCGCGGCGCAGGTACGGCAGTCGAGGCGCTTCTGCATACGATGCTCCTCGAATACCTGCCCTTCATCATCCTGCTCTTCGCATTGTTCACCTGTGCCGGCGGCATCCTCGTCAAGGGCAACCTGCACGGCAGCCCGGCCGTCAACACGCTGCTCCTCGCCCTCGGCACGGGGCTCGCGAGCCTCATCGGCACGACGGGCGCGTCCATGGTGCTGATCCGGCCGCTGTTGCGCGCCAACGACAACCGGCGCCACAACGTCCACACCGTTGTCTTCTTCATCTTCCTCGTCTCGAACATCGGCGGCTCGCTGACGCCGCTCGGCGACCCGCCCCTCTTCCTCGGCTTCCTGAAGGGCGTCGACTTCTTCTGGACGACGAAGCACCTGCTACCCCAGACAACCTTCATGGTCGTCGCCCTGCTCGCGGTGTTCTTCCTGCTCGACACCGCCCTCTACCGGCGCGAGGAGGGCATGCCGCCGCTGCGCGACCCCACCCCGGACAGCCGGCTCGGCCTCGAGGGGCTCGTCAATCTCCCTCTCATCGGCATCATCATCGCCGCCATCCTGATGAGCGCCAACTGGAAACCGGGCGTCGTCCTCCGCCTGCCGGGCGCGGAGATCGAGCTGCAGAACCTCCTGCGCGACGCCATCATCCTCGGCGTCGCCTTCGCCTCGCTGGCGCTCACCGACAGGAGCATCCGCCACCGCAACGGCTTCACCTGGGGGCCGATCGTGGAGGTGGCGAAGCTCTTTGCCGGCATCTTCACCTGCATGATCCCCGTGCTCGCCATGCTCAAGGCGGGCCCCGACGGCGCCTTCGCGCCGCTCGTCGCGCTGGTGACGGATCCGACAGGCGCCCCCGTCAACGCGGCATATTTCTGGCTCGTCGGCGGCCTCTCCTCCTTCCTCGACAACGCGCCGACCTATCTCGTCTTCTTCCAGCTCGCCGGCGGCGAGGCTCAGACGCTGATGGGGCCGATGGCGCTCACCCTCGCCGCCATCTCGGCCGGGGCCGTGTTCATGGGCGCGAACAGCTACATCGGCAACGCCCCGAACTTCATGGTCTACGCCATCGCCCGCCACCGCGGCGTCAAGATGCCGAGCTTCTTCGGCTACATGCTGTGGTCGGGCGGCATCCTGGTGCCGCTGTTCGTCGTCGCGACCTTCATCTTCTTCCGCTGAAGGGCGCGGTCCCGCGGCCAAACGAAAAGGCCGGCGCCGCGGCGCCGGCCTTCTCTGTTTTCACAGCGGAACCGACCGCCCGCCGGCTCAGGCGGCGATTGAGGTCTCCGGCCCGGCCGAGCGCACGTCGGCATCGACGTGGGCCTCGAACTTGGCGAAGTTCTCGCGGAACATGCCGACGAGCCTCTTCGCCGTCTCGGCGAAGGCGGCCTTATCGGCCCAGGTCTTCACCGGATAGAGGATGTGCGGCTCGACGCCGGGTACCGAGGTCGGCACCGAGAAGCCGAAATAGGGGTCGGTGCGGAAGTCGGCGCGGTTCAACGAGCCGTCGAGGGCGGCGGTCAGCAGGCGGCGCGTGACGCGGATCGGCATGCGCCGGCCGATGCCGTGCTTGCCGCCGGTCCAGCCGGTGTTGACGAGCCAGCAGTCGACCCCGTGCTTGGCGATGAAGTCGCGCAGCAGGTTGCCGTAGACGGAGGGGTGGCGCGGCATGAAGGGGGCGCCGAAGCAGGTGGAGAAGGTGGCCTGCGGATCGGTGACGCCCTTCTCGGTGCCGGCGACCTTGGCGGTGTAGCCGGAGAGGAAGTGGTACATGGCCTGCGCCGGCGTGAGCTTGGCGATGGGCGGCAGCACGCCGAAGGCGTCGCAGGTCAGCATGACGATGTTCTTCGGCATGCCGGCGCGGCCCGTCGGGCTCGCGTTCGGGATGAAGTCGAGGGGATAGGCGCAGCGCGTGTTCTCGGTCTTCGACGCGTCATCGAAGTTCGGCTCGCGCGTGATCGGATCAACGACGACGTTCTCGAGCACGGTGCCGAAGCGCTCGGTGGTGGCGTAGATCTCGGGCTCGGCCTCGCGCGACAGGCGGATGGTCTTGGCGTAGCAGCCGCCCTCGAAATTGAAGACGCCGCTCGCGCTCCAGCCGTGCTCGTCGTCCCCGATGAGGGTGCGGTTCGGATCGGCCGACAGCGTGGTCTTGCCTGTGCCCGAGAGGCCGAAGAACACGGCGACGTCGCCCTCGCGCCCGGCGTTGGCCGAGCAGTGCATGGGCATGGCGCCCTGAGCCGGCAGCACGAAGTTGAGGTAGGTGAAGACCGACTTCTTCATCTCGCCGGCGTAGGACGTCCCGCCGATGAGCACGATCTTGCGCGTGAAGTCGCAGGCGATCACCGTCTCGGAGCGCACGCCGTGCCGGGCGGGGTCGGCCTTGAAGGAGGGCAGGTCGACGATCGTCAGCTCCGGCACGTAGCCGGCGAGCTCCCCACGCTCGGGGCGGATGAGCAGGTTGCGGATGAAGAGCGAGTGCCAGGCGTATTCGGTGAAGACGCGCACCTTGACGCGATAGGCCGGATCGGCGCCGCCGTAGAGGTCCTGGGCGAAGAGCTCCCTGCCCTCGGCATGCTTCAGGAAGTCGGCGAGCAGCGCATCGAACTGGGCCGGCGAGATGGCGCCGTTGTTGTCCCACCACACGACCTCGGCGGTGGTCGAATCCTTGACGATGAACTTGTCCTTGGGGCTGCGGCCGGTGTGGACGCCGGTCTCGGCGACGACGGCACCGCCCTTGGCGAGCTGGGTCTCGCCGCGCCTCAGCGTCTCCTCGTAGAGGCGGGGCGCTTCGAAGTTCCAGTGCACGCGTTTGAGATTGCGGAAGCCGAAAGCCTCGGCGCCGTGCGCGCCGTTGAATACGCCGACGTTGTCCACGAAACGATCCTCCTCGACCGGGGGCGACGGCACGCTCCCTGCCGCCCTCGCCTCCCGCTGCGCAGCTCCGGTGGATCACGATGACCCCGGCCAGGGCCGGGCCGAGGTCGCAAACGTGACCGGTTCCAACACGCCCGGACACGACGGCGACCGAAGACCGGTCGCCGGTCTTCGGCTTCGTGCTCCGGGCACCAGGCTCCTCCCGCGCCCATATGACAGAAATTGGGCGCGGGCGACAGCTACCCTTTCGGGCGGCTGGCCCACAAGGGCGGCGAGTGACATCATCCGGAGTCTGTAACGCGCCACAGCCACGCCGGTGCTCAGGCGGCGTCCCGGGCGCGCGCCTGCCGGGCGAGTTCGACGAGCGTGGCGCGCAGACTGCCGCCCGGGCCGATGCGTTCGGGGAAGATGAGACGGGCGGTGAGGTCGCCTGCCATGAGGTCGATCCCCTCGGGGTCGAGGCCGGTCGTGCGCCAGTCGCCGGCCGGCTCGCCGAGGAGGCGGGTCGCGTAGAGCGCCAGCGCCTCGGAGTGGTCCTCGTTCATGTGATCGACGGCGCTCGCCTCGCCCTCGACGAGCCCTTCCGCCCCGGTCAGGTCGAGGAGAATCTGCGCGGGCGCAAGGTCGACGATGCGGCCGAAGCCGGCGACCAGATGCGCGCCGGTCGGCACCAGGCGATAGAAGGCGAAGTCGGGAAAACCGGCGTAGCCGGCCGAGCCGGGGTGGCGCATGAGGAAGCGCCGCCGCGCACGTTCGTCCGTCGCCTTCTCCGCCCGCGCGGCGATGCTGATGCGCGGATGGGCGGAGGGGTCGCCCGCCCCGACGGTCGCGAGCAGCAGCGAGACGCGGCCGTCGGCCTCGATGTTGCGCGTGTGCAGGGCGAGCCGCGAGATGAGGGTTATCGGCGTGCCGTCGATGTCGGACGCGACATTGACGAGCGAGGCATAGGGCGCCCCGGAGGCGTCGAGCGTCGCCAGTGTTCCGTAGCGGACGGTGCGCATGAGCCTCTTGGCCGCGGCGACTGCGTCAAAACTCTGGGTTGATTCGGGACGCTCGGACATGGATATAACCTCGTGATGAACCTGCTGAATGGCGGCAAGCGCCGGAAAGGACTACAGTTCCTTGCGCCGGCGCGGTCATATTTCGGCCTTGCTCGACCGCGAGGAACTGGCCGACAGCCATATACCCCGTTCTATTGGACTATCGAACGAGCGAAGAAGCATGCCGACCATCGCCCTCGTCGATGACGATCGCAACATCCTGACCTCCGTGTCGATCGCCCTGGAGGCGGAGGGCTATCGCATCCAGACCTACACGGACGGCGCTTCCGCGCTCGACGGCCTGAAGAACAACCCGCCCGACCTCGCCATCCTCGACATCAAGATGCCACGCATGGACGGCATGGAGCTCCTGCGTCGCCTGCGCCAGCGTACCGACATGCCGGTGATCTTCCTCACCTCCAAGGACGAGGAGATCGACGAGCTGTTCGGCCTCAAGATGGGCGCCGACGACTTCATCCGGAAGCCGTTCTCGCAGCGCCTGCTCGTCGAGCGCGTCAAGGCGGTGCTGCGCCGCGCGAGCCCGCGCGACCAGGCGGTGCCCCGCGAGGCCGACGCCAAGGCGCTGGAGCGCGGCCTGCTCAAGATGGATCCGGAGCGCCACACCTGCACGTGGAAGAACGAACCCGTGACGCTCACCGTCACCGAGTTCCTCATCCTGCAGGCGCTCGCCACGCGCCCGGGCGTGGTGAAGAGCCGCAACGCCCTCATGGACGCGGCCTACGACGATCAGGTCTATGTCGACGACCGCACCATCGACAGCCACATCAAGCGCCTGCGCAAGAAATTCAAGGCCGTTGACACGAGCTTCGACATGATCGAGACGCTCTATGGCGTCGGCTATCGCTTCAAGGAGGCGTAAGATCGACGCGGCGTCCATGTCGCGATGAACGATGCGCCGGTCGGGGCCATGTCCGTCGAACCGATCGATCAGAGCTCGTTCCCGGTCGAGGCCGACGGCGAGCACGTGGCGGAACGCTCGCCGGGCATCGGCGAGCGTGTGCGGCGCATTGCCCATGCCGTGTCGGCGCGGGCCTCGTCGAGCCTGACGCGGCGCATCGTCGTCCTCAATCTCGCCGGCCTCGTCGCGCTCCTGGTCGGTTTCCTCTATCTCAACCAGTTCCGCGCCGGCCTCATCGACGCGCGCGTGCAGAGCCTGCTCACCCAGGGCGAGATCATCGCGGGCGCGGTGGCAGCCTCCGCCACCGTCGAGACCGACACGATCACCATCGATCCCGACAAGCTCCTGCAGCTGCAGGCCGGCGAGAGCTCGGGCCTGTCCGACGATCTGTCGCCCCTCGAGTTCTCGATCAACCCCGAGCGCGTGGCGCCGGTGCTCCGCCGCCTCGTGACGCCGACGCGCACGCGCGCCCGCATTTACGACCGCGACGGCCTCCTGCTGCTCGACTCGCGCTCGCTCTATGCGCGTGGCGACATCCTGCGCTTCGACCTGCCGCCCTTGGCCAAGGAGGACAAGACGCTCGGCGAGCGCGTCTGGAACACGCTGAAGGGCCTCTTCTGGCGCTCGGCCCCGCCGCTCGCCGAGGAACTCGCGCCGACGATGGGCAAGGCCCTGCCCGAGGTGCAGCGGGCCCTGTCGGGCACGCCAGGCTCCATCGTACGCGTCAACGCGCGCGGCGAAACCATCGTGTCCGTGGCCGTGCCGATCCAGCGCTTCCGCACCGTGCGCGGCGCGCTCCTCCTGTCCACGCAGGGCGGGGACATCGACTCGATCATCGCCGCCGAGCGCTGGGCCATCATCCGCGTCTTCGCGGTCGCGGCGGCGGTCATGGTGGTGCTCTCCTTCCTGCTTGCGGGCACGATCGCCGGCCCGATGCGCCGGCTTGCCGAGGCCGCCGATCGCGTCCGCCGGGGCATCAAGTCGCGCCAGGAGATCCCGGACTTCACCGAGCGGTCCGATGAGATCGGCCACCTCTCGGGGGCGCTGCGCGACATGACGCGCGCCCTCTACAAGCGCATGGACGCGATCGAGAGCTTCGCCGCCGACGTGGCGCACGAGCTGAAGAACCCGCTCACGTCGCTGCGCAGCGCCGTGGAGACGCTGCCGCTCGCGCGGACCGAGGAGGCGCGCGCGCGGCTGCTCAGCGTCATCCAGCACGACGTGAAGCGCCTCGACCGGCTCATCAGCGATATCTCCGATGCCTCGCGCCTCGACGCCGAGCTCGCCCGCACCGACGCCGAGCCGGTGGAGATGCGCCGTCTCGCAGAGGCCGTGGTGTCCGTCGCGAACGAGGTGCGGCATCCCGATGCGCCGCTGACGCGCCTTGCCGTCGATCCGAGCGCCCTCGGCCGCGACGCCTTCCTCGTCATGGGTCACGACAGCCGTCTCGGGCAGGTGCTCAACAACCTGCTCGACAACGCGCGCTCCTTCTCGCCGCCCGGCGGCGAGGTGCGCGTGCGCCTGCGGCGCCTCAAGACCGACGTGGAGATCGCCGTCGAGGACGATGGGCCCGGCATCCCGGACCACGCACTCGAGCGCGTCTTCGAGCGCTTCTACACCGACCGGCCGGAGCAGGGCTTCGGGCAGAACTCAGGCCTCGGCCTGTCGATCTCGCGCCAGATCGTCGAGGCGCACCGCGGCCGCATCTGGGCGGAGAACCGGCTCGGGCCGGCGGGGGTCGAGGGGGAGCGGCCGGTGCTCGGCGCCCGTTTCGTCGTGCGGTTGCCGGCGGCGATGAATCCGGCGGCCGCGGGCGCAAGAACATGAGCGAGCCGGCAACCATTCACGCGACCTGCGTTCTCGTCGGCGAGGCGGGCATCCTCATCCGCGGCGCCTCCGGCACCGGCAAGTCGGTGCTGGCGCGGCGGCTGGTCGAGGAGGCCAGCCGGCAGGGACGCTTCGCCCGGCTCGTCGCCGACGACCGCGTGCGCCTCTTTCCCGGGGGAAGGCGGATCGTCGCCCGCCCGGTGCCGGCGATCGCCGGCATGTTCGAGCTGCGCGGCGTCGGCATCGTGCGCATGCCCTACGAGGCGGCTGCGGTGCTGCGCCTTGTCGTCGACTGTCTGACGGCGCTGCCCGAACGCATGCCCGAGGAAGAGGACATGGTGACCGACGTGGAAGGAATCGTGCTCCCGAGGCTCGCCGTGAGGGTCGACGAAAACGCGCATGGGCTCGTAATGTCCTACCTGGCGTTGCAAGAACCGTCCGGCGCCGAGGTTTGTATGGCTGAATGATGACCAAATGGTCGCAATGCCCTTGCACTCGGCGCCGCAATGCACAAAATGGCTGCTCCGCAGCAAGGGCAGTGCCCTCAGGTTCCTGAATGATCGGTCTTGTGCTGGTAACGCACGGCTGCCTGGCGACGGAATTCCGCGCCGCGCTGGAGCACGTGGTCGGACCCCAAAAGCAGATCGAGACGGTGACGATCGGTCCCGAGGACGACATGGAAAGTCGTCGGAAGGACATTGTCGATGCCGTCGGTCGTGTGGATAGCGGGGATGGCGTCGTCGTTCTCACCGACATGTTCGGCGGCACGCCATCGAACCTCGCCATCTCGGTGATGAACGGACGCAAGGTCGAGGTCGTCGCCGGCATCAACCTGCCCATGCTCATCAAGCTTGCGAGCGTGCGCGATGATAAGCCTCTCGAGGAGGCGGTCCTGCAGGCCCAGGAGGCCGGCCGCAAGTACATCAACGTCGCGAGCCGGGTGCTCGCGGGCAAGTGACGAACGGCAAGCGATGAACGAAATGCGCGTCTCCGCTCCCGTCGACGAGGACTGCCCGCCGGCGCCGGTCCCGGATGGTGCGCTCGCGCGCGAGCTTGCCATCATCAACCGCAAGGGCCTGCACGCCCGTGCGTCGGCCAAGTTTGTGCAGACGGTCGATCGCTTCGAGGCCGAGGTCCATGTCACCCGGTGCGGCGAGACGGTCGGAGGACGCTCGATCATGGGGCTTCTGACGCTCGCCGCCGCGCAGGGCACGACCATCACGGTCACCGCTCGGGGCGACGATGCCGAAGCCTGCATCGAGGCCATCACGGCGCTGCTCGCCGACCGCTTCGGCGAGGAGGAGTGAGCGACCCTCCCGGCTCCGGGCCCGGCCGCTCTTCGCAGTCCCGCACGCATCAAGGCTGGCGCCGAAGCGCCGCGGAGTGTCCCTCGCCCCGTCAGGCGCCCGCGGCGGCGCGGAAGGCCGCAACGAAGGCCGGCGCAGCCTCGGCCACGGCGGCCAGCGAATAGCCCCCCTCCTGCACGATCAGCGTCGGCAGCCCGAGCTTGCCCCAGATCTCCCCGAGGCGCGGATAGGCATCGGTGGTGACGCCGAGGCGCGACAGCGGGTCCTCCCGATGCGCATCCCAGCCGGCTGAGATCACAAGTGCCTCGGCCCCGTGCGCCTGCACCGCCAGCGCGAGCCGCGTATTGGCGTCGAGGAAGGCGTCGTCACCCGCGCCGGGCGCGAGCGGCAGGTTGAGGTTTGCGCACTCCCCGTCGCCGAAGCCCGTTTCGTCGGCGTAGCCGGCATGATGCGGGTAATAGTCGGACGGGTCGGTGTGCACCGAGCCGTAGAATACATCGGCCCGTCGGTAGAAGATCGCCTGCGTGCCGTCGCCGTGATGGGTGTCGAAATCGACGATCGCCACGCGGCGAAAGGCCTGGCGCAGCACCTCGGCGGCAATCGCGGCGTTGTTCAGGTAGCAGAAGCCGGCGGAGCGGTCGGCATAGGCGTGATGGCCGGGCGGCCGGCAGAGCGCAAAGGCGGCTCGCTCGCCCGCGAGCACGGCCTCCGCCCCGGCTATCCCCGTCTGCGCCGAGGCGTACGCCGACGCCCAGGTGTCGGCCGTCATGGCGCAGGACATGCCGCTCAGGTACCAGCCCGCCCGACCGATGATGCCCTTCGGCCGCGCCGGACCGCGCTCGGCGAAATCGGCGCCGGCGCCGCGGTAGGGGCTGACGTTGGGCAGGACCTCCGGGCCCGCGCCGGGCAGCTCCATGAAGCGGGCATAGGCCTCCTCGAGGAAGGTGACGTAGTGGGCGGCATGGACGGCGAGGATCGGCGCGCGGCCAGCGTCGCGCGGCGTGGCGCGTTCCAGGCCGAGGCGGTCGAGGGCATCGAGGAGCGTCGTGGCGCGATCGGGGTTCTCGAAGGGGTCCACGATGCGTCCGTGCACCATGTATTGCCGCGGCCGATGCGCGAGCTGGGCCTGGTCGAAGAAGAGTTTCATGTCGTCCCCTGTCGAATCGCCTCGCGCCCGAGCCTATCAGGCGCCTGCGCGTGCCGCCGCGCGCCGCGTGCCGGCCGGCCATTCGCCGGCGCCTCTCGACAGGGCGCCCGCGCCCGGCCTATCTGCCCTTCGACGGCGGGCGTCGCCAGCCTGGTGCGGGAGATGCGGAATGGACGATCGGGACAATACCGCCCAGAAGACGTCGCGGTCCTACAGCCTGCCGGCACTCGACCAGGAGTTCCTCCTCGGCGACTCGATGCGCGGTGTGCGCTTCCTCCTCGAATATGCCAAGGCGGAGGAGCATCTGCGGCACTGGGGCATCCGCTCCACCATCGTCGTCTTCGGCTCGGCGCGCGTGCGGCCACTCGGGGCGGGTCCCTACCCGGACGACGCTGCCGACGATCCGCGCGCGGCCGAGCGGCGCGCCCGCGAGGCCCGCTGGTACGAAGAGGCGCGGCGCTTCGCCCGTATCGCCTCCGAGCGCGGCGGCGCGCTCAACCACAACCACGATGGCACGCGCGAGAACGTCATCGCCACCGGCGGCGGACCGGGTATCATGGAGGCGGCCAACCGCGGCGCCTGGGAGGCGGGCGCGCCATCCATCGGCTTCAACATCACCCTGCCGCACGAGCAGGAGCCGAATCCGTACTCGACGCCGGAACTCACCTTCCGCTTCCATTACTTCGCCATGCGCAAGATGCATCTCGCCATGCGCGCGGCGGCCCTCGTGGTCTTCCCTGGCGGCTTCGGCACGCTCGACGAACTCTTCGAACTCCTCACCCTGCAGCAGACCGGCAAGGCACCCGACCTGCCGGTCGTGCTCTTCGACAAGGCCTACTGGACGCGCATCATCGACTTCGAGGCGCTGGCGGAGGCGGGCATGATCGCCCCCCGCGACCTCGCGCTCTTCGCCTTTGCCGACGAGGCGGAGGAGGCCTGGGCAAGCCTGATCGCGCAGGGGCTGCGGATGCCGGCGACATGAGCGGACGGACGGTCTTCGCTTCGCATCGGGCCCGTGGCAAAGTGAAAGTGCGACGCAACGAAAACGAAAGCGAAGGGCGATGAACGAACTCATCTCGGCGCGTCAACAGGAGATCCTGAGCATCGCCCGCGCCCAGGGGCGTGTGAGCGTCGATGACCTTGCCGTCCGCTTCGAGGTCACGCCGCAGACGATCCGCAAGGATCTGAACGACCTGTGCGAGCGCCGACTGATGTCGCGCGTGCACGGCGGCGCCGTGGTCGCCTCGGGTGTCGAGAACGTCGCCTACGAGGCGCGGCGCTTCATCGCCCAGCCCGAGAAGCGCGCCATCGGCGCGGCCGCGGCGCAGCTCATCCCCAACAGCGCCTCGCTCTTCATCAACATCGGCACGACGACGGAGGAGGTGGCGCGCGCGCTCACCGAGCACGAGGGCCTGCTCGTCATCACCAACAACCTCAACGTCGCGACGCTGCTCTACCGCCACCCGCGCATCGACGTCATCGTCGCCGGCGGACCCGTGCGCCGCTCGGACGGCGCGGTGATCGGCTCGGCGGCGGTCGAATTCGTGCGCCAGTTCAAGGTCGACTATGCCGTCATCGGCGCCTCGGCCATCGACGAGGACGGGGCGCTGCTCGACTTCGACTACCGCGAGGTGCGCGTGTCGCGCGCCATCATCGAGAACGCCCGGCGTGTGGTGCTCGTCGCCGACAAGCTCAAGCTTGAGCGCGCCGCGCCCGTGCGCATCGGTCATCTGTCGGAGATCGACGTCTTCGTCACCGACGCGCTCGCCTCCGCCCCCCTGCGCGAGCTGTGCCGCGAGCACGGCGTCGAAGTGGTCGAGGTCGGCACCAGCGAGGACGAATCCGCCTGAGACCTGCACATGGCGCTGGCCCCTTCGCCCGCCGGCATGGGACGCTTTCCCTGCGGCGGCCGTCCACGCGCCCGTCCGCCTTTCGTATGATTTTCGTTTCAACCCACTTGCTTGCGGTTTTTGCTTCGAATAGCGTCTCTCGACAACGAAAACGAAAGCCCGCGCGCCCGCACGGCGTGGACGGCGGCGCTGCCGGGAGTATCGCTCGGGGGTGTGAATGCATCAGGCGACCTACGACCTCGCCATCATCGGCGGCGGCGTCAACGGCTGCGGCATCGCGCGCGATGCCGCCGGGCGGGGCGCGTCGGTCGTGCTGTTCGAGCAGGGGGATTTCGCCAGCGCCACGTCCTCGGCCTCCACCAAGCTCATCCACGGCGGCCTGCGCTATCTCGAACACTACAAGTTCCGCCTGGTGCGCGAGGCGCTCATGGAGCGCGAGGTGCTGTGGAAGCTCGCGCCGCACATCATCCGGCCGCTGCGCTTCGTGCTGCCGCACCACAAAGGCCTGCGGCCGGCCTGGTTCCTGCGCCTCGGCCTTTTCCTGTATGACCACCTCGGCGGCCGCAAGCTCCTGCCGGGCACGAGGACGCTCGACCTCTCCCGCGATGCCGCCGGCCAGCCGCTGAAGCCCCTGTTCACCTGCGCCTTCGAATATTCCGATTGCTGGGTCGAGGACGCGCGGCTCGTCGTGCTCAACGCCCGGGACGCGGCCGAGCGCGGCGCCTCCATCCGCCCGCGCACCAGGGTCGTCGCGGCGGAGCGCGCCGGCGACCATTGGCGCATCACGGCCGAGCGGGCCGACGGGCGGCGCGAGACGGTGACGGCGCGCGTGATCGTCAATGCCGCGGGCCCCTGGGTGGGGCAGGTGCTGAGCGGGGTCGTGCGCGTCAATGCGCCGGCCGCCGTGCGCCTCGTCCAGGGCAGCCACATCGTGGTGCGCCGCATCTACGACCACGACCGCTGCTACATCTTCCAGAACGCCGACGGACGCATCGTCTTCGCCATCCCCTACGAGCGCGACTTCACGCTCATCGGCACGACCGACCGCGACTATTCCGGCGATCCGGCAGCGGTCGCGGCGAGCCCCGGAGAGATCGGCTACCTCTGCGCTGCGGCAAGCGAATATTTCAAGAAGCCGGTGACGCCGGACGACGTCGTCTGGACCTATTCCGGGGTGCGCCCCCTCTACGACGACGGCGCCTCCAAGGCTCAGGAGGCAACACGCGACTACGTTCTCGTGCTCGACTCGGACAACGGCGGCGCGCCGCTCATTTCCGTCTTCGGCGGCAAGATCACGACCTATCGGCGCCTCGCCGCGGCGGTGCTCGCCAAGCTCGAAGCTCATCTGCCGCCGCCGAAGGCGCCGGCCGACTGGACCGGAAAGGCGCCCCTGCCCGGCGGCGACTTCCCGCCGGACGGCATCGCCGCGCTCGTGGACCGGACGCTCGCCGCTCATCCCTATCTCGCGCGCGGCCATGCCGAGCGCCTGGTGCGCGCCTACGGCACGCGCGTGTCGCGCCTCCTCGATGGGGCGCGCGGCCCGCAGGACCTCGGCCGGGTCTTCGGCGCCGATCTCACCGAGCGCGAGGTGCGCTACCTGATGCGTGAGGAATGGGCTGCGACCGCCGCCGACGTCCTGTGGCGGCGCTCCAAGCTTGGCCTGCGCCTGTCGGCGGCCGAAAGCGCCGCGCTCGACGAATTCATGCAGAACGCGACGGCCGACGTCGCGTCGTCCGCAGCCTGACGAAGGGGACGCCACGACGTGAGCCTCGTTCTCGACAACGTGCGCAGGCAAGTCGGCGCGGAAGTGCATCTGCGCGACGTGTCGCTGACCCTCGAGAAGGGCACGCTCAACGTGCTCCTCGGCGCCACTCTCGCCGGCAAGACCTCCCTCATGCGCGTCATGGCCGGCCTCGACGCGCCGAGCGAGGGCCGGGTCGCGGTCGACGGGCGCGACGTCACCGGCCTGCCGGTGATCAAGCGCAATGTCGCCATGGTCTACCAGCAGTTCATCAATTATCCCTCGCTCACCGTCTACGAAAACATCGCCTCGCCGCTGCGCGTCGCCCGCCTGGCGAAGAGCGAGATCGACAAGCGCGTGAAGGAGGCGGCGAAGCTCCTCAAGCTCGAGCCCTATCTCGAGCGCACGCCTCTCGCGCTCTCCGGCGGGCAGCAGCAGCGCACGGCGATCGCCCGTGCCCTGGTGAAGCGGGCCGATCTCGTGCTGCTCGACGAGCCGCTCGCCAATCTCGACTACAAGCTGCGCGAGGAACTGCGCGAGGAGCTGCCGCGCATCTTCGCGGCTTCCGGCGCCATCTTCGTCTATGCCACGACCGAGCCCGCCGAGGCGCTCCTTCTCGGCGGCAACACGGCGACCCTCTTCGAAGGGCGCGTCACCCAGTTCGGCCCCACCCCCCAGGTCTATCGCCGACCGCACGACCTGACGACGGCGCAGGTGTTCTCCGACCCGCCGCTCAATACGCTCGGCGCGACGAAGGCCGATGGTCGGGTGACGCTCGACACGGGGGCCATCGTGCCGGCGGCCGGCGCCTTCGCCGCGGTGCCGGACGGGCGCTACACCGTGGGTTTCCGCGCCCACCACCTGATGCTCGATGCGGTCGAGGGGGCGTCGATCGCGCTCTCCGCCACCGTCTCGGTGGCCGAAATCACCGGCTCGGAGAGCTACGTCCATCTCGACGTCGCCGCCGACGGCGCGGCGCACCGCTTCGTTTCCCTGGTGCCGGGCGTGCGCCGTCTCGATCCCGAGATGCGCATCACGGCCCATCTCGATCCGCACCGCCTCTTCCTGTTCGACGCCGGCGGCAATCTCGCCGCTGCGCCGGACCTCGCCCGCGCCGCCTGAGGAGGGATGAGCCCATGGCCCGCATCGTCCTCGACGAGCTCGCCCATTCCTACAAGCCCGGCCCGAAAGGGCCGCAGGATTACGCGCTGAAGCGCATCGACCACGTGTGGCGACAGGGCGGCGCCTATGCCCTGCTCGGCCCGTCGGGCTGCGGCAAGACCACGCTCCTCAACATCATTTCCGGCCTCGTCGTGCCGACCGAGGGGCGCATCCTCTTCGACGACCGCGATGTGACGCGCCTGCCGACGGAGGCGCGCAACATCGCCCAGGTGTTCCAGTTCCCGGTCGTCTACGACACCATGACGGTGCGCGAGAATCTCGCCTTCCCGCTGAAGAACCGCAGGGTCGAGGCCTCCGTCGTGCGCCGGCGCGTGGAGGAGATCGCGCGCCTCCTCGGCCTGTCCCGCGTGCTCGACCGCCGGGCAAACAACCTGACCGCCGACATGAAGCAGAAGATCTCGCTCGGCCGTGGCCTTGTGCGCCCGGACGTGGCGGCGATCCTCTTCGACGAGCCGCTCACCGTCATCGACCCGCATCTGAAGTGGCAGCTCCGCTCGACGCTCAAGGAGATCCACCGCGAGCTCGACCTGACCATGATCTACGTGACCCACGACCAGACGGAGGCGCTGACCTTCGCCGACGAGGTCGTGGTCATGTACGACGGCGCCGTGGTGCAGACGGGCACGCCGGACGCGCTCTTCGAGCGGCCCGAGCACACCTTCGTCGGCCATTTCATCGGCTCGCCGGGCATGAACGTGCTGCCCTGCACCGTCGAGGGCACGACCGCCCGCGTCGACGGGCAGACGATCCCGCTCGCCGGCGCCTATCCCGACCTGCCGCAGGGACGGCGCATCGAGCTCGGCGTCAGGCCCGAGTTCACCACCCTCGCCGCCAAGGGCGCCGGGCTGCCCGTGCGCGTCAAGCGCATCGATGACCTCGGGCGCGTGCGCATCGCCCGTGTCGACCTCGGCGGACGTCCCTTCGCCGCGACCGTCCCCGAGGGCGTCGCCGTCGACGGCGATGAGGCCTCGGTCATCCTCGATCCGACGCGCGTGCACATCTATGCCGACGGCCACCTTGTCGCCGCCCTGCCGGCCGGCGCGACGGCGGCGTGAGGGAGGGCGGCCCCATGAACAAGACGGTCAATCAGAAGGCCTGGTTCCTCGTCCTGCCGGTCTTTGTCGTCGTCGCCTTCTCGGCCATCGTGCCGCTGATGACGGTGGTGAACTATTCCGTCCAGGATACCTTCGGCAACAACCAGTTCTTCTGGAACGGCGTCGGCTGGTTCCAGGAGCTCCTCGACCCGTCGACCGAGCTCGGCGGCCGCTTCTTCGACGCCCTGTGGCGCAACCTCGCCTTCTCGGCCGTCATTCTCGCCATCGAGATCCCCCTCGGCATCGTCGTGGCCTTGTCAATGCCGCGCCACGGCTGGACGGTGGCCTTCAGCCTCGTCGTCATGGCGCTGCCGCTGCTCATTCCGTGGAACGTCGTCGGCACCATCTGGCAGGTCTTCGCCCGCGGCGACATCGGCCTGCTCGGCTGGGTCGTGAACCACCTGGGCGTCGCCTACAACTACGTGCTCGACCCGGCCTCCGCCTGGATCACCATCGTCGTCATGGACGTGTGGCATTGGACGAGCCTCGTCGCGCTCCTGTGCTACGCCGGGCTGAAGTCGATCCCGGACGCCTATTACCAGGCGGCGCGCATCGACGGTGCCTCGCGGCTCGCCGTCTTCACCACCATCCAGCTTCCCAAGATGCGCCGCGTGCTGCTCATCGCCGTGCTCTTGCGCTTCATGGACTCCTTCATGATCTACACGGAGCCCTTCGTGCTCACGGGCGGCGGTCCGGGCAACGCCACGACCTACGTGTCGATCGACCTGGTCAAGCTGGCGCTCGGCCAGTTCGACCTCGGCAAGGCCGCCGCCATGTCCATCGTCTACAACCTCGTCATCCTCGCCGTGTGCTGGGTCTTCTACACGGTGATGGTCAATGCCGACGCCGAGAAGAAGGAGGTCGAGGCATGAGGGGCCGCGCCGTCGTCATGACGCTCTACCTCCTGTTCCTCCTGTTGCCGATCTACTGGCTCGTCAACATGAGCCTGAAGACGAACACGGAGATCACCTCGGGCCTGACGCTATGGCCCGAGACGATCACCTTCGATAACTACGTGAAGATCTTCACGGACGCGAGCTGGTACTCGGGCTACATCAACTCGCTCACCTACGTCGCCATCAACACCGTGCTGTCGATCTCGCTCGCGCTGCCGGCGGCCTACGCCTTCTCGC
Organism: Chelatococcus albus; assembly: GCF_030067675.1. Classification (GTDB taxonomy): domain Bacteria; phylum Pseudomonadota; class Alphaproteobacteria; order Rhizobiales; family Beijerinckiaceae; genus Chelatococcus_A; species Chelatococcus_A albus. Next base: position 13,852 of record NZ_JASJEV010000018.1, on the reverse strand, counting down.
GCTACCGCTTTCTCGGCGACAAGCATCTGTTCTTCTGGCTCCTGTCGAACCGCATGGCGCCGCCGGCGGTCTTCGCCCTGCCATTCTTCAACCTCTATTCGGCCGTCGGCCTCTTCGACACGCCGTGGGCGGTGGCGCTCGCCCACTGCCTGTTCAACGTGCCGCTCGCTGTGTGGATCCTCGAGGGCTTCATGTCCGGCGTGCCGCGCGAGATCGACGAGACAGCGGCGATCGACGGCTATTCCTTCCCGCGCTTCTTCATCAAGATCTTCATGCCGCTGATTGCCTCAGGCATCGGGGTCGCAGCCTTCTTCTGCTTCATGTTCTCCTGGGTGGAGCTCCTGCTCGCCCGCACGCTGACGTCCGTCGACGCCAAACCCATCGCGGCGACGATGACGCGCACGGTTTCGGCCGCCGGAATGGACTGGGGCCTGCTCGCCGCCGCCGGGGTGCTGACCATCGTGCCGGGCGCGCTCGTGATCTGGTTCGTGCGCAACTACATCGCCAAGGGCTTTGCCCTCGGCCGGGTTTGAGGAGGGCGCCATGGACATCGCCTGGATGGCCTGGACCTGGCAGACGGCGGTCTTCTTCGCCGCCATCGCCGGCCTGCTCGCGCTCATGACGGTGCTCGCCCTCGTCAAGCCGGAGCGCGAGCGGGTCGGCGTGCTGCGCATCGCCACGACCCGCGGCGACCGCCTGTTCATCGCGCTGCTCGGCGCAGCCTTCATCAATCTCGCCTGGCTCGGCCTCGTTGGACCGAGCCTGTGGTGGGCACTCGGCCTCTCGCTCCTCTACGCCGCGGCGGTGTTCCGCTTCGTCTGAGGGGTGTCGGGAGGCCGGTCGCGAAGCTCTCCGGCGCGGCGCGCCGAAGGGAACGGCCGACGGGTCCCGCCGGGACCCATGAGGGAGGAAGAAGCATGGCACAGCCTATCGCACGCACGAGACTGCTCCTGACCGCGAGCGCGGCGGCGCTCGTCCTCGCCGCCGGCGCCGCCCGCGCCGACATCGAGGCCGCCAAGCGCTGGATCGACACGGAGTTCCAGCCCTCGACGCTCTCCAAGGAAGAGCAGCTCAAGGAGATGGAGTGGTTCATCAAGGCGGCGGAGCCCTTCAAGGGCATGGAGATCAACGTCGTCTCCGAGACGATCACCACGCATGAATACGAGGCGAAGACCCTCGCCAAGGCATTCAGCGAGATCACCGGCATCAAGCTGAAGCACGACCTCATCCAGGAGGGTGACGTCGTCGAGAAGATCCAGACCCAGATGCAGTCGGGCAAGAACATCTACGACGCCTGGGTCAATGATTCGGACCTCATCGGCACGCACTACCGCTACAACCAGGTGGTCAACCTGACGGACTGGATGGCGGGCGAGGGCAAGGCCGTGACGCTGCCGACGCTCGATGTCGATGACTTCATCGGCAAGTCCTTCACCACCGGCCCCGACGGCAAACTCTACCAGCTCCCCGACCAGCAGTTCGCCAATCTCTACTGGTTCCGCTACGACTGGTTCACCAACCCGGACATCAAGGCGAAGTTCAAGGCGAAATACGGCTACGAGCTCGGCGTGCCGGTCAACTGGTCGGCCTACGAGGACATCGCCGAGTTCTTCACGAACGACGTGAAGGAGATCGACGGCGTCAAGGTCTATGGCCACATGGACTACGGCAAGAAGGATCCCTCGCTCGGCTGGCGCTTCACCGATGCCTGGCTGTCAATGGCCGGCAACGGCGACAAGGGCCTGCCGAACGGCAAGCCGGTGGACGAGTGGGGCATCCGCATGGAGGGCTGCCGCCCGGTGGGCTCGTCCGTCGAGCGCGGCGGCGACACCAACGGCCCGGCCTCCGTCTATGCCATCACGAAATACATCGAGTGGCTGAAGAAATATGCCCCGCCGCAGGCGGCCGGCATGACCTTCTCCGAGTCGGGTCCGGTGCCGGCGCAGGGCAACATCGCCCAGCAGATCTTCTGGTACACCGCCTTCACGGCCGACATGGTGAAGGACGGCCTGCCGGTGGTGAACAAGGACGGTACGCCGAAGTGGCGCATGGCCCCCTCGCCGCACGGCTCCTACTGGAAGGACGGCATGAAGCTCGGGTACCAGGACGCCGGTTCTTGGACCCTTCTGAAGTCCACCCCGGTGGATCGGCGCAAGGCGGCCTGGCTCTACGCCCAGTTCGTCGTGTCGAAATCCGTCAGCCTGAAGAAGAGCCACGTCGGCCTCACCTTCATCCGCGAGAGCGACATCTGGCACAAGAGCTTCACCGAGCGGGCGCCCAAGCTCGGCGGCCTCGTCGAGTTCTACCGCTCGCCGGCGCGCGTGCAGTGGACGCCGACCGGCGTCAACGTGCCGGACTATCCGAAGCTCGCCCAGCTCTGGTGGCAGAACATCGGCGACGCCTCCTCGGGCGCCAAGACGCCGCAGCAGGCGATGGATGCGCTCGCCGCCGCGCAGGACTCGGTGCTCGAGCGCCTTGAGCGCGCCGGCGTCCAGGGCGAGTGCGGGCCGAAGCTCAACAAGAAGGAGACGGCCGAGGTCTGGTTCGAGCGGGTGAAGAAGGACGGCACGGTGGCGCCGCAGCCGAAGCTCGCCAACGAGAAGCCGAAGGGCGAGACCGTCGACTACGACACGCTCATCAAGAGCTGGCCGGCGAACCCGCCCAAGAAGAGCTGAGACGAAGGGGCAGCCGAGAGCCGGAGCGGCGCCGCCGGCGCCGCTTCCCGCGCAAGCCGGAAGGCATGAGGCTTGCGCAGGCCAGCAGACGGAACCCGGGCAGGCCCGGGTTCCCAGGACAGAGCGGGCCGTCGAAGTCGGAAGTTTCCGGCTTCGGTGCTCGACAGGGGCCGAACTCGGATGACCCGCGTTCGGCGGGCCCGCGCGAGGGGGCCTCTTCCGGCGCCGCCCCCTCACCCTTACCCTCTCCCCGCGCGGGGAGAGGGGCCTTACTTGCGCAGCATCCTGCTTCGACCTCCGAAGGACATGTCCGTGGCTTCCTTCCTCCTCGCCATCGACCAGGGCACCACCTCCTCGCGTGCCATCCTGTTCCGGCCCGACACGACGATCGCGGCCGTGGCGCAGCAGGAGTTCCCGCAGCATTTCCCGGCCTCGGGCTGGGTTGAGCACGAGCCCGAGGATCTGTGGCTGACGACGCTCGCCACCTGCCGCGACGCGCTGTCGCGGGCGGATGCGACGGCTGGCGACGTCGCCGCGATCGGCATCACCAACCAGCGCGAGACGACGATCGTTTGGGACCGGAAGACGGGCGAGGCGGTGCATCGCGCCATCGTCTGGCAGGACCGGCGCACGGCCGACCTGTGTGCCCGCCTCAAGGCCGAGGGCCGCGAGCCGATGGTCACGGCGCGCACCGGCCTTATCCTCGATCCCTATTTCTCCGGCACCAAGGTCGCCTGGATTCTCGACAACGTGCCAGGCGCGCGCGAGCGGGCCGAGCGCGGCGAGCTCGCCTTCGGCACGGTCGACAGCTACCTTCTGTGGCGTCTCACCGGCGGGCGGGTGCACGCCACCGACGCCACCAACGCCTCGCGTACACTGCTCTTCAACATCCACACCGGCGCCTGGGACGACGACCTCCTCAGCCTTCTCGGCGTGCCGCGAGCCCTCCTGCCGGAGGTGCGCGATTCCTCGGCGGATTTCGGCGAGACCGAGCCGGGCCTCTTCGGCGGCGCCATCGCCGTGCGCGGCATCGCCGGCGACCAGCAGGCGGCGACCGTCGGCCAGGCCTGCTTCGAGCCGGGCATGATGAAGTCGACCTACGGCACGGGCTGCTTCGCGCTCCTCAACACGGGCGACACCCCGGTCGCCTCCAGGAACAAGCTCCTCACCACCGTCGCCTATCAGCTCGGCGGCCGCCGCACCTATGCGCTCGAGGGCTCGATCTTCGTGGCGGGAGCGGCGGTGCAGTGGCTGCGCGACGGGCTCGGGGTCATCGAGAACGCCGCCGATACCGGCGCCTTCGCCGATGGCGCCGATCCGGCGCAGGAGGTCTATCTGGTGCCCGCCTTCGTCGGCCTCGGCGCCCCCCACTGGAACCCGGACGTGCGCGGTGCCCTCTTCGGCCTCACGCGCGGCACGGGGCCGAAGGAGCTGGCGCGCGCCGCGCTCGAGAGCGTCTGCTACCAGACGGCGGACCTTCTCGCCGCCATGCAGGCCGACTGGCCGCAGGGCTCGGAGACGGCGACGGTGCTGCGCGTCGATGGCGGCATGGTCGCCTCGGACTGGACCATGCAGCGGCTCGCGGATCTCCTCGCCGCCCCCGTCGACCGCCCGGTGGTGAAGGAGACGACGGCGCTGGGCGCCGCCTATCTCGCCGGGCTTGCGGCCGGCATCTTCCCGCCGCCCGAACAGTTCGCCGACCGCTGGCGGCTCGAGCGGCGTTTCACGCCGACCATGAGTGCCGCCACCCGCAACCGCAAGCTCGCGGGCTGGAACGATGCCGTGCGCCGCCTCCTTGCCCCGGTCTCCGCCTGACGGGCCGCCAGCCGACCCTTCTCGCCGGCGCGCGTTAACGGCTTGTTCAGCATGCCGGCGTGACTGTAGGAAGAGCATCGTGCGGCGGCCTCCGGGAGGTTCGCCGCGGTTCTCTCGCCGGCGTAGCCGAAGGCTCGGGCAAAGGCTCTGGCATGTGCCGCTTTCTCGCCTATCGGGGCGACCCGATCTTTCTTGAGGAGCTCGTCGCGGCTCCCTGCCATTCGCTCATCCACCAGTCGCTGCACGCCGTGGAGGCGAAGACCGAGACCAACGGCGACGGCTTCGGCATCGGCTGGTACGGCGAGCGCCCCGAGCCCGGCCTCTACCGCGAACTGCGGCCGGCCTGGTCGGACGAGAACCTGCGCTCCATCTGCGCCCAGGTGCGCTCGCATCTCTTCTTCGCGCATGTGCGCGCGGCGACCGGCACCGCGACGAGCCGGGCCAACTGCCATCCCTTCGCGCAGGGGCGCTTTCTCTTCATGCACAACGGCCAGGTGGGCGGCTATGCCGGCATCCGGCGGCGCATCGAGGCCATGATTCCCGACGCGCTCTATGCGACGCGCGCCGGCACGACGGATTCGGAGGCGATCTTCCTCGCAGCCCTCGCCAACGGCCTCGCCGATGAGCCGGTGGCCGCCATGGCCTGCACCCTCGGCGCCGTGAAGCGGCACATGCAGGAGACGGGCACCGACGAGCCCCTGCGCTTCACGGCGGCACTGACCGACGGCGAGCACCTGTGGGCCTTCCGCTGGGCCTGCGACGCCAAGCCCCCGACCCTCTACTTTCGCGAGACGCGCGACGCGCTTGTCGTCGTGTCGGAGCCGATCGACGGCAAGCGTGACGGCTGGCAGGAGGTGCCGAAGGGCTGCACGCTGGTGGCGCGCCGCGGCCGCGGCCTCTCCCTCGAATGCCTCAACGAGGCCATGGCGAGGGCCGCCTGATACCCGCTCCCGGGCTTTCGACGGTCCGTGCCGTCCGCTTCACTCAGGCGAAGCCGATGTCGGCGGCCGGGCGCACCGCGATTGTCGCCGCGCCCGCATCGAAACCGTCGAGCAGGGCGTTGTGGTGCGCGACGATCTGCTCGACGGTGAGCAAATCCGTGTCTGCCGTCGTGTGGCCGTCAGCGGCCAGGATGACGTCATAGCCGAGGCCGACGGCGCGCCGGCAGGTGGTGTCGACGCAGTACTGCGTCATGAGCCCGGCGACGACGAGCCGGCTGACGCCCAGCCGGCCAAGCTCCACCTGCAGCGTCGTGGCATGAAAGGCGTCGCAGGCCGTCTTGCGCACGACGACATCGTCCTCCCGGCGCGGCAGGTCGGGATGCAGCTCCCAGCCCGGCGTTCCGGCCGCGAGCCGATGACCGGGCGGGCCGGCGTGCTGCACGAAGACAATCGGCGCGCCGGATGTGCGCGCCCGCTCGACAAGGCCGCCGATGCGACCGCGCACCGCGGTGAACCGCTCCCCCACCGCCGGGCGTGCCGCCGCCGGAAGGGCGAGGATGTCCCGCTGCACGTCGATGACGAGCAATGCCGGCCGAGCCGCCATGTCCTGCCTCCGGCGCGGCGCTCAGGCCGCCTTCGCTTCCGCGAGACGTTGCCCGACGAGCGAGCGCAGGGCGCGCAGATCCTTGACGAAGAGGCGGATGCCCTCGGCAAGTTTCTCGGTCGCCATCGCGTCCTCGTTGAGGAGGAAGCGGAAGGACTTCTCGTCGAGCGCGAGTTTCGCCGGTGCGTCGCCGACCTTCGCCGGATCGAGCCGGCGCGGCAGGGCGCCCTCGTCCTTCGCCAGTTCATCGAGCAGGGCCGGACCGATCGTCAGCCGGTCGCAGCCGGCGAGCGCCTCGATCTCGCCCGTGTTGCGGAAGGAGGCCCCCATCACCACCGTCTGCACCCCGTGCGCCTTGTAATAGGCGTAGATGCTGCGCACGGAGAGGACGCCGGGGTCGGTCTCGGGCGTGTAGGGGCCGCCGCCGGCCTTGACGTGCCAGTCGAGGATGCGGCCGACGAAGGGCGAGATGAGGAAGGCCCCCGCATCGGCGCAGGCCGCCGCCTGGACGAGCGAGAAGAGCAGCGTCAGGTTGCAGTCGATGCCCTCGCGCTGCAGCACCTCCGCCGCGCGGATGCCCTCCCAGGTCGAGGCGACCTTGATGAGGATGCGCTCGCGCGGAACGCCACGCGCCTCATAGGCGGCGATCAGCGCCCGCGCCTTGGCGACCGTCGCCGCGGTGTCGAATGAGAGGTCGGCGTCCACTTCGGTGGAGACGCGACCTGGCACGATCCTGGCGAGTTCCGCCCCGAACGAGACGGCGAGGCGGTCGCACACCGCAGCCGCCACCGCCGCCGGCGTGCCGCCCTGGGCGCGGCCCCAGCGCACCGCCTCGTCGAGCAGATGCGCATAGGCCGGGTTCTCGACCGCCTTCAGGAGCAGTGTCGGATTCGTCGTGCAGTCCTGCGGCCCGAGACGGCGCACGGCCTCGATGTCGCCGGTGTCGGCAACGACGACGGTCATGGCGCGCAGTTGTTCGAGCTTCGAGGCCATCGGTGTTCTCCCGGGCGCAGGCGGTCTGGTCCCCGAGGGTTGGACCACGAAACGGCCGCCCCCATCAAGTGCCCCGGCTGCCGCAGGCCCTCCACGGGTGCTTGAGGAAATGTCACAGCCCCGTCACGCTGGCGCTCTAACCCCTCGCTCGGCTAGACCGTAGCCAAGCCGGAGCCAAGGCCGCTTCCCACCCCGCGGGCACACCTTGCGCCGGCGCGACGCCCCGCCCGGACCACCCTCCGCAAAGGCCAGGACCATCCGCATGAAGCGCCTGATCGCCGCCCTCGTCCTTTCGGCCGCATTGCCGACCGCCACGCTCGCCGAGGACGTTTCCGGCAAGCTCGTCGTCTACACGAGCCAGCCGAACACCGACGCCCAGCAGACGATCGACGCCTTCAAGGCAAAGCATCCGAAGGTGGAGGTGAGCTTCGTGCGCGACGGCACGCCGCGCGTCCTGGCGAAGCTTCGCGCCGAGTTCGAGGCCGGCCAGCCGCAGGCGGACGTGCTCCTCATCGCCGACAGCGTCACCATGGAGGGGCTGAAGAAGGAGGGCCGCCTCCTCGCGCACGGGGCCGCCGACGTCTCGGCCTATCCGGCCGGGACGCACGACCCCGAGAAGTTCTGGTTCGCGACGAAGCTCATCACCACGGGCATCGTCTACAATGCCAAGGCGTCCTTCCAGCCGACCTCCTGGCGCGACCTCACGAAACCGGAGGCCAGGGGTCAGGTGGTGATGCCGAGCCCGCTCAACTCGGGCGCGGCGCTCATCCACGCCGCGACGCTCACCGCCAATCTGCAGGAGGGCTGGGGCTATTACGAGAAGCTCAGGGACAACGGCGCGATGGCTGGTGGTGGCAACGGCGACGTGCTGAAGAGCGTCGCTGGCGGCGAAAAGCTCTACGGCGTCATCGTCGACTACATGCCCATCCGCGAGAAGGCGAAGGGTGCGCCAGTCGCTTTCGTCTTTCCCAAGGAGGGCGTGTCGGCCGTGACCGAACCCGTCGCCATCCTCACGTCGACGCGCAATCCGGCCGCCGCCCGGGCGTTCGTCGACTTCCTCCTGTCGCGGGAGGGCCAGGAGCTCGCGCTGAAGCAGGGCTACATCGCCGCCCATCCCGCCGTGGCGCTGCCGCCCGGCTATCCGGCGCGCGCCGAGATCAGGGTCCTCGCCTTCGACGCGGCCAGGGCGCTCGCCGACGAGACGAAGAACAAGAAGACCTTCGCCGACATCTTCGGCCAGTAATCCGCTCGCCCCATGCTGTCGCGCCGCCCTGCCGATTTCCCCCTGCCGGCCGAGCCCGTGCAGGCGCGGCGGACGCGGCGGCCCACGCCCACCGACCTGGGGACGCTCGCCGCCGCAGCCGCCGCGCGGGTCGAGGAGAGGCCGGCGGCGATCGCCGGGCCCCCGCGGCTGCGGCGGCCGCGCGACGGCGGAACCATCGGCCTCGCCCTGATCGCGACCGCTGTCGTCCTGTTCTCGGCGCTGCCCTTCGGCCGGCTGGCGCTGACGGCGCTTGCCCCCGGCGCCGCCTTCGATGCCGCCCCGGCAATCGCCGAGATCACGAGCCGCGCGGCGCTTGTCGCCACACGCCACAGCATCGAGACGAGCCTCCTTTCGGCCCTCGGCTCCCTGGTGCTCGGCACCGCGGTCGCGCTCGCCCTCGTGCTGACCGACATGCGGGGCAAGCGGGCCATCGCGTTCCTCTTCGTGCTCTCCATGATGATCGCGCCGCAGGTCACGGCACTCGCCTTCCTGACGCTGACCGGTCCCGCCTCACCGCTCGCCCAGGCGCTCGGCCTCGCGCCCGCACCCGGCTCGCCCAATCCGCTCCTCGGCCCGGCCGGCATCGTCGCCGTCATGGCGCTGCATCACGCCCCGCTCGTCTTCGTGACGCTCAGAGCGGGCTTGCGCGCGGTGCCGCGCGACTTCCTGGAGGCGGCGGCCACCGCCGGCGCGCCACCGCGGCGCGTACTGGCCACGGTGCTCCTGCCGCTCGCTGCGCCGCATCTCGTCGCAGCCGGCGGCCTCGCCTTCGTCGCCTCGGTCGGCAATTTCGGCATCCCGGCGCTCCTCGGCATGCCGGCCAACTATCTCACCCTGCCAACGCTCATCTACCGCCGCCTGTCGAGCTTCGGCCCCTCCGTCATCGCCGACGTCGCCGCGCTGTCGCTCGTCGTGGCGCTCGTCGCCGCGCTCGGCGTCGCGGTCAGCACCGTCGCGTTGCGCCGCCGTCCGGCCCGCTACGCCGCCGCCGTGTCTATCGACGGCTTCTTCCGCCTCGGCCGGCGGCGCCTTCTCGTCGAGGCGGGGCTGTGGCTCGTCGTGGCCACCGCGCTCCTGCTGCCGCTCTCGGCTCTCGCCGCAGCCGCGCTCGTGCCGACCTACGGCGTACCGCTGTCGCTCAAGAGCCTGACCCTCGCCAATTTCGGCGAGGTGCTCCTCCGCCAGGACGTGACGGTGCGGGCGTTCCGCAATTCCTTCCTCCTTGCCGGCGCCGCCGCCCTTCTCCTCGCGCTCGCCGCCGTCCCCCTCGCCCACGCGCTCGACCGCGCGGCGGGGCGGCTGCGGCGGCCCCTGGAGGCGATGCTCGAGATCCCCTATGCCCTGCCGGGTGTCGTGCTCGCCATCGCGCTCATTCTCGTCTTCCTGAAGCCGCTGCCCCTCGCCGGCATCAGCCTCTACGGCACACCCTTCCTCATCCTCTTCGCCTATTGCGCGCGCTTCCTGCCCATGGCGCTCAAGGCGCCGGCGGCGGCCGTGGCGCAGATGCCGGCCGAACTCGAGGAGGCCGCGCGCGTCTGCGGCGCGCGCTTTGCGCGCCGGCTCACCACGATCGTGGCGCCGGCGGCGGCACCCGCCGCCGTGGCGGGCGGGCTCCTCGTCTTCCTCACCGCCTTCAACGAACTCACCGTCTCGGCGCTCCTGTGGTCGTCGGGCACGGAGACGCTGGGGGTCGCCCTCTACAGCCTGGAAGAGGCAGGGCTCGCGAGCCAGGCCGCGGCCATCGCGCTCACGGCGGTCGCCGTGGTGGCGGCAATCATGCTCGGGCTCGACCGGGCGGCCCGGCACATGCCGCGCGGCGTGCTGCCCTGGCGGGCCTAGATCACGGTGAGCTGGAGCGGGACGGGACCGAAGACCGGTTCCGGCGCTTCCTCATCCCGGTCAGGGCCTCCGTTCAGATCGCCGGAACCACCCAGGCGTCGGTGACGGCAAGGTCGAGCCGGTCCCCCTCGCGCGGCGCGGCGGGCAGGGCGAGCATGAGGCTCTGCCCGTCGTGCAAGGTGGCTTCGACCGCCCATGCGGGGCCGCGGTAGGTGGCGCCCCTCACCACGGCCGCGAGCGGTCCGCCGAGCATGACGTTCTCCGGACGCACCAGCAGCTTGACGGCGCCGGGACGGGTGCCGGCGGGGGCGCGCACCATGAGTTCCGCGCCGGCGAGGCGCACGGGCAGGCGCCCGGCTTCGACCGGACTGCGCGTCACGGCGTCGAGGATGCGTCCCTCGCCGACGAAGCGGGCGACGGCCTCGGTGGCCGGGGCGGCATAGATCGCCTGCGGTGCGCCGAGCTGGGCGAGCCGCCCCCCGTCGAGCACGGCGATGTGGGTCGCCAGCGCCAGCGCCTCGGCCTGGTCGTGCGTGACGTAGACGAAGGTGCGCCCGGTATCGCGGTGCAGGCGGCGGAAGCTCGCGAGCATGGCCGCGCGCAGATGCACGTCGAGATTGGCGAGCGGCTCGTCGCAGAGGACAAGGGGGGCCTCCTGTACCAGTGCCCGGGCGAGGGCCACGCGCTGGCGCTGCCCGCCGGACAGCGCCTCCGGCCGCCGCTCTCCGTAGCCTGCGAGCCCGACCACGTGCAGTGCCTCGGCCACCCGCCCGGCCACCTCCGACTTCGGCCGGCGCGCGGTGGCGAGCGGATAGGCGACGTTCTCCGCGACCGTCATGTGCGGCCACAGGGCATAGGACTGGAAGACCATGGCCACCTGCCGCTCCTCCGGCGGCACCTGCGCCTCGGCCGTCGCCACGGTGCGGGCGCCGAAGCGGACGACGCCGCGCGTCGGTGCCTCGAAGCCGGCGATGAGGCGCAGGATCGTCGTCTTGCCGCAGCCCGACGGCCCAAGGAGGGCGAGGAAGGCGCCCTCCGGCACCGCGAGGCTCACGTCGTCGAGGGCGATCGACGTCCCGAAATGTTTCGACACCCCGTCGAGGGCGATGGCGGTCATGGGGTTTCCCACGGCGTTGGGAGGTTCGGGCAGGAGGCGTGGACCGGGGTCCGCCGACGATCGCGGCATCCCGATCGTGCGGTTCCCTTGAGCATTCTTCGGTGACGCCCTCATGACAGGAGATCCGCCGGCGCTCAATCCCGGCTGTGTCGGGCAGGCAGCATGCGCCGGAGCACGTCGTCGCGGTCCCGGAAATGGTGCTTGAGCGCGCCCGCGACGTGCAGCGCCAGCGCGGCGACGAGGAGGTCCGACAGGATCACGTGCAGAAGCCGCAGGCGCGCGAAGAGCACGGGGCCGGGCGGCACCAGGTCCGGCATGGCGAAGAGGTTGAACGGACGCGTCGGCAGCCTGAGCGGCGAGGCCGAGGCCATGAGCCAGCCGCTGACCGGCAGGGCGACGAGCAGGACGTAGAGGGCGGCGTGCACGATGCGCGCCAGCCGTCGCTCGAGGGGACGCATCGAGGCCGGCGGCGCCGGCACCTGGTCGAAGCCCCGCCAGGCGAGGCGCGCGAGCACGAGCATGAGCGCAAGCAGGCCGTAGGACTTGTGCGCCTGATAGAGCTCGAATGTCGTGGCGAGATCGAAGCGCCATCGAGTCATGACGAAGCCGACGACGAGAAGGCCGACGACGAGAAGGGCCGAGATCCAGTGGAAGGCCTGGGCGATCGGCCCCCAGCGACTGCCCGATCCGCGCAACCGCTCCCCGATCGGCCTCACCCGGGCGTGCATCGGCCCCTCCTCATTCCGCCTGCGCTTCGGTCGCGACCCAGATCGCCACCACGTCGGAGACGAGGGGCTGGCCGGAGATCATGCCGAACTCCGAGCGGTGGATGGTCCCCTTGGCGAGAAAGCCGAGAATCTGACGCCCGCCGCGCCCGCGCCGCTCCACCGTGACGGTGAAGGTGGCGGGCCGCGTCACGCCGAGGAGCGTCATGTCCCCGGTGACACGCACCGTGCGCTCGTCGAGCTTCTCCACGGCCGTGGAGCTGAAGGAGATCGTCGGGTACTTGGCCGCGTCGAGGAAGACGGGACTCTTGATGTAGTCGTCGAGGCTGCGTGACTGGGTATCGAGCGAGGCGGCGGCCACCTTGAAGGCGACGCGGCTGCGTGCCGGCACATCGAAGTCGACAGTGAGCCGTCCCTCGAAGGAGCGGAACTCCCCGCGCGTGACGGGAAAGCCTGTCGCCGCGATCTCGAAACCGACATGCGTGCGCGACGGGTCGATGACGAATACCGTCCGCGCGCCGGCGGCGGCTGCGAAACCGAGAAGTGAGACGAGCAAAGCAAGACATCCGACGAGACGCGGCATCGTCCCTGTCTCCACCTGCCCAGCCCCTGCGTCTGTCCGTCAATCCAAGACACCCAGGGGAACCCGATTATTCCCTTTCACCCGCCGGGCATGAGGATATGGCGCGCGCTCTTCGCCTCGCGCACCAGGAAATCGACGGTGGCGCGCACGCGGGCGACGTCCCGCAGGTCGGCATGGACGATGAGCCAGAAGGAGCGCACGAGCGACACCTGCTCGCGCAGCACCGGCATCAGCCGCGCGTCGCCCGCGGCCATGAAGTCCGGCAGCACGCAGATGCCCGCGCCCGCGACCGCGGCGTTCATCTGGGCGACGATGTTCGAGCTCTGCACGCGGGCGCGCAGGCCCTTGGCGACCTCGTCGAGGTAGTCGAGCTCGGGGGCGAAGATGAGATCGTCGATGTAGCCGATGACCTGATGGTCGAAGAGGTCGTCCGCCGTCTCGAGCCGGGGTGCGTGGGCGAGATAGCCCTCGGTGGCATAGAGGCTCAGCCGATAGTCGCAAAGCTTGCGCGCGACGATCTTGCCCTCCTTCGGCGGATTGAGGGAAATGGCGATGTCGGCCTCGCGCTTCGACAGCGACAGGAGGCGCGGCATGGCGACGAGCTGGATCTCGAGGTCGGGATAGCGCTCGGCCAGGAGGCCGATGCGTGGCGCCAGGAAGAAGGTGCCGAAGCCGTCGGGTGCACCGATGCGCACCGTGCCCGAGAGCGCGAGGTCCGCCCCGCCGATCTCGCTCTGGGCAGCGAGCGCCTCGCTCTCGATGGTCTCGGCCTTGGTCAGGAGCCGCTCGCCGTGCTCGGTGAGGGCATAGCCCTGCGGCCGGCGCTCGAAGAGCTTGGCCTTCAGCGCGTCCTCGAGCGCGGTGATGCGGCGCGAGACCGTGGCATGGTCAGCGCCGAGCCGGCGCGCCGCGACCGTGAGCCTGCCCGCGCGGGCGACGGCGAGGAAGAAACGAAGGTCGTCCCAGTCGAAGCGGTTCATGCTACGCTCACTCGTCGGTTTGGCATATGCGCACGGCTCAGCCTCGAAATGTCCTATAGTCGTGCACTTATGGCAATGATACCTGAGACGAAGACGCGATCGCGGCCTTGCGGTGACAGGACACCGCTTCACCATGGGTCGGATCGCGACCTGTTGACTTGGGAACCTCCCGCCAACCGGCATTGAGTTGGCGAAACGGTCCCCCAAGACGACCCGGCGGAGGAGACGTCATGCGCACTATTGGTCATTTCATTGGCGGTCGTGAGGTTCCCGGATCGTCCGGCCGCTACGGCGACGTCTTCGAGCCCATGACGGG
>NZ_JASJEV010000017.1 GCF_030067675.1 Chelatococcus albus | reverse complement strand
ACAAGGATCACGAACTCTCCGTCCGCGATGTCAATCGACACCCCGTGCAGGATCTGCGCGGCGCCGAACGCCTTGCGGACATTGTGAATCCCGACGCTCGCCATGGGGCGCTCCCTCGTTCCCAACTCTTCACACCCCCGCCCCGCGGCGGGCATCGGCAATGGGCGTTCCTGGCCCGTCGCCTTCAGCTCTTCACCGCGCCGGCGGTGATGCCCGATACCATGTGCTTGCGGAACACGTAGTAGATGGCCGCCGGCGGCACGGCGTAGATGAGGCCGGTGGCCATCAGAAGGTTCCACGGCGCGTCGTCGGCCCCGAGGAAGAGCCCGAGACCGACGGCAAGCGGCACCTCCCGCTCGCTCGAGAGCAGAAGGAAGGCGTAGAGATACTCGTTCCAGGCAAGGAGCAGCGCATAGATGCCGATCGCCACAAGCGAGGGCTTCATCAGCGGCAAGTAGACGAGGCGGAAGAGCTGCAGGGGCGTAGCGCCATCCATCATCGCCGCTTCGTCGAGCTCACGCGGCAGCTTGTCGGAGGCCTGCTTCAGCACCCAGATGGCATAGGGCGAGGCGAGCGCGATCATGGCAAGCACGAGCGCCGTGCGCGTGTTGAGGAGCCCGTAGTTGCCCATGCCCTTGTACATGGGGATCGCCAGGAAGGCCGCCGGGATCAGATAGGTGGCGAGCGCCATGTTCATGATCGTCCGACCGGCGCGCACCCGCAGGCGGCTGATGGCGAAGGCGGCGCAGGTGGCGACGACGAGGGTCAGCACCCCCGTCGCCACCGCGATGACGAAGCTGTTGGCGAGCTGCCGCCAGAAGTTCGTGAGGTAGTAGTGCTTCTGCCCGAAGACGAGGGCGAAGTTCTGCAAGGTCGGCCTGGCCGGCCACAGGTCGCCGGCGAGGACGGCGTCCTGCGGCGAGATCGACAGGACGAAGAGGTGGTAGATCGGCAGAAGCGTCCACAGCATCACCGGCAGGGCGATGAGGATGAGCTTTGCCTCGTCGAGCCGGCGGATCATGCCTCACCTCCCTTCGACAGGCGCTTCACCATCACGAAGACGAGCGGCAGCACGAGCGGCATGGCCACGATGATCGAGGCGATGCCGAGGTCGAGGCTGTTGTTGCGCATGTAGCGGATGCCGAGCGTGGCGAGCACCTGCGTCTGGTCAGCCGGGCCGCCGCCGGTGAGCAGATAGACGCTGTTGAAGTCGCCGAGCGTCCAGATCATCGAGAGGATGGTCGAAGTCAGGTAGAGATTGGCGAGCGACGGCCAGGTGATGTGGCGGAACTGCTGCCAGCGCGACGCCCCGTCGACGCTCGCGGCCTCGTAGAGGTCCTTCGCGATGGCGAGCCGGCCGGTGACGAGGATGAGCGTCCAGAAGGGCAGCGACTTCCAGATGTGCACCATGATCGCCGAGGCGAAGGCAAGCCGCGGGTCGGTGAGCCAGGGCGGCCCGTCGAAGATGCCGAAGAGGCGGAAGAGCTGCTGGTTGATCATGCCGTTCTCCGGGTTGAGCATGACCCGGAACGACAGGATCGTGGGAATGGAGGGCACCGCCCACGGCAGGATGAAGAGGACGAGCAGCACCCTCACCCAGGCCCTGTCGACGACGAAGAAGCCCGAGAGTGCGAGGGCGATCGCGAGCTTCAGATTCACTGCGATCGTCAGGAAGAGGATCGTGTTGACGGCCGTGCGGTAGAAGATCGGGTCCTGGAAGAGCTTGCGGTAACTCTGCGTGTCGAGCCCCAGATAGAGGCCGTAGGCCACTGGATAGAGCACGAGCCCGAGGAAGACGAGGAGATAGGGCGCGAGCATGAGGGCACCCCAATACGCACGCCCTCCCGGACGGCTCCGTCCGGGCGCATAGGCGGGCGCGCTGCCCAGTGTCGTCACGCTCATCGGCATCCCCTCCGCGGATTGTCGCCGCCCGCCTTGCGGGCGGGCTGGGCCTGCGGGCGGTCCCCCGCGGCCTTCGTCGGGCCGCGGGGGAGAACGCATCACCCGGCGATCTGCTTGATCCGCACGATCATCTCGTCGACCGCCTGCTCGGGCGCGACCTTGTCCTGGATGATCCGGTTGATGGCCTTGGCCCAGACGTTCTCCGCGTTCACGGCTGTGAACTTGTAGTTATAGACGAAGGGGAACGGGATCGTGCCGTCGGAGAACTGCTTGTGCACCACGGCGCGATGCGGGTCCTTGCCGTCCGTCCAGAAGGGGCTCTGCGCGCCGGAGACCGTCACCGGATACCAGCGGCCCACGGAGCCCTCGACGAAGGGCTTCAGGTTCTCGTCCTTCATCATGAAGGCCATGAACTCCCTGGCGCGCTTCTTGTTCTTGGCGTCGGCGAAGATCACGGCCGTCTTGACGGCGGCGAGATTGGGCAAGGTGCCGCCGTCCGGCTTCTTGGGGAAATAGGCGGTGCGGATGTTCTCGTAGTAGTTCTTCTTCGCCTGCTCGCGCTGCTCGGCGGTCAGCGCGGGATTGTTCATGTCGTCGAGATGCTTGGCCGCGATAGAGATCGTGGCGTTGTGGGTCATAGCCGTCGTGCGGTTGTGGAAGTTGACGTTGTTGTCGGGGTCGAGCCAGTTGACGGACGACGGCGGCGTGCAGCCGCGCTGGAAGATCGCGGCATAGGCCTTCACCGCCTTGATCATCGCCTCGCGGTTGGCGGGCTGATCGAGGATCACCCGGCCGCGGTCGTCCACGATCTTGACGTCGTAGGCATTGGCGAAGGTCAGGAAGCTGTAGAAGGTGTCGGAGGCGGCGACGCCGAGCGGGTGACCGATGCCGAAGACGCGCTTGCCCTTGGCGCGCAGGCCGCCCTGCACCTTGTCGCACCAGAAGTCCCAGTAGGCGTCCCAGGTGGCGGGGATGTCCCCTTCCTTGAAACCCGCCTCCTCGAGCATGTCCTTCCAGTAGGTGATGTGCATCGTCTGCTGCTCGACGGGGAAGGCGTAGTAGGCCTTCTTGCCCGTCTTGCCATGCATCAGATAGGTGGTGGCGAGCGCCTGCGGCTGGAAATTCTCCTTCAGGGGCTCGATCACGTCCGTCACGTCCTCGAGCTTGCCCTCCCAGGCCCATTGGCCCGTGGTGCGGAAATCATAGGTCGTGCAATAGCCGACGTCGGGCGGCGTGCCCGCCTCCACCGCGCCGACCGACTTCGTGACGCAGTCCTCCGTGGAATAGAGCGAGAGGTCGACCTTCACCCCGGTCGCCTTCTGGAACTTGTCGATCATCTGCAGGAGCGCGTCGTCTTCGCCCTTGTAGAAGCCCTTGGTGAACCAGACGGTGAGGGTTTCCTGCGCCGCGACGGGGCCGGCGAGGACGAGGCCCGCCGCCGAGGCGAAGCCGAATGCGATGCTGCGGATGGCGTTTGTCGGCATGTTTCCGTTCCCTTCCCTTCTGTATGCGCCGTTTCCGGCTTGTCGTTTCTTGTCGTCGACCCTTGCTCAGCGGCCGTGCCGGCACGAGCCGCCTGCCCTCGGGCGTCAGAGGGTGGCGAGCACGCCCCCATCCACGTAGATGACCTGGCCATTGATGAAATCGGACGCGGCGGAAGCGAGGAAGATCGCTGCCCCCTGCAGTTCCTCCACGCGCCCCCAGCGGCCCGCCGGCGTGCGCGCCTTGAGCCAGGCGTCGAAGCGCGGGTCCTCGACGAGCGCCTGGTTGAGCGGGGTCACGAAATAGCCCGGACCGATGGCATTGACCTGCAGGCCGTGGCGCGCCCAGTCCGCGCACATGCCCTTCGTCAGGTTCTTCACGGCCCCCTTGGACGCCGTGTAGGGCGCGATGGAATAGCGGGCGGCCTCGCTCTGCAGGCTCGCGATGTTGATGATCTTGCCGCGGCCGCGCGGGATCATGCGGCGGGCGACCGCCTGGCCGACGTAGAACACACTGTCGAGATTGGCGCGCATAAGCTCATGCCAGGTCTCGACGGAATAATCCTCGAGCGGCGCGCGCCGCTGGATGCCGGCGTTGTTGACCAGAATGTCGATCGGCCCGACGCCCTCCTCGATGCGGGCCACGCCCGCCGTCACCGCCGTGGGATCGGTAACATCGAAGAGCTCGCCGGACGCTTCGATGCCCTCCGTCCTCAGTTCGGCGACCGCCCCGGCGAGCCGATCGGCATCGCGGCCGTTCAGCACGATGCGGGCGCCCGCGGCGCCGAGGCCGCGCGCGAGCGACAGGCCTATCCCCTGACTGGACCCCGTGACGAGCGCCAGGCGTCCGCTCAGATCGAAGAGTCTGACCGACATCGTTCCTCCCGAAAGAAGACGCCTTCTGTCACGCGCCGCTGCCGCGCCGCGCCGTGCGCTTTCCCTCTTGTGCCCGCGATCATGCATGTTATCGGTAACAAGACAAGAGGCCGGCACAAGAGACGGCCCGCGAGGGGGAGGAGACATGCGCGCCGCAGTCCTGCACGCCGCCAGGGATCTGAGGATCGAGACCGTCGCCGAGGCCGCCCCCGGGGCGGGCGAGGTGAAGCTGCGCATCGGTGCGGGCGGCATCTGCGGCTCGGACCTCTCCTACTACTTCAAGGGCCGCGTCGGCGATTTCTCCTTGCGGGAGCCCCTGATCCTCGGCCACGAGGTGGCGGGCGAGATCGAATGCGTCGGCACGCGCGTCGACGGGCTCGCGCCGGGTGACCGGGTGGCGATCAACCCGAGCCGGCCTTGCCGTTCCTGCGACTACTGCCGCACCGGCCGGAGCAACCTGTGCCGGCACATGCGTTTCTTCGGCAGCGCCGCGATCTTCCCCCACGTCCAGGGCGCCTTCAGCGAGACGGTCGTCGCCCGCGCCGACCAATGCGCCAAGGTGCCGCCGACGATGCCCATGCGCGTTGCGGCCTCAGCCGAGCCGCTCGCCGTGGCGGTGCACGCCGCGCGCCGCGCCGGCGACCTCCTGGGCCGCCGCGTGCTGATTGCCGGCGCCGGGCCGATCGGCATGCTCTGCGCCCTCGTGGCGCGCCGGGCGGGCGCGGCCTTCATCGCCATCACCGACCTCGTCGACGAGCCACTTGCGGTCGCCCGCGCCTGCGGCGTCGACGAGGGAATCAACGTGGCCGGCGAGCCGGAGCGGCTCGCCCGCTACGAGGTCGACAAGGGTTTCTTCGACGTCGCCTTCGAGGCGACGGGGGCGCCGTCGGCGCTCGCCTCCCTGTTCAGGGTCGTGCGCCCCGGCGGGCGGATCGTCCAGCTCGGCATGATGCCGCCGGGCGAGGTTCCGGTGCCGGTCAACCAGCTCATGGCGCGCGAGATCGACCTCGTCGGAGCCTTCCGCTTCCACGAGGAATTCGCGACCGCGGTCGATCTCCTGGCGAAGGGGCTCGTCGACGTCGGGCCAATCCTGTCGGCGGAGCTGCCGGTGAGCCGCGCCGACGAGGCCTTCGCGCTCGCCGCTGATCGCCGGCGCTCGCTCAAGGTGCACCTGCATTTCTGAGAGGCGCGACGCCGCCTCGTCCCATGCGAGAGGATGCCATGTTCACCCGTTGCGCCGTCTTCGAGGGCAAGATTCACGCGGGCCGCGAAGAGGAATTCTTCCGCGTCGTGGAGGAGCGCCTCCTGCCCCTGTGGCGGCAGATGCCTCACGCACGGGCCGTGCGTGTCCTGCGCGCCGTGCGGCCGGACGGCGATGCGCCGCCGATCGCCATGATGCAGGAGATCGACTATCCCTCGCTCGCGGCGATCGACGAGGCCCTCGCCTCGCCGATCCGCACGAAGGCGCGGGCCGAGACGGACGAACTCATGAAGATGTTTGAGGGCCGCTTCTACCACGTGGTCTACAGGCGGGCGGAAGCGGCCTGAGGGGGCTCGATCGTGACGTCCATGCTGCGCAAGCCGACCATGCGCGACGTCTCGCGTCTCGCCGGCGTGTCGACGATGACGGTCTCGCGCGTGCTTGCCGACCCGGAGCTCGTCTCCGAGGAGACGCGCAGCCGCGTGCTCGCCGCCATCGAGCAGCTCGGCTACCTGCCGAACCGGATTGCCGGCAGCCTGTCGTCGCAGCGCACGAACTTCGTCACGGCCATCCTGCCGACGCTCACGAACGTCAACTTCGCCGACACGGCACAGGGGCTGACGGAGGCGCTGCGCGCGGCTGACTACCAACTCCTCATCGGCTACACGACCTACCGCATCGAGGAGGAGGAGCGGCTGATCCGCGCCATGCTGCCGCGCCGGCCCGACGCCATCGTCGTCGCCGGCACGGTGCACACCAAGGCAGCGAGCCAGCTTCTCCTGCGCGCCGACGTGCCCGTCGTCGAGATCTGGGAGACGCCCGCTCATCCCATCAACCATGCCGTCGGCTTCTCCAACTATGAGGCCGGCCGTGCCGCCGCCCGCTATCTCCTGTCGCTCGGCCATCGCCACATCGCCGCCGTGGGGCCGAGCACCACCGGCGAGGCGCGCGATTTCCGCGGCGAGGACAGGCTCGCCGGCTTCGCTGCCGTGCTGCGGGAGGCCGGGATCGGCGGCGGGCTCGTCGTCCAGCACGGCGACGTGCCCGCCTCCTTCGATCATGGCGCGCGGGCGCTCGGCGTCCTCCTCGACCGTGCTCCGGACGTCGAAGCCGTGTTCGCCGTGTCCGACCTCTCGGCCGTGGGCGTGCTGATGGAATGCCACCGCCGCGGCATCCGCGTGCCTCAGGATCTCTCGCTCGTCGGCTTCGGCGATTTCGACATCGGCCGCCAGGTCGTGCCGGCGCTGACCACCATCCGGGTCGACGCCCATCTCATCGGCCAGCGCACCGGCGAGCTGTTGGTGACGCTTCTGGACGAGGCGGCCGCGGGGGCCGAGCCGGCAGTGGTCGACGTCGGCTTTTCGCTGGTGGAGCGCGGCACCACGGCGCCCGCCGCGCCGCGGCGCAGATCCAGGCGAGATCACTGAAGGCGACCGGCCCCGCCCTCGCCCTCACCGCCTCGCCGCGCGCCGCAGCGCCTCGGCGGTCACCGCGTCGGCCGGGAAGAAGGCTTCGATGGCGAGCTCGGACAAGGTGATGTCGACGGGCGTGCCGAAGACCGTCGTCGTGCTGAAGAAGGCGAGCACGCCATCGTCGGTTTCGAGCCGCAGCGGCACGACCACGCCGGCATAGCCGTCCGCCGGCGCCAGCAGGCCGGATCTGCGCGCAGCCGGCGTCGGATAGCCAGCAAGCTCGTGCATGAGAGCCGCGAGCACCGCGTCTCCAGTCAGCTCGATCTGGCGGCGCAGGCGATCGAGGAGATGCCCCCGCCATTCCCCCAGATTGGCGATGCGTGGCGCGAGACCTGCGGGATGCAGGCTGAGGCGCAGCACGTTGACAGGCGGCGCGAGGAGCTCCGGGGCGGCGCCGGCGAGGAGCGGCGGCACGGCGGCATTGGCGGCAACGAGGGTCCAGTGCCGGTCGACAGCGAGCGCCGGATAGGGCTCGTGCCCGGCAAGCACGAGGTCGACGGCACGCCGCGCCGCCTGCAGCGCCGGGGCGTCGAGGGGCCGTTCCGGAAAGGCCGGCGCATAACCCGCCGCCAGCAGGAGCTGATTGCGCTCGCGCAGCGGCACGTCGAGCCGCTCGGCGAGATGCAGCACCATGTCCCGGCTCGGCTGGGCGCGCCCGGTTTCGAGAAAGCTCAGATGCCGCGTCGATATCTCGGCCTCGCAGGCGAGCTCGAGCTGGCTCATGCGCCGGCGCTGCCGCCATTCGCGCAGGTGCTCGCCGATCGGTCGTGCGGATTGCGTCATGTTCCCGACCTTACCGGGGCGCGACAGCGGCTCCAATTACCTCGGAGGTAATCGACCACGGGTCGCAGGCTGCGTGATCCTGCGTCCAGGCAGCGGGAACGTCCGATGCCGGGACGAGCCCACTGCCCCGCATCCCCCGCCCGATATGGAGCCGCACATGACCGCGCTCGACAATCTCGCCGACCGTTACATCGCCGCGTGGAACGAGACCGACGCCGCGCGCCGCCGCGAGCTCATCGCCGGCATCTGGACCGAGGGCGCGCGCTACCGCGATCCCCTGATGCAGGGCGAGGGCCCGTCGGGTATCGACGCCCTGATCGCCGGCGTGCAGGAGCGCTTTCCCAACCACCACTTCCGCCGCACGAGCCCGGTCGAGGCCGTCGCCGACCACATTCGCTTCTCCTGGGAACTCGCGCCGGCCGACGGGCCGGCGCTCGTGAAGGGCACCGACTTCGCCATCGTCGCCGATGGCCGCCTGCAGGCCGTCACCGGCTTCCTGGACGAGGCACCCGCCTCGCCTTCCGACCAGTGAACCGCCAGACGAGGGACCCTCGCCATGTCTTTCTTCGACACGCCGAACTTCCTGCGCCGCGTGCTCTTCGCCGACGCCGCGACGAGCACCATCGCCGGCCTCGTCATGCTCGCCGGCGCCGATGTCCTCGCCGGCCCGCCCGGCCTGCCGGCGGCACTCCTGCGCCACGCCGGGCTCGCACTCCTGCCCTTCGCGGCGTTCGTCGCCGTCGCCGCGGCGCGGAGGCGTCTGTCACGCGCCGCCGTCTGGGTCATCATCGCCTGCAACGGCCTGTGGGCGGCGGAGAGCCTTCTGCTCATCGCCGGCGGATGGATCGTCCCGAACATCTGGGGCCAGGCCTTCGTCGTCGCCCAGGCGCTCGTCGTGGCGCTCTTCGCCGAGGCCGAGTTTATCGGGCTCAGGCGTTCCGCACCGGCCGCAGCATGAGCCCCCTGCCCTCGCACGGCGCGCCGCCCGGGCGCTGCGCCGTGCGAGGCGAGGACGGCGAGGTATGCAGCCACCAAGGGGCTTCGTCCTCACGCATCCGCGCCGGCGGACTCGACATCCCCCGATCCGCTGCGCCAAGCTCGCCCGCTGATTTGCCGCGCGCATCATCCGCGTCGCGGCAGGGGCAGAGGGGAGTATAGCGCATGAAACTCTTGCGGAGCGCAGCCGCGGCGGCGCTGTTTGTCGCCGTGGCGGGAGTAGGTCTTTCGGCTGAGGCCGCGACGCCGAAGGACACGCTCGTCATGGCCTGGCAGATCGACGACATCATCACGCTCGACCCCGCCGAGGCCTTCGAGTTCTCGACCGCCGAGATCAACGGCAACGTCTACGAGCGCCTGATCGGCTACGACTACAACGACGTGTCGAAGGTCTTCGGCGTGGTGGCCGAGTCCTGGACCATGTCCGAGGACGGCAGGACCATGGCGTTCAAGATCCGCGAGGGCAAGAAGTTCGCCTCCGGCAATCCCATCACGGCCGAGGACGTGGTCTTCTCCCTGCAGCGCGCCGTCCTCCTCGACAAGTCGCCCGCCTTCATCATCGGCCAGTTCGGCCTGAACAAGGGCAACGTCAAGGACAAGATCAAGGAGACAGGGCCCATGAGCTTCTCCATGGAGCTCGACAAGCCCTACGCGCCGTCCTTCGTGCTCTACTGCCTCACCGCCACCGTCGCCTCCGTGGTCGACAAGAAGCTCGTGATGGCGCACGAGAAGGACGGCGACCTCGGCAATGGCTGGCTGAAGACGAACTTCGCCGGTTCCGGTCCCTTCAAGATCCGCGAGTGGCGGCCGAACGAGGCGGTCGTGCTCGAGCGCAACGACAATTACTCCGGCACGAAGGCGCCGCTCGCGCGCGTCATCTATCGCCACCTGCCCGTGACAGCGACCCAGCGCCTCCTCCTCGAGAAGGGCGACATCGACATCGCGCGCAACCTCGGCCCGGAGGAGCTCTCGGCGGTCTCGGCCAAGGCTGACATCAGGCTGCAGAAGGCGCCGAAGGGCACGCTCTATTATTTCGGCCTCAACCAGAAGAACCCGAACCTCGCCAAGCCCGAGGTGCGCGAGGCGCTCAAGTATCTCGTCGACTACGACGCCATCGCCGACACGATCATGAAAAACCTCGGCGTCGTGCACCAGGCCTTCCTGCCCAAGGGTTTCCTCGGCGCGATCGACGGCAAGCCCTATAAGTTCGACCCCGTGAAAGCCAAGGAGCTCCTCGCCAAGGCCGGCCTGCCGGACGGCTTCAAGGTGACGATGGATGTGCGCTCCACCCAGCCGATCACCGGCATGGCCGAGGCGATCCAGCAGAGCTTCGCCAAGGGCGGCGTGAAGCTCGAGATCATTCCGGGCGACGGCAAGCAGACCCTGACCAAATATCGTGCCCGCACGCACGACATCTACATCGGCCAGTGGGGCGCGGACTATCAGGACCCGCACACCAACGCCGACACCTTCGCTGCCAACCCGAACAACGCCGACGACGCCAAGGCGAAGCCGCTGGCCTGGCGCAACGCGTGGGACATTCCGGAGCTGACCAAGCGCACGGAGGCCGCGGTGCTGGAGCGCGACGCGGCCAAGCGCGCCGCGCTCTACGGCGACCTGCAACAGGATGTGCTGAAAACCGGCCCCTACGTCGTCATGTTCCAGCAGACGGAGGTGGCGGCCGTGCGCAAGAACGTCGAGAACTTCGTTCTCGGGCCGTCCTTCGACACGAACAGCGTCGCCACCGCGACCAAGAACTGATCCGTGGCCTGTTCCATGGCTACGTCGCAGGCCGTGCAGGGCGGGGACGGGCGTTTCGACGCCCTTCTCCGCCTGGCGAGGGCCGCCGGGCGCTTCGTCGCGATGGTGACGGTGACGCTCGCGGGCCTTCTCGCCGTCACTTTCCTCATCGGGCGCGTGGTGCCGATCGATCCCGTGCTCGCCGTAGTCGGCGACCGGGCCCCGCCCCACGTCTACGAGCGCGTGCGCCAGGAGCTCGGCCTCGACCTGCCGTTCCTGCAGCAGTTCCTCATCTATTGCCGCAAGGCGCTGTCGGGCGACTTTGGCACCTCGGTGCTCACCACCAACCCGGTGATGACCGACATCGCGCGCGTCTTTCCCGCGACCGTCGAATTATCGACCGTGGGCGTCCTGATCGGCATCCTCACCGGCATCCCGCTCGGGGTGCTCGCCGCAGTCAAGCGCGGCAGCGTCGTCGACCAGTTTGTGCGCGTGCTCGGCCTCGTCGGCTACTCCGTGCCCATCTTCTGGCTCGGCCTCATGGGGCTTCTGCTCTTCTACGCCAGGCTCGACCTCGTCTCCGGGCCGGGTCGGCTCGACATCACCTACGACTATCTGGTGACACCGGTCACCGGCATGATCCTCGTCGACAGCATCATGCAGGGGCAGTGGGAGGTGTTTCGCAACGCCTTCTCCCACATCATCCTGCCGGCGGCGATGCTCGGCTATTTCTCGCTCGCCTACATCAGCCGCATGACGCGCTCGTTCATGCTCAGCGAGCTCGCGCAGGAATATGTGACGACGGCCCGGGTCAAGGGCCTCTCGGAGGCGCGGATCATCTGGCGGCACGCCCTGCGCAATGCGGCCGTGCCGCTCGTGACCGTCGTCGCCCTGTCCTACGCGCATCTGCTCGAGGGATCGGTGCTCACCGAGACGGTCTTCGCCTGGCCGGGCCTCGGCCAGTACATCACCCACTCGCTGCAGAACGCCGACATGAACGCGGTGCTCGGCGGCACGCTCATCATCGGCACGGTCTTCGTCTTCCTCAACCTCTTCTCGGACCTCATCTACCGCCTGCTCGACCCGAGGACCCGCTGACATGGCCGAGACGTCCCTCTCGAACCCTGCTGGCCTGCGTGCCTGGCTGCTGTCCGCCGAGCCCGGCTCGCGCCTGCAGGCGCGCCTGGGGCGCGCCTATCTCGGCTGGCGCGCCTTTGCCCGCAATCCGCTCGCCATGCTCGGGCTCGCCGTCGTGCTGTTGCTCGTGCTGGTGGCCCTCCTCGCCCCCCTTCTCGAAACGCATCCGCCGCTGTCCGGCGGCGACCTGCGCACGGAACGCCTGCTGCCGCCTAGCACTGCCGGACACTGGCTCGGCACCGACGACCAGGCGCGCGACATCTTCTCGCGCATCGTCGCGGGGGCGCGCATCACGCTCGGCGTCGTGCTGCTCGTGTCGATCATCGCCATGCCCGTCGGCCTCCTCGTCGGCACCGTGGCGGGCTATTTCGGCGGCCTCGTCGATACGGCGCTGATGCGCCTCACCGACATCTTCCTCGCCTTCCCGCGGCTCGTGCTGGCGCTCGCCTTCGTGGCGGCGCTCGGGCCGGGCATCGAGAACGCCGTCATCGCCATCGCCATCACGGCCTGGCCGCCCTACGCGCGCATCGCGCGCGCCGAGACGCTGACGATCCGCAACAGCGACTTCATCGCCGCGGTACGTCTGCAGGGCGCATCGCCCATGCGCATCATCGCCAACCACATCGTGCCCCTGTGCATGTCCTCCGTCATCGTGCGCGTGACGCTCGACATGGCGGGCATCATCCTGACTGCCGCCGGCCTCGGCTTCCTCGGCCTCGGGGCGCAGCCGCCCTTGCCGGAATGGGGCGCCATGATCGCCACCGGACGCCACTACGTCATCGACCAGTGGTGGGTCGCGGCCTTCCCCGGCCTTGCGATCTTCGTCGTCAGCCTGGGCTTCAACCTGCTCGGCGACGGCCTGCGTGACGTCCTCGATCCGAAGGCGGCGAAATGACCGGCAAGCCCCTGCTCGAGGTCGAGAACCTCAAGGTCCGCTTCCACCTGCGCACGGGCACGGTGGAGGCGGTGCGCGGCCTGTCCTTCACGCTCGGGCGCGAGCGGCTCGGCATCGTCGGCGAGTCGGGCTCCGGCAAGTCGCAGACTGGCCGCGCCATCCTCGGCCTCACGCCGCCGCCGGGCGAGGTGAGGGCGGACCGCCTCGTCTTCGACGGCACGGATCTCCTGACCGCCCCGCGTCGGACGCTCAGGGCGCTGCGCGGCGGCCGCATGACCATGGTGATGCAGGACCCCAAGTTCTCGCTCAACCCGGTCATGACCATCGGCGAGCAGATCGTCGAGGCCTACCGGGCGCACCGCAAGGCAGGCCGGGCCGAGGCGCGGGACAAGGCATTCGCCATGCTCGAGGCCGTGAAGATGCGCAATCCGGCGCGCGTCTTCTCCCTCTACCCGCACGAGGTGTCGGGCGGCATGGGCCAGCGGGCCATGATCGCCATGATGCTCGTCACTGATCCCGACCTGCTCATCGCCGACGAGCCCACCTCGGCGCTCGACGTGACCGTGCAGATGGAAGTGCTGCGCATTCTCGACGAGCTCGTCGGTGCGCGCGGCATGGGCCTCATCTTCATCTCGCACGACCTGAAGCTCGTCTCCTCCTTCTGCGACCGCGTGCTTGTCATGTATGCGGGCCGCGTGGTCGAGGAGATGTCGGCGGGCGCCCTCGCCCGCGCCCGCCATCCCTACACACAGGGGCTGATGCGCTGCCTGCCGACGCTCGCGGCGGACGTCAGACCTCTGCCCACCCTCCTGCGCGACCCGACTTGGGCCGGATGATCTCGAGCCAGACGACGATGAAGGGCTCCATGTTGCAAATTGCCGATCTCGACGTGGTTTTCGGCACGGGGCGCATGCGCGTCGATGCGGTGAAGGGCGTCAGCTTCGCGGTGGCGCCGGGCGAATCCTTCGGCCTCGTAGGCGAATCGGGCTCGGGCAAATCAACCATCCTGCGCGCTGTCTGCGGCCTCGCGCCCGTGGCGGCTGGGCGCATCGCGGTCGACGGCGCGGCCGTGACGAACCCACGCTCCCAGACCTTCTACCGCACGGTGCAGATGGTCTTCCAGGACCCCTACGGGTCGCTGCATCCGCGCCACACCGTCGACCAGATCCTCGCCGAGCCGCTCGCTATCCATGGCCTCGGCAACACCGAGGAGCGCATCGTCGCGACGCTGAAGGACGTAGGCCTCGGCCCTTCCTTCCGCTTCCGCTATCCGCACCAGCTCTCCGGCGGGCAGCGTCAGCGCGTCGCCATCGCCCGCGCCCTCATCCTCGAACCGAAGATCCTCCTGCTCGACGAGCCGACCTCGGCCCTCGACGCCTCCGTGCAGGCGGAGGTGCTCAACCTCCTCGACCGCCTGCGCCGGGAGCGGGGGCTGACCTACGTGCTCGTCAGCCACGACCTCGCCGTCGTCGCCTACCTGTGCGAGCGCCTGCTCGTCATGCGCCACGGCGAGACGGTGGAGGAAACGACGGCCGCGGCCCTGCGCGCCGGCACGGTGGCGAGCGACTACGCCCGCACGCTGATCGCCGCGAGCCGGGGCTTTTCGCGAGGAGAGCCTGTCGCGCAGCCGGCCGGGATTGCGGCTCAGTAGCTGGCGCGGCGCATCGCTCCGCCATCGATCGCGGCCACGCATCCAACCGCTCTGCCGCCGGCAAGGGAAAGGCGCGCAAGGAGGCCACGCTTGCAGCCGCCGAAACGGCTGCAAGCGTGGCAGGTCCACCGTGGCGGCGTGGGGAGTGAGACGCTTGTCCCCGTGGGATCCCATCCGACCGGGCCCTGGTCAGCCGGGCGCCACCAAGCAGTGCCGGCGCATTCACCGGTGCTTCGACGTCACGACGAACCAGCTGACCACGACATAGATGATGGCGGCCGTGAGCATGATCGAACACCGGTACTCCAGCCGCCCGACGAAACTCGCACCCGCGGAGGCCGGCACGCCGGCAACACTGCGTCGGGTTATCGAACAGGCTGGCGAGCGGGCGCCTGTCCCCCTCCGTTCCGACGGGTGCACGGGCGCGGCTCTCGACTACAGACCGAGAGCATCCCCATCGCCCGTCGCACTCGCCGCCTGTCACGCGTGGGCGGGGCGCAACAGGCGCGGGAAGGGCGAATAGGATAACGGAATACCTCGGCATTTTTTCCTGGGGGCGCCGTGTGTTTCGTGCTTTCGCTTGCCGCCTGTTGCCTGACGTCGGTCGGAGCACTCCGCGTCCCCGCGAGGGCCGAGCCCCTCCCCGCGCCCACCGGCCCGGTCCTCCTGCGCATCACCGGCGCGATCATGACCACCAACGAGGGCGACGCATCCGTCTTCGACCGCCCCATGCTCGAGCGCCTCGCGCGCAGGACGATACGGACATCGACCGCCTGGACGGATGGCGAGAAGACCTTCGAGGGCGTGCTCGCGCGCGAGGTCCTGGCCATGGTCGGCGCACAGGGCTCGACCTTCACGCTCAGCCTGCCGCGCGACCTTCCCTTCCGAACGAGTTCCTTCGCATGACGACCACAGTCGAAACCGCCGAGCGGCGGCGCCCCGTCATCCTCTGCGTCGAAGACGAGCCCGACCTGCGCTGCGACATCGTCGAGGAATTCGGCGTTGCCTCGACGGTCACCTTCCACCTGCGCAATCTCTTCCGCAAGGCCCAGGCGAGCCGGCAGGCGGACCTCATCGCCCTCTTCCCGGCGAGCCCCGTGATGCTGCAACCGGAATGGTGAGGCTGGGCTCCGCGGGCTTTCGCCAGTCACACGTCGTAATAGAGCACGAATTCGTAGGGATGGGGCCGCAGCCGGATCTCGTCGATCTCCCGCGCGCGCTTGTAGGCGAGATAGGTCTCGATGACGTCGGGCGTGAAGACGCCGCCTTCGAGGAGGAAGGCGTGGTCGGCCTCGAGCGCGTCGAGCGCGGCTTCGAGCGAGGCAGGCGTCGAGGGGATGGCGGCGCGCTTCTCCGGCGAGAGCTCGTAGAGGTTCTCGTCGATGGGCTCGCCGGGGTCGAGACGCCGGCGAATGCCGTCGAGCCCGGCCATCAGCATGGCCGCAAAGGCGAGATAGGGGTTGCAGGCGGGATCCGGGCAACGGAACTCGACGCGCTTGGCCCTCGGGTCGGGCGAATAGACGGGAATGCGACAGGCCGCCGAGCGATTGCGCTGCGAATAGCCGAGGTTGACCGGCGCCTCGAAGCCCGGGACCAACCGCCGGTAGGAATTCACGGTGGGAGCGCAGATGGCGAGCAGCGCCGGCGCGTGCACGAGGAGCCCGCCAATATAATGGCGCATGAGCTCGCTCGAACCGGCGTAGCCGTCGCCGGCGAAGAGCGGCCGGCCGTCCTGCCAGAGGCTCTGGTGCACGTGCATGCCCGAGCCGTTGTCGCCGAAGAGCGGCTTCGGCATGAAGGTCGCGGTCATGCCGCGCCGGCGCGCCTCGTTCTTCACCACGTGCTTGTAGATCATCACGTTGTCGGCCATGCGCGTGAGTGTCGTGAAGCGCATGTCGATCTCGCCCTGCCCGCCGGCCGCGACCTCGTGGTGATGCGCCTCGACGGCGATGCCGATCTCCTCGAGGATGCGCGCCATGCTGGCCCGGGCGTCGCTGAGGGCATCGGCCGGCGGCGTCGGGAAATAGCCTTCCTTGGCGCGCAGCTTGTGCCCCGGCCCGTTCCCCTCCGACTGCCGCGCATCCCAGTTCGCTTCCCGCGCGGCGATCTCGTAGAAGCCGTAGTTCGTGCCCTGGTCATAGCGCACGCCGTCAAAGACGAAGTGCTCCAGCTCGGGGCCGAGATAGGCGGTGTCGCCGATCCCCGTGCCCGCGAGATAGGTCTCCGCCTTGCGGGCGACGTAGCGGACGTCGCGGCTGTACGGGCTCGCGGCAACCGGGTCCCGGATGTCGCAGATGAGCACCAGGGTCCGCGCCTCCGCGAAGGGATCGAGGAAGGCGGTCTCCGGATCCGGCACCACCAGCATGTCGCTTTCCTGGATCTCCTGGAAGCCGCGGATGGACGAGCCGTCGAAGCCGATGCCAGCAGAGAAGCTCTCGGCATCGAGGGCGCGGGGCGGGACGGAGAAGTGCTGCCAAAGGCCGGGGAGATCGGTGAAGCGCAGGTCGATCATCTCGATCTGGTCGTCGGCGACGACGCGGAGAACGTCGGCTGGGGTCTTGCAGCTGTACGCCATCGGCCACCCCCGGGCGAAGGTCGCGGCTCGCCGTGCCGGAGGCTCGCCGGCGATCGCGGCGCGGCGCACCCGGGCTGCGGACGTTCTGTGCAAAATTACCACGAATCCCGGCTCGGCGGCGAGGCGGCCATGGCCCACCGCGCCTGCCCGCCCCGTGGGCAGTGCAGCCCCGCATTTCAGCAGAAGGGCACATTGACTTCATCGCACGCGCCCATCTAATTTTTTCAACAAGTCTCACGAAACGATACGGGGCGGATCACTCCCGGAAGCACGGCCACGGCCTCGCAGCGGGAGCGCGGTTCGTTTCCGGCCACCATCGGCGCGGACTCTCATGCCTCCTTGCGACGATCTCCCTCCCTGCCGCCCTGGCGGCCTCCCCCGCGCCGAGGCCGAGAGCCGCGCGGGGCGGTCCATCGCCGCGCTGCCGGGAGAGGGCTGATGGCGCCGATGGACGGCAACGAGACGCGCTTCCTGGAGATCGGACGCAGGCTCAGGGCCTACCGCCTGGGGCGCGGCCTCACGGCGGAGCACATCGCCGACCGGCTCGGCCTGTCGCGTGCAGCGATCTACCGGCTGGAGAAGGGCGAGGTCGTGAAGATCGAGACCATCCAGCGCATCGCCGATCTGCTGGACGTCTCGGTCGCCTCGCTGCTCGGCGTCAGCGTCGAGTACTACGACAATGCCGTGGCCTACTTCGAGCGCATGCGCCAGCTCGAGGAGGAGGCCGAGCAGGTCCTGGCGCATTTCTCGCCCTTCTCCTACCTCCTCTCCTCCGACGACTATGCCCGGGCGGTGGCGGAGGCGATCCGGGAATCGACCCCCACCGACGCCGGGGACGGCGCAGCTGCGCGACAGGTCGAGGAACTCATCCGCATCCTGCAGGAGCGGCGCGGCCATGCGGGCCGCCGCAAGCCGCTCATCGTCAGCATCGTCGGCCTGCAGGACCTCGAACGGCTCTTGCGCGACGGCGTCATCGGGCGCTTCGACCTCGCGCCCGAGGTGTGGGCCGAGCGGCGCGCCGTGGCGCGCCGCGAGGTGAAGCGCCTCGCCGACATGATGCGCGAGGAGCCCATGGGTATCCAGATCGGCCTCGTCGAGGAGACCCTGCCGCAGCAGACCTTCCAGATCTTCCGGCAGAAGGGCCGCACCTTCGTGGCGATGAGCCCCTTCCGCTTCGCCGACCACCCCAACATCCGCAACGGCGTCGCCATGGTCACCGAGACGCCCGAAGCCGTGCATCTCTTTGAAGGTCTGATCGGGACGCTCTGGCAGCGTGCGCGCAAGGGCGCCGACGGGGCGAGGCGCCTCATGCGGCTCCTGCAGACGACGGGCGACGGGGCCTTGCGCGAGGCTCCGTAAAAAAAATTAGACATGTCTCAAAAAGTGGATACGCTTTTCTCAACCACCGCACGGAAGGAGCAAGGGATGTTCTCGCGCAGGGGGATCGTCATCGCCGCCGCGCTCGTCATGGCCGGGGCACTGCCCGGCCAGGCGCAGCAGGCGCCGAAGGCGAAGTACGTCGCCAAGATCGGCCATCTGGAAGCCGCCTCGCAGCCGCGCCACAAGGGCCTCGAGAAGGTCGCGGCGCTCGTCAAGGAGCGGACCGGCGGCGAGGTCGAGTTCCAGCTCTTCCCGGCCTCCCAGCTCGGCAACGCGCGCCAGATGGTGGAGGGCACGCAGCTCGGCTCGGCGGAGGGCACGGTGATGCCGGCCGCCTTCCTCGGCGGCTTCAACCCGGTCGTGTCCGTGCTCGACCTGCCCTTCCTCCTGCCGGAGGACCGTGCCAAGTCGCAGGAGCTGCGATCCGGTCCCTTCGGCAAGACGGTGCTCGATTCCTTCGCCAAGCGCGGCCTCGTGGCGCTCACCATCTGGCCGAACGGGCGCAAGAGCATGACGTCGAACAGGCCGCTCACCAGCGTGTCGGCATTCATGGGCCAGAAGTTCCGCGTCATGGATTCGAAGATCCTGATCCAGCAGTTCGCCGGCGTTGGCGCGGCGGCCGTCTCCATTCCCTTCGGCGAGCTCTACACGGCCCTGCAGACGGGCGTGATCGACGGCCAGGAGAACCCGCTCGATACCATTGCCACCATGAAGTACAACGAGGTGCAGAAGGAGCTCGTGGTGTCCAACCACGGTGCCATGGAGGACATCGTCCTCTTCAACCCCGCCTGGTGGAACGCCCTGCCTGCCCAGCACCGCGACGTCATCGCCAAGGCCTTCGACGAAGTCCGTCCGCAGGTCGAGGCGATGAAGGAGGCGGTGCAGACCGAGGCGCTCGAGAAGATGAAGGCGGGCGGCATGACCGTCCGCACCCTGCCCGACGACGAGCGCGCCAAGTGGCGCAGCGCCATGTATCCGCTTGCCAAGCAGGCCTACATCGAGCGCGCCGGCGCTGAGGGCATCAAGGTGCTCGACATCTACGACGCCGAGATGAAGCGCCTCGGCCTCGCAAACTGATCCCGTCCGACCTTGCCACGGAGGCCGCTGCCCATGTCCCGCCGCCCGCTCGACGTGCTGCGCACGCTGGAACGACACGTCATCGGCCTCCTCCTCATCCTCATGTCGGCCGGCTATGTCGTGAACGTGCTCGTGCGCCTCATCGTCCCGTCCTGGTCCCTGCACCTCGTCTGGATGGAGGAACTCGCGCTCTTCGCTCTCGCCTGGCTCGTCTTCCTCGGCCTCGGCATCACCCTCGAGAAGGGTCGGCAGATCGCCATGACCGCGCTCTTCGACAGGCTGCCGGAGGGGCCGCGGCGGGCGCTCGGCCTCGTCATCAATCTCACCGGCGTCGCCTTCTCGGCCTATATCACCAAGCTCGGCTACGACTTCGCGCGCTTCGTCGGTGGCATGGGCCAGACGAGCCCGACGCTCGACGTCTCCATGATCTGGCTCTACGCCGCCCTGCCCGCAGGCTTCGCCCTGCTGACCCTGCGCTATGTCCTTGAAATCGTCGGCCCGGCGAACCGCTTCGCGTTCGCCGACCGCGGCCAGGACCATTGAGACACGGCCATGCTCATTCTCTTGTGCCTCCTCGCTGCCGTGATGCTGGCGCTCGGCTTCGAGATGCTGCTCGTCATGGGCGTGCCGAGCGTCCTCGCCCGCTTCACCGATTTCCCGAACATCCCCGAGGCGGTGATTGCGCAGAAGCTCGTGGGCGGCGTCAATGTCTCGACGCTGCTCGCCATCCCCTTCTTCATCTTCGCCGCCGACCTCATGGCAAGCGGCAGCATCGCCGAGCGCCTGATGACCCTCGTCAAGCGCAACATGGGCCATCGCACCGGCGGCCTCGGCCAGACCACCGTCGTCTCCTGCATGGCCTTCGGCTCCGTCTGCGGCTCCGCGCCGGCGACGGTGGCGGCGCTCGGCCGTTTCCTGCATCCCGAGCTGGTGCGCAACGGCTATCCTGAACGCTTTTCCCTCGGCCTCATCGCGTCGAGCGCCGAATGCGCGCTGCTCATCCCGCCGAGCATCACGCTGCTCGTCTACGCCTGGCTCACGGGCACCTCCGTCGCGGCGCTGTTCGCGAGCGGGCTCGTCGTCGGCATCGTGCTCGGCATCGGCTTCCTCGTGCACGTGCGCCTCGTCACCGCCCGCGAGAACATCGCGCCGCTGCCGCGCGCCACCGCCGCCGAGCGGTGGGAGGCGACGAAGGCGGCGACGCTTGCGCTGGGCATGCCCCTCATCATCCTTGGCGGCATCTACTCGGGCCTCTTCACCGCCACGGAGGCGGCGGCGGTCGCGGTCGCCTATGCGCTCCTGGTCGAGGTCGGCATCTACCGCAAGCTCGGGCTGGCGGACGTCATGCGCGTGGCGGAGCAGAGCGCACTCACCATCGTCGCGGTCTTCATCCTGCTCGCGATGGGCTCGCTCCTCTCCTATTTCGTCACGCTCGCGCGCCTGCCGGACATGCTGCTCGGCCTCCTGACGGACCTGCACGTCAACTGGGTCGTCTTCCTGCTCGCGGTGAACATCGTCTTCTTCATCGCCGGCATGTTCATCGACCCGAACTCGATCATGGTCGTGCTGGTGCCGGCGCTTTTTCCGGTGGCGACCGCGCTCGGCATCGACCCGATCCACTTCGGCGTGCTCGTCTGCCTCAACATCTGCATCGGCATGATCACGCCGCCCTTCGGGCTCGACCTCTTCGTCACATCCTCGGCGCTGAACCGCCCGGTGGAGACGGTGATCGCCGGCATCTGGCCCTTCATCCTGACGAACATCGCCGTGCTGATGGTCATCAGCTACGTGCCGGCCATCTCGACGGCGCTGCCGCGACTGCTCGGCTACTGAGGAGCAAGCCATGCTCGAAGCGCATGCTACGCGGCCCGCCGGGGCCGCGAACGCCCCCGCCGTTTCCGATTGCCCGACGGAGGTCGTGAGCCACGTCGCCGTCAATGCCGAGTACCGGCATCTCGTGCTTCGCGCCGGCGCGCCGGCGACGCTCGCCGAGCCCGGCCAGTTCTTCCACCTGCTCTGCCCCGCGAATGGGGAGGACAAACCCTACCTGCGCCGGCCGATGAGCACATACCGCGCCGACCCGGCGACGGGTACGGTCGAATTCCTCTACAAGGTCACCGGCCTCGGCACGCGGGCGCTCACGGCGCTCGCGTCCGGCGACGAGCTCAACATCCTCGGGCCGCTGGGCGTCGGCTTTCGCCTCGATCCCGCCTGGCGGACCATCGTCGTGCTCGGTCGCGGCGTCGGCCTCGCCACGCTCGCGCCGCTCGCGGAGGCCGCGCACGCGCTGGGCATCGCCGTCACGGCGATTCTGAGCGCGCGGCGGGCCGATCTCGTCATGTCGGCGGAGCGCTTCGCCGCCATCGGCGCGCAGGTCGTGCCGGTTCTCGACAGCGACGGATCGAGTGAACCGGCGCGGGTCGCCGCGCTTCTTGACGGCCTCGCCGAGGCGGGCCGTGCGGATGCTGTCTTCACCTGCGGGTCGAACCGCCTCTTCCGCCTCGCCAAGGATGTCGCGGCCCGCCGCGGCATCGCCGGCCAGGTGGCCCTCGAACAGCAGATGGCCTGCGGCCTCGGCATGTGCTTCTGCTGCGTGCGCAAGTTCGAGGTCGACGGGCGCCTCGTCGACCGGCGCGTGTGCTGGGACGGGCCGGTCTTCGACCTGAAGGAGGCGACGTCATGGTGAAGCTCGCAGTCGACGTCGGCGGGCTTGCCCTCGCCAATCCCGTCATGCCCGCCTCCGGCACCTTCGCCGAGGGGCTCGACAGGGTCTTCGACCTCAACCGCCTCGGCGCCTTCGTGACCAAGACGATCACGCAGGACTTCCGCGCCGGCAATCCGGTGCCGCGCGTCTGCGAGAGCGCGGAAGGGCTCCTCAATTCGATCGGTATCCCGAGCAAGGGCCTCGCCCATTTCATCGAGCACGTCGTGCCGTTCTACGCGCGCTTCTCGCCGCCGCTCGTGGTCAGCATCTCCGCGCCCACGGTGGACGGTTTCGCGGCCATGGCGCGGGCGCTGACGATCCCCGGCGTCGCCGGCATCGAGGCCAATATCTCCTGCCCCAATATCGAGGAGGACGGAAAGTCCTTCGCCATGGAGCCGCGGCTGACCGCCCAGGTCACCGAGGCTCTGCGGCGGGCGACGTCGCTGCCCCTGTGGGTCAAGCTCACGCCCAATACCGGCGATATCGTCGCTGTGGCGCGCGCCGCCGAGACCGGCGGAGCGGACGCGGTTGTCGTGTCCAACACGATCCTCGCCATGCGCATCGACACCGACACCTTCCGGCCGAAGCTCGGCAACGTGCTCGGCGGCCTCTCGGGGCCGGCGATCAAGCCCATCGCGCTGCGCATGGTCTATCAGTGCGCCGCCAGGCTCGGCATTCCCATCATCGGCTGCGGCGGCATCGCCACCGCCGAGGACGCCGTGGAATATCTGCTCGCCGGGGCGAGCGCCGTGCAGGTCGGCACCACGACCTTCGTGCGGCCGACGGCCATGATCGGCGTGATCGACGGTCTCGCCGCCTTCTGCCGACGGCGCGGCATTGCCGACGTCAACAATCTCGTCGGCGCCGTCGCCGACGCGGGCTTTGACGGGCAGGTGGCGGAGGCCGCGTCGTGAACGCGCCCGTAGCCTCCCTGCGGCGCAACACGCGCGACTGGCACGCTTTCGCCGCCCAGGCCTTCAATGACCTGCGCCACCTCGGCTTCGACGGCGTCGGCATCACGCGCCAGGCCTTCGCCGAGGGCGAGGCCGCGGCGATGGCGGCGGTGGCCCGCCTTGCGGAAGCGGAGGGCCTCGCCGTCGCCCGCGACGCCGGCGACAATCTGGTCCTCTCGCTGCCGGACGAGGCCCCCGGGCCCTACATGCTCGTCGGTTCCCATCTCGATTCCGTGCCCCGCGGCGGCAACTACGACGGTGCGGCCGGCGTGCTCGCCGGCCTCATCTGCCTCGCGCGCATGCGCAGCGAGGGCGTCACGCCACCCTGCCCCGTGCGCGTCATCGGCCTGCGCGGCGAGGAATCGCCCTGGTTTGGCAAGCCCTATATCGGCTCGAGCGCGCTCCTTGGCGCCCTGCGAGCGGCCGATCTCGGACTGAAGGAGCGCGGCGGCGCGCGCACGCTCGGCGAGGCCCTCGCGAGCGTCGGCATCGACGTCGAGGGCGTGCGCGAGGGCAGGCCGCTGATCGACAAGCGCAACATCGCCGGCTTCCTGGAGCTGCACATCGAGCAGGGCCCGGTGATGGTGGCGCGCGGCTGGCCGACGGCGGTCGTCACCGGCATCCGCGGCAACATCCGCTATCAGCGCCTCGTGTGCCATGGGCGGGCGGGGCATTCCGGCGCCGTGCCGCGCTGGCTGCGCAGCGACCCGGTCTTCGCCCTCGCCGAGCTGGTCTCGCGGCTCGACGAGCATTGGCGTGTGCTGCTCGAACGCGGCCTCGACCTCGTCGTCACCGTCGGCGTCGTCGGCACGGACCCCGCCGAGCACGCCACCACCCGCATCCCGGGCGAGGTCGCCTTCAGCTTCGAGATCCGCAGCCAGAGCCACGAGACGCTCGAAGCCTTCGACGTGCTGCTCAGGACGGAATGCGCCAATATCGCCCGCGAGCGCGGCGTCACCTTCGTCTTCGACACGAGGCAGGACGCAGCGCCCGCGCGCATGGACGAGCGGCTCGTCGGGCGGCTTCTCGCCGCCTCCCGGCGCCTCGGCCTGCCCGCCGAGACGATCGCGAGCGGGGCCGGCCATGATGCCGCCGTTTTTGCCAACGCAGGCATTCCGGCGGCGATGGTTTTCGTGCGAAACGAGAACGGGTCGCACAACCCGGACGAGGCGATGGAGATCGACGATTTCCTCGCCGGCGTCGACCTTCTGTACGAGACCTTGACCGCAGGGGCATGACCATGGCCGAGACGATCACCATCCGCCGCCCGGACGACTGGCACGTGCACCTGCGCGACGATGCGATGCTCGCGGCTGTCCTGCCCTACACCGCCGAGCAGTTCGCCCGCGCCATCATCATGCCGAACCTCGTGCCGCCGGTGACGACGAGCGCCGCTGCGGAAGGCTATCGCGCCCGCATCCTGGCGGCGCTGCCTGCGGGCAGCGACTTCACGCCGCTGATGACGCTCTACCTGACGGACGACACCGACCCTGCCGACGTCCTGGAGGGGCACCGGCGCGGCCTCGTCACCGCCGTCAAGCTCTACCCCCAGCATGCGACCACGAATTCGCACTTCGGCGTCACCGACCTCGCCAAGGTCGACCGCGTGCTTGCGGCCATGGAAAGGGCGGGCGTGCCGCTTCTCGTGCACGGAGAGGTGACCGACGCCGCGGTCGACATCTTTGACCGCGAGGCGGTCTTCATCGAGCGCGTCCTCGATCCACTCGTCAGGCGCTATCCCGGCCTCAAGGTCACGCTCGAGCACGTCACCACCGAGGAGGGCGTGGCCTATGTGACGGAGGCACGCGAAGGCGTCGGCGCCACCATCACGCCGCACCACATGATCTTCAACCGCAACGCCATCTTCGCCGGCGGCATCCGCCCGCACTATTACTGCCTGCCTGTCGCCAAGCGCGAGAAGCACCGCCTCGCCCTGCGCCGGGCTGCGACCTCCGGCAACCCGCGCTTCTTTCTCGGCACGGACACGGCACCGCACACGCGCCGGGCCAAGGAAGCCGCCTGTGGATGCGCCGGGCTCTTCGTGGCGCCGGTAGCGCTCGCGTGCTATGCGCAGGTTTTTAAGGAGGAGGGCGCTCTCGACAAGCTCGAAGCCTTCGCAAGCCTGAACGGTCCGCGCCATTACGGCCTGCCCCCGAACGAGGGCACCGTTACGCTCGTCGAGCGGTCGCGGTTCGTGGCCGAGGACGTCCATCTCCCGTCGGGCGACGCGGTGCACGTGTTCCGCGGCGGCGAAGAGATCTCTTGGACGATCGAGACCGCTGCCGGCGCTTCGGCCGCCGCCTGAGAGACAACGCGAGACCGAGGCCGAGAGACATGGACAGGAAATTCATCGCTTCCCAGACGGCGCGCATGATGCTGGAGGTCTCGGCCATCCAGTTCAACGCCGAAAAGCCCTTCATCTTCACCTCGGGCTGGGCGAGCCCCGTCTATGTCGACTGCCGCAAGCTCATCTCCTTCCCGCGCCTGCGCCGGCGGCTCATGGACTTCGCCGCCGAGCAGATCCTCGCCGAGATCGGCACCGAATCGATCGACGCCGTGGCGGGCGGCGAGACGGCCGGCATTCCCTTCGCGGCTTGGCTCGCGGACCGGCTGATGCTGCCCATGCTCTACGTGCGCAAGAAGGCCAAGGGCTTCGGCCGCAACGCGCAGATCGAGGGCGACATCCGGGAGGGCGCGCGGGTGCTGCTCGTCGAGGACCTGACGACGGACGGGCGCTCCAAGCTCGCCTTCGCCGAGGCGCTGCGGCGCGCCGGCGCCGAGGTGGCGCACACCTTCGTCGTGTTCCACTACGGCATCTTCAAGGAGAGCACGGCCACGCTCGCCGAGCACGGCATCAAGATGCACGCGCTCGCCACCTGGTGGGACGTGCTCGAGGAGGCGCGCTCGCGCAGCTACTTCGCGGCGAGCACGCTCGACGAGGTCGAGAGGTTTCTCCATGCCCCGGCCGAGTGGTCGGCCAGGCACGGTGGCAAGGCCGACTTCTGAGACCGGCCGCGGCCGGGCGGGAACGTCGGCCCCATCCCAGGGCGGCGCGGCCGCCATTCTTCGCGAGGGAGCGATGACGACGAGCGAATTGCTGGACTGGTTCCGTCAGCAGAACGAGGGCATCCGAACCTATTCCTCCCTGCGCGAGATGTGCGCCAAGGATGCGCGCTCGGGCGCGCCGGATGCCGCGCTGCGGCAGCTCCTCGTCACGGCTCTCGACAGCCTCATCGACCGCTACTACGGCGAGCCCTTCCCGGCGGAGGTCGCCCACGCCGCCCGCGAGACGACGATGAAGCTCCTCGAACAGGCCGCGGCCTATGCCGCAGCCTCGGAGGGCGAGAAGGTGAAGATCCTCGACGCGCTCGCATTCCGCACCATCGCCGAGTGAGGCGCTCGCGGCGCAGCTTTCGGATATGTCCTCGTTCCCGGGCCGCCCCGTCACCGGCCGAGGCTCGCGCCGAAACACCACCATCGTCCCGAGCGACCACGGCCTGATGCGACCCAAGGGGCCACCGCGGCGGCAGTTCCAGAACCGATGCGGGTGATCGCAAGGCGCGGCGGCCCGCTGCGCTCATGCTCCACCGTAATCGGTTCTAGGCCCCGGACAGCCGCTGAAGCGGCTTCCGGGGTGCCAGCATGAGGTTCAGGCGAGAAGCGTCCCCCCGTCATCTCGGCACGGCCTGTCCTCCTCGAC
This sequence comes from Chelatococcus albus, assembly GCF_030067675.1. Classification (GTDB taxonomy): domain Bacteria; phylum Pseudomonadota; class Alphaproteobacteria; order Rhizobiales; family Beijerinckiaceae; genus Chelatococcus_A; species Chelatococcus_A albus. The sequence continues at coordinate 30,645 of NZ_JASJEV010000017.1, read as the reverse complement.
CCGGCCGCGCCTCGGGGGCGGCAGAGAAAGAGGTGCCAGCAAAGCCCGCGGCCGCGCATGCCATCATCGGACCGAACGGCATCAGAAATTTAAATTATTCTCATTTCATTATGTTGAACGAATACAACACTTTCGCATTGCAACGAACATTGGACAGAAAAAGACCGGCGGCAGCTTGCTTCGGCGGCTGACTCAACCTAGCACCCGCGCGGGTTGTGATCGAAATCCCTCGTCAGCGACATGTGCCAGCCACCGCCGGGCTTCACCAATATCCCATGCATCAGCGCCACAGCGGTCGCGGCGAAGGCCGCTGGCACGAGAGGCGAAAGCGGATAGCCGTTCCGCAGGGGCGGCTCCCCGGCGCATGCCTGCATGCGCGGACCGGATCCCGACACCATCATGGCCGCGTCAGCCCGCGCGCCGCCAACTCCCCTTCCAACCTCGATCCGTCGACGAACGAGCGCCTCGCGGGAAGCGTCCGCGATTGTGCGGATTGCGCGACCGCCGCCTCGCAGAAGGCGGCCTCCATCCCTCCAGTATCCACGCGTGGGCGGGCCTTGCACCCAGCCGACAGGAGCCAATGATGAGTGACGATCACCAGTCCCGATCCTGCATGACATGCGGGAGGGCCCGCGCCTTGACGGCCGGCTTTCTCGCGACGACGGCGCTCGGCGCCGCGCTCGCCCTGGCAGCGATGCAGCCGGCTGCGGCCGAGGACAGCGTCTCGCGCACGGCCGCGGGCGCCATCGAACTGCCGGCGATCGACGTGACGGGGCTGACCATTGGTGGCGGCTTCCTCGGCCCCCTGCCCCCCGGCTTCTCGGCCGCGCTCAAGACGCCGACGCCGCTCATCGAGACCCCGCAGGCCATCCAGGCGATCCCGCGGGAGGTGATCGAGGAACGGAATCCGCAGCGGTTGAAGGACGTCGCCACGCTCGCGAGCGGCGTCTTCACCCTGCAGGGCGAGGGCGCGCGCGATGATTTCACCATCCGCGGCTTCCCGGCGCTCACGGACGTGTTCAAGGACGGCGTGCGCGACGACGCCTTCCAGCAGTACCGGGACCTCGCCAATATCGAGCGCATCGAGGTGCTCAAGGGACCCTCGGCCGCGCTCTACGGGCGCGGCTCGGCGGGCGGCCTCCTCAACCTCATCACGCGCAAGCCGCCGAGCGATCCCGCGCGCTCGCTCACGCTGTCGGGCGGCAGCTTCGGCTACAAGCGCCTGGAAGGGGACTTCGGCGGGCGCATCGGCGACACGCCGTTCTTCTATCGCCTCGACGGCGCCATCGAGGATGCCGACAGCTTCCGCGACTTCGTCGACTCGCAGCGCCACTTCATCGCCCCGTCCCTTGCCTACCGGCCCTCGGCCGATCTCGAGGTGCTCGGCCAGATCGAGTACCTGCACGACGAACGTACGCCCGACCGGGGCATCCCCTCCTTCCAGGGGCGGCCCGTCCGTGTGCCGCGCAGCACCTTCCTCGGTGAGCCGTTCGACTACCAGCGCGCCGATGTCGTCAACGGCACCGTGGCCGTGACCTATTCGCCGACGACGGACTGGACGCTGCGCAACGTCTTCCGGGTGAGCGATGCCGACATCGAGCAGCTCGGCACGCGCAACGGCACACTCGCGGCGAATGGTCGGGCGCTCAGCCGCAGCTACAATTTCTTCTCCGTACCCCAGCGCAACTACTTCGACCAATTGGAGTCGACCCACCGCTTCGGCTTCCTCGGTGCCGAGCACGTGGTGCTGGCCGGCCTCGAATATGGCCGCCAGGAGCGCGATTTCCTGAGCAAGAACGCGGCCGCGCCGTCGATCGACATCTTCAACCCTGTCCACACGGCGCCGCGCCCGACCTTCACGACGGCCGCCATCGACGCGGCGTTCACGAGCATGCCGTCGGTGCCTATCTGCAGGACCAGATCAAGTTCTCGGAGGAGTGGCACCTCCTCGCCAGCGCCCGTGTCGACCGCTTCGATCAGCACCAGCTCAGCCGCCTCAACGGTCAGGTGCTGCAGCGGACGGACGACACGTTCAGTCCCCGCCTCGGGCTCGTCTACCGACCGCTGCCGCAGCTCTCCTTCTACGGCACGGCGAGCCGCAGCTATCAGCCGACGGGTAGCAGCTTCTTCTTCTCGCAGAACCTCGCCGACCTCAGGCCCGAGCGCACCGACCTCATCGAGGTGGGCGCCAAGACGGACTGGTTCGACGGCCGCCTGCAGGGCAGCCTCGCCCTCTACCGCGTCGACAAGGCCAACGTCGCAACGAACGATCCCGCCCGCCCCAATGTCCGCCTCGCGGTCGGCGAGCAGCGGCATCAGGGCGTCGAGGTGGATCTCGTCGCCAAGCCGCTGGACGGCTGGGATGTGCGGGCCGCCTACACCTACATCGACGCTGAGATCACGAAGTCGAACAACTTCCCTGTCGGCGCGCGCCCAGCCAACGTGCCGCGCCACGCGGCGCAGGTCTGGACAAACTACGAGATCGGTGCCGGGTTCGGCATCGGCGGCGGCCTGACCTATGTCGGCGCGCGCTACGCCACGGCGGACGATACGGTGCGGCTGCCCGGCTATGTGAGGACGGACGCGCGGCTCTATTACAAGCACCCGCGGTTCGAGGCGAACCTCTCCGTCAACAACCTGTTCAACGCCAGATATTTCGAAGCAGCCTCGACCAACTCGCAGATCAGCCCCGGAGCGCCCCGGTCGATCGTCCTGAGCCTGCGCGTGCCGCTCTGACCAGCGGCCCGTTGCAGGCGGGGCCGGCATGGTTGCACCGCGGACGGGCCGTCGGTGGAAGGGAAGCTCGCAATGAAGGAGCCCGCTGTCTCGGCAGCGGACTCCAGTCTCGGGTCATGCGTCCCGTGGTCAAGCGGTGGCATGCGGGCTGTGTCGATAGTCCCAGACCGCCCAGCCCGATGCGGCAACGGTCAGCACGCCCAGAACCACATGGGTCCACAGCGCGCCCATGTTGCTCGCGAAGCCGAGCGCCCAAGGCGACACGATCATCCAGGCCCCGAGCACCACGTTCAGCCACTCCTCCCATTCGGCGAAGGCCGAGAGCGCTGCGATCGTGACCACGGCGAATACCACGGCGACAATCCAGGCGTTCCACGCCGGCATGGTCTCGCCCGAGAAGCCGACGATCCAGGGGGAGAAGAACAGACACGCGGCAAGGACCAGGTTGACCCAGTCCTGGGGTCTTCTGCCTTCCATCAGCGTCGTTGCCATGACCAACCTCCACACGTGAAGATCAACCAGAGCAGACAGATCGCGTGCAGAGCACGCGCTCTTTTTCGATCTAGGCTCGGGCACCGCCCCGTTCAAGGCCGCTCGCGGCCAGGTGCGCGAACAACACTTCGCGAACCGACGACCGGCGGTTGGCGGGAAGGCGGCCCTGATCATGGGAGGCGGCGCACCGGGGTATCGCCGAGCGACCGGACGATGGCGACCCGGCCGGTTCAGGCCATTTCGAGGGAGAAGGCCCAGTCGACCGCCTCCGTCACCACGCCGAGATCGTCGACCACCGGCGCCGTGAAGTGCAGATCGGCGGCGCCGATCAGCACGGGCACCGAAGGTCGCGGGAGGTGCCGCCGCATCTCGCGCCTGAGGGCGATGGAGCCTGCCGCCGTCATGCTCACATGCAACAGCCGCAGGCTGCCGTACTGAAAGCCAGCGCCGCGCCAGGCGGTGATCGTGCTCGCGTCGGCCACTCCCATCCCCCGTCGAATTCCTGTTCCCGCCCATCACGGCGCACCGTCCCTCTCGCAGACCGCCCGCGCGAACAGGCCGTAGCTGTCGGCATTGTAGAGCGTCTGCGTCGGCGACAGGCGGGTGAAAGCCGGCTCATAGCCGGAGGCATGATCGTCCGTGCCGAGCACCAGATGCGAGGACTCGTTCACGATGGTGGAAGCACGGTTGTTGTCATCCGGATCGCCGAAATGCGCCTGGTCGTAGAGATTGATTCCATCGGGCGGCGTGAAGCGGCGGATGGCGCTGACCAGCGGGTTGACGACGCCGATGCCGGTGAGGCCGCTCATCGGCCGCGAGCACATCGAGGGCGGCAGGATGCGCCAGTCGGGCCAATTGAGGCTGGCGCCCTGCACATGGGCGATGGTGCCCCGCGTCTCGCGCGTGTCCTGACGGATGTTGAACTGCGGCGTGCTGACGAAGAAGCTCTGCGCGCAGCGCCATGACAGCCGGCTCTGCACAGGCGGTAGCTCGGTAGTCCCGGATGGCGCGAAGGTCGTGTCCCTGATGGTGGTGTAGCTGACGGATGGGACCGTCGCTTACCGGCGTTGGCCGGGCTGGTCAGGCTGCGACGCCCGGGAGACAGTTGGTCGACTTGCTGTTGCGGCAGGGACTGCTCGACCGGGTCCCGCGACGATCGTTCGAGACCGGCCCCCTCCTGCTGGAGCCGGAGGACACGTCGGGGGACGTCCTGCTCATCGAAACGGGGCGCGTGCGCGTGTATAAGGCGTAGCTGGCGCGCCCGCCGGCCCCGCGGACGGGGGGGCCCCGACGTCCTGGAGTGCAGCCATTCTCTGGGCACCCCGCCGGACTGGCCGGATTGGGCGGCCGCCTTCCGCGGTTGATCAGGCTCATGACATCGGACCGACCCGGTCCGATGTCGCGGCGGTCTAGCCCCCGCTGATTGCCGTCAGGATGAAGACGTCTGCGCCCGGCGCCAGGCGCGTGTCGAGGCTGGCGCGCTCGCCGTCGACAAAGACATTGATGTGGCGCCGGATGGCCGGAGTCGAATCGCAGATCCGGTCGCGCATTCCGGGCCAGCGGGCCTCGAGCGCGTCGACCAGTTCGCCGACCGTCGCGACGGAGAGTTCCACTCTCCGCTCGGCTGTCGGGAAGAGGTTCAGGAGGAGAACCGGAAGCCGGACCAGGACCGGCCGCGGCATCGGCGCCAGAGCCTCTTTCGGCATGACGGCCTCCCTCTGCGGTCGCGCGACGTCAACTACGCCGCCACGACGAGCGTTTCCACGGATAGCACTGCCGGCAGGTGCTGGGCGAGGCAGGTCCAGCTTTCGCCCTCGTCGGCGCTGGCGTAGAGCGAGCCGGAGGTCGTACCGAAATAGACACCGGCCGGCTCGAGGGGATCGGTGGCCATTGCCTGGCGCAGCACGCCGATGAAGGCGTTCTCCTGGGGCAGGCCCTTGCGCTCACCACGCCAGGTTCTGCCGCCGTCCGTCGTGCGCCAGACCGCGGCCTTGCCGTCCGGCACAAAGCGTCCGGCGGTGTCGCCGTTGAGCGGCACGAGATAGAGCGTCTCCGGATCCCGGGGATGGACCGCCGCGGGAAAGCCGAAGCTCGACGGCAGGCCCGCCTCGATGCTCTCCCACTTCCGGCCGCCGTCATCGCTGCGATACATGCCGCAGTGGTTCTGCTGATAGAGGCGATCGGGCATGCCCGGCGCCATCACGAGGCAGTGCACGCACTGGCCGAACTCGGGATAATTCTGCCCCTCCGGCAGAAAGTCAGCCCGCGTCCCCCGGTTCCGGGCCTCCCAGGTCGCGCCGCCGTCCGCCGTGTAAAAGACGCCGGCAGCGGAGATCGCGGCCCAGATCTGCTTCTCGTCCTCCGGGTGGAGGACGAGCGAATGCAGGATCAGCCCGCCGCCGCCCGGCTGCCAGTCGGGCCGCGACGGATGATCGCGCAACCCGGCGACATGCCGCCAGGTCCGTCCGCCGTCATCACTCCGGAACAACCCCGCGGGCTCGACGCCCGCATAGAGCCGCCCCCGGGCTTGGGCGAGGCTCCAGACCGATTTGATGGGTTGCTCTCCGGCCGCGTAGGCGAGGCCGTCGCTCGAATGCGTCCAGGTCATTCCCAGATCGGTGGATTTCCACACCGCCGGGCCGAACCATTCATTGCCGCCGCCACCGTAGATGGTGCCTGTCGCCGGGTCGGCGATCACGTGGTTCATCGGCCACGTCTCGCAATAGGGGCCGCGCAGGTGCCACGACCGCCCGTCGGAACGTTGCCCGGCGTCACTCTCCAGGATGAACGCGCCCTTCTTCGTCCCGAGAAGGACCAATACCTTCGTCGTCATTGTCGCCTCCGACAGTTCGCCGAATGGAATGCGCCTCTACCGCCGGCTCGCGCCACCCAGATGCGGTCAGGCAGGCACGATGACCATCCACGACACACCGAAGCGGTCGGCAACCATGCCAAAGCGCGGAGAGAAGAAAGTCTTGCCGAGCGGCATCTGCACCTGCCCGCCGTCGGCCAGCGCAGCGAACACGCGATCCGCCTCAGCCTCGTTCGGCACCGAGATCGACAAGGAGAACCCCTGGAAGCTCGGCTGCCCCGTGCATCGCCCGTCGGACGCCATCACGGTCGTCTCGCCGATGCGCAGGCTCGCATGCATGATCTTGTCCTCGGACCCCGGCGGAAGCATCCCGGGCGGGGGCGCCTCGGGGGCCTCCTTGTTGCGCATGAGCATCGTCACCTCGGCACCGAGGGCGTTCCGGTAGAATTCCACCGCCTCGGCACAGCGACCGTCGAAGAACAGGTAGGGTTGGACAACCACGGCATGTCCTCCCTCGAATGGCATTCGTTACGGTCAACGGCTCTGAGCCCAACTCGGGCTTGACGAGAAAAGTTGATATCAACATTATTCCGCCATGTCAAAGATGGTCGGCGTTCCCTTTGAAACTACCCAGTTCGTGCGCGATTCCTGCCTCTGCCTCCATGTGCAGCGGGCGGCGCGTGCGCTGGCACGCCGTTTCGACGAAGCCCTGCGGCCGCTCGATCTGACCAACGGGCAGTTTTCGCTGATGATGTCGCTCAATCGTCCCGAGCCGGCCGGCATGGGCGCCGTCGCCTCGCTGCTCGCCATGGACCGCACGACCCTGACGGCCGCCTTGAAGCCGCTGCAGCGCCGCGGCCTCGTGGAGCTGATGGTCAATGCCGAGGACCGACGCAGCCGCCTGATGAGACTCACCCCTGAAGGCCGCGCCCTGCTTGCGAGCGCCGTTCCGATCTGGAAACGGACACACGCGGAGCTTGATCGTCGTCTGCCGGAAGGAGAGGCCGATCGCCTGCGCGGAAGCCTCCAGGCGCTGCTGTAAGCAGCCTCTTCCTCACCCGCACCACGGAAGGGCGAGACGCGGGCCGCCAGATCGCATCGGGAACGGCGGATCCGCCCGGGGCGGGCGTCGCCGGCCGGAAGGCCCGGCTCGGCACACGCAATTGCCAATAAGTTGCAATTGCGATCCCGGCGTGCGAGTTGTTGCAATGCGTTCGCAATTGCAAGGGACAGGCAGGACATGTTCGACCGTTTCAGGCGTCTGGTTCTCGCGGGCATCGCCGGCGTGGCGGCACTTGGCCTCGCGGCCGGCCAGTCGATGGCCCAAGACAACGCCCAGGGGCGATTTGAAGGGAAGTTCAAGGCGGTGACCACCTTCACGGTGATCGCCGACATGGCGCGGAACGTGGCCGGCGAGGCTGCGATCGTGGAATCGATCACCAAGCCGGGCGCGGAGATCCACAACTACCAGCCGACGCCTGGCGACATCCTCAAGGCCAAGGGGGGACAGCTCATCCTCTGGAACGGGCTGAACCTCGAGTTGTGGTTCGAGAAATTCTTCCAGAACCTGAAGGGCGTTCCGGGCGTCGTCGTGTCGAGCGGCATCGAGCCCCTGAGCATCACGGAAGGACCGTACAACGGAAAGCCTAACCCGCACGCCTGGATGTCGCCCAGTGCAGCACTGATTTACGTCGACAACATCCGCGACGCCTTTGTCAAGTACGATCCGAAGAATGCGGAGATTTACAGGGCGAATGCCGAGACATACAAGAAGAAGATTACGGACACGATCGCTCCGATCCGTGCCAAGCTCGACGTCATTCCTGCGGACAGGCGCTGGCTGGTGTCGAGCGAGGGGGCGTTCAGCTACCTCGCCCGCGACTTCGGCCTGAAGGAGCTCTATCTCTGGCCGATCAACGCCGATCAGCAGGGCACGCCGCAACAGGTCCGCAAGGTCATCGACAAGGTGCGCGCCAACCGCATTCCCGTCGTCTTCAGCGAGAGCACGGTCTCGGCCGATCCGGCCAAGCAGGTGGCGCGCGAAACCGGCGCGAAATATGGCGGCGTGCTCTATGTCGACTCGTTGAGCGAGGCGACCGGCCCGGTGCCGACCTATATCGACCTCCTGCGCGTGACATCCGACACGATTGCCAGGGGCCTCACCGAATGAACGCGCCGTTGCGTACCCTTTCCATCCCGCCGTCCCCAGATGGGGAAGGCGCGCTTTCCGTGATGGGCGTCACGGTGACATATCGCAACGGCCACACGGCGCTGCGCGACGCCGAATTCCAGATCCCGACCGGCACGATCACGGCGCTCGTCGGGGTCAATGGCAGCGGCAAGTCGACCCTCTTCAAGGCGATCATGGGCTTCGTGCGGCTCGCCAAGGGGTCGATCTCCATCCTCGGCCGCCCCGCCGCCGCGGCGCTGAAGGGGAACATCGTCGCCTATGTGCCGCAGAGCGAGGACGTGGACTGGAGCTTTCCGGTCCTCGTCGAGGATGTCGTGATGATGGGCCGTTACGGCCATATGAACCTGCTGCGGGTGCCGAAGGCTGTCGACCGCGAGGCAGTGGAGGCAGCGCTTCACCGCGTCGGCATGGGCGACTTCCGCAAGCGCCAGATCGGCGAACTCTCCGGCGGCCAGAAGAAGCGCGTCTTCCTCGCGCGTGCGCTGGCCCAGGACGGGCGCGTCATCCTGCTCGACGAGCCCTTCACCGGCGTCGACGTCAAGACCGAGGAGGCCATCATCACCCTGCTGCGGTCGCTGCGCGACGAGGGCCGGGTGATGCTGGTTTCGACGCACAATCTCGGCAGCGTGCCGGAGTTCTGCGATCGCACGGTGCTGCTCAACCGCACAGTGCTCGCCCACGGCCCGACGGCAGAGATCTTCACCCAGGACAATCTTGAAAGGACCTTCGGCGGCGTGTTGCGCCACTTCGTCCTCAATGAGGGCGAGGGTGGCGGCCGGCGTGCCGTCGACGTCATCAGCGACGACGAGCGGCCTCTGGTGCTCTATGGCGACGGGCACGCCGCGAGCCGGCTGCCCGGGCACGACGGAGGGCGGACCTGATGGCCAGCCTGCTCGAACCCTTCGCCTACGGCTACATGCTCAATGCCATGTGGGTGAGCGCACTCGTCGGTGCGGTCTGCGCCTTCCTCTCCGCCTATCTGATGCTGAAGGGCTGGTCGCTGATCGGGGACGCGCTGTCGCACGCGATCGTTCCCGGGGTGGCCGGGGCCTACATGCTCGGCCTTCCGTTCTCCATCGGCGCCTTCTTTTCCGGCGGCCTCGCGGCCGCGACAATGCTCTTCCTCAATCAACGCACACGGCTGAAGGAGGACGCCATCATCGGCCTGATCTTCACGTCGTTCTTCGGCCTCGGCCTGTTCATGGTCTCGCTGTCGCCGACCTCGGTGAACGTCCAGACCATCATCCTCGGGAACATCCTCGCCATCACGCCGCAGGACACGCTCCAGCTCGCCGTCATCGGCGTCGTGTCCCTCACCGTCCTCCTTGTCAAATGGAAGGACCTGATGGTGACCTTCTTCGACGAGAACCATGCCCGCTCCGTCGGCCTCAACCCCTCGCTCCTGAAGGCTGTGTTCTTCACGCTGCTCAGCGCCTGCACCGTTGCGGCCCTCCAGACCGTCGGCGCCTTCCTCGTGATCGCCATGGTGGTCACGCCCGGGGCCACCGCCTACCTCCTGACCGACCGCTTTCCGCGGCTCATCGGCATCAGCGTAGCGATCGGCGCGCTCACCAGCTTCGTCGGTGCCTATGCCAGCTACTTCCTGGATGGCGCGACCGGCGGCATCATCGTCGTTCTGCAAACCTTCATCTTCCTCGCCGCCTTCGTCCTTGCGCCCAGGCACGGCGTGCTGGCGGCGCGCCGCCGCGCCGCTGAAGCTCTGGAGGCTGCGCGATGACCGCATTGCTCGACACGGCCCTGCTTCCGCTCCAGTTCGATTTCATGCGGAGCGCCCTCCTCATCTCGGTCCTGGTGGCCGTCCCGACGGCGCTTCTGTCCTGTTTCCTCGTGCTCAAGGGCTGGTCGCTGATGGGCGATGCCATCTCCCATGCGGTTCTGCCCGGCGTCGTGGTCGCCTATATCGTCGGCCTGCCGCTCGCCATCGGCGCCTTCGCGGCCGGCATGACGTGTGCCCTCGCCACGGGATTTCTCAAGGACAACAGCCGCGTCAAGCAGGATACGGTGATGGGCGTCGTCTTCTCCGGCATGTTCGGCCTGGGGCTCGTGCTCTACACCAAAATCCAGTCCGACGTGCATCTCGACCACATCCTGTTCGGCGACATGCTCGGCGTCGGTTGGAGCGACATCCTTGAGACGGGCATCATCGCCGCGGTCGCCGCAGGCATTGTCGCCGTCAGGTGGCGCGACCTCCTCCTCTACGCCTTCGATCCGGCGCAAGCGAAGGCCGTAGGCCTCTCGGTCCGGCTACTGCACTATGGCCTGCTCGCCCTCCTCTCCCTCACGATCGTTGCCGCGCTGAAGGCGGTCGGCATCATCCTTGCCATCGCAATGCTGATCGCGCCTGGCGCCATCGCCTATCTGCTGGCGCGCAGCTTCGGCGTCATGCTCATCCTCTCCGCCCTGATCGCGACCCTTTCCTCCTTCTTCGGCGTCTACCTCAGCTTCTTCATCGACAGCGCCCCGGCGCCCACCATCGTGCTGCTGATGACGATCATCTTCATCTGTACATTCCTGGTGTCGACGCGCCGGGCAGCGCGCGTTCAGATGCAAGAGCTCGAGGGGTGAAGGCGCCTTCCTCCTCCATCACCGCGCCCTCGCGCCAACCGCTCGCCGACGTCGCGCTCACCAAGGGCGCATGCGCGGCACGGCAGGTGCCCGTCACGGCGCGAGCCCCCCGACTTGCCCGGTCGGGATGGGGTGGACGAACTCACTGACCTGCCGTCGACCGCGCCGCCGGTCGGGGACCCACCTGTTGCCGCGCTTCATGCGCGACGGCGCTTGTCCCACAGAAGGCGGCGATAGATCGTCGTCCGGTCGATCCCCAGACGGCGCGCGGCATGCGAGACATTGCCGCCGCTCGCCTCGAGCGCCGCCAGCATGGCCTCACGGGTATGTTCGGCGAGCGGCCGATCGATACGATCCACCGGCCGGGCGGCCGCCTCGGGCTCAGCGGGCGTTCCCGTCGCCGCGCTGCGAATGTCCGCCGGCAGCGCCGCGGCTTCGACCGGCCTGCCCCGCTCGGCGAGCACGATGAGGGCCCGCAGGGAGCCGACGAGTTGGCGGAAGTTGCCCGGCCAGTTGTAGGCCGCCAGCAATCGCTCCGCCTCGCGCGACAGCGGGGTTCCCGCCTCCTCGCCGGCGAGCTGCCGCCAGAGGTCGCGCACGAGGCGGATGCGGTCGGGATGGCTGCGCAACGGCTGCAGCGTGACGACATATTGCGCGATGCGGAAATAGAGATCCTGGCGGAAGCCGCCTGTCGCGACGAGATCGCTCAACGGCCGATGGGTCGCGCAAACGAGTGCGAAATCGACCGGCACCGGCCGCCCGCCGCCGAGGGGCGAGATCTCCTTGTCCTGCAGCACCCTGAGCAGGCGGCTCTGCAGGGAGAGCGGCATGTCGCCGATCTCGTCCAGGAACAGAACGCCGCCGTCGGCCTGGCGCAGGAGGCCCTTGTGCCCCTCGCGCCGCGCGCCGGTGAAGGCGCCAGCCTCGTAGCCGAAGAGCTCGGACTCGATCAGCCCCTCGGGCAGGGCCGCGCAGTTGACGGCGACAAAGGGTCTTTCCGCCCGCACGCTCAGGGCATGGACCTGCCGCGCAAAGACCTCCTTGCCCGTCCCCGTCTCGCCCTGGACCAGCACCGGCACGTCCGCCTCGAGGAGCCGCACGGCCTCAGAGAGCGCCTGGCGCACCTCGCCCGTCAGGATCGGCTCGACCTTGTGTCGCGCCGCCGCCGGGCCTCCCCCGCCCCGCCGCGTGCGTCGGGCGGGACCGACAAGGCGGCCGAGGAAGGTTTCGCCCCGCCGGCCCTGAAGGGGCCCGACCTCTCCGCGCGGCGTGGAGCGCCGCAGGAGGCCCGGCAGCGTCACCTCATCGAGCGCCGACCAGTCGAGGCCCATCAGGCCGAGGCCGTGCCGGTTGGCGGCGACGAGCCTCTCCTCCTCGAAGACGAGCACGCCCTCCCGCGCCGTCCCGACGAGTTCGCCGTCCCGATGGAAGCGCAGGATCGTGCAATGCTCGAAACCGTGGTCGAAGAAGCGGTGCTCGATCTGCTCGACGGCCAGCCGCACAAGCCCGAGCGCGTGCAGATGCCGGACGGCGGCATGGCCGGACATGTCGAGCACGCCGGCGAGCGCCCCGCGCGGATCGACGATCGGCGCGGCGGCGCAGGCGAGGATCCGGTGCGGCTCGAAGAAATGTTCGGCGCCGTGCACGGCGATCGGCCGCCGCTCCACGAGCGCCGTGCCGATGGCGTTCGTGCCCGTCTCCGCTTCGCTCCATGGCACGCCGGGGCGCAGGGCGACCCGCGACGCCCGGTCGGCGAAGGCGGCGCTGCCCGCGACGTCGAGCACAAGCCCCGCCGCGTCGGTCAGGATAACGACGCTGTCGGTCCATTCCGCATCCCCCCGGAGCGCCTCGATCTCCGGCCGCGCGAGGCGCAGCAGGCGCTCGTGCCGTTCGTGGAGGGCGCGCAGCTCGCCGGAAGCCATGGGCTCGACCCGCGGCGCCCGGTCCACAGCGAGCCCCCGGCTGGCGCAGCGCTGCCAGGAGCGCAGGATCGGCGTGGCGACAAGCCCTTCCGGCAGGCAGCCTTCATCGAAGAAGCGGCGCCGGGCGGCGAGAATAGTATCCGTTGCCGTTCCCGCTTGCATGGGCGAAATCCTCCGACCGTTGCAATCTGCAACAGATGTTGCATCCGGCATCTTTTCTTGTCGTCATTGTTGCACGGCACGTTCTCCGCCGTCCATAGGCCAAAGTGTTATCATCACAGATTGCCTGCCTATTCTGCGTTCTTCATCAGTCTATTGCGGCCACGCGGCGTGAAAAATCGCGCCCCTTCGCCCGGCGCTGGCACGGCCGCTGCAGGAGGGGGCCGCCTGCCTCAAGCAGCAGGCCACCTGCAATTCCGGGAGGAGACCATGAACAAGCCGGCCTTTCTGCCATCCCAGACGCGCGCGCCCTTCAAGGAACGCTACGGCAATTTCATCGGCGGGCGCTGGGTCGAACCCCTGGGTGGCCGCTACTTCGACGACACCACCCCCATCACGGGCGAGAAGATCACGGAAATTCCCCGGTCGCAGAAGGAGGATATCGAGCTCGCCCTCGACGCCGCACACGCGGCAAAGGACGCGTGGGGCCGCACCAGCGTTGCCGAGCGCGCCCTCATCCTCAACCGCATCGCCGACCGCATGGAGGAGAACCTCTCCCTTCTCGCCGCCGCCGAGACGTGGGACAACGGCAAGCCGCTCCGCGAGACGCGCGCGGCCGACATTCCGCTCGCCATCGACCATTTCCGCTATTTCGCCGGCGCCATCCGCGCCCAGGAGGGCTCGATCGGCGAGATCGACCACGACACGGTGGCCTATCACTTCCACGAGCCGCTCGGCGTCGTCGGCCAGATCATCCCGTGGAACTTCCCCATCCTGATGGCGGCCTGGAAGCTCGCCCCGGCGCTCGCGGCCGGCAACTGCGTCGTCATCAAACCCGCCGAGCAGACGCCCGCCTCGATCCTGGTGCTCGCCGAGCTCATCGCCGACCTCCTGCCGCCCGGCGTCCTCAACATCGTCAACGGCTTCGGCCTGGAGGCGGGCAAGCCGCTCGCCTCGAGCCCGCGCATCGCCAAGATCGCCTTCACCGGGGAGACGACGACGGGGCGGCTCATCATGCAGTACGCCAGCCAGAACCTCATTCCCGTTACGCTCGAGCTCGGCGGCAAGTCTCCCAACATCTTCTTCGAGGATGTGGCGGCGGAGGACGACGCCTTCCTCGACAAGGCGATCGAAGGCTTCGTCATGTTCGCCCTCAACCAGGGCGAGGTCTGCACCTGCCCGAGCCGGGCGCTCGTGCACGAAAAGATCTACGACCGCTTCATGGAGCGGGCGCTCGCGCGTGTCGCGGCCATCACGCAGGGCGACCCGCGCGACCCGGCGACGATGATAGGCGCCCAGGCGTCGAGCGAGCAGCTCGAGAAGATCCTCTCCTACATCGATATCGGCCGTCAGGAGGGGGCGGAGGTGCTGGCGGGCGGGGCACGCAACCTCCTGCCCGGCGAACTCGCAGGCGGCTACTACGTCAAGCCCACCGTCTTCCGCGGCCACAACCGCATGCGCATCTTCCAGGAGGAGATCTTCGGCCCCGTCGTCGCCGTCACGACCTTCCGGGATGAGGCCGAGGCACTTGCAATCGCCAACGACACCCTCTACGGCCTCGGCGCCGGCGTGTGGACCCGCGACGGCAACCGGGCCTACCGCTTCGGCCGCGCGATCCAGGCCGGGCGCGTGTGGACGAACTGCTACCACGCCTATCCGGCGCACGCCGCCTTCGGCGGTTACAAGCAGTCGGGCATCGGGCGCGAGACGCACAAGATGATGCTTGCCCACTACCAGCAGACCAAGAATCTCCTGGTCAGCTACAGCCCGAAGGCCCTCGGCTTCTTCTGAACCCGAGGACGCTGGCGGAGCGCGGGCCGGCCCCGCCCTCCGCCCGCAGCCCGCACCAATCCACGACATGGATCAAGGACGGCCGCGGCACGGTGCGGATGCTGCGGCTGTCGTCAGCGCGAGATTGGAGAGGTTCACCATGCCCAAGACCATGAAGGCTGCGGTCGTGCGCGCGCTGGGCGCGCCGCTCGTCTGCGAGGAAGTGCCCGTGCCGGAGCCTGGTCCCGGCCAGATCCAGGTCAAGATCGCGGCGTCGGGCGTCTGCCACACCGATCTGCACGCGGCCGAGGGCGACTGGCCGGTAAAGCCGCAGCCACCCTTCATCCCCGGCCACGAGGGCGTCGGCTACGTGTCGGCGGTGGGCGTTGGCGTGAAGCATGTCAAGGAGGGCGACCGCGTCGGCGTGCCTTGGCTCTATACGGCCTGCGGCCACTGCGCCCACTGCCTCGGCGGCTGGGAGACCCTGTGCGAGCAGCAGCTCAATACCGGCTATTCCGTCAACGGCGGCTTCGCCGAATATGTGGTCGCCGATCCGAACTTCGTCGGGCACCTGCCGGACGGCGTCGGCTTCGTCGAGGTGGCGCCAGTGCTGTGCGCCGGCGTCACCGTCTACAAGGGGCTCAAGGTCACCGACACCAAGCCCGGCGACTGGGTGGTCATTTCGGGCGTCGGCGGCCTCGGGCACATGGCCGTGCAATATGCCAAGGCCATGGGCCTCAACGTCGCGGCCGTCGACATCGCCGAGGACAAGCTCGATCTTGCCCGCCGGCTCGGCGCCGCAATCACCGTCAATGCCGCGACCGCCGATCCCGTCGCCACCCTCAGGAAGGAGATCGGCGGCGCCCACGGCGTGCTGGTGACGGCCGTCTCGCCCAAGGCCTTCGAGCAGGCGCTCGGCATGGTCCGCCGCGGCGGCACGGTGGCGCTCAACGGCCTGCCGGCCGGCGGCTTCCCGCTGTCGATCTTCGACATGGTGCTGAACGGCATCACCGTCCGCGGCTCGATCGTGGGCACGCGGCTCGACCTGCAGGAGGCACTCGACTTCGCCGGCGCCGGCAAGGTGAAGGCCGCCGTCGCCACCGAGCGGCTGGAGAACATCAACGACGTGTTCGAGCGCATGCGCCGCGGCGCCATCGAGGGCCGCGTCGTCCTCGACCTTGCCGCATGAGGAGCATTGCCCCACGAACCGGCGGGCGGGCTGTTGGCCGGCCCGCCCTTCCCCGGCGAGCAATCGGACTGGACACCATGACGGCCCCTCCCCTTCCCGTTCCCCGCGTGATCGCGACCGAGGCAGCGCTCGACCTCATTGCCGTGCTGCAGGGCGAGCATGGGCCCGTTCTCTTCCACCAGTCGGGCGGCTGCTGCGACGGCTCCTCGCCCATGTGCTACCGCCAGGGCGAGTTCGCCGTCGGCGAGGAGGACGTACTCCTCGGCGAAGTCGGCGGCGCTCCCTTCTACATCAGCCGGCCGCAGTTCGAATACTGGAAGCACACCCAGCTCATCATCGACGTGGTGGCGGGGCGCGGCGGCATGTTCTCCCTCGAGAACGGCCGCGAGCTGCGCTTCCTGACGCGTTCGCGCCTCTTCACCGACGGGGAGGCGGCCACGCTCGGGATGTGCTGAGGGCCGCTCCCTATCCCGGCATCGCGGTGTCGATCACCAGATCGCCGCCTTCCAGGGGGGCGAGAAAGCTGTCGATGACGGCCTCTGGCACCTCTGATCCATGGCCGTACCGCCAGCGCGGCGCCCTGTCCCGGTCGATGATCGCCGCGCGGACGCCCTCCGGGAATTCGCCGCGCTCCATGCACCGCGCGGCGATCCGATACTGCGTCCGCACGGCGCTTGCGATGCCCGGGCGGAGACGAACGTGGCGAATGGAACGCAAGGTCGCGGCGAGCGAAAGAGGCGACCCCCGAGACAGTTGGCGGCGTGTTTCGTCGCGCCAGCGATCATCCGGGAGCCGATCGAGGCTTTCCATCACGGCGGGTATCGTTTCCGCGCTGAAGACGACATCAATGGAGGCTTGCCGCATCTCAAGGCCGCTCGGTCGCCCGATCGGCCCGTCGAATGCGCAGATCACATCGGGATCACCGCTTTCAGCGAAAGCCTTGACAAGGGCGGGCAGCGGGGCCGACGACACGAGGGCGCGCGCGAAGCCGGCATGGATGGCGTCCGCGGCATCGAGCTGCACGCCGGTCAGTCCGATATATTCGCTGCAGCGCCCCGGCGCGCGGGCGAGGATGTCGGCTGATCCCGCGTCCGGCACGAAGCCGACGGCACATTCCGGCGTCGCCACGACCGTCCGTTCGGCGGCGGCGGGATGGTTCGCGTGGGCGGAGATGCCGACACCTCCGCCCATGACGATGCCGTTCATGAAAGCCGCCACGGGCTTGGGATAGGCGGCGATGAGCGCGTTCAGCCGATACTCGATCCGGCAATGGCGCCGAGCACTCTCCAGGTCACCCGCCTTCACGCAGGCCTGAACCTCCGCAATATCGCCACCGGCGCAGAAGGCCCTCCCCCTCCGCGTCGATGACGACCAGTTCGACCGCCGGATCCTCCTTCCAGGAGATCAGTGCCCGCTCGATCGCGAGCACCATCTCGAGCGTCAGCGCGTTCAGGGCGCGCGGGCGATTCAATGTCAGGCGCCCCGCGTGACCATGCGTGCGTATGACGACATCCACGCCCGTCACCCTCGCTCGACGGCCCGGTCAGAGCACCTCCAGAGCGGGGCTCTCGCGTGAGATGGTCCTTCAATGCCGTATAAGGGCGGCGTGACTCAAACGAAACTGCCTCCGGCAAACCCGGCGCGGTTCAGGCTCCTGGGCTAGGCATCTGGGCGTGCCTCGCCGCCGGGAAGGGGCGGGGGCTATCGGAATGAAGCAGGCGCGAACCGCAAGCGGACCGGACGGGCCTCCTGGCCAGTTGCGGTGAGTTGCATCTGTCGCGTCGTTGCCGCGAAGACGGCAGGCGTGCCGCCGACAGTCTTGAGGGCGCGCGCTGCCACTGCCCGTCGCATTGCTGCCTGGCCATGGACATTCCCCTGTCCGCTTTTCGCGGTTGTCTGGCACGTTTACGCAGACCATGACGAGATCACGTCATGGATATTCGACGGAGATCTGCTTTCCGTTTCGGTAACTGTTCTCGAATTTTCAAGACAAAGCGTGCCGAGGCCTCGATTTCGACATGGGGCAGCCCCGCCGTGGCACACCCGCCGACATCGTCGGCGTGGCCGCCGGCCGCACAGCACCCGTTGCCAGCGAGGCTCGACCGGCGCGGAGAGGGGCAGCGTCGGTCGAGCCCATCGTCGCCGGTTCTATGCCGCCAGCAGCTCGGCCGCCGGGCGAATGTTCTGGTTCATCCGGAACAGGTTCGTCGGGTCGTATTTCCGCTTCAGCTGCGCCAGCCGCAGATAATTGCCGCCGTAGGCCGTCTCGACGCGGTCGACCTCGTCGGCGGGCATGAAGTTGATGTAGGCGGTTCCCGCCGCGTAGGGCCTCGTGGCTTCGAAAAGACGCCGCGCCCAGTCGATACAGGCCCGGTCCATGTCCGGCTCGCGCCAGCGGGCATGGACGTTCATGACGAAATGCGCGCTTCGTTGCGGGAAGGCCGTTGCATCGACCGCGATGCGGCCCGCGGCTCCGCCGACATGGCCGACAAAGATCTCGCACTCGGGTCCCGGAAGATTGCGCACCGCTGCCGTCAAAGCCTCGATCGCCGCGTCCGGGAGCTCAGTGAAGTCGTGGCTCTTCCAATAGTTGCGGGCGCCGGGAGCGAGCAGCGGATCGAACGCCTGCTGCCAGCCCGTGAAGGGATTGGGGCCGACGACGTCGACGATCGGCTGTCCGATCGCACGCAGCCCGGCTGTCGCCGCCTGGCCCGCCTCCACGTCGCCGCAGTAGCACATGGCGAGAACCAGCACCTCCTTGCCATGCCAGTCGGCAGGAAGGAACGGCAAGGGCGGTGCTCGTCGCAGCACCGCCCAGCAGGTCAGTTCATCGGGCGCGGCGTCGAGCGCCTGACGGTATTCCCTGAGCACCGCCTCGGCAGCGTCGAAGGGATGCACGACGAGCCCTGACAGGACCTGCGGGCCGAGTTCGTGAAGCCTGAACTCGAAGGCGGTGACCACGCCGAAGTTTCCGCCGCCGCCACGCAGCGCCCAGAAGAGGTCCGGGTTCTCCGTCGCGCTTGCGCGCAGGAGCTGACCGTCGGCGGTCACGACCTCCGCCGACAGGAGGTTGTCGATCGTCAGTCCGAACTTTCGCGTGATCCAGCCGAACCCGCCTCCGAGCGCCAGTCCGGCGATGCCAGTCGTCGAATTGATCCCGGTCGGGACCGCCAGCCCGAACGCCTGCGTCTCCTTGTCGACATCGGCAAGCGTCGCCCCCGGCCCGACCCACGCCCGCCGCGCGGCCACGTCGACGCGCACGGACTTCATGAGCGAGAGATCGATCACGAGGCCCCCGTCGCAAACCGCGTTGCCGGCAATGTTGTGCCCACCGCCACGAACCGCGACCAGCAGCCCGTTATCCCGCGCGAACCGCACGGCACGGATCACGTCCGCAGCCCCGAGGCATCGCAGGATAAGCCCGGGCCTGCGGTCGATCATGGCATTCCAGATTGTCCGCACCTCGTCGTAGGTGGCCGCGCGCTCGTCGAACACGCTGCCGCGCAGCCCCGCGGCGAGCTCCTCGAGGGTCGCGCCACTGATCGTCGTCCTTCCTGCTTCGAGAGTCGTGAGGTTCAACTCGTTCATGATACGCTCCTCCCGAGCCGGCCCCTCGGGGAGATCCTGCGCTCGCGCCTCTCCCGCGACAAGCGCGGCAGCGCGCAGGCCCGCGCGGGACCGTGGTCGCAGGGGCACGGGCTCCGGCCCCGCCGGGCGAGCGGGCTATGCGCGAAGGAAGCGGGCGCCGGTTCTCCGCGCCCGCCAGGTCCGATGCAGCCCCTTCCCGGGTGGCCTCATGGCGCCGGTCGAGCGCGGAGAACGACGGCACGACCGGCTCCAGGCCAGTACGCACCCCGGTGAGCCTGCCCCAGACGCCGCGATCAAGGCCTGGCGGCTCGCTGCTGCTCACCCCGCATCGGGCCCCTGAACGCCCGCCGCGGTCAGGCGTTGAAGACGACACGGCGGAAGCGCTTGAGCGACAGGCCGAAGCAGAAGGCGCCAATGGCGGCGAGGGCGAGGAGCTCGGGCCAGACGATCGCGAGCCCCGCGCCGCGGTAGAGCACCCCCTGCGAGAAGGCGACGAACCGGGTCGCGGGTGAAACCTGCATCACCTGCTGCAGCCACACCGGCATGCTCTCGAGCGGTGTCGTGCTGCCGGACAACAGATTGAGGACGACGAGGACGGGAATGGCAAGGAGCCCGAACTGCGCCATCGAGGTCGAGAAGGTGGCGAGCAGGATGCCCAGTGCCGCCACCGAGAACTGGTAGATGCAGGCGCCGAGGAGAAATAGCGCGAGCGAGCCCGCGATGGGCACGGCGAGCAGCCACTCGACCACGACCGCGAGCGACAGCGAGGCCGCCGCCACGATGACGAGGCCGTTCGCCAGGATCTTGGCGAGCATGATGTCGACCGGCAGCACGGGCATGACGAGGAGGTGCTCCACCGTGCCGTGCTCGCGCTCGCGGATCAGCGCAGCCCCCGTGAGGATGACGGAGAGCATGGTGATGTTGTTGATCACCTGCATCACGGCGGTGAACCAGCTCGAGCGCAGGTTGGGATTGAATCTGGCGCGCACGACGAGGTCGACCGGCAGCGCGGCCGTGCCCTCGGCGCGCCGGAGGAAGGCGGCCACCTCTCGCACGACGATGCTCTGCACGTAGACGGCGCCGTTGCCTGCCTGGGTCATGGCGGTCGCGTCCACGTTCACCTGCAGGGAGGGGTTGCGGCCGGCGAGCACATCCGCTGCGAAGGACGGCGGGATGACGACCACGAAGACGAAGCGCCCTGCGTCGAGCGCGGCGTCGATCTCGCCCGCGCCGATCTCGGCGGGCGCCTTGAAGAGCGGCGGCAGAAAGGCGTCGCGAATGCGGCGCGACAGGTCCGAGCGGTCCTCGTCCACGACGGCCACCGCCATGTCCTCGGCCTCGGTCTTCGCCCCCGTCGCGACGGCGTAGACCGCATAGGTGAAGGCATAGGCAATGAGCAGCACGAGCACGGGATCGGCCTTGATGCTGGAGAGCTCCTTGCCCGCGAGGCGCATGACATTGGCGAGGCGGCGGCCGAGGCCGCGCAGCGCCCCGACTCGCCCTCCGCCCACCGTCTGCGTCCGGGCTTCCATTTCAGGGCTCCTGCTTCGCGAGCGCCGCCCGGGCGGCGACGAGGAACAGCGCGGCGAAGCCCGCAAGCGCGGCGAGATTGGGCCACAGCGCGCCGAGGTGCAGGCCCTTCGTGAAGGTGCCGACGCTGATCGGCTGGTACCAGGCCGCGGGGAAGGCGAGGCCCAGGAGCCGCCCGCCGCCCGACAGCGACGAGACCGGGACCAGGAGGCCCGAGAAGTTCACCGCCGGCACCATGGAGATGACGGAGGTGGCGAAGACTGCGGCGATCTGCGTGCGCGTGAAGGAGGAGACGAGGAGGCCAAAGCCCGTCGTCGCGAGCACGTAGAGGAGCGTGCCGGCAACAAGGACCGGCAGCGAGCCCTTCACGCCGACGCCGAAGAGGGCGAGCGCCAGCACGAGCAGGGTGACGAAGCTCGCGAGCGCGATCGCCACATAAGGCAACTGCTTGCCGAGGAGGAACTCGAGCCGACCGACGGGCGTCGCGCGGAAATTGGCGATCGAGCCCGCCTCCTTTTCCCGCACCACGCCCACCGCCGTCATGATCGCAGGAATGAGCACGAGCATCAGCATGATGACACTCGGCACGATGGCGTAGACACTCTTGAAGGCCTGGTTGTAGCGGAAGCGCGTCTCGACGCCGACCGGCGACGGGGCGCTCGCGTGGCCGAGGCGTTCGCGCGCCTCTTCCTCGAGATATCGCAGGGCGAGCCCCTGGACGTAGCCCCTCGCCGTCTCCGCCCGGAAGGGCATGGCCCCGTCGAGCGTCACGGCGACTTCGGGCCTGCGGCCTGCCGTCAGATCGCGCCCGAAGTCGGGCGGGATCTCGATGGCGAGCGCCAGTTCGCCACTTCTCAACCGCGTCTCCAGCGCCTCTGCCGAATCGATGGGCGCGCGCTCGACGAAATAGCGCGAGCCCGAGAAGCTCTCGGTGAGCCGCCGGCTCTCTGCCGATCTGTCCTGGTCGAAGACGGCGAAGGACAGGCGCTCGACGTCGAAGGAGATGCCGAAGCCGAAGGTGATCATCAGAATGATCGGTCCGAGGAGGGCGAAGGCGAGGCGGATCGGATCACGCAGGATCTCCATCGTCTCGCGGCGCGCATAGGCCCAGAGGCGGCCGGCGTCGAAGCGGCGCGGCGGCGGCGCGTCCGGCGGCGACGCCGCCACCACCGATCTCCCGCCCGCGGCGCCGTGGCGCGCCGGTGGCTCGTCGAGCCGGATGCCGGCCGCCTCCGCGAGATGGGAGACGAAGGCCTCCTCGAGCGAGGCTGAGCCACGCTCCTGCTTCAGGGCCTCGGGCGTGCCCACCGCCAGCACCTTGCCGGCATGCATGAGCGAGATGCGGTCGCAACGCTCCGCCTCGTTCATGAAATGGGTCGAGATGAAGATTGTCACGCCCTCGTCGCGCGACAGGTCGAGGAGGATGCGCCAGAAGGCGTCGCGCGCCACAGGATCGACGCCCGAAGTCGGCTCGTCGAGGATGAGCATCTCCGGCTCGTGGATCACCGCGACCGCGAGTTGCAGACGTTGGCGCATGCCGAGCGGCAGGGCCTCGGGGCGCGCCTCGGCCACCGCCTCGAGGTCGAAACGCGCCAGCATCTCGGCGACGCGCGGGCCGATGCGCTCGCGCGGCAGGTGGAAGAGCCCGGCGTGCAGCACGAGGTTCTGCCGCACGGTCAGCTCGCCGTAGAGCGAGAAGGACTGCGACATGTAGCCGACCCGGCGGCGCGTCTCGAGGTCGCGCGCGTCGAGCGGGCGGCCAAAGAGCTTCGCCGTGCCTTCGCTCGCCGGCAGGAGGCCGGTGAGCATCTTCATCGTCGTGGTCTTGCCGCAGCCGTTCGAGCCGAGGAAGCCGAAGATCTCGCCGCGACCGATGCGGAAGCTCACGTGGTCGACGGCCGTGAAGTCGCCGAAGCGGCAGGTGAGCCCCTCCGCCTCGATGGCGGCGGGCCCATCGGCCGCGAGCCGCGGGCGCGCCGCGAGCGGCGAGTGGCGGGCGCGCTTCTCGGGCGGCAGAAGGGCGACGAAGGCCTCCTCCAGCGTCTGCGCTCCGGCCTGCCGCCTGACAGCGTCGGGCGTGCCGGCGGCGATGACGCGCCCGTCGTCCATGGCAGCGAGCCAGTCGAAGCGCTCGGCCTCCTCCATGTAGGCGGTGGCGACAAGGACGCTCATGTGCGGCCGGCGCGCGCGCATGCCCTCGATGAGGTCCCAGAATTGCCGCCGCGACAGGGGATCGACGCCCGTCGTCGGCTCGTCGAGGACGAGGAGGTCCGGGTCGTGGATCAGGGCGCAGCACAGCCCGAGCTTCTGCTTCATGCCGCCCGACAGCTTGCCCGCCGGCCGGTCGGGAAAGGGGTCGAGCCCCGTCGCCGCCAGGAGCTCCGCGATGCGCCGCTCGCGCTCCCGCCGCGGCTGGCCGAAGAGACGGCCGAAGAAGTCCAGGTTCTCGAAGACACTGAGCGTGGGATAGAGGTTGCGGCCGAGCCCCTGTGGCATGTAGGCGATGCGCGCGGAGGTCGCGACGCGGTGGCCCGCCTCCTGCATGGCACCGCCCAGGACCTCGACCGTGCCGCTCTGGATGCGGCGCACCCCGGCGAGGATGGCGAGCAGCGTCGACTTGCCGACGCCGTCCGGGCCGATGAGCCCGGCCATGCAGCCAGCGGGGATGTCGAGGGTTACGGCGTCGAGTGCCTGCGTTGCGCCGTAGCGGTGCGACAGTCCCGCGATGCGGGCGACGGGCGCGGCGCTCATTGCGGCAGCTTCACGGCAAGATCGGTCGGCCAGCCGGCCTCCATACTGGTGCGCACGAAGCCGAGGCCGCGCACCCCGGTCTTCACCTGGCGCTCGTAGCGCTTGAGAAGGCCGGAATCGATCTGCAGCTTCACCCGGAACATCAGCTTCTCGCGCTCCTCCGCCGTTTCGACAGCCCGTGGCGTGAACTGCGCCTCCGTGGCGACAAAGCTGACAGTGGCGGGGACGACATACTGCGGCACGGGATCGAGGATGATGCGCGCCGCATCGCCGAGGATGACGCCGCCAGCATCGCGCGCCGGCAGGAAGATGGTCATGTAGACGTCGGCGAGGTCGAGAAGGGTCACGACGCGCTGGCCGGCGGCCACGACCTCGCCGGAGCGCACGAGCTTGTACTGCACGCGGCCGCGCCGGGGCGCGACGAGCACCATGTCCGCGAGCACCGCCTTCAAGCGTGCCACCTCCGCCTCGGCTGCCTCGATGGCGCGCCCGGCCTGTTCCCGGGCGGCGAGGGCCGCGCGATGGGCCGCCTCCGCGATCCGCATCCGTGTGCGACGCTGGTCGAGCTGCTGCGCCGTCGCGTGTCCGTTCCTGAACAGGTCCTCGCCGCGCCGCAGTTCGGTGTTCGCGAGGCCGAGGTCGCTCTCGCGCTGGGCGACCAGCGCCTCCGCCTCGGTGCGGGCCTCGCGCGCACGCAGCACCTGCGCCTCGGCTCCGCGCAACTGTGCCTCGTATTCCGCCGCATCGATGCGGGCGATGGCCGCCCCGGCCTCGACGGTGTCGCCCTCCTCCACCGTCACCTCGAGCAGCCGGCCCGGATACTTGGCGGCGACGTCCACCTGCACGGCCTCTATGCGGCCGTTCGCCTTGGCGATCCCCTCGGGCAGGCTGCCTCGGCGCAGGCGGTTGATCAGGCTCTCGAGGCGCGACTGGGCAGGCGCGCTCGCCACGCCGGCTGCGAGGACAAATGCCGTCGCGGCGAGGACCGGACCGAGACGACGGGCGAGGCGCATGGCAGAAGCTCCGTGTGCGAACCGCCGGCACGCTCGCGGGCACGGCCGGGCAGATCGAGGAAACACCGCAGCCGCGGTACGGCATTGATGCAAGTCATTGTGCGGCGCAAAATGACTGGGATCCTGCCCGAGGATGCAGACCGAAGGAGTGTCGCATGCCGAGCACCGCCACCGACGCAAAGACGTGGGCCGCCGGCAGGGCCGAAACCGCTGCGGGCCCTTCACCGGCTGGGGCGACCGGACATGCGGCCGAGGGCGACAATGCACTCGACAGGCTGGTGCATTCCTCCCTCGCCCGCCTCACCGGCGGGCTCTCGCCGGCGGCCCTGGGGGGAGCCTATCTCGACTGGGCGACCCACCTCGCCTTCTCGCCGGGCAAGCAGCTGCAGCTCCTGGACAAGGCCGCTCGCAAGGTCCTGCGCTGGGCAACCCAGGTCGAGGCCCAGTGCCTGAGCTGCGGCAGGGCGGAGCCCTGCATCGAGCCCCTGCCCCAGGACAAGCGCTTCAGCGGCGAGGCCTGGCGGCAGTGGCCGTTCAACGTCATCTACCAGGGTTTCCTGCTCAACCAGCAATGGTGGCACAGCGCCACGACCGGCGTCGCCGGCGTGACGGCGCAGCACGAGGCGGTCGTGGCCTTCGCCACCCGCCAGCTCCTCGACATGGTCTCGCCGTCCAACCTGCCGGCGACCAATCCCGAAGTGCTGGAGCGCACGCTGGCCATGCAGGGCACCAACCTCCTCGCGGGGTTCGGCAACTACGTCGAGGACCTGCGCCGCCTGCTCGCGCGCGAGAGGCCGGTGGGCACGGAGGCCTTCGTGGTGGGCCGCGACGTCGCGATCTCGCCGGGCGCGGTCGTCTACCGCAATCGCCTGATCGAGCTCATCCAATATGCGCCGACGACGAAGCAGGTGCGACCCGAACCCGTGCTGATCGTGCCGGCCTGGATCATGAAGTACTACATCCTCGACCTGTCGCCGGCGAATTCGCTGGTGCGCCACCTGACGGATGCGGGCTTCACGGTCTTCATGCTCTCCTGGAAGAACCCGGACGAGGGTGACCGCGACCTCGACATGGAGGACTACCGCCGCCTCGGTGTCATGGCGGCACTCGACGCCGTCGGCGCCGTGCTGCCAGAGCGCAAGGTGCACGCCGTCGGCTACTGCCTCGGTGGCACGCTGCTCGCGATCGCGGCCGCCGGCATGGCGCGGGACGGCGATGAGCGGCTGGCGAGCATCACCCTCTTCGCCGCCCAGACCGATTTCACCGAGCCGGGCGAGCTGTCGCTGTTCATCAACGAGAGCCAGATCCACTTCCTCGAGGATCTGATGTGGCAGCGCGGCTATCTCGACACGCGGCAGATGGCCGGCGCCTTCCAGCTCCTGCGCTCGAACGACCTGATCTGGTCCTACGGGGTGCGCAGCTATCTCATGGGCGAGCGCGAGCCCATGACCGACCTGATGGCGTGGAACGCCGACGCGACGCGCATGCCCTACCGCATGCACGCGCAGTACCTGCGTCACCTCTTCCTCGACAACGATCTCGCCGAGGGGCGCTTCCGCACCGACGGCAAGCCGGTCGCGCTCACCGACATCCGCGCCCCGATCTTCGCGGTCGGTGCCGAGCGCGACCACGTGGCGCCCTGGCGCTCGACCTACAAGATCCACCTCCTCGTCGATGCGGACGTCACCTACCTCCTGACATCCGGAGGGCACAACGCCGGCATCGTCTCGGAGCCAGGTCGCCCCAATCGCAGCTACCGGGTGATGACCAAGCGGGCCGAGGATCTCTACGTCGATCCCGACACCTTCCTTGCCGAGGCCGAGCACCGGGAGGGCTCGTGGTGGCCCGAATGGTTCGCCTGGCTCGCGGAACGCTCGGGCGCGCCGATACCGGCACCGGCGATCCGGCTCACCGGCCGACCGCCCCTCGGTCCCGCACCCGGGACCTATGTCATGCAGCCGTGAAGAGGACGCAAGGCGAACCCGGCCGGCCCACGAGGACAGCGCCGAGGCGGACTGTCGAAACCAGGACATCTGGCGCATGACGGCCCCTCTGCGCGATCAACGTCCGGCGGCTGACTGCGGCAGAGCTCAGAGCGTCGATCGCCTCAACCAGGGCCATCGAAGAGTGCAGGCCCGACGCTCATGGCTCCCTTGGGAGTCGGGAAGAGATGTTTGACAGCGCGTGAAGGGGGCCCGCCCGTCAGAACCTTTCAGCCAGCGTTGCGGAGACGCCGTGGTTGCGGGCGGTGTCGGCGACCTGTCACCCGTAGGCGAGGACGCGGCGCGCGGCGCCGGAGAGGACGAGGCGCGCTTCGACCGCCGCCGCGTGCCTCGTCCTGCGCCACCGGGCCGACGACAGCGCGGCGCGGTAGTGTCTCAGTTCGAAATTTGAGCCGCGCGCTTCTTGTAAGGGCCGCGTTTCTTGGCCGGAACCTCGGCGTCCATCATCTCGACGATTTGCGCCCGGTCCATGACGGCCGATGGCCGCCCCGTCCAGTTTTCGCCCGACGGACAGGCCTCATGCCGAGGCCTTCGGTTGGAATGGACCGCCAGCATGGGAACCGTCTGCCGTCGCGCCGCGCGATCGCGTGCGGTCTGATGCGGACAACCCGGATGTTCCACGGCCCGGGCGCGTCGGCCAGAACGCGGACGAACGTCTCGGTGCCGGCGCGGGCTGCCCGTTCAGGCGACTGGAGGAGGGGCAGCAGCCCTGGTCAGCGCGAACGCACGGGCGTCGTCGGGGCCGCAGAGCAGGGACCGATCGACAGCCGACAGGACCTTGCGCACCGTGACCTCGGCCGTCAGGCAGGCAAGAAGAAGCGCGGCGAGATCCGCCCGGCCGATGCGGCCGTGCACGCGCGGATCGTCGTAGAGCGCCCCCATGCCGCTGGGATCGCCATCGATCAGCCCGGCCGGCCGCACGATGGTCCAGTCGAGATCGAGACCGCGAAGATGATCTTCGGCCCGGGTCTTCGCATCGAGGACGAGGCCGATCGCCGCGACGAGGCGCAGGGACGCGTAGGGTCGGCTGTCGCCGCACGCGAGCGACGACACCTGAACGACGCGGCGCACGCCTGCCGCGGCGGCGGCGTCAGCGATCGCGATATTGCCGATCTCGTCGACGAAACCTCCTTCACATGGCCCGCCAATCAGCGACACGATCGCCGTCGGCCGCACGGACCGGACGAGATCGAGAACCGCCGGGGCGTTGCCTGCATCCAGGGCGGACCAGGCGACGTCGCCGCCGAGCGCCGCCAGCCGGGCTGGATCGCGCCCGGTGGCATGCACGCTCCAGCCCGCCGTCGCGGCGCGCACGACGAATGCCCGCCCCGTGCGGCCGCTGCCGCCGAACACGAGGAGGCGCATGTCACGATGCCGTAGCGGCGAATTGCGCCGCGAGCGCCTGGAAGGCGCGAACCTGGCTTGCATCCAGCGACCGGTCGGGGCGGCGGCGGACGAAGATCTTGAACATCGCGGCCCCATCCTCGTCGAAAAACTGGATCGAGCAGCTGTCGAGCCCCATGAACGGGCGCCGCACGAAGGCGATCGCCGAGCAGCGGTCGGCCTTGATGTGGCCGCCGATCGGCCCGTCGCCGTGCAGGTTGAAGAAGCCGCGACCAAATTCGCCGCGAGGCACGGGGCCGACGCATTCGAGCACGATGTTCGGCGTGTGGACAAGGAACAGCACATCGCCCCAGGTGGCGATATCCTTGAAGATGTCGGCGAATGCGGTGGCCGGCGCCCAGCTGCAGTTGGCCGAGGGCAGCATGCGCGTGGCCTCGAGCGTCGTAACGCCGTGGTCGCGGGCAAGCGTCTCGATCACGCCATCCGGGTTCTCCGCCAGCCGCCTGGCGAGGCTTGCGCGCCGGTCGTCGGCCGCTTGGGTCGTGTTGCTCATGCTGGAGCTCCTTCAGGTCGCGATTCGGTGGGGACAAGACGATCGAGAACGGCGTGCAGGCCGGTGGCCAGCGTCGTCATCCAGAACGCGCCGGCCCGCGTCGTGCGGAAGCGGCCCGAGCGCATCTCGCCGAGGCCGGCGTCCACCCAGTCCGCCAGCAGGGGGGCGGCCACGCGCAGGAATCCGGGCGCGGCGGCTTCGACCGCCTCGATGTCGAGATCGCCGTCCTCCAGGCCGGAGACGACGGCGGTGCGCGCCCGGTGCAGCACGGGAAGCCGCGACAGCCCTTCGATCGGCCGCCGCCCCTGGGCGACGAGGGCGCGTCGGCGCGCGATATCGACGGTGTTGCGCCACCGGAACCCGTGCGCGTGCCCGCCTGCCCCCGGACCGAAGGCGAGGCAGTTCGCGCCTTCCTTGATCAGGCGGTTGTAGCGATTGCGCTCGCGCGGTGACCTCGCGAAATGCGCTTGCGAGATCTGCCGCCAGCCATGCGCCGTCAGCGTCTCGACGGCATGCGCATAGGCCGTCGCCTGGGCGGGCAGCGGACCGGCCGCCGGCAGTTTGCCGTTGTCGATCGCTCTGGAGAGCGGACCGCCGGGCCAGACGTTCAGGGCATAGATCGACAGCCCGTGAAGGCCGAGCTCGATCGCGGCCTCGACGTCGGCACGCCACACGGCATCGTCCTGGCCCGGAAGGCCGTAGATCAGGTCACACCCGATCACGGCGCGATCGAGACCGACGAGATCCGCCAGAAACGCACGTGCCTCTCTCCCGGACGCCTTGCGCCCGAGCCGCTGGCGCACACGGGTGTCGAAGCTCTGGATGCCGAGCGAGACGCGGTTGGCGCCGGCGTCCAATGCGGCAACCGCCTTCGACAGGCCGAAGTCATGGACGCGGCCTTCAACGGTGATCTCGCAGTCCGGCGCGAGCGGCAGGATGCGTCCGAGGCTTTCGACGAGGACCATGAGATCGTCGGCGTGCAGGGCCGAAGGCGTACCGCCGCCGATGTAGACCGCCTCGATCGGGCCGGATGCAACGAGCGGCGTGCCAGCAACCCGCTCCATCTCGGCGACTACGTCCGCGACATAGGCAGCCGAGGCTTCCGGCCGCCAGACATTCTGGAAGAAGCCGCAGAACAGGCAATGGTTCTGGCAGTAGGGAACGTGGACGTAGGCGACCGTCGGCTCGGTGCGCGGCGTGCCAAAGATGAAATCCAGCGTGGCGTCGATCGCGGCCTCGTCGATCGGCCGGCAACCCTGCCACGGCACGACGAACTGGCGACGCGCGAAGGCTCCGGTCAAGGGGTCGATCCCGCGCCGAGGCGCATAGGCCGTTCGAGGGTCCTCGATGGTGGCGGCAGCGGGCCGTGGCAATGCGCGGGACAAGCCTGCGGGCGGACCGCCCCGCGGAGCTTCCGCCTCCCTGTGGCCGTTGCCACCAGCCGCCTCTGCGTCCCCTCGCGCCTGCGCTCTCACCGGGCGCCCCCGGGGCGTCTCGTCCGGCGACAATGGCCCGCCGCCGCGGCGAGGGTCGGACCACCGACCCTATTCACAGGTCGGCGGATGGAGCGCTCTTCGGCCGGACGGCTCGCCGACCCGGTGAGAGGATGAAGTGCCGCAATTCCAATGGTTTCGAGCGCCATGCATAAACACCAATGCCTGAATGCTGTCGGCTCGGCAGTACTCCGACCCGCAACGCCCCCTCCTTGCGTCAGATCAAATAAAACAAAGTACTTAATTGGAATAATTCTGCCCATGTTTTCTTGGAATAATTCTCAACGCAATGAGCATCGCCGCCCTTCAAGCAAAATGGCCTCGGCCTATGCCGCAACGCTCATGGTTCTCCGACATTCCCCAGCTCCTTGGAGAGATTGCTGGCCGATGGCCGCAGGGAACCCGGTCACGGCCGTGCACGGGCCCGTGCTGCGGCTGTCCAACCCGGACACATGGGTTGCAGAACGTACCTAAGACATGGGTGACAACCTCGGGCCGAACGGGTTGTCGAGG
>NZ_JASJEV010000016.1 GCF_030067675.1 Chelatococcus albus | reverse complement strand
GATCCCAAGACGGTGCGCCGCGTGGCCCAGCCGGGCGATGCGGACGTGCGCGAGCGCCTGCGGGGCCTGGCGGCGGAGCTCGCCGCTTCGACTACCGGCGGCTCGGCATCCTGCTGCAGCGAGAAGGCGTCAGCATGAACAAGAAGAAGCCCTTCCGGCTCTACCGCGAGGAGGGCCTGGCGGTTCGCCGGCGTGGCGGTCGCAAGC
The DNA here is from genome assembly GCF_030067675.1 of Chelatococcus albus. Taxonomy (GTDB): domain Bacteria; phylum Pseudomonadota; class Alphaproteobacteria; order Rhizobiales; family Beijerinckiaceae; genus Chelatococcus_A; species Chelatococcus_A albus. The sequence goes on along the minus strand of NZ_JASJEV010000016.1, from coordinate 60,056 downwards.
GCGCCACCGGCACGCGGGCGCCGATGGCCCTGCCGGATGGGCCCAACCAGCGCTGGAGCCTGGACTTCGTGGCCGACACCCTGGGCTGGGGCCGGCGCTTCCGCATCCTGTGCATCGTCGACGAATTCGCTTCGCGGACCTTCGGTTCACCCGCGAGGCTCTGGGGCTCGTCGTGGACACCTCGATCGGCGGCCATCGCATGGCCCGCGAACTGGACGCCCTGATCGCCCGCCACGGCCGGCCCGCGACCATCGTCAGCGACAACGGCACGGAGATGACCAGCCGGGCCATGCTGGAACGGACCAACCGCACCGGCGTCGACTGGCATTACATCGCGCCGGGCAAGCCGCAGCAGAACGGCTTCGTCGAAAGCTTCAACGGCAAGCTGCGCGACGAGTGCCTGAACGAGGAGGTCTTCGCCAGCCTGGCCGAGGCCCGCGCCGTGATCGAGCGATCGCGGCTCGACTACAACCACGTCAGGCCGCACCCGGCGCATGGCGGGCTGACGCCGGAAGCGGTGCGGCTGAACCCCGCGGCCGGTCGGCTGCGCAACCTCGAAGGCTCCGCCGCCCGGCCGCTACCGCCGGCGCGGCAGATCAACTATCAACCCTAAGGGCCCTCACAATGAGCGAGGGATCGGCGGGGGCAGGTCTATTGATCATCAGCACCGATCCGCTTAGGCACCGTCTTGAATCATCAGAGCATCGCGGGGCGCCGCAGGCGCCCGCCGCGTCCCTCATCCGAGATCCTGCCCGAGGCACCCTCCATGTCTCATGTCCAGTTCGTGCTCACGCTCTCCTGCCCCAACCGCCCGGGCATCGTCGCGGCGGTGTCGAGCTATCTCTTCGAGAGCGGCTGCAACATCCTCGACGCACAGCAGTTCGACGATACGGAGGGCGGCAACTTCTTCATGCGCGTCGTCTTCAACCCCGTGGACGGCGCCATGCCGCTGGCAACGCTGTCGGAGGGCTTCGCGCCCATCGGCGAGCGGTTCGGCATGGCCTGGGCGATGCGCGACCGCGCCGAGCGGCGGCGCGTCATGATCCTCGTCTCGAAGTTCGACCACTGTCTGGTCGACCTGCTCTACCGCCAGCGCATCGGCGAACTGCCGATGATGATCTCGGCCGTCGTCGCCAACCACCCGCGCGAGACCTATGCCGGCATCGACCTCGGCGAGGTGCCATTCCACCACCTGCCGGTGACGAAGGAGACGAAGCTCGAGCAGGAAACCCGGCTGTGGGAGCTGATCCGCGCGACGAGGACGGACGTCGTCGTGCTCGCCCGCTACATGCAGGTGCTCTCCGACGGCCTCGCGGCCAAGCTCAAGGGCCGGGCCATCAACATCCACCACTCCTTCCTGCCGGGCTTCAAGGGGGCGAAGCCCTACCACCAGGCCCATGCGCGCGGCGTGAAGCTCATCGGCGCCACCGCCCACTACGTCACGAGCGACCTCGACGAGGGCCCCATCATCGAGCAGGACGTGGAGCGCATCAGCCACCGCGACACGCCCGACGACCTCGTGCGCAAGGGCCGCGACATCGAGCGGCGCGTGCTCGCCCGGGCGCTGCGCTACCATCTCGACGACCGCGTCATCCTGAACGGCGCCAAGACAGTGGTGTTCACCGATTGAAGGCAAGCGCCGGCGGCTGCCGGCGACACCCCTATGCCACCTGCCCGGCGCACCAGCCGCTCGACCAGGCCCACTGGAAATTGTAGCCGCCGAGCCAGCCCGTCACGTCGACGGCCTCGCCGATGAAATACAGGCCCGGCACGCGCACCGCCTCCATGGTCTTCGACGAGAGGCCGGCGGTATCGACGCCGCCCATCGTCACCTCGGCCCTGGCGAGGCCCTCCGTGCCGACCGGCGCCACCTGCCACCGCTTGAGGCGCCCGGCGAAGCCCGTGAGCAGACGGTCGGGCAGGCTGCCGATCGGCCCAGGCGGGAGGCCGTTGCCGTCGGCAAGGGCATGCGCAAGGCGCGCCGGCAGGAACTCGGCAAGCACGCTCTTCGGCTCTGCCTTCGGGCGGGCGTGCTTGCGCGCCTTCAGAAAGTCCTCGCCGGCGTGGGCGGGCACGAGATCGAGCGCGATCGTCTCGCCCTCGCGCCAGTAGGACGAGATCTGCAGGATGGCTGGGCCCGACAGGCCGCGATGGGTGAACAGGATGTTCTCGCGGAAGCTCTGCCGCCCGCAGGAGACCACCGCCTCGGCCGAGAGGCCCGCGAGGCCCTGACAGAAGGCGAGGATATCCGCCCCGACCTTGAGCGGCACGAGCCCCGGCCGTGTCTCGGTGACGGCGAGACCGAAGCGGCGTGCGAGTTCGTAGGCGAAGCCCGTGGCTCCCATCTTCGGGATGGAGGGGCCGCCCGTGGCAACGACGAGCGAGGTGGCGTGGAAGGAGCCCCTGTCGGTGTCGATGCGGAAGCTCTCCGCGCGGGCGACGTTGGTGATGCGGTGCTTGAGGCGCAGGTCGACGCCCGCGGCGGCGCATTCGCCAATGAGCATGGCGACGATCTGGCGCGCCGAGCCGTCGCAGAAGAGCTGGCCAAGCGTCTTTTCGTGATAGGCGATGCCATGGCGCTCAACGAGGGCGATGAAGTCACGCGCCGTGTAACGGCTCAGCGCCGACTTGCAGAAATGCGGGTTCGCCGACTGGTAGCGGTTCGGCGCCACGCCGAGATTGGTGAAGTTGCAGCGCCCGCCGCCGGAAATGAGGATCTTGGCGCCGGCCGCGCCGACCCGCCGTCATGGCGCACATGAGGCCGGCGGCTCCGGCGCCGATGATGACGACGTCGAAGGTTTCGGTGCGGGAGGGCATGGGCAGGTGGCAGGCGCGGCGGGACGTGGTTTCGGCAAGGAGGAACGGCGCGACCGCGGTCAGAACCGCCCGGCGGGCGCTGCGAAGCGGCTGAATTCGGCCGCCACCTGCTCGTAGACCGCGCGCTTGAAGGGCACGACGAGGCCGGGCACGCGCGCGAGCGGCTCCCAGCGCCAGATGGAGAATTCGGGATCGGCGCCACCCTCCCCGCGCGTCACGTCGATCTCGCTCTCCGCGCCGGTGAAGCGCAGGGCGAACCAGCGCTGGCGCTGGCCGCGGAAGGCGCAGAGCCGATGCCACGGCCCGTTGTAGGGCGGGAAGTCGTAGGTCAGCCAGCCGCGCGTCTCGCCGAGATAGGCGGCGCTCGTGACGCCCGTCTCCTCCCACAGTTCACGCCGGGCTGCGGCGAGCGGATCCTCATGCGCGTCGATGCCGCCCTGCGGCATCTGCCATTCGCAGCCCGGCAGGACGATCTCCGGCCCATCGTCGCGCAGCCGGCGCGCGACGAGCACGTGCCCCTCGCCGTTGAAGAGGGCGATGCCGACGTTGGGGCGGTAGGGGCGGGCGTCCTCGGTCATGGCAAGGTTCCGCGCGGAGCCGGTCCGGCGGAAGGCGTTCCGTCCGGGGCATCCGCTTCGAAGGGTGGATGAAGCGTGGCGGGCGCGACGCGGCCGCCCCGCCGCACGGGCAGCCGACCGCGGCGGCGGTCCTCTAGCACGACGTCGCCACTCCTCGCCACATCTTGCAACATCGCCCGCGGCTCAGCACAGTGGCGCCATGTCGACGATGCGTGTCTCCCCCCGGCCGCTGGCGCCGCGCCGGCACGACGAGATCCTGAAGCGGCTCGCGGCCGACGGCTCCGTGGGCGTCAGCGAGCTCGCGGAGTTCTTCGGCGTGTCGCGCGAGACGATCCGCCGCGACCTGAAGCAGCTCGCCGACCGCGGGCGGCTCGACATCGTGCACGGGGGCGCGGCACGTCGCGAGAGCCTCGAACCCGCGCTGGACCAGCGCGCCTCGGAGAACGCGGAGGGCAAGGCCGCCATCGGCCGCGCTGCCGCCGCGCTTGTCGAGGACGGGATGGTGCTCCTCTTCGATTCGGGCACGACGACACTTGCCGTCGCGCATGCGCTCGGCGGGCACCGGAACCTGACCATCTGCACCGGCAGCCTCGCCATCGCCCAGCTTGCCTGCCGCATGCCTGACACCCGTGTGCACCTGCTCGGCGGCGAGGTCGACCCGAACGAGGAAGCGACTGTCGGCGTCGATACGCTCGAGGCGATCGGCCGCTTCCGCGTCGACCTCGCCTTCGTCGGCGGCGGCGGCCTGTCGCCGGATGGCGAGGTGACGGACTACACGCGGGCCGGCGCCGAGCAGCGCTCGCGCATGATCGCGGCCGCGGGCCGGGCCTATTTCGTCGTCGACCGCAGCAAGTTCGGCCTGCTCACGCCGCTGCGCATCCCGCATTTCGAGGCGGCGGCCGGCGTCATCGTCGACACGGCCCCGCCCGCCGCCATCGGCGAGGCGCTGGCCCGCAAGGGGCCCCGCCTCATCGTGGCGCGGGGTGCCTGAGCCCGCGACGGGCGCCGCTGCCCGCCCTCGCATGCATGGTCGCCACGGCCGGACCAGGTTTCCTGCGCGCCTCCATCCACGTTCCTGAAGAGTCCCCGTCACCCCGGAAGCCGCGTCAGCGGCTGTCCGGGCTCCAGAAGCGATCACGGTGGAGAATGAGCGCGGCGGGCGCCGCGCATTCTGTCCCCGCATCGGTCCTGGTTTCCAGGCTCCTCGCTCCGCTCGGCCCCGGAATGACCGGGGGTGGTTCCCGCCTGAACCTCTGACTGTCACGGTGGAAGCCGCGGCGGCGGCCGTACGTTGCCGAGCGCGTGCCCGCAGAAGGCGGCCGTTCAGTCACGCGTAAGCCAGCGCGCCATTATGTGGTATTTTGTGGTTTTATGTTGATTATTGCGATAATCGCTCTATGCTGGTCCGACGCTTCCTCCAGCGGATGGTCACCCATGGCACAGGACTTTCCCACCCAGGCCCGCATCGTCGTCATCGGCGGCGGCATCGTCGGCGCGTCGGTGGCCTACCACCTCACGCGCCTCGGCGAGCGCGACGTCGTGCTTCTCGAACAGGGGACCCTCTCCTGCGGCACGACCTGGCATGCGGCCGGGCTCGTCGGGCAGTTGCGCTCCCACCAGAACATGACGCGGCTCATCCGCTACTCGACCGAGCTCTATGCCTCGCTCGAAGCCGAGACTGGCCTCGCCACGGGCTGGAAGCAGTGCGGCTCGATCACGGTGGCGCGCACGGCCGAGCGCATGACGCAACTCAAGCGCACCGCCTCGGCCGCCCACGCCCAGGGGGTTGCCATCGAAGTCCTGACCCCGCGCGAGGCGGGCGAGAAATGGCCGATCATGCGCACCGACGATCTCGTCGGCGCCGTGTGGCTGCCCGGCGACGGCAAGGCGAACCCCGCCGACATCACCCAAGCGCTCGCCCGCGGCGCCCGCACGGGCGGGGCACGCATCCTGGAGCGCACCCGTGTCACCGGCATCCGCGTCGAGAAGGGCGCCGTGACCGCCGTCGAGACCGAGCGGGGCACGATCGCCTGCGAGATGATCGCCATCTGCGCCGGCCAGTGGTCGCGTGACATCGGCGCCATGTGCGGCGTGGCGATCCCGCTGCACTCGGCCGAGCACATGTACATCGTCACCGGCCGCATCGACGGTGTCACCCCCGACCTGCCGGTGATGCGCGACCCGGACGGCTACGTCTATTTCAAGGAGGAGGTGGGCGGCCTCGTCATGGGCGGCTTCGAGCCCGACGCCAAGCCCTGGGGCATGGAGGGCATCCCCCACCCCTTCGAGTTCCAGCTCCTGCCCGACGACTGGGACCAGTTCGAGATCCTGATGGAGAAGGCGCTGGAGCGCGTGCCGGCGCTCGAGACCGCCGAGATCAAGACCTTCCTCAATGGTCCGGAGAGTTTCACGCCGGACAACAACTTCATCCTCGGCGAGGCGCCGGAGGTGCGGAACGTCTTCGTCGCGGCGGGCTTCAATTCCATGGGCATCGCCTCGGGCGGCGGCGCCGGCCGGGCGCTCGCCGAATGGATCGTCGGCGGCGTGCCCTCGCTCGACCTGTGGCCCGTCGACATCCGCCGCTTCGCCCGCTTCAACAACAATGCCCTGTGGCTGAAGGATCGCGTCAAGGAGGTGCTCGGCCTGCACTACGCCATGCCCTGGCCGAACCGCGAGCTCGACACGGCCCGCCCCTTCCGCCGCTCGCCACTCTACGACCGGCTCGCCACCAAGGGCGCCGTCTTCGGCTCGAAGATGGGCTGGGAGCGGCCGAACTTCTTTGCTGCCAACGGCGAGGAGCAGCGCATCGCCTATTCCTTCGGCCGGCAGAACTGGTTCGACCGGGTGGCGGCGGAGCACCGCGCCGCGCGCGAGGGCGTGGCGATCTTCGACATGACCTCCTTCGCCAAGTTCCTGATGCAAGGGCCCGATGCCGAGGCCGTTCTGCAACGCCTCTCGGCCAACGACGTCGCCGTGCCCGTCGGCCAGACGGTCTATACGCCGCTCCTCAACGCGCGCGGCGGCTTCGAGAGCGACCTCACCGTCGCGCGCCTCGCGCCGGACCGCTTCCTCATCCTCACCGGCACGGCGCAGGCGACGCGCGACGCGCACTGGATCGACCGCCACATTCCCGAGGCGGCGCGTGCCGTGCTCACCGATGTGACCTCGGCTTACGCCGTCATCGGCGTCATGGGGCCCAGATCGCGCGCGCTCCTTCAGCGCGTGACGCGCACGCCGCTCGACAATGCGGCCTTCCCCTTCGGCGCCATCCGCGAGATCGGCGTCGGCTATGCGACCGTGCTTGCCGCCCGGCGCAGCTACATGGGCGAGCTCGGCTGGGAGCTCTACGTGCCAAGCGAATTCGCCGCGACCGTCTACGAGACCCTCGCCGTGGCGGGCGAGGATCTCGGTCTGCGTGACGCCGGCTACTACGCCATCGACTCGCTGCGCATCGAGAAGGGTTACCGCGCCTGGGGGCGGGAACTCACTCCCGACGACACGCCGTGGCAAACCGGCATGGGCTTCGCCGTCAAGCTCGACAAGGGCGTGGACTTCATCGGCCGGGCGGCGCTCGCCGAGGCGAAGGGCAAGCCACTGACGCGGCGTCTTGTCTCCTTCCTCGCCACCTCGCCCGACGCGCCCACGGCCTGGGGCGGCGAGCTCATCACCGCCGACGGGGAGCCGGTCGGTGAGGTGACGTCCACCGCCTACGGCCATTCGCTCGGCGGCACCGTCGGCCTCGGCTGGGTGCGCTCGCGCGGCGAGGCGATCGACGACACCTGGCTCACCGAGCGGCAGTTCATGATCGACGTCGCGGGCGAGCCCGTGCCCGTGCGCTGCCACCTCAAACCCTTCTACGACCCGACGAGCGCGCGCATGCGCCTGTGACGGGCGGGCGGCACCCGTTCCGCACCACCCGAGGCTTGCCATGGCCGGGCTCGTCCCGGCCGTGGCCTCGATGGGGGGAGCCTGTCCCCCTGCTTCCTTGGTAAGCCGGCCTTCACTCTCGTCACGGTAGCAATCCGCGAGCGGACCTGCGCCCGATGACCGACCCCGCCGGCATGAGCCCTCTTGTCTTCGCCGCCGTGCTCGCGGCGGCGGCGATGCACGCCGGCTGGAACGCCGTGCTCAAGATCCGGCTCGATCCCTTCCTCGCCATCACCGTCGTGATGTCCTGCGCTGGCGTGCTCGCCTGGCCGCTGCTTGCCGTCGTCGGCTGGCCACGGTGGCAGGCGATGCCGTGGGTGCTCGCCTCCGTCGTCCTGCACCTGACCTATTCCATCGCGCTCAGCGAAGCCTACCGACGCGCCGACATGGGGCAGGCCTACCCGATTGCGCGCGGCTCGGCTCCTCTCGTCACCACGGTCGGGTCGCTGCTGATCCTCGACGAGCCGCTGAACGGGCGCGGGCTGACCGGCATCGCGCTGCTTGCCTTCGGCATCGGCTTGATGGCGCTGCGCGGCGGGCGCTCCGCGCGGCTCGACCCGGCAGCCCTCGCCTATGCGCTGCTGACGGCCCTCGCCATCGCCAGCTATACGCTCGTCGACGGAGTCGGCGCCCGCCGCGCCGGCGATCCGCATGCCTACTCTGCGGCCCTCTTCGCCCTGGAAGGCGTCGCCATGGGGCTCGTCGCCCTGTGGCGACGCGGCCCGGCCGAACTCGCCCGCGCCGCGCGCTTCGCGCTGCCGGGCCTTGCCGGCGGCGCCATGTCGCTCGGCTCCTACTGGATCGCCATCTGGGCGATGACGCTCGCCCCCATCGCCCTGGTCGCGGCGCTCAGGGAGACGAGCGTGCTCTTCGGCGCGCTCATCGCCGTCGTCGTTCTGAAGGAGCCGCCAAGCCCGGTCCGCATCGCCGCCGCCGCGCTCACGGTCTGCGGGCTGGTGCTGATCCGCCTGCAGTGACCATGGCCCCTTTGCGGTGGCCTAGCTCGTCGCGACGAGCCCGCCGATGATCGCCGCGGCCTTCCGCCCGGGATCGCCGGGAGAGCCCGGCCATGGCCGGGAGAATCACCGCGACGGCTGGCCGTGACCGGCCATCGACCAGGAAGAGCCGCCGCGCGCGTCCCCGCCGCGGCCGCCCTTGGCCGATGCGCGGGCCTTCAGGCGCGTGTCGGCGAGTTCGCCCTCCGCCTCCAGGATGGGATAGGCGGCGGCCACCAGATGGCCGTGGATGCGCTTCAGGTCGCGGATGATGTCGAGATGGATGCCGCTCGTCTCGATGGACTCCGGCCGCCCGTCCTTCAGGCGGACGAAATGGCTCTCGGTCGCATCGCGCTCGGCGGCGCGCGTCGGCCCCTTGTCGGCGAAGAGGCGCCGGGCAAGCCCGATGTCGCGCGTCGCGAAGACGTTGAAGGCGAGCCGCATCGTCTCGGCCACGCGCCCGTGGAAGGCGCGCAGATCCTCGAGGCCCTCCGGCGAGAAGGAGAGCTTCTTCCTGATCTTCTTGGCGGCAAGCTCGGCGAGGTTCTTGTCGATGATGTCGCCGATATGCTCGAGATTGGTTGTGAAGGTCAGGATCTCGACGAAACGGCGGCTCTCCTCCTCCGACATCTCCGCCTTGGAGGCTTCCACGAGATAGAGCTTGATCGCCTCGTGCAGGCGGTCGACGGCGTCGTCGGCCTTCTCGATCTCCTTCACGAGCTTGAGGTCGCTGCCCTCGATGGCGGGCAGCACGTCGCGCAGCATGGCGGCGACGCAGTCGCCCATGTGCAGCGTCTCGCGCATGGCACAGGCGAGCGCCTCGGAGGGCGTGTCGAGCACGCTCGCGTCGAGGTGGCGCGGCCGGCCGGCCTCGGGCGCCTGCGGCGCCTCGCGCCCCCAGCGCTCGAGGAGGCGCGCGAGCGCGCCGACGAAGGGCAGGCCGACGGCAGCCACGGCGAGGTTGAAGGCGGTGTGGAAGAGCACGACCCCCCGTGCCGGTTCGGCGACGGCCTCGGCGACGAGCCCGCTCGCCGGGCCGATGAAGGGCAGGATGGCGACGACCGCCGTCCCGCGCATGGCGAGGTTGCCGAGCGGCACGCGCCGCGCTGCCGGCGGCGCGCCGGAGAGCGCCGCCCAGGGCGCGAAGGCGCCGCCGATATTGGCGCCGAGCACGAGCGTCAGCGCCAGCGGCAGCGGGATGATGCCCCCGCCGGCGAGCGACATGACGAAGAGGACGATGGCAAGGCTCGAATGCGCCGCCCAGGTGATGAGGGCCGCGATGCCGAGTGCGATCAGCGGCTCCCCGCCCACGGCAGCGAGGACGACGCGCACGGTCGGCGATTCGCGAAGAGCGGCAGCGGCAAGGCCGAGCTCCTGCAGGGCGAGCAGCAGCAGGCCGAGGCCGATGACCGCGCGCGCGGCGCCGCGGGCCTTCTCCCCCTCCCGGCTCGAGAAGAGCACGAAGCCGGCGGCCACGAGCACGGCCCACAGCCACTTGACGTCAAAGGCGAGGAGCTGGGCGGCAAGCGTCGAGCCCACGTCGGCGCCCAGCATGACGGCGAGCGCCGCCGGCAGCTCGATGAGCCCACGGCCGGCAAAGGAGCCGATGATGAGGGCCGTGGCCGTGCTCGACTGCAGGAGGGTCGTCGTGGCGAGGCCGCTCGCGAAGGCGCTCGCCCGGCTGCGCGAGGACAGGGCCATGAGGCGCCGCAGCTCGGCGCCGAAGGCCCGGCTGACGCCGGTGCGCACCATGCGCACGCCCCAGAGGAGGAGCGCGACGCTGCCGATGAGCTGGACGAGGACCCGTGTTGCTTCCATCGGGGAAGGCTAGACGCTTAGCCGCCTACATGGAAGTGGTATTTTGTGGCGTCGCTCGATTCCTGCCGTTTATGACACTTTTGCGACAGTGCCTGCCTTTCGCCTCTCGGAACGGAGCGACAGCGGCAACCCTGAAAACACCCCGGTCATCCCTGGGGCGGAGCGCAGCGATGAGCCCGGGACCCAGAACCGATGCCGCTTGCCGGGAAGGCACGACGTCCACCGCGCCAGTCCCCTGCACCGCGATCGTTTCTGGGCCCCGGACAGCCGCTCACGCGGCTTCCGGGGTGACAGGGCGGAGGTTCCGGCGTGAGCCTGCCGGAGGAAGGTTCTCGCCGGAGCCGTCCACGGTCATCCCTGGGGCGCCTCCGCCACCGCCTGATGCGCGATCTCCAGGAAGCCGCGCAGCAGGGGGATGCGCCGTCGCTCCTCACGGCAGACGACATATTCCTCGACCGTGAGATCGGCGTCGGCGACGTCGAGCGCGTGAATGTCGGCGTCCGAGCCCAGTTCGCTGTCGAAGACGATGCCGATGCCGAAGCCGGCGACCACCGCCTCGCGCACCGCCTCGCGGGTCTGCACCTCGACGAGCGTGCCCGGCCGCACGCCGGCCTCGGACAGCCGCGCCTCGAATACCTCGCGCGTGATCGAGCCGCGCTCGCGAATGACGAGGTCGCGGCCGGTCAGCTCCTGCAGCGCCACGGCCTGACGATGCACCCAGGGATGCGCCTGCGGCACGAAGAGCACAAGGCGGTCGGCTCTCAATCTCAAGCTGTGGATGCGCGGGTCGGACGTGCGCTTGGCCATGACCGCCACGTCGGCGTCGTAGTCGAGAATCTGCTTCAGCACATCGGACGAATTGCCGACGCGCAGCGAGAAGGTGAGGCCCGCGTGCCGGCGCTTCAGCGCCGCGAGCAGCGGCATGACATGCGTCGGACTGTCTGCCGCCACGCGCAGATGGCCGCGCGCGAGCGTGCGGCTGCCGGCGATGAGGGCGCGCGCCTCGTCCTCCGCCGCGAAGAGACGCGTCGTGATGGTGAAGAGGTTCTGCCCGAGCGGCGTCAGGGTGACACCGCGCCCGCGCCGATTGAAGAGATTGACGCCGTGCATCTGCTCCAGCGCTCGCACCTGGGCCGAGAGCGTCGGCTGGCTGACGCCGCCGGCGCGCGCGGCATGGGTGAAGCTGCCGGCCTGGGCGACGAGATGGAAGGCCCTGAGATGGACGATGTTCACGTGGCCTGGCTCCACTGCCGCCGGGTCATGATATTATAGATATGATCTATATTACGTATCAAAAGCAAATATTTGACCTATGATTGGGGTAGCGCGAGCATGAGCCTGACATCAAGCCAGGAGCCTCACGGCATGTCGCTTGCTCCCTTCCCCCGCGCCGCCTCCGAGACCGGCGACCCCCTGCTGCTCACGCCCGGCCCGCTCACCACCTCCCGCTCGGTGAAGGAGGTCATGGTGCACGACTGGGGCTCGCGCGACGCGACATTCCTCAAGATCAACAAGGCGGTGCTCGAGCGCCTGCCGGAAATCGTCAACGGCGCGGGCACCCACGTCACCGTACCCATGCAGGGCTCGGGCACCTTCGCCGTCGAGGCCATGCTCACCAGCTTCGTGCCTGCCTCCGGCAAGGTGCTCGTGCTCATCAACGGCGCCTACGGCCACCGCGCCAAGCGCATCCTCGACATCGCCGGCCGCGCCACCGTCGTGCACGAGACGCCCGAAGACACCCCGCCCGATCTCGCCGCGGTGGAGGCGATCCTCGCCAAGGACCCCGCCATCACCCACGTCTTCGCCGTGCACTGTGAGACGACGAGCGGCATCCGCAATCCGATCGAGGCGATCGCCGCCCTCGTTGCCCGCCACCGCCGGCGCCTGCTCATCGACGCCATGAGCGCCTTCGGGGCGCTTCCGCTCGACGCTGCGGCGAGCCCCTTCGACGCGGTTGCCGCCTCCTCCAACAAGTGCATCGAGGGTGTGCCCGGCTTTGGCTTCGTCATCTGCCGGCGCGACGCGCTTGCCGAGACCAAGGGCAACGCCACCACGCTCGTCCTCGATCTCCACGACCAGTGGCAGGGCTTCGAGAAGACGGGGCAGTTCCGCTTCACCCCGCCGATCCACGTCATCGTGTCCTTTCACCAGGCGCTCGAGGAGTTCCTCGCCGAAGGCGGCGTCGCCGGGCGCGGCGGGCGCTACGCCGAGAACGGCAAGGTGCTGATCGACGGCATGCGGGCGCTCGGCTTCGAGACGCTGCTGCCCGACGCCCTGCAGGCGCCAATCATCGTCACCTTCCACATGCCGAGGGATCCGGCCTTCGTCTTCCAGCGCTTCTACGACGGGCTGAAGGAGCGCGGCTTCGTCATCTATCCCGGCAAGCTGACGGTGGCGGATTCCTTCCGCATCGGTTGCATCGGCCGGCTCTATCCCAAGGACCTGCACGCCGCGCTCGCCGCCGTGCGCGCGGTGCTCGCCGACATGGGTGTCGCGACGCCGCTCGCCAGGGCGGCATGACGGGCGGCGCGAGGAGAAGCACCATGAACATGCCGCGCGTCACCCCCCGCGAGGTCGTCGCCAACGGCCGCAGCTACCGCATGCCCAAGGTGCCGACGGTCGCCGTCTGCATCGACGGTTCCGAGCCCGGCTATATCGAGAGCGCCATCACCAAGGGACTCGCACCGAACCTCGACCGGCTGATGAAGACGGGCGCGAACCTGCTCGCAGCCTCGGTCATTCCGAGCTTCACCAACCCGAACAACATCTCGATCATCACCGGCCGCCCGCCGGCCGTGCACGGCATCGCCGGCAACTATTTCTACGACACGGCGGCAGGCGAGGAGGTGATGATGAACGACGCGCGCTTCATGCGCGCCGACACCATCCTGAAGGCCTTCCACGACGCCGGCGCCAAGGTCGCGGTCGTCACGGCCAAGGACAAGCTGCGCACGCTCCTCGGCAAGGGCCTCCACGCCTCGACGGGCCGGGCCGTCGCCTTCTCCTCGGAGAGGGCCGACAAGGCGACGAAGGCGGACAACGGCATCGGCGACGTGCTCGATTTCGTCGGCCGGCCGCTGCCGGGGGTCTATTCGGCGGATCTTTCGGAATTCGTCTTCGCCGCGGGCGTGAAGCTCCTCGAGACCTTCCGGCCGGACGTGATGTATCTGTCGACGACGGACTACATCCAGCACAAGGCGGCGCCCGGCTCCGAAGTCGCCGACGCCTTCTATGCAATGATCGACCGCTACGTCGGCCGGCTTGACGCGCTCGGCTGCGTGCTGGCGCTGACCGCCGACCACGGCATGAACGACAAGCACCTGCCGAATGGCGAGCCGGACGTCATCTACCTGCAGGACTGGTTCGACCGGCTCCTCGGCGAGGGCAAGGCGCGCGTCATCCTGCCGATCACCGACCCTTACGTCGCCCATCACGGGGCGCTGGGCTCCTTCGCGACCGTCTATCTGCCGGACGGCACGGACGCCGCCGCGATCATCGCCGACTTCTCCGGCATCGAGGGCATCGAGCTCGCGCTCACGCGGGAGGAGGCTGCGGCACGCTTCGAGCTGCCGGGCGACCGGATCGGCGACGTCATCGTCCTATCAACCCGTCACAAGGTGCTCGGCACGAGCCGGGCGCGTCACGACCTCTCCGGCCTCACCGAGCCGCTGCGCTCGCACGGCGGCCTCACCGAGCAGGTCGTGCCCATGATCGTCAACCGCAAGGTCGACGTGCCGGCTGGCCGCCGCCTGCGCAATTTCGATGTCTTCGACGTCGCGCTCAACCTCGTGAACTGAGGGCCCTGACCGGGAGCAGTACGGTGAGCAGCACCATGAGCAGCATCGTGGCCGATACCATCGCGCCCCAGGCGCCGCGCACGGCGGCAAAACCCGCCTTCCGCCGCGAGGCAATGCGGATTGCCGGCAAGCCCGTCGCGACGGACGAGGCGATCGAGGTCTTCAACCCCTATACGGGCGAGGTCGTCGGCACGGTGCCGGCCGCGCGCCCCGAGCACGTGCGCGAGGCCTTCGCCAGGGCCAAGGCCTTCAAGCCGAAGCTCAGCCGCTACGAGCGCCAGCAGATCCTCCTGCGCACGGCCGAGATCCTGGCGAGCCGCAAGCACGAGATCGCGAGCCTCATCACCACCGAATCCGGCCTCTGCTGGAAGGATTCGCTCTACGAGGCGGACCGCGCCTACGACGTCTATTCCTTCGCCGGCCAGCTCGTCATCAAGGACGACGGCGAGATCTTCTCCTGCGACATCAGCCCGCAAGGCAAGGCGCGGCGCATCTACACGATGCGCGTGCCGCTCCTCGGTGTCATCTCCGCCATCACGCCCTTCAACCACCCGCTCAATATGGTGTCGCACAAGCTCGCGCCGGCGATCGCCACCAACAACCGCGTGGTGCTGAAGCCGACGGAGCTGACGCCACTCACCGCCCTCCTCCTCGCCGACATCCTCTATGAGGCGGGCCTGCCGCCGGAGATGCTCTCGGTCGTCACCGGCAACCCGTCGACCATGGGCGATTCCATGATCACGGATCCGGATGCCGATCTCGTCACCTTCACGGGCTCGGTGCGGGTGGGCAAACACATCGCCGAGAAGGCGGGCTACAAGCGCCTCGTGCTTGAGCTCGGCGGCAACGACCCCCTCATCGTCATGGAGGACGCCGACCTCGACAAGGCGGCCGAGCTCGCCGTGCAGGGCGCCACCAAGAACTCCGGCCAGCGCTGCACGGCGGTGAAGCGCATCCTCGTCGTCGAGCGTGTCGCCGACGCCTTCGCCGAGAAGGTGCTGGCGAAGGCGAAGACGCTCAAGTGCGGCGACCCGATGGACCCGGAAACGGACGTCGGCACCGTCATCAACGAGCGCTCGGCCGAGCTCTTCGAGCGTCGCGTCGTCGACGCCTGCGAGAAGGGCGCGAGGCTCCTCCACGGCAACGACCGCCGTGGCGCGCTCTATCCCCCGACCGTGGTCGACCACGTGCCTTACGACTGCGAGCTCGTGCACGAGGAAACATTCGGACCGGTGATCCCGATCATCCGCTGCCCGAACGACATCGAGGCGGTGATCCGCATCTCCAATGCGACGGCCTACGGCCTCTCCTCCGGCGTCTGCACCAACCGCCTCGACTACATCACGCGCTTCATCAGCGAGCTCGAGGTCGGTACGGTGAATGTCTGGGAGGTGCCGGGATACAGGATCGAGATGTCGCCCTTCGGGGGCATCAAGGATTCCGGCCTCGGCTACAAGGAGGGCGTGGTCGAAGCCATGAAGGGCTTCACCAACGTGCGCACCTATTCGCTGCCCTGGCCGGCATGATGTTGCGAGGGCAAACAGTCGTCGCACAATAATAACGCTTGCAAGTTCTTGGCGCGGTGGCTCTATGATGCGAAATGTGGCGTTTCTCGCCACGCAATGAAAATACTAAGAAATAAATCCAGAGGAGAGGGTCGATGAAGCGTTGGCTTGCGGTCGGGGCGGCACTCGCCCTGACGTTCGGTCTCGGCGGCGCCGCGACGGCGCAGCAGAAGACGAAACTGACCATCTACACCGCGCTGGAGAACGACCAGCTCGCCCCCTACAAGGCCGCCATCGAGGCGAGCGTGCCCGAGGCCGAGGTGGTGTGGGTGCGCGATTCCACCGGCGTCATCACTGCCCGCTTCCTTGCCGAGAAGGACAATCCGCGCGCCGACATGGTGATGGGCCTCGCGGCCTCGAGCCTGCTGCTCTTCGAGAAGCTGAACCTGCTCGAGCCCTATGCGGCGAAGGGCGCCGAGGCGCTGAAGCCCGCCTTCCGCGATACGGCCGAGCCAGCCACCTGGCTCGGCATGGACGCCTTCCTCGGGGCGATCTGCTACAACACGGCCGAGGGCCAGAAGGCCGGCACCAAGGCGCCGGCCTCGTGGAAGGACCTGACCGCGCCCGCCTTCAAGGGCAAGCTCGTCATGCCCCACCCAGCCTCCTCGGGCACCGGCTATCTCATGGTCGCCGCCTGGCTGCAGATGATGGGTGAGGAGGCCGGCTGGAAGTTCATGGACGCCCTGCACGAGAACATGGCCGTCTACACGCATTCGGGCTCGGCGCCCTGCGTGCAGGCCGCCCGCGGCGAGCGCGTCGCCGGCATCGCCCTCGACATGCGCGGCGCGAGCGAGAAGACCAAGGGCGCGCCCATCGACGTCATCGTGCCGGCCGAGGGCACGGGCTGGGACATGGAGGCACTCGCCATCGTCAGGGGCTCGAAGAACGCCGAGGTGGCCAAGAAGGTGGCCGACTGGGCAGCGACGAAGAGGGCGAACGAGGTCTACGCCAAGTTCTATGCGGTGGTGGCCTACCCCGGAGTCAACAACACCCCGCCGAACTATCCGGAGAAGGCGGAAGAGCGCATGATCAAGAACGACTTCGCCTGGATGGCGCAGAATCGCGAGCGGATCCTCGCCGAGTGGTCGAAGCGCTACGAAGCGAAAGCCGCTCCGAAGAACTGAGGTTCTCCGCCATGGCCCGCCTCATCTCGCCCCGGATGCCCCACGGCCTCATGCGCGAGGAGGCGGGCGACAGCGTCCGCCATCACGACGGAGGCACAGCGGCGATGCGACACGCCGACGATCCCATGGCGACCCCGCCGGGCGACGGCGTCTCGTCCCTGCCCTGCCTCAGCATCCGCGGGCTCGGCAAACACTTCGGTGCCTTCACCGCGCTCAAGGCCATCGACCTCGACGTGCGCCGGGGGGAGTTCATCTGCTTCCTCGGCCCGTCCGGCTGCGGCAAGACCACGCTTCTGCGCGCCATCGCCGGCCTCGACCGGCAGGACGAGGGCACGATCGCGATGAGCGGGCGCGATGTCTCCGACGCGCCGCCGGCAACGCGCGACTTCGGCATCGTCTTCCAGTCCTACGCGCTCTTCCCCAACCTGACGGTCGCCGACAATGTCGCCTACGGCCTCGTCAACCGCCGCCGGCCGCGGGCGGAGATCAAGGCGCGCGTCGCGGAACTCCTCGCCCTCGTCGGCCTGCCCGACCAGGGGCACAAATTTCCGGTGCAGCTCTCCGGCGGCCAGCAGCAGCGCGTGGCGCTCGCCCGCGCGCTCGCAACCTCTCCGGGCCTCCTTCTCCTCGACGAGCCGCTCTCGGCCCTCGACGCCAAGGTGCGCGTGCGCCTGCGCGAGGAGATCCGCAGCCTGCAGCGGCGCCTCGGTGTCACCACCATCATGGTGACGCACGACCAGGAAGAGGCGCTCGCCATGGCCGATCGCATCGTCGTCATGAACCAGGGCGTGATCGAGCAGGTGGGCACGCCGGCCGACATCTACCGGCATCCGGCGACCGCCTTCGTCGCGGATTTCGTCGGCACGACGAGCTTCCTCGACGCGACGGTGACCGGCCCCGGGCGGGTCGTGAGCGGCGCGCTCGAGCTCGCCTGCGCCGACGACCGCGGGCTTGCCCCCGGCACGCCGGTGCTTCTCGGCCTAAGGCCCGAGGAAATCCGCCTGCGCGGCGTCGGCGCGGGCGACGTCAACGCCGTCGCGGTGCGCGTCGAGGGCCTCGACTTCCTCGGTTCCTTCTGCCGCGCGCGCCTTCAGCCCGAGATCGCCGCGGCGGGCACGTTGCGCGCTGATCTGTCGGCCAATCTGATGCGCGACCTCGCGGTGGCCGAAGGGCAGACGATCATGGTCGTGCTGCCGCCGGAGAGTCTGCGCGTCTTTGCGGCCCGAGGTTGAGGGAGAGGCGTCCGATGTCCCTCGCCGCGACAACCGGCCTCTCGACCGCCGAACGAAGCCCCGCGCTGCGGGAGGAGCGCGTTGCCGGCGTCCTGATCGCCCTCCTCTGCCTCTTCCTCGTCGCTGCCATCGCCCTGCCGCTCTGGGCTCTCCTGTCGAAGAGCTTCGAGAACCACGAGGGCAGCTTCGTGGGCCTCGCGAACTACGCCCGCTACTTCGCGACGCCGACCCTCGTCGCGGCGCTCTACAACAGCCTGTGGGTCGCGGCGCTGGCGACAGCCATCGTCATCCCGCTCGCTTTCATCTACGCCTACGCCCTGACGCGCAGCTGCCTGCCCTTCAAGGGGCTGTTCTACGCGCTCGCGCTCCTGCCGCTCTTTGCCCCGTCACTCCTCGCGGCGATCTCGCTCATCTACGTGTTCGGCAACCAGGGCATGCTGAAGGGGCTCATGTTCGGGGCCTCGATCTATGGCCCGATCGGCATCGTCGTCGCCGAGGTCTTCTACTGCTTCCCGCATGCCCTCCTCATCCTTGTCACCGCCCTGTCGCTCGCCGACGGGCGGCTCTACGAGGCGGCGGCGGCGCTCGGCACCTCGCCCCGCCGGGTATTCCTCACGGTGACGCTGCCCGGCGTGCGCTACGGCCTGATCTCCGCGACCTTCGTCGTCTTCACGCTGGTGGTGACGGACTTCGGCATCCCCAAGGTCATCGGCGGCCAGTTCAGCGTGCTGGCGACGGACGCCTACAAGCAGGTGGTCGGCCAGCAGAACTTCGAGATGGGTGCCGTCGTCGGCATGATCCTGCTCGTACCGGCGGTCCTCGCCTTCCTCGTCGACCGGCTGGTGCAGCGCCGGCAGGTGGCGCTGCTCTCGGCCCGCGCCGTGCCCTACGAGCCGAAGCCGAACAGCAGCCGCGACATCGGCCTCGGGCTCTACTGCCTCGCCGTGGGCGGCCTCGTCGCCGCCGGGCTCGGCGTCGCGGTCTGGGCCTCCTTCGTGCGCTACTGGCCCTACAACCTGTCGCTGACCTTCGGGAACTACGACTTCCAGACCGTCGAGCCCGGCGGCTGGGCGCCCTATTTCACCTCGCTCGCCATGGCGGCGCTCGCCGCCGCCATCGGCACTGCGATCGTCTTCGTCGGCGCCTATCTCATCGAGAAGCTGAAGGTGTTCCCGGCCGGCCGCGCCTTCGCGCATTTCCTCGCCATGCTGCCCATGGCGGTGCCGGGCCTCGTGCTCGGCCTCGGCTACGTCTTCTTCTTCAATGCCTCGTGGAACCCGCTCAACCTGCTCTACGGCACGCTTGCCGTCCTCGTCCTCAACACCATCGCGCATTTCTACACGGTGGCGCACATCACGGCGGTGACGGCGCTCAAGCAGATCGACGGCGAGTTCGAGGCGGTTTCGGCCTCGCTCAAGGTGCCGTTCTGGACGACCTTCCGCCGCGTGACGGTGCCGATCTGCACGCCGGCGATCCTCGACGTCGCCGTCTACATGTTCGTCAACGCCATGACGACCGTGTCGGCGGTCATCTTCCTCTATGGCCCCGGCACCAAGCTCGCCTCGATTGCCGTGGTGCACATGGACGAGGCTGGCGCCATGGCCGCCGCCGCCGCCATGGCGACCATGATCGTCGTCACCGCCATCGGCGTGAAGGCGCTGCATCTCGTCCTCGACCGCTTCGTCTTCGGGCGCCTGCAGGCCTGGCGGAAGCGGTGAGAGCCGCTTTCCCCGCCGGGCCCATCCGGCGGGCGGGGCGGCTGCACGCCGCCGAGTGAATGATCGCCCCTTCGAGAGACCGCCCATGGCCAGCCCCTCGCGCAAGGACACCGGCCTCGACGTCGCCCAGTCGGAGAGCGATACGAACCTGACGAGCCGCCGCGCCGCCTGGCAGGCGACCAACCTCGACGCCGCGGCGCGGCGCATCCTGGCCGAGGACGAGCGCCATTTCCTGCGCCAGTCCGTCTCGACGCCCTGCCTCAATGTCGTGGCGAAGGCCGAAGGCATCTTCATCGAGGACACGGCCGGGCGCCGCTACATGGACTTCCACGGCAACAACGTTCATCACGTCGGCTATGGCCATCCGCGCCTGAAGCGCGCCATCGCCGAACAGATGGACGCCCTGCCCTTCGCCCCGCGCCGCTATGCCTGCGAGCCGGCGGCGGCGCTCGCAAGGAAACTTGCCGCCATCGCGCCCGGTGACCTCGGCAAGGTGCTCTTCACCACCGGCGGCTCGGACGCGATCGAGGTCGCGGTGAAGATCGCGCGCACGGCGACGGGGCGCTTCAAGACCCTGTCCTTCTGGGACGCCTTCCACGGCGCGGGCTTCGGCGCCGGGGCGCTTTCGGGCGAGGCGTTGTTCCGCTCCGGCCCCGCCGCGCCGCTCGTGGCGGGTGCTGCCCATGTCGCGCCCTTTGCCTGCTACCGCTGCCCCTACGGCTACGCGACCGACGCGGACGGCAACCCGCCGCTCGAGCTCTGCAAGGTCGCCTGCGCCCGCATGGTCGACTACGTGCTGTCGCGCGAGGGCGATGTGGCGGCCGTGATCGCGGAGCCGGCCCGCGCCGTGCCCTACGTGCCGCCGCCCGGCTTCTGGCAGATCGTGCGCGAGGCCTGCGACCGCCACGGCGCCCTCCTGGTCTTCGACGAGATCCCCACGGGCCTCGGCAAGACCGGGCGCATGTTCGCCTGCGAGCATGACGGTGTGGTGCCGGACATCCTCGTCATGGGCAAGGGTCTCGGCGGCGGCATCCTGCCCATCGCCGCCGTCGTGGCGCGGCCGGATCTCGACGTGGGCGGGCACTACGCCTTCGGCCACTACACGCACGAGAAGAACCCTGTGACGGCGCGCGCGGCGCTCACCACCATCGAGATCATCGAGGAGGAGGGGCTCATCGCCAACGCCGCGCACGTCGGCGCGCTCGCCCTCGCGCGTCTCAAGGAGATGAAGCGGCGCCTGCCGGCGATCGGCGACGTGCGCGGCCGCGGCCTCCTTCTCGGCATCGAGCTCGTCGCGGATCGGGAGACGAGGGAGCCGGCGAACGACCTCGCCGAGGCGGTGATGTACCGGGCGCTCGACCACGGCCTCTCCTTCAAGACGACGATGGGCAATGTGCTTACCCTCACCCCGCCCCTCGTCGTCACCGAGGCGCAGATGCTCGAGGCGCTGGCCATCATCGAGGAGGCGATCGCCGCCGGCTGAGGCGGCGCGGAGCCCCTGCTAGGGGCTCACCCCGGGGCCGATGAAGCCGGTGCGCAGGGCATGAGCCCAGGAGGGACGACCGTTCTTCTCGGCCTCGACCGCCGCACTCTCCCAGTCGTAGGGGATCGCCAGGAGCTCGATTTCGGCCCCGTGCTCGCCAAGCGTCAGGACGGCATAGCGGGCGTGGGGCGAGCCCGTCTCGGAGACGTGCGGGGGCGCGTCGTCGCTGTAGGCCGGACAGCCGACGCTGCCAGGATTGACGACGAGCTGCCCTGTCGGCAGCCGCGCCGCCCTCGGCTGGTGGCTGTGGCCGCACAGCGCCACGCCCTCCTCCACTTCGGCCAGCCGCGCGGCGATGCTCGCCAGCGGGGCAAGGGTGAGCCGGCCGTCCGCCACCTCGTCGAGGAGATAGGCCATGTCGTCGGCAGGCGT
Source organism: Chelatococcus albus (assembly GCF_030067675.1). Taxonomy (GTDB): domain Bacteria; phylum Pseudomonadota; class Alphaproteobacteria; order Rhizobiales; family Beijerinckiaceae; genus Chelatococcus_A; species Chelatococcus_A albus. The sequence goes on along the minus strand of NZ_JASJEV010000016.1, from coordinate 38,570 downwards.
GGCATGGAAGAGGGTCACGCCGCCCGCGAGCGTCAGCCGCGGCGGCAGGCCGGCGAGCCAGGCGCGCTGCGCATCGTCGAGCGCATCATAGGCGTGACGGTCCGACAGCCCCAACGCACCCGGCCTCCCGGTGCCGACGACGCGGTCGTGGTTGCCGCGCACCGTCGGCAGGTCGAGCTCCATCAGGCGCTCGCAGGTCTCGCGCGGCCAGAGAGGGCCGGAGACGCAGTCGCCGAGATTGACGACGCCGTCCGCCCCCCGTCGCCAGATGTCGCGCAGCACCGCATCGAGGGCCGGAAGATTGCCGTGCACGTCGGCGATGATGGCCAGGCGCATGGTTGGTGCTCCTGCAAGGCTGGGACGCACCCCATTCATCCGTCGCAGCGCTGGCAAATCAAGCGAAGGCGCCCGTCCTGCGCCTCGGGCATGGGTGCCTGATCACCACCGCGGCTGGACGGCCCCCGTCGCGACGGGCTAGAAGCCTATTCCATGAGCGACATGGCTATTTCGACGGCGTCCCCACGCTTGGCCTGGGGCGAGGAGGTACGTTCGACCCTCGCGCTGAGCTGGCCGCTGATCCTCACCAATCTGGCGCAGACAGCGCTCACCGCGACCGACGTCGTCATGATGGGCTGGGCGGGGCCGGACATGCTCGCCGCCGGGGCGCTGGGCTCCAACCTCTATTTCGCGCTCATGATCTTTGGCCTCGGCATCGTCACGGCGACGGCGCCCTTGATCGCGCGCGAGATCGGCCGCAAGCGCCATTCCGTGCGCGACGTACGCCGCACCGTGCGCCAAGGCCTGTGGGTGGCGACGGCGATCTCCATTCCCTTCTGGATCGTGCTGTGGCACGCCGAGGCGATCCTCGACGCCATGGGCCAGGAGCCGGCGCTCGCAGCGGAAGCCGGGGCCTATGTGCGCGCCCTGCAGTGGGGCATCCTGCCCTTTCTCGGCTATATCGTCCTGCGCTCCTTCATCTCGGCGCTGGAGCGCCCGACCTGGGCACTCGCGGTCGCTGGCCTCGCGGTCGTCTTCAACGCGTTGGCGGACTGGGTGCTGATCTTCGGCCATCTCGGCTTCCCCCGGCTCGGCATCGTCGGCGCGGGCATCGCCTCAAGCCTTGCGAGCCTCTTCATGTTCTCCGGACTTGCGCTGGTCCTCCTCGTCGACCGGCGCTTCCGCCGCTACCGACTCTTCGGCCGCTTCTGGCGGGCGGACTGGTGCCGTTTCCGCGAGGTCTGGCGCCTCGGCCTGCCGATCGGGGCGACGCTCGCCTTCGAGGTGACCATCTTCAATGCGGCGGTGTTCCTGATGGGCCTCATCGGCGCCGCCTCCCTCGCGGCCCATTCCATCGCCATCCAGATCGCTTCGCTCTCCTTCATGGTGCCGCTCGGCCTTGGCCAGGCCGCCACGGTGCGCGTCGGCCTCGCCTACGGCGCCGACGATACGCAAGGCATCCGGCGGGCCGGCTGGACGGCCTTCGCCATGGGCGTCGGCTTCATGGCGTGCACCGCCCTCGTGATGATGGCTGCGCCGCGCATGCTCGTCGGCGTCTTCCTCGACCTCGACGATCCGGCCAATGCGCCGGTCGTGGAGCTTGCTGTCAGCTTCCTGTTCTTCGCCGCCCTCTTCCAAGTGGTGGATGGGGCGCAGGCGGTGGGCGCCGGCATGCTGCGCGGCCTGCACGACACGCGCGTCCCCATGGTCTATGCCGCCCTCGGCTACTGGGGCGTCGGCCTGCCGCTCGGTACCGCCCTCGCCTTCCCCGCCGGACTCGCGGGCCGCGGCATCTGGATCGGGCTCGCCACCGGCCTTGCCATCGTCGCGGCGCTCATGCTCCAGCGCTGGCTGCGGCGCGAGCGGCTCGGGCTCGTGTATCTGGGCGGGCGCTGAACGGCCTGAGCCGCCTATCCCAGCACCACGAGGAGATCCTTGGCGTCGATCGGGCTGCCGGGGTGGACGAGGACCTCCTGTACGGTGCCGCTGCGGGCGGCGTGCAAGGCGGTTTCCATCTTCATCGCCTCGATGGTGAGGATGACGTCGCCGGCCTCGACCGCCTGGCCGGGGCGGACGGCGAGGGTCGAGACGACGCCCGGCATGGGGGCGGCGACGTGAGCGTCATTGCCCTCCTCGGCCTTGCGGCGGGCGGGCAGCGTCGCCACGGCCGAGCGGTTCGGCACCTTGACGATGCGCGGCTGGCCGTTGAGCTCGAAGAAGACGCGGACGAAGCCCTCCTCGTCCGTCTCGCCGATGACCTGCAGCCGCAGGACGAGCGTCTTGCCCGTCTCGATGGTGACGGAAATCTCCTCCCCCACCCCCATGCCGTAGAAATAGACCGGTGTCGGCAGGCAGGAGACGGGGCCGTACTTGCGCGCCGCCGCGGCATAGTCGGTGAAGACCTTCGGATACATGAGGAAGGAGGCGAGCTCGCGGTCGTCGAGCCTGCGACCGCACCGCTTCTCCGCCTCCGCCCGCGCCGCCTCGAGATCGGCATCCGCCAGGAGCGAGCCGGGGCGCACGATGATCGGCGCCTCGCCCTTCAGAGCCTTCTTCTGCAGAGCGGCCGGCCAGCCCCCCGGCGGCTGGCCGAGGTCGCCGCGCAGCATCTCGACGACGGAGGCCGGGAAGGCGATGTCGCGGTGCGGGTCCGCGACATCGGCGGGGGAAAGGCCCTGCGCCACCATCATCAGCGCCATGTCGCCCACCACCTTGGAGGACGGCGTCACCTTGACGATGTCGCCGAAGAGGTCGTTCGCCGCGCGATAGGCTCTCGCCACGTCGTGCCAGCGAGTCTCGAGGCCGAGCGCGCGGGCCTGCTCCTTCAAGTTGGTGAACTGCCCGCCCGGCATCTCGTGCAGATAGACCTCCGAGGCGCCGGCCTTGAGATCGCTCTCGAAGGGGGCGTACTGCAGGCGCACCGCCTCCCAGTAGAAGCTGAGCTGCCGGATCGCTTCCGGGTCGAGCCCGGTGTCGCGCGGGGTGTGGCGCAGCGCCTCGACGAGCGAGCCGAGGCAGGGCTGCGAGGTCGTGCCCGACATGGCATCCATGGCAGCGTCGACGGCGTCGACGCCCGCGTCCACCGCCGCGAGCAGGCTCGCCGCCGCGATGCCCGAGGTGTCGTGCGTGTGCAGGTGGATGGGCAGGCCCACCTCTTCCTTCAGCGCCTTGACGAGGAGGCGTGCGGCGGCGGGCTTGAGGAGGCCCGCCATGTCCTTGATGCCGAGGACGTGGCAGCCGGCCCTCTCCAGCTCCTTGGCGAGGTCGACGTAATAGCGCAGCGAATATTTGGCACGGGCCGGATCGAGGATGTCACCGGTGTAGCAGATCGCCCCTTCCGCGAGCTTGCCCACCTCGCCCACGGCGTCGATGGCGACGCGCATGTTCTCGACCCAGTTGAGGCAGTCGAAGATGCGGAAGAGGTCGATGCCGGCGCTCGCCGCCTCGCGCACGAAGAAGCGCACGACATTGTCGGGATAGTTCGTGTAGCCGACGCCGTTGGCGCCGCGCAGCAGCATCTGCAGGAGGAGGTTGGGCACCTTCTCGCGCAAGGTGGCGAGGCGCTCCCACGGGTCCTCGCCGAGGAAGCGCATGGCAACGTCGAAGGTGGCGCCGCCCCAGCATTCGAGCGACAGGAGTTGCGGCAGACCCGCCGCATAGGCCTCCGCCGCCGCCGCGATGTCGAAACTGCGCATGCGCGTGGCGAGGAGCGACTGGTGCGCGTCGCGCATCGTCGTGTCGGTCACGAACACGCGCGTCTCGCACCGCATCCAGTCGGCGAAGCCCCTGGGGCCAAGGCGGTCGAAGAGCGGCTTCGTGCCCTCCCACGGCAGCGCCTCGAAGCGCGGCGGCTCGGGCCGGCGCGCCTCGGCTGGCGGCCGCGCCCGGCCCTTCACCTCCGGATGACCGTTGACGGTCACGTCGGCGATATAGGTGAGGAGCTTCGTCGCCCGGTCACGACGCTTGGGGAACTCGAAGAGCTCGGGCGTGTCGTCGATGAAGCGCGTCGTGTAGTCGTTCGCCTTGAACTTCGGATGGGCGAGCACGGCCTCGAGGAAGGCGAGGTTCGTGGCGACGCCGCGGATGCGGTATTCGCGCAGGACCCGGTCCATGCGGGCGATGGCCTCCTGGGGTGTCGGCGCCCAGGCGGTCACCTTCTCCAGCATCGGGTCGTAGTAGCGCGTGACGACGGCGCCCGAATAGGCCGTACCGCCGTCGACGCGGATGCCGAAGCCGAAGGCGCCGCGATAGGCAGTGATGCGGCCATAGTCCGGGATGAAGTTGTTCTCCGGGTTCTCGGTCGTGATGCGGCACTGCAGGGCGTGGCCGTCGAGGCCGATCTTCTCCTGCGGCGGGATGCCGGTCTCCTCGGGCCGGCCGAGCCGCCCGCCCTCGGCGATGCGGATCTGCGCCTTGACGATGTCGAGGCCCGTGACGACCTCGGTCACCGTGTGCTCCACCTGGATACGCGGGTTGACCTCGATGAAGTAGAAGGCGCCCGTGTCGGCATCCATGAGAAACTCGACCGTGCCGGCGCCGACATACGCCGTCGCCTGGCCGATGGCGAGCGCCGCCTCGGCGAGTGCCGCGCGCTGCGCCGCGTCGAGATAGGGTGCCGGGGCGCGCTCGATCACCTTCTGGTGGCGGCGCTGGATGGAGCAGTCGCGCTCGAAGAGATGCACGAGATTGCCGTGCGTGTCGCCGAGGAGCTGCACCTCGACGTGGCGGGCGCGGCGCACGAGCTTCTCGAGATAGACCTCGTCCTTGCCGAAGGCAGCGCGCGCCTCGCGCCTCGCCGTCATCACCGCATCGAGGAGCTGGTCTTCGCCCTCTATGGGGCGCATGCCGCGCCCGCCCCCGCCCCACGAGGCCTTGAGCATGACGGGATAGCCGATCTCGGCGGCGAGCCGCCTGATTGCGGCCGGATCGTCGGGCAGCGGGTCCGTCGCCGGCATCACCGGCACGCCGACCGAGATGGCAAGGTTGCGCGCCGCCACCTTGTTCCCGAGCGTGCGCATCGTCTCCGGGCGAGGGCCGATGAAGTCGATGCCCGCGGTGGCGCAGGCCTCGGCGAACTCCGGGCTCTCGGAGAGGAAGCCGTAGCCCGGATGGATGGCGTCGACCTTTGCCTCCTTGGCGACGCGGATCACCTCGTCGATCGACAGATAGGCCTCGATCGGGCCGCGGCCCCTGCCGACCTGATAGGCCTCGTCCGCCTTGAAGCGGTGCAGCGAGAGCTTGTCCTCCTCGGCATAGATCGCGACCGTCTGGATGCCGAGCTCGGTCGCCGCGCGGAAGACGCGGATGGCGATCTCGGAACGGTTGGCGACGAGGATGCGCTTGAACGTCATTCCGCAAGACCCTTGCACGCGCGGGACCTCGGCCCCGGCGCCGATGGCGCTGATTGTCGAGGAAACCGGCGGCTGCCGGCCTTCCTGGCGATCGGCCCGTGCGCTGCCTCGCACGTATCGATCTAATCGATAAGATTATGAAATGTGTCATTTCGCAAGTGCGAGACGGTGGCCGCCCGCAGCCGCCCCGCACCGCCTCACAGGCCGGGGTGGCGAGGGAGGCGCGGCCTCACGAGCCTGCGGCCGGCCGGGCACCAAGATGGGCCAGGAGGTCGAAGGGCAAGGGGAAGACGATGGTGGAGGAGCGCTCCCCGGCGATGTCGTGCAGCGCCGCGAAATAGCGCAGCTGCATCGCCTGAGGTTCGCGCGCCAGCGCCATGCCGGCCTCGACGAGCTTCTCCGCCGCCTGCTGCTCGCCCTCGGCATTGATCACCTTGGCGCGGCGCAGGCGCTCGGCCTCGGCCTGCTTGGCGATGGCCCGCACCATGCTCTCGTTGATGTCGACGTGCTTGATCTCGACGATCGTGACCTTGATGCCCCAGGCGTCGGTCTGCTGGTCGAGGAGCTCCTGGATGTCGGCGTTGAGCCTGTCGCGTTCGGCCAGCATCTCGTCGAGCTCGTGCTTGCCGAGCACGGAGCGCAGTGTCGTCTGAGCAAGCTGGCTGGTCGCGGCCATGTAGTCCTCGACCTTGATGATCGCCCGCTCGGCATCGACGATGCGAAAGTATATGACGGCATTCACCTTCACCGAGACGTTGTCGCGGGAGATGACGTCCTGCGGCGGGACGTCCTGCACCACAACGCGCAGGTCGACCTTCACGAGCTGCTGGACGACGGGGATGAGGATGATGAGGCCCGGGCCCTTCACGCCCGTGAAGCGGCCGAGGGTGAAGACGACGCCGCGCTCGTACTCGCGCAGGATGCGGATCGCCGCCGACAGGAACATGACGATGGCGAGCACCGCCACGAGATAGGCCACATAGTTGAGGATCATCGCGCTCCTCCCTCGCCCGCCTTCCGATCCCGCCGCCGCACGACGAGGGTCAGCCCCTCGACGGTCGCGACCTCCGCCTTGTCTCCCGGCGCGAAGACATCCGTGCCGCGAGCCTGCCAGCGCTCGCCGGAGGCAAGCACGTGGCCCGCGCCGTCCTGCCAGTCGACCACCTCGACCCGCGTGCCCGGCATGGTCTGCACGCCGATGCGCAGCGGCTGACGGCGCGACCGCCACAGGTAGCCGATGACGAGGACGACGAGCCCGACGGTCGCCGCCGCCGCGCCGCCGATGACGAAGGGCGAGAGCCTGAAGCCGGGCGCCTCCGCGTCGATGAGCATCAGGGCGCCCAGGACGAAGGCCACGACGCCGCCGATGCCGAGCACGGCCGTCGGCATGAAGGCCTCGACGACGAGGAAGGCGATGCCCATGAGCATCAGGGCGAGGCCCGTGTAGTCGATCGGCAGGAGATTGAGCGCGTAGAGGCCGAGCAGCAGGCAGATGGAACCGACGACCCCAGGCGCCACGGTGCCGGGATTGGCGAACTCGAAGATCAGGCCGTAGATCCCGACCATCATGAGGATGAGGGCGACGTTCGGATTGGTGATGACCGACAGGAAGCGGACGAACCAGCTCGGCTCGAAGGTCTCGACCGCAAGCCCCCTCGTCGCGAGCTGCAGGGAGGCGCCGTGGGCGAGCTCGACGCTGCGCCCGTCGATGCGCGCGAGCAGGTCGTCAGGGCCGCGGGCGATGAGGTCGATCACGCCCTCCTGCAGGGCGGCCGGCGAGGACAGGCTCGCCGCCTCGCGCACCGCCTTCTCCGCCCAGGTCGCGTTGCGGCCGCGCAGCTCGGCGAGGCTGCGGATAAGGGCGACCGCGTCGTTCGTCGCCTTCGCCGTGCTCGCGTCCGGTGCGCCCGGCGCCGGCGAGGTGCCGTCCTTGCCCTGGCCCGGCTTCTTGTCGCCCTCGCCGCCGGGCAGGCCGGGCAGCGGGCCGCCGATCTGCACGGGTGTCGCCGCGCCCAGGTTTGTGCCCGGCGCCATCGCGGCAACGTGAGTGGCGTAGAGGATGTAGGTGCCCGCGCTCGCGGCATGTGCGCCGGCCGGCGCGACGAAGCCGACGACCGGCACCGGCGAGCCGAGCACGTCGGCGATGATCTCGCGCATGCTCGTCGCGAGCCCGCCCGGCGTGTTGAGGCGCAGGATGACGACCGTCGCCCGGCGTTTCCCGGCCTCGGCAAGGCCGTCCTTCACGTGGCGAGCCGTGGCCGGCCCGATCGGGCCCTCGATGGCGACGGTGAGGGCGATACCCGGCCTGCCGCCCGCGGCCTGGTCGGCCGGGGCGCCGCCGGTCGCCACCGCCATGAGCATGGCCACGGCGGCCGCAAAAATGGCCAAACGGGCTCGCTTCACGCTCGGGGCTCCCTCATGGGGCTCCCTTCGCGGAATATAAGGTAGCGGCAGCGCCGCCGCCACACGCGGCTACGCCGACGGTCGAGGGCGTGCCGGACGCGCCGATCACATGGAAGCGATAAGGGGGCGGAGAGCGCCTTCGCGCTGCCGCGCCGCCCGCAGCCGCCCCGGCCAGTCAGCGCGACCGGAGGACGTCGTAGCCCGCGTCCGTGATGGCCTTGGCAAGCGTCGCCTCGTCCTTGGCGGCATCGACGGTGACGGTCCTTGCGGCGAGATCGACACTGACGCGCGCGCCGGGCGCCACGCGCTCCACGGCGCGGGTGACGCTGTTGACGCAGCCCTGGCAGGTCATCCCCTCGACTTCGAACGTAACGGGCATGGCATTCGTCCTCTGTGCAGGCGGCCGTCCGGCGGCCGGGAAACGATGGCGGCAGGCGTCGCGCCAGCCGCCGGAGGATCAGGCGCGCCTCGGACGCGGCCGTTGCATCGATGCTCTCGCGGCGCGGCTCGACGGCCTCCGGCCTGCGCCCCCGCGCCGCCCGGCGCGGATGGCGCGCACCCTCGGCGAGTTCGTCGAGGATCGGGCAGTCAGGGCGATGGTCGCCGTGACAGGTCTCAGCGAGATGCCGGAGCGTCCGGCTCATGGCCTCGAGCTCCGCGATCTTCCTCTCGAGCTCGACAATATGGGCGAGGGCGAGGCGCTTCACGTCGACGCTGGCGCGCGACTTGTCGCGCCACAGCGTCAGGAGCTCACCCATCTGCTCGATGGAGAAGCCGAGATCGCGGGCGCGGCGGATGAAGCGCAGCGTATGCACATCCGTGTCCGAATAGACGCGATAGCCCGCATCCGTGCGCAGGACCTTGGTGATGAGACCGATGCTCTCGTAGTAGCGGATCATCTTGGCGGAAACGCCGGACGCCGCGGCAGCCTGACCGATGTTCATCGCCTTTCCTCCCTTCTCATGCCGCCTGGCCGGCCACGGCCGCGGGCCGCGCCCCGGCTTCCGCCCGCATGGGCGGGCGGAAGCGGCGCAGCCTGAGCGCGTTGCCCACGACGAAGATGCTCGAGAAGGCCATGGCGCCCGCAGCGACGATGGGCGACAGCAGGAGCCCCCAGGCCGGATAGAGCGCGCCGGCAGCGAGGGGGATGAGCACCACGTTGTAGACGAAGGCCCAGAACAGGTTCTCCCGGATGTTGCGGATCACGGACTGCGACAGCGCGATGGCGTTCGGTACGTTGCGCAGGTCGCCCGACATCAGGACCACGTCGGCGCTCTCGATGGCAATATCCGTGCCGGTGCCGATGGCGATACCGACGTCGGCCTCGGCCAGCGCCGGAGCATCGTTGATGCCGTCGCCCACGAAGGCGACCCGGCGGCCGCCGGCGCGCAGACGCTTGAGCGCCGCAACCTTGCCCTCGGGCAGGACCTCGGCCATCACCTCGTCGATGCCGAGCCGGCGGGCGATGGCCTCCGCCGTGCGGCGGTTGTCGCCGGTGATCATGGCCACCTTCAGGCCAAGCGCGTGCAGGCTGGCGATGGCCTCGGGGGTCGAGGGCTTGATGGCGTCGGCCACGGCGACGACGGCGGCAAGCCGGCCGTCCACGGCCGCGTAGAGCGGCGTCTTGCCCTCGTCGGCGAGGCGCTGCGCCACTGCGGCGAAGGGCGCCACGTCGAGGCCGAGCGTCGCCATGAAGCGGTCGGCGCCCACGGCGATGTCCCGCCCCGCGACCCGGGCCTCGGCGCCGTGGCCGGGCACGCCTTCAAAGCGCTCGACCGCGGCGAGCGTCAGCCCCTCGGCGCGCGCCGCCGCCACGATGGCCTCGGCGATCGGATGCTCCGAGCGCGCCTCGACGGCGGCGACGAGCGCCAGGATCTCGCTCCGGTCGAACCCGCCGGCCGCGACGAAGTCCGTCAGCTCCGGCCGCCCGCGGGTCAGCGTACCGGTCTTGTCGAGAGCGACGACGCCGACGTCGCGCAGGGACTGCAGGGCATCGCCCTGGCGGAAGAGCACGCCCATCTCCGCGGCCCGGCCGGTCCCGACCATGATCGAGGTCGGTGTGGCAAGGCCCATGGCGCAGGGGCAGGCGATGATGAGCACGGCGACCGCGTTGACGAGGGCAAAAGTCAGCGCCGGGTCGGGCCCGAAGACGAGCCAGACGACAAAGGTCGCCGCGGCCACCGCCATCACGGCGGGCACGAACCAGGCCGTGACGCGGTCGACGAGCGCCTGGATCGGGAGCTTGGCGCCCTGCGCCGCCTCGACCATGCGGATGATCTGGGCGAGCACCGTGTCGGCGCCGACCTTGGTGGCGCGCAGGGTGAAGCTGCCGGTCTTGTTGACCGTGCCGCCGACGACGGCCGTGCCCTCGCCCTTCTGCACGGGCACCGGCTCGCCCGTGATCATCGACTCGTCGACGAAGGACGAGCCCTCGACGACATCGCCGTCGACGGGCACCCGCTCGCCCGGCCGCACCAGGACGAGGTCGCCGACGCGCACCTCCTCGAGCGGCACCTCGATGGCCCGGCCGTCGCGCTCGACGCGGGCGGTCTTCGGCTGCAGCGTCATCAGGTGCCTGATCGCCTCGCTGGTGCGCCCCCTGCTCTTGGCTTCGAGGTAGCGCCCGAGCAGGATGAGTGTGACGATGACGGCGGCGGCCTCGTAATAGACATTCACCGTGCCTTCGGGCAGCACCTGCGGCGCGAAGGTGGCGACGAGCGAGTAGCCGTAGGCCGCGCTCGTGCCGAGCACGACCAGGGAGTTCATGTCCGGTGCGCCGCGCAGGAGCGACGGCACGCCCTTCTGGTAGAACCTGAGGCCGGGACCGAACTGCACGACCGTGGCGAGCATGAAGGACAGGAGATAGAGCCCCTGATCCCCGAGGCCGTCCATGAGGACCTCGTGCATCCCCGGCACGAGATGCGAGCCCATCTCGAGCACGAAGATCGGCAGGGTGAAGATGGTCGCGATGACGAGGCTGCGGCCGAGGGCGCGCTGCTCGGCCGCGCGCGCCGCCGCCTCCCTGTCCGCCTGCGGCACGCCTGCCTCGCGCAGCCTGGCGCCGTAGCCGGTGCGTTCCACGGCCGCGACGAGTTCGCCCGGCCCGGCGCTGCCGCGCAACACCTCAACCTGAGCCCGCCCGGTCGCGAGATTCACGGAGGCCGCGCGCACGCCCGGCACCGCCTTCAACGCCTTCTCCACTCGCGACACGCAGGAGGCGCAGGTCATGCCCTCGATCGCGAGCTCGATCGTGTCGGACGCCACCTCATAGCCGGCCTTCTCGACGGCCGCGACCAGGAGCGATGCGTCGGGCGCGCCGGCAAAGGTCACTTCGGCGCGCTCCGTCGCCAGGTTGACGGCAGCCGCACTGACGCCCGGAACGGCCTTCAGCGACTTCTCCACCCGCCCCACGCAGGAGGCGCAGGTCATGCCCTCGATGCGCAGGCTCAGGTGGCTGGCGGCCGGGCCCGCCGGCCGGGTCGTCTGTTCGGCGACGGCAGTCTCTGTCATGTCGCTTCTCCTCGTCTGCCATATGGATGAAGCTTCCCATAATGGGAAGGTCAAGTGCCCTTGCGGCGGGCGCGGACGAAGACGGCAGGGACGACCGCGAGACACCCGAATGCCTCGGGCCTCGCGGGGCCGTGGCCATTGATGCATTGGGTCACGACGGCGGCGGACCGGGCGGGACTCACCCCGATCCGGCGCATCTTCCACGAAAACGAAGGCCAGCCGGTGAAAAAACTCACCGCTTCTCACGCGTGGCACCGTCGCACGGCCCAAGCCAAGCCGACGGCGCCCCGGAGGAGGACGGGTTTGGCGAGCCGCGCCCGCGCCGAAATGCCACACGCCGGTCGCAGGCCATGCGCCGCAGCAGGCCGGTTCAGCGGCTCGCAGCCCGCAGCCGTCCCACGATGCCGCTCGGGAAGAAATAGACGCTCGTCACGAAGAGCACGCCGAGCCAGAGCAGCCAGCGGTCCGGATGCAGGAGCTGGGGCAAGAGCGGCAGGCCCTCGGTCGCCTGCGCGGCGACGGCCATCAGCTTCTGCAGGTAGCTCTGCGCCAGGATGAGCAGGCTCGCGCCTATGGCGGCGCCGTAGAGCGTGCCCATGCCGCCGATGACGACCATGAGCAGGATGTCGAGCATGATGGTGAAGGAGAGCGTCGTCTCCGGCCCGGTGTAGCGCAGCCACAGGGCGTTGAGGGCACCTGCGAGCACGGCCATGCCGGCCGCGAGGCAGTTCGCCGCCGTGCGGTAGCAGACCGTGCGATAGCCAAGGGCCTCAGCGCGGAACTCGTTCTCGCGGATCGCCTGCAGAACGCGGCCGAAGGGCGAGTTGACGACGCGCAGGGCGGCGAGGAACAGGAGGAGCGCGCTCGCGAAGACGATGTAGTAGGTGACCACCCGGCCATTGATGGTCGTGCCGAGGACCGGCTCGGCGACGAGCCTGAAACCCGGCCGCAGCAGCTCCGGCACCCTGAAGGAGCGCCCGTCCTCGCCGCCCGTGACGTCCGAGAGCTGTGCCGCCAGCACGGCGAAGGCCGAGGCGACCGCGAGCGTGATCATGGCGAAGAAGATGGCGCGCACGCGCAGCGAGAAGAGGCCGATGCCGAGCGCGAGCAGGACACCCGCCGCGAGCGCCAGGGCGAGTCCGCCCGCAACCGCCCCCCAGCTCGGCCCCCAGCTGTAGAGCGCGAGCCCCACCCCGTAGCCGCCGAGCCCGTAGAACATCGTGTGGGCGAAGGAGACGATGCCGGTATAGCCGAGGAGCAGGTCGTAGCTCGCGACGAGCACGACAAAGACGCAGATCTTGGCCGCCGTGTTGATGGCCTGCGCCCCGTCGAAGAGGAAGGGGGCGGCGGCAAGCACGGCGAGCAGCAGGCCGAGCAGCGCCGTGAGCAGACGGCTCCGCGGATAGTCGCCGGAGAGAATCGTTTCCATCACCGCCTCGCCACCAGATAGAGGCCCTGCGGCCGCCACATGAGGATCGCCGCCATGATGAGGATGTTGGAGACGAGCGCGATCTTCGGCGCGAGATAGCCGACATAGTTGGCGGCGAGCGCTACGACCAGGGCGCCGAGGAAGCAGCCGCCGACCGAGCCGAGCCCGCCGATGATGATGACGATGAAGACGAGCACCATGACCTCGCCGCCGATCGCGGCCGTCAGTGTCTCGCGGTAGAGCGCCCAGAGCGTGCCGCCGAGGCCGGCGAGCGCCGAGCCCGCGACGAAGACGCCGACGAAGAGCCGGCGGATACGATAGCCCAGGGCCTCGACCATCTCGCCGTTCTCAACGCCGGCGCGGATGAGGAGGCCGATCTTCGTGCGGTTGAGCACGAGCTGCATGCCGGCGAAGACGAGGAGGCCGACCGCGACAGCGAGCAGGCGGAACTTCTCCACCGCCACGTCGCCGAAGACGACCGCGCCGCGCAGCGCCTGCGGCAGGGGCATGGCCTTCTGGTCGCCGCCCCAGACAGCGTGGATCGCCTGTTCGGCGACGATGAGCCCGCCCATGGTGACGAGGATCTGCTTCAGGTGCTCGCCGTAGACCGGCATGACGATGACGCGCTCGAAGGCGAAGCCCAGCACGCCCGTGCCGATGCCCGCTGCCGCGACGGCGAGCGCGAGCGCGGCGAGGTTGAGCCACAAGGAATCCGCCTGCACCCAGCCGGCGAGCGGGACGAGCATGGTCATGGCGAGATAGGCGCCCACCGCGATGAAGGCGCCGTGGCCGAAGTTGAGCACGTCCATGAGGCCGAAGACGAGGGTGAGCCCGGAGGCGATGACGAAGATCATCATGCCCATGGCGAGCCCGGCGACCGTCAGCGTCACCCAGGTGGGCAGCGAGCCGACGAGGGGCAGCGCCGCCACCATGAGGACGGGCGCGACGAGGAGGGGCGCAAGGTCGCGCCGCGCCTCCGGCAAGGAGTCGGCGGAGGTTGTGGCGGGGGAAGTCGCGGCCATGCCCTGCCTCCTCACTGATGCGCGTCGAGGGTGAGGCCGAGGAGACGCGTCTGCGCCGCCTCGTCGGCGGCGAGCGCCGCCATGCGGTCCCGGTGCACGACGCGGCCGTCGTCCATGACGGCGACGGTGTCACCGAGCGCCGCGGCGAAGCGGAAATTCTGCTCGACGAGCAGGATCGTCGTGCCTTCCCGCTTCAGTTCGGCGAAGGCGCCGATCATGTTGTCGATGATCGCGGGCGCGATGCCCTTCGTCGGCTCGTCGACGAGGATAAGCGCGCGCGGCTCGACGACGGCGCGGGCGATGGCGAGCATCTGCTTCTGCCCGCCGGACAGGACGCCGGCAGGCTGCGACCAGAAACGTCTCAGCGCCGGGAAGAAGGCGAAGATCCAGTCGAGCCTCGCCTTGTCCGGGGGGCCACGGCGGGCGGCGAGCGTCATGTTCTCGGCGACCGTGAGGTCCGAGAAGATGCCCATGGCCTCGGGCACATAGGCGATGCCGGCGCGCGCAATGTCGGGCGTCGAAAGACCCGCGATGTCGCGGCCGGCGAAGGTCACGCGGCCGCGGCTCGGCTTCCAAAGGCCCATGATGGTGCGCAGCGTCGTCGTCTTGCCGGCGCCGTTGCGGCCCAGCAGCACGGTGAGCCCGCCCCGCGGCACGGTCAGATCGACGCCCTGCAGGATGTGGTACTGCCCGATGTGCGTATGCACGCCTTCGAGGGTGAGGAGCGCCTCAGCCATGGGCCCGCTCCAGTGCCGGTGATGCCAAATCCTGCACCGTCGTGCGCGCGGGCATGCCGAGATAGGCCTCCTGCACGATGGGCGAGGCGATGACCTCAGCCGGCTCGCCGTCGGCGACGAGACGCCCGTTGTGCAGGACGACGATGCGGTCGGCGAGGCTCCTGACGACGTCCATCTTGTGCTCGACGAGCAGGATGGTGCGCGTGCCCTCGGCCTTGAGCGCGTGGATGAGGTCGAGGATCACCGGCACCTCGTCCACCGACATGCCGGCCGTCGGCTCGTCGAACATGAGCACGTGCGGCTCGAGCGCCATCATGATGGCGACGTCGAGCTTGCGCTTGTCGCCGTGCGACAGGGCAGCGGCGGGCGTGTGGCGCGCGTTTGCGAGATTGACGCTCTCGAGAACGCGTTCGGCGATCTCGATCCAGTCTCGCCGCCGGCTCCAGAGGGAGAGCAGGTCGCCCCCGCCGCCGGCGCGCGCCTGCACGGCGAGGCGCACGTTCTCGAGCACCGAGAGATTGGGGAAGAGATTGGTGAGCTGGAAGGCCCGGCCCATGCCACGCCGGGCGCGCGCGGCAGGACCGAGCCCGGTCACGTCCACCCCGTCGAGCAGCACGCGGCCGGCAGTCGCCGCAAGCTGTCCCGACATCAGGTTGAAATAGGTGGTCTTCCCCGCCCCGTTCGGCCCGACGATGGCGGTGAGCGTGCCGGCGTGGAAGGCGGCGCTCACCCCGTCAACGGCGGCGTGGCCGCCGAAGCGGATGGTGAGCTCGCGCGTTTCGAGCACGGGATGGGACATCGACGCCTCGTCTCCTCGATGCCTTTCTCCGGACGCCTCTTCCTGCGACGCCGCGTCTTGCGGGCAGGGCTCAGTCCTGCCGCTTGTTGCGGATGGGCAGGGGCATGTCCTTGGCCGGGATGGTGGCGACGAGCTCCAGGAGATCGGTGTCGGACGCGCCCTTCTTGATGCGCCAGTGATACATCTCCTGCAGCGCCTGGTGGTCCTCCTTGCGGAAGGTCATCGCCCCCTTCGGCGTGTCGAAGGTCATGCCCTCCATGGTTTTGATCAGCTTCTCGCTGTCGGTGGAACCAGCCTTGCCGAGGGCCGTGACGAGGGCGGAGGCCGCCGCGAAGCCGCCAGCGACGAAGAAGTCCGGCGGGGCGCCGTAGCGCTTCTGGTACTCGGTCTTCAGCCAGTCGTTCATCGGGTTCCTGGGGAAGTCCCAGTAGTAGTAGATGCCGCCCTCGGTGCCGGCGAACTGCTTCCAGGCCGCCATGGCGGGCAGGATGTTGCCGCCGGGGGCGAGCGCGATGCCGAAGCGCTCCGGCTTCATGTCGACGAACTTGGCCATGGGATGCGCGCCGGCCCAGATGAAGCCGATGACGCGCTTGCCCGGCTTGTCCTTGAGCGCGTTGAACAGACGCTCGGCGAAGGGGGCGAAATCGGCCGTGCTGCCGGCAGCATATTCCTCGGCCACCACCTTCGCCCGCGGCCGCATGCCGGCGAGCGCGGCCTTGAAGGCGGCGACGCCGTCGCGCCCGAAGGCGGTGTCGAGCCCCAGCATGCCGACGGCCACGTCCTCATCCGCGGGGATCGCCGCGGCGGCGGCGAGGGCGTCCTGGTAGGAGGAGCGCCCGGTGCGGAAGACGTAGCGGTTCCACTTGTCGCCTGTGATGGAATCGGCCACCGCCGGCTCGACGATGAGGACCTTCTTGTGCTCCTCGGCTACCGGCAGCATGGCGAGCGCCACGGGCGAGCCCGTGGTGCCGACGGCAATCGCCGCGCCGTCGTCGCCGTAACACTCCTCCAGCAGCGCCTTGCCGCGATCGGGCTTGAGCTGGTCGTCCTTGACGATGACGACGAGCTTGTCGTCGCCGACCTTCATCGTGCCCTTCGTCAGATATTCGAGGCCCATCATGAAGCCGGCCTCGCTCTGCTTGGCATAGGCCTCGAGCGCGCCTGTCTTGCCGGCGAGGAGGCAGACCTTGACGTCCCTGGCCGCGGCGGCGCCCGCACCGAGCGCCAGCGCCGAGGCGCAGGCAAGAGCGGCGGCGGCACGCGCCCCGCGAGAGAACCCACGGCCCGACCGGCCACCCGAGGACAAATCCGCAGCGACGCCCATCCGATCCTCCCGCTCGCGCCCAACCTGACGATTGAGTCAGGTTTCAGGTTAGGCTATCGTCGCCTTACGGCAGCGTCAAGACAGCCGCAGCCAAGGAACGAGATAGGCCATCGGTCCCATGGCCGACTGCAGAACTGACAGGCGCGTCATGTCTCATGTCGAATCGCTCGAACCGCTCCCGCCGCCGAAAACCCGGCGCGGTGAGCGGACGCGTCAGAAGATCCTCGACGCCGCCGCCCGCGAGATCGGCCAGAAGGGCTTCGCCGAGGCCGCGGTGAGCACCATCACGGCCGAGGCCGGCGTCGGCCAGGGCACCTTCTATCTCTACTTCCGCAGCAAGGAGGACGTGCTGCGCGCCCTCGTTCTCGACATGGGCCGGCGCCTGCGCCACCACCTGACGCTCGCCACCGAGAAGGCGAAGTCGCGCATGGAGGCGGAGCGGCGCGGCCTCATCGCCTTCCTCGAATTCGCCCGCGCCAATCCCAATCTCTACCGGGTGGTGGAGGAATCGCAGTTCGTCGATCCGCTCGTCCACCGGCAGTACTACGAGGACTTCGCGCGCAGCTATCGCGCCGCCCTCGTCGCTGGCGAGAAATACGGCGAGATCCGCGAGGGCGACGCCGAGGTGCGCGCCTGGGCGCTGATGGGCATGGCCGTCATGCTCGGCCACCGCTACGGCCTGTGGGACCCGACCATCCCGCTCGGCCCCATCGCGGATGCCGCCTTCGACCTCATCGCCCGGGGCCTGGAGCCTGCCGATGCACGGTAGCACCGCAGCGCCCCTCGTCCGCGTCACGGTCGAGGATGGCATCGCCCGCGTCATGCTTGACCGCCCCGCGCGGCACAACAGCCTGGTGCCGGCGCTCATGGACGCGCTCAACGAGGCGCTCGCCGACCTGCGCAGAAGCGATCTGACGGCGCTCGTCCTCGCCGGCGCAGGCCGAAGCTTTTCGACCGGCGGCGACGTGGCGGCCTTCGCCGCCGTGCCGCGTGGCGAGCGGCGCGCCTATGCGCAGACGCTCGTCGGCGGCCTCAACCGCGCCATCCTCGCGCTTCTCGACATGCCCTGTCCGGTGATCGCGTGCGTGCACGGGCCAGTCACCGGCGGCTCGCTCGGCCTCGTGCTCGCGGCCGATCTCGTCGCCATGGCGGAGGGGGCCTTCGTCGCGCCCTACTACGTGGAGGTGGGCTTCGCCCCCGACGGCGGCTGGACGGCGATGCTGCCGGCGCGCATCGGCGAGGCGCAGGCCCGCGCCATCCAGCTCCTCAACCGGCACGTCACGGCGGCGGAAGCGGTTGCCCTCGGCATTGCCACCGTCGCCTGCCCGCCGGAGGCCATCGACAGCGTCGTCGACGGCTGGACGGCGGCGCTGCAGGCCAAGGCGGGCACCGCGGTGCGCGCCACCCGCGCCCTCCTCATGCCGCCGGAGCGCCGCGCCGCCATCGCCGCCGGACTCGAACGCGAGCGCGAGCACTTCCTGAGGCTCATCGACGAGGAGGCGGTGGAGGCAGGCATGAGGTGGTTTCTCGACAGGAGTTCCCGTCCATGAGGAGCGTGCCGGACCTCGCCCGCAGGCGGGCGGAGCTTTCGCCCGATGCGATCGCCTTCACCGAGGCGGCCACGGGCCGGCGGTTGACGGCGCGGGAATTCAACGCCCGCGCCGACCGCTTCGCCGAGGCGCTCGGCCGCCGCGGCGTGACAGCCGGCGAGCGCATCGCCGTACTCTGCCACAACAGCCCGACCTTCTTCGAGATCCTGATGGGCTCGGCCAAGGCGGGTGTCGTGCTGGTGCCGCTCAACTGGCGCCAGACGCCAGCGGAGCTCCTGCCGATCCTCGCGGACTGCGGCGCCCGCCTGCTCCTCCACGACGAGGCGACGGCCGGGCTCGCCGCAAGCCTCGGCTCGGCGGCGGAACTCGAGCTCGTGTCCTTCTCCGCCTACGAGGACCTCATCGCCCGGTCCTCCGGCGCGCCCGCCGGCGGCAGCGCCTGGCCGACCGACCGCCTCTGGTATCTCCTCTACACCTCCGGCACGACAGGCAAGCCCAAGGCCGTCATCCAGACGGTGGGCATGGCGCTCGCCAACTATGTCAACGTGCAGCAGGCGGTGTCGCTCACCGAGGCCGACCGCACGGTGAACTTCCTGCCGCTCTTCCACACCGCGGGCATCAACCTGCACAGCCTGCCCGTCTATCTCGCTGGCGGCACCGTCCATGTCCTGCCGAAATTCGACGTCGAGGCGGTGATGGGTCTGCTCGAGAGCGGCAGCCTCACGCTCTTCTTCGGCGTGCCGGCCATCTACCAGGCGATCAGCCTGCATCCGGCCTTCCCGCAGGCTGACCTCTCGCGCGTGCGCAACTGGGGCTGCGGCGGCGCGCCGCTGCCCGACGCCCTCATCCGCGCCTTCCTCGCCAAGGGCGTCGTCGTCTGCAACGGCATGGGCATGACGGAGACGGGCCCCACCGTCTTCATCATGGATCCGGCGCATGCGGCCGAGAAGGTCGGCTCCGTCGGCAAGCCGCAGATCCTCGCCGAAGTCAGGCTCGTCGATCTTCACGGGCGCGACGTCGCCGACGGGGAGCGCGGCGAGCTCCTCTTCCGTGGGCCGGGCGTGACGCCGGGCTATTTCAACAATCCGGAGGCTACAGCCAACGCCTTCACCCCCGACGGCTGGCTGCGCTCGGGCGACGTCGGCCGACGCGACTCGGACGGTTACTACTACATCGTCGACCGCATCAAGGACATGTACATCTCCGGCGGCGAGAACGTCTATCCGGCCGAGGTCGAGGCCGTGCTCTGCGACCATCCGGCCGTGCTCGAGGCGGCCGTGATCGGCGTCGCCGACACGCGCTGGGGCGAGGTGGGCCACGCGGCCGTGCGCCTGAGACCTGGCGCCACCGCGACGCCGGAGGAGCTCTGCGCCCACGCGCGCGCGCGGCTCGCCGCCTACAAGGTGCCGAAGCGCATCACCCTCCTCGACGACTTTCCGCGCACCGCCGCCGGAAAGGTGCAGAAGCACGTGCTGCGCAAGCTCGTCAGCCAGGAGGCAGAGACCGAGGAGAGCGAGGCATGATCACCCCCGGCGCCGTCATCCGCGAGACGCGCACGCTGACCCAGGCGGACTTCGACCTCTTCGCCGCCCTGAGCGGCGACGACAATCCCATCCACGTCGATGCCGCCTTCTCGGCGCGCACGCGCTTCGGCCGGACGGTGTCGCACGGCATGCTTCTCTATTCCGTGCTGTGGGGCATGGTTGGCCGGCACCTGCCGGTCGCGCGCCAGCGCCTGCAGACGCTCATGTTCCCCAATCCGGCCTATGCCGACGAACCGCTGGCCTTCACGGCGACGGTCACGAGCGTCGAGGCCGAAACCGTCACGCTCGCCGTCCAGGCCGCACGGGTCGCCGACGGGGCGCTCGTCTGCGACGGCACCGCGACGTTCGAATTCGAGGAGACCCGATGATGCGGATCGGCGATCGCGCCAGCGTGACGCGCAGCTTCTCGCGCGAGGAGGCAGCCGCCTTCCTCGGCCTCGCCGAGGCGGCGGCGGCCGAGATCGACCGCGTACCCGAGCCGCTCGTCGGCGGCCTCGTCTCCTACCTCCTCGGCGTGCGGCTGCCGGGATTCGGCACAAACTACCTGAAGCAGGCGCTCGATCTCCTCCTGCCCGCCCCGCTCGACGTGCCGCTGACGGCCTCGGTCGAAGTGACGCGTCTGAGGCCCGACAAGCATCTGTGCGACCTTGCCACCCTGTGCACGGACCCCGACGGCCGCGTGCTCTGCCGCGGCCGGGCCCTCGTGCTCGTCAAGGACGTGGGCAAGGATGTCGGGCGAGCCGGCCTCACCGAGCGCGCCGAGGCCTGATCCTTGACTGACTTCCGCTTCGTCGCCGATATCGGCGCCGGCCGCCCCCTCGTCCTGCTGCACGGCTGGTCGGCGCACGGCGGCTTCTTCGCCGCCCAGCACGCGCTCGCCTCGGCGGGCTACCGCCTCCTCGTGCCCGACCTGCCGGGCCACGGCCGCGACCGCCGGCCCGGCGCGGCCCTGACGATCGCCGGCCTCGCGGCGGGGCTCGACCGCTTTCTCGCGGCGCGGGACCTGAGCGAGGTCGTGCTCGTCGGCTGGTCGATGGGCGCCATAGTGGCCTTCGACTATCTCGCCGCCCGCGGCACGGGACGCGTCGCGGGCCTCGTCGTCGTCGACATGACGGCGCGGATCGTCAACGACGAGGGCTGGAACCTCGGGCTCGCCACGGGTCTCGGGCCGGCGGGCGCCGAGCGCGCCGCCGTGGCGATGCAGCGCGACTGGCCGCGCTACGCCCGGCGCATCGCGCCGAGCTTCTTCGCGCCGGGGCTCGGCGCCGACCACCCGCTTGCCGTCTTCGCCGAGATGGCGGTCGCCGACAACGACCCCGACACGCTCGCGGGCCTGTGGCGCTCCTTGGCCGCGGTCGACCACCGCGAGACGGTCGGGCGCCTCGACCTGCCCTGCCTGGTCGTCGCGGGAGCCGAGAGCCAGCTTTACCGTCCGGCAGCGACGGCGTGGCTCGCGGACACGCTCCCCCGTGGCCGCCTTCTCGCCCTGCCCGGCGCCGGCCACACGCCGCACCTCGAACAGCCCTCCGCCTTCAACGCCGCGCTCGCCGCCTTCGCCGAGCTGTGCAGGGCGGAAGGCGTGCGCGCCTAGCTCAGCCGCAGCGTGCTCTCGCTGTCGAAGACGTGCAATGCCTGCGGCGCGAGGCCGAGTGACAGGGGCGCGTCGTCCGCCAGCGCCGGAATGCCGGGCACCTTGCAGACGATCTCCTGCCCGGCGCAGACGACGGTCAGCAGGCTCTCGCTGCCGAGCGGCTCGACCATGGCGAGGCGGCCGGAGAGCCGTGCGGCGCCGGTCTCGGCACCCGGGCCCACGAGGCTGAGATCGTCCGGGCGGATGCCGATGGTGATGCGGCGGCCGGACGGTGCCGTCACGGGCAGCGGCAGTGCGGCGCCGTCGGCGAGGCGCGCGACGGTGCCGCTCGCCTCGACCTCGGCCTTCAGGAAGTTCATGGCGGGGCTGCCGATGAAGCCGGCGACGAAGAGATTGGCCGGGCGGCTGTAGAGCTCGAGGGGCGAGCCGAATTGCTCGATGCGGCCGCCGCGCATCACGGCGATGCGGTCGGCGAGTGTCATCGCCTCGAGCTGGTCGTGCGTCACGTAGACGATGGTGGTGCCGAGCGTGCGGTGCAGCTTCTTCAGTTCCGCGCGCATCTGGTGGCGGAGCTTGGCGTCGAGGTTCGACAGGGGCTCGTCGAAGAGGAAGATGCTCGGATCGCGTACCATGGCCCGGCCGATGGCGACGCGCTGGCGCTGGCCGCCCGAGAGCTCGCCCGGCCGGCGATCGAGGAGCGCGTCAAGTTCCAGCACGCGCGCGGCCTCCGCCACCTTCGCCTCGATCTCCTCCTTCGGCCGGCCCTTGGCGCGCAGGGCGAAGGCAATGTTCCGGCGCACGCTCATGTGCGGATAGAGCGCGTAGTTCTGGAACACCATGGCGATGTCGCGGTCCTTCGGCGGCACGTCGTTGACGACGCGCTCGCCGATGCGGATCTCGCCCTCTGTCGCCTCCTCGAGACCGGCAATGAGGCGCAGGAGCGTCGACTTTCCGCAGCCGGACGGCCCGACAAGCACGACGAACTCGCCGTCGCGCACGTCGAGAGCGATGTCGCGCAGCACCTCCATGCCGCCGAAAGACTTGCCGAGCCCCGAGATGGTCAGGCGTCCCATGGAGTTCAGTCCTGCGTGAGAGCGTGCCGGGCGGCGGCGAGCGTGGCGTCGACGGCGGCGATGCGGCCGGCATAGCCGTCGAGCCAACGTCTGGCCTCGTCGAGCTCATCGCGGCAGCGCGCGAGGCTCGCCGCCAGCGCTGCCGGCGCCGGCCCGCCGAAACGGTCGCGCACGGCGATGAAGTGCTCAGGCGTGAGGAAGCGGCGGAAATCCGCCTCTGTCACGGCCGGCTCGCGGCCGACCACGGCGGCGAAGACGGCGCGGAAAGTCGGGAAGCCGACCTTCGAGGGCGTCTCGCCCGCCGCGATCATGCGCCGGGCGAGGTCGGAGGCGACCTCGTGCGCCTGGCGGAAGGACAGCCCCTCGCTGCGCACGAGCGAGTCGGCGAGCTCCGTCATCGTCACGCAGCTCGCCTCGATGTGGGCGCGCACCCGCGCCTCGTCGATGGAGACGAGGCGGATGAAGTCAGTGAGCAGCCTCAGCGCACGGCCACCGGCCTCGAAGGCAGCGTAGCCCGCGGCCTGCACTTCGCCCTCGGAGTCGTTCATGTCGGTGAAGGGGGTGTTGTGCAGCGCCTGGATCATCGTGTCGGCGCGCCCGGCAGCGAGCGAGGAGAGCAGGCGCAGATGCTCGACCACCACGGGATTGCGCTTCTGGGGCATGATCGAGGAGATCTGCACATAGGCGTCGGGCACGACGAGATGGCCAACCTCGAAGCCCGTCCAGCTGTTGAGGTCCTGCACGAAGCGGCCGAGATGGACGAAGAGGAGGCGCGTCGCGCCGTAGACGGACGAGATGTAATCGCAGGCGGCGATGGCGCCGTAGGAGTTCTCCTGCACGCCGGAAAAGCCGAGGAGCCGCGCCATCATCGCCCGGTCGAGCGGGAAGCCCGAGGTCGTGATGGCGGCAGCCCCCATGGACGAGAGGTCGGGATAGCGCGCCGCCTGGCGCAGGCGCTCGACATCGCGCAGCAGCACCTCGACGATCGCGGCGAGGTAGTGGCCGAAGGTCGTGGGCTGGGCCGGCTGGCCGTGGGTATAGGCAACGACGAGCGTGGCGCGCTGCGCCTCCGCCACCTCGATCAGGGCAGCGACGGCGCCGAGGAGATCGCCGAGGAGCGCGGCGAGCCGCTCCTTCAGCGCCATCTTGAAGACGGTGTGGTCGATGTCGTTGCGGCTGCGGCCGGTGTGCAGCTTGCCGGCGAGATCGGCGCCGAGGCGCTTCTTCAGCTCCGCCTCGACGAGGAAGAAGAAGTCCTCGTGCTCGCCCGTGTAGACGAGCGCCGGCACGTCCACCTCGCGCTCGACGGAATCGAGGGCGGCGAGGATGGCGATCGCCTCCCGTCGTGTGAGGACGCCGACCTCGGCGAGCATCAGCGCGCTCGCGCGGTTGATGCGCATCTGGTGGCGCCAGTGGTGCTGCTTCACGCCCTCGAAGAGGGGGGCGAGCACCTCGGCCTTGTAAGCGGGGGCGGGAAAGCGGTCGGGATCTGTGGTCGAAGCCATGGCGGGTCAGACCTTGAGGCCGGCGAGCATGATGCCGCGCACGATGTATTTCTGCAGGAGCACGAAGACGACGAGCGTCGGCATGGTGGCGACCGCGGCCCCGGCCATGATGAGCCCCCATTCCGTCTGCAGCTCGCTCGAGAAGGAGGCGAGGCCGACGGGCAGCGTGTACATCCGCGTGTCGGCGACGGCGATGAGCGGCCACAGGAAGGCCGTCCAGTTGCCGAGGAAGACGAAGATGGCGAGCGCCGAAAGGGCGGGCCCGACGAGCGGCAGGCAGATCCGCCACCAGATCTCGAACTCGTTGAGCCCGTCGATGCGGCCGGCCTCGATGAGCTCGTCCGGCACGCTCTCGAAGAACTGCTTCATGAGGAAGGTGCCGAAGCCGGTCATGAGGCCGGGGAACAGCAGGCCCCAGTAGGTGTCGAGCCATCCCATGGCCTTGCTCATCGTGTACCAGGGCAGGACGAGCATCTCGGTCGGCACCATGAGCGTCGACAGGATGGCGACGAAGACCGCAGGCCGGCCGCAGAAGCGGAACTTCGCCAGCGTGTAGCCCACGAGGCTGTCGAAGAAGAGCACGCTCCCGGTCGTGACCGCGGCGACGAGGAGCGAGTTGAAGAACCAGCGCGGGAAGCCCGAGGCGCCGAGCACCTGGGCGTAGTTGTCGAGGGTCGGATGGCGTGGCCACAGCGACAGCTCGAAGATCTCGCTGTTGTCCTTGAGCGAGGTGGCGAGCATGTAGACGAAGGGCATCACCATGACGATGCCGCCGAGGGCGAGCAGCGTGACGGCAAGGATGCGGCCGGGCCGGGGCGCCGCCCGGGCCTGGCTCCTGTGCCGCGGCACGGCGGCGGAAGGGCGCGTCGCGGCGCGGGTCATGGCCGGCGGTCCATCAGGCGGAGCTGCAGCAGCGAGATCGCGAGCAGGATGAGGAAGAGAACGACCGTCTGCGCGGCGGCGTAGCCCATCTCGAAGTTCTTGAAGGCGGTCTCGAAGATCATGAGCACGATCGGTTTGGTGGAATCGAGCGGCCCGCCCGTGCCGAGCGTCATGGCATAGACGTAGTCGAAGATGCGCAGGTAGGCGATCGAGCTCGTCACGGTGAGGAAGACGACGGTCGGGCGCAGCAGCGGCAGCGTGATCTCGAAGAGCACCCGCCAGGGGCCGGCGCCGTCGAGCGCCGCCGCCTCGTAGTAGTGGGCGGGGATGGCCTTCAGCCCGGCGAGGAAGATGACGATCTGGAAGCCGATGCCGGCCCACACCGCCGGCGCCAGGATGGCGAAGAGCGCCTGGCCGGTGGAGCGCAGGAACGGCTGCTGCGGCAGGCCGACAGCGACGAGGAGATCGTTGAACAGGCCTACCGGCACCGGCTGGTAGAACCACCGCCACACCCAGGCCATGGCGACCGCCGTGGTGATGTGAGGCACGAAGTAGAGCGCCCGCAGGAAGCCGTGGCCGAAGCGGACCTTGTCGAGGTGGTAGGCCACGGCGAAGGCGAGCCCCATGCTGACGACGAGGCCTGCCCCGAGATAGACGAAGGTGTTGCGCAGCACCGTCCAGAACCGGGGGTCGCCGAACAGGCGCAGGTAGTTGTCGAGGCCGTTGAAGGCGCGCGTGCCAACGATGTTCCAGTTCGTGAAGGACATCACGAAGGCGTCCACAGCCGGATAGAGGCGGATCGTGACATAGAAGACGATCGGCACGGCGAGGAACGCCCACGCCCAAAGGGCGCGGCGGGCGGACAGGCTGAGCCGTGCCGGAACCATGCGTCTCCCCTCGCCTTTCCCGGGGCGCTCCCGCTCCGGCCGCACGGGGCGGCCGGACGAGCGCCTTGCGGACCGTCAGTTGCCGAAGAAGCCGTCGATGAGCTTCTGCTCCTCGGCGGCGGCGGTGGCGACCGCCTCGGCGACCGGCTGCTTCTTGATGAGCACGGCGTCGACCATGTCGGTGAACACCTTGCGCTGGGCGCTCTCGTTCACGAAGAACGTCGCCTCCGCATTGGCGAGGCCGCGCACGAAGGGGCCGTACTTCGCATGGCCCGCGATCGCCGGCTTGTTGGCGACGGCGACGGCGGCCGGCAGCTCGCCCACCTTCTCGAGCCACAGCTCCTGGGCTTCCGGCGAGGTGATGAACTTGAGGAACTTCGCCGCTGCCTCGCGCTTCGCGCCGGTGGCCTTGGGGGTGATGCCGTTGACCCAGTAGGAGGTGAAGTTGAAGCGCTTGCCGTCCTGGGCCGGCAGCTCCGCTACCGCGTAGTCGAGGCCCTTCTGGTTGTCGAGCGCGGCGAGGCGGAAGGAGCCGTCGATGGTGAAGGCCGCCCGGTTCGAGCGGAAGGCCGTGACGCCGTCGGTCATGAAGCCGGCCTCGCCCACCTTGTGCCTGGCGACGAGATCCGTGTACCAGGCCACGGCCTTGATGCCGGCCGCATCGTTGTAGGTGACCTTGCGGTTGTCGGGCGAATAGGGCTTGCCGCCCATCTGGCGGATGAGCACCTCGCGGATCCAGTGATGATCCTGGCCGAGCATGTCGATGGTGATGCCGGCCTGCAGCAGGTTGCCGGAGGCGTCGCGCTTTGTCGCCCTTTCGGCGGCCGCGACCAGTTCGTCGAGCGTCTGCGGCGGCTTCTCCGGATCGAGCCCCGCCTCCTTGACGAGCTTCTTGTTCCAGAACAGGGCAAGGGAGCGCACGGAGGTCGGCAGGGCATAATACTGCCCGCCCACCTTCATCTGCTTCACCGAGGGGAAGAACTCCTTCTCGATGTCGGCCGCGTTGAACATCTCCGCCGGCAGCGGCTGCAGCATCTTGGCCTTCAGGTAGTCCTGCAGCCAGCCGTAGAAGAGCTGCACCACATCGGGGCCCTGGCCTGCGGGAACGGCCGCCGCGATCTTCACGCGGAAGTCGTCGTAGGGGACGGTGACCTGCTTGACCTTGATGCCGGGGTTCGCCGCCTCGAAGCGCTTGATCAGCTCGTCCATGGCCTGGACGCGCTGCGGGAAGGTGTACTGCCAATATTCTATCTCGACCGCCTGGGCGCGGGCCGCGCCGGACCACAGGCCCATCGCGCAGATCGCAGCCAAGGCGGAGCCGACCGCCCGCCGGGTAAAGCGCTTCATCGCGACCTCCTCAGATCAACCTGCCTTGGACGGGCCCGCCCATCCGCAGAAAAGATGATCGATTCCAATATCTTGAGCATGATGCCCCCAGGAAGCGGAGGCCGCTTCCCGGCATCGGGCTCAAGACCCCTCCGGCGCTCGCGCTCTGTCCCGGCAGACCGGGAACGGGGGCGCCTTGGCGGAAAGGTTTTCAAAAAGGCGACAGGCGGTCAATGCTTAAATCAAGTTTGTTGTTTTTATAATCCCCATCAGGACGTGTGGACTGCCCTTTCCTTTCATGACATAATTAAACATTATCAATCAGATAGTCGACACCTTCAGCCCGTCACGCAGATTGGTGCCAGCGGCTGGAATTTTAAATCCATGTTCTTGACTTAATCGCCGTCCTGGCGAGATGATGCCGGCATGGCCCCTCAACCCGGCTCCCCCCTGCGCGGCTCCAACCAGGCGCTGCTGCGCGCGCACAACCGGCGCGTGGCGCTCGACGTGCTGCGCCGTGTCGGCCGGGCGAGTAGGGCCGACCTTGCGCGCCTTACCGGACTCACGGCGCAGGCGGTTGCCAATATCATCGAAGAGCTCGCCGCGGATGGGCTCGTGCGCGAGGTCGGGAGACGGCGCACGCGCGCCGGACAGCCGCCGGTCGACTTCGAGCTCGCTCCGGACGGCGCCTTCACCATCGGGCTGCACCTGCGGCACGACCGTGTCACCGGCGTCGTCGTCGATCTCGTCGGTCGGCGGCTCGCGGTCGCCGACCGCGACTTCGGCGACCCGAACGGGCCGGAGGCCCCGGCCGGGCTCGCCCGGCTCGCCGTCGATCTCGCCGAGCAGTCGCGGGTGGAGCCGCGCCGCCTGTGGGGCGTCGGCCTCGCCGTGCCCGGCCCCTTCGACGTGGATGCCGTCGGCATCCGCTCCGAGACGGCGATGCCCCCCTGGACAGACGGCAGCGCCGTGGCGCGCCTGCGCGAGGTGCTCGCCATGCCCGTGTTCCTGGAGAACGACGCGACGGCGGCGGCGCTCGGCGAGCGCCTCTACGGCTGCGCCACAGCCATCGACGATTTCCTCTTCATCTTCATCGGCCGCGGCCTCGGCGCCGGGCTCTTCCTCGGCGGCCAGCCGGTGCGCGGCGCCTTCGGCAATGCCGGCGAGCTCGGCCACGTGAGCGTCGCGCCCGCCGGCAAGCCCTGCTACTGCGGCAGTCATGGCTGCCTCGAGCGCTACGTATCCCTGCACGCGGCCTACGAGGCCTGCGGCGAGGGCGGCCTCGCCGTGCAGTCGCCGCAGGCGCTGGCGCGCGCCTACCGCATGGGCGAGCCCGTCGTGCACCGCTGGCTGGACACCGCGGCCGAGCACCTGCGCCGCGCCGTCCAGACGGTGGAGAATCTCATCGATCCAGCCACCATCATCGTCGGTGGCGATCTCGCCGAGGACATGCTCGCCGCCCTCGCCGAGCGCGCCGAGCCGCTGCACCCCTCGGTGAGCGCGCGGCGCGACCGCATGCTGCCGCGCCTGATGCAGGGCTCCTCCGGCCCGGCCGGCACCGCCATGGGAGCGGCGGCCCTTCCCCTGATGCACCAGGTGGCGGCGCCCGGCGCCCAGCCCTTCGGAACGGGGCCGGAGCGCGCCGCCGAAACCCGGGCGCCGGCGCCGAGGGCATTGCCGTGAGCGCCGCGCGCATGGGCAAACCTGGCGGTCCGGTTGCACCTGCAGGCGAGCAGCCGACCCGCATCCCGCTGGCTCGCCTGTGGCAGAGCCTCGTGCCGCTCAGCGACACGAGCGTCTTCCTCATGACCGGCGCCCATCCGGACGACGAGCTCAGCCTGCTTCTCGCCCGTCTGTCGCGCGGCGACGGCATTCATGTCGCCTATGCCTGCGCCACGCGCGGCGAAGGCGGCCAGAATGCCCTCGGCCCCAAGCGCGGCGAAGACCTCGCCGCCATCCGCACGCGCGAGATGGAGGAGGCTGCCCACGTGCTCGGCATCGAGCTCCACTGGCTCGGCTCCGGCCAATCCGATGCGATCACCGATTTCGGCTTCGCGAAGAGCGCGGAGGCGACCTTCGCCCGCTGGGGCGAGACGGAGCTGACGCGCCGCCTCGTCGCCGTCGTCCGGAGCCTGCGACCGGACTGCCTGTGCCCGACCTTCCTCGACGTGGAGGGCCAGCATGGCCATCACCGGGCGGTGACGCGCGCGACCGCCGCCGCCTTCGCGCTCGCGGGCAATCCCGGCGCCTTCCCCGAGCAGATCGCGGCGGGCCTCGCGCCCTGGCGGCCCGCAAAGCTCTATCTGCCGGCCTTTTCCGGCGCCGGCGCGAGCTACGACGACAGCGAAGCACCGCCGCCCGCAACCCTGCACGTGCCGGTAGCCGGAGGCGACCCGCGGCTTGGCGGGCGCTTCGCCGAGATCGCCGCCCGCTCACGCGCCTGCCATGCGACGCAGGATATGGCGGCGGCGCCCGAGCCTGATCCCGCGCCGGTTGCGCTCCATCTCGCCGCATCGCACATCGGACCGCCGGGCGCGGAAGGGGACCTGCGCGAGGGACTGCCGCGGAGCTTCGGCACGCTCGCTGCGGCGGCGGGCTGCGCGGGCGCCGCCCTCGCAGCGGCGCAGGCGCTCGATCGCGCGCTCGGCGAGGCGCTTGCTGCCTTCCCCCGGCGCCCGGCGGTCGCCGCCGCCGTTCACGACGCGCTCGGCCTCGTGGACGAGCTCATGCACGCCCTGCCCAGGGAGGCGCCCGACACGCCGCAGACCCTGCTGCACCTGCGGCACCGCCTGTCCCTCAAGCAGCGCCAGCTCTTTACCGCGAGCAACGCCGCACTCGGCCTGGCCGGCCGCATGACCTGCAGCGCCTTGCGTGCGGGGGCGACGGCACGCGCCACCATCCGTGCCGAGGCGCCCGAGGGCCATGCCGAGGCGCCGGCCTTGTCGATCGACCTGCCGGCCGGATGGTCGCTCACGACCGTCGAGCCGCTGACCGCCGACGCCGGCGGGTGCCTGCGGGCGACAGTCGACATCCACGTCCCGCCCGAGGCCGGCGGGCAGCGGGCAACGGTGCCCGACATGGCTCCGCCGATCGCCGCGGCGATCGCCTACCGCCACGCCGGCACGGCCGCGCGCCTGTCTCTCGTGCCGGACCGGCCGGCGCCCGTCCTGCCGCACGCGGTCCTGACGCTCGCGCCCGAAAAGGCCCTCCTGCGCCTCGGTGAGGGAGCGAGCGTCGTCGCCACCCTCACCGCCACCGGGCCGGCCGGGGAGGCAGTCCGCCCGCTGCCCGTCCTGCCGCCCGGCTGGACGGCGGAGCTCGCCGCGGAGACGGCGCAGGCTGCCGGGCGCTTCACCGTCCGCATCTCGCCGCCTGCCGGCGCCGCGCCCGGCCGCCATGCGGTGACCTTCTCGGCTGCAGGGGGAACGGCCGGCCTCGTGCGCCGCTTCACCTATCCGCACGTCGACTCCTGTCTGCGTGTCGCGCCGGCGGTGCTCACCATTGGCGTCGCCGCGGTCGCCATCGGCGAGGCGCGGATCGGCTATTTCGGCTGCGGCCTCGACCGCCTCGATGAGGTCCTCGCCGATCTCGGCGCAGACGTGACCATCCTCGACGTGGCCTCGCTTGATGGCCCCGAGCCCGCGGGAACCGCATTGCGACAGCTCGCCACGATCGTCATCGGCGTGCGCGCCTGGGCGGCGCTGCCGGCCGCGGCGGCGGAGGCCCTGCACGCCTTCATGGCGGCGGGGGGGCATGTCGTCGTGCTGCCGCAGCGACCGGCGGATGGCGGGGGCGGCGCCCGCACTCCCTTCGGCATCGTCGTGGGCAGCCCCTCCTTCCGGCATCGGGCCACGGACCCGACCGGTGCCGTCACCATGCTCGCGCCGGAGCACGCCCTTCTCGCAGGGCCTAACCGCATCGCCGCCGACGACTGGCGCGGCTGGCTGCAGGAGCGCGCACTCTGCTGCGCCACAGCCTGGCCGGACGGCTTCAAGCCGCTCCTCGCCGTCGCCGACCCGGGCGAGGCGCCGCATCACGGGGCGCTCGTCACCGGGCCGGTCGGACGGGGCCGGCTGACCTATTGCGGCCTCGCGCTGCACCGGCAGGCCGAAGGGCTTGTGCCCGGCGGCCTGCGTCTCCTCGCCAATCTCGTGCAGCCGGCCTGAGCACATGACCGGCAACCGCGGCTCCGGCACTGCACGAGCAATCGCGCCCCTCCCTGCGCGAGGAAGCGCGGCCGTCCCCGATCCGAAGGACCCGCGCCGGCAAGGCGCCGAACCATGTTGACCATTCGCCATGCCCAGTGATCCGCAGTCGCGCCTCCATCCGTGGCTCGTCGCCGACATCGGCGGCACGAACGTGCGGCTCGGCCTCGTCCAGGCGCCGGGCGCGCCGGTGTCGGATGTCGTCGTCGTGCCATGCCGGCCGGGCGGCGACGTCGGCGAGGAAATCGCCACCTATCTCGTGCGCCACCCTGGCGCTGCGCCGCGGGCCGCGGCGCTGGCCCTCGCCGCGCCCATCGTCGGGGACGTCGTCACGCTGACGAACGGCGGTGCCTTCCTCGCGCCCGCCGCGATGAAGGAACGTTTCGGCCTGGCCGAACTCCTGCTCGTCAACGACTTCACGGCGCTCGCCGCCGCGCTCCCCCGTCTCCGGGCAGCCGATCGCCTCGTCCTCGGCTCCGCGTGCGAGGCGCGTCCCGGCACGATCGCCGTGCTTGGCCCCGGCACCGGCCTCGGCGTAGCGGCGGTCGTTCCTTGCGGCGGCGGCTGGCAGCCGGTCGCGAGCGAGGGCGGGCATCTTGCCTTCTGCCCGCGCGACGAGGAGGAGGAGAGGCTCAACGCGCGCCTGCGCAAGCGCTTCGGGCGGGTGTCGAACGAGCGGATCCTGAGCGGCCCCGGCCTTCTCGCCATCGCCGGGATGCTGGCGGAGGACACCTACCATGTGCCCCCACCCGCCTCGCCCGCCGAGGTCACGCGCCGGGCGCTCGCTGGCACCTGCCCGCTCAGCGCGCATGCGATCGGCCTCTTCTGCCGCATCCTCGGCGCGGTCGCCGGCGAGGTGGCGCTGGCCTTCTGCGCCACGGGCGGCGTCTACGTCGGCGGCGGCATCGCCCCGGTCATCGCGCCGCTCCTGCGGGCTTCCGCCTTCCGCGACGCCTTCGAGGCGAAGGGGCGGCAGCGCCCGTTCCTCAAGACCATCCCGACCTGGCTGATCACCGCCCCCTATCCCGCGCTCGACGGTCTCGCCCGGCTCATCGAGGGGCCGGTTTCGCCACGAGCCTGACGATCCGGGGGCTGGCGAGTCCATCCGCGAAGGTCTCGCCGGTTTTCTTGCCCTTTCGCGCCAGGGCCGTCGCGGAAGAACGCAACTTCCGCGCCTCGCGCCGGGCGAAATCGAGGACGGCGTGCGGCACGTCGGGGTCGTAGAGCACGATGTCGGCCGACTGGATGAGCCGCACCTGACGAAGCGTCAGCTCCTCCGGATCGTCGCTCGCGACCGTGATCGTCTCCGGCGCCGCGTTCTGCTCCGGCCCGCGGTCTTCAGCGGCGAGCCAGGCTTCGAGGTCACGGTCACCGGGCGCATAGTCGGGCCGATCGAGCGCTGCGGCGGCGAAGCACCGCCAGAAGGCGCGGCGGCGGGCCGGAGACGGCGCCCAGGCGCCCACGGCCGGCCGCCACCGCACTGCCGCCTCCGCCCAGCGCGCGAAGCCCTGCGGCAGGAGCGTTTCGATGCGGGTACGCACGGCCTGGCCGAAGACCGGCGCCGCCCCGTCAGTCGAGATGCCGACGACGAGCGGCGAGCGGTTGACGACGGCACCGAAGCGGAAGTCGCAGAACTGCGGCCGGTCGATGCAGTTCGCAGGCACCCCGGCGGCCCGCGCCGCCGCATGGAAGCAGCGGGCCTGCATGTCGTCCTCGGCATCGGCGACGGCGATGGCCGCGCCTTGCAGGTCCGCCTCCCTCCACGCACGCCGGTGCAGCCGGATGGCGCCGGCGGGAGGATGAGCAGCGAGCGCGAGGAGCGTCGCGTCGGGCCCGGGGGCGAAGACGTCGACGGCAGCGCCCGCGGCCGACAGAAGCTCGGCCTTCCAGGCGGCGGCCGGCGTGCTGCCGGCGACCACCGCCCGCGCCCCGGCGAGCCGGAAGAAGACCGGCAACGTCGCGAGCGGCGCGAGGCGGTGGTGCGGAGCCGTGGTCTCGCGATGCGGAAGCGGCGGCGGTGCGTTCATGGCGTTTCCTCCCGCCCTTCTTGGTTTCAGGCCGCCTCGACATAGCGGTGGCGCTCGTAGAGGAAGCGCAGCACCGCCTCGCGGCAGCGCAGGTAGGTCGGGTCCGTCGCCACCTCGATGCGGCGGCGCGGCCTGGCCAGCGGCACCTCCAGCACCTCGCCGACATGCGCCGCCGGGCCGTTCGTCATCATCACGATGCGGTCCGAGAGCAGCACCGCCTCGTCCACGTCGTGGGTGATCATGATCACCGTGTTGGCGAGGCCGGCGTGGATCTGCATCACCTGGTCCTGCAGGTGGGCGCGCGTTAGCGCGTCGAGCGCGCCAAAGGGCTCGTCGAGCAGCAGGACCTTGGGCTCCATGGCGAGCGCGCGGGCGATGCCGACGCGCTGCTTCATGCCGCCGGAAATCTCGGCGGGGCGCTTGTCGCGGGCATGGCCCATCTGCACGAGATCGAGATTGCGCATCGTCCAGTCGTGCCGCTCGGCCTTCGACTTGACGCCAGAAAAGACCTTGTCGACGGCGAGCCGCACGTTCTCGTAGGCCGTGAGCCAGGGCAGGAGCGAGTGGTTCTGGAAGACGACGGCGCGGTCGGGCCCCGGGCTGTTCACCTCCCTGTCCTCGAGGAGGACGGCACCGCGCGTCGCCGGCGTGAGGCCGGCGACGATATTGAGCAGCGTCGACTTTCCGCAGCCAGAATGGCCGATGATGGAGACGAACTCGCCCTTCTCGATGGCGAGGTCGACGTCGCGCAGGACCTCCGTCGCGCCGCCGGCACGGGGGAAGGCCTTGTCGATGTGGTCGAGCTTCAGATAGCTGCGCTTCATGAAAGCCTCCTCAGGCGCTCGCCGTGCCGCGGGTCGCGATTCTGCCGGCGAGGGCGACGAGCCGGTCGAGCAGGAAGCCCACGACACCGATGTAGAGGAGCGCGACGACGATGTCGGGCAGACGCGAGGAGTTCCACGCGTCCCAGATGAAGAAGCCGATGCCGACGCCGCCCGTCAGCATCTCCGCCGCGACGATGGCAAGCCAGGAGAGGCCGATGCCGATGCGCAGGCCGGTGAAGATGTAGGGCGCCGCCGAGGGGATCATGATGCGCCAGAAGAACTCGAGGGAGTTGAGGCGCAGCACGGCAGCGACGTTACGGTAGTCCTGCGGGATGTTGCGGATGCCTACCGCCGTATTGATGATCACCGGCCAGATCGACGTGATGAAGATGACGAAGATCGCCGAGGGGTGGCTGTCGCGGAAGGCGGCGAGCGAGAGCGGCAGCCAGGCGAGCGGCGGCACCGTCCTGAGCACCTGAAAGACGGGATCGAGGCCGCGCATCGCCCACAGGCTCTGGCCGATGAGCGTGCCGATGAGCACGCCCGCGACCGCCGCGAGCCCGAAGCCGACGCCCACGCGCTGCAGGCTGACGAGCACCCGCCAGCCGAGGCCGATGTCCTGCGAGCCGTAGTCGAAGAAGGGCGCGACGATCAGATCGCGCGATTCCGCCCAGATCTGGGTCGGCGACGGCAGCGTGGCGCCCGGCTGCGCCGTCAGCATCTGCCAGACGAGCAGAATGAGCACGAGCGTCACGAGGGGCGGCACGCCCGTCGTGGCGGCGCCGCGCAGGACAGGCAACAGGCGCGCCGAGAGCGGGCGGTGCGGCACGGCGAGGGGGATGACGGCCGCCTTCGACACTGATGGCGCGGGCTTGCGGTCTTCGCTGCGCAGGAGGGTGAGCGACATCGGAAGCTCCGGGTTGGAGGAAACCGCGGGACCGCGCGGGGCGCGGCCTCGGCTCGGGTCAGACCATGGCGCGCTTGATTGCGAGGCTCTTCAGGTAGGCGGCCGGGTCGGCTGGATCGAAGACCTTGCCGTCGAAGAAGGTCTCCTTGCCGCGCGACGGCGAGGAGGGAATGTCTGTGGCCGCGACGCCGAGGCCCTTCGCCGCCTCGCGCCACAGGTCCTCGCGATTCACCTTGTCGACGAGTGCCTTGACGTCCATCCCCGGCTCAAACCTGCCCCAGCGGACGTTCTCGGTGACGAACCAGGCGTCATGGCTCTTGAAGGGATAGGAGGCATGGTCCTGCCAGAACTTCATGAACTGGCGGGTGCCCTTCTCGACGCGGCCGTTGCCGTAGTTGATGTCGCCCCTGAGGCGGCCGACGATGTCGGCCACCGGCACGTTGAACCACTGGCGCCGGCCGACGATCTCGGCGAGTTCCTGCTTGTTCTCCGGCTTGTCGCACCAGGCCTGCGCCTCCATGACGGCCATCAGCAGGGCCTTGGCAGCATTGGGATACTTGTCCACCCAGTCGGCACGCAGGCCGAGCGCCTTTTCCGGGTGCCTGCCCCAGATCTCGCCCGTGGTGCAGGCGGTGAAGCCGATGCCCTGGTTGACGAGCTGCTCGTTCCACGGCTCGCCGACGCAGAAGGCGTCCATGTTGCCGACCTTCATGTTCGCCACCATCTGCGGAGGCGGCACGACGATGGTGGAGACGTCCTTGTCCGGGTCGATGCCGGCGGCGGCGAGCCAGTAGCGGATCCAGAGGTCGTGCGTGCCGCCGGGGAAGGTCATGGCGACCTTGACCTCCTTGCCAGCGGCCTTCTTTGCCTCGAAGGCGACCTTGAGCGGCGTGGCGTCCAGCCCGACCTTGAGGTCCTTGTATTCGTTGGAAACGGAGATCGCCTGGGCGTCGAGGTTGAGCCGCGCCAGGATGTACATCGGCACGTGCACATTGTTCTGCGTCACCTTGCCGGTCGAGATGAGATAGGGCATCGGCGTGAGGATGTGAGCGCCGTCGATGCCGTTCTTGTCGCCGCCGAGCACGAGATTGTCCCGCGTCGCGCCCCAGGAGGCCTGCTTGACCACCTCCACCTCCGGCATGCCGTGCCTGGCGAAGAAGCCCTTCTCCTTGGCGATGACGAGGGGCGAGGCGTCGATGAGGGCGATGTAGCCGAGCACCGCCTTCTTCACCTCCGGGCCTGCCCCTTGCGCGAAGGCTCCACCCGGCAGGGCGAGCTTCGCGGCGGCGGCGAGCGCCGCGGCCGCCGCCGCACGCTCGAGGAAGCCGCGGCGGGTGACATCCCTCGTCGCTGCACCGCACGGGGTCGAACGCTTCTTCATCGCCTTGATTCCCTCGTTTCTCGACCAAAGCCGGCCAAACAAAAAGCCGCCGACACGGCCCGACCGTCCCGGTCGAACCCGTCAGCGGCATTGCTGTTGACCCGGCGCTGGATCATGGCGCGACCGTCGAGGGCCGCCCTCCGGTTCTGCTTATTCAAGTCTCGTGCCAACGCGGAGGAGGCTCATCCGGGAGGCGAAACACCCCTCCCACACCCGCGCGCGGGCGCGCGCTCCCGCTGTCGATGCTGCACTGCACAAACATCGGGCAGGGCTGCGGGGGAAATGGGCAGGGCCGCAGGGCGACGGCAACATGGAGACCGCTCAAACCAAGGGCATCGGCGCAGGCGGATCGGATGCGGCGACGAGGTCCTGGACGGCGGCATCGAAGAGGTCGGGGCGATAGATGCGGCTGAGCGCCTCCGCGTCCCTCCCGGAAGCGACCACCTGCCCGGCCGCGACCATCTGGGCATGGAGGAAGGCGGCGTGCGCCAGCATGGGCCGCAACACGCCCGGGTCGAGACGCAGATAGTCGGCCACGGGTTGCGGCGGTCCCTCGCCCAGGGGCAGCTCGCCGGCGAGCACGCGCTCGACGAGCCTCGCGGGCAGGTCGAGCACATCGGCGGCCGCGAGATGGCCGGCAAGGCGCGGCCGATTGGCGGGGTCGGCGCACCAGCGGCTCGCCCGGGCGAGGGCACGCACGAGGCGCGCCATGCGCGCGTCGTCATCGGGAAAATCGCGGCGCGGCAAGGCGAGCACCTTTTCCGGGCAGGCGCCGACGATGTCGACGCCCGGATGCAGCAGGACGCCGGCGCCGTTCTCCACGGCGATGAGACTCCAGGGCGCGCCGACGCAGAAGCCGTCGAGCATGCCTTGCTCCAGGCTGCGCGCCATCGCCGGCGGCGGCACGACGACGACCCGCACGTCCTCCTCCACGCTGAGCCGTGCGGCGGCAAGCCAGATGCGCAGCTGGTAGCTGTGCGTCGAGAAGGGGAAGACCGTGCCGAAGACGAGCGGCGGGCGCCCCGAGCGGCGCCGGCGCGCCACGATCCCGGCCAGCGCTCCGGCCGAGATGCGCGGATCGGCAAGGCTTCCGGCGGCAACCCCGGCCAGTTCTGCGTGGAGCCGGCGCGACACGGTGATGGCGTTGCCGTTGAGGTTCAGGGCCACCGGCACGGTCAGTGGCACCTCGACATGGCCGAGGCCGAGGGAGGTGGCGATCGCCGCGGGAGCGAGCATGTGCGCCGCATCGAAGAGGCCGACAGCGAGCTTGTCGCGGATATTGGCCCAGGAGGCCTCACGCACGAGATCGAGGGCAAGTCCCTCCTCCTCCGCAAAGCCCTCCTCCCTGGCGGCCACGAGCAGGGCCGCGTCGACGAGCGGAATGAAGCCGATCTGCAGCCGTGCCGTCATTTCAGGAGCTCCGCCGCCGTGATCACTGACCGCGCCACCTCGATGATGGTGCGGTTCTCGTTCATCGCCGTGCGGCGCAGCAGCCTGTAGGCCTCCTCCTCGCCGATGCCCTTCATCTTCATGAGGATGCCCTTGGCGCGATCGACGATCTTGCGCTCCTCGAGCTTCGATTTCGTGCGCTCGAGCTCGTCGCGCAGCCTGGTGAAGGCGTTGAAGCGCATGATCGCCGTCTCGAGGATGGGCTTCACGCGCTCCTTGCGCAGCCCGTCCACGACATAGGCCGAGACGCCGGCATCGATCGCCTCGGCGATCATGGCGGTGTCCGACTGGTCGACGAACATGGCGACGGGTCGCCGCGCCAGCCGGCTGATCTGGAACATCTGCTCGAGCACGTCGCGGCTCGGGTTCTCGAGGTCGATGATGATGACATCCGGCTCGAGCGCATCGAGCTTGGCGAGGAGCTGGTCGGTCTCGCCGATGCTGACGATGTCGGCGTATCCGGCCTCCCGCAGCCCCTCCTCCAGAATGGCGCGCCTGATCGCGCTCTCGTCGATGATCACGATCCTGGTGTGACGATCCATCGCCCGCAGCTTCCGCACCGCTCGCCTCGATGGACAAAAGCAAGCTTCGCGCCAATCCACCGGAGGTCGCGGCGACCGAAGACGGACATGAGGCCGCAGGCCCGACGGGGCGCAGGGCACAGCATAGCGCAGGGCGCAGCACACCGACCCCCGGCTGCGGCGGCAGGCCACAGCCCGGGCGAACGGGGCCTCGCGGTTGGGTCTCGGAGATCCTGCTGGTGCCCCGCAGGGGCGCGCGGGTTCAGAGTCTCTGGCCGGTGTCGGCGTCGAAGAGGTGGACGAGGGCGGGGTCGGGCTTGAGCGGC
>NZ_JASJEV010000015.1 GCF_030067675.1 Chelatococcus albus | reverse complement strand
CCCTTTTTTCCGCCGGCCGCGTGCTGGTGCGCCCGGACGATCGAACTGTCGATCAGTTCGAGGGAACCGGGTGATCGAGCCGCCAAGGCCTCGAAGATCCGGATCCAGACGCCCGCCTTGGCCCAGCGGTTGAAGCGGTTGTAGACGGTCGTGCAGGGACCGTAGCGATCCGGCAGGTCTCGCCACGGCGCGCCCGACCGCAGGATGAAGAAGATCCCGTTCAGGACCTTGCGGTCGTCCGGCCGCGGACGACCGTTCTTCTTGCCCTCCGCGCCCGGCAACAGCGGTGCGATGATCGTCCATTCCGCGTCCGTCAAATCGAAGCGTGCCATCGGAGCCTCCATCCGGAAGCCTTGAATCACCGACGACGATCAACCACAAGGGGTTTGGGTACGCGACCTAGGCGCCGCGCCAGTCTCCCAGCACCGCCTGCAGCACCGCGAGCGCGGCGACGGCGGCCGTGTCGGCGCGCAGGATGCGCGGCCCGAGCGACAGGCGCAGCACGTTGGGCCGGGCGGCGAGCAGGGCGCGCTCGGCCGCGTCGAACCCGCCCTCCGGCCCGATGAGGAGGGCGAGGGGCATGGCGCCGGTACCGTTCCGGCGGGCCTCCTCGCGCAGGCGCGAGAGGGCTTCCACCGGATCGGCGACGTCCGCCTCCTCGTCGCAGAAGACAAGAAGGCGCTCCGGCTCGAGCAGGGCCACGGCCTCGGGCAGGCGCCGCTCCTCGGCGACCTCGGGCAGGGCCAGGATGCCGCACTGCTCGGCGGCCTCGATGGCATTGGCGCGCATGCGCTCCAGGTTGACGCGGCTCGCCTGGGTGCGGCGGGTGATGACCGGCGCGAGACGGCTTGCCCCCATCTCCACCGCCTTCTGCACCATGTAGTCGAGGCGGGCGTGCTTCAGGGGCGCGAAGAGGTAGTGCAGGTCTGCCGCTGGCGGCTGCGGACGCGTCCGGCCGACGAGCGACAGCGTCATGCCCTTCCTGCCAATCTCCGCGATCTCGGCGCGCCATTCGCCGTCACGGCCGTTGAAGACAAGCACGGCTGCGCCGACGCCGAGGCGCAGCACGTTGCCGAGGTAGTTGGCCTGGGTCTTGTCGAGCGCCACGCCGCCCGCGCCCGGCAGCGGCACGTCGACGAAGAGGCGCG
Organism: Chelatococcus albus; assembly: GCF_030067675.1. GTDB lineage: Bacteria > Pseudomonadota > Alphaproteobacteria > Rhizobiales > Beijerinckiaceae > Chelatococcus_A > Chelatococcus_A albus. The sequence continues at coordinate 85,655 of NZ_JASJEV010000015.1, read as the reverse complement.
GGGCGCGGAAATCGTAGCTCGCCATCGTGGGCCTTCCGGACATGTCCTCGTCGCGCCCTCGATTAGCCGAGGCCGGGGCGTGACGAAAGCCGCCACAATCGGATGGCACAAGAGCGCCGCCAGCGCCGCCCGGGCGACGTGGCCCCGCCTGCCGGGAGCGGGCTTGGCGCGGCGGGCGCGGGCTGCTATCGGAACGGCAACCGGCCCCGGGCGGAGGTCCGCGGGCAGGAGACCACGTGCGACGAGGTTCGATGATGTCACGGTCCCATCCCGCGCGGGCGACGATCGGCGCCAAGGCCGGCACTGCGATCGGCTCCGCGATCGGCTCCCTTGCCACCGCGGCCCTCGTCGCGGTCCCGCTGATGGCGGCCGGCACGGCGGGGCCGGCCCGGGCCCAGGCTTCGAGCTGCGAGAAGCTCCGGGAGTTCCTCAGCGAGCGCCAGGAGCTCGTGAAGCGGGTCAACGGCCTCGGCAAGAAGGTCAATGCCAAGGACGCCTGCGCCGTCTTCGGCCAGCTCGTCTCCAACGGCAGCAACGCCCTGAAGTGGGTGGAGGCCAACAAGGACTGGTGCCAGATCCCCGACCAGTTCTCGACCGGCCTCAAGAACGATCACGAGAAGGCCGTCTCCATCCGTGGCCGCGCCTGCCAGGTGGCGGCGCAGCAGGCCCAGATGGAGAAGCGCGCCAAGGAAGGCGGTGGCCTCCTGGGCGGCGGGGGCGGCGACATCCTCACCGGGCCGACGCGCATTCCCCAGGGCGCGCTCTGATGCAGGCCGCGCCGGGCGTCGACCGGCCGGTTCCCGACGCGCCCGCCGGCAATTGGGTCGACCGGCGCGCGCCGGTCTTCACGCGTCCTTACCTGCGCCTCGCGCGCATCGACCGGCCGATCGGCTGGTGGCTCCTGCTGCTGCCCTGCTGGTGGTCGACGGCCGCCGCCGCCATCGCGGCCGGGCAGGGCTTTCCGAGCCTCGCCCACCTCGCGCTCTTCCTCGTCGGGGCCGTCGCCATGCGCGGCGCCGGCTCGACCTACAACGACATCGTCGACCGCGAGCTCGACGCCAAGGTGGCGCGCACGAGGAACCGTCCGCTGCCCTCGGGACAGCTGACGGTGGCGCAGGCCGCAGCCTTCCTCGTGCTGCAGGCCCTCGTCGGCCTCGCCGTGCTCGTGCAGTTCAACGGTTTCGCCGTGGGGCTCGGCCTCGGCTCCCTCGCCGTGGTGGCGGTCTACCCCTTCATGAAGCGCATCACCTCGATGCCGCAGCTCGTGCTCGGCTTCGCCTTCGCCTGGGGCGGGCTGATGGGCTGGGCGGCAACCTTCGGGCGGCTCGATGCACCGGCCTTCCTCATCTATGCCGCCGCCATCGCCTGGACGGTCGGCTACGACACGATCTACGCCCTGCAGGACATCGATGACGATCCGATCGCCGGCATCAAGTCCTCGGCCAGGCTCTTCGGCGAGCGCGCGGCGCTCGGCGTCGGCCTCTGCTATGCGGCGGCCCTCGCGAGCCTTGCGGGCGCGCTTGCCCTGATCGGCGTGGGCCCCGTCGCCTGGGCCGGCTTCCTTGCCTTCGCCCTGCATCTGGCATGGCAGGTGAAGTCGATCGACCGCCGCGACGGCGCCAAGGCGTTGCGGCTCTTCAAGTCGAACCGCGACGCAGGTCTCCTGCTCTTCGCCGGCCTCGCCCTCGACGCGGTGATCGCCCGCGCCCTCTGAGCCGCGGCAGGCGGCTCACTCGCGCCCGGCGAGCTCGCGGCCGCGCACCATCACGGGACGGTCGGGCAGGCGGGTCGTCTTGCGCCGCACGAGGAAGCGCGGGCGGCGGCCGTTGAGCAGGCCGTGGCGCCGGCGGATGCGGATCGGGCCGAGGCGCACCCGGCCGATCTGCTCATAAGGGCTTTCCAGCATGCCGTCGACGCGCTGCATCAGGAGCGGCAGGCCCGAGCGGGCGGAGAAGGTGCGCCAGGCGGCGACGATCTCGTCGGCGTCGAAACGGCCGACGACGACCGAGCAGGCGGCGTCCTCGTGCACCAGGACGAGCTCGAAGCTCTCGTCGAAGGGGTCCTCCGCCTCGAGCCGCACGGCGATGCCGAGGAAGGCGGCATAGTTCGCCTGGCCGAGAACGCGGCCGCCAGGCAGGGTCATGCCGCGCACGAAGCCCGGCTCGCCGGGCGCGGGGGTGAGTTCGGCCGTTCCGGGACGGACCCGCATGCCGCGGTCCGTCCCGGTGGCCGGCGTGACGCCTGTCATCGTTCGACGCCTTTTCGTCTGACGCTCCCGCACGGGCCTCTCTGACGGACGCCTCGTGCTCGATGCGGGGATCATGCCCGAGCCTCCCCGGCAAACCCCTTAAAAGCTTGGGTTAATTGCCTCTTGCGCGGCCCCTTTCGCCTGGGATGCTCAACGGAGTCTTGCCGTGATGCCGACAAGGCCGAGGTGCTCTGCCGCCGGAAGGGCCGCTTCCCGCGCGTTTCCGCGCCAGTTGCGCCGGGGCAGTTTGCGCGGGCGCAAGAACGCCGATGCCGTCGTCATTGCCGGGCGCCGGCCGCCGCCCTATTTAGGGCTCACTCCTCTCCTCTCCCGGTTCTTGCCCGGGACCTTCTGGGAACGCCTGCATGGCCCGCGATGTGTCCGATTCCACGCCTGTCGGCTCGCGCGACGATCTCGTCGCCTATCTCGCAGCGGGCTCCAAGCCGCGCAGTGCCTGGCGCATCGGCACCGAGCACGAGAAGGTCCCCTTCTACGTGGCCGACAATTCGCCCGTGCCCTACGAGGGCCGCGACGGAGGCCGGATAGGCGGCATCCGCAAGCTGCTCGAAGGCATGCAGGGGCTCCTCGGCTGGCAGCCGATCATGGAAGGCGACCACCCGATCGGCCTCTACGACGTGACCGGCGGCGGCGCCATCTCGCTCGAGCCGGGCGGCCAGTTCGAGCTGTCGGGTGCGCCGCTCGAGAGCGTGCACCAGACCTGTTGCGAGCTGCACGCCCATCTCGCCCAGCTCAAGGAGGTGGCGCGTCCGCTCGGCATCGGCTTCCTGGCGCTCGGCATGAGCCCCAAGTGGACGCGCGAGGAAACGCCCGTCATGCCCAAGGGCCGCTACGACATCATGCGCCGCTACATGCCCAAGGTCGGTGGCCACGGCCTCGACATGATGTTCCGCACGGCGACCGTGCAGGTGAACCTCGATTTCGGCTCGGAAGCCGACATGGTGAAGAAGCTGCGCGTGTCGCTGGCGCTGCAACCGGTGGCGACGGCGCTCTTCGCCAACTCGCCCTTCACCGACGGGCGTCCCAACGGCTTCCTGTCCATGCGCTCGGAGATCTGGCGCGACACGGACGGCGACCGCACCGGCATGATGCCCTTCGCCTTCGAGGAGGGCATGGGCTTCGAGCGCTACGTCGACTATGCGCTCGATGTGCCAATGTACTTCGTCAAGCGCGGCGACACCTACCACGACGTGGCCGGCGCCTCCTTCCGCGACCTTCTCGCCGGCCGGTTGCCCCAGCTTCCCGGCGAACGCGCGACGCTGTCCGACTGGGCGAACCACCTCTCCACGCTGTTCCCGGAGGTGCGCCTGAAGCGCTACCTCGAGATGCGCGGCTCGGACGGCGGGCCGACGGGCATGCTCTGCGCGGAGCCTGCCTTCTGGGCCGGCCTTTTCTACGACGAGCTGGCACTCGACGGCGCCTGGGAGCTCGTCAAGGGCTGGACGGCGGCGGACCGGCAGATGCTGCGCGACATCGTCCCGCGCGAGGGCCTGCGCTCGACCGTCGCGGGACGGTCCCTGCGCGACGTCGCCCGCGACGCCCTCGCCCTGTCGCGCGCCGGCCTCGCGCGCCGCGCCCGGCTCGACGCGCAGGGGCGCGACGAGACGATGTTCCTCGAGCCGCTGGAGCGTATCGTGGCGGAGGGACGCACGCTCGCCGACATCCTGCTCGCCAAGTATCACAACGACTGGCACGGCTCGGTCGAGCCCGCCTTCCGCAAATACGCCTACTGATCCGGCCCGCGGGCGCGGGAGGAAGGAGGGGGAGGCGGCGCGGCGCCGCGCCCCCGTCCGGCGCTCGCCGCTTCCATCATGTCGCGTAGGCAGGACGGGGGGGCGGCGCCTTGTGACCCCGGGGCGGTGAGGTATATCCTTCGCCCGCCGGTCGCAGTCATAGTTGGAGTTCAGCTATGATGAGGCATCGCTTGACCCTCATGATGGTTCTCGGATTGCTGGCGACGGCCGCGGCGTCGCCGGCGGTCGCCCAACAGCCTGCCGCCGGCGCGATGAGCGACGACGACATCGTCAGGAGCGCCCTGTCGGCGGCACCGGAGGCCGTGGCCAAGGGCGCGACGGTCGTCGCCGTGGAGGCGGACGGCAAGATCCGCACGGTCCGCAAGGGCACCAACGCCTTCACCTGCGTCGCCGACAACCCGGGTACGCCGAGCCCAGACCCCATGTGCGGCGATCAGAACGCCATGCTGTGGGTCAAGGCCTGGCTCGCCCGCAAGAAGCCGCCGAGCGGCAAGGTCGGCATCATGTACATGCTCTCGGGCGGCTCGGACGCGAGCAACACCGACCCCTATGCGACGAAGCCATCCCCCGGCAACAACTGGATCGAAACCGGCCCGCACGTGATGGTGGTCGGCGCCGGCCGCGCCGTCGCCGGCCATCCGAAGCTGCCCAAGCCGGACACCGCCCAGCCCTACGTGATGTGGGCGGGCACGCCCTACGAGCACCTCATGATCCCGATCAAGTGAGGCGCGCGGCAGGGCCCGCCCGGCCCTCGGATTGGCGGCCGGGAGGCACCCGCGCAGGCGGGCGCCCCGGGGTGCCTCCTCGATGCCCGGCCGGGCGCGAGGCGGCGCTCCCGGGCGAGCGTGAAGGCCAGAGGATCGACGCAGGACGCCTTGGCTCTCTCCCTCGGGAAGATGCGCAGGAGGGGGACTGGCGCCGCGGAGCGCGGTGTTGATGCACCGCAGAACCTGTCAAGGGCGCGGATGGGCAGGCGATCGACCCCTTCGGGCTACCGCGGTCGGGGGGCGGTGCGTCGCCCCGCATGGCCCTGCCGCGAGCGGCGGCGGCCGGCGGGGCTGACAGATGGCGGCGGCGGGCGCATCCTCGCAAGGCTTGTCCCGGGACGCCGCCCGCGGCCGATGGCAGGGGACCGCGCGACGCGCCGCCGGCATCGCACGGAGACACGACCATGCACGCTTCCCGGATCGCCTCGCACATTGCCACCCTCACGCTCGTCGCCACGCTCGCGGGGCCGGCGGCGACGCAGCAGCCCGCCCCGCCGGTCCCGTCGGAACACGGCCAGATGCCGGGCCAGATGCCGGGTCAGGCGACACCGGGCGCGCACGACCAGGGCCGGGCGGGGTCCGCCGCGCCGGGCCGGGACATGCCGGGTCAGGGCATGATGGGGCCGGGGATGATGGGCCACGGGATGATGGGGCCGGGCATGATGGGAATGATGCGTGGCGGCATGATGGGCGGCCGCATGACGGGCGGCATGCCGGGGCTGCCGGGTGGCGGGGACGAGAGCGTGCCCAGCCTTGCCCTGCGCGCCGTCGGCGCCAGGATGCACCGCGACATGGCCTTCGCCTATACGGGCGACGTGGACGCGGACTTCGTGCGCAACATGATCGCCCATCATCAGGGTGCCATCGACATGGCGACCGTCGCCATCGCCTTCGGCAAGGACGCCGAAATCCGCAAGCTCGCCGAGGCCATCGTCAAGGCCCAGCAGGCCGAGATCGCGACCATGAGGGATTGGCTCGCCAGGAAGGCGCCGCGGTAGGGCGCGCCTCGCCTGCCGCAGCAGGCTTCCCTTCCGAATGCCAAGCCGCGCGAGGAGCCCGGGGTAACGTTTGGTGTGTCCCGCGCGAACCTCTGACCGTCACCCGGGAAGCCGCGAAGCGGCTGTCCGGGGCCCGGAACCGATTCCGGTTGCGGCAAGGGGAGGCAAGGGCATGACGGTGGTGGGGCCTGATGGAGAAAGGCGAGACCCGCCCCCGGTTTTCTCTTCCCCCGGCAGAAGTTGCGCGCTGTCCGCTCCCCCTCCTCGCCGATCGTCTCATCACCGTTCCCGCGGGAATCCATGAGCGATCATCATTTGTCGTGATGAACATCCGGCGCTAGCTTGCAACTTTTCAACCAGGAGACCGACGTGACTGCGACGGACGCCGCGCGCCCTCAGCCCACCCTCGCCGGCCGGCTCGACGGGACCGACCTGTCCCTTTATGCCGTCACTGTCTTCGTGTGGGGCACGAGCTGGATTGCCCTGCGTATGCAGCTCGGAGTCGTGGCGCCGGAGGTGTCGCTCGTCTGGCGCTTCGCGCTGGCGGCCGCCCTCATGTTCGCCTGGGTGGCGGCGAAGGGCGAGCGGCTGCGCTTCTCCGCCGCGGATCACCTGCGTTTCGCGGGCCTCGGGGTCCTCATCTTCTCGACCAACTTCGTGCTCTTCTACTACGGCGGGCTGACGATCCCCTCGGGCCTTCTCGCCGTCGTCTTCTCGCTCGCCTCGGTGGTCAATCTCGCCCTCGGTGCGCTCTTCCTCGGCCAGCGGATCGACGGGCGCATCGCCGCGGGCGGGGCGCTCGGCGTGCTGGGGGTTGCGGCGATGTTCGCGCCGCAGATCCTCGGTGCCGGCTTCGACCGCGCGAGCCTCGTCGGGCTCGGCCTGTGCCTCGGCGGCACGCTCTCCTTCTGCCTCGGCAACATGCTCTCGGCGGCCAACCAGCGCCGCGGCGTGCCGGTGCTCCCGGCCAATGCCTGGGGCATGGCCTACGGCGTGCTGTTCCTCACGCTTGTCGGCCTCCTGCGCGGCCATGCCTTCGTCGTCGAGCCGACGCTGGGCTATCTCGGTTCCCTGGTCTGGCTGGCGGTCACGGCCTCGGTGGTGGCCTTCGCCTGCTATCTCACGCTGCTCGGCCGCATCGGCGCGGCGCGGGCGGGCTATGCCACCGTGCTCTTTCCCGTCGTGGCGCTCGCCATCTCGACGGTCGTGGAAGGCTACCGCTGGACGCCGCTCGCGGTCGCCGGGCTTGTCCTCGTCATCGCAGGCAACATCCTGGTCCTCGCCCGGCCAAGGGCGTCTTCGCCGAAGTGAACGCCGATCCGGCGACGAAAGTGCTCTGACCTTCCTGAAGGATGGACTGGTTGTCCGATCCCGAAGGATCGGAAGCTGCTCCCGAGCCGCACGAAGGATGGGCACCGGCTTTCCGTCTCATCCTGTTCCAACGGCTCAATCGGGCACGGGCCATGCGCCGGTGCACGCGCCGCCGCCCGCTTTACGCGCCGTTCACTCTTCCACGATTTGGGCGGCGAAAGCGCGAATGCGAGCGGTCGCGTTAACCTCTCGCAGAGCCTGCCGGAGCAAGCTGTCCCCGTCATGAGGAGGCGTTCATGCTGGCACGGCTCGGGGCATTCCTGCGCGACGAACGCGGTTCCGCGGCGGTCGAGTACGGCCTGCTCGCGGCCCTCATCACGCTCGCCATCGTGGCAAGCGTCGTCGTCGTCGGCCAGAGCGTCGTGCGCATCTTCGGCACCCTCGGCGACGAAATGGCGAAGATCCAGTAAGGCCGCAGGGCTGACCCGCGGCTTTACTCAGCGGCCATGGTGAGCCGCGCCGCGCTCAGATTGTCGAGGCTCTGCACGATGTGCTCGGCGAGTGCCGAGGCGAGGGCCGTCGGCTCGTGGCGGTTGCGCATCAGGCCGATCTTGCACGAGGGCAGGGCGGGAAAGCCGTCCGAGGGGCCGAGCACCCGCATGCCGACGCGCACCGCGCTCTCCGGCAGCACCGAGACGGCGAGCCCCGCCGTCACCGCCGCGCCGACAGCGGTCGAGTTCCAGCTCGAATAGAGGACGCGGAAGGGGCGGCCCGTGCGCTCCAGCGCCTCCGTGGCGCTCTGCCGCCAGTTGCAGTTCGGGCGCCCGAGGGCGAGCGGCACCGGCGTTTCCTCATGCGTGCAGTGGCGGCTCGAGGTCACCCACAGGAGCTGCTCGACGCGCACGATCTCGGAGGCGTAGCCCTTGGCGTCGGTGTGCGTGATGATGGCGAGGTCGAGGTCGCCCGACTGCACGCGCTCGACGAGCATCGGCGTCGGCTCGCAGACGACGGTCACCTCCACCTTCGGGTTCGAGCGCGCGAAGCGGGCGAGGATCTCGGGCAGATAGCGGTCGGCGTAGTCGTCCGGCACGCCGAGGCGCACGCGCCCGGTCAGGTCCACGTCGCCGAAGCTCGCGAGGCATTCGAGATTGAGCCGCACGATGCGGCGGGCGTAGTCGAGCAGCCGCTCGCCGTCCTCCGTGAGCTTGGAATGCCGGCCGTCGCGCTCGAACACGTCGCGCCCGAGCCGTTCTTCGAGGCGCTTCATCTGCATGGAGACGGCCGACTGGGTCTTGTGCACCACCTCGGCCGCGCGCGTGAACGAGCCGGTGTCGGCGATGGCGACGAAGGTTTTCAGCTGATCGATATCGAGGAGATGGGGCATGGCGGCCTCCCGCTTTGCCGGCATTCAATCATGCTTGGTGATATTTGCAATCATGAACATTCGTTTCAATGATTGATCGGGTGGTGGCATGATCCCCTCAACGCTCACGCAACCACCTCGGCCGACTGGCCAGAATACCACGCCCCGCCGGGGCGGGGGTAAGTGCGCTTGTGTCTGCGGTCCGGCGCCGGAATGCGCGCCGGCTCTCTTGAGGATCGGCATTCTGGAGGAAGCCATGACCGACCGCATGTTTGGCCAGACGACGACATTGCCCGCCGCGGGCGTCGGCCGGCGCTAGGCGGCCTGGCTCGTGCGGCGCTCCCTGCGCAGCTTTCTGCGCCTGTGGCGCGCCTGGCGCAACCGCCTCGCGGTGCGCAACCTGGCGGAGTTCGACGACCGCACGCTGAAGGATATCGGCCTGACCAGATCCGACGTCGATGGCGCGCTCGCCGAGCCGTTGTTCCGCGATCCCTCGATCGCTCTCGCCCTGAAGGTGCACGATCAGCAGGCGGCAGCCCGCCGCCTGGCCGCAGACGGGCTTCGAACGGTTGCTGTGAGCAGGCCGCAGCAGCGGCCGGCGACTGGCCGCTGCCGCGCAGGTGCGCCAGCCGCCTGCGCCTCCTGAGGTGCGGAAGTCGCCCGTCACCTGCGTCGGGCCCCGGCATGGGCGCGCGGGCCGCGGTGCGGCGGGGAGAAGAGGCGGGCGGCAAGTGGGCCGCCCGCCGCCGGTTCGAGCTTCGGGCGGCTCGTTCTGTCGACCGAATTCGCGCGTGAAGAAAGGGCAGGCGCCTCGAAAGGTTACCTTTCGTTGACCATGGATGAGCCGAATCGCGAATCTGGCAATCGCTCGATCGCGAACGGAGTAAATGTTGCTTTCCGGTTACAGGCATCTATGCTGAACCGTGGTACCGTTCGATTGAAGTGGTCAATCCAGGGGATTGTCATGAAGAGGTTGCTCTGCACAGTCGCCGCGCTCGGCTTCGCCGCCGGTGCCGCCAGCGCTGCCGACCTGCCGAGCCGCCGCGTCGCCCCGGCGCCGGTCGTGCCGGTCTTCACCTGGACGGGCTTCTACGTCGGTGTGAACGCCGGCTACGGCTTCGGCGAGTTCTCCAAGGGCGCCGGCTTCGACGATCCGGACGGCTTCATCGGCGGCGGCCAGATCGGCTACAACTACCAGTTCGGCCAGTTCGTCGCCGGCCTCGAGGCCGACATCCAGTACGCCGACCTCAAGGGCTCCACGAGCGCCCTGCGCTTCGCCAACGGCAACGTCGGCAGGGGTCGCGGTGAGGTCGAGTACTTCGGCACGGTGCGCGGCCGCGTCGGCGTCGCCTTCGACCGCGCCCTCGTCTACGTGACGGGTGGTCTGGCCTACGGCGAGACGAAGTTCTCGGGCGTCGACACCACGGCCGGCATCGCCTTCTCGAAGTCGGACACGCGCACGGGCTGGACCCTCGGCGGCGGCATCGAATATGCCTTCACCAACAACCTGACGGCCAGGGCCGAGTACCTCTACGTCGACCTCGGCGACAACCGCTACTACGGCGTCAACAAGGCCGGCACCGAGTTCTCGGTCGTCCGCGCCGGCCTCAACTACAAGTTCTGAGCCGATCGCCCGAACCCGGCCGGCGGCGCCGGGGTCATCGTCCAGCAATGGCTTGCGCCCGGCACGCGGTCGGGTAGGATTGTGTCATCACTCACACCTTGAGGGCTCGGAGCGCCACGCTCCGAGCCTTTGTTCTGTTGAAGCATCGTTCGATCGGGCGTCGACGCCAGAGCCGGGCGGGGCGGCGGCGGTGGCGGAGCTTTCCGGTGTGAGGGAACCCGGCCGGCCCGCTCGGGTGCAAGGCAGACCGCCGGTCGCCGCCGGGAGGCCCGGTCCGCAGCAGGGGCAGTGCGGGACCGGGACCGCGCGAGGCCTGCCTATTCCGCCGCTTCGCCGCGCAGTTCGCGCGGCAGGGGAAAGAACACACTTTCATCCGCCGTGGAGACGGTTTCGACCGTGACCGCATAACGCTCGGCGAAGGCGTCGATGATCTCCTCCACCAGCACCTCCGGTGCCGAGGCGCCGGCCGTGAGGCCGAGGCGGCGGATGGCGCCGTAGATCGACCAGTCGATGTCCTCGGCCCTGAGGAGGAGGCGCGACACCGGGCAGCCGGCGCGCTCGGCTACCTCGCGCAGGCGCTGCGAATTCGACGAATTGGGCGAGCCCACGACGATCATCGCGTCGACCTGCGGTGCGACGCGCTTCACCGCCTCCTGCCGGTTGGTGGTCGCGTAGCAGATGTCCTCCTTGTGCGGGCTGACGATGGCCGGAAAGCGGCTCTTCAGCGCTTCGACAATGTCGCGCGTGTCGTCGACGGAGAGCGTCGTCTGCGTCACATAGGCGAGGTCGCCGGCGGGAATATCAAGGCGCGTCACGTCCTCGATGGTCTCGACGAGGCTGATCGCCCCGGGTGGCAACTGACCCATGGTGCCGATCACCTCGGGATGGCCGGCGTGGCCGACGAGGACGATATGGCGCCCGCGCCGGTGGTGTACCTCGGCCTCGCGGTGAACCTTGGTGACGAGCGGACAGGTCGCGTCGATGGCGAAGAAATTGCGTTGGCGCGCATCCTCGGGCACAGCCTTGGGCACGCCGTGGGCCGAAAAGATCACCGGCGCGCCCGTCGGCGGGATCTCGTCGAGTTCGTCGACGAAGACGGCGCCCTTCCGCCGCAGGCTCTCGACGACATATTTGTTGTGCACGATCTCGTGGCGCACATAGACCGGCGGCCCATAGAGCGCGAGCGCCTTTTCGACCGCGTCGATGGCGCGCACGACGCCGGCACAGAAGCCGCGCGGGGCGCAGATCATCACGTCGAGCGGTGGCTTTTGGGCAACGGTCATCGGCTATCCGGTCGCGATCCTGCGGCCGATGTGGCGGTTCGCGCCGCATCGTGTCAAGAACGCCGTCGTCGCGCCCTGCGCCGACATCACGGCCCGCGCCGCCTCGCGCGGGCTTCCGCACCGGCCGCAGGAAGGTGCCGGACATGTTCGCGTCGTCAGTCCCTGCCATCGTCCTGTGCCGATGACCCGCCCGATCCGCCTTGCCATCTTCGACATGGACGACGTGCTCTGCCACTACGACCGCGACCGGCGCCTGCGCGTGCTGGCGCATCTGTCGCGGCGGTCGCCCGAGGAGATCCTTCGGAAAATCTGGGATACGGGGTTCGAGGACGCCTCCGACGCGGGCGAGATGGATGCGCGTGAGTATCTCGCCGGCTTCGGCGCGCGGCTCGGCTGCGCCCTGTCGCGCGATGCCTGGGTCGACGCGCGCCGGGCCGGCATGATCCCCTTCGCGGACGTGCTCGCCATGGTCGAGCGGGTCAAGAGCCGCGCGACGGTCGCCGTGCTCACCAACAACGGCTTCCTGACCGCCGAAGCGCTCGACACGCTCTTTCCCGGCTTGAGAAGCCTGTTCGACGGCCGCGTCTTCATCTCGGCCGAATTCCACATGAAGAAGCCCGAACCGGAGATCTACCGCCGGCTCTGCGCCCGGCTCGGCTTCGTGCCCGAGGAGGCCTTCTTCACGGACGACAAGGCGATCAACGTGGAGGGGGCGATGAAGGCGGGGCTCGCCGGCCATGTCTTCACGGGGGCGGCGGGCTTGCGCAGGGTCCTCACGGACCACGGCCTCCTCGATTGAACCGCCCGGGCCCGCGGCGCAGCACCGTTCAGCCGGCCGCCGAGGTGCGCCGGCGCACAGACCGCACCCTCCCCACTCGCCTACGGGCAGGGTAATGAAGGAGTGCCGGGATTCTTCGCCCCGGCGCGCGGCCATGCGGCGCCCTGTCCGTCCGGCCCCTGCGATGAGTCCCCCCAATGGCCGAGCCCGTTTCGCAAGCGAGCTTCCTTTCACCGGTCCTCATGTTCTGCGCCGCCGCGGTCGTGGCCGTGCCGCTGTTCCGGCGCATCGGGCTCGGTGCCGTGCTCGGCTATCTGGCCGCCGGCGTCGTCATCGGTCCGTCGGTGCTCGCGCTCGTCGACGACCCGGAGACGGTGCGCGGCGTCGCCGAGATCGGCGTCGTGCTGCTGCTCTTCATCGTCGGGCTGGAACTGAAGCCCTCCCGCCTCGTGGCCATGCGGCACGACATCTTCGGCCTCGGGCTCGCCCAGGTGGTGGCGACGGCCATGGTGCTCGCGGGCCTGACGGCCGCCTTCAGCGAGCAGGACAAGGGGCTGTTCGTCATCGGCGTGGCCTTCGCGCTCTCGGCGACGTCGGTGGCGCTGCAGATCCTGGAAGAGCGCGGCGATCTGCAGGCTTCCTACGGCCGGCGTGCCTTTGCCGTGCTCCTGTTCCAGGATCTCGCCATCGTTCCCCTGCTCGCCATGCTGCCGCTCCTCGCCAATACCCAGGCGCTCGCCGGCGGCGAGGCGATGAGCCGCGGTCTCGGTGCGGTCGCCGAAGCGCTGGGTGCGGTGGGCCTCACGGTCTTCGCGGGGCGCTACCTGCTCAACCCCTTCTTCCGCGTGCTCGCCGCGACGGGCGCGCGCGAGGTGATGACGGCGGCGGCCCTGCTCGTCGCCCTCGGGGCGGCGATGCTCATGGAGGAGGTCGGCCTGTCCATGGCCATGGGCGCCTTCCTCGCCGGCGTGCTCCTGGCGGAATCGAATTTCCGCCATCAGCTCGAGGCCGACATCGAGCCCTTCCGCGGCCTCCTCCTCGGCCTCTTCTTCATGAGCGTCGGCATGTCGATCGACGTGGGGCTCGTGGCGGGGAACGCCCGGCTCCTTGCCCTCGCGGTGCCGCTGCTGGTCGCCCTCAAGATCGGGCTCGGCGCGGGGCTCCTGCGCGCCTTCGGCTCGCCCTGGCGCGATGCCGTCAGGGCTGGGGCGCTGCTCGCGCCGGCAGGCGAGTTCGCCTTCGTGCTCCTGCCTGTAGCGGCGGCTGTCGGCCTCGTCACGCAGGAGGAGCTGCAGCTCCTGACCGCGCTCGCCGCCTTGAGCATGCTCCTCGGCCCGATCGTCGCCAAGCTCCTCGACCAGGTGCTCGAGCGCGTGCCGGAGGCCGAACGGGAAGCCGAAGCCGAGGCTTTCGCCGGCGGCGCCTCCAATGTCGTCGTCATCGGCTTCGGCCGCTTCGGGCAGGTCGTCAATCAGGTCCTTCTCGCCGACGGCGCCGACGTGACCGTGATCGACCGCAATGTGGAGCGCATCCGCGCCGCCGCGCGCTTTGGCTTCAAGGTCTACTATGGCGACGGCACGCGCCTCGACGTGCTGCGCACCTCCGGGGCCGGGCGGGCCGATCTCGTCTGCATCTGCGTCGACGATCGCGCCACCGCCCTGAAGATCGTCGAGCTGATGCATGTCGAATTCCCGCAGGTGCGCACCTATGTGCGGGCGTACGACCGCGTTCACGCCATCGACCTGATGAACGCGGAGGTGGACTACCAGATGCGCGAGACGTTCGAATCGGCGCTGGCCTTCGGGCGCGCCACCCTCGAAGGGCTCGGCGTGCCGGCGGAGCGTGCCCGTGCCGTGGTCGACGACGTGCGCCGCCGCGACGTTGCCCGCCTGATGATGCAGAAGGCCGAGGGGATCATGGGGGGCGCGGACATGCTGCACGGAGCGCGGGAGCGCCTGACGCCGGAGCCGCTGACGGCGCCGAAGGCCAGGACCAGGGCGCTGACGGCCGAGACCGAGGACCTGATCGCCGACGCGGGGACGAGCCGATGAGCGAAAGCGCTGTGACCGTCGACGAGACGCGTCCGGAAGGGACGCCCGCCCGCCCTGCGCCCGGGCCCGCCCCGGCCGCAGCCGCTCCGGCCGGCGGCGAGATGCCCAAGTTCGTCCAGGGCTCGACCATGCGCCACGTCCTCGTCATGACGGCGACCGGCTCGGTCGGCCTCATGGCCATCTTCCTCGTCGACTTCCTGTCGCTCCTCTACATTTCCTGGCTCGGCAACGCCTCGCTGACGGCGGCCGTCGGCTTCGCCACGATCGTCCTCTTCTTCGCCACCTCCATCAACATCGGCCTCATGATCGCCGTCGGCGCCCTCGTCTCCCGTGCCCTCGGCGCGCGCGAGCGCGACAGGGCGCGGCGGCTCGCCGCCTCGCTCGTCACCCAGACGGCGATCATCGCGAGCCTGTTCAGCCTCGCCGTGCTGCCCTTCGTCGGCCCGATCCTGACGCTCATCGGCGCGACCGGCGAGGCGCACGCGGTCGCGGCCCGCTTCCTCGCGATCACCCTCCCGTCGAATGTTCTCATGGGCCTCGGCATGGCGCTCTCGGGCGTATTGCGGGCCGTGGGTGACGCGCGCCGGGCCATGTACGTCACCCTCGCCGGCGGCGTGATGACGGCCATCGCCGATCCGATCTTCATCTTTCTGCTCGGGCTCGGCGTGGACGGCGCCGCCATCGTCATCGTGCTGTCGCGCGCCACCTTCGTGTTCGTGGGCTTGCGCTCCGTGGTGAAGGTGCACCACCTCATGGCACGGCCCCATCTCGACCATGTCGTCGCCGACATGAAGCCGATGCTCGGCATAGCCGTGCCGGCGATCCTCACCAACGTGGCGACGCCCGTCGCCAATGCCTTCATCGCGGCGACGATCGCCCGTTTCGGCGATACGGCGATCGCCGCCAGCGCCATCATCGACCGCCTGATCCCGCTGTGCTTCGGCGTGATCTTCGCCCTGTCGGGCGCCGTCGGCCCCATTCTCGGCCAGAACTGGGGCGCCCGTCGCTTCGACCGCATGCACGGCGTCCTCGTCAATTCGCTCGTGCTGGTCACCGTCTATGTCCTTGGCGTCTGGCTCGTGCTCGTCCTGCTCGGCGACCTGATCCCCCGCCTGTTCCACGTCGCCGGCACGCGCACGGGCGAGCTCGTCGTCTTCTTCTCTCTTGTCAGCGGCGCCATCTGGCTGTTCAACGGCTTCCTCTTCGTCGCCAACGCCGCCTTCAACAACCTCGGTTTCCCGCTCTACGCCACGGCCTTCAACTGGACGAAGGCGACGCTCGGCACCTTGCCCTTCGCCGCGCTCGGCGCCCGCCTCGGCGGCGTGGAGGGGGTGATGCTGGGCATCGCCGGCGGAGCCCTCATCTTCGGCATCGCGGCGGCGGTCACGGCCTTCCGCGCCGTAGCGCGCCTGGCGCGGGAGGGCTGACGGCGCGCGGGCGCACGGTCGATGCGCCAAGACTTGGTGATGTATTTCTCTTGTTGTTCGCCCGCAGAAATCTGCCAATCTGGTTGATATATATTGTATTGGTTCTTGTTAACGAATATGCGCCTGTTTTTCGTGTGCCGATGCCGGGACGAAATGAAGGTCCGCGCGCGGGGGCGCTGAATTGAATCGGGGCTGCGAAGTCGAGGGGCCCGCCAACTACGCCGGATGCGCCGTCCGTGCCCGCTTTCCCGGCATCCTGCGATGGTGCCGGGAATGCAGCCGCGCCGGGGGCGTGGTGATGGGCCGCGCGTCGTTGCCCGTACTTGTTGCGATGTCTCCGCCTGTCATGAGAGTTGTTCGGCGGTTGAGCATGACGATGGCGCTGATAAGCTGATTGTTTCTGGTTGTTTGTGGGAAAATACCTGGGTTGCACTCGTCCGGGTCAATTAATGGCGTTTCGATCTTGCGCAAGGAGAACAGCTTTGCTTGAATTCCTTCGGCCCTTTGGCGCACGCATCATGTTGTAGATACATTTTGCCATGCACTAGATTTAGGGGGGTGGGTATCGGACTGCCGCCGAACTGTCCCGCCGCCGGATGACGATCCGTTCCGCCCGTCGCTCGCAAGGCCCGCGAGCGAATGTGCGCTGATGGTCCTGTCACGCAGCCCGCAGATGGGCGGCGTCGTTGATCGGCCGCGAACCACGAGCCGCGGGCTCCCTCGTGGAAGGTTTCCGATCAATCCGCTTGTTGGGACTGGGGACAAGGAGTGGACGATGAGTGCGATTCACAAGACCCCTGCACCGAGCGGCCAACCGGCCGCCGGCAACGATGTGACCATGGTCGCCATGATTCCCCAGTGGTTCAAGGCGTCTACGGTCGACCTGCCCCTCGCCCTCGGCTCGGAACTTCTTCGCTTCGCCGCGCATCGGATGCAGGTGCAGGCCGAGTTCTGGGCGACGCTGGCCCGTTGCAACAGCCTGCCGCAAGTTGCGGAAGCGCAGTCGAGCTTCGCCCAGGAAGCGGTGTCCGAATACACGACGGAGATCGCCTCCCTCATCAAGACCGCGCAGGACAATATTTCCGCCCAGGCGGCCTGAACGGCGCGAGAGCGTTTTCCGATTCCGCTGAATCGGAAAACGCGTTCATCGTCTGCGAGAGGTAATTGTCACCGCTGACGCGGAACGGTGGTTCCTCGCAACAGGGCCAGCTCCAGCGTCGGGGCTCCCCGCCGCACCGGGCGCGCGAAGAGCTGGCGCGGGCGGCCTGTTACCTGGAGCGCCTGGCCTTCTCGGCCATGAACTCTTCACGATGTTCCGAGACGAAATGGCGGAGCGCCATGAAGAGCTCCCGCGCGTGCGACCTGTCGTGCCGCTTGAGCGCCGCGCGCAGGTCGTCGGTGATCATATCGCGGATGCGAATGGCCCCTCCGGGTTGTGTGAGAAGATATTGTGCGAGTGCCGCCGCCGCCACGTCGGGCAGATGCTCGTGCTCCGCGATTGCCGCGACCTCGTCCTCCTCGAGGCCGCACAACGCGATGCAGTCTTCTCTCGTGATGTTCATGGCCGCCTCCCTGGATGCGCCGCCCATTGTGCTGGGTCTGCCCCCATCGGCCCACATGCCCAATGATTAACACGTCTGCGCCCCTTCGACGACCGCGCGGTCTCCCGGCGCCGGGTGCGCGACGGGGCGCATCGCTTGGCAGGGCTCGAGCCGGGTGGGGCAGGGCCGCCGTCACGAGCCGACCTTGCGGAACCGGCTGCCGCGTGCCCGGACCGGCGCTGGCTTCCCGGATTGTCGCGCACCGCCCCCCGCCTTAAGCTCCGCCAGAATCCATCGGAGCGCGGGGAGGGGCCATGTTCAATCTCTTCGAGATCATCCAGGCCGCCCAGGGCGGCCATGCGATGGACAATCTGGCGCGCCAGTATGGGCTCACTCCCGACCAGGTGCAGCGGGCCGTGGAAGCGCTCCTGCCGGCCTTCTCGCTCGGCCTGCAGCGCAACGTGCAGGACCCGGCCTCCTTCCTCGGCACCCTCGGCCTGATGGGCTCGGGCCGCTATGCCGATCCTTTCGAGAGCGCCCGCTCGGCCTTCTCGGCGGATGCCGTGCAGCAGGGCAACGACGTGCTCGCCCGGCTGTTCGGCTCGAAGGAGGTGAGCCGCCGGATTGCGGCCCAGGCAGCGGTCATGAGCGGTATCGGGCAGAACATCCTGAAGCAGATGCTGCCGGTGATCGCTGCCATGCTCATGGGCGGCCTCTTCAAGTCGGCCGCGGATCAGGGGCTCGGCGGCGTGCTCGGCCAGCTCGGCGGTCTTTTCGGCGGCGCGGGCGCGCAGGCCGCGCAGCCAGGCCGCGAGCAGGCGGCGGGGCAGGGCGGGGCCGCCACGACACCCGCTGACATCTTCGGGCAGCTCAGCGAGATGATCCAGCGCGGGGCCATGGCGGGCTTTCCCGGCGGCTTCGGCGTGCCGCAGCCGCCCGCACCGCCGCAGAGCCCGCCGCGAGAGAGCGCTGGCGCCCCCCCACATCCCTTCGAGGCCCTGCTCGGCGGTCTTCTGGGAGGCATGTTCGGCACCGGCGCGGCGAAGGAGGCCGCGCAGCCCGAGCCGGCGCTCCAGCCCGAACCTCCGCCGGAGGCGCCCCGTGCGCAGGCGCAGGGCTTCGACCCTGCCCAGTTCGGTCTCGATCCGCTCACGCAGATGTTCGAGACGGGACGCGCCGTGCAGGACCAGAATCTGGCGGCGATGCAGGCGATCTTCGACGAGGTCCTGGGTCCCGCGCCAGGCCGCCGCCGGAAGTGACGCCGGGCCGCCCTTGCGGCGGGGGATGACGCGGGGCGCTCCCGCGCCAATCCTCTGCCGCGCGTCGAACCGGCCGGGGTGAGGGCAGGAGCGGTCCGCTCGCGGAAATCCACATGCCGGACATGACATCGCCCGGTCCGACAGGCTACACGCTGCGAAAGCCTGCGAGGGGGCGCGGCGCCGTCCGCGCGGGCGGCGTGGCTGAAGCGAACGGGGCGTCTCTTGGCCGTTTATACCGAAGTAACCGACGAGGAACTCGCGAGCTTCGTCGCGACCTACGACATCGGGGCCGTGCTGTCGGCGAAGGGGATCGCGGAGGGCGTCGAGAACTCGAACTTCCTGCTGCACACCGAGGCCGGCTTCTTCATCCTCACCCTCTACGAGAAGCGCGTGCACGAGGAGGACCTGCCCTTCTTCATCGGGCTCATGGAGCATCTTGCCGCCCGCGGCATCACCTGCCCGCAGCCGGTGAAGAACCGGCGCGGCGAGGCGCTCGGCCGGCTCGCCGGCCGGCCCGCGGCCATCGTCACCTTCCTCGACGGCATGTGGGTCAAGCGCCCCGGCCCGGCGCACTGCGCCGGCGTCGGCGAGGCGCTCGCGAAGTTGCACGAGGCGGGGGCGGATTTCCCCATGCGGCGGCCGAACGCGCTGTCGCTGCCGAGCTGGCGGCCGCTCTTCGAGCAGGCCGACGGCCGCGCCGACGAGGTCTCGCCCGGGCTCGCCCGGCGCACGCTCGAGGCGCTCGCCGAGCTCGAGCGCGACTGGCCGGACGGCCTGCCCGAGGGCGTCATCCACGCCGATCTCTTCACCGACAACGTCTTCTTCCTCGGCGGGCGGCTGTCGGGGCTCATCGATTTCTACTTCGCCTGCACGGACGCGCTCGCCTACGACCTCGCCGTGTGCCTCAACGCCTGGTGCTTCGAGGCCGACGGCTCCTTCAACCTCACCAAGGGCCAGGCCATGATCGCGGCCTACGAGCGCGTGCGCCGGCTGACGGATGCGGAGGTTGCCGCGCTGCCGGTGCTGTGCCGGGGCGCGGCCATCCGCTTCATGCTCACCCGCCTCGTCGACTGGCTCAACGTGCCGCCGGGCGCACTCGTGAAGCCGAAGGACCCGCTCGAATACGACCGCAAGCTCGGCTTCCACCGCCGCGTCGCGAGCGCCGCCGACTACGGGCTGAAGCGATGAGCGAGCGCGTCGCGATCTATACGGACGGCGCCTGCTCGGGCAATCCGGGCCCCGGTGGCTGGGGCGCGCTCCTCGTCTACAAGGGCAAGGAGCGGGAACTGTCCGGCGGCGAGGCCGAGACCACCAACAACCGCATGGAGCTGACGGCGGCGATCGAGGCGCTCGAGGCCCTGAAGCGCCCCTGCGCCGTCGATCTCTACACGGATTCCCAGTATGTCCGCTCCGGCATCACCCAGTGGCTCGCCAACTGGAAGGCGCGCGGCTGGAAGACGGCGGCCCGTGAGCCGGTAAAGAACGAGGACCTGTGGCGCCGCCTCGATGCGGCGCGCAACCGCCACGACGTGACCTGGCACTGGGTCCGCGGCCACGCCGGCCATGCCGAGAACGAGCGCGTCGATGCGCTCGCCCGCGCCGCCATGGAGCCCTTCAAGAAGCGCCGCCAGGCCGGGTGAGGGCGCGCGCCCCGCCTTCAGGCCGGCTTCTCGTCCACGAGCACGATCGCCGTCGTCAGGTCCGTCACATAGGGCATGGAGGCGATCTCGTCGCGCACGGCGTTGAGCGCCTTCGTCGTCTCCGATTCGATCTCGGCGATGACGTCGATCTCGCCGCTGATGGAGAAGCAGCGCTTCACCGCCGGATTGGCGGCGATGCGGTCCACCGTGTCGCGCGCCGGCGTCCTGGCAAGGCGGATGATGAGGAAGGCGCGGAAGAGATGGTCCTCCGCCCGCGCGGGCGCGACGTCGGCCCTGTAGCCGCGGATGGTGCCGTCCGCCTCCATGCGGGCGATGCGCTCGCGCACGGAACTGCGGGCGAGCCCCACCGTTCCCGCGATCGTCTTGATGGGAAGCCGCGCATTGTCCTGCAGGAGGCGCAGGATCTGCCTGTTCTTCTCGTCCATGGTCACGGCCAAGCCCGTCAGGACAGTATGGCGGAGACGGCGCTATCGCGCCGCCGAAACGGCGGCCGATCCGCCATCCTGCGCGGTGCGACCGCCACTGCATCAATGTCAGACTGCGGCCCCGGGAACAATTCTGAACGCGACAATTCGGGACGCCGCAATGACCGCCATCAACCATCCGCGTCCGACCTTCTCCGCCGAGGAGGCGGCGGCGGTGCTGCATGCCCTCTTCGGCGTGAGCGGCCGCCTCGAGGCGCTGCCGAGCGAGCGCGACCAGAACTTTCGGGTGACGGCGGCCGACGGGCGCGAATTCATCTTCAAGATCGTCAATGCGGCCGAGCCGCAGACGGCCGTCGCCTTCCAGACGGCCCTCCTGCGCCATGTCGAGGCCGTCGACCCGGACCTGCCGGTGCCGCGCATCGTGCCGACGCCGGAGGGCGAGGATTTCGGCTTCGCCACCGGCCGTGGCGGCGAGCGCCACGCCCTGCGCCTCGTCACCTGGCTTGCCGGCACGCCGCTCGCCGAGGCGCAGAAGACGCCCGGAACGCTGCGGGACCTCGGCCGGGTCCTCGGCCGGCTCGACTGGGCGCTGCAGAGCTTCGGCCACCCCGGGGCGCATCACGCATTCGACTGGGAGATCCGCGAGGTGCCGCGCTCGCGGGCGCGCCTGTCGCACATCGCCGATCCGGCGCGCCGCCGGCTCGTGGAGACCGTGCTCGACACCTACGACAGCCGCGTCGCGCCGGCGCTGAAGCGCCTGCGCTGCGGCGTCATCCACAACGACGCCAACGACTGGAACCTGCTCGTCGCCGGCCCCACCGGCGGCCCGATCACGGGCCTCATCGACTTCGGCGACGCCGTGCATTCCCCCCTTGTGGCGGAGCTCGCGATCGCCTGCGCCTATGCGATGCTGGGCGCCGCGAGCCCGGTGGAGGCGGCCGCCGCCATCGTCGCGGGCTATCACGCGGAACTGCCGCTGCAGGAGGCGGAGTTCGAGGTGCTGATGGACCTCGTCGCGGCCCGGCTCGCCGTCAGCGTCTCCATCTCGGCGACGCGCCACGCCGCCGCGGCCGAGAACCCCTATCTCCTCGTCAGCGAGAAGCCGGCCTGGGACCTCCTGGAACGGCTCGCGCGCATCGACCGGCGCATCGCCACCGCCATCCTGCGCAAGGCCTGCGGCCTCGAGGCCGCGCCCGGCGTGCGGCGCCTCGGGGAGTGGCTCGCCGCCAACCGCCGGACGCTTGCGCCGATGCTCAGGCCGCATCCGGCGCGCCAGCGCAAATGCGTGCTCGACCTCGGCAGTCCCGACGCGCCACTCCCCAAGGCGAGCGCGGCCGGGGACCATGCCGCCGCCGACCGCGCCTATGCCGAATTGCAGAAAGCGCACGGCTTCGACCTCGGCCTCGGGCCGCACGGGGAAAAGCGCACGGTCTACACGGCGCCATTCTTCCGCTCGGCGCTGATCGACGGGGCGCGCCGCGACCTCCATCTCGGCCTCGATGTCTTCGCGCCGGCCGGCACGCCGCTCTACACGCCTCTTGCGGCGAAGGTGGTGGCGGCCACCGTCAATCCCGCGCCGCAGGACTACGGAGGCCTCCTCCTCCTCGAGCACGAGCCCGAGCCGGGCCTGCGTTTCCAGACGCTGTGGGGCCATCTCGACCATGCCTCGGTGCGCGAGCGGCGCGTGGGAGAGGAACTGCCGGCGGGTGCCTTCGTCGCGCGCCTCGGCGACTATGCCGAGAACGGCGGCTGGGTGCCGCACCTGCATCTGCAGCTCGTCGCGAGCCCCTATGACGATGCGAGCATCATCCCTGGCGTCGGCGAGGAGGCCTTCCGCGAGGTCTGGGCCGAGCTCTTTCCCGCTCCCTACGACTTCGCCGGCCTGCCGCCGGAGACCTTCGAGAGAGGGGGGCGGGACAGGGCGAGCCTTCTCGCCGCGCGCAAGGCCCGGCTCGGGCCGAACCTCTCCGTCTCCTACCGCGAGCCCCTGAAGATGGTGCGCGGCGAGGACGTCTGGCTGATCGACGACACCGGCCGCGCCTATCTCGACTGCTACAACAACGTCGCCCATGTCGGGCATTGCCATCCGCGCGTGGTGGACGCGATCACGCGGCAGGTGCCGGTCCTCAACACCAACACACGCTACCTTCACGACACCATCGTCGACTACACGGAGCGTCTGGCGACGACGCTGCCGCCCGAGCTCGACACCTTCTTTGTCCTGTGCACGGGCAGCGAGGCGAACGAGCTCGCCCTGCGCATGGCGCGCACCTGCACGGCCCGGCGTGACGTGCTGGTGCTCGACTGGGCCTATCACGGCAACACCCAGGGCCTCGTCGACATCAGCCCCTACAAGTACAAGCGCAAGGGCGGCGCGGGGCGGCCCGAGCACACGCACGAGCTGCCCGTGCCCGACCCCTACCGTGCGCCCTCGGGCTGGCCGGCGGCCGAGATCGGCGAGCGCTATGCCGACGAGGCCGTGCGCCGCATCGGCCGCATGGCGGCCGATGGCCGCGCGCCGGGCGCCTTCATCGCCGAGACCATTCCGAGCGTCGCCGGCCAGATCTTCTTGCCGCCCGGATATCTCAGGGCGGTCTATGCGGCCGTGCGGGCCGCCGGCGGGTTGTGCATCGCCGACGAGGTGCAGGTGGGCTTCGGCCGCGTCGGCAACGCCATGTGGGCCTTCGAGGAGCACGGCGTGGTGCCCGATATCGTCACCATGGGCAAGCCCATCGGCAACGGCCATCCCCTCGCCGTCGTCGCCGTGCGCCGCGAGATCGCCGAGCGCTTCGCCAACGGCATGGAATATTTCAACACCTTCGGCGGCAATCCGGTGTCCTGCGCGGCGGGCCTGGCGGTGCTCGACGTGCTGGAGGAGGAGAGGCTCCTGCCGAACGCGGCCGAGCAGGGCGGCTATCTTCTCACCGGCATGCGCCGCCTGATGGAGCGTCATCCAGCCGTCGGCGACGTGCGCGGGCGCGGCCTCTTCTTCGGCATCGAGCTCGTGCGCGACCGGGCGACGAAGGAGCACGCCGGCGCGGAGGCCGCGGCCGTCGTCAACCGGGCGCGCGAGCTCGGCGTGCTCATGGGCACGGACGGGCCCTTCGACAACGTCGTGAAGCTGCGCCCGCCCATGACCTTCCGGCGCGAGCACGCCGACATCCTGCTCGACGTGCTCGGCGAAGCCATACGCGACGTGCTCGGCTGAGCGGGCGCGCGGCGGGGGCGGACATCACGGCAAGACGGGCGACGAAGCCCGCAGGTTCTCAGTCAACGGGAGAGAGGAAACGGTCAATGAGGGCACTTCCTTTCGGCGGCGCTGCGCTGGCGGCGTCCCTGGTCATCGGTGGCGCTTCCGCCGGCACGCTCGACAACGTCAAGCAGAACGGCTTCCTCAAGTGTGGCACGCACACGGGCCTCGCGGGCTTTGCCCAGCCGGACGACAAGGGCGTGTGGAAGGGCTTCGACGTCGATTATTGCCGCGCGGTGGCGGCGGCGATCTTCAACGATCCGAACAAGGTGAAGTTCATCCCGCTCTCGGCGAAGGACCGCTTCACCGCCCTGCAGTCGGGCGACGCCGACATGCTCGCCCGCAACTCCACCTGGACGATGGCGCGCGACACCTCGCTCGGCTTCAATTTCGTCGGCGTGAGCTATTACGACGGCCAGGGCTTCATGGTGCACAGGAAGCTCGCCGTGAAATCGGCCAAGGAGCTCAACGGCGCCACGATCTGCACGGAGCAGGGCACGACCACCGAGCTCAACCTCGCCGACTTCTTCCGCGCCAACAACCAGAAGTACGAGCTCGTCACCTTCGCGGGCTCCGAGGAGACGATCAAGGCCTACGAGTCCGGGCGCTGCGACGCCTATACCACGGACGCCTCCGCCATCTACGGCCAGCGCCTGCGCCTGGCGAAGCCCGACGAGCATGTCGTGATGCCCGAGCTCATCTCCAAGGAGCCGCTCGGCCCCGTGGTGCGCCACGGCGACGACCAGTGGTTCGACATCGTCAAGTGGACGCATTTCGCCCTCGTCAACGCCGAGGAGCTCGGCATCACGCAGGCGAACGTCGACCGCATGAAGGAGAGCGACAATCCCGAGGTGAAGCGCCTCCTGGGCACCGAGGGCAAGTTCGGCGAGTCGATCGGCCTGACGAACGACTGGGTCGTGCGCATCGTCAAGGCGGTGGGCAACTACGGCGAGGTCTTCGAGAACAACTTCGGCGAGAAGACCCCTCTCAAGGTCAAGCGCGGCGCCAACGAGCTCTGGAACAAGGGCGGCCTGCAATACGCCCCGCCGGTGCGCTGAGTTCGTTTCAGAGGAGCGCCTCCGCCGGGCCACCTGGCGGGGGGCTTCGCGGCGGCGCCCCGGGCGCAAGGGGCCGTCACGTTCGACCTCGAAGCTTGCCGGCTTCGTGCCGATCCTCACCTGTCATCCCCGGGCCTGCCCCGGGGATCCCGATCGGAAGGGCGCCGCGTCCGGCGATCTGAATGGCCGGGACGAGCCCGGCCATGACAAGGGAAGGAGAGGCGCAGCTCTTCCGTCAGGTTGCGCTCCCCCCGGGGCCGCCCCCTTGCGTACGGCTCAGGCGCGGCACAGTGGCGGCGTGGTGCCGTTGCCGAGGTCCCAGTAGAGGCCGGCCATGAGGGCGAGGCCCTCGCGGGCGATGGCCACCGGCAGATGCTCGTTCGGCGCGTGCTGCGAGCAGCCCGGATAGGAATGCGGCACCCAGATCGTCTTCAGGCCGAGGATCTCGGAGAAGATGTCGTTCGGCAGCGAGCCGCCAAGATTGGGCAGGATGGCCGGCTTCTTGCCCGTGGTCCGGCGCATCGAGTCGACCGCCCAGGTTACCCAGGCGTCCTCCGGGTCGAGCCGCGTGGCCTGGAAGATCTCGTCGCGGCTCTTCTCCACCCGCACCATGGAAAAGCCGTGGCGGGCGAGGTGGCGGCGGAGCGCCGGCAGCACCTCGTCGGGATCGATGCCGACGACGAAGCGCAATTGGCAGCGCGCCCAGGCCCGCGGCGGCACGGCGTTGACCGGCGTGTCGGGATTGCCGGCCTTCATGGCGAGCACGTCGAAGGAGCACCAGCCGAAGACCTGCTCGGCCGGGGTGAGGCCCGGCTCGCCCCAGTCGGGGTCGATCGCCGGACCGTCCGGCCCGCCGTCCACCTCGCAGTCCGCGAGCACGCGGCGCACGCTCTCGGGCAGCTCCTTCGGCACCCATTCGTGGATGCGGATCTGCCCCGTGGGCGAGACGATGGTCGAAATCGCATGGGCGAGCTGGATGGCGGGATCCGAGAGGAGGCCGCCCCAGTTGCCGGAATGATGGCCACCCTCGCGGGCGTCGATCGTCAGATCGAAGGTCACGCCGCCGCGCGAGCCGAGGAAGACGGTGGGGCGCTCGGCGTTGAGCCGCGGCCCGTCGGAGCCGAGGAGGATGTCGGCCCGGAAGAGGTCCTTCTGCTCGCTGCACAGCTCGCGCAGGCCCGGCGAGCCCATTTCCTCGCCCATCTCGATGAGATATTTGGCGTTGAAGCCGAGCCGCCCCCGCGTCTCGAGCACGGCGCGCAGCGCCGCGATATTGATGACGTGCTGGCCCTTGTTGTCGACGACGCCGCGGCCGTACCAGCGGTCGCCCACCTCCGTCAGCGTCCAGGGCGAGAGCCCGTCCGCCCAATCCTTGTCGAGCCCGCGGATGACGTCACCGTGGCCGTAGCCGAAGACGGTCGGCAGGGCCTCGTCCTCGATGCGCTCGGCATAGAGGAAGGGCCCCTTGGCGCGCGGATGGGTGAGCGTCCGGCAGGCGAAGCCGAGGCCTTGGAGGAGCGGGCGCATCTCCGCCTCGACATAGGCTGTGAGCACGGCCGCCCGCTCCGGGTTCTGGCTCTCGGTCGGCATGGCGACGAGGCGGGCGAGGTCGCTCTTGAAGGCGCCGGAATCGAAATAGTCCTCGGCGCGCGCGATGGCCGCTTCACGGGTCATGTCGGGCTCTTCTCCTCGGATATCCACGTTTGTCCTGCCGGCTCCTGTCCTGCCGGCTCCGCGGCACGCTTCGGGCGATCGGCCGGGCGCCTAGGGCGTCGCGGCGAGCCAGGGGCACGCCTGCTCGTAGGCCTGCGCGAGCTGCAGGACTGAGAGGTCGTCGCGCGGGCGGCCGACGAGCTGCATGCCCATCGGCAGGCTGCGGCCGTCGAAGCCGACGGGCAGGCTGATCACCGGGCAGCCGGAGAGCGTCACCGGCGCCACCACCTCCATCCAGCGATGGTAGGAATCCATGTGCCGGCCGGCGACCTCGCGGGGCCAGTGCTCCTCGACGGGGAAGGGGAAGACCTGCGCCGTCGGCAGGGCCAGATAGTCGCAGGTCTCGAAGAGCTTCAGCACCGTCGCGTACCAGGCGGTGCGCGTCTCGCTCGCTGCATAGACGTCGTAGGCCGACAGGCGGTAGCCGCCCTCGATCTCCCATTGCGCCTCGGGCTTGAGCAGCGCGCGCTTGCCCGGGTCGTCATGGAGCGGCTTCAGCTTGCCGCCGACGGTGAGGTGGCGCAGCGTGACGAAGGCCCGCCACAGCTTCTCGAAGTCGAAGGCGGGCACCGTCTCCTCGACCGTGCAGCCGATCTCGCCAAGAAGCGAGAGCCCCTGGCGGCAGAGGTCGAGAATGCCCGGCTCCATGGCGAGATGCCCGCCGAGGTCGCCGAGCCAGGCGATGCGCCTGCAGCGGGGGTCAGCCTGCAGCCGCACCGCATAGCGATGGTCGCCCCCGTCAAGCGAGAGCGGGGCGCGCGCGTCGTAGCCCGCCTGCACCGAGAGCAGCAGGGCGAGGTCCTCGACGTTGTGCGCCATCGGCCCCTCGTAGCCGAACTGCGACAGAAAGCTCTCGAGCGCCGGCGCGTTCGGCACGCGCCCCTGCGACGGGCGGAAGCCGAAGATGTTGTTGAAGGCGGCCGGGTTGCGCAGCGAGCCGCCGAAATCGCTGCCGTCGGCGACGGGCAGCATGCGCGTCGCGAGCGCCACCGCCGCGCCGCCGCTCGATCCGCCGGCCGTGCGGCTCGGATCATAGGCGTTACGCGTCGCGCCGTAGACCGGGTTGTAGGTGTGCGAGCCGAGGCCGAATTCCGGCGTGTTGGTCTTGCCGATGATGATGGCGCCGGCCTTGCGGATGCGCTCGACGCTGACGCTGTCCGCGGGCGGCACGAAATCGGCGAAGAGGGGCGAGCCGAACGTGGTGGTGAGGCCCTTCGTGAGCGCGAGGTCCTTGATCGCCTGCGGCAGGCCGTGCAGCGGGCCGACCGCCTCGCCCCGGGCAATGGCGGCGTCGGCTGCATCCGCCTCGGCGAGGACTTCGGCGCGCGGCCTGAGCGCGACGATGGCGTTGTAGCGGGGGTTCACCGCGTCGATCTGGTCGAGGAAGGCCGAGACGACCTCCCGCGACGACACCTGCCGCCGGCGGATGAGCGCGGCGAGCGCCGTTGCGCTGCGGCGGCAGAGCTCCGGCGCCTTGCCCACCACGCTTCCCAAGGGTTTCGTCGCAGCAAGGCTCATGGTCGGCTCTCCTCAGTGGGCGGCGGCCGGATCCATGGCGGGCCCGTGCAGGTGGCAGGAGACGGCGCCGCGCCCGTCGCGCAGGAAGGGCGGCACGACGCTCGCGCATTGCGGCAGCCGCTCCGGGCAGCGCGGGTGGAAGGGGCAGCCCGACGGCGGATGGAGCGGGTCGGGGAAGGCAAGCCCGAGTCCCGTTTCCGGAATGCCCTGGCCGGGCTCCGGCGTGAGCACGGAGGCGAGCAGCGCCTTCGTGTAAGGGTGGCGCGGCGCGCTGAACAGCGCTGCGGTCTCGGCGAGCTCGACGACGCGGCCGAGGTACATCACCGCGACGCGCGTCGCGATGTGCTCCACCACCGCGAGATTGTGGCTGATGAAGACGTAGGTGAGGTTGAGCTCGCGGCGCAGGTCCATGAGCAGGTTGAGGATCTGCGACTGCACGGAGACGTCGAGCGCCGAGGTGGGCTCGTCGCAGACGACGACCTCGGGCTTCATGACGAGCGCGCGGGCGATCGCCACGCGCTGGCGCTGGCCGCCGGACAATTCACGCGGGTAGCGGTCGGCGAAGCGCTGCGGCAGCCCGACCTTGTCGAGCATGTCGACAGCCGTGCGCCGGCGCTCGGCCGCCGTGCCGATGCCGTGCACCTCGAGCGGCAGCGCCACGATGGAGGCAATGGAGCGGCGCGGGTTGAGCGAGGAATAGGGGTCCTGGAACACCGGCTGCACGCGCCGCGCCATGGCCTTGCGGCCGAGGGCGCGGATGTCCTCGCCCTCGAGCGTGATGGCGCCCGCGCTCGGCGGCAGGAGGCCGAGCAGCATGCGCGCCAGCGTGGACTTGCCGCAGCCGGATTCGCCAACGATGCCGAGCACCTCGCCGCGGCGGATGTCGAGCGAGATGCCGTTCACCGCGTGCAGCGTGCGCTTGCCCTTGAACAGGCCCTGGCTGACCGCGAAGGACCGGGTGAGGGCGCGGGCTTCGATGAGGGCAGTCATGCCGCGTTCTCCAGGATGCAGCGCCAGCTCTGGCCGTCCGGAGCGCGGTGCACGGGCGGCGCGGCGGCGCAGGCCTCGCGCGCGAAGGCGCAGCGGTCGCGAAAGCTGCAGCCGCGGACATCGCCCACGAGCGAGGGCACGACGCCGGGGATGACGCCGAGCTTGCCGCCGGGCTGCGTGCGGCCGGGCACGGGGATGCAGTCGATGAGCCCGCGC
Source organism: Chelatococcus albus (assembly GCF_030067675.1). Classification (GTDB taxonomy): domain Bacteria; phylum Pseudomonadota; class Alphaproteobacteria; order Rhizobiales; family Beijerinckiaceae; genus Chelatococcus_A; species Chelatococcus_A albus. The sequence continues at coordinate 56,402 of NZ_JASJEV010000015.1, read as the reverse complement.
GTGTAGGGGTGCCGCGGATTGCCGAAGAGCGCGGCCGTCGGGCCCTCCTCGACGATCTGACCGGCATACATCACCGCCACCCGGTCGGCGATGCGCGCCACGACGCCGAGGTCGTGGGTGATGAGCACCATGGCGATGCCGAGCTCGCGCTGCAGGTCGGCGAGCAGGCGCAGGATCTGGGCCTGGATCGTCACGTCGAGAGCGGTCGTCGGCTCGTCGGCGATGAGGAGGTCGGGGCCGCACATCAGCGCCATAGCGATCATGACGCGCTGGCGCAGGCCGCCCGAGAGCTGGTGCGGATACTGCCCGAGACGTTCGCCGGCGGAGGCGATGCCCACCTTGCCGAGGAGGTGGACGGCACGCTCGCGCGCCTCCGCCTCACTCGCCTTGCGGTGCAGACGATAGGCTTCGACGAGCTGGTTGCCGATGGTGTAGGCGGGATTGAGCGCCGTCATCGGCTCCTGGAAGATCATCGCCATGCGGTCGCCGCGCAGCGCGTTGATGCGCCTGGCGCCCGCCCGGCTGAGGTCCTCCCCGGCGAAGGCGAGCCGCCTCGCCCGGCGCGTCGCCCCCTTCGGCAGGAGGTCCATGATTGCGAGCGAGGTCATGGACTTGCCGCAGCCGGACTCGCCGACGAGGCAGAGCGTCTCGCCGCGCTTCACCTCGAAGGAGATGTCCCGCACGGCGTGCAGGGTGCCGCGCTGGGTAGCAATGTCGACGCTCAGCCCGTCGACGGCGAGGATGACGTCGTTCTGCAAGCTGCTCATCGCTCAGGCGCGTCCTTCCGGCGAGATCACGTCGCGCAGGCCGTCGCCCGCGAGGTTGATGGCGAAGATGAGGAGCGCCAGCGCCGTTCCCGGAATGGCGATGAGCCAGAACGAGAAGAACATGTAGGCCTTGGCTTCCGAGATCATCAGCCCCCAGGAGGGGAGCGGCGGCTGCACGCCGAGGCCGAGGAAGGACAGCGCCGCCTCGAGCAGGATGGCGCTCGCCGCCTCGAGCGTGGCGACGACGATGAGATGCGGCGCGATGTTGGGCAGGACCTCGCCGAGCACGATGCGGGTCGTCGAGGCGCCGGCCGATTCCGCCGCGGCCACATAGTCGAGCGAGCGCACCTGCTGCGTGGCGCTGCGCATGACGACGGCGAAGCGGTCCCACTTCAGGAAGCCGAGGACCAGGATGACGATCCACAGCGAGCCGCCGATCATGGCGACGACGGCGAGCGCCACCAGGATCACCGGCATCGACAGGCGTGTCGTGACGAGGAAGGTGACGAGCAGATCCACCCGGCCGCCGAAGTAGCCGGCCGCGAGCCCGAGCGCCGTGCCGATGAGGCCGGAGATGACGACGACGCTCACGCCGATGAGGAGCGAGATGCGGGCGCCGTAGACGACGCGGGAGAGATAGTCGCGCCCGAGCTGGTCTGTGCCGAGCGGATGCGCCCACGTGCCCTTCTCGTACCAGACCGGCGGGATCGTGCGCAGGTCGAGGTTCTGCAGATAGGGATCGTGCGGGGCGATGAGCGGTGCGGCGAGCGCGAGAAGGACGATGACGGCGAGGATGCCGGTGCCGATGACGAAGGCCTTCTGGCCGAGGAAGCGGCGCAGGAGTTTCATCGCGGGGGACGGCTCGGGCGCCTCGGGCAGGGACAGGGTGGTGTCGGTCATGTCAGGCCACCCGGATGCGCGGATCGAGCCAGGCATTGGCGACGTCGGCGAGGAGCGTCAGCAGCACGTAGAGCACCGAGAGCAGCAGCACGACGACCTGCATCACCGGAAAGTCCTTGTAGGTGATGCTCTGGTAGGCAAGGTAGCCGAGGCCATCGAGGGCGAAGATGGTTTCGACGACGACCGAACCGCCGAGCAGGAAGCCGAGCTGCACCGCGGTGAGCGCCACCACCGGCACGAGGGCGTTGCGCAGGGCGTGCTTGAAGATGACGCTGCGCGCCGGCAGGCCCTTGGCGCGGGCCGTGCGGATGTAGTCGGCGGAGAGCACCTCGATCATGCCGGCGCGCACGAGGCGCATGAAGGCCGGCGCCACGTAGTAGCCGAGGGCGATCGTGGGCATCACGAAATGGGCCCAGGAATCAGAGCCTGACACCGGCAGCCAGCGCAGGGTGATGGAGAAGAACATCACCAGGATGAGGGCGAAGAAGAAATTGGGCAGCGCCTGGCCGACGACGGCGATCGCGAGCGCCAGCCGGTCGATCCAGCTGTTGGCATAGACGGCGGCGAGCACGCCGAGCGGGATCGAGACGAGGAGGGCGAAGCCGAGCGAGGTGAGGCCAAGGACGATCGTCGTCGGCAACTTGTCGAGGACGAGGGCGCTCACCGGCGTCTTGAAATAGAGCGAGGTGCCGAAGTCGCCCCTCAGCGTCTGCCACAGCCACTCCACATACTGCACGACGAGCGGGCGATCGAGCCCGTAGGTCTTGCGGATGAGCTCGATGTCCTCCTGGCGGGCGCCCTCGCCGGCGATGGCGGTCGCCGCGTCACCCGACAGGCGCAGGAGGAAGAAGGCGATTGCGGAGACGGCGAGCGCCACGAGGAGCGCAAGGCCGAGCCGCTTGAGAACGTAGCCGATCATCGCGATCGATCCGCGTGCGTGGACATCATCTCGGCACCTGCCGTGGCCGGGCGTTCATGGCGGAGGGGTGCCGCACGGGCTCCGTTCCGGCCGCCTCGGCCGGAACGGATGCGCCGCGGCGCGTTGGTCGGGGCGCGCCCGGCCATCGCCCCTTCGGGCGGCAGACGCGCTACTTCCAGCTCATTTCCCAGAAGCGGGGCAGCTCGTCCGGATAGGCCTTGAAGACGAGGTCCTTGGCCGCGACGTAGTAGCTCGGCAGGGAGTACATCGGCACGGCGTAGGCCTTCTCCGCGATGAGGGCGAGCGCCTTCCTGTAGGCCTCCTTGCGCATCTGCGGCTCGACCGAGTTGTCGCCCTTCTTCAGGAGTTCGGCGACGGCCGGATCGCGCGTGATGTCGTCGTCGCCCGCGGCGAAGAACACCGGCGTCGAGGCCGAGACGTCGTTGACCGAGAACGAGCCCCAGGTCTGATGCGTCAGCATCGCCTTGTTGCCGCGGATGATGTCGCGCATGGCGGCATATTGCAGGAAGCGCAGGTTGGCCTTGATGCCCACGGCCCTGAGATAGCCGATCACGGCCTCGGTCTGGTTGCGCTCGCGATAGGCGACGATGTCGAGCTCGAGGCCGTTGCCGTAGCCGGCCTCGGCCAGGAGCTGCTTGGCCTTGGCGGGGTTGTAGTCGTATTTCACCGCACCGTCGTTCGTGCAGCCGAACTGCGACGGGAAGCAGACGGTGTCGATGACGCGCGAGCCCTCGCCGACGATCTGCTTGACCATTGTCGGGCGGTCGATGGCGTGGATGATCGCCTTGCGCACGCGCTCGTCCTTGAGCGCAGGGGAGGGAGCGCCTTCGAGCGTGTTCATCTGCAGGAACACGATGCGCATCGTCTCGCCGGAGACGACCTGGAGGTGCGGCGCGGCCTTGAGCTGGTCGGCCTGGTCCTTCGGCACGCCCATGATGAGGTCGACGCCGCTCGAGATGGCCTCCGCCATCTGGGTCTGCCGGTCAGGAATGAAACGGATCTCGACCTTGGCGATCTTGGCCGCCGGCTTCGGCGAATCCCTGAAGTAGTCGGGGTTCTTCTCGAGCGTGATCGACTTGCCGGGGACGTAGTTGGTCACCTTGTAGGGACCGGAGCCCACGGGCTTGTCGTTCTGCCCCTTCGGGCCGACCTTCTCGTAATATTCGTTCGGGTGGATCACGACCGGGCCGGCGAGATATTCGACGGCCGCCGGGAACACCTGCTTGGTGGTGACGCGGACCTTGTACTTGTCGACCTTCTCGGCCTTCTCGATCCAGCTCACGTTCTGCTGGGTGACGACCTTGTTCTCGGGCTTCGCCACGAAGTTCAGCGTGTAGACGACGTCGTCGGCGTCAAATTCCTCGCCATTGTGGAACTTCACGCCCTGGCGCAGGTCGAACTCGAGCGTGCGGTCGTCGATCCAGCGCCAGGCGGTGGCGAGCTGGCCCTTGTATTCATTGGTGACGGGGTCGCGGTAGACGAGCGTGTCCCAGACGTGCTGGCCAATGATGACGCCGATGCGCACGTTGTTGAAGAAGGGATCGGCGCTCTCCGGCGCCTGGTCATAGGCGAAGCGCACCGTGTTGTCGGACTTGCCGGCGAAGGCGACGCCGGTGAGGACGCCCGAGACGAGGGCCGTCGAGGCGAGGCCCGCGACGACGGCTTTCCGCATGAACCCCATGATCCAACCCCCTGGAAGACGCGTGTTCTTGTGTTGCTGGAACCGCCGTCGGGGCTCGATTCGGAGCCGTTGGAGGCGGCAAGGCGATCACTGTGCCAATAGTATGGCCTTGCTTCCATAAGAATGATTCGAATGTATCGTTGCCGAATCGGCAACGATGGGAATGCGAATGCAGCAATCGGCGCTCCGCTATTTTCTGGAAGTCGCGCGCACCGGTTCCGTCAGCGCGGCGGCCGAGCGCCTGCGCGTCGCCGCATCGGCGGTGAGCCGGCAGATCTCGAAACTCGAGGAGGAGCTGGGCGCGCCGCTGTTCGAACGGCGTGCCCGCGGCATGGTGCCGACGCATGCCGGGCGCCTGCTCGCCTCCCATGCCGAGCGCGCGGCGCTGGAGAGCGAGCAGATCGTCAACGAGATCCGCGAGCTGAGCGCGGCGGGGCGCGGGCTCGTGCGCCTGGGCGTCACGGAGGGCATGGCGGTCAGCTTCATCCCCGAGATGATCCACGCCTACCGGATCGCCCATCCGCGCGTGCTCTTCGATCTGAAGGTGCTGCCGCCGGCGCAGGTGACGACATGCGTGCGCGAGGGGGAGGTCGATATCGGCATCACCTTTTCCCTGTCGGCGGATGCCGGCGTGAAGGTCCAGTGGCAGCGTGCCGTTCCCGCGCATGCCTTCGCGGCGCCCAACCATCCCCTGATGCGGCGCGAGCGGGTGACGATGGCCGAGGTCCTCGCCTATCCGACCGCCAGCCTCGACGGAGCCGCCACCATCCGCCGGATGCTCGATCACTACTGCGCCGCGCAGGGCATGGAACTGGAGCCCGCCATCAACTCGACGAATGTCACGAGCGTGATCCATTTCTGCCGCCTGGGCGGGGCCGTGATGTTCTCTGCCTATGTGTCCGTGCTTGCCGCCGTCCGTGACGGCCATCTCGCCGCCGTTCCGCTCGTGGAGGGCGGCATCCTCGAGCGCAGCCTCCAGGTGCAGACCATGCTCGGCCGCCGCCTGCCGGCCGCGACGCAAGGGTTCCTCGATCTCGTCATCGCCGAGCTGGAAGCCCTCGGGCCGCCGCCGCCCGCCAGGGCCTGACACGCATCCCGCCCGGCCTGCCGCTCATCCCGCCGCGGCCCGGTGCGCGTGGCGCTGGCCCGTCAACAGGTCGATGAGGCCGAGCTGGCGCGTCAGGCACTGTTCGAGATTGTAGTCGCGCAGGACGGTCGCACGGGCGCCGGCGCGCAGGGAGGAGAGCGCGTCGCCCCTCGTCAGCGCCTCGAGAATGGCCGCGGCGATCGCCTCCTCGTCGAAGAAGTCCACGAGAAGCCCGTTGCGGCCGTGCGTCAGCACCTCCCGGACCGGCGGCGTGGCGGAGCCGATGACGAGGCAGCCGCAGGCCATGGCCTCGAGGAAGGACCACGAGAGCACGAAGGGATAGGTGAGATAGACGTGCGCCGCCGAGATCTGGAACAGACGGATGAGCGCATCGTGGGGAATGCGGCCGAGGAAGGCAATGCGCTCGGGTGGCAGGCCGGTCTCCCGCGTCAGCGCCTCGCGCCAGGTGCGCCCGTCCTCGCGGTGGCGCCCGTAGCTGACGCCGTCGCCGCCGGCGACGAGGAAGAGCGCCTGCGGGTGGCGCCGGGCCACGCGCGCCGCGGCCCGCATGAATTGGGGAAAGCCGCGGTAGGGCTCGAGATCGCGGGCGACGAAGGTCACGACCGGATCGCCCTGCGCGACCATGCGGCCGTCGGGCAGGGCGAGGCGGACTCCGGGCAGCGGCCGGCAGCGCGAGGTGTCGATGCCGTCGTGGCAGACGGCGATGCGCCGGCGGATATCAGCGGGATACTGATGGCGCTGCCAGCGCGTCGGACTGACGCCCGCCTCGATGGCCTCCATGGTCAGGATCTGCGCCGTATTACGCATGCGCAGACGCATGCGCGTGTCGAGCGACACGCTCTCGGCCGGGTCGAAGCCGACGTCGCTGCCCTCGGCACGATAGTAGAATTCGCAGTAGCCGAGCATCGGCGTGCGGGGCAGGACGTCCTTGGCGAACAGGAGCCCTCCCCAGCCGATGTGCCCGACGACGATCGCCGGGGCCCCCTCCCGCTGGCGCAGGTTGTCGAGCACGGCCGCCACCTGTTCGCCCGTGCGCAGGTGCTGCTCCGGCATGACGAGATGCCTGTGCGAGGCGCCCGCCTGCCGCCGTCCCGTCATGTAGCGCACGAGCCGGACGTGTGGCGGGTGTTTCTCGGCATGTTCGCAGACGAACGTCGTCTCCCATCCCTCCGCCGCCAGCCGGTGGAGGAGATGGCCGAACTGTCCGGGAAAGTGCCGGTGGACGAAAACCGCCCGCATCATGCGCCGGTCAGGCGATTCGGGATTCGCCGTAGCGCAGGGCGTTCGTCCACATGTGCTCGAGCCGGCGAAGCGTGCGGAACGTCGTGTCGAGATCGCGCGCCTCGGTCTCGTCGCGCGCCACGAGCCGGTGGTAGGTCGCGTCGACCGTGCGCACCAGGTCGCAGAGCTGCCGCCCCTTCTCCGACAGCCGGATGCGCGCCGAGCGGCGGTCGCGCGGGGAGGCGCTGCGCTCCACGTAGCCCGATTCGACCAGCCGCTTGAGGTTGTAGGAGGCGTTGGAGCCCAGATAGTAGCCGCGGTCGATGAGGTCGCGGACCGACAGGTCGTCGGGGCCGATCGTGAACAGCATCATGACCTGGGCGGGGCTCAGGTCCTCGACGCCGAGCCGGGTCAGGTCGACGCGGAAGAGGTCGAGATAGCGGCGATGCAGCCGCTCGATGCAGCGCACGAGCTCGAGGTGCACGACCGCGCTCGGGTCGCCCGCGTCCTCGCTCGCCCGCGGCGCGGGGACGAAGGGCGCGCGCCCGTTCGATGGTTCTGCCGAGGCAATGGCCATCTCATTGATCGACTTGCGTTCCATGCTGGTTCCCGTCACGTCGCCACAGATTTAATTCGAATTTCGAACCATTCCTGTGGCGTTTCCCCTAGATTACCCGGTGTTCGTTCTTTGACTTCTAGTTGCGGTCGGCTCTGGTCCATGGGTATCAATTCGTGCGACCATTCTACGATGCGCAAGACTTTGTCCATGCGCAACGACTCTCGACACATTCCTGCACGAATTTTCGGGCAAAAATTAGAGGGCGCCTGACGCCTAATCGCTCGGAGCCACCAGCGCATGAAACAAACTGCAAGCCGGCCCGCCGCCGCCGACCTCATCCACGGGGGGCAGAAGGCCTTCTTCCTCGGACTTTTATATGCGGGCGTCCTGAGCGGTGTCATCAACCTGCTGCAGCTCACGGTGCCGCTGTTCATGCTGCAGGTCCACGACCGTGTGGTGAACAGCCAGAGCCTCGACACGCTCGTGATGCTCATCATCATCGCCGCGGTGGCCCTCGTGCTCTTCGGCGTGCTCGACTTCGTACGTGCGCTGACGTTCCAGGTCATGGGCAGCGCGCTCCTGCGCAAGCTCAACCTGCCGGTGCTGCAGGCTGCGGTCTCGGCTTCGCTCGGTCGCAGCGGCGCGCGGGCGAGCCAGGCGATCCGCGATCTCAACGACATCCGCTCCTTCATCACGGGCAGTGCAATCGGCGTTCCACTGGAAGCGATCTGGTGTCCGATCTTCCTCGCCGTGCTGTTCGCGCTGCATCCCATCTACGGCCTCGTCGCCCTCGTCTCGGCGACAATTCTCGTGGTGCTCAGCCTCGTGTCGGACCTGCTCACCCGGCGGACCTTGAAGCGCGCGAACGAGGCGGCAGTCGACAGCCTGAGCGAGATCAGCGCGAGCCTGCGCCACGCCGAGGCGATCGAGGCGATGGGCATGCTGCCGGCCCTGGCGCGCCGCTGGCGGGCCGCCCAGATGCGCACGCTCGACCTTCTCGACATGGGCACGCGGCGGGGACGGGCGATCGCTTCGATCACGCGCAGCTGCCGCTACATGATGCAGATCGCCGCGCTGTCCGCCGGCGCCATGCTGGTCATCGAGCAGGAGGTGAGCCCGGGCTCGATGGTGGCGGCGAGCATCATCATGGGGCGCCTGCTCCTGCCCTTCGACACCATGGTCGACGGCTGGCGCCAATGGGTCTTCGCCCTTGCCGCCTGGCGCCGGGTGCGCGACCTGCTCGAAAACCAGACGCCGGCGCGCGAGACGAAGCCCACGCCGCGCACGGAGGGCGAGCTCATCGTCGATCGTCTCGTCTTCGCGCCTCCGGGATCGGACATCCCCGTGCTGAAGGGCGTTTCCTTCGCGCTCTCGCCGGGCGAGGTCCTCGGCATCGTCGGGCCGTCGGCGGCCGGCAAGTCGACGCTGGCGCGGCTGATGGTCGGCGTGCTCAAGCCGACGGCGGGCGGCATCTATCTCGACGGTCACAGCGTCTACCTGTGGGAGCGCGGCTCCTTCGGCGACATGGTAGGCTATCTGCCGCAGTCCGTGTCGCTGCTCGACGGCACGATCCGCGAGAACATCGCCCGCATGCGCGAGGCCGATCCGCGCCTGGTCCTCGAGGCGGCCCGGCTCGCCGGCGTGCACGAGATGATCGGCCGCCTGCCGCTCGGCTACGACACGCAGCTCGGCGAGGCGGGCCAGGTGCTCTCGGGCGGCCAGCGCCAGCGCATCGGCCTCGCCCGGGCGCTCTATGGCAACCCGCGCCTCATCGTGCTCGATGAGCCGAATGCCAATCTCGACGCCGAGGGCGAGCAGGCGCTCATGCGCGCCATCGACTCCGCCCGCGCCGGCGGCGCCATGGTCGCGCTGATCGCGCACCGACCCTCGATCATGCAGATCGCCGACAAGCTGCTGGTCCTGCAGGACGGGCGCGTCAGCCAGTTCGGGCCGCGCACCGCCGTGGTCGGCACCATCGATCCCGGCGAAAGGCCTGCGGCCGTTGCCGGAGGCGGACGCGTCGCCGTGCTTGCACGCGAGGGGAGGGGGAAGTGAAGGGCGACATCGAGATCGTCGGGCCCGGGGCGCGCCCGGTCCCGGCCGAGCGCAGGGCCGCCTTCGCCGATCCGCCGGACGCAATGGCCTGGACGGATCGCTTCGAGGCCGAGGAGCCGCGCGGCCCCTCGCTGCGCACGCCCGTCGTCGCGGGCCTGACGGCGATCCTCCTCGGCCTCGGCGGCTTCATGGGCTGGGCCTTCTCCGCCCAGCTCGACAGCGCCGCGGTCGCGACCGCCACCGTCATCGTCGATTCGAAGCGCAAGACGGTGAGCCACCTCGAGGGCGGCATCCTCAAGACGCTGCTCGTGCAGGAGGGCGACGTCGTCAGGGCCGGCCAGCCTGTCATCCGGCTCGACGACACGCGTGCGCGGGCCGAGCTCGCCCAGCTCGAGGCCAGGCGCATCGGCCTCGAGGCACGCCTCGTGCGCCTGCATGCCGAGCAGGCGCGGGCGGCCGAGCTCGTCTTCCCGCCGGCCCTTCTCTCCTCGACGAACCCCATCGTCGCCGAGGTCATCAAGGCCGAGCGCAAGCTCTTTGCCGCGCGCCGCGAGATGCTGGAGCGCAAGCTCGAGATCCAGCGCAAGACCATCGAGCAGCAGGATGCGGAACTGGCCGCGAGCCGCGCCCAGACCGAGGCCAACAACCGCCAGGCCGCACTGCTCGACCGCGAGCTGAAGGCCATCGCCACCCTGGTGGACAAGGGCTACGCGCCGCGTCCCCGCCTCACCGAGCTGCAGACCCGGGAAAGCGAGCTCGCCGGCCGGGCGGGCGAGCTCACCGCGCGCAGGACCAAGGCCGAGCAGGCGAAGGCCGCCGCCGAGCTCGAGATCCTGTCGCTCCAAACCGACATGCAGCAGCAGGTGGCGGCCGACCTGCAGACGGCCCAGCTCGACCTCGCCGATACGCTGGAGCGCATCACCTCCGCGAGCGACGTGCTCAAGCGCGTCGAAGTGGTGTCGCCGCAGGACGGCATCATCACCGACATCCGCATGCGCACGCCCGGCGGCGTCGTCGCACCGGGGCAGGCCATTCTCGACATCGTTCCCGAGCAGGAGCGGCTGGTCGTCGAGGCCAAGATCGGTCTGCGCGACGTCGATTCCGTGCGCGTCGGCGCGCCCGTCCAGGTGCGCCTCACCGCCTACAACAACCGCACCCAGCCGCCCCTGGCGGGCAGGCTGACCTATCTGTCGGCCGATCAGCAGGTCGACGAACGCAACGGCGCGGCGTTCTTCGTGGCGCGCGCCGAGATCCTGCCCGAGAGCCTCGCCGCCAATCCGTCAGTGAAGCTCTACCCCGGCATGCCGGCGGAGCTGCTCGTCATCAACAAGCCGCGCCGCGCCATCGATTATCTCGTCGCCCCGATCGCCGAGAGCTTCAACCGCGCCTTCCGCGAGGAATGAGGCGGCCCGGCATCGCGGACGCGCATAGCCCGGCACGCCAGCGAAGAGCCCGCCGCCTCGCGGCGGGCTCTTCGCTTATGCGAGAGAATGCCTGCGAAAACGGTTCGAATTTCGAAATAATTAATACGCGAAACAGTTCTGGAATAGGTTCGGTTAAGAAGGAAATTATATGACTATTGTGCGGAATTGCATTGTGCGTGCTCAGAATTTGGCTTTTTAAGACTTAACATCAACTGATTTGGCTCATATAGTGCGTCGCGTCGAATGCTGTTGTGCGCTGCACACTGCAACTGGAGACGAGTCGGTGCGATCGGGCGGGTGTCCGCTCCTCCGGCGGAGCAACGAAGGAGACAGCTATGGCGACTCTCGAAGGTGGTGCCTTCGACGATACCCTGTTCGGATCGAGGTCCCCCGACGTGATCTTCGGCCGCGGCGGGGACGATCTGATCTTCGGCGGGCGTGGCAACGACGCCCTCTTCGGTGAAGATGGCGACGACCGTCTGTTCGGCGGCGAGGGAGAAGACACGCTCTTCGGCGGACGCGGCAGCGACCTCCTCTTCGGCGGCAACGGCAACGACTTCGTCCAGGGCGGTGCCGGCGACGACATCCTGTTCGGCGGCAACGGCAACGACCTGCTGCAGGGCGGCGAGGGGAGCGACTACCTGCGCGGCGGCAACGGCAACGACCTTCTGCAGGGCGGCGCCGGTGACGACGTCCTGGATGGCGGGTCGGGCGACGACCTGCTGCAGGGTGGTGCCGGCGACGATCTGCTGACCGGCGGCTCGGGCGACGACGTCCTGCAGGGCGGCGCCGGCGATGACGTGCTCATCGGCGGCGGCGGCCGGGACGTCTTCGTCTTCTCCGGCGGAGGCGGCAGCGACGTGGTGCTCGACTTCAAGGTCGGCGAGGACATCCTCCAGATCTCGAAGGACATCAACGGCACCGGCATCCAGTCGGCGGACGATCTCGCCGGCCGTGTGCAACAGGTCGGCTCGAACGCGCTCATCGATCTCGGCAACGGCGACACGATCACGCTCGTCAATACCAATGCCGACGACGTGCAGCACAACCCTGGCGACTACTTCACCGTCCACTGATCGCGAAGGGCGCCGCGGCCTCGTGCTGCGGCGCCCCCATTGTCTCCGGACCGGCGTATGGCGATGCTCGAGGTCACCGAATTGGCATTTGCTTCCGACAAGGCCGGCCGGCCGCGCGTCCATCTGCTCGGTCGCGAGGTGATCCTGCTCGCCTGGGACGTGCCCCATGCGGTGCACGGCGTCGTGCCCCTGTCGGTCGCCGACGGGGTCTCGATCGCGCCGACGGCCTCGCTGCGACTGGCGCGCGTCGACGGTGGAACGCGCCTGCTCTGGGCGCTGCGCCGCCCGGGCCATGCGCCGCTCAGCATCGCGTTGTCGGCGGGCGCGCCGGGCGTGGATGCCGCCATCGACCTCGACGTCTCGCAGGAGGTGCCAGCCGTCGATGCCGCGGCCCTCGTGGTCGGCCTGGAGCCGGCGGCGCGCATCGCGCTCGTCTGCGCGCTCTTCAATCTCTGGAGTTCGCTGTTTCGGCTGCAGCGCTGCCGCATCTTCGCCGCTGTCCTGCGCGGCGTCCTCGATGCGTTGTCTCCCGAGCCTCGCCCGGCCGGAATCGTGGCGCGGGCATCGGAGGATCTCGTCCTCCTGCAAACGGCGCTCGCCTCCGGCTTCGGTCGAATCGATGCGATCCATATCCTGGGCGACGCCGGCCCCATGCGCCTCTCCGCGCGCCCGCATCTTGCCCCGGCGGGGAGGGACGGGTTGCGGGCCGTCCATCTCGTCGCCGACCGCGCGGCTTCCTTCAGCCGCGCGCCTCTCGTCGTCTTCATCGGCCCCGACGGCCTGAGCGTGCGGGCCGTGGCGGCGCCTCCGCGCCCGCTGCCGTCGATGGTGCGCTGGCTGCGCGAGCAGGCCGCCGCCGCGCCCGGTCTGCGGGAACAGCTCCTGCTCGATCTGGCGGGCCGCTCGGAGGCAGGCCGGGCGGTGGCGCTTGAGGCGCAGCTGCGCGCGCCCCTCCAGCCGAAGCGGGTCACCGGCGGGCTCGCCGCGCCCTCGGCCGAGATCACGACGGCTCTCGCGACCCGGGCCGGTACGCTGGTCACCGGCTGGTTTCGCGATCCCGCGGAACTCGTCTCCGGTATCGAGGCGCCGGCGGCCGACGGTTCCGTCACGGATCTCACGGCGGCCCTGCACCGCTTTCCCGTCGATGTCGAGGGGCCGGGGGAGGGCGTGCGCCTGCGGGCCACGGGGTTCGCGGCGCTGGCGCCGGGCTTCGACGCCGCCGTGCCGCTGCTGCAGCCGCGCTTCCGCCTGCGCCTCAAGTCGGGCGCCTTCCACGCGCTCGTACCGCCGCCGCAGCCGGCCGATCCCGTCGAGGCGCGCGCCGCCGCGCTGCGGGCCGTGCCGCCACAGCACGTCGACGAGAAGCTGCTTGCCGATGTCATCGCGCCGGTGGTGGCCGATCTCCATGCCCGGGCCCGCGCGCGGGTGGGCGAGCCCGTCGTGCTGCGGATCGGCGAGCCCCTCGCGCGGCCCCTCGTGTCGATCGTCGTGCCGCTATACAAGGTGCTCGATTTCCTGCGCTTCCAGATCGGCGCCTTCGCCGCCGACCCGTGGCTGCGGACACATGCCGAGCTCATCTATGTGCTCGACTCGCCGGAACAGGCGAAGGACGTCGAGCATCTGCTGACGGGGCTCCACCTCGTCTACGCGCTGCCGGTGACCCTCGTCGTGATGGCGCGCAACGGCGGATTCGCACGCGCCTGCAACACGGGCGCCGCCGAGGCGCGCGGTGCGGCGCTCGCCATGGTCAATTCGGACGTCGTCCCGACGGCGCCCGGCTGGCTCGAGGCGTTGCTTGCGCGCTTCGACGGGCGGCAGCAGGTCGGCGCCGTCGGGCCGAAGCTCCTCTTCGCCGACGGATCGCTGCAGCACGCCGGCATGTATTTCGCGCGCGACCACCGCGGCCGCTGGCTCAACCATCACTTCCACAAGGGGATGCCGCGTGACTATGCGCCTGCCTGCGTCGAGCGGCTGGTGCCCGCGGTGACGGGCGCCTGCCTCATCCTGCCGCGCGCGCTCTACGAGGAGGTCGGCGGCTTCAACGAGGACTATGTCATCGGCGACTACGAGGATAGCGATCTCTGCCTCAAGATCACCGAGCGGGATCTGCGGATTCTCTATGTCCCGGACGTCGAGCTCTATCACCTCGAACGTCAATCGATGGCGCAGAGCGCCGATTACATGCGCGGCATCGCCTGGCAATACAACTGCGCCCTGCACGCCGCGCGCTGGAACGACCTTATCGCCGCGATCATGCACCTGGGCGGCCCGCGCCGCCCCGCCGACACGTTGCCGGCCGTCGAGGCCGAGGCACCGGCAGACATCGATCCACGCCATCGTCGGGTCGTCAGGAGCATCAACGCATGAATGTCCAGGTCGCCCTCAAGATCCCCGCGCGCGCGACGCCGCCTCTCTCCGCCGGTGAGGAGGTGCGGCTGGCGTGGCTCATGCAGGCGATCGGGCGCAACCGCTTCCTGCCCGCGCCGCCGCCCGAAAGCGTCTTCGTCGGCGATGGCGACTACCGCGCCATCGGGGCCGAATTCCTCGGGCATTTCGTGCGTCTCGGCGAGTTGAAGCCGACCGAGCGCGTGCTCGACATCGGCTGCGGCATCGGCCGCATGGCCGTGCCGCTGACGCAGTATCTCGAAGGCGAGGGTGCCGCCTACGAGGGCGTCGATCCCGTGGCCGAGGGCATCGCCTGGTGCACGCGGACGATCACGCCCGTCTATCCCAATTTCCGCTTCTGCCGGGTGGACGTGGCCCATCCCCTCTACAACCCGCAGGGCCAGCTGGCGGGGGAGGAGGTGGTCCTTCCCTTCCCGGACGCGGGTTTCGACTTCGCCATGATGGTGTCGGTGGCGACGCATCTGCCGCTTGCCGAGATCGGCGCCTATGCCCGCGAGGTCGCGCGCGTCCTCGCGCCGGGCGGCCGGCTGTTCCTCACCGCCTTCCTCGTCGCGCCCGGCGATCCGGCGCGGGAGACGGCGCGCCCGCGGTTCCTGCCCGGCGAGGCGCCCGGCACGTGGATCGGCGATCCGCAGGCGCCGCTCGCCGCCATCGGCTTCGATATCGGACTGGTGGAGGACGCCCTTGAGGCGGCAGGGCTCGTGATCCGCCAAGTCGAGCTCGGTCATTGGCGCGGCACGGACAGCGCCCACTACCAGGACGTGATCGTCGCGGCGAAGCCGGGGAGTGCGCCTTGAGGGTTCTCGTCGTTGCGCATAACCACCCGGACTTCCACCCCGGCGGCACGGAGATCTTCGCCCACGACCTGTTCCGCAGCCTCGCGGCGCGCGAGGGGGGCGAGACGCTGTTCCTTGCCGCCACCAACCGCATCCACCGCGAGCCGCGGCCGGGCACGGCCTTCCAGGCCGTCACGGGCGCCTCGGGCGAGGTGGTGCTGTGGAGCGGGCATTTCGACCGCTTCTACATGAGCCAGGTGGATACCTACGGCGTCGTGCCGGATCTGACCGCCCTCCTCGAGGACTTCCGGCCGGACGTGGTGCACATCCACCACCTTCTGCTCGTCGGCGTCGAGTTCATCGCCCTCGTCCGGCGTGTCCTGCCCGAGGCGCGGATCGTCCTGACGCTGCACGACTACTATCCCATCTGCGCCCACGACGGCCTGATGATGCGCACGAGGGGCCGCGAGCGGTGTGACCGCGCCTCGCCCGATCGTTGCCATGGCTGCTTTCCCGACATAGCGGCCGACCGTTTCCTGCTGCGCGAGCAGCACCTCAAGACCCACCTCGCGCAGGTGGACGCCTTCGTCGCGCCGAGCCGCTTCCTCAAGGAGCGGTACGTCGCCTGGGGGCTGCCGGCCGGGTCGATCGACGTGATCGCCAACGGTCGGCCTGCCGTGCCGGCCGCCGCTCACCGCTCCTCCCCTGACGGGCGGCGGCCGGTCTTCGGCTATTTCGGCAACGTCAACCCGTGGAAGGGGGTCACCGTCCTTCTGAAGGCGGCGAAGCGGCTGATCGAAGAGGAACTCGACGGCTTCGAGCTGCGCCTGCACGGCGGCACGCCGTTCCAGGCGGAGCGCTTCGTCGAGGAGGTCGACGCGCTCGCCGCCGCCACCGAGCCGCGGGTCGTGCGGCTCGGGCCCTACGGTCGCGACGAGCTGCCGGCGCTGATGGCTGCGGTCGACTGGGTCGTCATGCCCTCGATCTGGTGGGAGAACGCGCCGCTCGTCATCCAGGAGGCCTTCCGCCACCGCCGCCCGGTGATCACGAGCGGCATCGGCGGCATGGCCGAGGCGGTGCGCCACGGCATCGACGGCCTGCATGTGCGCCCCGACGACCCGGTGGCGCTGGCGCGGGCCATGCGCGAGGCCGCCGAGACGCCGGGCCTGTGGGAGCGCCTGGTCGAAGGCATCGTCGAGCCGCCGGACATCGAGACGGTCGCCGACCGTCACCTCGCCCTCTACCGGCGCCTGGGCCGCATGGCCGCAGCCGCCTGAGCCGGGAGGAAGACGCATGAGCCTCGCCGAAGCGAAGACCCAGAAGACGGACCCGGCGGACATCCACGGCCGGATGGACGCCATCGACGGCGCCCGCCTGTTCGGCTGGGTGTGGGACCGCGCGCATCCCGACGAGCGCCTGCAGGTGCGCGTGCTGCTCGGCGGCCGCATGGTCGCCTCCGGCGTCGCTGACAGGCCGCGCATCGACCTTCGCCGCAACGGCATCGGCGATGGCGCCCACGCCTTCGAGGTGCAGCTGCCGGATTTCGCCATGCAGCAGACGGAGCAGCTCTCGGTCGTCGCGGTGTCGCCCTCGACGGGACAGGAGGTCATGCTGCGCGTGCCCTCGCAGGACGAGCGCGCCGCCGAGGCTGCCGTCAGCGCGCCACTTGCCCGCGTCCTCGACCAGCTCGATGTGCTCATCGCCGCCCAGCGGCGCTCGCAGATCATCCAGCGCGAGGCCGCCGAGATCCTGCGCGCCACCGCCGAGGAGGTGGAGAAACTGTCGTCCACGGAGGACGGCATCGGTGCCGCCCTCGAGGTGGTGCGGGCCAACCAGGACGAGCTCTCGCGCCGCGTGTCCGACGTCGAGGTCTTCCTGATGCGCTTCGACAGGACGCTCGCGGATTTCGACGAGCGCATCCGCGATCTCGCCGCCGCCGCCGACCGCCCCATGCGCCGGGCGGTGACCCTGCTCGCGGCGCTCGGGGCCATCTCCGCCGTCGCCGCCATTGCCGCTGTCGCCCTCCTCCTCGTGCGCAAGGGCGGGCTGTGATGGGCGGCGCTCGGCGCACAAGGGATCGGCGGACGACGGCCGTTTTTTCAATTCAGCGACGGGAGAGGCGCGTGTGAGCGAACATCCGAACCTGCCGGTCGACGGCGAGACGGCCCTGGCCGCGCCCATCGGCGAGGAGTTCGTACTCGTCATGGGCGTGGCGGACGCCATGCCCGGTGCCCTCCAGGTGCTGCTCAACGGCGATCCGGCCATGTGCATGGAGGCGACCGTCGTCACCTGGCGCCGGGCGGAGGCGCCGGCCGAGGCCGCGATCGGCTTCGTCGCCGCCGTGCCGCTGCAGATCACGGGCCGGCTGCGCCTCGGCTCCATCGTCATGCGCCGCGGCGGCCGGCCGGCGCGTTACACGCTGGTGCGCCGCGCCCTGCCGCTGCAGGGGCTCCTGCACCTGATGGCGACCGATGCGGGCGAGGCCTTCAAGGACGCCGCCGACGGCCTTATCCACGCCCTGATGTCCGGCAAGAGCGGGCCGAAACGCCTCGCCGCCGCCCTCACCATGCTGCAGGCCGCGGCCCGCAACGACGGCTTCGTCGAGGTGATGGGCACGCTCGACACCGGCGAGGTCTTCCTCCAGGGCTGGTCCACGGAGCTGCCGGCGGATACCACGCGCCTCCTCGTGGCGCATGACGGCTTCCTCGTCGGCGAGTTCACGGCGGCGACCGTGCCGCGCGAGGATCTCGGCGGACGGGGCCACGGCTTCTTCGGGCTCCTCTCGCCTGGCAAGACAGTTGTCGATCCGGAAAAGCTGCAGCGCCTCTACTTCCGCGGGGCGGAGGGCTGGCGGGCGCTTGAGATCTACGAGCGGCGCGTGCTGCTCGCCTCGACGGACGTGCCCGCGCACATCCGGGACGTGCTGCCGCGCGGCGACGCCGGCACCGAGACCCTGCGCATCCTGCGCCGGGCGAGCGAGCGTTTCGACGGGCGCGATACGGTCTCCCCCCTGCAGAAGCCGATCCGCATCGGCATGGACATGGTGGTCGACGTGCCCGGCGGCGGCATCCTCGTCAGCGGCTGGATGCTCGACCCCGACGGCCTCGTCGACAGCATGGCGCTCAGGGCCGGCGCCGGCGCCCAGCCGGTCACGGAGAACTGGACACGCCTGCCGCGCCCGGACGTGACGAGCGCCTTCCTCAACGATCCGCTGTTTGCCGGCCGGCTCGACCCGGCCCGCCACGATCACGGCTTCCTCGCCTTCGTGCCCGGACTGTCCGCGGCCGACGGGGCGCCGGTCTATTTCGAGCTGACGATCGAGGACGACACGATCGCCTTCTATCCGCTCACCGCCATGCGCGGCCTGTCGCGCCGGGTCATCGAGCGGCTCGTCTCGGCGCTCGATCCGCGAACCGCCACGGCCGCGCTCGCCATCGAGCGGCACATCGGACCGATGATGCAGGCCGTGGACCAGCCGCCGCCACGGACCGTGGAGACCCGCGATTTCGGTTTCGACGACGAGGAGGCGCCACTGGCGCTGGTCGTCGCCGCCGGGCTCGACGCCGAGGAGGTGACGGCCGCCCTGTCGCTGCTCGCCCTCGACCCGGAGACACGGGCCGTGCCGATCATCGTCTCGGCTCCCGTCGAGGCATTCGACCGGGTTGCCGCCGAGGTGTGCCGGCTGGCGGGCTTCTACGGTCTTGGCGTGCGCCTCGTCGTCGCCGAGGGCGTCACCGACGTCTGCGACGCCTTCGAGGCCGCGCTCGGGGCGACGACGGCCGAGACGCTCGTCTTCCTCGCGGCCGGCGTTCTGCCGCGCCGGGCGGGCTGGCTGTCGCGCATGGAGCGCGCCTACCGCGCCCGCGGCGGCAAGGTGCTGGTGAGCCCGACCATCGTCTTCGAGGACAATTCCATCCGCTTCGCCGGCACCTGGCTCGAGACGGAGGGCGGTGAGCGGCGCCTCACGGACCGCTTCATCGGCTATCCGCGCGATGTCGTGCGCGATGCCGAGCCGACGGAGGTCGTGGCCGGATCGGTGGCCTGCTGCGTCGTGCCGCGGGCGGCGGTGGAGACGGCGGGCGGCTTCAGCCGCTCCTATCTCGGCGCCGCCGACAAGGGGCGCGACCTCTGCCTCAAGCTCAAGCTCGCCGGCACGCCGTCGCTGTGGCTGCCGGAAGTCGAGATGGTCGCCGCGGACGAGGAGGCGGGCGCGGCGAGCCTCGCCTGGCGGCGTCTGGCCCAGCGCGTCGACCGCTGGAGCTTCAATCGCCGCTGGTCCCTCCTGGTCGCCAACATGCGGGGCTGATGATGACCGACCGTTCCGTGACCGATCGTCCCCTGCGCGTCCTCGTCGTGTCGCACGGCCATCCGAGCTTCTCGCTCGGCGGTGCCGAGATCGCCTCCTACAACCTGCACAAGGGGCTCAACCGCCTCGACGGCGCAGGGTCGCGTTTCCTCGCGCGCGTCGGCCATCCCGTGGCGCGCCACGGCGCGACCGCCCTGCTCAGCCTGCGCCAGAAGGACGGCGAGATCCTCTACCACGCCGACGAGTACGATCATTTCCTCCTGTCGAACCGCAACACGGAGGAGATCGAGCGCGATTTCCTGCGCGTGGTGCAGGACCTGAAGCCGGATGTGGTGCATTTTCACCACTTCATCGGCCTCGGGCTCGAATGCCTCTACGCCGTGCGCCGGGCCCTGCCCGAGACGCTGATCGTGGTGACCTTTCACGAATTCCTCTCGATCTGTCACCACCACGGACAGATGGTGAAGACGGGCGGCACGAAACTCTGCTACCGGGCCTCGCCCGCCGATTGCAATGCCTGCTTCCCGGACATCTCGCCGGCGCGCTTCCTGCGGCGCGAGCATTTCGTGCGCGGGCTGCTCGAGGTCGCCGACCATTTCGTCTCGCCGAGCCGCTTCCTCGTCGACCGCTACGTCGACTGGGGGCTCGACGCCGCGCGCTTCACGGTCATCGAGAACGGCCTCGACATCGCCGCGCCCGTGCCGCCGCGCCCCCTCGGCCCGGCGGAGGGGCGACGCTCGCGCTTTGCCTATTTCGGCCAGATCACGGCCTTCAAGGGCGTCGACGTGCTGCTCGACGCCGTGACCCGCATCCCCGAGGCCGTGTGGGGCGAGGACGCCCAGCTCATGATCTTCGGCGGCAATCTCGAACGCCAGCCCAAGCCCTTCCAGGAGAAGATCGAGGCCCTCATCGAGCGTGCGGGCCCGCGCGTGCGCTTCTACGGTGCCTATCAGAACAGCGAGATGCCGCGCCTCATGCGCTCCATCGACTGGACGATCATTCCCTCCATCTGGTGGGAGAACTCGCCCATCGTCATCCAGGAGTCCTTCTTCCACGGCCGCCCGCTTATCTGCAGCAACATCGGCGGCATGGCCGAGAAGATCACGGACGGCGTCGACGGCCTGCATTTCCGTGTCGGCTCGTCGGAGGACCTGGTCGACCGGATGGTCGAGGCGCTGACCGATCCCTCGCTGTGGGAGCGGCTGCGCGCCGGCATCAGGCGGCCCATCGACTTCGAGGAATTCGCGCGGCTGCACGTCGATCTCTACCGCGAGATCGCTGCCAGGAGGGCGGCGCGCACCCCCGCCGCGGCCCCTCCGGCCGCGCGCTCCGCCTGACGCGGCCACGAACTGACAGGCCTGATCCGTGCATGAAGTTGAAGGGAGACGACCAATGGCACGTATACTCGTGATGATCCCCTCCGGCGAGGTCTACGACCACGACAACGTGCGTTGGTATCGCTACAAGGACATCCAGGCCCACATCAATCACTACCACAACATCGGCGACGCCTTCGTCTTCGACTCGTCCCTGAAGCTTCTCGATTTCGAGAAGCTCGGGGTGCTCGAGATCGCCAATCCGAAGCTCGACGACATCGACCGCATCAACAAGGAATACGACTACGTCTTCCTGCGCGGCTCCAACTACGTCCACAAGGACATGAAGTGGAGCCAGACGGTCGATGTCCTCAAGCGCCTGAAGATCCCGGTCATCGCCTTCGGCATCGGCGCCCAGGCACCGGTCAAGGGCAAGCTCGAGCTGTCCGACGAGACGAAGACCGTCCTGCGCATGATGGCCGATTCCACCACGTCGATCGGCGTGCGCGGCACCTATTCCGCCCAGGTGCTCTGGGACATCGGCATCCGCAACGTGCGCATCGTCGGCTGCCCCACCGCCTTCCGCCGCAACGATCCGAACCTCGCCATCAAGCTGCCGCGGCTCGAGGAGGTGAAATACGTGGGCGTCACCATGCGCCGCGAGGTCTCGCCCGCCTACGCCCAGGACATCAAGCGCTACCTCACCTTCCACCGCGACCTCGTGAAGTCGCTCGCCGCGCGCTTCGACGTGGTGCTCATGGCCCAGGGCGAGGTGGAGGAGAAGAAGATCGTCTTCGGCACGCCGGAGCAGAAGGAGGAGGCCTTCGCGACGCTGAAGGCCAACAAGTGGGTTTCCGAGTGGTACCTTGACGAGACCATGGAGAAGCTGCACCGCGAGCGGCTGTTCTATTCGGACGTCGTGGCCGACTACGAAGCCCTCGTGCAGCAGAAGGACCTCGTCCTCGGCTATCGCCTGCACGGCAACCTCATGGCCCTGTCCAACGGGACGCCGGCGATCTACTTCACCTACGACAGCCGCACGGTCGAATTCGCCGAGACCTACCAGATCCCGAGTTTCGACGTCTTCTCCGGCAAGGATTTCGTGCTGGAGGACTATTGGGACCAGTCGCTGTTCGACAAGTTCAACCGCGCCTACCATCACACCTACCGCGAGATGCGCCAGTTCCTCGTCGAGAACGGCGCCGACACGAAGATGGTGGATGTGATGCAGAAGGCGCCCGAGCCGGCGCGAAGGGTGGCGTGATGGCGGGCCGCACGAAGGGGGCGCGCATCATCCTGGCCGCGGGATGCCTCGCGGCCGGCCTCGGCGCAGGGCCGCGCGCGAGCGCGCAGACCCTCTCGGCCGGTCTCTCCGTCGTGCCGGCCGGCCCGATGGAGACGGTGTTCGACTGGTCCCGCGAGGCCTGCGTGAAGAGCCACGTGCCGGATGCCCCGGCACGTGCCTTCCGCAACGCCGAGGGCGAGGTGCGGCTGATCGTCAGCCACAACGACAACCGCGCTCTCGTCGGTTCGAGCCTCCACGCCGTCAGGCCGAGCTGCGCCGTGCTCTACGAGGCGAGGCGCTCAGCCGATCTCGCCGCCTTCGACGACCTGAGCTGGATCGGCGGCGTCTATACACATGACGGACGCACGGTCTATGCGCTCGCCCACACCGAGCTGCGCGGCGAGCGCACGCCGGGGCAATGCCCCGCCGGCAGCTACAGCGCCTGCCTGCTCAACACCGTCACCGGCCTCGTCTCGCGCGACGGCGGCCGCACCTTCCGCCCGGAAGGGCAGGGCAAGCCACCCGTGGTGGCGACGCTGCCCTATGCCTTCCCGACCGATCGGGATGCGCGCGTCGGCTATGCCAACCCGACCAACATCATCGCGCGCGACGGCTTCTACTACGCCTTCGTCTTCGCCGACGGCTACCGGGGGCAGAAGCGCGGCAACTGCCTTATTCGCACCCGGACGCTCGACGATCCCTCGTCGTGGCGGGCGTGGAACGGCGCGGATTTCTCCGCCCGCTTCGTCGATCCCTTCCGCGACGCGGTCGCCGACACCGACGCCCATACCTGCACGCCCGTGGCGCCCAACGTCATCGGCCGCATGATCGGCGGGCTCGTCACGCTGCGTGGCAGCAACGAGGTGATGGCTGTCTTCGCCGACAAGCGCCGGGGCGCCGGCGGGCAAGTGGTCGAGGGCATCTTCACGACGGTCTCGCGGGATCTCCTGCACTGGAGCGAGCCTTCGCTCGTCATGGAGGCGCAACTGCTCTGGGACAAGGATTGCACGCGGCCCGACGCCTATTTCTATCCCTCGCTCATCGACGCGGGCGCGCGGACCTTTTCCTTCGAGGATTTCGGCGACAAGGGGTTCCTCTACCTCACGCGCTACCAGTTGAAGAACTGCAAGGTCACATGGGATCGCGACCTCGTGCGCGTGCCCGTGCGCCTGCACAGGGGCGGCTGAGCCGCGGGTCTTTCAACGCGCCCGACGGGGGCGCACGCCGAGGGGGCGAACATGGCGGTAATGGTCACGGGCGGAGCCGGCTACATCGGCAGCCACATGGTCCTGGCATTGGTCGACGCGGGGCGGGACGTCGTCGTCCTCGACGATCTGCGCGCGGGCTTTCGCTGGGCGGTGCATCCTGCGGCGGCCTTCGTCGAAGGGGATTGCGGCGACGAGAAGCTGCTGGCACGCCTCATCCGCCAGCACGGCGTGACCGCCATCGTGCATTTCGCCGGGTCGATCGTCGTGCCGGACTCGGTCGTCGATCCGCTCGGCTACTATTTCAACAACACGGTGAAGTCGCGCGCCCTCATCGGGGCGGCCGTCGAGAACGGCGTGCGCCACTTCCTCTTCTCCTCGACCGCCGCCGTCTACGGTGATGCCAAGGAGAGCCCCATCCCCGAGACGGCACGGCTCGCGCCGGTATCGCCCTACGGCACCTCCAAGCTGATGACAGAGTTCATGCTGCGCGATACGGCGGCCGCACATCCGCTGCGCTACGTCGCCCTGCGCTATTTCAACGTCGCCGGCGCCGATCCGGCGAGGCGCAGCGGCCAGTCGAGCCCGCGCGCCACGCATCTCATCAAGGTGGCCTCCCAGGCCGCAGTTGGGCAGCGCACGCACCTCGACGTGTTCGGCACCGACTATCCGACGCCGGACGGGACCTGTCTGCGCGACTACATCCACGTCAGCGACCTCGCCCGGGCCCACGTGCTGGCGCTCGACCATCTCGCCGCCGGCGGCGAGAGCGCCGTCCTCAACTGCGGCTACGGGCGCGGCTATTCCGTCCTCGAGGTGATCGAGGCCGTGAAGCGTGTGTCCGGTGTCGAGTTCCCCGTCCGTCTTGCGCCCCGCCGGGCGGGCGATCCCGCCGCCCTGGTCGCGGGCGCCGACCGCATCCGTGCCGTCCTCGGCTGGAAGCCGGAGCACGACGATCTCGACGCGATCGTCGCCCATGCGCTCGCCTGGGAGCGCTCGCTGGCGGAGAGGCGCGAGGCGGCGGAGTAGCTCGGCGGTCGGGCGCTGCCGCTTGCATCGGGCCGGTGCTGCGCATCCCGAGCGGTACCGGGGAAAGCATTCGGTCTGCCGGCGGGCCTGCCGGAAAGTTGTCGTCCAGAATCGCCGGCGCTTCCCACCGTCGGCAGCATGCAGCGGCAACGCAGCCGCCACGTCGCCGCACGCTCATCCGCGCGGCGACGATGGCAAGCATTCCCCCTGCGAATGAAGGGGACCATCCTGCCGCCAAATTTACCTAGAATTTTCGAACTTCGGTCGGCCGGGTTCTTTGCGGTTGCGGAATACCGGGGAAGACGGTTAGCTTACTCGACGCCTTCGGGAACTGTTGATGCCGGGTTTGTTCCGCAAGCTTCTAGCTGTCAGAAGGACGGATGCGGAGCTGCCGGCGGAGGTTCGCGCGGCTCTCGTCGATACGCTCTACGCCCCCTTCGCCTCGCTCGTCGTCGGCGCGGTCTCGGGCGGCCTCGTCGGCGCCATGGTCGCCTATCGCTCCGGCGACCGCTGGCTGACGCTCTGCTCCATTGCCGTCTTTTTCTGTGGCGTCGGACGCATCCTGTCGGCGCTCGCCTACCGGCGCCGAGCGCCGACCAACGAGCCGGCCACGATCCTGCGCTGGGAGCGGATCTATGAGGTCGGGGCGTGGAGCTACGCGGGACTGCTCGGGCTCCTCAGCTTCCTCTCTCTCGTCCGTTCCAACGACCCGGGCCTGCAGCTCCTGCTCGCCACCACCTCCGTGGGCTATGCGGCCGGCATCAGCGGCCGCAACGCGGGACGGCCGCTCATCGCCATCGGCCAGCTCGCGCTCGCCGCCTTGCCGCTGTCCTTCGGCCTCTTCGCACTCGGCGGCCTGTTCAATTCCGGGCTCGGCGCCGTCCTCCTCCTCTTCATCTTCGGGATGATGGACATCACGCTCAACATCCACGACACCGTGATCGACGCCCTGGTCACGACGCGGGACAAGGCGATCATGGCGCGGCGTCTGGAGCAGCAGGCCGAGCAGTTCGACGCCGCGCTGAAGAACATGTCGCACGGCCTGTGCATGTTCGACGCCGAGAGCCGCCTTGTGGTGTGGAACGAGCGCTTCCTGCAGCTCGCGGGCCTGCCGCCCCAGGCGGTCGAGCACCGGATGACGGCCCGCGAGCTCCTGCAGATCAGCATTGCCTGCGGCAATCATCGGGGCATGAGCGTGCGCAAGGTTGCGGCGGAACTCGGACGCCGCCTGTCCTCGGGGGTCGGCGGACAGACGCTCGTGACGCTCGCCGACCAGCGCGCGATCTCCGTCACGCAGCGCCCCATGCCCGGCGGCGGCTCCGTCATGATCTTCGAGGACATCACGGAGCGGAAGCAGGCGGAGGAGGCGATCGCCCGGCTCGCCCGTCACGACGACCTGACGGGCCTCGCCAATCGCGCGAGCATGCGCACGCGCATGGAGGAGATGCTCGCCGCCCTGCAGCGGGGGCACGGCCGCGTCGCCATGCACTGGATCGACCTCGATCGCTTCAAGGCCGTCAACGATACGCTCGGGCATCCCGCCGGCGACCGCCTGCTGCAGCTCGTGGGCGAGCGGCTGCGCGCCACCGTGCGGCGCAGCGACATGGTGGCGCGCTTCGGCGGCGACGAGTTCGTCGTGCTCCAGGCCCCGCTGCTGCGGCGCAGCGACGCCGCCAAGCTCGCCCAGCGCATCGTCGACAGCCTGTCGGCGCCCTTCGACATTGACGGCCAGCAGGTGGAGATCGGCGCATCCGTCGGCATCGCCGTGGCCCCGGCGGACGGCGGCAATGTCGACCAGCTCCTGAAGAACGCCGACACGGCGCTCTATCGCGCCAAGGGGGAGGGGCGCGGCGCCTTCCGCTTCTTCGAAGCCGAAATGGACCATGCCGCGCAGCTGCGCCGCGTGCTGGAGCTCGACCTGCGCAAGGCGCTGGCCCGCGAGGAGTTCGAGCTGCACTATCAGCCGCTGATCGACCTGACGAGCGGCCGCATCGCGGCCTGCGAGGCCCTGCTGCGCTGGCGGCATCCCATGCGGGGGTTGATCTCGCCGGCGGAATTCGTCCCGATCGCGGAGGAGACGGGGCTCATCGTGCCGATCGGCGAGTGGGTGCTCAGGCGGGCCTGTGCCGACGCCGTGAAATGGCCGGAGACCGTGCGGCTCGCCGTCAACCTGTCGCCCGTCCAGTTCAGGAACCACGACGTGACGAAGCAGATCGTCGACGCGCTCGCTCAGTCCGGCCTGCCGGCGAGCCGGCTCGAGCTCGAGATCACCGAGGCGGTGCTGCTGCAGGACAGCGAGGCGACGCTCGACGCCATGCGGGCCCTGCAGAAGCTCGGCATCCGCATGTCGCTCGACGATTTCGGCATCGGCTATTCGTCGCTCAGCTATCTCAACAAGTTCTCGTTCCAGAAGATCAAGATCGACGCCTCCTTCGTGAAGAACCTCGAGCGCAACGACGGCGCCATCGCCATCATCCGTGCGGTTGCCGGCATGGGTGCGGACCTTGGGATGGCGATCGTCGTCGAGGGCATCGAGACCGTGGAGCAGCTCGAACGCGTCAAGGCGGAGGGCTGCACCCAGGGCCAGGGCTATCTGTTCAGCCCGCCCCTGCCCGTGGCCGCCGTCGGCGAGCTGTTCGCGGCCGGCGCCGGCACGATCCAGCTCGTCGCCTGACGCCGGTCGCGCCGACGGCCGTCCATGGGCGGCCGCGGAGATCGGGGCAGCCATGCGATCGGGCCGGGCCCGGCCGCATGCCCGCACGGAGGCGACCTGCCCCGCCCGACGCCCCGGGAGGAGGTGCGAGAGGCGGCGGGCCGTCACTCCGCCGCGACGGCAGGCACGCCGAGCAGGCGATCCTGGGCGGCCGCGGAGATCGGGGCAGCCATGCGATCGGGCCGGGCCCGGCCGCATGCCCGCACGGAGGCGACCTGCCCCGCCCGACGCCCCGGGAGGAGGTGCGAGAGGCGGCGGGCCGTCACTCCGCCGCGACGGCAGGCACGCCGAGCAGGCGATCCTGGGCGGCCACCAGGCGCTTCATGGTCTTCAGATCCTGGTCGCGCAGCTCGAGCGCCGCATCCGCCCAGATCTCGACGATGCTCTCGAGTTCCTCGAGCGTGATCGGATCGACATTGCGCCCGGCCCGGTAGATGGCGCGGTGCCCGCCGTGGCGACGCGACTGCTTCTCGATGTAGCTGCGCACGGCCTGCCGGCCTTCCCCGGGCTCGGCGAGCACGTGGACGATGCCCATCTCGTACATCTCTTCCGCGGTGCACAGGCGCCCGCTCATGATCAGCTCCTCGGCCCGGGCCGCGCCGAGGCGGCGCGCCAGGAAGCTGTAGGCGCCCATGCCGGGGAAGAGGCCGAAGACGGTCTCCGGCAGGCCGAACTTCACGCCCCGCTCGGCAACGATGACGTTGAAGGACAGGAGCGATTCGAAGCCGCCGCCGAGCGCGTCGCCCTGCACGAGGCCGATGGTGATCATCGGCAGGTCGAGCGCCCTCATGTTGCGATAGAGGATGTTGATGCAGGACCGGCCGTAGCGCACGAGGGTCTCCCGGTCGCGCTGGCGGATCTTCTCGGCGAAGAGGTCGAGGTCGCCGCCGAGATTGAACACGCCGGGAAAGCGCGAACCGAGGACGAGATAGCGGATGTCGCTCTCGCGCCCCTTGAACAGGGCCTGGATTCCGTCCTGCCAGGCGTGGAAATCGGCGAGCATCGCCGGGTTGTAGCTGGGGCGCCCGTGCGGCCGCATGAAGGTCCACAGGGTGCCCGTCTGCGCCTCCCACGAGACCTCGAGCTGGCGCAGGCCGAAGAGCGCTCTCTCGGCCGCCTCCCAGCCGCCGTCGCGGGTGTGGGACGTGATTCGGCGCCGCAGCGCTTGGTTCAAATGCAATTGGCGAACATGCGCAAGAAACGGGGCAGGAGCGGGCTGGGGCAAGGCCATCGGGAAGCTCCTCGATCGGATAGGTTAACCATACCCGTTAACCATAACAGTGCGGTGAGCGGTATGTCATTGCCCCGGCGCCGGGAGCGTGCGCCGCCGAGGCCCGGCCTCCATAGACGCCCGACGTGGCAGGAATCCGACCTTGGGTCCGAGGTGGTCGATCCGCGAGGCCGAGCACGGTCCTCTCCACCTTGCAGACCGCGCCGGGCGAGGGGAGGCGGCTCCGTCGCGGCGGCTGCAATCTAGACCGCCGCCGGCGCTCGGCCCCCACCCGAACACAGGGGCGTCACGCGCCGCGCCGGCCGGCGGCCGCGCCTAACCGATCCGCTGGCCCGTTTCCCGCTGGAACAGGTGCAGGTCGCCGGGTTCGGCCGTCAGGCGGATGGGCTCGCCGGGCGCGGCCGCGACGCGTCCCATGGCGAGGCTGCAGACCTGCTGGCCGGCGAGCGTCGCGTAGAGCTGCGTCGACAGCCCGAGGGGCTCGACCACCGCGACCTCGCCCGCGAGGGCGCCGCTCGCCGCGATGCGCGGATGCTCCGGGCGCACGCCGAGCGTCACGAGGTCGCCGTCGCGCACGGGAAGCGCGGCGTCGATGGCGAGGGTGCCGCCGTCGGCGAGCACCACCGCGGCCTCGTCACCCGCCCGCCAGACCCGCGCCGGCAGGAAGTTCATGGCGGGCGAGCCGATGAAGCCGGCGACGAACGCATTGGCCGGACGGTCGTAGAGATCGAGCGGCGCGCCGACCTGCTGCACGACGCCGTCGTGCATGACGACGATGCGGTCGGCCATTGTCATCGCCTCGATCTGGTCGTGGGTCACGTAGATTGCCGTCGTCTTCAGGCTCTGGTGCAGGGCCTTGATCTCGGCGCGCATGTGCACCCTGAGCTTGGCATCGAGGTTCGACAGCGGCTCGTCGAAGAGGAAGACCTGCGGGTCGCGCACGATGGCCCGGCCCATGGCGACGCGCTGGCGCTGGCCGCCCGAGAGCTGGCGCGGCAGGCGGGCGAGCAGCGCCTCGAGCCCGAGGCGCCCGGCCGCGCCGGCCACGCGCTCGGCGATGGTCTGCCGCGCCGCCTTCCGCAGCGCCAGGCTGAAACCCATGTTGGCGGCGACATCCATATGCGGGTAGAGCGCGTAGGACTGGAAGACCATGGCGATGTCGCGGTCCTTGGGCGCGACGTCGTTGACCAGGCGCTCGCCGATGCGGATCTCGCCCGCCGAGATGTCCTCTAGCCCGGCAATCATGCGCAGGAGCGTGGACTTTCCACAGCCGGAGGGGCCGACGAGCACGATGAACTCGCCGTCGGCGATGGCGAGGTCCACGGCCGAGAGGACGTTGAGCGCCCCGTAGCGCTTCTGGACGTTGCGCAGGGTGACGGAAGCCATGGCGTCAGCCTTTCACGGCGCCGGCGGTGAGGCCGGTGACGAGGTAGCGTTGCAGGAAGGCGAAGAACAGGCAGGCCGGGACGAGGGCGAGCACGGAGGCCGCCATCATCTGCCCCCAGTCGACCGCGAACTTGCCGATGAAGGTGAGGAGCCCGACTGCGAAGGTCTTCTGGTTCTCGCTGTTGATCAGCATCAGCGCGAAGAGGAGCTCGCTCCACGCCGCGGTGAAGACGAAGCCGAGCGTCGCTCCCATGCCGGGCAGCGTGAGGGGCACGATCACGCGCCGCAGCGCCTCGACGCGGGTGCAGCCGTCGATCATCGCGGCCTCCTCCAGGTCCTTCGGGATGCCGTCGAAGTAGGACTGCATGAGGAAGGTCGCGAAGGCGACGTTGAAGGCTGTGTAGATGACGATGAGCCCCGTCAGGCTGTTGGTGAGCCCGATCTCGCCCATCAGCCGGTAGATCGGCGGGATGACCATGACGAGCGGGAAGGTCTGCGTCAGCAGCAGCAGGAAGGCGACCGCCGCCTTGCCGCGGAAGCGGAAGCGCGACAGGGAATAGCCTGCCGCCGAGGCGACGAGGGTGACGATCGCCGCCGTCGTCACCGAGACCACGACGCTGTTGAGGAAGTAGCGCGGGAAGTCGGTGGCGCGCAGCACGCGCGCGTAGTTGTCGAGTGTCGCCGCCGACGGCCAGACGGTGATGCCCTCGCCGTAGAGGAGCGACTGTGGCGTCACCGAGATCTTGAAGGTCCAGAACAGCGGGAAGAGGGCGAAGGCGACATAGAGCCCGACCGCGGCATAGAGGCCGGCGGCGGCGAGCCTGCGCTTCGCCCGGGAGCGTCCGGCGATCATCAGGCGTCCCTCGCGAAGAGGCGCCGCATGCGGATGAGCACGACGGCATAGAGGATGAGGAGGGCGAGCAGCAGCACGGCGACCGCCGAGGCATAGCCCTTGTCGAGCGACTTGAAGGCGCTGACGTAGATGTAGGTGGCGACCGTGTTGGTGGAGCCGGCCGGGCCGCCCTCGGTCATGACGTAGATCAGGTCGGCGAAGGTGGCGATCCAGATGGTGCGCAGCATCACCGTGATGGCGATGGTCGGCGCGAGGAAGGGCAGCGTCACCCGGGTGAAGCGTTGCCACGGGTTCGCCCCGTCGATGGCGGCCGCCTCGTAGAGCTCGGAGGGGATCGACTTCAGCGCCGCGAGCAGGGTGATGGCGAAGAAGGGGATGCCGAACCAGACATTGGCGATGATCGGCCCCCACATGGCGGTCGCCGGATCGGCGAGGATGTTGGTCGGCTCCGCCTTGAGCCCGAGGGCCGAGAGCCAATGGGGCAGGGGGCCGATGATCGGGTTGAACAGCCACGCCCAGGTGAGGCCGGAGAGGAAGGTCGGCACCGCCCAGGGCAGGAAGACGATGGCCTGCACCAGGCGCCGCCCGACGAAATCCCTGTCGAGGAGGAGCGCGAGGCCGAGCCCGAGGAAGAACTGGAAGAAGAGGCTGCCCGCCGTCCACCACAGGGTGTTGACGAGCGCCTGCCCGAGGATCGGATCGTGGAGCATCGCCTCGTACTGGCCGAGGCCGACGAACTCGGAGCGGAAGGCCGAGAACTTGCGGAAGGAATAGCCGATGCCGAAGAGGAGCGGCACGAGCAGTACGGTGGCGATGAGGACGAGCGCCGGGCTCAGATAGGCCCATGGCTCGAGCGCCGCGAGGAGCGCCCGACGCCGGCCGCCGGAGCCGGAACGGGACGCCGCCTCCGCCATCTGGGAGGACAATGAGGTCATGCCGCTGGAACCCTCGCCATCCGCCGGCGCCCTGCGCCGGCCGGGGCCACATTCCCGGTGATCCGGCCGCCGCCCTCGACGGGCGGCGGCCCGACGTGCGAGGCGCTCAGCCCTTCTTGTTCTTCGCCATCCAGGCCTTCTGCTGCTCGGAGAGGATCTTCGCCCATTCGTCGGCGACGTCTTTCGCCGTGCGCTGGCCGACGAGCACCTGCTGGAAACCCTTGACCGCGATCTGGTCGTAGAAATTGCCAAGGTTCTCGAGGTGGCTCGGGTTGGTGACGAACTCGTACTTCGCGGGGTTGCGCAGTTCCTCGAACCAGCCCTTGAAGCCATCGGAGGCGAAGAAGGGGTCCTTGTCGGCGCCGTCGTGGATCGGCAGCACGCCGACGACCTTGGCCCATTCGATGTTCGCCTGCGGCGCCGAGAGATGCGCGATCAGCTTCC
The DNA here is from genome assembly GCF_030067675.1 of Chelatococcus albus. Lineage (GTDB taxonomy): Bacteria > Pseudomonadota > Alphaproteobacteria > Rhizobiales > Beijerinckiaceae > Chelatococcus_A > Chelatococcus_A albus. Next base: position 24,786 of record NZ_JASJEV010000015.1, on the reverse strand, counting down.
AGGCGTCCTTCTTCACCTTGGAATTGGCGAACATCGACCAGCCGGCGTAGCCGAGGGTCGGGTAGGACTTGCCCGAAGGGCCGGTCGGCATCGGGGCGACGGCGAAGTCCTCCGCCTTCATCTTCTCGGCGATGCCGAGGAGCGCGTCCGGGTCCTGGTCCAGCATGGCGCAGGTGCCGGAGTAGAAGCCCGCGACAATCTCGTTGAAGCCCCAGTTGACGCTGTCCTTCGGGGCAAAGCCCTTCTTGTAGATGTCGGCGAGCATCTCGAGGCCCTTCACGGCGCCCGGCTCGTTGAAGGTGGCCGAGCCGTCGGCGTTGAAGTAGCCGCCCTTGCCGTTGGCGATGTTCATGAACATCTGCACGCCGCTGAAGGAGCCGGGGCCGCCGCGCAGGCAATAGCCATATTTCCCCTTCAGCGCGGAGATCTTCCTGTTCGCCTCCATGAACTCGTCGACCGTCGCCGGCGGCGCGGAGAGCCCGGCCTCGGCGAAGAGCTTCTTGTTCCAGAACAGCGCCCGCACGTAGTAGCCGTAGGGCAGCATAAACATCTTGCTGTCGACCGCCGAGCCGAATTCCCTGGCGCGGGCGCCCAGCGTCGCCGCATCCTTCCAGTCCTTCATGTGGGGCCCGAGGTCTTCGAGCTGGGCGTTGGTGGCGTAGAGGCCGAGCCAGCGTTCCGGCATCTCGACCACGTCCGGCGTGTCTCCGGCCTGCACCATGGTGAGGAACTTCTCGAAGGCCTGCCCCCACGGCAGCGACACGAGCTCCACCTTGATGCCGGGGTTCGCCTGCTCGAAGGCGGCGATCTGCTTCCTGATGAACTCCGTGCGCGGCGGGCTGGTGATCACCTCCACCATCTTGATCTTCGTCTCGGCCAGGGCCGCCGAGGCCGAGAGCGCGAGGCCGGCCGCAGCCCCCGCCAGAGCCGTGATCGAGAACCTGAAAGTCGCTGGCATTGTCCTTCCCCTCTGTCGTTGCTCTTGGTCGTTCGTTGTTTTCCCGTAGGTCAGCGGCGGGCGCGGTCGAGCGCCTGCGTGAGGTCGGCCCAGAGGTCCTCCGTGTCCTCGACGCCGATGTGGAGGCGGATGGTGCGTGGGCTGACGCCGAAGCGGCTGAAGGAGTTGACGTCCGGCGTCTGCTGCAGGGAGGCGAGCGCGGGCACGACGAGGCTCTCGTGCCCGCCCCAGCTCACGCCGATGCGGAAGAGCCTCAGTGCGTCGATGAAGGCCGGCACGTCGATCGCCTCCGCCACCTCGAAGGAGAAGAGGCCGGAAAAGCCTGTGAGCGTCGCCTTGCCGGGATGGTTCGAATAGGCCGGATGCATCACCCGCTCGACGGCGGGGTGGCCGCGCAGGCGCTCGGCGATGGCGAGCGCGCTCTTCATGTGGTGGGCGAGGCGCAGCGGCAGGGTGCGCAGGCCCCGCAGCAGCAGCCAGGCCTCGAAGGGCGAGAGCTTGGCGCCGAGATAGGGAAAGGTGCGCGCGTTGATGCGGGCGATGTGCTCGGCCGACCCGGCGACGATGCCCGCCACCGTGTCGCTGTGTCCGCCGAGATATTTCGAGGCCGAGTGCAGCACGAGGTCGACGCCATGCGTGATCGGCTTCTGGAAGAGGGGCGTCGCCCAGGAATTGTCGATGGCCGTCACGATCCCCTGCGCGCGCGCCATGCGGGCGAGGAGCGCGATCTCCTGCAGCTCGAAGATCATCGAGCAGGGGTTCTCGAGATAGAGGAGCCGGGCACCCGGCAGGGCAGCCGCCACCGCCGCGGCGTCCGAGCCGTCGACATAGTCGACCGTGATGCCGAGGTGTGGCAGCAGGCGTTCGAACAGGCGATAGGCGTCGCCGTAGACGTGGCGCACCGCCACCATCCGCTCGCCCGCCCCGACGAAGGCGAGGATGGTGGCGCTGATCGCCCCCATGCCGCTCGAGAACGCGCGCGCCGCCTCCGCGCCTTCGAGGGCGGCGATGCGGCTCTCGAATTCCATCACCGTCGGGTTGTCGCCGCGCGAATAGATCGGCTGGCGCCGCCGGCCGGCGAAGGTGTCGGCCATCTCGGCAAAGCTTGCGAAGGTGAAGAGCGAGGTCTGGTAGATCGGCGGCACCACCGGCCCGCCGGGGAGCGGTTCGTCATGGGCGAGCAGCGTCGCGGCCTGCGCCAGCGTGTCGGGGCTCAAGAGACTGGAATGGTCGTTCATCGGGAACCCGTGATGTCGAGCCTGGCGGCGCCGCGGCGCAGGTCCGCCTCGACGCTCGCGATGATCTTCAGGGCCTCGGCGCGCGCCCCCTCGGGATCGCGCGCGGCGATGCGCTCGTAGAGCGTGCGGTGAAAGGGAAAGCTCGCGTGGCCGAAGTCGTGCACGCCGAGCGGATGTTCCCAGAAGCGGTGGAACAGCTCGTACATGGCCGCGACGATCTGTTCGAAGAGCGGATTGCCCGAGGCGCGGAAGATTGCCTGGTGGAAGTCCCAGTCCTCGTCAGAGGACATGCCCTGCCGCTCGTGGAAGGCCTTCTCCATCACCTCGAGCTTGTGGCGGATGAGGGCGATCTCCCGCGGTCCGGCGCGCAGGGCGCACAGGGCGGCGGCCTCGCCTTCGAGGCCGCGGCGGATCTCTAGCGTGTGCATCAGGCTGTCGAGGTCGCTGCCAGACGGCAGGGTCAGCGGCAGATGCAGCATGTCCCGCGAGACGGGAGCCTTGAGATAGGTGCCGCTGCCCTGGCGCCGCTCGACAAGGCCGAGGCCCTCCCAGCGCGTCAGCGCCTCGCGCACGGTCGTGCGGCTCACCTTGAGCCGGTCGGCAAGCACGCGCTCGGTCGGCAGCCGGTCCCCGGGCCCGAGCCCCTCGCTCGCCGCGAAGGCCGCGAGCGCATCCAGCACCGCATCGTCGCGCGCCGCCGTGCGGATGGGATGGAGAGGGACGGGAGTGGCAGACATAGGCACGGGAGATTGGGCCAATGGTCGGACCAATTATGGACGCGGGGGCGTCAGGTTGTCAAAGGCCGATTTCGGCTGCCTCCGGGACGAGGTTCGCGCAGGAACCACCCGCCGTCATCCCGGGGCCGAGCGCAGCGAGGAGCCCGGGACCCAGAGCCGATGCGCGTGAACCGGAAGGCGCGGCGCCCGCCGCGCCCTCGCCGGCACCGCGATCGTTTCCGGGGTGACAGTCAGAGTTCACGCGGGAACCACCCCCGGTCATCCCGGGGCCGGCGAAGCCGGAGCCCGGGACCCAGAGCCGATGCGGGTGATCGGGACGGCGCGGCGGCCGCTGCGCCCTCACCGGCACCGCGATCGTTTCCGGGGTGACGGGGAGGAGGTGTTCAAGCGGCAACCACCCGATCCGGCCCGATCGCAGGCGTATCGATCCTATGCCCTGCCCCCGATAAGCCGTCCGGCCCGCTTCACCGTCGTCTCGCCGGCCGACCAGCTCAGCCGGCCGTTGACGAAGACGTGCTCGATGCCGGCCGACATCTCCGTCGGCTTCTCGTAGGTCGCCCGATCGGCCACCGTCTCGGGATCGAAGACGACGAGATCGGCGAAGAAGCCGGGTGCGATGCGGCCCCGGCCCGCGAGGCGGAAGGTCTTCGCCGGCATGCCGGTCATCTTGTGCACCGCCGTCTCGAGCGGGAAGAGGCCAAGCTCGCGCGCGTAGCGGCCGAGCACGCGGGGGAAGGTGCCCCACAGCCGCGGATGGGGATGCCGGTCGTGCGGCAGCCCGTCCGAGCCGATCATGGTCAGCGGGAAGGCGAGCACGCGGCGCACGTCCGCCTCGTCCATCTGGAAGTAGATGGCGCCGGCCGGCTGCAGGCGCCGCGCCGTCTCCGGGAGGCCGAGGCCCCAGGCCGTGGCGATGTCGGTGAGGTCGAGGCCCGTCACCTCCGGATGCGGCGCCGACCAGGCGATCATGATGCGGTACTCGTCGGTGACGAGGTCCTCGCGCAGCACGGTCGAGCCCGCCTCGTAAGGGTAGGCGTCGAGCGACACCGGATGGCGCCCGGCCGCCGCGGCGATGAGCGGCAGCGTTTCCTGCGTGCGGCCCCAGTTCCGCGGTCCCGCGCATTTGTGATGCGAGACGACGACCGGAATGTGGGCCCTTTCGGCGGTCAGGAAGGTCTCGGCGAGGCTGTCGACGACATTGTCGAACTCGTCGCGCATGTGCGTCGCATAGACGCCGCCGTGCTCGGCGAAGCGGGCCGCCACCGCCACCACCTCGTCGGCGTCCGCGGCCTTGTTGGTGAGGTAGAACAGGCCGGAGGAGAAACCGATGGCGCCGTTCTCCATGGCCTCGTCCGCGAGATCGCGCATGGCGCCGATCTCCCGTTCGCTCGCCTTGCGCGACACGTCGTCCATGGTCGCGAGCCGCAGGGCCGAGTGGCCGACGAGGGCGGCGACGTTGACGCCGGGCGTCGTCTCTCGCACCGCCGCCGCATAGTTGGCGAAGCGCGGGAAGGCGTAGGCCTTCCTCCCGCCGAGGAGGTTCATGGGCGGTGGCGGCTCGCCGGCGAAGGTGACGGGCGCGAGGCTGATGCCGCAGTTGCCGGCAACGACCGTGGTCACGCCCTGGCTGACCTTGGGCAACATGTCCGGGGCGTCGAGCACGATGCGATCGTCGTGCGTGTGCGCGTCGATGAAGCCCGGCGATACCGCCCTGCCGGCGATGTCGAGCTCCCGTGCCGCGTCGCCCGGCGCGACGAGGCCCGCCGCGCCGACGAGGGCGATGCGATCGCCCGCGAGCGCCACTTCGCCGCGGTAGGGGGCGGCACCGGTGCCGTCGATGACGAGCGCATTGCGCAGCACGAGGTCGTAGCGGGGAGGGGACATGGGCAGCCTCAGTCTTGCCGCTCGTCGTCGGCGGCGATGGTGGTCGGATCGTTGCCCGGCACGGGAATGGCGATGCCGATGCGCGCCAGGGTGTAGCGGACCCGCCTCAGCGTCTCGCGCACGGCGGGGCCGCGCTGCATGGCGACGCCGGCGGCCAGCGTGTCGACGATGGCGAGATGAGCATAGCGCGAGGGCGTGGGACGGAAGATGTTGCCGTCGTCGGGAATGGCGACGAGGAGGGGGATCTCGGCCGCACGCGCGAGCGGCGTGCCGGGCCGCGTCAGCGCCACGGTGGAGGCGCCGTAGGAGCGGGCGATCTCCACCGCCTCGATGACAGGCTTCGAGCGCCCGCTGTTCGAGATGGCGAGCACCGCGTCGCCCGCCGAGAGGGTCGCCGCCGACATGCGCTGCTGGTGCCCGTCCGCATAGGCTGCCGTCGGCAGGCCCATGCGGAAGAAGCGCAGGCGCGCATCTTCGGCCACGGCGCTCGAGCCGCCGCCCTGGCCGTAGATGTCGAGCCGGCGGGCGGCGGCAATCGCCGCGATCGCCTTGCGCAGCGCCTCGCTGTTGATCTGCGCCAGCGCATCGAGCACGGCCTGGCTCGCCACCTGCATGATGCCCTGCGCCAGCTGGCCGACGTCGTCCGCCGCCGGGCGATCACCCGACGCCCGCCCGGCGAGATAGGGCAGGGCGACCGCGAGGGTCCTTGCGAGCATCAGCTTGAAGTCGGCGAAGGAGGCGCAGCCGAGCGAGCGGCTGAAGCGCGTCACGCTCGGCTGGCTGACGCCGGCCCGCGCCGCGAGCTCGGCGATGGAGAGCCGCGTCGCCGCCTCATAGTCGGCGCGCACCGCCTCGCCGACGCGTCGCTCGGCCGGGCTGAGCGAGGGCATCACCTGCTCGATGCGCGAGACGATGTCGACGACGGGCGCGCGCATGGCCGCCTCAGAAGAAGGTCCGCACCGCGTCGACGACGGTGTAACCGTCGTCGACGACCATCAGCACCTGCCAGCGGTCGAAGGTGGTGCAGGGGTGCGAGATGCCGCAGGCCACGAGATCGCCCACGCGGAGGTCGGCGCCCGCCGGCAGGTCGAGACAGGCGTGCTGGTCGAAGAGCTTCGAGACGCGAAAGCCCTCGTCGAGGGGGACCGGGCGGCTGTCGCGTTCCTCGCGGAACAGATGCGTCGGCACGGGCAGATGCGCGTCGAAGCCGACGTCGCGCTTGCCCATGGTGACAATGGCGCGGCCGGGCTCCGGGACCGACTGCACCATGGCCCAGATCTCCAGCGCCGGCGCGAGCCGCCCCTGGGGCAGTGCCTCGCCGGCCCGCGCGGCGATGGCCGCGAACAGCCGCTCGTAGAGCACGCTGTCGTGGGTGATGTAGCAGCCGCTGCGCAGCACGATCCGCACCGGCCGCGACAGCGCGGGTCCGGAGAGCCCCTCGACCACGAGGTCGAAGCAGCCCGAGCCTCCGGCCGTGACGAGGATCTCCTGCCCGGCGAACAGGCCATCGGCGTCGAGCCGGCGGGAGAGCTCCGTCAGGGCCCGGAGATAGCGGCGCACGGCACCATTCTCGTCGGCCGTGCCGCTGTTGCCGATCACGCCCTCATAGCCCTCGACGCCGGCGAGGGTGAGGCCGGCGGCGCGCACGGCGCGGGCAACGGCCGCCGCCTGGTCGGGGCTGCGGCAGCCGGTGCGCCCGCCCGCGACGCCGAGCTCGACGAGACAGCCGAGCCGGGCGAGGCCGGGATGGGCAGGCAGCGCTTCGGCGAGCCGCATCACGCCGGCCACACTGTCGACGAGCGCGTAGAGGATGAGCCCCGGGTCGGCGGCGAGCAGGCGGCCGAGGGCGGCAATGGAGGCGCGGTCGACGACCTCGTTCGCCACGATGACGCGCCGCGCGCCGGCGGCGACCGCCACGCGCGCCTGCTGCGCCGTGGCGACGGTGATGCCCCAGGCCCCGGCCGCAAGCTGCAGGTCGTAGATCTGCGGTGCCATGGTCGTCTTGCCGTGGGGCGCGAGGTCGACGCCTGCGCGCCCCACGAAGTCGCGCATCCATTCGGCATTGCGGCGCATGACGCCCTGCTTCAGCACCGCCTGCGGGAAGGGCAGGTCGCCCCTCAGCACATTCCAGCCCTGCCGCGCCACGGCGGCGAGCGGCATCTCGGCGCTGTCCGGCGGCAGGCCCTTGGTCCGGCCGTCGACGGCCGAGGCGAGGATTGGATCGAGATCGAGGATCGTCATGCACGGCTCATTCGCATTGCCGCCCGTGAAGGCCGGCGCCGGGGTGCAGGTTACACCTGCTCATAGGTGAAGGCCTGGACCAGGGGCGGCTGCCCGGCCGTCAAGCCGCAGTCGGCCGGCAGCACGGCCCCCGTGACCACCGCCGCGTCGTCCGAGGCGAGGAAGGCAACGACACGGGCGATCTCCTCCGGCTCCGCGACGCGGCCGAGCGGATACCAGCGCTTGACCTCGTCGAAGACGGCGGGGTCGAGCGCGATGCGGTCGTTCCAGGCGGGCGTGCGCACCGTGCCCGGGCAGACGATGTTGACGCGGATGCCGTAGCGGCCGAGCTCCACCGCCATCGACTTCGTCAGGCTGACGAGCCCTGCCTTGGCGGCGGCATAGGCCGGATGGCCGTAGCTGCCGAGGGCGTTCACGGTGCCGATATTGACGATCGCCGTGCCGGGCCGCGCCTTGAGTGCCGGCAGCGCCGCCTCGACGACGTGGTAGGTGCCCTTCAGGTTGAGGTCGATGTCGCGGTGGAAGGCGGCGACCGTCATCGAGCCGAGCGTCTTTGCCGCCGCCGCCCCGGCGTTGTTGACGAGGATGTCGAGCCCGCCGGCGCGCTCGACCGCGGCGGTGATCGTCTGGCGCGTCGCCTCCGCGTCGCACAGGTCCGACCAGGCAAGGATCGCCGGGCGATGGGCGCCTGCCACGGGCGCGAGCGCTTCCTCGCTGCGGTCGTGGGCGATGATGCGAGCCCCCTCGCCGGTGAAATGCGCGACGAGCGCCCGGCCGATGCCGCCGCCCGCGCCGGTGACGAGCACGGTCTTGCCGGAAAACCTCATGTTGTCCTCCCTGCAGGCGGCAGTTGCGCCAGAGCGTCGCGCACCCAGGCGTGGTGGTGCGGCCTCAGCAGGCCGTCGTTGTAGAAGGCGATCTCGTCGATGCCCCGGGCTGCGAGTTCGGCCACGAGCGTCACGAGCTCCCCCTTCGCCGTCATGTCCGGCGGCCCGGGCCGCAGGATGCAGCGCAGCGGCCGCTCCCGGCCCACCCGGCGGCGCACGTCCCACAGATCGGCGAGCGCCCGCGCCGTCGAACGCTCGTAGAGCGGGATCTCCAGCCGGTCGGCGACGCCGGCGAGGGCCGCGAGGTCCGAGCCTTCGGACCAGGCGAGCGCGCTCGGCCGCTGCACCGAGGGGATGACGGCGAGCGTCACGCCCTCCGGCATCGCCGCGCGGATCGCGCCGACGAGGCTCGTCACGGGCTCCGAGCGCCAGCGCAGGAACGCGAGAAGGTCCGGGTCGCCGACGGCGTCGGCGAGCGCCCAGTGCATGGCCATGTCGTCCGCGGGCGCGGCGTCGCTCGCGAGCCATCGGTCGAGCGCGCGGGCCACCGTGTCGCGCACCCGTCGCGCCGGCACGCCGGCGGCCTCCGCGCGCGTGACGCAGCTCTGCGAGAACGACAGCCCGAGGAGGATCTCGGCCCAGGGGTTGAGCGGCACCTGCGTCAACTCGTGGTGGAAGCCGTGCGCATAGGGCAGGTAGCCGGGCGTCTCGAGCGACAGCCCGCAGACCGCCGGTCGCGAGGCGAGGTCGCGCGCCAGCGCCACCGCATAGGCGCGCACGTCGGGATGGCAGGGCTCGAGGCTGTAAACGTAGGCGTCACCGAAGGCATTGCGCACCACGCAGTCGGGGTGCGCCGCGCCGAGCGGCGTGTTGTGCAGGAGCACCGTCCAGGCATTGAGCCGCAGCCGGGCGTCGCGCGGCCAGTCGGAGAAGAGGTCGTGCCCTTCGACGAGGTTGCTCACGCGCGGCTTGATGGCACCGTAGAGCTCGGTCCGCGGCCGGAAGTAGACGGTGCCGTCCTCGGGGAACACCACCTTGCCCGCCTTGCCGCGCGGGCGGATGAACTTGCCGGCGTGGTAGGAGGCGGCGAGAGTGAGCGTGCCGATGCCCATCCCGGCCATGCGCTCCATGGCTGCGTCGAGCCCTTCCTCGGCGATGTCCCAGGCGTAGGCGTACATGGCGCGATACATGCGGGCGGGCTCCCCGGGAAACGGTGTAATTTAATTACATATTCCGAGCCCGCAGGCGGCAGCGCCTGCGAGGGCAGTTGGCCAGCATAGGCGGATGGAACGGCGGCGCAAGGCAGTCGGAGCGCCCGTTCGCAATCGGGAACATCCGTTTCGACCGCATCCCCAGTGGCAGGTCACGTCGCGCGGCTCAGGCGGGCTCCTGCCTCGCCATGTAAATTGATTTCAGAAGCGTGACCCTCGGCGGGGCGGCCGGTGGTGCGCTGCAACACCTATGGGCGTCCGGCGGGAAGCGCATCGTCGCTTGCGCGGATGATGCGCCAGCCCTTCTCCATCTCGTCCTGGAGGCGGAATTCCGCAAGCGCGATCGCCGCGACGGCGACAGCGGCGGCCGCGATACCGGCAATGAGGCCCGCGATCCGCGCGGCGGTCGCGCGGCCGGGTCTGCCGTGACGGAAAGCACGATTGGCCATGGGCGCGCGCGAGCCGAAGGAGGGGTGAATGGAACCCGTGCCCATCGGGTCTGTCACGACCTGCGCGGGTGCCGGGGCGGACATGTCGCGGACCGCGCCGGGATCGCGGTCACCGACGGCGGCGTAGGCGCGGGCGATGGTCGCATCCAGGCCGCGCTCGACCGCCCGGCGCGCCTGCTCCAGAGCCTCGTCGCCGGCATCGGGGGGGACGTGGATCGGCTGGCCGACGACGATGGCGCCGCGCCCGAAGGGCAGCGGAATGCTCGTGCGGTCCCAGTTGTCGAGATCGATGCGGCGGTTGGAGACGACGGCGAGCGGATGGATCGGCCGCCCGGAATGCTTGGCGAGGAGGACGATGCCGAGGCCCGCGCGACGGGCCGTCTTCGGCACGTCGGCCGTGAGCGCCACGCTCTCGCCGGCTGCGAGCGCCCGCAGCATCTGCCGAAAGGCGGCCATGCCTCCTTTCCTGCGCGCCTGTTGCCGGTCATGGGCGCCGGAGCCGCGGATGACCCCGAGCCCCAGGCGGCGGACGACTGCGCCGACCAGGGCGCCGTCGCGATGGCTGGAGACCAGCACTTTGACGCGCCGCCCGCCGCGTCGCGCGGCCGGCGCCAGAAGCTGCTGGCCGTGCCACATGGCGACGATGCAGGGCTCCTCGATCTCCGCCGCCGCGTCCCGCCCGGCCGGTGGCGGCCTGAAGCGGGTGGTGGCGATGACCAGCTTCAGATAGGCGGTGCACAGCGCGGAGGCAGCGCTGCGGGCGAGGGCGTCGAGCCGCGGCGCCGCCCAAGACGCCCGCATGGCCGGTCCCCCTGCAGGAGGTTCGTTGCGGCCTCGGCCCGGGCTGTCGGCTGGATCATCGTGCATGAGCGCGCTCCACGGCGGTCGCGCCCACCGACCGGCGGTGGGTGCCTTGCGCGCTCTCTCACCGGTCGAGATTGCCGAAAGCTGACGTGGTGCGGCGCGCAGGCGCGGGCCGCTCCGCAAGCCGGCTGCGAGCAGTCATTCAGCTATTCGATCGCGTATTTCTCACGAGAGGTCGTTCGCCCCGCGATGTCATGAGACATGGCGTCGTAGAATCTCAGCAATGACGGCGCTTCTTGCCGCGCGAAGCGTCGGCACGCGCGGAGGCGGTCCGCGATCACCTTGTCGCGCCCGTGGCCCATGGCGTCGAGAAGCTGTTGGTGGAGGCTGTGCAGTTCCAGGAACTCGGGGCTCTGGGCGACGCGTTCGTCGCCGACGAGGACGTGCATCCTGGTCTTGCCGGTCTTGCCGCGCAGCTCGACGAAACCGGCGTCGAGGAAGGCGAAGTCCGCCACGTCGCGCGCGACGCTGTCCGAGACGACGATGTCGAAGCCGATCGCCTTGGACGTGCTCTCGATGCGTGAGGCGACGTTCACGGTGTCGCCGACGGCAGAATAGTTGAATCGGCTCTCGGATCCCATGTTGCCGACGCAGGCGGGCCCCGCATTGATGCCGATGCCGATGGCGACCTCAGTGACCGGATAGCCGCGCCGCCTGAGCTCAAAGGCATCGGCCTCGTTCAGCGCGTTCAGAGTCTCGCGCATGCGCAGCGCTGCACGGCAGGCGCGACGCTGATGGTCGGGCACCTCGATGGGGGCGTTCCAGAACGCCATGATCGAGTCGCCGATGTATTTGTCGATCGTGCCCGCCTCGGCGATGACGTCCTCGCTCAGGCGGCCGAGAAGCCGGTTGAGGAACTCGACGACGTGGGTCGGGGTGAGCTGTTCGCTGAGTGCAGTGAAATTGCGGATGTCCACGAACATGATGGTGATGTCGCGCTCCTCGCCCCCGAGGCGCAGTGCCTTCGGGTCCTTCTCGATCTGGGCGAGGATCGACGGCGCCACGTAATGGGCGAAGGCGCGGCGCACGAAGCGCTTGTCGCGGTCGGCCGCAAAGTAGCGGAAGGTGGTGATGGCGAAGTGAAGCGCAAGCCCGGTCAGGCATGGAAAGACCGGATCGACGAGCAGTCCCCAGCGGGTGAAGGCGAGCCAGGAGCCCGTGACCGTGGCGCTGGCGATCGCCCCGCCGAGGATGAGGGCGACAGCCGGGCCGTTGAAGATCGCCGTAAGCGCGATCAGGAGGCCGATGAGTATCGTGGCCAGGACCTCGAGCGGGTCGACCCAGTCCGGGCGCAGCAGATGCGCCCCGCTCAGGATCTGCTCCAGCGCCTGGGCCTGGATCGAGACGCCGGGAACCGTCTCGCCGAGCGGTGTGGCGCGCGCGTCGAGCAGGCCGGTCGCGGACGTTCCGACGAGGACGAGGCGTCCCTCGATCACTCGCCTCAGGTCGGCATCCGGTTCGGTCGCGAGGACGCGCATCGCCGAGACGTACCGCTCCGGGGTCTCCGGCGTGAAGCGCAGGCGGATTTCGCCCGCCCGCGTCGTCGGGATGTCGAAATCGCCGACGCGGATGAGCGCGACGGCGGCCGGTGGTTTCGGCGTGCCGTGGATCAGGATCGTCGCCGCCCCTTGCGCGACCCGCAGGGCCTCGAGGGCAAGGCTGGGGAAGATCTGCCGCCCGTCCGTCCAGAGGAGCGGGACGTGGCGGACGACGCCCAGGTTGTCCTCCGGGCTGAGGCTGATCGCCCCGACCCCTGCCGCGGCCGCGTCGAGCGCCGGCAGGTTCCGCGTCGCGGCCTGGAAGTGGAAGAGGGCTTCCTTCGGATCCTGGCCCGTGTGGGCGAAGCCCGTCTTGCGCGGCGGCCGCCGGTCGTCACGGCCCGGCTGGACCCCGAAGCCGAGCACGACCGGCCGGTCGGCGATGGCGCGGGCGAATGCGACGTCCGGCGCCGCGGCGCCCGGCAATGGGGAATGCTGACTGCCGCCGATCGTCGCGGCAGTCAGACCCGTCTCGACGGGCCCCGTGGCAGCCTGCGAGCGGTCGGGTTCCGCGAAGACCATGTCGAAGACGACGACCGCTGCACCGAGATCCTGAAGCCGCTCCACGAGCCGCGCGAGCTCGGCGCGCGACCAGGGCCACTGGCCGCGTGCGGCGAGAGAGGCCTCGTCGACGTCCACGATCCGGATCGGCAGGTCCTGGAACGGACGCGGAGCAAGTCTCTGATACTCGTCGAAGACCGCCTCACGGGCGACCTTGAGCTCGAGAGGATCGAGAATGCGCAGGCCGGCGAATGCTCCGACGAGCGTCGCACCGAGGGCCATGGCGAGGACTTGCACCCGGTTCATCACCAGCCTTCATGCGCTGTCCCGGCGCGTCGGCGGCGGACCGGGTCCGGGATCGGCGGCGCCGGTTCGTCTGCCCGCGTCGCGGGGCCCGGCGATCACCGTGCCCCTCCCTGGCCGCCATCCTGTCCCCCCTGGGCATGACCGCCGCCGCGTCCGTGACCTTGGCCATGGGTGTCGCCCTGGCCGCGGCTGCCGCCGCCGAAATTCCCGCCCCCCGGCGACTCGCCTGCATTGCCGACACCCTTGTCGTTCCCCGGATTGCCCTTCGACGCCTGGCCGGCGTCGGGACCGGGGTTCGACGGAGAGCTCGGGGAGGCGGGGCTGTCCGGCGCCGCGCTGGCAGGGGTGGAGTCGCGCGGGGCGGCGGGAGTCGCCGCCGGCGCGACGCCCCCCCTCGTGTCCTCCTAGGGGAAGGTCTGGGTCAGGTCGCCGCAGGAAGAGACATTCACCTGGAAGTCCCGCCGCAGGCGGAAGGACTGGCCGACCACATAGGGAAAGTCCGCGCGCAAGCGCGAGCGCGTTTCCTGGAGGCTGGAGACCCGCCGCACCGGTCCGCGCGACGGCACGAACAGCATGCTGCACGGTTCCGTCGCTGTCAGGCACCGGCCGTTGCCGTCGCAGACGCGCGCCCGGCCGTCGAACAGGACGAAGCTCGTTTCGCCGCCGGGACCGACGGCGAGATCGAACTGCGTTCCCCTGATGCCGATGGTTGCCGTCGGCGTGCGGATGGCATAGGCGGATTTGGGGCTCGCTCCGCTCATGAACCGGAACGAGCCGCGCAGCGCATCCACCGTGAAATCCTTCACCGTCGTGCTGCCGCGCAGGACGTAGCGCTCGATCAGGAAGACGGAGTCCGGCCCCACCACGAGACGGGTGTCGTCATGGAAGCGGATCTGCGCCTCTCCGGTCGAGCCGGTGCGGATGCGGTCGCCCATATATACGGGCTGCTCGATCGCGAGAATGCGCGCGCCGGTGGGGCCGACGGCATCCGCGGCCTGCAGCACGGCCACGGCCTTACCGCTCGCATCCTGCGCCTGCGCCGCGCCGCCGGCCTGCCAGCCACCGGCGCACATGCAGGCAATGAACGCCTGCCGCCAAACGCGCGGTACCATGTCCCGACCCTCGTGGCCGCCATCCTCGCCGGCGAAGGGGGCTCTCGTGGAAAATTTACCATCATTTTTATCATCAGATAAGAGAGAAATGCAAAACTATACTTTCAGATGCAGCAAGACTTAATATATATTTCTATTCTAAATCAGGTATTATGGTATTTTGGCGCAATGACTTGAATTTGTTTGATGTTGCATATAAGTTATTGTCGGTAATATTTGGCGTGTATCATCATTAGAGTTGTAATTGCATGTTTGTCAACCGTTGTTGACGGCAATGAAATGACTGGCCCTATTGTGGAATATTCTGGCAGGATGCCCATTGTGGAGGGCGCACCTGCCGCGGTGGTCCCCACGCGGGAGAGGGCGGCGAATGGCGGCGAGGCCGGCCGCGCCTTCGGCCCGCCACCGGGCGAGCCACTTGCGGGCCGTCCGCTCGCTGATGCCGAAGCCTGCGGCGACTTCCACCACCGGCCGCCCCTCTTCGACGATCCGTCTCACCATCTCCGCTCGACCGAGCGGCGTCGTTCGCGCATTCTTGTGCGGGTGGTTCATCCTCGTGTCCTGCGGTGCTTCGTCTGGCAACGACCACCTTCAGGCCATCAGTTCGGATGAACAACCTCCTCAGATTCCACAGCTAGGGAATGGGCCTCAGCTCGCATGAATGCGATGAAGCAGCCAACGACCGAATCCTCACGGCTGGGCAGCCATGTGAGAACGAGTTCCAAGAGAGCATTAGCGTCCGTGATCGACTTGAAGATCACACCCGGGAACTTCACCTGTGCTTGTCCGGCCGTTGCCAGCGTAATGCCAAAACCAGCAGCAACGAGTGCAAGAATGCTTTGCTTGCTCGCGGGATGGGCTCGGAAGTCTGCACCGCTTCCCAAGAAAGAAGCGTATAGTTCTCTCGCAGACTGACTATCATTCCATCCTTGGACGAGTATTGTCTCGGGCCGCAACGAAGTCAGATCGATCTTACGGCATGATGCCAATCGATGATTGCTCGGCAGCGCGGCAAACATGCGCTCAGAGTAAATCGGTTCGTAGACCGCATGGGGACGCAACGTATGCTTTGTCATGAACGCGCCGTCGATCTCGCGTGCCTCAAGGGCGGCGCAGATCTGGTGCTCATGCATTTCGTGAAGCGTCAGTTCCACCTTTGGGTCCTTGCGGTGCCAGGAAGCAAGAAGGTCGGACAGCGGGTCTCCAATTGGGGGCGTCCGCACGCCCAATCTGACCTCTCCAAGTTGCCCTGACCCATTGCGCCGTCCGGCTCTCTTGATCTCGTCGAGTTCAGCGATGATACGCTTCACGTGACGCAGCGCGTGCCGGCCGCCGGGCGTCATTCGCACTCCGGACCGGCTCCGTTCGAATTGACGTTGCCCCCAAGCTCTATCCAGTTCTGAGTTCGCTTCCGGCATTGGTTATGCCCTGCTGGGCGGGTGAAGCGGCGGGCGCTTGCGCGGAGCCGTTGGCATAGCGCAGCGTGAGCGACCGTCGCGGGGCGAAGGTGCTAGCGAACTCGTTCGGTGTCTGCCAGGCGATCTGGGAGTGCGGCCGGGCGGTATTGTAGTCGGCGGGGAGAACGCCTGGCTGATCGTCGATGATACCGCGCGGTCCAGGAAGGGGCGTCACTCGGTCGGCGTTGCCCCGCAGTATGCATCGGCGCTCGGCAAGAACGCCAACTGCCAGACATTGGTGTCGCCGACGCCCGCCTCGGGCGAGGTGCCGGTTATGGTCGGGCTGCGGCTGTTCCTGCCCGAGAGCCAAACGAGCGATCCCGCCCGGCTCGAGCGCGCCGGCGTGCCGCAGGATCGTCGGGATTATCGAACCAAGCCCGAGATCGCCCCGGCCGAAATTGACCGGGTTCGCGCTGCCGGCGTGCGCTTCGGCCGCCTTCTCGCCGATGCCGGCTATGGCTTGAGCGCGCCGTTCCGCCAGGCCTTGAGCGAACGCGGCCTCACCTGGGCGGTCGGCATCCCGTTCAAGCAGAAGGTCTATCCCGCCGATGTCGCGATGATCTTCCCGGTCGCCGGGCGCGGCCGCCCGCGCCAGCGCCACATCCCCGACGTGAAGTCGATCACCGCGCAGGCGATGCTGGAGACCGCCCGATGGCGAACGATCGGCTGGCGTTGCGGCGCGAAGGGGCGCCTGTCGGCGCGCTTCGCCGCCACGCGCGTGCGTGTCGCCGACGGTCCCACCCAGTGCATCCATGACATGGGGCCCGGCACCTGCCCGGCGAGGAGGTGTGGGTCATCGGCGAGCACCGCACGACCGGCGAGCGCAAATACTATCTCTCCAACCTTCCTGCCGGCATCCCGCTCAAGAAGCTCGCCGCAGCCATCAAGGCGCGCTGGGTGTGTGAGCAGGCTCACCGGCAGCTGGAGGAAGAACCCGGTCTCGACCGCTTCGAAGGCCGCTCATGGCCAGGCCTGCATCGTCACGCATCGATGACCATGATCGCCTGTGCCTTCCTGCAATCCCGCCGTCTCAAGCTGGCGGGTGAAAAAAAAGAGCCCTCGGCCCGCCGCCGCAGCCAAGCCTTCCAGCCATCCGGCAGGCCGTCCTCACCGCGCTCGCGCCGCCGCCACCAACCCGCTGCCCGCACCGCCGCAGATCCATGGCCGCCAAATATCTGCCAAGGTAGTGGTAGGTCAAAGCTGCAGCGTCAGCCGCGCCGATGGCGCGGCGGCGCTTTACGGTCCGGCGCCGAGGCCCGGCTCGGCGAAATGAGGAAGGCGCTCAGATGTGCAGCGCGTGGCCGAGAGCCTTGAGGGCGGCTTCCTGAAAGGCCTCGCCCTGGGTCGGATGGGCATGGATCGTCGCGGCGACGTCCTCAAGGCAGGCGCCCATCTCGATGGCGAGGCCGAAACAGGCTGCGAGCTCGGATACCCCCTGGCCGACGGCCTGGATGCCCAGCACGAGGTGATTGTCGGTGCGCGCGACAATCCTGACGAAGCCATCCTCGCCCTGGCGTGTCATGGCACGCCCATTGGCGGTGAAGGGGAACTGGCCCACCGTCACCTCACGGCCCGCGGCGCGTGCCGCCTCGGGCGACAGGCCGGCCGTTACGATCTCCGGGTCGGTGAAGCAGATGGCGGGGATCACCCGCTTGTCCCAGGAGCGCTTGCGGCCGGCGATGATCTCCGCGACCATTTCGCCCTGCGCCATGGCGCGATGCGCGAGCATCGGCTCGCCGGTCACGTCGCCGATGGCATAGACGCCCCGCATGGAGGTGCGACAATGGTCGTCGATGCGGATGAAGGCGCCATCCCGGTCGAGGTCGATCTCGTCGAGCCCCCAGCCTTCGATCACTGGCCGACGGCCGACGGCGACAAGGATCCGATCCGCGGCGAGCTGCAGCTCCCGGCCATCGGCCGTCTCGACCAGGAGCTTGTCCCCGGTTGACGACAGGCCCCTGGCCTTGGCCCCGAGCAGCAGCTCGGCTCCCAGCGCTTCGAGCCGCTTGACGACCGGACGGGTGAGCTCGGCGTCATACTGCGGCAGGATGCGCGGCAGGGCCTCGACCACGGTCAGCCGCGATCCCATGCGGGCGAACGCCATGCCGAGTTCGAGGCCGATATAGCCTGCCCCGACCACGATGAGGTTTTGCGGCAGTTCCGCGAGCGCCAGAGCCCCGGTCGAGGAGATGATCGGGCCGCCGAAGGGCAGAGCCGGCAGCTCGACCGGGGCCGAGCCGGTCGCGATCACGACGGCTTCGGCGCGGATCACCTGCCGCCCGGTCTCGGTCTCCACCTCGACGGTCTTGCCGTCGCGGAAACGCGCCCGGCCCTCGACCGTCTTGACCTTCGCCTTCCTCAGGAGCCCGGCGACGCCCGTGTTCAGGCGTCCCACGATATTGTCCTTCCAGGCGACCGTTCGGGCGAGGTCGATGGCGGGCTCCCGCAGGCTGATGCCGAGAGGACCGGCATCGGCCGCATAGTGCAGGACCTTCTCATATTCCTCTGCGGCGTGGATCAGCGCCTTGGAGGGGATGCAGCCGACGTTGAGGCAGGTGCCGCCGGGCTTGCCCGCATCCACGATCACCGTGTCGAGCCCGAGCTGGCCGGCGCGGATCGCGCAGACATAACCGCCCGGTCCGGCGCCGATCACCAGAAGCTTGCAGGAGATCTCCCTCATGCCGCCGCCCCCGGAGGCATCCGAACGGATAGGGCCCTTCCCGGCATCGTCAGGTCTCCATGAAGATCATCGCCGGCGTCTCCAGGAGCGCCTTGATGCGCTGGACGAAGACCGCGGCATCCCAGCCGTCGACGACGCGGTGATCGAAGCTCGAGGAGAGGTTCATCATCTTCCTCGGGATGAACTGCGAACCGTCCCAGACGGGTCGCACGGCGATCTTGTTGACGCCGACGATCGCGACTTCCGGATGGTTGATCACCGGCGTGGTCGCGATGCCGCCCAACGCCCCGAGCGAGGTGATGGTGATGGTCGAGCCTGTGAGCTCCTCGCGCGTCGCGAGGCCGGCACGGGCGGCCTCGGCGAGCCGGGCCGTCTCGGCGGCACAGTCCCACAGATCGCGCGCCTCCGCGTGCCGCACCACCGGCACGACGAGCCCTGCCGGTGTCTGGGTGGCGATGCCGATATGGACACCGCCGTGGATCGCGATCACCCCTGCTTCATCGTCGAAGAGGGCGTTCATCCCGGGCTGTTCGGCGATCGCCCTCACCATGGCGCGCATCAGGAAGGGGATGAGGGTGAGCCGCGGCCGGTCGTCGCGCTTGTCGCGGTTGAGTGCGGCGCGCAACTCTTCCAGCGCCGTCACGTCGACCTCCTCGACATAGGTGATGTGCGGGATGCGCGATTTCGCCAGCGCCATCTTCTCCGCGATCCTGCGGCGCAGGCCGATCACCTTGACCTCCTGGATCGAGGTGTCGGCCTGGCGGGCGGTACGGGCGACCGTCAGCCCGCCGGCCATGAAGGCATCGAGGTCCGCGTGCGTGATGCGGTTGGCCGGGCCGGTGCCGGCGACCTGGCGCAGGTCGATGCCCGCCTCGCGAGCGCGCAGCCTGACGGCCGGCGAGGCGAGCGGCTTCTCGCCTTCCGGGCGCGGGGCGCCCGGGGCGACCCGATGGCCGCCGGCCGGCCGCGGTGCGGCCATGGTCGGTTTCGTCTCGACAGGTTCCGACGGTCGCGTTGCGGCGATCTGGGCCGGTTTCGCCGCCTCCGCGACGATGAGCGGCCTGGCCTCATGAGGCTGCTGCGCTTCGAGCGGCTCTTGCGGCGCGATCAGGCCTTCGCCCTCCGTCTTCAGCCGCACCAGCGGGGCGCCGACGGCGACCATGGCGCCGACCTCGGCGCCGAGCCACAACACTTCGCCGTCGACCGGTGAGGGAATTTCGACCGTGGCCTTGTCGGTCATGACGGCGGCGAGCACGGCGTCCTCGCGCACGACGTCGCCGATCTTGACGTGCCACTCGACCAGCTCGGCCTCGGCGATGCCCTCGCCGACATCGGGAAGCCTGATGACATGCTCGGCCATGCGTCACGCCTCCATCGTCGCGAGCAGGGCCTCGCCGACCCGCTTCGGACCGGGGAAGTAGTCCCACTCCTGCGCGTGCGGATAGGGCGTGTCCCAGCCGGTGACGCGGGCGATGGGCGCCTCGAGGTGGAAGAAGCAGTGCTCCTGCACGAGCGCCGCAAGCTCGGCCCCGAAGCCGGAGGTGAGCGTGGCCTCGTGCACGACGACGCAGCGCCCGGTCTTCTTCACCGACGCCACGATCGCCTCGAGGTCGAGGGGGAGCAGGGTCCTGAGATCGATGATCTCGGCATCAATGCCGACCTCCTCGGCCGCGGCCTGGGCGACATGCACCATGGTGCCGTAGGCAAGTACGGTCAGGTCCTTGCCCTCCCGGCGCACCGCCGCGCTGCCGAGCGGCACGGTGAAATGGCCCTCCGGCACCTCGCCGAGGTCGTGCTTCGACCAGGGCGTGACCGGCCTGTCGTGGTGGCCGTCGAAGGGGCCATTGTAGAGGCGCTTGGGCTCGAGAAAGATGACAGGGTCGGGGTCTTCGATGGCGGCGATCAGCAGGCCCTTGGCGTCGTAAGGGTTGGATGGCACCGCGACCTTCAGCCCGCAGACATGGGTGAACAGCGCTTCAGGACTCTGGCTGTGCGTCTGTCCGCCGAAGATGCCGCCCCCCGCCGGCATGCGCACGACCATCGGACAGGTGAACTGGCCGTTGGATCGATATCGGATGCGCGCCGCCTCCGACACGAGCTGATCGTAGGCCGGATAGACATAGTCGGCGAACTGCACCTCCACGCAGGGGCGCAGGCCGTATGCCGCCATGCCGATGGCGGCGCCGACGATGCCGAGTTCGCTGATCGGGGTGTCGAAGCAGCGGGTCCTGCCGTACTTGCGCTGCAGTCCCTGCGTGCAGCGGAACACGCCGCCGAAATAGCCGACGTCCTCGCCGAACACGACGACATTGTCGTCCCGCTCCATCGAAACGTCGATGGCGCTGCGGATCGCTTCGATCATTGTCATGCGCGGCATGGGAGCACTCCCTGACGACGCGCCATTTGCAGGACCCGGCCGCCGTCCCCGGCGCACGCCTTGCTCCGATGGGGAGAGCGAGGCGCGCAGCACCCGATGTGAGCCGTCGCGCACGCGGCCGTTTCCATGGTCACACCCCCGCCTGCTGGCGCTGGCGCCTGAGATGCGGCGGCATCTCGGCGTAGACGCCCTCGAACATGTCGCGCACCGAGGGCTTGCCGCCCGAATGCAGCGTGCCGTGCTTCTCGGCCTCCTTCTGCGCGCCGATGACCGTCTCGAGGATCTCGGCTTCGAGCTGCCTGTGGCGCTCCTCGCTCCAGATGCCCTTGCGGATCAGGTGGTTCTTCAACCGGATCACGGGGTCGCCGAGCGGCCAGGCCTCCGTTTCCTCCTTCGGCCGGTAGGCGGAGGGATCGTCCGATGTCGAATGTGCGCCGACGCGGTAGGTGACGTGCTCGATCAGTGTCGGCCCGAGGTTGCGCCGCGCACGTTGCGCCGCCCACATGGCGACCGCATGGACGGCGGGATAGTCGTTGCCGTCGACCCTCAGCGCCGGGATGCCGAAGCCGAGCGCGCGGGCGGCGAAGGTGCCCGATCCGCCGCGCGCGATGCCCTGGAAGGTCGAGATCGCCCACTGATTGTTGACGATGTTGAGCACCACCGGGGCGCGGTAGGTCGAGGCGAAGACCAGGGCAGCATGGAAGTCGGACTCGGCGGTCGAGCCGTCGCCGATCCAGCCGACGGCGATCTTGCTGTCGTTCTTGATCGCCGAGGCCATGGCCCATCCGACGGCCTGGATGAACTGCGTGCCGAGATTGCCCGAGATCGAGAAGAAGCCGTGCTCCTTCGACGAATACATGATCGGCAGCTGGCGGCCCTTCAGGGGATCGGCCTCGTTGGAGTAGATCTGGTTCATCATGTCGACGATCGGGTAGCCGCCGGCGATGAGCAGGCCAGCCTGCCGATAGGTCGGGAAGTTCATGTCACCCGGCGCGAGCGCCTTGCGGAAGGCGCAGCTGACCGCCTCCTCCCCCATGTGCTGCATGTAGAAGGAGGTCTTGCCCTGGCGCTGCGCCATCAGCATGCGCGCGTCGAAGGCGCGCAGCGTCATCATGTGACGCAGACCCTCGTTGAGCTCCTCGTCCGACAGCGTACCGGCCCACGGGCCGACAGCCTCCCCCTCGCGGTTGAGCACCCGGATGATGGAGAAGGCGAGGTCGCGGATCTCCCTGGGGTCGACGTCGATCGGCGGGCGCGCGACCGAGCCGGCCTTGGGGATCACGACGTTGGAGAAGTCAGGCGTATCGCCCGGCCGCACCGCTGGTTCGGGAACATGGAGGCTCAGCGGACCATACTCCGATGTGCTCATTGCCCCCTCGCTCGAAACGATGGCCCGCAGGCGGCGCGCGGCGGGCCTGCCGGCCGCTCTCCGACCCGCAGAGCACGTCGACCGACTGCCGCCGGGGCTCACCCGACGATGTGCTCATCTTGCGCCCATTCGACTCTATGGGAAACACCGTGGAAATCTTGCGGAAGGACATGATGTTTTCGCCTCACGGCGGATGAAATTTCTGTCATACTCCACATTGACAGAAAATTTATCGACGAGACTTGGAGGGTCCGCCATGACAAGGCCGCTCGATCAGATCGACAAACGAATCTTGAATGCCCTCGTCGCCGAGGGGCGGCAGACGACGAACGAGCTCTCGGAGCGCGTGGGGCTGTCGCCGAGTCCGTGCTGGCAGAGAGTCCGCCGCCTCGAGAACGAGGGCTACATTCAGGGCTACAGTGCCCTGGTTGATTTTCGCCGGCTGGGATACACCGATATCGTTCTGATCGACATCAGGCTGAACAGCCATGATGATGATGTTCTGGAGAAATTTGGTGCATCCATTGCTTCGTTGCCGGAAGTCATGGATGTGCATTTGACCACAGGTGAATTCGATTACTTCATAAAGGTTGCAGTCAAGGGCGCGCAGGGGCTGGAGGATTTTCTCTTTCGCAAGCTCTACAAGATCGATGGTATCCGGAATACGAGGACGAGCTTCGTCATTCGGAGCCTGAAGGATACCCACGCGCCGTATCCGTTCTGATCGAAGGGGAAGGGCTGAGCGGATCTCCCGGGACGCCATGCCGCGGGCCGCGCCGCCGGAGCGGGGACAAGCGCTGATGCCGATGGGTGCGCCTGACGGGCGGGTGCCCGGCATGGCGTTCAACCGGCGCTGCCTGGACGATCGGGGCGTCTAGGTGGCCGGCTGCCTCACTCGCGAGATCCTGCCAGCATATGGGGATGAGACAGACAAATTTGCTGTGTGGACTGTCGGCGCATCCGGTGTCTCCATGCGCCTCCCTCGCGGCGAGCGAGGGAGGGGCCTGGACCACTGCGTCGGATCGGACCGACCGTTGACGCGGTGACCCGGGGCCGAACCTGCCGTTCGGCCTCGCCGTGGCGTCGCCCGCGACGGGTCCGCCGACTGCACTCTCAGGGCGCGGCCTGTTTGAGCTGCCTGCGGTCAATCTTTCCCGTCGATGTCTTCGGCAGCGATCGGCACAGTTCCATCTCCTCCGGAACCATGTAGCTGGGCAGTCTCCGGAGGCAGTGTCTCTTCAGGTCGCCGAAATCGACCGTTGCGCCGTCGGCGGCGACGATGAAAGCCTTGAGGAACCGCGCGCGCCGCGCGTCTCCACGATCGATGATGCGACCTCCGTGACGTCAGGGTGTCGCAGGATGGCATCTTCGACTTCATTGAGGTTGACGCGATATCCTCTGATTTTGACCTGTGCGTCCTTGCGCCCGACATGGCGAAAATTGCCATCTGTATCCAATTCCACGAGATCGCCACTCTTGTAGACCGGGGCGTGGAAGTTGGCGTGAAGGGGATCTTGCACGAACCGCGCCGCTGTGAGCTCCGGGTCACCCCAATAGCCCTGCGATACGGTGCCTCCGCGGGCGTGCAATTCGCCGACAAAGCCCGGTTGCGAAATCAGGGCACCCTCGTCATCCAGGGCGAAGGCATCGAGACGCGCCCCCCGTCCGATGGGGAGAACATCGCCGGTCGGGAGGTCGACGACGCGTTTGGAGTCCGTTTGAGAATGGGATCAGTGGCTGATCCTGTGGAGGAGCAGGCTGCCGAGGGGGGGTGTCCCTGATGGTGGTGTAGCTGACGGAGGGGACCGTCGCTTGCCGGCATTGGCCGGGCTGGCCAGGCTGCGACGTTTGGTAAGCTGACGAGGGGATCATCGCTGATCGGGGCGATGCTTTCCAGCGTGATGTAGCGGGCGCGCTGGACGGCCCATTCGTCGTTCTGTTCGAGCAGGATCGCGCCGACGAGCCGTGTGATGGCGGCCTCGTTCGGGAAGATGCCGACGACCTCGGTGCGGCGCTTGATCTCGCCGTTGAGGCGCTCCAGCGGGTTGGTGCTGTGCAGCTTGGCGCGGTGCTGGGTCGGGAAGGTCATGCAGGCGAGCACGTCGGTCTCGGCGGCATCCATCAGCGCGGCGAGCTTGGGAACGGTCGGCCTGAGCTGATCAGCGACCTTGCGCCATTGCTGGCTGGCGGCCGCCGCATCGTCCTGGGCGAAGGCGGTGGCGATGAAGGCCGAGACGACACGCCGTCCGCTGCGGCCGGCGTGAGCCAGGGCATTGCGCATGAAGTGCACCCGGCAGCGCTGCCAGGTCGCGGTCAGCACCTTCGCGACGGCGGCCTTGATGCCCTCATGGCTGTCGGAGACGACGAGCTTGACGCCGCGCAGACCGCGCCGCGCCAGCTTGCGCAGGAAGGCGGTCCAGAAGGTCTCGGCCTCGGACGGGCCGATATCCATGCCCAACACCTCGCGCCTTCCGTCGCCGTTGACGCCGACCGCGACGATCACCGCGACCGAGACGATTCGGCCGGCCTGGCGCACCTTCACATAGGTGGCGTCGATCCACAGATAGGGCCAGTTGCCCTCGATCGGCCGATCGAGGAAGGCCTGCACCCGCTCGTCGATCTCCTCGCAGAGCCGCGAGACCTGGCTCTTGGAGATGCCGCTCATGCCCATCGTCTTGACCAGATCGTCGACCGAGCGGGTCGAGATGTCCTGGATATAGGCTTCCTGGATCACCGCCGTCAGCGCCTTCTCCACCATGCGCCGCGGCTCGGGGAAGCCGGGGAAGTAGCTGCCCTTGCGCAGCTTCGCGATGCGCAGCCGACCGTGCCAGCTCGCGTCTCCCAGTCGCGCTCGCGATAGCCGTTGCGCTGCGCCCGTCGCGCAGGGTCCTTCTCGCCATAGGCCGCGCCGGTCACGGCGCCGAACTCCAGTTCCATCAGCCGCTGCGCGGCAAAGCCGATGACGTTGCCCCTGCGATCTAATCCGGATTGAAGTTCGTTCTGGCCCACTGAGAGGACCAGGACATGAAGCGCAGCC
>NZ_JASJEV010000014.1 GCF_030067675.1 Chelatococcus albus | reverse complement strand
CCCCCAGGCGCGCCTGGGGGAAGTGTCACCCATGTGTCCGGTACGTCCTGTCACCCATGTCTCGGACCGCTCAAGCCTGCTGCCGCCGGAGAACGCCACCGGCAACTTCACGAAGATTGTGCAGCGCGTGCCCGTGCGCATCCGTTTCGCGCCGGACCTGACCCATGAGGGGCTGCTCAGGCCCGGGATGTCCGTCGTCGCCACGGTTGACACGCGCGGGGGCGCTGCTCCCGCACGGACCGCCGCGGCCGAGTGACACGAGCTGCCGTGATGAGCATGGCGACGACGGCGGGCGGGGAGGGGGCCGGCACCAGCCGGGGCGCAACCGTCGCGGGCGTCGACGCGCGCAAGTTCATGGCCTTCATCTGCATGGCGTTCGGGATGTTCATGGCCATCCTGGACATCCAGATCGTCTCGGCCTCGCTCGCCGAGATTCAGGCGAGCCTGGGCGCCAGCGCCGACGAGATCTCCTGGGTGCAGACGGCCTATCTCATCGCCGAAGTGGTGATGATACCGCTGTCCGGCTTCCTGTCGCGGGCATTGTCGACGCGCTGGATCTTCGTCATCTCCGCCGGCGGCTTCACGCTGTCGAGCCTGCTTTGTGCCACGGCGACGTCCATCGAGCAGATGATCGTCTATCGCGCGCTCCAGGGCTTCATCGGCGGAGGCATGATCCCGACGGTCTTCGCCACGGCCTACGCGATCTTCCCGCGCGAGAAGCAGTCGCTCATGTCGCCGATCATCGGCCTCGTGGCGACGCTCGCGCCGACCATCGGCCCGACCGTCGGTGGCTATCTGACCGATCTCTTTTCCTGGCACTGGCTGTTCCTCGTCAACATCGTGCCGGGCTTCGTCGTCACGCTCTCGACCTATCTGCTTGTCGACTTCGACGAGCCCGATCTCGACCTCCTGAAGCGCTTCGACTGGTGGGGGCTTGCCTTCATGGCGGCTTTCCTCGGCAGCCTCGAATTCGTGCTCGAAGAGGGGCCCACCAAGGACTGGTTCGACGACGAGTGGATCTCTCTCTTCACCGGGGTCACCGCGATTGCGGCTGCCGGCTTCTTCTGGCGTGCGCTCGCGCGTCCCGAGCCCGTCGTCGACCTGCGCGCCTTCCTGAACCGCAATTTCGCGGCGGGCTCGGCCTTCAGCTTCGTGATGGGCATCGGCCTCTACGGGCTCACCTATCTCTACCCCGTCTTCCTCGGTCGCATCCGGGGCTATTCGGCGCTGATGATCGGCGAGACGATGTTCGTTACCGGCGTGTGCATGTTCCTCGCTGCTCCCCTCGCGGGCCGGCTGATGACCAGGCTCGACCCGCGCCTGATGATGGCGATCGGCCTTGTGGGCTTCGGCCTCGGCACCTGGCAGGTCACCTTCATCACCAAGGACTGGGATTTCTGGGAGCTCTTTCTGCCGCAGATCTTCCGCGGCGTGTCGCTGATGATCTGCATGGTGCCGATCAACAACATCGCGCTGGGCACGCTGTCGCCGGACAAGCTCAAGAACGCCTCCGGCCTGTTCAACCTCACGCGCAACCTGGGCGGGGCGGTCGGGCTCGCCATCATCAACACGGTGCTGAACGACCGCACGGACCTGCACCTCGCGCGGCTGCGGGAGATGGTCGCCTGGGGCAAACCAGAGGCCGAGGGAACGCTCGCGACCCTGACCAACGGCCTCGCCGCGCTCGGCTCCAACGCCGACATGGCGGCCCTGAAGCAGATGGCGCTCATCGTGCGGCGCGAGGCGACGGTGATGGCCTTTAGCGATGTCTTCTACCTGCTCACCTTCCTGTTCATCGGCCTCGCCTTCGCCGCGCCGCTGATGCAGCGTCCGCAGCGCGCGGGCGGTGGCGGAGGGGGGCACTGACGGACAGTGTCGCGCAGGCCGGCGCTCTTCACAGCCGGTCGAGGAAGCCGAAGCCGATCATGGCGGCGACGAGGAGCGGGCGACGCAGCAGCCTGCCGCCGGGCAGCGGCGGAACGGGCAGGCCCGCCAGAAGGTCGAAGCGTGTGGCATCGCCCCCGATCGCCAGGGCAATGGCGCGCCCGGTGTAAGGACCGAGCATGACACCCTGGCCGGAATAGCCGGCCGCGGCATAGAGCCCGGGCTCGATCTGCCGCACGTAGGGCAGGCGGGGGGCCGTGATGCCGAGCGTGCCGCCCCAGGCGTGCTCGATGCGCACCTTGGCGAGCATGGGGAAGATCGCGAGCATTCGCCGACGCACGCGCTCCGGGAAACCGGCCGGCAGCCGGGCTCCATAGCTCTCGCCGCCGCCGAAGATGAGCCGCCCCTCGCCGGTGCGGCGGAAATAGTTGACGACGTGCTTGGTGTCCGAGGCGGCGATGGCGCCTTTCAGGACGCGGTCGGCCCGCGCACCAAGCGGCTCGGTGGCGATCATGAAGTTGACGAGCGGCATGACATGGGCCGCGATCGCCGCGTGCAGCCGCCCCGAGGTCCCGTCGCCCGTGACGATCACTGCTTGCGCCGTCACCGTCGCCTCGGGCGTGCGCACGAGCCACTGCGCTCCCTGTCGCTCGATCTCCGTCACCGGGCTCGTCTCGGCGATGCGCGCGCCGGCCGCCTCGGCCGCGGCGGCGAGGCCCCGCGTCAACGCAAGCGGATCGACGTGCCCGCCGTGATGCGGGTCGAGCACGCCGCCGACATAGCCCACGGCGCCGGTGATCTCCGGCAGGCGCTTGGCGTCGAAGAGTTCGATACCGGCGACGCCGTAGCGGCGCGCGAGATGCTCGGCCTCGGCAACGAGGCCGCGGTAAAGCCCCGGTCGATGGGCGAGATGCAGCAGGCCGTGTCGGCGCTCACAGGGAATGGCGTGGGCGACGATCGTGGCGTCGACCCAGCCGCGCGCTTCCTCAGCGAGGTCCCACAGGGCGCGGGCGCGCATCTCGCCCAGCCTCGCCTCGAGCCAGCTCTGGTCACGGCGCTGACCGGGGTGGATCTGGCCGCCGTTGACGCCGGACGCGCCTGCGCCCACACGCTCAGCCTCGATCACGAGCGCCCCGGTGCCCGCCTCCGCCAGGGTCAGGGCCGCGCCAAGGCCCGTGAGGCCGGCACCGACGATGCACACGTCGGCGCGCTGCGCCCCCACGAGTGCCGGTCGCGGCGCCGGCGGCGGCGCGCTCGCTTCGTAGAGGCTCATGTGGGAGGGCTGCACGGTCATACGTTCAGAAGGAGATATTCACGCTCCCACGGGCTGATGACTTCCATGAAGGTCTCGAACTCGGCCCGCTTCACCGCCGTGTAGGTGCGCACGAAATTGACGCCGAGCACGTCCTTGAGCGCCTCGCTGTCCTCGAGCTCCGACACCGCCTCGAGGAGCCCACGCGGCAGGTCGAAGGCAAGGTCGTAGGCCGAGCCCGAGACAGGCTCGCCGGGCGTAAGCCCGTTCTCGATGCCGAGCCAGCCGCAGGCGAGCGAGGCTGCCATGGCCAGATAGGGGTTGGCGTCGGAGGAGGGGATCCGGTTCTCGACCCGCCGCGCCGCCGCGTCCGAGGGCGGCACGCGCAGGCCGGTCGTGCGGTTGTCGTAGCCCCACTGCACGTTGATGGGGGCCGACGAGTTCTTCATCATGCGCCGGTAGGAGTTCACGTAGGGCGCGAGCATCGGCATGGCGGCGGGCAGGTGGGTCTGCAGCCCGGCGATGAAGGCGAAGAACTCCGGCGTCGGCCGGCCCTGCCGGTCGCTGAAGACGTTGCGGCCGGTCCTGGCATCCTGGAGCGACATGTGGATGTGCATGGCCGAGCCCGGCTGGCGCGCGATGGGCTTGGCCATGAAGGTGGCGTACATGTCGTGCTGCAGTGCCGCCTCGCGAATGGTGCGCTTGAAGAAGAACACCTGGTCGGCGAGGTCGAGCGGGTCGCCATGGCGCAGGTTGATCTCCATCTGGCCCGCGCCTTCCTCGTGGATCAGCGTGTCGATGGCGAGGCCCTGTGCCTCCGAATAGTCGTAGATGAGCTCGAACAGGTCGTCGAACTCATTGACCGCCGCGATCGAATAGGCCTGCCGGCCGATTTCGGGGCGGCCGGAGCGGCCGATGGGTGGCTCCAGGGGATAGTCCGGATCGAGGTTCTTCTTCACAAGGTAGAACTCGATCTCGGGCGCGACGACCGGCCGCCAGCCCTTCTCCTCGTAGAGCTTCAGCACGCGCTTGAGCACGTTGCGCGGCGCGTTTTCCACCGGCTGCCCGTCGCGATGATAGGCGTCGTGCAGCACCTGCACCGTCGGGTCGCTCGCCCAGGGCACGACGCACAGCGTCGAGAAGTCCGGCTGGAGCAGAAGGTCCGAGTCGGTCGGCACCGCCCTGTCGAGTTCCTCTTCCGGGTAATCGCCCGCGATGGTCTGGTAGAAGATCGCGTTCGGCAGGCTCATGACCGGGTTGCCGAAGAATTTCTCGACTGGCATCACCTTGCCGCGCGCCACGCCGGCCTGGTTCGGCACGACGCATTCGATCTCCTCGATGCCCCGCTCGGCCACGAAGGCCTTCGCCTCCTCGATGTTCGCTGCGCCGCGCAGGCGCGGGGTTTCCTTCTTCCGTGACGTTGTCGTCGTTCGTTTGGCCATGATCTCCACTCGCGCAATGACGGGAGGAAGCCCGAGCGCCCCGTCGGCTGTCAATCGGGTCGTCGATCGCGGTCGCTGGGCGCGTGCGGCGAAAAACCGTGGGCTTTGTCCGCCGATTGTTGCCGCAGGGGCCGGGGGCCACTAACGTGCGCCGGATCGGGGCTTCGGCGACCAAAGGGGGCCAATTGCATTATGACCGCTGCCGCGGAAGGGCGTAAACGCGACACGCTCGCGATCGGGGCCGTGCGACGCAATTTCGCCCCTTGGGCCGATCCCGCGGCGGTGCCGCTCATCCGCTTCGAGAAGGTCACGAAGCGCTTCGGCGAGGCGACCGCCGTCGAGGACCTGTCCCTCGACATCTACGAGCGCGAGTTCTTCTGCCTGCTCGGGCCGTCGGGCTGCGGCAAGACCACACTGATGCGCATCCTCGCCGGGTTCGAGGAACCGACGTCGGGGCGCGTGACGCTCGCGGGCCGGGACCTCATCGGCGTGCCGCCCTACAGGCGGCCGGCGAACATGATGTTCCAGTCCTACGCACTCTTCCCGCACATGAGCGTGGAGAAGAACATCGCCTTCGGCCTGGAGCAGGAGAAGCTGCCGAAGGGCGAGATCGCGGCGCGCGTCGCAGAGATGCTGCGCCTCGTGCAGCTCGAGCCCTTCGCCAGGCGCCGGCCGGACCAGCTCTCCGGCGGCCAGCGCCAGCGCGTGGCGCTCGCCCGCGCGCTCGCCAAGCGGCCCAAGGTGCTGCTGCTCGACGAGCCGCTCGACGCTCTCGACAAGAAGCTGCGCGAGGAGACGCAGTTCGAGCTCATGGACCTGCAGGTCAAGCTCGGCATGACCTTCCTCGTCGTCACGCACGACCAGGAGGAGGCCATGACCATGGCCGACCGGATCGCCGTCATGGACCGCGGGCGGATCGTGCAGGTGGCGACGCCGGGCGAGATCTACGAGCAGCCGGCGACCCGCTATGTCGCCGAGTTCATCGGCGACGTGAACATCCTGGAGGGCCGCATCGGGCAGGGGGAGGGCGGTCGCTGGCATATCGCCGCGCCTGAGGCCCCGCGCGGCCTTCTCGTGGACGGAGGCGGAGACGGCGTGGCGCCGGGCCGGCAGGTCGCGGTCGCCCTGCGGCCGGAAAAGCTGCGGCTGCTGCAGGACGAGCCCGCGCCGGGAACGCCGAACGTGCTCGCCGGCGAGGTGTGGGACATCGGCTATCTCGGCGATTGGACGATCTATCTGGTGAAGCTCGCGAGCGGCCGGACGATCCGGGTGTCGCGCGCCAACGCGACGCGCTTCGTGGAACGCCCCATCACCTGGGAGGACAAGGTCTTCGTCACCTTTGCGCCCGAGGCGGGCGTGATCCTGACGCGGTGAGCGGCGCCATGGCGAGCGACGGCAAGAGCGTCGGCAAGGGCGTCGGCACGAGTGTCGGGGATGGACGGCTGGGGCGGCTCCTCGTGCCGGCCGTGCCCTTCCTGTGGCTCGGGGCACTGTTCCTCGCGCCGGTCGCGATCGTCCTGAAGATCGCCTTGTCCGACGCGACCATCGCGCAGCCGCCCTATCTGCCCGTCTTCGACTGGAGCGAGGGCTGGACCGCGATCCTGGACGCCCTCGGCGCGCTCGATATCGAGAACTTTGCACTCCTGACGGAGGATCCGCTCTATTGGCGCGCAGCTCTGTCGTCGTTGCGCATCGCGGCGATCTCGACGGTCCTCCTTCTTCTGCTCGGCTATCCCATGGCCTATGCCATGGCGAAGGCGCCGGAGAAGCTGCGGCCCGTCCTCGTCATGCTCGTCATCCTGCCCTTCTGGACGAGCTTCCTCATCCGTGTCTACGCCTGGATCGGCATCCTGAAGCCGGAAGGCTTGCTCAGCGCCCTCCTGCTGCATCTCGGGCTGATCGACGAGCCGCTCGCCATCATGAACACCGAGACCGCGGTCTTCGTCGGCATCGTCTATTCCTATCTGCCGTTCATGGTGCTGCCGCTCTACGCGACGCTCGAGAAGCTCGACGCGACGCTCCTCGAGGCGGCGGAAGATCTCGGCTGTCCGCCGTGGAAGGCCTTCTGGCGCATCACCGTGCCGCTCTCCCTGCCGGGCGTCGCCGCGGGCGCGCTTCTGTGCTTCATCCCGATCGTCGGGGAATATGTCATTCCCGAACTCCTCGGCGGCTCGGACACCTTGATGCTGGGCAAGACCCTGTCGGATGAGTTCTTCAAGAACCGCGACTGGCCGCTCGCCTCCGCCGTCGCCATCGTGCTCCTCGTCATCGTCGTGGGGCCGATCATGGTCTATCGCGACATCGAGACCCGGCGCATGGAGCGCGCCCGATGAACCGCCGCTTCTCCTGGTTCAACGCCACCTCGCTGACGATCGGCTTTGCCTTCCTCTACCTGCCGATCGTCATCCTCATCGTCTATTCGTTCAACGCCTCGCGGCTCGTCACCGTGTGGGGCGGCTTCTCCCTCGAGTGGTATCGCAGCATCTGGTCGAACGAGCAGTTGCTCGGCGCGCTGCGAACCTCGCTCGGCGTGGCCCTTGTCAGCGCCGCCATCGCCACCGTCCTCGGCACGCTCGCCGCGCTGGCGCTCGTCCGCTATGGGCGCTTCGTCGGCCGCACCCTCTTCACGGGAATGGTCTATGCGCCGCTCGTCATGCCGGAGGTCATCACGGGGCTGTCGCTGCTTCTGCTCTTCGTCTCGCTCGGGGTGGATCGGGGGTTCTGGACGGTCGCCCTGTCGCACACGACCTTCACCCTGTGCTTCGTCGCCGTGGTGGTGCAGGCGCGCCTCGTCGGCTTCGACCGGAGCCTCGAGGAGGCGGCGATGGACCTGGGCGCCACGCCGATGAAGACCTTCTTCGCCGTGACGCTGCCCCTCATCACGCCCTCGATCCTCGCGGGCTTCCTTCTCGCCTTCACGCTGTCGCTCGACGACGTCGTCATCGCGAGCTTCGTGACCGGGCCTGGCACGGCAACCCTGCCGATCGAGATCTTTGGCCGGGCGCGGCGGGGTGTCTCGCCGGAGATCAACGCCCTGTGCACGATCCTCGTCGGCCTCGTCACCGTCGTCGTCATCCTGGCTTCGCTGGTGACCAAGCGCTCGGCCATGGCACGCGCCACCTGAGATCGCGAGCAGGAGGCTCGCTGCCGGCGCGCGCCCGCTGCGCATGGCCCCGAGAGCCTGCAGCAGCAGAATCGCCATAGCCTGAATGACTTCGATGCGCCTTTTGATCCAATGGATCAGAAAACTGCTCTAGCGCGGGCCGCTGGCGGATGCGCCCGTCGGCGCGTAGGTGACGAGGCCGCGCGGCGGTTCAGCGGGCGGTGGGGCGAGAAGCGGCGCGGCAGCGCCCGAGCGCTGGATCAGCGCCTGCACGTCGGGCACGACCAGGGGCTGATCCCAGCTGCCGGTGATCTCGAAGGGAAAGCCCGCGCCGGAACCGGGTGCCGCAGCCTGCCCGGACGGCGTTCCCGCAATGGCGCCCTTCAAGGCGAAGAGGCGGTCGGCGATGTGGATCCGGCCGGCGAGGCTGGCGCGCAGGCCCGGTGCCGTCATCAGGCCGTCGGCGATCTCGCCCGTGCCGCCGGCGATTATGAGAGTCGCGGCGAGCTGGTCGAAGGCGGTGCGGCCGCTGCGCCAGTCGAGCGAAATCGACAGCGGCCGCCGCTCGGCCCGCCGGGCGATGTCGGCGAGGTTGACACCGGTGAATTCCCCGCGCTTGACGACAAGGCTGACGCGGCCCGTGAGCGTGCGCGCGAGATCGGCATGCGAGCTGCCGGTCGCCTCGAGGGCGATCTGTCCGCTGCCGTCGCCGCCGAGGCGGCGCACGTCCGCCGCCTCGTGCAGCGCCGCGGAGACGTCGATGCCGTCGAAGCTGCCCTGGAGCTTCGCCTCGAGGCCGCCCGCCGCCGGGAGGAGGGTCAGGCGCCCCTTGAGCGTTCCGCCGTAGGCCGTCGCACGCGCAAGGGAAAGCTCCATGCGGCCGGACCTGAGGATAAAGCCGGCCGCCACATTCTCGAGCTTGCTCCGTCCGAGCTGGGCCGTCGTGGCCGACAGCCGGAGGTCCAGGTCGCCGGCGAGCCGCGTCGGATCGAGGGCTTCGCGGCTCCACGCCCCGTCGCCGCCCCGTGAGGGGGCGAGCGGACCCACGAACCGGCCGAGGTCGAGCGTGTCGGCTGCGATGGTCCCGGACACGGCCGGGTGGTCGCGATCGAGCCGGACGGTGAGGGCGCCGTCCAGCCTGTCCCCGCCCACCCTGATCTGTGCATTGGGCAGCGACAGCCCGCGACCGGAAAAGCTGAGGGGGCCTTCCACCCCGACATTGTCGATGAGATGGGAGAGCGGCAGCGGCAGGTCGATCCAGCGAGCGGTGCGGGGGAGCGAGGTGGTCGCGAACTGCACGTTGCCCGTGAACTGCGGGTCGCGCAGGTCCGCGACCCGCCCATCGAGAGTCAGCGTCGTTCCGGCCCCGATGAGCGTCAGCGACAGCGGGGAGCTCCGGCCGGCTGCAAGCGCCACGGGCGACAGGCCCGAGATCTGGATCTCCACGGGCTCGTCGCGCCAGACGAGCGAGCCGCTCGCCGCCATCGCCTGGTCGACGGTCGTCCAGTCGGCAGCCAGATCGACGTCCCGAAGGATGACTTCGTCCATGCCTGCCGCATTCTTCTGCACGACGGTGCCGTCGCGCACGACGATCCGGCCGATGTGCAGCCGCCGCCCTTCCGCCAGGCCCCTCGACACCTCGCGCTCGACCAGGGCGATGACGCCCTTCCACAGCGCCGTCCGGTCGGTCGTTGCCGGCAGACGGATGCGCGGCTCCACGAGCGTCACCTCGTCAAGCTCGATCTGTCCGGCGACGAGCGGCAGGAGGCGCAGCTCTCCGCGCAGTTGCTCGGCCCGGATCGCCGTCTCGCCGTCCGGCCTGACGAGCGTGACCTCCTCCAGCTTGATGCGCGGCACCGGCAGGAGAGCGAAGGTGGCGCGCCCCTCGACCAGCAGCCGCAAGCCGCTCACCGCCTTGAAGTGCCGGCCGACGTGGCGCGCAAGCGACTCCGTCGCGACGGTCCACGGCGCGAGTGCCAGAACGGAGGCGCCCAGTGCAGCGAGGGCGAGGAAGAAGAGCTTGCGACGGGTCATGAGGCTGTGGGCCACGGCTTGGCGCAGACGGAACGCGCGCCGGCTGGCCGTGGCTCGAATCTCCAAGTCTGTGCCCGATCGAGCGCGCACTATAGTCACGCCGGCGTTCGGGTGAAACGCCTGTCACAGCAAATGGTGGCGCTTTATGGACGGCCGCGGGCGAGCTAAGAGGGTGCGACAATCCACGCAGAGGATGACTTTGCCGATGATTGCGAGAGTGCCCCTCGGAATGGCGTGGTATGCCTCCGCACATTGCCGACGCGGTCGGCCATGGTCGGGCCCGACCATGGCCATGGAGGAGGGCGGGGAGGCATTCATTCCGTCGAAGAGATCCGCCCGCCCGCTCCGTGGCCGACGATCGCGCTGGCGCGGCCTCGGCAGCATCGCCCCGCGGCCTGGCGGAGCGCGGCCCGCCTCCCTCGGGTAGCGTTCATCTTTCGGGATCCCAAGGAGAAGCTCAATGAAAAAGGTCTATGCCGATGCGCGGGCAGCGCTCGCCGGCCTCCTCAAGGATGGCATGGTGATCATGTCCGGCGGCTTCGGGCTTTGCGGCATACCGGACACCCTGATCGGAGCGATCCGCGATTCAGGGGTGAAGAACCTCACCGTCATCTCCAACAACGCCGGCATTGACGGCGTGGGTCTCGGTCAGCTCCTCGAGACGCGACAGATCAGGAAGATGATCTCGTCCTACGTCGGCGAGAACAAGCTCTTCGCCCAGCAGTACCTCGCCGGGGAGCTGGAGCTCGAGTTCAACCCGCAGGGCACCCTCGCCGAACGCATCCGCGCGGGCGGCGCCGGCATCCCGGCCTTCTTCACCAAGACCGGTGTCGGCACGATTATCGCCGAAGGCAAGGAAGTGCGCGAGTTCGACGGCGAGCAGTATGTGATGGAGCGCGGCCTCGTTGCCGACCTCTCGCTGGTGCATGCCTGGAAGGGCGACACGGAAGGCAACCTCGTCTACCGGAAGACCGCGCGCAACTTCAATCCGATGATGGCGACCGCCGGCCGCATCACGGTCGCCGAGGTCGAGCATCTCGTGGAGCCCGGCGAGATCGATCCCGATACGATTGTCACGCCGGGCATCTATGTGCAGCGCATCGTGCACGTGCCGAACCCGAACAAGCGCATCGAGCAGCGCACCACCCGGCCGCGCGTCTGAGAGAGGAGCCGCAACCCATGGCCTGGACCCGTGAACAGATGGCCGCCCGCGCCGCCAAGGAACTGCGCGACGGCTTCTACGTCAATCTCGGCATCGGCATTCCGACGCTCGTATCCAACTACATTCCTGCAGGCATGAGTGTGCAGTTGCAGAGCGAGAACGGCATGCTCGGCATGGGCCCCTTCCCCTTCGAGGGCGAGGAGGATCCCGACCTGATCAACGCCGGCAAGCAGACGATCACCGAACTGCCGACGACGAGCTATTTCTCGTCCGCCGATTCCTTCGCCATGATCCGCGGCGGGCACATCGACCTGTCGATTCTCGGCGCCATGCAGGTGGCCGAGAACGGCGACCTCGCCAACTGGATGATCCCCGGCAAGATGGTGAAGGGCATGGGCGGCGCCATGGACCTCGTTGCCGGTGTCAAGAAGGTCGTCGTCGTCATGGAGCACACGGCCAAGGACGAGCCGAAGCTCCTGAAGCGCTGCACCCTGCCGCTCACGGGCGCAGGCGTCGTCGACATGGTGATCACCGACCTCGGCGTCTTCACCATCGACAAGAAGGACGGCCGCGGCATGACCCTCATCGAGCTCGCCGACGGCGTCACCGAGGAGGAGATCCGCGCCAAGACCGAGGCGAGCTATACGGTCGCTCTCGGGGCGGGCTCCGTGAGGGCGGCCGCCGTCGGCTGACCCGCCGAACGAACGACGATCAGAAGCGACGGCGCGCCCCCGTGACGCGCCGTTGTCGTCTGGAGGGAGATCGGGCCGGCTGTCGGGCGGGCGCCAGAGGCGCCCTCAGGGGCGGAAGGAGCCCGTCCGGCTGCTCGCGCCGGGCGAGGACGGACGCGAACTCTCAAGCTGCGGCTGGCGGCTCATCCGTGCGAGCAGAATCACGGGCACGAGGCCGAAGAGCACTATGAGGAGGGCGGCGACCGCCCCGTCCTCGTAGGTGCCGCGCGCCGCCTCGGCATAGAGATGGGTGGCGAGCGTCTCGAAATTGAGCGGCCGCAGGAGGAGCGTCGCCGGCAATTCCTTCATGCAATCAACGAAGACGAGCAGCGTGGCCGCGACGAGTGCCGGGCGGATGAGCGGCAGATGGATGCGGCGCATCACGCCGCCCGCCGTCTGCCCGAGCGTGCGGCCGGCATAGTCGAGCGAGTGCGGTATCTTGCTAAAGCCGGCCTCGATCCCGCCATTGGCAATGGCGAGAAAGCGCGTCGCATAGGCGTAGACGAGCGCCGCCCCCGACCCCGACAGGAGGAGGCCGGTCGAGATGCTGAAGACGTGCCGGGCGACGCCGTCGACCGCATTGTCGATCGCGGCGAGCGGCGTCAGCAGCCCGACGGCGAGGACCGTCCCGGGCACGGCGTAGCCGAGACTCGCGACGCGCGCGAGCGTGCCGGCGAGGGGGCTGCGCATCAGCCGCGTCGTGTAGGCGATGCTGAGACCGAGCCCGATGGTCACGGCCGTCGCGACGCCAGCCATGCTCACCGTGTTCATCGTCTCCTGGGCGATGGCGGGGGAGAGGCCCGCGAAGCCGATGCGTGCCGCCGCCGCCGCGGCGAGATGGACGACGGGCAGGACGAAGCCGAAAAGGACGGGCAGCGCGCCGACCGCAAGCGCAGCGAAGCCCGCGGCGCCGCCGAGCCGCTGCGGCAGCGTGCGGCGTGAACGCTGGGCAGCGACGGCGTAGCGCTGCCGGCGCCGCGCCCAGCGCTCGATGACGACGAGGGAGACCACGATCGCGAGCATCACCAGCGCGATCTGCGCTGCGCCCGGCAGGCTCGAGCGGTTGATCCAGGTGGCATAGATGGAGACGGTGAGCGTGCGCGCGCCGAGGAACTCGGAAGCGCCGATATCGTTGAGCGCTTCCATGAGGGCGAGGCTGGTGCCGACAGCGATCGCCGGGCGCGCGAGCGGCAGGGCGACGCGATAGAACGCGCCCCAGCGGCTTTGCCCCAGCGTGCGCGACACCTCGATGATGCAGGCTGACTGCATGAGGAACATCGCCCGCGCCGAGAGGTAGACGTAAGGGTAGAGCACGAGCCCGAGCAGCAGCACGCAGCCCCAGAGGGAGCGGATGTCCGGGAACCACAGGTCGCGCGGGTGGGCGATGCCGAGCACGGCGCGCAGCAGACCCTGCACCGGCCCCAGCGGGTGCAGGAGGTCGAGATAGGCGAAGGCGATGATGTAGGTCGGCACGGCGAGCGGCAGGAGCAGCGCCCAGTCGAGGACCGCACGCCCGGGAAAGTCGTAGGCCGTGACGAGCCAGGCCGTGCCGGTGCCGATGACGATGACGATGAGGCCGACGCCGAGGAGCAGGATCGCCGTGTCGTGGAGCGCAGTCGGCAGCACGTAGGCGGCGAGATGCGGCCACAGGTCGCCCGAGCCTTGGGTCGCGATCAGGGCGAGCGCGACGATCGGGGCGAGCACGAGCCCTGCGATGACCGTGGCGGCGGCCAGCCACCCGCCGCCGTCGCTGAAGCGCGAGCGCAGGAACGAGAGGCCGTAACGCGGGGCCGGAACCGTAGAAATCGTCATCATGCAGGACCATGGCGCCCCGCGCCGAAACCGGTCCGGCACGGGGCGCCGCGATATCGAAGCGTGGTGCGGACCCGATCCCTCCGAGGGGAGGTGGTCAGGCCCAGGTCGTCCTCAGTTGTCGAAGCCCACCTTGTCGGCGAGCTGGCTCGCCGCCTTGCGGTACTTGGCGATGTCGGTGAGCACGGCCGGATCGACCGTCAGATCGCCGAGGCTGTCGATGATCGGGTCGGTCTTCACGCCCTTCTTCACCGGATACTCGTAATTGGCCTTGGCGTAGAGCGCCTGGCCCTCGTCGGAGACGAGGAACTCGAGGAGCTTGAGAGCCTCGGTCTTGTGCGGCGCATTCTTGGCCACCGCCGCGCCCGAGACGTTCACGTGGGTGCCGCCCTTGGCGAAGGTGGGCAGGACCACATTGATGGCAGCGCCCCACTTTTCCTGGTCCGGGCCGCCAGCGCCGCTGCGCATCAGGCCGACATAGTAGGAGTTGCCGACGCCGATGTCGCAGATGCCACCGAGGATGTCGCGCGCCACCTCGCGGTCGCCGCCGGTAGCCTTGCGGGCGAGATTGGCCTTGACGCCCTTCAGCCACTCCTCCGCCTTCGCCTCGCCGTCCTTGGCGATGACCGTGGCGATGAGCGCCGTGTTGTAGGGATGCTGGCCGGAGCGGATGCAGACCTTGCCTTTCCACTTCGGATCGGCGAGCTCCTCGTAGGTGAAGGCCGTCAGCTTCGTGCGCTCCTTCGAGGCATAGAGCACGCGTGCGCGCAGCGACATCGCGAACCAGTTGCCCTCGGCGTCGCGCAGGTTCGCCGGAATGGCGGCCTCGAGTGCGGCCGACTTGACCGGCTGCGTCACCTTCTTGTCGACGAGATCGATCAGATTGCCGAAATCGACGACCATCAGCAGGTCGGCCGGCGAATTGGCGCCCTCGGCCGCGACGCGCTCGGCAAGCCCGTCCTTGACGAAGACGGTGTTGACCTTGACGCCGGTCTTCTCCGTGAAGGCGTCGAGCAGCGGCTTGATCAGCCCGGGCTCGCGTGTGGTGTAGAGGTTCACCTCGTTGGCGAGGGCGCTGCTCGCAAAGGCGCCGGCGGCAGCGAAGGAGGCCGCGCAGAGGAATGCGCGAGCCGTGCGGGCGATGGTCATCTCATCCTCCGTCGTCAGGGGCCAAGGCCCTGGGCGGTTGTTTCAGGACCGCATCGGCGGTCACACCCGGGGTATGCTGGCGAGGGAGCCTCGCGTCAATGAAAAAGCAAGAAATATCAATAATTTATAGAGAGTCTAAAGAGCGATCACTTTGGATCTGTTCCAGGTAATGGCGCCGCCGCCGGTCAGGCCGGCACGGGGATACCGCCGGACAGGACGGTGGCGGCCCAGCCGCGGTCGATATTACCGCCGCTCAGCACGGCACAGGCCTTCCGGCCGGAAAGGGCTCGCCGCTCCCCGGCGAGGGCGGCGAGGGCTGCCGCGCCCGCGCCTTCGGCGAGATTGTGCGTATCCTCGTGATAGGCACGGATGGCATCGGCGATCTCGTGCTCCGTGACCTCGACGATGCGGGCGGCACCCGCGGATATCATGGCGAGCGCCTGCGGATCCGGCACGCGCACGGCCATGCCGTCGGCGAAGGTCGCGGCGCGCGCCGTCGGCTCGACCGCGCCGGCCTCGACCGACAGGCGGTAGGCGTTCGCTCCTTGAGCGACGACGCCGACGATCTCCGTTCTGAGGCCGAGGAGGTCGCGCGTGCGAATGAGGCCGCAGATGCCCGAGCCGAGGCCGATGGGCGCATAGACGACGTCGAGATCGGGGTGGGCGGTGAAAAGCTCGAGCGCAT
The DNA here is from genome assembly GCF_030067675.1 of Chelatococcus albus. Lineage (GTDB taxonomy): Bacteria > Pseudomonadota > Alphaproteobacteria > Rhizobiales > Beijerinckiaceae > Chelatococcus_A > Chelatococcus_A albus. The sequence goes on along the minus strand of NZ_JASJEV010000014.1, from coordinate 71,935 downwards.
AGGTGGCGACTCCGGTGACGAGGTCGCGGTGGAAGGAGGGGACGAACTCGTAGCCGCGCTCTTCGGCGAGCGCCGCAGCGCGGGGCTTCGCCTCGTCGAAATCGGCACCGTGCTCGATGAGATCCGCGCCGAAGGCGCGCATGGCCGCGTTCTTTTCGCCAGAGTTGCCGTGCGGAACGACGATGGCCACCGGCACGCCGAACCGCCGGCCGGCGAAGGCGAGACTCTGGCCGTGGTTGCCCCGTGTGGCGCTGACGACGCCGCGCACCGTCGGCCGCTCGCGCTTGAGGCGATCGAGATAGACAAGGCCGCCGCGCACCTTGAAGGCGCCGGTCGGCGTGTGGTTCTCGTGCTTGACGACGACGTCGACGCCGAAGCGCTCCCTGAGGAGCGGCCAGGCATACTGCGGGGTCGGCGGCATGACGCGGTGAACCACCTCGGTAGCCCGGTCGAGGTCGTCGCGGTCAAACATCTGCATCGGTCCTTCTGTCGGCGTCGGCGGCGGCCGGGATGGTTCTTTTGACCGAGAGGGCGGGCGGCGGCAAGGCCGCGCGAGGTGCTCCCGCCGCAGGCAGGGCGCCGGCTGTGTCGAACGGGCCGCAACGACACGTGCCGGGACCCGCAGCTCGCGCTCCAAGGCCGGGCGAACCACCGAGCTGTGAAGGGCGCAGGTCTTGCCGCAGCATCCGTTTCGCGCTCGGATCTCAGTCACCGGTGCGGCGTTGAGAGGAGGAGAAGGGCTCCCTATTTCTGGGGGAGGACTTGGGTTTCTTGGCAAAGACTCGGTCTGCCGCGCGCCCTTGCGATCGATCAAGGGCCGCACCGCCCGTTGTCGGTATTTCAGGAAGCGCTCGGTTGGTCCGGTGAGGGAGAAGACGGCCATGACGTTGCCGCAGGGCTTCAAGCGCATCATGCTCAATCTCGCGCGCTCGAAGGAATATCCGGAGGGTTCCGCGCGCCACGGCTATGAGATCCTGGCGCCCCTGGACGCCGAGGGGCATCTCGATGTGGAGGCGTGGAAGGCCCATCGCGACGCTTGTCGGGTGAAGCGCTTCTGGGCGGGCGAGAAGACCGAGATTGGGCACCTCGTGCACCGGCCGGGTGGTCGAGGCGGCTCGACGTGGATCTTCGATTACGATTCCGCCGCGCTCGATGACGACGAGGCAGGCTACCGCCTCGGCGCCCACGTTTTCGCGCCCGGCGAATATGTCTCCGTCCGCGACGAGGACGGCGACATGCACACCTTCAAGGTCGTCTCCGTCGACGCGGCGGCGTGAGGGAGCCCGGCCGCCCATCGAGCCCGAGGATCGAGCAAGGCTCACTCGAACAAGAGCAGCGACCGGCGGGTGCGCGCGGCGCGCGCCCGCTCATTGCCGTCTGGCTGCCTACCTGTCCGGCTGCAGCGCCGTGCCGGCCGGCGCGAGCCCGCCGCCGGCCACCTGCGCCACCTCCCGCCGCCGTCCGGCAAAGCGGGAGTCGACCTTGTCGAGATAGAAGTAGACGATCGGCGTGATGTAGAGGGTCAGGAGCTGCGACACGACGAGGCCGCCGACGACGGCGATGCCGAGCGGCTGGCGCAGCTCCGAGCCGGCCCCGTGTCCGAGCGCGATCGGCAGGACGCCGAAGATCGCCGCGAAGGTCGTCATCATGATGGGCCGGAAGCGCACCAGGGCGGCCTCCCGGACGGCCGTCAGCGCGTCGGCCCCGTGGTGCCGGCGCTCGATGGCGAAGTCCACCATCATGATGGCGTTCTTCTTGACGATGCCGACGAGCATCAGGATGCCGATGATGGCGATGACCGACAGGTCCATCCCGAAATACATGAGCGCGAGAAGCGCGCCGAGGCCGGCCGAGGGGAGCCCCGAGAGGATCGTGATCGGGTGGATGAAGCTCTCGTAGAGCACGCCGAGCACAATGTAGATCACCAGGATGGCGGCGAGGATGAGAAGGCCCTGGCCCCGCAATGCATCGGCGAAGAGCTGCGCCGAGCCCGCGAAGCTCGTGGCGATCGACGCCGGCAGGCCGATCTCTCCCTCCGCAGCGCGGATCGCGTCGACGGCCTGGCCGATGGAGATGCCCGGCGCCGTGTTGAACGAGATCGTCACCGCCGGCTGCTGGGCGATGCGGTTCACCGCGAGCGGACCGACGCTCGGCTTGATGGTGGCGATGGTTGCCATCGGCACGTTCTGGCCGTTGGCCGCACGCAGGAGCAGACGCGACAGCACGCCCGGGTCGGCCTGATAGTTCTTATCGGCCTGCATGATGACCTGGTAGTCGTTCGACGGCGTGTAGATCGTTGCGATCTGCCGCGCGCCGAAGGCGTTGTAGAGCGTCTGCCGGATCTGGTCCGTGGTGATGCCGAGGCTGGCGGCGCGCTCGCGGTCGATGTCGAGCGACACCTGGGGGTTCCTGAGCTGCAGGTCGATGACGACGTCGCGCAGCTCCGGCAGCTGCGCCAGGCGGTCGCGCAGGCGCGGCGCATAGGCGTAGAGCGCGGCGAGATCGGGACCCTGCAGCGAATATTGATACTGCGCGCGCGATGATCGCCCGGCGTTCAGGTTGATGTTCTGCACCGGCTGGAACACGGCGGTGATGCCCGGCACAGTCGCCGTGGCGCGCCGCAGGCGCGCGATGACATCGGCCGCGGGAGCGCGCTCGTCCTTCGGCTTCAGCGCGATGAACATGAAGCCCTGGTTGGTCGCGTTGAAGCCGCCGATGTTGCTCGTCAGATAGTCGACGGCGGGGTCGGCGCGCACGATCTCGGCGATGCGCTCCTGCCGCGCCGCCATGGCGGCGAAGGACGTGTCGGCTGGCCCTTCCGTTGCAGCGCGCAGGAGACCCGTGTCCTCGATGGGGAAGAAGCCCTTCGGCACGACGACATAGAGATAGACGGTCGCGCCGAGGGTGGCGATCGTGAAGAGGAGCACGAGGAGCCGGACCTTCAGCACCTGGTCGAGTGTCCAGCGATAGGCGCCGAGCATGGCCTCGAAGCTGCTGTCCACCAGGCGCTCGAAGAGGTTCGGCCGCCTGTGGCCGTTGTGCGGCCGCAGGAAGCGGGCGCACAGCATCGGCGTCAGCGTCAGGGACACGAAGCCCGAGACGAGGATCGCCGCCGAGATCGTGCCTGCGAACTCGCGGAACACCTTGCCGACCACGCCGCCCATGAAGAACACGGGGATGAAGACGGCGACGAGCGAGAGCGTGATCGAGATGATGGTGAAGCCGATCTCGCGCGAGCCGTCGAGAGCCGCCTGGAAGGGCTTCTTCCCCATCTCGACGTGGCGCACGATGTTCTCGAGCATCACGATGGCGTCGTCGACGACGAAGCCGACGGCGAGCGTAAGCGACAGGAGCGAGATGTTGTCGAGCGAATAGCCCAGCGCATACATCCCGGCGAAGGTGCCTATGAGCGAGATCGGCAGGGCGAGCGAGGGGATGAAGGTCGCCGACAGGCTCTTGAGGAAGAGGAAGATCACCATCACGACGAGCGCGATGGCGAGCATGAGCGAGAATTCGACGTCGAAGACCGCCTCGCGCACCGGCTTCGAGCGGTCGTTGATGACGTGCAGGCTCACCGCCGGGGGCAGTTGCGCGCGGTAGGAGTCGAGCTTGGCGCGAATGCGGTCGACCACCTCGACGGTATTCGCGTCGGATTGCCGGAAGACGGCGAGTGCGAGCGAGCGCTGTCCGTTGTACCAGCTCGCCGTCTGGTCGTTCTCGACCGAGTCCTTGATCGTGGCGACGTCTTCGAGGCGGATCGGGATGCCGTTGCGCGTCGTGATGATCAGGTTGCCGTACTCGGCCGCGTTGCGGAGCTGGCCGGTGGCGTCGAGGGTCAGCTGCTGGCGCTCGCCGCGCAGGGTGCCGACAGGCGCGTTCGAGTTCGTGGCCTGCACGGCGCTGCGCACGTCGTCGAGTCTGAGGCCGCGCGCCGAGACGGCGTCGGGGTCGATGTAGACGCGCACCGCATATTTCTGCGCCCCGAAGATCGTCACCTGCGCGACGCCGGGAATCTGCGAGATCTGCTGCTGCAGGATGGTTTCGGCGTAGTCGTTGACCGTGGAAAGGGGCAGCGTGGCCGAGGTCAGCACGAGGAAGAGCACGGGCTGATCGGCCGGGTTGACCTTGCGGAACGAGGGGGCGGTCGGCATTTCCACCGGCAGGCGGCGCAGCGCCGCGCTGATGGCCGACTGCACGTCGAGGGCGGCCCCGTCGATGTTGCGGTCGAGGTCGAACTGCAGGGTGATGGAGGTCGAGCCCTGCTGGGAGACCGACGACATCGAGGTCACGCCCGAGATCGTCGAGAATTGGCGCTCGAGCGGCGCGGCGACGGACGAGGCCATCGTCTCCGGGCTCGCGCCGGGGAGCTGGGCGCTGACGTTGATGGTCGGGAAGTCGACACGCGGCAGGGCCGCGACCGGCAGGTGCCGGAAGGCGAAGAGGCCGAAGATGATGAACGACAGCATCAGGAGCGTCGTCATCACCGGCCGACGGATGCAGAGCTCCGGCAGGTTCATCAGCTTGCGCTCCCTCGCCTGGAGATGCTGCCGCCCTCGGGTTGCGCCGGCTGCGGGACGCCCGGGGCCGGGGCCGCCGGCGCGCTGCGCGGCGCGACCCGTGCGCCGTCGGTGAGCAGGAGGTGGCCGTCGGTGACGACCGTCTCGTCGCCCCTGAGCCCTGTCGCGATCACCGCTTCCCCATCCACGGTGCGGTCGACGCTGACCGGATTGACCCGGGCGCTGCCGTTCTCGACGACGAAGACGAAATCACCGGTCTGGCTCGTCTGCACGGCCTCGCGCGGCACCGCCACGGCATCCGGCTCCATGCGCAGGGTCAGCCGCACGTTGCACAGCGTGCCCGGCCACAGGAACTCGTCGGCGTTCTCGAAGATGCCGCGCACGGTGATCGTGCCGGTGGTGGCGTCGACCGTATTGTCGATGAAGGCGATCTTGCCCTCGGCGCCCTTGCCGTAGCCCTGCGGTGTGGCCAGCACGCTCGCCGTACCCGCCTGCATCGCTTCGCGGATCTCGGGCAGTCGGCGCTGGGTGAGCGCGAAGGCGACGTAGATCGGCGAGGTCTGGTTGATGACGGCGAGGGGCGTCGCGGCCTCTCCCGTCTTGGCGACATTGCCGACCTTGAGGCCGGCCGCGCCAACGCGCCCTGAGATCGGCGCCGTCACCGTATAGTAGCTGCCCTGCACCTTGAGGTTCTCGACGGCCGCTTCCCCGGCGGCCACGGCTGCCTCGAGGGTCGCCACCTGCGTGCGCGCCGTGTCGAGCTTCTGCTCTGAGGCGAAGTCGCGCTTGGCGAGCGTTTCCTGCCGCTTGAGATCGCTTGCGGCATAGGTGAGGGAGGCGCGGTCGCGGGCAAGATTGGCTTCCGCCTGCTTGATCTGGGCCTCGATCTGCCGTGCGTCGAGCTTGAACAGGACGTCGCCCGCCCTGACGAAGGCGCCGTCCTCGAACAGCACTTCGGTGATCTGGCTGTCGACGCGCGAACGCAGGGTGACGCTCGCCACCGTCTGCACGATGCCGATCGAATCGATTCGCACCGGCATCGCCTTGCGCTGCGCCTTGCCAACGGCGACCGACACGGGCGCCCGGGCGCCCGGCTCGCTGGGGCCGCGGATGGGCTCCTGAGCCTTGGCGCCGGCCGGCCCGCTCCCGTTCCGGTTTCCGCTGTCGGATGTCTGCGCTGAGACCAGTGCGACGCAGGCCACGCCGGAGAGGGCGGCGGCCAGAACGAAAGCTGCCGGTCGGAGTCTGATCATGCACGAAGTCCTGTTCGCCGACGAGGCGGGCGCATTGGCCGGCGCCATCGCAGGGTCGTTCCGTTACACTTCTATCTTGTAGTGGCCCTTCAGCACAGAGGTCCAAGTTCCCATCATCATTACATTTCCGTAATGAGACTCGCTTCTACGCATTTCATGCCGACGACGCGGCAACGCCAGGGTGGATACAGCTTGGCGGGCATCACGCTTGCGCGAGCGGCGGCGCGGGAGTGTTTCGAGGCAACTGATGATCGGCCTGCCTTTTCGTCGCCCCAATGTAGCCTGGAGGAATTCTAGATCGATACTGGTATTATCCTTCCGGTTGTGGAAATCGCGCAAAGAATTGCTGGACAATGACGCGAATCTGGTGTGGCATTCGGGATGCGGCATGCATTCTGCTGGCCGTGGCGGCCCCGTCCGGTTCTCCCGCGTTGATCGCCATCCCGTGCTAGTGCCGGGCGGGGCTCCCTCAATCGAGGGATCGGCGGCGACTCTCTCGCCAGAACGGTGACTCGAGAGGGTCGTGGCGGGTTGCTGCATGTGATCGCGCTCGCGATGTGGATTGGCGCATGCGGGCCCGCTCGAGCGGCCAGGCGATCGTGCTCATCTCATTCCTGCACGCGGCTCTCTGCCGGGCGATCGCCAAACCTGTGCGGGTCGTCTTGGCAACGCCTTCTGTTCCCTGAAGCGGGGCCGTGTGCAGCTCGGCTGGTTCATGCCGCCGTCATTGGAGATCTCCTGCGCCCGCGCCAGGCGGCTCGCCACAAAGGCACCGCGGTTGCCATCACGGATTTCCCGAAACGCGGGCGGCGGACGGTCGAGTTCCGCGCATTGAGGAATTCGATAACCCTTCACGCCGACACTGGGTGCGCGGCTACGTCCCGCCGGCCGAGATGCGGAGGGGCGCGATGGGCCGAGGGACGAGCCTGACCCGAAGGCCGTCCGCGCCATCGGGCCAACTCCAGTCAGGTTGATACCCGGCCGATGCAGGATGCAATTTTCTACAAGCAGGTTCTGGTGAATCCGCGAGATCGACTGGCGTCGCCAGCCGCCTCCGACGCCCAGCCCGATTCCCCGGTGCGGCGCGTGCTCGATCTCGTCGAGAAGGATCTGGTGGCGCCCTGGGGGCTGAACGATCTGGCAGAGTCGGTCGGGCTCAGCCCGTTCCAGCTTCATCGGCGTTTCCGGCGTGCAATGGGCGAGACCGTCGGCGACTACGTCCGGCGGGCGCGGCTCGGCTTTGCGATGACGCTGCTCGGCCGCAGCGACATGCCGATCATCGATATTGCCCTGGAGACCGGTTACGGCAGCCAGGCGGCCTTCACCCGCGCCTTCGTCAGGCAGTTCGGCCTGCCCCCCCGACCGGGCGCGGAATCTCGTCGTGCCGAGCCTGCCGGTCCCCACCGTCGAGCACCGGCATCGGGCACGGGCGACGAGGCCCGAGAGGCTGACGGGTGTGCCGCTGGTCGCCATGCGCTTCCACGGGGCCTATCCGCGTGTTCCCGGGCACTGGCAACGCTTTGCGTCCCAGCTTCGGGACCTGGGCTTCGACCTGTCGGCGGCGCAGGCCGTCGGCATCCTCTATGACGATCCGGCCTTCACTCCGGAACATCGGATCCGATACGACTGCTGCGTCGTCGATCCCGGCTTTCCCGCGCATCGCCTGCGCGGTGCCCTGCGCCACGAAATCATGCGGCCGGGCGAGTATGCGCAACTCGACGTCGCCGGTGCCTATCCCGTGGTGGCGGAGGGCATGTTCAGCATCGCCAGCCTGTGGCTGCCGCAGGCGCGCAGGACCCCGGCGGCGAGCCCCGCCTACGAGATACACCGGCGCCCTCCGTGGAACGATCAGGGCCTCTTCGAGGTGACGGTGCTGATGGCGCTCCGCTGACGAGACGGGGCCGCAATATCGATCAAACGCGGCCGTGCACAGTCTGGTACCCCGGGGTGAGGCCGGGGCCGGGCTGCTGTCTCGCACGAGGATGCGGGCGGTGCGGGTCCCCGGGCGAACCACCGACCGGAGACCGAGACTTGCAGGCGCATCAGACGCTTCCGCCGAGTTTTCCCCTTCGCGGATCTGTGTGCAGGTGTCGGGGAACAGTACGACATTCGAAACATCTGCGCCGCCTGATGCAGGGCACGAGCGCGCTCGCGGCCGGCTCGCTGTCCCTCGTGTCTCTCCCGCTGCCAGTCTCGCTGCTGGTCGGGGCGGTTCCGCAGGCCGCATTCGCCCAGAGCCTGTGGCAGGGGGGGAGCGACGACTATGATTCGCCAGCGAACTGGAGCAGCGGCATTCCCGAGGGGGCGGGCGCCGAGGCCCGGTTCGGCGCGGCCGGCGTCAAGACGGTCAATGTTCTTCAGGGCCATATTCTCGGCAGGATGACCTTTCTGCCGGGAGCGGCGCCGTACACGCTCAACATCGGCAACTCAAGCATTGTCAATGTTTACGATGGCATCAGCAACAACAGCGGGGTCGAGTAGACGCTTTCGGTCGCACATAAAGCGGGGCTGTACCTCTATTCCGCTGCGGCCATCGGAGCCGTAACCGTCAACATCACCCCCTGGGGCTATCTTCTGTTCCGGGACAATTCGTCAGGTCCGGGCAGTCGCATCATTTCCAACGGCTGGACCGGGCTGATGACGAATTCGGGCGCAGTCGAGATCGGCTCGCTCGAGGGCACGGGCCTCGTCGACGCAATCGGTGCTTCCGTTGCGCAGAGCCTTACGGTCGGCGGCTTGGACACCGACACCACATTCTCCGGGCCTGTTCGCGACGGCGGCGGTCATTCTCTCGGTCTGATCAAGGTCGGCACCGGGGCATTGACGCTATCAGGCAACAATACCTACTCTGGCGGCACGACGATCACCGCCGGCACCTTGCAGATCGGCGCCGGCGGCACGAGCGGCTCGATCTTGGGGAACGTCGTCAACAACGGCTCGCTCGTCTTCAACCGTTCGGATGATTTTGGCTACAGCGGCGCCATCTCCGGCACTGGATCGGTGACGAAGGAGGGGGCCGGCGTTCTCACGTTCACAGGTGACCTCTCTCCGACCCTTTCAGGCTTGACGCTCAAGGCGGGCGTCTTCGAAGCGATCAATGCTTCAGCGCCGCGCACCAACCTGAGGTTCGACGGAGGCACGCTCCGGTACAGATCGGGCGGAGTGACGACGGGCTTCTCCTACTTCTCCCCGGTCGGCATCACTGTCGCCGATGCAGGCGGCACGATCGAACTCAACGGTATGGATGTCGGCTCGAACTGGAACATTTCCGGCCCGGGCGCCTTGCACGTCAGGGCGGGCAGCAACCAGCTGAGCATCGGCGGGACCGACGTCCGCACAGGCGCCACCATTGTCGAAACCGGCACGCTCGCCGCGCGTGCCGGGAACAGCTTCAGCGCCGCATCGGCCTATGAGGTCATGGCCGGGGCCCACCTCAGTCTCGCCGGCATGTGGAGCATCGGACCGAGCGATCAGCGGATCGGCTCGCTGTCCGGTGCGGGCACGGTCGATCTCCTCTCCGCCACCCTGACGACGGGCAATGACAATCGGGACACGACCTTCTCCGGCGTCATCCAGGGAAATTCCGGTCGGCTGATCAAGACCGGCACCGGCACCTTCACGCTGACGGGCATCAGCACCTATACCGGCCCGACGGCGGTGACGGGCGGCAGGCTTGTGGTCAACGGCTCGATCGCGGGTTCGAGCCTGACGACGGTCGGGGCCGGCGCGACGCTTGCGGGGTCCGGCACGGTGGGCGGAGCGGTGACGGTGCAGTCCGGCGGCACGCTGTCGGCCGGTGCCAGCCCCGGGACGTTGACCGTCGGGGCGCTGACGCTCGACGCCGGCTCGACCTCGCTGTTCGAGCTGAATGCGCCGGGGCGTGTCGGCGGCGGCGCGACAGGCAACGATCTCGTCAACGTCATCGGCAACCTGACGCTCGGCGGAATGCTCGACGTCCGGGTCGCGGCGGCGGGCTACTACCGTCTGTTCAGCTACGGCGGCGCGCTGGCCGGGGCTTTCGACGCATGGCGGTCGACGTCCCTCAGCCCGGGCTTCAGCGTCGTGACCATGCAGGTGCAGGCCGCAATCCCCGGGCAGGTGACCCTGTCGGTTGTCGGCACGGGCCAGACCCTTCACTTCTGGGACGGCGGTGACGCGACCGGCGACGGCAAGGTCGGCGGCGGCGCCGGGACGTGGAGCGCCGCCGGCGCCAATTGGACAGGTCGGTCGGGGCAGGCCGAGGTCAACGGCTCCTGGGGCGGTTCGGTCGGCGTCTTCGCCGGGCCGGCCGGCGGCGCGGTGACCGTCGCCGGGACGCAGCGCTTCGACACCCTGCAGTTCGCGACGAATGGTTATGTGCTCGGTGGCGGCACGCTCGCCCTCGCACCGGCCAGCGGCGCGGCCGCAACCCTCAGTGTCGACGCGGGGGTCATGGCGACCATTGCCTCGACGATCACCGACGGCAGCGTCTCGTCCCTGCTGAAGGTCGGCGGCGGTGAACTCGTCCTGCAGGGCGCCAACGCCTATACCGGCGGCACGACGGTCGCCGGCGGCAGGCTGTCGGTTGCCTCGGATGCCAATCTCGGGGCGGCGGGGCGCCTGACCCTCGACGGCGGCGAGCTGCGCACGACGGCGGGTTTTGCGATGGCGCGCGACGTCACGCTCGGTCCGGCCTCCGGTGTGTTCTCAACGGACACCGGCACGGGGCTGACGGTGAACGGCGTGGTCGCGGGGGGCGGCGCTCTCGTCAAGGAGGGGGCGGGGACGCTGACGCTCACGAATGCGGGCAACAGCTATGCCGGCGGCAACGTCGTGCGGGCGGGGACGCTCGCGGGCAACGCGGCGACGATCCGCGGCGACATCCTGAACAACGGCGCGGTGGTGTTCGCCGACAGCGGCCCCAGCGCCTTTGGCGGCCACATCTCGGGCTCGGGCAGCCTGACCATGGCCGGCACCGGCACGCTGGCTCTGACGGGCGCCAGCACCTATACCGGCCCGACGGCGGTGACGGGCGGCAGGCTCGTGGTGAACGGCTCGATCGCGGGTTCGAGCCTGACGACGGTCGGGGCCGGCGCGACGCTTGCCGGAGCCGGCACGGTGGGCGCGACGGTCGTGGCCGCGGGCGGCACCCTGTCGCCGGGCAATTCCATCGGCACGCTGACCGTCGCCGGGGACCTGACCGTCGCGAGCGGCGCGCGCTATGCGGTCGAGGTCGACCCGGCCGGAACGGCGAGTGACCGGGTGGTGGTGTCGGGCGCCGCCACCCTCTCGGGCGGCACCGTGGCTCACGTCGGCTATGCCGGCCACTACAGGCCGTCGTCCACCTATCGCATCCTCACCGCCGGCACCGGCCTCACCGGCGCCTTCGCCGGGGCGACCTCTGACTTCGCCTTCCTGACACCTTCGCTTATCTACGACTACGGCACCTTCACCGTCGACCTGCGGCTCGTCCGCAACGACATCGGTTTCGCCGGGTTGGCTGCGAGCCGCAACCAGTTCGCGGCGGCGGGCGGCGTCGCAAGCCTCGCGATGGGCCATGCGCTCCACGATGCCGTCGTGACCCTGCCCGACGCGCCGGCCGTGATCCGCGCGAGCTTCGACCGCGTCTCGGGCGAGATCCACGCCTCGGCCAGGACGGCGCTGATCGAGGACAGCCGTTTTGTGCGCCAGGCGGTGAGCGACCGCCTGCGCGGGGCCTTCGCCGGCGTCGGCGCTCCGGCGATGCCCGTCATGGCCTATGCACCGGGCGGGCCGGTGGCGGTGCCGGCGACGAGCAGCGGCCCCGTGCTGTGGGGCCAGGGCTTCGGCGCGTGGGGCCATACGGACAGCGACGGCAATGCGGCCAAGCTCGACCGCTCCGGAGGCGGCTTCCTGCTCGGCGGCGATGTGGCGATCGCCGGCAACGTCCGGCTCGGCGTCGTGGGCGGCTACAGCCGCTCCTCCTTCAGCGCCGGTGGCCGGGCTTCGTCCGGCTCGGCCGACAGCTACCATCTTGGCGCCTACGGCGGCGGGGCGTGGGGCCTGGGGGCGGGGCAGGTTGCCCTGCGCGCCGGGCTCGCCCATGCCTGGCACGACATCGACACGGGCCGCTCGGTCGGCATCGGCAGCTTCACGGACAGCCCGACGGCGGACTACGACGCGGGCACGCTGCAGGTCTTCGGCGAGGCCGGCTACCGCTTCGACGTCGGGGCCGCCGCGCTCGAGCCCTTCGCCGGGCTCGCCTATGTCGGGCTTTCCACGGACGGCTTCCGGGAGGCGGGTGGGGCGGCAGCGCTGATCGGCGCGGGCTCCGAGACCGACACCGCCTTCACGACGCTCGGTCTGCGGGCCTCCGGCGCAGTCGCGCTGGGCGGCACGACCGCCACCCTGTCGGGCATGCTCGGCTGGTGGCACGCCTTCGGCGAGGTGACGCCGGTTGCTAGCAATGCCTTCCCCGGCAGCGTGCCCTTCGCGGTGGCCGGCGCGCCGATCGCGCGCAACGCCGCAGTGGTTGAAGGGGGCCTCGGCCTCGTCCTCTCCGACGCCGCGCGCCTCATCCTTGCCTATCAGGGACAGCTCGCCGACACCGCCCGCGATCACGGTTTCCGTGCGGGGCTCAGCGCCAGCTTCTAGCTGAGCCGGGTTTATCCGGTGACGAGGGCAGCCGATGAAATGGATCGCAGCCGAACGACCGGTGGTACCGACGCCGTGCCATGCACTCCTGGCGGGCGGCTCGGGCGGTGGAGCGAACGCCCCCGGCCACGTGCCGCCTGTGCACTACGTGAGGTGGAGAAGGGCGCAAGGCGGACCGTCCGTGCGCCTCGCCAGCCGATCCGGATTCCGGAAAGGCCGATCCGGCTCCAGGATGTTTTCATGGCGAGTCTTGAAAGCTGGATCACCGACCAGGGGCTCACCGGATCCGACCTGTCGGCGTTGTTCTCCGGGGTCATGGAGCGACTGCTTCCCGAAGGACTTCCCGTGGCGAGAGCATTCCTCGCCTTGCCGACAGTCAATCCGACGATTCGCGTCGTCAGCCATATCTGGACCCGTTCGAGAGGCATGCTGGTCGACGCCGTTCCGCATGACCGCCATCTCAACGCCTTCGAGGCGAGCCCTCTGGGGTACATGCTGCGAAAAAGGCTGACGAAATGCCATTGGCATCTCGACGAGCCTGGCATCCAGCGCTTCGCGGTGTTCGACGAGGTCGAACGTGAGGGCGGGACAGACTATCTCGCCCGCCTGGTCGGCTTCGACAACCAGAATGCGCCCGCCCTGCGCGGTGTCGGAATCGTGTTCTCGAGTGATCGCCCCGGCGGTTTCCTGGCCGGCGAGATCGAGCGGATCGATGCGCTTCTGCCGCATCCGCGCTCCTCCGCAACGACGCCGTCAATCAACTTCACCCGGACGCGCAGCCGCTGGAGCTCGACGTGGCGCTCCACTATGGCGAGGTGTTCTACGGCAACATCGGCACCGCGAGCCGTCTCGACTTCACCGTGATCGGGCCGGCCGTCAACGAGGCGAGCCGCATGGAGGCGCTGTGCAGCACGCTCGGCTGCTGCCTGCTCATGTCCAGCCGTGTCGCGGCGGCGAGCCCTGTTCCGGTGCGATCGCTCGGCCGCCATACGCTCCGCGGTGTGGCGGAAGCGCGGGAGCTGTTCACGCTGGAGCAGGACTGGATCGAGAGGCGCGCCGTTGCCGGCGACGGGCGACGGCCAACCGCGCTGGGCGTTTGAATCGAGGGCCGTGCCCCTCATTCTGCGCACCTTCGTAGGCGGTCCGACGTCGGCTTCCGGTCCGCGTGGGGAAGTGGGGACGAGCGCCTTGGGCACAGAGCGGCCCGGGGTTGCGAGCGGGGCGATCGATGCGGCTCGCCGCGGCGCCGATGGCCCCCCGGCCGGCCCTTGCTGGCGAGCACCCGGCGGAATCTCTCTCCCCCCGTCCACGACCGCGAGCCGCCGCAGCCGATGGCCCAACGTGGACGGGCAGGGGCGTTCGGGGCTCGGTTTCTCCATGCGCGCTCATGGTCCTGGTTTGTCCTTGAACCAACGACATGCGCCCGCCGACCGGCGGGCAACGGCTGATCGATGATCCACAGGAAGGCCGGACCAAGCGCTTGACGGGGAATAGAAAGGGACCTATCAGAGCCGCGCACCAGCCGCTGGTCTCCAGAGCCCGGGCGTGATCCTGTGAAACATTCAGGAAAACGCCAATGACACCGGCAGCTTAGGTGGGGGATAGTTTAACGGTAGAACAGCGGACTCTGACTCCGTTAGTCTAGGTTCGAATCCTAGTCCCCCAGCCAATTGAAATTTCACGGCAATTCGCCCTGATGCAGAACGGCCAGCAAGGCCGTTTTACACGTCTTTTGCAAGCTTTGTTCCTGATTTGGCCTGTCGGGCGGCCCTCTCCATCTTCTTCGCGGCGCGCTCGGCCAGCGAGATATCGCGGCTCAGATAATGCGCGTCGAGTATCTCCTGCACGTCTTTCAGGCTGTGCCCGGTGATGGTCGCGACGGCACGATCGCCGGACAGGGGCGTCGGACCGGTGAGGAGGCCGGAGGATGTCCCTGTTCATGGGGGGTCAGCTCTGGGCTTGCGGCTGCGGGATGTTCGGGCGACGCCCGGCGATGCCGACGCGCAAGAGGCCGAAGAGCCCGACGATGACGACGACGAGCGCCCATACCTCGGCTCCATCGATGCTGTCGCCGAGAAGAATGGCCGCCAGGACCATCGTGACCGCAGGGGCGGGAACGGTGATCGAACTGGCAATGGACACATCAATATGTCGGACGGCGTTGAACCAGACGATCAGCTCCAGATAGTAGGCAAGGCCCATCATCAAGGCGAAGGACTGGAACTCGAACACGGATCCCGCTCGCCGGACCTCGTCCGGCCCCTCGATGACGATGGCGAGCAAGAGCAAGACCGACGTCGATACGATGAGACGTGAAACCGTCACCTGATTGGGCGTGATCGGCGTCGTCACCAACGTCTCTCTCAGGATGACATGCGCGACGCTCCACAGCGCCGGAACGGCGAGGGCGACGGCAAACCACGGCGTGAAGCCATCGAGCCGCATCGTGCCCCGGGTGGCAAGATGGAAGAGCGCGGCCACAACGAGAACCATGAAGCCGACCTCGCCCAGGCTCTTGCGGCGGCCGAGGAGCAGCGCCTCGAGCACGGCGGCGAAGAGCGGGTAGGCCTGGAGCGCAATGGCGGCGCTCGTGGCACCGACCATCTCGAAGGCCAGCACGTAGGCCCAGGTCGAAAGCCCGAAGAGCGTGCCGGTGAACAGCGTGACCGCCAGCGTCCTGTTCCTGTCCGACCGCGACGAGGCGCGTGCGAAGATCCCCCACTCGCCGGAACGCCATTCGCGGATCAGCAGCGGCAGGGAGAAGAGCAGCTGCCAGACGGAAAGCCACAGCGCGAATGTCAGTGCGCCCCACCCCGCCGGGCGGCCATTGGAAATGATCGGCATCAGCCCGAGCAGGAGCAGGCAGACGAATGCAAGCGCGACGCCGACGTCGGGCCGGCCGCTGGTGTTGCGAACCATCGCTGGGAACTCCGCGCGCGGCGACCGGCACCGGTGTCGCGTCTGCAAGATCAATGCATATTGCATTGATAAGCTTGCTCTTGCCTCAATACAATGACAGCATTGCATTCATGGCAATCTGGGCACCTTCGATCGAGCAAAGGCCCGGCACGCGGGCGAGCGCGCTCGTGGAGGCGATGGCCGAGGACATCGCGGCCGGCAGGTTGCAGCCGGGTGACCGGCTGCCGCCGCAGCGGGACCTTGCCTATGCGCTCGGCCTTTCCTCGAACACGGTCATGCGCGCCTATGCCGAGGCCGCGAAGCGCGGCTATGTGGTGGGTGAGGTCGGACGTGGCACCTATGTGCGGCGGCCGGTGGACCTGTCGGCCGGGCTTCCCGGCGCGGGGTTGGCGCGGCCCTGCGACGAGGGACCGATCGACTTTTCGCTGAACCTCCCCTTCATCGGTGGCGCGTCGGGCGCGCTGTCGCAGACGCTGGCGGCGATCGCCGGGGCGGGCGGCCTTGCCTCCTATCTCGACCATCAGGACGGGCAATCCCGCTCGCGCCATCAGGTGGCGGGCGCCACGTGGGTCAGCCGGCTCGGGGTGAAGGCGAACGACGAGAACGTCATTCTCACGAACGGCGCACAGCAGGGCATCTTCGCCTCGTTGCTCGCGATGCTTCGTCCGGGCGATACGCTGCTGACCGAGGAACTGACCTATCCCCCCGTCAAGGCGATGGTTCGACGCCTCGGCGCGAGGATGCGGCCGGTCGCGATCGACGCTGAAGGCCTGGTTCCCGAGGCGCTTGATGCCGCGTGCCGGGCCAGCGGCGCACGCACGGTCTACTGCACGCCGACCTTGCACACACCGACGACCGCGACGATGAGCGAGGCGCGCCGCAGGCAGATTGCCGCCGTTGCCGAAACGCACGGTCTCACCCTTGTCGAGGACGATGTCTTCGGCCTGCTTCCGCCGGAGCGCCCGCAGGCATTGGCTGCGCTGGCGCCCGACCGGACAATCCTCGTGACGAGCGTTTCCAAGTCCGTCGCGCCTGGCCTGCGCATCGGCTACGTCCTGGCTCCCGAGGCGCTCGTGCCGGGAATCCGGGCGGCCGTCAGCCTGTCGTCATGGATGCCGCCGCCGCTGATGGCGGAGATCGCCAGTCGCTGGATCGGCGACGGCACCGCCCTCGAATTGAACAATCGCCAGCGTCTTCATGCCGCGAGGCGGCAGGCGATGGCGCAAGAGCTGCTGGCCGGATGCGAGTTCAGCGCCGACCCGCACGGCTTGCATCTCTGGCTCCGCTTGCCGGACCGGTGGTCGCAGGACGCTTTCGCGGCGGCAGCCGAACGCGTTGGCGTTCTGCTGCAGCCAAGCAGTGTTTTCGCCGCCACCTCGCGGGGGCCGGCGGCCGTGAGGCTGTGTCTCAGCCATGAAGCCTCCGACGAGCGCGTTGCTCGGGGATTGGCGGTTGTGATGGACCTTCTCGAGAAGGCGGAGAGAGACGACGAACTCGTTGTCTAGCCTGCCGGACAAGCGTGATCGACGAGGGCATCGAGCGCTACCTCGAGCGCGCTGCCGACCTGACTCCGACGCTCCGGGTGCTCATCGGCAAGGTCGCCAAGATCGCGCTGTTCCTCGTCGCGGTCTCCGCCTCGCTCTCGGCGATCGGCCTCGATCTGACGGCGCTGACGGTCTTCTCCGGCGCCATGGGGCTCGGTCTCGGCTTCGGGCTCCAGAAGGTCGTGTCCAATTTCGTCAGCGGCATCATCATCCTGCTCGACAAGTCCATCAAACCCGGCGACGTCGTCGAGGTCGGCAGTGCGGTTGGGTCCATCCGGGAGCTGCGCGCCCGCCTCGTCTCGGTCGTTACCCGCGACGGGCGTAGAATCCTGGTCCCGAACGAGGACCTGAACACGGGCAAGGTCATCAACTGGTCGTTCTCCGATCAGCTCGCGCGGCTCGATGTCAGTTCGGCGTGAGCCACCACGACGACCCCCATGAGGTCCGGCGTCTGGCGCGTGAGGCCGCCGCCAGCGTGGCACGGCCATCACGCCCGCGTGCCGAGCGCCCGCCCGCCATCGCCGCGCCGCTGCGAGCCCCAGGCGTGCCCGCCGTTCAGGTCGGCTGGTCGTCGATGAGCGGGGAGGGGCGGGCGCGGCGAGCCAGTGCCTGGACGTCGGCGACGCTCACGGTGCGGCCCTGCACGGTAACGCCGCTGTCGGCGAGGGCCGCGAAGCCGCGCGAGAGATTTTCCGGCGTCATGCCGAGATAGGCGGCGAGCGTGCGCTTGTCGAAGGGGATCTCGAAGCGGGACCCGCCGCCACGCTCGCGGCTGAGCCCGGACATGCGCAGGATCCAGTTCGCGAGCCGCTCCCCGCTCGTGCGCAGCTTCTGGTTCTTCAGCTCCCGGGTGACGACGCGGTAGGCGCCGGCGAGCTCGTGCACCACCGCCCAGGCGAAGGTCAGGTCCTCGGCGAAGACGGCGCGCACCGCCTCGGCGGGAATCATGAGGATCTGCGAGGGCTCGAGGGTGCGCGCCGATTTCAGGTAAGGCTCGTCCGCCATCACGGCGGCGAGGATGAAGGCCCTGACAGGACGCAGGACCATGATCGTCGTCTCACGGCCCTCGTGGCGGGCGAAGAGGTCGACGGCGCCCGCGAGCACCACGTGCAGGAAATCCGCCCGCTCGCCCTCCTCGATCAGCACCACGTGCGGCGGAAATCGTTGCAGGAAGGCCGCCTGTATGAGCGCTGCGAAACGCTCCTCCGCCATGCCGGCGAACAGGGGCAGGCGTCTCACCTCGGCGGCATCGGCCTCGCGCATCGGGCTCCTCGCATCGCCGGAAGATCAAAGCATGTTCATTGATAATTATCAAGTCGGTGGTTGATATAAAGTAATTTCATGTATTGAGTTCATCGTCGTGACTGCGACGCAGCGTCTCCCCACGGAGAAAACGATCCAAGACGGGTCGTCCTCTTGATCTGGGTCAATTCCAGACTGCCGCTCATCTGCAAGCTCAACCCCATGCGCGGCGAGGGCCGCGCCGTTCGCCGAGCCGGGGCTTGAGCCATGACCATGTCGGACAGGGTATCACCGCAGGAACAGAGTCGGGCCTTGTGGTTATCCACCATCGCATTCACCGTCTGCTTCGCGGTGTGGACAATCTTCTCGATCATCGGCATCCGCATCAAGCAGGAGCTCGGGCTCTCCGAGACCCAGTTCGGCCTGCTCGCCGGCACGCCCATCCTCACCGGCTCTCTCGTGCGCGTCGTGCTCGGCATCTGGACGGACCAGTACGGCGGCCGGCGCGTCTTCTCCGTCGTCATGCTGGCGGGAGCTCTCGCGACCTGGCTCCTCACCTGGGCGACGACCTATCCGCAGATGCTCCTCGCCGCGCTCGGCGTCGGCATCGCCGGTGGCTCCTTCGCCGTCGGCGTCGCCTATGTCTCGCGCTGGTATCCGACGGGGAAGCAGGGCACAGCGCTGGGTATCTTCGGCGCGGGCAACGTCGGGGCGGCGGTCACCAAGTTCTTCGCACCCTTCGTGCTCGTTGCCTTCGGTTGGCAGACGGTCGCCCAGATCTGGGCGGCGGCGCTCGCCGTCATGGCCGTCGTCTTCTGGTTCTCGACCACGGACGACCCGGTGCTGCGCGCACGCAGGCTGAAGGGCGAGAAGCCGAAGAGCGCCTGGCTCGAACTCGAGCCTCTGAAGAACGTGCAGGTCTGGCGCTTCGCGCTCTATTACTTCTTCGTCTTTGGCGCCTTCGTCGCGCTCGCCCTGTGGCTGCCGCGCTATCTCATCGGCGTCTATGGCCTCGACATCACCACCGCCGGCATGATCGGCGCGGCCTATTCGGTGCCGGCGAGCCTGTTCCGTGCCTACGGCGGCCACCTGTCGGACAAGTATGGCGCGCGGCGGGTGATGTACTGGACCTTCCTCGTCTCCGTCGTCTGCACCTTCCTCCTGTCCTATCCGCCGACGGAATATGTGGTGCGCGGCATCAAGAGGCCCATCACCTTCCGTTTCGAGATCGGCGTCACGGCCTTCACCGTCCTCGTCTTCGTGCTCGGCTTCTTCATGAGCCTCGGCAAGGCGGCGGTGTTCAAGCACATACCGGTCTATTACCCGAAGAACGTCGGGGCGGTCGGCGGCCTCGTCGGCATGATTGGCGGCCTCGGCGGCTTCGTCCTGCCCATCATCTTCGGCCTGCTCAATGATCTCACCGGCATCTGGACAAGCTGCTTCATGCTGCTCTTCCTGCTCGTCTCCGGCGCGCTCCTGTGGATGCACGCGGCGATCCGGCAGATGGAGCGCGCGGCGGCTGCGCCCGTCCTGAGGAAGCTGCCCGAACTCCCCGAGATGGAGGAGATCCACGGGCCGAAGCAGGTCGGCGTGCTCGGCCCCCATTACGTGCTCGAGGACTGGCGGCCGGAAGATCCGGCCTTCTGGGCCGAGAAGGGCCGGCGCATCGCCAGGCGCAACCTGTGGATCTCGATCCCCTGCCTGCTCCTCTCCTTCGCGGTGTGGATGGTGTGGTCGGTCGTGGTGGCCAAGCTCCCGCAGGCGGGCTTCGCCTTCTCGACCAATCAGCTCTTCTGGCTCGCGGCCCTGCCGGGCCTGTCGGGCGCCACCCTGAGGATCTTCTATTCGTTCGTCGTGCCGATCTTCGGCGGGCGGCTGTGGACCACGCTCGCCACCTGGTCGCTCATCCTGCCGGCGCTCGGCATCGGCCTTGCGGTGCAGAACCCGGGGACGCCCTACTGGCTCTTCCTCCTGCTCGCGCTGCTCTGCGGCTTCGGCGGCGGCAACTTCGCCTCCTCCATGGCCAACATCAGCTTCTTCTTCCCAAAGGCGGAGAAGGGCAATGCCCTCGCGCTCAACGCCGGCCTCGGCAATCTCGGGGTCAGCGTCGCCCAGTTCCTGGTGCCCATCGTCATCACCACGGGTGTCTTCGGTGTCCTCGGCGGCGATCCGGTCATGGTGGCGCAGGGTGGGCAGCAGGTGCCGCTGTGGCTGCAGAACGCGGGCTTCGTATGGGTGCCCTTCATCGCCGCTTCCGCCTTCGCCGCCTGGTTCGGCATGAACGACATCGCCGCGATGAAGGCCTCCTTCACCGAACAGGCGGTGATCTTCCGCCGCAAGCACAACTGGCTGATGTGCTGGCTCTACACCGGCACCTTCGGCTCCTTCATCGGCTATTCGGCGGGCTTCCCGCTTCTCGCCAAGACCCAGTTCCCCGAGGTCAACGCACTGCACTACGCCTTCCTCGGCCCGCTCGTGGGGGCCGTCTCCCGCTCGGCCACGGGCTGGATCTCGGACCGCTTCGGCGGCGGGCGCGTCACCTTCTGGGTCTTCGTCGGCATGATGCTCGGGGTGGCGGGTGTGCTCTACTTCCTTGGCGTCAGAAGCGAGCCATACGCCTTCACGGGCTTCTTCGCCTGTTTCCTCTTCCTGTTCCTCGTCTCAGGCGTGGGCAATGCCTCAACCTTCCAGATGATCCCCGCCATCATGCGCAAGGACATGGAGCGGCTGATGCCGCGGGCCGACGCCGCCACGCGCGCGCAGCAGGCGGAGAAGGAGGCGGCCGCCATCATCGGTTTCACCTCGGCAATCGCAGCCTACGGCGCCTTCTTCATACCCATGAGCTACGGCACGTCGATCTCCCTCACCGGCGGGCCGCAGGCGGCGCTGTGGGCCTTCCTCGCCTTCTATGTGAGCTGCCTCGTCATCACCTGGGCCGTCTACACGCGCAAGGGCGGCCTGCTTCACGACGTCGAACGCCGCGGCTCGCTGCCCGCGCCCGTTCGACAGCCCGCGGAATGAACCGGAGACGACCATGAGCCATCTCATCGACCGCCTGATGTTCTTCCGGAAGGACGTCGGCACCTTCGCGGACGGCCACGGCGTCGTGACGCAGGAGGACCGGCGCTGGGAGGACGGCTACCGCAAGCGCTGGCAGCACGACAAGACCGTGCGCTCCACCCACGGAGCCAACTGCACCGGCTCGTGTTCGTGGAAGATCTATGTCAAGGGCGGCATCGTCACCTGGGAGACGCAGCAGACCGACTATCCGCGCACGCGGCCGGACCTGCCCAACCACGAGCCGCGCGGCTGCTCGCGCGGCGCGAGCTACAGCTGGTACCTCTACTCCGGCAACCGTGTGAAGTATCCCATGGTGCGCGCCCGCCTCCTGAAGCTCTGGCGCGAGGCGCGCACGCTGCTCACGCCGGTCGCCGCCTGGGCCTCCATCGTCGAGAACCCGCAGAAGCGGGCGGCCTACGTGAAGAAGCGCGGATTCGGCGGCTTCGTGCGTTCGACCTGGCAGGAGGTCGAGGAGATCATCGCCGCCGCCAACGCCTATACGGTGAAGACATATGGGCCGGACCGCGTCATCGGCTTCTCGCCCATCCCCGCCATGTCGATGGTCTCCTACGCCGCGGGCGCGCGCTATCTGTCGCTCCTCGGCGGCGTGTGCATGTCCTTCTACGACTGGTACTGCGACCTGCCGCCCGCCTCGCCCCAGACCTGGGGCGAGCAGACGGACGTGCCCGAGAGCGCCGACTGGTACAACGCCGGCTTCCTCATGCTCTGGGGCTCCAACGTGCCGCAGACGCGCACGCCCGACGCCCATTTCTATACGGAGGTGCGCTACAAGGGGGCGAAGAGCGTCGTCGTCAGCCCCGACTATTCGGAGGCGGCCAAGTTCGCCGACCTGTGGCTCGCCGTGAAGCAGGGCACCGACGCGGCGCTTGCCATGGCCATGGGCCACGTCATCCTGCGCGAGTTCCACATCGACCGGCAGGTGCCCTATTTCGCCGACTATGTGAAGCGCTACACCGACATGCCCATGCTCGTGCGGCTCGTCGAGCAGGACGGGCGGCTCGTTCCGGAGCGGCTCGTGCGCGCTTCGGATTTCGCCGGCGCCCTTGGCGAGGCGAACAATCCCGAATGGAAGACGGTGGCCGTGGACGCGGCCACGGGCGAGGTCGTGGTGCCGCGCGGCTCGGTCGGCTTCCGCTGGGGCGAGACGGGCAAGTGGAACCTGGAGGCGAAGGCATCCGACGGGGCGGTCGTCGACCTCCGCCTGTCCCTCGCCGACGGGCGCGACGACCTCGCGGAGGTGGCCTTCCCCTATTTCGGCAATCTCGAGCACGACCATTTCGCCGGCACGGACCACCCGAGCGTTCTGCTGCGCCGCGTGCCGGTCAAGCGCCTCAGGCTCGCTGACGGCGAGGCGCTCGTCGCCACGGTCTTCGACCTCTTCGCGGCGAACTATGGCGTCGACCGCGGCTTCGGCGGCGGGCACGTGGCGAAAGGCTACGACGAGAACGTGCCCTACACGCCGGCCTGGGCCGAGGCGATCACCGGCGTGCCGCGCGACCAGATCGTCACCGTGGCGCGGGAGTTCGCGCGCAACGCCGAGAAGACCAACGGCCGGTCCATGGTCATCATCGGCGCGGCGATGAACCACTGGTACCACATGGACATGAACTACCGCGGCGTCATCAACATGCTGGTGATGTGCGGCTGCGTGGGCCAGTCGGGCGGCGGTTGGTCGCACTACGTGGGCCAGGAGAAGCTGAGGCCCCAGGCAGGCTGGCAGCCGCTCGCCTTTGCCCTCGACTGGGGGCGCCCGCCGCGCCAGCAGAACTCCACCTCCTTCTGGTACGCCCACACCGACCAGTGGCGCTACGAGACGGTGGACGTCGCCGAGATCCTGTCGCCGACCGCCCCGCCCGGGCCCTGGGACGGCGCCCTCATCGACTACAACGTGCGCGCCGAGCGCATGGGCTGGCTGCCCTCCGCCCCGCAGCTCGAAGCGAACCCGCTGACCGTGGCCAAGGCCGCGGCCGACAGGGGCCTCGATGTCAAGGACTACGTGGCCAAGGCGCTGAAAACGGGGGAACTCAAGCTCTCCTGCGAGGATCCGGACGCGCCGCGGAACTGGCCGCGCAACCTCTTCGTCTGGCGCTCGAACCTCCTCGGCTCCTCGGGCAAGGGCCACGAATATTTCCTCAAGCACCTGCTCGGCACCTCGCACGGCGTGCTCGGCAAGGACCTCGGCGGCACGGCAGCGAAGAAGCCGAAGGAGGTCGCGTGGCGGGAGGAGGCGCCGGAGGGCAAGCTCGATCTCCTCGTGACCCTCGACTTCCGCATGTCGACGACCTGCGTCTATTCCGACATCGTCCTGCCGACGGCCACCTGGTACGAGAAGAACGACCTTAACACCTCCGACATGCACCCCTTCATCCATCCGCTGACGGCGGCGGTGGACCCGGTGTGGGAGGCGCGGAGCGACTGGGAGATCTACAAGGGCCTCGCGGAAGCCTTCTCACGCGTCGCGCCGGAGGTGCTCGGCGTCGAGAAGGACGTGGTCCTCTCCCCGATCCTGCACGACACGCCGGCCGAACTGGCGCAGGCCTTCGATGTGAAGGACTGGAAGAGGGGCGAGGTCGATCCCGTGCCGGGCAAGACGATGCCGCAGGTGACGGTGGTCGAGCGCGACTACCCGAACCTCCACAAGCGCTTCACCTCCCTCGGCCCGCTCATGGAGACGCTCGGCAACGGCGGCAAGGGCATGAGCTGGAACACCGCCCACGAGGTGGAATTCCTGAAGAATCTCAACGGAGTCGTGACGGAGGCGGGGCCGACCAAGGGGCTCGCGCGCATCGACACCGACATCGACGCGGCGGAGGTCATCCTCTCGCTCGCGCCCGAGACGAACGGGGAGGTGGCGGTGAAGGCCTGGGCGGCGCTGGGCAAGACGACGGGCCGCGACCACACCCATCTCGCCCTGCCCAAGGAGGACGAGAAGATCCGCTTCCGCGACATGGTGGCCCAGCCGCGCAAGATCATCTCCTCGCCCATCTGGTCGGGCCTCGAGTCGGAGAAGGTCTGCTACAACGCCGGCTACACGAACGTCCACGAGCTCATCCCGTGGCGCACGCTGACCGGCCGTCAGCAGCTCTACCAGGACCACCTGTGGATGCGCGCCTTCGGAGAGGGCTTCTGCGTCTATCGCCCGCCGATCGATACCAAGACGGTCGCGCCTGTCATCGACCGCAAGCCCAACGGCAATCCGCCGGTGGTGCTCAACTTCATCACGCCGCACCAGAAGTGGGGCATCCACTCCACCTACACCGACAACCTGCTGATGCTCACGCTCTCGCGCGGCGGGCCCATCGTGTGGATCAGCGAGGTCGACGCGCGCAAGGCGGGCATCGCCGACAACGACTGGATCGAGGCCTTCAACGCCAACGGTTCGCTCGTGGCGCGCGCCGTCGTCTCCCAGCGCGTGAAGGAAGGCATGTGCCTCATGTACCACGCGCAGGAGAAGATCGTGAACGTGCCGGGCTCCGAGCAGACCGGCCAGCGCGGCGGCATCCACAATTCGGTGACGCGCACGATCCTCAAGCCTACCCACATGATCGGCGGCTACGCCCAGCAGTCCTACGGATTCAACTACTACGGCACGGTCGGATCGAACCGCGACGAGTTCGTCGTCGTGCGCAAGATGGCGGCGGTCGACTGGCTCGACCGCCCCGCGGCGGACGCGCAACCGGCGGCGGGTCTCGCCCCTGTCGCACAGGGGAAGGGCGCGAGCCGTACGTCGTTCGAACCCGCGAGCCGGGAGGCCTGAGCCATGAAGATCCGCGCACAGATCGCGATGGTGCTGAACCTCGACAAGTGCATCGGCTGCCACACCTGTTCGGTCACCTGCAAGAACGTGTGGACCAACCGCGAGGGCATGGAATACGCCTGGTTCAACAACGTCGAGACCAAACCCGGCATCGGCTATCCCAAGGACTGGGAGAACCAGAAGCGCTGGAACGGCGGCTGGGTCCGCCGCAGGAACGGCACCATCGAGCCGCGCATCGGCGGCAAGTGGCGGGTGCTCGCCAAGATCTTCGCCAATCCCGACCTGCCGGAGATCGACGACTACTACGAGCCCTTCACCTTCGACTACGAGCACCTGCAGACGGCGCCGGAGATGGAGGCGATGCCCACGGCGCGGCCCCGTTCGCTCGTCACCGGCGAGCGCATGGAGAAGATCGCCTGGGGACCGAACTGGGAGGAGATCCTCGGTGGCGAGTTCGAGAAGCGCTCGGCCGACTACAACTTCGAGGGCGTCGAGAAGGAGATCTACGGCGCCTTCGAGAATACCTTCATGATGTACCTGCCGCGGCTGTGCGAGCACTGCCTCAACCCGACCTGCGTCGCGGCCTGCCTCTCGGGCGCCATCTACAAGCGCGAGGAGGACGGCATCGTCCTCATCGACCAGGACAAGTGCCGCGGCTGGCGCATGTGTGTCTCGGGCTGCCCCTACAAGAAGATCTACTACAACTGGTCTTCTGGGAAGTCGGAGAAGTGCATCTTCTGCTTCCCGCGCATCGAGGCCGGCCAGCCCACGGTCTGCTCGGAAACCTGCGTCGGGCGCATCCGCTATCTGGGCGTGGTGCTCTACGACGCAGACCGCATCGCCGAGGCCGCGAGCGTGGCTGACGAGCGCGACCTCTACCAGGCGCAGCTCTCCCTCTTCCTCGATCCGGGCGACCCGGAGGTCATCGCCCAGGCCCGCGCCGACGGCGTGCCGGACAGCTGGCTCGAGGCGGCGCGCCGCTCGCCCGTGTGGAAGATGGCGATGGAATGGCGGGTGGCCTTCCCGCTCCACCCGGAATACCGCACCTTGCCCATGGTCTGGTACGTGCCGCCGCTCTCGCCGATCCAGTCGGCCGTCGCGGCCGGCCGCATGGGCACGGACGGCGCCATGCCGGACGTGCGCTCCCTGCGCATCCCGCTGCGCTATCTCGCCAATCTGCTCACCGCCGGCGACGAGCGCCCGGTGGCGCTCGCCCTCGAGCGCATGCTCGCCATGCGCGGCTACATGCGGGCGAAGACCATCGAGGGCGTCCTCGACGAGGGGCTTGCCGCCCGCGTCGGCCTGAGCGGCGGCCAGATAGAGGAGATGTACCAGGTCATGGCCATCGCCAATTACGAGGACCGCTTCGTCATCCCCACGGCGCATCGCGAGCTCGGGGAGGATGCCTACGACCTGCGCGGCTCCTGCGGCTTCTCCTTCGGCAACGGCTGCTCCGGCGGCACGAGCGAGACGAACCTCTTCGGCACGCCGAAACGCGCGGGCAACCGTGCGAAGAACCCGATGGAGATGGCGTGATGCTGCGCTCCTTCAAGGTGCTGTCGCTCCTTCTGAGCTACCCGACAGAGGAACTCAAGGAGGCGGTGCGCGACTTCCCCGGCCTGCTCGCGGCCGAGGCCATCGTGCCGGCGCGCGAGCAGCGCGCGCTCGCCCCCCTGATCGAGGAGATCGCCGACGGCGATCTTCTCGACGCCCAGGAGCGCTACGTGCTTCTCTTCGACCGGACGCGCTCCCTGTCGCTGCATCTCTTCGAGCACGTGCACGGCGAGAGCCGCGACCGCGGCCAGGCGATGATCGACCTGAAGAGCCTCTACGAGGCCGAGGGGCTCGTCATCGCCGCCTCCGAGCTGCCGGACTATCTGCCGCTCTTCCTCGAATTCCTGTCGACGCGGTCGCTGCCGCAGGCTTGCGACCTCCTCGGCCAGCCGGCGCACATTCTCGCCGCGCTCGCCGAGCGGCTCGACCGGCGCGGCAGCGCCTATGCGGCCGTCTTCCGCGCCCTCGTCGCGGTGGCGGCGCACAAGCCCGGGGCGGAGGAGGTGGCGACGCTCGTCGCCTCGCCCGATCCCGATCCGCAGGATCTCGCGGCCCTCGATGCCACCTGGGAGGACGAGCCCGTCACCTTCGGGCCCGGTGCGGCCGGCGGCTGCCGCGACGGCCTGGTCGCGCGCCTGCGGGCGGCGAAACGCCCCGCCAGCGGCGCCAACGCCTGAGAGGAGGTCCCGACCCATGACCACGTTCAACCACGTCCTCTTCGGCTGGTACCCCTATCTCTGCCTGACCGTCTTCCTCGTCGGCAGCTGGCTGCGCTTCGACCGCGAGCAGTACACGTGGAAGACGGGCTCCAGCCAGCTCCTGCGCCGGCGCCAGCTGATGTGGGGCTCGAACCTGTTCCACATCGGCATCCTCGTCATCTTCGCCGGCCATTTCGTCGGGCTCCTCACGCCGATCCGGCTCTTCGAGGTCATCGGCATCTCGCACGGGGCGAAGCAGATGCTCGCCATCGTCGTCGGCGGCGTCGCCGGCATCGCCTGCTTCGTCGGCCTGACACTCCTCGTGCACCGCCGGCTGTTCGATCCACGCATCCGCGCCACGTCCTCCTTCGGCGACATCGCCATCCTCCTGATGCTCTACGCCCAGCTCGTCCTGGGCCTCGTCACCATCCCGGTTTCGCTGCAGCATCTCGACGGGGAGGAGATGGTACGCTTCATGACCTGGGCGCAGGGTATCCTGACGCTCGAGCCCGGCGCCTCGGCGCTGATCGCGGACGCGCATCCCGTGTTCAAGGCCCATCTCGTTCTCGGCATGACGATTTTCCTCGTCTTCCCCTTCACACGCCTCGTGCATGTGTGGAGCGCGCCCGTCTGGTACCTCGGCCGGCGCGGCTACCAGGTCGTGCGCACGAAGCGCGCAGCGGGGCCGGTCGCGGTGGGCGCGGCGCGCCTGCCGGCCGAATGAGCCGGGAGGGGAGGCCATGGGCTGCTCGATCCGCACGCCGAACCTCGATGCCGGGCAGGCGCGCGTCAGCGTCAACGGTGTCGCCATCGAACGCGCGGCCATCGCGCGCGAGGTGCAGCACCACCCGGCGCCGAGCCCGACAGCCGCCTGGAAGAGGGCGGCGCAGGCCCTCGTCGTGCGCGAGCTCCTGCTTCAGGAGGCACGCCGCCTCGGCCTCGCGCCGGCGCCGCGCACGGATGCCGCGGGGCGGCGCGAAACCGACGAGGAGGCGCTGATCCGCGCCCTCGTCGAGCGGGAAGTGGTGACGCCCGTGCCCGACGAGGAGACCTGCCGCCGCTACTACGAGCAGAACAGGCATCGCTTCCGCTCGCCGGACATCTGCGAGGCCGCGCACATCCTTTTCGCCGCCCGCCGGGACGACGCGGAGGCCTTCGCCGCCGCGCGCGCCCAGGCCGAGGCCGTGCTCGCCCTGCTGCGCGAGCGGCCGGGGGCCTTCGCCGAGCTCGCCCGCATCCATTCCGCCTGCCCTTCGGCCGCGCAGGGCGGCAATCTCGGGCAGATCACGCCCGGTGAGACCACGCCGGAATTCGAGGCCGCACTCGTCGCGCTGGCGCCCGGGGAGTTGACACCCGAGCCGGTGGTGACCCGCTACGGTGTGCACATCATCCGCCTCGCTCAGCGCCACCCGGGGCGCGAGCTGCCCTTCGCGCTGGTGCATGCGCGCATCGCCGCCTACCTCGCGGTGGCGGTGGAGCAGCGGGCGATGGCCCAGTATGTCGGCGTGCTCGCCGGGCGCGCGACGATCACGGGCGTCGAGATGGGGGCGGCCGCCGGTCCGCTGGTTCAGTAGCAGGCAAATCACGAGGCAAGGGCACCATGCTGCTCGGCGATCTCCTGAAGGATCTCGCGGCCCGGCTCGACGACGAGACGGCGGCGGTCGCGATCGTCGCCGGCCTTGATGCCGGTGCTCCGGCCGCCGGCGCCGGCCGGGCGGGCCTGCCGCTCGTCGCGCGCGTGCAGGCGGCGGCCGCGCGGCAGGGCGTGACGCCGGGCGCCTTCGTCGCCGACGCCGTAGGCGCCTTCACCGCCGGGGCGAGCGACGAGGAGTGGATGAGCCTCGTCGGCCTGATGGCGCGTGAGGCGGACCCGGGCCGCGTCTTCCTGCGCCGCGCGGTCCTGTGCGCGCTGGCGGCCGCGGAACGGTCGGCGGCCATCGACGAGGGGGCAGCCGCGTGAGCGAGGCGGGGCGGGGGCCGGAGCTGCCCATCGGCATCGTCACCGTCTCGGACCGGGCAAGCCGCGGCCTCTACGCGGATCGCGGCGGCCCGGCGATCGCGGCCTATCTCGCGCGCGTGCTCGTCACGCCCTGGCGGCCGGAGCGGCGCCTCGTGCCGGACGAGCGTCCGCTCATCGCCGAGGTTCTGCGTGAGCTCGCGGACGACCTGCGCTGCCCGCTCGTCCTTGTCACGGGCGGCACGGGACCTGCCCCGCGCGACGTGACGCCGGAGGCGACGGCCGATGTCTGCGAGCGCCTGTTGCCGGGCTTCGGCGAGGCCATGCGCGCGGCGAGCCTGACGGAGGTGCCGACGGCGATCCTGTCGCGGCAGGTCGCCGGCACCCGCGGCACGACGCTGATCGTCGACCTGCCAGGCAAGCCCTCCGCCATCGCCACCTGCCTCGACGCGATCTTCGCCGCCGTGCCCTATTGCATCGACCTCATCGGCGGCCCGCGCCTCGACACCGATCCCAGCGTCTGCAAGGCTTTTCGCCCGGCCGCGTGAAGGGAGGGGGGACATCCACCCCGCAGGCTGCCGGGCATGGCCGAGCGCACCATCACGGTCGGCTCGTCGGCCAAGGAGCTTCGCATGATCGGCTGGCGCGTCGGCAGGATCGTCGCTCCCGAAAGCTGCATGCCGGATCCGGTCGCAGTTTCGCTGGCCAATGTCGTGGTTCCGGTCGGCATCGGGCAGGACGCCGTCACCATCGCCCTCGACCGATCCATCGCGACCCTGCCCGCCTATGTCGCCGGGCGCGAGGCACGCCGGGATGTGGTTCTCGAACAGCTCGAGGGTCTTCCGGTCGGCGTGCCCGGCGGCGGGTGGTCCCTGCTGCTGCGCGTGTCGGACTACGGGATCGTCGGTGAGGCGATGTCGGAGCGACTGGAGGTGCTCGACATGCCCCTGACGTGTCCGCCCGTCTTTTCCCATTCGAACGCGCGCGTGCTCTTCGACCACGAGCACAATGTCACCGATGCCCAGATCCGAGCCTGTGCACGGCGTGGCGGCTGTATCGGCTTCAACGGCGTCGGCATGTTCCTCGGCGCCGACGGGCCGGATATTCCTCGCGCCATGGCCCGCCACGCCCCCTTGTGGCCGCCATCGCCGGCACCGATCGGGTCGGCCTCGGCCTTGATCTCATGTTCCTCGAAGGAAGCGACTACAGGTTCTCCCGGGCCGCGCCACATCGCTGGCCGCGCGGCTACAGGATTGGCTGCCACGGCGATCGAACGTTCGTCGCAGTTCCTCTTGGTCAATCCGGCACCAAACGATATCGGCGGGTGTTGAGGGACATCGCAAGGCGATTCTCCCGATACGGCGCCGGCTGAAAGCCTTGCGCGGGCGGCTTTCCCGGGAGCGTCGATCGGCAAGTCGAACGCGCCGCGCCACTCCGCGGCTTGGGCACAAGGGGCCTGGGCACGAGGAATGACGGGACTACGGATGATGACGGGCGGTGGCGGCGGGATCGTGGTTGCGGTGAGCCGGAGCGCCGGCCACACCTTCAGCAAGGAGCGGCAGGACAGCATCCGCCTTCTGGCTGGGCTCGGCGTCGAAGGTGACGCGCATATGGGCGAGACCGTCAAGCATCGCTCGCGGGTGGCGGTCGATCCGAGCCAGCCCAACCTGCGTCAGGTGCATCTCATTCACGCGGAGCTCTTCGACGAGTTGCGGGCCGCGGGGCTCTCGGTGTCCGCTGGCGACATGGGCGAGAACGTCACCACGCGTGGCGTCGACCTTCTCGCGCTGCCGCGGGGTACGCGTCTGCATCTTGGCGCGGACGGTGCCGTGATCGAAATCACCGGGTTGCGCAACCCGTGCAAGCAGCTCGACGACTTTCAGCCGGGTTTGATGAAGGCCGTCCTGGGACGCGACGAACAAGGCAACCTCATCCGCAAGGCCGGCATCATGGGCATCGTCCTCGCCGGTGGCGTGGTGCAGCCTGGCGCCGCGATTCGGGTGGAGCTGCCATCACCCCCGCACCAGCGTCTTGAACGGGTGTGAGCCCGGCGCGGAAGGGGACGGCGCCGCGGATGGATCGCGGCCGGACACCTCCGTGGGCGGCGTCGCTCGGCAGTTGGCCGCCCGACTCGGTTTGGTGCCGAAATGGCGCCGATCGACGCGGCGCTGCGGATCATCGGCCGGGAGTGATCCTCCGAACCGGATCCCGCACAGCACATGCCGGGGCGGGAACCTGCCGTCCTGCGGGCGGCGACAGGTTCCGGCAATTGCCGCGCATCGCCCGCCATCGCGGGAAATCGCAGCCTTCCGGTCTCCTCTTCAGGGCGGCCCGCCGAAAGCCGAGCTCAACCGATATCCGCTGCGCGCTCCCGGGCCCTGCTGTCGGCTCCCGGCAACAGGCCGTGGCCGAAGCTTGAACCCGACGCGAGGGGCTTCAGGCGGATGAGCCGCGAGTCCGCGAACGCCGCCTGCCGGTGAGCCATGGCTTCGCGATAGACGGGATCGCGCATCATGGCGACGAACGCATCGACACTCGGATACTCGGCGACGAAGCAGATGTCCCATTGCTCGGCCGCAGGCCCGACCAGCATCAGTTCGAATCCGCCGCGCCAGACGATCCTGCCGCCGAGGCGCGCAAAGACGGCCGCGCTCGTCTCGCTGTACGCGGCGTAGGCGTCGGTTCCCGATGCCTGCCGGCCATCGGGATGGGCGGCTCGATCCCTGAGCCGGATGAGGTTGAGCATGTGGACCGGCCCCGCCCGATCGTTCTGCTTGACGGCTGCGAAGGCCTCCCTCGTGAAGCTGCTGTGAGCGGTCATCCCCGTCTCCCTGTCGCGGGTCAGTTGATGGAGCGCCGCGCGTTGGGGAGCGCGGCGCGTGGCCTCGGCGCGGCGTGGTCTAGCAGCCCGCATAGACGGGGGT
The DNA here is from genome assembly GCF_030067675.1 of Chelatococcus albus. Classification (GTDB taxonomy): domain Bacteria; phylum Pseudomonadota; class Alphaproteobacteria; order Rhizobiales; family Beijerinckiaceae; genus Chelatococcus_A; species Chelatococcus_A albus. Next base: position 39,877 of record NZ_JASJEV010000014.1, on the reverse strand, counting down.
GCGTCTTTCGATCCACGCGTTCAGCCCTTCGCGGATGTCGCGCGTCGGCACGACACGCGCGAATTGCTCGCTTTCCATCTGCAGACCTTCGGCGATGGTCATGTTGAGCCCGCGCGTCACTGCGGTGATGATGCTGGCCGCCGCCAGCGGCGAATGCCGCAGGATGCGATCGGCCATCTCGAACGCGGCGGGCAGATGATCGTCATGCGGGACGATCTTGTTGACGAGGCCCAGTTCGTAGGCCCGCTGCGGCGAAAAGCTGTCGCCGGTCAGCAGCAGTTCCAGGGCCCGCTTGCGCCCTGCCAGGCGCGGCAGGCGCTGCGTTCCGCCGAAGGTCGGCGGCATGCCGAGATTGATCTCGGGCTTCGCGAAGACGGCCCTCTCGCTCGCGATCGCCAGATGGACTGCCTCGGTGATCTCGCAGCCTCCACCGTAGGCTATGCCGTTGACCGCTGCGATGATCGGCTTCCGGAAGGCCTCCATGCGCGCCGTCATGGCCTGGCCGCGGCGCACGAAATCGCGGACGGCGATGTCCGGTCCCATGCGCACGCTTTCGGAGAACTCGCGAATGTCGCCTCCCGCAGAGAAGGCCCGCTCGCCCGCTCCCGTGAGGATGACGGCGCGGACCGCATCGTCCTCCTCGATGCGGTCGAGGAGCCGCATGAGCAGGTCGTTGAGCCCATAGCTCAGCGCATTGAGCTTGTCTGGCCGGTTGAGGGTCAGAAGCGCGACATTGCCCCTTACGTCGATCAGTACCGGATCCGTCATTGCTCTCACCCTCCAGTCGGGGACGAACATCCGGGCCGAAGGTCTATGGCGAAGCATGCCTTGTGTATACTCACTAGTCGGTATACATTCCGGCATGCCGAGAAACGCAGATCGAACCCGTGACCGAATTCTCGATGCCGCGAACCGCCTGTTCTATGGCGAGGGCATTCGTAGCGTCAGCGTCGACGCGGTGGCGGAAAGGGCGGGCGTGACCAAGCGCACGCTTTACTATCACTTCAAGACCAAGGACGAGCTCGTCGCCGCCTATCTCGAATCCCGCGACCAGCCGAACCTCGCCCTGTTTGCCAAATGGTTCGACGAGGCCGAGGGGACGCTGGCCGACAAGGTCGAGGCGATCTTCGCAAACCTCGGCAAGTCGGCGCGCCATCGCAAGTGGAAGGGCTGCGGCTTCCTGAGAACCGCGGCGGAACTCGCGAACATGCCCGGACATCCGGCTGTGAAGGTCGGGGCCGCCCATAAGAAGAAGTTCGAAGCCTGGCTGGGCCGCATGATCGAGGCTGAGGGCTTGCCCGATGCGTCTCTGCTCGCCCGGCAGATCGTCCTCCTGATGGACGGTGCGTTCTCGCTCGTGCTCGTTCACCGTGACCCGACCTATATCGAAGCCGCAGGCAGGGCGGCGGCGGCCCTTGTCGCAAGGAGCGGGGCAGGGACTGCGCACGCCTGAGCAAGGACGGGAGAGACGATCTGGCGGACGCGCGGTTCCTGGGGTGAACAGGCGTGCGACGGCCAGGGCCCGCGTCTCCTGATGCCGGCGTGACGCCCGCACTGCGCGGGGCACAGGCCTGTGAGAAGTGGGGAAGGGCAGGCGCCGGCGGTGCTGAAGGCCGGGGGGTGCTTCGCCTGTGAGGTGTCGATGGAGTATGGATGCCGTCTGCTCCATGTCCGGGCGGGGGTGGGCTTGCGCAGGCCGATGTCGAGAGGGCCTCTTGTCGGGGGGCCTGTGAGCAGGTCTGGCCAGCTGCCGCCGTTCGGCGGCCAGCGAGTGAGATGATGCCCGATCCGCACGACGAGATTGCCGAGCTGGAGGCCGAGATCGAGGCCTTGGCCGAGGCCGCTGAGCGCTGCCGGAAGATCGGCGTGGCGGCGAAGGCCGCAGCCGTCGCCGGCGTGCTGCTGCTTGTGGCCGTCGCGTTCGGGCGGTTCCGGCTCGATCCCTTGATGCTCGTCATCGGGATTGCCGGCGTTCTCGGGGGCACGGTGCTCTATGGATCGAACCGCAGCACGCTGCAGGAGATCCTGGACGCACTGGGGGCCCGCGAAGCCCGTCGGGCCGGCTTGATCGACGAACTGCAGCTGCCCGTCATCGACGGCAGCCTCGAGGCTCGGCCGCACGATCATCGGCCGGTCCCATCGGGCATTGCCCCTGCCCGGAGGTGATCCGGCGGGCGGGATCGCATGTTCGGTCCGGGCAGTGCCTGTTCAGCCGGAGCACTCGGCGCGCCACCGGCACTCATAGGCCCGGACCGCTTGCCGGAAGCCCTTGAGGTTCCTGATGCCGCGGTCTGTGAAGGCCTCGTCGTCCCGGCATTCCTCTCGCACGGCGTCCGAAGCCAGGATCTGATCCGGGCCGGCCGCGCTGCACAGCCGACAGGCGCGTTGGACGGTCGATCCGAAGAGGTCGCGGCTGTCTTCAACCGGCTCGCCGGAGTCGAGCCCGATGCGAACATGGATCGGCTCGCTGCTCGCCCGATTGTAGCGATCGAACGACCTCTGGATTGCCTTCGCGCACGCGACCGCAGCCGCAGCCGAACCGAACGAGGCCATGATGCCGTCGCCCAGGTGCTTGACCTCATGGCCGTCATGGCTCGCGAGCGCCCGGCGGACCAAGGCGTCGTGCGCACGCACAAGCTCCATCGCGACGACATCGCCGAGGCGGGCGGTCATCGCGGTTGAGCCGACGATGTCGGTGAACATGATGGTCCTGTGTGCGGGGTCCACCCCGACACCCGACGATGGACTCGGCGGCTTCGGGTCACTGATGCGGCCGAGGAAGGCCTCGACCGTGGAGAGGGCCACCTCGATGATCTCGCCGGCAACATGACCGTGGGCTTCGCGATGCACCCGCTGCGCCGTCTCCTTGTCCGGGGCCTCGACGAGACAGAAGGTGGTCCCTCGCTCCTCGTCGAACCAGTAAGTGAGGAACTTGACGCCGTAGCGATCCTGAACCGCGAGGTCCTTGAGATGCGCCTAAGCGACCTCGGCAGCGGTGGTCCCCTTCATGTCATGGCGGTCCAGGAAGATGGGCATGCGGGGTCTCCCAATCTCCGTCGGGAAGCCTACCATGGACGGGCTTCGCCGTCAGCGAAGTCGTCGGGACGGGCGGGAAGCTGAGGCCCGGCGCAGGGGGCCGTCCCTTCGTCGCCTCTCGGGCTCGCGTCGAGCGATGCCGGGATGATCCTGCGGGCGCAGACGGTCGCAGGAAGGGGAGGCGGCAAGGGGAGGATCCAGATCCCCTGTCCCGCGCCCGCCGGGAGGCGGGCCGCGCTTGCCGCGAGCGTGGAGGAAAACCACCGAGGGAGGCCGCGATGACCGACACCACCGTGCAGAAGGTGAGCAGCAGCCATTCGCCCAAGGGCTCGCAAGGACAGATCTATCTTGCCTCGGGCAAGCGGGTGTCCCTGCGCCTCTGGCGCGACGAAGAGCCGACCGAACACAAGTCCGCGCACAGGCGAGACTACGAGGTGGTCGGTTACGTGATCGCCGGGCGCGCCGAACTCCACATCGAAGGCCAGACGATCCGACTGGAACCGGGGGACTCCTGGCTCGTTCCGCCCGGGGCCGAGCACAGCTACCGCATCCTGGAGCGGTTCACCGCCGTCGAGGCGACCGCGCCTCCGGCACAGGTGCACGGGCGGGATGAGACCTGAACGGCCCCCTTCCGCGCTGCGGGCGAAGGGGCGTCACAAGCGTGCGCCGGTGACCGTGCCGGCCACTCGGGGTCGACGGCCTCGGCCGCCCCCGCTCGCGGGGCACGATCACGCGGCATGCGGCCGCTCGATCATCGGGACCGGGCCGGCGGTCATTGCCTCCGGCCCCCGGTGAAAACGGCCTCATGCGCATCCTCGTGCGCCATGACGCTGTCAAATTTTGTTCCTGGGAGATCCCGATCAGCAAACAAGAAAGACCGAGGAGGAATCCCATGGCCGCTGGCAATGCGCCCAGCGCGGTATCGACGCATGAAGATGCCAGGACGCGTCTCCATTCGCCCGATCTTCAATCTCTGATGCGGTCGTTGCGTGCCACCCTGACGGATCTCGATTTTGCCCACGCACAGGAACTGTCCCGCCTGGAGACCAAGCGCATGGACGCGCGTCTGAGGGGCCACATCATCGAGACGCTGAGGAAGAGGCACCACGAGCACCGGGAGCCGTACGTGCGTGAACTCGCCCGGCTGCAAACCCGCATGAAGGCTGCCCTCGCCGCAGCCTGAGCCGCCTCCCGCGCCGGCGTCCGCCATCCCTGAGGGCGGGCGCGTCCGGATCCGCCCGATCCGCGAGTGCCACGCCGCTCCCCTTGCCGCAGATGCTCGGCATCTCCATCAGCTTCAGCTCGATGCTGATCGGTGTCGGCTTGGGCCTCGCGCGATCCTAGCGGCCTATCCTGTCCTGCACACCGCGCTCAAGATCGCCGGCAGCGCCGACCTGCTCTATCTCGCCTGGCGCGTCGCCAGCTCGCGCTCCCTGGGCAAGGATGGCAAGGTCGAGGCAGGGCCGCTCACCCTTGTCGAGGCCACCGCCTTCCAGTGGATCAATCCGAAGGCCCGGGTCGTGGCCGTCACCGCCTTGGCGCTCTATACGAGCCCCGATGCACCGTTCCTGTCGGTGTTCGGGCCGATGCGCGGTCCGTGATCGCCACGGCCCGCATGGCGGCCGCCGGCAGCATCTCCTCCGAGATGAGACCGGCTTCAGTGCGATCCGCCCCGCTTCGCCTGCGGGAGCCCGATGTAGGGCGCCAGGACGACCGCGCCGGGCTGGTGGCCGCTCTCCGCCAGCGCGAAGCGGATCGCCTCGGTGCGGTTGAGGAAGGCAGCCTCGACGCCCCCTCCGGTCGCCCGCACGACCCAGCCGCCGCAGGAACTGCGGCCGACGACAAAGCTCGGGCGCGGCACGCGGCCGCGGTGGGTCCGGGGCTGTTCGCGAATCATGCCTTCCTCCCATGTTGTCATGCTGCTTCTCCCTCCGCCGCCTGCAGACGGCGGATGGGGGTATCGCTGACGCCTCAGGCCGACGCCCCGCACACCGGGGCATCCGTATCGGTCATCCGGCGCGCCGCGCGGGGGCGGCGTCTGCGTCGTGGCGTGAACGATGACGCGACAGGCGTCAGAAATTCGGCTCGACGTTGTGCTGGGCGCAGATGAGCCGTGCCCTCATCGTCGTGACGTAGGGATCCTTGCTGACCTGGATGAGCCGGGACGCGCCGTGGCTCTCCTTGGTGACGACCAGCGATCCGCCGGGGATGAGGGCCTCCTTCGGGAAGCGATAGAGATCACCGGTGCCCAGTTCGACATAGGCACCTGGCTCGATCAGATCGTCCCAGTCAACTTCTGCGAGCTTGACGCGATGGGCGCCTTCGATCGAGGTTTCTTGCCTGGCCATGGCGAGCACCTCCCTTCCCGGACCCGAGGTCCGGGCATTCGGCCCCCCGCCCGCAATCGCGCCATGAGGCTATCCGCAGTTGCAGCGAGGTTACAAGAAATTAAATTTTGACATACCTGCCCGTGTTGTTGTTGTGTCAATATCTATGGTATGTTTCTGCGTTGATTAGCGATACATAGTGTATTTTGCAGTACAATACCCCGAAGGCGCATCGTAAATGTCGCACCGGTGGGTAACGTCGAACGTCGTGCCGTGTCGATTGCATCAAAAGCCCGTGAGCTCCCTCGGCCGGACGCTGCAGCAATGCGCAGGCCGGCGGGGGCGATCTTCGCGCTGGCGGACAGCCTTCGCCAGGCGCAGGGGGCTGCCCTCGGCGCGCTCGGCTTCGGGCCGGCGGAGCGCCCCTTCCGCGTGGTCGCCTCCGGCCGCCACTGGCGCTTGCGGGCCTATGCCGGGCCGGATGCGCGGCCCAGCCTGCTGATCGTTTCGGCCCCCATCAAGCGGCCGTACATCTGGGATCTTGCGCCTTCGGTGAGCGCGGTTCGCCATTGCCTGCGCCGGGGATCGGGCGTGTACCTCCTCGAATGGACGCCGCCCGGGAGCGAGGACGGCGCCGGTCTCGACGAATACGCAGGCGACGCCATCGGCGAGGCCGCCGCCCTGGTTTCGCGCGAGGCGCAGGGCGCGAAGCCCGCCCTCATCGGGCATTCGCTCGGCGGCACGCTGGCCGCAATCTTCGGCGCTTATGCCCCTGATAGCATCCGCGCGCTCGCGCTCCTCGGCGCGCCGCTCTGCTTCCGAGCGGGAACGAGCCGCTTCCGCGATGCCCTCGTGACACTGGCTCCGGGCGGATTGGCGGCGATGCAGGCGGTCCCCGGCTCGCTCGTGTCGCAGCTCGGCGTCCTGGCATCGCCAGGGTCCTTCCTGTGGTCGCGGTGGGCCGACGCGGTGGCAAGCCTCGCCGATCCCGAGGCATGGGACATCCACATGCGTGTGGAGCGCTGGGCGCTCGACGAAGTGCCCGTCTCAGGCAGACTGGTCGACCAGATCCTGCAGGGGCTCTATCGCGATGATCGCTTCTGCGGCGGAACGCTGCCGGTCCGGGGTCGGACGGTCGGGCCATCCTCCCTGCACGTGCCGACGCTCGCGGTCGTCAACACGGCTGACGACATCGCCTCTCCGGCCTCGGTGACCCCGTTTCTCCGGGCGATGCCGAATTCGGATGTACGCCTTCTCGAATACGGTGGCGAGATCGGGGTGGGCCTGCAGCATGTGGCCATACTGACTGGTCGCCGGGCCTATGCGCATGTCTGGCCGGAGATCTTTGCCTGGCTTGAGCGCTGGCGCTGACCGGGGCACCGCAGCTGGTCCCCCGAGTGGGAGCGTCGAGGGACAGTCGCGGCATGGGCAAGGCGTGGCATGGGCAAGACGTAGCATGGGCAAGGCGTGGCATGGGCAAGACGTGGCCGTCCGTGCCGGCTGTGTCGGGACGGACGCGAGGGACGAGCGCCTCGCGGCGGCCGGCTGCGGCGCATGCCTCAAACGGGCTCGTGTCCTTCGATTGCCGTCAGGATCTCCTCTTCGATAGCCTGGCGACGTCGGCGCAGCGCGTCGGCACGCGCGGCCGCCTCGGCCGTCGTCAGCTTCGCCAGTTCTTCGATCTCCCGACTGGCGTCGCGGTACTCGTCGCAGAGGGCGTCGAACGCCGGTATCTCGTCGATGAGACGGCGGACAGCCTCTTCGTTCTCCGGGAACCGCGCGAGGATGGAGCGAATGCGGTCGACCATGGCACCCCTCCCGAGACCATCAGGCGTGACTGGCGCGATGGCGTCGGACAGGCCGGCACGAAGGGCATGCGTGAACGGCTGAATGCGACCGCGCGCGACCCCGGTGTTCACCGTCGCGCCATTGTCGAACATGATCTCACGGCTCCGGTCGGAGCGACAGGCCTTCCCGCCGCGCAGCCTGCGCCACATGCGCCTGCGTTGGCGCCGTCTGCCGCCACCGGAGGAGCCTCGACGCCGCCTCCACGATTGCCTCATGCTCACCACGACCTTGCCGAGCAGTGGATCGGTTTCTTGCGATACGGGGCTGGGTGTCTGCGCACGGCGCGGACCCTCGGGTGTCGTTGACGCTACTTCAGAGTAGGCACATAGTTTCGCGGTAGAGTGGTTACCGGCGACGCAAAATGATCGCTGGACCCGTCACGGGAGGGGATCCGATGGAGCAGGCCGAAGGGCCGGTTCTGTTGACGATCGAGCGCGCCGTCGCCGTCGTCACGCTCAACCGGCCGCGCTTCCTCAACGCGATCGATGTCGAGGCGGCTTGCGCCTTGCGCGATGCGATCGCCGCGATCGATGTCGATGGCGGGGTGCGGGCGGTGCTCCTCAGGGGGGAGGGGCGCGCGTTCTGCGCCGGCGGCGACATCTCCCGTTTTTCCGCCGATGATCCTGCTGCGGCGGCGGAAGCGATCATCGATCCGCTGCACGAGGCCTTGCGGGCGCTGGACATGTTGCCGTTGCCGTCGATCGCCGCCGTGCACGGCGCGGCGGCGGGGGCCGGCTTCAGCCTCGCCATGGCATGCGATCTCGCCGTGGCGGCAGACGATGCCGTCTTCACCATGGCCTATGCGCGCATCGGGGCCAGTCCCGATGGCTCCGCCACCTATCGGCTGCCGCGTCTCGTGGGTGCGCGCAAGGCGCTGGAACTCGCCTTGCTGGCCGATCCGATCGATGCCAGCGAGGCGCTGCGGCTGGGCATCGTCAACCGCGTGGTTCCCGCAGCGGAACTGCAAGCTTCCGCGCTGGCGCTTGCCGAGCGCCTCGCCGCGGGGCCGACGGGCGCCTTCGGCCGCATCAAGGCGCTGATCGCGCAATCGCTCGGCAACGACCTCGCCGCCCAGCTCGATCGCGAGCGCGAGGCATTCAGGGCTTCCGCCCGTGGCGCCGATTTTGCGGAGGGTGTCGCCGCCTTCCTCGCCAAGCGGGCCCCGCAGTTCGAGGGCAGTCGATGACGGGCGCGGCGGACGACGTGATCCTGAGCGTCAAGGGCGTCTCGCTCGCCTTCGGCGGTGTGCGGGCACTCACCGATGTATCCTTCTCGGTGCGGAAGGGCTCGATCACGGCGGTGATCGGCCCGAACGGCGCCGGCAAGACCTCGCTCTTCAACACCATTTCCGGCTTCTACCGGCCACGCGCCGGCGAGATCGTCTTCGGCGGGCGCAACCTCGCCGGGACGGCGCCGCCGGAGCGCGCGCGCCTCGGCCTTGCACGCACCTTCCAGAACATCGCGCTCTTTCGCGGCATGACGGTGCTCGACAACATCAAGCTCGGCCGCCACGCCCACATGCAGACAGGGCTCCTCGATGCGCTCGTCTATCGCGGCCGGGCCCGACGCGAGGAGCTGGCGCTGCGTGCCGAGATCGAGGAGCGCATCATCGATTTCCTCGAGATCCAGCACATCCGCAACGCGCCGGTCGCCACCCTGCCCTACGGCCTGCGCAAGCGCGTGGAGCTCGCCCGCGCGCTCGCCATGCGTCCGCGGCTCCTCATGCTCGACGAGCCGGTCGCCGGCATGAACCGCGAAGAGACCGAGGACATGGCCCGCTTCATCCTCGACGTGAAGGAGGAATGGGACGTGACCATTCTCATGGTCGAGCACGACATGGGCATGGTCATGGACATTTCCGACCATGTCGTCGTGCTCAACTTCGGTCAGGTGATCGCCGAGGGCAGCCCGGCCACCGTCCAGGCGGACCCTGCCGTGATCGCCGCCTATCTCGGCGCCGGGGATCTCGGCCGCCGCCTCTCCGCGCCGGAGGCGGCGTGATGGACTGGCTCTTCCTGACCGAAGTCTTTCTCGCCGGGCTCGGGGCGGGCGCGCTCTATGCGGTGACAGGTGTGGCCTTCGTGCTCATCTACAAGGCGACGCGGGTGGTCAATCTGGCAATCGGCGAGATCCTCATGCTCGGCGGCTATGCCTTCTTCGGCGCCGCCGCCGGCTGGCACCTGCCCGCCTGGATCGCACTGCCGGTCGCCGTCCTCTCCGGGGCGCTCGTCGGCGCCGTCGTCGAGCGCGGGCTCATCCGGCCGATGCTTGGCGAGAGCCCGATTTCGGTCTTCATGGTGACGATCGGCCTCGGGTCCATCCTGGCGGGCTTCGTGCAGGTCGTCTGGGGCGCGGATCCGCTGCGCCTGCCGGAGTTCATGCCGAGCGCCCCGATCTTTCTCGGCGAAGCCTATCTTGCGCCCAAGGTCGCCTATGGCTTCCTCGCCGCCATGCTCGTCCTCGCCGCATGCGTCTCGGCGCTGCGCTTCTCGCGCGGCGGCGTGGCGCTGAAGGCGACGGCGGCGGACCAGGGGGCGGCCTATTCCGTCGGCATCGACGTGCCACGCGTCTTCTCGCTGAGCTGGATCGTGGCCTGCGCCGTCGCAGCGGGCGCAGGCGTGCTCGTCGGGGCGATCGGCGGCATCTCGCCGACCATGGGCGTCTTCGGCCTCTCGGTCCTCGTGGTCGTCATCGTCGGCGGGCTCGACTCCATGGTGGGGGCGCTCGTCGGCGGGCTTCTCATCGGCGTCGTCGAGGCTTTCGCCGGCACCTTCCTTGGCGGCGAGTACAAGTTTCTCGTCACCTTCAGCATCATGATCCTCGTCCTGATGCTCAGGCCCTATGGCCTCTTCGGCACGCACGAGATCGAGAGGCTCTAGCCATGCGCATCGGCACGCTGAAAACGAGCTATGCGGCGGACGAGGCGCTGTTCGACACGCGGCTGCAGAAGCTGCTGCTCGTCCTCGCGCTCGTCGCGGCCGTCCTCTTCCCCTTCGTGGCGAGCCCGTACTGGCTCTTCCTCGCCTGCCTGTGCGCCATCAACGTCGCGAGCGCCACCGGCCTCAACATCCTCACGGGTTACACCGGGCTCGTCAGCCTCGGCCAGGCCGCCTTCATGAGCGTCGGCGCCTATGCGGTCGCCGTGCTCGAGATCCATGTCGGCACGCCTTTCCTCATCAACCTCCTCGCCGGTGCGCTCGTCACGGCGCTCGTCGGGATCGGCGTCGGCATCCCGAGCCTCAGGGTGAAGGGGCTCTATCTCGCCATCGCGACCATCGCCGCCTCGGTGGTCCTTCACTTCGTCTTCTCGCACTGGTCGCTGACGGGCGGGGCACGGGGCCTGTCAATGCCGCCGGCCACCCTCTTCGGCGTGGCACTCGACCAGCCCTTCCAGCTCTACTGGCCGATCATGCCGGTGACGGTCCTCATGGTGCTCGGAGCGGCCAATCTCTTCCGCACGCGCATCGGCCGGGCCTTCATCGCCATCCGCGACCGGGACATCTCGGCCGAAGTGCTCGGCATTCCGCTCCTGCGCTACAAGCTCATGAGCTTCGCCGTCTCGTCCTTCTACGCCGGGCTCGCCGGCGGGCTCTGGGCCTATTTCTTCCGCGTCGTGACGCCGGAGAGCTTCCCCCTCGTCAATTCGATCTTCTATCTCGCCGCGATCATCGTCGGCGGCATGGGCACCGTTCTCGGCGGGATCCTCGGCGCGGTCTTCATGACGATGGTGCCGGAGGTGCTGAAGTTCGCCGCCGGGATGGTCACGCCCTTCTATCCGGATGCGCTGGCGCTGCTCGCGCCGGTGCGCACCATCGTCTTCGGCGCGCTCATCGTCGGCTTCCTGATCTTCGAGCCGCACGGGCTCGCCGAGATCTGGTGCCGCATCCGCCGCTTCTTCCATCTCTGGCCCTTCAAGACCTGAGGGGCCGGCAATCGCGCGCAAGCCGCCCGCAAGAGCGGCTCAGGACAGGGAGGCTGATGATGACGAGGGAATTCACGAGAAGGAACGTGCTCGGCGGGGGCGCGGCGATGGGGGCGGGGCTCGCCCTCGGCATCCGGCCGCTCGCGGCACAGGGTGGGGGCGAGATCGTGCTCGGCGGCTCGATCCCCCTCACGGGCGTCTTCGCCTTCGCCGGCGTCGGCATCCATGCCGGCATCCAGGACTATCTGAAGATCGTCAATGACGCGGGCGGCGTCGAGGGCCGCAAGATCAAGTACGTCGCCGAGGACACGGGCTACAAGGTCGACGCCTCGGTTGCCGCCTTCAACAAGATCACGGGCCAGGAGAAGGTCTCGCTCTACTACGGCGACTCGACCGGCTTCTCGAAGACGATCAATCCGGAGCTCGAACGCCGCGGCTCCATGATCATGGCCGGAGCCTCCTTCGCGAGCGAACTCAACGATCCCAGGAAATATCCGCTGCAGTTCATGGCCGGGCCGGATTATTCGGAGATGTTCGGCATTCTCTTGCGCTACATCGCCAAGGAGAAGCCCGCGGCCAGGCTTGCCTTCGTCTATTCCGACACGGAATTCGGCCGCGATCCCATCGCGCCGAGCGAGACGCTCGCCAAGACCCTCGGCCTCAACGTCGTGGAGAAGATCGTCACGCCGCCGGGCAGCGTCGACGTCTCGACCGAGGTGCTGAAGCTGCGCCGCGCCAACCCGGACTTCACCATCTTCCACGGCTACGTGCTGGCGCCCATCCCGGAGTTCATCACCCAGGCCAGGCAGATGGGCCTGCGCAGCAAGTTCATGGGCACCTTCTGGAGCATGGACAACTCCACCGTCCAACGCATGGGCGAGGTGGCCGAGGGCTTCATGGGCGTCATGCCCTATCGCTACTACTACGACAGCGAGGGCAAGAGCCCGATGCTGGAGAAGATCAGGCAGATGCGGCCGGAGTATCAGTCGACGGCCTATCTGCAGGGCTTCGTCACCGCGCTCCTGATGTGCGAGGCGGTGAAGCGCACGCTTTCCGCCGGCAAGGAACTGACGGGCGCCAATCTCAAGGTCGGGCTCAACGGCATCAAGGATTTCGACACCGGCGGCCTCTTCGGCGTGCCGATCTCGATCCCCGGCAACTCCGTGCCGGTCGGGCGGATCTACGCCTTTGACGGCAAGGCCAGGCAGATGGTGCCGGCCTCCGACTGGATCCGCCTCGGAGCCTGATGCCATGGCCGCGCAGCACCTGCTCGAAGTCGACAACATCGAGGTCGTCTACAACCGGACCATCCAGGTGCTGCGCGGCCTCTCGCTCGTCGTGCCGAAGGGGCGGATCGTCGCCCTTCTTGGTTCGAACGGGGCCGGCAAGTCCACGCTCCTGAAGGCCGTTTCCAATCTGCTCGGCATCGAGGACGGGGCGGTGACCAGCGGCGCGATCCGCTTCGAGGGGGAGGACATCGCCGCGCTTCCACCGCACGCGCTCGTCCGGCGGGGGCTTTTCCACGTCATGGAAGGCCGCCGCATCTTCGAAGACCTGACCGTGGAGGAGAACCTGACGGCCGCCACCTTCGCCCTTTCCGGGCGGGGACTGCCGACGCCCTCCTTCGACCGCGTCTACGCCTACTTTCCGCGCCTCTACGAGCGCCGGAAGGGGCTTGCGGGCTATCTGTCCGGCGGCGAGCAGCAGATGCTTGCCATCGGCCGGGCTCTCGTCGCCGAGCCGTCGCTGATCCTGCTCGACGAACCGTCCCTCGGCCTCGCGCCCAAGATGGTCGAGGAGATCTTCACGATCATCGCGCGGATCAACGCGGATGAGGGCGTCTCCATGCTGCTCGTCGAGCAGAACGCGACGGTCGCGCTCGCCGTGGCCCACGAGGGCTACATCATGGAGACCGGCAAGCTCGTGATCGAGGGGCCGGTCGATAAGTTGATCCGCGATCAGGACGTGCGCGAGTTCTATCTCGGCCTCGGCGGAGCCGGAGACGCCAAGAGCTACCGCGACGTCAAGCACTACAAGCGCCGCAAGCGCTGGCTGTCCTGAGGGAGGTCGCCCCATGTCCGCAGCTCCCGCACTGCCGCCGCTGACGCTGCCGCAGATGCTGCGCGAGAACGCAAGGCGCATGCCCGATCGCATCGCCTTGCGGCAGAAGGACTTCGGCATCTGGCAGCCGATCACCTGCGCCTGCTTCTACAGCCGTGCCGGCCACTTCGGCCTCGGGCTCCGGGCGCTCGGGCTGAGCGACGGGGGCCATGTCGGGATCCTCTCGGAAAACTGCGCGGAATGGGTGATCGCCCAGCTCGGCGCGGGGCTCGTCGGGGCCGTGAGCATCGGCGTCTATCCGACCAGCCCGGCGAACGAGGTCGCCTATGTCCTCGGCCATGCCGAGGTCGAGATCGTCGTCTGCGAGGACCAGGAGCAGACCGACAAGGTGCTGGAGCGGCTGCACGAGCTGCCGAAGCTGCGCCGCATCGTCGTAATCGACCCCAAGGGCCTGCGCCACTACGCGAGCGACCGCATCACGCTCTTCGCCGACGTCGAACGGCTGGGCGCCGAACGGGAAGATGCCGAGCCCGGCGCGATCGACGCGCATCTTGCCTGCCAGCACATGAGCGACATCGGCCTCATGGTCTATACCTCGGGCTCCACGGGCAAGCCCAAGGGGGCCATGCTCAGCTACCGCAACATGCGCGCCCAGGCGGCCGGCACCATCGAGCGCCTTGGCATCGACGCGACGACGACCAATCTGTCCTACCTGCCGCTGTGCCACGTCGCCGAGCAGATGCTGAGCACCATGGCGCCGATCTATGCGGGCTCCTGCGTCTCATTCGGCGAGTCGATCAGGACCGTGCAGGAAGATCTGCGCGAGGTCGCGCCGAGCCTCTTTCTCGGCGTGCCGCGCATCTGGGAGAAGCTCCACTCCGCCATCCACATCAAGCTCGTCGAGGCCGGCGGCTGGCGCAAGCGCCTGTTCGAGGCCGGCATGCGCGCCTGCGAACCCTTCGCAGAGAAGCCCAGAGCGAACCGAAGCTGGCGCGAGAAGGCCATCTTCGCGCTCTACTACGCGCTGATCTTCCGGGCGCTGCAGAACTTCGTCGGCCTGCGCAAGGTGCAGGTGGCGCTCACGGGGGCCGCGCCGATCCCGCAGCGCATCGTCCGCTTCTTCCGCACGCTCGGCGTGCCGCTTGTCGAGGTCTACGGGCTTACCGAGACATCCGGCATGGCGACGGGCCAGCGGCTCGGCCGCCTCGTGCCGGGGGCAGTGGGTGGGCCCGTCACTGGCGCCGAGATCAGGCTCGGTGACGGCGGCGAGCTGCTGGTCAGGGGGGACATCGTCTTCGAGGGCTATTACCGCAACGAGCGGGCGACGCGCGCGGTCCTGCGCGACGGCTGGCTGCACACCGGGGACGTCGCCGCCCTCGTCGAGGGCGAGGTCAGGATCGTCGATCGCCTCAAGGACATCATGATCACGGCCGGCGGAAAGAACCTGAGCCCGTCCGAGATCGAGAACACGGTCAAGACGAGCGCCTACATCAAGGAGTGCATCGTGGTGGCGGACGGGCGGCGCTATGTGACCGCGCTCATCCAGATCGACGGCGAGACCGTGGCGCAATGGGCCGAGAGCCGGCGCATCGGCTTCAGCAATTTCCGCAGCCTCGCCGAGAACGCGCACGTCCGCGCGCTGGTCGCCGCGGAGATTGAGCGGGCCAATGCCGAGCTCGCCCCAGTGGCGCAGGTCAAGCGCTTCCACCTCCTGACCAAGGAGCTGGATCACGATGACGACGAGGTGACGGCGACGATGAAGGTCCGGCGCGCCAACATCGCCCGGAAATATGCCGCCGAGATCGAGGCGCTCTACGCGCCGGCCGCGAGTGCGGCGTGAGGGGGAGCGGGCTCATGAACAGGCAGGTTGTGATCACGGCGGGCGTGCGCACGGCGATCGGCGGTTTCGGCGGTTCGCTCTCCGGCAAGCCGCCGACTGCGCTCGGCGCCCTGTGCGTTCGCGAAGCCCTGCGCCGGGCCGCTGTCGCGGGCGGGGAGGTCGGCCACGTCGTCTTCGGCAATGTGATCGTCACCGAGCCGCAGGATGCCTATCTGGCGCGCGTCGCGGCGATGGAGGCGGGCGTTCCGGCCGAGGTTCCGGCCATGACGCTGAACCGCCTGTGCGGCTCCGGCGTCCAGGCCATCGTCTCGGCCGCCCAGTCGATCATGCTCGGCGACTGCGAGATCGCGGTGGCCGGCGGGGCCGAGACGATGAGCCGCGCGCCGCACCTCCTGCGGCAGGGGCGCTTCGGCCAGCGCATGGGCGATGCGATCCTCGTCGATCACCTGACCGGCATCCTCACCGACCCGTTCGGCAACGGCATCATGGGCGTGACCGCCGAGAACGTCGCCGAACGCTGGGGCGTGAGCCGGGCGGAGCAGGATGCCTTCGCCGCCGAGAGCCAGCGGCGCGCGGGCGTCGCCATCGCCGAGGGGCGCTTTCGCGAGCAGATCCTGCCCGTCGAGGTGCAGAAGGGCCGCGACACCTTGGTCTTCGACACGGACGAGCACGCCAAGCCGGACACGACGGTCAAGGCACTCGCCGGCCTGAGACCCGCCTTCAGGAAGGATGGCACGGTCACTGCCGGCAATGCCTCCGGCATCAACGACGGGGCTGCGGCATTGGTGCTGATGGAGGAGGCGCGGGCTCTGCGCGAAGGGAAGGCGGTGCTCGCCCGCATCGTCGGCTACGCCCATGCCGGGGTGGAGCCGGGCGTGATGGGCATCGGGCCGGTGCCCGCCGTACGGGCGCTCATTGCGCGCAACGGCCTCAAGGTCGAGGATTTCGCCGTGATCGAATCCAACGAGGCCTTTGCCGCGCAGGCCTGTGCGGTGTCGCGGGAACTCGGCTTCGACCCGGCACGCGTCAATCCCAACGGCGGAGCGATTGCGCTCGGCCATCCCGTCGGCGCGACGGGCGCGATGCTCACCGTGAAATGCGCCTATGAGCTCGCGCGCACGGGCGGTCGCTACGGCCTGGTGACCATGTGCATCGGCGGCGGACAGGGCATTGCCCTGGCGATCGAGCGGGCATGACGACCGTGAGCCTGTCGCCCTGGAAAACCCGGGAAGAGCGTGAGCGCGACCGCGAGGTGAAGCGCGAGGCCGTGCTCCGCGCCGCGGCCAGAGCCTTCAACGAGCAGGGCTTCCACAGGACGTCCCTTGACGAGGTGGCCGAACGGCTGAACGTCTCGAAACCGACGATCTACTACTACGTGAAGAACAAGGACGAGATCCTGTTCGAATGCGTGCGGATCGGGCTCGAACGCCTGGACGCCGCATCCCGCGCGACGCATGCGGGCGGCGGCACGGGCCTCGACCGGCTGATCGCGCTATGGACCGAATATGCGCGGATCGTGACCGAGGATTTCGGGCGTTGCCTGATCCTCGTCGGCGAGGACCCGCTTCCGGCCGAGACGAGACGTGAGCTTCGCGCTCTCAAGGGCAAGATCGACCATCGCTTTCGCGGTGTCGTCGAGGATGGCATAGCCGACGGGTCCATTCGCCCGTGCGACCCCAAGCTCGTGGCCTTCGCGGGCGCCGGCGCGCTGAGCTGGATCGCGCGCTGGTACGACCCAAAGGGGCCTCTCGATGTGGACGCGGTCGCCCGGCAGATCATCGACGTCCTGGTCCGCGGCATCGCAAGCCCGAGGAAGGACGAGGGCGGCACCCGGCCCGCAACACGACGGAGGGGACGAGGCGGCTGATGATGGAGGCTCCATGCCCCCGGTCGCCCGATGCCGGATGTGGTCCTCACCCACCTCGGTTGTGATCGGTCGAGCTCCGCATCACGGCGCCATCTTCGCGGACAGGTCTTGCTGCGAGCGAACGAAGCCGACGAAGCCCGCCATGAAGTTTTGGACCTGTGTCCTTGTCCTTTGATCGGACAGGACGCCGTCTTCCCCGAACAGGCTCTGGGCGCGTGAAACCAGCAGGCGACCCCCGCTCCAGAAGTTCACCCCGAGGGTGTGGAAGACCGGAAGCCACGCATTCTGGCTGAGGATCGTGCCGAAACCGCCGGGCGAAGCGCCCATGAGCGCGACGGGCTTGCCGCCGAAGACCCGCCCGATGTCGGCGGGCGGTCGCGACAGCCAGTCGATGGCGTTCTTGAACACGCCCGGGAGCGAGTTGTTGTATTCGGGCGTGACGAGGAGAAGGCCGTCCGCCGCAACGATGGCCTCCTTCAATGCCGCCACCCGCTCCGGTATGCCCTCGGCTGCTTCGACGTCGCCGTCGTAGAGCGGGATGCCGTGGATCGTCTCGACCGCGAGTACGGTGTCGTCCGGCACGAGTTGCGATGTGGCACGCAGCAGCGCGGTGTTGAACGAGCCGCGGCGCAGGCTGCCAGAGATTCCGATCAGCTTCGTCATAACGATCCTCGGTCAGATTGCGTACCGTGTCAGGGCTCCGGCAGCGGAATGAATTCGGTCTCGCCAGGAACGGGCTCGAAGCGGCCCGTCTTCCAGTCGTTCTTCGCCTGTTCGATGCGCTCCCTGCTCGATGAAACGAAGTTCCACCACACGTAGCGGGGACCTTCCATGGCCGCCCCGCCGAGGAACATCATCCGCGCGCCGGACGTCGCTCTCACGGTGATGCGATCGCCGGGCCGGAAGACGAGCAGGCGCGGTCCCTCGAACCGGTCCCCGGCGATGTCGATCTCGCCGTCGATCACGTAGATGGCACGCTCCTCATGATCGGCATCGAGCGGTGCGGTGGCGCCGGCCGCGAGCCCAACCTCCACGTAGAACCAGTCCGACAGCATCCCGACGGGGGCGGTCGCACCGAAGGCCGAACCGGCGATGATCCGTGCCCTGAGGCCGCCGTCCTCGACCACCGGCAGGGCGCCGGCATCGAAATGCTGGAAGGACGGCGTGCTCTCCTCCCGGCCGAGGGGAAGGGCGATCCAGCTCTGCAAGCCGAGCATCGCATGGCCCGTCGCCCGGACGGACGGGGGCGTGCGCTCCGAGTGCACGATGCCGCGCCCGGCGGTCATCAGGTTCATCGCGCCCGGCACGATCTCCTGGACGTGGCCCTGGCTGTCCCGATGCAGGATGCGTCCGTCGAACAGGTAGGTGACCGTCGCAAGGCCGATATGCGGATGCGGCCGCACGTCGAGGCCCTGCCCGGCAACGAACTGCACCGGGCCGAAATGATCGAAGAAGATGAAGGGGCCGACCATCTGGCGCCTGCCGTGCGGCAGAGCCCGCCGCACCGCGAAGCCGCCGAGGTCGCGGGCACGCGGCACGATGACGAGTTCCAGCGCGTCGCAGGATTTCCTGTCGCCGAGGATAGGGTCCTTCGTTGGGAGCCAGCTCATGGCCTCGAACCTCCCGGAAGCGTCGGCTGCGCGTGCCGGTCGACAATGGTGGCGATCTGCCCGCCCTGGGTTCCCGCCGGCCCTGGCGTGATGTGATGATAGGCGCACGCCGATGCGCCGGCGAGGCGGACCGTCCCGCCCGCCGACGGGGCAGGGGCGACCCGCGAGCCCGGGGGCAGGGTGAACCGCAACTCACCCTGCCCGGTCCGCGCTGGCGGGAGTCGCTATCGTGCTCATCTCTGTCGCTCCTCTGATGGCGGGGCAAAGGCACCCGCGGAGGCTCACGCGGCTTGCGTGAGCCCGACCCAGGGCCTGACCGGTCGGCCCCCCGGGGCGGGGCTCAGGCGCCGGCGCCGATTGCGCCGAACCGCCCGCTCTGGAAATCGACCATCGCCTGCCGGATCTCGTCGGTGGTGTTCATGACAAAGGGGCCATGCATGACGACCGGCTCGTCGATCGGCTCGCCCGCCAGAACCAGGACTGTTGCGTCGCTCCTGGCTTCCAGCGTCACCGCCCCGCCTGTCCGGTCGAGCAGAACGAATTGTCCCTCCCGTGCCACGTCGCCGGCATTGACGAGAAGGCTGCCCCTCAGCACCGCCAGCCCGACGGTGTGCCCCTCCGGCAGGGTCAGCGAGGTGGCGGCGTCCTGGCGCAGCCGCAGGTCCCAGATCTCGATCGGGGTGAAGGTCCGCGCCGGTCCTCGATGGCCCTGGTAGTCGCCGGCGATCACGCGGAGCGTCCCCGCTCCGTTCGGGAGAGCCACGCCGGGAATGTCCCGGTCGAGGAGCGCCTGGTAGTCCGGCGCGGCGCTCTTGTGCCTCGCCGGGAGGTTGACCCAGAGCTGGACCATCTCGAGCGTCCCGCCCTTGCGCGTGAACGCCAGGGAATGGAACTCCTGGTGCAGGATGCCGGACGCGGCTGTCATCCATTGCACGTCGCCCGGTCCGACGAGGCCGCCCTTGCCGGTGGAATCCCGATGTTCGACTTCGCCCTGGTAGACGATGGTGACGGTCTCGAAGCCGCGGTGGGGATGCTCGCCGACGCCGCGCGGCCGCTCGGCCGGAGAGAACTCTGCCGGCCCGGCATAGTCCAGGAGCAGGAAGGGGCTGACATGCCGGCCGTGGGTGGCGTGCGAGAACATCGACCGCACCGGAAAGCCGTCGCCCACCCAGTGCGGACTGGGGCTGGTGTAGACCCCGAGAACATTGCGCATCCTGTGTCTCCCTGGCAGGGCCTCGATGGCCCGCATGCTCGGAGAAGAGAATAGGCGCGGGACAAAGGTGCCAGTAGGCGCTGCAATTGCGCCGCAGTGTCCTACTGGAGGGACAATCGGCGCCGATGCGGCATCTCGACGGTCTCTGTCTCTTCGCCGAGGTCGATGAACATCATAGTCGGCAACCGCCGAGCGACGACACGAGCGTCCGTTCATGGCGCGGCGCCGATGCGCATTGGGATGCTGATCGTGGCTTGTCGGCAATGGTCTGGAACCTGGCTGGAATCGGGAGGGCGCCGCGTCCGCCGTGGTCCTCGATGGGCACCAGCCGATCATGCCTTCTGTGGACCGGGTGGCTTCGAGCCCCGCGCCCGGGGAGGGGGGCTGCCTTGGCCATGCCGGTCCTCGCGCGGGGCCGGGCCGGTCATCCCCTCGACCGGGGCGGGATCACTGGAATATGGAATGTACATTTCATTGACATAGTACAGGGATAAATCATTCTACACCGGCCCCACGCAACAAGGACGCCAAGCGAGGACACGAGGCGAGAACACGAGGGAGGAGTGCGCATGTGGGCAATGTCACTGCCGACGTCGTGGTCGGCCGACGCCGCGCCATCGGGACATGGCACCGACGCTCAGGATTTCAGACCGTGCGGACCGCAGGCGGGGCCGCACCTGCACGCACTGGCCGGCGCTGCGGCGGGGAGGTCGGTGTCGTGACTGCAGCGTCGACATTCGCTGTCCAGGTCGAGGGCCTGAAGGTCGGCTACGGCTCTGTCGCCGTTCTGCATGGCGTTGATCTCGATGTCAGGCCGGGAGAATTCGTCGCGATCCTCGGCTCGTCCGGCTGCGGAAAGACGACGCTCCTGCGCTCCATCGCCGGTTTCCAGCCCGTCTCCGCGGGCGCGATCCGACTGCACGGCAGGGACGTGGCGGGCCTGCCGCCGGAGAAGCGCGGCCTCGCCATGATGTTCCAGTCCTATGCCCTCTGGCCGCACATGACCGTGCTCGGCAACGTCGGCTACGGTCTCAGACTGAAGGGCATGTCGCGCCAGGAGATCGGCCGGCGCGTCGCGGGCCTCCTCGACATGCTCAACCTGGTGGGCCTGGAGGACCGCAAGGTGACGAATCTCTCGGGAGGCCAGCGCCAGCGGGTGGCGCTCGGCCGGGCGCTTGCCGTGGAGCCCTCGCTGCTGCTGCTCGACGAGCCCCTGTCCAATCTCGACGCCAAGCTGCGGCTGCAGATGCGCTACGAGATCAAGGCGCTGCAGGCGAAGCTGGGCTTCGCCGCGATCCTGGTGACGCACGATCGCGAAGAAGCCATGACCATGGCCGACCGCATCGTGGTCATGGATGCCGGCCGCATCGTCCAGGTGGGCACCCCCGAAGAGGTCTACGACAAGCCAGTCTCGCCCTTCGTCGCCCGTTTCATGGGGGCCGACAACACCCTCGACCTGCAGGTGGAGGCGACAGCACAGGGCGTCGAGATCCGCGTCGACGGGCAGCCGCCGGCGACGTGGCGCGGCACCGCCCCCGTGGGCGCGGTCGTCGCCTATTTCCGCGACGACATCGCGCGGCTCGACCGTGCCGGTACGGCCGGCGAAGGCAACCTGCTGCTCGACGGCACGGTCGAGCAGCGCGCCTACCCGGGCGGGCACTATCGCTACGGCGTTTCCGTCGGGGACCGTCACGTCTCCGTGACAGACCCCGGCTACCACGAGGTGGGATCAGCGGTCCGCGTGTGCCTGCCGCTCGCCGCGATGCACCTGTTCCCCCGCGGCGGACACGCCTGACGGCTCGCAGCAACGGCAGGAAGGAAAGGGAGGGTTTCATGCGTCACGGCATGTTTGCACTCGTGTTCGCGGCAGCATTCGCCGCCACGCCCGCCACCGCCCAGGCGCTCAATGTCGCGACGGCCGGCGACCAGAACATGGTCGACTACGTCAAGGACTATCTCAGCCCGATCTTCGAGAAGGCCCATCCGGGCGTGAAGGTGGTGGCGGTGGGCACGGGCCCCGGCGACTCCGGTTCGCAGAAGATCTTCGAGAAGCTCGAAGCCCAGAAGAAGGCGGGCACGGACAAGGCTGACTTCGACGTCATCGTCATTCACCAGAAGGCGGCCGGCACCATGGTGGGTGAAGGCCTGCTCGCGAAGTTCGTCGACAGGGTGCCGAGCGGCGCGCTGGCAACCCGCGACACCGCCAAGACCGCGCTCGGCGCGGACGTCGCCGGTTATGTGATCCCGATGTTCCACTCGCAGACGGCGCTTGCCTACAATCCGGACCTCGTGAAGGACGTGCCGTCAAGCTATGCCGAGCTGAAGGAGTGGGTGAAGAAGCATCCGAAGCAGTTCGGCTACAACGGCATCAAGGGCGGCATGTCGGGCGTCGCCTTCGTCACCGGCTGGGTCTCCGCCTTCGGCGGTGATGCGGCGAAGCTCGAGAAGGGCCCCTACGACGTCGCGACCAGGACGACCTGGGACCAGGCCCTCGCCGAGCTGAAGGAGTTCAACAAGAGCGTCGTGATCACCCCCGGCAACGCCGGTACGCTCGACATGCTCAACCGGGGCGAGATCGCCATCGGACCCGTCTGGGTCGACATGTTCTACACGTGGATGAACGACGGCAAGCTGCCGCCGAACATGAAGCTCAGGCTCGTGTCTCCGGGCATGCCCGGCCAGCCCATGTACTATGCGATTCCGGCGAAGGCGGCGAACGCGAAGCTCGCCGAGGAGTTCGTGGCGCTCGCCACGAGCCCCGAGGTACAGGCCGAGGGCATCGTCAAGCGCTTCAACTGGTATCCCGGCATCGACGCCAAGAACCTCGAAGGCAAGCTCGACGCGGCGACCTGGAAGAAGCTCTTCAGCGACATCGGCCCTGAGGACCTCGCGGCCAAGGGCCGGCCCTTCCCGATCGCGCCCTACTTCAACGACATTCTCGAAGCCTACGAGAAGAAGGTCGCGAACTGAGCCCGTCCGGGATCACGCACCGCTCGGCCCCGGGGCTATCCTCCCCGGGGCTCGGTCGGCACCGCTTCGGGCGCTCTCGCGCGTCGTCCCCGACATCGCGGGCCCCGATGCCGCGTCCGCTTCCGTGGAGGCGGCGACGGGGCGTCGGGCCATCTTGCGGCAGGCATCACCGGGAGGCGCCATGACCCGTTCCTCGTTCCTCGGCCTCGCGCTCGTCGCGCCGGCGCTCGCCCTGGTGGCCGCCCTCTTTCTCTACCCGCTCGGCTTCTCGGTCGTCTCCGCCTTCACGGACGCGGCCGGCGCGCCGACGCTTGCCAATTTCTCCAAGGCGTTCGAGCTCTATTCGGGCGACATCCTCTACACGCTCTTCATCGTGGGCCTGTCGACGGTCCTCACCGCCATCGCCTCGGTCGCCATCGCCGGAGCCCTGACCCTGAGCGAGACCCGCTGGCTCGTCGCGGCCCTGCGCTTCATGTACCGCTGGCCGCTGTTCATTCCCTTCATCGTGGCGGCGCAGTGCATGCGCACGTTCCTTGCCAAGAACGGGCTCATGAACAATTCGCTGGTCGCGGTCGGCCTCTTCGATCCCGCGGAGACGACGAGCCTCCTCGACTGGCGGGGCATCGTCATCACCTTCGTCTGGAAACAGGTGCCCTTCGTCACCCTCCTGCTCGCCGGCGCCATGGCCTCGCTCGACCGCGCGACCATCGAAGCAGGCCGCAACCTGGGGGCGTCGCGCCTGCGCGTCCTCGTCGAGATCGTCCTGCCGCAGGTCGCACAGACGCTCATGGTGGCGCTCGTCCTGTCCTTCGTGACGATGCTCTCCGTCCTGTCGGTGCCCATCATGGTCGCCGGGTCCCAGCCCACCATGCTCACTGTGGACATGGCCTTCCGCATCAATTCCTACGGCGACTATCCGGTCGCCAACGCGCTCGGCGTCATCTCCTACGCGATCACCGCGGTCGCCGCCTTCATCTACCTGCGTCACAACCTCAGGCGGGAGGCAACGGCATGATCGCGCGTGCTTTCGCCGTCCCACTTGTCAAGGCGGCCGCGCTCGCCGTCTTTGCCTTCCTGCTCGTCGGGCCGCTGGCCAATCTGGTGCTGTGGTCGGTGGCGGAGCGCTGGTATGCGCCGTTCAAGCTGCCGGTCAGCTATGGGCTGAAATACTGGGAGGTGGTCTTCCGCCCGACGGGCGACGCCATGGCCTCGCTCGTGACGAGCGTCACCATCGCGCTCACCGTCGTCGTGGTCGCGCTGGCGCTGTCGGTGCCTGCAGGCTACGCCCTGGCTCGGCTCAAATTGCCCTGGCGCGCGGTGATCATGGTCGTCTTCCTGCTTCCGCAAGCCTTTCCGTCGGTCGCCGTCTACATCAACGTGGCCCGCATCTTCTATGCCTTCAACCTCGCCGGCACCATTCCCGGCGTGGTGCTGGTGCACGCCGCGCACGGCCTCGTCTATTCCGTATGGATCGCGGCGGCTGCCTTCGCCGCGGTCGACCGCGATCTCGAGCTCGCTGCCCGCAACATGGGCGCCTCACCCCTGCGCGCCTTCTTCAGCGTGACCCTGCCACTTGCCGCGCCCGGCATCATGGCGAGCGCCATCTTCGTATTCCTCGAGTCCCTCGACGAGTTCACAGGCACCTTCTTTGTCGGCGTGCCGCAGGTCACGACGCTGCCGCTCCTGCTCTACAACGCCAGCATGGGCGGCAACTACCAGATCGCCTCGATCACGGCGCTCATCCTGCTCGTGCCGTCCGTCGGCTTCATGCTCTTCATCGAGCGCTTCCTGAAGTCAGACGTGCTGGCCAAGGTCGGTCACTGACGAGGGGAGGGGAGATCGTGCCCATGAGCAAGGAACGCGATCCCGAGGGCGGCGAGCGGCATTCGGTCTGGCTGATGCCCTGCCGCGCCGACGAGACGCTTCTCTCCACAATCGTCGAAGAGCTGGCCGCCGCCTTTGCGTCGCCCGTCTTTCAGCCGCATCTGACGCTCGTGGAGGACATGCCGGCGAGTGCCGGCCGGCTCGCAGGGCCGATCGCCGAGATTGCCTCCGCTGCGGCTGCTTTCCCGGCGCCCGTCACGTCGATCTCCGCGACCGACGCCTTCTTTCGCTCGCTCTATGCCGCGTTCGAGCCTGCGGGCGAGCTGCTGCGCCTGAAGGAGGCGTGCATGAGCCGCCTCGCTGCAGGCTCGGCCGCGAACTTCCTGCCCCACGTTTCCCTTGCCTACGGCCCCGTCGCGCCCTCGGCCAAGGCCGCGGCCCAGGAGCGGCTCGCCGGCCGGCTGGCAGGACGACCGATCACCTTCGACCGCCTGTGCGTCGTCCGATCGGCGCAGACAATCCCGATCGCCGAGTGGCGCATCGCGACTTCTCACAACCTGGGACCGCGCTGACGCCGGACCTCGGGGCCGCAGGGCGCAGTTTGACGAGGCGATCGCACCTTCCCGCTGTTGGCCTCGGCTCGCGAGAGCGGCGACAGCCGGCGACGGCGCTGAAGGCCGCGTTCCCCGGCACCCGCCAAGGCCCCACTTCCTTGTCGACCCCAGACCCAAGGGCCGGATCGCTCGATCAACCCGCAAACGGACGGAATTGCCAGGCTGCAGAAAGATTCATCCACTACAATGGGTTGAGCGCGGTGTTCTTCGAGGGGTGGTGTCCGCTTCCGGGCATCGCGCTCTGGGTTTCGCCCGCGTCAGGGTGCCGGTTTTCGACCGTCCCGCGCCCAGGAGCGTCTCGCCGAGGCGGCGCGCATCAGGCGGCGGAAGGTCCGGCATTCCAGATGGCTTGGCGCCGTGCACCGGGCGGCGTGCCTCAAGCCGTCGCGCATCGCCGACAGGCGCCTGATGGTCCGGTCGAGTTCGTCCGCCTTGGCCGCGAGCAGCTCGCGCCGGATGCGCGGCGCGCCGTCGGCCCCGAACATCGCGGCTATTTCGGTCAACGAGAAACCCGCTGTCTGGCCGAGCGCGATCAGGGCGAGCTGGTCGAGCACGGTGGGCGCGAAGACGCGGCGCAGGCCCCGCCGGCCGATCGAGGTGATGAGGCCCTTCTCCTCGTAGAAGCGCAAGGTGGACGCCGGAACGCCGGACACTTTCGCCAACTCCGCGATGTCCACCGCCTTCATGCTTGACCTCAAGTTCACCTGAACTGGCAGGATGCAGAATGCGTCCTGTTCCCGCAAGCGAGGCCACGCCATGCCAAAGAAGGCATTCGACCGTTTCTCCCGATCGGCCGCCCGTCGGTGCGCTCACGCCAGGGGCGTCGCCGCATGACGACGGGGATGCAGACTGTCCTGCATACTGTCATGATCGGCGTGGGCGCGACGCTGGCCATGGACCTGTGGGCATTCTTCGGGAAACGCGTCCTCGGCATCGCGCCGCTCGACTATGCCCTGGTGGGGCGCTGGATCGGGCATTTCGGGCGCGGGGAGTTCCGGCACGAGGCGATTGCGCGCGCGCCGAAGGTTGCCGGCGAGGCTGCGATCGGCTGGGCGGCCCATTATGCCATCGGCATCGCCTTCGCCGCCGGCCTCGTGGCGATCTGGGGCGAGCACTGGCTGCGGAACCCGTCGTTCGGCCCTGCCATGGCCGTCGGCCTCGCGACCACGATGGCACCATTCTTCGTGCTTCAGCCGTGCCTCGGGCTGGGCGTTGCCGCGTCGCGGACGCCCGCGCCGAACAAGGCGCGCGTCCGGACCGTCGTAACGCATCTCTCCTTCGGCGCGGGCCTCTATCTCACGGCCGTGATAACCAGTCATCTCATCGGGAGTTGAAGGCGCAATGCGGAAGATCTCGCGTCGGCAGGTCCCGATCGTCCTCCATGTGCTCCCCACCGGCGAAGGCGTTCGCGCCGGCCCGGAGCGGCCCAGGTTCTCAAGATATGTTCAATCGCGGCCTGCCGGAGCGCCGGGGGGCGCCGCACGGCCGGTCGCGTTTTGTCTCCAGCTGGGGATTGTGCCTTGGGCTAACTCTCCGTAGCGTCCCAGCTCTCTGCATGGTGTGAACCCCACAAGATCTGGCTTTGGCACGTGAAATCTGCCACGGCAGCCGTAGAACTGCGCCATTTGCACAAGTCAGCTCTGGATGATGGAGTAATTGCCATGGCTGTCATCATTGGAACACTCGGCAACGACAACGGTATCGACAACCCCGTGCTGGTGGGAACTGCGGTAGCCGATACGATCAGCGGCCTTTCGGGCAATGACGTCCTGATCGGCTTGGGCGGCGACGACACGCTGGACGGCGGTCCGGGAAATGACCTGCTGGACGGGGGCGCCGGCAACGACACGCTGAACGGCGGCGCCGGCGCTGACGCGATTTTTGGCGGCGCCGGCAATGACACGGCCAACGGCGGAGCCGGCGACGACTTCATCGACGGCGGGATCGGCGACGACACCCTGAACGGCAACGCCGGCAACGACACCCTGAGCGGCGGCGCGGGCAACGACGCGCTCGACGGTGGCGCCGGTAACGACACGCTGTTGGGCGGCACTGGCAACGATGACCTTCACGGTGGGGCCGGCAATGACACGCTCGACGGCGGGACCGGCAATGACACGCTCTTCGGCGATGCCGGCAACGACACCCTGAATGGCAGCGACGGCAATGACGCGCTGAATGGCGGCCTCGGCAACGACACGCTCAACGGCGGCGCCGGTAACGACACGCTGAACGGCGGCTTCGGCAATGACACGCTGAATGGTGGCGCCGGCAACGACACGCTCGACGGTGGCGTCGGCAACGACGCGGTGAACGGCGGCGACGGCGACGACCTGATGCACGGCGGCGCCGGGGACGACATCATGGATGGCGGCAATGGTGTCGACACCATGTTCGGCGACGCCGGCGACGACGTCTTGGCGGGCGGCGCCGGGAACGACACGTTGAACGGCGGCGACGGCGCAGACGAACTCTCCGGCGGCACCGGCAACGACACGCTCAACGGCGACGCCGGAGACGACACGCTGGACGGCGGGGCCGACAACGATACGCTGAACGGCAGCGCCGGCGACGATACGCTCAGCGGCGCCGCGGGCAACGATACCCTCAACGGTGGTGCCGGGGACGATGAGCTCGACGGAGGCAACGGCGCCGATGTGCTCAACGGCGGAACCGGCGATGACCTTCTGACCGGCGGAGGCGGCACGGACACCCACAACTTCGGCGACAACACAGCCACCAATTTCGGCAATGACGAAGTGACCGACCTGAGCTTCGCCGACGGGGATACCGTCGTCGTCGATGCCGCACCGGGGTTCGATCCCGCGACCGTCGTCGTCGTCGACGATGGCACGAATACAACCCTCGACTTCGGGTTCGGCGTCATTCAGCTCGACGGCGTATCCGGAGGAGGGACGCCCTATACCTCTATTGCCGACATCAACGCCGACGCGGGGTATACGGTCGTGTCCATCGTATGAGCCCCTGGTGTCCAAGGATGGCGGCGGCGCGCTGTGCCGCCGCCGCTTCCGTTGAGGTCGCGCTCGTTGTGACCATCGGATGACCGGCAGACGGGGAGCCGGCGCCCCGGGGGGAGGCACGGGACGCTTTTTCGTCCCCAATTGGGGATTATTATCACCGTCGCCCTTCCGTAACCTCTTCCCGCACACAGGTTGGCAATGGCCGGCAGCACGACGCGCCGCCGGAGGATGGCGTTATTTCCACAGCCCTTGCAGTTGCAGCCGGTTCGCAGGATGGGCGGCGGCAGGATCGTCGTTCGCGAAGTGTAGTCTGCGCTGCTGCTCTCGGAGGGCGCATGCCGGAAGTATCGGCAAGGCTGGCGACCGCCAAGAACCGCCCGGAGACTGCCGCGTCGCTGCTCGGTGCGATCCCCGGGTGCGCCACGTTCGCGTGGATCGTCGCCTTCAGCGTCTCGATCAACACGCTTCTCCTGATCCTGCCGTTCTATGCGATTGAGGTATTTGACAGGGTGCTGGCGAGCGGCAGCATCGAGACGCTCGTCGCATTGACCGCCCTCGCCTTCGCAGCACTCGGTTTTGGCACGGTCTTCGAGGTGCTGCGCGACCGTCTCATCGGCCGCTTCGCCGTGCGCTTCGAGCAGGCCATCGCCCCTCTCGTGCTGAAGGCGTCCATCGTCGATCCGGCGAGGAGGGCAGACGCGGGCACGCATGACATCGTCAGGGTGCGCGAGCTCAGGAGCTTTCTGTCGAGCAGCACGATCCCCATGCTGATCGATGCGCCCTTCCTGCCCGCCTTCATGATCGTGCTCTACCTCATCCACCCCTGGTATGGGGCGATCGCGCTCTGCGGCGCGCTGATCCTCTCGATCCTCGCCGCCGCCGGCCAGCGCATGGCGTGGGCGGAGAAGGAGCGTGCCACGGCTGCGGCCACCCACGCTCAAAGGACGCTCGACGGCATCATCAGACATGCGAACCTGATCAGGGCCATGGGCTGGACGCTCGGAGCCGTTCGCGAGTTCGTCCGCCTCAACGACGATGCGCTGGCGCCGGTCGTCAGAGCGAGCGAGCGGGTCGCCGCGATCGCCTCGATCGCGCGCTTGGTCAGGGTTGCGCTCCAGATCGCCGCGATCGGCACGGGTGCATGGCTGGTGCTGCAGAACGAGGTGCTGCCGGGCAGCATGATCGCCTCCTCGATCATCATCAGCCGAACACTCGCGCCGATGGAGCACCTGGTGGCAGCATTGCGGCCCCTGATCTCGGCGCGAGAGGCCTGGGGCCACGTGAAAGTCGCTGTCGCCTCGGCCACCACCCGGCAGCGCAGGACCTTGCTGCCCCCCCTCGGGTGCCGTGGAAGTCACGGGTCTCGTCTTTCGCACCGCCGACGTCCGCCGCCCGATCCTCGCCGGCATCACCTTCGACTGCCCTCCGGCGAGCGTCGTCATCATCATCGGCCCGACGGGAGCGGGAAAGTCCACGCTGCTGCGCATGATCGCCGGGCTCGCGCGGCCGACGGCCGGCACCATCCGGTTCGACGGTTCTGCAATCGAGAACTGGGACCCGGACCAGCTCGGCTGCTATGTCGGCTATCTGCCGCAGGATGCCGAACTGATGGGCGGAACGGTTGCAGAAGCGATCGCCGGGTTCGACGAGAGCGCCACGGACGAGGATGTCGTGAGGGCTGCCGTGCTGGCGAGCGCCCACGACATGATCGTCTCGCTGCCGCGCGGTTACGAGACGGAGATCGGACGCGACGGCAGCAGGTTGTCCGGCGGACAGCGCCAGCGCATCGGGCTGGCGCGCGCGTTCTTCGGCAAACGGCGTCTGATCCTCCTGGACGAGCCCAATTCCAACCTCGATTACGAGGGCGAGGAGGCGCTTTGCGATGCGATCAGGCAGGCCAAGGCCCGCGGCGCCACCCTGCTCGTGGCCACGCACCGTCCGCGGCTCCTCACCGTCGCCGATCTCATCCTGTTCCTGCGCGACGGCGCCCAGGTTGCCTTCGGCGTCCCCTCGGAGGTGATGCCGCAGAGCATGTCGAGGCCCACTTCGGTTCGGCGCGTGCGACCTGCCGCGCAGGGCGGAGCGAGGCCGTGATCGGCGGGAGGAAGTGGTGATGCGTGCCGCAAGCGGCAGCCCCGGCATCCGGTGGACTCCGGCGCTCGTGCGGGACGGAGCGCCGGTCCTGGCGGGTGAGGTCATCGGGATCCGGCCGGATATCGTGGCGGACCGGCCTCGGTCGGAGACGCGCCGTCTCGTCACCTGGGGATGCGCGCTCCTTGTCCTCCTGTTCGGCGGCTTCGGGCTCTGGAGCGCCACGGTTCCTCTGACCAGCGCCGTGATCGCACCGGGCATCGTCAAGGTGTTGTCGAAGCGCCGGGCCGTGCAGCACCTCGAAGGGGGGATCGTCAAGGCCATCCTCGTCCGCGAGGGCAACCGGGTGGAGCGCGGCCAGGTCGTGGCGCGGCTCGATACCACGCAGGTCGAAGGGACCCTCGGGGTCCTCGAAACCAAGCTCTTTGCCGATCTCGCGACCGAGGCCCGGCTCGACGCCGAGAAGGCGGGGGCGAGCACCGTGTCCTTCCCGGACGAGCTGCGCGCCCAGTCCGCTCGCCCGGAGGCGCAGGCGGCGATGCAGACGCAGCTCGCCGAATTCGCCGCGAGGGCGGTGTCGCTGGAGGGACAACGCAAGGTCATCGACGAGCAGGTCCGTCAGCTCGAAGATGCGATCCGGGGGCTCGCCAGCAGCTCCCAGGGCCTCGAACAGCAGCTCGCCTACCTCAACGACGAGATCAGGGATTCCGAGTTCCTGCTCGCCAAGGGACTCGCCCGCAAGCCGCGCCTTCTCGCACTCAAACGCGCCGCAGCCGAAGCGGCGGCCCAGATCCAGACCAACGCCGCGTCGGTCGCCCAGTCGAGGGGCAAGATCGCCGAGTTGGAGGAAAGGCGCCGCCAGCTCGTCTACGGCTGGCTCGAGGACATCTCCAGGCAACGTCACGCTGTCCGCCAGGAGATTGCCGACCTGAGGCACCGCATCACGGTCGCGCGCGACATGTTCGTTCGCAGCGAGCTGAAGGCGCCCGAGGGCGGAATCGTTGTCGGTCTCAATGCGAGCAATCTGCACGCCACGCTGGCGCCGCGGGAAACGCTGCTCGAGATCGTGCCCGTCGAGGATCGCCTGATCGTGGAGGGCGAGGTGCGGCCCGCCGATCGCGACGAGGTGTATCCCGGCCAGCCAGCCCGCATCCGCGTTCTCGCCTTCAATTCGCGGCGTGCGCCAATGCTCACCGGGACGGTCACGACGGTGTCCGCTGACGCGTTGCTCGAACCAAAGTCGGGAAAGCTATTCTACAGGGTCGAGGTCGAACTTCAGCGGAGCCTCGAACTTGCGCCCTATCTCGGCTCCTTGCAGCCGGGCATGCCCGTCGAGGTGTTCATCGAAACGGGTCAAAGAACCTTCTCGGAATATCTGCTGAAGCCGTTGATGCTGCGGATCGACCGCGCTTTCAGGGAGAGCTGAACCGGTGGTGGGGGGCCACGATGGGATCGGAGGCGCCCATGCAGGAAGCACTCAACGAGCCCGTGCGGCTGAACGGACGCGACCACATGCTGTGCAGCGCCCGGCTTCGCTTCGACGGGACGGAGGAGGGGGCCTGTCTGACGGGTGCCCAGCCACTGCTGAGCGAGGCTGCCATGATCGCACGCAACTCGGCCGAGCTCTTCGGCCGGGCAGTCCTCGACCTGCTCGCGTGTGACCACTGTTTCGTGGCCGTTATGGCGCGGGCGGCAGGGTTCGTGATCGACATCGTCGAGGTCGGCCCCGCCAGCGACAGTCCGGCCGCCGTGGAGGCCATGGCGCAGCTCGCGAGCAGAGAGGAATGGCACGACGCCGCAATCCGTCCGGTCGGCCCGGCGGACGCATTGGCGACGGCGGTACTCGGACGCGCGCCGGCCACTCCGGTGCATGCCCTCGCGGGCAGTCTGCCGGTGAACGACGGCATCGGCCTCGTCTTTCTCGCAGGCTGGTGCCCCGCTCCGTTCCCGGCCGCCGAGCTCGGCTGCATCTCCCGGGCGGTCCGTGCGATCTGGGCGACCATACAGCACGCGCCGCTCGCGCGCGGGAGCAGCTCCCGCCTCGGGGCGTTTCTGGAGGCGTTGATCTTCCCCGCCTTCATCGTGGACGAGGGGCTGCGCCTCCTCGAGATGAACGAGGCCGGCCGAAGTCTTCTCCTCAAGGATGGCCCGCTCCAGCTCCGTGGCGGCTTCCTCGCCGGCGCGAACTGCTCCGTCACCCGGCACCTGCAGCAGGCGCTCAGCGAAGCGGTAGTGCCACGGTCGGAGCGCACCCCGCCGACGGTGGTTGTTCCCTTGTCGACCGACCGCGGGGCCTTTGCCTTTGCCTGGATCGGCCCGGCCTGGATGGAGGATGAAGCCGACCGCTTCCTCCTCGTCATTCCGCAGGTCGATCCGGCCGCCGGCGCGAGGCGGATCGCGGCGGCCTTCGGCCTGAAATGGGCGGAGGAGAGAATCGTGGCCTGTGTACTGTGCGGCCAGCCGCCCTCGCAGGCCGGCAGCATCCTCGGCCTCACGGAGGCCACGGTGAGGACCTATACGAAGCGGATCATGCTCAAGCTCGGCATCAACCGTCAGGTCGAGTTCTTTCTCCTCTACATTCTCACGTTGTCGCCCTTCAGGAGCGGGCAGAGGGACCAGGCCAGGGCGCACGACGGGAGCCTTTCCGCGGCGGGAGGCGAGACGGATGATCGGACGCATGATGGCGCTGTCTGACCGGCGCAGGCGCGTGAAGCCGGGTCGGATCGCGGGTTTCCTGCTGGCGCTCGCATGGACGACCGGCGCCGCCGCGGGAGATCCACTCCTCCTGAGGCCGCCGGTCACCTGTGAGATCGGCCGCGACTGCTTCATCCAGAACTATGTCGACCTCGACCCGTCGCCCTCCGCACGCGATCACATGTGCGGCACCCTGAGCCAGGACGGGCATGACGGCACCGATTTCCGCCTGCCGACGATGGCGGCGCAGCGCGCGGGCGTGGAGGTGGTCGCCGCCGCCGACGGACGCGTCCTGCGGCAGCGGGACGGCGTGGCCGACACTCCGGTGACCGACGCCGGCCGATCGGCCGTGCAGGGGAGCGAGTGCGGAAACGGCCTGGTCATCGACCACGGCAACGGCTGGGAGACGCAGTATTGCCATCTGGCCGAGGGGAGCCTGCGCGTGAAGCCGGGCGATGCCGTGAAGGCCGGGCAGCCCATCGGGCGGGTCGGCCTCTCCGGCCTGACCGAATATCCGCATCTCCATTTCACCGTGCGCCACGACGGCAGGATCGTGGACCCCTTTGCCCATGAGGCGCCACCAGGTTCGTGCGGGGCGGGATCGAGCCTTTGGGGGCCGGCGTTTCGGTCCGGCCTCGCCTACCAGCCACGCACGATCCTGAACCAGGGCTTTGCGCCGGGGCCGGTGACGATGCAGGCGGTCGAGGCCGATGGCGCGAGGCAGGGCCCGGTCGGTGCCCATGGTGGCGCACTTGTGGCCTATGTACGTGCGATCGGCCTCAAGGCGGGCGACGTCCACTCCCTGACCCTCAAGGACCCGGCCGGCCGGACCATCGCCCAGAACCGGGTCGGGCCGATCGAGCGAAATCAGGCCCAGGCGCTGCTCTTTGCGGGAAGGAGGCGGCCTGCGGAGGGCTGGCGCCCGGGGGGCTATCAGGCGAGCTACGAGGTGACGCGCGACGGGGAAGTCGTGCTGGAGCGGCGCTTTTCCGTCGATATGCGATAGCGCCCCCGGCGCCTGCCCACGCCGCGGCCGTCCGGCCGCGGAAGTGGTCGACCTGTCGCCGCAGGTGGAGCGGCCGGCGCCTTCCGCGCTGTCTCAAGCCGTTCGCGCTGCGATCACGTCTCCGCCTTGGCCTGCGTCGGTGACCCGGCCTCGGTCTGCCGCTTGAGGCGGCTGAGCATGTGGGCCGCATAGGCGGCATAGGGACCGATCCAACGCTCGTGGATGGCGTGGATGGGCAGGGCGTCAAGGTGGTTCCAGCGTTCGCGCCCGCGCCGCTCGACGACGACGAGACCCGCCTCTTCAAGCACCTTGAGATGCTGCATGACCGTGCAGCGGTCGATCTCGGGCATGCTGTCGCACAGCATGCCCGTCGTGCGAGGCCCCGATTTCAGCGCATCCAGCATCCGCCGCCGGGTGCGGTGGCTGAGCGCCTTGAACAGGGCATCGTCGATGTCGTCGTTTGACATGTTGTAAAATTATAACATATTGCCCTCGCCGCATAGAGGGGGAATGCGCATGGCACTCAAGTTCACCGTGGGCGGGCGGATAGCGAAGCCCGTGAGCGAGGTGTTCGAGGCCGTTGTCGACCCCGACCGCCTGTCGCAGTACTTCACGACGGGA
This sequence comes from Chelatococcus albus, assembly GCF_030067675.1. Lineage (GTDB taxonomy): Bacteria > Pseudomonadota > Alphaproteobacteria > Rhizobiales > Beijerinckiaceae > Chelatococcus_A > Chelatococcus_A albus. The sequence continues at coordinate 5,352 of NZ_JASJEV010000014.1, read as the reverse complement.
GGGGCCAAGGGCCGCCTCGAGACCGGAGCGGTCGTCACGCGGGATTTCCACGATTTTCCCGGTGCCTTTCCCGTTCATGTGGTCGAGGTCGAGAAGGACAGGCGCATCGTCCTGCAGTGGGATGCGGGCGAGGGCGCTGCCGAAGCGGACGCTTCGGGATCTCGCCGGACGACGGTCGCCATGACCTTCGAGCCGCTGGGCGAGGACCGCACGCTCGTCCGCATCTCGGAATACGGCTGGTCGGAGACGCCGGAAGGGCTGAAGGCGTCCTGCGGCAATTGCGAGGGCTGGACGGGGATGCTCTGCGCCATGAAGGTGTGGCTCGAGCACGGGATCAAGCTGCGCCAGGGCTTCTACAAGTAGGGACGGCTTCCGCGGGCAGGACGGGGTCGCACGCGCGCCACCGCGCCGGGGGCGCTCCGGCTGCCGGTGGCGGGCGCGACACATCCTTCCTTCCCCTTCGCTGGCCTCTTGGCCGGCCGGCCCGTCTCAGCCCCGCTCACTTCGGGAGCGCGGTTTCGCTCGCCGGGGCGACGTCCGCCGCCTTCTCTTCCGCCTGCTGGCTGGCCTCGTCGAGCAGGCGTTTCAGCAGCGCCTCACGTTGCGTCCGGGCCGCTTCCCGCGCCTTCCGCTCGCGCGCCTCCCGAGCCTCGTGCTCGTCGGTTGTCGTCGGTCTGACGTAATAGTGGCACATCGGTGTCCTCCATCATCGGAGCACCCAGCGTGCTTCTAGGCGATATTGTTGTCCGTCGTGAGGCAGACCTGGCCGAAGCCGCCGCGATCGCAGGGGATGGCCGCTATGCCGCGGCGGTGACCATCGCAGAGAAGCAGCGCCTGCCGGTCGGGGTCGCACCTTCGTCGTCTCGTTGCCCGTTCCAACCATCCATCCGCGGAAGCGGCGGGGCGGCCCAGTCAGTGTTTCGGAAGGCGGAACTGGCGCATGCGAGCGAAGTCGTCCCGCGCGACCTGTGCGGCTTCGGCGACGAGGCGCTCGGCTTCATTCCCTTCAATGTCGGCCTGCAGCTCGCCCCTCTCCGCGGCCATGGCCTCATCGAGGGCCGCCATCTCGATGTCGCACAGCGCCTGTTCGTCGACCGCCTCGCTGTACACGGCAAACTCGGCGAGGCGGCGGAAGGCGGCGGCATAGACGCGGCAGAGCAGATCGCAGCGGATCGCGCGGGCGGACATCGTGTTCATGATCGCCTCCGGTCGAAGCCTGTCGGCGGCCACCCAGCTTGACACGGACTTGCGCACACGGGGAGGGCGGGGCAGCCTCATGCCGCCCCGCTCGGCGAGGGTCGCCATGGGCTCTGTTCTCAGCGTGGCGACCGGGCGGGATCAGCCGGGGAAGGCGGCGGAGCAGCTCTGGCCGCCGTCAACAGGCAGACAGACCCCCGTGATGAACTTCGCCTCGTCGAAGGCGAGGAAGACGGCCGCGTTGGCGATGTCCCACGCGCTCCCCTTTCGCCCGAGCGGAACGGAGCGGTTGCGAGCGGCGACCATCTCCTCGGTCGCGGCGAACGCGACAGGAAAGGATCGGGGGAGACGCTCATGACCAGGAAGCGAACTGCGCTCGTCACCGGCGGCGCATCGGGGATCGGACTGGCGACGACCTGGGGCCCTTCTGGCCGAGGGATGGCGCATCGTCGCCGCCGATCGCGATGCCGGCGCGCTCGCCACCCTCGAGGGAAGGGGCGCCGCCAATCTTCGAACGGTCGATCGCGATGTGACCGACGAGGCTGCGGTGGAACGCGCGGTGGGCGAGATCGACGAGACATTCGGCCCGCCCAGGGGCGTGGTGAACTCCGCCGGCATCGGGCGGGAGGTGCCCTTCCTCGAGACCGCGCCGGAGCTCTTCCGGCTCATCTACGAGATCAATGGCGTGGGGAGCTTCATCGTCAGCCGGGCTGCCCAAGGTGCATCAAGGGCGCCCTCCTGACGCTGACCCAGGTGCTCGCGTCGACGGCGGCTTCACCGCAGCCGGGCTCATGCCCGCCTGAGCGGGGTTCCGCGCGGACCTCGACGCGACGCCCGTCTCAAGGCAGCGAGATCGGGGACGGCGCTATGCCGTGGCGCCGGCGCAGGCATATCCGGCGGGCTCGCGGACGCGCGCCAGGCGCACGTGCAGGCCGGCGGCGAGGGCCGCGCTGAGGAAGGCCTCACGGCACTTCGACATGATCTCCGCCGTGGGCCCCTCCAGCGCGTCACGACAGGCAGCGCAGGCGTCGCGGTGGAGCGGATGGCACTCGCCGGTCGGCGGCAGAATCCGGCCATGCAGGGGCCAATGCTCGCTGGTCAGCAGAGCATAGGCGTCGCGGGGCGAGCCAATCTCGTACACCATGCCGTCGATGATGACGGTGAGCAGGTCGGCAAAATATCCGTGAGCGCTCATGTGACGCTCCCTTGCGGAAGGCTCCCCGGTGCCTTGCGGCGCAGATGTCTCGCAAGTCCACCCCGGGGTGCTACTCCGCCCTTATCAGCAACCCGGCAGCCTCGACCCAGCCCCGAAACGCCTCGTTCGCAGCAATCTTCTCCTCGGCGGATGTCGCCGCCTGCAACCTGAAGATCGTGCCGTCGCGATTGGCGGAGCGAACGGCGAGTTCGTGCCGCGCAATGAAGGCAAGCGCCTCCTCCAGCGTGCCGATGACGATCTCGCCCGCGCCGTCGCGGACGACGAGCTTCGGCCGGATTGGGCTGTCCGCGGGGCCATTCATGCAAGGAACAACCGGAGAGGATCGCGAATGTTCCAGGCCGCGACGCCGCACCCGGCGCGCACGCCGGTCGCAGCGCGTCACCGGCGGTCTATGCCAGGGCGGCCGCGGTGCCGGCCCCGCGCAGGGGCGACAGGTCCGGGTCGGGCTCGGGCATGGCGGCCATCAGCATCCGGGCGTAGTCGCTCTTCGGATGGTCGAAGATGGCATCGACCGGCCCTTCTCGACGAGATGGACGCGCGCCGCCGCTGCCATGCTCTCGACGACGACCTTGTGGATGCCCCAGGCCGCCTCTTCGGTGGTCAGGCCGAGCGGCTCGGCGACGGTCGCGACGGCGCGCACGGCCGCCTCCTTGTCGAGCTTCATGCGCCCGCCAAGGAAGAAGCCAGGATCGTAGTAGCCGAGCACGAGATTGGCATCGGTCACGGTCGGCTTCGTGCCGCCCATGCCGTAGCAGGCGGGGCCCGGGTCGGAGCCGGCGGAATGCGGACCGACCTTGAGCAGGCCCACCTCGTCGATCGCCGCGATCGAGCCGCCGCCGGCGCCGATCTCGATCATGTCGATGACGGGGGGCCTTGATGGGCAGGCCCGAGCCCTTGGTGAAGCGGTGCACGCGGCCCGCCTCGAGCATTGGCGCGATCTCGGCGCGGCCGTCCTCGATCATGCAGGCCTTGGCCGTCGTGCCGCCCATGTCGAAGGAGATCACGTCCTTCTTGCCGGCGAGCGTGCCGAAGAGAGCGGTGGCGAGGCCGCCGCCGGCGGGGCCGGATTCGAGCAGGCGGATGGGGAAGGCGCGCGCCGTCTCCGGTGCGACGAGGCCGCCGGCCGAATGCATCAGGCGCAGGGCGCCGCGGAAGCCACGCCCCGACAGTTCACGCTCCAGCCGCTTGAGATAGCGATCCATGAGCGGCTGGACGTAGGCATTGGCGCAGGTCGTCACGCAGCGCTGGTATTCCCACAGCTCCGCGACGACCTCGGACGAGAGCGAGACGGCGAGCTCGGGAAACTCCTCACGGGCGATGGCGCCGACAAGGCGCTCGTGCTCGGGATTGCGGCAGGCGTTGAGGAAGCAGACGGCAACCGCCTCGATGCCGGCATCGAGGAAACGGCTGAAGGCGGCGCGCACCGCCGCCCGGTCGAGCGCCTGAACGATCTCGCCGTCGCGGTCGATGCGTTCGGGCACTTCGAGCCTGAGGTCGCGCGGCACGAAGGGCTCGGGAAAGCCGAGGAAAAGGTCGTAGATGTCGTAGCGCTGCTCCGTGCCCATCTCGAGCAGGTCACGGAAGCCCTGGGTCGTGACGAGGCCGAGCTTCGCGCCCTTGCGCTCGATGACGGCATTGGTGACGAGCGTCGTGCCATGCACGATCTCGCCCACGTCGGCGAGCCCGATGCCGCCCATCGCGACAAGTTCCTCGAGGCCGATCAGCGCCGCCTCGGATGGATCGTGCGGCGTCGTCAGGCGCTTGTGCAGGCGCACGCTGCCTTCCTCGCCGTCGTAGAGGATGAAGTCGGTGAAGGTGCCGCCGATGTCGAAACCGATGCGCCGGCGCGTGCCCGGTCGTGCCATGTCACTTGATCTCCATCACTCCGCCAGCAGCGGATGGAAGAGAGGGTCGCCGGTGATCGTCGCGATGCCGCGGGCGCCGTCCTTGAGGGCGTCTGCGATCGTCGCGCGCTCGGCATCGGTGATGGTTGCGGCGGGGAAGGCGATGCACAGGCTCACCTCCTCGCCGGTCTCGGGGTCGCCGACCGCCACCGCGATGGCGCCGACGCCGCGGTTCGCCTCGTCGTTCGACTCCGCGTAGCCCTCGCGCCGCACGCGGGCGAGGCGGGCGAGCAGGTCGTCGATGTCCTGCGGCGCCGTGGCGGAGGGCGGGTTGAGCGGTCCGGGGTAGAGCCTGCGCACCTCTTCGTCCGGCAGGCGCGCGAGCAGCGTGGGGCGGTGGCGCTGGCAAAGGCGTCGAGGCGACGGCCGATGGTGCTCGCCACGCGCAGCACGTTCGAGCCCGTGTGGTCGGTGAGCGCCATGATCTCGCGTCCGAGGCGCACGCTGACATAGCCCGTGTGACCCACCTCCGCCGAGAGGCGTGAGACCACCGCGTCAGCGCGCCCGAGAAGCGAGGAGGTGCGCCGGTAGAGCTGGCCGACCTCGACCAGCATCACGCCCGGCCGATAGCGCTTGGACGCTCCCACGGTCTCGAGGAAGCCCGCGTCGCGCATGGCGCGCAGCAGGCGCGAGACGTTGCTCTTGGGCTGCGAAAGCAGTGCCGCCACGTCGGTGACCGTCAGTTCATGGCGGTCGGCCGAGAAACATCTGAGCACGTCGGCGGCGCTGACGAGAATGGACATCGCAATTGTTCCAGAAAATGGAACCGAAGTTCTGATATATGCAACTGTCCGATCGGGCCGGCGGGGGCGCAAGCGCCTTCTGCGTCACCGGCAGGGGGCCGGCGGCAGAATGAGAGCACGGTGGCTCGATGCGGTTGGAGTGGGGGCTGGGGGAGCGAGGTGGCGTGCCGGCCTGCCGATCAGCTCAAATCCGGGATGGAGATATGCGGGCCCTTGCGGCCCGCTTTTCCTGCCCCCTCATTCCTCGTCGTCGCCGTTGTGGCTGCTGGTTTCGAGGAGGATGTCGCGTTTG
>NZ_JASJEV010000013.1 GCF_030067675.1 Chelatococcus albus | reverse complement strand
GCTTCGACGACAACAGGGCCGAGGGTCGCGCGGCGACAGCCACCGACCGGGCAGGGGCCGGCAGGGGCCGATCCGCCTGTGCGACCGGCCGGATTGCCAGCCGGTCCTAACTTATGACCAGCAGGAAAAAAGGGGAGCACGTCACTCGCCCCGGGCCAACAAAAGGGCCGACAAATTTGTTGGCTTTCGACGATTGGCCGCGGACGCTCGCAAACGAAATTACGCGAAAAAGCCCTGAATTTCAAAGCGTTTCCGGGTTTCGGCGAACAGGGACGGACTAGGAAATGGTGCCCAGGGGCGGAATCGAACCACCGACACTGCGATTTTCAGTCGCATGCTCTACCAACTGAGCTACCTGGGCACGACGCCTGGCAGCCCGAGGGCCACGCCGGACGGCGTCGATGGCGCGGGGTTATAGTGAGTGCGCTCGCCCCTGTCCAGCGTCCCGCGCCAACTTCGTGAAGATGGGTGTGGACGGGCGCGGTCCGGGCGCCCGCCTCATTCGATCTTGATGCCCCCCTCGGCGATGAGCTTGCCCCACTTGTCCATCTCGCTCTGAAGATGGGCCGTGAGCTCCGCCTGTGAGGAACCCACGACGAGAGCGCCGAGGTCCTCCAGCCGCTTCCTGACCGCCGGCGCGGCGAGCGCCGCGAGCGAGGCGCCTTGGAGCTTCGTCACGATGTCGGCGGGGGTTTTCGCCGGGGCGAAGAGGGCGAACCAGGAGGAGACGTCGAAGCCCGGCACGCCCGATTCGGCGATGGTCGGCAGGTCCTGGGCGGCGGGCACGCGTCTTGCCGAGGTGACGGCGAGGGCACGCACCGTGCCGCCCTGCACCTGCGGCAGGATGGAGGTGATGTTGTCGAAGATCACGTCCACACGCCCGCCCATGAGGTCGTTCAGCGCCGGCGCGCTGCCGCGATAGGGCACGTGGGTGAGCTTGACGCCCGCCATGCGCTGGAAGAGTTCGCCCGACAGATGCAGCGAGGTGCCGATGCCGGACGAGGCGAAGGTGAGCTTGCCCGGCGCCGCCCTTGCCTTGGCGATGAAGTCCTGAACGCTCTTCGCCGGGCTGTCCGGCGGCACGGCCATGACGTTCGGCACGTGACAGATGAGCGAGACGGGCGCGAAGCTCGCGAGAGGGTCGTAGCCGAGGGTCTTGTAGAGGTAGCGATTCACCGCGAGCCCGATGGAGGCGATGAGGATCGTGTGGCCGTCGGGCTCGGCGCGCGCCACCTGCTCGATGCCGATGTTGGAGCCCGCGCCCGGTTTGTTCTCGACGACGAGCTGCTGCTTCCAGTCCTTGCCGATCTGGTCGGCGAGCGTGCGGGCGATGACGTCTGTCGCCCCGCCCGCGGCGAAGGGCACGACGAGGCGCACCGGGCGGGCCGGATAGGTCTCGGCAAAGGCGACGCGCGGCCATGCGGCCGTGCCGGCCGCAGCGGCGGCGAGCAGGCTGAACCGACGGCGGTCGAGCATGAGGCGTTCTCCCGGGATGCGTTGTTGGAGGTTGTCGTTGGCGGCAGTCTAGAGCATTTTTCGCCGAGGCGGTCGCCGGTTCGGCGAAGAAAATGCTCCATTCTCAAAAAGATAGATGCACTTCCCGATTCCATTGAATCGGGAAGTGCTCCCGCCGCCACTCGGCCCCCGACAATCGCGCGGAGAACATGGCGCGAATGATTCAGGCCTGCCCCGCCCCGGGCTCCTCCGGCCCCTCCTCATCCTCCACGACGGGGATCGCATAGGCGCCGCTCAGCCAGCGGTTGAGGTCGACGTCGGCGCAGCGCTTCGAGCAGAACGGTTTCCAGCGCTGCTCGGCGGGCTTGCCGCAGATCGGGCAGGGACGCGCGGCCTGAGGCTTGCGCGGCGTCGCGTCCGGCTTGTCCTCTTGCGTCATCGAAGCCTCCCGCTCAGGACATCTTGAGCGTGATGCCGCCGTCCACGACGAGCTCGATGCCGGTGACGTAGCGCGCCTCGTCGCTGGCGAGATAGACGGCCGCCCATGCCACGTCCCAGGCATCGCCCATGTGGCCCATGGGCACCTGCCGGTCGCGCGCGCGCCACATCTCCTCAACGTCGCCGCCGGCGTAGGTCTGCGCGAGCCCGCTCGACTTCTCCACCATCGGGGTCTTCATCAGCCCGGGCAGGATGGCGTTCACGCGCACCTTCTTCGCCGCATATTCTACGGCGGTCGTACGCGTGAGGTGGCTCAGCGCTGCCTTGCTCGCATAGTAGCTCGCGTAGGGCACGCCGGTGTAGCGGACGGCTGCGATCGACGAAATATTGATGATGGAGCCGCCGTCCTGGCCCTCCATGACGGGGATGACGTGCTTCATCGTCAGAAAGGCGCCCTTGAGATTGACGGCGAAGACGCGGTCCCACTCCGCCTCGGACAGTTCGACGACACCGCCGACCTCCGCGATGCCGACATTGTTGTCGAGGACGTCGATGCGGCCGTAGCGGGCGAGGCTCGCCGCCACCGCGGCCTCGACCTCGGCGGCGCGCGTGACGTCGACGCGCAGGGCGGTCGCCTCTCCGCCCTCCGCGTGGATGATCGCCGCCGTCTCCTCGGCCGCCGCGGCGTTCACATCGGCGCAGACCACGGCAGCGCCCTCGCGGGCGAAGGCCACGGCGGTCGCCTTGCCGTTGCCCCAGCCCGGCCCGCTCGAACCCGCCCCGACGACGAGCGCCACCTTTCCCTTGAGCCTGTCAGCCATGCCTGTCGTCCTTCATGCGCCGGGCATCCCACACGCGCAGCTCGGTCTTGAGGATCTTGCCGTAGTTGTTCTTGGGCAACGCGTCGACGAAGACGTAGTCCTTGGGGCGCTTGAAGCGGGCGATGCGTTCGAGGCAGAGGGCGTCGAGCTCGCCGGCGGGTGCTGCCCCGACGACATAGGCGACGACGATCTCGCCCCAGTCAGGGTCGGCGCGGCCGATGACGGACACCTCGCGCACGCCCGGATGGGCGAGCAGCACCTCTTCCACCTCGCGCGGGTAGATGTTGGAGCCGCCGGAGATGATGAGATCCTTCGAGCGGTCCTTCAGCGTCAGATAGCCGTCGGCATCGAGCGTCCCGATGTCGCCCGTGTGCAGCCAGCCGCCCCTGAGGGCGCGGGCGGTGGCATCGGCATCGTTCCAGTAGCCGGCCATGACGGGGGCGCCGCGGCAGACGATCTCGCCCGCCTCGCCATGGGGCACGGGCCGATCCTCCGCATCGACCACCGCTACCTCCAGGCAGGCAAAGGCGAGACCTGCGGAGGCGACGCGCTCCTGCCAGCGCGGGTGACCGCGGTCGGCGATTTCCGCCTTCGACAGTGTCGTGATGGTCATCGGGCTTTCGCCCTGGCCGTAGATCTGGGCAAGGCAGGGGCCGAGCCGGTCGAGGGCCGCCCGCGCATCCTCCACATACATCGGCGCGCCGCCGTAAACGATGGTGCGGAAGGCGGCGGGATCGCAGTCCACCGGGCTTGCGACGAGGCGCTTGACCATGGTGGGCGCGGCGAACATCGATGTGCGGCGCCAATGCGCGGCGAGCGCGAAGACCTCCTCCGGCTCGAAGCCCCCCGATTCGGGCACGACATTGACGGCGCGCCGCAGGACGTTCGCCATCATGTAGAGGCCGGAGCCGTGGCTCATGGGTGCCGCGTGCAGGATCACGTCGCCCGGCGCGACGGGATCGACCTCCGCGAGATAGGCGAAGCTCGCGGCGGCGAGGTTGCCATGGCTGAGCATGGCGCCCTTCGGGCGTCCCGTGGTGCCGCTCGTGTAGAAGAGCCAGGCGAGATCGTCGGCGCGGCAGGGCGCGGCGGCCATCGGCTCGGCAGAGAGCAGCGCCGCGTAGTCGCGGCTGCCGATGGCGATCATGCGCTCGAGCGTGGCCGGCGCGTGGGCGGCAATGGCCTCGTCGAGCGCCGGCGAGGCGAAGCAGACCCGCGCGCCGGAATGGTCGAGGATGTAGCCGAGCTCCGCCCCGTGGAGCTTGGCATTGGCGGGCACGGCGGCGCAGCCGGCGAGCCAGATGCCGTGGAGGATCTCGACATATTCCGGGCTGTTCCTGGCAACGATGCCGACGCGGTCACCCGGCGCGAGCCCGAGCCAGCCGCGCAGGGCTCCAGCGATACGAGCCGCACGTTCCGCCACCTCGCCGTAGGTGGCGGCGACACGCCGCCCGTGGCCAATGGCCGGCCGGCCGGGATCGGCCTTGCCCAGGCGTTCGAGCCAGAGCGCGATGTTCATGCCACCCCTCCCCGCTGCCGTCCGCCTCAGGCGGCATTGAGCCAGCTCAGCCGCACGGGATAGCCCTCGCCCCCCAGAAGGCCGACTATCTCGTAGAGCGGCAGTCCGACGACATTCGTGTAAGACCCGACGAGCTTGACGACAAAGGCGCCGGCGAGCCCCTGGACCGCATAGCCGCCGGCCTTGCCGCGCCATTCGCCGGAGGCGAGATAGCTCTCGAGCTCGTCGCGCGACAGGTTCTTGAAGCGCACCCGCGTCTCCACGATGCGCTCACGCACGGCGCCCTTCGGCGTCACCACGCAGACGCCGGTGTAGACCCGATGGGTGCGGCCGGAGAGGAGGCGGAGGCACGCGGCCGCCTCCTCCACGATCTCGGCCTTGGGCAGGATGCGCCGCCCGACGGCGACCGCCGTGTCGGCTGCGACCACGAAGGCATCCGCCATGTCTGCGCGGCTCCGCGCGACCTTCACGGCGGCTTCCGCCTTCTCGCGGGCGACGCGACGCGCGTAGTCGCGCGGCTTCTCGCCCTTGCGCGGCGCCTCGTCCACATCGGCCGGCAGGAGCGCGTCCGGCTCGATGCCGACCTGCTGCAGAAGGGCGAGCCGCCGTGGGGAGGCGGAGGCGAGGACGAGCTTGGGGCGCCACGAACCGGAAGAGGGTTGTTCGGAGAAGAAAGCCACCGACGCCTCCCGCCGCCTCGGTGCCTTCCGATATTCCTCGGTCGGAAGGCGGGCCACCATATCAAGAATGGAGCGCTCGTGTTGATGCGGAGCTTCGGTCCTTCGTCAAACCGGCGTCCACTTCAGCAGGCGATGCTCCAGGTCACGATGATATCGGACTGAAACGATCCAAGGTCGCGAAGCAATCGATGCCCGGGCTTCGGAGCCTGATGCCGGCCGAACCGAGGCCGACGTCCGCAAAGGCGGCTCCGCACATCCCGGCATCATGCCGCGGCGCCGCCGGCGCGGGATGCGCCACGGGCCGCGAGGCCTTGCGTCACTTGAAGCGGTAGGTGATGCGGCCCTTCGTGAGATCGTAGGGCGTCATCTCGACGAGCACGCGGTCGCCCGTCAGCACGCGGATGCGATTCTTGCGCATCTTGCCGGCGGTGTGCGCGATGATCTCGTGGTCGTTCTCAAGCTTCACGCGGAACATCGCGTTCGGGAGCAGTTCGGTCACCACTCCCGGGAACTCGAGGAGTTCTTCCTTTGACATGCCGATCCTTGCAGAGGCTGCGAAACGGCGCGGACCCTAATTGAAAGCCGCGGCGTTGTGAACTGGCTCGCCACCATCTAAATGGCGTGTCCGTGACGCGTCCACCCCATCGCGACGAGGCCGCCGCATCCGCGGTTCGCTTCGTCCGAGCATGGTGCGGCCCCTCCCAGGCTGCGACGGGTCCGATCCGTCCTGCCCGGACGTCCGCCCGCTGCCGTCCCTGTCTCCTTCCCGGCGCTCTTCGACGCCCGTTCCATGAGCAAACCCCGATGATCGAGCCCCCGACGCGCGCGCTCCTCGCCGCGACCCGCGCCTCCCTCGACACGGCCGAGGCGGCGGCGACGACGGTCGCCCTGCGCCTGCCCATCCTCGCCACCGCCGTGCTCGCCCCCTCGCCCGCGGGGCTCGCGGAAGCACGGCTTGCGACCTTCGAGAAGGTGGCGGCCGTGGTCGAGGGCACGGTGGCCGCTACCCTCGCCTGGCAGAAGCTGTGGCTCGACTTTGCCTGCGGCCGGGTCGGTCCCCGGGGGCTGCAGAGCGGCCTCTCAGCCATCGCCGCCGCGGCTACCGCTCCGGCGCGGCGGCGGGTGCTGGCCAACGCGCGCCGCCTGCAGCGACGCAGCCCGTGAGAGCGCTCGCGCGCATTCCCGCTCTGCCGAATCCGAAAGCGGGCGCAACTTGTCGGGCACAAGCCCTTATTCAGGCAAGGGCAACGGCCCGCGACTATGGCGCCTCGGGAGGAGGCGCCTCCTTGTGGCCGGCGATGACGTCGCTCTTGCCCACCTGCGCGGCGAGCCGGTCGGCGCGTTCGAGCGCCCGGTAGCGCGCGACGCCGAGGGGAATGAGGGCGAGGTAGGCGATGGTCGCCGCCGCCAGCACCTCGAAGGTGAAACTGACCAGCAGCGCCGCGACGAGCACGACGACAACGAAGAGCGGCAGCACCATCGTGCGCGGCACGCGGCTGCCCAGCGTCTTGCCCGCATAGGTCGGGATGCGACTGACCATCAGGAATGCGATGCCGATCAGATAGACGGCGACGACGGGCGCGGCGAGCCCGCCGATGGGCAGGCCCACGAAGTAGAGATAGATGGGCAGGAGAGCCGCGAGCGCGCCGGCGGGCGCCGGCACGCCGACGAAGTAGTTCTTCTGCCACTCGGGCCGCGTCGGGTCCTCGAGCATGACGTTGAAGCGCGCGAGGCGCAGGGCCGCTGCGATGGTGAAGACGAGCGCCGCGATCCAACCGACCGATCTCAGATCCTTGAGAATCGACGAATAGAGGATGAGCGCCGGCGCCACGCCGAAATTGACGAAATCCGACAACGAGTCGAGTTCCGCACCGAAGCGCGACGTGCCTTTGAGCAGGCGCGCCACGCGCCCGTCGATGGCATCGAGCACCGCCGCGATCACGATGGCGAAGATCGCCGGCTCGAGCCGCTCCTCGATCGCGAGGCGGATGGCGGTCAGCCCGAGGCAAAGCGCGAGCAGGGTGATGACGTTGGGCACGAGCACCCGCAGCGGCACCGGGTTGAAGCGGCGCCGCTTCGGTTCGTCAGCATCGGGGGCGAATGGCGGAAAGAGATCGCTCATCGGGGCCTTGCGGCGTCTTCCGATCTCCCTGAATCGGAAAACTCGTCCAACCTATTGAAATCAGAGCATTCTCGCCGACGCTGGCCCGCGAAACCCATCGCGCCGGCATTCATCTCGGCGAGAAGCGCTCCCGACTGAAGGAGGTGCGAGGATAGGGCCCGCCTTGCCTGCCGGCAAGCGAGCCCCGCACCGCGCCGCCTCAGTCGGCGCGGAAGCTGCGGGGCCCCTCGGTCGAGCGCAGGTCGGCGATGACGGTCTCGCCGGCAACTGTGCGCTGGCCGACGCCGACCAGCGGCAGCACGCCCGCGGGAAGATAGACGTCGACGCGGGAGCCGAAGCGGATGAGGCCGAAGCGCTCGCCGGCCGCGAGCGTGTCGCCTTCCTTGACGAAACTCACGATGCGGCGCGCGACGAGGCCGGCGATCTGCACCATGCCGAAGCGCGTGCCCGCGCTGTCGATGACCAGGCCGTTGCGCTCGTTGTCCTCGCTCGCCTTGTCGAGGTCGGCATTGATGAAGAGGCCGGGCCGGTAGGCGATCTTCTCGACGCGTCCCGCCACCGGGCTGCGGTTCACGTGGCAGTCGAACACGTCCATGAAGATCGACACACGCGTCAGCGGCTCGTCGGACAGGCCGAGCTCCGGCGGCGGCAGTGCGGCCACGATCTGGCTGATGCGGCCGTCGGCGGGCGCGACGACGAGCCCCTCGCGCTGCGGCGTCACCCGCTCGGGATCCCGGAAGAAGTAGCAGACCCACAGCGTGATCACGAGGCCGGCCCATCCGAAGGGCGCCCACAGGTGGCCGAGCACGAGCGAGGCCACCGCCGCGATGGCGATGAAGGGATAACCCTCCTTGTGGATGGGGGTCAGCACCCGGCGGACGGAATCGAGGATGGACATGGCAGCTCGCTCTGTTCGCTTCGTCCCGTCCGGGATGGGCCGGTCTGCGGGTGGCACGCGCCAACCCCGCCTCGCCGGCCTTCTCCCTGCGGAACCGAAAAGCAGCGACGTCGGGACCAACACCCCGCGTCTCGCCGTCTTGAAACGCTCGCCGTCGGCACGGGCGCCGGCCGCGAACCGGCGTCCGCGGCACCTCCGCACCGAAAGCGCGTTTCGGATCGCACCGCCGCCCGGCAGCGTCAAGCAGAGAGAGTGACGCGCACGCTCTCTTCCTCCTCCTCCTCGGCGCGCTTGAGGGTCTCGCGCGCAGCCTCGGCCTGCCGCTGGCGATCCCACATGGCGGCGTAGATGCCGCGCTGCGCCAGAAGCTCCACATGCGTGCCGCGCTCGGCGATGACACCCCTGTCGAGCACGATGATCTCGTCGGCGCCGACCACGGTGGACAGACGATGGGCGATGACGAGCGTGGTGCGACCGCGCGACACACGGTCGAGCGCGTCCTGGATCTCGCGCTCGGTGAAGCTGTCGAGGGCCGATGTCGCCTCGTCGAGGACGAGGATGGGCGGTCCCTTGAGAATCGTCCGCGCGATGGCCACGCGCTGCTTTTCGCCGCCCGAGAGCTTCAGGCCGCGCTCGCCCACTGGCGTGTCGTAGCCTTCCGGCAGCGAGAGGATGAACCGGTCGATCTGGGCGAGGCGCGCGGCTTCCGCCACCTCCTCGTCGGTCGCGTTCCAGCGGCCATAGCGGATGTTGTAGCCGATGATGTCGTTGAACAGCACGGTATCCTGCGGAACCATGCCGATGGCGGCGCGCAGCGAATCCTGCGTCACCTCGGCGATGTCCTGCCCGTCGATGAGGATGCGCCCGCCGGATGGCTCGTAGAAGCGGAAGAGCAGCCGCGAGATCGTCGACTTGCCGGCGCCCGAGGGCCCGACGATGGCGACCGTTTTGCCCGCCGGTACCGAGAAACTCACTCCCTTGAGGATCGGGCGCTCGGGCACGTAGGAGAAGCACACGTCCTCGAAGGCGACGGTGCCGCGGCTTACGACGAGCGGGCGGGCGCCCGGCCTGTCCACCACCTCGGGATCGCGCTCCAGGATGCCGAACATGTCGTCGATGTCGATGAGCGCCTGCTTGATCTCGCGATAGAGCATCCCCATGAAGTTCAAGGGGATGTAGAGCTGGATCAGCATGGCGTTGATCATGACGAAGCCGCCGACCGTGGTAAGGCCGGCGCGCACGTCGTAGACGGCGAGCACCATGGCGAGCGTCAGGCCGATGGTGAAGATGACCGCCTGACCGGCGTTGAGCACCGCGAGCGACGTATAGGTCTGGATGCTCGCCCGCTCGTAGCGCTCCATCGACTTGTCGTAGCGGGCGGTTTCGCGCGCCTCCGCCCCGAAATACTTGACCGTCTCGTAGTTGAGGAGAGAGTCGACCGCCTTCGTGTTGGCGTCGGTGTCCGACTCGTTCATGCGCCTGCGGATGGCGATCCGCCACTCGGTGGCCTTGTAGGTGTAGGCGAGGTAGAGCGCCACCATGACGAAGACGATCGCCGCGTAGCGCCAATCGAACTGCCACCAGAGCACGGCCATGACGAGCACGAACTCGACGATGGTCGGCACGAGCTGCAGCACGACGAGCCGCACGATCTCCTCGATGCCGTTGCGGCCTCGTTCCAGCACGCGCGTCAGGCCGCCCGTCTTGCGCTCGAGGTGGAAGCGCAGCGACAGCCGGTGCATGTGCCGAAAGGTCTCGAGCGCCAGCCGCCGCACCGCATTCATGGCAACGGACGCGAACATGCCGTCGCGCACCTGCGTGAGCACCGACATGAGGATGCGCGTGGCGCCGTAGAGCACGGTGAGGAAAACGGCTCCGGCCCACAGCGACGCCGTGCCCGCCTGTGCCGCGCCGCCGTTCAGCTCGCCGGTGAGCGCGTCGGTCGCCCACTTGAAGCTGTAGGGCATCAGCACGGTCACCAGCTTGGCGACCATCAGCAGCGCGAAGGCGAGATAGATGCGCAGGCGCAGGTCGCCCCGATCGTGCGGCCACAGATAGGGCCACAGTCGCCGCAGGGTGGCCCCCATGCCCGGGCGGGCGGCAGGCGCGGTCGCGGCGGAGTGTAGAGACGCGGCGGGCTCGAGGGCGTGGGCCGAAGCCCCGGCCTCCGCTGTGGGAGCGGACATCGGAACGATTCCAGAGAAACACTCGCCCACATATAGGTCGAGCCCGCGCGGCGTACACCCCCGTATGCGCCGCCGCCCTGGCCGGCGGCCCCGCACGCCCCGCGCTGGCCTGCGGCCGGCCGGGCCGCGACAAGCGTTTGCGCGACGGCGGCGCGGCTCAGCCGAGGCGCCGGCTGAAGAAGTTGAACAAGAGGCCGGTCAGGACGCCGGCATGACCGCCGTAGACAAGGCTCTGCGCGAGCCCGAGGACGATGCTGCGCAGATCGAAGCCGGTCAGGCCCAGGTAGAACTGGAGCCACGGCCTGTGCAGGCCCCAATCCGGGGAGACGGCACCCAGGAGCACGCACAGCAGGAACGAGAGCGCCGCGAAGGCGGCGAGCGTCATGCCCAGCGCAGGCGCGGACACTTGGGGAACCTCGGCAGCCGCGGCCCCGGGCCGCATCTGGTCGGTGGCGTTGGCCATGGTCGCGTCTCCCCCGTTCATCCGAGGCTCGCGCGCCCGCAATCCGGCCAGCCCCGCCGGGTCCGCCGGCCCCCTCGCCGTCCGTCCCGCCTTGTCGGCTGCGCGCACCACCATGCGCCTTCGGTGTCGAGGCGCCTTGACCTGCGTCAAGGGCGATGGGCGGACCGGCCATCGCAGCGCCCGAAATGGGCTATGCTTGTCACGATGCCCGCGCGGGGCGCCATCGCCGGGGACACCGCGCCATGGTTCTCAGACTCATCGTGCAGACCGCACTGTGGACCGGCGGCATGGGGGCGGTGCTCTTCGTCGGGGCTGGCACGATCCTCTGGCCCGCCGCCTGGATCTATCTCGCCATCACCGGCTTCGGCGGCCTGGTCGTCGGCCTGTGGCTGGCGAAGCACGATCCGGGGCTGCTCGCCGAGCGCCTGTCGCCGCTGATGCAGGCCGAGCAGAAGACCTGGGACAAGGTCTTCATGGTCGGCATCGTCGCCGCCTGGTGCGCCTGGCTCGCGCTCATCGCGCTCGACGCGGCGCGCTTCAGCTGGTCGCACATGCCGCTCTGGCTGCAGGTCCCCGGCGCCCTTCTCCTCGCCCTGTCGCTCGCCGTCACCTTCCTCGCCTTTCGCGCCAACAGCTTCGCCGCCCCTGTCGTGAAGGTGCAGCGAGAGCGCGGGCATCGCGTCGTGAGCAGCGGCCCCTATGCGTATGTGCGGCACCCGATGTATGCGGGCGCCCTCCTCTTCTTCCTTGGCACGCCCCTCCTCCTCGGTTCCTGGTACGGGTTGGCGGCGACGCCGCTGCTGACCATGGGGCTCGCGGCGCGCGCCGTGCTGGAGGAACGCACCCTGCGAGCCGAGCTCCAGGGTTACGCCGCCTACGCCGAGCGCGTGCGCTATCGCTTCATCCCGATGGTCTGGTGAACCACCCATCCTGCCGGCGACCTGCCGCGCCGCCCGGCAGCGATCCGTTGCGCAAGCGGGCTGGCAGGTTCGGGAGCGACGCCGCGAACCCGTATGCCGGCTGCGCCCGCAGCCGGTCACATCGGCAGGAGGAGAAGTTTATTGCAAATGAGTTGCATTTGCATTCTGGTCTCGCTATTTTCGCCGCACCGCCCATCGAAGAGGTGCAGATGTGATGTTCACGACCAACGCGCGCACGCCATCGCTTCCGGGAACCGCCTCCTTCGCGGAGCCCCCGCCGCTGACCAACGACGGCCCGCGCGACCTCCCCTCAACCAGAACCGCCTTCCGGTGCGCGCTGCGGCCCCGCTGCCGGCATGCCCGCGCGGGGCGCTAGAGCATTTCCCGATTCAGTTGAATCGGGAAATGCGTCCATCTCTTTGAGAATGGAGCATTTTCTCCGGAACGGACCTTCGGTTCCTCGCCAAACCGGCCTTCGCTTCGACGGAAAATGCTCAAGCGCTCCCGGGGAGTTCCCTCGGATCGGAAGATCCGTTCAACCCATTGAAAATAACCAACTTTCCCGCGCGAACCCGCGCCGGCTCGGCGGGATGCTCGGGTGACCTGCGGTCGGGCGGCGGCTTTCGGCAGTGCCGGCGCCCCTGCCCCAACCGCCCTGCGGCCCCTGTTGCCCGCCCATCCAGCCTATTTCCACGAGGACCAGATGCTCACGATCGGCCAGACCTTTCCCGCCTTCTCGCTCAAGGCCGCCAAGCCAGGGGACACGACCGGGACCTTCGTCGAGATTTCGAATGCGACAGCGGGGAACCGCTGGAAGGTGTTCTTCTTCTGGCCGAAGGACTTCACCTTCGTCTGCCCGACGGAGATCGTCGGATTCGATGCGATCCACGGCGCTCTGGCGGAGCGCGACGCCGTGCTCTACGGCGTCTCGACCGACAGCGAATATGTGCATCTCGCGTGGAAGCGCTCCGATCCCCGCCTGGAGCGCCTGGCCTTTCCCATGCTCGCCGACATCAAGCGAGAACTCGCCGATGCGCTCGGCATTCTCGATGCAACCGAGGGTGTGTGCCTGCGCGCCACCTTCGTCGTCGACCCCGGCGAGGTCATCCGCTTCGTCTCCGTCAACGACCTCGCCGTCGGGCGCAACCCCGCCGAGGTCCTGCGCGTCGTCGATGCCCTGCAAACGGGAGAGCTCTGCCCCTGCGCCTGGCAGAAGGGCGACGAGGTGCTGAAGGCAGCCTGACCCGCGCGCCGGCGTCGCCGACCGCCCGTGCCTCGACGCCGCCGCCTCAGTGCGGTTCGCCGGGCAGGACGAAGACCTGACCGGGATAGATGAGGGCCGGATTGCGGATCTGCTGCTGGTTGGCCTCGTAGATCACCGTGTAGCGGATGCCGTGGCCGTAGACGCGCCGGCTGATGCGCCACAGGCTGTCGCCGCGCACGACAGTCGCGGTCTTCACGCCGGGTACGAGCACGTTCGAGGGGTCCGCGCCGGTGGCCGGCGCGGCGACACGCGCACCCGGCGCCCCGCCTGCCGTCGGCCCCGCCTCGAGCCCGCCCCGGCTGCCGCCGGCCTTGTCGCGAGACGTTTCGCCTCCCGCCGCCGGTACGCCCGGCCGCAGGGCCACCGCGGTCGCCGGCATGTTGAAGAGCACTTCGGCACGCGAGCGCACCGTGCCGGACACGGGATCGACGTCGTCGAGCCTCACGCGATAGTCGCCGGGCTTCACACCGCTGCCGATGGTGAATGACACCCGCCCCTCACCCGCCGCGGTGCCCGACGCGAGATAGCTGTCGTTGAGATAGAGCCGCACCGTCGCGCCGGTCGCGGCGCGGCCGGAGACGAACAGGCGGCCGCCATCGTCCGCTTCCACCGCCTCGATGGAAACGGGACGACGCTCCGCCGGCTCAGCCCGTCCGGGGCCCGCGGGAGGGGCGGCCTGCCCGGCCGGCGGCCGGTCTGCCGGCACCTCCGGTGCGACGGCCAACCGCTGCTCGGCCTGCGTGCCGGGCTTCGCCGGCGTTTCCGGCTTCGACAGCACGACGGTCGGCGCATCCGGCGCCGTGAGCGCGACGACCGGCTGCTGCTTCCTGTCCGGCGCGATGACGACGGTCACCGACTGTTTCGACAGGGCCTGCCGTCCGTCAGGCGTCGTGAAGCGCAGTGTGAGTTCGTGCGTCCCCGGCGGCAGCGGCGTCGGCGTCATGGCGAAGAGGCCCGAAGTATCGGCCACGACGCGGTCATGCTGCTCGCCGTCGCGCAAGAGCTCGACGGTGGCGCCCGGAGCTGCCCGCCCGGCGATGACCGCCTCGCCGGAGGGCTCGACGCGCACGACGTCGAACGCGGGCGACGCGGCTTGCGCGCCCTCTTGCCGTACCGCCGGCGGCTGCGGCCCGGCCTCCCGCCCCGTCTTGTCCGGCGAGGGTATGGCCTCGGACGTAGGCGCGTCCCTCGCACCCGACGCGGGCGCGGGCGAGGACGGCGGCGGGGCTTGCACCGCCGCGGCCCCTGTCTCCCCCAGGCTCGTCCGCGCCTCCTGCACAGGCTTCCTCTCGGGAAGGCCGAAGACATAGACCGCAACCGCCAAGGCGACCACGCCGACTGCAACGATGGCGATCTGCTTGTTCCGGGACGACATCAGGTCGGCCTTCTCCCCAGAATCCGTATTTAATCCTACCGTTTAGCCGGCCCCGGGGCCAGAGCGCGGATACCTCGGATCGGATGGGAGGGATGCCTCCCGCCCGCCGCGGGAACGGTCGTGCTCAAGGGGTGTTCGTCGCTCGCGCGGACGACGCCGGCGAGGGTTGACCGCCGCCGCGTCCGCCGGCACATCCGACGCCATGAGCGAGATTCGATCCATCTGCGTCTATTGCGGTTCGGGCTCCGGCGGCGACGGGGCCTTTGTCGAGGCGGCGACCCGGCTCGGGCGCGCCATGGCAACGGACGGCCTGCGCCTCGTCTACGGCGGCGGCAATGTCGGGCTGATGGGTGCGGTGGCACGCGCCGTGCTGGAGGCGGGCGGCGATGTGACGGGCATCATTCCCGAATTCCTCACCGCCCGCGAGCGTCTGCTCGACGGGGCGCAGGAAACCATCATCGTGCCCGACATGCACACGCGCAAGCGCATGATGTACGAGCGGGCGGACGCCTTCGTCGCCCTGCCCGGCGGCGTCGGCACGCTCGAGGAACTCGTCGAGCAGCTCACCTGGGCGCAGCTGGGCCGGCACAGGAAGCCGATCCTGCTCCTCTCGACCAAGGGCTTCTGGAAGCCGCTCCTCGTCCTGCTCGCCCACATGCGCGAGCAGGGTTTCATCCGCCAGGGATTCGAGGTGTCCTACCTGGTCGCCGAGAATGTCGACGAGGTGATCCCCATGCTACGGGCGGCGGCGCGGCGGGTTGCCCATCCCGAGGCGGTCATGCCGATCGCAGAACGCTTCTGAGCCGCCTCCGGGCTGGCGGACGGCGACGGGGGCCCGTCCGTGCCCCGGGTCGTCGGAAGATCAGACCGCGTGCGCTTCGCTGCGCAGGAGCTTGTAGACGATCGAATCGGTGAGCGCCTGGAACGAGGCATCGATGATGTTGGCCGAGACGCCGACCGTGCACCAGCGGTCGCCGGTCTCGTCGCCGAACTCGATGAGCACGCGCGTCACGGCGTCCGAACCGCCCTGGAAGATGCGCACCTTGTAGTCGACGAGCTCCAGCCCCGCGATGAAGCGCTGATACTTGCCGAGGTCCTTGCGCAGGGCGAGGTCGAGCGCATTGACAGGGCCGTTGCCCTCCGCCGCCGAGATCAGCACCTCGTCACCCACCCTCACCTTCACGATCGCCTCGGCGACGGTGACGAGCTCGCCGAGGGCGTTGTGGCGCCGCTCGACATTGACGCTGAAACGCTCCACGTCGAAGAACTCCGGCACTTCCCCGAGCTCGCGCTTCGCAAGCAGAAAGAACGAGGCGTCCGCGCCCTCGTAGGCATAGCCCTGCGCCTCCTTCTCCTTCACGGCGCTGAGCAGGCGACCGACGCGCGCGTCGTCCTTGCCGAGATGGATGCCGACGCGCTCGAGCCCGGCGATGAGGTTCGAGCGCCCGGCCTGGTCGGAGACCAGCACCTGGCGCGCGTTGCCGACGCTCTCGGGCGGCACGTGCTCGTAAGTGCGCGGATCCTTGAGGACGGCCGAGGCGTGGATGCCCGCCTTCGTGGCGAAGGCGCTGGCGCCGACGTATGGCGCGTGGCGGTTCGGCGCGCGGTTGAGGATCTCGTCGAGGGCGCGCGACACCTGCGTGAGGGAGGCGAGCGCCTCGTCCGTCACGCCGATGTCGTAGCGCTCGGCATATTCGCCCTTCAGCTTGAGGGTGGGGATGAGGCTCACGAGATTGGCGTTGCCGCAGCGCTCGCCGAGACCGTTCAGGGTGCCCTGGATCTGTCGCGCGCCCGCGCGCACGGCCGCGAGCGAATTGGCGACGGCGCAGCCCGTATCGTCATGGGCATGGATGCCGAGATGGCTGCCGGGCACGTGGCCCGCCACGGCGGCGACGATGGCCTCGACCTCGTGCGGCAGGGTGCCGCCGTTGGTGTCGCACAGCACCACCCAGCGGGCGCCCGCCCCGTAGGCGGCCCTTGCACAGGCAAGGGCATAGTCGGGATTGGCCCTGTAGCCGTCGAAGAAATGCTCGCAGTCGAGCATCACCTCGAAGCCTCTGGCCTTGGCGGCCGCGACGCTTTCGCGGATGCCGGCGAGGTTCTCCTCGAGGTCCGCCTCGAGCGCCACCGTCACCTGATAGTCCCAGGACTTGGCGACGAAGCAGATGGCGTCCGCCCTGGCCTCGAGCAGCGCTGCCACGCCCGGATCGTTCGCTGCCGAGCGCCCGGCGCGCTTCGTCATGCCGAAGGCAGAGAAGCGGGCGCGGCTCGTGCGCTTCTCCTGGAAGAATGCCGTGTCGAGCGGATTGGCGCCAGGATAGCCGCCCTCGACATAGTCGACGCCGAGCCGGTCGAGCATGGCGGCGACGAGGCGCTTGTCCTCGAGCGAGAAGTCGACGCCCGTCGTCTGCGCCCCATCGCGCAGGGTGGTGTCATAGAGGTAGACGCGCTCGCGGCTCATGCCGAGGCTCCCGCCATGGCCTCGTCGGCCGGATGAGATCGGGGGCGGAAGGTCGCGCCCGCGCCTGTCGCCAGCATCATCGCGCCACCTCCCACGTCGTCGTGCCGTCCTTGTTGTCCTTGAGCACGACGCCCATGGCGGCGAGCTCGTCGCGCAGCCGGTCCGACTCGGCCCAGTTCTTCGCCTTGCGTGCCGCGGCGCGAGCGAGGATCAGGCGGTCGACCTCGGCCGGGTCGAGACCGGAGGCGGCGCGACGGCGCGCCTCCCAGTCCCGGCGCGTCTCGCGCAGGAAGCCGAGCGCCCTGAGGCTGCCGACGAGCGCCGCGCGGTCCCCCACACGGTCGAAGTGATGCAGCTCGGCAATCGCCTTGGGCGTGTTGAGGTCGTCGCAGAGCGCATCCACCACCGCGGGCGCCAGCGTATCGCTTGCCACTCCGTCGAGGAGCAGCGACCAGTCGCCGAGGATCTTCTCGCTCTCCTCCAGGCCCTTCACGGTCCAGTCGATGGGCTGGCGGTAGTGCGTACGCAGCATGTTGAAGCGGACCACCTCGCCTGGCCAGTCCTTCAGGGCATCGTGGATCGTCACGAAGTTGCCGAGCGACTTCGACATCTTCTCGCCTTCCACCTGCAGGAAGCCGTTGTGCATCCACAGATTGGCCATGCGGGGCACGTCGAAGGCGCAGCAGGACTGGGCGATCTCGTTCTCGTGGTGGGGAAAGACGAGGTCGATGCCGCCGGCGTGGATGTCGAAAGTGTTGCTGAGCGCCGGATCCTCGCAGGCGATGCGGCCGGCGAAGGCCGCAACCAGATGGCGCCAGCTCATCGCCGAGCATTCGATGTGCCAGCCGGGGCGGCCGGGGGTGGCGATGCCCGCAGGGCTCGGCCAGGCGGGCTCGTTCTCCTTCGAGGGCTTCCACAGCACGAAGTCCATCGGGTCGCGCTTGTAGGGCGCCACGTCGACACGCGCGCCGGCGAGCATCTCGTCGAGCGAGCGGCGGGCGAGCGAGCCGTAGCGCGGCACGCGCGCCAGCCTGTCCATGGCAGCAACGGAGAAGAGCACGTGCTCCTCCGCGACATAGGCGACGCCGCGCGCCACAAGCCGCTCGATGAGCATCTTCATGTCCTCGATGTGCTCGGTCGCCCGCGGCTCGAGGAAGCGTGGCGGCTCGCCCGGCAGGTTCACCTCCTCGGGCATCAGCACGCCGAGCGCCCGGATGTCGTCGTGGAACTGCTTCTCCGTCTTGCGCGTCACATCGCGGATGGCGTCATTCAACGGCACATCGGGATAGTCGCGGGCCGCGCGCGCGTTGATCTTGTCGTCCACGTCCGTGATGTTGCGGACATAGGTCACCGCCGCCTCGCCGTAGAGGTGCCGCAGCAGGCGGAACAGCAGGTCGAAGACGATGATCGGCCGCGCATTGCCGATGTGGGCGAAGTCATAGACCGTCGGCCCGCAGACGTACATGCGCACATTCTTCGGGTCGATCGGGCGGAAGTCTTCCTTCGTCCGCGTCAGGGTGTTGTAGAGCGTCAGGCTCGCGACCATGCGAATGTCCCTCCCCCCAGCGTCCCGATCCCTCGGAACAAGTGCTGTCGTAGCCTCTGTACCGATCGCCGGATGGTCGCTTGCAAGCGTTCCGACGAGCCGGCTGCCTGGCCGCTGGCCGGGAAGACGCTCCGATCTTTGGTCGAGACAGGACGGTTCCAGCCAGCGGTGGCGCTAGCGGCAAATAATCGAAATCCGGCAGATGTGCGCGGCGTCCGTCATGGCGCGGATGTTTGCCTTGTCGCGGCGAATCGGTCAAGAGGCCGCCCCGGCTTCCCCGCCCCGCGACCCCGCGCATCACAAGCCTGTGCGCCGGCGCACAGCGGGACGGCCCCCTTCAGGCTTTCTTTACACGCAGCGAAACAGATTGCCCCCGAGCAATCGCCTCAAAATGCCATTCACCATGCGCCGCTCCCTCGCCCTTCTCGGCCTTGCCGTCCCGCTCGCGATCGCCGCCGCCGTCTTCTTCGTGCCGACGGCCGAGCCGCAGGCCGCCTCGGGCTCGACCTTCGTCGTGCCGGCGCACGACGGATACGGTGTCGCGGACTGCCTGGCCTCCGGCGGCGACTGCGGCAAGACGGTCGCCGACGCCTGGTGCGCCGCCAACGGCTACCATCACGCGGCGAGCTTCGGCCCCCTGGGCCGCGACGAGGTGACGGCCTCCCTCAGTACGTCCGCGGCGCGCATGACGCCCTCCTACAGCATCACCTGCGCCGAGTAGCGCGGGCACCCTGAAAGCCTGGCCTCAGGCGGAAGGCCGGCCGCGCAGGCGGCCCGGTGCCGGCGGCGCGGCCCGATGAAACCGGGGCCGCGGCGTGTCAGAGCCTGGCGACGAGGGCCGCGAGCTGGTCGGTGCACTGCCCCCAGCCCTCGTGGAAATTCATCTGTTCGTGGGCCTCGCGGTCGGCGACCGTCCAGTGGCGCACGCGGGCGGTGTAGCGGGTCCTGCCGCCCTCGTCCTCGAAGGTCAGGATCACCGTCATGAACGGCTTCTGCGAGGGTACCCAGGCCTCGGTATAGGCATCGGTGATGACCAGACGCTCGTTCTCGATGACTTCGAGATAGATGCCCCGGTTCGGCAGATCATTGCCATCCGGGTCGCGCATGACGATGAGGTTCGCGCCTCCGGGGCGCACGTCGAGCTCCGCGACGGGGGTCGTGTAGGGCAGCGGCGCAAACCACTGCTTGAGAAGCTCAGGATCCGTCCATGCCCGGAACAGCTTCTCGCGCGGCGCATCAATCAGGCGGGTCAACACGAGCTCGCGGTCCGACCCGGCGGGGGCAATCTGGGCTGCTGCGGTCATTCGCCTTCTCCTCCTGGCGCGTCCATGCACAGGACGAACGGGCAAGGCGCGAACCGACAGGGCCTGTCCTCAATCATGCTTGCAGATCGGCCGCCGCGCGGCCTGTGGCCCGACGGGCCGGCCCGGCGGCGAGGACAAGGCGGCTCAGCCCTTCAGCCAATCGGCGCATTTCGGCGGCTCCGCGCCGCCCCAGGGCGTGATCGGCACGCTGGAGGTACCGTTCTTGGGCGACCCCTCGATCGGCCGGTCCGAATAGACCATGTAGACGAGCGTGTTGCGCTTCACGTCGCATCCGCGGACGATCTGCATGCGCTTGAAGATCAGGGAGCGGCGCTCGCTGAAGACGAGTTCCCCCTGCTCGAATTTTTCCTTGAAGCGGACCGGGCCGATCTGGGCGCAGGAGAGCGAGATGTCGGAGACCTCCTCCGCCACGCCGAACATGCCCTTCACGCCGCCGCGCTCGGGCGTGGTGTAGTGGCAGGCGATGCCCTCCACCACCGGATCATCGATGCCGTAGGTGGCGAGCTTGTCGTCCGGGGTCAGCATCTTCCAGACCGTGGACTTCTTGAAGATGAGATCCGGCCCGCCGGCATAGGCGGCCGGCACCAGGCCGGCGAGCCCGAGCCCGAGCGTGGCGACGGCGAGAGCGAGACGGAACATCGGTACCTCCTCGAAACAGGCCTCCATATGGTCCCGCCCCCGCGCCCGCGCCAGAGCCGACCTGGTGCGCTCAGGCCGGTGCGTGGCAGACGCAGCAGAGCTTGTTGCCGGCCGGGTCGCGCACATAGGCGCCGTAGAAGTCCGGGTGGTAGTGCGCTCGCAGGCCGGGCGCCCCCTCGTCCATGCCGCCTGCGGCGAGCGCGGCGGCGTGGAAGGCGTCGACCTCGTCGCGCCGCGCGGCGTTGAAGGCGATCGTGACCCCGTTGCCTGGCGCCGCCGGCGCGCCGTCGAACGGACGGCCGATGCAGATCAAGGGGCCGCGCCCCTCCTGCGCCACCTCATAGCCCACCCAGCCGCTCTCCGGCTCATGGAAGCGGCGCCGCAGGCCGAGAGTGGCGAGCACCGTGTCGTAGAAGGCGACGGCGGCGTCGAGATCGTTCGTTCCGATGGTGACGTGACTGAACATGCGGCCTCTCCGGTTTCGCGGGCGTGCAGGCTACTGAACCTGCACGCCCGGCTTCTGTCGGGAGCGGCTCGGGCTGCGACTCACGCCGGCGGCTTGTGGCAGACGCAGCAGAGCTTGTTGCCGTCGAGGTCGCGCACATAGGCGCCGTAGTAATCGGCGTGGTAGTGCGGCCGCAGGCCCGGCGCGCCCTCGTCCCTGGCGCCAGCGGCCAGCGCCGCGGCATGAAAGGCGTCGACCGCGGCCCGGTTCTTTGCCTCGAAGGCGATCGTGACGCCGTTGCCGACCGTCGCCGCCTTGCCGTCGATCGGCTTCAGGAGCCAGAACTGCGGCGTCGTGCCTTCCGCGCGGGCGTAGCCCGCATAGCCGTGCTCCGCGCTCGCGTCGATGCAGCTCCAGCCGAGCGGGGGCAGGATCGTGTCGTAGAAGGCGCGGGCCTTGGGAAAATCATTCGTGCCGAGCGTGACGTGGCTGAACATCGCCTGTCTCCACAGTTTGATTACATCATCGAAGACAACGGACTCGAACCGAAACGACCACAGGCTATACACGAGCGCATCGACGAGCAGGATGGACCCGCCATGAGCACGTTGCCGCAGACCAAGATCGACACCCTCGTCGCCCTGCGCGGCCGGCTCGACAAGCGCGCCGAGGAGATCCGGCGCGAGCTCGCGCCGATCGGCACGCGGCTGATCTCCCCGCCCGCCGCCGGCATCGACGACATCGCCCTCCTCATCGAGACCGAGGCCGCCATCATCGACGCCCTCGTCGCCCTCGGGAAGGCACCAGACGCGGTGTAAGGGCGCGGTCTGCGCCGTCATCCGGCGGTTTGCGCCCCCCGAAACATCCCGGGACCGGCGAAGCCGGAGAGCGGGACCCGGAACCGACGCAGGCGATCCGGGCGGCGCGACGCCGGCTGCACCCTTGCGACAGCCGGAGCTGTTTGCGGATCCCGGACAGCTCTTGCACCGCTTCCGGGATGACCGGGCGGAGGTTGACACGGGGAGCATCGTCCTCCGGCCGGCACGCTCCACGTCCGACCGCCCGCAACATTGCACGAAGGGCCGTTGATCCGTCCTGCGCACTATGCGGGATGCGGCGCCTCCTTCTCCCCTGCCTGTCGGGCAAGGACGATCGCTTCGGCGAGCAGCGCCCGGTCGCCGATGTGATTGGCGAGGATCAGGACGAGGCGGGCGTTGAGGGCGGCACTCTCCGCTTCCGACAGGCCGCGGTGCGCCTCCACGATCGTACGGAAGGCGGCGTCCGGATTGTCGAAGTTCGAGGATGTGGACAGGGACATGGTCGGCTTCCTCTCCTCGTCGCCTCAGGCGCGCCCGCAGGCGCGATCGAGGGCGGCCTTCACCCGCTCGGGCGTCGGATGGCGGAAGCGAGCCGCCACATGGCCGTCCGGGCGCACGAGGCAGGCGTTGCCCGGCTCCATGGCGTAGCGCGCGGCGAAATGGCCCTGTCCGTCAGCGAAGCCACCGCCGCCAGCCTCCCGCCCTGCCGTGGCGACGACGACGCGTGCAACCCCCTCCGGCACCTCGGGCAGGACGCCATTGCGGGCGGCGACGAGCGTGAAGCCGCCACGCACGGCCTCCGTCAGCCAGACGGCCCGGCCCGCCTCGTCGGTAAGCGGTGCATCGACGAGCGGCGCGCCGGGCGCAACGCCCCCCTCCCAAGTCTCCTCGTCCGGCGTCGAGAGGGGCGTGTCGTAGGCCGTGGGCAACGAGAGCCTGCCGGAATTGACCATGCGCCGGGCGAAATCCGCATGGCGGGCGAGCGACAGCACGGCGTCGCGCAGGATGCGCTCGGCCGGCGAATGGGGGGCGATGAAGTCGGTCGAGCGGGTGGAATGGGCGATGTTCTCGTCCGCCGCCTGGCCGCGCTCGAGGTCGTAGCTGTCGAGGAGCGAGGCGGGCGCCTCGCCCTTGACGACGAGCGCGAGCTTCCAGGCCAGGTTGTCGGCGTCCTGCACGCCGGAATTGGCGCCGCGCGCGCCGAAGGGAGACACCTGATGGGCGCTGTCGCCGGCGAAGACGACGCGGCCGTGCACGAAGCGATCGATGCGCCGGCACTGGAACTTGTAGATCGACACCCATTCGAGCGTGAAGGCGTCATGCCCCAGCATGCGCGCGATGCGCGGCACGACGTTCTCCGGCCGCCGCTCGACCTCCGCGTCGGCGTGCGGCCCGAGCTGCAGGTCGATGCGCCAGACATCGTCCGGCTGCTTGTGCAGAAGCGCCGACTGGCCGGAATGGAACGGCGGGTCGAACCAGAACCAGCGCTCGGTGGGGAACTCCGCCGTCATCTTCACGTCGGCGATGAGGAACTGGTCCTCGAAGACCTCGCCGGCGAAGTCGAGGCCGAGCATGCTCCGCACGGACGAGCGCGAACCGTCGCAGGCCACGAGCCAGTCCGCCGCCAGCCGGTAGGGCCCCTCCGGCGTGTCGATGGTGACGAGCACGAGGTCGTTGCGGCGCTCGACTCCGACCACCTTGTTGCGCCAGCGCAGGTCGACCCCGGGCAGTTCGGCCGCCCGTTCGACGAGATAGGCCTCGGCGTAGTATTGCTGCAGGTTGATGAAGGCCGGCATCTTGTGACCGCCTTCGGGCAGGAGGTCGAACTGATAGGCGAGTTCCTCGCCGTGGAAGACCTTGCCGACCTGCCAGACGACCCCTTTCTCCACCATGCGCTCGCCGACGCCGAGCCTGTCCCAGATTTCCAGCGTGCGCTTGGCGAAGCAGATGGCGCGGGACCCCTCGCCGATGCGGTCGGCATCGTCGAGGACGACGACCGGCACATTCTTGAGCGCGAGGTCGACAGCGAGCGACAGTCCGACGGGCCCGGCGCCGACGACGACCACGGGATGATGGACCGGGGGTCGCGCATCCTGGTCCGGCGAACGGCGATAGCCGAATTGATAGAGTGACTTGCGATCCCCCGATGACATGGCGATTCATCCCCTCGCGTTTCAGCCCTGATGTCCTTGTTGCCCCTTCCTCGTCAGCGGGAAGGCTTGCCGGGCGCGGCAGGCAGGCTCAGCCCTTCAGTTCGGCCCACATCTCCCGGTCGCGCACGTCCGTCCAGATACGCGGATGGTCGATGCCCTTCGCCTCGTCGTAGGCGCGAGCGACATCGAAGGGCAGGCAGTGCTCGAAAATGACCCAGTCGCCGTAGGCGGGCTTCAGCGCGGCGTAGGCAACATCGAAAGTCTCGCGCAGGGGGCGACCCTTGGCGACGCTGCCCTGCACGCTGGCATAGAGGTCGACGAGGAAGGCGCGCGTGCCGGCGATGCCGTCGCGCACCATGGCGCGCGTCGTCAGCGCCGCGCCGCGGCCCGGCACCATGGCGGCGGCGTCGAAATCGTCGAGATTGTCGAGCGTCTTCGGCCAGTCGGCGAAATGGGCGTCGCCGCAATAGGGCGTGGCGCCGTATTCGACGAGGTCGCCGGCGAAGATGACATTGCAGTCCGGGATGAAGGCGACGATGTCGCCCGCCGTGTGGCCGCGGCCGAGCTGCAGGAGGCGCACCTCGCGCTTGCCGAGCCAGATCGACATGGCGCCTGTGAAGGTGAGCGACGGCCAGGTCAGGCCCTCGATCGTCTCGGCGCCGCGGAAGAGGCGCGGGAAGCGGCCGATCTCGGACGCCTTGTCCTGCTCGCCACGCTCCACGATCATGGCGCGGGCGGCGTCGGAGGCGACGATCTCGCGCGCATGATAGGCCGGGGCGCCGAGCACGCGCACGGCGTGGTAGTGCGACAGCACGACATGGGTGACGGGCTTGTCCGTCACCTGCCGGATGCGGGCGATGACGCCCTCGGCCATGGCGGGCGTCGCCTGCGCATCGAAGACGAGCACACCCTCGTCGCCCACGACGACGCCGGAATTCGGGTCGCCCTCGGCCGTATAGGCATAGACGCCCGCAGCGATCTCGTCGAAGGACGCCTTCTTCTCTTCGAGGTCGCCGGTCGAGGCGAAGGCCGTCTTGCTCATCTTCATGCTCCACACAGTGACGGATATTCGAAGCGGCCGCGCCGGTGGGGCGCGGCCCCGCAGCGGCGGCGGCGCATGGGGTCGGGCCGCGCCGCTCTCATCGCTCAGCGCCCTCCCCGCGCATCGAGAGAGAAGCGGCCGGCGCCCGCGACCATGAGCGCGAGGAAGCCGCCCGCGATCGAGAGGTTCTTCATGAAGTTGATCATCTGCATGCGGTCGCCCGGCTGCAGGTGGAACAGGAGGGCGGACAGGATGGAGAAGCCCGCGAGCGCCAGCGCCGCCCAGCGCGTCTGCCAGCCGAGGACGATCGCAAGCCCCCCGCCGAACTCGACGAGGATGACGAGCGGCAGCAGGATCCCCGGCACGCCGGCGCTCTCCATATAGGCCGCCGCGCCGGCATAGCCCGCGATCTTGCCAAAGCCCGACTGCACGAAGATCGCCGCCAGGAGCATACGCCCTATGACAAGCGCCAGATCGTTCACGGTCTGCATCTGCACCTCCCCTGCCCTGTGGACGGTCAGCCGCCGTATCGGCGCACCGTCTGCTCGATGGCGCCGAAGATAGAATGGCCGGCGCGATCCTTCATCTCGATGCGCACCCGGTCGCCGAAGCCGAGGAAGGGCGTGCGCACCTCGCCGAAGCGAATGGTCTCCACCGTGCGCTGCTCCGCGATGCAGGAATAGCCGAGGCCGCCTTCGGCGATGGGTTTGCCCGGCCCGCCGTCCGCGTCCTTGTTCGATACGGTACCCGAGCCGACGATGCAGCCGGCGCCGAGCGGCCGGGTCTTGGCGGCATGTGCCAGGAGCCGGGGGAAGTCGAAGGTCATGTCGACGCCTGCGTCGGGGCGGCCGAAGGGCTCGCCGTTGACGGCGGAGAGGAGCGGCAGCGAGACCTTGCCCCCGTCCCAGGCATCGCCGAGCTCGTCGGGCGTGACCGCCACGGGCGAGAAGGCGGAGGAGGGCTTCGACTGGAAGAAGCCGAATCCCTTGGCGAGCTCGGCCGGGATGAGATTGCGCAGCGACACGTCGTTGACGAGCATGACGAGGCGGATCGCCGCGCGGGCGGTGGCGAGGTCCGCGCCCATCGGCACGTCGCCGGTGATCACGGCGATCTCCGCCTCGAAATCGATGCCGTAGGCCTCGTCGGCCATCAGGATGTCGTCGCGCGGGCCGAGGAAGGTGTCCGAGCCTCCCTGGTACATCAGCGGGTCGGTCCAGAAGGACGCCGGCATCTCGGCGCCGCGCGCCTTGCGCACCAGTTCCACGTGGTTGACGTAGGCCGAGCCGTCCGCCCACTGGTAGGCGCGCGGCAGGGGCGAGGCGCAGTCGTGCTCGTGGAAGCGGAAGGACGGCACGGAGCCGTGCTCGAGCTGCTCGGCGAGGTCGGCGAGCCGCGGCGCCACGCGCTCCCAGTCGTCGAGCGCCGCCTGCAGGGTCGGCACGACGATGAAGGCGTCGGTCGCACGGGTGAGGTCCTTCGAGACCACGACGAGGCGGCCGTCACGGCCGTGCTTCAGAGAGGCGAGCTTCACTTTTCAATGTCTCCGGGGCAGAGGGCTCCTGCGCTGCAGGCCGTTCCGCAGGGCGCGGCGATCTGCTTATGTGCGCGCAAAGCAACTTTACATTCCGCAGCAATGCTTGGGAGGACACCCGCATGATGAGGCGCCGCGACTTCCTGAAGGCCGGAGCGGTGGCGACGGGGGCCGGCGCGTCGGCCATCGCCGCCCCGGCGATCGCGCAATCCATGCCCGAGGTCAGATGGCGGCTGACGTCGAGCTTTCCCAAATCGCTCGACGCCCTCTTCGGCAATGCCGAGGCCTTCGCCCGCTACGTCGCCGAGGCGACCGACAACCGCTTCCAGATCCAGTGCTTCGGGCCGGGCGAAATCGTGCCGGCCCTGCAGGCCATGGATGCCGCGGCGAACGGCACCGTCGATTGCGCCCATACGCCGATCTATTTCTACATCGGCAAGGAATCGGCGCTTGCCTTCGGCACGGGCGTGCCCTTCAGCTTCAACTCGCGCCTGCAATATGCCTGGCTCGTCAACGGCGGCGGCAATGCACTGATGGACGAGGCGCTCACCCGATTCAATGTCGTGGGCTTTCCCTGCGGCCAGTCCGGCACGCAGATGGGCGGCTGGTTCCGCAAGGAGATCAAGGAACCGTCCGACTGGCAGTGCCTCAAGTTCCGCATCGGCGGGCTCGGCGGGCAGGTGCTGGCGCGGCTCGGCGTCGTGCCGCAGCAGATCGGCGGTGGCGACATCTATCCTGCGCTCGAGCGCGGCACAATCGACGCGGCCGAGTTCGTGAGCCCTTACGACGACGAGAAGCTCGGTTTCGCGCGCGTCGCCAAATACTACTACGCCCCCGGCTTCTGGGAGGGCGGCGCCATGCTCCACATGGTCGTCAACAGGGAGCGCTGGGACGCCCTGCCCAAACACTACCAGGCCGTCATGCGGCAGGCCGCGGAGGCCTCCATGAACGCCATGCTCGCCAAGTACGACGCCTTCAACGGCCCGGCGCTCAAGCGCCTCATCGCCGGCGGCACGGAGGTGCGCATCTTCCCGAACAACGTGCTCGACGCCGCCTGGAAGGCCGCCCACGACCTCTACAGCGAGATGGCGGCGCAGAACCCGCTTTTCAAACGCGCGCTCGATTCGATGATCGCCTTCCGCACCGAGAACTACCTCTGGTGGCAGGTGAACGAGTACGCCTTCGACAGCTACATGATCCGCAACCGCACGAAGGTGTGAGCGCGGCCACCGGGCCCTTCGCCCGTCATCCCGGAAGCGGCGGAGCCGCTGTCCGGGATGCAGAACCGCTGCCGGGAGAGGATGAGGCACGGGGGGCGTCACGCGTTCTGGAATCAATGCATCGATGCTGCGCCGGCCGGCGCGACGACCCCGCCTGCCGGCCTGCCTCACCACGATCTCACCACGTGGGCTCGCGGCTCGTGGGGTCGAAGTGCTTCTTCAGGCCCTTCCAGCAATCGATGTAACCGTGCTCAAGGGCCGAGTGCTCGGCGGCAAAGCGCGTGACGCGCTGGGGGAAGCGCGTCTCGAACATGAAGGCCATCGTGCCGGTGAGCTTGACGGGCTTCATCTCCTCGTTGCTGGCGTGCTGGAACGCCTTCTCGTCCGGACCGTGCGGCAGCATCTGGTTGTGCAGGCTCATGCCGCCCGGCACGAAGCCCTCGGGCTTGGCGTCGTAGACGCCGTAGATGAGGCCCATGAACTCCGACATGAGGTTGCGGTGGTACCACGGCGGGCGGAAGGTGTTTTCCGCCACGAGCCACCGTTCAGGGAAGATGACGAAGTCGACATTCGCCGTGCCGGGCGTCTCGGAGGGCGCCGTCAGCACCGTGAAGATGGACGGGTCGGGATGGTCGAAGCTGATGGCCCCGACCGGCGAGAAGTGCCTGAGATCGTACTTGTAGGGCGCGTAGTTGCCGTGCCAGGCGACCACGTCGAGCGGCGACTGGCCGATATCCGTGCGATAGAGCTCCCCGCCCCATTTGACGAAGAGCGTGGAGGGCTCCTCCTTGTCCTCGTAGGCGGCCGTGGGCGTCAGGAAATCACGCGGGTTGGCGAGGCAGTTGGCGCCGATGGGGCCCCGGTCCGGCAGTGTGAAGGAGCCGCCGTAGTTCTCGCAGACATAGGCGCGCGCCGGGCCGTCGAGGAGCTCCACCTTGAAGATGACGCCGCGGGGGATCATGCAGATCTCGCCCGGCTCGATGTCGATGACGCCGAACTCGGTGCGGAAGCGCAGGCGCCCCTGCTGGGCAACGACGAGGAACTCGCCGTCGGCGTTGAAGAAATACTCCCGCTCCATCGAGCGCGTGACGAGAAGCAGATGCGCCGCCATGCCAACCTGCGTGTCGGAGTCGCCCGCCGTCGTGATGGTGTGCAGGCCGTTGACGAAGGTCAGCGCGGTGTTGGGGATCGGAATCGGCGCCCAACGCAGTTGCCCGATGGGCAGCTCGCTCTCCTCGCGCGCCGCCGGCGCCGTGCGCAGGAGCCCCTTCTCCACCTTGGTGTAGCGGCCGGAGTGCTTCACGGTCGGCCGGATGCGATAGAGCCACGAGCGCTGGTTCGTCGCCTGCGGGGCGGTGAAGGGCGAGCCCGAAAGCTGCTCGGCATAGAGCCCGTAGTTGACCTTCTGGGGCGAGTTCCGGCCGATCGGGAGTGCGCCGGGGAGGGCCTCCGTCTCGAAGCTGTTGCCGAAGCCGGACATGTATCCGTTGACCATGACCTCTCCTCCCTCTGCCGCCGTCTCCCCGCCGGCATCCGCGCGCGGGGCACTGCCCGTCACCGACCGTGGCCCGGCGGACATCAGCTCCCCGCCGGGGATGCGCACTCGATGCGGTGGTGCTACCCAGCGAATGCGGGCCGGCCGTTGACGGCGCAGCCTGTTTGATCCAGAATTAGTTACATATGAAACTAATGTCAACCGAGCCCGACAACACCGACGCCGAACGCCGGCGAGCGCCCTCCCCGCCGGACATGCTACGGCTCGACAGCTTCCTGCCCTACCGTCTCAACGTGCTCGCCCAGGTGGTGTCGGAGGGGCTGGCGCGCATCTATTCGCAGCGTTTCGGCATCGGCATTCCGGAGTGGCGCATCATCGCCACGCTCGGCGAATTCGGGCAGATGACGGCGCGCGACGTCGGCGCGCACAGCCGCATGCACAAGACCAAGGTGTCGCGCGCCGTGGCTTCCCTCGAGGAGCGCGGCCTCGTCGAGCGCCGCGCCAACGAGGAGGACCGCCGCGAGGCTTTCCTGTCCCTGACGCCGGCGGGGCTCAAGGTCTATGCCGGCATCACGCCGCTGGCGCTCGGCTATGCGGAACGGCTGACCGAGGGCCTCGCGGCCGAGGACCTCGAGACCCTGGAGCGCATCATCGCCCAGCTCACCGAGCGTTCGGGCATCCTGCAGCAGGAACCGCCGGAGATCGACCTGTGACCATCCCGCAGCTCACCCTCTACAGCTATTTCCGCTCCTCGGCGGCGTTCCGCGTGCGCATTGCCCTCAACCTCAAGGGCGTCGCCTACGACATCGTGCCCGTTCACCTCCTGCGCGACGGCGGTGAGCACAGGAAGGACTGGTACAAGGTCATCAATCCGCAGATGCGCGTACCCTCCCTCGCCGTCGAGCACGGCGGCGAGCGGCGCATCCTCATCCAGTCGCCGGCGATCTTGGAGTGGATCGAGGAGACCTTCCCGCGCCCGGCGCTGCTGCCGCACGACCCCATCGAGCGCTCAAGGGTGCGCAGCATCGCAGCGATCGTCGCCTGCGACATCCACCCCCTCAACAATGTCGGCGTCCTGAACTACCTCAAGGGCCCCCTGGGCCAGGGGCAGGAGGCGGTTTCTGCCTGGTACGCCCACTGGATTCGCACGGGTTTCGAGGCCATCGAGCAGATGATCGCGCCCGCGCCCTACGCCTGTGGCGACAGACCCACGCTCGCCGACCTGCATCTCGTGCCGCAGGTCTTCAACGCCCGCCGCTTCAAGGT
Source organism: Chelatococcus albus (assembly GCF_030067675.1). GTDB lineage: Bacteria > Pseudomonadota > Alphaproteobacteria > Rhizobiales > Beijerinckiaceae > Chelatococcus_A > Chelatococcus_A albus. The sequence continues at coordinate 63,403 of NZ_JASJEV010000013.1, read as the reverse complement.
GCCGATCGACGACTTTCCGAGGATCCTCGCCGCCACCGAGGCGGCGATGATGCTCGAGGCCTTCGCCAGGGCCGCGCCCGAGGCACAGCCCGACGCCGAGTGACGCAGAGGCGGCCTCTCCTCTTGCTTTCAGGGCGCGGTGCGGCTTCACAGGAGCCGCACCACACTTTAGTCAATCTCGGGCTCTCTTATCCGGCCGCCGAGTCGGACGCGCCCTCCGACAGTCGAGAACAGAGACACGATGGCCGCCCGTTCCGCGCCGACCTTCATTGCGAGCGCCCTCATGCTCCTGACCGGCACGGTCGTCGCCGTGGCGCAGTCGCCCATGTGCGAACGCTATCGCGCCGAACTCGCCTCGATCGAGCGCAATGCCCCCGATCCGCGCGCGCGCCAATACGAGCAGGCGGCCCAGCGGCAGCGCGCCGAGCTCAACCAGACGATGGCGCAGTACCAGCGCATGGGCTGCGATCGCGGGCGCTTCCTGTTCTTCGGCGATGCGCCGCCGCCGGAATGCGGGAGCTTGCGCGCCCGCATCAGCCAGATGCAGGCCAATCTCGACCAGCTCCTGCGCCAGGCCGACCAGTTCGGCGGCGGGCCCGGCGTCGAGATCCGCCGCCGCCAGCTCCTCGCCGCCATCGACCAGGCCTGCCGGCCGGGTGGCGATCGCGCTCCCGGCTTCTTCGAGCGTCTGTTCGGCACGGAGCCCTCCCGGCCCGACGGGCCGCTCGACAACGTGCCGCCGATCATCGACGAGCAGCAGCAGGCGCGCGGCGGCGGCCGCGCCGTCTGCGTGCGCGCCTGCGACGGCTATTTCTTCCCGCTGCCGACGGGCAGCCGCGAGAACGGCCAGGAGATGTGCCAGGCGTTGTGCCCCGGCGCGCAGACCAGCCTCTACTTCATGCCGACCACCGGCGTCATCGAACAGGCGGTGAGCGCCAGCGGCCAGCCCTATACGTCGCTGCCCAACGCCTCGCGCTACGAGAAGGCCTACGACCAGAGCTGTTCCTGCCGCGCCGCCGGCCAGAGCTGGGCCGAGGCCCTGCAGAACGCCGAGGCGATGCTCGGCTCGCGCAAGAGCGACATCATCGTGACGCCCGAGAAGGCCGAGGAGCTTTCCCGCCCGCGCACGGCGGCGGAGGCGCAACGCAAGGCGAAGGACGCCAGGACGGCCAAGGGCAAGCCGCTGCCGGGCGACGACCTGGAGGCCGAATCCCCCGCCGAGGCCGCGAGCGCCCTTCCCACCGGGGGCCAGGAGTCGGCCGGCATCGGCCCCCAGGACATCCGCGACGACAAGACGCTCACCCAGCGCGAGGGCCTGACGCAGGAGGTCACCACCGCCGACGGCGCCAAGCGCAAGGTGCGGATCGTGGCCCCGAACGTCATCGCCGTGCCGCAGATGCAGCAGCAGACGAAGACGCAGTAACCGGCGGGCGGGCCTGCGGGCGGCGATCCCGGCCGGTCGTCGGTCTGACCGGAACGGCGCGTCGGCAGCGAGCCTGGAATCCGGAACCGACGCGGATGCGCCGGAGGGCGCGCCGTCCGGCGGGCCCCGGCCTCCGCCGAGATCGCTTCTGCATCACGGAAAGCGGCTATGCCGCCTGCGGGATGACGGGCAGGTTCCCGCGGGACCTGCCCCGGCCGCTCAGGCCCGCTCGCCGCGCAGGCGGGCGCAGGCCTTCGCCCCGCCGATCAGCGGCAGGAGGGCGGCGAGTTCGGGGCCGTGGTCACGCGCCGTGAGCGCGAAGCGCAGGGGCATGAACAGGTCGCGGCCCTTGGCGCCGGTGACGGACTTGACGGCCTCCGTCCACTCCTTCCAGGTCGTCGCGTTCCAGGGCTCGGGCGGCAGGAGATCCGCCGCCTGCGCCGTGAAGGCGTGGTTCTCGATCACGGGGTCGATCGGCCCTTCCACAACGCGCCACCACTCCACCGCGTCCGTGAGGCGCTCCAGATTGCCCCGCACGGCGAGCCAGAAGGCGTCACCGCCTTCGACGCCGAGGGCTGCCAGCCTGTCGCGCACCGCCGACAGGGGCAGCATGTGCAGGAGCCTGGCGTTGAGCGCGACGAGCTCCGCCTCGTCGAACTTGGCCGGCGCGCGCGAGATATGCGCAAGGTCGAGGAGGGAGGCGAGCTCGTCGAGCGAGAGAACGGGGCGCACCGCCTCGGCCGAACCGACCAGCACGGCGAGCGCCGCCACCGCCAGGGGTTCGAGCCCGGTCTCCCGCAGGCCCTTCAGCGAGAGATGGCCTAGGCGCTTCGACAGTCCCTCCCCGCTCGCCGTGGTGAGCAGATTGTGATGCCCGAAGGCCGGTGCCGTACCGCCCAGCGCCTCGAAGAGCTGGATCTGCACCGCCGTGTTGGTGACATGGTCCTCGCCGCGGATGACCTGCGTGATGCCGAGGTCGAGGTCGTCCACCACGGACGGCAGCGTGTAGAGATAGGTGCCGTCCTCGCGGCGCAGCACAGGGTCGGACAGCGACGCGCAGTCGACATGGCATTCCCCGCGCACGAGGTCGCGCCAGGCAACGGTGCGATGATCAAGCAGGAAGCGCCAGTGCGGCCGGCGCCCCTGCGCCTCGAGCCGGGCCCTCTCCTCGGCGCCGAGCTTCAGGGCGGCACGGTCGTAGACCGGCGGAAGGCCGCGGGCGAGCTGGCGCTTGCGCCGGCGCTCCAGCTCGTCGGGCGTCTCGTAGCAGGGATAAAGCCGCCCCTGGGCAACAAGCTTCTCCACGGCCGCGTCGTAAAGGTGGAGGCGCTCGCTCTGGCGCAGCGTCCGGTCGGGGCGTATGCCGAGCCAGGCGAGGTCATCCGCGATCGCCTCGGCGAACTCGGCCCTGGAGCGTGCGACGTCGGTATCGTCGAGGCGCAGCACGAAGGTGCCGCCGCCGCGCTTGGCCACGAGCCAGTTGATCAGCGCCGTGCGGGCGTTGCCGATGTGCAGGAGCCCGGTCGGCGACGGCGCGAAGCGGACGATGGGAGCAGACATGGCAAGGCTCGCAAGTCGCAAGGCTCAGAGATCGAAGGCGTCGCTGCTCATGGCTCCGTTCTTCGGCGCGAGAGCCGGATCGGCCCGGAACGCCTCTTCGCCTCCGTCCCGGAAGCGATTGACGATCGGGTAGCGCCGATCGCGGCCGAAGTTCTTCTTCGTCACCTTCACGCCGGGCGCCGCCTGGCGACGCTTGTATTCGGCGAGGTAGAGCAGGCGCTCGACCTTCTTCACCGTGTCGGGATCGTGGCCCCGGGCGACGACGTCGGAGACGCGCATCTCCTTCTCGACCAGGCAGGCGAGAATGTCGTCGAGCACGTCGTAGGGGGGCAGCGAGTCCTGGTCCTTCTGGTTCTCGCGCAGCTCGGCCGTCGGCGCCTTGACGAGGATGTTCTGCGGGATGACCGTACCGTCCGGCCCGAGCGCTCCTTGCGGCTTCCACCGGTTGCGCAGGGCCGACAGCCGGTAGACCTCGGTCTTGTAGAGGTCCTTGATCGGGTTGAAGCCTCCGTTCATGTCGCCGTAGAGAGTGGCATAACCCGCCGACATCTCGGACTTGTTGCCGGTGGTCACCACCATCGGGCCGAACTTGTTGGAAATCGACATCAGGATGGTGCCGCGGGCGCGGCTCTGCATGTTCTCCTCGGTGATGTCACGCGCCCGCCCGTCGAAGAGCGGCTTGAGCACCGACTCGAGCCCCTCCACCGCTTCGGCGATGGGCACGATGTCGTAGCGCACCCCCAGCGCCTCGGCGCAGCCCGCCGCGTCGCTCAGGCTTTCATTCGAAGTGTACCGGTAGGGCAGCATGACGCAGTGCACGCGCTCGGCGCCGAGCGCATCCACCGCAATCGCGGCGCAGAGCGCGGAATCGACGCCACCCGACAGGCCGAGTACGACGCCGGGAAAGCGGTTCTTCTCGACATAATCGCGCAGGCCGAGCACGCAGGCGGCATAGTCCGCCTCGTCCCCCTCCTCCACCGTCACCTTCGGGGCCGTGACGCAACGCCACCTTCCCTGTTCGCGAGCCCATTCCGTCAGCACCACGGTCTCGCGGAAGGCGGGAAGCTGGCAGGCGAGTGACGAATCGGCATTGAGCACGAAGGACGCCCCGTCAAAGACGAGCTCGTCCTGGCCGCCGACCTGGTTGAGATAGACGAGCGGCAGGCCACTTTCAGCGACGCGCGCGACGGCGATGTTCAGCCGCTCCTCCGTCTTGTCGCGCCAATAGGGCGATCCGTTGGGCACGAGCAGGATTTCCCCGCCGGTCTCGGCGAGACACTCGACGACCTCCTCGCCCCAGATGTCCTCGCAGATCGGGATGCCCACGCGGATGCCGCGGACGACCACCGGCCCCGGCAGGGGGCCGGCGGCGAAGACGCGCTTCTCGTCGAAGACGCCGTAGTTCGGCAGGTCGACCTTGAAGCGCACGCTTGCGATGACACCCCCGTCGAGCACGGCGAAGGCGTTGTAGAGGAGGCCGTTCTCCACCCAGGGCAGGCCGATGAGCACTGCCGGCCCCCCGTCCGCCGTCTCGCGCGCCAGATCCTCGCAGGCCTTGCGGCAGGCATCCTGGAAGGCTGGCTTGAGCACGAGGTCTTCCGGCGGGTAGCCGGCAAGGAACAGCTCGGAGAAGAACACCGCATCGGCGCCGAGCCGGGCCGCGGAGACGCGGGCCTTGCGCGCCTTGTCCAGATTGCCGGCGACGTCGCCGACCGTGGGGTTCAACTGCGCAAGCGCCAGGCGAAAGCTGTCGGGTGTGGCCGTCATGGCCACGGGTTTACCGCGCTGCCCGCCGGGCGGCAATGCGGCTCTTGCTCAGCGGGCGGCGCTCTACAGCAAGCCCAGGCGTTCGGCGACCGCCGCGCCCCACACAAGGGCCGCGAGGATGAGCGCGCAGAACACGGCGGCGGAACCGAGGTCCTTGACGATGCCGATCCTTGGATGCGGCTCGGGTGTGACATGGTCGGCGAGCTTCTCAAGAGCCGTATTCAGTAACTCGGCGGTCAGCACCAGGAGAATCGTGCAGACGAGGCCGACACGCAGCCACAGCTTCTCCGTAACCACGGCGGCCAGCGGCAGTGCGAGGAGCAGGAGCACGAGCTCCTGCCGCACGGCGCGCTCCGATCGCACCGCGAAGACCAGCCCTCGCAGGGAATTGCGCAGTGCCAGGACGATCTCGTGCAATCCCGCCATCCGTTGCCGGCCAGCCCGCCGCACCATGCAACGGTTCCGTTAGCATTTCGAAAACGCGCGACCGAGCCGCCAGCCCGACGTCAGTTGAAGCGATAGGCGTCCATCATCAGCACGCCGTATTGCTCGCTCGTGTGCACACGCTCGCCATGTGCGCCCTGCCCTGCAGCGCCCATGGCGACAAAGAGCGGCAGGAAGTGTTCCTCCGTCGGGTGGTTCTCGGCGCCATGGGGAGCGCGCTCGCGATAGGCGAGGAGATCGTCGGTCGCGCCAGCCTGCACACTGTCCTTCACCCACTCCCCGAAGTCCTTCACCCAGTCGGGGGCGGGGGCATCGAGGGGATAGCCCTTGCCGAAGAACTCGTGGAGATTGTGGGTGATGGCGCCGGAGCCCACGATCAGCACCCCTTCCTCGCGCAGCGGCGCCAGGGCTGCACCGAGCTTCAGGTGGTGCGCCGGCCCCAGATCGGGCTGCACGGACAGCTGCACAACCGGAATATCGGCCTGCGGATAGAGAAGCGCGAGCGGCACCCAGGTGCCGTGATCGTAGCCCCGCCCTCGCACGGCGGCGGCCGCAAAGCCCGCGTCCTGCAGGAGGCCGGCCGCCCGGACGGCGAGCGACGGGTCGCCCGGCGCATCGTAGGTCATCCGGTAGAGTTCGGGCTCGAAGCCGCCGAAGTCGTGGATCGTCCCCGGCCACTCGTCGGCCGTCAGCAGCGGCTGCGGCGCGGCGAAATGCGCCGTGGCGACGAGGATCGCGCGCGGCCGCGGCAAGGTCCGGCCGAAGGCCGCAAGGAAGCGCCGCGCCGCCGTGTTGTGCAGCACGAGGTTCGGCGCGCCGTGCGAGACGAAGAGCGTGGGTAGTGCCGACATTGCCGACATGGGAGCCTCCGAGGCCCTTCATATCGCTCGGCGGTGGAGCAATGGAAGGGCCAGAATCGCCAGCGCCAGCTTGCGGAAACGCAAGTTCGGAGGCTCTCGAACAGCACGAACTCGCGGAACCGGCGGAGGCACGGCATCGGGACATCCCCGCCGGCACGGCCGTCCTGCTCGGATAGACCCTGCGGGCGACGACGCCATCCATCTCCAGTTCGCGCAAGGCCTTGGCCCGGCAAGGGAGCAGCGGGCGGGGCCGGCTCCATGGCCGTGCAGCTCGCGCGGCGCCTGCCGCCGCTCACCGTCGTCGGCACGACCTCGCGGCCTCGGTCGCGGCCCGGGTGAAGGAACTCGGCGCCCATCACGTCATCGACCACGGCAAGCCGCTGTCCGAGGACCTGAAGCGCATCGGCGCGGGCGAGGTCGACCATGTCTTCTCACTCACGCGGACGGACGAGCATTGGGCCGAGATCGTCGCCTCGATGAAGCCGCGGGGCCGCATTGCCGTGATCGACGATCCCGCATCACCGCTCGACGTCATGGCGCTGAAGGCAAAGAGCCTCGCCTTCTTCTGGGAGATGATGTTCACGCGCTCCATGTTCGGCACGCCCGACATGGAGGCCCGGCACCACCTGCTTGCGGAGCTGGCGCCCTTGTCGACGAGGGACTCGTCAGGACGACAGCCCAGGCCGTCTTCCGCCCCATCGACGCGCCGACCCTGCGCCGCGCCCACGCCGCCATCGAGAGCGGACGCACGGTGGGCAAGATCATGCTGGAAGGCTTCCAGCCATCTTGAAACGTCGACGGCCCCCACGGGAGAGCCAGCTCTTCCGCCGGAACGTCCGGCGCCGACGAAAAAAGGGGCGGCCCCTCGGGCAGCCCCCGATGCTCATCCGCGGCGAGCAGCCGTCATTCGGCGGCCTCGGCCTGGCGCGGCTTGCCGGCGCGCTCGGCCTTGAGCAGCTCGGCCACGAGGAAGGCGAGCTCCAGCGCCTGCTCGGCGTTGAGGCGCGGATCGCAGTGGGTATGGTAGCGGTCCTGCAGCTCGGCGTCGGTGATGGCCCGGGCGCCACCCGTGCATTCGGTCACGTTCTTGCCGGTCATCTCGAGGTGGATGCCGCCGGCGTAGGTGCCCTCTGCCTGATGCACCGCGAAGAAGTTCTTCACCTCCTGCAGGATGAGGTCGAAGGGACGTGTCTTGTAGCCGCTCGCGGCCTTGACCGTGTTGCCGTGCATGGGATCGCACGACCAGACGACGGTGCGTCCTTCCGCCTTCACCGCGCGCACGAGGGCCGGCAGGTGCTCGAAGACCTTGTCGGCGCCGAAGCGGCCGATGAGGGTCAGACGCCCCGGCTCATTCTCCGGATTGAGCACGTCGATGAGCTTGAGAAGCTCGTCCGGCTTCAGCGAGGGGCCGCATTTCAGGCCAATGGGATTCCTGATGCCGCGGAAGTACTCGACATGGGCGTGGTCGAGCTGGCGCGTGCGATCGCCGATCCAGATCATGTGGCCGGAGGTCGCGTACCAGTCGCCCGAGGTCGAGTCGACGCGCGTCATTGCCTGCTCGTAGCCGAGGAGCAGCGCCTCGTGACTCGTGTAGAAGTCCGTCGTGCGCATCTCGGGATGCGTCTCGGGGTCGACGCCGATGGCGCGCATGAAGTCGAGCGCCTCGGTGATGCGGTCGGCGAGTTCCTGATAGCGGCCGGACTGCGGGCTGTCCTTGACGAAGCCGAGCATCCAGCGGTGGGCGTTGTCGAGGTTGGCGTAGCCGCCCTGGGCGAAGGCGCGCAGGAGGTTCAGCGTCGCCGCAGCCTGGCGGTAGACCATGAGCTGCCGGCGCGGATCGGGCGTGCGCGCCTCGCTCGTGAACTCGATGCCGTTGATGACGTCGCCGCGGTAGCTCGGCAGCTCCACGTCGCCGATCTTCTCGGTGGGAGCCGAGCGGGGCTTGGCGAACTGGCCTGCGATGCGGCCCACCTTCACCACGGGCGAGGCGCCGGCGAAGGTGAGCACCACCGCCATCTGCAGGAACAGGCGGAAGAAATCGCGGATGTTGTCGGCGGAGTGCTCGGCGAAGCTCTCGGCGCAGTCGCCGCCCTGCAGCAGGAAAGCCTCGCCGGCCGCGACCTTGGCAAGCGCCTTCTTCAGCTTGCGCGCCTCGCCTGCAAAGACGAGCGGGGGAAAGCCGGCGAGCTGCTCCTCAACAGCCTGCAATGCCTCGGGATCCGGATAGACCGGAACCTGCTGGATCGGTTTCGTTCTCCAGCTCGACGGCGTCCACCGCTCGGTCATGGTTCTAACTCCCGCCGGGATCACGTCTGCTGCAACCCCATCATCGTAGCGCCAGAAAGGCCGCGCTTATACACGAAGTCGGCAGTACAGGCGACTGCGTCATCGTTGCGGCCGGGCGACCACACGGGCGGGGCGCGCCCTCGCCGGAAATGCATGGCAGTCCCGCCGTGGCGGCGCTAGCAGTGAAACGCAGTCCTGCCGCAAAGTCTCCGCATCGAGGCACAGCCGTCCCGCGTCGCTCCCCTCCTGTCAGAGGCTCATCGTGCCTGCCCCCCTCCTCGCCGTCGTTCCGGTTCTCGTCGCCGTATTCATTCTCATCGCCGGCAATGGCCTCCTGACGACCCTGGTGCCCCTGCGCGGCACGCAGGAGGGCTTCTCCCCGACGGATATCGGCGCGATCGGCTCCGTCTATTTCTCCGGCATGCTCATCGGCACCTGGGTGACGCCGGCGATCGTGCGCCGGGCCGGGCATATCCGCGCCTTCTCGGCGCTCGCGGCGGTTGCCGCCGTCGCCTGCCTCGGCTTCGCCATCTTCGTGTCGCCCGTCGTCTGGATGGTGCTGCGCGGGCTGATCGGCTTCTGTTTCGCCGGGCTCTACGCGATCGTGGAGGCGTGGATCAACGCCAAGGCCGACGACGGCAACCGCGGGCGCATGCTCGGCCTCTACAACATCGTCAACTTCTCGGGCTCGGCCAGCGGCCAGCAGCTCCTGCGGCTCGACAGCCCCCGCTCCTTCACGCTCTTCTCCGGCGCCGCCGCCTTCCTCATGTTCGCGCTCGTGCCGCTCGCCATGACGCGGGCCGAGGCACCGCCCCTCCCGGCCAAGGGCCGGCTCGACATCCTCGGCCTCTTCCGCACGAGCCCGATCGGCGCCGTGGGCATCCTGCTCGTGGGCTTCGCCAACGGCGCCTTCTGGTCGCTCGCCCCGGCCTATGTGGAGCGCATGTCGCTCGGGGCGACGGTCGTCGCCAGCTTCATGACGGCAATGATCGTCGGCTCGGCCACGGGCCCCTATCCCATCGGCCGCCTGTCCGACGTGGTGGACCGGCGCATCGTCATCATGACGGTCTCGGCGCTTGCGATGGCGGTGGAGATCGCCCTCGTCGTCGCCGGCAAGGGACCGCCGACGCTCCTCTACGGGCTCGCCTTCGCGCTAGGCCTCTTCACATCGGTCGTCTATCCGCTGATCTCGGCCCATGCCAACGACCGGCAGGCGCAGGAAGGGGCCGTGCACCTGTCGAGCACCCTGCTCTTCCTCTATTGCATCGGCGCTGTCGTCGGCCCGTCCCTCGCGTCGTTCCTGATGACGAGCTTCGGCGACCGCATGCTCTTCGTGCACAATGCCGCCATCCACGCGGTGCTCGCCGGCTTCGTGCTGTGGCGCATGTTCGAGCGCGCGGCGCCGGACCTGCGCCTCGAACGCGAGGAGCCGCCGGGAACGGCGGCCCACCACCCCGTGCCCTGAACCGACCCGCTCATGCGTCAGGCGCGCGGGAGCGGCGTGCGCATGGTGACGAGCTCTTCCGCCGCCGTCGGGTGCAGCGCCATGGTGCGGTCGAAGTCCGCCTTGGTCGCACCCATGGTCACCGCGATGCCGACGAGCTGGATCATCTCGGCCGCGCCCTCGCCTAGGATGTGCACGCCCACCACCTTGTCGCTCGCGCCGTCGACGAGGATCTTCATCATCATCCGCTCGTCGCGGCCGGAGAGTGTGGCCTTCATGGTGCGGAAGGCGGAGCGATAGACGACGACGTCGCAGCGCTCCCGCGCCTCGCTTTCCGTCAGGCCGACAGTGCCGATCTCGGGCGTGGAGAACACGGCCGTCGGGATGAGGGAGTGGTCGACGCTCGTCGGCCGGCCGCCGAACAGGGAATCGGCAAAGGCATGTCCCTCGCGAATGGCGACGGGCGTGAGGTTGACCCGATCGGTCACGTCGCCGACCGCGTAGATCGACGGCACGCTCGAGCGGGAAGCGCCATCGACGAAGACGGCGCCGTTGCCGTTCATCCGGACGCCGGCCGCCTCCAGCCCCAGGTTCGCGGTGTTCGGCCGGCGGCCGGTGGCGATCATGATCTGGTCGGCGGCGAGCCGCGAGCCGTCATCGAGCGTCGCGACGAGTTCTTCCCCGCCCCGGTCGATGCGCGTGATCGTGCGCGACAGGGCGAGCTTGATGCCGCGCCTGGCGTAGGCCTCCGTAAGGCCCTCGCGCAGGTCCTCGTCGAAGCCCCTCAGGAGCTTGTCGCCCCGGTGGACGAGCGTCGTCTGGACACCGAGGCCGGCGAAGATGCCGGCGAATTCCACCGCGATGTAGCCCGCGCCGACGACGATGATGCGCCTGGGCAGCTCCTCCAGGTGGAACGCCTCGTTCGAGGTGATGGCAAGGTCCACGCCGGGAATGGCCGGCTCCTTCACCGGATAGCCACCGGTGGCGACGAGGATCGTGCGCGCCCGCACGCGCGCGCCCGTCTTCAGCAGGCGCACGGTGTGCGGATCCTCGATCACGGCGCGGCTGTCGACCAGTTCGACGCCGGCCCGCTCCAGATTGGTCCGGTAGATGCGCTCCAGGCGAGCGATTTCCGCGTCCTTGTTCCTGACGAGCGTCGGCCAGTCGAACGAGGCCTTGGCGAGGCTCCAGCCGTAGCCGGCGGCGTCCTCGAATTCGTCGGTGAAGCGGCTCGCGTAGACGAAGAGCTTCTTCGGCACGCAGCCGCGGATCACGCAGGTGCCGCCGAAGCGGTACTCCTCGGCGATCATCACCTTCGCCCCGTGGCCGGCCGCGATGCGCGCCGCGCGCACGCCGCCCGAACCGCCCCCGATGACGAAGAGATCGACGTCGAAATCGCTCATGATTCTCCCTTTCACCGACGCCCGGCCATCGCGCCCGACCATGCTTCAAGAGACATGGTGAGTAGCCGGGTTGCGGCACGTGCGCCAGCACACGGCGCGCATCCCCGGCGGTCGGCGCATGCCCGCCATCGCTCGCCTCCGATGTCCGCCCTCCTCCTCCGCATTCGCTCCTCGGGCCGCGCAGGCCGATACCGGGGAACGGCGCCGCCCCCGCTCCCCAGGCTGGGTCTGGACAGGCTCCACCGCAGAGATGACTGGCGGCCGGACGAAATATGTCAATAAAGTGTTTAGTGCGATGAACTTGAGAGCCGGGAAGGCCGCCGATAGGTTTTGCGCCCCCGCAATAACCACATGGGCAGGCCGGGGAAATCGGGAGGATCGGATGACAGCCTTTGGTAGGACCCTGGCGCGCGGCCTCGTGGCCACGGTTGCCGCCGTCGGCTTCGCGACGGCAGCCTTCGCGCAGATGGAACTGAAGATCATGGCTCCCGCGGCGCCTGGCGGCGGCTGGGACCAGACGGCCCGCGCCATGCAGGCCGCGCTGACGCAGGCGGGCGCGGCCAAGAGCGTGCAGGTCACCAACGTTCCGGGTGCCGGCGGCACGGTGGGCCTCGCGCAGTTCGTGACCGGCGCGAAGGGCGACGGCTCGCAGCTCATGGTCAACGGCTTCGTGATGGTGGGCGCCATCATCACGAACAAGTCGCCGGTGACGCTCGAACAGGTTACGCCCATCGCGCGGCTCACGGGCGAGAATCAGGCGATCGTCGTGCCGGCGAACTCGCCGATCAAGGATGCGAAGGATCTCGCCGCCGCCCTGAAGGCCGACCCGGCCAAGGTGACCTGGGCCGGCGGTTCGGCCGGGGGCACCGACCACATCATGGTCGGCCTCTTCGCCCAGGCCGTCGGCGTCGACCCCACCAAGATCAACTACATCCCCTTCTCCGGCGGCGGAGAGGCGCTGGCGGCAATCCTCGGCGGCAAGGTGACGGCCGGCGTGTCCGGTTACGGCGAGTTCGAGGGCCAGATCAAGGCCGGCAAGCTGCGCCTCATCGGCATCGCCTCGGACAAGCGTGCGCCCAACGTCGACGGCCCGACCCTGAAGGAGCAGGGCATCGCGCTCGAGATCGTCAACTGGCGCTCGGTCGTCGCCCCGCCCGGCATCACGGCGGACCAGAAGAAGGCCCTCATCGAGGCCATCGACAAGATGGTCAAGTCGCCCCAGTGGCAGGAAACGCTGAAGGCCAAGGGCTGGGACGACGCCTATATGGCCGGCGACGCCTTCGCGACCTTCCTGAAGAACGAGCAGACGCGCGTCGGCGACGTGCTGAAGTCGATCGGCCTCGCCAAGTGAGGCCCCGGGGGCTGCGGCGGCACCGCAGCCCCCTTCTCCCACCGATCCGCGTGAACGACCCGCCGCTCGACCGCGGCTGGGTGGGATCTCCGATCTGTCATACACTCGCATCGGCCGGCGCGATCTCGGCGAGCCGGATCCCCGGTTTCGGCCGGAACGGCTGGCTTCACGCCCTGCCGCGGGAGCACCGAACATGGAACACGCGCACCCCGGACGTCGGCCGGACTGGGCCGCCCTGCTGATCGCCGTCGGTCTCTTGGCCCTCGCCGGCGTCGTCGCCTGGTCGGCGAGCGCGGCGACGGCGGGGCCGGGCTATGCGCGCATCGGCCCCAATGCCGCCTCCTACGTCGTCGCCGCCGGTCTTGCGATCCTCGGCCTCGCGACGGTCGTCGCGGCCTTCCGCGGCGACATCCCGAAGCCCGAAGCCTTCGATCCGATGGCCGTTTGCCTCATCCTCGCCGGCCTGTTGTCGCTCATCGGCGTCATCTCGGTCGGCGGCGGCTTCATCATCGCGGTGACGCTCCTCTTCGCGCTGACGGCGCGCGCCTTCGGGCGTGCGGCCTTCCTCACCGACCTCGGGATCGGCGCGGCGCTCGGCCTCATCGCCTATCTCGGCTTCACCAGGCTTCTGTCCCTCTCGCTGCCCCAGGGGCCGCTCGAGCACCTGTTCTGAGGACCGGACATGCTGGATCAGCTCGCGGCCCTCGGCCAAGGCTTCCTCGTCGCCCTGCAGCCGGCGAAGCTCCTCTTCGCCCTCGTCGGCGTCTTTCTCGGCACGGCCGTCGGCGTCCTGCCCGGCATCGGCCCGGCGCTCACCGTCGCCCTTCTCCTGCCCGTCACCTTCAAGATGGACCCGACGGGTTCGCTCATCATGTTCGCCGGCATCTACTACGGCGGCATGTACGGCGGCTCGACCACGTCGATCCTCATCAACACGCCCGGCGAAAGCGCCTCGATGATCACGGCGCTCGAGGGGAACAAGATGGCCAAGGCCGGCCGCGGCGGCCCGGCGCTCGCCACCGCCGCCCTCGGGTCGTTCGTGGCGGGCACGGTGGCGACGGTCGGGCTCGCCTTCTTCGCCCCCGCCCTCGTCGATCTCGCCGTCCAGTTCGGCCCCGCCGACTATTTCGCCCTCATGGTGCTCGCCTTCGTCACCGTGTCGGCCACCTTCGGCGACTCGCCCTTGCGAGGGCTCACGAGCCTCTTCCTCGGCCTCCTGCTCGGGCTCGTCGGCATCGACGCGCTCACGGGCCAGGCGCGCCTGACCTTCGGCGTGCCGGAGCTCCTCGACGGCGTGGAGGTGACGACGCTCGCGGTCGGGCTCTTCGCCGTCGGCGAGGCGCTCTTCGTCGCCTCCCGCCGCAAGTACGCGCCGGAGGAGATCGAGCCGGTGCGCGGGTCGCTGTGGATGACGAAGGAGGACTGGAAGCGCTCGTGGAAGCCGTGGCTGCGCGGCACGGCCCTCGGCTTCCCCATCGGCGCGCTGCCGGCGGGCGGCGCGGAAATCCCGACCTTCATGTCCTACACGATCGAGAAGAAGCTCTCGAAGCACCCCGAGGAGTTCGGCAAGGGCGCCATCGAGGGCGTCGCCGGCCCGGAGGCGGCGAACAACGCCTCCGCCGCAGGCACGCTGATGCCGCTTCTCACGCTCGGCCTGCCGACCTCGGCGACGGCGGCCATCCTGCTCGCCGGCTTCCAGCAATACGGCCTCAATCCCGGACCGCTCCTCTTCGCGGAGAAGCCGGACCTCGTCTGGGGCCTCATCGCGAGTCTCTTCGTCGCCAACGTGATGCTGGTGGTCCTCAACCTGCCGCTCGTCGGCCTGTGGGTGCGGCTCCTCGCCATTCCCCAGCCCTGGCTCTATGCAGGCATTCTCGTCTTCGCCTCCGTGGGCACGATCGCGGCCAACCCCTCGCCGGTCGAGCTCATCATGCTCGCCCTCTTCGGCGTCCTCGGCTTCCTGATGCGGCGCTACGACTATCCGATCGCGCCGATGGTCGTCGGCCTCATCCTGGGCCCGATGGCGGAAACCCAGCTCCGGCGGGCGCTCGCCATCAGCCTGGGCGACCCCGCCGTGCTGATCGAGAGCCCGCTTGCGGCGACGCTCCTCGTGATCGCGCTCATCGCGCTCGTCGCGCCATACTTCCTCAAGGGGCTCGAGCGCTTCAAGGCGGCGGAGGATTGACGCTCGTCAGGCCCTGCACGGGCCGCGCGGCGACAGGCACGTCAGGAACAGGCAAGAAGAAACCCGCCGTCTTCCGCGGCGGGTTTCTTGCGGGTCAGGCCGGCAGGGCGAGCCCTCAGAGCTCATGGCCCTTCTTCTTCATCTCGGCACGCACGCGGGTGATGACGAACTCCGACGTCTTCTGCACCCAGTCACGCATTTCGTTGAAGAGCTCGTCGAGCACCTGCGGCTGGGTCGACACGTAGCGCTGCCCGGCCGGCGACTTGAAGAAGGCGCCCACCTCCTTGAGCTCGGCCTCGTTCATGCGCCCGGCGAGGACGCGCGCGGCGGTCGTCACCATCTCGTCCTTCTGCTTCTCGAGCTCGGGCTTGAGCTGGTCGAGCACGGCATTGAGATCGGCCGCGATCTCCGGCCGGGTGACGTAGATCTGGCGGACCTGGTCGCCGAAGGTCGGCAGCATGGCATCGAAGGAGCGCGACATGCCCGAGGCCAGCACGACCTCGCGCGCCGCCTGAAGATGCGAGGGCGCGGTGGCCGTGGCGGTCTGCGCCGAGGCCGCGCCGCCCGCGAGCGCGAGAACGAGCGAAGCGGCGGCGACACGGGTGAGGAAGCGGTTCATCGGGGCGTTCTCCCTGGAAGTCCGGAGCGTGGCAGTTATCAGAGGCGGCCGAGTTCGGCGAGGCCTTCCTCGCTCGCCACGACGGCGCCGGTGGCGAGGCCCAGGAAAAGGCCATGGTCGACGACGCCGGGCACCGTCGCGAGGGCGCCGGCCAGCGCCTCGGGATCCTCGATGCGCCCGAAGGCGCCGTCGAGGATGTAATGCCCGCCGTCCGTGACGAAGGGGGCCCCGTCGGGGGCGCTGCGCAGGCTCAGCGCGCCACGGCATCCCGCGCGCTCGGCGGCGGCCGCGACAGCCCGGCGCGTGGCGCCGAGGCCGAAGGGCACGACCTCGATGGGCAGCGGGAAGCGTCCCAGCACGGCGACGCGCTTCGAGCCGTCGGCGATGACGACCATGCGCCGGCTTGCGGCAGCGACGATCTTCTCGCGCAGGAGGGCGCCGCCGCCGCCCTTGATCAGGCGCAGGCGGTCGTCGAGCTCGTCGGCGCCGTCCACGGTGAGATCGAGCTCCGGCGTCTCGTCGAGGGTCGTGAGGCGGATGCCCTCGGCCTCGGCCTGAGCCCGCGTCGCCTCCGAGGTCGGCACCGCGACGACGTCGAGCCCCTCCCGCACACGCGCGCCCAGGAGGGCGACGAAGTGCCTGGCGGTGGAGCCGGTGCCGAGCCCGAGCCGCATGCCGTCGGCAACCAGGGAAACCGCACGCTCCGCCGCGCGGCGCTTCAGTTCTTCGCCCGTCAACGATCCAGTCCCGCCAGAAGAAGATACTTGAGCTCGACAAACTCCTCGATGCCGTGACTGGAGCCTTCGCGGCCGAGGCCGGACTCCTTCACGCCGCCGAAGGGCGCAAGCTCGGTGGAAATGACGCCGGAATTGATGCCGACCATGCCATATTCCAGGGCCTCGGCGACGCGGAACACGCGGCCGAGGTCCCGGGCGTAGAAATAGGCGGCAAGGCCATATTGCGTGGCATTGGCCTGGGCGATCGCATCCGCCTCGTCGGTGAAGCGGTAGACGGGGGCGAGCGGCCCGAAGGTCTCCTCCTGCGTCACCAGCATCTTCGTCGTCACGCCGGCAAGGACAGTCGGCTCGAAAAAGGTGCCACCCAAGGCATGGCGCCTGCCGCCGACCACCACCTTCGCCCCCTGGCCGACGGCGTCGGCGATGTGGCGCTCCACCTTCTCCACCGCCTCTGCGTTGATCAGCGGCCCCTGGGCGACGCCGACCTCGAGGCCGTTGCCGACCTTGAGGTCCATCACCTTCTTGGCGAGCTTCGAGACGAACTCGTCGTAGATGCCGGCCTGGGCGTAGATGCGGTTGGCGCAGACGCAGGTCTGCCCCATGTTGCGGAACTTCGACTGCACGGCGCCTTCGACCGCCGCGTCGATGTCGGCGTCGTCGAAGACGATGAAGGGTGCGTTGCCACCGAGCTCGAGCCCCACCTTCTTCACCGTGGAGGCGGCCTGGCGCATCAGCAGCTTGCCGACCTCCGTCGAGCCGGTGAAGCCGACGAAGCGAACCGCCGGATGCTCGGTCAGGACCTTGCCGATCGCCGGCGCATCGCCGGTGATCAGGTTGAAGGCGCCCGCCGGCAGACCGGCCCGCTCGGCGAGCACGGCGAGCGCCAGCGCGGTGAGCGGCGTCTCGGGTGCGGGCTTGACCACCGCCGTACAGCCGGCGGCGAGCGCCGGCGCCACCTTGCGCGTGATCATCGCCGCCGGGAAGTTCCACGGCGTGATGGCAGCGACGACGCCGATCGGCTGGCGGATGACCATGATGCGCGCGTCAGCGCGGTGGCTCGGAATGGTCTCGCCGTAGATGCGCTTGGCCTCCTCGGCGTAGAACTCGACGAAGGAGGCCGCGTATTCCACCTCGCCGCGCGCCTCGGCGAGCGGCTTGCCCTGCTCGCTCGTCATGATGACGGCGATGTCGTCCTTGTTGGCGAGGATCAGCTCGTACCAGCGGCGCAAGACCGCGGCGCGTTCCCTTGCAGTCTTCCTGGCCCAGGGCGTGAAGGCGGCGGCCGCCGCCTCGACGGCGCGCGTCGCCTCGGCCGCGCCGAAGCGCGGCACGCGCGCCAGAACCTCCCCCGTGGCCGGGTTGTACACGGCGTCGACCGGCTCGCCGATCCATTCGCCCGCGACGTAGCAGCGCTCGACAAGGAGCGAAGAATCCTGAAGCTGCATGGCTCAGCCTCGCAATGAAGCAGGAATGCGTGGGATCGGCCCCGTGTCTAGCACGCGCGGGCGGCCGGCGGGAAGGGAGCCCATGGGCGCACCGCCGGAGGCGGAACCCCGCTTTTGCCTCGCCTGCGGTCTCGCGGAGCCCCCCGGGGGACGGATCGCCGTACCCTGTCATCCCGCCACCGATGAGCGAGCCGGGGATCCGGAACCGACGCGCGGGGTGACGGTCGCCCGTTCCGCGGCCGCTCGGGCCTTCTCAGGGCTTCTTGGCGGAGGCGCCGCCGGCGGGAGACTGCGTGCCCGCGTCGGGCGCCTGGGTGGCGGCCGCGGCCGCGGGCGTGCCGGCCTGGGGCGTGCAGACCACGACCTCGCCGTTGAGCACGTAGCAGACGCTCATCTCGCCGGTGCGGTAGTTGACGCGGAAGACACCCGCCTCGCGCGCATGCTTGGAAGGCACGAGGCCGTATTCGCCCGGCTCCTGCTTGCCGGCCCCCTCGCCCACGGGAAAGCAGAAGGTCACGCCGATCGTGCCGTCCTTCAGGCCGTACTGGCAGGCCCCGACCTCACCGGTGACGCGATCGATGCGATAGATGCGATTGAGGTCGATCTGCGGCGCCGGGACGAAGTCATATTGGCTGGCGGCGGCCGGCGCGGCGCAGACGAGTGTGGCAACGGCAGCCTCGAGGAGGCGGCTGCGGAGGGCGCGGGGGATGGACAGGGTCATGAGCTTCCGGACGAACGGGCGGAACGAATCGTGCGAGCATCATAGCATCGCGGCGCGCCCGCCTTGATTGCGCCGCCCCAAGCCTGTAGCGGCATGTCATGACCACAGCGCCCGTTCCGATCGCCGTCTTCGACCTCGACGGCACGCTCGCCGACACGGCTCCCGATCTCATCGGCACCCTGAACATCATCCTCGCCCGGGAGGGACTGCCCGCTCTGCCCCTGGCGCAGGCGCGCGACCTGATCGGCGCCGGCGCCCGGGCGCTGATCGAGCGCGGCCTTGCCGTCAATGGGCGGACGATCGCACCCGACCACCTCGATGCGCTCTATGCCGACTTCCTGGCGATCTATGCCGACCGCATCGCCGAGGAGACACGGCTCTTCCCGGGTGTCACGGCGGCGCTCGCGCGCCTCACCGCTGCCGGATGGCAGCTCGCCGTTTGCACCAACAAGGTCGCGAGCCATTCAGTGCAGCTCCTCGCTGCCCTCGGCATCGCCGACCGTTTCGCGGCGATCTGCGGGCGTGACAGCTTCCCCTATTGCAAGCCGGACCCGCGCCACCTCACCGCGACCATCGCGCAGGCCGGCGGCGATCCCGCGCGCGCCGTCATGATCGGCGACTCGCGCACGGACATCGACACGGCGCGCGCCGCCGGCATTCCCGTCATCGCCGTGCCCTTCGGCTATACGGACACGGCCGTGACGGCCCTCGGGCCGGACCGGGTGATCGAGCATTTCGACGAATTGTGGGAGGCGGCCTCGGCGCTCCTGCCCGCGGCCACCCCCCTCGCGTGACCGGCGCTAGCCCGCGACGAGCCGGCGCAGCTTCTGGAGCTGCGTTTCCCTGGGCTCCTGATAGTCGAGCACACCGACGAACCGGCCCCGTGCATCCATGAGGTAGACGGAGGCGGTGTGGTTCATCGTGTAGTCGTCGCCGCTCGTGCGCACCTTCATGTAGGTGGCCTTGTAGGCCACCGTCACGGCGTCGATCTCCTCGCGCGTGCCGGTAAGCCCGATGATGCGCGGGTCGAAGGAGCTCAGGTAGGTCGCGAGCAGCTCCCTGGTGTCGCGCTCGGGATCCACCGTGATGAAGAGCACCCTGAGGTCGTCGCCCCGCGGGCCGAGCGCCTTCAGATGTTCCGACAGCTCGAAGAGCGTCGTCGGACAGACGTCGGGGCAATGCGTGAAGCCGAAGAAGACGGCAAAGGGCCGGCCGGCCAGATCGGCGGACGACAACGTCTTCCCCTCGTGCGTCGTGAGCCGGAACGGGCCGCCGACGGCGGCGATGCCGGCGCCTGCCGTGCGCACCGGAGCATTCGGCGCGCCGCGGCTGGCCTGCCAGGCAAGGCCGGCCGCGGCGACAGCGGCGGCGGCCAGGAGCCCCCAGAGGGCGATGCGAAGCTTGCGCATGGCGCTCAGCCACCGTGGCCCTGATGGGCGGCGCCGGAGCCCTGGCCGGCCCCCTGCGCCCCGATCGATTCGACGGCGAATTCGACCGGAATCGTGCCCGCCTTCTCGAACTGCAGCTCGCCCTTGAAGCGCTCGCCCTGCTTGAGCTGCCGCTTCAGCTCGAAGAACATGATGTGATAGCTGCCGGGCTTGAGCTCCACGGCCTCGCCCGGCTTGATGGCGAGGCCCTGCTCCACGGGCCGCATGCGCATGACGCCGTCGACCACGCCCATCTCATGAATCTCGAGGCGTCCGGCGATCTCGGAGGCGCCCCCGATCAGCCGATCCTCGGCGGGGCCGGCATTGCGGATCGTCATGAACCCACCCGCGACCTGCGCACCCGCGGGGGTGGCGCGCGACCACGGCTGGTCGATGGTCAGGGCGCCGGCCCTGAAGTCGTGGGCGAGCGCGGCGCCCGCCGACAGCGTCAGGGCTGCGGCAAGCAGGGCCTCGGTGAGCGACGGGCGGCGGGCGCGGCGGAACGGGGCGGCCGGCCGGCCGACAAGATGGTTTGACATGACATGCTCCAAGCTCGTTGAGCCGCAGCGGAATTGCGCGGCTGGTCGTTGCGTCGGGAAAGGGACGTCAGACGAAGAGCGGAGGACCGCGCGGGGCGGCGACGAGCCCCTTGCGGCCGCGGGGCAGGAGCAGATGCGCATGCGCGATGCGCCCCGCGCGATGTCCGGCAGGCCCGACCGCCGGGCCGGATGCGGATGCGGCGACCACGGCCGGGGCGGCGCCGGCCGCGCATGTCAGGATGCAGGAGAGATCGTGACCGTCGGCGGCCGGTGCCGCCGGCGCGTCCGGCCCGGCCGGCGCCGTCTCGGCCCCGAGCAGGACGCCCGGGCGGCACCAGACCGGCCATGGCGCATCGCCGCCGACCGCCGGCATCGGGCCGCCGAGGCCGACGACGATGGTCTGGACCGCCAGGCAATAGGCGAGAGCCAGGCCGAGGAGCGAGCGGATGGAGCGATGACGCGTCACGGGCAACCCGAATTGAACGGCCGCCTGCTTACCCCGTTCCTCATGGTGGCGCAAAGCGGCCAAAGCCCGCAGCTACGCAGGTCCCCCAAGCGTCGGGGGCCCGGCGCGGACGCGTTGCTCACAGCTTCGGCGCCAGCGATGCACTGGTTGCTTGACGAGCGGGCGCAGCAAACCTAGAAGGCTGCGGCATGGGGCGCGTAGCTCAGCGGAAGAGCACTTCGTTCACACCGAAGGGGTCACAGGTTCGATCCCTGTCGCGCCCACCATCCCCGGCGGTTTCCGCACTTCCCGACATGTCCGGCCTCGCCATCGGCCGTGAGCAGCCCTGCAGTGCGCGGAGCACGCCCTGCCGGGACAACGCGGTCGGGGGAAACGTATCCTGCGATGCGCTCGCGGCGGGGCAGCGGTGCCTTCCTAAAGATCCGGCATCATCAGTTCGATCGCGAGGCCGTGCATGGGCAGCGTCCAGAGCCAGCGTCTGAAGCGCCGCTTCTGCGCGTCGTCGAAGGTCGCATAGAGCGGCGTCAGCGCATCGGCCAGCTCGCGCAGCATGTCGGCGCTCGCGGCCTGCCGGTCGGCGAGGCCGCGCAGGAGAGCCGGCAGGTCGCGGCGGGTGACGTCGGGCCACTCGCCCATGTCCTTGCGCAGGCGCTCAACCACCTTGCGCATCGCCGTCTCCAGCGGCGGCCAGAGTTTCTCCTGTTCAGACGACAGGCGAAGCCCCGCGTGCAGCGCGGCGATTCTCGCGTCGATGAAGGCGTCGACGTCCTCTCGCGCCAGCCAATGAGCCAAGGCCGCCCTGCCTGCTTCGCCCAGGCCTCCCGGTGGCGCACCTGCAGGGCCCGCCCCATGGGCTGATGCCGCGATCAGGCTGCCACCCGCGGCGATCCCGATCAGCCACCGCTTCATCGCTTCGCTCCCGCCCCCTGCCCGAGGACTCGTCCCCCAGCCGGTCGGACATGCGGCCGCGCCGCCACCCGAGGATATGGGGCCGGGCGCCGTGCGTGAAAAGCACGGCGGATTGCGGCGGTGGTGGGGAATCGGCCCTAGGCTGCCCGCACGGCGACCAGGAAGGCGTTGATCTCCCGTCCGAGCCCCTCCGCCGCCCGCGCGAGGTCGCCCGACAGCAGGAGCACGCGGTCGGCAACCACCTTGGCGCCCTCGGCCGTCGTCTCCGCCTCGGCGACGGCCATGGCGCCGGAATGGGCTTCGCTCGAGGCCTGTTCCACGCGGCTCGCGATCAGATCGACCGAGACGCTCTGCTCTTCTACCGCGGTCGCCACGGAATGGGTGGCAAGGGCCATCTCGGACATGATGCCGTTGACGCGGGAAATCGAGCCGATGGCTTCGGCGGACGCCTGCTGGATGGCCGCGACCTGGCTCGCGATGTCGCTCGTGGCGCGGGCCGTTTCGGTCGCGAGCGCCTTCACCTCGGCGGCAACGACCGCGAAGCCCCGGCCGGCGTCGCCGGCGCGCGCGGCCTCGATGGTGGCGTTGAGCGCGAGCAGGTTGGTCTGCGCCGCGATCGCCTGGATGAGCCCGACGATCTCGCCGATGTGCCCGGCGCCGCCTTCGAGCGCCGCCATGGCGGCAACGGCGCGGTCGACTTCCTCGACGACGCGGTTCGACACGCTGCTGGAGCGGGCCGCCTGCCCGGACACCTCGGCGATGGAGGCGGACATCTCCTCGGCCGCGCGCGCAACCTCGGTGACGAATTCGGCGACCTTGGCGGCGGCCTCGCCGGCGAAGCGCGCCTGGGTGGTCACGTCCGAGGAGGCCTTGTCGAGCGATAGCGAGGTCTCCTCCAGCGCCGAGGCGGCGTGCCTGACGCTGCCGACGGCGTCGGCCACCGCACTCTCGAAGGCGAGGATCGCCGCTTCCAGGCTGCGCGCGCGCTCCGCCTGTCGCTGGTTGAAGGCCTCGCGCTCGCCGCGCAAGCCCTCGCGCTCGATGGCGTTGTCGCGAAAGACCGTGAGCGCGCGCGTCATGTCGGCGATTTCGTCCCTGCCGTCGACCGGCGGGATCGAGGCCGCGAGGTCGCCTTGCGCCAGGCGTTCCATCGCCTGGCGCAGGCGCGTAAGCGCGCGCGTCAGGCCCTGCCCGATGACGATGCTGAGCGGCAGACCGGCGAGCAGCACGAGGACCATGACCGACAGGATCGTCATGCCCGTGCGGGACTGGACCCTGTCGAGAGTTTCCGCATTCCTCTTGGCGATGGCGACCGTCGCGTCCTGCAGGCTGGCGAGCAGCGGCGCCATGACATCGAAATTGTCGCGCAGACGATCCATGCGCAGGCCAAGGGCGCGCTCCCGCTCGACCCAGACCCCGAAGGCAGCGCCATAGGCCTCGATGCCGTCGGCGAGCGCCTTCAGCTCCTCGGCGGGAAGCTGAAGCGATGCCTGCATGCGTCGGAGAATGCTCATCTGGGCATCGAAGCGGCCGGCCACGACGTCCGGCTGTTCGCGGCCGAAGCGGACGTCGCTCTCCAGCATGCGCATCTTCGCGGCGATGAGCTGCAGCCTGTGGGCCTGCGCGTCGCCGTGGCGATCTGCGATCTGCATCACGGATGCGCTGAACGCGTCTCCGGTCCGCCCCAGCATGGCGTTCAGCGCGTCCTCGGAGGACCAGCCGATCTCGTCCTGCAAGGCCAGGATTTCGGCGAGCATCTCGCCGTTGCGGCGGGCGAACTCGGACAGTTGCGCGAGCGGCGCCGCCGTCTCCGGGCTACGGCCAAGCGCCCCGAGGTGGTCCACCTGGGTGCGGAATCCGGCCGCAAGCTGCGTGATCTGGTTGCCGGCCGCCCGGGTCCGCTTGAGCACGAAATCGCGTTCGGCCATGCGCAGCATCGCGAGATCGGCCTCGACGTCGCGGCTCGCGGTGGCGAGAACGACGGCCGCGCGATAGTCCCGGAAGGCCGCCTCCTGCATGTCGCGACCGACGAGATAGGCGGCTGCGGTCGCGGACATTCCCGCCCCGAAGAGGCCGGCGAGGACGAGAACGCGCGTGCGAACGGTGAAACGTGCGAGGCGTGAAACTGGGACGGGCATGATCGTGCGGGCTGGCGGCGGACATCGAGGCCGGGAGGCCCGATTCGCCACCTCGCCGGCCCCTTCGCCCAAGGTCATCATGGAAGAATTGAGCAAACGTTTACGGTAATTCGTTACCAGAAATTAACCCAGCCGGCACCACGAGCCCCGGAAAGTGTGGCGGGCACGCCACTCGTCCCGCGCTTCACGCGTTTGTGCAACCGCGAGCGTTGCGGCTCTGGCACCATTTGGACAGATTGCGGGCACAAGGGCGCCGAAACCAAGGCGCCCTTGTGACGTTGAGCGATTGTTGCACCTGGACTTGTCGAGGCTTCCGATGCGCCGCCTTCTCGTTGCGATCGCGGGTTTCTGCGCCGTGGTGGGCGCGGCCGCGAACGCCAATGCCTATGAAATCGACCCTCTGACGCGCCAGCCCCTGTCCGCCCAGCCGGACAGCCTCCGGCCGCAGGCGTCGCCGGTTCCGCGCGAGACCATCACCTATAACGGCCCCTACGGGCCCGGCACCGTCATCATCTCGACGGGCGAACGCCGGCTCTACCTGGTCCAGCCGGGCGGCAAGGCCATCCGCTACGGCATCGGCGTCGGCCGGCCGGGCTTCACCTGGGGCGGCACCCAGTCGATCACCATGAAGCGCGAATGGCCCGACTGGCGCCCGCCGGCGCAGATGCTGCGCCGCCGCCCGGACCTGCCGCGCTACATGCCCGGCGGCCCCGACAATCCGCTCGGCGCCCGCGCCATGTACCTCGGCTCGACGCTCTACCGTATCCATGGCTCCAACGAGCCGGAGACGATCGGCCAGGCGGTCTCCTCGGGCTGCATCCGCATGGTCAACGAGGACGTCATCGACCTCTACGAGCGCGTGAAGGTCGGCACACGCGTCGTCGTCCTGCGCTGACACATACCACGGTCCTCCTTCGATCCCGGGGCTGGCTTCGACCGGCCCCTTTTCGTTGCGCCGGGGTCGCTGCCGTCGCAGCCCCGCGCCGGCCCGTGAACCGTCCCGACACGCCCCGAGCCAGAGCGCGCCCGGCGCCCGCTTCGGCGGGGGCGTCCGAGCGCAATCTCCTCACGGATTGATCCTCAATCCGCCAGTCTCGCCTTGCGCAGGCCTTCGACGATCCGTTCGAAATCAGCGGGATTGCGGTAGGGCAGGATTCGTCGCCGTTGCTCAAGGGAGTAGGCCGGATTGATCTTCATCGCCTGATCCCAGTGGATGCGCGCCTCGTCATGCCGACCCAGGTGGCCGCAGATCGCGGCGAGCAGCACGCGGCTGACATCGGTATTGGGGTTGCGGATCAGCCGCCGTTCGAGGGCGGCGATCGCCTCCTCGGTCCGTCCGAGGGCGATGCTCCGGAAAGCCGCCGCCTCCTCGAGAAATGACCGATCGCAGGACGAGAGCCGCGTGCGGGACGCTGCCCCGGAGTGGCTCAGCGTCGCCGGACGGGCTCGCGCGACAGGCCCTTCTCCTCGAGCTCGCCCAGATAGGCATTCCACTTCGCCGTCTGTTCGGCGCCGAGCTCGTGCAGGTAGTCCCACGTGTAGATGCCGGTGTCGTGGAGGTCGTCGAAGACGAGCTTGACGGCGTAGCGGCCCACCGGCTCGACGCCGATGATCTCCACGTTGCGCTTGCCGGCAATGGTCTTGCGCTGGCTCGGCCCGTGGCCCTGCACCTCGGCGGAAGGGCTGAGCACGCGCAGATATTCGGCGGCGAGATCGAAGCGCGAGCCGTCATCGAAGGCCACGCTCAAGGTCCGGCGATCCTTGCCGAGCCTGATCTCCACCGGCCAATGCCTCGCTTCCATGGCTGTCTCCCGGGCGAAGAGCCGCAGCCGGCATGCCGCCTTGCGAATTGACCCGGCTGCCGACCATCCTAATTATATCTGACCACATATAGCGGCCGCTGGTCGCGCCGAGAAACCGACGGCTGTGGAGTAAGCCTCGTGGCCCAGGGTGCCCTCGCCCTTATGCAGGAGACCGCGGATCGTCCGCTGATCGACCCGTTCGGGCGGACCATCACCTATTTGCGTGTCTCGGTGACGGACCGCTGCGATTTCCGCTGCGTCTACTGCATGGCCGAGGACATGCACTTCCTGCCGAAGCGCGACCTTCTGACGCTCGAGGAGCTCGACCGGCTGTGCAGCGTCTTCGTCGGGCGCGGCGTGCGCAAGCTGCGCATCACCGGCGGCGAACCGCTCGTGCGCCGCGACATCATGCATCTCTTCCGTTCGCTGTCGCGCCACCTCGCGAGCGGGGCGCTCGACGAGCTCACGGTGACAACCAACGGTTCCCAGCTGGCCCGCTACGCCACGGAACTGGCCGATTGCGGCGTCCGGCGCGTCAACGTTTCGCTCGACACCCTCGATGCCGCGAAGTTCCGCGCCACCACGCGCTGGGGCGATCTCGGCAAGGTCATGGCCGGCATCGACGCCGCCCAGGCTGCGGGACTCGCCGTCAAGATCAATGCCGTGGCGCTCAAGGGCGTCAACGAGGACGAAATCCCCCGCCTGATCGACTGGTCCCATGGACGGGGCATGGACCTGACGCTCATCGAGGTGATGCCGCTGGGCGAGATCGAGCCCGCCCGCGTCGACCAGTTCCTGCCGCTGTCGCTCGTCAAGGCGCGCCTCATGGAGCGCTATACGCTCGACGAGATCGACTACCGCACGGGCGGGCCTGCCCGCTATGTGCGCGTGCGCGAGACGGGTGGGCGGCTCGGCTTCATCACGCCGATGACGCATAATTTCTGCGAGAGCTGCAATCGGGTGCGCGTCACCTGCACGGGCACGCTCTACATGTGCCTCGGCCAGGAGGACGCGGCCGACCTGCGCGCGCCGCTGCGCGCAAGCGAGAGCGACGCGCCCCTCGAAGCCGCCATCGAGCGCGCCATAGCGCGAAAGCCCAAAGGCCACGACTTCGTCATCGACCGGCGCCACGCGCGCCCGGCGGTGGGCCGCCACATGAGCGTCACCGGCGGCTGACGCCGCGCTCCGCAACATTGCCTCGCGGCGACGGCCGCGCCCTGCCGCACCTGCATCCCTGCACTGCCGCGCGCGCGGAGCCCGCCCTGCTTCCCCGCCTCGACGGCCCGCACGAATGCCCCTACCCTGCGCGGCCGGGCCGAACGGCCATGCAAGAAAGAATCGACGGGAGGGCAGCGTGGCGGCGGGCCAAGGCACCTACGACGTCATTGTCGTCGGCATCGGCGGCATGGGATCGACGACGGCCTGGCAGCTCGCCAGGCGAGGCCAGCGCGTCCTCGGGCTCGAGCGTTTCGACATCGGCCACGGCATGGGCTCCTCCCACGGCCACAACCGCATCATCCGCCGCGCCTATTTCGAGAATCCGCGCTACGTCCCCCTGCTCGATCGTGCCTATGCGCTGTGGCGGGAGGCCGAGCGGGCGTGGGGCGAACAACTCCTCTTCGTCACGGGCGGGCTCGACGCCGGCCCGGAGAACAGCCGCGTGGTGCAGGGGTCCCTCGCCTCCTGCCGGGAGCACGGCCTTGCGCACGACGTGCTGACGGCCGGCGAGGTCGCCCGGCGCTTCCCGGGCTGGCGGCTCGCCGAGGACCACATTGCCGTCTACCAGGCGGACGCGGGCTTCGTCGCCTCCGAGCGCTCCATCCTCGCCCATGTCTCCATGGCGATCGCGGCGGGCGCCGACATCCGGGCACGCGAGAAGGTCCTGGCTTGGGAGCCGACGGCGACGGGCGTGCGGGTAACGACCGAGCGGGGCGTTTACGAGGCGGGCCGCCTCGTCCTCTCCGCCGGCGCCTGGATCGGCGACTTCGTGCCCTCCCTCGCCGCGCAGGTGGTTCCCGAGCGGCAGGTGCTCGGCTGGTTCCGCACGAGCGATCCGAGCCTCTTCGCGCTGGAGCGGTTTCCGGTCGGCATCCTCTCGGATGCCGCCGGCCACTTCTATGTCTTCCCGCAGTGGGGCATCCCGGGCTTCAAGATCGGACTGTACCACCACCTGCACGAGACGGGTCATGCCGACACGCTGTCGCGCGAGCCGACGGCGCGCGACGAGGCGGTTCTGCGCGACGGCGTCCGGCGCTTCTTCCCCGCGGCTGACGGCCCCGTGCTCGCCCTGAAGGCCTGCCTGTTCACAAACACCCCGGACGAGCATTTCATCATCGACAGGCTGCCGGACCTGCCGCAGGTGATCGTGGCCTCGCCCTGTTCGGGGCACGGCTTCAAGTTCGCGAGCGTCGTCGGCGAGGTGCTTGCGGACCTCGCCATGGACCGTCGACCGGCCTTCGATCTGTCCCTGTTTGCGCTGGAGCGTTTGACGGCGACCGCCTGAGTTTCGATATCGCCGCAATTCAAAGGGCCTTTCGCGCGCCATCGGGCGCACAGGAGATTTTCCGTGGCATCGGCAGCCGACAACCGGCGCGGCATACTGGCCATGCTCGCCGCGATGGCGTGCTTCATCACCAACGACATGCTGGTGAAACTCGTCGCCGGCGCCCACGCGACCAGCCAGATCGTCGCCATTCGCGGTGTCTTCGCCGTGCTGGCGGCATTGACGCTTGCCGCCGCGTTCGGCCAGTTGCGGCACCTGCCGCGGGTCGCGCAGCCGGCGGTCGGCCTGCGGGCCCTGCTCGAAACGGGCACGGCCTTCACCTTCATAACCGCGCTCGCCCACCTGCCGCTCGCCAACATCACCGCAATCCTGCAGGGTACCCCTCTGATCATGACGCTGATCGTGGCGGTGAGCGGGATGGAGGTGGTCGGCTGGCGCCGCTGGGGAGCGATCCTCGTCGGCTTCGCCGGTGTCCTGGTCGTCATCCGACCTGCGACCTCCGGCTTCGACCTCTGGTCGGCGGTCGCCGTGCTTGCGGCGGTCCTCGCGGCGACCCGCGATCTGGTGACGCGGAGGATCAGTCCGGAGGTTCCCTCCCTCCTGGTGATGCTCGCCACGACGGTCGCGGTCATGGTCCTCGGCTTCGCTGCGGGGGCGAGCGAGGGGTTTGCCTCCTGGCGGCCGATCGGCCTGCGTGAGGCGCAGCTGCTCGCCGGTGCCGCCGTCGTCGTCTCCATCGGCAACTACTGCATCGTGGTGGCCTGCCGGAACAGCGATGTCGCCCTCGTGTCCTCCTTCCGATACAGCATCATCGTCTGGGCGACGGCGCTCGGCTATCTCGTCGGGGGCGACCTGCCGGGCCTGACCACCATCGCCGGCACGCTGCTGATCATCGCGAGCGGCCTTTACACCATCCATCGCGAGCGTGCGCGCGCCCGGGCGGCGGTCGCGCCGCTGGCCGCCGTCGCGGCCCCGAGCGGCGAGGCCCGGCCGTGACCCCTTCCGCAGCCGCCCGCCCCGGCCTTGCCGTGCTCGTCGCCATCTCGGCGCTGCAGCCCTTCGCGCTCAACGTCCTCGCGCCCTCGACGCCAGCCCTGTCGCGCGCCTTCGCGACCGACTACGCCACCATCCAGCTCACGCTGGGGCTCTATCTCCTCGCCGTGGCGGTCACGCAGTTCGTTGTTGGCCCGATTTCCGACCGGATCGGCCGGCGGCCCTGTGTGCTCGCCGGGATTGTGCTCTTCACGCTCGGGTCGCTCGGCGGAGCCTTCGCCATGACGACACCGGCGCTCCTCGGCGCGCGGGTCGTGCAGGCGGCGGGGGCGGGCACCGCCTTCTCCCTCGCCCGCGCCATCGTGCGCGACACATCAGGTCGCGACGAGGCGGCGAGCCGGCTCGGCTACCTGACCATGGTCATGGTCGTCGCGCCGATGGTGGCCCCCTTCGTCGGCGGCCTCATCGACGAGCGTTTCGGCTGGCGCTGGATCTTCGGCGCCAAGGCGATGCTGGGCGTCGCCGCCGGCCTCTTCACCCTCGCCGCCCTGAGCGAGACCGCCCCGCGCAACGGGGCGGCGGCAAAATTCGCGGACATGCTGCGGGCCTTCCCCCTCCTCGTCGGCGATCGCGCCTTCCTCGGCTATGCGCTCGCCATGGCCTTCACCTCGGCCGCCTTCTTCGCCTTCGTGGCGGGCGCGCCGCACATCGTGGTCGCGGTGATGGGCCAGCCGGCCGACGTCTACGGCGCCTATTTCGTCGTCAATGCCGGCGGCTACATGCTCGGCAACTTCATCTCCGGCCGCTATGCGCTGCGCCTCGGCACGGACCGCATGGTCACCATCGGCACGCTGCTCTCGGTGCTCGCCGTCGCGGCCGAGGCCGTCGTCGCGACGACCTGGGCGTGGACGCCGGCCACGCTCTTCATTCCCCTCTCGGTCACCGCCGTCGGCAACGGCCTCACCCTGCCCGGCGCGACGGCGGCCGCCCTGTCGGTGCGGCCGGAGGCGGCCGGCACGAGCGCGGGCGTCGCCGGGGCACTGCAACTCGGCCTCGGCGCCGTCACCTCCGTCGTCGCGGGCGCCGCGGTCACACGCTGGCCGCTCGCGCTCGTCGGCCTCATGCTCGCCTGCGTGCTCGCCGGCTATGCGGCGCACCGCTTCGGCCTCGCCGCGAGGCGCGCGCCGCGCTGATGCGGCGCCCGGCGTCATGCGGCAAGACCGGGCGCACCTTCCGCATCCGGAATGCGAGGAAGCGCCCCGCTGGCGGCGCCCGCAGAAGGATCGCGACGGGCCGGCGCGCCGTTTCGAAACTTTTGGACAGGTCAGCCCTGTTGAACGTTCGCCTTGTGTCGCGGTGGCCATTGGGCTAGGACCCGCCATGGGGTGGGCGCGACGGGCGGGAACCCGCCGGCGCCCGGCCACTTCCAGAGCAAGCCTCCAAAGAGGGGCCCACGGAACGCACGAGGGGAAGTCCGGTGACCCTGTTTCTCTCCATCAGTCGCGCCATCGACGCGATCAACGGCCGCATCGGCCGCTGGGTCGCCTGGCTCATTCTGGCGGCCGTTGTCGTCTCGACGGTCAACGCCATCATCCGCAAGCTCTTCGACGTGTCGTCGAACGCCTGGCTCGAACTGCAGTGGGTGCTCTTCGGCGCGGTGTTCCTGCTGTGCTCGCCGTGGACGCTGCTCAACAACGAGCACATCCGCATCGACATCGTGAACAGCCGCTTCTCGAAGCGCGCGCGCGACTTCATCGATGTCTTCGGCACCGTGGTCTTTCTGCTCCCGTTCACGCTCGTGATGATCATCACCTCGCTGCCCTTCGCGCAGCGCTCCTTCCTGATCAACGAGCAGTCGCTCAATGCCGGCGGCCTTGCCCAGTGGCCGTCGAAGTTCCTCATTCCGATCGGCTTCGTCCTTCTCTTCGTCCAGGCCATCTCCGAGCTCATCAAGCGCATCGCGATCATCCGCGGCGACATGGAAGACCCGCATGCGGGCGGCGGCGGCCATGGCGCCGCGGCCGAGGCGGAGGCCGAACGCCTGCTGCAGCAGGCCGGCAACGACGCCCCCATCGCCTGACCCCTCGCGACCGATATCTGCCCCGGAGCTCGCCCCATGGCTGGGTTTATCATCCACAACATGGCGCCGATCATGTTCGCGGCGCTCGTCGTCTTCCTGCTGCTCGGCTATCCGGTCGCCTTCGCGCTCGCCGCCAACGGCCTCATCTTCGGCCTCCTCGGCATCGAGCTCGGCCTGTTCCGCCCTGATTTCCTGCAGGCCCTGCCGGAACGCATCTACGGCACGATGAACAACGACGTGCTGCTGGCCATTCCGTTCTTCACCTTCATGGGCCTGATCCTCGAACGATCCGGCATGGCGGAGGACCTGCTCGACACCATCGGCCAGCTGTTCGGCACGATCCGCGGCGGCCTTGCCTATGCCGTCATCTTCGTCGGCGCGCTCCTCGCGGCGACCACCGGCGTCGTCGCCGCCTCGGTGATCTCGATGGGCCTCATCTCGCTGCCCATCATGCTGCGCTACGGCTATGATCGCCGGCTCGCCTCGGGCGTCATCGCCGCATCGGGCACGCTCGCCCAGATCGTCCCGCCCTCGCTCGTCCTCATCGTCATGGCCGATCAGCTCGGCCGCTCGGTGGGCGACATGTACGAGGGCGCCTTCGTTCCCGGCCTCGTGCTCGCGGGCCTCTACGCCGGCTACGTCTTCCTCGTTTCGATCTTCAATCCGAAGGCCGCGCCTGGCCTGCCGGTCGACGCCATCGGCTTCCGCGAGCCGAGCGGCGCGCGCGGCGTCTGGCAGCTCGGCGTGCTCGTTGCCTTCTCCGCGGCCGTCGCCATCTACGTGATGAGGCAGACGACGATCCGCGCCGGCGCCGACTTCGTCATCCTGACGATGTCGGTGGCGGTCGTGGTGTCGTTCCTGTCGGCGCTCTTCAACCGCCTCCTCGGTGCCAGGCGCCTCGTGCTCACGGCCCTCGTCGCGGTGGCGTTCGCCGTCGCCTACGTGATGCTCAAGAACGCCGGCTGGGCACGCACCGCGCTCCTCGCCGAGGCGCTCATCGCCGGCACGCTCTATGCGCTCGTGGCGGGCGCCATCGAGCGTTTCACGGGCTTCCGCCTCATCTCGCGCATCGCCGAGCAGGTCACCTTCGTCATGGTGCCGCCGCTCGGCCTCATCTTCCTCGTGCTCGGCACCATCTTCATCGGCGTCGCGACGCCGACCGAGGGCGGTGCCATGGGCGCGACGGGGGCAATCCTGCTCGCCATCATGAAGGGCCGCCTGCGCTTCGACCTCGTGCGCCAGGCGACGGAAGCGACGGCCAAGCTCTCGGCCTTCGTGCTCTTCATCCTGGTGGGCGCGCGCGTCTTCTCGCTCACTTTCTACGGGGTCGACGGGCACAAGTGGGTGGAGGAACTACTCGTTTCGCTGCCGGGCGGGCAGACGGGCTTCCTCGCCTTCGTCAACGTGCTCATCTTTGTCCTCGCCTTCTTCCTCGACTTCTTCGAGCTCGCCTTCATCGCCATCCCGCTCATCGGGCCGGCGGCGGAGCGCATCGGCATCGACCTCATCTGGTTCGGCGTCATGCTTGGCGTGAACATGCAGACGAGCTTCATGCATCCGCCCTTCGGCTTCGCCCTCTTCTTCCTGCGTTCGGTGGCGCCGAAGCTTCCGTACGTCGACCGCGTGACGGGCAAGACGATGGAGCCGGTGACCACCGGCCAGATCTACTGGGGCGCCGTGCCCTTCGTCGTCATCCAGTGCATCATGGTGGCGCTCGTCATCCTCTTCCCGCAGATGGTAATGCACTACAAATCGACCGGGCCACAGATGGACCAGAAGCAGATCGAGCAGCAGCTCCAGCAGCTCACGCCCGGTCTCGACAGCATCGCCCCGCCGCTCGATCTCGCCCCGCCCAAGATCCAGTGAGGCCGTGACCCGGGAGGAGCGGCCGCCCCCGAGAGAAGCCACTGCCAAACAGGAAGGCCCCCTGGAGCTCAAGCTCCAGGGGGCCTTCCTGTTTGGTGCGGGAACGGCAGCGTCAGCCGCGCGTGCGGGTCCGGATCATGAAGTTGTCGTAGGTGTATTCACACACCTGCCACCACAGATATTCGTCGTTGCGGAAGGCCTTCATTGAATCGTAGATCTTCTTGAAGGTCTCGTTCTTCGCGCTGATCTCGTCGAAGAGCTCGATGGTCGTCTTGAAGGAGGCCTCCATGATCTCCTGCGAGAAGGGCCTGAGCTGCGCGCCGCCGGCCACGAGGCGCTTCAGCGCCGCCGGGTTCCTGGCGTCGTACTTCTCCGCCATGTCGTTGTTGGTGAAGGCGGCAGCCTGCGCCAGAATGGCCTTGTAGTGCTTGGGCAGCTCCTCCCACTTCTGCCTGTTGATGAAGAAGTGGATGGAGGCGCCGCCTTCCCACCAGCCCGGATAGTAGTAGTAGGGCGCGACCTTGACGAAGCCGAGCTTCTCGTCGTCGTAGGGTCCGGCCCATTCGGCAGCGTCGATCGTGCCCTTCTCCAGCGCCGGATAGATGTCGCCGCCGGCGATCTGCTGCGGCACGACGCCGAGCTTCGCCAGCACCTGGCCGCCGAGGCCGCCGATGCGCATCTTGAGGCCCTTCAGGTCGTCGACGGTCTTGATCTCCTTGCGGAACCAGCCACCCATCTGGGCCGTGGTGTTGCCGCCGGGCAGGCCGTAGGCGCCGAACCTGCTGTAGAGTTCGTTGAGCAGCGTCATGCCGTCGCCGTGGTTGAACCAGGCGTTCTGCTGGCGCGTGTTGAGGCCGAAGGGCACGGCCGTGCCGAAGGCGAAGGCCGGATCCTTGCCCACGTAGAAATAGGGCGCCGAATGGCACATCTCCACGGTGCCGTTCTGCACGGCGTCGAGCGCCTGCAGTCCCGGCACGATCTCGCCGGCGGCGAAGACCTGGATCTGGAACTTGCCGTCGGTCGCCTCGCTCACCGCCTTTGCCAGCACCTCGCCGCCGCCGTAGATCGTGTCGAGCGACTTCGGGTAGCTCGAGGTCAGGCGCCAGCGGATTTCCGGGTTCGACTGGGCGACGGCCGGCGCCGCGACCGCGCCGGCGGCCAGGCCGGCACCCGCGGCCTGCAGGAAGTTGCGACGTTTCATCTAAGGCTCTCCTCGGTCCCTCCCCCTCCTGTCGGCTGTTGCGGATCGTTGCCGCGCTCCCCCCTCATGCGAGCTGCAATGTGTCCCGCTTCGCCCGGCTTGCGCAAGCAACGATCACGAGCAGCCGGCGTTTTCCCGCCCGCAACGACGAAGCCCCGGGGCCGGGCCCCGGGGCTCGTCCAGCAGATGAAGAGACCGTTGCCTCAGCCGCGGGCGCGGGCCCGGATCATGAAGTTGTCGAAGGTATATTCTGCCACCTGGAACCAGAGATATTCGTCGTTCCGGAAGGCCATCATGGCATCATAGACCTTCTTGAAGTCGGCGTTCTTGGCCGACGTCTCGGCATAGAGCTCGTTGGCCGCCTTGAAGCAGGCTTCCATGACCTCCTGCGGATAGGGGCGCAATTGCGCACCGCCGGCGACGAGGCGCTTGAGGGCGGCCGGGTTCTTGGCGTCGTACTTGGCCTGCATGTCGACATTGGCGAGGCCGGCGGCCGTCACGAGCAGCGACTGGTAGGCCTTGGGCAGTTCGTTCCACTTCGCCTGGTTGATGAAGAAGTGCAGCGCGGCGCCGCCCTCCCACCAGCCGGGATAGTAGTAGTACTGTGCGACCTTCTGGAAACCGAGCTTCTCGTCGTCATAGGGGCCGACCCACTCGGCGGCGTCGATCGTGCCCTTCTCGAGCGCCGGGTAGATGTCGCCACCGGCGATCTGTTGCGGCACGGCACCCAGCTTGCCGAGCACCTGGCCGGCGAAACCGCCGATGCGCATCTTCAGGCCCTGCAGATCGGCCGGCGTCTTCAGCTCCTTGCGGAACCAGCCGCCCATCTGGCAGCCGGTGTTGCCGCCGGGCAGGGCGTGGATGTTGTACTTCCTGTAGAACTCATTCATCAGGTCCATGCCGCCGCCGTGGTAAAACCACGCATTCTGCTGGCGGGCATTGAGGCCGAAGGGCACGGCCGTTGCGAATGCGAAGGTCGGATCCTTGCCGACGTAGTAATAGGAGGCGGTGTGGGCCATCTCGACCGTGCCGTTCTGCACCGCGTCGGCCGCCTGAAGACCCGGCACGATCTCACCCGCTGCGAAGACCTGAATCTGGAACTTGCCGTCGGTCGCCTCCGAGACCGCCTTCGACAGCACCTCGCTGGCGCCGTAGATGGTGTCGAGCGACTTGGGGAAGCTCGAGGTCAGGCGCCACTTGATCTCGGGGCTGGACTGGGCAATGGCGGGAGCCGCGACGGAACCGGCCGCGAGCCCGGCGCCCGCAGCCTGCAGGAATTGACGACGCTTCATACGGTTCTCCTCCCGGAGTTATGCAGAATCGGCACGCCCCCTCTGTGTTTTTGGCGTGTCGGAGGTGCAAGGAGGGCACAACCGCCTTGCCTTCGCAACTGCGATCGCACTCAAATCCGGGCGAGCATCATTCGACTTTCGACGTAGAAAGAGCCCCGGACCGGGCGGTCCGGGGCTCTGCGATCGGCGCGATGCGCGAAAGGCCTTGCGGCCCTTCAGCCGCGGGCGCGCGCCCGGATCATGAAGTTGTCATAGGTATATTCGGCCACCTGCCACCACAGGTACTGGTCATTCCTGTAGGCCTGCATGGCCTGGATGATCTTCTTGAAGTCCTCGTTCTTCGCGCCGATCTCCGCATAGATCTCACCGGCCGCCTTGTAGCAGGCCTCCATCACGTCCTGCGGATAGGGGCGCAGCTGCACGCCGGCGCCGACAAGGCGCTTCAGCGCTGTCGGGTTCTGCATGTCGTAACGCGCCGCCATCCAGGTATTGGCGTAGGTCGAGGCGTTGATCACTGCCGCCTGGTAGCTCTTCGGCAGCTTGTTCCACTGCTCCAGGTTGATCATGTTGTGGACCATCGGCCCACCTTCCCACCAGCCCGGATAGTAATAGTACTGGGCCACCTTGGCGAAGCCGAGCTTCTCGTCGTCGTAGGGGCCGACCCACTCGGCCGCATCAATGGTGCCCTTCTCGAGCGCCGGGTAGATGTCGCCGCCGGCGATCTGCTGCGGCACGACGCCGAGCTTCGACACGACCTGACCGGCGATGCCGGCGATGCGCATCTTCAGCCCCTGCAGGTCGGCGGTGGACTTGATCTCCTTCCGGAACCAGCCGCCCATCTGGCAGCCGGTGTTGCCGGCCGGCAGCGCGTGCACGTTGTACTTCTTGAAGAAGTCGTTGAAGAGCTCGGCTCCACCGCCCTGGAACATCCAGGAGTTCTGCATACGGGCGTTGAGGCCGAAGGGAACGGCCGAAGCGATGGCGAAGGTCGGATCCTTGCCGACGTAGTAATAGGCGACGGTGTGGCACATCTCCACCGTGCCGGCGGACACGGCGTCGAGCGCCTGCAGGCCGGGGACGAGCTCGCCCGCGGCGAAGACCTGCACCTGGAACTTGCCGTCGGTCATCTCGGCGAGCTGCTTGGCGAAGACCTCGGCGCCGCCATAGATCGTGTCGAGCGACTTCGGGAAGCTCGACGTCAGACGCCACTTGATCTCGGGATTCGACTGGGCAATGGCCGGGCTGGCGACGGCGCCCGCGGCGAGACCGGCGCCCGCCGTCTGCAGAAACTGGCGACGTTTCATATCAACTCGTCTCCTCGGATTCCTCCCGTTTGGTCTGGCGATTGCGGATCGTTGCCGCGTTCCCCTTATCGCGCGCAACAAGAGCCGAGTTGCGTGGGCTGCGCAACCGAAAAGACGCCGCGTAAGCGGGCATGTCGGCAGGCGAGGAGACCACGCGGCGCACCACCATTCCGGCCCGCTGCGCGCCGATCAGGGCAGCGGAACCGGCCGCGGCGCATCCTCGCTCGAGAGCGTCGCGAGGAAGGCGGCGAGCGCGGCGCGCTCCGCCTCCGACAGCCGCTCCGCACGGCTGTCGCCGCCCGGCGCCGACGGCCGCGGATGGCGGGCGAGCGCTTCGGCCAGTGTCGGCGCCGAGCCGTCGTGCAGATAGGGCCCGCTCCAGGCGAGCTCCCTGAGGCTCGGCGTGCGCAGGCGCAGGGCGGCGGCGTCCCATGCAAACTCGCGCACCGCATCGTCGGTCAAACGCCAGCCGACGTGGCAGCCGGCGCAGCCGGCCTTGCCGGTGAACAGGCGATAACCCTCAGCCTCCTGGGGGAGCAGAGCATCCGCCTCCCCCGCGACCCAGCGGTCGAAGCGCGTCACCGGCGACACGAGCGAGCGCACGTAGGCCGCCAGCGCCTCGGCGGCCGTCGTCTCGCTCGGTCCGGATGCGTCCGGGAAGGCGCGCGCGAAGCGCGCCCGCATGTCCGGATCGGCGCCAAGGCGCGTGAGCACGGTGGCCCAGTCGGTGCCCATCTCGGCGCGATGCACGACGGGCGCGCGAACCTGATCCTCAAGACGCTCGAGGCTGCCGTCCCAGAGGAGACGCCGCGCCCAGGCGAGGTTCCACAGGGCGGGCGTGTTGCGGGCGAGCGGCTCGCCCGCGACACCGACTGCGCGCGGACGCGCGTCGGAGAAGGCGAGACCGTGATAGTGGCAGCTGTCACAGGCGAAGCTTCCATCGCGCGACAGGCGCGTGTCGCGAAAGAGACGCCGGCCGAGGGAGACGCGTTCGGGCGCCAGGGGCTGCGGCAGGGCCTGAGGACGCGCGAAGGCGGCAAGGCCGGGTGGTCGCTCGGCAGCGCGCGGCGCCCCCGTCCGCGTCGCGGCGGCGAGAAGGGCGAGGCATGCGGCGAGCGCCACGGCGGCGGCCCTCCGCGCGGCATGCCGCGCCCGGCGCATGGCTATTCGATCACGATGCGCGGGGCGGCGCGCCGCGTCGCCTCCCCCATGAGGGCGTCGCGCACGCGGCGCGCGATGTCGAGATAGGTGGCGGCATGCGGGCCGTCCGGCACCGTGACGACGACCGGCAGGCCGGCGTCCGACTTCTCGCGGATCTCCATGTCGAGGGGCACCTCGCCCAGGAAGGGCACACCCAGCCGCTCCGCCTCGTGCCGCGCGCCTCCATGGCCGAAGATGTCCGAGCGCGTGCCGCAGCTCGGGCAGAGGAAGTAGCTCATGTTCTCGACGAGGCCGAGCACCGGCACCTCCACCTTGCGGAACATGGCGACGCCGCGACGCGCGTCGATGAGGGCGAGATCCTGCGGCGTCGAGACGATGACCGCGCCGGCGAGCGGTA
The DNA here is from genome assembly GCF_030067675.1 of Chelatococcus albus. Classification (GTDB taxonomy): domain Bacteria; phylum Pseudomonadota; class Alphaproteobacteria; order Rhizobiales; family Beijerinckiaceae; genus Chelatococcus_A; species Chelatococcus_A albus. Next base: position 25,080 of record NZ_JASJEV010000013.1, on the reverse strand, counting down.
CGGCCTGGGCCATGGTGAGCTGCGCGTCGCCGGTGCCGGGCGGCATGTCGACGACAAGCACGTCGAGCTCGCCCCAGTCGACCTCGCGCAGCATCTGCTGGATGGCGGACATGACCATGGGCCCGCGCCAGATCATGGCCGCCTCCTCCTCGACGAGGAAGCCGATGGACATGACCTTGAGGCCATAGCCCTCGAGCGGGCGCAAGGTGCGGCCCGAGACGATCTGCGGCTTGCCCTTCAGCGCCAGGAGCTTGGGCATCGAGGGGCCATAGATGTCGGCATCGAGGACGCCGACGGCCAGGCCGAGGCGCCGGAGCGCCAGCGCCAGGTTGGCCGCGGTGGTCGACTTGCCGACGCCGCCCTTGCCGCTTGCGACCGCGATGATGTGCTTGACGCCGGGCACGGCCGCCTTTGCCTGCGCCGCGGCGGCACGCGGTCCCGGCGCCGGCCGCGCCGCGGGGGTGGCGGCGGGCGGCCGCTCCGAGGTCAGGGTCACGACGGCGCCCGCGACGCCGGGCAGGCTCTTCACCGCAGCCTCTGCGGCCTCGCGCATCGGCTCGAGTTCCATGGAGCGGCGCGGGTCGATGGCAATGGAGAAGTAGACGCGGTCGCCGCTCACCACGATCTCCGACAGGGCGCCGGAGCGGGGCAGAGGCGTGGCGCCGTCCGGCCCCGGAATCGCGGCGAGACGTTCGAGAACGATTTCCTTCGTGACCATCTGAGCCTCATTATAATCGCAGCCATTTGGTCCGAGGCGGGTCCCTCGGTCAATCGGATGCGCGGTCGCGCTTGCGCAACGCTCCCGGGCGAACCATTCTCCAGCCTCCGCAGCCCTGGCGCCCGCCCGCCGCCCCTGTCGTTTCGCGGCGCAGCGGGACGACAGGAACCGTCCCGCGTCCGATCATGTCGCAAGCATCGCGTCTCGCCCTCGTCCTCGCCGCCGTCGCCACCATCACCGGCCCCGCCCTCGCCACCCCCGGCAAAACGTGGACCACCGTGCGCATCGCCACTGAGGGCGCCTACCCGCCCTTCAACTATGTCGATGCGACCGGCCAGCTCCAGGGTTTCGAAATCGATATCGCCAGGGCGCTTTGCAGCGACGCGGCGCTGACCTGCGATTTCCAGACGCAGGACTGGGAGAGCCTCATCGCAGGCCTTCGCGCCGGACGTTACGACGCCATCGTCGCCTCGCTGTCGATCACGGAGGAGCGTCGGCGCAAGATCGCCTTCTCCAAACGCTACTACCGCACGCCCCAGGCGCTCATCGCGCGCAAGGATGCCGCGATCAAGGGCATTTCGCCGGCCGACCTCGAGGGCAAGGCCATCGGCGTGCAGGAGCATTCGCTCGCCGCCGATTTCCTCGACGACCGCTACAAAGGCGTGGAGGTGAAGACCTATGCCACCCTCGACGAGGCGAATCTCGACCTCGCGGTCGGGCGCATCGACGCCGTGTTCGGCGACAAGTTCGCGCTCGCGGAATGGCTGAAGCGGGCGCGCGAGGCGCATTGCTGCGTCTTCAAGGCGGACGCGCCGGACGAACCCGCCTTCTTCGGCGAGGGCTACGGCATCGGCCTGCGCAAGCAGGACGGCGAGCTCAAGGCGATCTTCGACAATGCCATCGACGCCATCGTCGCCAACGGCACCTACGACCGGATCAGGGCCCGCTACTTCGACTTCGACGTGAGGTGAGTCGTCACGCCGCAGCATCTTGAGCCCGCCGCGGCTGAGACCGCAGCAACTGCAGTGCCCGGGCCGCACAAACGCAACCCCTGCACCCGCGGCCGCCGCATCATTCCGATCTCGGCTCCCTTGCGTCCCGGCCGGCAGCAGAACCGGCGGGCGCTTCTCCACTCCGCGCGAGACCTGCCGCCCCTGCCCGATCCCGGGGCACCGGCTGCATCTCATTGTTGCGGACGGGGACCACGGCGACTGTTGCGCTCGGGTGAGCGCCTGTTGCACAGTCGGCGCTCGCAAGAGGCGAAGGGTCCGCAACGACGAAGCCACGCGACGGGGGCGCAGGCTGCGCCCGGCGCGGCGGGGAACCTTCGAGAGGGAGAACAAACATATGAAGATTGCTCGTCTGGCCGCCCTGTCGGCTGCGATCCTGCTGGCAGGCCTCGGCGGCGCCTATGCGCAACAGAAGGAATGGAAGACCGTCCGTATCGGGACGGAGGGCGCCTATCCGCCCTACAACAACCTGAACGCCAAGGGAGAGCTTGAAGGCTTCGAGATCGACTACGCCAAGGCGCTGTGCGCCAAGATGAAGGTGACCTGCACCTTCGTGGCGCAGGACTGGGACGGCATCATCCCGGCCCTGCTCGCCGGCAAGTACGACGTCATCATCGCCGGCATGAACGCCACCGACGAGCGCAAGCAGAAGGTCGCCTTCTCCCACACCTACGTGAAGGAGCCGCCGGCCTTCATCGCTTCCAAGAAGGTCACCTCGACCGACGTGACGCCGGCCGCGCTCAAGGGCAAGACGATCGGCACCCAGTCCTCGACGATCCACGCCAACTTCCTCGAGAAGTTCTATCCTGACGCCAAGATCAAGCTCTATCCGACGCAGGAGGAAGCCAACCTCGACCTCGCGAACGGGCGTCTCGACTATGTCGTCGCCGACAAGACCTCACTGTGGGCCTTCCTGAAGGACAAGGGCAAGGACTGCTGCAAGCACGTCGCGGACGTGAAGCGCGACCCCGCCATCCACGGCGAGGGCGTGGCCGTGGCCTTCCGCAAGGAGGACACCGCCCTTCTCGAGATGTTCAACAAGGCGATCGACGAATCGCTCAAGGACGGCACGCACAAGGCGATCGCCGCCAAGTGGTTCGACTACGAAGTCATGTGACCTGAAGAGCCCGGGCCGCCCGACGCGCGGGCGGCCCGCCGCACTTCTTCGGGCATGACACGATGGACCGTTACCTTCTTCTTCTCTCCTACGGCCCGGAGGGCTGGGGCGATGAACTCGTCCAGGGAGCCCTGATCACCATCGGGCTGGCGATCGCGACCCTTCCCTTCGGCCTCGCCCTCGGGCTGCTGGTGGCGCTCGCGGCGCGTTCCCCCTCCCGGATGTCGAAGCGCGTCGCAACGGTCTACACGACCGTGTTCCGCGGCGTGCCGGAGCTTCTGACGCTCTACATCGTCTACTACGGCATGCAGATGGGACTGCAGAGGCTGTGGCGGGCGATCGGCTTCCCCGGCTCCTTCGAGATGAACTCCTTCGTCGCCGGCATGATCGCGCTCGGCCTCGTGCTCGCGGCCTTCTCGAGCGAGGTGTGGGTCGGTGCGCTGAACGCCATTCCGCGCGGCCAGCGCGAGGGAGCGGCGGCGCTCGGCCTGAGCAAGGGGCAGACCTTCCGCCTCGTGATCCTGCCGCAGCTCCTGCGCGTCGCCCTGCCGGGCCTCGGCAACAACTGGATGGTGCTTCTCAAGGAAACCTCGCTCGTCTCCACCATCGCACTCGCCGACCTCATGTTCGTCGCCAACCGCGCCAATGTGGTGACGAAGGAGCCGTTCCTCTTCTTCGGCGTCGCCTCCGGCATCTACATGCTCTTCTCGCTCGTCTCGACGGGCGTGCTCGATCAGCTCGAGGCCCGCGCGAACCGCGGCTACAGGACCCGCGCATGAGCCTTACCGACATCCTCGGCCTCTTCCTCAACCTGGACGTGCTCGAGCGTTACGGCTGGCGCATGCTCAACGGCCTCGGCGTGACGATCGAGCTTGTGGCCATCTCGGTGCCGCTCGGGCTCGTGCTCGGCTTCGGCCTCGCGCTGGCGCGGATGTCGGGCAAGCCCGTCCTTTCGCCGCTGGTGCGCGGCTACTCGTCCTTCTTCCGCGGCACGCCGCTGCTGTGCCAGCTCTTCCTCGTCTATTACGGTGCCGGCCAGATCCGCGAACCGCTCGAGGCCGTGGGCCTGTGGGGCTTCTTCCGCGAGGCGTTCTTCTGCGCCGCCTTCACCTTCACGCTCAACACGGCCGCCTACCAGGGCGAGATCCTGCGGGGGGCCATCCAGTCGCTGCCGCGCGGACAGAAGGAGGCGGCGGCGGCCCTCGGCCTCGGCTGGTATCGCACGATGCGGCACGTGATCATGCCCCAGGCCATGGCGGTGGCCCTGCGGCCGCTCGGCAACGAACTCATTCTCATGATCAAGGCGAGCTCGATCGCCTCGCTCGTTACGGTGTTCGACCTCATGGGAGCGACGCGCTTCGCCTTCGCCCGCACCTTCGACCTGCAGGTTTATCTCTATGCGGCGGTCATGTATCTCGTGCTGGTCGAGACCATCCGCCGGGTGTGGGACGTCTTCGAGCGCCGCCTGACCCGGCATCTCACCCACGCGTGAGGCGGCCCGCGGCCGCCCGCGCCCTCCATCCTTGCGGAGACAGCGCAATGGCGAAGGTCGCCTTCCTCGGACTGGGCGTCATGGGCTATCCCATGGCCCGCCATCTCAAGGCCAAGGGCCACGAGGTCACCGTCTACAACCGCACGGCAGCCAAGGCGCAGAAGTGGGTCGCCGAGCACGGCGGGCGCGCCGCCCCGACGCCGAAGGAGGCGGCCGTCGGCCAGGACATCGTCTTCGCGTGCGTCGGCAATGACGACGACCTCAGGCAGGTGACGGCGGGCCCGGATGGCGCCCTGTCCGGCATGGCGCCGGGCGCGGTCTTCGTCGACCATACGACCGCGTCGGCCGAGGTGGCGCGCGAACTCTACGCCACGGCAAAGACGCGCGGCCTCGCCTTTGTCGACGCCCCCGTCTCCGGCGGCCAGGCGGGTGCGGAGAACGGCGTGCTCACCGTGATGTGCGGCGGCGACGCCGAGCCCTATGCCAAGGTCGAGCCCGTCATCGGGGCTTACGCCCGCGCCTGCCGGCTCCTCGGCCCCTCCGGCGCCGGCCAGCTCACCAAGATGGTCAACCAGATCTGCATCGCCGGGCTCGTGCAGGGGCTTGCCGAGGGCATTCACTTCGCCAAGCAGGCGGGTCTCGACGTCGAGGCGGTGATCTCTGTCATCTCCAAGGGCGCGGCGCAGTCCTGGCAGATGGAGAACCGCTACAAGACGATGAACGAGGGCCGGTTCGACTTCGGCTTCGCTGTCGACTGGATGCGCAAGGACCTCGGCATCTGCCTCGCCGAGGCCCGCAACAACGGCGCGCATCTGCCGGTCACGGCGCTCGTCGACCAGTTCTACTCGGAGGTTCAGAAGATGGGCGGTCGGCGCTGGGACACCTCAAGTCTCATCGCCCGCCTGGAGAAGTGACGGCGGCAGCGCCGGGACAGTTCTGCAACCGCACAGAAATGGACGAAGGGCCGGCCGGGTGCCGGCCCTTTCCTTTTGTCCGCTCCGTGGCCGCGATCACTGCGGCTGCGGGCAAGGCTGGCCGCCCGGCAGCGGGCAGGGCCTGCCCTTCTGCTCGGCCGGTGGCGCGGGCTTGGGCGCAGCGGCGGCCGGCGGCGGCGGGGGTTTCGGAGCAACGGCCGCAGGCGGCGGAGGAGCCGGCCTTGGCGCGACTGCGGCCGGAGGCGGCTGGGGAGCCGGTCTCGGCGCGACTGCGGCCGGAGGCGGCTGGGGAGCCGGTCTCGGCGCGACGGCCGCGGGCGGTGGCGACGGGGCGCGTGGCACGACCTGCTGCTCCATCGGACGGGCGCGGCCCGGCGCCTCGCGTTCAGGCTCGCCGGGAACGACCGGCGGCCTGCCCGGTGCCGGGCGCGGCGGCTGCGGCCGGACGGCGGCGGGAGGCGGCTGTTCTGGCGCCGGTTTCGGCGGCTGCGGCTTCACCTCCGCTGGCGGCGGTGAAGCGCCGGCCGGCGGCTTCGCGGCTGGACCGGCAGGCGGGACCGGGGCGGACGGACGGCCGGGGCGCGCCTCCTCGGGCTTCGGCGGCTGCGGTGCGGGGGCCTGCAGCGTCGGTGCAGGCGGTGCGCCTTCCTTGCCCGGCACCGGCAGCTTGCCTGGGGCCGCCGGCGCAGGCGCGCGCAGGCCGGGTTTCGCCGGCTGTTCGGCGGGCGGCTGGGCAGCGGGCGCCGGCGGTGCGCCCTCCTTGCCGGGCACCGGCAACTTGCCGGGTGCAGTCGGAGCGGGCGCGCCCGGCTGCACGGTCGGCTGTTGCGGCGCGGGACCGGAAGGCTCGCCCGGCCGGGCGCCCGAAACAGGCGGTCTTGCCCGCTGGCCTGGAACGGCAGGCGCCATCTGCGGCTGCACGCCGGGGGCGGCGGGCTTGGGTGGCTCAGGCTGGGCCGGCTGCGCCGCGGGGGCCTGGGTACCGGGCGGAGACGTCGGCGTCGGTGTCGGCTGGGCGCCCGGGACCGGCGGCTTCGGCGGCTGGCTGGGCACGGCCGGAGCACTGGGAACCGTCGGCGCCGTCACGCCCGGGGCCGGCTGAGGAGCGGGCGCGCTCGGCACGCTTGGGACTGCCTGCGGCGCGATGACGGGCTGTACCACACCCGGGGTCTGCGGCTTGGCCTTCAACGGGACCGGGATCGGCACCGGCACGGGCAGCACGCCCGGCAACGGCGCCGGAGGGGGCGGTGGCAGGGTGACGACCTCCCGCGGCGGGGGCGGCAGCAGGTACACGGGCGGGGGCGGGGGCGGCGGCAGATCCACCACCTCGTAGATCTCGACGACCTCGACGGTCTCGACGGCCAAGGGCGGCGGCAGGTCGTCGTACTCGACGATGTCGAAGTCCGGCGGCGGCGCCAACGGCGCGGCGAGGCGGGCCAGCCTGCGGTGGGCATCCCCCACATGCGGCCCGCGTGGATAGCGCCTGAGATAGGTCCAATAGGCCTCGCGCGTGTCGGTCGTCATGGTGCGGCGCCAGAAGGCCGCCTCGCGCCGCGCGGCGAGCAGCAGCTTGACGCGCTTTGCAAGAGCATGGTCGGGATAGGCCCGCAGGAACTCCTGGTAGGCGGTGATCGTGTCCTCCTCCACCGCAAGGCCATAGGCTTCCTCCGGCGGCAGGGTGCCGATCCGCCGGCCGGGCGGCGGGGCGGGCGGCGGCGCGGCCTGTGCCCCGGGCGCCGGCTCGAAGAAGGAGAAGTCCACCGAGCCGAGGTTGGCCGTGTGCCAGGGAACCTGCCTGCCGCCCGTCAGTTCGTGCACGCGCAGGCGCACCCGCGAGAAGAGATCATCGAGCTGCAAGCCCGGTTCGCGGATCGCTTCGACCAGCGCGGTGGCATAGGGGCCGTAGGGCCCCTGCCCTTCCGGCGCGAGGGTGCTCGGGGCGGCCGAATAGGCGATGGCGAAGCCGGGCGGCGCCTCGACCAGCGCGAGCCCCGGTGCCAGCGGCTGGCCGGAGGACAGGCGCGGAAATTCCCGCGAGGCGTCGAGGATGACGGCCTTCACCTTGGCCGGCGCGGTCGTGAGGGAACGCACGAGATCGCCGATGCGCAGGCCCGCCAGCGGCACATCGCTATCGCGCGCGATGCGGGCATCGACCGGCAGGAAGTAATTTTCACCCTCGAACTGCAGGCCGCGGCCGGCAAGATAGACGACGACAGCGGCATCCGGCCCGAGCCCCTGGGCCTTGTCGAGGAAATCGCCGACAGCGCTGCGCAGGTCGTTGCCGTTGAGATTGGCTCCGCCGAGCACCTCGAAGCCGGCGTCCTTCAGGGTCTGCGCGACGAGGCCGGCGTCGTTGAGCGTCGTCGGCAACTCACCCGTCGTGTAAGCCGACTGGCCGATGACGAGGCCCAGTCTCGACTGTGCCGTGGCGTAGCCTGATCCGAGTGCAATCGCCAGCGCAGCGAGGATGATCAGGCAGGTTCGGCGCACCATTGCGCTTCCTCCCTTTCCCGTCGAGATGGGGTCTTCCCCGACGCAGACAAGGCCAAAGCGCTTGAACCCGACGTGAACGGCCGCCTGTCGAAGGTAGCCGGATCCCTCAACGCCCCTCGAACCGGGGTTGCCGCTTCTCGCGGAATGCCGTCACGCCCTCGATGAAATCACGGCTGAAGCCCGCCTTGCGCTGCAGCTCCGCCTCGAGGGCGAGCTGCGCCGGCAGGTCGTTGGCGAGGCTCTCGGCCACCGCCTGCTTCATGAACCGGAAGGCGAGCCCAGGCCCCGCCGCGAGGCGCCGGGCGAGCGCCGCCACCTCCGCCGGGAAGGCAGCATCGTCGAAGACCTTGTAGAGAAGACCCATGCGCTCGGCCTCCTCGGCGCTCACCTGCTCGGCCGTGAGCATCAGGGCGAGCGCCCGCTTCGGCCCGACGAGCCGCGGCAGGATCCATGTGCCGCCCGCATCGGGGACGAGGGCGATGCGGGCGAAGGCCTCCTGGAGATAGGCCGAGCGCGCTGCCACCACCACGTCACAGGCGAGCGCGATGTTCATCGAGGCGCCGACCGCCGGCCCGTTGAGCGCCGCCACGGTCAGCTTCGGGAAGTTCGCGAGGCGCAGGATGAGGGGGTTGTAGTCGCGCGCGAGCGGGGGCCCGAGATCGACGCGCCCGTCGCCGTCACGCGGCAGGTCCTCCGTCAGGTCCTGGCCGGAGGAGAAGGCGCGGCCCTCGCCGGTGAGCACGACGACGCGCACGCCCTCGTTCGCCTGCGCCTGGTCGAGCGCCGCGCGCAGGTCTGCGTGCATGGCCGCGTTGAGGGCGTTGAGCTTGTCGGGCCGGGCGAGCGTTATGGTCGCGACCGTGTCTGCGACCTCGAAGCGGATGGTCGAAAAGGTCATGCGGCGTTTCTCCCCGGCCGAGCTCTTGCGGTTGCTCCTGTGTCCCGCGAATATGGTTCACATGTCAACCATCAGCCCGTCGCGCGCGATCTCGTAGCCCTTGGCCTCGATCTCGGCCAGGCGGTCGAGGACGTCGTCGCTCATGTGGGTGAGCATGATGCGGCGCGCTGAAAGCCGCGGCCGGTTTTCCTCAATGGTGGCGAAGCCCAGGTGGTTGGCGGGCGCGGCGCCCGGCTTGTAGCACTCGCACATGAAGAGGTCGGCGCCAGCCGCCACGTCGACGAGCGCATCGGTCCAGGTCGTATCCCCCGAATAGGCGAAGACGCGCTCGCCGTCGCCGATGCGCAGGGCCGTCGCCGGTGCGCCGGAGGGATGGATCACCTCGATGCTCTCGATGCGCAGGCCGCACAGGGAGAAGGCCTTGCGGCAGGGGCGGTCCTCCACCACGACCGGAAAGCGCCAGGCATTGCCGGATGAGCCGGGAAAGAGGATCTCCATCGCCTGGCGCAGGCGCTCCGCGGTGCCCACGGGGCCCGCGATGGCGAGCGGCTTGTCCCGACGCGCGGCGAACTGGCCGTCGAGCAGGAGGAAAGGCAGGCCGCCGAAATGGTCGCCGTGCAGGTGGCTGAGGACCACGGCGTCGATGTCGTTCGTGCTCAGTCCGAGCCGCTTGAGTGCCACGAGCGACGTGGCGCCGAAGTCGACGGCAAGCGTGCCGCCCGAGCCCTGCAACAGGAAACAGGTGTTGAACCGGCCTCCCGAGCCGAAGGCATCGCCCGAGCCGACGATGGTGAGGCGCATGGGGTCAGGCCGCTGCGCTGGGGCGCGCCGAAAGGTCGGCGTGCCAGCGCCTGACCTGCGTCAGGTGTTCCGGCACGGCGAGCCTGGCGGGCTTCATGAAGTCGATGGCGACGAGCCCGGTGATGTCGGCGATGGAGAGAGCCTCGCCGGCGACATAGCGGCGCCCGCGCAGGGCCTCGTCGAGCAGGGCCAGGAAGGCCATGACACGGGGCTTGTTGGCCTCCCCCCAGGCCGGCACCTGCGGCACCTCCATCTCCGCCATGGCGGGGTGCAGATGGCGGAAGACCTGCGTGACCGGGAAGAGGAGCTCGAACTCCATGCGCCGGTTCCACATCTCCACCGTCGCCCGGTCGATGGCGCCAACGCCGAACAACGGCGGCTCGGGATGTGTCTCCTCGAAGTAACGGCAGATCGCCACCGATTCGGCGATGACGGTGCCGGCGTCGAGGACCAGAGCCGGCACCCGCTGCAAGGGGTTGATCGCCGTGAAGGCGGGGCGCTTGTGCTCCAGCTTGCCGAGATCGACCGGCACGAGCGGCAGCGTGATGCCCTTCTCGGCCAGGAACACGCGCACGCGCCGCGGGTTGGGCGCCCGGCCACCGTCGTAGAGCTGCATGAATTCTCCTCCCTCCAGGGGAGGATCACGCCCGCGCGGGACAGCGTCAACGCCGGCCCCTCCATCGACGCGGAGCGTTGAGACTTCGATTCAGGCAGCGCGATTTGACGAGTCGGGTGAATCTCTTGGCGGGCATTCCTGAAAGGCCGGTTCACCGCCTCGTCCCGTCCGCACAATCCGACTCAACGAAGCCGCCAAGGCCGCGGAGGACCCGACCCGGGGAGCCTTCGCCGACCGGCAAAAAAGAGGGGCGCGGTTCGGCACCGCGCCCCAGTGGCAGGGGTCAAGGGAGGGTCACTTGATGGTCATGACCCTACGCCCGGTCGCAGGCACGCGATGTGCGAAATGGCACGCGCCGCGAGATGTCACGTGCCGCTCAGGCTCGCGAGATCGAGCGGCAGGGAGCGCAGGCGTTTGCCCGTCGCCGCGAAGACGGCGTTGCCGATTGCCGGTGCAAGGCATGGCACGCCCGGTTCCCCGATGCCGGTCGGCGGCTCGGCGGAGGGGAGGATGTGCACCTCCACCTTCGGCATCTCCGACATGCGCGTCGGCTCGAAGCCGTCGAAATTCGTCTCCTGCACCTCGCCGTCCTTCAGCGTGACGCGGTTGCGCAGGACGGAGGAGAGCGCGAAGCCGACGGCCCCCTCCACCTGCGCCCGCACGACGTCGGGATTGATGGCGAGGCCGCAGTCGACGGCCGCCACGATGCGGTCGACCTTGAGCTTGCCGCCGCTCACCGTCACGTCCGCGACCATGGCGACGTAGCTCGAGAAGGACTCGTGCACGGCAATCCCGCGCCCGCGGCCCTTGGGCAGGGCCTCGCCCCAGCCGGCCTTCTCCGCCGCGAGCTTCAGGACGCCGACATGGCGCGGATGGTGGGCGAGGAGGTCGAGCCGGAACGCGACGGCATCCTTGCCGGCGGCATGGGCGAGCTCGTCCATGAAGGTCTCGACGGCGTGACCCGTGTGGGTGTGGCCGACCGAGCGCCACCACAGCACGGGCACGCCCTCCTTCGTGTTGTGCACCGTGGCGAGGAAGTCGGGCACGGCATAGGGCATGTCGGCCACGCCCTCGACGGTCGTCGCGTCGATGCCATCCTTGACCAGCATTCCCTCGAAGGGCGTGCCGGCAAGGATCGACTTGCCGACGATGACATGCTCCCAGCCGACGAGCCGGCCCCGCGCATCGAGGCCTGCCCGGACCTTGTGGTAGACCATCGGCCGGTAACGGCCGGCCTTCATGTCGTCCTCGCGCGTCCAGACGAGGTGGATCGGCGCCTTCATGCCGGTGGCCCTGGCGATCGTCGCCGCCTCGGCGAGATAGTCGGCATTCGGCGTCGCCCGGCGGCCGAAGGAGCCGCCGGCATAGGTGGAGGTGATCGCCACCTTCTCGGGCGCGAGGCCGAGGATCGACCCGACCACAGCCTGCTCGATGGTCTGGAACTGCGAGCCGGTCCAGATCGTGGCGCCGCCGGGCGTGGGTTCGATCACGCCGTTCAGGGGCTCCATCGGCGCATGGGCGAGATAGGGGAACTCGAACTCCGCCTCGAGCACCTTGGCCGCGCCGGCGAGCGCCTTGCCGACGTCGCCGCGGGCCGCCGCCTTGAGGCCGGGCTTGGCCGCGAGCGCCTTGTACTCGGCCATGATGGCCTCGCTCGAGCGGTTCTCGGCCGCCGAGAAGTCCCAGGTGACGCGCAGGGCCTCCCGGCCCCTGATCGCCGACCAGGTGTCCTTGGCGACAACGGCGACGCCGGTCGGGATCTCCACCACGTCGATGACGCCCGGGACCTTCTTCGCCTCGCCCGCATCGATGCCCTTCACCCTGCCGCCGAAGCGCGGCGGATGGGCGACGACGGCGGTGAGCTGGCCGGGGCGGCGGACGTCGAGGGCGTAAGTCCCCCTGCCGGTGATCTTGTCCGGCGTGTCGAGGCGCGGCAGGCGCGTGCCGATGAGCTTGAATTCCCTCGGGTCCTTCAGCTTGACTTCGGCCGGCACGGGCATTGTCGCAGCCTTGGCGGCGAGCTCGCCGAAGGTGGCCGACCGGCCCGAGGCAGCGTGCCGGACGACGCCCTTCTCCACCGTGATCGCGGCGGCAGGCACCCTCCACGTCTCGGCCGCCGCGGCGACGAGCATGCTGCGCATGGCAGCACCCGCCTTGCGCAGCTGCTCCCAGGAGTTGGCGGTGGAGGTGGAGCCGCCGGTGCCCTGCACCGGCCCGAAGAAGAGGTTGTTGTAGACCTCTGCATTCGCCGGGGCGAAGGCGAAGCGCATCTGCCCCCAGTCGGCATCGAGCTCCTCGGCGACGATGGTGGGCAGGCCCGTCGTCACCCCCTGCCCCATGTCGATATGCTTGATGAGCACGGTAACTGTGTTGTCCGGGGTGATCCGGACGAAGGCATTCGGCGCCGGCGGATCGCCCGGCTTGGCGGCGAAGGCCTTGCCGGTGAGCGGCAGCTGGGTGGCGAGCACGAAGGCGCCGCCGAGCGCGCCGGCGCCCTTGAGGAAGGTGCGGCGCGAAGTTGCCGCGAGGGCGGCCTTGTCAAGCGGTTTGGCGAACATGGATCCCCTCCACTCAGCCGAGCCCGCGCGATGCGTCGTGGATGGCGGCGCGTATGCGCTGGTAGGTGCCGCAGCGACAGATGTTGCCGTCCATCGCGGCGTCGATGTCGGCGTCCGTCGGCTTCGGCGTCTGCGACAGGAGGCCGATGGCCGACATGATCTGGCCGGACTGGCAGTAGCCACACTGCACCACGTCGAGCTCGCGCCAGGCGGCGCGCACGGCCTCCGCCACCCTGCCGCTGACGCCCTCGATGGTCGTGATCTCGCCGCCGCCGACGTCGCCCACGCGCGTCTGGCAGGAGCGGATGGGCTGGCCGTCGAGATGCACGGTGCAGGCGCCGCACAGCGCCTGGCCGCAGCCGAACTTGGTTCCCGTGAGCTGGACGTGGTCGCGGATGGCCCAGAGCAGCGGCATGTCGGGATCGACATCGAGCTCGCGGGCGGTCCCATTGATCGTGAGCTTGATCATGGCGGCCTCGCACATGTCTGGAAAGGAGAGACACGGGGACGCGCGAGGAGAAACGTGCGCCGCCTCTCCGGCTGAAACTGGACGAATTCAGATCAACGGCAGGTGCGACAACGCACATCGCGGCGCACGCGTTTGCGCTATGGGTGCCGTCGCTTCGCTTGCCGGAACCGCCCTCCCGGCCCCGCTGCGACCGGGATGGCCGCCGATTGTCAGCGCCGAACCTCCAGCTCGAGGCTCACGGGTGCGGATGCCGCCGGCGCCAGTCCGCCGGGCGCTCGAAACTGCCCGCCCACAGGCCGCGGCGGGCGGAGCGCGCTTCCGCCTCCTCGTTCGCATAGGCGCCGTAGGCGAGGGCGATGCCCTCGCGCACGAGGGCGGCATTGAGATCCTTGCCCTCGGCCTTGCATCGCGCGAGGCCGCGGCCGTAGCGGTCATCGCCCACAACGTCACAGGAGACGGAGCCCCGAGCCAGCCTCTCGGCCAGGACGCGCCGGGCGAGCCGGCCGCATTCATAGGGGTGTCCCTCGCGTTCGCAGAGCTGATGCAGCTCGGGCGCATCAATGCCGTCGAGACGCAGCTCGCGCCCGCCGAGGCGCAGGGAATCGCCGTCGATGGCCTCGCCGCGGCCGGCGAGCGAAACGCGGGTCTTCTTCTCCTGGACGCCCAGGAGCACGGCCAGTCCACCGAGGAGCGCGAGCGCCGCCATGCCGTCGATCAGGCGGCGGGAGCGCCGCGCCCGCGGGCGCATTAGCGTTCGATTCACCACGAAAGCCGACAATCCTCCGACTCGTGTGAGCCACACATTAACGGTTTCATGGCAATTCTGGGTACAACCGGACCAGAACGGGCCGGCGTCGGTCGAGTGCGCGTACGACGATGACTGAGCTGACCGCCGAGATGATTCAGCGCGGGCGCGGCGGTGCCGATCCCGCCGAGATCGCCCGTCGCCGCAGGCTGGCGCAGGACGTGCGGGCCGCGCGCGAACGCCTCACCTCCTCGACCGGCCTGCAGCGCGCCTTCGACTACGAGCTCGTCCGCCTCTTCAGCCAGTACCGCCTCGGCGCCTTCGTCCCGCAGATCGTGCTCGCCGCGGCGATCGCCGCCATGGCCTGCGCCTTCATCGCGGCCCAGGCTGCGGCGCTCTGGTTCCTCGCCGTCACGGGTGCGCTCGCGGCCATGGTGATGCTGTCCCGCCGGTTCCTCACGCAGGCGGCCGAGGACGTGGACGTCGCTGTCTGGCGGCGCCGCTTCGTCCTCGGCGAGATGCTGCAGGGTTCGGCCTGGGCGCTGATCGTCACCGTGCTGCTCGCGACCGACCAGCCGGCGGCGCGCATCTTCGTGCTCTTCGTGCTGCTGATGGTGGCCGCGGTCACGGCGATGCTGTCGGCCACCATTCCCATCGCGGTCTACGCCGGCCTCGTACCGGTCGCCGTCGCGCTCATCGGCTTCTTCACGCCCTCGCGCGAGATCGACGCCCTGACCATGGCGCTGATGGGGGCGAGTGCGCAGCTCTTCTTCATCTTCCTCGCCCACCGCCTCTATTCGAGCGCCGTCGCCACCCTCGAATCGCGGGCTGAGAAGGATGCGCTCTTCGCCGAGCTCGAAGAGGCGAAGGCCAATTCCGACGAGGCGCGCCGCCGCGCCGAGGAGGCAAGCTTCGCCAAGTCGCGCTTCCTCGCCACGATGAGCCACGAGCTGCGCACGCCGCTCAACGCCATCCTCGGCTTCTCCGAGGTGATGAAGAACGAGATCTTCGGCCGGCATGTCGCTCCGGCCTACAAGGAATATGCCGACGATATCCACGCCAGCGGCCAGCACCTCCTCAACCTCATCAACGAGATCCTCGACCTGTCGCGCATCGAGGCCGGGCGCTACGAACTGCAGGAGGAGGCCGTGCCCCTGGCGCAGGTGGTCGAGGAATGCCAACACATGCTCGCCCTCAGGGCGCGAGCGCGCAGCCTCACCATCCGCGAGGCGATCGAAGACAACCTGCCGCGGCTCTGGGTGGACGAGCGTGCCCTGCGACAGGTGGTTCTCAACCTCCTGTCCAATGCCATCAAGTTCACCCCCCAGGGTGGAGAGGTCACCATCAAGGTGGGCTGGACGGCCGCGGGCGGCCAGTACATCAGCATCCGCGACAACGGCCCGGGCATTCCGGAGGAAGAGATCCCCGTCGTCATGGCCTCCTTTGGCCGCGGCTCGCTCGCCATCAAGACGGCCGAGCAGGGTTCGGGCCTCGGCCTGCCGATCGTGAAGGGCCTCGTCGAGCTGCACGGCGGCGGCTTCACGCTCAAGTCGAAGCCGCGCGAGGGCACCGAGGCCATCGTCACCTTCCCGCCGGAGCGGGTGATGGACGCGCTCGCGCCTGTCCCGTCGGCGCAGTCGACGATCCCGGATGAGCGCCGCCGCAGCGCCGCCTGACGGGCAACACGCCCATCGCCCGGCGGGGCGACGGGCTGCCCGCGCCTACCCGGCCGTCGTCGGAGCCGCCTCGGCTTGGTCGACGTGTGCCTGGGCGAAGGTCGCCATGTCGTTGTGGCAGGCCGCCGCCGCCTTGACGATGCCAGCCGCGAGCGCTGCGCCCGTGCCCTCGCCGAGGCGCATGCCGAGGTCGAGGAGCGGCGCCTTGCCGAGCCGCCGCAGCGCTTCGCCGTGCGCCCCTTCCGCCGAGCAGTGGCCGGCGAGGCAGTGGTCGAGCGCAGTCGGATCGAGCGCCTGCAGGATCGCCGCCGCCGCCGTGACGACATAGCCGTCGAGGATCACGGGGATGCGCTGCAGGCGCGCGGCGAGGATGGCGCCGGCGATGGCGGCGACCTCGCGCCCGCCGAGCCGGCGCAGCACTTCCAGGGGATCGCTCAGGTGCCCCGCATGCGTGGCGAGCGCCTTCTCGACCACCGCGACCTTGCGGGCGAGGCCGGCGTCGTCGAGGCCCGTGCCGCGGCCGACCCACTGGGCCACGGGGCCGCCATAGAGCGCGGCGTAGATCGCTGCCGCGATCGTCGTGTTGCCGATGCCCATTTCGCCGAGGCAGAGAAGGTCGGTACCGCCGGCGATGGCCTCCATGCCGAAGGCCATGGTGGCGACGCAGGCCTTCTCGTCCATGGCCGGCTCCTCGCTGATGTCGCCGGTCGGCAGGTCGAGGGCGAGGTCGAAGACCTTGAAGCCGAGGTCGTAGGCCGCGCAGATCTGATTGATGGCGGCGCCCCCGGCAGCGAAGTTCTCCAACATCTGGCGTGTCACACTCTGCGGATAGGGCGACACGCCCTGCTTGACGACGCCGTGGTTGGCCGCAAAGACGCAGACGAGCGGGCGCGTCACCGCGGGCCGGGCATTGCCCTGCCACGCGGCAAGCCACCGGGCGATCTCCTCCAGGCGGCCGAGGGCGCCAGCGGGTTTCGTGAGCTCGCGGTCGCGCTCGCGCACGGCGGCGACGGCGTCGAGGTCCGCTCCCGGCATCATCGCGACGAGCCGCCGCACGTCGTCGAAGGGCAGGCCCGTGGCGATCGCATCCATTATCTCGTCTCCTCCGCGAGGCCGGCTCGGCGCTGGCGATTCAGGCAAGGCTGGCGTCCTATAGCCCCCGAGCGGGCGCGGGTGAAGGTAAGGCGATGAGCAGAACCTCGAACGACAGGCGCGATACGGCCTCTCCGGCAGGAACGGCGGGGCTCGTCACGCCGCTGATGCGCGACCTTGCCGGCTGCCTGCGCTTCTATTCGCGCCTGCCCCTGCCTCGCTTGCCGGGCGAAGCCGACCCGCACGCCCTGCCGGATTTTCGCACCATGCCGCGCATGGCGCCTGTTGCCGGCGCCTTCATCGGCGCGATCGGCGCGGCCGTCGCTGTCGCGGCGGCGGGGCTCGGTTCGGGGCCGCTGGTCGCGAGCGGGCTCGCCGTCGCGGCCCTCGTTGCCGTCACCGGCGCCTTCCACGAGGACGGCCTTGCCGACGTGGCGGACGGCTTCTGGGGAGGCACCACGCGCGAGCGCCGCCTCGAGATCATGAAGGACAGCCGCGTGGGCTCCTACGGCACCGTGGCGCTCGCCCTCGCCCTGATGCTGCGGGTCGGAGCCCTCGCCACACTCTTCGAGCGAACCGGCGTGGCGGGCACGGCCGGCGCGATGATCGCCGCCGCGGCGGTCTCCCGCACCCTAGGGCTCGTGCCGCTCGCCCTGCTGCCGCCGGCGCGGCCTGACGGCGCCTCGGCCGCCGTCGGCCGCCCGACGCGGCGGACGCTGGGGCTCGCGGCAGGCTTCGCCCTCGCCATTGCCGCGCTCTGCGCCTCGGCCGGGAGCTTTCCCGCGCCGGGCTTGGCCTTCGCGCTCGCCTTCGCCACCGCCCTCGCCCTCGGCGCGACGGCCGTGGCGCGTGCCAAGATCGGCGGTCAGACGGGCGATGTGGCCGGAGCGGTGCAGCAGCTTGCCGAGATCGGCCTCCTCATCGGCCTCTTGATGGCGACGGGCCGAACGGGGCAATGATGGGCAGGGCCGAAGGCAACCAGCGACGATGACCACCATATCGACCCCCTGCGTGAAGATCTGCGTGCTCGACGACCAGACGGGCTTCTGCGAGGGCTGCGGCCGCACGCGCTCCGAGGTGGCGCGCTGGCTGCGCATGAGCGAATGGCAGCGGCGACGCATCATGACCGGCCTGCCGCAGCGGCTCGCCGAGATTCGGGCCCGCCGCGCGCACGTCGCCGGCGTCGAAGGGGCCTGAGCCATGCGCGGCGCGATCGCCCTCGCCATCGTGCTCGGTGCTGTCGCGCTGCTCCTGGTCTTCCACGGCGAGGAGACGATCGGCGGCTTCCGGCCGGACCAGATCGCGTCGCTCGCCTGGGTGAGCGCCGTCGGCATCCTTGTGCTCGGCTGGGTGGTGCGGCATTTCCGCGGCCGGTGGACGCAGGCGCTCGAGGCGCTCGCCTTCTGGCTCGCCCTCATCGTCGCCCTCGTTGCGCTCTACAGCTACCGCTTCGACCTCGCGCGCCTCGCCAACCGCCTCCTCGGCGAAGTCGCCCCGGGATATGTCGTGGTCGCCGACGGGGGCGAGGTGAGCGTCGCGCGGCACGCCGGCGGCAGTTTCATCCTCTCCGCCGAGGTGAACGGGCGACCGGCGCAGTTCGTCTTCGACACCGGCGCCAGCACGGTCGTGCTCACGAGCGAGACCGCCGGCGTGGCGGGCTTCGACGCAAGGACACTCGACTACTCGCATCCCATGACGACGGCGAACGGCCGCACCGTCGCGGCGGCCGTCGTCCTCGATCGACTCGCGGTCGGGCCGATCATCGAGCGGCGCGTCCCGGCCCTCGTGGCAAGGCCCGGTGCCTTGTCCGAGAACCTCCTGGGCATGAGCTTCCTCGAGCGCCTCGCCTCCTACGAGGTGCGGAACGGGCACCTGATCCTGCGCTGACGGTAGGCGCTCCGTTCCGTCCCGTCAGGTCACGAGGCTCACGAAGAAGCGCAGGCAGACCGTGAGCAGGAAGACGCCAAAGGCGACCTCGAGCTTGCGCTTGGGCAGCGCGTGGGCGATGCGCGCCCCGATCGGCGCCGTCCAGATGCTCGTGGGCACGAAGAGGATGAAGCCGATGAGCGAAACATAGCCGAGCGCGAGCGGCGGCTGCAGGGCGGCGACATCCGGGAACTCGGCCGCCCGCGGCCAGCCGGCATAGATGTAGCCGAGCGCCCCGGGCACCGAGATCAGCAGGCCGAGGCCGGAGGAGGTGGCGACCGCCTGGTGGATCGGCCGGCCGTAGAAGGTCATGAACAGGTTGGAGAGCTGGCCTCCGCCGATGCCCATGAGCGACGACAGAATGCCGATGAGCGTGCCGTAGAGGCGCATGACGAGCGTCGACGGCATGTCGTCGCCGAGCTTCCAGGAATCCCTGCCGAAGAGGAGGCGCACGGCCGACACGCCGGCGACCGCGACGAAGACGCCCTTGAACAGGTCCGCCGGAGCATAGCGGGCGATGAAGCTGCCGGCCACGACGCCGAGGACGACCGGCGCC
Organism: Chelatococcus albus; assembly: GCF_030067675.1. Classification (GTDB taxonomy): domain Bacteria; phylum Pseudomonadota; class Alphaproteobacteria; order Rhizobiales; family Beijerinckiaceae; genus Chelatococcus_A; species Chelatococcus_A albus. Next base: position 5,978 of record NZ_JASJEV010000013.1, on the reverse strand, counting down.
GCCCAGATCCTGATGATGGACAGATCGACCGCGCCGTGCGCCCGATGCGCGTTGAAGGAACGGATGGAGGTCGGGATGATGATGGCGAGCGAGGTACCGACGCACAGCGGCATGCGCACCTCCTCCGGCACGCCGACCATGCGGAAGAGTTCATAGAGCACCGGCACGACGACGGCGCCGCCGCCGACGCCGAAGACGCCGGCGAGAATGCCGGTGAGTGCCCCGGCTGCGAGCAGCGCGGCCGCGAGCCACGCGAGTTCCGACACTGGAATTCCGGAGAACATGGGGGGAGCGTTCCACAACCCGGCAGGAATACCCCATCTCCGCCATTTGTGCCGCGAGAGCAAGGGCGCAGGCCTCATGACAGCCCCGCGGCGGGCCGGAGCCTGCCGGCGTCGCGCGCGGGCTGCCTGCGGACGATGGAATCAGTCCGCGATGCCGTCGCGCCCTTCGACATTGACGAGGGTCGCGGTCATGAGGGCGACCGTCTTGCGCTGGCCGTCGCCCTCGGCCGCGACCTCCGCCTGGGCGACGCTGAGAAGGCGCCCGGAGCGCACCACGGTGCCCCGCGCGATCAGGCGCTCGCCGGCGGCCGGCGCCATCAGGTTGATCTTGAACTCGGCCGTGAGCACGCCGGTGCCCGCGGGCATGAGCGTGAGGGCGGCATAGCCACAGGCGGAATCGGCGATGGTGGCGACGATGCCGGCGTGGACGAAGCCGTGCTGCTGGCCAACCTGCGCGGAAACGGGCATGGCGATCTCGACCTCGCCGGGCGCGACCTGCGTCATCACTGCGCCGATGGTCTCCATCACGCCCTGTCGGGCGAAGCTGCGGCGCACGCGCCCTTCGAAATCCGTATCCTTCGGAACATGGGCCGGCATGTGCTCGTCTCGCGATGGGCGGTCAGGCTGCGGTGCTGGCGGGTTCGACGGCCTGCGTGACATGCGCCAGCGCGGCGCGCAAGACGCCGATCCCGGCGCCGGGCTTCACCGCCTCGGTCGCGAGATGCCGTCGGAAGGCACGCGCGCCCCGCCGGCCGGCGAAGAGGCCGAGGAGATGGCGGGTATACTCGCTGAGGCGGGCGCCGGCGGCAAGACCGGTCTCGATGTAGGGGATGAACAGCTCGACCGCCTCCTCGGCATTCGCCACCGGCGCCGGTTCGCCGAAGATGAGCGGATCGACGCCGATGAGGATCTCCGGCGTGTGGTAGGCGGCGCGCCCGAACATGACGCCATCGACATGGGCGAGTTCGCCCACGGCCTGATCGAGCGTGGCAAGCCCGCCGTTGAGCACGATCGGCAGGTCGGGATGCGCCCGTTTCAGGCGCCGCACACGCTCGTAGTCGAGCGGCGGGATCTCGCGGTTCTCCCTGGGCGAGAGGCCCTGCAGCCAGGCCTTGCGGGCGTGGACGACGAGCGCGTCGACACCGGCGGCGACCACCGCCTCCGTCAGCCTGTCCAGCGCCTCTTCGGGATCCTGGTCGTCGACGCCGATGCGGCATTTCACGGTGACAGGGATGCGCACGGCCGCCTTCATGGCGGCGACGCACTCGCCGACGAGTTGCGGCCGCAGCATCAGGCAGGCGCCGAAGCGCCCGTCCTGCACGCGATCCGACGGACAGCCGACATTGAGATTGACCTCGTCATATCCGAAATCGGCACAGATGCGGGCCGCCAGCGCGAGCTCGCGCGGATCGCAGCCGCCGAGCTGCACGGCGACCGGATGCTCCTCGCAACTGAAGCCGATCAGGCGCTCGCGATCCCCGTGAACGACGGCGCCGGTCGTCACCATCTCGGTGTAGAGCCGCGCCCGGCGCGACAGGATGCGATGGAAGAACCGGCAGCGGCGGTCCGTCCAGTCGAGCATGGGCGCAACGGAAAATTGCCGATATTTTCCAATCATTTGTTACGATTTTTTAAAGCCACACGAGATTGGGTCGACTGGCACTGCCGACTCTTGTGATTAGTGGCTTGTTTCGCTCGATTTTTCAAAGGCAAACAGCGATGGCGCTCGACACCGCGTTCCTTCTCATGGCCCAATGACCTTGCCCCCATTTTGCCCTCGTTCATAATTGAACCTTGTTCTCGATCTGGTCCATCTGGGACCTGGCTGCGAACTCGTTCGGGGTGAGGCCGCCGAGGCTCATGTGCGGCCTATGGGCATTGTAGTCGATCCTCCATTCTTCGATCAGCCGGCAGGCTACGGAACAGGTGCTCGTTGAGGCATTCGTCGCGGAAGCGGCCGTTCAGGCTCTCGACGAAGGCGTTCTGGATGGGCTTGCCAGGCGCGATGTAGCGCCATTCGACGGCCTGGCCCTCCTGCCATTGCAGGATCGCCCGCGACGTCAGCTCGGTGCCGTTGTCGCTGACGATCATAAGCGGCCGGCCGCGGGCCGCGTCGAGCTCGCGGGCGACGCGGATGCCCGACAGTGAGGTGTCGACGACGAGCGCCAGGCACTCCCGGCTGAAGTCGTCGACCACCACCAGCACGCAGAAGCGCCGGTCGTCGGCGAGCATGTCGGAGACGAAGTCGAGGCTCCAGCGCTGGTTCGACCCCTGCGGCACGGCCAGAATGCCTCAACGCGCACTGGTTCATGAGCCTGCCTGACGCCCGGGAGAAAGTGGAGGCTTGGCCAAGGGGGTACAACGAGCTACGACATCACAGCGCGATCGGCAACAAGCCCCCGATATCGCTCGTCAATCGGCCACCGGCGTGCAGCCCGCGGTGACCGACTTATACTGATCTGCCTCCGGTTTCCTGGAAGCGGCCAGCAGGCCGATCCAGCATCGGCGGCAGGCTCAAAACCAGCCGGGCCTAACTTATGATCGGCAGGAGAATGGGGAGCACGTCACATGAGCCTAATGCAAGCCCTTATCTTCGTTGCCGCTCTGTGGCTTGTCGGCATGCTGCCAACAGTGGCGAGTGCAGAAACTCAAACTTCCTGTAACAGCGGGCCAGTGCTCCCGTTTGCGAATATTTCCCGAACGACCGGCGCGGGTGACATAATCATCAATACAGATGGATTGCCTGCTTGCCTGTCCGATGGGACAAGCATTCCAAATTCATACATTCCGCTGGCACTCTTGGAGCGTTCGGGGACGCGATATATCATCGCCAGAAGGGCACCTATTGGGCACTTTGCTCTTCTCGCTGAAGTTAAGGGAAAAGGCTTCAAGCCACTAAACTTGGCATACGACGAAAGGAACAGCTTTAATATTCAACATGCCTTTGTGGCGAATGGGAGAATTTTTCTCCTTGTGTATGACGCTTCAGTGAATATTCCGTCGGGTAGACGATTTTCCCGACCGTCTGAAGGCAATGACCTGTACGAAATCAGAATTGATGGCGATCGCGCCTTACTGGAAAAACTTACGACGGCACCAATGCCGTCCGGCCTTGATATAGCAGGATTGGACGCTCAGATCGCGGGAGGGCACTTGGTATGTAGTCAAACTTCTTGCAGCCTGATCGCAGGCAGTGACAATGCTATTGAGGTCAGAGAACTCCAGACCCCATTGAATGAGAAAGGGATTCTGGTGGAGTTGGCCAGTGATGGTCGGGTGGCTTGGGGCCTATTCCAAGTCCAGTTCGACGATCGTCTCTCGAAAGCGCCAAGTCCGGATGATCCTGTCTTTTCTGTATGTCGGATTGCAGCCCAGCCCGACTGTGAGAATGTGCCCGCGACAATCATACCATATAAGTTGCGCGTTCAAGACGGCAGACCTGCCTATCAAGCGGTTCACACGGTCGATGATCTAGTGGACCTGCTGTCCTTCGATCTGCGCCGACTGCGCGGATCAGGAGTTGCGGGCTATTCGCAGAATAATATGGAGGGGCAAATCGCGTGGAGCAGTGTTTACTACGTGAACGGCTTGATTACGCTTGGACGAAATCAATCTGGATTGCCTGGCGCATTTGAGAAACTTCGTCAAGACGCGACTGAACGTGCTCGTCTGGAGGCGAGACGTATCGCAAGCCTAAACGATCAGCCATATCCTTGGTATCTCTCGAAGCGGTATAGTTTGAATAGAGAGCCAATCGCTTCGGTTGTTCATCTGGGGCGCATTGCCAGGGTTCTCAAACGAGCTCGCGAGCTAACCCAAGATTCTGGTACTGATCGCACCCTTGAGGCACTTGAAGCGGAACTAGTGAGTCCAACCATTTCGGTTGAACGTATTTTTGATTCAACTGAGAAAGGACGGACGGAAATACGCTTTTTGCGAAACAGTCCGTTCTGGGCCGACGGGGTGAATGTTGCCTGGAATTATCAAAGCGCTTGGATTGAAGCCCTGGCAATGTTAGGTGCCCTGGACAAGAATCCAAATCTCATGATGACCGTTAGCAGGATGGTAGACACTTTTTTGAGGGAGGAGAATATATCCAGCAGACCCATATTCTGGAGATACTCAAGTGGTGACTTCTTCCAAGGATGGACCGTTGAAGACGATGTCTCAACCAATACACCCGCCTATCCGGGAGATCACGTGAATACGACTGCCGCTCATATATCCTACCGAACGATGGATGCCATGGCGCTTCTAGCGGCCAGCCGCGCGCGCGTCCCAGGGATACCCGCAGGGCTTGCCTCATACTTCAGAGAACTCGTTGAGAAGGGATTCCTTTATCCCTTGGTCGCTGAGGAGCTGGCACTCGTAGGCGAAACGCCGCAGATCCCTCTTCATGTGGCGAGGCACTACGCTAGAAGCGTGCTGCCGCACCAACTGCAGAACCAACCTTGGGCGCTCGCCGCCATCGCTCGGTCACTCCGACGACCTTGAACCGCCCCGGGTTCGCCGGAGGCCGTTTGGTTTGAGTCACGCCGCCATGGCCGGCTCTTCCGTCATGGCCTTGACGTTGCCCCCTGGAGTGCCCTCGGTTTGAACTGGACTCCGTCGAGAGGAGACGGAGATGAAGAAGAGCCGGTTCAGCGAGAATCAGATCATTGGCGTGCTGAAGGAGCACCAGGCGGGAATCCCGACGGCGGAGCTGTGCCGCAAGGATGGGATCTCGGAGGCGACCTTTTACAACTGGCGCAGCCGCTATGGCGGCATGGAGGTATCGGAGGCTCGGCGGCTGAAGAGCCTTGAGGATGAGAACCGACGGCTCAAGAAGCTGCTGGCGGAATCGATGCTGGACGTCGCGACGCTGAAGGAGGCGCTGGGAAAGTTCTGACGCCCAGGACAAGGAAGCGCTTCGTGACCTGGGCGATCGAAGAGAAGTGCTGCTCGCAGCGGCGCGCTTGCGGTCTGGTCAGGCTCGACCCGAAGACCTACCGCTACGTGTCGCGGCGGCCGGACGACACCGCCCTGCGGGGCAGGCTGAAGGAACTGGCGCAGCAGCGGCGGCGGTTCGGCTACCGGCGCCTGCACATCCTGCTGCGGCGAGAAGGCATCGAGCTGAACCACAAGAAGCTGTTCCGCCTCTATCGGGAGGAACGCCTGACGGTGAGGAAGCGCGGCGGCCGCAAGCGGGCCCTAGGAATGCGGGCGCCGATGACACTGCCGCAGGGCCCGAACCAGCGCTGGAGCCTCGACTTCGTCGCGGACATGCTGGCCGACGGTCGACGCTTCCGCGTGATGGTGGTGGTCGATGACTTCAGCCGCGAGTGCCTGGCGCTCGTGGTGGACGCATCGCTGTCAGGCAGGCGGGTGGCGCGGGAACTCGATGCTCTCGTCGAGACGCGCGGCCGGCCGCTGATGATCGTCTCCGACAAGGGCACCTAACTGACGGGTCGTGCCCCTGATGGTGGTGTAGCTGGGTGGTCATCGGCGGTTGCCGGTTAGGTTTGGGTTGCGAGATCCACACCTGACCCAAGAGACCTCCGATGAACGACGAGATGATGAGTCTGCGCGGGCTGCTGGAGAAGAGCTCCGATGCCGATTCTCTGCGCGAGATGATCGGTGACGTTGCCCCCAAGCTCTATCCAGTTCTGAGTTCGCTTCCGGCATTGGTTATGCCCTGCTGGGCGGGTGAAGCGG
>NZ_JASJEV010000012.1 GCF_030067675.1 Chelatococcus albus | reverse complement strand
ACTTCCCCCAGGCGCGCCTGGGGGAAGTGTCACCCATGTGTCCGGTACGTCCTGTCACCCATGTCTCGGACCGCTCAGGGAGAAACTGGTGCCGCGGAAGGGATTCGAACCCCCGACCCACGCATTACGAATGCGTTGCTCTACCAGCTGAGCTACCGCGGCACGCGGGCGCCCTCATAGCGGCAATGCGGGCGGCTGGCAAGAGATCACGAACGCCCGGCGGCGATTGTCCAGAGAGGCGATGCCGTTTCCTGCGACCGTTCCTCAGCCGAGGACGGTCAGGCGCTTCGGGCGTTCCTCGGCCAGCTCCTCCGCCTCCTGCGGCCCCGGGTCGTCCGGGGGCGCGGGCAGGGGGAAGATGACCGGGGTTGCGCTCCGCCGCGTCGCCGCCACGGTGTCCGGCGGACCGGGAGCAGGCGTCACCGGCTGCGGCACGGCCGCGGGCGGAGGTGGCGGCGCCGGCTGCTCCCGCGGGAGCGCGGGAATCGCCTGTGCGGGAGCTTCCGCAGTGGGAGCCGCGGGCTCGTCGGCATCGGCGAGCACGGCATCCGGCCCGCCGGCGCCACTCGGGGCCGCGATCCGCTCGACGGGCGTGCCCCAGACGAAGGCATCGATGCGCCCCGTCGTCGGCGACACCGGTGCCCAGCGGTCGCTGATGACACCGTCGGCGAGCCAGGCCGGATCGCGCGGGGCGCGCGAGGCCCGGGCAAGCCATTCGCGCACGGCCCCCGCGGCGGCGTGTTCGGCCTCCTCGATATCGGCCATGAGCAGGCACACGCGCACCGTCGGCCGCTCGTCGAGGAGCGGCGCCAGAGCCGCGCGCGCCCGCTTGAATTCGCGCGCCCCGAGGGCGGCTTCGGCCACCGCCAGCCGGCCTTCGGCATGCCCGGGCGCGAGGCGCATGAGCGTCTCGGCGCGGCCCAGCCTGTCGAGCGCCGAATCGCCGGGGCGCAAGTCGAGATAGGCAGCGGCAAGGTCGGGATGCGGCCCGCGCCGCCACGCCGCTTCCAGCACCTTGGCGGCCTTGCGCAGGTAGCCACCGCGGGCGAGCAGGCGGCCGGAGAGCGTCGCCGCCGGCACGAGGTCGGGCGCGAGCTTCGCGGCCTCCTTGGCCTGCGCAAGGGCCGCGGCTGGCTCACGGTCGACCCGCTCCAGCGCATCCGCCGTGAGAAGCACGGCGCGATGCCGGCGTGCGGTCGCCCTGTCGATAGTGCCGCGGCCGGCGCGCCGTTCGAGCGTCGCGAGTGCGCCGCGCCAGTCGCGCTCGGCGCACTGGAATTCCAGCACGGCCTCGTTCGCCCAGCCGACGCTCGGGGCGAGCTGTGCCGCCTTCGTCGCGTGGGCGCGCGCGGCAACGAGGTCGCCCTTGCGCCGCGCCTCGACGAAAAGCCCGCGCAGGCCGAGCACCCGCGTCTCGGGCTCGTCCAGCATCTCGCTGAAGGCGGCTTCCGCCCCTTCGCGGTCCCCCGCCATCTGGGCGGCTTGCGCCTTGAGGAGCAGGGTCAGCGGCTCGCGCCCCAGCCAGCGCTCGGCGTCGCCCGCATGGCGCCGCGCAGCCGCGGGATCGCCCGCTCCGACGGCGACCATGCCGCGCGACACGGCGGCGAAGCCCTTCGTGCGCCGCCGCGCGCGCGAGGCGAGCGTCACGAGGTCCGGCAGCCTGAAGACGAAACGCACCAGCGTCCACAGCAGGACGGCCAGCGCCGCGAAGGCGAAGACGGCGAGGATCACATAGGGCAGCGGCGGCTCGGCCCTGTAGCTGCCCCAGGTGATGACGATCTGCCCGGGCTGGTCGGCGAGCCAGGCGGCGCCGAGCGCGACGAGGGCGAGGACGGTGAGAAAGATAAGGACGCGGATCATGCTCTCTCTCCCGTCAGCGGCCGGCGGCGCCCAGAGCCTGCACCGCCTCGTTCTGCAAGGCCGCCGCCATCTCATCCACCGCGACGCGCGCCTCGAGCCGCCGCCCCCAGGCCTCCGAGGCGCGGCGGGCAGGCTCCGGCAGCATCCGCCAGGCGGTGAGAGCCGCCGCCGGGTCGCCCTTGGCGAGGGCCGATTCGATGCGCGCCACAAGCGCCGCGGGACCTTGCGCCCCCGGGCCCTGTCCCGAGCCATCGTCCACCGGGCGCACGCGGAAGGCGCGCGCGGCGCTCGCGACGAGGCGGTCCCACAGGCCGGCCCCGGCCGCCGGCGCCGGCTCGGCGGCGATCTGCGCCGCGAGCGGCGCGAAGTCGCGCGCCAGCCCCGCTGTCGTGGCGACGCCGGTGGCCGCTGTCGCCTTGAGTGACGCGAGCCTTGCCGGGTCGACCCCGAGGGCGGCAAGGCCGGCGAGCGGCGCGTCGAAGGGCTCCCCGCGTCGCGCCGCCTCGGCGAGGCGGCCGGCGACAAGCGCCCGCGCCGCCGCCTGCACGCGCCCGTCGCCGCGCTCGCGGGCAAGGACTGAAAGCCGCCGTTCGATCTCGTCGAGCCTGCCGTCTGTCGCCTTCCCCCTCTCGGCGAGCGCCGCCTCGACCTGCGCGAGGCGGGCGGCAGCGGCCGCCTGGCTCTCGCCCGACATCCCCGGCAGGGTGCCCGTGGCCTGAGCCTGCAGCGCCTCCTGCAGCTTGCGCTCGACCTCGCCCATGCGCTCGTTGAGGCGGTCGGCCATCGCCTTCGCGTCGGCGGCGACGGCGCCGAGGCGCTTGTCCAGGGCTTCGGTCTGGCCGCGGGAGGACAAGATGGCGACGCTGCGCTCGAGCACGGCGAGACGCGCGGCGGTCGTATCGGTGGGTGCGATCAGGGGCTGCAGCAGGAGGACCGCGACCGCTCCCGCGAGGCCGCCGAGGCCACCGGCGAGCGCCAGGGCGCGAACGCCGTAGCCGCTGAGCGCCGCCGTCCTCACAGCGGTGTCGCGAGAGGGCGCAGCCTCGCCGCCCGCCTCCCCGGCCTCCGGCGTTTCCCCGCCCTCCTCGACCGCGCGCCGCGCCTCCTCGCCGTCCGGCTGGCCGGCCGGCATGGCGGAAGGTGTTTCGGCAGCCTCCGAGGGCAGCGCCGGCTGCGGCCCGGCCCCTTGTGCCGCCGCGGCTGCGGCCGGACCCGGCTCGACCGAGACGGCGGAAGCCTCGAGGTCGATCGTCGGCGGCTCGCGCCGCGGCTTCGACCGCCCCGGTCCCTGCGCCTCGTCCCTGCCCGTCTCGTCGCTCATCCGCCGGCTTCTCCGCCATGTGCGTCCGGGACCGGCATCGCGCTGCGCCCCCGGACCAGTCTCTGCCCCTGTCCTTACCATCCTCCGGGCTGCGGTGGCGAGCCTGGAGCACCCGAGGTCCGAGCAGCGAGGCCGTCGAGCGCGGCGAGGAGGCAGTCCTCATCCGGGACGGCCGCGACGACGATGTGTTGCGCCCCGGCCCTGGCGAGGGGCTCCGCGACGTCCTGCGACAGGCAGACGTGGTCGCAAGCGAGAAATGGTTCCTCGAGGCGGGCCGCGCGGGCGAGCGCAAGACCGATCGCCGCACTGCGCCGCGAATAATGGAGCACGGCCTCGACGCGGCCCCCGGCGAGCGCGTGCCGCCCCGCCGCCGGCAAGGCCGGTGCCGCCTCCGCGGCATAGGCGATCCACGGCACGGGCGCAAAGCCGGCAGCGGTGAGCAGCGGCAGCGTGTCCTCCTTGTGATCACGTCCGAGAGCCATGAGCAGGCGCGAACCGGGGCGCAGCAATCCCGCCGCGAGGCGGGCGAGCGACAGCCGGTCTCCCTCGGCGCAATGCACCGGCGCGAAGCCGGCGTCCTGCGCCGCCTTCCCGGTGCGCCGGCCGACGGCGAGGACAGGCAGGCAGCGGTGAGCCTGCGGCAGGGCGTCGACGGCCACGAGCGCATTGGCACTCGTCAGCACGAGGGCATCGAACGGCCCGGACGGCGGTTCCGCTTCCGTGCGTCGCACCGCGAGAACCGGCGCACACACGGCCTCGTGTCCGCGCGCGGCAAGGCGCGCCGCCGTGCGCTCGGCGTCGGCGAGCGGGCGCAGCACGAGCACGCGCATGACCGTTCAGTGCCCGAGGAGCGCGGGCCGCGCCCGGGCGACGACCTCGCGGCCGGCGTCCTCGCCGAGCTCCGCCGCCTCGGTGGCGGCCCCCCGGCGCTCCACTGCCACCGCGTCACTGCCGTCGGGCGCCAGAACGAGCCCGCGGAAATGGACCTCGCCCGCCTCGACACGGGCATGGCCGGCGATGGGCGTGCGGCAGGAACCGTCGAGCACGCGCAGGAAGGCGCGCTCGGCGGCGAGCGCCACGCCCGTTTCCGGGTGGGTGATGCGCAGGAGCGCCTCGCGCGTCCGCACGTCCTGCTCGCGCGTGATGATGGCGATGGCGCCCTGGCCGATGGCGGGCAGGAAGGCGCCGGTATCGAGGATTGCGGCCGCCTTGTGGGCGAGCCCGAGGCGCTTGAGGCCGGCGAGCGCGAGCAGCGTCGCGTCGACCTCGCCGCTCTCGACCTTGGCGATACGCGTGCCGACGTTGCCGCGCAGCAGCGTGACCTTCAGGTCCGGCCGCTGGCGCAGCACCTGCGCCTGGCGGCGGAGCGAAGCCGTGCCGACGACTGCTCCCGACGGCAGCTCGCCGAGGCTCTTCGCCTTGATCGAGATGAGCGCATCGCGCACGTCCTCGCGCGGCAGGTAGCCGGCGATGACCAGTCCCTCCGGCAGGACGGTGGGCATGTCCTTGGCCGAATGCACGGCGAGATCGATGCGCCCGTCGAGCAGCGAGGCGTCGAGCTCCTTAGTGAAGAGCCCCTTGCCGCCCGCCTCGGCGAGCGCCCGGTCCTGGATCGTGTCGCCCGTCGTCTTGATGAGGCTCAGCGCGATGTGATCGAGCGCGACGCCAAGCGCGGCGGCGAGGCTTGCCTGCACCTCCCGCGCCTGCGCCAGCGCGAGCGGGCTGCCGCGCGTGCCGAGAACGAGGCTGTCGGGAAGGCTGATGCTCACGATGATCGCTCCGAATGGTCCTTCGCGCGGTCTTGCGCGGGGTCTTTCGCGCACGGCGGGCATTTGCGCCGCGCTCGGCGCGGACTATAGGGTGACGGGGCACGAATCCGAAGTGCGGCGTAACGACTGGTGACCATGCGCGTCCTTGGCCTCGAGACCACCTGCGACGAGACGGCGGCGGCCGTCGTCGAACTCGGCCCCGACGGCGGCGGGCGCATCCTGTCGAACGAGGTCTTCAGCCAGATTGCCGAGCATGCGGCCTACGGCGGCGTCGTGCCCGAGATCGCCGCCCGCGCCCATGTCGAAGTCCTCGACCGGCTGGTGGCGCGCGCGCTCGCCGACGCCAAGGTCGAGATGGCGGAGATCGACGGCATCGCCGCCGCCGCCGGTCCCGGCCTCATCGGCGGCGTCATCGTCGGCCTGACGACGGCGAAGGCGCTGGCGCTCGTCGCCGGCAAGCCGCTCATCGCCGTCAACCATCTCGAAGCGCATGCGCTGACCGCGCGCCTCACCGACGGGCTCGCCTTTCCCTACCTTCTGCTGCTCGCCTCCGGCGGCCACACCCAGCTCGTCGCCGTGCGCGGCGTCGGCGACTACGTCCGCCTCGGCACGACGATCGACGATGCCATCGGAGAGGCCTTCGACAAGACGGCCAAGATGCTCGGCCTGCCCTATCCCGGCGGCCCGGAGGTGGAGCGGCAGGCGGCGCACGGCAACCCCGACCGTTTCGCCCTGCCCCGCCCCATGATCGGACGGCCGAAACCGGACTTTTCCCTCTCCGGCCTCAAGACCGCGGTACGGCTCGAGGCCGAGCGCATCGCGCCCCTCTCGGCGACCGACGTCGCCGACCTCTGCGCCTCCTTCCAGGCGGCGATCGTCGACGTCGTCGTCGACCGCACGCGTGCGGCCCTGCGCAGCTTCCGCGACCGCGCCGGCCACCCGACGGCGCTCGTCGTCGCCGGCGGTGTCGCCGCCAACCAGGCGATCCGCCGCGGCCTGCAGCGCCTCGCCACCGAATCCGGCCTCAAGCTCGTGACGCCGCCGGCCGCCCTGTGCACCGACAATGGCGCCATGATCGCCTGGGCCGGGCTCGAGCGCCTGCGCCTCGGCCTCACCGACGATCTCACCGCCCCGGCCCGCGCGCGCTGGCCGCTCGACACGACGGCCGAGCCCGTCAATGGCCGGGCCTGAACCGATGGCGCGCGATCCCGTTGCCGTCGTCGGAGCCGGCGCCTGGGGCACCGCGCTCGCCAACGCCGCCGCCCTCGCCGGACGCAAGGTCGTGCTCTGGACGCGCGACCCCGAGCACGCGCGCCTCCTCTCCGAAACGCGGACGAATGCCCGCTTCCTGCCGGGCGTGCCGCTCGCGCCGGGCATGACGGTCACCGCCGCGCTCGGCGACCTCGCCGCGGCGCGCCTTGTGCTCCTCGTGGTCCCGGCCCAGGCGGTGCGCGAGGTCGCCGCCGCGCTCACGCCGGTGATCGCGCCCGGCACACCGGTCGTCGTCTGCGCCAAGGGAATCGAGAGGGGAAGCGGCCGCTTCATGACGGAGGTCGTGGCCGAGGTGATGCCGGCAGCGCTGCCCGCGGTCCTCTCCGGCCCGAGCTTCGCCGGCGACGTGGCGCGCGGCCTGCCGACGGCGGTGGTGCTGGCAGCCGCCGACGAGGCGCTTGCTGCCGAGCTCGCCGCCGCCCTGTCGAGCCCCACGTTCCGCATCTATCACGGCGGCGATCCGCGCGGCGTCGAGATCGGAGGCGCCGCCAAGAACGTGCTCGCCATCGCCTGCGGCATCGTCATGGGCCGGCGCCTCGGCGAGAGCGCCCGCGCCGCACTCGTCGCCCGCGGCTTTGCGGAACTGACGCGCTTCGCCCGCGCCTGGGGCGGGCGGCCCGAGACGCTGATGGGCCTGTCGGGCCTCGGTGACCTGGTGCTCACCTGCGGCTCGCCCAAGTCGCGCAACTTCGCCTTCGGCGACGCCCTCGGCCGCGGCGTGCCGGCGGCTGAGGCCGCGGGCGGCAGGCTGGCCGAGGGCGCCCTCACGGCTGCAGCGCTCGTCGCCATGGCCCGCGCCAGGGGCGTCGAGATGCCCGTGGCGGAGGCCGTCGATGCCGTGCTTTCGGGAGCGCTGACGGTGGGGGAGGCAATCGATTCCCTGCTCCACCGGCCGATCAGGGCCGAGGCGTGAGCGGGCCGAGACGTGTCGACGGTGGGCCACGGGGCGGCCGGCAGAGGAAAGAACGACGATGGCATACTGGCTGGTGAAATCCGAACCCTTCAAATGGTCCTGGGACGACCAGGTGAAGGCGGGGGCGAAGGGTACGCACTGGGATGGCGTGCGCAACCATCTCGCCAAGCTGAACCTGATGGCGATGCGGCTCGGCGAGCGCGCCTTCTTCTACCACTCCAACGAGGGCAAGGAGATCGTCGGCGTCGTCGAGGTGATCCGTGAGGCTTATCCCGATCCCGCCGCTGCTCCGGGCGAGCCCTGGGTGGTGGTGGATTTCAAGGCCGTCGAGCCTCTGCCACGGCCGGTGTCGCTCGCCGAAGTGAAGGCCGATCCGCGCCTGTCCAAGATGGCGCTTGTCACGTCAATGCGGCTCTCGGTGCAACCGGTGACCGAGGCGGAGTGGGATGTCGTCTGCGCCCTCGGCGGCCTCGGCGGCCTCGCCGGGAAACCCTGAGCACTCCCGCCCCTCGGGAGCGGCGGGCCGCGGCCTGCGGCCCCGGGAGCATCATCCGGGCCCGGGATGGCTCCTGCATCGATGGTCGCGCGACCAAAGTGCGAGGCGCGAGCGCCTTGTCGGCTGTCGCCACGGTTCGCATAATGCCCAAAAATGCGGGGGCAAGCCCACCCGCTTCCGGTTTTGCCGTGCCCGCCGATGGCCCGGCCGCGACGGAGGGGACAATCCGTTCACGGTCGCTTGCCAGGCAGGATGCGCGGATCGAAAGCCGAATCATCGGGAGGACGGCATGGAGGAGAAGGTTTACGAGGTGCCTGCCGACTGGGCGAAGCGCGCCTATGTGGACGACACCAAGTACCGCGCCATGTACGAGGCGTCGGTGCGCGACCCGGAGGCCTTCTGGGGCGAGCACGGCAAGCGCATCCACTGGTTCCATCCCTACCACAGGGTGAAGAACACCAGCTTCGCGCAGGGCAAGGTCTCGATCCGCTGGTTCGAGGACGGCACCACCAACGTCGCCTACAACTGCATCGACCGGCACCTGCCTGCCCGCGCCAAGCAGACGGCGATCATCTGGGAGGGGGACGACCCCGCCGAGTCGCGCCACGTCACCTACCAGGAGCTGCACGACGAGGTCTGCCGCTTTGCCAACGTGTTGCGCAACCGCGGCGTCGGCAAGGGAGATACCGTCACCATCTACATGCCGATGATCCCCGAGACGGCCTTCGCCATGCTCGCCTGCGCGCGGCTCGGCGCCATCCATTCGGTGGTCTTCGGCGGCTTCTCACCCGATTCGCTCGCGAGCCGCATCGCCGACTGCCGCTCGAAAGTGGTGATCACGGCCGACGAAGGCCTGCGCGGCGGCCGCAAGGTGCCGCTCAAGGCCAATACGGATGCAGCGCTCGAGCGCCTCGGCAACACGGTCGAGCATGTGGTCGTCGTGCGCCGCACCGGCGGAGCGGTCAACATGGAACCGGGCCGCGACGTCTGGTACCACGAGGCTGCCAAGATGGTGACGAGCGAATGCCCGGCGGTGGAGATGAACGCGGAGGATCCGCTGTTCATCCTCTACACCTCGGGCTCGACGGGCCAGCCCAAGGGCGTGCTGCACACGACCGGCGGCTACCTCGTCTATGCCGCCATGACGCATCAGTACGTCTTTGATTACCACGACGGCGACATCTACTGGTGCACGGCCGACGTCGGCTGGGTAACGGGCCACAGCTACATCGTCTACGGCCCGCTCGCCAACGGCGCCACGACGCTGATGTTCGAGGGCATCCCCACCTATCCCTCGATCTCGCGCTTCTGGGATGTCGTCGACAAGCACAAGGTCAACGTCTTCTATACGGCGCCGACCGCCATCCGCTCGCTGATGCAGGCGGGCGAGGAGCCGGTGACGAGAACATCCCGCGCCTCGCTGCGGCTCCTCGGCACGGTGGGCGAGCCCATCAATCCAGAAGCCTGGGAGTGGTACCACCGCGTCGTCGGCGAGGGACGCTGTCCCATCGTCGACACCTGGTGGCAGACCGAGACGGGCGGCATCCTCATCACGCCGCTGCCCGGCGCCACGCGGCTGAAGCCCGGCTCCGCCACGCGGCCCTTCTTCGGCGTCAAGCCCGAGATCGTGGATGCCGAGGGCAAGGTGCTCGAGGGTCCGGCCGAGGGCAATCTCGTCATCGCCGATTCCTGGCCCGGCCAGATGCGCACGGTCTACGGCGACCACAAGCGCTTCATGGATACCTACTTCTCCACCTATCCCGACAAGTACTTCACGGGCGACGGCTGCCGCAGGGACGCGGACGGCTATTACTGGATCACCGGCCGCGTCGACGATGTCATCAACGTCTCCGGCCACCGCATGGGCACGGCGGAGGTGGAGAGCGCCCTCGTCGCCCATCCCAAGGTCTCCGAAGCGGCCGTCGTCGGCTATCCGCACGACATCAAGGGCCAGGGCATCTACGCCTATGTCACGCTGATGGCCGGCGAGCAGCCGAGCGAGGACCTGCGCAAGGAGCTCGTCGCCTGGGTGCGCAAGGAGATCGGCCCCATCGCCTCACCCGATCTCATCCAGTTCGCGCCCGGTCTGCCGAAGACGCGCTCGGGCAAGATCATGCGCCGCATCCTGCGCAAGATCGCCGAGGACGAATTCGGCAATCTGGGCGACACCTCGACGCTGGCGGACCCCGCCGTCGTGGACGACCTGATCCACAACCGCCAGAACAAGCGCGCCCAAGCCTGAGCTGCCAAAGACGCCAACCGACGGGGCGCTTCGGCGCCCCGTTTCGTTTTCGACCGCATTCCCTTGTCCGGCCACCCGGTCGGCCTCCCCCCGGCAGCGCGAATCGCGGCGTGACGCAGCGAGAGAAGCACCGCGGGCAGCCAGCTCCCGAGCGCCTTCCTTCTGGACGCCACGCCCCTGTGTTGGCCGCGTCCGGACGGCCGCCCTTCCACCGCCACTGCTGACATACGGGGCCTCGACATTCCGAAACCCGGCCTCGGCACGCCCGCCGGGCGGCGCCGCACCGGCGCGTCGGAGCGGCTTGGCGAGCCGAATGGCCGGCGCGCGCGTCAAGCCGGCCGCCCCCTCCGTGATCCCCCTTCATGCTCCAACCATCGCCTGCCCTAGGCGTACGCAGCCCTGGGGAGCGCGCGAGGCCCCGCTTGACGGCCCGCAGGCCGTTAGGCTTTCGTTAAGCATGATCGCCGGGGCGTCCTGATTCTTTTCCGGCGGTCCATGGCGGGACCGAAGCGCCGGAGCCCAAGCCGTTCTGGGATTTGTTTTTTTAAAGTCCTGGCCGCGGGGCTGAATTGGTCGGTCTGACAGTCAGTCTGGATAAAAGATCTCGCCGTTCGGACAGTCTGTACAAATGATTGTATTGTTCATACAGACAGTCTGATCAAATCACAGCCAGCGCATGAGCCCTCGCCCCTACCGCCTCGGCAAGCGCAAGCCCGCCATCGACGAGACGCGGGCCCGCATCCTCGCCGCCGGCGCGGCCCTGCTGCTGTCGCGCGAGGGTGCGAGCCGCTTCTCCATCGACGCCGTGGCGAAGCGCGCGGGCGTCGCGCGCATGACGGTCTACTACCAGTTCGGATCGAAGCTCGGCCTTGTCGAGGCGCTGTTCGACGACGTGGCGGCCCGGGGCAAGCTCGCCGATCTCGCCGCCGTTTTCGCCGACCCCGACCCGCGCGGCGCGCTCGATTCCTTCATCGCGGTCTTCGTGCGTTTCTGGATGACGGACCGCGCCCTGCTGCGCCGCCTGAGCGCCCTCGCCGGGCTCGATCCGGCCCTCGCTGCGGCCCTCAACGAGCGCATCGGCTGGCGACGCCAGGGCCTGCGCGTCCTCGTCCAGCGCCTCGCCCCGACCGCAACGGCCGAGCGCCGCGACGCCATGATCGACACGCTTGCCATGCTCACGGGCTTCGAAACGCTCGATGCGCTGGCCGAGGGGCGCACCACCGCGCAAGCCGCGCGCATCATCCAGCATCTCGCCCGCGCCGCGGTGGAGAAGCCGGCTGCGCCCTGAGCCGGCGCGAGGGCCCGCGGGCATCCGCAATCCGTTAAGGCGGTCGCTAGAATGCAGCCGATCGCGGCGGCGAGGCCTTCAGGGCTTCGCGGGCAGACTGGAGGCCGATTGCCGGAGGTCAGACATGCGTCCCGCCCCTTCGCACCGTTCCCCGCGCGTCAGCCGGCGGAGGATATGCGCCTCGCTCGCCTTCGCCCTTGCCTGCGCGGCGCCCCCGATGGCCGAGGCCCGCGAGATCGTTCGCTTCGACGGGTTCTCGCCAGGTACGATCGTCGTGCGCACGAGGGAGCGGCGGCTCTATTTCGTTGCCGAGCCGGGGTTCGCGATCCGCTATCCCGTGGCCGTCGGCAAGCCCGGCAAGCAATGGCGGGGCACCGTCCGCATCGACGGCAAATACGTAAATCCCGCCTGGTCGCCGCCCGCCGAGGTGAAACGCGACAACCCGCGTCTTCCCGCCGTCATCCCGGGCGGCACCCCTGCCAATCCCATGGGCGCGCGGGCGCTCACCCTCTCGGGCGACGAATATGCCATCCACGGCACCAACCGGCCGGACTCCATCGGCCGCTTCGCCTCCTACGGCTGCATCCGCATGTTCAATGCCGACATCGTCGACCTGTACGAGCGCGTCAGGGTCGGCACGCCCGTGGTCGTCGAGCCCTGAGCCCGGGGGCCGGCGGGCCCGTCAGCGGTAGAGATCCGCGCGCGTCGGCGGCAGGCCGGAAGCGCCCCTCGCCCGCTTCGAGGCAAGCGTCTGGTAGATGCCGATGGAGCCACGCTCGAAGCCAAGCGACACGCCGGCGAGATAGAGGAGCCACAGCCGCGTCTTCGCCTCGCCCACCTCGCGCGCGGCCGCCTCCCTGTTGGCATAGAGGCGCTCGCACCACAGGCGCGTCGTGCGGGCGTAATGCTCGCGCCAGGCCTCGACGTCGTGCACCTCGAAGCCGTGCCGCTCGAGGCTGGTCACCGAGCCGCCGATGTGGTCGAGCTCGCTTCCCGGGAAGATGTAGTCGACGATCGCCGCATATTCCGGCCGCTTCTTGCGGAAGGCCCGTGCGCTCTTCTTCGCGGGGCGCGTGATGGCGTGGTTGAGGAGGAGGCCGCGCGGCCGCAGGAGGTCCCTGAGCTTGGTGAAATAGGCGCCATGATTGTCGAGCCCGACGTGCTCGAACATGCCGATCGAGGCGATCTTGTCGAAGGGGCCGTCGATCTCGCGATAGTCCTTGAGCTCCACCCTGACGCGGTCGCCGAGGCCGAGCCGGTCGATCTTCTCCCTGGCGAAGGCGAGCTGCGCCTCGCTCAGCGTCACGCCGTAGGCCTCGACGCCGTAGTGACGCGCCGCATGGCAGACGAGACCGCCCCAGCCGCAGCCGATGTCGAGGAAGCGCTCGCCCGGCTTCAGGCGCAGCTTGCGGCAGATCATGTCGAGCTTGGCAGTCTGCGCCTCCCCGAGGGACGCCTCCCAGTGCGGGAAATAGGCGCAGGAATATTGCATCTCGGGGTCGAGGAAGAGGCCGTAGAAGGCGTTCGACAGGTCGTAATGGAACTGCACGAGCGCCTTGTTGTCCCGCCCCGCCTCGTCGCGCGCCGTCTGCGCGCCCTGATAGGCGTGGCTCGCCGCCGAGGACGCGGAGGAGCCGAACAGGAACGGCAGGAGCGACGCCACGACGAGCTTCTTGTCGAGGCGCCTGGCGAGCCCCTTCGTATTGGCCTGGCCCCGGCGCGCCGCGACGTCGATGAGCGTGCCGCCTTCGATGGCGAGCTCGCCCGCCGCCGTGAGCTCGACGAGCGTGGCGAGCCGCGGCGAGCGCACGAGGCGCGTGACCGCCTGCGGCGAGCGGATGACGAGAGCGAGGTCGCCGGTCGCTCCGGGCCCGAGCGGCACCGTCTCGCCGGTCCACAGCCGCACGGCGAGATCGGCCTGGAGATGGTCCGCGACATGCTCGAGAAGCCGCCGCGCCGCCGCAACACGCCTGTCCCCGGCCGCTTCCCGATTGTCCATGCCGCGTCTCCGCTGCCCGCACGATGCGGCGGACACCGTAGGCGAGCCGGGGCCGGGGCGCTAGCCGCGAGCGCGGCGGCGGCCTCCCGCCGTGACCGCGCCGCGAGGGGCCCTTGCCGGGTTCTCAGAAGCGATAGGTGAGGCCGCCGCCGATGAGCCAGGGGTCGATCTTGACCTTGCCGGTGACCAGGCCAACGCCGGGAATGGTCGCCTTCACGTCGGGTTCGAGGAAGATCTTCTTGACGTCGAGGTTCACGCCCCAGTGCCGGTCGAGCATGATGTCGACGCCGGCCTGCAGGGCGAAGCCGAAGCTGTTCTCCACGTCGAGGCTCGAGAACACGCCCTTCGCCTTCGTGTTGTAGAAGAAGGTGTAGTTCACGCCCGCGCCGACATAGGGCTTGATGCGCTCGTTGATGTCGAAGTGGTACTGCAGCGTCAGCGTCGGCGGCAGGAGCCAGGTGCGGCCGATCGGGCCGAGGCCGGCGATCGAGCCGGCAGCACGGATGTTGTGCGGCGTCGTGCCGAGGATGAGCTCCACCGCGATGTTCTTCGTGAAGAAATAGGTGATGTCGAGCTCGGGCACGACCGTGTTGTTGATCGACACCTTGTCGCCGGCGATGGCTGTGCCGTTCAGCTCCAGCGAGGAGGATTCCTGCGGCACGACGCCGAGCGCGCGCACACGGAGCATCCACGGGCTCCAGCTGTCGACCGCCGGCGGGGGCGCAACCGGCGCATGACGGGCGGGAAGGTCCGCGGCCGAGACGCCGGCGGCGGCGCCGGCAAGCACGGTCGCGGACAGGAGAAGAGCGGTGAGCAAGCGTGACATGATGGATAAGGCCCCCAGAAATCCTCGTCGCGCGGATGCCGACAGCGGCCCCGCAAAGCGCCGGCACTGTGGTGAGAGCCCCGGTTCCCGGTTTTGATCTCGCTCAAAGTCGGAGGGCGCTGCAGCATTGTCGCCGGACGGCGTTGCATTGAGGCAACAGGTCGCTCTGATCAGCCGCACCAGCCCCGGCGGGCACGGCCGTCATAACGGCGCACATGGCCCTGCGCGACAAGCGTCGCCGCCGCGTCGCGTCCGCCCTCGTCGGCGAGCGAAGCCACCACGCGCCCGAAGTACTTGTCCGGCCCGACCGCCGAGAATGTCACGCGGCGGCCGGCCGCGAAGGCGGCAAGCGCCTCGCGGGCCGCGAGCGCCCGGGTCCGCTCTTCGGCACAGGCCGCGTTCAGCTCCGGCGCGTCGACGCCGCGCAGACGCACATGCGTGACGATCTGGTGGCCGAGCCAGACATTGACGCGCGCCTCGACCGTATCCCCGTCGATGACGCGCAGCACCTCGCCCGCGTAGGCGCCGAGGTCGCCGACCGATGCGGGATCCGCCGCCATGTCCGCTGCGTCCCCCGCGCGCGGCGCGCCGACCCGCACCAGGCCGCCTGCCGCGAAACCGGCAACGAAGACGACAGCGAAGGGAAGCGCTCGGCGGACCATCATGCCGCAAGGTTAGCAGGAGGCCGCGAGATTGTGAATATGTTCCTTTATAGGATCATAAGCCGACCATGCCCCTGCGCGGCCCTCAGAAGTCGCTGGCGATGCCGTTCACTTCCCAATCGTCGTAGCGCACCGGCTCGGGGCCCTTGCGGCCGTCGATCTCCTTGGTGCGGGCAATGGCGGCGGCCCGCGCGTCGATGGCGGCGCGGCGCCGGGCCGCTTCGGCGAGCGCACGCTCCGCCGCGGGCGGCAGGATCTTGCCCGGCGCGGCGCCGGCGGGAGTGGGTGCGACGGCGGCCTGGTGCTGGAGGTTCTCTGCGGGCTTCGTCATCGTCACGGCGACCTTCGGCGAACGGATCAAATCAGGACGGCGCGGCTTTCGCCCTTGCGGCAGGGCGGCCACTTCCCCCACATATAGCGCGAAACGGCGCCGCCTCGGGAGGGGTGCCGTTGCGGAGGACAGGATGAACTACGTCAAGACCGGCTTGCTGCTGGCGGCGCTCACAGCGCTTTTCGGCGTCGTCGGTTTTCTCATCGGCGGCGCAGGGGGCATGCTGATCGCCCTCGTCATCGCCGCTGGCATGAACCTCTTTGCCTACTGGAATTCGGACAAGATCGCGCTCGCCTCGCAGGGCGCGCAGGAGGTGGACGAGGCCACTGCGCCCGAGCTGGTGCGGCTCGTGCGCCAGCTTGCCGCGCGGGCCGAGCTGCCGATGCCCCGCGTCTACCTCATCGACAATCCCCAGCCCAATGCCTTCGCCACCGGCCGCAATCCCGAGAACGCGGCGGTGGCGGCCACGACCGGCATCCTGCATCTCCTGACGCGCGAAGAGCTCGCCGGTGTCATGGCGCATGAGCTCGCGCACGTGAAGAACCGCGACACGCTGACCATGACGGTCGCTGCCTCGATCGCCGGCGCCATCTCTTCGCTCGCCTCCATGGCCCAGTGGGGCGCCATCTTCGGCGGCAACCGCGAGAACAATCACGGCGGCTTCGTCGGCTCCCTGCTCATCGCCATCCTCGCGCCGATCGCGGCGATGATCATCCAGATGGCCATCAGCCGCTCGCGCGAATACGAGGCCGACCGCATCGGCGCCGCCATCTGCGGCAATCCGCTTTGGCTCTCCTCGGCACTCGCCAAGATCGCCAACGGCGTCGCCCATATCCCGAACGAGGACGCGGAGCGCCACCCCGCGACGGCGCCGCTCTTCATCATCAATCCGCTCTCCGGGCGGGGCATGGACAACCTGTTCTCGACCCACCCGGCCACCGAGAACCGCATCGCGGCTCTCGAGCAGCTCGCCGCCGAGATGGGCATCACCGGCTACGGCGCCATGCATCCCGATCAGTCCGGCTTCTTCGGCATTGCCGCCCGCGGACCCTGGGGCAACGTCGGGCGCGGCCCGCGCGGACCGTGGGGCTGATCCTGAACACGCAGCCACCTCCCCGGCGCGCACGGCCAAAGGCAGCGCGCCGCCCGGCCGATCCGCCGGGCCTTGTCGCGCGCCGCATCGCCGTCGAGGCGCTGGCTGCCGTGCTGCAGCGCCACGCCCCCCTCGACGAGACGCTCGACCATCTGCTCGCCGCGGCCACCGACTTGCCGGAGCGCGACAGGGCCCTGGCACGCGCCGTTGCCACCGCAGCCTGCCGGCATCTCGGCACGATCCGCGCCACACTCGCAGCGCGCCTCGCCAAGGGGCTGCCGCGCAATGCCGGTGCACTGGAGGCGATCCTCGTCGCCGGGGCGGCGCAGATCCTCCTCCTCGACGTGCCGGACCATGCCGCCGTCGATCTTTCCGTGCAGCTCGCCAAGGCCGATGCCCGCGCCTTCCCCTATGCCAAGCTCGTGAACGCCGTGCTGCGGCGCGTCGCCGACGATCCGACCGCGAGGGCCATGCCCGGCACGCCGGCGTCCGCCGCAGATACGCCCCGCTGGCTTTACGAACGCTGGGCCGCGGCCTATGGCGCGACGGCCGCACAGGCGATCGCCGCCGCCCATGCGTGCGAGCCCGCCGTCGACGTGACGGTGAAGGCCGATGCCTCCGCCTGGGCCGAGCGGCTCGGCGGCCTCCTCCTGCCGACCGGCTCGATCCGCCTGCGCGAGCGCCGGCCCATCCCGGAGCTGCCGGGCTACGCCGAAGGCGCCTGGTGGGTGCAGGACGCAGCCGCGGCCCTGCCAGTCCGCCTTCTTTCGCCGCGACCGGGCGAGAGGATTGCCGATCTCTGCGCCGCGCCCGGCGGCAAGACGGCGCAGCTCGCCGCCGCCGCCGCCCGCGTTCTCGCCGTCGACCGATCGCCCGAACGCCTCGCCCGGCTCGAGGCCAACATGCGGCGCCTGGGCCTGACGGTGGAGACGCTCGCCGCCGACCTGCTGGCGCTCGACGGCGAGCCCTTCGACGCCGTGCTCCTCGATGCACCCTGCTCAGCCACGGGCACCATCCGCCGCCACCCCGACGTCGCCTGGACGAAGCGGGAGGCCGACATCACAGCCCTCGCCACGCTTCAGGCAAAGCTCCTCGACAAGGCCGCAAGCCTCGTCAGGCCGGGCGGGCGTCTCGTCTACTGCACCTGTTCCCTCGAGCCGGAGGAAGGCGAGCGTCAGATCGAGAGCTTCCTCATGCGCACGCCCGCCTTCGAGCGCCAGGCCGTCACCGCCGCGGAGATCGGCGGGCTCGCGGAGGCGATCACGCTGCACGGCGAGTTGCGCACGCTTCCGTGCCACCTGCCCCACGCCGAGCCGCGGCTCGCCGGCCTCGACGGTTTCTTTGCCGCGCGCCTGCGCCGGGTTTGGTAAACAACCGGCACCGAAACCTTAACCATCTCGCGCTACAGCTGTCGTGGGGACGAGCGACGCAACGGGCGTGGCCATGAGCTTCGGGAGGACGGACGCAGTCGTGGGCGGGTTGGGCAATCGCTGGCGGCTCTACGGGCTGGCGCTGGGCGAAGGCGCGCGGCGCCTGCGCCGCCACGCGCTGCGCGCCGGGCGCGCTCTCCTGCCCTTCGGCTTCCAGCAGCCCGAACGCCTGCTCATCGCCCCGCAGGACCTGCGCACCAGCGACCCGACGGTCGCCGGCGACATCTATGCCGGCTATTTCGCCTTCGGCGGCCGCGTGGTGTCGAGCAAGGGACGCTCGCCCTTCCAGGCCGAACCGCCGTCGCGCGCCTGGGCCGAGGCGCTCAACGGCTTCGTCTGGCTGCGCCACCTGCGGGCCGCGGATTCGGCGCTCGCCCGCGCCAACGCCCGCGCACTGGTCGACGATTTCCTCGCCCAGGGCGCCGATCGCAAGGGCATCGCCGCCGAGCCGCGCATCGTCGCCCGGCGGCTCATCTCCTTCCTGAGCCAATCGCCCCTCGTCCTCGACGGGGCAGACCACGGCTTCTACAAGCGCTTCCTGCGCGCGCTCGGACGCGGCGTGGCACAGCTGCAGCGGGCGCTCGCCGGCGGCGCACGCGGCGAGGAGCGCCTCGCCGCCGCCATTGCGCTCGCCTATGCGGGACTCTGCCTCGACGGCTTCGGCCGCACGCTGAAGCTCGCGACGCGCGTCCTCGCCGAAGAACTGGCGCGCCAGATCCTGCCCGACGGCGGCCACATCGGCCGCAATCCGCGCCTCGTCGTCGATCTCCTCACCGACCTCCTGCCGCTGCGCCAGGCCTATGCCGCGCGGGGCGTGGAGCCGCCGGCCGCCCTCCTCGGCGCCATCGACCGGATGATGCCCATGCTGCGCCTGTTCCGCCACGGCGACGGGTCGCTCGCGCTCTTCAACGGCATGGGCGTGACGGCACCCGACCTCGTGGCGACGCTCCTCATCTACGACGACGTCCGCGCCCGGGCGCTCGAACATGCGCCCCATTCCGGCTACGAGCGCCTGCAGGCGGGCGACACCCTCGTCATCGCCGATGTCGGCCCGCCACCGCCGTCGGTGTTTTCCAGCGAGGCGCACGCCGGCTGCCTGTCCTTCGAGCTGTCGGCCGGGACGAGCCGAATCGTCGTCAACTGCGGCGCGCCACGCGCCGGCAGCGCGGCCTCGACGCTTGCCGCCCGCTCCACCGCCGCTCATTCCACGGTGACGATCGCCGATTCGTCCTCCTGCCACTTCGCCGGTGCGGGCGATGCGGTGTCCTTCGACGCGAAGCTCGGCCGCTTCATCGGCGCGCCGATCCTCTCCGGGCCGCGCAAAGTCGATACGGCGCGCGAGGCGGCGGAGGGCGTCGAGACGCTGCGTGGCCGGCACGATGGTTACGAGCCGCGCTTCGGCATCCTGCATGAGCGCTCGTGGCGGCTGGAACCAGGCGGCGAGCGGCTCGACGGCGAGGACGGCTTCGTCGTCGTCGGCACCGTGCCACCGGGGATTGCCGCCTGCGTACGTTTTCACCTGCATCCGTCGGTGAAGGCGAGCCGGCTGCAGAACGGCCATTCCGTCATGCTGCTGCTGCCCGACGGTGAGGCCTGGAGCTTCGAATCCGACGACGTGGCACCGACGCTCGAGGAGAGCGTCTTCTTCGCCGCTCCCGACGGCACCCGACACACCGAGCAGATCGTGCTGACGGTCGACCCGGCGACAACGCACACGGTGCGCTGGCGCTTCCGCCGTCTCGGCCGGCACGACACCCGCCCCGGGCGCAACCGTGACGAGACGGCGGACGATCATCTCCTGTTCTGAATGCGTGCGCTGCCGGCGCCCCGGCGTTTGTGCAGCGCAGCAGTTTCGTGCTATCGCGCGGGCCTTCCCGGACGCGACCCGCTCTCCTGCGGACGGGCCGCGGCAGCCGCAAGCCAAACACAGGGTTCCGTCGCGATGCCGAGCGACCTGAAACGCGTCAACCGCGCCCTTCTTTCCGTCTCCGACAAGACCGGCCTCATCGACTTCGCGCGGGCGCTCGTCGAGCGCGGCGTCAGCCTCGTCTCCACCGGCGGCACGCGCAAGGCGCTCGCCGACGCGGGCCTTCCCGTCCTCGACGTCTCGGAGGTCACGGGCTTTCCCGAGATGATGGACGGGCGGGTGAAGACCCTGCATCCGAAGGTGCACGGCGGCCTGCTCGCCGTGCGCGCCAACCCCGAGCATCAGGCAGCGATGCTCGCGCACGGAATCGAGGCGATCGACCTCCTCGTCGTCAGCCTCTACCCCTTCGAGGCGACGGTGGCGAAGGGCGCATCCTACGACGACTGCATCGAGAACATCGACATCGGCGGCCCGGCCATGATCCGCGCCGCGGCCAAGAACCATGCCGACGTCGCCGTGGTGGTCGAGCCCTCGGACTATGCAGCGGTCCTCGCCGACCTTGCCGGCAACGACGGCGCCACCACGCTCACCCTGCGCAAGCGCCTGGCGCAGAAGGCCTATGCCCGCACGGCAGCCTACGACGCAGCCATCTCCAACTGGTTCGCCGCGACCCTGTGCGAGACCGCGCCCGCCTTCCGCGCCCTCGGCGGGGTGCTCGCCGAGCCCATGCGCTACGGCGAGAACCCGCACCAGGCGGCCGCCTTCTACCGCACGCCCGAGAACCGGTTCGGCGTCGCGACTGCCCGCCAGCTTCAGGGCAAGCAGCTCTCCTACAACAACATCAACGACACCGACGCCGCCTTCGAATGCGTGGCGGAGTTCGACCCGGCGCGCACGGCAGCCGTCGTCATCGTCAAGCACGCCAATCCTTGCGGCGTCGCCGAGGGCGAAA
Source organism: Chelatococcus albus (assembly GCF_030067675.1). GTDB lineage: Bacteria > Pseudomonadota > Alphaproteobacteria > Rhizobiales > Beijerinckiaceae > Chelatococcus_A > Chelatococcus_A albus. Next base: position 77,023 of record NZ_JASJEV010000012.1, on the reverse strand, counting down.
CGCTCGTCGAAGCCTATGAGAAGGCGCTCGCCTGCGACCCCGTCTCGGCCTTCGGCGGCATCGTCGCCCTCAACCGCACGCTCGACGCCGAGGCGGCGAAGAAGATCGTCGAGATCTTCACCGAGGTGATCATCGCCCCAGCCGCCACCGACGATGCGGCGGCGATCGTGGCGGCCAAGAAGAACCTGCGCCTGCTCGTCACCGGCGGTCTGCCCGACCCCCGTGCCCCCGGCCTGATGCTGCGCACAGTCGCTGGCGGTTTCCTTGCCCAAGGTCGCGACAATGCCGTCGTCGACGACATGGAGCTCAAGGTCGTCACGAGGCGCGCGCCGAGCGCGCAGGAACTCGCAGACCTCACATTCGCCTTCCGGGTCGCCAAGCACGTGAAGTCGAACGCCATCGTCTATGCCAAGGGCGGGGCGACGGTCGGCATTGGTGCTGGCCAGATGAGCCGCGTCGATTCCTCGCGCATCGCCGCCTGGAAGGCAGCCGAGGCTGCCAAGGCCGCGGGCCTCGCTCACTCCCTCGCCAAGGGCTCGGTCGTCGCTTCCGACGCCTTCTTTCCCTTCGCCGACGGGTTGCTCGCCGCGGCCGAGGCCGGGGCAACGGCCGTAATTCAGCCGGGCGGCTCCATGCGTGACGACGAGGTCATCAAGGCCGCCGACGAGGCCGGCCTCGCCATGGTCTTCACCGGCCACCGCCACTTCCGGCACTGAACGGGAGAGGCCGCTCAGCGGGCGCGGAGCCGTCGGCGCGTGTGCGGGCTTCCGGGCAGGTCGCCGCCCCCTCTCGCCCTCCTGTGCAAGGACCCGGCTACGGCTGCCGCACCCCGGCGAGCACGGCGCCACCCAGGGCGAAGAAGCCGATGAGCACGGCCAGCCCCGCGCTTTGCGAGCCGCTCGCCTGCGTCGCGACCGCCACCAGCGTCGGGCCGAGGAAGGACGTGACCTTCCCCGAGAGCGCGAAGAGGCCGAAGAACTGGCCGACCTGATCCTCCGGCGCGAGCCGCACGAGGAGGCTGCGCGACGCCGCCTGCAGGGGCCCGGCGACGAGGCCGATGATGAGCCCGAGCGCGAGGTAGATCTTCTCGGGCAGGCTTGCATAGAGCCCGTCGCCCGGCAGGGCAGGTGACGCCTCCAGGACGAAGAACACGCGGCCTGGCGCGAGCGACAGGATGCCGAAGCAGCACAGGATCAGCACCGCGAGCGCCCCCATGACGACGCGCTTGCCGCCGATCAGGTCGTCGAGCCGCCCGCCGGCGAAGGCGCCGATCGTCCCCGTGACGGTGAGGAGGATGCCGAAGATCCCGATCTCGACCGTGCCCCAGCCGAAGACGCCCGCGGCATAGATGCCGCCGAAGGCGAAGAGCGCGACGAGCCCGTCCTGATAGACCATGTTGGCGATCAGGAAGCGCGCGATCATGCCGTGCCGGCGGGCATGGGCCACCGTGTCGGCGAGCTGGGCCACGCCCGCCCGCGCCGCGGCGGCGAGCGGCACGCGCGAGCGCGGCACGTCCGGCACGAGAAGGAACATCGGCAGGACGAAGACGAGGAACCACAGCGCGGTCAGCGGCCCGCTGAAGCGGTCTCCCTCGCGGGCGGCGGCATCGAGGCCGAAGGCGGGCGAGAGTCCGAGGAGCGTCTTCCCCGTCGCGGGGTCGGCGGCGAGGAAGGCGAGCGTCAGCGCGAGCGACACGAGCCCGCCGACATAGCCCATGGCCCAGCCGGCCCCGGAAAGGCGCCCGATGCGCTCCGGCGGCACGAGCCGCGGCATCATGGCGTTGTTGAAGACGGTGGCGAACTCCGCCCCGATCGTGCCCACGGCGAAGGCGACGAGCGCGAGCGGCACCGCGTGCGGCCTGCCCGGCGCCGCCCACCAGAGGGCGGCCGAACCGACGACGAGCAGGGCACCGAAAGCGGCGATCCAGGGCTTCTTCGGTCCCGCCACGTCCGCGATCGCACCGAGCACGGGGGAGGCGACGGCGATGGTGAGCCCCGCGAGCCCCGTGGCGTAGCCCCACAGCGCCTGTCCTTCGGCCGGGTTCGGAGTGAGCGCCGCGGCGAAGAAGGGCGCAAAGATGAAGGTGGTGACCAGGGTGAAGAAGGGTTGCGCCGCCCAGTCGAAGAAGATCCATGCCACCACTGCGCGCCGCGGCGGATAGGTCTTCGCGCAAGCGGGATCGTGCAAGGGGGGCTCCTCCGCCGTCAGCGCCTGAAGAGGACGTCGTCGAGCGGCAGGCGATCCTGCCAGCCGTGCCGCACGAGCTCGGGATCGCGGTGCTCCTCGACAGGGCGGCCGAGGCACAGATAGGCGATGAACGACCACGCCGCGGGAACGGCGAGCGCGGTCTTCACATGCGCCGGATCGAGGATCGACACCCAGCCGATGCCGAGCCCCCGCGCGCGAGCGGACAGCCAGAGCGTGTGGATCGCCATGACGACCGAATAGCGCAGGGTTTCAGGCATGGTGCGGCGCCCGAGGCCGTGTCCCGCCGCCGGCGCCTCGTCGCAGAAGACGGCGAGATGGACAGGCGCCTCGCGCAGGCCCTCGAGCTTGAGGCGCGCGTAGGCGGCCGCCCGCTCGCCGTGGTAGGTCGCGAGCGCCTCGGCGTTGCAACGCTCGAATTCGGCAACGATCGCTGCCCGCCGCCCGGCATCCTCCACCGCGACGAAGCGCCAGGGCTGGCTGTTGCCGACGGAGGGCGACAGGATCGCAAGGTCGAGCAGGGCGCGAACCTCGCCCTTGTCGACGGGATCGCCGCTGAAGCGGCGCACATCGCGCCGCCAGGCGACAAGCTCGGCGAGCAAAGCGCGGAAAGCCGCATCGAACTGCGGTGCCCCGCCCCCATCGTTCGCCTGGCCGCTCGCCGTCACGTCGCCTCAGCCCCTTGCGAGATCGCCGAGAAGGCTCGCCGCCACGGTCAGCTTCGACAGGGTGAGGCCGGAGGCGGCGATGCCGTCGACGGTGGCGCGAATGCGCGCCACCTCCGCACCACGGCGGGCCGCCCAGGCCCCGACCGCCTCGGCCCCCTGGCCGCCGCTCGCGACGATCTCGGCAGTGAGCTTGCGGTGCGCCTCCGAGAGGCCGTCGACGGCCCTGTCGAGCGCCAGCCGGTCGTAGTGGTCGGTCACCGGAATGTCGCGCCCGGCGGCCGCCAGTGCCCCCAGTCTGAACGCGTCCTCGACGGCGAAATGCGTCGCCGCCACGTCCGCGACCGAGCGCCCCGTCACCTGCGCCGCCAGCACGATGTCGGGCGCCTCGGCGAGCGCGGGCAGGTGCGCGAGCTTGCGGGCGAGCTCGCCCGGCACGCCTTCGCCGACCAGCGCCTCCTCGCGCAGGCGAAGGCCCTCGCGCGCATCCGCGGTGAGGACCGTGTCGAGCACCGCCTCCACAGCGGTGATGCCCTCTCCATAGCGCGTCACGACCTCGTCCAGGCTGTGCCGGGTGAAGTCGACCTCGCGGATGAACCAGACGAGCTGATGCAGGAGGAGGTCCTGAAGCTCCGCGTAGAGCCTGAGCTGCGACTGCCCCCTGATCCGCCCGTCGAGCGCGTCGATCGCCGCATTGATATCGACGAGGCCGAAGGAATCGCGCGCCACGGCATAGGCCGCCGCAATGGTCGGCGCGTCCGTACCCGTCTGGTCGACGAGGCGCGTGACGACCGTCGGACCGCCGCGGTTGACGATGGCGTTGGCGAGCTGGGTGGCGATGATCTCGCGCCGCAGGCGATGCGTCTCGACTGCGTCGGGAAAGCGCTCGCGCACGGGCACCGGCATGTAGCGCGCGAGCTCGCGCGCAAGATAGGGCTCGTCCGGCACCGGGCTGTCGATGAGCGCGTCGTGCAGGGCGAGCTTGGCGTAGGCGAGGAGCACCGCGAGTTCCGGCCGCGTCAGCCCCTCGCCGCGCCGCTCCCGCGCGGAGAGTTCGATGTCGTCGGGGAGGAACTCCACCGCCCGGTCGAGCCGCCCCTCGGCCTCGAGCGCCTGCATGAGGCGCCTGGCGAAGCCGATGCCGCCCGCCCCCTGCCGCTCGGCGAGCGAGAGGGCGAGGGTCTGCAGGTAGTTGTTGCGCAGCACGAGGCGGCCAACCTCGTCCGTCATCTCGGCCAGGAGGGCGTTGCGGTCATCCTCCGAGAGACGCCCGTCCCGCTCCGGCGTCGACAGCGCGATCTTGATGTTGACCTCGACGTCGGATGTGTTGACGCCCGCCGAGTTGTCGATGGCGTCGGTGTTGAGACGAACGCCATGCTTGGCCGCCTCTATGCGGCCCTTCTGCGTCGCGCCGAGATTGGCGCCCTCGCCCACCACCTTGGCGCGTACCTCGCCGCCGGTGATGCGGATGGCGTCGTTGGCGCGGTCGCCGACCTGGTCATCGCTCTCGTCGGAGGCGCGGATATACGTGCCGATGCCGCCGAACCACAGGAGGTCGACGGGCGCCTTGAGGATGGCGTTCATCACCTCCTGGGGCGTCGCCTCGGCCTTGTCGAGCCCGAGGAGCGCCCGCACCGGCGCAGACAGCGGAATGGACTTCGCCGTGCGCGAGAAGACGCCGCCGCCCTCCGAGATGAGGCTCTTGTCATAGTCCTGCCAGCTCGAGCGGGCCAAGTCGAAGAGCCGCTTGCGCTCGGCCCAGGATGTCGCCGGATCGGGATCGGGGTCGAGGAAGATGTCACGATGGTCGAACGCGGCGACGAGCTTCAACGCCCGCGACAGCAGCATGCCGTTCCCGAAGACGTCGCCCGACATGTCGCCGACTCCCGCCACGGTCACCGGCGTCGACTGGATGTCGATGTCGATCTCGCGGAAATGGCGCTTCACCGCCTCCCAGGCCCCCCGGGCGGTGATACCCATGCCCTTGTGATCGTAGCCCTTGCTGCCGCCGGAGGCGAAGGCGTCACCGAGCCAGTGGTGGTGCGCGGCGGAGATGGAATTCGCGATGTCGGAAAAGGTCGCGGTGCCCTTGTCGGCCGCCACCACGAGGTAGGGATCGTCGCCGTCGTGGCGCACGGTCGCCGCCGGCGGCACGACGCGGTCGCCCTCCAGATTGTCGGTCAGGTCGAGGAGCGTCGAGACGAAGATCTTGTAGCTCTCCGTGCCTTCGGCCAGCCATGCCTGCCGGTCGCTCGGGCTTGGCAGGTGCTTCGGCACGAAGCCGCCCTTGGCTCCCACGGGCACGATGACGGCGTTCTTCACCTGCTGCGCCTTGACGAGGCCGAGCACCTCGGTGCGGAAGTCCTGCGGCCGGTCGGACCAGCGCAGGCCGCCGCGCGCCACCTTGCCGAAGCGCAGGTGCACACCCTCGACGCGGGGCGAATAGACGAAGATTTCATAGAGGGGGCGCGGCTTCGGCAGCCCCTCCACGCGCGCGCAGTCGAACTTGAAGGCGATGGTCTCGCGCGCGAGCCCGCTCGGCCCCACCTGGAAGAAGTTGGTGCGCACTGCCGCTTCGATCAGATTGACGAAGCGGCGCAGGATGCGGTCGTCGTCGAGGCTCGTGACCGCCTTGAGCGCCTCCTCGATCTCGGCGCGCACGGCCCGCTGGCGCGCATCGCGTTCGCGCTGGGCGACACGCGGATCGAAGCGGGCATAGAACAGCTCCACGATCTTCACCGCGATCGCGGGATGGCGCGCGAGGGTGGCGGCGAGATAGTCCTGGGCGTAGGGTACGCGCACCTGCTGCAGGTAGCGGCCAAAGGCCCGCATCATGGCGACGTCGCGCCATCCGAGGCCGGCTTCAAGCACGAGCGCATTGAAGCCGTCCGATTCGGCAAGCCCCCGGAACAGCGCCATCAACGCCGCTTCGATCGCCGGGTCGAGTCGCGCCACGTCGATCTCGCCGCCGGTGGCGCGCTCCAGCGCCATGTCGTGCAGCCAGACGCGTGCCTCCTCCGGCGCGCCGTGAGGCACGACGCGGTAGGTTCTCTCGCTGACGACGCGGAAGCCCAGTCGCTCCAGAAGCGGCACGCGCTCGGACAGCGGCATGGGCGCGCCGCGGGCGAAGACCTTGAGGCTCGCGCGCGTCGCCGCCTCGCCCTCGCGCCGGTAGAGGTCGACCGCGCGCGGACGCTCGTCCGACAGGGTTTCGAGGATGGCGATGTCGCCGATCACGGCCTCGCCCGAAAAGGCCTCGCGATAGGCGGCGCTGAAGGCCTCGCCGTAGCGGGCGGCGAGCAGGCGCGCCCGCGCGCCGCCGACGCCGCTCTCCAGCGCACTTTTCAGCGCATCGCTCCACGTGCGCACGATGGCCGTGATGCCGGCCTCGAGCTCCTGCTGGTCGACGACCGGCGTGCGGCCGTCGTCGCGGCCGATGATGAAGTGGGTGCGGGCGAGCGTGCCTTCCGGATAGGAGGGATAGGCCGCCGAGACACGGCCCTGGTAGGCGCGCGCCAGGAATTCGCCGACGCGCTGGCGCACGTGGGTGTCGTAGCGGTCCTTCGGGATGTAGACGAGCACCGAGACGAAGCGGTCGAACTCGTCGGCCCGGGCGAGGGCGCGCACGCGCGGGCGCTCGGTGAGCTGCAGGATGTCGAGCGAGAAGCGGTAGAGCGTGTCGATGTCGACCTGGAACAGCTCGTCGCGGGGATAGCCTTCGAGCACGTACAGGAGCGCGCGCCCCGAGTAGCTCGCCGGGTCGAAGCCGGCCCGCCGCACGACCTGCGCCACCTTGTGGCGGAGGTAGGGAATGGTGCTGGTCGAGCCCGTGTAGGCATTGGCCGTGAACAGGCCGACGACGCGCAGCTCGCCCTCGAGACGCCCGTCAGGCGAGAAGAGCTTGACGCCGATGTAGTCGAGATGGGCGCGCCGGTGGACGCGCGACTTGACGTTGGCCTTGGTGATGATGAGCGCCACCGGCCGGTCGAGGAAGGCGCGGATCTCCGGCGTCATGACCACGAGCTCGCGGCCGCGGCGCAGCACGCGCACGGAAGGGTCGCGCAGGATGCCGAGGCCCGTGCCCTCCACAGGATCGGCGGCGGTGTCGCCGCCGGCGAAGCGGTACTCGCGCGCGCCGAGGATGGTGAAGTTGTCGGCCGCGATCCACTCGAGGAAGCGCACCGCTTCCGTCACCTCGTCGGCGGGAAGCGGCGGCGGATTGATCTTGTAGGCCTCGGCGGCCTCGGCGAGGCGCGCGCGCATGGCCGCCCAGTCGCGCACGGCACGCTCGACGTCGACATAGACCTTGTCGAGGCCTTCGGCGAGGCGGGCCCGCGCCGCCTCGTCGTCGATGCGGTCGAGATGGACGTGGATGAAGCTCTCCCGCCGGGCCCCGAGCGGGGCGCCGGCGAGCGCCTCGCCGACGAGGCGCTTGAAGGCACCCGCCTCATCGCGCTCGACGGCGAGGATGGGATGCGCCACGAGGCGCGGCTCGTAGCCCTGGTCGACGATCTCGGCGAGCGTTGAATCGAGGAGGAACGGCATGTTGTCGTTCACGACCTCGACGACCGTGATCTCCCGCTTGCCGCCGTCCGCCTCGATCTCGTGATCGAGGAGGCGAATGTCGTGGCGCCCGCCCGGACGCACGTCGGACAGGTGCCGGAAGGCCGAATCGGCGATCCGTGCGAGCGATTCGGCCGGATAGGGCGCGAGATCCTCGAGCGCCGTACGCCCGAGCAGCGCCTCCACGAAGCCCGAAGGAGCGCCGCCCGCGCTCTCTCCTGCCAACACCGTTTCGACCTCGCCGATCAGGGCCTCGCGTTCCGCGGCCGCTTCCAGCGCCATCGCCTTCCTCCAGGCTCGTTGTCCCGCGGCGGGCTCACGATCCGCCCCCACCGCAGCATGCACATAGCACACGTGTTAAGGAACATTCTGCGGAAGCCGAACCATCGAATCGATTGAAGTTTGCGCCGTGAGGAGGATCCCAGGATGACGAAACCGGCAAAACCCGACGTCGGCGAGAAACCGCCGCAGCAGGATACCGACGGGCGGGTGACCGCCCTCGGCCTTGCGCGCGACATGCTGTCAGAGGCGATGCAGGCCTGTTTCGCCAAATGCGAGGAGAAGCTCGGCTTTGTGCCCAACGTGCTTGCGGCCTACGCCCACGACAACGCCAAGCTCGAAGCCTTCGCTGCGCTCTACAACGACCTGATGCTGGCCCCCTCCGGCCTGTCGAAGCTCGAGCGCGAGATGATCGCGGTCGCCGTTTCGAGCGTGAACCGCTGCTACTACTGCCTGACGGCGCACGACGCGGCGGTGCGCCAGCTTTCGGGCGATCCGCTGCTCGGCGAACTGATGGTCATGAACTACCGCGCGGCCGACCTGTCGCCGCGCCACCGCGCCATGCTCGACTTCGCGGTCAAGCTGTCGGAATGCCCGTGGGAAGTGGAGGAGGCGGGTCCCGCCGCCCTGCGCGCGGCGGGCTTCGACGACAAGGCGATCTGGGACATCGCGGCGGTCGCGGCCTTCTTCAACATGTCGAACCGCCTGGCGAGCGCCGTCGACATGCGCCCGAACCGCGACTACCACGCCCAGAGCCGCTGAGCCGGTGGCCGCCAGGGCCGTCCAAAAGGAAAGGCCGGCGCGAGCGCCGGCCGGAGATACAGGGTACTCTTACACGGAACCGAGTGGCCCGGCTGCCCCAAAACCCCGGGGGGCTGGGGGGCTGACGTGTCCGGAGGCTCCAGGGAGCCGGGCCGTCGAGGCAACGGTGAGGTTATCGCCGGGCAGTGGGGCCGTCGCTTGACGCCACTGGGGCGAAAATGTGGTCTTCTTGACGAAGCCGTGAGGGGTGGTACGCGGGCGCCCAAGCTCGCCGCCGCGCCGCGTCCTTGTGCCTTGCACCCGGCTCCGCCGGAGCCCATCATGACAAGGAAACGACACGACGAGCGAAGGGCCGGTTCGCGGTCCCGATCGCCCGCCGAACCTGTGACGACGGGAGGCGCGATGAGCGAGAACGAACTCTCGGAGACGCAACGGTTGCGGGGCACGGGTGGCGCCAGCGTCGTGCCCCTGAAGAGAGCGAAGCCGCACGGCGTGCCGGCGGGAGCATCGGCGCCGATCCAACTGGTGTCTTCCCACGTATCCTTCGACCATCGTGAACTGCGCGCAATCTTTGATCTCTACGGGCGCATGGTGGCGAAGGGGGAGTGGCGCGACTACGCCATCGACTTCCTGCGGGACAAGGCGGTCTTCTCGGTGTTCCGCCGCACGTCGGAAATGCCGCTCTACCGCATCGAGAAGGATCCGAAGCTCGCCCGCCGGCAGGGCCTCTATTCGGTGGTCGCCACTTCCGGCCTCGTCTTGAAGCGCGGCCACGAACTCCCCCGGGTGCTGCGCGTGCTGGACCGGTCGCTCCGCCTCGTCTCGGCCTGACGGGGCTCCCGAAGGCGAACGAGGGCCCGCGCCCGGCCGGGCGCGGGCGGCGGTTCAGGAAGCGGGCAATGCTTCACCCGGCGCCGTCGTGGCGCCCGCACCGAGAGCGCGCTGCATGAGCACGCTGTCGAGCCAGCGGCCATGCCTGCAGCCCACGGCTTCCAGGATGCCGACACGCCGGAAGCCGAGTGCTGCGTGCAGGCGGATGGAGCCTGTCGAGCCGCTGTCGCCGATCACCGCGATCATCTGGCGAAAACCCCGCAGTTCGCAGGCGCCAACGAGCGCCGTCAGCAGCGCACGGCCGACATCGCCGGCCTGTGCCTCCGGCGCGACATAGATCGAATCCTCGACAGTCGCCCGATAGGCTGGGCGCGGCCGATAGGGTCCAGCGTAGGCGTAGCCGACCACGCTGCCGAAGCTCTCGGCCACGAGATAGGGATAGTCGGCGGCGAGAAGGGCGGCGCGGCGCCTCGCCATTTCCGCCACGTCCAGCGGTTCGAGCTCGAAGGAAGCCGTGCCGTGCGTGACGGCATGGGCATAGATCGCGGTAATGGCGGGAAGTCTCCGTCCGCTGACGGCCGCACGATGAGCGTCAGAGGGTGCATGGAGCCGTCTTCCCCCAGCGAAGGCAAGCGGTGCGGCCGGCGACGACGCACCAAAGAAAAGGCCCCGGCAGAGCCGGGGCCGTCCGACGTTCCGTGAGCGCCGGAGCGCCGCCTATCACTCGTTCCGGTTGCCGAAGAGCGACAGCAGGAACTGGAACATGTTGATGAAGTCGAGATAGAGCGTCAGTGCGCCATAGACCGACACCTTCGCAGCCGTCTCGCCGTCATAGCCGCCGTAGATGTACATCTCCTTCAGGCGCTGCGTGTCCCACGCGGTCAGGCCGGCGAAGACGAGCACGCCGATGCACGAGATGGCGAAGGCGAGCGCGCTCGACGCCAGAAAGATGTTGACGAGCGAGGCGATGACCAGGCCGAAGAGGCCCATGACCAGGAACGACCCCATGCCCGACAGGCTCTTCCTGGTGGTGTAGCCCCACAGGCTGAGCGCACCGAAGGCCGCCGCCGTGATGAAGAACACCTGCAGGATCGATTCGCGCGTGAAAACGACGAAGATCGTCGACAGCGACAGGCCCATCACCGCCGCGAAGGCGAGGAAGAGGCCGCGCGCGCCCGAAGCGCTCATCCTCTCCGCCTTGAAGGAGAAGAGGAAGACGAAGGCGAGCGGCGCCAGCATCACGACCCACTTCAGCGGGCTGAGATAGATGGCCTGGCCGAAGGCGGTCAGCGCCGTCACCTTGCCGGTGGGGCTGGTGCCCGCGACGGCGAGCATGTAGGTGCCGAGCGCGGCGAGACCCGTGACCGCGAGCCCGAGCACCATGTTGTTGTAGACGCCGAGCATGAAGGCCCGCAGGCCCTGGTCGAGCTCTGCGGTCCCGGCCCGGGCGACGCCGCTGCCGAAGACAGAAGCGTTGCGGTTCAAGTCCGACATGGATTCCTCACGAAGCTGAAAGCATGTGCCGATTGCTCGGCATCGGTCGACAATATGGTCCGACAAGCGGTGCTGTACAAGAGGCGAGCGCCAAACGACACGCGAGCGGCAAGAACTTCCGCCGCCGCAAAGTTCATTGCGCGAACATTAAACATTGGAAAGGTTGCCTCACCCCCCCGAATCTCAGAGGTTCCTTAGGTAAAAAGCGGGTTTCTGCCCCAGAATACGCCAGGTACCGACAAGCCCCAAGGCGATCGTGACAAGCACCGCGAGGACGGCGGCGAGTATCGCGCCGGCCGGCTCGAAGAGGAAGTCGAGCCGCATGACGCGCGTTACGATGACGGCGGCAGCGACCGTGCCGGCGAGGAAGCCGAAGAGCGCGGTGGCGAGGCCCAGGGCGCCGTATTCGAGGGCGTAGGCGGTGAGCAGCCGGCCGCGCGTGGCCCCGAGCGTCTTCAGGATCACCGCGTCGTAGAGGCGGGCGCGATGGCCGGCGGCGAGCGCGCCGGCGAGCACCAGGAGGCTGGCGGCGAGCGCGATCGAACTGGCCGCCCGCAGGGCGACGGCAAGCTGGCCCACGATGTCGTTGACCGCGTCGAGGGCGTCCTTCACCCGCACGCTGGTCACGGTCGGGAAGGCGCGGGCGGTGGCCTTCAGGATCGCCGCCTCCTGCGCCGCGGCGCCGCCGTTCGGCAGGGTGAGCGTGGCAAGCTGCGTGTGCGGGGCGCCGGCGAAGGTCGCGGGCGAGAACACCATGACGAAATTGATGCCGAGCCTGCGCCATTCGACGACGCGCAGATTGGCGACGGTCGCCTCGAGGTTGCGGCCGAGCACGTTGACGACAATCTTGTCGCCCACGGAAAGCCCGAGATTCTGCGCAATCTCGCGGTCGAAGGAGACGAGCGGCGGCCCCTCGTAGTCCTTCGGCCACCACGCACCGGATGTGAGCGACGAGCCCTCGGGCGCCTCCGCCGCATGGGTGATGCCGCGATCCCCCTCCAGCACCCAGGCGACCTGCTCGGGCGCCTTGTAGTCTTCGACGCGGATGCCCTTCAGGCTCACGATCCGGCCGCGCATCATCGGCACCCGTTCGATCCGGGCCTCCGGCGCCTCGGCAGCCAGGAAGGCGGCGAATCGCTCGGCCTCGCCGTTCTGGATATCGAGGAAGAAGAAGCTCGGCGACTGCCCCGGCAGGGCGCGCGTCAGCTGGCTGCGCACGTTGGCGTCGACGAGCGCGAGCGCGACAAGCAGCGTGACCCCGAGGCCGAGCGACAGCACGAGCGAGGGGGTCAGCGCCCCGGGCCGGTGGATATTGGCGAGTGCGAGCCGGGGCGCCGCCCGGCGCGGGCGCGGCAGGCGCGCGGCGAGCGCCATGATCCCCTCGGCGACGAGCCTGAGCAGCACGAAGGCCCCGAGCGCCGCACCGATGAAGATCGCAGCGACATGGCGATCGAAGGCGAAGAAGACGGCCACGGCCATGAGCACCGCTAGCGCGAGGCCGAGCGCGGCGAGATAGCGCCGGCGCGGCAGGCGCCGCTCGGGGTCCACCTGGTCGCGGAACAGGGCCGACACCGGCACGTCGTGCGCCCGGCCGAGGGGCGCGAGCGCAAAGACGAGTGCGGTGAGGAGGCCGTAGAGCGCGGCGACCGCAAGCTCCCCCGGCGCAAGCGCCGGATCGAGCGGGATGGGAATGAGGGAGCGGGCGGCGCCCGCCAGCACGAAGGGCATCGCCGCCCCGAGCGCGAGGCCGATGCCGACGCCCACGACGGCGATGAGAAGCACCTGGGCGAGGTAAATGGCGACGACGCGCCCGCCCGGCGCCCCGAGGCTCTTCAGGGTCGCGATAGAATCGCGCTTGCGCTCGACGAAGCCGCGCACGGCATTGGCCACGCCGACGCCCCCCACCATCAGGGCAGTCAGCCCGACGAGCGTCAGGAACTGGGTGAAGCGCTCGATGTTGCGCGCGAACTGCGGAGCGGCGTTGACGCGCGAGCGGATGTCCCAGCCCGCGTCCGGCAGGGCGCGCTTCGTCTCCTCGGCGAAGTGGGCGAGCGCCGCATCGTCCGCCTGCGGCAGCGTGAGGCGATAGGTGAAACGCACGAGGCTGCCCGGCTGCACGAGACCGGAGGCTGCGAGCGCCTCCTGCGCCACGAGCAGGCGCGGGCCGAAGCCGACTCCGGCGGCGATCTTGTCCGGCTCGTTCCGCAGGCTCGCGCGGATCTCGATTTCCGCCCGGCCGAGCCTCACCCGGTCGCCGAGCTTCAGATCGAGCCGGGCAAGCAGCACCGGGTCGGCGACAGCGCCGAAGACCCCGTCCCCGCCCCCGAGCAGGGCCGCAAGCGGACGCTGCGGCTCGCTCTCCAGCGTGCCGACCGTTGGATAGGCCGCATCGACGGCCTTGAGCTCGACGAGGGCCGAGCCCTTCTCGCCCGCCACCACCATGGCGCGCAGCGTGGCGATGGCGGACAGCCGTCCCCTCGTCGCGAGATAGGCGCGCTCCGTCTCGCTCGCCTCGCGCTGCACCAGGCTCACCGCCACGTCTCCGCCGAGGATGCGCCGCCCTTCGTGCGCCAGGCCCTCGGTCAGGCTGCGCGACACGGAGCCGACGCCGGCGATCGCCATGACGCCGAGCGCGATGCAGGCGAGAAAGATACCGAAGCCGCGCAGGCCCCCGCGCAGCTCGCGCAGGGCAAGCCGCAGCACAAGGCGGGCGACGGTGCCGGGGGCGCGCTGTCGGTCGAATCCGCCGTGCATCGCGCCGTCCTCAGGCCGCCGCCGGGGCCGGCGTGGCCTCGATATGGCCGGAGCGCAGGCGCACGACCCGGTCACAGCGCGCCGCGAGCGAGGCATCGTGGGTGACAAGGACGAGCGTCGCTCCCCGGTCACGCTTCAGGGCGAAGAGCAGGTCGATGATGCTCTGACCCGTGCTCTCGTCGAGATTGCCGGTCGGCTCGTCGGCAACGAGGATTTCGGGGTTGGCGACGATGGCACGGGCGATCGCCACGCGCTGCTGCTCGCCGCCCGAGAGCTGGGCGGGATAGTGCTGCAACCGCTCGCCGAGCCCGACGAGGTCGAGTTCGGCGCGTGCCCGCAGATGCGCGTCGCGCTCGCCGGCCAGTTCCAGCGGCAGCGCCACATTCTCGAGCGCCGTCATGGTCGGCACGAGATGAAAGGACTGGAAGACGATGCCGATGTTGCGGCCGCGGAAGCGGGCAAGGTCGTCCTCGTCGAGGCCCGAAAGGTCCCGGCCGGCAACGGTCACGCTGCCGAAATCGGGGCGTTCGAGCCCGGCCATGGTCATGAGGAGTGTCGACTTGCCCGAGCCGGAGGGGCCCACGAGGCCGATGGCCTCGCCCCGTGCCACCGCGAGCGTGATCCCCTTGAGAATGTGCACGCGCGCTGCGCCGTGACCGAGGCTCAGGTGGACATCGGCGAGGCGGATCGCCATATCGCTCGGGGTTTCAGCTCCGCACCGCGCCTCGATGTCCATCGTTCCGCCTCGTCTCCAGGATCGCGAGAATGCGCCTGCGCCGCATGGGCGCCCGGTTATCCAGAAGGCCGCCAGGCGCGATGCCCCCTCATATGGGAGGCTCGCCATCCTGATCCAATCACGTCTCGTCGCGCTGGCACTCGTGCTCGCCGTGATGGTGTGGCCCCTGCCGGGCTCCGCCACCGACGGGCCGGTACGGATCGTGGCCCTCGGCGACAGCCTGACGGCCGGTTTCAACCTGCCGCAGGACGCGGCCTTCCCCGCCGTGCTCGAAAGGGCACTGAGGGACAGGGGCCATGCGGTCGAGATCTTGAACGCCGGCGTCTCGGGCGACACGAGCACCGCCGGCCTCGCGCGCGTCGACTGGTCCGTGCCCGAGGGCACGCGGGCGGTCATCCTCGAGCTCGGGGCCAATGACATGCTGCGCGGCGTCGACCCGGCGCGGACCGAGGAGGCGCTCGACGCCATCGTCGCCCGGCTCAGGGAGCGCGACATTGCCGTGCTTGTCGCCGGCATGCGCGCAGCCCCCAATCTCGGGACGGAATACCAGACCCGCTTCGACGCCATATTCCCGACGATTGCGCAGAAACATGGCCTCGTGTTCTATCCCTTCTTCCTCGACGGGGTGGCGGGCGATCCCAGCCTCAACCTCGCCGACGGAATGCACCCTACCGCCGAGGGCGTGAAGCGTATCGTCGAGCGCATGCTGCCGACGGTCGAGCGCTTCCTCGCCTCCCTCAAGACCAACGGCTGACGGCTTTCGCCGCAAGCCCTTCGCCGATCGAGCGCGCGGCGCGCCGCCGTGCGTGCCAAGGAGTGTCGCCATGCAATATCGCAAGCTCGGCCGCACCGGCCTCGATGTCAGCCTGATCTGCCTCGGCACCATGACATGGGGGCAGCAGAACACCGAGGCCGAGGGCCACGCACAGATGGACTACGCCCTCGACCACGGCGTCAATTTCTTCGACACGGCCGAACTCTATTCGATCCCGCCGATGGCCGAGACGACGGGCTCGACCGAGCGGATCATCGGCAACTGGTTCAAGGCGCGCAAGAACCGCGACAAGGTCATCCTCGCCACCAAGGTCGTCGGCCGCACCGACATGCACTGGTTCCGCGACAACGGCTCGGGCGCCGAGCTCAACCGCGCCAACATCGAGGAGGCGGTGAACAAGAGCCTGAAGCGCCTGCAGACGGACTACATCGACCTCTACCAGCTCCACTGGCCCGACCGCGCCATGCCCTGGGGCTCGAATCCCACGGTCTTCAAGTGGGAGAAGGGCCCGGAAAACCCGATCGAAGAGATCCTCGCCGTGCTGCAGGACCTCGTGCAGGCCGGCAAGATCCGTCACGTCGGCCTGTCGAACGAGAGTGCCTGGGGCACCATGACCTTCCTGCATCACGCCGAGACCAGGGGCCTGCCGCGCGTGCAGTCGGTGCAGAACGCCTACAATCTGCTCAACCGCACCTATGAGGTGGCGCTCGCCGAGATCACCATGCGCGAGGAGGTCGGCCTCCTTGCCTACTCGCCGCTGGCGCAGGGCTATCTCACCGGCAAATATCTCAATGGCGCCCGGCCGGCCGGCGCCCGCACCACCCTCTTCAATCGCGGCCAGCGTTACGAGAAGCCGGGAGCCGACACGGCCATCGAGAAATACGTGGCACTCGCCCGGGAGCTCGGGCTCGATCCCGCCGCGCTCGCCATCGCCTTCGTCAACTCGCGGCCCTTCGTCACGTCCAACATCATCGGCGCGACCTCCCTGGAGCAGCTGAAGACCGACATCGGCGCCGTCGACGTCGCCATCACGCCGGAGATCGAGGAGCGCATCAACGCCATCCATCAGCTCCACTCGAACCCCTGCCCCTGAGCGCGGCAGCCGCCGCGCCCACGGGCCGCCTCCGCCTTCCTTGAAAAGGCGGATGCGACCAACCATTTGAAAACAGGCCACTTTCACTGAGCGGACCGTTGTTCCCGTCGCACCGCGGCACCGCGCGGCGAAGGTGGCTCGCGTCGACGGGGCGGCCGCGACCGGCCGCAACGGCAGCATCTGGCCCGGCGGCGTCATCCTGCCGTCACGGCTCGCTGCTGGACAGGGCGGGCCGGCGGGGTGAACCTATGAATGCGGGGTGATTCGCGCCATTGCGGGACACCCCGATCATCGGCTCGCGTCGCCGCCCGAGGCCGGCGCGGGCCGGCCACGCGGCCCTTGAACATGCGGGAGACCCTCCATGCCCCGCCTCTTCACCGGCCTCGAGGTGCCTGCCGAGGTGGCCATGTCGCTGTCGATGTATCGCGGCGGCTTACCGGGCGCCCGCTGGATCGACCCCGAGAACTACCACATCACGCTGCGCTTCATCGGCGACATCGACGAGAAGACCGCGCACGACATCTACGTCTCCCTGGGCGAGGTGCATCGCCACCCGGTCACGGTGACCATCGACGAACTGGCGAGCTTCGGCGGCGGGCGGCCGCGGGCCGTCTTCGCGCGCGCCGTGCCGTCGACGGAGCTCATCGAGCTGCAGGCCGACCACGAGCGCAAGGTCCGTCGTGCCGGCCTGCCGCCGGAGACGCGCAAGTATACGCCGCACGTCACGCTGGCCCGCCTGCGCGATGCCTCGCCCATCGACGTCGCGGACTATCTGGCGACGCGCGGCGCCTTCCCGGCCATCCGCTTCACGGCGACGCGCTTCGTGCTCTTCTCGTCGCGCGCTTCGGTCGGTGGCGGGCCCTATGTGGTCGAGGCCGCCTATCCGCTGGGCTGACGGCCCGGGCGACGGGGGCAAGCCCCAGAGGAAGCATCAGCGAGCACCGCCGCAGCCGACAGGAACGAGGAGAAGACCACCATGGTGAGGCTCACGGACGAAGAGCGGCGGTCGGCGCTCGCGGGGCTCGCCGGCTGGACGGCCGTCGAGGGGCGCGACGCCATCGCCAAACGATATGTCTTCCGGAATTTCAACGAAGCCTTCGGCTTCATGGCGCGCGTCGCGCTCGTCGCCGAGAAGATGGACCACCATCCCGAGTGGGCGAATGTCTACAAGACGGTGGACGTGACCCTCACCACCCATGATGCTGGCGGGTTGACCCGGCGCGACGTGGAGCTCGCCCGGGCGATGGATCGCATCGCCGGGCAGTAGCGGGAGACAGGCGGGCCGCGCGCCGCTCCGACGGGACGGCGGCGCGCGGCAGGCGCGACGATCCCTATTTCGGCGAGAGGCGGATGGCGCCGTCGAGCCGGATGGCGGTTCCGTTGAGCATGTCGTTCTCGACGATGGACTTCACCAGCGCCGCATATTCCTCCGCCCGGCCGAGGCGGGAAGGGAACGGTACGCTCGCTTCGAGCGCCTGCCGATACTCGTCCGGCACCGACGCGAACATCGGCGTCTCGAAGATGCCGGGCATGATCGTCATGACGCGGATGCCGAAGGAGGAGAGGTCGCGCGCCACCGGCAGCGTCAGGCCAAGGATGCCGCCCTTCGACGCCGCGTAGGCCGCCTGGCCGATCTGCCCGTCGGTCGCCGCCACCGAGGCGGTGCAGACGATGACGCCGCGCCCGCCGTCCGCGGTCACCGGTTCGAGGCCGGCCATGGCCGCGGCGGCCTTGGCGATCATGGTGAAGGTGCCGGTGAGATTGACCGCCAGCGTCCTGGCGAAGGTCGCAGTGTCGTGCGGCACGAGTTCACCCGTGTCGCGTTTCTTTGACACCGTGCGCTTGCCGGGCGCGATGCCGGCACAGTTGACGAGGATGCGCGCCACGCCCTGCGCCTCGCGCGCCTTGGCAAGCGCCGCGTCGACGGAGGCCTCGTCGGTCACGTCGGTCTTGACAAAGAGACCGCCGATGTCGCGGGCCACCGCCTCGCCCCGCTCGGCGTTCATGTCGAGGAGCGCCACCTTGACACCGTGGCTCGCCAGGAGGCGCGCCGTCGCCTCCCCGAGCCCCGAGGCACCACCGGTGACGAGTGCCGCGAGCGAACCGTCGAGCTTCATGGGTTTCCTCCGCTATGATGGGTCGATGCGGTGTATCGCACGCGACCGGCGGCGCAAACTGTCCTTTGGTGCGAAAATCGGCCTGCTCTTGTGCAGGCCCGCCCCGCCGACCATCTTGCGGCCTCGGGGTGCGGACGGAGGTCGCCGCGCGTCCAGGAGGAGAGGATGATCGACCTGCTGGCACGTCCCTTGACGCGAGAGGAAATGGCGGCGATCCGCCGCGCCGTCCGCGACGAAGACAGCGTGACGCGCCACTTCTGGGCGGCACTGAGGCGCATCGCGCGCAATCTGCCCTTCGCCGAGGACCTTGTCGCCGCCTTCTACTGCGTCAAGGATCCGGCGACACCGCGCAAGGTGAAGCTCGTGCTCCTCGGCGCGCTCGGCTATTTCATCCTGCCGACGGACGCGGTGGCCGACTTCCTGCCGCTGCTGGGTTTCACTGACGACGTCGCCGTCCTCGGCGTCGCCATGGCGGCGGTCGCGGGCGCCGTCACCGACGAGCACCGCAGGAAGGCGCGCGCGGCGCTGGCGAAGCTTCAGGATCCCGCCTGACGGGCGGGGGCCGCCGCCTGCCCCGGCGGTCGGCCCGCCCTTAGCCGGGAGCGTTCGCGTTCAGGGCTTTACGATCACCTTTCCCCTGGCCTCGCGCCGCGCGATGACGTCGAGCGCCTCCGCCGTCCGTTCCAGCGGATAGACGGCATGGACGTGGGCGGAAAGCTTGCCCTCCGCCGCCCAGGCGACGAGCCGCGCCATATTCGCCCGATGGTGGGCGGGCTCGCGCTCGCGGAACGCGCCCCAGAAGACGCCGAGGACATCGCAGCCCTTGAGCAGCACGAGGTTGAGCGGAAGCTTCGGGATGTTGCCGCCGGCGAAGCCCACGACGAGGAAGCGCCCTTCCCAGGCCATGGCGCGCAGGGCGGCCTCGGTCAATGCACCGCCTACGGGATCGTAGATCACGTCGACGCCGCGCCCGCCGGTGAGGCGCCTGAGCCCGTCCTTGAGATCGGTCGCGCCATAGTCGAGTGTGTCGTCGGCGCCATGCGCGAGGGCGAGTTCGAGCTTGTCGGCCGACGAAGCGCAGGCGATGACGCGGGCGCCCATCAGGCGGCCCAGCTCGACGGCCGACAGGCCCGCGCCGCCGGCCGCGCCGAGCACGGCGAGCGTTTCGCCCGGTGCGAGCCGCGCGCGGTCCTGCAGCGCGTGGAGCGACGTGCCGTAGGTGACGGTGAGCCCCGCCGCGCGCTCGTCGGAGAGCGCCTCGGGCAGGCGGATCAGGTCCTGCACCTTGACGACGACACGCTCGCGGCCGGCGCCCCAGCCGACATAGGCCATGACGCGCTCGCCCACGGCCCAGTCGGTGACATCCGGTCCGAGCACCGCCACCGTGCCGGCGAGTTCGCCTCCGGGGGAGAAGGGCAGCTCCGGCCGGTATTGGTAGCGTCCCTGGATGATCAGCGTGTCGAAGAAGTTGAGCGCCGCGGCGCTCACGGCCACGACCACCTCCCCCGGGCCCGGTACGGGCTCGGGCAGATCCTCGACCACCAGGCTTTCGGGCGGCCCGAAGGCCTTGCACAGAATGGCTTTCATGGGCTTCCTTCCGCGAACTGCGAGGGCGGCTCCGGACGAGCGCGGGCCGGAGGTTCGCACAATGTGGCGGCTGGCGACATTGATCCTATCGTCGATCGAAATTTCGCCCCCTTCCTGCCCTTCCTAGTGCCGCGGGTCCCGGCGGCCGGTCCCCCGCCGCCGGCGGAACCCTGTCGGCACATGCCCGGTCCGCCTGGGGTGTTCCGCGCGTCCGGCTTTTCCCGCAGCCTCGGAGCAGTAAGATTGCGTCCATGATTCGACGGACCTCAGCTCGGCCCGCCCAGGGGCTTCCCACGCTTCCAGTCCTCGCCGCGGCGATGCTCCTCGGCATTGCGCCGGCAGCCGCGCAGCAGGTGAGGCCTGCGCAGCCTGCGAAGCCCGCGGCGAATGGTGCCGCCAAGCCGCAGGCAGGCGGCGCTGGGACCGCAGCCAAGCCGGCGGCGGCCAAGCCGAACGCCACAGGCAAGACGACCGCGGCGAGCGCGGCAGCCTCTGCCCCGGCGGCCGGCGGCAATCAGGCGCTGCTGCTCGCGACCTACGGCGACTGGGGCGCCTACGCCTCGCAGCAGGGCAAGTCGAAGGTCTGCTACGCCCTCACCCAGCCGAAGGACCGGCAGCCCAAGAACCTCAATCGCGATCCGGCCTATCTCTTCGTCTCGACACGGCCGGCCGAGAACGTGCGCAACGAGGTGAGCTTCGTGCTCGGATTCGCCGCTAAGGAGGGCGTCGATGCCGAGGTGCTCATCGGCGAGGCCAAGCACGCCGTGGTCACCAAGGGCTCGAACGGCTGGGTGAAGAACCCCGCCGAGGAGGCCCAGGTGCTCGCCGCCATGAGCAAGGGCGCCAAGCTGCAGCTCAAATCGACCTCGAAGCGCGGCAACAGCCTCACCGACGTCTATTCGCTGTCGGGCCTGAGCCAGGCGCTCGAGCGCGTGAAGAAGGAATGCCCCTGACCCGCGGTGACGCGGGCGCGGCCGATCCGAATGGCAAGGTCCTCGTGGCTCCTCGCCCTGAAGCCCGGGCGCGGGTCGCGGGCGACCGGTGAGGAACAGGGCCCCGGCGCCGACAGGATCCCCTGCGCTCGCCCTGATGTCCCGCCTTGTGCGCCCCGCAGCGCGGTGCGACGCTTTGCCGGCTGCGCCCGTGGCGGGCGCATGGCCTGCGCGGTGATGATGTGCTATAGGCCGCTCCTCTTCTGACGCGCATGGAATGGGATGGGAGATGCCGGCGGTTTCGCTCGACATCGCGAAGCACAATGCCAACGCGGTTCCGGTCGCGGTGAGCGACGCCGCGCGCAGCGACGGGGCGGCCCTCGCCGCCGCGGCGCAGGCCACGCCGGCCGCCTCCCCCGCAAAACCCTCGCTCGTCGGCCTGACGCGGGAGGAGATCCGCGCCGCGCTCGCCGCCGTCGGCGTGCCGGAGCATGAGCTGAAGATGCGCCTCGGCCAGCTCTGGCACTGGATCTACCTGCGTGGTGCCCGGGACTTCTCGGAGATGACGACGATCGGCAAGGGCCTTCGCGGCGCCCTCGCCGAGGCCTACACGCTCGCGCGGCCCGAGGTCGTGGCCGAGCAGGTCTCGCGCGACGGCACGCGCAAATGGCTCCTGCGCATGCCCTCCACCGGCCCCCTCGACAAGGGCGCCGAGATCGAGTGCGTCTACATCCCCGAGGTCGACCGCGCCACGCTGTGCATTTCGAGCCAGGTGGGCTGCACGCTGACCTGTTCCTTCTGCCACACCGGCACGCAGAAGCTCGTGCGCAACCTGACGGCCGCGGAGATCGTGGCGCAGCTCATGGTGGCGCGCGACCGGCTCGGCGACTGGCCGGGCCAGTCCCCGCCGGAAGGCGCCTTCGTGCCGACGGACGGCGGCCGCTTCGTCACCAACATCGTCCTCATGGGCATGGGCGAGCCGCTCTACAACTTCGACAACGTCAAGGCGGCGATGGACGTCGTCTGCGACGGCGAGGGCCTGTCCCTCGGCCGCCGGCGCATCACCCTGTCGACCTCGGGCGTCGTCCCGATGATCGCCCGCGCCGGGGCGGAGATCGGCTGCATGCTGGCGATCTCGCTGCATGCCGTGCGCGACGACCTGCGCAACGTGCTCGTGCCGCTCAACAAGAAATATCCGATCGCCGAGCTGCTCGAGGCCTGCCGCACCTATCCCGGCGCCTCCAACGCCCGCCGTATCACCTTCGAATATGTGATGCTGAAGGGGGTGAACGACACGGACGAGGACGCGCGCGCCCTCGTGCGGCTGCTCAGGGGCATCCCCGCCAAGATCAACCTGATCCCCTTCAATCCCTGGCCCGGCACGCAGTACGAATGCTCGGACTGGGACCGCATCGAGCGCTTCTCCGAGATCGTCTTCAGGGCCGGCTACGCGAGCCCGGTGCGCACGCCGCGCGGCCGTGACATCCTCGCCGCCTGCGGCCAGCTGAAGAGCGAGACGGAGAAGCTGCGCGCCCGCACCCGCATGATGCTCGAGAGCGGCATCGGGGCGGAAGGCGTCTACGCCGCCGCCGGCGAGTGAACCGTCCGGTGCGCTTCCTCGCGCGTCTCATCCTCGTGCCCTTCGGCCTGGGGCTCGCCGTCGCCGCCGGCCTTCTCTTCCTCATCATCGGCGGCATGAGCGAGCCGGCCGTGGCCGAGCTCGTTGCGGGCGTGAGCCTCGCCGGCCTCTTCGCCTTCCTCGACGAGGTCGCGGCCGGACGCGCCGATGCGGCGGCGGCCCTCCTTCTCGGTCTGTGGAGCCTGACGATCGGCGTGGTCGTGCTGCCGCCGCTCGTCGTCGCCGTCATCGGTGAAATCGCCGGCTGGCGCTCCTATGTCTGGTACGGCGGGGCGACTGGCGTCCTGACCGCCGCCGTGCCATGGGTGGCGCGAGGCGGCGCGGGCGCCGCCTCCGCGGGCGAGCTGCGCATCACGCTCGTGCTTTTCCTCACAGGCGTGGTTGCCGGTTTCGTCTATTGGCTCGTCGCCGGCCGCAATGCCGGGGCCGACCGTAAGGAAGCGGTCACCCCGTCCGCCTAGCGGGTCGGTGCGGCCGTTGCGGTCGTCCCGTGGCGAGAATCGACTCGCGAGGCCAAGGTGGCGCGCCTGCCCTTCGGGCCGGAGAGCGCAGCGGTCCGCCGGGATTGTCGACACCGGGGTTGTCGACACAAGGAGTTGCAGAATGGCACTTACCACCCGCAGGTCCGTCCTCGCCGCGGCCGCCGCCGTCGCCGTGGCCGCGGGCTGGCTCGCCGTCAGCGTCGACGACGTGCCGCGCAGGGCGGACCAGGCACATGCGGCGTGGAGCACCGTCGAGGCGGAATTCCGCCAGCGAGCCGAGCTGGTGCCGTCGATCATCGCCGTGGTCGAGGCCCTCAATCCCGCTCAGGCCGATCTCGTCGCCGAGCTCGCCCGCATGCACGCCGTGATCCGCGACCTGAAGGCCGATCCCGCCGCCACGACCGACCCGGCGCGCCTGGCCGCCTTCAAGAAGACCCAGGACGCGCTCTCCATGGCGCTCGGCCGCGTCATGGATCTTATCAACCTCTATCCTGACCGCCGCCGCGAGCCCCAGATCCGCGGCGTGCTCGAGAAGCTCGAGACGAGCGAGAACCGCATCGTCGTGGCACGCAGCGACTATGCCGCCGCGGCACGCCGCTACAACTCCGAGCTGACGGCGATGCCCGACCGCTTGATCGCCGCCGTCGCCCATCCCGACGCCCGGCCCATGATCGAGGGGTTCGACAAGGTGGCCGCCAACTGAAGGCTCCCGCTCAGCGGGCCTGCGTCGCGAGGATCTTGAGCGCGAAGGTGCCGAAGAGACCGGCGAAAGCATAGTCCATGCCGCGCAGGAGGCGTGGACGCGTCTTGAGGCCCGCGAGCACCCGGTCGGCGGCGAGGATCATGGCGATGCCGAGCGGAATCGAGAAGGCGACGAAATAGAGGCCGAGGAACAGGAGCTTGGCCGCGGCGTGCGGATCGCTCGTCGCGACGAACTGCGGCAGGAACGTCACGAAGAACAGAACGACCTTCGGGTTCGTCAGGTTGATGCCGACGCCGACCAGAAAGGTCCCGCCGAAGGAGACCTCCTCGCGCTTTCCCTGCCGCAGGTTGAGGGCCGAGCCGTGGCGCACCGCGTCCACCGCCAGCCAGAGCAGATAGAGCGCGCCCACCACCTTGAGCACGGTGAAGGCGGTGGCGGAGGCCGCGAGCAGGGCGGAGAGGCCGAGCGCGGCGAGCAGCGTGTGGATGCAGCAGCCCGCCATGGCGCCGAGCATGGCGGCGATACCGGCCTTGCGGCCGCCCGCGACGGTCTTGGCAAGGAACAGGCTCATGTCCGGCCCCGGTGTCGCGAACAGCACGAGGCAGGCGAGTGAATAGGTCAGCAAGACGGACAGATCGGGCAGGAAGGTCATCGCGGGGCACTGAAAAGGGGACGGAAGCGCCGCACCATGACTCGAACGCGCGCCGGGCGCCACCGCCTTCGGCGGTTCCGCGGCGCCGATCCTGTCCACCTCGCGTCGGCGCTCCGGACCGAATGCTGCTTCGCAGGGCCGTGCATCGGCCTTAGCATCCCCGCCATGCGCGCTGCGCGCCTTTCCGGAGGATGTCCATGGCCTCACGTCCGCCCCGCCTCCTCACCGCCATCCTCGCCGCGGGCCTCGCCCTTGCGCCCCTCGCAGTCCGCGCGCAGGGGGCCCCGCCCGGCATGCCCGCGGGAGGGCAAGCGATCCTCTCCGACACCGCCCGCCTGCTGCCTGTCGTCGCCAGGAACGGCATGGTGGTGTCGCAGGAGGCCGAGGCGACGCGTGTCGGCGTGGACATCCTGAGGCGCGGCGGCAATGCGGTCGATGCAGCGGTCGCGGTGGGCTTCGCCCTCGCCGTGACGCTGCCCCGCGCCGGCAATCTCGGCGGGGGCGGCTTCATGCTGGTGCATCGTGCCGGCAAGGACGGGCGGCCGGGCGAAACGATCGCCATCGACTACCGTGAGACCGCCCCCGCCGAGGCAACGCGGGACATGTTCCTCGACGCCAGCGGCGAGCCGGACCCGAAAAAGTCGCGCGATTCGGGGCTTGCCGTCGGCGTGCCCGGCACGGTGCGCGGCCTCGCGCTCGCTCTCGAGAAATACGGCTCCGGCAAGTTCACCCTCGCCGATCTCGTGGCGCCGGCCGAAAGGCTCGCCCGCGAAGGCATCGCGGTGGAGGAGGACCTCGCCGATTCGCTGCCGCACGCGACTGGGCGCCTCGGCCGCGATCCGGCCACCGCCGCGATCTTCCTCAAGGAGGGCCGCCCCTTTGCCCGGGGCGAGCGCCTCGTCCAGAGCGATCTCGCCGGAACCCTCGCCGCCATCGCAGCGAGGGGGCCAGACGCCTTCTACACCGGCCCTATCGCGGAGAAGATCGCGGCCTCCGTCAAGGCGGCCGGCGGCGTCATGACCGCGGCTGATCTTGCCGCCTACAGGCCGGTGCTGCGCCGCCCGGTCACGGGCAGATACCGAGGCTATGAGGTCGTTTCCATGCCGCCGCCAAGCTCGGGCGGCGTCCATCTCGTCGAAATCCTCAACATCCTCGAAGGCTTCGACATGAAGGCCCTCGGCGCGGGCTCCGCCGACGCGATGCACCTGCTCGCCGAGGCGATGAAGCCCGCCTATGCCGACCGCGCGGCCTGGCTCGGCGATCCCGAGCGCGTCAAGGTGCCCGCGAAGGGCCTGACCGCCAAGGCCTATGCCGAGACCCTGCGCGCCGCCATCGACATGAGGCGCGCCCGGCCGGCCGAGGAGATCAGGGCCGGCGATCCGCTGCCCTACGAGAGCGGCCAGACGACGCATTTCTCCGTCGTCGACGCCGAGGGCAATGCCGTCGCCAACACCTATACGCTCAACTTCTCCTACGGCGCCGCTTTCGTCGCCGCCGGCACGGGCGTGCTCCTCAACAACGAGATGGACGACTTCGCGGCAAAGACCGGAGCGCTCAACGCCCACGGCCTCGTCGGCGGCGAGACGAATTCCGTGGCGCCAGGCGCCCGCCCCCTGTCGTCGATGACGCCGACCTTCCTCTTCCGCGACGGCAGGCTTGCGCTCGTCACCGGCAGCCCGGGCGGCAGCCGCATCATTTCCACGGTGCTGCAGGTCATCGTCAACGTCGTCGACTTCGACATGAACCTCGCCGAGGCCGTGACCGCCCCGCGCCTGCACCACCAATGGCGCCCCGACACGCTCCTCGTGGAGACGGGCTTCTCGCCCGATGCGCTGCGGCTCCTGCGCGAGCGCGGCCACAAGGTGGTGGTCGGCTCGACCTCCGGCTCGGCGAGCTCGATCCTCGTCACACCGGAGGGGCTGATGGGCGCGGCCGACCCTCGCCAGCGCGGCACGCTCGCCGCCGGCCACTGACCGGGCGCGCGGGCGAGCCGTTTCTTGCGGCTCGCCCGGGAC
This sequence comes from Chelatococcus albus, assembly GCF_030067675.1. Taxonomy (GTDB): domain Bacteria; phylum Pseudomonadota; class Alphaproteobacteria; order Rhizobiales; family Beijerinckiaceae; genus Chelatococcus_A; species Chelatococcus_A albus. Next base: position 50,739 of record NZ_JASJEV010000012.1, on the reverse strand, counting down.
GTCGTCCTCGTCTAATCTCCGGCACCGTACAGATCTCGCCTCATTCCGCGTGCAGGGACGGGGCATCGTCCGCTCACAGCCAAGGGGGCCCTCATGCTGTTCTTCGCCCGCGCCCGCGCGGTCTTGCTCGCCGCCGGTCTCGGTCTTCTCGTCTCGGCCTGCGGGATCAACAACGTTCCCACCTACGAGGAAAAGGCGAAGGCTGCGTGGAGCGAAGTGCAGAATCAGTATCAGCGGCGCTCCGACCTCATTCCCAATCTCGTCGAGACGGTGAAGGGCTACGCCGCCCAGGAGCGCGAGGTTCTGACCCAGGTGACCGAGGCCCGCGCCAGGGCGAGCCAGGTGAAGGTCGACGCCTCCACCGTCACCGATCCGACCAGGTTCAAGGAATTCCAGGACGCACAGAACAGCCTGACCGGCGCCCTCGGGCGGCTGCTCGTCACGGTCGAGCGCTATCCCGACCTGAAGTCGAACCAGAACTTCCTCGCCCTGCAGTCGCAGCTCGAGGGCACCGAGAACCGCATTGCCGTGGCGCGGCGCGACTACATCGAGGCCGTGCGCATCTTCAACACGGAGCTGCGGACCATTCCGGGCCGCTGGATCGCGGCGGTCCTCTATCCCTCTGCGAGGCCCATGGAGACCTTCACGGCCCCACCCGATTCGCAGCGTCCGCCCCAGGTCAAGTTCTGAGCCCCGGGGAGAGCCTGATGCCCATGCGGATCGCAGGGCCGGTCATCCCCCGATCCGCTGCCTTCGAGCGGTTATTCGCGGCCCTCCGCCTGTTCGCCGCCTTCGCCTTCCTCGCCGCTGCCGCGGTTCCGGCCCTCCCGGCCGATCCGGCCTTTCCGCCGCTCACCGGCCGCGTCGTCGATGCCGCCAGCCTTCTCGCCGATGAGGCGCGCGCACGGATCGCGGCCAAGCTCGAGGCACACGAAGGCAAGACCAGCGACCAGATCGTCGTCGCCACCGTTCCGGGCCTCGGCGACCTCTCCGTCGAGGAGTATGCCAACCGCCTCTTCCGCCGCTGGGCGCTCGGCGCCAAGGACAAGAACAATGGCGTCCTGCTCCTCGTTGCGCCGCGAGAGCGGAAAGTGCGCATCGAGGTCGGCTACGGCCTCGAAGGCGCCCTCACGGACGCCCTGTCCAAGGTCATCATCACGACGGCGATCGCCCCGCGCTTCAAGCAGGGCGACTTTGCCGGCGGCATCGAAGCCGGCGTTGACGCCATCGCCGCCATCCTCACCGGCGACGCCGAGGAATGGCAGCGCCGGGCCACCGTGCGCACCGAGGAGTCGGGCGGCCTCGCCGATATCCTTGTTCTCGCGGCCCTGATCTTCGTCCTCGCCATCATTGTCGTGGTCATGCTGCGCACGACCTGGTCCGGGCGGCGCGCCGTGCGCTACCACCGCACCCGCGGCGGGCACTGGATCGCCCTGCCCGGGCCGACGGACCGGGGCGGATCATCGGGTGGCTGGTTGGGCGGAGGCTGGTCCGCCGGATCGTCGGGCGGGGGAGGCTTTTCCGGCGGCGGAGGTTCCTCCGGCGGGGGCGGCGCTTCGGGGGACTGGTGACATGCTCGATTCGGCCGACAGGGAGCGTATAGCCAGGGCGATCGCCGAGGCGGAGGCGCGAACCGCGGGCGAGATCGTCTGCGTCGTGGCGCGGGCGGCGGGCGACTATCGCACCGTGCCGCTCGTCTTCGCCCTGCTCGTCGGCCTCGCCCTGCCGCTGCCGCTCCTCTTTCTCACGGGCTTCAGCGCCCAGCGCATCCAGCTCGTCGCGCTCCTCGCCGCAGGCCTTTGCGCCCTCCTCTTCTCGCTCCCGGCGCTGCGCCTGCGCCTCGTGCCCCGCGCCGTCAGGCGGCGGCGCGCGCACGATGCCGCCTGCCGCGAGTTCCTCGCCCGCGGCCTGACGCGCACGCGCGACCGAACCGGCGTGCTCATCTTCGTCGCCGCGGCGGAACGCTATGCCGAGGTGATCGCCGACGAAGGCATCGCGTGCCGTGTGGAGGCTCGCGTCTGGCGCGAGGCGATCGAGGTCCTGGTCACAGCCCTCGCGGACGGACGCCCGGCCGACGGCCTCGTTGCCGCCGTCGGCATCGTCGGGCGTGTGCTCGCCGAACATGCGCCGCCGCGCACCGACGATGTCGACGAGATGCCGAGCCGGGTGTTTCTGATCTGATGCGGGCCGGCCTACAGGCCGGGCCCCTTGGCCGCCCCGAGGATCGGACCGACGGCCCCGCCGCCGTTCGACTGCAGGATGATGACGTAGCCTTCGGCCCAGGCCGGTCGCGCCATCGCGATGGGCATCTCGAAGGCCAGGGGCTCGCCCTTCCATTCGGCCATGCGGACAATGCGTCGCACGACATTCGTGTAGGTCACCCTGAGGTCCTTGTTCTCGCCCTCGTGGATGCTGACGGCGCGTTTCTTGACCACCGGCAGGAGCCAGAGGGTGCCGGACTTCTGCACCCCGTCCGGCGCCGCCCCGACCTCGACCTTGAGTGCGGTCGGCGTCTCGTCGAGCGTGATGGACACCGACAGGGCGCCGAGGCGCCCGCGCGTCGCAACCGCCGATTCCTCGATCGCATTGCGATCCGACCCGACGACGTGCGCCAGGCCGTTGACGACGATCTGCGGCGTATAGATCTGCCCATCGCCGCGGGCGGCGGCATAAGCGCGCTGGCGCGCGCTGAAGGCTGCCTCGGCGAGGGTGTCCTTCCAGCCGAGATAGTCCCAATAGGTGACGGGCAGGGTCAGCGCGACGACGGCGGGATCCTGCGCCAATTCGGCGAGCAGCGCATCGGCGGGCGGGGAGGCCGAGCAGCCCTGGCTGGTGAACAGCTCCACGACCGCCCGCGGCGTCTCGGCCGCGGCAACCGCGGTCGGCGCGACCAGCGCCAAGGCGAGAGTGAGAAAGGCGGCACGACGGGACATGGCGACGAGTGGCAGCGATCGAACCCGACCGACGGGGCGCGACTCAATCGCAAAGCCAGGTCAATCGGAAGTCACGTTGGCTTGAGCGGTGCATGATGCGCTGCCGGCAGCGGGCGGCACGCGCCAGCGCCGGTGCATCCACAGCCATTGTTCGGGATGCTCCCGCACCCAGCCCTCGACAACCGCGGTCATGGCACGCATGGCGCCTTCCACGTCGATCTCGCCATTCGCATCGCGCGGCAGCGCGATGGGCGGGGTGAGCTCCAGCCTGAAGCGCAGATTGGGCAGGCGCACGACCCGCACGCCGTGCACCGGGCAGTCGAAGCGGCGCGCGAACTTGGCGAGGATCGGGTTCGTCTTCGCCGGGCGGCCGAAGAAGGGCACGGTGACGCCCCGGGTGAAATGCTGGTCGATGAGCATGCCGAGATGGCCGCCCTTCTCCAGCACGCTCTGCATGGCGAAGGCGGCCCCCTGGCGCGCCGCCTCGAGCCCGCCCATGGTGCCGCTGCGCACCTCGTGCACGGCGCGCGCCACCGCGCGCGTGTTCGGCGCGCGGAAGACGGCCGTCGCATCGAGCCCGTAGCGCGCCGCGCAGATCGCCGGCAGCTCCCAGTTGGCGAGGTGGGAGGAGAAGATGATGCCGGGCTTGCCGTCGTCCTTCAGCGCGATGAAATGCTCGATCCCCTCGACCTCGACGCGCGCATCGGGCTGCGGGTTGAAATAGTCGTAGTCGAAAAGCGTGCCGAGATGGGCATATTCGGCGCCCGTGCGGCCGAGGTTTTCCCAGGCCCCGAGGGCAATCGCCCTCCGCTCCGCCTCGCTCTTTTCCGGGAAGGCCGCGCGCAGATTGTCGAGGGCGACGCGATGGACCGGCAGGAGCGGGCCGATGAAGCGTGCGAGCGCGCCGCCGAGATTGCTGGCGCGCTCCGGGCCGAGCGCCCGAAGGAGCGCGAAGACGCCCCGCACCACCCCCACCATCGCGATTTCCGCGACGCCGGATGCAACGCGCATCACGCCGTTGCGCAACGATGCGAAGCCTTTTGACGCCAAACGTTCCGCTCCCCGACGGGCGCGGTCCGTCCGCTCCGTCCCTTCCGAGTTCGTCGATCCGCTAAATCGGCAAAGTGCCGGTGAAGGTCAAGACCGGCGCGCTCAGAAGCGGACGACGACTTTGCCGAAGACCTTGCGGCCTTCGAGTCGCTCGAGCCCCTTCTCGAAGTCAACGAGCGGAAAGACCGAGTCGATCACCGGCGTCATGCCCGCCGCCATCTTGTCGAGCGACTGCGCGATGTTGCGCATGGAGCAGCCGAAGGAGCCGAAGATGCGGTACTGCTGCTGGAAAAGCTGCATCAGGTTCATGGTCGTCGACACGCCGGAGGTCGAGCCGCAGGTGACGAGCCGTCCGCCGCGCTTGAGGCACAGGAGGCTGCCGTTCCAGGTGTCGGCACCCACGTGTTCGAAGACCACGTCCACGCCCTTGCGCTTCGTCAGCTTGCGCACCTCACCCTCGAAGCGCTCGGTGCGGTAGTTGATGACGTGGTCGGCGCCCAGCGCCTTGGCCTTCGCCGCCTTCTCGTCGTCGCCCACCGTGGTGTAGACGGTGCAGCCCATGGCCTTGGCCATCTTGATCGCCGCAGTGCCGATGCCCGAACCGCCCGCGTGCACCAGGATCGATTCCCCGGGTTCCAGACGGGCGTTGTCGAACAGCATGTGCTGCACGGTGCCGAAGCCGATGGGCGCGCAGGCCGCGTCCTCGCAGGACACGCCCGCCGGCACCGGAATGACGAGCCGCTCCGGCCGGTTGATGAGCTCGCGCGCGAAACCGTCAACGTGGAAGCCCAGAATGCCGGCGACGTTCTCGCACAGATTGTCGCGCCCCTCGCGGCAGGCCCGGCAATGGCCGCAGGTCTCGGCGCCGTACATGGTGACGGGATCGCCGGCCTTGAAGCGCGTGACGCCAGGCCCCACGGCGACCACCTCGCCCGAGGCCTCGACACCCGCCACCTGCGGCATCTTGCGCTTGGCGAAGGCCATGCCGCGGAAGCCCCAGACGTCGAGGTAATTGAGGGCGATCGCTCTGACGCGGATCTGCACCTCGCCCTCGGCGGGCGGCGGCGGCGCCTCGATGTCCGTCAGGCGCAGGTCACGGTCGCCGAAGAGTTGCAGGGCTCGCATGGATCCTCGTCCCAGATGTCTGTGCGGTGCCGGTTGGCGAACGGCCGGCCCTTCGCCGAACCGGCCTCCGCTTCGGCGGCAGAAGCTTGAAAGGTCAGCGATGCACGCCGATCTGCGCCGTCAGGCCGCCGTCGATCGGCAGCACGGCGCCGGTCACGTAGGCCGCCGGCGGGCTCATGAGGAAGGCGACAAGGCCCGCGACCTCCGCCGGATCGGCGAAGCGCCCGGCCGGTATCTGCTTCTCCATCGCCGCACGATAGGCGGCATAGGGCGCCATCATGTCCGTGGCGATGAAGCCCGGCGCCACGTAGTTCACCGTGATGCCGCGCTTGCCGGTCTCGACCGCGAGCGTGCGGATATAGCTGAGCAGCGCCCCCTTGGAGGCGGCGTAGGCCGCGTTGCCGGGGTTGCCCTGCAGCGCCGCCACCGAGCCGATGACGACAATGCGACCCTCGCGCGCCCGCAGCATGTTGCGCATGAGGCTCTTGGCGAGACGCGTCAGCGACCAGAAGTTCACCTGCATGGCGGCTTCGGCCTTGTCCTGCGCCATCATGGCGGCGAGCGCGTCGTAGGGCTGCCCGGCGTTGTGCACGAGGCCGAAGTAGCTCTCAGCCTCGCGCCCGTCGCAGAAGGCGTCGAGTGCCACCTTGTCAGCGAGATCGAGCGACAGGGCGCGCACTGCCCGGCCGGCATGCGCGGCCTTCAGTTCGTCGACGAGCGCCCCGGCCGCCGCGGCCGAGGAGCGGTAGGTGAAGTCCACGTCGAAGCCGGCGGCGAGCAGGCTCCGGACGATCTCGGCGCCGACGCCCTTCGCCCCGCCGGTGACCAGGATGCGTTTCGCCTCGCTCATCAGACGGGCTCCGCCGTGAAGACGAGACAGGTGTTCTGCCCGCCGAAGCCGAAGGAATTGGACAGCACGCGACCGACCCGCGCATCCCGCGCCTTGTTGGGCACGACGTCGAGCGTGATGGCGGGATCCGGCACGTTGTAGTTGATCGTCGGCGGGATGCGCCCCTCGGCGATGGTGAGCAGCGAGAACACCGCCTCCACCGCACCCGCCGCCGTCAGCGTGTGGCCGATCATGGACTTGTTGGAGGAGATCGGCACGGAGGCCATGCGTTCGCCCATCACGGCCGCGCAGGAGAGCGATTCCATCTTGTCGTTCTCGGGCGTGCTCGTGCCGTGGGCGTTGATGTAGTCGATATCGTCCGGCGTGAGGCCGGCATCGGCGATGGCCTCGCGGATGGCGGCGATCGCGGGCGCTCCGTCCGGGCTCGAGCGCGTGCGATGGAAGCCGTCGCCCTTCTCGCCGCAGCCGAGGACGAAGCCGAGGATCGTGGCACCGCGCGCCAGCGCGTGCTCATAGTCCTCGAGCACGAGGGCGGCCGCGCCCTCGCCCATGACGAAGCCGTCGCGATTCTTGGAGAAGGGCTTCGCCGCTCCCTCCGGCGGGTCATTCTGGGTGGAGAGCGCCGAGAGAAGCGAGAAGCGGATGAGCGACTCGGGATTGACCGAACCGTCCGTGCCGATGGCGAGCGCCGCCCTCATCTCCCCGCGACGGATCGCCTCGACGCCGAGCTGGATCGCCGTGGCCCCGGAGGAGCAGGCGGTCGACAGCGAGATCGGCGAGCCCTTGGTGCCGAAGCGCTCGGCGATGTGGTCAGCCACGGTGCCGAAGAGGAAGAGCTCGTGCCACGCCTTGAAGCGGCCGGAGCCAGCCCCTCTCAGGAGTTCGGCGTAGGTCACATCGCCGTCCGTGCCGGCTGCGGCGGCCAGCGCCTCGCGCTGCGGCCATTCCATCTCCACCGGGGGCACGGCGATGAAGAGGGCGCCGGGAAAATCGCCCGCCGAGCCGATCGCCGCCTGGCCGACGGCCTCCTCCGCCGCCAGCGTCGCCATGCGTTCCGAGAGCGTCGGCGCGCAGAAGGGCTCGGCCGGCACGAAGTCCACGGTGCCGGCGATGGTCGTGCGCAGGCCGTCGGTGGCGAAGCGCTCGATGCGATGGATGCCCGAGCGGCCCGCGGTGATCGCCGCCCAGTTGTCGGCCTTGCCCTGGCCGAGAGAGGTGACGACGCCCATCCCCGTCACGGCGACGAGGGGGCGCCCAAGCTTGTCACGGTGCGGTGCCATGGTCCTCACCCCCTTCACGCCTTGCCGAGGAACGCGAGCCCCTCGCCGCGGACGTGGCCGACGCTGGTCACGACCGCCTCCGCGACCACGCTCCGCCCGAGCGCCGCGGCCGCGAGCGCGAGCCCCGCCGGGAACTGGGCCTCCAGCATATTGCCGAAGAGCTCGTTGGTGGCGTACACCGCGGCGTCCGGAGCGAGCGCCGCGAGCGCCGAACGCTCCTCTTCGGTGAGCCCGGCGACGCCGGACGCACCCGAGAAGACCGCCCCCGCTTCGTCGGAGAAACCGTCCGCGATGCTGCGCCAGAGCGCCGTGAGCGAGCGCTCCGTCGCGCCCGGGCCGCGGCGCACCTGGTCGGCGGCGACGCCGCGCAGCACGGCGATGGGCCTGGCGCCGCGCTTCTCGGCGTGGTCGCGCGCCTCGAAGACGAGGAAGGCGGCGCCGGAGCCGGGAATGAAGCCGCCTCCCGCCGCGGGCCGGTCCCACACGGGGACGAAGCCGTTCTTCCACAGGAAGCCACCCATCTCGTAGATGAGCAGCACGTCCGGCCGCTCGGCGTTGTAGGCGCCGCCGACGAGGAAGATGTCGCCCTGGTCCGCGGCGATGCGCTCAGCGGCGATGCGCACGGCGTCGACCCCGGCCTGCTCCTCGCCCATGAAGGTGCGCGAGGCGCCGGTGACGCCGTGGACGATGGAGATGTTGCCGGCGAGCAGGTTGGAGAGCTGGGCGAGGAAGAGCGTCGGCCTCAGGTCGCTCATCAGCCGCTCGTTGAGGAAGGCGCCCGGTGCCGGGCTCTTCGGCAGGCCGGAGAGGATCTGCCCGTCCACCGCATAGTCGCGCTCGCCGCCGCCGGCGGCGACGATGAGGTGCATGCGGCCGAGGAGTTCCCTGTCCTCCTTCACCCCGGCGTCGGCGAGCGCCAGCCCCGCCGCATAGACGCCGAGCCGCTGCCAGGGCTCCATCTGCCGCTGGTCGGCCTTCTTCGGGATCTGCCGGTCCCATTCCAGCGGCACGACCGGATGCACCGCGTAGGGGGCAAAGCTCTCGCTGTCCACCTTCGCCCGGGCCTCCCCGGCAAGCGCGGCGAGATGCGGCTCGATCCCCTCGCCCAGGTTGGACACGAGGCCGATGCCGGTGATCCAGACTTCACGCGTCGTCATCGTCAGGCAGCCTCCAGCATCAGGCCGAGGCTCTCGGCCTGTTCGCGCATGCGAGCCGACAGGCCGTCGGGGAAGGGCAGCATGCGGAACATGAGCTCCGCGTCGCAGATCGCCTTGCCGTCGCTGCGGATCTTCGCCTTGGTCACGGCATAGCCGGAGCCCTGGTGCACGAGTTCCGCCGTGATGGCGAGCGGCGCGCCCGGGCCCACGAAGGAGCGGAACTTCGCCTTCTCGACGCCGGCGAGAAAGGGCATGTGCGAAAAGCGGCACAGGCCGAGGATGAGATAGCCGGACGCCTGCGCCATGGTCTCGGTCAGGAGCACGCCGGGCATCAGCGGGTGACCCGGGAAGTGCCCCTCGAATACGGGGCTCTCCCCGGGGACGGTCGACTGGGCTTCGAGCCGCGCTGCGGCCTCGTCGAAGGCCGCCACACGATCGATCATCTGGAAATATTCGAGACGCATAGGCAGGGTCTGGAAATAGGTGGCGGGCCGCCCCCGGCGGTTCGGCCCGACGGATGGCTCTCCCATGCGTCGCGGCGATGCCGGGAGACCGCCCGCGCCATCATCGCATCATTCGGCGGCCGGCAGGATCGCCGGGCCCTCAGGCCACCTTCGCGGAGACGAGCTCGTCGATCCGCGCGCAGAGGTTCTTCAGCACGAAATACTGCTCGGCCGGGACCTTGCCCTCGTTCACCTCCTGCGTCCACTGCTCCAGCGGCAGCTTGATGCCGAAGGCCTTGTCGATGGCGAAGGCAATGTCGAGGAAGGCGAGCGAATCCACGCCGAGGTCATCGATGGCGTGGCTCTCGGGCGTGATCTGGTCGCGCGGGATGTCGCACGTTTCCGAGATGATGTTGGCGACGGTCTCGAAGGTGGACGCCATCGCGTCAGTCTCCTGTCCTGGGTTGATCGCAGCACGACGACGGCCCCTGCATGGATGGGCGCCCCGTCATCCACCGCGCCGGGTCCGTGAAAGGAGCTTCCTATACATGAGCGCCCGCGGTTGTCCAACCGCGGGCGCCCTTCGATCGCATGCCGCCCGGGCCCGGCGCCCGGGTCGCAACGGGCCCGTCAGGCCGCGAGCTGGCGCAGCACGTACTGCAGGATACCGCGGTTCTTGAAGTACTCGAGCTCGTCGAGCGTATCGATGCGGCAGACGAGCGGCACCTGCTTCACCGAGCCGTCGGCGAAGGTGATCTCCGCGGTGAGCTTCTGGCGCGGCTTCAGCTCCCCGGCGATGCCGCGGATCGTCACCGTCTCATCGCCCTTGAGCCCGAGCGTCTGCCAGGAGGTGCCCTCCTCGAAGACGAGCGGCACGACGCCCATGCCGACGAGATTGGAGCGGTGGATGCGCTCGAAGCTCTGGGCGATGACGGCGCGCACGCCGAGGAGGTTCGTGCCCTTGGCCGCCCAGTCGCGCGACGAGCCGGTGCCGTACTCCCTGCCGGCGAAGACGACGAGGGGCACGCCCTCGGCCTTGTACTTCATCGCCGCGTCGTAGATCGGCATGCGCTCGCCGTCCGGCCAGTGCAGGGTGAAGCCACCCTCGACGACGTTCCCCGCCTCGTCCTTCACCATCTGGTTCTTGATGCGGATGTTGGCGAAGGTGCCCCGCATCATGACCTCGTGGTTGCCGCGGCGCGTGCCGTACTGGTTGAAGTCCGCCACGGCGACGCCGTTGTCGATCAGATACTTGCCGGCCGGGCTCGCGGCCTTGATCGATCCCGCCGGGGAGATGTGGTCGGTCGTGATCGAATCGAGGAAGAGGCCGAGGACGCGCGCGCGCACGATATCGGTGAGCGGCGTCGCCTGCTTGCCCATGTCGACGAAATAGGGCGGATTCGCCACATAGGTCGACTTGGCGTCCCAGGCGTAGGTCTGGCCCGTGGGGGCGTCGATCTTGCGCCAGTTCTCGTCGCCCTTGAACACGTCGGCGTATTTCGTCCGGAACATCTCGTTGGAGATGTAGGTGTCGATGAAGGACTGAATCTCCTTCGGCGACGGCCAGATGTCCTTGAGATAGACCGGCTTGCCGTCCTTGTCCGTGCCGATGGGCTCGGTGGTCAGATCCACCTGCATCGAGCCCGCGAGCGCATAGGCGACGACGAGCGGCGGCGAGGCGAGGTAGTTCGCCTTCACGTCCGGATTGACGCGGCCCTCGAAGTTGCGGTTGCCCGAAAGCACCGCCGCGGCCACGAGGTCGGCCTCGTTGACCGTCTTCGAGATCGGCGCCTCGAGCGGCCCGGAGTTGCCGATGCAGGTCGTGCAGCCGAAGCCGACGAGGTTGAAGCCCATGGCATCGAGATCGGCCTGCAGGCCGGACTTGGTGAGATATTCCGCCACCACCTGCGAACCGGGCGCGAGCGAGGTCTTCACCCACGGCTTGGGCTTGAGGCCCTTCTCCCGCGCCTTGCGGGCCAGGAGGCCGGCGCCGATGAGCACGCTGGGGTTGGAGGTGTTGGTGCAGGAGGTGATCGCGGCGATGACGACGGCGCCGTGGCCTATCTCGAACGTATCGCCGCGCGTATTGGAGGACGGCGCCTTCTTGGCGGCCTCGCCAGGCTTCTTGAACTCGCCCTCGAGGGCGGCGAGGAAGCCGGCCTTGGCGTCGGCGAGTGTCACCCGGTCCTGCGGGCGCTTCGGCCCGGCGAGGGAGGGCACCACGTCGCCGAGGTCGAGCTCGAGCGTGTCGGTGAACACCGGATCGGGCGTGCCCGCCTCGCGGAACATGCCCTGTGCCTTGGCATAGGCCTCGACGAGGGCGATGCGCTGCGGATCGCGCCCGGTCTTGTCGAGGTAGCGCAGCGTCTCGGCGTCGACGGGGAAGAAGCCGCAGGTCGCGCCGTATTCCGGCGCCATGTTGGCGATCGTCGCCTTGTCCTCGAGCGTCATGCGGCCGAGGCCTTCACCGAAGAACTCGACGAACTTGCCCACCACACCCTTCTTGCGCAGCATCTGCGTCACGGTCAGCACCAGGTCGGTGGCGGTGACGCCTTCCTTGAGCCGGCCTGTGAGCTTGAAGCCGACGACCTCGGGGATGAGCATGGAGAGCGGCTGGCCGAGCATGGCGGCCTCCGCCTCGATGCCGCCCACGCCCCAGCCGAGCACGCCGAGGCCGTTGACCATGGTCGTGTGCGAATCAGTACCGACGAGCGTGTCGGGATAGGCGGTCGCCCCGCCGTTCTCGTCCCTCGTCCACACCGTCTGGGCGAGATATTCCAGGTTCACCTGGTGGCAGATGCCCGTCCCGGGCGGCACGACGCGGAAATTGTCGAAGGCCGTCTGGCCCCATTTCAGGAAGCGGTAGCGCTCCTGGTTCTGCTCGTACTCGCGCTTCACGTTCTGGGCGAGCGAGGAGGCCGAGCCGAAGAAGTCGACGACCACCGAATGGTCGATGACGAGGTCGACGGGCACGAGCGGATTGATGCGCGTCGGGTCGCCGCCGAGCTGCTTCATGGCGTCGCGCATGGCGGCGAGATCGACCACCGCCGGCACGCCGGTGAAGTCCTGCATGAGCACGCGCGCCGGGCGGAAGGCGATCTCGCGCTCGGCCTTGCCCTTGTTCACGAGCCAGTCCTTCACCGCGACGATATCGTCCTTGGTGACGGAGCGGCCGTCCTCGAAGCGCAGCAGGTTCTCGAGCAGCACCTTCATCGAGAAGGGCAGGCCCGCGATGCCGGAAAGGCCGTTCTTCTCGGCCTCGACGAGGGAGTAGTAGGTGTAGGATTTGCCGTTGACGGTGAGCGTCTTGCGGCTCTTGAAGCTGTCGATGGTCGACACGTGCGGATTCCCTCACATCAGAAAGATCGAACTTGCGTTCGTTCGGCCGATGCGCGAAGCGCGCGCGCCGCTCCGGGGGCGCCCGGGGGATCCGCGCGAAAAAGGCGCGCGGCGCAGCCGCCGCTCATATAGATAATTTCGGCGCGGCCCGCTAGACGAACGATACTCGTTCTAAAGAGCAGCGGCACCGGCGCGGGCATTCATCGGGGGGCAGGGACGACATCGTGCGGATCGTGGCCGACAATCTCGCCTGCCGGCGTTCCGAGCGGCTGATCTTCGCCAACCTGTCCTTCACCCTCGCCGACGGGCAGGCGCTGGTCGTCACCGGCCGCAACGGCGCCGGCAAGTCGAGCCTGCTCGCCATCCTGGCGGCGCGCCTGCGCCCGGAAGCGGGCAACGTGCGGGTCGAGGGGGCCGGGGAAGCGCCGCTCACCGAGCTCGTCAATTTCGTCGGCCACCGCGATGGCCTGAAGAGCGCCCTGACGGCCGAGGAGAACCTCGCCTTCGCCCGCGCCATCCTCGGCCGCGCCGCCCTCACGCCGAAGGAGGCGCTGGCGCGGGTCGGCCTCGAACACGCCGCCCGCCTGCCGGTCGCCTATCTCTCGGCCGGCCAGCGGCGACGTGTCGGACTCGCCCGCCTCTTCGTCTCGGCCAGGCCCGTCTGGCTCCTCGACGAACCGACGTCGGCCCTCGACGCCGCCTCGCAGGAGGCGCTCGGCGTCGCGATGCGCGACCATCTCGCCGCCGGCGGCCTCATCATCGCCGCGACGCATGCGCCCCTCGGCCTCGACGGCGCAGCGACGCTGCGCATCGAGCGTCCCGTACTGGCGGCCGATGCCGGAGAAGCGGCATGACCCGGGCGCTCGCCGCGCTCCTGGTGCGCGACCTGAAGCTCGCGGGCCGCATTGGCGGTTCGGGGGCGCTCGGTCTCGGCTTCTTCGTCATGCTGGTGACGGTCGTGCCCTTCGCGCTGGGGCCAGACCTGAACCTGCTGGCGCGCATCGGCCCGGCGATTCTCTGGCTCGCCGCGGTGCTCGCCACCCTCATTGGCCTCGACCGCCTGTTCCAGGCCGACGAGGAGGACGGCTCGCTCGATCTCCTCATGCATGCCGAGGCGCCGCTCGAGCTGATCGTCGTGGTGAAGGGCTTTGCCCACTGGCTGACCACGGGCCTGCCGCTCGCGCTCTGCGCGCCCTTCCTCGGGCTGCTGATCGCCTTGACGCCCGAAGCCATGCTCGCCGTATCGGCGACGCTCCTCGTCGGCACGCCGGCGCTCACCTTCATCGGCGGGGTGGGCGCGGCGCTGACCGCCACCATGCGCCGCGGCGGCCTGCTTCTCTCCGTCCTCGTGCTGCCGCTCATGGTCCCGACGCTCATCTTCGGCGTGTCGGCGGCGAATGCGGCGACGGGCGGCACCATCCCCTTCCTCACCCCCTTCCTGATCCTGATCGCGCTCTCTCTTCTCGCGATCGTGATCGGCACGGTGGCTGCTGCTGCGGCACTGCGACACGGAAGCTAGCCCACGCCACATTGCCGCCACGGAAATCGCTCGTTAGATCAGGCCGCATGTGGAGCCTTGCCAACCCGACCCGTTTCATGGCGCTTGCCGGCAGAATTCTGCCCTGGCTCGCGGCGGCGTCGGCCGTGCTCTTGGCGGCGGGGCTCTATCTCGCCTTCTTCGTCGCGCCCGCCGACTATCAGCAGGGCGAGACGGTGCGCATCATGTTCATCCATGTGCCGACGGCCTGGCTCGGGCTCTTCTTCTACACGCTCATGAGCCTGTCCGCGGTCGGCACGCTGGTCTGGCGCCACCCCCTCGCCGACGTCTCGCAGAAGGCGGCCGCGCCCATCGGGGCGGCCTTCACCTTCGTCTGTCTCGTGACCGGCGCGCTCTGGGGCAAGCCCATGTGGGGCACCTGGTGGGTGTGGGACGCGCGGCTGACCTCGATGCTGGTGCTGCTCCTCATGTATCTCGGCGTCATGGCCATGTGGCGCACGGTGGAGGATCCGGGCCGGGCGGCGCGCGCGGTGTCGATCCTCACCCTCGTCGGCTTCGTCAACGTGCCGATCGTCAAGTTCTCGGTAGACTGGTGGAACACGCTGCATCAGCCGGCCTCGGTCTTCCGCCTCGGCGGACCGACGATCCATGCCTCGATGCTGTGGCCGCTCCTCGTCATGGCCCTTGCCTTCACGCTTCTCTCCGCGGCGCTGCATCTCGCCGGCATGCGCACCGAAATCCTGCGCCGGCGCGTGCGCACCCTCTCGATCCTCGAGGCCGAGCGTCTCGACCGGGAGGCCGCCTGATGGGTACAGCACATCAAGGTTTCATCGTGGCGTCCTACGCGATCACGGCGCTCGTCATCGCCGCGCTGATCCTGCGCGCCCTCATCGACCAGCGCCTGCAGGCGAGGGCGCTCGCCCGTCTCGAGGCGCGCGGCGTGACCCGCCGGTCGCAGGCACGCCCTGCCGGACGCCCGGCGCCCGAAGCCGGCTGAGGTCAGCCCATGTCGTCGCACCCCGATCCCGCCCCGGAACCCGTTTCCCCGGCCCCGGCCGGCGTGCGGGAGGCCCGCCGGACGCGCGGCCGTCTCCTTGTCCTCCTCCCACTCGCCGTCTTCGCCGCGCTCGCCGGGCTCTTCCTCGTGCGGCTCCTCGGAGGCGGCGACGCCTCGCGGGTGCCTTCGGCGCTTATCGGCCGTCCGGTCCCGGACTTCACGCTGCCCGCACTCGACGGCCTGACCAGGGACGGCAGGCCCGTGCCTGGTCTCGCGACGGCGGATCTCAAGGGCGGCGTGACCATTGTCAACGTCTGGGCGTCCTGGTGCGCACCCTGTCGGCAGGAGCATCCGCAATTGATGCAGCTCGCCGGCCAGCCCGGCGTCCGCCTCGTCGGCATCAACTACAAGGACAATCCCGAAAACGCCCGGCGCTTCCTTGGCCAGCTCGGCAATCCCTTCGCGGCGGTGGGCGTCGACCAGAGCGGCCGCGCCGCCATCGACTGGGGCGTCTACGGCATTCCGGAGACTTTCGTCGTCGGCGCCGACGGCACCGTTCGCCACAAGCAGATCGGCCCGCTGACACCCGGGAACATGGCGGCCTTCGTCACGGCGGTCAGCACAGCCGCGCAGGCGAAACCGGCGCAGGCCCGGGCATCCGGGGGGTGACGCGGATCATGACGGCGGAGGCGGCGACGCGCGGGGCGAGCGAGGCAGATCTCCTGCACGAGGCCGACGTCGCGGCCGAGCGGCTCGGCTGCGCGGTGCGCATGGGTGTCGCCCTCGTCCTTCTCATCGCGCTGAAGTACCTCGTCCACCACCGGCCCGGCGAGCTGCCGGACGTGGACGAGCAGATCTTCTATGCCACCATCATGCTCGACGTGCTCCTCGGCACGGGCCTCGTGGTCTTCCTGCTGCTGCGGTCGGGCTGGTGGCGACGGTGGATGGCCTATGCCACGGTCACGGTCGACGCGGCGGTGATCGCGGTGAGCCTGCATCTCGATTTCAAGGTGAGCGGCCTGCCGGGCGATGTCGCCTTCGCCTTCCCGCTGATGACGGCCATTCCGCTGATCCTTGTCGTGCACATGCTGCGGCTGCGGCCCGGCGTGCAGGCCTATGCCACGATCCTCGTGCTGGGTAGCGTGGCTTTCATCGCGGCGCACGCCGGCCATGTCGACCTGTCCGAGCGCACGCGGATCGCGGGCGAGCTCACGCCCCTGTTCGGCTTTCCGCCGAACGTCATGCGTTTCCTCATGCTCCTGCTCGCCGGCGCCACGCTGGTGCTCGCGGCCGCCCGCGGGCGAAGGCTCCTGCACAGGGCGGTCGAGGAGACGACGCGCCGGCTCAATCTCGGCCGCTACCTGCCGGCCGAGCTCGCGTCCGTCATGGCCGCCGGCCGCATGGACGAGCTCAAGACCGGCCGTCGCGCCACGGTGGCGCTCCTCTTCGTCGATATCCGCGATTCGACGACGATGGAGGAGAATCTCGATCCGGCCAAGCTCGCTGCCCTCATGAGCGAGTTCCGCAGCCGCGTCAGCCGGGCGGCGGCAGCTCACCGCGGGGTGGTCGACAAGTTCATCGGCGACGGCGCCTTTCTCGTTTTCGGCGTCCCGGAAGCGGCGGCCGACGACGCCGCGCGCGCCATCGGCTGCGGCAAGGCCATCATCGCGTCGCTCGCGAGCTGGAACGACATGCGCCGCCGGGCCGGCGAGGAGCCCATTCGCGTCGGCATCGGCATCCACGCCGGCGAGGCCTTCGTCGGCGCTGTCGGCGACGACGCCCGGCTCGAATTCACGGTGCTGGGCGATGCCGTCAACGTCGCCTGCCGGCTCGAACAGGCGACGAAGGAACATGCCGTGCCGCTCATCGTATCGCGCGACGCCCTGGTGGTGGCGGGAGAAGATCCCGCGGCCTGGGACTGCCTCGGCAGCCAGCGTCTGCGCGGCCGGCCGCTCCCCGTCGAGATCTACGCGCCGGCCTCGTCGCCGGAGCTCGTGACCTCGTCCGTGGCCACGGCGTAGCGCATCAGGAGTGGCGTCTGCGCCAAGGCGAAGGCGAAGGTCAGCGGCATGATGCCGAAGACCTTGAAGCTCACCCAGAAATCGGTCGTTTGCGTGCGCCAGACGATCTCGTTGAGGAGCGCGAGCGCGAAGAAGAACAGGCCCCAGCGCAGGGTGAGCTTTCTCCATCCGGTCTCGGTGAGCTGGAAGACGCTGTCGAGCACCAGCGACAGCAGCGACCGGCCGAAGACGAGCCCGCCGAGAAGCACGGAGCCGAAGAGCGCGTTGACGATGGTCGGCTTCAGCTTGATGAAGTGGTCGTCCTGCAGGGCGATGGTCAGCGTGCCGAAGACGAGGACGACCGCGCCCGAGACGAGCGGCATGATCGCCAGCTTGCGCACGAGCCGGTAGTGCAGGGCGAGCGCGACGAAGGTCGCGACCATGAACACGGCGGTGGCCGTGAAGATGCCCGCCCGGCCGTCGACCAGCAGGCCGGCCGGCATGACGAGGCGCATCAGGGGCTCGAACAGGGCGGGCCTGGCATTGGCCACGAAGAACAGGCCGAGCGGGCCGAGCTCCAGCGCGAGCTTCGCAGCGGGCGACAAGTGCCTGTCCTCGGGGTCATGCTGGTCCTTGGGGTGACGGTCCTTCGTGCTCACTGGTCCAGCCCCGCGATGGCGTGCGCGAAATCCCGGGCGGCAAAGGGCTCCAGGTCGTCGACCGCCTCGCCGATGCCGATGAAGTGCACGGGCAGGCCGAACTTGGCGGCGATGGCGACGAGGATGCCGCCGCGCGCCGTGCCGTCGAGCTTGGTCATGACGAGGCCGGTGACGCCGGCTGTCTTGCCGAAGATCTCCACCTGGCTGACGGCGTTCTGCCCGGTGGTGGCGTCGAGAACGAGGAGCACGGCGTGCGGCGCGCTCTCGTCGAGCTTCTTCATGACGCGCACGACCTTCTCGAGCTCGGCCATGAGGCCGGCCTTGTTCTGCAGGCGCCCGGCCGTGTCGACGAGGAGCACGTCGGCGCCCGTGGCCTGCGCCTGCTGCAGGGCGTCGAAGGCGAGCCCTGCCGCATCCGCCCCCTGCTCGCGTGCGACGACCTGCGATTTCGTGCGCGCACCCCAGACCTTGAGCTGCTCGATGGCGGCGGCACGGAAGGTGTCGCCGGCGGCAAGCATCACCGACTTGCCTTCGGCGCGGAACTTGGCGGCGAGCTTGCCGATGGTCGTCGTCTTGCCCGAGCCGTTGACGCCCACCATCAGGATGACGAAAGGCTTGCGCGCGCCGTCCACGACGAGCGGCCGCGCCACCGGGGCAAGCACGTTCTCCACCTCCGCGGCGAGCACACGCTTCACCTCCTCCGGGTCGATCGCCTTGTCGTAGCGCCCCTTGCCGACCGCCTCGGTGATGCGGGCGGCGGTGTCGAGGCCGAGGTCCGCCTGGATGAGGATGTCCTCGAGCTCCTCCAGGGTCGTGGCGTCGAGCTTGCGCTTGGTGAAGAGCTCGGTGATCCCCGTGCCGATGGAGGACGAGGTGCGGAAGAGCCCTGCCTTGAGACGCTGCCACCAATTGAGCCGTCGCGCGGCCTGGACGGGCGCCGCAGGCGCGGCCTCCACAGCCGCTTCGGAGGGGGCCTGAGCCGGCACGGGCTCTGCCGCCGCCTCCTCGGGCCTGCGGCCGAAGAGACGTGCCAGAACGCCTCGCTTCTCCTTCTCGCTCTCGCTCATCACCGCTCCGTCGCCCGCATCCGCGCGGCCCGTCGTCCGATCCTTCGCCGCTCTTGCCTCGCGCGACGGCTCTCGATAGCCCGAAGCGCATGAGCGAGGAAGAGATGCCGGAAGACATAGTGCGTCGCGTGCTCTATCGCGACGGCCTCATGATCGTCATCGACAAGCCCGCCGGCCTGCCCGTGCATCGTGGCCCGAAAGGCGGCGAGACGCTGACCGACCATCTCGACGCCCTGCGCTTCGGCCTGCCGCGGGCGCCCGAACTCGCCCACCGCCTCGACCGCGAGACCTCGGGCTGCCTCGTCCTCGGCCGCCACCGCAAGGCGCTCGACCGGCTTGGCCGCCTGTTCGAGGGCAACGCCATCGAGAAGATCTACTGGGCCGTGGTTGAGGGCGGGCCTGCGGACGAACAGGGCGCGATCGACCTCGCACTCGCCCCGCGCGACCCCGACCGCGGCTGGTGGATGAAGGCTGATCCCGCCGGCCGGCCGGCCCTCACCCGCTGGCAGGTCCTCGGCCGCGCCCCCGGCTTCACCTGGCTCGCGCTCGAACCCGTCACCGGCCGCACGCACCAGTTGCGCGTGCATTGCGCGGCGATGGGCTTTCCCATCATCGGCGACGCCGTCTACGGCACCGCGCCCCGCTTCGGCGGGCCGGACCTGCATCTGCATGCCCGCAGCATCGCCGTGCCGCTCTATCCGAGGCGCGAGCCGATCCGCATCGTGGCCCCGGTGCCGGCGCACATGCGCGAAAGGCTCGCCCTGTGCGGCTGGGGTGAAACGTCGACGCCCGTCGCGTGACGGGCGGCCCCCGGTCAAGGTCGCCCGGGCTTCAGGCGGCAAGAAGATGCCGCCCGTCCTGACCCGCGATGGTCACCTCGACGATCTCCGCCGGCTGGACCGGGTGCGGGAAACGCACCAGCGCGAAGCCCTCGGTGCGGGCGAGGCCCGTATACTCGGTCAGCACCCGCCGCCGCTGCCCCACCTCGCCGGCGAGATGGCGGCGAAGGGCCGCCTCGCCCGCGGCGCGCAGGCGCTGCGCCCTCTCCTTCACCACCTCCCGCGGCACCTGCGGCATGCGCGCCGCCGGCGTCCCCGGTCGCGGCGAGAAGGGGAAGGCGTGCAGATGCACGATGCCGCAGTCCTCGACGAGGGCAAGCGAACGGGCGAACATCTCCTCCGTCTCGGTGGGGAAGCCCGCGATGATATCGGCGCCGAAGACCACGTCCGGGCGCAGCCGCCGCACCCGCTCGCAGAAGCGCACCGCATCCTCGCGCGAGTGCCGGCGCTTCATGCGCTTCAGGATCATGTCGTCGCCGGCCTGCAGCGACAGGTGCAGATGCGGCATCAGCCGGCTGTCCGAGGCGAGCGCCTCCAGGAGTTCCTCGTCCGCCTCGACGGAATCGATGGAGGAGAGGCGCAGCCGCTCGAGCCCCGGCGCGTGCTTCAGGATCTGCCCAACGAGCCGGCCGAGCCGCGGCGTGCCGGGCAGGTCGGCGCCGTAGCCCGTGATGTCGACGCCGGTGACCACGACCTCGCGATAGCCGTTGTCGACGAGCCGCACGACCTGGTCGACGACCGCCCCCATGGGCACCGAGCGCGACGGTCCGCGGCCGTAGGGGATGATGCAGAAGGTGCAGCGGTGGTCGCAGCCGTTCTGCACCTGCACGAAGGCGCGCGCCCGCCCCTCGAAGCCGTCGACGAGATGCGGCGCCGTCTCGCGCACCGCCATGATGTCGGAGACGAGCGTCCTTGCGCCGCCCTCCGTGCCGGAGAAGGCGAGCTCGCCCCAGGTCTGCGGCTTCATCTTCTCGGCATTGCCGAGAACCTTGGCCACCTCCGGCATGGCGGCGAAGCTCTGCGGCTCGACCTGCGCCGCGCAGCCCGTGACCACGATCCGCGCCTCGGGGCGCTCGCGGTGGAGGCGGCGGATCGCCTGCCGGGCCTGGCGCGACGCCTCCGCCGTGACGGCGCAGGTGTTGACGATGACGAGCCCGTCCCCGCCGCGGCCGTGGCCGGCAGCCTCGGCGTGGCGCTTCATGGCCTCCGCCTCGTAGGCGTTGAGCCGGCAGCCGAAGGTGAGAACCTCGACGCCCATCACGCCGCGCCCGCGAAAAGCTCCGGTGCGAAGCGGCCTTCCCATTCGAGCTCGACGGGGCCGGTCATCAGCACGTGCCCGTCGCTCTCCCGCCAATCGATGAGAAGGTCGCCTCCGGGCAGGGTCACCCGCACCCGGCGGCCGGTGCGCCCCTTGCGCGCCGCCGCCACCGCCGCCGCGCAGGCGGCCGAGCCGCAGGCGCGCGTGAGGCCGGCGCCGCGCTCCCACACCTTGAGGACGAGGTGCTCCTCGCTCCTGACCTCGGCAAGCGAGATGTTCGCCCGCTCGGGGAAGATGGGATGGTTTTCGAGCAGCGGGCCGATGCGCGCGAGATCATATGCGGAGGCGTCCTCCACCCAGAAGATCGCGTGCGGATTGCCCATGTTGACGACCGAGGGCGAATGCAGGATCGGCGCGTCGATCGGCCCGATCTGCAGCTCGATCATGCGCGTATCCCGGAACTCCTCGGCGAGCGGGATCTCGTCCCACTTCAGCCGCGGCGGCCCCATGTCGACGGTGAAGGTCGTCGCATCCACGCGCCGGCAGGGCAGGAGCCCGGCCCGCGTCTCGAGGGCGAGGCTGTCGCGCGTCCCGTCCTTCAGGAGCGCCCAGGCGACGCAGCGCGTGCCGTTGCCGCAGGCCGCGGATTCCGACCCGTCGGTGTTGTAGATACGCATGAAGGCGTCGGTGCCGGGCGTCTTCGGCGCATGCAGCACCATGAGCTGGTCGAAATGCGAGCGCGCATCGCCGGCGATGGCGCGCGCCTCCGCCGGCGTGACCACGTGGCCCGTCTCCCTGAGGTCGAGCACCACGATCTCGTTACCGAGACCGTTCATCTTGAGAAAGGGCCGGTTGGACAGCGCATTCATGGCACGAAGCGGGTTCGAATGTCCGGCACGGCCCGCCGCAGCCGGCCGCGATGAGGCCGTATATGGGGCAAATCCGCATGAAGCGCGAGTCCGGCGGCGTCGCATCGTCGTCAAGGCGTCATCGGACGCGGATTGAAGAGGTAAAGGCTTCGCCCTTGGGGAAACCACATGCCTCGTCTCCTGCCCGCCGCCGTCTTCGCGGTGGCCCTCGCCAGTCTGCCCGCCCTCGCGGACCAGAGGATCACCATCACGCCGCTGAAGGCGCCCTCGCCGCCGCTCGGCGAGGCAACCTTCCCGAACGGCAGGACGCTCCCGCTCAACATGGGCTACGGCTCGGCCGCCTTCCGCGCGGCCGGCGACCCGGAGGGCGTGATCTGGACGGTCACGGACCGCGGCCCCAACATCGACTGCGGCGAGGCGAAGGAGACCGTCGGCCTGACGGAGAAGGAGCTCTGCGGCGGCGACAGGAACGCCAAGATCTTCCCCCAACCGGCCTTCGTGCCGACCATCCACAAGCTGCAGATCGCGACCGACGGCGCCGTGACGGTGCTCGCGACGCTGCCGCTCAGGGACCGCTCCGGCAGGCCGGTCACCGGCCTGCCCAATCCGCTGAAGGCCGCCAATACCGAGGGTGCGTTCGACACGGGCGGCAAGGCGCTGCCCTTCGATCCCTCCGGTCTCGACAGCGAGGCGCTGGTGCGGCTCGCCGACGGCAGCTTCTGGATTGGCGAGGAATACGGCTCCTCGATCCTCGAAGTGGCACCCGACGGCACGATCCGGCGGCGCCTCGTGCCCAGGGGCATCGACAAGGATCTTTCCGGGGCGGAATACGACGTCGTGCCCGCCCTGCCGGCGATCGTCGCCAAGCGTCAGCTGAACCGCGGCATCGAGAACCTCGCCCTCTCCCCCGACGAGGCCTTTCTCTACGTCCTGATGCAGAGCCCGCTCGCCAACCCCGACGCGGCCGCCTACAGAGCCTCGGCCAATGTGCGCCTGTGGAAGATCGAGCGCGCCTCCGGCACGGTGGTCAGCGAATATGTCTACCGCCTGGACGATCCGGCCACCTTTCGCGCCGACAACGCCGGCAAGGCCCAGAAGCAGAACGACGTTCGCCTGAGCGAGATGGTGGCGGTCGGCCCCGACCGGCTCCTCGTGCTGGAGCGCATCAACAAGACGACGAAGCTCTATCTCGTTGACCTGAGCAGCGGCACGCCCGTTCCCGCCTCCTACGACGAAACGGCGACGATGCCCTCGCTCGAACAGCTCTCCGTCGCCGACCTCGGCAAGGCCGGGATCAGGCCGCTCGCCAAGTCGCTCATCCTCGATTCTGACGACTTCACCGGCTTCCCGGCCAAGGTCGAGGGTCTCGCCCGCCTCTCCGAGCGCGAGCTCATCATGGTGAGCGACAGCGATTTCGGCGTCACGGGCGCGGGAACCGCCATGCTGCGCGTCACCTTTGCCGAGCCGGTGCTGAAGTAGGCACGGCCGAGCGCTGCGCGGGAACCGCCCGGTCGGGACGAGCGGGGCGATTCCCCGCGTCCCGGATCGGCTCTAGTCTCGGACGACCGAGAGCGCCTGATTCGGGGCGCGCAGCTGTTCGGGAGCAAGGAGCATGGCGAGCGTGCGCGGGCGTCGATCGGCGATGAGGGCCCGGCCGTCCGGAGCGCGGCTCCTGCTCGCCGCGGGCCTGATCGCAGCCCTGCCCTGGGCCGGCCTCGCCGCTTCGGCACAAACCGCGCCGGCATCCCCGCCCGCCGACATGAAGCCCGTACCCGTCGAGAGCGCGCCGCTCGCGCCCCCGCCCGGCACGCCGGCGCCTCCGGCCGCCCCGGTGGCAGGCCCGGCGCCCACCGCCGAGACGAAGCCCGTCGAGGCCAAGCCGGCGGAACCGAAACCCTCGGGCGACGCGGCCGGCACGCCCGCCGCACCGCCGGCCGTCGTCTCTCCCCCGGCCGGACCGGCTCCGCCCGCTGCCACGGCCCCCGGGCAGCCCGGCCCCGGCCAGGCGTCCGCCCTGCCGACCCTCGTGCCCGCGCCGGCGGACCCGGCCAATGTCGACGAGGTGATGCTCGCCGCCAAACCTGCCGCCGTGCTCGCCGGCCAGGCGAGCTGGGACGATGGCTTCAAGCAGCTGTTCGAGACCTTCCGCAAGATCGGTGCGGAACTCGACAAGGCCGGCATCAAGGCTGCCGGGCGCCCTGTCACCGTCTTCGTGGAGACCGACGACATGGGCTTCCGCTTCGAGGCGATGGTCCCGATCGAGCGGGCGCCCGAAGGCAGAAGCGAGCTGACCCCGGAGATCCGTTTCGGCAGCACGCCGGCGGGCAAGGCCCTGCGCTTCGTGCACAAGGCGCCCTACGACGAGATCGATTCCACCTACGAGGCGATCACCGCCTATCTCGATGCCAAGGGCATCACGGTGAAGGACGCCTTCATCGAGGAATATGTCACCGAGGTGAAGGAGACCTCCGACGCCTCGCTGGAGATCTATGTCTACGTGCAGCCGAAATAGGCGGCGCGTCCGCAAGCGCCCTTCGTGAAGGGGTGGCGAGGACTGCCGCAGATGGTGCGCGGCGGCTGGGCCTGCGCGGACCCGGAGCCCCTAGGCCTCCGGTACGTGCCAGACTTCGCCGGGCCTGAGCGTGCGGAAGCGTTCGGCGGGAAACTCCCGCGCGGCGAGCGCCGCGGCGAGGCTTTCGCGTGGCCGCTCCACCCCCTCGGCGGTGAGCTTGAAAGTGCCCCAGTGGTGCCCCACGGCGTAACTTGCGCCGCAGGCGAGGCAGGCGGCCACTGCCTCCTCCGGGTTCATGTGGAAGTCCTTCATGAACCATCGCGGCTCATAGGCGCCGATGGGCAGGAGCGCCAGGCGGAAGCCGCCGAAGCGCCGGCGGGCCTCACGAAAGTTGCGGCCGTCGCCGAAGCCCGTGTCGCCGACGAGATAGGTGCGCCCGCCCGGCCCCTCCAGCACGAAGGAGGCCCACAGCGCCTTGCGCCGGTCGGCGATGCCGCGGGCCGACCAGTGCAGCGTCGGCACGAGATGCACCGCCACCGCCTCCGACAGGATCACCTGCGCACCCCAGTCGTAGGCCTCCGCCCGGATGGCCGGATTGTGGGCGCGCATGATCACGTCGTTGCCGAGGGGCGTGACGACGCGCGGGGCGTCGCGCGCCGCGAGCCGCGAAAGGAAGGCGACGTCGAGATGGTCGTAGTGGTTATGGGTGACGAGCACCACGTCGATCCGCGGCAGGTCGTCGAAGGCGATGCCCGGATCGTTGACGCGCTTCGGCCCGGCGAAGGGCACGGGGCTTGCGCGTTCCGCGAAGACGGGATCGAGGAGGATGTTGAGGCCCGCCGTCTGGATGAGGAAGCTCGCGTGTCCGATGGCCGCGACGCGCAGCGTCCGGCCATCCACCCGCGGCGGCGGCCGGTCGCGGAAGGGGCTCGGGTAGCGATCCGGCCAGGGCTCGTGCCTGTCCACGTAGAAGGCGCGGAAAAGGTCGAGCAGCGACTTCTCGGCCGAGCCCTCGGGGTTGAAGAAGCGCAGGCCGTCGAAATGATCGCTCGGCGGTCCCTGATAATAGGGGTTGCGCTCGCGCGCCCGGGCGAACCAGGCGCCGAAGAGGCCGGTGCCTGCGGTAAGGAAGGCAGCGGGCACGCCGGCGAGCTTCAGAAGTGCGCGTCTGTTCATGGACGGATGAGGTAGGATGCCGCGGGCGCCGGTCAATGGGCGTGTCGCGCATGAGAGGACGGAAAGCCATGGACGTCGCCGTCAAGCGCGTCTACGAGCCGGCGAGCGGGGAGGTCGGCACGCGCATCCTCGTCGATCGCCTGTGGCCGCGCGGCATCGCGCGGGAGAAGGCAAGCTGGAGCCACTGGCTGCGCGACCTCGCCCCCTCCGACGCCCTGCGCCGGTTGTACGGTCACGATCCGGCGAAATGGGAGGAGTTCCGCGCCCGCTACGCCGCCGAGCTCGATGCCGTGCCGCAGGCCATGGCAGAGCTCGCGGCCCTCGCGCGGCAGGGGCGCGTGACGCTGCTCTATTCCTCGCGCGAGCGCGAGCTGAACAATGCGGTCGCCCTGCGCGAGCTCCTGCTCGCCCGGGCCGCCTGACGGCGGAGGTCGGGCTTTTCCTTGACTCGCGCGGCATCCGCGACCATAACGGCGCCGACTTTCGCCCGAACGGTTCTGTTCGCGAGCCGCCGACCGGCCCATATGAGGCCGGAGGTCCACGTCCGACAGCGCGTTGCGCCCTCGGGCGCGTTCCCTCTTGGGCTCGGAGCATGGCCAACGCGGCGAAACGGGTGAGGCGATGAGCGACACGACGTTGAAGATCGAGGACGCGGTCAACGAGACCTGCCCGTGGTCGGGAAAGCCGATCGCGGTGGACTCGCTCTCGCGCTATCGCGGCACCGTCGTCGGCTTCTGCAATCCCGGCTGCCGCGACAAGTTCGAGACGGCGGCCGTCCATTTCGAGAGGGCGCTCGCCGAAAAGGCCGTGGCGCACCCCGCCGTCACCGATGCGGAGGCCCGCTGACGATGTTCGAAAGCCTCTCCGAAAAGCTCTCCGGCATCCTCGATGCGCTGACCCGCCGCGGTGCGCTCACCGAGGAGGACGTCAACGCCGCCCTGCGCGAGGTGCGCCGCGCCCTGCTGGAAGCCGACGTCGCCCTCGACGTCGTGCGCTCCTTCATCGACAAGGTGCGCGCCCGCGCCGTCGGCGCCGAGGTCATCAAGTCGGTGACGCCGGGGCAGATGGTCGTCAAGATCGTGCACGACCAGCTCGTCGAGATGCTGGGCGCGGAGGCCGCGCCCATCAGCCTCGACGCGGTGCCGCCGGTCGCCATCCTCATGGTCGGCCTGCAGGGCTCGGGCAAGACGACGACCACCGCCAAGATCGCCAAGCGCCTCACCGACCGGATGAAGCGCAAGGTGCTCATGGCCTCGCTCGACACGCGCCGGCCGGCGGCGATGGAGCAGCTCGCCGTACTCGGCCGCCAGGTGCACGTCGATACCCTGCCGATCGTCCCTGGCCAGTCCGCCGTCCAGATCGCCCGGCGCGCCATGGAGGCCGCCCGCCTCGGCGGCTACGACGTGGTGATGCTCGACACGGCCGGCCGCGTCACCGTGGACGAGGCGCTGATGCTTGAGGCGGCCGAAGTGAAGGCCGCGACCGAGCCGCACGAGGTGCTGCTCGTGGCCGACAGCCTCACCGGCCAGGACGCGGTGAACACGGCGAAGGCCTTCGACGCCCGCGTCGGTCTCACCGGCATCGTGCTCACCCGCATGGACGGTGACGGCCGCGGCGGCGCGGCGCTCTCCATGCGCGCCGTCACCGGCAAGCCGATCAAGCTCGCCGGCACGGGCGAGAAGGTCGACGCGCTGGAGGATTTCCATCCCGCCCGCGTCGCCAACCGCATCCTCGGCATGGGCGACATCGTCTCCCTCGTCGAGAAGGCGGCCGAGACCATCGACGCCGAGAAGGCCAGGCGCATCGCCGAGAAGATGCGCAAGGGTGCCTTCGACCTCGAGGACATGCGCGAGCAGCTCCGGCAGATGGAGAGTATCGGCGGCATGAAGGGCGTGCTCGGCATGCTGCCGGGCATCGGCAAGATGAAGGCCCAGCTCGAGGCCGCCAATCTCGACGACAAGGTCATCCGCCGCCAGCGCGCCATCATCGACTCGATGACCCCGCAGGAGCGGCGCAATCCCGACATCCTCAAGGCGAGTCGCAAGAAGCGCATCGCCGCCGGCTCCGGCACCAGGGTCGAGGACGTCAACAGGCTCCTCAAGATGCACCGCCAGATGGCGGACGTCATGAAGATGATGGGCAAGGGCGGGCGCGGCGGCCTCGGCGGCGCGCTCGGCCGCATGTTCGGCATCGGCGGCGGCCCGATGGGCGGCATGCCGGCAATCGACCCCTCCAAGGTCACGCCCGAGATGCTCGAACAACTGAAGAAGCAGATGCCGGGCGGCCTGCCCGAGAGTTTCCCCGGCGGAGCGGGCGGCGGCCTGCCGCCCATGCCGCCGGGCGGCCTCGGCGGAGCACCGAAGCTGCCAGGCCTTGGTGGAGGTTCCGGCCTGCCCGGGCTCGGACCCAAGCTCCCCGGCCTCGGCGGCTTTCCGGGGCTCGGCAAGAAGAAATGAGTTTTCCGTTCGTCATCCCGGAAGCCGCGCGAGCAGGCCCCCGGGATCCAGCATCGAAACGATCGTCGAGGCTGCCGCACCGCATCGTTTCCGGACCCCGGGTCCTGCCCGCGCTCGGCCCCCGGGGTGACGCCATCGGCGCAGATCGACTGTAGAAGACTGGGAAAAGGAAGAAGCGAATGTCCCTGAAGATCCGTCTCACCCGCGGCGGCGCCAAGAAGCGCCCCTACTACCGCATCGTCGTCGCCGACTCGCGCGCCCCGCGCGACGGCCGCTTCATCGAGAAGATCGGCGCCTACGATCCGATGAAGGCCAAGGATGCGGCCGACCGCGTCGTGCTCGACGTCGAGAAGGCGAAGGCCTGGCTCGCCAAGGGTGCCCAGCCGACGGACCGCGTGCTGCGCTTCTTCGATGCCGCCGGCCTCCTGAAGCGCGCCCCGCGCAACAATCCGACGAAGGGCGAGCCGGGCAAGAAGGCCCAGGAGCGCGCCGCCGAGAAGGCCGCCGCTGCCGCCGAGGCTTCCGCTTCGGCCGAGTGAGGCTCGGGGCTGCCTTCTCCGGCCGGAGAGGGCGCCCGCCCGCTGGTGGAGGCCGCGGCCTCGCGGCCTTTCGCATCCATCCGCCCGCTCCGCCGCGGCGGGCGCAGCCCGACGACGATGTCCGGCCCATCAACATCGGCCCATGAGCAACGACAAGATGAGCAGCGACAAGCGCATCCTCGTCGGGGAGTTCGGCCGGGCGCACGGCGTGCGCGGCGAGGTGCGGCTGAAGTCCTACACCGCCGATCCGTTCGCCATCGCCTCCTATGGCCCCCTCGCGGGAGAGGACGGCGCGACCTACGTCATCGAGAGCCTGCGCGCCCAGGGCGACATGCTCGTGGCGCGCGTCGCCGGCGTGAGCGACCGCGCGGCGGCGGAGGCGCTGACGCGCATCCGCCTCTACGTGGCGCGCGACAAGCTCGCCGCCGAGGCGCTCGAAGAGGACGAGTTCCTGCAGGCCGACCTCGTCGGCCTCAGTGTCGAGACGACGGACGGGCGCGTCATCGGACGCGTGGTCGACCTGCCGAACTACGGCGCCGGCGACCTCGTCGAGATCGCGCTCACCGGCCGGCGCGACACCGTGCTCCTGCCCTTCAGCAAGGCCTTCGTCCCGACCGTCGACGTGGCCGGCGGGCGCATCGTGGTCGACGCGCCGGAGGACGTCTTCGAGCCAGCCCGCGCCCGCGATCCCGGGCAGCCGTCGTGACCGGGCCCTGGCGCGCCACCGTTCTCACGCTCTATCCCGAGATGTTCCCGGGCCCGCTCGGCGTGAGCCTGTCGGGCGACGCGCTCGCGCGCGCCGTCTGGGCGCTCGAGATGCGCAATATCCGCGACCACGGCGAGGGTCGCCACAAGCGCGTCGACGACACGCCGGCGGGCGGCGGCGCCGGCATGGTGCTGCGCGCCGACATCCTTGCCGCCGCCCTCGACGCCGCTGCGCCCG
This sequence comes from Chelatococcus albus, assembly GCF_030067675.1. GTDB lineage: Bacteria > Pseudomonadota > Alphaproteobacteria > Rhizobiales > Beijerinckiaceae > Chelatococcus_A > Chelatococcus_A albus. Next base: position 21,749 of record NZ_JASJEV010000012.1, on the reverse strand, counting down.
CCGACGACCCGCGCCCGCGGCTCCTCATGAGCCCGCGCGGCGCGCCGCTGACGCAGGCGCGCGTGCGGGCGCTCGCCGCCGGGCCCGGCGTCGTCCTGCTGTGCGGGCGCTTCGAGGGTGTGGATCAGCGCGTCATCGACGCCCGCGGCCTCGAGGAAGTGTCGATCGGCGACTACGTGCTCTCAGGCGGCGAGATCCCGGCCATGGTGCTCATCGACGCCTGCGTGCGGCTCCTGCCCGGTGTCATGGGCAAGGAGGAATCCGGCGCCGAGGAGAGCTTCGAGGGCGGGCTCCTCGAATACCCGCACTACACGCGCCCGCGCGAATGGGAGGGGCGCGCCATTCCCGAGGTGCTGCTCTCCGGCAATCACGCGGCCATCGCCCGCTGGCGGCGCGCCGAGGCCGAGCGGCTGACGCGCGAGCGCCGGCCTGATCTCCTGCCGGCGAGGAAGCCGCGGGAAGAGTGACGCCGGATCGCGCCCGGCCGCGCCGCCCGGCCTTGTCGACAAGAGGCGCGCACTCGTGTATAGGCGCGCATGCCTCGCGGGCGCTCATGCCCCCCGGGGTATCCAACTGACAACAGCGCGCCGAAACGCTCGCGTCCTCCGGGACGTGCCGGCAGGAGAAGACCGATGAACATCATCGAGCAGATCGAGAAAGAGCAGATCGCCAAGCTCACCGAGGGCAAGTCGGTGCCCGACTTCCAGCCCGGCGACACGCTCCAGGTCAACGTCAAGGTGAAGGAAGGCGAGCGTACGCGCGTGCAGGCCTATGAAGGCGTCTGCATCGCCCGCGACGGCGGCGGCCTGCACGAGAGCTTCACCGTCCGCAAGATTTCCTACGGCGAGGGCGTCGAGCGCGTGTTCCCGCTCTACTCGCCGATGATCGACTCCATCAAGGTCGTGCGCCGCGGCAAGGTGCGCCGCGCCAAGCTCTATTACCTGCGTGACCGCCGCGGCAAGTCGGCCCGCATCGCCGAGCGCGCGGAGCGCCAGGGCGGCAAGAACGGCAACGGCGACAAGGCCGAGTAATCCCGGGGTAATCTCGGCAGGCGATATCCGCCTCCCTGCGGGCTCTCCGCTCCGGCGGATCGAGCCTGCGATCGAGCGACAGGGCGCGGTCCTAGGGCCGCGCCTTTTTTGTCGACCGTCTCCGGCTGCTCCGCGCCTGCGCGCAGCCGGAGGGGAAGCCTTTCATTCTCGCCTTGTCGGACCATTGCCATGCACGACTTCTTCGCCGCAAACCGCCGCAGCTGGGACGAGCGCGCCGCGATCCACGCGCGCGACACGACCGGCGCCTACATGGTCGACGCCTTCCTCGCCGGTGCCGACACCCTCTACCCCATCGAAGCCGCCGAGATCGGCGACGTGGCGGGCAAGCGCCTCCTGCACCTGCAGTGCCACATCGGCCTCGACACGCTGTCGCTCGCCCGCCGCGGCGCCATCGTCACGGGCGTCGATTTCTCGCCGGAGGCCATCGCCGCCGCCCGCGGCTTCGCGAAACGCACGGGCCTCGCCGCCGATTTCGTCGAGGCCAACGTCTATGATGCCGCGCGGCGCACGCCCGGCCCCTTCGACATGGTCTACACCACCTGGGGCACCATCATCTGGCTGCCGGACATCCGCGCCTGGGCGCGGACCATCGCTGCCGTGCTCGTGCCGGGCGGTTCATTCTACTTCCTCGACACCCATCCTCAGGCGCTCTGCCTCGAGGAGAGTGACGGGCGCCTCGTCGCCACCTATCCTTGGCGCACGCCCGACGGCGGCCCCATCCCCTTCGAGGCCGAAACGACCTATACGGGCGATCCGACGCCGCTCGTGAACCGCAAGACCTTCGAGTGGATGCACCCCGTCGGCGACATCCTGTCGGCCCTCGTCGACGCCGGCCTGGTGATCGAGGCGGTGCGCGAGCACGAACGGCTCCCGTATGGGCTCTTCCCCCTCATGGTGGAGGCGGGCGAACGCCTCTACCGCCTGCCGGACGGCATGCCCGCCATGCCGCTCGCCCTGTCGATCCGGGCGCGCAAGGCCTGAACCGAGCTGCTCGGCGGGTCAGACGATCCGCTGCAGCCTCTCCGCCAGCCGGTCCACGTCCTCGGCGGCATGGTAGAGCCCGAAGCCGAGGCGCAGGCGGTCGCCGCGCACGTCGGTGACGATGCCCGCCGCATGCAGGCGCCGGTACCAGCCTTCCGCGTCGGGCAGCGCGAAGGTCAGGAAATTGCCGCGTGCGGCCTCGCTCATCGGCACGACGAGACGTTCGGGCGTGAACGGCCCGCCCGGCAGTCCCGACACGGCCGCCATAAAGCGCTCCTGCAGCGCCACTGCGTGGGCGTGGATGATCGCCCCATCGAGCCCTTCGACCGCGAGAAGGCGCAGCACGGCACGCAGGCGGTAGAGCCCGGAGGGATCGAAGGTCGCCCCCATGAAGCGCCAGCCGTCCGAAGGATAGGGCACACCGGCCTGCGCCGCGCTCAGGGTGCCGAAGCTCGCGAACCAGCCGGTGTTGCGTGGCCGCGAGGCGAAGCCCGGCGGGCAGTGCATGAAACAGGCCCCTTCCCCCGCCATCGCATATTTGTAGCCGCCGGCGATGTAGAAGGCCCGGTCGGCCACGGCGGCGAGATCCGTCGGCCGGGCGAGGAAGCCGTGGTAGCCGTCGATGACCACGAGCCGCCCCGGCCCCGACAGCCCGTCGACCAACCTGAAAAGGTCGGTGAGCGCGAAGCCCGAGCTGAACAGCACCTGGCTGACGAAGGCGAGGTCGAAGGGCCCGGCCGTGCCGGCCGCATGGATGAGCCGCTCGGCGAGCGTCGCGAAGGGCTCGGCCGGAACGGCGACGAGCTCGACGAGCCCGTCCTCGGCGAGCCGCGCCGTCTGCCGGCGGAAGGAGTGAAACTCGCCGTCCGTGGCGAGCACCCGGACAGGCCGATCGGCCGGACAGGCGGAGAGGAGGCGCAGCAGAAGTTCGTGCGTGTTCTGCGCCGGCACGAGCGTGCAGGCATCCGGCAGGTTGAGGTGCCGGGCGATGCCGGCCGCCACCTCTCCCCATACGGGCCCGAGCACCTCGTCCCACTTGTCGTCGGCAAGCCGCGCCGCCACGTCCCAGGCGGCGAGCTGGGCCTCGCGGGTCACGTCCGGCCAGAAGTGATGGCTGTGGGCGGCGAAATGCAGCCGTTCGCCGTCCTGCCCGCGGAAATGCGAGAAGGCGTGGCGAAGATCGAGGGGCATCGGGACAGGGCGTCCTGAGGAAGGCATCGACGGCTCCCGCTCGGCGATTGCTGCGACAATGTTTCAAGCTTAAAGTATCAGTCGGACACAGAGCGACAACCGTGAATCGCCCGGGCACGCGCAGGCCGGGCGAGGCGAGGTTCCGATGACGCGAGACAGACAGCGCCCGCAAAGCCGGGTGGGCGACGACATGCACCTCGACCTCGCCGGGCGCATGACCTATGGCGACTACCTGCAGCTCGACACGCTGCTTGCGGCCCAGAAACCGCTGACGCAGGAGCACGACGAGCTGCTCTTCGTCATCATCCACCACGTGCAGGAGCTGTGGCTGAAACTGGTCGCGCACGAGATCGAGGCGGCGATGGCCTCGATCCGCGCCGACGAGCTCGCGCCCGCCTTCAAGTCGCTCGCTCGCGTCACGCGCATCCAGGAGCAACTCATCTCCGCCTGGGACGTGCTGTCCACCATGACGCCGGCCGACTATCTGCGCTTCCGCAGCGACCTCGGGCAGTCGTCGGGCTTCCAGTCCTTCCAATACCGGCTGGTGGAGTTCCGCCTCGGCGCCAAGGACGCGAAGATGCTGCTGCCGCACCGGCACAAGCCCGAGATCCACGCCCGGCTGGCCCAGGCGCTTGCCGAGCCGAGCCTCTACGACGAGGCGCTGCGGCTCCTCGCGCGGCGCGGCTATCCCGTGCCGGCGGAGGCGATCGACCGCGACTTCTCCCTGCCGCACGCCTTCGACGAGCGCATCCGCGACATCTGGCTGTCGATCTACCGCGAGCCCGGCGAGCACTTCGACCTCTACGAGCTCGCCGAGGAACTCGTGGACGTCGAGGACTGGTTCCAGCAATGGCGCTTCCGCCACATGAAGACGGTGGAGCGCATCATCGGCCACAAGCGCGGCACCGGCGGCTCGTCCGGCGTCGGTTTCCTCAAGACGGCGCTGGACCGCTCCTTCTTCCCCGAACTGTGGGATCTGCGCACGCTCCTGTGAGCCGGCGGCCCAGATTCGCGTCCTTCAGACCGCCGACACGGTGATGTCGTCGATGCGCTCGAAGACCCGCGTCGGCATCCGGGCCACGAGCGCCGGCAGGGCCGTATAGCCCCAGGCGACAGCACCTGTCGCCATCCCGACGACCTTGCCCGCCTCGATGTCGCGGATCTCGTCGCCGATGACGATCGCTTCCCCGGGAGCGACACCGGCCTTGCGCAGAACCTTCCGGAGCTTGTCTGGCTTGCCGAAGACGGAAGCGCCGCATTCGTAGTGGCGGATGAGTGCCGCATTCCTGGGCCCCAGCACGCGGCGCACGTTGGTCTCGGCATTGGAGGTGACGACGGCGAGCGTCACCCCTTGGGCCGCGAGCCGCGCCAGCATGTCGTCGACGCCGTCGAAGAGCGGGATCTGATCGATGTCGCGCGCCATCAACACCCGCATGTGGCGGGTGATCAGCGGCACCTTCCAGAGAGGCACGCCGTGCCGCCGCATCAGTTGCCGGCCGCTGAGGCCGCGCAAGGTCTCCAGGTTGTCCCTGTCGAGACGCTTGAACCGATAGCGGTCGGCGACGTCGTCCATCACGAACAGGAACCAGGCGAAGGAATCGGCGAGAGTCCCGTCGAAATCGAAGACGATGGCCTTGTATCTCATGATGAACGACCGAAGGTGCCAATTGGGATCGAATACGATGGCCGCGACAGCCTTCGCCGGGCAATGACACCGGCATCGGAGCCTCTCGGGCTGAAGACACGGCGATGAAATGTGAATTGCGAGATAGCCGGCCTCGAACCGTCGCACAATAGCGCAGAGAACGCGCGAGAGTCTTGCACCGCAAGGCGCATCCGGGCAACGCCACGCTTCGTTGTCGGTTCAATTTGGATCTGCTAAAAAGCGCGCGATGACGACCTTGTGCTCCCGGCCGAAGCCGCGCATCGGCGCTGCGGCCCGCGTTCATGGAACGCGGCCGGGGATGACGACGCACGAGTTCGCGGCCCTGCACGATCATGCACGTCTGCCGTGGCGCTTCTTCGGCCGTTTCACGGCCTCGGTCGCAGCGGGCCTTGCGGCCTGACACCGGCACGACCGGCATTGCCTTTGCGCCCAGGCGGCTTCCAGCCGGCGCAGGCGCATGACCGCATTTTCTGATCGAGACGATCCGACCGAGGCCCGGCACGCATGAAAGCCCGCACGCTCTACGACAAGATCTGGGACGACCACGTCGTCGACACGCAACCCGACGGTACCTGCCTCCTCTACATCGACCGCCACCTCGTGCACGAGGTCACGAGTCCGCAGGCCTTCGAGGGCCTGCGCGTCGCCGGGCGCCGCGTGCGCGCGCCCGAGAAGACGCTCGCCGTCGTCGACCACAACGTGCCCACCACCGACCGCTCCAAGGGCATCGACGATCCCGAATCCGCGACGCAGGTGGCGACCCTCGCCGAGAATGCGCGCGAGTTCGGCGTCGAATACTACAACGAGCTCGACAGCCGCCAGGGCATCGTCCACGTCGTCGGCCCCGAGCAGGGCTTCACCCTGCCGGGCACGACCATCGTCTGCGGCGACAGCCACACCTCCACCCACGGCGCCTTCGGGGCGCTCGCCCACGGCATCGGCACGAGCGAGGTCGAGCACGTGCTCGCCACGCAGACGCTGATCCAGAAGAAGGCGAAGAACATGCGCGTCACCGTTGACGGCGCGCTGCCGGAGGGGGTCACCGCGAAGGACATCGTGCTCGCCATCATCGGCGAGATCGGCACGGCCGGCGGCACCGGCCACGTCATCGAATATGCGGGCGAGGCGATCCGCGCGCTGTCGATGGAAGGCCGCATGACGGTGTGCAACATGTCGATCGAGGGCGGAGCCCGCGCCGGCATGGTCGCCCCCGACGAGAAGACCTATGCCTATCTCAAGGACCGGCCGAAGGCGCCGAAGGGTGCCGCCTGGGACGAGGCGGTGCGCTTCTGGGACACGCTGCGCACCGACGAGGGGGCCTTCTTCGATTCGGAGATCAGGCTCGACGCCGCCAACCTGCCGCCCATCGTCACCTGGGGCACGAGCCCCGAGGACGTGATCTCCGTCACCGGTGCGGTGCCGAACCCGGACGACATCGCCGACGAGGTCAAGCGCCAGTCGAAGTGGCGCGCCCTCGAATACATGGGCCTGAAGCCCGGCACGAAGATCACCGACATCACGATCGACCGTGTCTTCATCGGCTCCTGCACCAACGGCCGCATCGAGGATCTGCGGGTGGTGGCGAAGATCGTCGCCGGCAAGTCGGTGAACGCCAACGTGAACGCCATGATCGTGCCGGGCTCCGGCCTGGTGAAGCTGCAGGCGGAGGCCGAGGGGCTCGACAAGATCTTCAGGGCGGCGGGCTTCGACTGGCGCGAGCCGGGCTGCTCCATGTGCCTCGCCATGAACGCCGACAGGCTCGCCCCCCACGAGCGCTGCGCCTCGACCTCGAATCGCAATTTCGAGGGCCGCCAGGGTTTCAAGGGGCGCACGCATCTCGTCTCGCCGGCCATGGCGGCGGCGGCGGCTATCGCCGGCCGCTTCGTGGACGTGCGCAGCTTCGGCTGAGCCAGAGGCGGCGAGGCAACGGCCGGACTCACGTGAAACGGGTCCGGCCTGCCGTGCGCGGCGGGACATGGTGCGGGAGGTCGCGGGCCGTGGCACGCGAGGACGAACGGGCGAAGGAGGCGCTGCAGCGTGTCGAGCGCGACAGCGAGACCTTGGCTTCGTCGTCCATCGCCCGGGCGGCCGAACGGGCCCGCAACCATTTCGCCGCGGAGGACGCGGTCGGCGCAGCCGAGGGAGGCGGAACGGACAGGATCGAGCTGTGGGGCCGGCGCATCGGCCGCGCGCTCGGCTTGCTCATCGTCCTGTACCTTCTCGTCTCGCTCTTCGGCCAGTTCGGCCACTGACGGAGACTGCGGCGTGAGCGACTGGCGCAGCCTGATGGCCCCGAGCATCGAGGATTTCGAGAGGCTCGCGGAAGAAGCCTATGCGAACCTGCCGGAGGACTTCCGCCGGCTGTGTGCAGGGGTCGTCATCAGGATCGAGGACTTTCCCGACGAGGAGACCCTCGACGAGATGGACTGCGAGACGCCCTTCGACCTGCTCGGCCTGTTCCGCGGCCACGGCCTCGCCCAGCAGGGTGCCACGCTCTTCACCGGCCAGATGCCCAACATGGTCTTCCTCTACCGCCGGCCCATCCTCGACTACTGGGCCGAGCACGAGGAGACCCTGGGGGCCATCGTCACGCATGTGCTCATCCACGAGATCGGCCACCACTTCGGCCTCTCGGACGAGGACATGGAAGCTCTCGAAGCTGCGGCGGGCTGATCCCGCCACAGCCTGGTTGAAACCGTGCCTGTGGGATGCGCCCGCTCCCGGGGCCTTTGCGACGGATGGGTCCTATGGACAAGTTCACCGTGCTCACCGGCGTCGCCGCGCCGCTCGAGATCGTCAATGTCGACACCGACATGATCATCCCCAAGAACTATCTGAAGACGATCAAGCGCACCGGCCTCGGCAAGGGCCTCTTTGCCGAGATGCGTTACCGCGAGGACGGATCGGAGAACCCCGACTTCGTCCTGAACAAGCCGGCCTATCGCAAGGCCCAGATTCTCGTCGCGGGCGACAATTTCGGCTGCGGCTCCTCGCGCGAGCACGCCCCCTGGGCCTTGCTCGACTTCGGCATCCGCTGCGTGATCTCCACGAGCTTCGCCGACATCTTCTACAACAACTGCTTCAAGAACGGCATTCTGCCCATCAAGGTCTCGCCCGAAGACCTCGACAAGCTGATGGACGACGCCCGCCGCGGTGCCAATGCGACGCTCACCGTCGACCTCGAGCGCCAGGAGATCCGCGGCCCCGACGGTGGCTGCATCACCTTCGACGTCGACCCGTTCCGCAAGCACTGCCTGCTGAACGGCCTCGACGACATCGGCCTGACGATGGAGAAGGCCCCGGCCATCGACGCCTACGAGGAGAAGGCGAAGGCGGCCCATCCCTGGCTGTGAGCGCCGCAGCCGCCCGTCCGGCCGCCCCGGGGCTCGCCGTCGGACAGCCCCGGCGCATCGTCTCCGCCGGTTGTGCCCGCCTGTGAGCATGAGATGGCCATGTCGCCCGAGACTTTCGCCCTGTTCGTGCCGGCCTGCTTCGCCCTCAACATGGCCTTCGGGCCGAACAACCTGCTCTCGCTCACCAACGGCGCGCGCGTCGGCGTCGGCTGGGCGACGGTCGCCGCCCTCGGCCGCCTTCTCGCCTTCGCCGGCATGATCGTGATCACCGCGCTCGGCCTTGGCGCGCTGCTCGCCACCTCCGAGACGGTCTTCATCGCCGTGAAGTGGGTCGGCGCCGCCTATCTCGTCTGGCTCGGCGTCAGGCTCTTCCGCGCCGGCGCGCCGGCCCTCGGCGAGGCGCGGGGCGAGGCGGGACGCGCGCCAGTTGCCCGCCTGATGGTGCAGGAGTTCTGGGTCGCGGCCGGCAATCCGAAGGCGATCCTCGTCTTCACTGCCTTCTTCCCGCAGTTCCTCGATCCGAGCGCCTATGCGGCGAGCTTCCTCGTCATGGGCACGACCTTCCTGCTTCTCGAGGTCGTCGCCATCGCGATCTACGCCTTCTTCGGCGCCCGGCTCGCCTCGCTCGCCCGCGGTGGCAAGGCACTGACCTGGTTCAACCGCGCCTCGGGCAGCCTCATGATCGGCTTCGGCGTCATGCTCGCCTTGGCGAGACGGCCGGCCTCCTGATCCGCCCGCCCCATCGAGCGGACGCTGCCTGCGCGCGGGGCGCGCCGGCGCCCGGCCGCCCCCCTCCCGCAAGGATCCCTTCATGGCCAAGGCCATCCACACAATGATCCGCGTGCTCGACGAGGCACGCTCCGTCGCCTTCTACGAAACGGCCTTCGGCCTCGCCGTTTCCGACCGTTTCGTCTTCGATGGCTTCACCCTCGTCTATCTGTGCAATGCAGAGAACGACTTCGAGGTGGAGCTCACTGTCAACCACGGCCGCACCGAGCCCTATGCCCGCGGCGAGGGCTATGGCCATCTCGCCTTCGCCGTCGACGATCTCGACGCCGAGCGAGCCCGCCTCGCCGCCGCCGGCCTCGCGCCCGAGCCGATCAAGGAGTTCTTTCGCGACGGCACCCTGATGGCGCGCTTCTTCTTCCTCACCGACCCGGACGGCTACCGCATCGAGATGCTGCAGCGCCACGGCCGCTATCGCTGAACGCCGGGCGGCGGGTCCGGAAGTGCCGCCATGCGCGGTGCTCCCTTGCCGGGCCCCGGTACGCTTCTTAAAGGCTTTACCCGCTCTCCTTCCACGGTCCCGCAAAGGGGGTATTCATGGCGTCCTACAATCTCCTTCTCCTTCCGGGCGACGGCATCGGCCCCGAAGTGATGGCCGAAGTCGAGAAGCTCGTCGGCTGGTACGGCAGGCGCGGCATCGCCCGCTTCGAGACGGAGAAGGACCTCGTGGGCGGCTCGGCCTACGACGCCCACGGCAAGGCGATCTCGGACGCCGCCATGGCCCGCGCCCAGGCCGCGGACGCCGTGCTCTTCGGCGCCGTCGGCGGGCCGAAATGGGACAAGGTGCCCTACGAGCACCGCCCCGAGGCGGGCCTCCTGCGCCTGCGCAAGGAGCTCGGCCTCTTCGCCAACCTCCGCCCGGCCATCTGCTACCCGGCGCTGGCCGACGCCTCTTCCCTCAAGCGCGAACTTGTCGAGGGCCTCGACATCATCATCGTGCGCGAGCTCACCGGCGGTGTCTATTTCGGCGAGCCGAAGGAGATCGTCACGCTGGAGAACGGCGAGAAACGCGCCGTCGACACGCAGCTCTACACGACGCACGAGATCGAGCGCATCGCCCGCGTCGCCTTCGAGCTCGCCAGGAAGCGCCGCAACAAGGTCTCCTCGGCGGAGAAGCGCAACGTCATGAAGACGGGCGTCTTGTGGAACGAGGTGGTGACGCGCGTGCACGGGGCCGAATACGCCGACGTCGAGCTCGAGCACGTGCTCGCCGACAATTGCGGCATGCAGCTCGTGCGCAACCCCAAGCAGTATGACGTGATCGTCACCGACAATCTCTTCGGCGACATTCTCTCAGACGTCGCGGCCATGCTCACCGGTTCGCTCGGCATGCTGCCCTCGGCCTCGCTCGGCGCCGAGGATCCGGCGACGGGCAAGCGCAAGGCGCTCTACGAACCCGTGCACGGCTCCGCTCCCGACATCGCGGGCAAGGGCCTCGCCAACCCCATCGCCATGATCGGCTCCTTCGCCATGGCGCTGCGCTATTCCTTCGGCCTCGTTGCGGAAGCCGACATGCTGGAGAAGGCCATCGCCAACGTGCTCGCCTCGGGCCTGCGCACCAAGGATATCGCCGCGGCGGGCACGAACGCCGTCGGTACGCGCGAGATCGGCGACGCCGTGGTGGCCGAACTCGACCGGCTCGCCGCCTGACCCGCAGGGCCCGCCCGACGGCGGAGATTCACGGGCAAACCCGGCCGGCGCCCTGAGCACCGGCCGGGTTTTGCTCTTCACGGCCCCGACGCCGCCGTTCAGCGCATGAGGAAGTCAGGCGCGCGGTAGTCGACCGGCCCGAAGGGATTGCGGCCGCCGCCGATGCGCGGCGGCAGCGACGCCTCGCCGAAACGCTCGGCCACGTTGGAATAGACCGGCGAGGCGAAGGTCTGGCCCATATGCACGTAATTCGAGAGCGATCCCGCCGGCACCACCTTGCCGGGATCGAGGTAGCTGCGCGGCGTCACCGTGATCTGGCGCGGCTGGCGCGGCTGTGCCGCCGCCTCGGAGGCAGCGAGACCGGTGACGACGAGGGCGGAGGCAATGAGGGCAGCGGCGCGGCGCATGGCAATATCCTCGCATTGGAGACCGGCACGTTAGCCACGTCCGGTTAACGTATTGCCGCACCGCCATGTGCCAAGGGCCGGTGCCGAGATCGTGAGCGGCGCCAGCCGTCGATTGCCGTCCCCCGCCCGATCGGCGTACCTTCCCCAACGGCAGGCAAATGCAGGGCGCGATGCCTTCCCTCGGGAGACTTGCGTGCGCCTCGGCCGCCCGACAGGTGCCGGGGGCGGGTCGGGCCGACGGAATAAACACGCCTCGCGGACCGTTTGACCCTTGCCGATGCAAACCGGCAAGCAGGGCGCGGCAACCGGTGGGACGCCGCGACACGAGCTTGGGAGGAGTTCCATGGCCGACAACAGCCAACCGTCCGCCGTACCGACGCAGGCCAGCGATCCCGCGGCTCCGGCCCCGGCGACGCCCATCCCCCGCCGCCGTTTCCTGCAGGGCGCCAGTCTCGGCGCGCTCGGCGTCGCGGTCGCCGGCGGCCCGACACTCGCCCAAGGCACCCCGCCGGCGCCGCCCGCGCCCACTCCGGCGCCCGCCGCCCCGAAGGGTCCGCAGGCCCTTGACTACCCCGGCAAGGACAAGGGTCTCATCGTCCTCGGCGAACGTCCCCTCGTCGCCGAGACGCCCGAGCACCTGCTCGACGACGACACGACGCCCATCGGCAAGTTCTTCATCCGCAACAACGGGCAGGTACCCGAACCCGCAAAAGACCCGGACGCCTGGATGATCGTCATCGACGGCGAGGTGGAGAAGAAGCTGGAGCTGACGCTCGGCGAGCTGAAGCAGCGCTTCAAGGCCAGGACCTATCGCATGGTGCTGGAATGCGGCGGCAACGGCCGCTCCTTCTTCCAGCCGCAGGCGCGCGGCAACCAGTGGACGAATGGCGGAGCGGGCTGCGCCGAGTGGACCGGCGTGCCTCTTGCCGACGTGCTGAAGGCGGCCGGCCTCAAACCCTCCGCCGTGTTCACGGCCAATTTCGGCGCCGACCCCCATCTCTCGGGCGATCCGACCAAGCAAGCCCTGTCGCGCGGCGTGCCCATCAGGAAGGCGCTCGAGCCGCACAATCTCATCGCCTGGGCCATGAACGGCGAGCCGCTGCCCACCATCCACGGCGGCCCGGTGCGCCTCGTCATCCCCGGCTGGCCGGGCTCGGTGTCGCAGAAATGGCTGACCCGCATCTGGATCCGCGACCGCGTCCACGACGGACAGGGCATGGGCGGCACCTCCTATGCGGTCGCCATCAATCCCATGATCCCCGGCGGCAAGGCGGACGAGAAGAACTTCCGCACGCTCGAGTCGATGCCCGTACGCTCGATCATCACGAGCCCGGCCAACGGCGCGAAACTCCCGGCCGGCACACGGAGCGTGAAGCTGCGAGGCGCCGCCTGGGCCGGCGACCTCGCGGTCAAGCGCGTGGACGTCTCGACCGATTTCGGTGCCACCTGGCGACCGGTGAAGATGGCGAAGCCGAAGAACCGCTACGACTGGGTGCGCTGGACCGGCGAGGTCAGCCTGCCCTCGGACGGCTATTACGAGCTCTGGGTACGGGCGACCGATTCGCGCGGGGTGATGCAGCCCCATGTCGCCGGCAACTGGAATCCCCAGGGCTACGGCGCGAACCCGCTGCACCGCGTCGCGATCCTCGTCGGCTGAGAATGGGCGCCGTGGCGAAAACCCTCCCCCGTCTCGCGGGCGCGGCCTTCGTTGCGCTCGCGGCCGTCCCCTTCCCCCTTGCCGCGCCGGTCGCGGCGCAGACCGCCTCCTTCACGCCGAAGGACGAGACACCGGACATGTTCCCAAACCATGCCGGACGCGACGAAACGGTGGGGCTCTGCTCCGCCTGCCACAATTTCAGGCTCGTGGCAGCCCAGGGACAGACGCGCGAGCAATGGGAGGATACCCTGAACGTCATGACGCTGCGGCACAACATGCCCGCACTCGAGGGCGAGGAGCGCCGGCGCGTGCTCGACTATCTGGAGACGGCCTTCCCGCCCCGGGCAACAGGCCGAACGGGTGGCTGGAAGAACCCCTTCGCTCCGCAATGACGGCGGGGCCGCGGCCTCAGCCCGCGCGCCGCCCCTCGGTGCCGCCCGCGGAACCGGCGCCACAGACCTGTCCGCGGCGCCGAGCCGCCGCGGCGAAGAGGGCGCGCAGGCCGGGTTCCTCGCCGGGAGCCAGGAGTTCGAGCCCGTTGAGAATGCAGGCGAGCCGGCGATGGTCGATGGGCCGGGCACCGGTACCGCAGGCCCAGCCCGACAGGCGCAGGCCTGCCTCCGACCGGTCGAGGCGGAGGGCGACGCAGGCGCGGCTCACGCCGCCCGAAAGGAAGACGGCCTCCGCCATCTCCACGGGGCCGAACTTGGTGTCGACGGCCGCCGGCACCGTCGCCCGCCCGACGGCAAGGCCGGCTTCCGCCGCGTTGCGCACGAGGTCGACGAAGAATGTGCCGGGCGGCGGCGCCTCGCCGCCGGGGCGATAGGCCGAGAGCCGCACGTGCGGCGCATCGACCGAAAAGTCGCCGAAGAGGAGCACGTCATCGCGTCCGCCGGCACCGTGCCGCCGCGCCTCGTAGCGGTGGGCGGTAGCGCCGAGATCAGGGGCCGTCACGCCGAAGACGGCAATGGGCCTCGCCACCTCGACCCAGATCGGCCGGGCCTCCGCCAGGGCCTCGATGGCCGGTGTCGGTTTGACGGCAAAGGCCTCGGCGGGGCCCGGTCCGGACCTCGCTGCGGGCGCCCCGGTGTCCGGCCCGGGCGGGGGCGGACGTTCGCCGAGCGCCAGCGTGACCGCGAGGGCGCCGGTGGCGGCGACGAGCACGCACCAGCCGATGAGCTGCAGAACGGACATGGCGCGTATGCGCCGCGCGAGGCGGGTCACGAGCCCGCGCTCCCGCGGCCGCATCGGCACGGATCGATCGGCGGTAGAAACCTGCAGCCGACGGCCGTTGTCCGGCCGTCCGAAGGCCATCGCCATGATGCGCCCCATCCCTCCTGTCGGCGAAGCTGTTCCGTCTGAAGAGCGGAGATTTTGCACGGTGGCCTTAAGGCTCCGGTTACCGACGGGCGCAAATCGTCGGAAAGAGTCAACGGCAGGTTACCCCGCCGCCCGAGACCGTTAAGGAGACAGCCCGTGGACGCCCTCACCTGCCGCTTCGCCACGGCGGCGGACGCAACAGCCGTGGCCGGGCTCATCGACGCCCTCGACCGCTATTACCTGGGCGAGGCGCGCGCACCAGGCTACGCCCGCACGCTCGCCATGGTGGAAACGGTCTTCGCGACGCGCGAGGGCACGCACTTTCTCCTGGCGAGCCTCGGCGACCGGCCGGTCGGCGTCGCCTGTCTCGCCGTGCTGCGGCCCGGCCACCGGTTGCAGGGCGTGGTCTTCGTCAAGGACCTCTTCGTGCTCGAGGCGCTGCGCGGGCGTGGCATCGGCGCCGCCATGCTGCGCGCCATCGCCGCCTTCGCCCGCGACAGCGGCATCGGCCGCATCGACCTGACGACGGACATGGCCAATGCTGGCGCCCGGCGCCTCTACGAGCGCCTTGGCGCAACCCGCATGGAGAAGGTCTTCTACCGCTTCAGCCTTGCGGGAGACGCGCTCTCAACCGAGCACGCCGAGCACGATGTCGAAGCGGCCGGCTAGCGCCCCCGCCTCGATGCCGTTCGCCGGCTCGAGCGGCACGGTCACAGCCTCACGCTGCCGCGGGTCGCGGATGCCCCGGTAGACGAAATCGGCCGCGTTCTGCGGCTCGCCGGCGACATACATCTGCGTGACCAGGGGAGGCCGCCCCGGCGCCGTCACGGCGAAATGGATGTGCGGCGTCCGTCCTGCATAGGGAACCGGCCGGATGGTGCGGAAGCGGTAGGTGCCGTCGCCGGCCGTCGTGCTGCGTCCATAGCCCTGGAAGGCCGTGTCGCGCGGCCGGCTGCCCACGCTCCCCGGATGCAGGTAGCGGCCATGCGCATCGCACTGCCAGATCTCGACTTCCGCACCGGCGATGGGCCGGCCGTCGAGACCGAGGACGCGGCCCATGACGTGGGCCACCACGCCCTCGGCGCGGGCGTCGGAGCCCCGCAGCACGACGAGATCGTTGTCGATGTCGGCGGGCAGGGTCGTGGGATAGAAGGGGCCGGCGGTCTGCGCCGGCGTCGCCACGAGGCCGCCCTGCCCGGCTTGGGCGAAGAGACGGGTCGGCAGCAGCAGGGCGCCTGTTGCCGTGAGCCCGCCGGCGAGGAAGCGGCGCCGCCCGATCTGCGGCGTGATCACCAGGGTCATGGCGCTTTCCTCCTCCACGACGCCGCCAGCATGGCGCGCCGTTGCGGCGGCGCCAGCGGTCGGGCGATCACGTCGTCGCGATGGGGCGGAGCGGCAGGCAGCCATGATCGGCTTGACAGGGCACCGCCTCTTGGTGTTGCTCTGCGGCGCCGTCCGCGCAAGGATGTGTCGCCGGCGGCCGGTGGGGTTCCTGTCGCGTTCCCCGCAAGGCATGATCAGGCGCGATCCAACACGGTTCCGCAGTCAGGACGATTCGTCAGCCATGACCGGTGTCCGCCTCATCGAGACGACCTTCATCGCCGCGGCGCTCCGCGGCGCGACGGCGCCCGTCACGACGACGAAAACGAAAACCGGCACGACGGCCGCGAAAACGGCCGGCTAACGTTCGCTCGTCCCCCGGTCCTCTCCCCACGGGGCGAGAGGCAGCACCCGAGGCGAAGGTGCGAAGGGCTCCCCGGGGAGAGACGAACAGGAGAAACATCCATGGGTTACAAGGTCGCCGTCGTCGGTGCCACGGGCAACGTGGGCCGCGAGATGCTCGACATCCTGGCCGAACGCGCCTTTCCCGCCGACGAGGTGGTGGCGCTTGCCTCGCGCCGCAGCCTCGGCCAGGAGGTTTCCTTCGGCGACCGGACGCTGAAGGTGAAGGATCTCGAGACCTTCGACTTCTCCGACGTCGATATCTGCCTCATGTCCGCCGGCGGCGAGGTGTCGAAGCAGTGGTCGCCGCGGATCGGCGCCCAGGGCGCGGTTGTCATCGATAATTCCTCGGCCTTCCGCTATGACCCGGACGTGCCGCTGATCGTGCCGGAGGTGAACGCCGACGCGGTGAAGGGCTTCACCAAGAAGAACATCATCGCCAATCCGAACTGCTCGACCGCCCAGCTCGTCGTGGCGCTGAAGCCCCTGCACGACGCGGCAGCCATCAAGCGCGTCGTCGTCGCCACCTACCAGTCCGTCTCCGGCGCCGGCAAGGAGGCCATGGACGAGCTCTTCGACCAGACCCGCGCCGTCTTCACCGCCGGCGAGGTGAAGGAGAAGAAGTTTCCGAAGCGCATCGCCTTCAACCTGATCCCCCACATCGACGTGTTCATGGAGGACGGGTTCACGAAGGAAGAGTGGAAGATGACGGTCGAGACCAAGAAGATCCTCGACCCGAAGATCAAGCTCACGGCGACTTGCGTGCGCGTGCCGGTGTTCATCTCGCATTCGGAGGCGGTGAACATCGAGTTCGAGAAGCCGATCACGGCCGACGAGGCGCGCGAGATCCTGCGCTCGGCGCCGGGCTGCATCGTCATCGACAAGCGCGAGGCCGGCGGCTACATCACGCCGCACGAGGCCGCCGGCGAGGACGCGACCTATATCAGCCGCATCCGCGAGGACGCGACCGTCGAGAACGGCCTCGCCATGTGGATCGTCTCCGACAACCTGCGCAAGGGCGCGGCGCTCAACGCGGTGCAGATCGCGGAGTGCCTCGTCAACCGCAAGCTCATCTCCGCCAAGAAGCAGGCGGCCTGACGGCCCGCTCAATCGATGCCGCCGGCCCGGGGTTTCTCCCCGGGTTGTCGGCGCGCCTGCCGCTCCCCGTTCCGCCCGCCGGCCCGGGCGAAGGCCATCACGTGCAGCGGATGGTCGAGACGCGCTCCGGCATGTCCTCGACCACCGGCTCGAAGGCGCCGGTCGCCGGGTTGCGCACGAGGAGCCGGCCGGTCGCGACCCCGAAATAGGCCCCGTGCAGCGAAAGCCGCCCCTTCTCGACGAGGGTGCGCACGCAGGGGAATGTCATCAGATTGGAAAGACTGTTCTCGACGGCGGCGAGTTCGAGCCGAGTCATGTAGTCGGTTACGTCGCCCGTTCCGCGCGGGCCGACCCGCGCCGCGGCAGGAGCGACGAGCGTCATCCATTTGCCGATGAAATCGCCCGGCGACAGGGGAGCAGCCTCGTCGGCGAAGGCGCGGATGCCGCCACAGCGCGCGTGGCCGAGCACGACGATATGCTTCACCTTCAGCGCCTGCACGGCATATTCGAGCGCCGCGCTGGTGCCGTGGTGATGCGTGTCGATCTCGTAGGGCGGCACGAGATTGGCGACATTGCGCACGACGAAGAGCTCACCCGGGCTCGCGTCGAAGATCACCTCCGGCGACACGCGCGAGTCACAGCAGCCGATGACCATGATCTCCGGGCTCTGGCCTGTCTCGGCGAGCTTCTCGTAGCGGGCGCGCTCGCTCGCGAAGCGCTCTCCGAGAAAGTTGCGATATCCCTCGGTCAGCCGCTGCGGAAACATGGTCACCCTCACGCGCGATCGTCGTATCCCGTCGCGGGATAGCATATCGACGGTTTTTGTCCAGAGCGGCGAAGTCGACGCCCCTGTGGTGACCGCACCTCTATGAGAGGTTGCCGCAATATTACATTTTTATACCGTCAATTAGAAGCCGATCACCGGTTCATTGTGCCGCCGCGATCGCCGCGAGCGTGGAGAGATCGACATTGCCGCCGCAAACGAGCACGCCGATACGCTCGCCCCCTTCCGGGCGATAGGCGCCGCTGAGGAGTGCGGCGAGCGCGGTGGCGCCGCCGGGTTCGGTAGCGATCCGCCAGTCGCGCCAGAGAAGACGCTGCGCCGCGGTGATCGCCGCATCGGGGACGAGGACCACGTGGTCGACCGCCTCACGGCAGATGCCGTAGACGAGCGCGCCGACGTTGCGGGCGCCGAGCGAATCGGCCGCGACCGATTCGACCGGCACGTCGACCGGCCCGCCGGCGGCGAGCGCAGCATGGAGGGCGCGGGATCCCTCCGGCTCCACGCCGACGACCTTGACCGGGCTGCCGTGCCACCAGGAGGCGATGCCGGCGATGAGCCCGCCGCCGCCCACCGCGACGAGGACGGTGTCGAGGCCGGGCGCCTGGCGCTCCCATTCGCAGCCGACCGTGCCCTGCCCGGTGATGGTCGCCTCGGCGGCGAAGGGATGGACGCGCAGCGCCCCCGTCTCGGCCACATGGAGGTCGCAGGCCTCCTGCGCGTCGGCATAGCGCGCGCCGCCGACGACGATGTCGGCGCCGAAGCTGCGGATCGCTGCGATCTTTGCGGGGCTCGCGATCTCCGGCACGAAGATGCGCGCCTTCACCCCGAGCGTCTTCGCCACGTAGGCGACTGCGGCGCCGTGGTTGCCGCCGGAGGCCGCGGCAACGCCCGCCGCCGGCGTCGCCTCTGACAGGAGCGTGTTGAAGGCGCCGCGCGGCTTGAAGGAGCCAGCGTGCTGGAAGAGCTCGAGCTTGAGGTTCACCGGATTGTCGATGTCGAAGGCGTGCCTGGCGGCGCTCGCAGGCAGATCGAAGACTGGCGTGCGGCGAATATGCGCGGCAATGCGCTCGTCAGCGGCGCGCACGGCGTCGCGGGACACGGGATTTGTCATGGATGGCTCGCGGGAGGCTGTCGGAAGGCTCGATTCCGCGAAAGGATAGCCTCTGCTTCGTTCCCCGGCCAAGGCCTCAGGCCCAGATGGCCAGCGGCAGGCCCTCCTCGTCGCAGCCGGGCGGATCAGGGAAGGGCCGGGCCGCGCCCGTCCGGATGCGGCGCGCGATCAGCGCGTTCGCCAGCGCGTCGAGATAGTCGTCCGGGCCCGCGCCGCGCGGCGGCGGCGCCTCGATGAGCGGGGCCGGCAGGCCCGCGGCCGCGAGGATGGCACGGCGCTCGGCAAGACCGGGCCCGTGCGGGCTGCCCTTCACCTTCTTGGGCAGGTCAAGCGCGCGGCCGCCGTTCAGCCGCCAGAAGGCGACTTCCGGGTGCACTTCATACACCCGCTCGACGAGCTCCCGCCGGGCGCGCAGCAGGCCATCGATCTCCCGGATGCGCGGGAAGAGGTGGAAGCACTGTTTCGACACCTTGCGCGGCGGGATGGAGGTGGCGAGCGCCGCGGCACAGGCCGCCCCGTAGTCGCCGGCATAGACCGCTGCCCGCGACGGTACCGAGAAGACCGACGACTGGCGCCCCCCGAGGAGCGGGCGCACGGCGTTCTCCGGCCCGCGCCCGCCGTGCCCGGTGCGCGCCGGCAAGCCGATGGGCATGTCGACGGCAACGACCGCGGGCGCCCGCGCCGCGTCGATGACCGCGGCGAAGGCCGTGGCAACGCTCACCACCGCCGGCGGCGCCTCTCCGCCACCCTCCGTCGGCAGGAAAACGGCGATCCAGCCGGCCGGACAACCGTCGACGCCCGCGACCCAGCTCATCGGCGCCTCCTCGTCCTGCGCGCGCCCTGCCCATTGCTCCGTCCGAGCGCCGATGAAGGCCGCCTCCGTCTTTCGCATGGATGGCTGCTAGCCGTCGAGCCGCTATGCTGCAGCGCGACAAGACACGCCGGAGCGCCTCATGTCCACCATCCGTCCCCGCCGCAGCGTCCTCTACATGCCGGGCTCGAACGCCCGCGCGCTGGAGAAGGCTCGCAGCCTGCCGGCCGATGCCGTCATCCTCGATCTCGAGGACGCCGTCGCGCCGGACATGAAGGAGACCGCCCGCCATCAGGTGGCGGCAGCGGTGAAGGCGGGCGGCTACGGCCATCGCGAGGTCGTCATCCGCATCAACGGCCTCGACACGCCCTGGGGCGAGACGGACCTCGCCGCCGCCGCGGATGCAGGCCCCGACGCCATTCTCGTGCCGAAGGTCTCCGACACCGCCGCGCTGCGCGCCGTCAGCGAGCGGCTGGCGACGCGGGGCACGAGCGAGCGCACGCGCGTCTGGGCCATGATCGAGACGCCGCTCGCCATCCTCGACATTGCAGCGATCGCCGCGGCGGCGCGCGACCCGCGAACCCGGCTCGCCTGTTTCGTCATGGGCACGAACGATCTCGCCAAGGAAACGCGCGCCCGCCTCGTGCCGGGCCGCGCCGCGATGCTGCCCTGGCTCACGCTTGCGCTCGCCGCGGCCCGCGCCCACGGCCTCGACATCATCGACGGCGTCTACAACGACCTCGCCGACGAGGCGGGCTTCCGGGCGGAATGCGAACAGGGCCGGGATCTCGGCTTCGACGGCAAGACCCTGATCCATCCGAACCAGATCCCCGTGGCCAATGCCGTCTTCGCCCCCGACGACGCGGAGGTGGAACGCGCCCGCCGCATCATCGACGCCTTCAACCTGCCGGAGAACGCAGCCAAGGGCGCCATTGCACTCGACGGGCGCATGGTCGAGCGGCTGCACGCAGACATGGCGCGACGGGTCGTCGCCCTCGCCGAGGCGATCGGCGCGCGCGGGGCGTGACGGCCGAGCCCGGGTGCCCCGCACCCGGCGCGTCAGTTCGCACGCTTCCTGATGTCGAGATCGTAGAGGGCGACGGACGTCTCGTAGCCCTGCGGGTCGAGCACGGTCCACTGCTTCAGCACGTTCGCCTTGGCGTCGAACATCAGCGTGATCCGCGAAGTGCCGCCGAGGGTGCTCGAATCTTCCAGCACGACGCGCACCACACCATCGGGGTTGTTGACGACGTTGAGGACC
Source organism: Chelatococcus albus (assembly GCF_030067675.1). Classification (GTDB taxonomy): domain Bacteria; phylum Pseudomonadota; class Alphaproteobacteria; order Rhizobiales; family Beijerinckiaceae; genus Chelatococcus_A; species Chelatococcus_A albus. Next base: position 899 of record NZ_JASJEV010000012.1, on the reverse strand, counting down.
TTCGTGTCGGTCGCGAGGTCGATGCGGTCCTTGAGCAGGAACTTCAGCGGCGTCTGGCCGATGGAATAGACGTCGTTGGTGTTGAGCTTCTTGTCGCGCACGGCCACAGAACGCCCGTCAGCGACGATCTCGAGCGTGCTCGGCGGGTTGTACTGGAAGCGCAGCCGCCCCGGCCGCTGCACGTAGAGCGTGCCTTCGGCACGCCGCCCGTCGGCGCTGAACTGGATGAAACGGCCTGTCATGCTGTCGTAGCCGTTGAGGAAGGCGTTGACGCGCTCAAGCGCCGCCTGGGGCGTGGCGGGCAGGGCAGGAGGCACCAGGGCCCCGGGGGCGCTGGGCCTTGCCTGCGCCGCGTTCTGTGCCGCTGCCGCGGCAGCGGGCGCGCTCGTCGGAACGGGCGCAGGAGCGGCGGGCGCTGATGCGATCCCGAGATCCGCCGGCCGCCGCGGCGGCAGGGGATGGCCGGCGCTGCGCGGCGGCTGCGGAGCCGCGGCGCCGGGCGGCGCCGGGGCCTCGGGGGCCGCATCCTGCGGCTCGGCCTGCAGCGTCGGCTGCTTCCTGCCCAGAAGATTGTCGATGAAGCCCGTCAGAGGATCGCGCGCGCCCTCGGCCCACGCGCCGGCAACGGGCGCGGTGCACAGGGCGAGAGCCGACAGGACACGGATGAGGCGGGCTTGCGTGGACTGGATCATCGAATGGTCGGCCGGTCGGCGGCCGCCTCGTTGCGGCACGCCTGCCGCCCGGACATGTGTCGTGGCGTCATGGCGGCGTCTTTCCCTGCCTCACTTAGGGGCATGATGTGGCGAAAGCGCGACCGTCATCGCGGCCCGCTTTTCCTGCCCCCTCATTCCTCGTCGTCGCCGTTGTGGCTGCTGGTTTCGAGGAGGATGTCGCGTTTG
>NZ_JASJEV010000011.1 GCF_030067675.1 Chelatococcus albus | reverse complement strand
GACCGCACTGGCGAGGATGTCGACACCGCGCAGCATCTTCTCGCGCGCGTCGGCCGAAAACTTCACTTCCTTGGCAGACATGGTTCGTCATTCCCGTAAGACATGACTCTCGGGCGGCCCCCATGACGGGCGGCCGCGGGTTCCACCGCCGCTCAGGCAGCCTTCTTCTTCGCCTCGACTTCCTCCAGGACACCCATGATGTCGGACTCCTTCATGATGAGGAGCTCCTGACCCTCGATCTTCACCTCGGTGCCCGACCACTTGCCGAAGAGCACGCGATCGCCCACCTTGACGTCGAGGGCGACGAGCTTGCCGCTCTCGTCGCGGGCGCCGGGGCCGACGGCGACGACCTCACCCTCCTGCGGCTTCTCCTTGGCGGTATCAGGGATGATGATGCCGCCCTTGGTCTTCTCTTCGCTTTCCAGGCGGCGGACGACCACGCGGTCATGCAAGGGACGGAACTTCATTGCGGACCTCCTCTATTGGCAGATCTCGTCATGAGGATCGCGAGCCCACGGGCCCCCTCCACGGAGCGCAGCCCGCCGGTTCGCGGGGGACGAGATAGGGGGCCGGAAAATGGCCTTCAAGAGCCCGTCCCGAAAATTTTGGCACTCCCGACATGAGAGTGCCAACACGCTGACGGAATTGAGTTAATCGCGATGTCCCATGACCGGGAGGGCGCATTCACGAGACAGCGCCCGGGCTGGCTTCCTTCGCGCATCGACAGCCTCTCGAAACGCAATTCATCCGCATGACCGAGGCGAGCCCGTCGCCGCGCCCCGCGGACGGGCGTAGGATGCCGCCCGCGGGCGGGACCATGGCGGCGCATCCTTGCGATGCGCAGGCTGCGTCAGACCCGGGGTGGGGGGCGCGCAACGATCCGCGAGGGAGGCTGGCGATGCCAACCTATTGCATGCTCATCAATTTCACTGATCAGGGCATCCGCACCATCCGCGACGGCGGCAAGCGCATCGACGCGGGACGCGAGCTCGCCAAGAGCCTCGGCCTCACGCTCGACAAACTGGACCTGTGCATGGGCCCCTATGACGTCCTCGTCCACATGACGGCGCCGAACGACGAGGCGGTGGCGAAGTTCGTCCTCGCCCTCGCCTCGCGTGGCAACGTGCGGACCACGACGATGAAGACCTTCAGCGAGCAGGAATACAGGAAGATGCTAGCCGAGCTGCCACCGGCCTGACGGGCCGAGGACGCAAGCTCGCCTGCCGACGAAGGCGATCGCCGCCTCCACCGGGGCGGTGCACCCGCCCGCCCCGCAGCCTCACTCGACGATGCGGGTCAGGCGGTTGTCGGTGAAGAGGTAGAGCTTCTTGCCGGTCGGCTCCTGGTAGAGCACCTGCACTTCGCGCTGGCCCTTGCCGCTTTCGCCGATGAGCACGTCGACCGGCTGGCCCTTGATGCGCACGAGATCGCATTCGCCGATGCCGAGCACCACGGCCTGTGCGGGAGCGCGCCCGCTCGTCGGGTTGAGGCTCGCATCGGCCGTGCAGCGGCCGTCGGGGCCGAGCACCGGCACGCTCGTGCCCGCGTGGACCGTGGCCGACTTGTCATTGACGAAGGCCGTGCCGCCCACGTCGACACTGCAAGCGGCGGTCAGCAGGGCGGAAGCGAGGGCTGCGGCGATCGTGATCCTGGTCATTGGTCCTCTCGTGACGACGCGGTTCAGTCCGCATGGGTGGGATAGAGCGGGCGCACGCTGTCGCGCAGGCCGGCGCGTGACGCATCGCGCGTATAGAACATGTGGCCACCCGGAAAGACCTCGAGGCGGATGCGGCCTTCATCGCCGAAGGCGGGAAGCTGGTCGAGGACGAGCTTCGACTCGAGGTACGGCGTGACGATATCGGTATAGCCGTGCGCTACCACGGCGCGCAGCTTCGGGTCGAGCGCCATGGCGGCGCGCAGGTCGCCGATCGCCTCCGGTTGCGAACGCCCGCCGCCCCAGTTCCACCGGCCGCTCACCTCACGGTTGAGAACGTAGTAGCGTGCATCGACCCGGTAGTTGAGGGTGCGGGCGAGGTAATCGACCATGGCACTTGTCAGGGGTGCCACGTTGGCGTCGAGCAGCGGGTCGTCGAAACTGGAGCGCGCCGCGGTCGGATTGGGATTGAAGCCGGTCACCGCCCCGTCATAGAGGCTCGCGACGCGCTCCTTGTCGCGGTGGAGCTCGCGCACGAAGGTGCCCGTGTCGATCCGCCCGGCGAGGCGTTCCACCACGCCGCGATCGAGGCCCGAGAAGGCGGTGACGCGGTCGACCATGCGTGCCACCGCGGCCTTGTCGCGCGGGCCTCTGAGATAGTCGGCGATGTACTCCCCGGTGGCGTAGCGTTCCACCTCGGCGAGCCTCTCGCGCGTCACGGGCCCCTGCCCGCGTGCCTCCATGGCCGCAGCCGCGAGCGCCGGGAGCCGCGCGGCGGAGGCGAGCGGCAGGACGGAGCTGTCCACGCGCAGCGCGAAATCGAGGACGGGCGAGATCAGCACGAGGCCGGAGACGCCGACACCGTGACCGGTCTGCAGTTCCTGCGCCATCTTCGGCACGCGGAAGCCGCCGTAGCTCTCGCCGACGAGCACCTTCGGCGAGGTCATGCGGCCGGCCTCCGCCAGGTACTGCGAGACGAAACGCGCGAGCGCGTGGATGTCGCCCTCGACCGACCACATTCGCCGACGCACGTCCTCGCCCGCCTGCAGGAAGCGGCTGTAGCCGGTGCCGACCGGATCGATGAAGACGAGATCGGTGAAGTCGAGCCAGGTCTCGGCATTGTCGACAAGCACCGGAGGGGTCGAGGGGCCGTCGCCCTGGTTGCCGAAGGCGAGTCGTTTCGGCCCCATGGCGCCGAGATTGAGGAAGGCGGACGAGGCCCCCGGGCCGCCGTTGAGGACAAAGGTGATGGGCCGCTTCAACGGATCAGCCTCGTCAAGAACGTAGGCGACATAGGCGATCTCGGCGAGCGGGCGCCCCTCGGCTTCCCGCAGGGTGAGGCTTCCAGCTGTCGCGGCATAGCGCAGGATGCGGCCGCCGGCCTCGAGCACGTGCTTTGCCGTGACCGGGGCCGGCAGGCGCTGCAGGTCGTTGGCGGCAGGCTCACGCCGTTCAGGGCGGCCTGCTTGCGCCGTCTGCTGCTCCGCCCCACCGTCGGGCTCCCCGCGCTGTGCCGCGGCCGGGGCTGCAAGACCGAGACACAGCACGAATGCCAGGGACGAGGCGACTGTTCCCTTCATGCCCGCCTCCGCAGTTCGGCGCGACGCCCCGCGCGATCAATCCGCAACCAGGCGGGACCGCCCGATCGCAGGGAAGTTGATCGACCCCAACCGCTTGCGCATGATGCCCTTCAAGAGGTGGCTGCCGCTCTCCGGCATCATGCTCCAGGGACATGTCAGCTCCCGGCACCATCTTCAAGACCGCTCATGCCTTCTTCTGCCAGCGGCCGTTCTCATCCTGCTGCCAATAGGTCGCGGCATGGCCGGCAACCTTGGTCTTGCGCCACTCGTCGCGGGCCCGCGCCAGCGCCTCCTCGTCATTGCCGTTGAACAGCACGACGAGACGCTCGTAGGCAGCCGCGTCGTCCGGGACGCCGGCGCCGTCGACGAGGAAGCGAATGGCGGCACCGTTCGGATTGCCGGCGCCCGTGGTCAACACCACCGGCTGCTCGGCGGCGTCCGGATCGCGATCCGTACCGTGCGGCAGGAAGGCCGCATCGCTGTAGGTCCACAGGTGATCGTCGAGCGCGGCAAGCCGCTCCTGAGCCGGGACCTCGATGACGGCGCGCCACCCACGTTCGAGGCTCTTCTCCACGAGCGTCGGCAGCACGGCCTCGAGCGGCTGGCGCTGCAGGTGATAGAAGAGGACGTCGGTCATCGCTCGGCTTCGTCAGGCGTCGGCGCCGTTTCCATGCCGCCCCTCTCCCGCGGCGAAGCGCGCCGCGCCGCGCGCCCCCTCGCTCTCGATGAGACCGGCGGCGTTCTGCCATTCGAGGCGCATCGCCTCCATCACCGGGCGTCCGTGCTGGAGGCGGACCGCCCGTCGGTCGGCGCGCACGGCACCTTGCGGGAAGAGGGCGATCTCCTGCGCCAGCGCCTCTTCCGCGGCGCGCGCCTCGCCCCTGGGAACCACCCGGTCGCACAGGCCGATGCGGGCCGCCTCGTCGGCCGTGACCTTGCGGCCGGTGAGGATGATGTCGAGCGCCCTGCCCTCGCCGACGAGGCGCGGCAGGCGCACGGTGCCGCCATCGATCAGCGGGATGCCCCAGCGCCGGTTGTAGACGCCGAAATAGGCGTCCTCCTCCATGACGCGCAGGTCGCACCAGAGGGCGATCTCCATGCCGCCGGCGACCGCGGGACCCGCGATCGCGGCGATCACCGGTTTTGACAGTTCGAGCCGCGTCGGGCCCATCGGGCCGTGGGGAACAGCTTCCCCGGCAGGAGGGAAATCGAGCGCCGCGAGCGGCCGCTCCTGGCCCATGAGGGCGGCCGCGTGCTTCAGGTCCCAGCCGGAACAGAACACGCCACCCGCCCCCCACAGGACGGCGACCGAGGCTCCGGGATCCTGCTCGAAGGCCAGGAAGGCCTTGGCGAGCGCTTCGGCGCTCGCCGGATCGACTGCGTTGCGTGCCTCGTGGCGCGCGTGGATCACCGTCGTGACGGCGCCTTGCTTCTCGACGGTGACGGTCATGGCTCAACCTTCGTAGTGATCCCTCACGAGGCGGTCGAGCAGGCGCACACCCCAGCCTGCGCCCCAGCTCTTGTTGGTCTCGGTCTGGGGCGAGGCCATGCCGGTGCCGGCGATGTCGAGATGCGCCCACGGAACACCGTTGACGAAGCGCTGCAGGAACTGCGCGGCGGTGATCGAACCGGCGTTGCGGCCGGCCGAGTTCTTCATGTCGGCGACCTTCGAGTCGATCAGCTTGTCGTACTCAGGCCCGAGCGGCATGCGCCACACCTTCTCGCCCGTCGCCTTGCCGGCGGCCGCCAGGCGCTCCGCCAGCGCATCGTCGTTGGAGAAGAGGCCCGCGTGCTCGCTGGCGAGCGCCACGAGAATGGCGCCGGTGAGCGTCGCGAGGTTCACCATGAAGGCCGGCTTGAAGCGCTCCTGGGTGTACCAGAGCACGTCCGCCAGCACGAGGCGCCCCTCGGCATCGGTATTGATGATCTCGATGGTCTGGCCCGACATCGAGGTGACGATGTCGCCCGGGCGCTGCGCCTTGCCGTCCGGCATGTTCTCCACGAGGCCGATCACACCGACGGCGTTGACCTTGGCCTTGCGCGCGGCGAGCGCGTGCATGAGGCCGACGACGCAGGCGGCACCCGCCATGTCGCCCTTCATGTCCTCCATGCCCTGCGCCGGCTTGATGGAGATGCCGCCGGTGTCGAAGCAGACGCCCTTGCCGACGAAAGCGACAGGCTTCTCGTCGTCCTTGCCGCCGTGCCACTGCATGACGGCAACGCGGCTCTCGCGGGAGGAGCCCTGGCCAACGCCGAGGAGCGCGCGCATGCCGAGCTTCTTCAGCTGCTTCTCGTCGAGGATCTCGACTTCGACGCCGAGCTTGGAGAGGGCTGCAGCCCGGTCGGCGAATTCCTCCGGATAAAGGACGTTCGGCGGCTCGTTGACGAGATCGCGGGCGAGATTGACCCCGGCCGCCACGGCCTCCCGCGCCTTCGCGGCCTTCCTCGCCGCGGCCGGGTCAGCCACGTGCAGCGTGACCTTCGCCGGAAGCGCACCGTTCTCGTCGTCCTTCTTCTTCGTCTTGTACTTGTCGAAACGGTAGGCGCGCAGCTGCAGGCCCAGCGCGGTGTCGGCCGCGGCATCCGCGGTCACGGCCGGTTCGCCGGGCAAATCGAGAAGGACATGGGCGGTCGCTTCCGGCGACAGCTTGCCCATGACGAGGCCGCCGAGCGCGACCCAATCGAGCTTGGCGCGCTCGTCGCCCGCGCCGACCCCGGCAACGATCAGGCGATCGGCCTCGAGCCCCTGCGGCGCGGGAATGACCAGCGCCTTCTGCGCCTTGCCCTTGAAGCGCTCCGCAGCCGCGGCGCGGATGATCGTGGCACAGGCCTCGTCGCCGACGAGTCGCTTCACGTCGGCGGACGGCGCGAGGTCTTCACCGACGAAGACAACGACGTCGCCCCCGGCAGGACGCTCGAGGGGCTTGAACTCGACCTTGACGCGATCGGCCATGAGAACCTTCCTTGCAAGAATGCCGAGGGGCGCGGGCGCAGTCATGATCGAGGGCGAATCCGGGCTCCCGTCTCGTCGCGAGATATAGCACGGCCGATGGCGGAGTAAGGGCAAAGCGCCGGGCGCCGCCACGAAAGCGCCCTCCTCGCGGATCAGGGATTGCGCTACCCGCGTTCGCGGGCCTTGCAGGACGGGCGCGGAGCGTTTAGCTCCCCGTCTCAAGGCACGCCGGGAACGAAAAACGACAGCGCAATGGGTCTCATCGAGCGATACATTCTGCGCAACGCGGCGGTGGCCTTCGTCGCCTGCCTCGCGGCGCTCACGCTCGTCATCTGGATCACGACGATCCTGAGAGAGCTCGACCTGCTGACCGGCAAGGGCCAGACGCTCGGCATGTTCCTGCTCGTGACCGCCCTGTCGCTGCCGGCGCTGGTCACAATCATCGCTCCCGTCGCGCTCTTCATCGCCACGGTCTATGCTCTCAACAAGCTCAACGGCGATTCCGAACTCATCGTCATGAGCGCCGCCGGCGTGCCGCCGGCGCGCCTGCTGCGGCCCTTCGTCGTGCTCACGGCGGTGGCGGCGATCCTCGTGGGCACGATGACCATCTACCTCATGCCGGCGAGCTTCCAGGGACTGCGCGACCTCGTCACGAAGATCCGCGCCGACTTTGTCGCCAACATCGTCAAGGAAGGCCAGTTCACGACGCTCGATACGGGCATCACCTTTCACTACCGGGAGCGGGCCGGCAACGCCCTCCTCGGCATCTTCATGCAGGACCGGCGCGAACAGGACAAGACGATCGTCTACATCGCCGAGCGCGGCCAGACGACGGAGGTCGACGGCAACAGCTACCTCGTGCTGGAGAAGGGCTCGGTGCAGCGCCAGGTGCCCAACAGCCGTGATTCCAGCATCGTCGTGTTCGACCGCTACGCCATCGACCTTTCCGCCTTCAGCCAGGACAGCGGCATCATCGTCTACAAGCCGCGCGAGCGCTCCACCTGGGCCCTGCTCGCGCCCGATCCGAACGAGCCTTACTACCAGTCGCAGGAGGGGCGCTTCCGCGCCGAACTGCACGACCGCTTCTCGGCGCCACTCTATACCGTCGCCTTCATGCTGATTGCCTTCGCGGCGCTGGGCGAGGCCCGCACGACCCGCCAGGGCCGGGGAACGGCGATCGCGGCGGCCGTGGCCGCAGTCGTGGGCGTGCGCGTACTGGGCTTTGCCGGCTCGAGCGCCCTCGTGAAGTCGCCCCCGGCGGTGCTGCTCGTCTATGGCGCGCCGCTCGGCGCCGCGCTCGCTTCGCTCTTCGTCATATTCCAGGGGCCCCGCGTGAAGGCGCTCGTCGGGCGGGTCAGCCGATGGCTGGCCATGCGCGTCGGTCCCCTCCTGCCCATGCCGCGGGGGGCCTGATGCTCATCGGCGCAACCCTCGGCCGCTATTTCTCGGCGCGCTTCCTGCGCATGATCCTCGCCGTCTTCGGCACGGTCTTCGTGCTCGTCTATACCCTCGACTTCGTCGAATTGATGCGGCGGGCCGGCGATGCCGAAGGCGCGTCCGCCCGCCTCATGGCGACGCTCGCCCTGCTGCGGACGCCGACGGTCGCCGAACAGGTGCTGCCCTTCGCCGTCCTCTTCGGCTCGATGGCGACGCTTCTCACCCTGAGCCGCAAGCTGGAACTGGTCGTGGCCCGCGCGGCCGGCGTCTCTGTCTGGCAGTTCCTGCAACCGGCCTTCTTCGTCGCGCTCGCCATCGGCGTCGTATCGGTCACCGCCTACAATCCGCTGGCCGCCCTGCTGAAGCAGCACGCCACGAGCATCGAGGCGCGCATCTTCGCCAAGAGCAGCAAGGCTTCCTCCGGCAAGGACCTGTGGATCCGCCAGCGCAGCGTCGACGGCCAGGCGATCATCCGCGCCGAGTCGGCCATCGACGCCGCCGGCGCGCTGGCACGCGTCACCGCCTTCGTCTACGAGCCCGGCGGCGCATTCCGCGAACGAATCGAGGCCCCCCTGGCACGGCTCCACGACGGATACTGGGAGTTCCAGGACGCGCGCGTCCTGTCCGTCGGCGAGGAACCCCAGAACTACGGCGCCTACCTCCTCGCCACCACGCTGGACCCGGCGCAGGTGAGGCAATCCTTCACCCCGCCGGAGACCGTGCCCTTCTGGCAACTGTCGACGGTCATCGAGCGCACCGAGCGCGCCGGGCTCGACGCCACGGCCTATCGCCTGCACCGCGATGTACTCCTTGCGCGGCCTCTGCTTTTCGTCGCGATGGTGCTCGTGGCCGCGTCCGTTTCATTAAGATTCTTCCGATTTGGTGGTGTAGCGCGGATGGTTCTCGGTGGCGTCGCGGCGGGCTTCATGCTTTATGTCGCGACCGAACTCATGGAGGACCTCGGCGCGTCGGGACTGGTTGGCCCCGTCGTCGCCGCCTGGTTCCCGGCGGTCGTTGGAAGTTTGCTCGGTGCGCTCGCACTCCTCCATCAGGAGGACGGCTGATGGGCGCGGGCAATGACCTGGGTAGGGGTATGGCTTTCGGTCTCGGCACGGTCGCGCGGCTCGCTTTCGCCACGGCGCTCGCCACCCTGGTGGTGCCGCTGCCGGCGAGTGCTCAGACCGTCAGCGAGCGGCTCGCCGCCCAGGCTCAGGGCAACAAGGACGACAAGCTCCTCGTCGAGGCGAGGGAGATCGTCTACAACACTGACAAGAATACGGTTTCCGCCGTCGGCGACGTGCATCTCTACTACCAGGGCCGCACGCTCGAGGCCGACAAGGTCACGTACGACCGCAACAGCAAGCGCGTCTTCGCGGAGGGCAACGCCCGTCTCACCGAGAAGGACGGCACGGTCGCGACCGGCGACCGCTTCGAGCTGACCGACGACTTCAAGGACGGCTTCATCGAATCGCTGCGTGTGCAGCAGTCGACGGTCGCCGACGGCTTTCCGGTGACGACCCGCTTCTCCGCGCCGCGGGCGGAACGTACCTCCGGCGAAACGACGGTGTTCGACAAGGGCACCTATACAGCCTGCGAGTCCTGCAAGAAGGACCCCGGACGCCCGCCGTTGTGGCAGGTGAAGGCAGCCCGGATCATCCACGACAACAACGAGCGGATGATCTACTACGAGGATGCGACGCTCGAATTCTGGGGCCTTCCCGTCGCGTACATGCCCTATTTCTCGATGCCGGATCCGACGGTCAAGCGGAAGACCGGCGTCCTGGCTCCGCGTTTCCGCTATTCCAAGGCCCTCGGCGTCGGCGTGGGCGTGCCGATCTTCTGGAACATCGCGCCGAACTACGATCTCACCTTCACGCCGATGGGCCTGTCGCGCCAAGGCTTCCTCGGCGAGGTGGAATGGCGCCACCGCCTGATGAACGGCTCCTACAACATCCGCGCGGCCGGCATCTTCCAGCAGGACAAGAACGCCTTCCTGGCGCCGCCCTACGGCGCGCAGAACAAGGATTTCCGCGGCTCGATCGAGACGACGGGCCGCTTCGCCATCAATCCCCAGTGGAATTGGGGTTGGGACGTCGCCTTCCTGTCCGACAAGTGGTTCCTGCAGAACTACAAGATCAGGAGCGAGAGCCTTTCGAGCACCTACTTCCGCGAGTCGACCTCGACGGTCTACCTCACCGGGCAGAGCGAGACAGCCTTCTTCGACCTTCGCGGCTACTACATCCGTACCCTGTCCTACCAGGACTGGCAGAAGCAGCAGCCGATCGTCCATCCGACGCTCGACTACAACAAGCGCATCCAGACGCCCGGCAGCATCGGCGGCGAGCTTCAGGTCGACGTCAACGTCACGAGCCTGTCGCGAGACGCCGCGCAGTATCAGGGCCTCGGCACGAACGTCGCCACCATCGGCGGCGTCTACCCCACCTGCAACACCTTCAACCCGAGCAGCTGCTTCGTGCGGGGCATCGGCGGCAACTACACGCGCGCCAGCGCCAGCGCCTCGTGGCGCCGCAGCTTCATCGATCCGCTCGGCCAGGTGTGGATGCCCTTCGCGGGATTGCGCGCTGACGGCTTCTTCCAGGATATCAACACCACGCGCTATCAGAACGCGCAGATCGCCAATTTCATCGATCCCGATACCGATACCTCGGCCCGCTTCATGCCGACCATCGGCGTCGAGTATCGCTACCCGCTGATCGCGGCGACCAACGGCTTCGGCATGCACACCGTCGAGCCGATTGCCCAGCTCATCGCGCGTCCGACCGAGACGCGCATCGGCCGCCTGCCGAACGAGGACGCGCAGAGCCTCGTCTTCGACGACACGAACCTGTTCGAGTGGAACAAGTTCTCGGGCTATGACCGCGTCGAGGGGGGCGTGCGCGCCAATGTCGGCGTGAAATATGCCGTCACGACCGACACCGGCGGCTACAGCGATCTCCTCTTCGGACAGTCGTATCAGCTCGCCGGCAGGAACTCCTTCGCGGCGGGCGATCTCGCCAATACCGGCCTCAACTCGGGCCTCGAGACAACGCGCTCCGATTATGTGGCGCGCCTGCACGTCGCGCCCAATTCAAACCTGTCCTTCACGGGACGCGGCCGTTTCGACGAGCGCACGTTCAACATGCGCCGCATCGAGCTGCAGACGAACGTCACCCTCGGGCCTGTCACCACCTCCGCCATTTACGCGCGCTACGACGCGCAGCCGGAGCTCGGCATCGACCGCCGGAGGGAGGGACTCTATACGAGCGCCGGCCTCAGGCTGACACCGAACTGGTCGCTCAACGGCTCCGTGCTGTTCGACCTCGATCGCTATCTCCAGGATCGCCTGACGAATCCGACGGGCGCGCGGTCCACGCCTTGGTCGGTGGCCGGCCTGTCGCTCGGCGTCCTCTACCAGGACGAATGCACCGTCTTCGGCATCACCTATTCGTCGAGCTACAAGGACGCCGCCACCGGCACCAAGGATCGCGACACGACGGTGATGCTGCGCCTGGAGCTGCGCACTCTCGGCGAGATCAACATCTCGCAGAATCTGAGCGGCGGGGGCAGCCAGGACGGCATCAGCCAGTGACAGCGCGTCGGGCCTATCGAACCGAGGTGGTGCCCATTGCCCTGACCCAGGGCGATCCGGCCGGCATCGGACCGGAGCTGACACTCAAGGCTTGGCTGGCTCGACACGAGCGCCACATTCCGCCCTTTGTCGCGCTCACCGATCCGATGCTCCTGCGTCGGACGGCCGAGCATCTCGGCCTCGCCGTTCCCATCGCCGAGGTCGCGCCGGGAGCGGCCATCGACGCCTTCGTCGACGTTCTGCCCGTCGTGCCTCTCGGCCTGCCGGTCATGGCCGAAGCCGGGAGACCGGACCCAGGGACCGCGGCTGCGACACTCGCCTCGATCGATCAGGCGGTCGCGCTGGTGCGGTCGGGCGCGGCTTCGGCCGTGGTCACCAACCCGATTGCCAAGCGCGTGCTCTATGCCGCCGGCTTTCGGCATCCCGGCCACACGGAATATCTTGCTGCGCTCGCTGCAACGCCGGGCCAGGCCGCACCGCTGCCCGTGATGATGCTGTGGAGCGAAGCGCTCGCGGTGGTGCCCGTGACCATCCACGTCCCGCTGCGGGCCGTCCCGGATCTCCTGACGACGGATCTCATCGTCGAGACCGGGCGCATTGTCGCCCGCGATCTCGCGCGCCGCTTCGGCGTGGCGCATCCTCGCCTCGCGCTGGCGGGGCTCAACCCACACGCCGGCGAAGGCGGGGTCCTGGGACGGGAGGACGACGCGGTCATCGCGCCGGCGGTCGAGCGGCTGTGTCGGGAAGGCATCGACGCGCGCGGGCCCTCTCCTGCCGATACGCTCTTCCATGCCCGAGCACGCGCCACCTACGATGCCGTGCTCGCCATGTATCACGATCAGGCGCTCGTCCCGATCAAGACCATCGCCTTCGACGAGGCGGTGAACGTCACGCTCGGCCTGCCCTTCGTGCGCACCTCCCCCGACCACGGCACGGCCTTCGACATCGCCGGGCGGGGCGTGGCACGGCCGGACAGCCTCTGCGCCGCGCTCGTGCTCGCAGCGCGTCTCGCCGCGAACGAGCGGCAGGCCGGGGCATGAGCGCCATAGACGATCTGCCCCCCCTGCGCGAGGTCGTCCGCAAGTACGACCTTATGGCCCGGAAGGCACTCGGCCAGAATTTCCTCTTCGATCTCAACCTGACGGCGCGCATCGCGCGCGCTTCAGGACCGCTCGAAGGGGCAACCGTCGTCGAGATCGGTCCAGGCCCCGGGGGACTGACCAGGGCGCTGCTCGCGCTCGGCACCAAACGGGTGATCGCCGTCGAACGCGATGCGCGCTGCCTGCCCGCCCTCGCGGAAATCGCCGCCCGCTACCCCGGGCGGCTGACGGTGATCGAAGGTGACGCGCTCTGCGTCGATCTCGCCGCACTCGTCGGCAACGAGCCGGCGCGCATCGTCGCCAATCTGCCCTACAACGTCGGCACCGCGCTCCTGACCGGCTGGATCGCCGCCGAGGCCTGGCCGCCGTGGTGGGAGTCACTGACGCTGATGTTCCAGCGCGAGGTGGCGGAGCGCATCGTCGCGGACGAGAACAAGCCCAAGGACTACGGTCGTCTCGCCGTCCTGTGTGGCTGGCGCACGCGCGCCTCCATCCTCTTCGACGTCGCGCCGTCGGCCTTCGTGCCGCCGCCCAAGGTCACCTCCTCCGTCGTCAATCTCGTGCCACGGCGCGAGCCTCTGCCCTGTCGGCTCGGAGCGCTCGAGGCGGTCACGCAGGCTGCCTTCGGCCAGCGCCGCAAGATGTTGCGGCAGAGCCTCAAGAGCCTCACGCAGGCACCACTGGCGCTGATCGAGGCTGCCGGCCTTCCCCCTACGGCGCGCGCCGAGGACATTCCCGTGCAGGATTACGTCGCCCTCGCCCGCGCCTGGGACGCAATGCGGGAATCGCGCTAGCCTCACCGACGCAAGATCCCCTTGCGGCTGCGCAATCTGTACGTGGTGCCTGGAGTTACCACGTTTTCGCGCATCCAGCCGCCCGCCAGCGCGGCCCCTCGCCCGGTTTGCCTCCCCATGCAAGTCATCGACAGAACGACCGTCCTTCTCCTCGCCAACGGCGCCGTACTCGCCGCCTATACGCACATGGCCAAGTTCGCGAGCGCCGCGGGCGCTCCGCCGCTCACCTTCGCGCTCGCCCTCTCGGGTGGGGCCGCCATCCTCCTCTGCGTCCTCGGGCTCGCACGCCGGCAGGTGTCGGCCCCGAATGCGCGCCTGGTCCGCTACGGGCTCGTGGCGGGCCTCCTGTCCATCGCCCTGCCGCAGGCCCTCGTCTTCGCCGCGGCGCCGCGGATCGGCGGCGGCATCGCCGCGCTCGCCTATGCCTTTCCGACCCCGCTCACCTTCGCCCTTGCCGTCACGCTCGGCATGGAGCGGGCGACTGCCCTGCGGACGCTCGGCCTCGCCGTCGCCTGCGCCGGGGCGGTCTGGCTCGCCTTCGCCCGATCGGCTTCGATCGGCGGAGAGATCATCTGGATCGCGCTCGCCATGCTCGCGCCCTTCGCCATCGCCGGAGGCAACATCTTCCGCGCCCGCAATTGGCCTCCCGGCGCGACTTCCTTCGATCTCGCGCTCGCCATGGCGCTCGGCGCCGGGCTGTGGCTTGGCACGGCGATCTGTGGCCTGACGCTGCTCGCGCCGAATTCGCCGGTGCTGCCCGTCCAGGACGCGGGCTACACCTACCTCGCGGCCGTCGCGGTTCTCGCCGCCTTCGGCTGGATTCTCTATTTCGAGCTGCAGAAGTCGGCCGGCATCGTCACCTTCAGCCAGATGGGCTATGTCGGAGCGGGCTTCGGCCTGCTCGCGGGCGCGCTGCTCTTCGGCGAGAGCTACAGCGCCGCCGTGTGGGCCTCGGTCAGCGTGATCGCCACGGGCATCGTGATTGCCGAATGGGCCAGGCGGCGTGCGGCAGCCGCCTGAGAGGGGCCCATCAGCAGCGTTCCGCCAGCAACCTGTCCACGAAGGCCGAAAGGCCGACGCGGCGCTCGCGCTTCAGGCGCTCGCTGTGCAGGATCATCTCGAGGTCGCGGAAGGTGACACCCAGATCCTCGTTGACCAGAACGTAGTCGTAGAGCGCCCACCGCGAGATCTCACCACGGGCGTTCTCCAGCCGTTGGGCGATGACCTCCGGCGCGTCCTCGGCCCGGCGCACAAGGCGGGCCTTCAGCTCAGCCATCGACGGCGGCAGGATGAAGACCGTGACGACGTCGTCGCGCATCTTCTCGACGATCTGCTGCGTGCCCTGCCAGTCGATGTCGAAGACCATGTCCCGGCCGGCGGCCAGTGCCTGCTCCACCGGCTTGCGCGGCGTGCCGTAGAAATTGCCATGGACTTCGGCCCATTCGAGCAGGTCGCCGCGATCGCGCTGGAAGACGAACTGGTCCTTCTCGATGAAATGGTAGTGGACGCCGTCGATCTCGGAGGGCCGGCGCGGCCGCGTCGTTACCGAGATCGACAGGCGAAGCTCCAGCTCCGCCTTCTCGATCAGGTTGCGCGTCAGCGTCGTCTTGCCCGCCCCCGAGGGCGAGGACAGGATCAGCACGAGGCCGCGACGGGTGATGCTCTTGTCTGCCGTCATCACGCTCACTCGACGTTCTGAACCTGTTCGCGGAACTGCTCGACGACCGTCTTCAGATCGAGGCCGATCGTGGTCAGCGACACATCATTGGCCTTGGCACAGAGCGTGTTCGCCTCCCGCGAGAACTCCTGCGCCAGGAAGTCGAGGCGGCGGCCGATCACGCCGCCCTCGGCGAGCAGGGCGCGCGCCGCCGCGACATGGGCCCTGAGGCGATCGAGCTCTTCGCGGATGTCGGCCTTCGCGGCAAGGAGGACCGCCTCCTGGTGCAGGCGCTGCGGGTCGAGGCCGCCGTTCGCCTCGACGAGGCTCGCGACCTGCTCCGCAAGGCGCGCCCTGATCGCCTCGGGGCGCCGGGCCGGGCAGAGTTCGGCGGCCTCGGTGAGATGGGCGATGCCGTCGAGATGGTTGAGGAGAATCGTGCTGAGGGCCGCTCCTTCGCCGCGCCGAGCCGCCAGAAGTGCATCGAGCGCCCGGGCGAGCGCCGCGCGAAGGTCGGCGAGAAGCGCCTCGGCAAGGGCCTCGTCGTCGGCGTTCTCGACCACCTCGACCACGCCGCGCACGGCGAGCAGCCCGTCGAGGGACGCTGGGCCGACCGCCGCAGGCAGCGTCATGCGGCCCACGGCCGCCACGAGCGCGCCGAGCACATTCTCGTTCACCCGCACCGTCGGCTCGGCCTCAGAGCGGGTGATCGTCAGGCCCGCGTGGCAAGTGCCCCGACCGATGGCCTTGCCGATCGTCTGGCGGGCTTCCTCGCCGAGCGCATCGTATCCCGGCGGCGTCCGCAGCCGCACGTCGAGCCCTCGCGCATTGACCGTCTTCAGCTCCCATGCCCACCGGTAGGGCCCGGTAATGCCCGCCTCGCGGGCAAAGCCCGTCATACTTGCGATCGTCATGAAAAGCGCCCGAAGCCCTGCTGCGGAAGGCCGGCACCATAGTGCGCGCCCTCGGCCCCCTCAAGCGCCCTGACGCAGGCTCTCCCCATGTGACGCCCGGTGCCGCTCCCGCACGGCGTCGGCCGCCACTTCCGAGGTGCTTGACGCTCGCCCCCGGGGCCGCGGGCCGTTCCGTCACGGACGGATGGCGGGCACCGTTTTCGGCGAGTTGAGGTCGTAGGTCTTGTTGCGCAGCGGGTCCCTGTCGGTGCCCTCGGACGCGTCGAAGGCGCGGCTGCGCTGCCCCGGCTTGCCGCCGGGCTGGCGGCCGGCCGGCACGGGGAAGGTTTCGACGCCGGTCGGTGCGAAGGCGGCCGCACCGGCCGGCACGGCCGGGGCATCGCCGCGCACATCGTCCTTGGTGGGATCGACGCGGTCGACCGCGGTATCCGCCTTGCCCGCCGCCGCCTTCTGCGCCTCGATCTGCCGCCAGCGAGCAACGTTCTTCGCGTGCTGGTCGAGGGTCTCGGCGAAGACGTGGCCGCCGTTGCCGTCGGCCACGAAGTAGAGATCCCTGGTGCGCGAAGGATTGGCCGCCGCCTCGAGCGCCGCCCGGCCCGGATTGGCGATGGGCCCCGGCGGCAGGCCGTCGATCACGTAGGTGTTGTAGGGCGTGGCCTGGTTGATCTCGCTCTTCAGGATGCCGCGACCGAGCGTACCCTTGCCGCCCACGATGCCGTAGACGATGGTCGGGTCCGACTGCAGCTTCATCTTCTTCTGCAGGCGATTGATGAAGACGCCCGCGACGCGCGTGCGCTCGTCGGCACGGCCGGTCTCCTTCTCGACGATGGAGGCGAGGGTGACGAGTTCGTGCGGGGTCCTGATCGGCAGCTCGGGCGAGCGGCGCGCCCAGACCTCGTTGACGACCTTGCGTTGATCTTGCGCCATTCGCTCGATGATCGACTGGCGGGTCGTGCCGCGCGGCACCTTGTAGGTCTCGGGCAGGAGGCTGCCTTCCCGCGGCGGCTCACGGACCTCGCCGGTCAGAACGTCGATCTCCATCAGCCGCGCAACGATCTGCTCGCTGGTGAGCCCCTCGGGAATGGTGATGGAGTGCAGCACGGTCCGGCCGGCAACGAGCGTGTCCATCACGTCGCGCATGCTGGCGCCCTGCCTGAAGAGGTACTCGCCCGCCTTGATGTCGTCGTTCGCGCCGGACAGGTGCAGGCCGATGACGAAGAGCATCGGCTGCGAGATGACGCCCTCTCGCTGCAGCGTCTCGGCCACGGCCTGATTGCCGCCCTTGACGATGACGACCTTGTCCTCCGCCAGCGGCCCCGGCGTCGAGAACTGGCGCTTTCCCACATAGACGGCCCCACCGACGCCGAGGGCCGCCACGGCGAGGAAGGTGAAGAATCCGCTGAGGGCCGAGAGGAAGCCGCCGCGCCGCCGACGAACCGTCTTCGGCGGCGGTGGAGGCGCCGCCATGGGCTTGATCGCTTCGCTCGGGCTGCGGGGCGCGACGCGTGGCGCTGCGGCACGCTCGCCGGAATGATCGTTGTCGCGTTCAGCGAGTGCGTCGTGATTGTCGTCAGCCATCAGATGGCTCGGCTTCCTTCGAAAACGGCCGGGCCTTGCAGCCAACTGCCGGCGAATGTCATCCATTCGCTGGCGGAGAGCCGGCCACGACTCCTCGATCCACTCCTGGTCCGGCCCCGAACGACACTGCCCGCCGGCGCCCAACCAAAAAGCCTCGACCCTGCGGAGCGCACCGTTGAACCGGGGTCCCCGCCGGACGCGACTCACCGGCGACCGCTTGGCCCAGCCGGCGCCGTAACCCTAACGCGGATTATGGCGAAAGCGAGCCGGTACCCGCTTCCACGTCGAAGCACGGGGCGCAAGCGCGCAATACCACCCTTCGACCGGCGGCCGCAGCTCGCCAACCGCAATCATCCTCGCGCGCTTGGACTGCTCAGTCCAGGCGCTCCGTGAGCTAGGCCATGCGCCGCAGCACGAGCGAGGCGTTCGTACCGCCGAAGCCGAAGGAATTGGACAGGGCGACCTCGATCTCGCGCTTCCTGGCCTGGTGCGGCACGAGGTCGATGGCCGTCTCGACGGAGGGATTGTCGAGGTTCAGCGTCGGCGGAACGATCTGGTCGCGGATGGCAAGGATCGAGAAGATCGCCTCGACCGCACCGGCGGCGCCGAGCAGATGGCCCACTGCCGACTTCGTCGACGACATCGCAAGCTGCCCGGCGGCATTGCCGGCCAGCCGCTCGATGGCGCGCAGCTCGATCTCGTCGCCGAGCGGTGTCGAGGTGCCGTGTGCGTTGACATAGTCGACGTCGGCAGCCGACAGCCCGGCGCGCTTCAATGCCGCCTGCATGCAGCGATAGGCGCCGTCGCCGTCCTCGGAGGGCGACGTGATGTGATAGGCGTCGCCGGACAGGCCGTAGCCCACAACCTCGGCATAGATCCTCGCGCCGCGCGCCTTGGCGTGCTCGTAGTCCTCCAGCACGACCACGCCCGCGCCCTCGCCCATGACGAAGCCGTCGCGATCCCGGTCATAGGGGCGTGAGGCGCGCGTGGGCTCCTCGTTGAAGCCCGTCGAGAGCGCCCGGCAGGCGGCAAACCCTGCGAGCGACAGGCGATTGATCGGCGACTCGGCGCCGCCCGCCACCATGACGTCGGCATCGCCCAGCGCGATCAGGCGGGCGGCGTCGCCGATGGCGTGCGCGCCCGTGGAGCAGGCGGTGACGACCGAATGGTTCGGCCCCTTCAGTCCGTGCTCGATCGAGACGTAGCCCGAGGCGAGATTGATGAGACGGCCCGGGATGAAGAACGGCGAAATGCGCCGCGGCCCCTTCTCGGCGAGCGTGATGGAGGCGTCGTAGATGCCGCCGATGCCGCCTATGCCGGAGCCGATGAGCACGCCGGTCGAGACCTGATCCTCGTAGGAGGCAGGATGCCAGCCGGCATCGTCCAGCGCCTGCCTCGCCGCGGTCATCGCATAGACGATGAAGGGATCGACCTTGCGCTGCTCCTTCGGCTCCATCCACTGGTCGGGATTGAAGGTTCCGTTCGAGCCGTCGCCGCGCGGGATCTGGCAGGCGATGCGGCAGGGCAGGTCGGACACGTCGAAAGCCTCGACCTTCGATGCTCCGCTTTCGCCCGCGATGAGGCGCTGCCAGGTGGGCTCCACGCCGCATCCGAGCGGCGTAACCATACCAAGACCGGTGACGACGACTCGTCTCATCGAACGCTCAAATCACTGCCGCAGACAGAAAAATCGCGCGGACACTCCCGATGCTACAGCATCCCGGGGCGCTCCGCGCGATCGATGCTTACGCCGAGGCGTTCTTCTCAAGGAACTTGATGGCATCGCCGACCGTGACGATCGTCTCGGCCGCATCGTCCGGGATCTCGACGCCGAACTCCTCCTCGAACGCCATGACGAGCTCGACGGTGTCGAGGCTGTCGGCGCCGAGATCGTCAATGAAATTGGCGTTGTCGGTCACCTTCTCGGCGTCGACGCCCAGGTGCTCGACAACGATCTTCTTCACGCGCTCGGCGATATCGCTCATTGCTTCGTCCTCGTTCCACTCGTCGGAGGTCCTCGGACGGCACGTCCCAGGACAAGAGAAAGCTCGGTGCTGTTCGGCGCGGAGCGCGGCCGGCCGGCGACCGTCTCGTCCGCATCGCCCGCGCCTTGCGCAGGCTGCCTCAGCGCCCCCGCCTGCGCCGGGACCGCAAAGCCTTGCGGCGCCCGGCGGCGAGACAGGTGTGAACGGTTGTTAACATACCCCGATCGGGATGGCGAGAGGCAGAAAAGAGCTCTCAACCTGATTCCGATACAGGCCGTAACACCTTCAGATCATTGCCATTCCGCCGTTGACATGCAAAGTCGCACCGGTGACGTAACCGGCTTCCTCGGAGGCGAGATAGAGGACGGCGGCGGCAACATCGCGCCCCGTGCCCAGCCGCCCCGCCGGCACGTTCGCCAGGATCGATTCCCGCTGCTTGTCATTGAGCGCGTCGGTCATCGGCGACTCGATGAAGCCCGGCGCCACACAGTTCACCGTGATGTTGCGGCTCGCCACCTCGGCCGCGAGCGCCTTGCTCATGCCGACAAGACCGGCCTTGGAGGCCGCGTAATTGCCCTGCCCCGGGTTGCCAGTCGTCCCGACCACGGAACCGATGGACACGATGCGCCCGTAGCGGCGGCGCATCATCGTCTTCACCGCGGCGCGCATCAGGCGGAAGGATGCGGTGAGATTGACGGCGACGACCGCCTCCCACTCCTCGTCCTTCATGCGCATGAACAGATTGTCGCGCGTGATGCCGGCATTGTTGACGAGGATGTCGAGCCCGCCCATCGCCGCCTCGGCAGCGGGCACCAGGCCCTCCACGGCCTCCTTGTCGGAGAGGTTGGCGGGCACCACGTGGGTTCGGCCGCCGAGTTCGCCGGCGAGCGCGTCCAGTGCCTCGCGCCGCGTGCCGGACAAGGCGACCTCCGCGCCCTGGGCATGCAGCGCCCTGGCGATGGCACCGCCGATGCCGCCCGTGGCGCCGGTGACGAGCGCCTTGCGTCCGCTCAGATCGAACATGAAGTCCTCCGTTGTCAGGCGCGCGCCGCCTTGAAGGCGGCGACATCCTCGGGCGTGCCGACGGCAATGCCCTGCGCGCCGACGGCAATGCGTTTCACAAGCCCCGTCAGGACCTTGCCGGCCCCGACCTCATAGAATGAATCAACGCCCTGATCCGCCATATAGGCGACGCATTCGCGCCAGCGCACCGTACCGGTGACCTGGCGCACGAGGCTGTCCCGGATGGCGTCGGGGTCGCTGATGGCACTGGCCGCTACGTTTGCGACCACCGGCACCTTGGGCGCTGCGAGCGCGACCTCCGCGAGGGCGGCGCGCATGGCCTCCGCGGCCGGCTGCATCAGGGCGCAATGGAAGGGCGCGGACACGGGCAGGAGGATCGCGCGCTTGGCACCGCGCTGCGGCGCGAGCGCGACGGCCCGCTCCACCGCCGCCTTGTGGCCGGAGACGACGACCTGGCCACCGCCGTTGTCGTTCGCTGCCTCGCAGATGTCGCCGGCGGCGCCGCTGCGGGCAGCCTCCGCCGCGACCTCGGCGGCGGCCTCGAACTCGAGCCCGAGAAGGGCCGCCATCGCCCCCTCGCCGGCCGGCACGGCCTTCTGCATGGCGTCGCCGCGGATGCGCAGGAGGCGCGCCGTATCGGCAATGGTGAAGGTTCCCGCCGCCGCCAGGGCCGAATATTCACCGAGCGAGTGCCCGGCGACGAAGGCGACGTCACGCGCGAGATCAAGCCCTGCTTCCGCCTCGAGCACGCGCAGCACGGCGAGGCTCACCGCCATGAGCGCCGGTTGCGCATTGGCGGTCAGCGTCAGTTCCTCGGCCGGCCCTTCCCACATCAGCCGCGACAGGTTCTGCGACAGGGCGTCGTCCACCTCCGCGAAGACGGCGCGCGCCTGCGGGAACGCCTCGGCGATTGCCTTGCCCATGCCGACGGCCTGGCTGCCCTGCCCCGGAAAGGTGAATGCGACGGACATCGACAACTCCGTTCGAAAAGTCGCGCCGCAGTGCATGGACCCGGGCGGCATGTCAAGCGCGGGCCGCGATTCCGGCGCGGTTCTCCCCGATACGCTTGCGCTCGACGGCGCCACGGTGTAGTCACGCCCTTCAATCCGTTACAATCAGCCTGTGCGAGAAGGAGCCCTCACCATGGCTCGCGTCACCGTCGAAGATTGCATCGACAAGGTCGATAACCGCTTCGAGCTCGTGCTCCTCGCGAGCCATCGCGCTCGCCAGATTTCGCAGGGCTCGCAGCTCACGGTCGAGCGCGACCGCGACAAGAACCCCGTCGTGGCCCTGCGCGAGATCGCCGAGCAGACGATCACGCCCGAGGACCTCAAGGAAGACTTCATCCATTCGCTGCAGAAATATGTCGAGGTCGACGAGCCGGAGGCGGACGCCGTGCCGCTCATCGGCACGACCGTGGAGGGTGCCGGCAGCGACGACAGCGAGGTGCAGTTCGATCGCATGAGCGAGGAGGACCTGCTGCGCGGTCTCGAAGGTCTCGTGCCTCCGGCCGAGAGCGACGACGAGGAGTGAGCCGCGGGCGGGACTGCCTGCTTGCAGCGCTCCCGCGAGGGATTATGAAGAAAGCCCGGCCCTTGTGCCGGGCTTTTGCATTGGCCCTGCGACGCGAAGGCGCCGTGCCGAAGCTTGCCGCCGTAGCCTATCGTCATGATAAATTTTCAGAAACACGAGAGGGGAGGTCTTTCGTCCGCCCATGCGCCCCATGATGCGGCAATACGAGCTCGTCGAGCGGGTCAAGAGCTACGATCCCAACGCGGATGAAGGCCTGCTCGACCGCGCCTATGTCTATGCCATGCAGGCGCACGGGTCGCAGAAGCGCGCGTCGGGCGATCCCTTCTTCTCCCATCCCCTCGAAGTCGCCGCGATCCTCACCGACCTCAAGCTCGACGACGCCACCATCGTGGCCGCCGTGCTGCACGACACCATCGAGGACACGGCGGCGACGCGGGAGGAGATCGATCGCGTCTTCGGCCCCGAGATCGGCGCGCTCGTCGACGGCCTGACGAAGATCAAGAAGCTCGACTTCGTGTCCAAGAAGGCGACACAGGGCGAGAACTTCCGCAAGCTGCTGCTGGCTATCGCCGCCGATGTGCGCGTGCTGCTCGTCAAGCTCGCGGACCGGCTGCACAACATGCGCACGCTGCACTACGTGCCGCCCGAAAAACGCCTGCGCATCGCCGAGGAGACGCTGGAGATCTACGCCCCGCTCGCCGGGCGCATGGGCATCCAGGAGATGCGGGACGAGCTGGAGGACCTGTCCTTCCGCTACTTCAAGCCCGAGGCCTACGAGACCATCACCAAACGCCTCGAGGAGGTGACGCTCAAGAACGGCCGCCTCATCGAACAGATCAAGAAGGACCTCAGCGCCCGCTTGTCCGAGCGCGGCATCGAGGCCGTGGTGCGGGGACGGCAGAAGCGGCCCTATTCCATCTGGCGCAAGATGGAGCGCAAGTCCGTCGCCTTCGAGCAGCTGTCCGACATCTTCGGCTTCCGTGTCATCGTGAAGACGGTCGACGAATGCTACCGCGCACTCGGTGTCGTGCACACGACCTGGCCGATGGTGCCTGGTCGCTACAAGGACTACATCTCCACGCCCAAACAGAACGACTATCGGTCCATCCACACGACGGTGATCGGCCCGGGCCACCAGCGCGTCGAGCTGCAGATCCGCACCGAGGAGATGGACAATATCGCGGAATACGGCATCGCCGCCCACGCGCTTTACAAGGAAGGGCGGACCGGCGACGGTTCGACGCTCGCCAACGAAAGCCGCGCCTACCAGTGGCTGCGGCGCACCGTCGATCTCCTGGCCGAGGGCGACAGCCCCGAGGAATTCCTCGAGCACACCAAGCTCGAGCTCTTCCACGACCAGGTGTTCTGCTTCACGCCCAAGGGCCGCCTCATCGCCCTGCCGCGTGGCGCGACGCCGATCGATTTCGCCTATGCCGTGCACACCGACGTCGGCAACACCGCCGTCGGCTGCAAGATCAACGGGCGCATCGCCCCCCTGCTCTCCCAGCTGCAGAACGGCGACGAGGTCGAGATCGTGCGGGCCGAGGGGCAGGTGCCGCCCGCAGCCTGGGAGTCGCTCGTCATCACCGGCAAAGCACGCGCCGCCATTCGCAGGGCGACGCGCGCGGCCGTGCGCCGGCAATATGCGGGCCTCGGCCGGCAGATCCTGGAGCGCGCCTTCGAGCGCGCCGCCAAGGCCTTCTCGGACGACAAGCTGAAGGCCGCCCTGCCCCGCCTCGCGCGGGCATCGACCGACGATGTGCTCGCGGCGGTGGGGCGCGGCGAGATGTTCTCGGGAGACGTGGTGAAGGCCGTCTACCCCGATTTCAAGGAGGAGAAGAAGCCCAATGCCGAGGGCGCCACCGGCCAGGGCTGGTTCGGCGTCAAGGGAGGCGGCTTCAAGTTCAAGGTCCCGGAGAGCGGTGCGCCGGCCGAAGGCCGCAGCGCCATTCCGATCCGCGGGCTCAACAGCGACCTGCCCGTGCGCTTCGCGCCACGGGGCGGCGCGGTTCCGGGCGATCGCATCGTCGGCATCCTCACTCCCGGCGAGGGAATCACCATCTATCCCATCCAGTCGCCGGCTCTCGCCGCCTTCGAGAACGAGCCCGACCGCTGGCTCGACGTACGCTGGGACGTCGACGACGCCAATCCGCAGCGATTCCCTGCACGCATCGCTCTCGAATCGATCAACGAGCCCGGCACGCTCGCGCAGATCACGCAGGTGATCGCCGAGCACGACGGCAATATCGACAACATCAACATGAGCCGTCGCACGCAGGACTTCACTGATCTGACGATCGACGTCTCGGTGTGGGACCTGAAGCACCTCAACGCCATCATCGGCGAGCTGCGCGCCAAGCCGATCGTCAGCAAGGTGGAGCGTGTCACGGGCTGAGCGGTGCCGGATCGTCGCTGGCTGCGCGACATGGCAGGGCAACGGGGAAAGGCCCGAGGTGAATGGGCAATGGCTGCGGGCCACTCATGTGCCGGCAGCAGGCTCGTCGGGAATGACAAATCGGAATACCTGGGCTAGGAAGCTTAGAGTTGGGATAATCTGCAAAGCTTCCATGCTCCCCCTGACGACGTTCTCGCCGAGTTCCGCGCCGTCGGTGCCATCCATGACCGGCTCCCTCCCGCCCGCATGGCGCGCAGCGCCGTCGCGGTTCCGTCACGACCGGCGCCGCCGGCAGCGCCCCCGAAGCCGACCGCGGCAGGGCGCCGCGACCGCCGTCCCGGCGGGGGCCCCGGGTCGCGCCGTGATTTCGCGGCCACCCGCCGTGAGCCGCAATTTCGCCCGTCAGACCGGATAACCGCGGATCTTCCCATGGGGGTCGCCCGATCCGCGCGACATCTCGCCACCGTTAACCTTGCTGGTGAACTTCGGTAAAGATCAAGCGATGGGTCTCATTGCGATCCTTGACGAGATCTCGACACGATCGCTCTACTTCTCACACGAGACGTCCAGGGCCGAATTGTGGCCGATGTCGGCAATAGTAGTAGTGCCCCAATACCGACCGGCTCGATCCGATTTCGTCTAGCTTCCATCGGCCAAGGGTGCGGCCATTCCGCAATGAGCAACCGAGTACTGTTCTAATGACACAACCGCAACGTCTCGCCCTGTTCATCGACGGAGCGAACCTGTACGCCACGACCAAGACGCTCGGGTTCGACATCGATTACAAGCGGCTTCTCAAAGAGTTCCAGGGACGCGGCCGCCTCGTTCGGGCGTTCTATTACACGGCACTGGTAGAGGATCAGGAGTATTCCTCGATCCGCCCGCTTATCGACTGGCTCGATTACAACGGCTACCGCGTGGTCACCAAGCCGACCAAGGAGTTCGTCGATTCCACTGGCCGGCGGAAGGTCAAGGGCAACATGGACATCGAGCTCGCCATCGACGCGCTCGAGCTCGCCCCCTACATCGACGAGATGATCCTGTTCTCCGGGGACGGCGACTTCCGCTCGCTCGTCGAGGCCATGCAGCGTCGCGGCGTGCGCGTGTCGGTGGTCTCGACCATCTCGACCCAGCCGCCCATGATCGCCGACGAGTTGCGCCGGCAGGCCGACGAGTTCATGGAGATCATGCAGCTCGCTCCAAAGATCGGCCGCGATCCGGCGGAACGTGCCGAGCGCATGCAGCAGCGCATGCAGGCCGGCGGCTTCGAGGAGCGCGGCGAGCGCTACGAAGGCCCGCGCCCGCGCGGACCGGCACTCGAACGCCGCTACGGAATCCGGCAGCCCTCCCCGGCGGTCGACGACGATACCAGCGAAGGCTGATCGCCCGTCGCCGATCGAAGGTCCACGATGATCGACCCCGGCCGCGACTGTCCGACGTGCCCGCGCCTCGTCGCCTTCCGCGAGGCGTGGCGCGCGCGCGAGCCGGGCTGGCACAACGCGCCCGTCCCGTCCTTCGGTGCGGGCGACGCCCGCCTGCTCATCGTGGGGCTGGCGCCGGGCCTGCGCGGCGCCAACTGCACGGGCAGGCCCTTCACGGGCGACTATGCCGGCGACCTCCTGTACGAAACGCTGATCGAGTTCGGCTTCGCTCGCGGCACCTACGCTGCCTCGCGCGACGACGGGCTCGAGCTGACCGGCGCCATGCTGACCAACGCGGTGCGCTGCGTGCCGCCTGAAAACAAGCCGACCGGCGCGGAGATCGTCGCCTGCCGGTCGTTTCTCGCCGAGACCATCGCCCGCCTGCCCGAGCTGCGGGCCATCGTCGTCCTCGGGCGCATCGCCCACGACTCGACGGTACGGGCGCTCGGCCGCACCCCTTCGCGCGTCGTCTTCGGCCACGGGGCCGAGCACGACATCGGCAGGGTGCGCCTCTTCAGCAGTTACCACTGCTCTCGCTACAACACCAATACGGGCGTGCTGACGCCCACGATGTTCAAGGCGGTCTTTGCCCGGGTGCGCAGCTTTCTCGGCGCTGCCAATTAGGACGGCCGGCCCGCGACCGGAACCCCACGGCCACGGACCGGGCGAAGGGCTCAGCCCTTCTCGCGCATCAGGCGCGACTTCTCGCGCTCCCAGCTGCGCTTCTTCTCGGTCTCGCGCTTGTCGTGAAGCTTCTTGCCGCGCGCCAGTGCGATCTCGATCTTGGCGCGGCCGCGCTCGTTGAAATAGACCCGCAGCGGCACGATGGTGAAACCCTCGCGCTGGGTGGCGCCGATCAGCTTGTTGATCTGGCGCCTGTGCAGCAGGAGCTTGCGCGGCCGGCGCGGCTCGTGGTTGAAGCGGTTCGCCTGCAGGTATTCTGGGATATTGGCATTGAACAGCAGGATCTCCTCGCCGGAGGGTCCGGCGTAGGATTCGCCAATGGTCGCCTTGCCCTCGCGCAGCGATTTGACCTCCGTGCCCGTCAGCGCAAGGCCCGCCTCGAAGGTCTCCACGATCTCGTAGTTGAAACGGGCCTTCCGGTTGTCGGCGACGACCCGGACGGCCCCCTTGCCGCCAGCCGACATGACGTCACCCGTTGATGAGGCCGGCGTGGATCATCGCCTCGCGCACGGCCTTCTTCGTCGCTTCGGAGACTGGCACCATCGGCAGACGCACCTCGTCGCTCATGCGGCCGAGCAGCGACAGCGCATATTTGGCGGGCGAGGGATTTGTTTCCAGGAAGAGGCTCGTGTGCAGCGGCATCAGCCGGTCCTGGATCGCGAGTGCGACGGCATAGTCGCCCTTCAGGCAGGCCCTCTGGAACTCCGAGCACAGCTTCGGCGCGACGTTCGACGTCACCGAGATGCAGCCATGGCCGCCGTGCGCCATGAAGCCGAGCGCGGTCGCATCTTCGCCCGAAAGCTGGTTGAAATCGGGCCCCATCGCCTGACGCTGCAGGCTGGCGCGCGCCACGTTCGCGGTCGCGTCCTTGACGCCGGAGACGTTGGGCAGCTCGTAGAGCCGCGCCATGGTGTCGACCGACATGTCGATCACCGAGCGGCCGGGAATGTTGTAGATGATGATCGGAATACCGACGGCGTCGTTGATCGCCTTGAAATGCTGGAAAAGTCCCTCCTGCGTCGGCTTGTTGTAATAGGGCGTGACGACGAGCACGGCATCCGCCCCCGCCTTCTCGGCGTGGCGGGCGAGGTCGATCGCCTCGTGCGTATTGTTCGAGCCGGCGCCGGCGATGACGGGCGCGCGCCCCTTCGCCTCGGCGATGCACCATTCCACGACCTTCTTGTGCTCGTCGTGGCTCAGCGTCGGGCTCTCACCGGTTGTGCCCACGGGTACGAGGCCGTGCGTGCCGTTCTCGATCTGCCAGTCGACATGGGCGCGGAAGGCCTCCTCGTCGAGTCCGCCGTTCCTGAACGGCGTCACGAGGGCGGTGAAGGAACCCTTGAAGAGGCGGTGTGTCGTCATGCTCTGGCTCCCCGCGGCGTCCCGCGAGATCTCGCTGTCGTATCGTGTTATCGTGGCTTCCGGCCGGGCGGCCGCACGGGAAAGGAACACATAGCCGCTCGCGCACCGTAGCGCAAAGGGTCCGACGCCGTCCGGCGTTGGTTAGCACTTCCTCAACAGGATTGGTCCGAGACTGAAGGCTCGCAGGCTGATGCCCCACTGTTTTTGTGTTCCAGGAGTACGCCTGATGAAGCCGCTGACGCGCCTGCTGGCGTCCACCGCGTTCGTGACCCTGGCCGTCGTCACCGCCTGCGCCGAGAGCGAGCGGCTGGGCTGGACGCTGGGCGCCATTCCGTCGGCGGAGAGCGATGAGGTGACGGGCTCACTCCCGCAGCGCAACGGCGGCGCCCCGCGCGATGCCTCCGGCGCGCGCCTCGGCAGCTTCGATATGGAGCAACTCAAGCAGGCGATCGCCTGTTACCGGGACGGCGACATCGTCGAGGGCGACAAGCTCGCCGCGACCATTCGCGATCCCGCCGCCCGCGGACTGCTCGAATGGGTCGCGATCCGCCACAACGGCGCGGCGCTCGGCTTTGCGCGCATCACCACCTTCCTCAGGGAGCATCCGGGCTGGCCGGCCGCGACGACGACGCGGCGACGCGCCGAGGAGGCGCTCCTGAAGGAGGCCCGGCCCGCCGCCACCGTACGCTCCTACCTCTCCGCCAACAAGCCGGTGAGCGCGGCGGGCAAGGTGGCGCTCGCCCTCGCGTTGAAGGAACAGGGCGTCGAATCCCAGGCCACGGCCCTGGTGCGCGAGGCCTGGCGCGAGGATGCCCTCGGCAAGGAGCTCGAGGATCGGATCCGGGAGGAGTTCCGCAATGTCCTCACGCGCGCCGACCATCGGCAGCGGATGGAGCGCCTTCTCTTCAAGGGAGAATGGGAGGCGGCGCTGCGCGTCGCCGCCTTTGCCGGCCCGGACCATGTGCTTCTGGCCAAGGCGCGTGTCGCGGTCGGCCGCAAGGCTGGCAACGCTGCGGCCGCCCTCGACGCGGTGCCGGCGAGCCTTCGCTCCGACCCCTCCTACCTCTTCGCCCGGGCCCAATACCTGCGCCGCCAGGACAAGCCGGCGGAGGCGGCCAAGGTGCTGGCGGATGTGCCGCGCGACGCCAAGCTCCTCGTCGACGGCGACGAGTGGTGGACCGAGCGGCGGATCATCGCGCGCGCGCTCCTCGACGATGGCGACGCACGGGCCGCCTATCGCGTGGCGCGCGACCATGCCGCCGAGAGCGATGCGAACCGGATCGAGGCAGAATTCCATGCCGGCTGGATCGCACTGCGCTTCCTCGACGATCCTGCGACCGCCGCGCGCCATTTCGCCAGCGCCGCGAAGTTTGCCGAGACGCCGATCTCGGTGGCGCGTGCTGCCTATTGGCAGGGGCGGGCCGCCGAGGAACTGAAGAACGGCGACGCCCGGCACTTCTACGAGCGCGCGGCCAAGCACGCCGTGACCTACTACGGGCAGCTCGCGCGCATGAGGCTCGGCCTGCGTGACGTGCCCCTGCGCCGCGCGCCGGACGCGGGGGCTGCGGCCAATGCCGCCCTTGAGCGGCTGGAGACTGTGCGCGCCATCCGCATCGCCTATCAGGCGGACATGCGCGATCTCGCCATTCCGCTCTTCGCCGATCTGGCGCAGCGCCTCGCCGAGCCCGCCCAGCTCGACGCACTCGCGGATATCGCCGTCGGCTTCAAGGACGCCCGCGCCCTCCTCCTCGTCGGCAAGACGGCCGTGCAGCGTGGCTATCCCCTCGACACGGCGGCCTTCCCGACCATGGGGCTGCCGTCGTTCCAGCCGGCGGGCGAGCCGGTCGAGAAGCCGATGGTCTTTGCCATCGCGCGCCAGGAGAGCGCCTTCGACCCCAAGGTCGTGTCGAGCGCGGGCGCGCGCGGCCTGATGCAGCTCATGCCGGCCACGGCCAAGCGTACGGCAAGCCGTTTCGGCATCGGCTTCGACGTCAACAAGCTGACAAGCGACCCGTCCTACAACGCCAGGATCGGCGCGACCCACCTCGGTGAGCTGGTGGAGGAGTGGAAGGGCTCCTACATCCTCACCTTCGCGGCCTATAACGCGGGCTCCGCCAATGTGCGGAAATGGATCGCCGCCTACGGCGACCCCCGCTCCGGCAAGGTCGATCCCGTCGACTGGGTGGAGCGAATCCCCTTCTCGGAGACGCGCAACTACGTGCAGCGGGTGATGGAGAACCTGCAGGTCTATCGTCACCGCCTCGGCCAGCGCACGGCCCTCCTCATCGAGAGCGACTTGCGCCGCGGCTCGCCCGACCGGTAAATCCGCGCCGTGGACCGCACGGCAGGAACGCAACGATGGACGACGAGCGGGGCTTCGACAGCCGCTTCTTCTCGGCACGGGACGGCCTGAAGCTGCACGTGCGAGATTACCCCGCCAATGGCGCCAACGGCCTGCCGGTCGTCTGCCTGCCGGGGCTCGCCCGCACCGCGGCCGACTTCCACGAGCTCGCGCTGGCGCTCGCCGGTGACGCCAAACATCCACGCCGGGTGCTGGCACTCGATTATCGCGGCCGGGGCCTGTCCGAATACGACCGCAACTGGCGCAACTATGACCTCCGCGTCGAGCTCGACGACCTGATGCAGGTCCTGAGCGCAACCGGGGTGACGGAGGCTGTGTTCATCGGCACGTCGCGCGGCGGTCTCCTCACCATGGCGCTTGCCGCGGCGCGGCCCGCCGCCATCCGCGGGGCGGTCCTCAATGACGTCGGGCCAGTCATCGACGCCAAGGGCCTCATCCGTATCCGGGGCTACATCGGCAAGCTGCCCACGCCTCGGGACTTCGACGAGGGCGTGGACATCCTGCGCCGGCTCCTCGACGCTCAGTTCCCCAAGCTCACGGCCGCGCAGTGGCACACGATGGCGCGGCGCACCTGGCGACGCGTCGATGGCCGCCTGACGCCCGCCTACGACCCCGCCCTGATGAAGACGCTCGAGATCCTCGACCTCGAGGCACCGCTGCCGGCGCTGTGGTTTCTCTTCGACGGCCTGAAGGACGTGCCCGTCCTGGTGCTGCGGGGGGCCAATTCCGACCTGCTCTCGGAGGCGACACTCGAAGCGATGAAGGGCCGCCACCCGCATCTGGAGGCCGTGGTCGTCCCGGACCAGGGGCATGCCCCCCTCACCTCCGACACAGAGATGATCAACCGCATCCGCCGCTTCGTGGGCCACGTCGAGCGGACCTGAACGAACAGGACCACCGGTTGCGCCGCCGCGGTCTGCGCCCACGTCCGGCGAAGAACCCCGGCGGCATGCGCCGGGGTTTGCATGCGGACCGGGCAGGTCGATCAGAAGTCGCGCTGGAAGCGGATGCGCGCCTCGATGGCGTCGGCCGAACTCCTGGTCACGCCGGGCGCCACGAGAACCCGACCGCGCGGATCGAGCTTCGTGTAGAGAACCTCCACGCCGATGTCGAAATCCTTCTCCGGCGACCAGATGACGTTGGAGCCGACCGACCAGACCTTGAAGTCGCCGAAGCCGGTCTGCGCGGTGGCCGTGGCCGAATAGTCGACCGCCGTGTAATTGCCGAACAGCGCCTGGCGCACGGAAGGGGTCCAGTAGTGCAGGAAGGCGGCAGTGACGCCCCAGCCTTGTGTCCTCTTGACGGTGTCGCCCACGACCACGCCATCGGTGAGGAAGCCGGAGACCGGCCCGATCGTCGTCGGGCCCACACCGAGATAACCGATGGCGCCATCCGCATAGGCGGCCTGCACCCACAGCTGGTCGCCGGGCGCGAGGGCAGGAAGGTTGACCTGCGCTGCGCCCTGGACAGCGAAGCCGTATTCCGTATCGACGCGATTGCCGGCCGGACCGAGATAGACCGAGTTCAGCTGGTGCACCGCGCCCGACAGTTGGGCGGCGCCCCAGGACTGGTCGACGCGCAGCGCCGCCACGCCGTCGGGCACGCGCTCGCCGGCCGGATTGAGCGCCGGCACCGCGGCTCCAACGCCGTTGACGTAGTTTGCATCGGTGAGCCGCTGGTTGCGGTCCTCCACCGCAAGAGTGGCTGAGAAGCCCGAGCCGAAGGTTGCGGTATAGGCGAGCAGGTTCGTCTGGCCGGCGTCCGAGCCGTAGCTGCCGCCCCAATTCAACTCGTTGGCATAGAAATCGAAGAACGACTGGGCGACGCCGGCCGTCATGCCGGCAAACTGGATGAAGCCCTTGTCGAGGATCGCCGTACTGGCACCGTATACGCCGGTGTTGGCGGTCAGCTCATAGCGGAAGAAGGCACGTAGCGTGCCGTAGGCCGTGTCGGTGCGAGCGTCGATGTTGAGGCGCGCGAGCGCACGAAACCCGATCGCATCCTTCGCCCGTCCGTTCCCGGGCACGTCCCACAACGGCTCGCTGTAGCGATACTCGGCGCGCACGCGTCCCCCGATGCGCAGGCAGGTATCGGTGCCGGGAACATAGAAGAAGCCCTCCCCATGCGTAGCGCATACGCGGATATATTCGACCGGCGTCGCCTTGCGCATCGGCAGATCCGCCGCCAAGGCGAGACCGACCGAGGCCAATGCCGCGGCCGAGGCGAGAAGAGAGTAAGAGACCACGCGCATTATCATTGGCTCCTCAAATCCGATGGCTGCGTGCCCCCCGTGCCATCAGCGCGGATCGACCTTCGCCGATCGAGGAACGTTGGCCAACAGCAGAATGCGCCGCTCAATGCTCCATCAAGCATTCGACATACCTATCGTGACGCGAGCGCAACAGATCCTGACGATATCCTTATGTCTCCCGCCCAAACCGCTTGCAATTGCTTTGCATCCAGGCAGCAAACGCAGCACGATTAATCAAGAATAGTTCAAAAATAGGATACGATCGGCGGCCCGGCAAAGATCAACGCGGAATCAGCCGGCACTACTGGGGGCGTCCCGCACGTCGGCGACGAAGCGTCCGCGACGGAGCAACTGCCCTTGCGCGGCGCAGGCAAGAGATCGCGCGTTCCCGCCCTCGCATTCTGATACGGGGATCAGGGCCGGTCGTTGCCGAGAGGGGCATCGGCGCCCGCCGGCGCGCCATTGCCTTGGCGGGTTCCGATCCGACCCTGGGAAGGCCGAGAGCAGCCCCCCCTGCGGAAGGGCCCTGGACGCCCCCGTCCGGTCGGCGGTTCGACCGCATCTCCAAGGGCCATGGCCCGATCATGCTGCGAGACAAACGAAAACCCCGGCGCAGGGCGCCGGGGTTCCCGAATTCAGACCGGTTTGACCGATCAGAAGTCGCGCTGGAGGCGGAGACGGGCTTCCCACACGTCCTCCGAACCGCGGGTGCGGCCCGGCGCGACGGCGACACGGCCGCTCGGATCGAGCTTCGAGTAGAGAACCTCGACGCCGATGTCGAAGGCCGAGACCGGCGACCAGATGAGGTTCGAACCGATCGAGTAGACCTTGAAGTCACGCAGCGCGGGAACGCCACCGATCGTCGTGGCAGCAACGGTGCTGCTCGAGAAGTCGATCGAGGTGTAGGTGCCGAACAGCGCCTGACGGATGGACGGCGTCCAGTAGTGCTGGAACGCAGCGGTGACGTTCCAGCCCTTGGTCTTCTTGATGTCGCCGTTGACGAGGACGCCATCGGTCGCCGTGCCGGTGAGCGCGCCGATCGTCGTGCCGGAGCCGACGCCGAGGTAGTTGAGCGCGCCATCAGCATAGGCAGCCTGCAGCCAGAGCACGTCGCCGGGGGCGAGCTGCGGCAGGTTGACCTTCACGCCGCCCTGGACGGCGAAGCCGTACTCGGTGTCCGAACGCGAGCCGAGCGCGCCCGAGCCGACGCCGGCGCCGACGAAGCCCGCACCGATGTTGGTCGAGTTCAGCTGGTGCACGGCACCCGACAGCTGAGCCGAACCCCAGCCCTGGTCGACGCGGAGAGCGGCAACCACGTCCGGAACACGCTCACCAGCCTGGGCGTAGTTCGCAAAGCCGGCCCCCTGGACGGTGCGCTGGTTGCGATCCTCGAGCGACAGGGTCGCCGAGAAGCCCGAACCGAAGGTCGCCGTGTAGGCGAGGAGGTTCGTGGTGCCGTTATCCGAGCCGAAGCCCGCGAGCGGGCCGGTCGACCAGTTCAGGTCGTCGGCATAGAAGTCGAAGAACGACGCCGTAGCACCTGCCGTGATGCCGGCCCACTGGATGAAGGCCTTGTCGAGCCGCGCCGAGTTCCCGCCGTACACACCGGTGTTGGAGGTGAGCTCATAGCGGAAGAAGGCGCGCAGCGTGCCATAGGCCGTGCTGGTGCGCGCGTCGACGTTCAGACGACCGCGAGCGCGGAAGCCGATGGCGTCAACGTTGCGGCCATTGCCGGGGACCGACCACAGCGGCTCCTGGTAGCGATACTCGGCGCGGACGCGGCCGCCGATGCGGATGCAGGTGTCCGTGCCGGGGATGTAGAAGAAGCCCGCACCGTGGGTGGAGCAAACGCGCACGTACTCGACAGGCGCAGCCTTCTTCATGGGAAGATCGGCAGCCTGAGCGCCGGCCACCGCGGCAAAACCGGCGGCGGAACCGAGCAGAAGGCTCTTAACGAGCTTCATTCTGACCTCCAAAGTTTCGAGACCCTTCGGGAGCGGGTTCTGTCTTCTCTGGATCGGTCCCTCACGGTCCCAGGCCAGCGAAGCCCCTTTTCCCCTTGTCTTTCGAGCCCGTCGCCATCCTCGCCCGTTGCGAGGTGAGAATGCCGATAGACTCGGTGCGACTGGGGTGCCCCCGTCGCAGGGTCACCATGATCGAGGCACCCTTCCCGATCAACCGGAACGAGGGCCTGGAACGGCTCCAGACGCTGCTTTGTGCAGGGGCTGTTGCAGAAAGGGCACGAAGCACCCCGCCACAGCCGCTTTTCCTAAACAGGGCGTAAACGGGCGGCCCGACGCGGCGCCCGCAGGACGCCTCTCGCAGGTATCCGAGGACGGCGAATCCCCTGCCCTTCGGGCAACGTCGGCACAAGCCGACGCGGCTGATTCAGGCTTCGGTTCCCCGAGCGCCC
Source organism: Chelatococcus albus (assembly GCF_030067675.1). Taxonomy (GTDB): domain Bacteria; phylum Pseudomonadota; class Alphaproteobacteria; order Rhizobiales; family Beijerinckiaceae; genus Chelatococcus_A; species Chelatococcus_A albus. Next base: position 78,781 of record NZ_JASJEV010000011.1, on the reverse strand, counting down.
CCGGCCATCATGGACGCAGAACCTGCCGGCCACTTCACGGAGCCCGGGGCGGCGCTGCCGGGGCGAGGGAGTTGCCCCGGCAGCGCTCACAGCGGCACGATGGTCACGTCGCGATCGGCGAAGCCGAGCCAGACGTCGGCGCCGGCAACGAGCGGCTCGTTCTTCACGCGGTCGATGACGAAGAGTTCGCCGAGCGGGCTTTCCACGGTGTATTCGAGGTGCTTGCCGAGATAGGCCGCCTTGGCGATGCGGGCGGCGATGGCGGGGCGTGCGGGCTTGGCCCCGGCGAGGAGGATCGCCTCCGGCCGCACGGCGAGCTTCACCGGCCCGCGCGTCGCGCCGCGCCGCGGCAGGTCGAGGTCGAGCCCGCCGACGCGCACGAGGGCGCGTTCCTCCCGCTCCTCCACCACCAGGGCATCGACGAGATTCGCGTCGCCGATGAAGTCGGCGACGAAGAGGCTCGCCGGCTCCTCGTAGAGTTCATGCGGCGTGCCGCTCTGGGCGATGCGGGCGTTCGACATGACGATGATGCGGTCGGAGACGGCGAGCGCCTCCTCCTGGTCGTGCGTCACGTAGGCGACGGTGAGGTTGAGCTTCAGCTGCAGCTCGCGGATGTCCTCGCGCACGCGCCGGCGCAGCTTGGCGTCGAGGTTCGACAGCGGCTCGTCGAAGAGCAGCACCTGCGGTTCCAGCACGAGGGCGCGCGCCACGGCCACGCGCTGCTGCTGCCCGCCGGAGAGCTCCGACGGCGCCCGCCGCTCGAGCCCCGCAAGGCCGACGAGGGCGAGCTTCTCCATGGCGAGCGCATGGGCCTTGGCCTTCGGCATGCCCTGGACGGTCGGCCCGTAGGCCACGTTCTCCAGCACCGACATGTGCGGGAACAGGGCATAGGACTGGAACACCATGCTCACGTCGCGATCGGCGGCGGAGAGGAAGGTCACGTCCTTGCCGCCGATGAGGATGCGCCCCTCGCTCGCGATCTCGAGGCCGGCGATGAGCCTGAGCGTCGTCGTCTTGCCGCAGCCGGAGGGGCCGAGCAGCGTCACCAGCGTGCCGGGCGCGATGGTGAAGGACACGTCGTCCACGGAGGTCACGGCACCATAGCGCTTCGTGACCGAGCGGAACTCGACGGAGGCGGGACCGGACTTCATCATCGGATCGACTTCCCTTCACTCGGACGACGGGGCGCAGGCGTCCTGCCCATTGCCCAGGGCTGATTGCGCCCTATGCCCGCGGCGACGTTGCCGTGCGGCCAACCTGCCGGTTTCATGCCGCCGCTCCCTGGACCGCGAGGGCGCCGGCGGTGCGGCGACCGAGGCGGCGCTCGCCGACGACCACCTGGATCATCAGGATGGCAACAAGCATGACGCCGATGAGCACCGAGGAATAGGCGATGGCGAGGCCGAACTCGCCCGCCTCGACCCGGCCGACGATATAGGTCGTCGCCATGTTGTATTCGGCCGAAACGAGGAAGATCACCGCGCTCACCGCCGTCATGGCGCGCACGAAGCTGTAGACGAGCGAGGCCACGATCGCCGGGCGCAGGAGCGGCAGCACGACGCGCCGCACCGTCGTGAAGGAGCGCGCGCCGAGCGTCAGCGAAGCCTCGTCGAGGCTCTTGTCGATCTGGCTCATGGTGGCGATGCCGGAGCGCACGCCGACCGGCATGTTGCGGAAGACGAAGCACATCACGAGGATGAAGCCCGTGCCCGTGATCTCGATCGGCGGCACGTTGAAGGCGAGGATGTAGGACACGCCCACCACGGTGCCCGGAATCGCGAAGCTCAGCAGCGTGCCGAACTCGAAGGCGCGCTGCCCGGCGAAGCGCTGGCGCGTGAGGAGATAGGCGGTGAGCAGGCCGATGGCGGCCGTGAGCGGCGCGGCGGTCGCGGCCACCTTCAGCGTGGCGAAGAAGGAATCCCAGGCGGAGCCCGAGAAGAAGAGGCCCCGCTCCGTCGTCTCGATGCGGAAACCGGTGAGGAAATGCTCGAGCGTCGGCGTGTAATCGCGCCCCATGGAGCGGACGAAGCCGCCGACGAGCACGATGGCGTAGACGATGAAGGTGAAGATCGCCCAGGGCACGGCGGTGGCGTAGCAGGCGACGGCGACGCCGCGCGGCAGGGGCGGCGGCAGCCCGGCGTCGCCCTTGCCCGTCACCGTCGTGTAGACGCGTTTGCCGAGCCAGGCGTGCTGCACCCAGAAGGCGCCGAGCGTGAAGGCGAGCAGGACGATCGACAGCACGGCGGCCCGTGACTGGTCGTGGGCGGCGCCGACCACCGCAAAGAAGATCTTGGTGGCGAGCACCTCGTAGTTGCCGCCGAGGATGAGGGGGTTGCCGAAGTCGGCCATGCTCTCGACGAAGCCGAGCAGGAAGGCGTTGGCGAGGCCCGGGCGCATCAGCGGCAGAGAGACGGTGCGGAACGTCGTCCAGGCCCTGGCGCGCAGCGTCTGGGCAGCCTCCTCCAGCGAGGGACTGATCCCCTGCACCACGCCGATGAGAACGAGGAAGGCGATGGGCGTGAAGGCGAGGAGCTGCGAGATGAAGATGCCCCAGAAGCCGTAGATCCAGCGCGAACGCGGGACGCCGAACCAGTCGGCGAGAAGCGCCGTCACCGAGCCGGAGCGGCCGAACATGAGGATGAGGGCAAGGCCGATGACGAAGGGCGGCGTGATGATGGGCAGGACGCTCAGGACCCTCAACAGGCCCTTGAAGCGGAAGGCCGTGCGCGTTGCGATGAGTGCGAAGGCAAGCCCGAGCACCGTCGTGCCCACGCCCACGACGACGGCAAGGAACAACGTGTTCCACGCGACGCCGCAGCGCAGGTCCGACGTCAGGCAGTCGAGGCCCCAGACCGAGCGATCGATGAACTTGGCGAAGAACTCACCCGGCGCGAAACGACCCGCGTTGTCCTGAAAGGCGCTCACGAGGATCGTCAGCACCGGAAGGAAGACGAAGACCGTGATGAGGGCCACGATCAGCCCGATCGCCGAGACGACGAAGGCATCGCCCCGGCACCAGCCCCGCGCGGCGAGGCCATGGCACAGGGTCATGAGGGAGGCGAGCGCGAGAAGCGCCGCGCCGAAGCCCATGCCCCGCTGCTGCGGGCCGGGCGCGCCGAGCAGTTCGCGAAGCCAGGCCGCGTTCCATCCTTCGAGACCGACGGCGAAGCCTTGGATCGCGAGGAGGGCGAGACCGAGAGCGCCCGCGGCGACGAGCCACCACCCGCCCTCCTCGCGGCCGTGGCGCCCGGCGAGCGGCCAGGCGGCGACGGCGAGCGGCAGGAGGAGCGGCAGGAGCCACCAGGCGCGCCCGCTCAGGGCCAGCACCAACCCCGGCGCAGCCGCGGCGGTCGGGTAGCCCGACAGGTCCGCGACCATGTACCAGGGAAGAACGGCAAAGCCAGTCCAGCCGAGAACGAGCCAGATGATGGACGCGCGGGTCATCCCGCCCTCCATGTCCAAGAGGATGCTTCCAAGGCAATCAGATCGGGCACCCCCCGGAGCCCGGACGCGGGCGCTCGCCTGCCTCGGAGCCCCCTATTTCGGCAGGTTCTTCACCTCGTTGTCCCACTTCGACAGAAGCCGCCTGCGCTCCTCGGAGGAACCGTACTTGGCGAAATCGAAGTTGATGAGCTTGATGTCGGCGAGCTTCGGCGCCTGCGGGGGCACGGTCGCCGTCCTGTTCGACGGCACCTGATAGGACTTCGCCTGCGCGCCGAGCGCCTGGGCCGCCGGCGTCAGTGCCCAATCATAGAACTTCTGCGCGTTCTCGAGATTGCGGGCGCCCTTGATGATCGACATGGAGCCGATCTCGTAGCCGGTGCCCTCGCAGGGGGCGACGACCTTCACGGGCGCCCCGTCAACCACCATGGTGACGATGTCGTGCATGAAGGCGATGCCGACCGCCGTCTCGCCGAGCGCCGTCGCCTTGGCCGGCGCCGCGCCGGACTTCGTATACTGATTGACGTTCTTGTGCAGGGACTTCAGGTAATCGAAGCCCTTCTGCTCGCCCATGATCTGCACGATGGTGGCGAGCAGCGTATAGGCCGTGCCCGAGGAATTGGGATCGGCCACCTGCACCTCGTCCTTCAGCTTGGCGCCGAGAAGGTCGGCCCAGCACTTGGGCTCGGGGATGCCCTTCGCCTTGATCTCGTTGGTGTTGTAGCCGAAGCCCAGCGCCCCGGAATAGACGCCGACCGTGCGCCCCTTGGACTGCTCCCACTGGCGCACCGCCCAGTCCTGCAATTCGGCGAGCTTGGGCGATTTGTACTCGAGCGTCAGCCCCTCCTCGGCCGCCTGCATGTGGGGATCGCCGGTGCCGCCCCACCAGATGTCGCCGCGCGGATTGGCCGCCTCCGCCTTTACCTGCGCGTAGGTCTCGCCCGAGCTCTTGCGCGTCATCGAGACCTTGATGCCGGTCTCCCGCTCGAAGGCGGTGACCATGGCGCGGCACCATTCCTCCTGAACCGAACAGTAGAGAACCAGCGAGCCTTGCGCCTGAGCGGTGCCGGCAGCCGAGAACAGGCCGCAGGCGAGGCCGAAGACACCCGCCAAACCGACGAGCACGCGCCTGCGGGGCAATTCCCTCATCAACATCGGCGTTTCCTCCAGAGATCCCGCGGTCTTTGCCGCATTGTTGTTTTGTCGGCTGATCATATCGCCGGCGACGGCCGGCGCTTGCATTTTCTTGCGTCGGCGCACCATCCGCGCCGCCGTCCCCTGTGAATTCGCCGGGCGCCCGGTCGGATCGCCGACCGTCCCCCGCCCATGCCTCTACCCGGCTGCGGCCGTTGCCGACAGCCCGGGAGAGATGCCGGTCGCCTGCACCAGCACGTCCTTCAGGGCGGGCGTGCAACCGAGCACAGGATTGCCCGAGCGCAGGGCATCCCCGCTCAGGAAGTCGTTCGCCCAGCCGCCGGCTTCCTCGATGAGGAGCAGCCCGGCGAGCGCATCCCAGGAATTGATGTGGAGTTCGCAATAGGCGTCGACGCGCCCGTCGGCCACATAGGCGAGGGCGAGCGCTCCCGAGCCGGCGCGCCGCACGCTCGCACCTGCCTGTTTCAGGCGCAGCAGGGCATCGGCATAGTTCTCGCTCGGCAGCCGCGTCGACCAGCCGAGCTCTACCGTGGCGTGGGCGATATTCGTCTCGCCGCTTACGGTGATCGCCCGTCCGTCGCGCGTCGCGCCCCTGCCGCGGCGGGCGGCATAGAGTTCGTCGGTCACGGGAGCATAGATGACGCCGATCTCGGTCCGGCCGTCGCTGACGAAGGCGATGGAAATGCAGTAATGCGGAATGCCGCGGGCGAAGTTGGACGTGCCGTCGATCGGGTCGACCACCCAGACGTTGCGCCCGAATTCGCCGCCCGCCTCTTCGCCGAAGAAGGAATCCGCCGGGAAGGCTGCGGCGAGGCGGGCACGGATCAGGCGCTCGACCTCGGCGTCGGTCTCGGTGAGGTAGTCGTGCGCGCCCTTCAAGGAGAGCGGCTTTCCCGGCGGCCGGTCGCGAAAATTGCGCTGGGCCATGCCCCCCGCCTCACGGGCGATCGCGCAGGCCGCAAGCAGGCGGTTCTGCAGTTCGATGTCAGTCATGTCCCCCCGCCCTGGCCGCGGCTCGCCCGCCTGATCGCGGAACGAACGCGCCTATTCACTCGTCTATGGAAAATTCATTCCATTCACTCCGATCCCCTGTCAAGCACACGTGTGCAAAATGGCGATGACCATCGGATGACGGGGCTCGCCTGCGGCTCCCGCCATGAGCCTCTGCCTTCACGCCAGTTCGAGCACGATGATGCCGATGACAACGAGGCCGATGCCGAGCCAGCCGACCGGCCGGATGCGCTGGCCGAAGGCGAGCCAGCCGACGATCGCCGTCATGACGAGCCCGAGCCCGCCCCAGACGGCATAGGCGACCGACAGGTCCATGCCGCGGATCGCCTGGGCGAGCGCGGCGAAGGCCGCGAGCGTGCAGGCGATGCCGGCGCCGCCGACAAGACGGCGGCGCAACCCGTCGGACAGCTTCAGCAAGAGCGTGCCGCCGACTTCGAGGAGGATGGCGAGAGCGAGCCAGGTGAAGGCGGCGGCATGAGGACCGGGAGCCATGGTCAGCGCTCCCCTTCCCGCTCGGCACCGCAGCCGGCGCCTCGCTCGAGCAGCAGGATGCCGCCGAGGATGGCAACGAGAGCGACGGCTCTCATGACCGACAGGTCCTCGCCGAAGAGGATGCGGCCGACGGCGGCGATGCCGATGATGCCGAGCCCCTCCCAGACGGCATAGGCAACAGCCACGGGAATGACGCGCAAGGCTATGCTGAGCAGCCCGAAGGACAGCCCGATCAGCACGAGAGGCAGGACGGCGACGATGTGAGAGGCGGCGCCGGCGGTCGCCTTCAGAGACGACGTGGCGACGACCTCGACGGCGATGGCCGCGAGCAGAACAAACCAATGGAAAGACATGATGCACACATGGGCGCCCGCCAGCAGGCATCGCCGAGGCATGCCCGCTGGTCGCGCCCCTCAGAGGAGCCAGCGTTTCGTATTGTCTCTAAGAAAGTGCCGGCCTAACGCTGCGACGTCACATCGCGCGCGAGATCGCAGTGGTCGCTGTGCCACCGTGATATTGCAATCTCGAAGCGAGCATTCTTGAAAAACATAAAATTATATAGCATGCGGCCAGCCCTGCCTGTCAACGCGCGGCACGGGCGTCGCTCCTCGCGCGGCCGTCCATCGGCCGCACGACCTGCGCGCCGGGCGGGCATCGCGTGGCCTCGCCCTTCAGTGCGCGGCGGCGCGTCCGGAGCGGGCTGCGGCCTCGTCCCCGGCCGGATGCGGCCGCAGCCGCGACTGACGCAGTTCGCCCGCCTCGTCGAGGATCGGATAGGCGACGGAGGTGATGTGCGCGTTGATGCGTTTGAGGTCGCGCAGCACGTCGAGATGGAGCGCGCTCGTCTGCAGGGTCTCGAGACGCCCCTCGCGCAGCCGCTCGATATGCCGCTCCGCCGAGGTGCGCTCGAGGGCGCGGATCTCGGTCTTCACCTCGAGGAGCTGACGGGCGAGCTTCACGTCGCGCGAGATGAAGATTCCCATGGCGATGCGCAGGTTCTCCATCGTGCGGGCGTGCAGGGCCTCGATCTCGGCCAGGCCTTCGTCGGAGAACCGCAGGTGATGCCTCGTCTTCTTCGCCACCAGATCGAGCAGGCTTTTCACGATGATATCGCCCATATGCTCGAGATTGATGGCGAAGGAGAGGATCTCGGTGGAGCGGCGCGCGTCCGCGTCATCCAGCCCGTCCCGGCCGAGGCGTGACAGGTAGAGCTTCACCGCTTCCTGCAGATCGTCGACCTCGTCGTCCATCTTGGCGATCTCGTGCCGCAGCTTGATGTCGTCGCGGCGCAGCGCGTCGAGGCTCCGGGCCAGCATCGTCTCCACCACATCGCCGACGCGCAGCGTCTCGCGCGCGGCGCAGGCGAGTGCCACGGCGGGCGTGTCGAGGGCCGATTCGTCGAGATGGCGCGGCCCGCGCTCCTCGGGCTGCGGCGCCGGCAAGACCCTCTGGGCGAGCGCGCCGAGCGCGCCGACGAGCGGGAGGAAGAGAAGCGCCAATGCCATGTTGAAGGCGACATGCGCGTCGACGACGAGGCTCGCCGGCCCCGCGGAGAAGGAAGCGAGCGCTTGCCCGAGGCGGCCGGCCAGCGGCAGGACAAGAAGGCAACCCGCCAGGCGCACCGCAAGGTTGCCGAGCGTGACACGCCGCGCGGAGGGGCCATAGGTCGCCGTCGCCAGATAAGGGGGCACCGCACCACCGAGATTGGCGCCAAGCACGAGCGCGACGGCGAGCCCCGGCGTCAACTCCCCGGCAGCGGCAAGCGACATCACCACGAGCACGACGGCGAGGCTGGACGAGGCGACGATCGCCAGGAGCGCGGCCACCAGCACCGCGAGCAGAGGCGCCTCGCCCAGCGCCGCGAGGAGGCTGCGGATGAGGGGGGAGTCGCGCATCGGCTCGGTCGCCGCTCCCAGGAGCTTCAACGCCAGGAGCATCAGCCCGAGCCCGACGAGAGCGCGCGCCACGGCGCGCGGCCGGCTCGCCTCGCTCGCCATGAAGGCCGCGACGCCCGCGAGGAAAAGCGCCGGCGACAGCCAGTGGACGTCAAGGGCGAGGATGCGCGCCACGAGGCTGGTGCCGACATCGGCGCCGATCATCACGGCCAGCGCCATGGCCGTGCTGACGAGCTCCCGGCTGGCGAAGGAAGCCGTCATCAAGGCGGTGGCCGTACTGCTCTGCACCGCCACGGTCGCGCCGAGACCCGCGAGGAAGGCCGCGAGACGATTGCGCGTGCCGACGCCGATCCAGTGGCGCAACCCCGCGCCGAAAGCCCGCGTCACGCCCGTCCTGACCATGCGCAGGCCCCACAGGAGCAGCGCTCCGGCGCCCAGGAGATCGACGAGCGTGAGAGTGGCGGAAATGGCGGCACCCTCCTCCCTGGCGGGACGATGCGTCACCCGCCCCGCCGTACAATGATACGTCGGGCTCGGAGGCACGAACAGGCGTCGGAACGCGCGCGCTCCCCGACGCGGGGCCGGAGTTCTTCGACCAGCTCGTTAGCCGGTTCAATAGATGGCGCGTCCTCGCCGCCCCCGCAAGCCGCCGATGCGCCGGCACGGAGCTCGCGGGTGCATGCGAACCACCTGCATAGAAGTGTATTAATTGGTTATTTTCAACATATTATAGTAATATGCTTACTTTGTTGTTGAGCATGGCTCGGCAGCGTCACACCCAGCCGCCATCCACCACATACTGCTGATTGGTGCAGGCCGAGGCCTCGTCGGACGCCAGGAAGACCGTGAAACGGGCGATCTCGTCGGGCATCAGTCTGCGCTTGAGGCACTGGCGCTGCATGAGTTCCGCCTCGCCCTCGGGGGTGAGCCATTTCTCGATCTGGCGCTGCGTCATGATCCAGCCGGGGGCGATGGCATTCACGCGGATGTTGTGAGGGCCGTAGTCGCGGGCGAGCGAGCGGGTGAGGCCGAGCACGGCCGACTTGGCAGCGGTATAGGCGGCCATGCCGCCCTGCCCCACCATCCATGACACCGAGCCGAAATTGATGATGACGCCGCCGCCGGCGGCCTTCATGTCCGGCAGCACCGCCTGCGCCGCAAAGAACTGGTGCTTCAGGTTCACCGCAATGCGATCGTCCCAGTATTCGGGCGTCACAGTCTCCGTCGCATGGCGCTCGTCGTGGGCGGCGTTGTTCACGAGGATCGTGATCGGTCCGAGCACCTCGCGGATGCGCGCGACGGCCGTGCGCAACGCTGTAATGTCGGTCAGGTCGGCCCGCTCGAACTGCACTGATGCGCCGCCGGCCTTCAGCTCCTCCGTCAAGGCGCGCGATTCCGGCTCCTTGATGTCGATGAAGCCGACGTTTGCCTTCTGCTCTGCAAAGCGCCGGACGATCGCCTCGCCGATGCCGGTCCCCCCGCCGGTGACGAGCACGGTCCTGCCCGCAAGGTCCGAATAGGTGGCAACCATTTTCCTGCCCTCCGCGAGTCGGGGCGAGCATCGCTCGCCGCATCTGACGTTCGTCACTCAAACTGCACGCAACACCCCCTCACTTACAAGCCCACATCGGGATGGGCACCTCAAACTCCTGTTCAAGACGATGCGCAAGCGCAGGGCCACAACCGCCGCGATGTCGATACTCATAAGGAAAACAATCGAAATCAGCCGGGAAACGCGCGACGCCTGACCTTCACGAGCGTTGAGTTGCGCACATCAGAAAATTTGATGTCCTCCGCAAAATTACGCTTGCGCAGACATCAGGCTTTCGTCATCGTCATGGACGGGAAAAGCCCCTCGACGGGCACCCGCGGCCCCCCCGTGGCCGGCACGAGCCCCCAAGGGCCGAGCGAGGGAGGAAAGCGAGTGGCGCTCCTGGAACTGCAGGGCATCGGCAAGGAGTTCGGTGCGATCCGGGCCCTGTCGAACGTCAGCCTGTCGATCGATCCGGGCGAGGTCGTCGGCCTCATGGGCGACAACGGCGCCGGCAAGTCGACGCTCGTGAAGATCATCGCGGGCAATTTCCCGCCATCGCACGGGGGCATCCGCTTCGACGGGCGCGAGGCGCATTTCACCAAGCCCGTTGACGCGCGGGCGGTCGGCATCGAGGTCGTCTACCAGGATCTCGCGCTCGCCGACAATCTGTCGGCGGCGGCCAACGTCTTTCTCGGCCGGGAGATGAGGCGACGCTTCGGCCCCTTCACCGTCCTCGACCACACCGCCATGAACAGGCGCGCCGCGCAGCTCTTCCGCGAGCTCAAATCCGAGACGCGCGCCGACGATCTCGTGCGCCAGATGTCCGGCGGCCAGCGCCAGGCGGTGGCCATCGCCCGCACGCGCCTCGCCGACGCCAAGCTTGTCATGATGGACGAACCCACCGCCGCCATCTCGGTGCGGCAGGTCGCCGAGGTGCTCGACCTCATCCGCCGCCTGCGCGACCACGGCATCGCCGTCATCCTCATATCGCACCGCATGCCGGATGTCTTTTCCGTATGCGACCGCGTCATCGTCCTGCGGCGCGGCAGGAAGGTGGCCGACAAGGCGATCGCGGACTCGAGCCCCGAGGAGGTCACCGCCCTGATCACAGGCGCAAAGGAGGCTGCCTGATGAGCGAGCTCTCGTCCCTCCCGCGCCGCCCGGCCGAGACGTCCGATTTCGCCAATGTCGGCCGCGCCGCCTGGTGGCAGCGGGGCTTCTTCGCCTCGCAGACGGCCTATGTCGGCCTCGCGCTCGTCGTCGTCATCGTCGCGATGACGCTCGCCAACCCCACCTTCCTCAGCGCCGGCAACGTCGCCAATGTGGCGAAGAACTTCTCCTTCATCGCCATCGCCACGCTCGGCATCACGCTCGTCATCATCACCGGCGGCATCGACCTGTCGGTGGGTGCGGTCATGTGCCTTGCGGCCATGGTGACCTCCATGACGATGCAGGGGCTCGACCAGGCGGGCATGGCCCTCCTGCCCGGCCTTTCGATGCTCCTCGCCGTCGTGGCCGGGCTCGCCGCGGCAGCCGTGGTGGGCCTCGTCAATGGCGTGCTCATCGCGCGGGTCGGTCTCTCCCCCTTCGTCACCACGCTCGGCATGCTGTCGATCGTGCGCGGCCTTTCCTACGTCGTCTCGAACGGCCGCGGCAGCTATCCCGCCGGGTCGGACGCCGACCTGTTCTACGGCCTCACCTCGGGCGATCTCTTCGGCATTCCAGCGCCCTTCATCTATCTCGTGCTTCTTGCGGGCCTGATGGGCTTCGTGCTGCACCACACGGCCTGGGGGCGCTACGTCTTCGCCGTGGGCGGCAACGAGAAGGCAGCCGAGCTTACCGGCGTGCCGGTGGCGCGCATGAAGATCGCGGTCTACACGCTGAGCGCGCTCGCGGCGGGCTTCAACGGCATCGTCATGTCGGGCTGGCTCGGGTCGGCGCCGGCCAATCTCGCCGATGGCTACGAGCTCAACATCATCGCGGCGGCCGTCATCGGCGGCGCCAACCTCGCCGGCGGCGTGGGCGGGCCGGTCGGTGCCGTCATCGGCTGCGTGCTCATCGAGGTCATCCGCAACGGCCTCGTGCTCGCGAACGTCAACGCCTACTGGCAGAAGGCCCTGGTCGGCTGCATCATCATTCTCGCCGTCCTCGTCGACAAGTTCAGAACACGCCGCGCGGGGTGACACGCATCCCGCGCCGGCGTGCCTGGAAGCAGCGCGCCACAACGACCGAACGAGCGCATGCAAGGAGGAACGTCATGAAGAGGTGGATCCTGGCGGCCGTGGGGCTCGTCGCCCTCGCCCTTCCCGCCGCGGCACAGCAGAAATACCGCTTCGCCGTCGTGCCCAAGGCCATGAACAACCCGTTCTTCGACCTCGCCCGCGACGGCTGCCAGAAGCGCGCCAAGGAGCTCGGCAACGTCGAGTGCATCTACAAGGGTCCCGTCGAGCACGAGCCGGCGACCCAGGCCCAGATCATCCAGGACTTCATCACGCAGAAGGTCGACGGGCTCGCCATCTCCGTTTCCGACGTTCCGGCCGCGACCCGCGTCATCAAGGCGGCGGTCGATGCCGGCATCCCGGTCATCACCTTCGATGCGGATGCCCCCGGCTCCGCCCGCTCGGCCTATGTCGGCACCAACAACAAGGACTTCGGCCTGGCGCTTGGCGAGATGCTGAAGACGCTGCGGCCGGACGGGGGCAAGTACGCCATGATCTCCGGCGGCCCGGCGGCGAAGAACCTCGCCGAGCGCGTCGAGGGCGTGCGCGAGGCGCTCAAGGGCTCGAAGTGGACGGAAGTCGCCGGCTCGCCGACCTTCTGCAACGACGACGTGACGCTCGCCGTCCAGCAGATGCAGGACCTCAAGACCGCCAATGCAGACCTGTCGGCGATCGTGCCGGTCGGCGGCTGGCCGATGTTTGCGCCGGAGGGCTTCAAGGGCTTCGCCAACCGCTACAGGAAGGACATGGCCGACGGCAAGTTCACCCTCGTCGTCGCCGACACCCTCAAGGTGCAGCTCGAGCTTCTGAAGGACGACTATGCCAACGCGCTGGTCGGCCAGCGCCCCTTCGAGATGGGCGAGAAGTCCATGGATACCCTCCTTGCCCTCAAGAAGGGGGAGAAGGTGCCGGAGATCATCTACACCGGCCTCGACAAGGTGACGAAGGACAACGTCGGCGCGATGCTCAAGATGTGAGCCCGCCGCCAGGAACGCACGAGCCGGCCCCGCCCGACGCCGCGCCGGCTCTGCATCCGACACGTCCGCAGCGCGGAACGTGCCGCAACAGAACGATGTTAGGGGGAAATCCATGAAGCATCTGATGCATCTTGCGATGCTCGCGGCCGGCGTGTCGCTCGGCGCCGTCGCGGCCCATGCCCAGACCGGCGTGCTCAGCAGGGCGGTCGGCGGCTATTCCTTCGAGGACGCGGCCAAGGAGGCGCCGGCGACGAAGGAGTTCAATTCCAAGGACGGCAGGCTCACCTTCGCCATCATCACGCATACGGCCGGCAACGGCTTCTTCGACCCGACCTATGTCGGCGCCAAGGTCGCGGCCAACGCCTTCGGCATCAACCTCATCATGCTGGGCTCGGAGGCGCCGGTCGACGACATTCCGCGCGAGATCCAGATCATCAACCAGGTGATCAACGATCCGACAATCGATGGCGTCATCATGACGACGCCGCAGTCGGGCGCCTACAACGACATCGTCAAGAAGCTCGCCGAACGCGGCATCCCCGTCGCCACGACGAATTCCTTCGACCCCAACATCCTCAACCGCTCGCAGATCTCGCACACGGGGCAGGATGCTTCCGCCGCGGCCATCGGCGGCGAGGCGCTGGCACAGTGCCTCATCAAGAACAACGTCAAGGGCGGTTCGATCATCTTCCCCTCGACCACCACGCTTGGCAATGTCGAGGTGAACAACCGCATCACCGCTGCCTTCCAGGCCACCGTGAAGGCGCTCAATGCAGCCGGCAAGCTCAAGGACTTCAAGATCGACGCCGGTCCGCAGAACATCGGCATCGACGTCGACCAGAACAACATCGTCGGCTCCATCGTGACGCTGATCGAGAGCCGCAAGGACGTGGTCGGCGCCTTCGCGGCCAACGGCTTCGTCACGCCGGCGCTGGGCGACGCGATCAGCCAGCTCAAGCTCAACGGCAAGGTCTGCGCCTTCGGCTTCGACCTCGGCCCGAAGCAGCAGGAGCAGATCCGGACCGGCGCGCTCACGGGCTCCCTCGGGCAACAGCCCTTCCTGCAGGGCTTCTGGCCGGTGGTGCAGCTCTACCTGCAGATCGACCGCGGCATCTCGGCGGCCAATCTCGACACGCGCGCCCAGCTCGTGACGAAGACCGACGTCGACAAGGTCGGCAAGCGCTACGAGAACTGAAGGCAGGTCGCGGCCAGGCCGCCGGAGGGGGTGCGTTCCAGACGCCCCCTCCCCCCGTCCCGGTCTTCACGGACCGGTTCTCCCTCTCCTCGCGAGGAGGGATCGCATCGGGCGCTGGTCGTGACCAGCGGCCGGATTGACAAGCACAGCGCCGGATCACCGATGGCTCTCGACGTAACCGCCGCATCGCCGCCGCAGCCACGGCCCCATCTGCCCGCCCAGCTCGTGGCCGGCTGGGAGGCCGGGCTTCTCGCCTTCATGGCCCTGCTCTATCTCGCCGGCGTCTTCATCAATCCCGCCTTCTTCGGCTCCACGGACGCGGTGTCCGCCGTGCTGCGCGACACGGCGCGCTTCGGCGTGATGGCGGTGGGCATGACCTTCGTCATCGTCAACCGCGACCTCGACCTCTCGGTCGGCTCGACGCTCGGCCTCACCGCGGTCGTCTTCTCAATCCTCTTCGGCCCCACCCATCTGGACCTCGGCGCCTGGCCCGCCGCGCTCGTCTGCCTCGGCCTCGGGCTTGGCATCGGGCTTCTCAACGGCGCCCTCGTCGCCGTGCTGCGCGTGCCGCCCTTCATCGCCACGCTCACCATGCTCTTCATCGGCCGCGGCCTCGTGCTCGGGCTCACCGGCGGCAAGACCATCGGCTACGAGGCGAAGGCACGCGACTACGTCTTCTTCGCCTTCGGCGAGACGAACAGCATCGGTTTCAACAACCAGATCCTCGTCTTCCTCGTCTTCGCCGTTGTCGGCGCGGTGGTGCTCGCCAAGACCCGCGCCGGCTACGAGACCTATGCCACCGGCGGCAACGAGCAGGCGGCGCAATATGCCGGCATCGCCACGCGCGGCGTGCGCATCCGCGGCTTCGTGCTCTCCTCGCTCTGCGCGGCGATCGCCGGCCTCATGAACGTGGCGCAGGACAAGGGGGTCACCTCCCAGTACGGCCAGGGGGCGGAGCTCATCGTCATCGCCGCCGTCATCGTCGGCGGCGCCTCCATCGTCGGCGGGCGCGGCCGCGTCGTCGGCGCCTGCATGGGCGCGGCCCTCGTCGTGCTCATCGACAAGGTGCTGCGCGAGGGCGTGCCCATCACGCGCGTCATCGACGTCGGCGGGGTGAAGATGGAGGTCGCGGCGCTGGCGCAATTGCCGCCCGGCGCGGTGCCGGCCTTCCTCGGCCTCATCCTCCTCGCCGCCGTGCTCATCGAGCCATGGGTCGTGCGGCGCAACCTCCTCGGCCGCCTCAAGGCCCGCCTCCTCGGCCAGGAGCCGCCGCCGGCGCTCGAGGTCGGCGGGGCGGCGATCGTCGGCGTGCAGACCAAGGGCGCGGTGAGCGAAGCGCGGGGGGTGGGCGCGCGCGGCCTGCGCGCCTTCCTGCATCGCCGGGATGCCGCCGCCATCCTGCTCATGGCGGCGCTGTGGCTCACGGGCCTGTGGCTCAGGCCCGACTTCTGGGGATCGCTCGACAATTCCTTCAACCTGCTGCTCGCCTTCACGGAGATCGGGCTGCTCGCCGTCGGGCTCACCTTCGTCATCGCCAACGGCGACATCGATTTGTCTGTGGGCTCGGTGCTCGCCTTCTCGGGCGCCACGGCCGCCTTCGTCATGAAGGAGATGGGGGGCGATCCGGGGGCGGCGATCCTTCTCGCCTTCCTCGCCGGAACGCTGTGCGGCGTGGTCAACGGCTGGCTCACGACGCGGCTCGGCCTGCCGGCCTTCGTCGCCACGCTCGGCATGTTCTACATCGCCCGCGGCCTCGCCGCCTGGCTGGTGGCGGGCCGCCAGCTCTCGGGCTTTCCGGAGAGCTACAACCTCATCGGGCGCAACCTGTTCGAGCTCCTGAACGCCATGGGGATGGCGCCGGCGGACGGTTTCGCCCTCGCCCTCGCGCGGGCGGTGAGCGTGCAGACGATCTTCCTCGCCGTCGTGGCGATTGCCGCGGGCATCGTGCTCGGTGCCATGCCCTTCGGCCAGAAGGTCTATGCCACCGGGGGCAATGAGCGCGCGGCAAGCTATTCCGGCATCGACACGGCGCGCGTGCGCTTCCTGTCGCTCGTCTTCTCGGCCATGTGCGCGGCGGCGGCGGGCGTCATCTACGTCGCCTACTATCGCAGCTTCAACCCGGCGGCGGGGCTCCTGCGCGAGCTCGACGCGATCGCCTCCGTCATCATCGGCGGCGGCTCCATCTTCGGCGGCTACGGCACGATCATCGGCTCGCTCGCCGGCGCCGCCGTCATAACCCTCATCCGCTCGCTCCTGTCGCTGCAGATCATCCTGCCGGACGGCTCTTCCTTCGTCATGCCGCAGCACTGGATGAACGTCTTCATCGGCCTGATCCTGATCGCCGCCGTGCTCGGCGACATCTGGTTCCGCCAGCAGGACATCCTGGGCGAGTGGCGCCGCAGATGGCAGGCGCGGGCTCAGGCCAAGCTCTCGGAGGCACGCTGATGACCACCCCGATCGTCGAGATGCGCGGCATCGTGAAGAGCTTCGGCGCCGTCCATGCGCTGAAGGGGGTCGACCTGCACCTGATGCCGGGCGAGATCCTCGGCCTCGTCGGCGACAATTCCGCCGGCAAGTCGACGCTGATGAAGGTACTCACC
Source organism: Chelatococcus albus (assembly GCF_030067675.1). Lineage (GTDB taxonomy): Bacteria > Pseudomonadota > Alphaproteobacteria > Rhizobiales > Beijerinckiaceae > Chelatococcus_A > Chelatococcus_A albus. The sequence continues at coordinate 62,262 of NZ_JASJEV010000011.1, read as the reverse complement.
GGCGCCTATCACCGCGATGCGGGCGAGGTGCTCGTCAACGGCGCGCCCACCCATTTCAGGAGCCCGCACGAGAGCCGCGACGTCGGCATCGAGATGATCTACCAGGACTTCGCCCTGTGCGGGAACATGGACGTGGGCCAGAACATCTTCCTGGGGCGCTGGCCGAAGCGCTACGGCCTCTTCGTCGACCGCCCGCGCATGTACGAAGAGGCGCGCAAGGTGCTCGACAGGCTGAAGGTGGACGTCAACTCCGTCTTCCAGAAGGTGGAAAGCCTGTCGGGCGGGCGCCAGCAGTCGGTGGCCATCGCACGCGCCATCTCCTTCGAGCCGCAGGTCATCGTTTTCGACGAGCCGACAGCGAACCTCTCCGTCATGGCGACGGAGCGCCTGCTCGAGACGATGGCGGAGTTGAAGCGCCAGGGGGTGGCGCAGATCATCATCTCCCACCGCCTCACCGACATCTTCGAGGTGGGCGACCGCATCATGGTGCTCAAGCGCGGCGAGAACGTCGGCGACCGCTACATCCGCCACACGAGCGAGAAGGAAGTGCTCGAGCTCATCGTCTCGGGTACGCGCGAGACGGCGCTGACGGCGGACGAGGCCCTGCAGCAGGCGGCGTGAGCAGGCGCCGCCGGCGTCCTCCAGCGCCCTTATCTCCGCCGCCTGTTTGACGCGGAGGGCTCGCGGCGGGGCGGGCGCCGGCTGTCCGGCGGTGCCGCATGCGGGGCATGCGGGCATGCATGAGAGGGGCCGGGGCGCGGCTCCCGCCCCCGGTGTTTGAGGCTTGCTCCGTGAACGCTCTGGCGGGCTGACCTTTTTTCCCGCCACTGGTGGGTACGGTCGGTGACCCGGGCGATCACGGCCTGGGCCGCCGGAGGGGTGGGACGGGAGAATCGCAAGACAATATTCCTATGCCATCAAGTAGTCGCACTCCTGCCGGCCCCGCCCCGGGATGACCGGGGGTGGTTTTCGCGTGAACCTCCTCCCTGTCACCCCGGAAGCCGCGTGAGCGGCTGTCCGGGGGCCAGAAACGACAACGGTGCAAGCAAGGGCGCGGCGGCCGCCGCGCCTTCTGGTTCACCCGCATCGGTTCTCGGTCCCGGGCTCCTCGCTGCGCTCGGCGCCGGGATGACGGGGGTGGTGATCTCGCGACCCTCCCGCCGTCACCTGTCGATCCGTGTCGACAGGATGATGGACGACATGGTGCGCTCCACGCCGTCGAGCGCCCCGATACGGTCGATGAGGAGGTCGAGCTCGCTGATCGAAGGGGCGACGACGATGGCAATCATGTCGAAGGAGCCACTGACCGAATGCAGCGTGCGCACCTCCATGATGCGCCGCAGCTCCGCCTCCACGCGCTGGGCGAGCTTCGGCATGGCGGTGATGAGCACATGCGCCTTGACGAGGCCGCGCTCGTAGTCATCCGACAGGCGCACGCCGTAGCCGGCGATGATGCCGCGCCGCTCCAGGCGCTCGATGCGGCTCTGCACGGTGGTGCGCGACAGACCGAGCCTGCGCGCGAGTTCAGCGGTCGACGCACGGGCGTTCTCGCGCAGCAGGGTCAGGAGGGTGCGGTCCGTCTCGTCGATCGTCATTATGCCGACATTCTACATCGTTTCGACGACAACGATGAGCAGATTCGTCGCTTCCTCCCCTTCCATCCGCCGAGCGCGTGGTGACGATGGGCCCGACGGCGCTGCCCCGCCAACGGGAATCCCTCGGCGGCATGCGGCGCCTCCCAATCCGCATCCTCGCGCCCAAGGGCCCAGCAAACACAAGGGGGAAGCCATGAAGGACATTCTCATCGCCGGCGCCGGCAAGATCGGCTCCACCATCGCCGACATGCTCGCCGCGACGGGCGACTATCGCGTCACCATCGCCGATCGGGCGGCAGCCCAGCTCGAGGCCCTCGACACGGCACATCCGGTCGATACGCTCGTCCTCGACATCGAGAACGCGGCGGCACTCGGGACGGCGCTGGCCGGCAAGTTCGCCGTGCTCAGCGCCGCGCCCTACCACCTGACGACGCGCATTGCCGAGGGCGCCGCCTTGGCCGGCGTGCACTATCTCGACCTGACCGAGGACGTGGCGAGCACGCGGCGCGTGAAGGAGCTCGCGGCCGAGGCGCGGACCGCCTTCATCCCGCAATGCGGGCTTGCGCCGGGCTTCATCTCCATCGTCGCCTACGATCTCGCCAAGCGCTTCGACACGCTCGACAGCGTGCGCATGCGGGTTGGCGCCCTGCCGCAGTTCCCGTCCAACGCGCTCAACTACAACCTGACCTGGAGCACCGACGGCGTCATCAACGAATATTGCGAGCCCTGCGAGGCGATCGTCGACGGGGAACTCGTCGAAGTGCCGCCGCTGGAGGAACGCGAGGAGTTCTCGCTCGATGGCGTCGCCTACGAGGCCTTCAACACCTCGGGCGGCCTCGGGACGCTGTGCGAGACGCTCGCGGGCAAGGTGCGAACCCTCAACTACCGCACCATTCGCTACCCCGGCCACGCCGCCATCATGAAGGCGCTGCTCAACGACCTGCGCCTGCGCGACCGCCGCGACGTGATGAAGGACATCCTCGAGCACGCGTTGCCGACGACGCTGCAGGACGTGGTCATCGTCTTCGTCACGGTCAGCGGCCGCAAGCATGGCCGCCTGGTGCAGGAGACCTACGCCAACAAGATCTACAGCCGGACGGTCAACGGCGTCCTCCGCAGCGCCATCCAGGTGACGACAGCCTCCGGCATCGCCGCGGTGCTCGACATGCTGGCCGGGGGCGTCCTGCCGCAGAAGGGCTTCGTGCGGCAGGAGGACATCGCGCTCGACGCCTTCCTCGCCAATCGCTTCGGCCGCACCTACGCGCAGACAGCGCAAGCCGGTCACACCGCCGCGGCCTAGCGGATTGATGCGCCCATGGACCTGCCGCCGCGGGCCGCGGCGGCAGGTCACTCAGGCGAGCTGCGCCACGAGATCCAGGAGTTCGCCGAGATGGGTGAGGCGCCTGAAGCGCGGCGCATCGACCGGCGCCTCGCCGTGTTCCAGCGCCCAGGTCAGGGCATGCGGGACATGGACGCCCCAGCTCCCCGCGGCGATCGCCGGAATGATGTCGGACTTGATCGAATTGCCGACCATCATGCTCCGGTCCGGTCCGTCGCCGTGGCGGTTGAAGACACGCTGGTAGGTCGCGGTCGTCTTCTCGCTGACGATCTCGACAGCGTCGAACAGGTCGCCGAGGCCAGATTGCGCAAGCTTGCGCTCCTGGTCGAAGAGATCGCCCTTGGTGATCAGGATGAGCCTGAACGAACCGGCGAGGGCATGAAGCGTCTCGCGGACGTGGGGCAACGTCTCGACCGGATGGGCGAGCATGTCGCGCCCGGCGGCGAGGATCTCCCGGATGACCGAGGCGGGAGCGCGGCCACCGGTGACCTCGATCGCCGTTTCGATCATGGAAAGCGTGAAGCCCTTGATGCCGTAGCCGTAAAGCCCGAGGTTCCGCCTCTCGGCCGCAAGCAGCCTCACGGAAATGTCCGCCGCCTCCGCATGATCGGCGAGGAGCGCCGTGAAGCGCTCCTCCGTCCAGCGGAAGAACTGCTCGTTCTGCCACAGGGTGTCATCGGCATCGAAGCCGATGGCGGACAGGGACGACGGGCGAGGCTGCATGGCGGATCGCGGATCGGCAGGTTGGCGGCGACGGAATGTAGACCCCGATCCCTTCCGATGAAATCGCCATTGCCGCCCGTCGCGCGCCCTCCCGCCAGCGCGTCTGCGCGATCTCGGCGCCGGCCATCTTTTCGGGCCGGGTGTTCACGCTTACACAACGGGTCAGAGGTGGGATCCAGCCGTCGGGAAGCTGCGGATGAGCGATGTGGATGCAGTCGTCGTGGGCGCGGGCGTCGTCGGCCTCGCCGTGGCGCGGAATCTCGCGCTGGCCGGACATGACGTGCTGGTCATGGAGGCAGCGGAGGCCATTGGCACCGAGACATCCTCGCGCAACAGCGAGGTCATCCACGCAGGCATCTACTACCCCCCCGGCAGCCTGAAGGCGCGGCTGTGCGTCGAGGGCAAGCGGATGCTCTATGCCTATTGCGCCGAGCGCGGCGTGCCGCACCGGCGCTGCGGCAAGCTGATCGTGGCGACTGAGGAGGGCGAGCTCGCCACTTTCGAGGGCATCGCTGCGCGGGCGCGTGCCAATGGCGTCGACGACATCGTGGCTCTGCCGGTCGCCGAGGTCCGCGCCATGGAGCCCGCCCTTGCCACCGTCGGCGCCCTGTGGTCGCCCTCGACCGGCATTCTCGACAGCCACGCCTACATGCTGTCGCTCCAGGGCGATGCGGAGGCCGCCGGCGCCGCCTTCGCCTTCCGCACGCCCTTCCTTGGTGCCGAGCCTGGGCCGGATGGCTTCAACGTGCGGGCCGGCGGCACGGAGCCGACGACACTGACTGCGCGGCTCCTCGTCAATGCCGCGGGCCTGCACGCCTCACGGGTCGCGCGCACGATCGACGGGCTCGAGGCGCCGGCAATCCCCGATACGCGCTACTGCAAGGGTAACTATTTCGTGCTCGGCGGCCGGGCGCCCTTCTCGCACCTCGTCTATCCTGCGCCGCAGACGCACGGGCTCGGCGTGCATCTGACGCTCGACCTCGGCGGCCAGGCGCGCTTCGGCCCGGACACGGAATGGGTCGAGGAGCTGTCCTACACCGTCGATCCCCGGCGCGTCGAAGGCTTCATCGACGCCATCCGCCGCTACTGGCCCGGCCTGCCCGCCGCAGCCCTGACGCCGGGCTATTGCGGCATCCGGCCGAAGATCGCCGGGCCGCAGGAGGCCGCGCCCGATTTCCGCATCGACGGCCCCGAGCGCCACGGCCTGCCCGGCCTCGTCAATCTCTTCGGGATCGAGAGCCCGGGCCTCACCGCCTCGCTCGCCATCGCAAGCGAGGTTGCCGCGCGCCTCGCCCATGCGGGCTGAGGGCGCACGGACCGGGGCGCGGCCCGGCGCCTCGAGCAACCGGCATCAGTGCAACGTGTCGCCATGGCCCGCGATGCGGCCGCCCCGCCGGGCATCAGTGCCAAGAAAAAGCCCGTGTGCCGCATCCCCCGTCCGGGCGATGGGCAACACGGGCTTCATCCCGCGCTCCCGGCAATGCCGCCGGGAGCGTGTTTCGAATCGGATCAGCCGCCGACCGAGATGTCGCGGGCCTCGCGGCCCTTGTCGCTCGTCACGACCTGCATGGTGACGCGCTCGCCCTCGGCGAGATCCTGCAGGCCGGCGCGGCGCAAGGCCGAGGCGTGGACGAACACGTCCTTGCCGCCGTCGTCGGGCTGGATGAAGCCGAAGCCCTTGTCGCGGTTGTACCACTTCACCGTGCCGAGCGCTTCCTCGGCCGGGAGGTGGGCGTGCGGGCCGCCGCCACCCCGGCGCGGGCCGCCGAAGCCGCCGCCGCCGCCGCGATCGCTCGGGACGGCGTTCGGATCGCCGGCTCCGAGTTCGACCACCTCGGCGACCTGGATGCCCTTCGCGCCGTTGCGGACGCGAACCTTGATCGGCGCGCCGGGCTCCGCGGTCGAGTGACCGGCCGCCTCGATGGCGCGCAGGGGCAGGAAGGCGTCGCCGGAGCCGTCGTTGCAGGTGATGAAGCCGAAGCCCTTGGCAGGGTTGAACCACTTCACCACGCCATCGATCACCGGGCCGGTCGGCGCCTGGAAATAATCGCCGCCTTCATCGCCGAAGCGCCCGCCGCCGGGGCCACGGTCACGACGCGGCGCGCCGAAACCGTCATCATGGAAAGACCGCCCACCACGGCCAGAGCCACGGCGCGAGTCACGAAAATCGTCATATCGGTTCATGCGGAAGTCCAGGGAGTTACAATCAGATCCGCAGCTTCGGAACGGAACGGTACCGGCGAACGCAGCAGGCTCTGCCGCAGGACAATACAGCGACTACCCCGCATCTGTCACCAGCATTGTAGTCCGCTACGTAGTTTTTCGGAACCTTCATTGATTAACAACTTATTAGCGATATCTGACCCGGGTCGTTAATAGATCATCCCTTCTCCTTGCTCCAATCACGTGCAACTAAAGACTACGCTGCGATGAGGTTTCGTCAGACGACTCGATTCGGGCAATCACGCGAGCGCTGGGGAAAGCGTGATGAGGGGTAATGCGCAACAAACACTCATCTCGGGCCTGCCCATGCTTGCGGGTGCTGGGGTTCTGTTCGTCGGAGGGCTATTACTGGCGGTGCTCCGCGACATTGGCACGCTGGAGTTGTACCTACTCGGCGCGCTGCTGGCAATCTCCTGCGCCAATCTCGCGCTCGTCATGGACCTGCGCGCCGCAGCCCGTCGCTCCCCGGCGGCGCCCGGACAACGCCCCGCCGGCGTCGAGGGTGGCCTGGCCATGCACGATCGGCCGCGAGCGCCCTCCGCGACGGCCCTCGCGTCGGCCGCCGCCAACAGCAGCCCCCGACTCATCCTGATGCGCAGAGGGCGGAGATGAGGGGAGAAAGGAGACGGGCGGCGTGCCACGAGGCCCGCCGCCCCAGCCCTTGGGCCGATCAGGCCGCCTCGACGGTCCGCAAGGTCGGGTAGTCGGTATAGCCCTTGGCGCCGCCGCCGTAGAGCGTATCCTGGTCGAGCTCGTTCAGCGCGGCGTCGCGGCGCAGGCGTTCGACGAGATCGGGGTTGGAGATGAACGCCTTGCCGAAGGCGACGAGATCGGCCACCCCAGCTTCCACGGCGCGCAGCGCAAGGTCCCGGTCATAGCCGTTGTTGGCCATGTAGGCGCCCTTGAAGCGCGCGCGCAGAGCCTTGAGGTCCGCCCCTGGCGGCAGGTCGCGCGAGCCGCTCGTCTGGCCCTCGACCAGATGCAGATAGGCGAGGCCGAAATCGCTCGCGCGCTCGATCGCGTAGCCGAAGGTCGCCATCGGGTCGCTGTCGGCCACGTCATTGACGTTGCTGAACGGGCTCAGGCGCAGGCCGATGCGACCGGGCGGCAGGACGCCGACCAGCGCCTCCAGCACTTCGACGAGGAGGCGGGCGCGATTCGCGGTCGACCCGCCATAGGCGTCCGTGCGCCTGTTCGAGCCGTCGCGCAGGAACTGGTCGATGAGATAGCCGTTGGCGGCGTGCAGCTCGACCCCGTCGAAGCCCGCCTCGCGCGCATTCTCCGCCGCTCGACGATAGTCGCCGACGATACGGGCGATCTAGGCCGTCTCGAGCGCCCGCGGCGTGGAGGTGTCGACGAAGGCCGTCCCGTCGAAGGTGCGCGTCCGGGCAACGATGGCGGAGGGCGCGACCGGCGCGGCGCCGCCGGGCTGCAGGGAGGTGTGCGACACCCGCCCCACGTGCCAGAGCTGGATGACGATCTTGCCCCCCTCGGCATGGACGGCCTCGGTGATGCGCCGCCACCCCTTCACCTGCTCGGCGCTGTAGATGCCGGGCGTCCAGGCATAGCCCTTGCCCTCCGGCGAGATCTGCGACGCCTCGGTGATGATGAGGCCGGCCTGCGCCCGCTGGGCATAGTATTCGGCCATCAGGGGCGTGGGCACGTCGCCCTCGGGCGCCGCGCGGTTGCGCGTGAGCGGCGCCATGACGATGCGGTTCGCGAGATCGAGCTCGCCGACCTTCAAGGGGCTGAAGAGCGTCGCAGTGGTCATCCTTGCACTCCAGGTTCGGCCATATATGGATCGATCGGTCCATAATTGGCACTGACAAGACCGGGCGAACGCGCTCCCCTTCAGGCGAGGAGCGCCTCCGACTCGGCCAAAAGGGTTTCGATCCGCTCCGCCGAAGCGCCCGCCTTGCGCAGGACCGTGGCGCCCAGCGCGAGCGACAGCAATGCGCTCGCCCGGGCGCGGTCGCTGGCATTGGGCGCGCCCCGCCGGCCGCGCCGAGCCGCCACGAGACCAGTGAGCAGGTGCTCGACCTCGTCGAGGTGACGCCGCCCGACCGCCTCGATCGCCTCGTCCTGCGGGGCAAGCTCGGTGATGCAGTTGATGAGGAAGCAGCCCTCTCGCCCACCCGCCACGTTGACGAGGGCCGCGACCGCCGCTGGCAGCGCCTCCTCGCCCCGCCCCTCGGCCAGCGCCGCGAGGCTCTCCAGCCGCTCGTCGCTGTAGCGGCGGATGGCGGCGACGAGACAGGCATGCTTGGAGCCGTAGCAGGCGTAGAAGCTCGACCGGCTGATGCCCATGGCCTTCGTCAGGTCGTCCAGCGAGGTGGCCTCGTAGCCCTGGCGCCAGAAGACGTCGAGCGCCGCTGCAAGGGCGACGTCGGCATCGAACTCACGCGGCCGGCCGGGATGGGCGACGGTGGTGTCCATGCACGCAATATGGACTGCCCGTTCCGTATTTCAAGGCCACGCATCAGGTCCGCTGCCGCTCGTATCCCCCCGCCGTGCCTCATGCGCCGAGGGGCGCGCGGCGGAAATAGCGATCGAGCGCCGGATGCCGGGCGCCGGCGAGGAGCTTCGCCGGCGTGTCGGTGGCGATCACCTTTCCCTCGGCCACGAAGGCCATCAGATCGGCGACGTCGGCGGCGTCTTCCGGCGTATGGATGGACATCAGCACCGTCAGCCTGCGCTCGCGCCGAAGCTGGTCGACGAGCCCGATCATCTCGAGCCTGAGGCCGGGATCGAGCCCGCCGAAGGGCTCGTCGAGCAGGATGAGGGGGCGGTTGCGCACGAGGGCGCGGGCGAGCGCGACGCGTTGGCGCTGGCCGCCGGAGAGCTGCGCCGGCAGGCGTTCTGCGAGGCCGGCGAGGCCGACGCGCGCGAGCGCGGCGTCGACCGCTGCGCGCTGGGCCGCTGCGAGCCTGAGCCCCGGGTCGAGCCCCAGCCCCACGTTCTGCGCCGCCGTCAGGTGCGGGAAGAGATTGTGCTCCTGGAAGAGGATGGACAGGGGCCGCTCGGCGGGCTTCAGCCGCGTCAGATCCACGCCCTCGAAGCGCAACGTGCCGCGTGGCGGCCGCCCGAAGCCGGCGACCGCATGGAGCAGTGTCGTCTTGCCGCCGCCGGACGGCCCGATGAGCGCGCACAGCGCGCCCTTCGGCACGAGGAGGTCGTAGTGCGCGGAAAACTCCGGATAATCGATGGCGAGATCAGCGATCTCCAGCACGGCCGTCCCCGGAGAAGTGTTGCGCAAGGATGAAGAAGGCGAAGGCGAGGAGCGCAAGGAGCAGCGCCACCGACGCCGCCTCGTCCATGCGATAGGCCCCGAGACGCTGGTGCAGCAAGACGGGGAGCGTGACGAATTCGCCGGAACCGAAGAAGGCCGCGACGCCGAGATCGCCGAGCGACAGGGCCGTCGCCGCGGCGAAGGCGACGATCACGGGGCGCCGGAGCAGGGGCGCGTCGACGAGGCGCAGGCGGTCCGTCCCGACGATGCCCAGGCTCTCGGCCAGGTGGCCGTAGCGCTCGGCCGAGAGCATGAGCGGCGGCTCCACCTGCCGCAGCACGAGCGGCAGCGCCATCAGGGCGTTGACGAGGGCGAGGAGCGGCAGGCCGAGCGCGAAGGGGTCGGCCACAAGGCGCAGCACGACGAAGAGACCGGCCGCCAGCGTGAATGGCGGCATGACGAGGATGACGAGGCCCGCGAGCGACACGGCATCCGCCGCGCGCGGCCGTGCCCGCGCGATGCGCAAGCGCCGCGTCAGGCCGGCGAAGGCGAGCGCCAGTGCGACCGAAAGCGCGCCCGCCGGTATTGCGACGACGACGCTCGTCGCCAGCGAGGCAAGGACCTCGGGCTGCGCGAGAGTTGCGAGCGCCCTCGCTCCCGACAGGGCGACAGCGGCGAGCGGCGGCAGGACGAGCCCGGTGCCGAGCGCGAGCACCAGCGCGTCCAGAACCTTTGGCAGGACGGCCTCAACATCCGGCCGCGCCTCGACGAAGCCCGTGGCCGCCGCTTCGGCCGCGCGCGTGCCGAGCCGCAGAATCGGCAGCACGAGAACGAGGCCAAGCACGATCTGCAAGGCCGCCAGCACGCCGGCGCGACCGAAATCGACGTCGAAGCGCAAGGCCTCGTAGATCGACACTTCAAGCGTCGCTGCCCGTGGCCCGCCACCGAGCGCGAGGACCACGGCGAAGCTCGTGAAGCAGAGCAGGAAGACGAGCCCGGCGAGACCCGGGGCCTCGCGCAGGAGCACGGGCCGGTCGATGAAGCGAAAGACGGCGAGCGGCCCCATGCCGAGCTGGGCGGCGAGGCGCCAGTGCTCCGCCGGCACGGCGGCGAGGCCCGCGAGGAAGACGCGGGCCGCGAGCGGGGCGTTGAAGAAGACGTGGGCGATGAGGATGCCCGGCAGGCCGTAGAGCCAGCTGCCCATGTCGAACCCGAGCGCCCGCATGCCCTCCCCCAGCCAGCCGGCGCGCCCGAACACGGTGACGACGCCGAAGACGACGACGATCGCCGGCAGCACGGTGGCGAGGTTCATCGCCGCGATGAGCAGGGTGCGGCCGGCAAAGCGCGTGCGCCGTGCGAGCGCGAGCGCAAGGCCCGCCCCCAGCGCGAGCGACAGGATGGTCGAGACGAGCGCCTGCCAGAGGCTGAAGGCGACAACGCCGCCGACATAACCCCAGGGCACGACGGGCAGCGACGGACCGGCGGCGAGCGCAAGGCCCGCGAGCGCCGCGGCGACCACGCCGAGGACGAGCGCCAGCGCCAGGAGGCCCGGGACCATGCCGGCGAGAACCCGCTCAGCGGCGCAGGGCGCCGAGCCAGACGTCCGTCCAGGCGCGGCGGCCGTCGCGCACGACCTCGGGCGCGAGGAGCAGCGACTTCTGCGGCTTGTCGAGCCCGGCGAAGGAGGCCGGCAGGCCGCCCTGCGGAACCTTGGCCGGATACATCCAGTTGCCTTCCGGCATGGCGGACTGGAAGGCCTCCGACAGGACGAAGCGCAGGAACGAGCGGGCGAGGTCGGGCTTCTCGGACGACTTCACGAGGCCGGCGACCTCGACCTGCAGATAGTGACCTTCGGGAAAGATCGCGGCCTTGTAGTTCGTCTTCTTCTCGACGCCCACATGATAGGCGGGCGAGGTCGTGTAGCTCAGCACCATGTCGGCCTCCCCCTTGAGGAAGAGCCCGTAGGCCTCCGACCAGCCCTTGGTCACGGTGACGATGCGCGGCGCAAGCCTCGCCCAGACATCGCCGGCCTTGTCGCCGTAGAGCGCCTGCACCCAGAGCATCAGCCCGAGGCCCGGCGTCGAGGTTCGGGGATCCTGGATGATGATCTTCGGCCCGTCAGCCGCCTCGACGAACGCCTTGAAGCTTGCCGGCGGGTTCCTCAGCTTGTCGGAATCGTAGACGAAGGCGAACCATCCCCAGTCGAAGGGGATGAAGCTGTCGTCGGTCCACGGAACCGGCAGGTCGAGGCCCGCAGTATCGAGGCCGTGAGGCACGACGAGCCCGGCGGCGCGCGCCTCGGCCGTCTGATTCGTGTCCAGGCCGAGGACGACGTCGGCCTTGGTGTCCTTGCCTTCGAGCTTGAGGCGGGCCAGCAGCGAGCCGGCATCGTCGGTCTGCACCAGATCGAGCGTGCAGGCGCAGGCCGCCTCGAAACGCTCCTTCACCCTGGCGCCGGGCCCGTATTTCCCGGCGAAGGCGCGGTAGGTGTAGACGGTGAGCGTGGGCTTGTCGGACTGTGCCACGGCTTGCGGCGCGGTGAGGCCCAAGGTCGCCAGGAAGGCGACCGACAGAGCGAACATGCGGAACATCGCGATACGCCTCCTCGATCGATGCCGGCCGGTGATCCGGGCGGCCGGGGCGGCGAGAGCGGCCCGTCGCGGTGCCATCGTCTCGGTCCCTCCGCCGGCACGACCCGGATCAGGTTCGACGGGTTGGCGGCGTGAAGCCGCCTCTCAGCCTCGTCAGGCACCCCGCGAGATCGCCCGATCCGTAGACCCTCGGCCGCGGAGTGGCAAGAAATCGCAGGAAAGCTGCCCGGGAGTTCCCCAGGCGTCATGCGGGAAGCGGCGCCCGCCCGCTCGCGGGCATCAGGGCCGCGCCCTCGCGGGTTTCACCGGCGGGCCCCGGCGGCCCAGCTGCGGCGCTATCGATGATGCCGCGCGCGGGAGTATCGTCATTGTGACGGCGCCCTGCGGGCGGGATGCGCCGGCGCGCGAGGAGCGCCATGCCCGAGACCGTCACCTATGCCATCGGGGATATCCACGGCTGCTTCGACCAGCTGGCGCGGCTTGTCTTCGAGTGTCGGCGCCACTGCGGGCGGCGCAGGTTCAAGTTCGTCTTCCTCGGCGACTACGTCGATCGCGGGCCGGATACGCGCAAGGTCGTCGAGTATCTCATGCACCTGCAGAACGAAGCGCCCGAGCGGGTGATCTGCCTGAAGGGCAACCACGAGGACATGCTGCTGACGGCGGCCCGCAGCGGATCGCCCGATACCGTCCTGTGGTGGCTTTTGCAGGGCGGCCTGCAGACGCTGCAGAGCTATGCCGTCGCCCACCCGCGCGACATTCCGGCCAGCCACCTCGGCTGGCTCGCCACGCTGCCGCTCTACCACGACGACGGCGTGCGCTTCTTCGTGCATGCCGGCGTCCGCCCGGGCGTCGCGCTCGCCAAGCAGACGGTGCACGACATGCTCTGGATCCGCGAACCGTTCCTGTCGGAGGACTACCATTTCGGGCGGTTCGTCGTGCACGGCCACACGCCGACGGACGGCCTGCCCGACTGCCGCCCCTACCGTCTCAATCTCGACACGGGCGCGGTCGGCGGCGGGCCGCTGACGGCTGCCGTGTTCCTCGACGAGGCACCCGTCGAGTTTCTCTCGCTCTCGCGCGACTGAGCCGGCGCCTTGCCGCCGGGGAGCGGCCATCTGCCCCTGTGCCGCGGGGCGTGGAAGAGGCTATGGTCCGCCACTCGGGACGGACGAGAGGGGCGGAATCCATGTCTGCCTTCGCCGGCCCCACCACGTCAGGCAGGGAAGGAAGACATGAAAGCGCGCGTCAAATGGGTCGACGGCATGGCCTTCATGGCCGAGGCGGGCAGCGGTCACGCGGTCGTTCTCGACGGCGCGCCGGAATACGGCGGGCGCAATATCGGCATCCGCCCGATGGAAATGCTGCTGATGGGCCTCGGCGGCTGCACCGCCTTCGACGTGGTGCTCATCCTCAAGCGCGGTCGCCAGCCCGTGACGGACTGTGCCGTCGAGGTGGAGGCCGAGCGCGCCGAGACCGATCCCAAGGTCTTCACCAGGATCCACATCACCTACAGGGTGAGCGGCCGCGGCCTCGCCCGCGACAAGGTGGAACGCGCCATCGAGCTCTCGAAGGAGAAATATTGCTCCGCCTCGATCATGCTGGGCCAGGTCGCCGAGATCACCCACGATCTCGTTCTGACCGACGAATCGGCCGAAGCCGCTGCATCCGCCTGACCTTCTGCGCCATGAACCGCATTCACATGGACACGCCCATGGCCGATCACCCGACCCGCGGCGGCGGCGCGGATGCACCGCCGCCCCTCGTGTCCGCCGCGTGGCTCGCCATGCAGCTCGGGCGGGGCGATCTTCTCGTGCTCGACATCCGCTCGGCGGTCGATGGCGGCGGGCGCGAGGCCTACGAGGCCGCGCATGTTCCCGGTGCCGTCCACAGCGACTACGGCAAGGACGGCTGGCGCGCCGCGCGCGGCCCAGCGGCCGGGGCACTGCCGGAGCCGGCGGCGCTCGCCGCGCTCTTCGGCCGTCTCGGCCTCGAACCACGGCACCATGTCGTCATCGTGCCGGCAGGCGTGAGCGCCGGCGACTTCAGCGCAGCCGCGCGCGTCTACTGGACGCTGAAGGTCGCCGGTCACGCGCGCCTGTCGATCCTCGACGGCGGCTTTGCCGCCTGGCGCGCGGATGGGAGCCGGCCGGTGGAGAGCGGGCCCTCGCCCGACCGCGCGGCGACCCGCTATCCGGTCGCCCTGCGTCCGCAGTTGCAGGCGGAGGTCGCGCGGGTCGAGGCTGCCGTGGCGCATTCGTCCGAGACTCTGCTCGACGGCCGCTCGGAGGCCCATTTCGAGGGACGGGAGAAAAGCCCGCAGGCGGCGCGCCCCGGCCGCCTGCCCGGTGCCATTCACCTCGACCATGCCCTCGCCTACGACGGCACGCGCAACGGCCTGCGCCAGCGGGAAGAGCTCGAACGCCTGTTCGCAGCCGTCCCTGCCGGCCCGGTGATCAGCTATTGCAACACCGGCCACCTCGCCTCGACCAACTGGTTCGTGCTGTCCGAGGTCCTGCGCCGGCCCGACGTGAGCCTCTACGACGGCTCAATGTCCGAATGGACGGCGGACGAGCGGCGGCCGGTGGCGACGGGAGCCTAGGACGCACCCGTTCGGCGGGCCCCTGCCGACGACCGGCGGCGGGGCGGCGCCCCGTCACACCTGCGCGAGTGCCTGCTTCAGGTCGCCGACGAGATCGTCCGGGTGTTCGAGGCCGACCGAGAGGCGCACCAACCCCTCCGACACGCCCATGGCGGCGCGCTGCTCGGGCGTGAAACGCTGGTGCGTGGTCGTCGCCGGATGGGTGATGAGGCTCTTGGCGTCGCCGAGATTGTTGGAGATGCGCACGAGCCTCAGCGCGTTCATGAAGCGGAAGGCCCCCGCCTTGCCGCCCGCGACATCGAAGGCGACGAGCGTCGAGCCGCCGGTCATCTGCCGGGCGATGATGGCGGCCTGCGGATGGTCCGGCCGACCGGCGTAGATCAGCCGCTCGATCTTCGGTAGCCCGGCGAGCGCGTCCGCCACCGCGACCGCCGTGCGCGTCTGGCGCTCGATGCGCAGGGGCAGCGTCTCGAGCGCCTTGAGGAGCACCCAGGCGTTGAAGGGCGACAGCGCCGGCCCCGTCTGGCGCAGGAAGGTGTGGACGTGCTTCTGGATGAAGTCCTCCGACGCCAGGATCACGCCGCCGAGACAGCGCCCCTGACCGTCGATGTGCTTCGTCGCCGAATAGACGACGCAGTCGGCGCCGAGCGCCAGCGGCTTCTGCCACAGGGGCGTGGCGAAGACGTTGTCGACGACGAGGGCGGCCCCCGCCGCATGCGCGATGTCAGCCACCGCCTTTATGTCGATGACCTCGAGCGTCGGATTCGACGGGCTTTCGAGGAAGAAGACCCTGGTTTCCGGCCGAACGGCGGCGCGCCACTCGTCGAGGTTCGTGCCGTCGACCAGGGTCGAGGGTACGCCGAAACGCGGCAGCAGCTCCTCGATCACGTAGCGGCACGAGCCGAATAACGCGCGCGAGGCAACCACATGATCGCCCGCCTTGAGCTGGGAGAGGAGTGCCGCCGTCACGGCCGCCATGCCGGTGGCCGTGGCGCGCGCCGCTTCCGCGCCCTCCATCGCCGCCATCCGCTCCTCGAACATGGCGACGGTCGGGTTGGAGAAGCGGGCGTAGATGAAGCCCGGGCTGTCGCCCGTGAAGCGCGCCTCGCACTCCTCCGCGCTCGGATAGACGTGGCCCTGTGTCAGGAAGAGAGCCTCGGAAGTCTCGCCAAACTGCGAGCGGAGCGTGCCCGCATGCACGAGGCGCGTATCGGGATGCAGGCTCTCGAGGGCGGGCAGGTGCGGCGGCTGAAGCTGCGACATGGGCTGTTCCGTCGGCAATGATCGACTGTTCCAAAGCGTTGGGCCGGCGCGCACCGGCACCGCCTTCATAGCGCATTGTTCGGAAAAAAGAACGATCGTTCTTCCTGCGGAAGCGCTATACCGACGGACATTCGCGAGCGGCCGGACCGAACGCCGTCCGTTGGCCCGCGGAGGATATATAACTTAAGAAGAATGTATATTACACAATCATGCATTCATGATCGGATTTTAATTGACGCCGGGCCCCGCCTCGTGAATTGTCGCGCCCATCGCCGTCGCAGCTGCGGGAGGACGAGCCATGGCCATCGCCATCAAGGGCATCGAGAAACGCTTCGCCGATGCGCCGGTGCTGCGCGGCATCGATCTCACCATTGCCGATGGCGAGCTCGTCGCGCTGCTCGGGGCGTCCGGCTCCGGCAAGACGACCCTTCTGCGCATCCTGGCCGGGCTCGAATGGCCGCAGGCCGGCAGCGTCACGGTTGACGGGCGGGACTGGCTCGCCCTCGAGGCCCAGCGCCGGCGGGTGGGCTTCGTGTTCCAGCACTACGCGCTCTTCCAGCACATGAGCGTGCGCGACAACGTCGCCTTCGGGCTGACCGTGCGCCCGCGCGCCAGCCGTCCGCCGAAGGGCGAGATCCGCGCCCGTGTCGAGGCGCTGCTCGACCTCGTCGAGATCGGCCATCTCGCCAACCGCTTTCCGGCGCAGCTCTCCGGCGGCCAGCGCCAGCGCGTCGCGCTCGCCCGCGCTCTCGCCATCGAGCCGAAGGTGCTGCTGCTCGACGAGCCCTTCGGCGCTCTCGACGCGCGCATCCGCAAGGACCTGCGCCGCTGGCTGCGAGAGCTCCACGACCGGCTCGGCATGACCACCATCTTCGTCACCCACGACCAGGACGAGGCCTTCGAGCTCGCCGACCGCGTCGTCATCATGAGCGACGGCCGCATCGAGCAGGCCGGCACGCCCGACGAGATCTACGACCATCCGGCGAGCCCCTTCGTCGCCCGCTTTCTCGGCGGCGTGAACGAACTGCCGGCGGAACTCGCCGCGGGCCGGCTTGTCGTGCCCGGTGCCGACGCCGGAGCGGTCACGCCGCCCGCCGGCACCGACGGGACAGCCACGCTCTTCGTGCGCCCGCACGAGATCGACCTCGTGGCCGACAGCCGCGCCCCCGCCCGCATCCGCAACATGCTCACGAGCGGCCCGAGCATCCGCTACGACGTCGACCTTCCCGGCCTCGCAACGCCGGTGGAGGTGGAACTGCCGCGCGAGGCTGCGCGCCTGCGCAATCTGCGCCGGGGTGACGCCGTCCGCCTGCGCCTCCTGCGCGGCCGCGTCTTCTCCGCTCACGGCGCCCCGCTGCCGCCGGCAGCCCCCTCGCCCGAACGCCATCGCATCCTCGAGGCGGCCCTCTGAGCCGCCCGATCCGCCAACACCCCGGAGCACTGCCCATGAAGCGCATCGCCAGCCTCGCGGCGGCCTTCGTCCTGTCCGTCAGCCCGCTCGCGGCGCAGGACAAGCCGGTCGAGATCCTCAACGCCTCCTATGACATCGCCCGCGAGCTCTTCGCGCAGATCAACCCGGCCTTCACCGCCACCTGGAAGGCGAAGACCGGCCAGACCATCGAGATCAAGCAATCCCACGGCGGCTCCTCGCGCCAGGCGCGCGCCATCCTGGAAGGCCTGCAGGCGGATGTCGTCACGTTCAACCAGGTGACCGATATCGACGTGCTGCGGGACAAGGGCGGCTATGTCGCGCGCGACTGGCAGAGGCGCTTTCCGAACAACGCCTCGCCCTACTACTCCCTGCCCGCCTTCCTCGTGCGCAAGGGCAACCCGAAGGGCATCAGGGACTGGAGCGACCTCGTCCGCCCCGATGTGCAGTCCGTCTTCCCCAACCCCAAGACCTCCGGCAACGCGCGTTACACCTATCTCGCTGCCTATGCCTTCGCGCTGGAACAGGCCCAGGGCGACCAGGCCAGGGCGCAGGACTTCGTGAAGCGGCTGCTCGCCAACGTGCCGGTGTTCGACACGGGCGGGCGTGCCGCCACGACCACCTTCGTCGAGCGCGGCATCGGCGATGTGCTCATCACCTTCGAGGCCGAGGTGAACGGCATCCGCAAGGAGTACGGCGACAAGGGCTTCGAGATCGTCGTGCCGTCCCTGAGCATCCTCGCCGAATTCCCCGTCGCGGTGGTGGACAAGGTGGCGGGCAAGCGCGGCACGGAGGCCACCGCCAAGGCCTATCTCGACTTCCTCTACAGCCAAGCCGGGCAGGAGATCCTCGCCGAGAACTACAACCGCGTGCATCACCCGGCGGTAATCGAGCGCCACAAGGGCCGGTTCCCGGCTGTCCGCCTTGTCAGGGTGGAAGAGGTCTTCGGCGGCTGGGACAAGGTCACGGCCGAGCATTTCGCGGAGGGCGGCATTCTCGACAAGGTCTTCGTGAAGCGCTGAGACAGGCCCCTCGACCATCTTCCGCCGAAGCGGCGGCCGCTTCGGCGAAGGAGATGGCCTGACTTCCACATGGCGAGCGCCCATTCCGGCTCAAATGGATCGGAACGGGCGCCGGCCCCGCACCCCGATCGATCATGACTGCAGCCGCCTTGCGTATCGGGCTTCGCTCCCGGCGCGTCCTCCCCGGGTTCGGCCTCACCATGGGCACGACGCTGACCTATGTCGCGCTCGTCGTGCTCCTGCCGCTCGCCGCCCTTCTCCTCAAGTCGGCGGAAATCGGGCCGGACGGCTTCCTGCGGCTCGTGACCGGCGAGCGCGCGCTCGCCGCCTTCCAGGTGACGCTCACCGCTGCGGCATTCGCCACCGCGTTCAACGCCGCCTACGGCCTGCTGATGGCCTGGGTGCTGGTGCGCTACGAATTTGCGGGCAAGCGCATCCTTGATGCGCTCATGGACATCCCCTTCGCCCTGCCGACGGCCGTGGCAGGCGTGGCGCTCACGGCCCTCTATGCGGCCAACGGCTGGTTCGGCCAGTTGTTCGAGATGGCCGGCCTCAAGATCGTCTACACGGTCACGGGGGTCGCCCTCGCCATGGCTTTCACCAGCGCCCCCTTCGTCGTGCGTACGGTCCAGCCGGTGCTCGAGAGCCTCCAGCCCGACATCGAGGAGGCCTCCGCCACGCTCGGCGCCTATCCCGGCGTCATCTTCCGCCGCGTGATCTATCCGGTGATCTTCCCGGCTCATCTGACCGGTTGCGCGCTCGCCTTCGCGCGCAGCCTCGGCGAGTTCGGCGCCGTGATCTTCATCGCCGGCAACCTGCCCTTCAAGACCGAGATCGTGTCGCTCCTCGTCTTCATCCGTCTGGAGGAGTACGACTACGCGGCCGCATCGGCGATTGCCGTCGTGCTGCTCGCCACGGCCTTCGCCGTCCTGCTCGCCACCAACGCGCTGCAGGCACTGGCGCAACGCCATGCGCGCAAGGGTTGATCGCAGGGGAGCCCCAGGGTCAGCATGAGCGATGTCGCCTCTCCCCCCATCGCCGCACACCGCTCGCGCGCCGTGCCGCGTCTCCTGATCGGCCTCGGCGTCGTGCTCACTCTCGCCTTCGTGGCGATGCCGGTCGCCGTCATCTTCGCCCAGGCGCTGTCGAAGGGCCTTGCGGTCTATCGGGCCAACGTCCTCGCGCCCGACACGCTGCACGCAATCTACCTGACCGTCGTCATCGCCGTTGTCGTCGTGCCCGTGAACATGCTTTTCGGGCTGGCGGCGGCCTGGCTCATCACCCGCTTCGCCTTTCCCGGGCGCAAGCTGCTCGTCACGCTCATCGAGCTGCCTTTCTCGATCTCGCCCATCGTCGCGGGCGTGATCTATCTGCTGCTCTACGGAGCCCAGGGGCTCCTCGGCCCCTTCCTTGAGGCGCACGACATCCGCATCATGTTCGCCCTGCCTGGGATGATGCTCGTGACGCTCTTCGTCACGAGCCCCTTTGTTGCGCGCGAGCTCATCCCGCTCATGCAGGTGCAGGGGGCCGACCAGGAGGAGGCGGCGGTGACGCTCGGCGCGAGCGGCTGGCAGACCTTCTGGCGCGTGACGCTGCCCAACATCCGCTGGGCGCTGCTCTATGGCGCCGTGCTTTGCACGGCACGTGCCATCGGCGAGTTCGGCGCCGTGTCCGTCGTCTCCGGCAACGTGCGGGGCGAGACGAACACGCTGCCGCTGCACGTCGAGCTGCTCTACCACGACTACAACGCCGTTGGCGCCTTCGCCGCGGCGACGACGCTGACGCTGATCGCCCTCGTCACCCTCGTTCTCAAGGCCCTGCTGGAGCGGCGGCTCGAACGCCGATAGCCCCCGGCGCGAATCACCTCTCGCCTCCTGCCCCGCAGCCGGCGCGACGGAGAACCGACACATCGATCCACCGGACGAGGCCGCAGGGACGTGCCCGAGCCCCTTCCCCCGCAACCCCGGCAGGCGGCGGATTGGCCCCTGTCGCGGCGAACGGGCGGCCCGCCACGCCCGCGCTGCACGCCCCGCGACAGATCGCGGCGGAGCGATGCGGGCGCCCGCCGGCACGGCCGACGGTCAGGTCAGGGGTTGTCCAACGCCGCCCTTGTCAACGACGGACGGGTCGGGCATACAGCGCCTACGCTTGCCGGACGGAGACGTGGCCGAGAGGCTGAAGGCGGCGGTTTGCTAAACCGTTATAGGGTTGTAAAGCCCTATCGAGGGTTCGAATCCCTCCGTCTCCGCCACCACTCATGAATTCGCGCAATTGTCGCGGGTTGCGTGAGGTCAAGACAAGCCGCCTTGAGCCGCCTTCCCATCACGGGTTGTTGACAGGACTTCACTGCTCTGCCGTTTGTCTTGCTATCGTGCGCTGCTTCACTGAAGCTACCGTTCACATATGTGCTTTGGTGTGGCGATCGGCTAGCTTCCCGGCATGAGCTATTGCGTTTTCATGCACCGGTCTGATTCGATTTACGACGACAGCCCGGCGGAGCGGTACCAGTTCCCGAAGCAATATCTCGGTCGTGCCGAGGCAAGCGTCGGTAGTTGGATTATCTATCTGGAGCCAACGAAGGTTGCCGGTACGCGCGGCTACTTCGCGATCGCGCGGGTGCAGCGGATTATCCCCGATCCGAAGGCGCCTGACATGTATCTCGCGCTCATCGAGCCGGGCTCCTATCTCGATTTCCCCAGCCCGGTTCCATTCAGCGATGGCGATGGCCCGATTGAACGTGGCTTGCTGAACGAGCAGGGAAAGCTTTCAGGTCGCGCGCAGTCGGCGGTTCGCCCGATTTCGCCGCAGGATTTTCATCGCATCATCGAACGCGGTCTTGATGATCACGAACCGCTGCTTCCGCGCGTCGGCGCACCCGCCGCCGGCTTCGAGGAGGCGCAAGTGCCTTATCTCTTCGAGCAACAGCGCGACCGCGTGCAGTACTTTACATCAAGGACCATGCGCGATCGTGTGTTCCGAAAGATCGTACTGCGCGCCTATAACGAAACCTGCGCGATCACCGGGCTGAAGCTGATCAACGGTGGAGGACGTGCTGAGGTCGACGCCGCCCATATCCGCCCGGTTCAGGCGAATGGGCCGGATATTGTGAACAACGGGCTGGCTCTGTCGGGTACGGCGCATTGGATGTTCGACCGCGGATTGATCAGCTTGGATGACGACTTGAAGATCCTGATCTCCCGCCAGGTGAATGATGTGGATCGCGTTCGCGGCTTCATCAACAAGACGGGGTTCGCTTTTGCTCCGGATCGCGCCGTAGATAGACCGCACCCGCATTTCCTGAAGTGGCATCGCGAGAATTGCTTCAAGAATTGACTTGGCTTGAACGCGACAGCTTACTCTTAATCACGGGGAGACCGTGCGGACATCGCTTCCCATTGCCTGCCATTCTCCTCGCCGTGGACCCCTTGAGATTCACTGAAAATTATCGCCTGGCTTGACCCGCGCGGCCCGGTCGTTCAACAAGGACGTCCAACACACGTCCAACATGGACGCATCGCAGGACGCGAGGGGGCGCCCAAGACGGGCCGGGTTCCGGCCTCGATGGCTCTGTCGCTGGCCCTTCGCATGACGGCGCGGCCAGCGTCGACCGGCCGACGGCATGGGCCGCAGCCTCGCTCCCCCTTTCGGCCAGCTGTCCGCGGGCCGGGTTCACACGTAACCTGAATGCGCTCGGGGCGCGCTCGCCGGTCGCTCCGGAAGGTGAACAGCGGCCATGACGAGCGGCGATCCATCTGATGCTCCGGAGCGGCCGGAGCCCGCCCAAGCACCGATCGACGAGACGATCGATTCCACCTTCCGGAACGGCTCGCTCACGGCGATCGGCGTGCTTGTCGGCTTCCCGCTCGGCTTTCTCACGCGCTGGGCGGTGTCGCCCGGCCCATGGTCCGCGACGGACCTCATTGCCGTCTCCTTGATCACGGCCGGCATCACCGTGCAGATCACGGCGCTCGCCAGTATGCTCTCGGTTCGCTCGCTCGTGCTCGCCCGCCACAACCGTGCGGTCCGGATCTTCGTCGCCGGGCTCGTCCTGGTGTCGATCGGCGTCGTGGTCGCGATCTTCCTGGACGTGCTGGGCTTCCAGTCGACCGTGTTCCACGACTGAAGGCGGGAGGCGCAGGAGAAGATGGGCCGCTCGGCCATGGCGCGCCTCAGCGCGCCACGACCTTGCGGTAGAGGTGCCAGGTAGCGTGGCCGAGCACCGGCATGACGATGATGAGGCCGACCAGGAGCGGCAACGAGCCGATGACGAGGCCGGCGACGACGATCATGCCCCAGCAGGCCATCGGAATGGGGTTCTTGAGGACGGTGCGGATCGACGTCCACACGGCCGTGCCCACGCCCACGTGCCGGTCGAGGAGCAGCGGGAAGGACACGACACTCACCGCGAACGACAGGCAGGCGAAGAGGAAACCGACCCCCACCCCCACAACGATCATCGTGCGGCCCGCGGCGGTCATGAAGACGTCGCGGACGAAGGCCTCGACCGATTCCGGCGGTTCGGGCCCGAGCGTTGCGTTGTAGATGAGCTGCGCGGCGATGAGCCAGGCGAGGAAGATCGCCATGAGGATGAAGCCGAGCACCAGGATCGCGGCGAAGGCCGGGGAGCGGAGCACACCGAAGGCGTCCACCCAGGAGATGACGGCCCCCTCCTCCCGGCGCCGGCTCATCTCGTAGAGGCCGATCGCCACGAAGGGCCCGACCAGCGCGAAACCGGAGGCGAGCGGGAACAGGAGCGGCAGCATGTCGTAGCCCACCGCCACCCGCCCGAGGACAAGGCCGACGACGGGATAGATGAGGCTGATGAAGATGACGTCTGTGCGATAGGCCGCGAAATCTTCGACGCCCTTGACGAGGACCTCCCTCAGGTCGGACACCGCGATGCGGCGGACCTTCGGCATGAGGACATTCGGGCTTTCGTCGGCGTGATAGACCGCGTGACTGGCCGATTCCACAGCCCGCGTCGCCATCTTGAGCTGCGCCGCGCCCCATTCGACAGGGTTTCGGATGGTCATGTCCGTCTCTCCCGAACCGCTGGTTCGAGGAGCCGCAGGTCACCCGTGGCCGGACGCCCGTTTCGGGGGGCCGGTCACGCATGAGCTGCGACCCGCCACGGAAAAAAGCATACTCCGAACGGAGGCGCGCGTCCCCCCTCTTGCAGGCAAGAGCCCGCCCCGGCTCGCCGGCCGCCCCGGGACGCCGGACGTTCAGCCTGCGGCCCCCCGCCCGGCCGCCCGCACCCTCACCGCACAGAACTTGAACTCCGGAATCTTGCCGAAGGGATCGAGGGCGGGATTGGTGAGGAGATTCGCCGCCGCTTCGGCATAGCAGAAGGGCATGAAGACCATGTTCGGCGGCACGTCGCGGTCGGCGCGGACCTTGACGTCCACGGTGCCGCGGCGCGTCTCCAGGCGCACGAAGTCCCCCGGGGCCACCCCTTGGCGCTCGAGGTCGTCCGGCGAGAGGAAGGCTACGGCCTCGGGCTCCAGCGCGTCGAGCACTTCGGCACGACGCGTCATGGAGCCGGTGTGCCAGTGCTCGAGCACCCGGCCCGTCGAGAGAACCATCGGATAATCGTCGTCCGGCACCTCGTCGGGCGGCGTGACGCGCGCCGGGACGATGCGCCCGCGCCCGTTCTCGGTCGGGAAGCCCGTGGCGAAGATGATCTCGCTGCCCGGCACGTCCGGCGCATCGACCGGATAGGTCACCGCCCCTTCCCGGGTAAGCCGCTCCCAGGTGATGTTGCGAAGGGACGGCATGACCTCAGCCATCTCGGCGAAGACGTCCGCGGGGCCGGCGTAGCTCCAGGCGAGCCCCATGCGCCGGGCGATCTCCTGGATGATCCACAGATCCTGGCGGGCGTCGCCCGGCGGAGCGACGACGGGCCGGGCGAGCTGCACGCGCCGGTCCGTATTGGTGAAGGTGCCGGCCTTCTCGGCAAAGGCGGAGGCGGGCAGCACGACGTCCGCGTGGAAGGCTGTCTCGGTCAGGAAGATGTCCTGCACCACGAGATGGTCGAGCATGGCGAGCGCTTCGCGCGCGTGCTGCAGGTCGGGGTCGGACATCGCCGGGTTCTCGCCTTCGATGTACATGCCCCGGATCTCGCCCGCGTGGATCGCGTCCATGATCTCGACGACGGTGAGGCCGCGCCTCGCGTCGAGCTCGCTGTGCCAGAAGGCTTCGAAGAGCGCCCGCACCTCCGGTTTTTCGACGGACTGGTAGTCCGGATAGACCATCGGGATGAGGCCGGCGTCGGAGGCGCCTTGCACGTTGTTCTGCCCCCGGAGGGGATGGAGGCCCGTTCCCGGGCGGCCGATCTGGCCGGTGGTGAGGGCGAGCGCGATGAGGCAGCGGGCATTGTCCGTGCCGTGCACGTGCTGGCTCACCCCCATGCCCCAGAAGATGATGGAGGCGCGCGAGGTGGCGTAGAGCCGCGCGACCTCCCGGATCGTCGCGGCCGGGATGCCGCAGACGGGCTCCATCGCCTCGGGCGTGAAATCGACGATGCGCTCCTTCAGCGCGGCGAAGCCTTCCGTATAGCCGGCGATGTACTGCTCGTCCGCCAGGCCTTCCGTCACGATGACGTTGAGGATGGCGTTGAGCAGTGCCACATCGCTGCCCGGCTTGAAGGCGAGGTGGTAGGTCGCGTGGCGGGACAGCGCCTGCCGGCGCGGATCGATGACCACGAGCTTGGCGCCGCGCTTCACGGCGTTCTTGATGTAGGTCGCGGCCACGGGATGGTTGACCGCCGGATTGGCACCGATGACGACGATCACCTCGGCATCGAGGGCGGCGGCAAAGGGGGCGGTGACGGCGCCGGAGTTGAGCCCCTCCATGAGCGCGGCCACCGAGGAGGCGTGGCACAGCCGCGTGCAGTGGTCGACGTTGTTGGAGCCGAAGCCGGTGCGCACCAGCTTCTGGAACAGATAGGCCTCCTCGTTCGAGCCCTTGGCCGAGCCGAAACCGGCGAGCGCCTTCTTTCCAAGCCTGTCGCGAATGCGCATGAGGCCGGCGGCGGCGAGGTCGAGCGCCTCCTGCCAGGTCGCCACGCGAAAGTGCGTCCAGGGATTGGCGGGGTCGACGACATCGTCCGCCCGTTTCGGCACACCGGGCAGGCGCACGAGCGGGCGCGTCAGGCGATGCGGATGGGCGATGTAGTCGAAGCCGAAGCGGCCCTTCACGCAGAGGCGGTTGTGATTGGCCGGCCCGTCGCGCCCCTCGGCATAGACGATCCGCTCGTCCTTGACGTGGTAGGTCACCTGGCAGCCCACGCCGCAGTAGGGGCAGAGCGAATCCACCTTGCGATCGGCCCAGACGACGCGCCGCTCGCTCGTGTCGAGGAAGGCCGAAGGCATCAGCGCGCCGGTCGGGCAGGCCTGCACGCACTCGCCGCAGGCGACGCAGGTGGACTGCCCCATGGGATCGTCGAAGTCGAAGACGACCTTGGCGCCCGCATTGCGGTAAGCCATGCCGATGACGTCGTTGACCTGCACCTCGCGGCAGGCCCGCACGCACAGCCCGCACTGGATACAGGCGTCGAGATTGACGTGCATGGCCGGATGGCTCGTGTCCGGCGGCTGGCGCCCGGCCGCGGGAAAGCGGCTCTCATGCACGCCGACCCGGTCTGCCCAGGCCCAGAAGGCCGAATCCGGATCGTGCGCCGCCTCGCGCGGCGGCTGGTCGGCAACGAGCAGCTCCATCACCATGCGCTGCGCCTTCTCGGCGCGCGCGCTTGCACTGAGCACCTTCATGCCCGGCGCGGGCTTCCTCACGCAGGAGGCGGCGAGCACACGCTCGCCCTCAATCTCGACCATGCAGGCACGGCAGTTGCCGTCCGCCCGGTAGTCGGGCTCGGGCCGGTGGCAGAGATGCGGAATCTCGGTGCCGCAGCGCTTCGCCACCTGCCAGATGGTCTCGCCCGCTTCCGCCGTCACCGTGCGGCCGTCGAGCTCGAAGGTGATCGTCTCGCTCATCGCGCCGCCTCCCCGTTCGCGAAGGTCTCGGGGAAGTAGCGCATGACTGACGCAAGCGGGTTCGACGCCGCCTGGCCGAGGCCGCAGATCGAGGCGTCGCGCATCACCTGCGACAGCTCGGCGAGGAGCTCGCGGTCCCACACCGGGCGCTGCATGAGCATGACGGCCTTCTGCGTGCCGACGCGGCAGGGCGTGCACTGGCCGCAGCTCTCGTCCTCGAAGAAGCGCATCAGGTTGAGGGCGGCCGCCCTCACGTCGTCCCTGTCCGACAGCACCACGACGGCGCCCGAGCCGACGAAGCAGCCGTGCGGCTCGAGCTTCCCGAAATCGAGCGGGATGTCGGCCATCGCCGCCGGCAGGATGCCGCCCGAGGCGCCGCCTGGCAGATAGGCCCGGAACATGTGGCCCGGAGCCATGCCGCCGCAGAATTCCTCGATCAGTTCCCGGGCCGTGATGCCCGCCGGGGCGATCTTGACGCCCGGCCGCGCCACGCGGCCGGAGACGGAATAGGCCCTGAGGCCCTGGCCGCCATGGCGCCCCTGCGCCGCCCACCACTCGGGCCCCTTCTCCAGGATGTCGCGCACCCAGGCGAGAGTCTCGACGTTGTTGACGAGTGTCGGGCGGCCGAAGAGGCCGACCTGGAAGGGATAGGGCGGCTTGTGGCGGGGCAGGCCGCGCTTGCCCTCGAGGCTCTCGATGAGCGCCGATTCCTCGCCGCAGATATAGGCGCCCGCCCCGCGGCGCAGGTGGATCGCGGGGCCGGGGTCGGTGATCTCGCGGGGCAGCTTCGCGATCTCCTCGCGCAGGATCGCGAGCGCCTCCGGATATTCGTCGCGCACATAGACGTAGATCGCCTCCGCCGCGACCACATGGGCAGCGATGAGCATGCCCTCGAGGACGCGATGCGGATCCTCCTCGAGGAAATGGCGGTCCTTGAAGGTGCCGGGCTCGCCCTCGTCGGCGTTGACGACCATGAGCCGCGGCCCCGGCTCGCCGCGCAGGGCGCGCCACTTGCGCGCCGCCGAGAAACCCGCCCCGCCGAGGCCGCGCAGGCCCGCGGCCTCGAGCCTGTCGAGCACCGTCTCGACGGTCAGTGCGCCCTCGCGCAGGCTGCGGAGCAGCGCATAGCCGCCGCCCGCCAGATAGGCCTCGCAGTGCACCCCCGCCTGCGGCGCCGCATGGGCGGCGGGCGCGGCCGACCTCACCGCGGCAACGACCTCGGCGACGGTCGCGCAGTCCACGACATGGTGGCCGACTGCGGCCACCGGCGCGCGGTCGCAGTGGCCCATGCAGGGCGCGCGCACGACGCGCACATCCCGCCCGACGCACTCCGCTAGGTCGCGCATCAGCGCGTCGGCGCCGTGCATGGCGCAGGTGAGGCTGTCGCAGACGCGCACGGTCACGGCCGGCAGGGGCGCCTCGCCCTCCTTCACCACGTCGAAATGGGCGTAGAAGGTCGCGACCTCGAAGACCTCCGCCTGGGAGAGGCGCATCTCCTCGGCGAGCGCCGCGAGATGGGCGGCGGAGATCTGGCCGTAGGCGTCCTGTATGCGATGCAGATGCTCGATCAGGAGGTCGCGCCGGCGCGGCGCATCGCCGAGCAGAGCCCGGATCTCGACCAGGGAGGCCTCGTCCACCTGCCGGCCCTTGGGCACGGCGCGCGCCCTTCTCTCGCCCCGCCCGGGGTGCTGCCGTGCCGTGCCGATGATATCCGTAGCGGCCATGGGGGCGCCTGCCTCGCGTGATCGTTCAATAGAGTGTGGCGTAGGGGAAGAACGACACGGTGTCGCCCTCGACGACGCCGTCCGTCTCCTCCGGCAACTCCGCGAGCCCATCCGTCTCGGTGAGGGAGGTGAGGACACCCGCGCCTTCACGCGCGTATTTCACGGCCTCGACCAGCCCGTCTGCCCCGCGGCGCAGGCTGACGCGCACATATTCGCGGCGGCCGGGCTTCTTGCGGTAGTGGAAGGCCACGCGCACCGGCAGGCCGAGCGGCCGCTCGACCACGCCGCCGGACAGCGCCGCGAGGAGCGGGCGCACGATCCAGGAGAAGGTGACGTAGACGGCGACGGGATTGCCCGGCAGGCCGACGAAGGGCGTGCCGCGGACGACGCCCATCGCCACGGGGCGCCCCGGCTTGATGGCGATGCGCCAGAAGACGAGAGAGCCGACCTGCTCCACCGCCGCCTTGACGTGGTCCTCCTCGCCGGTCGAGACGCCGCCCGAGGTCAGGATGAGGTCGTGGCCGCCCGCTGCGGCGGCGAGGTTTTCGGCGAGGCCGTCCGGCTCGTCGCGCAGGATGCCGAGGTCGGATACCGCAACGCCGAGACGGCGCAGGAGGGCGACCAGCGCCGCGCGATTGGAATCGTAGACGCTCGCCGGGCCGAGCGGCGCGCCCGGCTCCGCGAGTTCGTCGCCGGTGGAGAACACGGCGACGCGCAGGCGGCGACGCACCGTAAGCATGCGGTGCCCGACGGCGGCTGCGAGCGCCACGTCCTGCGGCCTCAGGCGCCGGCCAGCGGGCAGCGCGACCGCGCCGGCCGCCACGTCCTCCCCCGCCGGGCGCGCATTGGCCCCGCGCTTCAGCCCCGCTGGCAGGACGACGCGGCCGCCCTCGGCGCGCACATCCTCCTGCATGAACACCGTGTCGGCGTCGACCGGCATGGGCGCGCCGGTGAAGATGCGCACGGCGCAGCCCTCGGCCCTGACACCCTCGGCGCTGGCGCCTGCCGGGAGGCGCCCCACCTCGGGCAGCACCGTCTCACCTGCGGGCGCGAGATCGGCGTAGCGCACGGCCCAGCCGTCGACGGCGGAATTGGCGAAGGGGGGCAGGTCGACGCGGGCGACCACGTCGGCCGCGAGCACCCGCCCGTCGGCGTCTCCCAGCGGCACGCTCTCGGTCTCGGCGACGGGCGCGACACGCTCGCCGATCAGCGCCAGCGCCGCCTCGACGGACAGGAGCGGCCCGCCGAAGGCAAAGCAGTCGTCACTGAGCTGCGCCATGGACCTCGAGCCTCCGCGCCACGGCCTCGATCGGTTCGGCGTAGCGCAGCACCATGTCCGCGATCGCCGCGATGTCGTCCAGGGAGACCACCGGCCGGCCCGCCCCGGGAAAGGGCGTGTCGCTCGCCACCGCCAGGATGCGGTCGTCGGTTGGATGGAGCGGCGGCTTGGCGTTCTCGCGGCGAAAGACCTCGATCTTCGGATGCCCCGCCCGCTTGAAGCCCTCGACGATGACGATGTCGCACGGTGACAAGCGGGCGAGCAGGTCGGGCAGGGTCGGCTCCGCCTCGCCGTGCAGTTCGTGCATCTGCACCCAGCGCCGCGCCGAGGAGACGATCACCTCGCAGGCGCCCGCCTTCCGGTGTTGCCAGGAATCCTTGCCCGGCTGGTCGACATCGAAGCCGTGATGCGCGTGCTTGATGGTGGACACCTTGAGGCCGCGCGCCGCGAGCGCCGGAATGAGCCGCGTGACGAGCGTCGTCTTGCCGGAGCCGCTCCAGCCGGCGAGACCGATGACGCGCATGATGTGATCCGACTGCATGAACCCGTTCGAATGACAAACGGGCGCATCCTGGATGCGCCCGTCGTCAGAATGACACGCGACGGGAACGTCCGTCGAGCCTGCCCTCATTCTGCCGGCACGGCCGCTCCGCCACCGGCGGCACGAGCCTTGCTCATCTCCTCCTCGACCCAGAGGCTGTGGTGCTCCTTGGCCCAGTTGAGGTCCACCTCGCCCGTCCCCATGGCGTCGAAGGCGCCTTCCATGCCGAGCGTACCGATGTAGATATGCGCCAGGATGACGGCGATCATCAGCACGCCGAGCACGCCGTGGATGATCTGCGCCACCTGCATGTCGGCGATATTCGTGCCGTAGAAGGGGAACATCAGCACGTAGCCGCTCGCGGCGATGGCCGCGCCAACGAGGACGACGGACCAGAAGATGAGCTTCTGGCCGCCGTTGAACTTGCCCGCCGGCGGATGCGCATGGCCGAGGATGCCGCCGCCCTGCTTCGCCCAGGCGATGTCCGTGCGGTTCGGGATGTTCTCCGTCACCCAGATCACGAACGTCAGCACGATGCCGGCGGCAAAGGCGAAGCTCAGGTAGTTGTGGGCATATTTCGCCCATTGCGAGAAGACGGCGAACGCGTCGCTGCCGACGAGCGGCAGCAGCAGCACCTTGCCGAACACGACGTTCAGCCCCGAGAGGGCCAGGACGATGAAGGAGGAGGCCGTCAGCCAGTGCACGAAGCGCTCGAAGGTCGTAAAGCGCATGATCTTGACGCCCGCCCAGCCGTGCTCGATCCGGATCTTGCCGCGGACGGAATAGAAGAGCGCCAGCACGGCGAGCATGCCGAGAATGGCGATGCCGCCGATCCAGTGCAGCGTGCGCTCGTGATAGGCCCGCCACTCGCGCCCCTCAGGCTGGATGAGGGTGCCAGCCTTGCTGTCCGGGATGGAAACCCGGCCCGTCACCCGGTCGAGCTCCTTCAGGAGCTGCTCCTCCTTCACGGCCTGGGCGGTCGGGTTGACGCCCTGCCGGGCCTGCTGCGCCCAGCCGGCGCGCGGGGCCAGCGTCATCGCCAGACAGACAGAAAAGAGGGCGACGAACGCCGCCACGGCGATCCGCCGGCCGAAGCCCCCACGCGTCATGGCCTGTCCTCCCGTATGCATATGACGGCGTCGCCGGGCGCTGCCGCCTGCGGCCCGCCCGGCGCGAGCGCCCTTCGAAGCCTCAGACATCGATGCCTTCGCGATAGGCCGTCTTCCAGCCCCACGCGCCGGAGCCGTAGCCGCGCTTGACGACGCGCTCCTTGTAGATCTGCGCGATGATCTCGCCGTCGCCGGCGAGCAGCGCCTTGGTCGAGCACATCTCGGCGCAGAGTGGCAGCTTGCCCTCGGCCAGACGGTTGGCGCCGTACTTCTCGTACTCAGCCATCGTCAGGTCGGCCTCGGGCCCGCCGGCGCAGTAGGTGCACTTGTCCATCTTGCCGCGCGAGCCGAAGTTGCCCACGCGCGGATACTGCGGCGCGCCGAAGGGGCAGGCGTAGAAGCAGTAGCCGCAGCCGATGCACAGATCCTTCGAGTGCAGCACCACGCCGTCAGCCGTGGTGAAGAAGCAGTCGACCGGGCACACCGCCTTGCAGGGCGCATCCGTGCAGTGCATGCAGGCCATGGAGATCGAGCGCTCGCCGGGCTTGCCGTCGTTGATCGTGACGACGCGGCGACGGTTGATGCCCCACGGCACCTCGTTCTCGTTCTTGCAGGCGGTGACGCAGGCGTTGCACTCGATGCAGCGGTCGCCGTCGCAGAGGAATTTGACGCGGGCCATTGCTGTTCTCCTTACGCCGCGCGGATCTGGCAGAGCGTCGCCTTCGGCTCCTGCATGAAGGTGACGGGGTCGTAGCCGTAGGTGGTCAGGGTGTTGACCGACTCGCCGAGCACGATCGGATCGGTGCCCTTCGGATAGTTGCCGCGCTGGTCCTGCCCCATGAACCAGCCGGAGAAGTGGAAGGGCATGAAGGCGACACCCTTGCCGACGCGGTCCGTCACCAGCGCCCTGACGCGGGTCCTGGCGTCATTGGCGGCGCCGTAGACCCACACCCAGGCGCCGTCCTTGATGCCGCGCTCGGCCGCGTCCGCCGTGTTGATCTCGACGAACATGTCCTGCTGCAGCTCGGCCAGCCACTTGTTGGAGCGCGTCTCCTCGCCGCCGCCCTCATATTCAACCAGACGACCGGAGGTGAGGATGATCGGGAACTCCTTCGCGAGGCCCTTGTCCACCACCGCCTTCTGCACCGTGAAGCCGATGTTCGGCACACGGAAGGCGCGCGTGTCGGGCAGCGTCGGATACTTCGCAACGAGATCGGGCCGCGGCGAGTAGATCGGCTCGCGATGCGTCGGGATCGGATCGGGCAGGTTCCAGGCCACCGCCCGTGCCTTGGCGTTGCCATAGGGCATGACGCCGTGCTCGAGGCAGACGCGGATGATGCCGCCCGACAGGTCGGTCGCCCAGGACACCTTGTCGGCGCCCTCGGGCGAGCCGCCGACGCGTTCGAGCATGGCGAGCTCGGCCGCCGTCAGGTCCTTGTCCCAGCCGAGCTTCTTCAGCACGGCGAGCGTGAACTCGGGATAGCCGTCCTTCAGCTCCGAGCCCATCGAATAGGAGCCCTCGGCGAGCAGGGTCGCGCCGTTCCTCTCCACGCCGAAGCGGGCCCGGAAGGTGCCGCCGCCATCCTTCACGTGCAGGTTCGTGTTGTAGAGGATCGGCGTGCCCGGATGCCTGATCTCGGGCGAGCCCCAGCAGGGCCACGGCAGGCCGTAGTAGTCCCCGCCCACCTCCGGATCGTCCTTCGGGGCGCGCAGCGTCACCAGGTCGAACTTCTCCTGGTTCTTCATGTGCGCCTTCAGGCGTTCCGGCGACTGGCCGGAATAGCCCGTGGACCAGCCGCCGCGGTTGATCTCGCGCAGGATGTCCTCCGGCGACGGGCGGTTGCCCTCGACCTTGATGTTCCTGAACATCTTGTCGGCGAAGCCGAGCTTCTTCGCCAGGAGGTACATGACCTCGTAGTCGTCCTTCGACTCGAAGATCGGCTTGACGATCTGCTCGCCCCACTGCAGCGAGCGGTTCGAGGCCGTGCGCGAGCCCGACGTTTCGAGCTGCGTGCACATGGGCAGGAGATAGGTGCCGTTCCTGCGGTTGGAGACCGCGGCGAATGTCGTCGGATGCGGGTCGGCGATGACGAGAAGGTCGAGCTTCTCGAGGCCCTTCACCATCTCCGGCATGCGCGTGACGGTGTTGCCGCCGTGGCCGAAGACCACCATGGCGCGCACGTTGTCGGGCTGCTCCACCTGATCCTTCGGCAAGAGGACGGCGTCGAACCAGCGCGTCGAGGGGATGCCGGGCTGCTCCATCGCCTTCTTCGAGGCGAAGCGCGACACCATCCAGTCGTAGTCGACCTCCCAAACGCGGCACCAGTGCTTCCAGGCCGCCTCGGTCAGGCCGTAGTAGAGCGGCAGGGTCGTGACGTCGAGGCCGAGGTCGGTGGCGCCCTGCACGTTGCAATGGCCGCGGAAGATGTTGGCGCCGCTGCCGGGGCCGCCGACATTGCCGGTGGCAAGCAGGAGGACGCAGCTCGCCCGCACGTTCGCCGTGCCCACCGTGTGCTGTGTCTGGCCCATGCACCAGATGAGCGTCGCCGGCTTCTGCTTGGCGAACATCTCCGCGACGCGCTTCAACTGCTCACCGGGCACGCCGGAGACGCGCTCGACCTCGTCGGGCGTCCACTTGGCGATCTCCTTGCGGATCTCGTCCATGCCATAGACGCGGGCCTTGATGAACTCCTTGTCTTCCCAGCCGTTCTCGAAGATGTGCCAGAGCATGCCGTAGAGCACGGGGATGTCCGTGCCCGGGCGCAGGCGCACGTATTCGGTGGCGTGGGCCGCCGTGCGGGTGAAGCGCGGGTCGATGACGATGAAGTTCGCCCGGTTGATCTCCTTGCCGGCGAGGAGATGCTGCAGCGACACCGGATGGGCCTCTGCCGGATTGCCGCCCATGATGATGAGCGTCTTGGAGTTCCGGATGTCGTTGTAGCTGTTGGTCATGGCGCCATAGCCCCACGTGTTCGCGACGCCAGCGACCGTGGTGGAATGGCAGATGCGCGCCTGATGATCCGAAGTGTTGGTGCCCCAGAAGGCGGCGAGCTTGCGGTTGAGATAGGCTCCTTCGTTGGAGAACTTGGCGGAGCCGAGCCAGAAGACGGAATCCGGGCCGGACTTGCCGCGGATCTCCATGAGCTTGTCGCCGATCTCTTCGATCGCCTGGTCCCAGGTGATGCGCCGCCACTGGCCGTCGACCAGTTTCATCGGGTACTTGAGGCGGCGGTCACCGTGCACGAGCTCCCGGATGGCCGCGCCCTTGGCGCAATGAGACCCGCGGTTGATCGGGCTTTCCCAGGCAGGCTCCTGCCCCACCCAGACGCCGTTCTGCACCTCGGCGATCACGGTGCAGCCCACCGAACAGTGGGTGCACATGTTCTTGCGCCGCTCGATCGGCTGGCCGAAGTTCGTCGGACCGGCCTCGGCCCTGCGCACGGCGCCGACCGACAGGCTGCCGACGGCGGCGAGCGCACCCGCCGCCAGACCCGATTTCCGCAGGAAGGAACGGCGGTCGACGAGCTCGCTGCCGAACCCTGCCACGAGAGCCTGCAGGCGGCCACGCGCGGCGTCTGCGTCCTTGCGCTTGATCAGCATGGCAGGCTCCCTCAGTAGCGGTTGACCTTGTAGAAGGTCTTGACGTGCTCGCTCTCGCGATAGCGCGCCTTGCCCTCGTCGCCCGGCGGCTTCATCGCCTGCGCCTCGGTGGCCGTCAGGGGAACGGCCGCGGTGACCGCGGCCCCCGCGCCCATGGCGCGCAGGAATCCACGGCGGTCCAGCCCCTCGGGCTTCTTCTTGTCGGACATCGCTCGTCCTCCTCGGGCATCCGTTTGAGATCAGGCCGGCAGCGCGAAGGCCTCGGCCTCGATCGTCGTCAAGAGCCGCCCGATCGTGCCGACCGGACGGTAGAAGCGGGCGAACCTCGCCGTCTCGAGGTCGGCAAAGAAGCGCGCCGCCCACGGCTCGACATGGCGGGTGAAAAAGGTCTTCTCGTCGATCCCCTCGGCCGCGAAGTCGCCGCGGATCAGCCCCGCCATGACCTCGCACAGGATCGCGATGTGGTCCTCGGGCTCCGCCACGCGCTCGGCGCGCTCGACGCCGATGAGCGCGAGGTCGCCGCGCAGCCTGGCCAGCGGCCGCTCGTGCAGGAAACCGGTGAGATAGTACGAGGCGTAGGGCAGGAGCTCACCACGGCCAAGGCCGACGAAGAGGTCGAAGAACTCGCGGCCGACGACATCCGCGTCCGTCCGCGCCGCGGCCTCGGCCAGCGCCAGATGCGCGACGCCGAGCTCGCTCGCGTCGCCGCGCAGCTTCGCCAGGCGCGTCAGCACGGCCGCGTCGGGAGCGCGCCAGAGGAGGGTGCCGATGAGCTCGTATTCGGCCGCCCGGGCGGCATCCGTCGAATCGAGCCCGCCCGCCGGATCGGCGGGCGGATAGAGATCGGGGCGCAAGGTCGTCCGGGCGACGCCGGTCAGCGCCTCGACGGCAAGGACCCGGTCGGCCGGCACCCTCTTCCAGGTCGAGACCGCCGGCTGCGACACGCCCAGCTGACGGGCCAGCGAGCGCACGCCGCCGGCAGCCGAAATCGCTCGTTCGAGTCCCGCATCACGCATGGCGGATAAGCACCTGTCCGCCCGACTCAATTGGGCTGATAGGCGGACCCTATCAGCGAGCCCGCGAGCTTTTCAATGCTTCTAATTCGAACTTAAACAGGCATCGCACTACCACCGCGGCGACGCCCTCGCATCGGCAGCGGTCGCGCGGCGGGTGGGGTAGCGGGTTCATCCCGCAATGCATCATCGGCGCCGGCCTCCGGCGCCTGCGCGGCAACCCCTGTCGGCACGGCCTGTTCGCTGCCGCCAGCGTCTTCCCCGCTGCGCACCACGGCTCCTTGCGAAGCCGTTTCTTGCTGCATCGCAACAGCTTGCAATGGGGCTTCCACACCCTGCGCCGCGACAGCCTGCGACGGCTCGTCGCAGGGCGGCGGCGGGGCCGCAGCGGTCAGCGGCTGCAGCGCTCCCTCGTCGAGCCCCATCGCCCGGGCGAGGAGTTTCTCCACGTCGTCGGAGGCCCCAAGCGGCCCGTAGCCGGGCATGCCGCCCGGGGTGTTCCAGTCCCAGGCGTAGTCGGCCGGCCCGACGAAATCGCGGATGGCCGGATCGGCGGACCAGAGGCGCCGCAGGGCCGCCTGTTTCCAGCTCTCCGGCACCTTGCGCTTCAGCCAGGCGGTGAGATCCGTGTCGGGGCCGATCGTGTCGACGGGCGGCAGCTCCTCAATCGGAACCTCGGCTTCCGCCTCGGCCGGCGGCGCCTTCGCCGCCTCCTCGACCGCGACGTCGGGCACGCGCCGTTCGGCCTCCTCGCGCGCTCCGCGCTTGAGGCGCGACCAGCGGGACAGGAAGCTGTCGCCCGTCATTCCTCTTCTCCCTCGGCGCGCCCCGGGCCAGACACACGCGCTCCCAGTGCCTCAGGATCGGCCCGGTCGCGCTTGCGCTTGAAGAAGACACGCTCGACGTGGTGCGCGGCGACGAAGGCCGCGATCCGCGCGGCGATCTCGGGGGGCATGGGCACCGCCTCCACCGTGTCGTCACCCGCCTCGGTGAAGGCCTCGCCCTCGGCCGGATCGGCGGTGATGCCGGCGATGCGGATGGGATGCCCCCCCTCGTCGGCGCGAGCGGCGATCCAGATCTTCGGCTCCCCGCTCGCGAGATTGTCGCGGTAGTTCGCCGTCTCCGTGCGATAGAGGTCGATGTCGAAGGCGCCGACATAGAAGCGGTCGGCGGTTGCGATCTCGCCGAGCGGCGTCCAGGGCGCCACATCGGGCGCGTCGGGCAGGACGGCGACCGGCAGCCAGATATGGTCGGCCCAGGGGCTCGAGAGCTTGCGCCGCTCCACCACGACACCGACGGTAAGGCGCTCCTGCGCCATGCGATCCTCCGTCAGTTTGCCGTCGCCGCCTCCGCGACCGGCAGCCCGGTCACGAGGTTCTGCGGCTTCATGCGCAGCATGCGATCCGGCCCCATGGCGAGCAGGAGATAGACCGGCCGGCCCGCCGCCTGGGGCAGCACCGGCACCGCCGGGTC
The DNA here is from genome assembly GCF_030067675.1 of Chelatococcus albus. Taxonomy (GTDB): domain Bacteria; phylum Pseudomonadota; class Alphaproteobacteria; order Rhizobiales; family Beijerinckiaceae; genus Chelatococcus_A; species Chelatococcus_A albus. Next base: position 25,519 of record NZ_JASJEV010000011.1, on the reverse strand, counting down.
CATGGTCAGCCGGAAGAGCGCGAGCACGCGGTTCAGGCGCTCCTCGTCGACGGCCTCCCCGCGCCAGAGCGCATTGCCGATCACCGTCGCCTCCGCATCGAGCCCGACGAACCAGCGCCAATCGGCGTCCTCGATGCGCTCGACCGCCTCGACGGTGACGTCGAAACCGTGGATCTGCCGCAGCCAGCGTTCGAGGGCGCCGGCGATGGCCGCCCGGCCACCCGGCTCGCCGCCGAGGTCGAGCACCATGTCGTGCGCGTCGCTGCGCCCCCAATAGTCATCCGCATTGGCGCGCGTCAGCACGTCGAGTTCGCAGACGGCCGGACCGCCCAGCATGGCGAGGAGCGGCGAGGCCTGCCGGTTCATCTCGTGCCCCTCGATCACCTCGGCATCGGCGAGCAGCACCTTGCCCTCGTGCACCGAGACGCGCTGGGGACGGTAGAACAGCTCGCCGGCGCGCGCCACGAAAGCGTCGTCGCAGCCGTCGAGGGCATTGCGCATGATCACGTGCGCGAGCTGGTTGAGAAACAGCGGCGGCACGCGCGCGACCCCGTCGCGGATCAGGCGCCCGTAGGCCGCCTCCAGCGTCGGCGCCGCGAGGAGCCGGTCGCGGAAGGCGAGCATCAGCTCCCAGTTCTCGCGCGCGTCGGCATCGACGATGGCGGCGATCTCCATGGGCGAGACCGTCGCCTGCGGGCGCGCCATGAGTTTCGCATGCAGCGCGCGCTCGGCCGCGCAGGCCTCCTCCGGCGGCATCAGTTCCGGCCGCGCCAGGTAAGCCTTGAGGAACTCGTCCGTCACCAGGAGGCCGCCGCCCGCATCCCTGTCGAGCAGCAGGTGGCCGGAAGACACCCAGAAATCGTTCATGCCCGCCCCTCTTTCGTGAGCGACAGAAGATCGACCGTCTCGTCCGGCCCCTGCCCTTCCTCCACCTCGAAGAACTCGAATGCGCGGAAGACGTCGCGCGGAGCGTCGGCGCGCGGCGTCAGGGTGCGGAAGCGCTCGCGCATCTCGCCGCTCTCCGTCGTGCGCTGCACCGCGACGAGCGTTCCCGGCGGGTGGTCGCACAGGCTCTCGGCATAGGCGACCTCCTCCTCCGCCGCCGCCTGCGCCGTTGCAAGGTCGGGCGCGCCGAGCCGCTCCACGAGATGGCGGGCGAGCGTCTCGACGGCCGCGGCGCGGTCCGCCCCCGTCGCCTCGGTGACGACGGCAAGCGTCGACCAGGCGAAGCTCGCGACGCCGAGGATGCCGGAGCGGAAGGCGACGCGCGCCTTGGCGGGCAATGTCGCCGGGTCGAGGTCCCAGAACAGGAAGGCGCCCGAAACCGCCCATTCGCCCGGCTCAGCCGCCCGCTCGAAGACGAAGGCGTCGGAAGGGTCGAGCCGTATGGTGCGCAACAGCTTCACAGCCACGGCTCCCCTCGTGCGGGATCGAGCCACGAGGGCTCTGCCAGCGCCGCGCGGAACGCGCGCCGCTCCTCCTCCCCGTCGCAGCGGACGATGAGGTCACCGTTCGCGTCGATGCCGTGCTGCGCCCCTTCCTCGCCGGGGAAGCGTTCGAGCCAGCGGCGCGCGGCGGCCTTGGCGCCTGCCTCCTGCCATTCGTGCAGGTTGGCCATGAGGTGACGCGCGAAGCTCTCCACGATGGCGCCCGTATCCACGCCCTCGAAGAAGCCGGTCTCCTCGAGGGTCGTGCCGATCCGCCACGTGCCCGGCTCGCCCGCACCGAGGGCAGCGGCGCGCAGCATCACGCCAAAGACGAGCCACGGCGGAGCCTCGTCCTCACGGGCCTCTGCCGGCCACGCGAGCCGGCCCCCGCCGACGAGCCCGTCGTCGAAGTGGAGCGCGTCCGGCCAGCCGAAGGCGAGCGGCTTCTCCGGGGGGCAATGCACAGCGATGGCGTCGGCAAGCGCGCTCATCGCCGGATAGAGGACGAGGCGCGCGAGCGCCAGCGGCTCCTCCGGCTCCAGCACCACGGCGAATTCCACGAGGTCGAAGCGCCGCGCCCAGACGAGCGTGCCCGCACCGCGGTCGGGTGCGAGCGCCTGCGCACTGGCGAAGGCGTCACCCGATTCCCGCAGGGTGTGCAGGGAAAAGAGCGGTGGCAGATCGAGCTCGCGCCGCCCCACCGACCGCACGTCGACCGGCATTTCGGGCCGTCCTTTCCGCGACGCTTCGTCCAAGGATATGGAATTGTTCCAAATCTATATACTGTTGCCGTCGAATGAGCGGAAGGCGCCGGCCGACGGCGCCGCCCAAGAAGATCCGTCCGAGGAGACGTGGATGGCCGGCGAGAAGCCAAGGGTGTTCGCCTGTTCCTGCGAAGACACCATGCCGCTCGATGCGGAGACGATCCGGCGCGGCCTCCCCGATTCGGGGCTGCGCACCTGCCGCCAGCTCTGCCGCAGTCAGCTCGACCTGTTCAGGGCGGCGCTCGCGGAAGCCGGGCCGCTCGTCGTCGGCTGCACGCAGGAGGCTCCGCTCTTCGAGGAGGTGGCGGGCGAATCGGGTTTCGCCGCGCCGCTTACCTTCGCCAACCTGCGCGAGACCGGCGGCTGGTCGGCCGAGGCCCGGGCCGCCGGGCCGAAGATGGCGGCGCTCCTCGCCGCCGCTGCACTCGACATGCCCGACACGCCGATGGTGTCGCTGAAGAGCGAAGGCGTCGCGCTCGTTTACGGGCGGGACGCAACCGCCATCGACCTCGCCCATCGTCTCGCCGACGTGCTCGACGTGACCGTGCTCCTGACGCGGCCGGGCGAGATCGTGCCGCCGCGGCGGACGGACTTTCCCGTGCTCAAGGGCACGATCAAGACGGCCAAGGGCCATCTCGGCGCCTTCGAGCTGACGGTCGACGGCTTCGCCCAGCCCGCCCCCTCCTCGCGCGCCGGCCTCGCCTTCGGGCCGGAGCGCAACGGCACCGTCTCGCGCTGCGACATCGTCATCGACGTCTCGGGCGGCGTGCCGCTCTTTCCCGCGCACGACCTGCGGCCGGGCTATCTGCGTGCCGATCCGGGCGACCGGGCGGCGGTCGAGCGCCTGGCCTTCGAGGCCTCCCAGCTCGTCGGCGAGTTCGACAAACCGCGCTACGTCGCCTTCGACGCGGCGCTCTGCGCCCATTCCCGCTCGCGCAAGACGGGCTGCACGCGCTGCCTCGATCTCTGCCCGACCGGGGCGATCACGCCGGCCGGCGATCACGTGGCCATCGACCCGGCCGTCTGCGCCGGCTGCGGCGCCTGCGCCGCCGTGTGCCCGACGGGTGCGGCGACCTATGCCCTGCCGCCCGCGGGCTCCCTCCTCGCCCGCCTGCGGGCCATGCTCGTGGCCTATGCGGAGACGGGTGGAAGGACGCCGGTGCTCCTCCTCCACGACGCCGACCACGGTGAACCGCTGATCGACGCGCTCGCGCGCTTCGGCGACGGGCTGCCGGCGAACGTGCTGCCCGTGGCGGTGAACGAGGTGACGCAGGTCGGCCTCGACGTGGTGGCGGCCGCCATGGCCTGTGGCGCGGCGGCCGTGCGCTTCCTCACGCGTGCACGACCGAAGCACGATCTCACCGGCCTTTACCGCACGATCGACTACGCCAATGCGGTGCTGCGGCCGCTCGGCTTCGGCGAGGGCCTCGCCGCCACCATCGAGACGGACGATCCGGACGGCCTCGCCGCGGCGCTCGCGGCCGTCAAGCCGGGCACGCCGCCCACCGAGCCGGCGCGCTTCCTGCCGCTCGGCAGCGGGCGGGAACTCCTCAGCCTCACCATGCGCGAGCTGCACCGCGCCGCGCCGACGCCCGTGGACGTGGTGCCGATGCCCGAGCGCGCGCCCTTCGGCACGGTGCATGTCGACACGGAGGGCTGCACGCTCTGCCTCGCCTGCGTCTCCGCCTGCCCGACGGGCGCGCTGTCGGACGACCCCGACCGGCCGACGCTACGCTTTTCCGAGGACCGCTGCGTGCAATGCGGCCTGTGCCAGGCCACCTGCCCGGAGAAGGTCATCTCGCTCGAACCGCGCATCGACTTTGGGGCCTGGGGCGCGCCGCCGAAGGTGGTGAAGGAGGAGGAGCCCTTCCACTGCATCAGCTGCGGCAAACCCTTCGGTACGCGGTCCACCATCGAGCGGATCGTCGCCAGGCTGGAGGGCAAGCACTGGATGTTCGCCGGGGAGAACGCGCGGCGCATCGCGGTGGTGAAGATGTGCGACGACTGCCGCGTCGAGGCCGTGGTCAACGAGGGCTTCGACCCGCACGGCGCAACCGAGCGGCCGAAGCCGCGCATGAGCGAGGACTATCTGCGCGAGCGCGACGCGGCAAATGGCAAGGACCCGCTCGCCTGATCCCGTCGCCGTGAGCCGGGCAGGCTTCGTCGAATGCAATCCTCCCTCTCATTCCGAGGCGCCGCGTCAGCGACGAGCCCGGAATCGAGAACCGATGCCCGGTCTCAATATAGCCGCACACCTGGCCATCCGCGGACTTGGTCGTCGCGCCCTCTCGATGACCGGTATCGGTTCTGGATTCCGGGCTCCGCCCTGCGGGCGGCCCCGGAATGAGAGGACGGGGGGAGAGAGGCGCTCCCGTCGTTCTCACCCGCCCTCACCGTGGCGCGGTTGCCTTCTCCAGGAAGGTCACCAGCGCCTCGCGGTCCTTCGGATCGGTCACCTTCTGCTCCGGCATCTTCGTGCCCGGCGTGTAGAGGCTCGGGCCGATCTCGAACAGGCGCGCCACCGTCTCGTGCGTCCAGACGATGTCGAGCTTCTTCAGCCCTTCGGAATAGGCGTAGCCCGGAAGGCCGGCGATGCGGCGGCCGAAGAGGCCGTAGAGCGACGGGCCGGCGCGGTTGCCGCCGTCGGGGGTCAGGGTGTGGCAGGCGGCGCAGGCACGAAACAGCTCCGCGCCGCGGTCGCCGGCGAAGGCCGCGAGCGGATCCTCGCCCAGCGTTGAAGCCGTCGTGCCGAGACGAGCCCCGCTTGCTGCATTCCAGCGGCGCACCACGCGGTCGGCCCCGCCCGCCAGGAGCTCGCGCCCGTCGGGCGAGAAGGCGAGCGACCACACCGGCAGGCTGCCACCGGCGAGGACGGTCCTCACCCGCCGCGCCTTGCGGTCGACGAGGGCGACGTCGCCATGGAGCCCGCTCGCCGCGACCGTCGCTCCGTCCGGCGACAGCGCGAGGGCGACGGCCGGCGCCTGGCCGACCGGCGCTTCGGCGAGCGGCTGTCCGCCGGCGGAAAGGATGTGCAGTTGCCCGTCGGCGCCCGCGGCAAGGATCTCTCCGTCTGGCGCCACGAGCACGGCGTTGAGCGGCGCCGGCAAGGTGGCGACGACGGGCGTGCCATCCCTCGACCAGATACGGAGCGTCGCGTCGTAGCCCGCGCTGACCACCGTCCCGTCGCGAGTGACCGCGACGCCATTGACGTTGCCACGATGACCCTCGAGGACGCGGCCCGGCCCCCCGTCCAGCGGCCACAGGCGGACGGTCCCGTCCCAGGCGGCGGAGGCGAGCAGCCGCCCGTCAGGCGAGACGGCAAGGGCCGCGACCGGCCCGCCGTGCCCTGTCAGGACCCGCTCGGGCGTCGCCGCCGTGCCGCGCCAGATGGCGATGCGGCTGTCCTCCCCGCCGGTGGCAAAGACTCCCTCCCCGAGCGCCGCGACGGCATTGACCGCGCCGTCGTGGACGCGGAGCACGGCCAGGGCCGCGCCCGTATCGAGCCGCCACAGGATGGCAGACTGGTCGAAGCTGCCGGTCATGGCCGCGCGCCCATCCGGGGCCACGGCGATGGCACGAACCGGCCCGCCGTGGCCACGCAGGTCCTGCGCCGCGGCGCCGGCGAGGCCAAGCGCGAGGCCCGCGGCGAGGAACGGAAGGGATGCGCAGGGCAGACGCACGATGAAGCTCATCCTCCGCGGCCACGGGCCGCCGCGCGGCCGCCACGCCGCGCCCGGTTGCCGCCGTGCCTGCGGGCGGGCATAGTCCGCCGCGTTTCGCCCCCGGGCCCCGGTTCCCAGCCTACGATACGATGACCGACACCGTTCTCAACCTGCGCGGCCTGAAATGTCCCCTGCCCGCGCTGCGCACGCGCAAGGCGCTCCGGAGCGTGGCGCCCGGCGACATCCTCGTGGTCGAATGCACGGATCCCATGGCGGCGATCGACATCCCGAACCTCGTGCGCGAGACGGGTGACGTCCTCGAGATGCAGGAGCGGCGCGACAACGTGCTCGTCTTCGGCATCCGCAAGGTCAGGCCGCCGGCCTGAGCCTGGGGCCACGGCCGGTCAGTTGACGTCGCTGAGCCGCACGCCGCTCGTGGAGAAGGCGACGGAGGCCGGCTCCTGGAAGCGGGAGAGTACGTAGGACGCGCCGAGGGCGACGACGAAGGCGGCGATGAGAGCCAGAACGAATGCACGCATGTCCCCAGTCCTCCGGGCGTGATCGCGAGGGCAGAGCGGGCCGCGCGGGAACCTGCCCTGCGCATGTGCCGCTCCGGCTCGGGCGAATCGCACGCCGTGATTTCGCATCGATTCAAGCGAAAGTCATCGCCGTCCGAAAGGACCTTGCGGCTGAATCATTGTGAGCGAGGCCCTCCTCGAACCCGGCAGCCACAGGCCGCGCGAGCCGCGCCGTCCTTGCTACGGATGCGCGCGAGCAGGCTCGGGCTGCTGAAGGGACGCCGCAATCCGCTCGGCCGCGGCGAGATCATCGGGCGCGTTGGCGTTGAAGAACGGATCATAGGGCCGAACCGGCCATTCCGCGATCGCCGTGCGGTAGCGGCCCGTGAAACGGTCGATCTTGCGCTCGCCCGCTTCGACCAGCGCCCGCCGCAGGTCGGCCCGCAGGGCGACCGGCCACAGGCCGATGACGGGATGCGTGCGGCCGCCCGAAGCGGCGCAGGCGAGCTCCGCCCCCTCGGCCTCGCGCCGGCCATGCAGGCGGGCGACGAGGTCGGACGGCAGGAAGGGGGTGTCGGCGGCGATGCTGACCACCCAGTCGATGCCCGGCCGTTGGCGCGCGGCCCAGTCGAGCCCGGCGAGGATGCCCGCGAGGGGCCCGGCGAAATCCGGGACGTCGTCGGCCACGACGGGCAGGCCGTAGGCCGCAAAGCGTGCCGGATCGCCGTTGGCATTGAGCAGCAATCCGTCGCACTGCGGTGCGGCGCGCGCGACGACATGGGTGAGGATGGGCCGGCCGCCGATCGTGCGCAGCGGCTTGTCGCCCCCGCCCATGCGGCGGGCAAGCCCCCCGGCGAGCAGCAGGCCGAGCGTTGGCGGGTGGGCCTCAGTCATCGAAGGTCGCTCCCTTGCGCCGATGCTTCATCGCCTCCTCCTCGACATAGGCGAGGTCCTGGTCGAAGACGATGCGCTCGACCCCGGACAGGGCGACGAAACGCTTGCCGCGGGCGCGGCCGATGAGCGTCAGGCCCGCCTTGCGGGCGAGCTCCACGCCCCAGGCCGTGAAGCCGGAGCGCGAGACCAGCACGGGAATGCCCATGCGCACCGTCTTGATGACCATCTCGGAGGTGAGCCGGCCGGTGGTGTAGAAGATCTTGTCACTGCCCGGCATGCCGTGGCGGAACATGTAACCGGCGATCTTGTCGACGGCGTTGTGGCGGCCGACGTCCTCCATATAGACGAGGGGGCGGTCCCTCTCGCACAGCACGCAGCCGTGGATGGCACCCGCCTCGAGATAGAGCGAGGGCGTCGTGTTGATCTTGTGCGTCAACGCATAGAGCCAGGAGGTGCGCAGCTCGGCCTGCGGCAGCTCGGCCTGGTCGATGACGTCCATCAGGTCGCCGAAGGCCGTGCCCTGAGCGCAGCCGGAGGTGAGCGTCTTCTTGCGCAGCTTCTCCTCGTAGTCGGTCTGCCGCTCCGTGCGCACCACGACCACGTCGAGCTCCGGATCGAACTCGACGTCGGTCACGACGTCGTCCGGGCGCAGCATGTTCTGGTTGAGGAGATAGCCGAGCGCCAGATAATCGGGATGGTCGCCGATCGTCATCATGGTGACGATCTCGCGCGCATTGAGGTAGAGCGTCAGCGCCCGCTCGACGACGACGCGCGTCTCGGTTCGCTGCCCGGTGTGGTCGACGCCCGCCACCGCCCGGCTCAGGCGCGGATCGAGCGGATCGGGCCGCACCAGATAGTCGTCGAGGAAGGTGAGGCTGTCTGCATCCACGGCGGACATGGCCGCCTCCGTCCGCGCGGCGCTCACGCCGGCGCCCTTGCGGCAACCTGAGCGAAGCACCAGCCCTCCAGCGCCTCCAGGGAGGCGTCGAGGGACTCCCACGCCCCGCCCACGAAGTCGTTCCAGGCCGGCAGCACCGCTTCGCCGACCGAGGTCAAGGTGGGGATACCCCCGGTGAGCGCCTGGGCGAATTCGGCGCGCACGCCCCGCCCCTCGGCCTCGGCCTTGCCGAACTTGTTGAAGATGACGAGGTCGACGCCGCCGGCGATGGCCGCGCCCGCGAGCGCGCCCGCCTCGGCGAGGCCGCGGGGATCGAGCCGGCAGCCCCTGGCGCCGGGCCCGCGGTCCTGCGAGATGGCGATCAGGCGGCCCGTGGCGAGATCCTCCACGTCCATGGCGGCGCAGAACGGCCCTGCCGTCGCCCCGTTGTGCTGCACGAGGCCGCCGAGGCGCAGCCCCCGTGCCTTGAGGCGCCCGGCCAGCGCGACGAGAAGATCGTCCACCGGCCGGCGCGGATCATAGAGGACGGCGGCGACCGGTGCGGGCGCCTGGTCCGTGCCAGGATCGTGCGTCATGTCGACTCCCGAGGTTGAGGGCCATGCTAGAGCATGGCGCCCGGAGCGACAAAGACGGCCGGCTGCCGCAAGCAGCCATTCCTTCCTCAGGCCGCGGCCTCGATCTTCTCACCGTCGAGCGTCACCGTCTGGATCACCTCGAAGCCCTCGAACTGCGGGTGGCCGATGAACAGCGGCTTGCCCTCGCCGGCGCCCCGGTGCGCGGCGCGGAAGGCTTCGGACTTCGTCCAGGCCTCGAAATCGGCCTTCGAGCGCCAGACCGTATGCGAGGAATAGAGCACATGGTCGTCGTTGCGCGGACCGCGCAGGAGATGAAACTCCACGAAGCCCGGAACGGTGTGGATATAGACGTCGCGCGACAGCCAAACCTTCTCGAAAGCCTCCTCGGAGCCGAACGGCACCTTGAAGCGGTTCATGGCGATGAACATCGATTGAGTCTCCTTGCAAGTTCCAGATGATGACACGTTCCCGCCGATCATGATCGGCGGCGCTCCCGCCGTCCGCCTCACTTCGACGCGAACTTCACGGTGAGGCCGAGCTTGGCGGTGAGGCCAGGGCTTGCGGCCCCGTCGCGATACTGGACGTACTGCTTGTCGAAGAGGTTCTCGATGACGAAGTCGCCGCGAACCGTGTCGCTGTACTCGTAGGACGCGAAGAGGTCGACGAGGCCGTAGGCCTTGCTGGCCTTGATCGCGCTCGTGGACGGCAGGTCGGTCTTGCTGTCGACGAGCGTGACGCGCGTGCCGAGCGTCAGCCTGTCGTCGAGAAGGCGCAGGCCGAGCGTGCCGGCGATGCGGTTCGGCGGGACGCTGACCAGCGCCTGGTCGGTCGCCTTGTTCTTGCCCTCGATATGCGCGCCGGCGAGGGTGAAGAAGCCGCCGCCCCAGTCGTAGGTCGCCTCGAGCTCGACACCCGAGAGGCGGGCCTCGGCGATGTTCTGGTACTGCTGGTTGAAGACGCAGGCGGCCGGCCGTCTCCGGCAATAGGCGGGCCAGGCGACCGGCGGAATGATCGAGCCCGGGTTCATGCCGGGGCCGAAGACCGGGATGCCCGTGCCGACGCTGACGATGTCGATGTAGTCGTCGACCGTGTTGACGAAGGCCGTCGCCTTGGCGCGGAAAGCGTCGCCGTCCTTGAACACGTTGTCGTACTTGATGTTCACACCGCCTTCGATGTTGTGCGCCACCTCCGGCCGCAGGTTGGGATTGGGCTGGATGGCGAAGGCGGGGAACGGATGCAGCCCGTTCACCAGCGTCTCGGTGATGGCCGGGGCGCGGTAACCCTCGGCATAGGTCGCATAGAGCTCGATGCCCTGGATGGGCGTGACGCCGAGGGTGATCTTCGGCGACAGGCGATTGCCGCTCGACTCGTTGCCGCCGCCCTCCAGCTTGTAGTCGTCGAAGCGCAGGGCGCCGATGACACGCAGCCAGTTGCTGTAGCGCAGCTCGTCCTGGACGAAGCCGCCGGTGAGGCGCCGCGTTCCCGACGGGGTCAGGGCCGAGCCGTAGCCGCCCGCCGCATCGACGGTGTCGACGTTGTCGCGCACGCCGTCGGCGCCGAAGGTGAAGGCATGATTGAGCCCGAGGGCGTCGAAGCGCGCCGTGTTGCTGACGTCGAAGCCGTAGGTCTCGATGTCGAACCTCAGCTTGGCGCCAGGCCGTACGCCGAGCGCCGAATAGGTCGTGCTCGGACGCAGCACGGTCTGGTCGTCGTTCGTCGTCGAATAGTAGGTCTTCAGCGACAGGTCGAGCCACGGCACGTCCGGCCACTGGAAGCGATAGCCGAGCGTGTAGTTGCCGGTCGCCACGTCGTGGGAGAGGCGCGTGCCGGTGGGGCTGCCGCTCGAACCGTTGTTCGTGAACTGATAGTCCTGCACCTGCGCCGAAGCGCTGATCTCGTGGCCGTCCGCCGGGCGGACGTTGAACTTCACCAGGCCGCCGACGAGTTCGTTGCCGCTGTCCGGCACCTTGGCGCCGGCGCCGTCCTTGTAGGTGTTGGTGTTGCGGTAGACGAACTGGCCGAAGATGTCAGCCGCCGTGCCGAGTCGCGCGCCGAGCGCCGTGCTGTTGACGAAGCCCGCGCCATTGGTGCCGACGCCCACCTTCTGCGCGCCGCCGAACTTCTCGTCCTCGGCCAGGATGTCGTCGATCGTGCGCGTGCGGAAGGCCACGACGCCGCCGATGGCACCCGAGCCGTAGATGGTCGACACCGGGCCGCGCACCACGTCGACGCCGCCGATGAACTCGGGGTCGAGATAGAAGACGCCATTGGCGTTGTGGCCCGACGTCTGGAAGTTCTGGCGCGCACCATCGACGAGGACATTGACGCGGCCGAAGTCCTGCAGGCCGCGGATGTTGACCGCCTGGGCGGGGTCGCTAAAATTCTGCTGGACGGTGACGCCGGGCACGCTGCGCAGCACGTCCGACACGCGCGAGGCCTGGAACCGGTCGATGTCCTCCCGCGTCACCGTGCTCGCCCCGGCGAGCGTGTCGATGACCTTCTCCTCGGTTTTCGTCGCGGTGACGGTGACCGTGTCGAGAACAATGTCCGGCTCCGCCTCGGCCGCTGAAATGGCGAAAATGGACGCTGTGGCGAGCAGCATCGCGCGAGCGGTCACGCTCATCAGTCTCAAGCCCCCGATGGTGTCGAACTGGGTCGGGCTGGCTGGCTGGCAGGTCGAGGCGTCGAGACCGCTGGCTGGCTGGCGCAAAGGCGGCCGTCGCAATCCTCCGACGGCCGGTTTGCGTTTCCTAGTTAAACAACCTAATTACGTCAATCATCTTGTCGGAACGGCAGTTTTTCATTGTTCTAAACAAGAATGACTGCTGGAGGCGAGAGAATAAGCACAATTCGAAATACTCCAAACTGGACAACTGTTATGACTGCGGAGCGAGCGACCGTCCCCCCACCGGCCATGGACCCCACGTCGGGGCCGCCCCCCGTGCCGGCCGTGGAGGTGCAAGAGCTCCTCAAGGGCGGCCGCGAGCTCGTCATCATCCACAACGACGAGCGCTACCGGCTGCGCATCACGGCCAGGGGCAAGCTGATCCTGACGAAGTGACGATGATGACCGACCGCTTCGCACGGCGCGTGCGCCGCCTTCTCGCGCCGCTCGCCCTCCTCGCCCTTGCCGGCGCCGCGGCGCCAGGCGCCTCGGCGCTGGCGCAAGCGCCCCTTCCCGGGGCGGCGGCCACCGCCGGCGACCGCATCGTCTCGGTTGGCGGGGCCGTCACCGAGATCCTCTACGCCCTCGGGCTCGAGCGGCGCATCGCGGGCGTCGACACGACGAGCCTCTTTCCGGCGCGGGCCTTGCAGGACAAGCCCAATGTCGGCTACGTGCGCGCCCTCTCGCCGGAGGGCGTGCTGTCACTGAGGCCCTCGCTTGTCATCACGAGCGAGGCCGCCGGGCCGCCCGATGCGGTCAAGCTCATCCAGGAGGCGGGCATCCGCATCGCGCGCGTGCCCGACGAGCCGACGGCCGAAGGGGTGATTCGCAAGATCGCGGAAGTCGGGCGCCTGACCGGCGCAGAGGCGGACGCCGGCCGGCTCGCTGCTGCCGTCGACCGGCGCTTCGCGGTGCTCGCCAAGGCGCGGGCCTCGATCGACAGGCCGGTCAAGGTGCTGTTCGTCCTTGCCCTGCAGAACGGACGCCCCCTCGTCGGCGGCGCCGGCACCTCCGCCGACAGCATCATCCGCCTCGCCGGCGGCGCGAACGCTGCCGGGACCATCCAGGGCTACAAGCCCATGACTGACGAAGCCGTCATCGCCGCGGCCCCCGAGATCGTGGTGATGATGACCCGCGGCGACGCCGCCCCAAAGGTGGAAGACGTCTTCGCCACTGTCGGCCTCGCCGCGACGCCGGCAGGCGCGCGGCGAGCCCTCGTCGTCATGGACGGCCTCTATCTCCTGGGCTTCGGGCCGCGCACGCCGGATGCGGCGCGCGATCTCATGAAGGCGTTCTACCCGGCGCTCGATCCCCCGGCCCTGCCGGGACCGGCCGACGGCGGTGCACGGCCATGACCGCGATCGCTCCAGAGGCGGCGCAGAGCCTCGCCGCAGCGGTGGCCGGCCGCCGCAAGCGGACGGTCGCCACCTTCTCCGCCCTCTCCGCCGCCTGCCTTCTCGTCGTGCTCCTGTCCATCGGCACGGGCGCGGTGAAGCTCTCACCGGCCCAGGTGCTCGACATTCTCCTGTCGGCGTCGGGCGGCGTCAGCGACCCGGCGACGGCCGGTCATGCGCTCGTGGTCGTCAATATCCGCCTGCCGCGCATCCTCGTCGGCCTGATGGTCGGTGCCGCACTCGCCGTATCCGGGGCGCTCATGCAGGGCCTGTTTCGCAACCCCCTTGCCGATCCGGGGCTCGTCGGCGTGTCGGCCGGAGCCGGCCTTGCCGCGGCCGCCACCATCGTCCTCGGCGACCGTCTGCTCGCAGCCGGCGCGCTGCCCACGGCGGCCCTGCCCGGCGGTGCCTTCGCCGGCGGCCTCGCAGTGACGGCCCTGCTCTACGGAATGGCGACACGGCAGGGACGGACCTCGATCGCCGTCATGCTGCTCGCGGGCGTCGCGATCGGGGCCCTGGCCGGATCGCTCATGGGCCTTCTCTCCTACATCAGCGACGACCGGCAGTTGCGCGATGTCACCTTCTGGATGCTGGGCAGCCTGGGCGGCGCGAGCTGGAGCAAGGTGACGAGCCTCGCGCCCGCCGTCCTGCCGGTGCTCGTGGCCGTCCCGTTCCTCGCGCGCGGCCTCAACGCGCTGGTGCTCGGCGAGGCGGAGGCCTTTCACCTCGGCATGCCCGTGCAGCGGCTGAAGCGCCTTTGCATCGTGCTCGTCGCCCTGGCCGTCGGCGCGTCGGTCGCCGTGTCGGGCATCATCGGTTTCGTCGGCATCGTCGTGCCGCACGTGCTGCGCCTCGCGCTCGGCGCCGACCACCGTGTTCTCCTGCCCGGCAGCGCATTGCTGGGCGGCACCCTGCTCGTCGGCGCGGACATGCTCGCACGCACGATCGTCGCCCCGGCGGAATTGCCGATCGGCATTCTCACGAGCCTGCTCGGTGCGCCCTTCTTCCTGTGGCTTCTGCTGAAGCGTGGCGGGAGTTTCGAGGCATGACAAGGTTGCTCGAGGCCCGGGATCTCGGCTTTGCAATCAGCGGGCGCACGCTGGTGGCGGAAGCCCGATTGACGATCGCTGCGGGCGAGCTCGTCGTCGTCATCGGCCCGAACGGGGCCGGCAAGTCCACATTGCTGCGGCTCCTCGACGGAGAGCTCAGGCCGACCACGGGCAGCATCACCTATGGCGGCACGGCGATCGGGACCCTGCCCGCATGGCGGCTTGCCTGCAAGCGGGCCGTCCTGCCGCAGGCGTCGCGGCTGTCCTTTCCCTTCACGGTCTTCGAGGTGGCGCGGCTCGGGCTCGACGGCATCGGGCGGGCGCTGCCCGGCGCGCGCAGGGACCTCATCGCCTGGAGCGCCCTCGAGACCGCCGATGTCGCCCATCTCGCCGGGCGCGCCTATCAGACGCTGTCCGGCGGCGAGCAGCAGCGCGCGCAGTTCGCCCGCGTGCTGTGCCAGCTGGAGGCGGGCCGCACGGTGGAGGCGGAGCAGGTCCTCTTCCTCGACGAGCCGACGGCAAGCCTCGACCTCAAGCACCAGATCGGCCTTCTCGAAGCGGCGCGGGCGCTTTGCGACACGGGCATCGGCGTGCTCGCCATCCTGCACGATCTCAATATCGCTGCAGCCTATGCCCACAAGCTCGTCGTCATGCGCCAGGGGCGCGTCGTAGCCTCGGGCCCGCCGGCGGCCGTGCTGACGGACGCGCTCGTCCGGGAGGTCTTCGAAGTGCCCCTCTCGGTCGGCACGCTGCCACCCCCGGAGGTGCCCTTCCTGCTGCCGCAGGCAGGGCGGCGCGGGGCGCAACCGGCGGCCTGAGAGCCTGCGACGGAGGCCGGCCGACAGGGTGCCTCACGTCCGTCGCAATTCGGTGATCACAGGATACCCATCCTTGATACCGAACGGGACCCGACCATGTCGATTGCGCGTCGCACCGTCATCGCCTTCGCCTTCGCCGCCGCCGCCATGCCGGCCCTGGCCGCCGACGACGGCGCGCGCAGCGAGCGCGGCCGCATATCCCTCTCTGGAGAGGGCATCATCGCCGCCGCGCCGGACATCGCCACGATCACGACCGGCGTCGTCACGGACGCCAAGAGCGCGCGCGAGGCGCTCGACGGCAACAGCAAGGCGATGGCGGCCGTCATCGAGACGCTGAAGAAGGCGGGCATCGCGCCCAGGGACATCGCCACCGACGGCTTTTCGGTGCAGCCGCGCTACACCCATCCCCGGCAGGGATCGAGCGAGGCCCCGCGCATCGACGGCTATGAAGTGCGCAACCAGGTGACGATCCGCGTGCGCGACCTCGCGCGCCTCGGCACGATCCTCGATGCCGCCGTGTCGACCGGCTCAAACCAGATCGGCGGCATCTCCTTCGACGTGGCTGAGCCCGCAGCGCTCCTCGACAAGGCGCGCACCGCCGCCCTCGCCGACGCGACGCGCAAGGCCAGGCTCTACTCCGAGGCCGCGGGCGTGACGCTCGGACGCATCGTCGCCATTGCGGAGCCGGCCGCCGACCTGCCCCGCCCGATGATGGCGCGTGCGGAGTTCTCCGCCGCCAAGGCGGCGCCCGTGCCCGTGGAAACCGGCGAGCGCGAGTTCAAGGTGCGCGTCAACGTCACCTGGGAGCTCGCGGAATAGCCGAAGCTCCCGGGCTCAGAACCTGGGGGCCGGACAGCCATCCCGCCCCCGAAGGGCCGCGGACGGCCCGCCTCCGCGGCGCAGCGAGAACGCTCGCGGACCATCGCCGGACGGCGGCCCGGCAAGAACGAGGGCGGCGCCTCCTCGCGCGGAGGGAGCGCCGCCTTCACGCTCGGACGATGGAGGGAGCCTGCTGGCGCCCTGCCGCCCGCATCGCTTACTGACGGGGCGGGTTGAGGTCGATGTTGCCGATGGCGCTCTTTCCGCCGCCAATGGCGGGCGGCAGCACGTCGCGGCCGAAGCGGTCGTCACGCGTCGGCGCCGCATCGACATCACCCCGTGCGCGCTGCGGCGCGGGATAGGCCGGCAGGACGCCGGGCTGGTCGAAATAGTTCTCCTGCGCCGCCTGCCCGCGCGGCTTTTGCCGGGTCTGTGCCGCAGCGGCATCGACGACGCCGGCCAAGGCGAGTGTGGTCACGAGAAGCGTTGCGACGCGGCGCATCGAGAGATCCTGTCGAAGGAGATTCAGTCGGGCCATTCGTACAGCCCTCGTCCGCCGAAACAAGCACTTTCGCATGCGCGGCATCATCAGCGTTACCGGGCGAAAGATACGCGCAACAGACAAGGACCGGGGCGAAGGACACGGCGCGCGGCCGTCGCCCTCGACCCGGCGATCGACCGGGTCGATGAAGAGTTCGACGGTTTCGCCGCAGGTGCCCTTGCGTTTCCCCATGATCCGCCGCCCGGGCGGATCGATCGCGCGACCAAGCGCACTGAAACCCTGCCGCCCCGGGCCGTTCGCGGCAGCACCCGCGCCCGGCCCCGGCCCGGGCAGGAGGGGCCCGGAGGGCCTTCACGCTTTGTTGACAAATTGGGATACTTTTACCGCTACCCCGATTGGAGTAGATTACCTCCATGGAAGCGGCGGTTCAGGCTTCCATGCTGCTGAAAGAGCAGAGACCCCGCACGGACTCCCGCGCTCGATCGCCATCCCGTGCGTCAACCGGGCGGGGTCTTCCTTTTGGAGGAAACCAGAGTGAGGAATGCTTGCTGCGACTGCGCGCAGCAAGGCTGTTCGCTCGCCCTCAGTTCGCTCGACCGGAAAACGATAGCACAAGCTCCCCCGGGCAGGCATCACATGCCTGTTATGCCCCCTCACAAGCTCCTGCCCGCGTCACCAGCACCCGCGAGCCGGGGGGGGCGGTGATGGAAGGACGCATCGGCGCAGTGCGTCGATCCCGCCGATACATGCGCGGCCTGCGAGTGCCGATCCCGTCCCGGGCGGTGCCTCCCGCCCACGTCTGCGGCTGTGGCGCCGGCGATGGCGGTTTCACGCGTGTGCGGTGATCATGAGGCTCAAGGCCCGCGCGACGTCGTCCCGGAGCTCCGGCGGCAGGACGGCGACGAGCTGCCGCTCGACAGCGGCGTGGTCCGCCATGGCTGCATCAGCGAGGGAAAGGCCGCGCTCGGTGAGCTCCACGATCACGCCGCGGCCGTCCCGCGCGTCGGCCATGCGGCGGACGTGGCCGGCCTTCTCCATGCGCCGCAGGAGGTTCGACAGACCGCCGGAGGTGAGCAGCAGCGTCTGACCCAGCGCCGAGGGTGACATGCGATAGGGCGCACCTTCCACCCGCAGCGTCGCGAGCACCGCATAGGCGGGATATTTCAGGCCGTGCCGCGCCAAGGTCCGGTTCACGGCCTTCAGGATGACGTCGTGCATCTGCAGGACGCGGCCGACGATGGCCTTGCCAGAGCAATCGATGTCGGGCCGTGCGCGCCGCCAGCGCGCCATGCCGCGGGCAACCAGGTCGTTCTCCCAGACGGCTGCAACCGCCGGCCCCTCGTCCTTCCTCTTGCCCGCAAGCGGTCCGCGCATCGCCTCCTCCCGATCAGTCCGACCCACCCTTAGAACCGATTCCACGCGCGTGGAATCCACCCGGCTGTGTCGATCGGCCTCCGCTCACGCGCTGCAGGGCACGGCCGCCACTCCGCCGCGGCAGGAGAGGCTCCGGATGCCCCTTCGCGCGGCCATGCGGAGCCGGCACCACAAGGGCCGATGCCTGAATGTATCTTCAAATTATCTTTCTTAAAAGATATTATCGCAAGAACTACGATGCACCCGCCGCGGCGAAACAACCGTTCGTGACGCGGCCGGCAGCGAAGCCATCCCCGGCACGGTGGCGCTACGCTCCTTCACCGGCGCACGCGTGCAATATGTGGTGCGCGTGGCCGGTGACGTGGAACTCGTCGCCGAGGCGCCCTTGAGCAGCGCGGAGGCGGACCTCGCGCCCGGGACTGCCGTCGCCCTGTCGATCGACCCGACAGCGGTTTTCGCCATGCCGCAGCATTCCGGAGGCCGGTCGTGACCCCGCGGCGCGCCGGCTCGGCGCTGATCGCGCCGCTGGTGCTGGTGCTCGCCGGCGCCTTCCTGGCGCCGGTCTGCTGATGGTCCCAACGAGCTTCCGGGACTATCTGCCCGGCGTCGGCATCGTCCCCGGCTCGTGGACCATCGAGAACTACACGCGCATCCTCACCGACGACTACTACCGGGAGGTCGTGTGGCGCACGCTCGGGCTCGGCCTGGCGGTGACCCTGCTCTGCCTCGTCCTCGGCTATCCGCTCGCCTATCTCATCGCCCGGGGTCCGGCGCGCTGGCGGCTGCCGCTCATTCTGCTCGTCATCTTTCCGATGATGCTGAACCTCGTGGTGCGCTCCTTCGGCTGGATCGCGCTCCTCGCCAACCGCGGCCTCGTCAACAACCTCCTCGTCGATCTCGGGCTGATCGCCGCGCCGATCAAGCTCATGTTCAATCTCACGGGCCTCATCATCGGGCTCACCCACATCTATCTGCCGTTCATGGTGCTCATGCTCGTCGCGGCCATCCAGAACGTGCCGCGCGACGTGGAGGCGGCGGCGGCGACACTCCGCTCGACCCGGCTGCACGTCTTTGCCTCGGTGACCCTGCCGCTGACCGCGCCGGGCATCCTCGCAGGGTCGATCCTCGTCTTCGTGCTGACCATCAGCGCGCTCGTCACGCCGCGCATGCTGGGCGGGCCGACCTACAAGGTCATGGCGACGCTCATCTACGACGAATACATGCAGCTCCTCGACCGGCCGAGCGGCTCGGCGCTGGCCTTCGCGCTGACGCTCGTCGCCATCGCGGTCATCTGGCTGTCGAGCCTCATCACCAAACGCTGGGCGGGCATGGCATGAGCGACGAGAAGCCCGGACATCTCACCACCGCGCTTGCGCTCGCAGTCGTCGTCTTCCTGCAGGTGCCGGTGATCGTCGTCGTGCTGGCCGCATTCAGCAGGACGGCCTATCTGACGATCCCGCCGCAGGGGCTGACGTTCGCCTGGTTCGGCAAGGTCCTCAGCGACCCCGACTATCTCGATGCCATTCGCCTCAGCCTCATCCTCGCCGTGGGCTCCACAGTGCTCTCGCTCGGCCTCGGCATCGCCGCGGCCTATGCCCTCTTCCGCCGCCTCGTGCCGGCGTCGGAGGCGATCACGTCCTTCCTCATGGCGCCGCTCGTCTTCCCGTCGGTCGTCATCGGCGTGGCGCTCCTGCAGTACTACAGCCTCGTCGGCCTGCGCGGCAGCCTCGCGGGCCTGCTCGTCGCCCATGTCGTCATCACCGTGCCCTACATCGTGCGCGCCGCGCTCGCGAGCCTCTCCGGGCTCGACATGTCGGTGGAGGAGGCCGCGCGCGTCCTCGGTGCGGACGGTGTCACCGCCTTTCGCCTCGTGACGCTGCCGCTCATCAAGCCCGGCCTCGTCGCCGGCAGCCTCTTCGCCTTCATCACCTCGCTCGACAATGTGCCTGTGACGATCTTTCTGCTCGGCGCACGCCAGCAGACCCTGCCCGTCCTGATCTTCACCTCGGTCGAGCACGGCGTCGATCCGAGTGTCGCGGCGATCTCCACGCTGCTCATCGCCGCGACCGGCCTCGCGCTCGTGCTCGCCGAGCGCTGGACCGGCTTCCACCGTTTCGTCTGATCGCCCCCCGGGAGGCCGCCATGCCGCTGACGAGCAAGGGTTTTCCCCTCTTCCTCACCTTCGATCTGGATGCCGAGACCATGTGGACGGCACGCGATCCCGCGAATGCGGGGCGCCCCATCGTCATGTCGCAGGGAGCCTACGGCTGGAAGGTCGGCATCTGGCGCGTGCTCGACCTGCTCGACCGCTACGGCATCAAGTCCACCTTCTTCATCCCCGGCCTCGTCATCGAGCAGCGGCCCGAGGTCGTCGAGGCGATCCTCGCGCGCGGCCACGAGATCGCCCACCACAGCTACAGCCACGCCTGGATCGTCAACCTGACGCCCGACGAGGAACGGGAGGAGATGGCGCGGGGCTTCGAGGTCATCCGGCGAGCGACGGGGCGTGCTCCCCGCGGCTGGCGCTCGCCGGCGGCGGAGTTCAGCGCCATCACCATGTCGCTGCTCGTCGAATACGGCTTCGACTATTCCTCGAACTTCTTCGACGACGACGCGCCCTACCTGCACCGACACGACGGACGCCGCACCAGGCTCGTGGAGCTGCCGTTCCGCTGGGCGCTCGATGACGCACCCTTCTTCCAATATGCGATCACCCTGCCCGGCCGCACCCTGCAGCCACCCTCGGCCGTGATCGAGACATGGATCGGCGAGTTCGACGCGCTCTACGCCGAGGACCGCATGATGATGGTGGCGATGCATCCCGAGATCATCGGCCAGCCCTCACGCCTCGTCGTCCTCGAAAGCCTGATCAAGCACGCGCTGAAGCACCCCAATGTCTGGATGGGGCGCTGCGACGAGATCGTCGACGACATGCGCCCGTATCTCGAAGGCCCCCCCTCGTGAGCGACCGCCTCGCCGGGCGGCGCATCCTCGTCACGGGCGGGGCAAGCGGCATCGGCCGCGCCTGCGTCGCGCGCTTCCGCGGCGAGGGCGCGCGCGTCGCCCTCCTCGACCGCGACCGGGCCGCGACCGAACGATGCGTCGCCGAACTCGGACGCGACGGCCTCGTGGCGCTGCCAGCGGACGCCGCGGCGCCCGACGAGGTGAATGCGGCTGTGGCTGCCGCCGCCGACGGGCTCGGCGGCCTCGACGGCGTCGTCGCCTGCGCCGGGATCGACATGGAGAAGCCGCTCGCTGACCTTTCTGACGAGGACTGGGCGCTAACGCTCGGCGTCAACCTCACCGCGCCCATGCTCGTCAGCCGGGCCGCCCTGCCCCACCTGCGCCGGCAGGGCGGCACGATCGTCATCGTCACATCCGCCGCGGGGCTCGTGCCCGTTCCCGGCCGCAGCGCCTATTGCGCCGCCAAGGCCGGCGCGATCATGCTGGCCAAGGCGCTGGCGGTCGAGCTCGCGCCCGAGCGCATCCGCGTCAATGCCGTGTGTCCCGGCGCGGTCGATACCCCCCTCCTGCGCAGCTCGTGGGAGACAAAGCCCGATCCGCAGGCGGCGCGCGCCGCCATCGAGGCGCGCTACGCCCTGAAGCGCATCGCCGCGCCGGGGGAGATCGCGGACGCGGTGCTGTGGCTGACGAGCGCGGAATCCTCCTACGTCACCGGCACGGCGGTGGCCGTCGACGGCGGGCGCAGCTTCCACTGACAGGAGAGGGCCATGCGCGGTCTGGCCGGCAAGATCGTCATCGTCACGGGTGCGGCCCACGGCATCGGTGCCGCCACCGTCCGCCGATTCCTCGCCGAGGGGGCCCACATCGCCGCTGCGGACCTCGACGAGGCGGCGCTCGGCACCCTCTTTCGCGACGTGCCGGCCGGGCGCCACGTCTTCGTCGCTGGCGATTGCACGGACGGCGCCATGCTCACGGAGCTCTTCGAGCGCACGCGCGCGACACTCGGTCCCGCCGATATCCTCTTCAACAACGTCGGTCAGAGCGCCCGCGAGAGGGCGAGCGCCTTCCACCTCTCGGACGAGGCCACCTGGCGCTTCGTGCTCGAGGTGTCTCTGATGACTGCCATGCGCGCCTCGCGCCTCGTCGCACCCGCCATGCGCGAGCGCGGCTCCGGCCGCATCATCAACATGTCGAGCGACGCCGCCTTCGTCGGCGACGCGGGCCTCGTCGACTACGCCACGGCGAAGATGGGTATCATCGGCTTCACCCGGGCGCTTGCGCGCGAACTCGCGCCCTTCGGCGTCACGGTGAATGCCGTCGCGCCCGGCGCCATCCGTACGCGGGCGCACGACCGCCTGTCGGAGGAGGTGGTCGACCGGATCCGCCGCGCCACGCCCGCCGGCTATGTCGGCGAGCCGGAGGACGTAGCCGGCGTGGTGGCCTTCCTGGCAAGCGAGGATGCCCGCTACGTCACCGGTCAGACCCTGCTCGTCGACGGCGGCCGCTGGATGCTCTGAGGAGGCCGCCCATGACCGGTCTTGCCGATCTTTCCGCCCGCGAGCTCGCGGCCGCGATCAGGACGAAGGCCATATCGCCGGTCGACGCCGTCGAGGCGGCGCTGTCGCGCATCGAGGCGCGCTCGGCGCTCAATGCCTTCGTCACGGTCTGCGCCGAGCGCGCACGCGCCGAGGCGCGGCAAGCCGAGGCCACCGTCATGGCGGAGGAGCCCCTCGGGCCGCTGCACGGCGTGCCCTTCTCGGTGAAGGACCTGACGCTCACCGCCGGCTTACGCACGACCATGGGCTCGGCCCTCCATGCCGACTTCGTCCCGAAGGAGGACGCCGTCGCTGTTGCCCGCGCGCGCGCCGCCGGCGCCATCCTCATCGGCAAGACGACGACGCCCGAGTTCGGGCACAAGCCGCTCACCGAGGCGCCGATCTTCGGACGGACGCTCAACCCTCTCGATCCGCAGCGCACCTGCGGCGGTTCCTCAGGCGGCGCGGCCGTTGCAGTCGCGGCCGGCATGGGCCCCATCGCGCTCGGCACGGACGGCGGCGGCTCGATCCGTATTCCCGCCGCCTGCTGCGGCGTCGTCGGCCTCAAGCCGACGCTCGGGGCCGTCCCCAACCTGCAGGCCCCCGACCTGTTCGCCGCCAATTCCTACGTCGGGCCGATGGCCCGCGACGTGGCCGACACCGCCCTCCTCTTCGAGACCATCGCCGGGCCCCATCCGGGCGACCCCTACGGCCAGGCGGACCCCCGGCCAGCGCGGCGCGCCGCGACGCTCGCGGGCCTGCGGATCGCCTGGCTGCCGCGCTGCGGCAATATCCTCGATCCGGAGGTCGAGCGGGTCACGACGGCTGCGATCCGCGCGGCCGAGGCGCTGGGGGCCGTCGTCGAACCGGTGGAACTGGACTTCGTGGCGCTCGAGCCAGCCTTTCTCGTCATCCTCGAATCCGCTCTGGCGGCCCGTCTCGGGTCCCAGGTCGAGCGCCATCGCGGGCGGCTCGATCCCTCACTCGTGACGGCCGTCGAGAAGGGCCTCGCCCACGGCGCGGCGGCCCTCCAGCAGGCGGCCTTCGCCCGCACGGACTGCTTCCGTGCCGTCCAGGCCGTCCTCGAACGGCATGACGTGATCGTCTCGCCGACGCTCTCGGCACCGCCGCTGCCGGTCGACCAGGACCCGCACGGCCGCGTGACGATCGCGGGCCGGGACGCCGGCACGATCCGCGGCGCATGGTATCCGTACACCTTTCCCTTCAACCTCACGGGCCACCCGGCCCTGTCCCTGCCCTGCGGCCGCGACGCCGGCGGTCTGCCCGTCGGCCTGCAGATCGTCGGCCGCTGGCGCGACGACCGTCTCCTCCTCGACATCGCCGCGCTGTTCGAGGCGCGATGATCGAAGGATCGGCCGGGCCGGTGAACAGCGTTCAGAAGGTCGGGGGCGTGCAGGCGCTCACAACCTCGCAGGGCTCGGGGCCGACGCACCGGAAGCGGTGGGGACGGCGGCTGCTGAAGTAATAGGCGTCGCCCGCCCCGAGAATGCGCCGCTCTTCATCGACCGTGACCTCCAGCCGCCCGCTGATCACGATGCCGCCCTCCTCCCCGTCATGGACGAGCGGCACGCGCCCCGTATCCGATCCGGGCTCGTAGCGCTCCTTCAGGATCTGCAGCGCCCGTCCGAAGAGATGCTCGCCGACCTGCCGGTACGAGATCGCGCCCTTGCCGATCTCGACGAGCTCGTCTGCGCGGTAGAAGGCCTTGTGGCGGCCTGCCGGCTCGAGCGCGAAGAACTCGGCCAGGCCGATCGGAATGCCGTCGAGGATGCGCTTCAGCGCGCCCACGGACGGATTCATCTGGTTCGACTCGATGAGCGAGATCGTCGAATTCGTCACGCCGGCCCGCTTGGCGAGCTCGCGTTGGGAGAGCTTGTGCAACCCGCGGACATAGCGCAGCCGCGCGCCGACATCGATCGACATGGTCAGGCCTGTTTCACATGTTCACGATCACGCAAATACACGCCGCATCACCATATGAAAACAACAGCTTGGCCGAAACGAGAAAAGGACTTGTTGCGCAGGGTGAAGCATGCCCCTCTCCCGCCGAGACCAGCCAGGAGCCGGCCATGACCGTTCACGAGACCCCGGGCGCGATCCGCGCAAACTCCCCCAGCCTTGACGCCTACTGGATGCCGTTCACGGCAAACCGGCAGTTCAAGCGGGCCCCCCGCCTCCTCGCCGCGGCGGAGGGCATGCACTACACGAGCGGCGATGGCCGCCGGATCCTCGACGGCACGGCCGGCCTCTGGTGCGTCAATGCCGGCCATGGCCGCCGCCGGATCGCCGAGGCGGTCGAGCGGCAGCTGCGCACGCTGGATTATGCGCCGTCCTTCCAGATGGGGCATCCGATCGCCTTCGACTTCGCCGAACGCCTCGCGGCGATCGCACCGGCGGGCCTCGACCGCATATTCTTCACGGGATCTGGCTCCGAGTCCGTCGACACGGCACTCAAGATCGCGCTCGCCTATCATCGCGCCACCGGCAACGCCTCGCGCACGCGTCTGATCGGCCGCGAGCGCGGCTACCACGGCGTCGGCTTCGGCGGCATCTCCGTGGGCGGCCTCGTCAACAACCGGCGTGTCTTCACCACGCTCCCGGGAGTCGACCACATCCGGCACACGCACGATCCGCGCAACGCCTTCGCGAAGGGCCAGCCCGAGCACGGCGCGGAATACGCGGACGACGTCGAGCGGCTCGTCGCGCTGCACGGTGCGGAGACCATCGCCGCCGTGATCGTCGAGCCGGTCGCCGGGTCGACCGGCGTGCTCGTGCCGCCGAAGGGCTATCTCGAGCGCCTGCGCTCGCTCTGCGACAGGCACGGCATCCTCCTGATCTTCGACGAGGTCATCACCGGCTTCGGCCGCCTCGGCACGCCCTTCGCCGCCGACTATTTCGGCGTGAAGCCGGATCTCTTCACCACCGCGAAGGGCCTCACCAACGGCGCCATCCCGATGGGCGCGGTCTTCGTCCGGCGGGAGATCCACGATGCGCTGATGCACGGGCCGGAGAGCCAGATCGAGCTGTTCCACGGCTATACCTACTCGGGCCATCCCGCCGCCTGTGCGGCCGGCCTCGCAACCCTCGACATCTACACCGAGGAAGGCCTCCTGACGCGCGGCGCCGAGCTCGCCGGCTACTGGGAGAACGCCGTGCACGGGCTCAGGGGCAGCCGCCACGTCGTCGATATCCGCAACCTCGGTCTTGTCGTCGGTATCGAGCTCGAGCCGCGGACGGGCGCCCCCGGCGCCCGCGCCTACGACGTTCTGAACGACTGCTTCAATCGCGGGCTGCTGATCCGGGTCACGGGCGACATCATCGCCCTTTCGCCGCCTCTCATCGTCGAGCGCGAGCACATCGACACGATGGTGCAGACGCTCTCGGACGCGCTCGCCCGCCTCGACTGATTACCGGAAGGTTCCATGATGCGCACCATTGGTCATTTCATTGGCGGTCGTGAGGTTCCCGGATCGTCCGGCCGCTACGGCGACGTCTTCGAGCCCATGACGGGGGAGGTTGCCGCGAAGGTGGCGCTGGCCTCGGCGGCGGAGGTGCGCCAGGCTGTGGCGAACGCCAGGGAGGCGCAGCCCGCCTGGGCCGCCACCAACCCGCAGCGCCGCGCCCGCGTGCTGATGAAGTT
>NZ_JASJEV010000010.1:0-105000 GCF_030067675.1 Chelatococcus albus | reverse complement strand
CGGCCGGTCCTGCCCCTGCCGCCGCAGCTCATGCTGTCCCGCACGCTGCGACAGCCCGATGCCATCGCCGGGCTGCAGGGCTATGCGAACCCCGTCGATACCCCTTTCTCGGGCCTCGAAGTCCGCGTCGTGCCCGAGAACGTCACCGTCCTCGCCAAGAAGGATGCGGCCGGCAAGGACCCGCTCGTCGAAGAACGCATCGTCGTGCTCAAGAAGGGCGAGACGCTCGAGCAGATGCTCAAGGCCAATGGCGCAACGCCCGAGCAGATCAGATCGATCCTCGCGGCAATCGCCGATCGGCTGAAGCTCTCCGCCGTCGGCGAGGGCCAGCAGGTCAAGCTCCTGATCGCCCCCGGCCCACGCAATGGCGATGCGCGCCAGATCATGCGCGTCACGCTGCTCGACGAGCAATCGATCCAGGCCATGGCCGCGGTCAACGACCGGGGTGCCTTCGTGCCGGTGTTCTTGCCGCAGGACGAGGTCGTGGCGCGCGGCCCGGGCGATGCGGAGGAAGAGGAGGAAGACGAGGAGGACGAGGAGGGCGGCAGCGGCGCCCGGCTCTACGCCAGCCTCTACGAGACGGCGCTGAAGAACGAGATCCCGCGCCACATCGCTGACGAGATGGTGCGTATCTTTGCCTCCGACGTCGATTTCCAGCGGCGCGTCACCGGCGGCGATTCGCTCGAGATCTTCTACAGCGAGGACGAGGAAGGCGACGGCGCGCGCGCGGAGATCCTCTATGCCTCGCTCTCGGTTGGCGGCGAGACGCGCCGTGTCTACCGCTACCAGTCGCCGGACGACAACACGATCGACTATTTCGACGAGGAAGGACGCTCCCTCAAGAAGTTCCTCATGCGCAAGCCGATCACGGACGCCATCATGCGCTCCGGCTTCGGCTACCGGCGCCATCCGGTGCTCGGCTATTCGAAGATGCACACCGGCGTCGACTGGGCCAACAAGATCGGCACGCCCATCCTCGCGGCCGGCGACGGTGTCGTCATCAAGGCGGGGTGGGAATCGGGCTACGGCAAGCACACCCAGATCCAGCACGCCAACGGCTATGTGACGACCTACTCCCACCAGTCCGCCTTCGCGCGCGGCATCGCCCCGGGCACCAAGGTCCGCCAGGGGCAGGTCATCGGCTATCTCGGTTCCACGGGCCTCTCGACCGGTCCCCACCTGCACTACGAGGTGCTCGTCAACGGCCACTTCGTGAACCCGATGAAGATCAAGGTGCCGCGTGGACGCGAGCTCGACGGCCGGGCGCTCGCGGAATTCAGGCGCCAGCGCGACCAGGTGAACGACCTCGTCGCCAAGGCGGCAACCTCCACCGTCGTCGCCCAGCAGGGGCGTTGAGGCTCCGGCACTCGCGCCGCAGCCTGACTCCCTCGCGCGTCAGAACATGCCAGCCTTGCGCTCGGCAGTCTTTCTCCACCCGCCGGCCCGGACGAAGGTCGCGGCAGGCTCCTTCGATCAGCCGCAATGCTCGCCGTTCTTCTCGTCGTCCTGCCCGTTGCCAGCCTCATTGCCGTCGGCTTCTTCGCCCGGCTCGCGAATCTCGTGAGCGACCGTGCGGGCGAAGGCATCTCCGACTTCGTCTACGCGCTCGCCGTGCCCTGCCTCATCTTCCGGACACTCGCCAAGGCGCAGATCCCGGCGGTGCAGCCGTGGGGCTACTGGATCTCCTATTTCGCCGGCGTGGCCGTGGTCTGGGTTCTGGCGACGGTGGCCGCCCGTCAGCTCTATCGCGTCAACAGCGCCGAGGGCGTCGTGGCCGGCTTCTCGGCCGGGCAGGCGAACACGGTGCTGGTCGGCATCCCGCTCATCCTCAAGGCCTATGGCGAGGAGGGCGCGGTCCCGCTCTTCCTGCTCATTGCGATCCATCTGCCGATCATGATGACGGTGGCGACATTGCTCGTGGAAGGGCGTGGAGCATCGCCCGTCACCATCCTGCGCCGTCTCGTCACCCATCCGATCGTCGTCGCGGTGCTCGCCGGTTCCGCGAGCCGCCTCCTGCCGACGGGAGTGCCTGATCTCGCGTGGCTCATCATCGAGCCGATCGCCGGCGCCGCCGTGCCCTGCGCGCTCGTCGCCATGGGCATGGCACTCAGGCGCTACGGCCTCGGCTCGGGCTTCGGACTGCCGGCGGTGATCACCGTCCTCAAGCTCGTCGTCCACCCGCTCGTGGTCTATCTGCTCGCGACTCAGGCCTTCTCCATGCCGCGAGCCTGGGCGGGGGTCGCGGTGCTCTTCGCCTCCGCACCCTCGGGCATCAACGCCTATCTCTTCGCCGAGCGATACCGCTCCGGCGTCGGCATCGCCTCAAGTGCCATCGGCTTGTCGACGGTCCTGTCGCTCTTCACCACGGTCTTCTGGCTTGCCGTGCTCGGCGTCGGCGTCAACTGACGTCAGGCGCGAAACCGAGGCGCCGCAGCAGCGCGCCGGGCGTTGCGCCGCGCCCCCGCAGGTCGCGCAGCGATTCGGACTGCAGGCTCTTCGACAGCTTGCCCCCCTCGCCGTCCAGCACGAGCGGATGATGATGGTAGAGGGGTGTCGGCAGATCGAAGAGAGCCTGCAACAGCCTGTGCAGGTCTGTCGCCGCCTCGAGATCGGCGCCGCGCACCACGTGCGTCACGCCCTGGAGCGCATCGTCGAGCACGACCGACAGGTGATAGCTCGTCGGCACGTCCTTGCGCGCGATCACCACGTCGCCCCAGCGGGCGGGAACGGCCACGACCGGTTCCGCGCGGCCGTCCGGAAGCAGGCGCCGATAGGTCAGCGGCTGGCCGACGGCGGCGAGCGCGGCCGCCATGTCCAGCCTCCAGGCATGCGGTTCCCCCGCCGCGATGCGCCGCTCCGCCTCGGCCGCCGACAGGGCGCGCGCCAGTCCCGGATAGAGCGGCGCACCGGCCGGATCGCGCGGCCAGGGCCCGCCGTTCTTGCCTTCGCTGCGCGCGACGGCCGCCATGATGTCCCGGCGCGTCGCGAAACAGGGGTAGACGAGCCTTCGCTCGCGCAGGCTGTCGAGGGCGACCCGATATTCGCCGAGATGCGCCGACTGCCTGCGCACCGGCTTCTCCCAGCCGAGCCCCAGCCAGGCGAGGTCGTCGTAGATCGCCGCCTCGTATTCCTGCCGGCAGCGCCCGAGGTCGATATCCTCGATGCGCAGCAGGAAACGTCCGCCGGCGGCATGGGCCATGCGTGCGTTGAGCAGCGCCGAATAGGCATGGCCGAGATGAAGGAAGCCGTTCGGGCTCGGCGCGAAGCGGAAAACGGGTTGCTGGCGGACGTCAGACATTCGATCCGGCATCATCCGGGGGGGCGTGCTCCGGCAAGCGCTCCCGCACCTTCGCCGGGGCTCGACCGCGCCGCTCCAATCTAGCGACGGCGCGACCGTACATGGCAAGGGTCCGCTGCAGG
Organism: Chelatococcus albus; assembly: GCF_030067675.1. Classification (GTDB taxonomy): domain Bacteria; phylum Pseudomonadota; class Alphaproteobacteria; order Rhizobiales; family Beijerinckiaceae; genus Chelatococcus_A; species Chelatococcus_A albus. The sequence goes on along the minus strand of NZ_JASJEV010000010.1, from coordinate 101,580 downwards.
CGGTCCACCGGGCGGATAAACGATCCTATGTTGCCTTCAGCCCCTTCACGACCGGCAGGACCATGATTCTCGATTCGGAAGACGCACTCACCGCGGCCCTCGAGGCGCTTGCGGCGCATGATCCGCTCTTCGCGCGCCTGCAGGCGGCGGGTGCGCGCCCGCCCTTGCGCAAGCGGGCGCCCGGCTTCGCCGGCCTTGCCGGGATCATCATCGCCCAGCAGGTGTCGACCGCGAGCGCCGCCGCCATCTGGGGCCGATTCGCCGAGCGCTTCAGGCCCCTGCATCACGAGGCCATCCTCGCCGCCGGCGACGACGATCTGCGGGCGGTGGGGCTGTCCCTGCCCAAGATGCGTACCCTGCGCGCCATCGCCCGCGCGATCGACGAGGGGACGCTCGATCTCGATGCGCTCGCCGATATGGACGCGGCGGCAGCACAGGAGGCCTTGACGGCCGTCAAGGGCATCGGTCCGTGGACGGCGGAGGTCTACCTGCTCTTCTGCCTCGGGCACGCGGACGTCTTCCCCGCCGGCGATCTCGCGCTGCAGGAGGCGAGCCGGCTCGCGCTCGACCTCGCGGCGCGCCCTGACACAGGCCACATGCGGCGGCTCGCCGAACGCTGGCGTCCCTGGCGCGGCGCGGCGGCCTACGCGCTGTGGGCCTACTATCGCATTGCCAAGGCCCGCGACGGGGCGCCGCTCCCGACCCCTTGAGCCGCGCGCATGGACCGGACGGGGTTCGCTTTCGCGCGCGGTCGCGCTACAGCATGCGCGACCATTCGAGGATTGTCCGATGCCTGCCACGCTCGACGGCCCACGTCTCGCACCGAAATCCGGCACGACGAGGCAGCTCGTCGTCTTCCTGCACGGCTACGGCGCCGACGGCAACGATCTCATCGAGATCGGCCGGCAGTGGCAGCGCTGGCTGCCGGATGCCGCCTTCGTCGCCCCGCATGCGCCCGAGCCGTGCGGCATGGCGCCCATGGGGCGGCAGTGGTTCGCGCTGACATTCCGCGATCCGTCCGAGCGGTGGCGTGGCGTCAATCGCGCCGCGCCGGCCCTCGATGCGTTCCTCGATGCCGAGCTCGCCAAACACCGTCTCGACGGCACGAAGCTCGCCCTCGTCGGCTTCAGCCAGGGCACGATGATGGCGCTGCACGTCGGCCTGAGGCGCGCCGTCGGCCCCGCCGCCCTGCTCGGCTATTCCGGCATGCTGGTCATCCCGGACAATCCGGGGCCGGATCACCTGCGGGGCGAGGTCCGGACACGCCCGCCGATCCTGCTCGTGCACGGCGATGCCGACGAGGTGATCCCGGTCGAGGCACTGTTCATGTCGGCTGAGGGCCTGTCGAACATCGAAGTCCCCTGCCAGTGGCACCTCGCCGCCGGTCTCGGCCACGGCATCGACGGCGAGGGCCTGCGGCACGGCGGCCTGTTCCTCGCGCAGTCCTTCGGACTGCCCTTCCCGCAACGCTAGCGGACGCTTCGCTCCGCAAGGAGCGGCGCTGCCCGTCAGACCGCCTCGCCGCGTGCAGTCGCCAGGGCCTGCTTGGCCGCGAGGCGCAGGAGTGCCGCATCGCTCGCCGCCGCCACGAGATCGACGCCCTTGCGGGCGAGATGCGCGGCATGGCCGGGGTCGTTGGCGTAGACACAGATGAACTTGCCGCGCGCGCGAGCGCGCGCGAGGACATGGTCGATCGCCTCGTCCACCCCCTTGCTGCCAGGATCGAGCGCCGCCCCGTCCGACAGTGCGATCGAGAGGTCGGACGGCCCGACGAAGACGCCATCGATGCCGGACACCGCCAGGATGTCGTCGACGACCGCGAGCGCCGCCCGCGTCTCGATCATGGCGATGGCGAGCGAACGCGCATTGGCCTCGGCAAAATAGGCCTGCGGCGCGAGGCCCGAGATCGCCAGTGCCCCATGAGGCCCCCAGCTGCGTTCGCCGATCGGCGGAAACTTCATGAAGGAAGCAAACGCCCGCGCGTCAGCGACGGAGTTGATCATCGGCGCGATGATGGCGGCTGCTCCGGCGTCGAGGAGCCGCGAGGCCGTCTGGAATTCGCCGACCGGAATGCGGGCGATGGCTGGCTTGCCCGCCGCTGCGACAGCCGGAATGGCCCGCACGACACCCTGGAAGTCCATGGCGCTGTGCTGCATGTCGAGTGTGACGGCATCGAAGGACTCGCGCGCCAGCGTCGCCGCCACGATCGGATCGGGGATGCCGATCCAGGCGGTGAAGGCGGTACCGGGCGCGGCGAGGCGCGCGGGCAGGTTGATGACGTCGGACATGCTCTCACCGGAAGGTCGAAGGGGCGGTGCGAGCGGCAATGCTGTCACGCGGGGCCGCTGTGGGGCAAACGGGCGCACGGCATGCCGCGCATGCGCCCCGCACATCGGCGCGAGCCTTACTGCGAGCGAACCTCGTCGATGGCCTTGGCCATCAGCTCTTCCATGGTGCGACGAATCTGGTGATCGGACTGCGAGACGCCGGCCGTGTCAAAATCCGCCCGCACCTTGCGGAACACGTCGTCCTCGCCCGCTTCTTCGAAATCGGCCATGACGACGCTCTTGGCATAGGCTTCCGCCTCCGCGCCCTGCTTGCCGAGCTTTTCGGCGGCCCACAGACCGAGGAGCTTGTTGCGCCGGGCGGTTGCCTTGAAGCGCAGCTCCTCATCGTGCGCGAACTTGTTCTCGAAAGCGGCCTCGCGGTTGTCGAAGGTCGTCATCGGCTTCGTCTCTCCCCTATGCTGCGATGCCGACGGCGGGCTTGCGATCCCGTGCCCGCCGGGCTGCGAGCGACCGAAACTGCGGACGGACGGTTACCAGCGAATGAAGGTCGCGCATCCGCCGACGGTCCATGATGGGTCAATTCGTCGTGGCGATATAGAGGGCGGCGGGCGCGAACGCCAGTGCCCCACGCCGGGCGCGTCCGTGCGGGCGCGGCGCGGCGTCGCCTTGCCCGGAGCCCGTTTCCCCACCATATCCAACCGCAAGCAACGGAAGGACGGGCTGCGACGACGTTCCTTGTGGCCGAACATTGTACTCCCGCGCCCAATCGGTTAGGTTGCGGCCCGCGGGCGAGGGCTTTGTCCGCCATGCTGTCAAGGCCTCGAACCGGTCCCCGCCCGCTTCGAGCCGCGGACCTTTTCTACGGAGCCACGGCAACACAATGGACTTCCTCAAAACACGGTATACGCCGATGAACCGTCGCCGTCGTATCTACGAGGGCAAGGCAAAGGTGCTCTACGAGGGCCCGGAGCCCGGCACCCTGATCCAGCATTTCAAGGACGATGCGACCGCCTTCAACGCCAAGAAGCACGAGGTGATCGACGGCAAGGGTGTGCTCAACAACCGCATCTCCGAGTACATCTTCCAGAACCTCAACGACATCGGCGTGCCGACTCACTTCATCAAGCGGCTCAACATGCGCGAGCAGCTGATCCGCGAAGTGGAGATCATTCCCCTCGAGATCGTGGTGCGGAATGTGGCGGCGGGATCGCTGTCGCAGCGCCTCGGCATTGAGGAGGGCACGCAGCTGCCGCGCTCGATCATCGAGTTCTACTACAAGAACGACGCGCTGGGCGATCCGATGGTCTCGGAGGAGCACATCACCGCCTTCGGCTGGGCGACACCGCAGGAGATCGACGACATCATGGCGCTCGCCATCCGCGTCAACGATTTCCTCTCCGGCCTCTTCCTCGGCGTCGGCATCCGCCTCGTCGACTTCAAGATGGAGACAGGTCGCCTGTGGGAAGGCGACATGATGCGCATCGTCGTGGCCGACGAGATCTCGCCCGATTCCTGCCGCCTGTGGGACATCAAGTCGAACGACAAGATGGACAAGGATCGCTTCCGCAAGGACATGGGCGGCCTGATCGAGGCCTATTCGGAAGTGGCGCGGCGCCTCGGCATCCTTTCCGAGAACGAGCGCCCCGGCCACAGCGGCCCGCGCCTGGTGCAGTGAGCATCGGCACAGCGGCGTTCGCACGACAAACGGGGGCCGCGCGCCCCCGTTTTCACGAGATCCCCGTCCACTCTCGTTCTGCCCTTCCCGTGCGATGACCGGCCGTCTCCGCCCGCTGCGGATCGCTCTCGCGCCCATGGCGGCGGCCCTGGTCGCCTCCTGCGGCGGCTACGGACCCGGCTTCGCCGAACTGCCGGCGGCGAGCGGCTGGGAGCGCCCGCCGGTGCGCGACTGGCTGATCAACGACGGGCTGACGCCGAGGGAATGGGTGGTGTGCCCGCGGCCCGCCTGCCGCCAGGAGGCGATGGTGGTCGCCTTCGAGGCCCGTGGCGAGACCGCCCGGCAGGTCGCGGCGACGCTGGCACGGCCGGACCGCCTTCTGGCAGCCCCGGCCGACAGGAATGAGAGGGCGAAGCGCAGGAACCGAGCCCATGCGCGCGCCGAGCCATTCGCGACCGGAGGCTTCCGCGGCGCGCGCGTCCTCATCACGCCGGGCGACGGCACGGGCCGGGCCGCGGCAGTGGTCATCCTCGCCCGCGACGAGGGCGACCGGCTGCGCCTCCTCCTCTCCATCGCCCCGGACATGGACGCCGCCAGTGCCAATGCGCAGGCGGCGGTGCACGGGTGAGTCGCGCTCCCGGGCGCCCTTCCCGCTACCGAGGTCCCGCCCCACGGTTGAGTGCAAGGCGATTTCGCTCTATGCGGGGGCGTTCCGCCCGAAAGCTCGGAGACCTGCATGAAAGCCCGCGTGACCGTGACCCTCAAGACCGGCGTGCTCGATCCGCAGGGCAAGGCCATCGAAGGTGCCTTGAAGTCGCTCGGCATCGAGGGCGTCGGCAGCGTGCGCCAGGGCAAGGTCTTCGACCTCGAGCTGACGACCGCGGACCGGGAGGCCGCCGAGGCCGTGCTGAAGGACGCCTGCGAAAAGCTCCTCGCCAATACGGTGATCGAGAACTATCGCATCGAGATCCAGGGCTGAAGAGGTAGCGAGGTCGCGATGAAGGCCGCCGTCATCGTTTTTCCCGGCTCCAACCGCGACCACGACGTGGCGCGCGCCCTCCGCCAGGCCGGCGCGACCGTCGTCAGCGTGTGGCACGCCGACCATGAGCTGCCCGCCGGCACCGACCTCGCGGTGCTGCCTGGCGGCTTCTCCTACGGCGACTACCTGCGCTGCGGCGCCATCGCCGGCCGCGCCGCCATCATGGACGCCGTGCGGGCGCATGCCGCCCGGGGCGGCCTGGTGCTCGGCATCTGCAACGGCTTCCAGATCCTGTGCGAGTCGGGCCTGCTGCCCGGCGTGCTCATGCGCAACGCGGACCTGCACTTCGTCTGCCGGCGCCAGCACCTCCTCGTCGAGCGCGCAGACACCCCCTTCACCAATCGCTACGCGCGCGGGCAGGTGATTGACGTGTGCATCGCCCACGGCGAGGGCAACTACGCCGCCGATGCCGAAACCTTCGCCCGGCTCGACGGCGAGGGGCGTGTTGCCTTCCGCTATTGCGACGCCTCCGGCACGGTGACGCGAGAGGCCAATCCGAACGGCTCCTTCAGCGCCATCGCCGGCATCTATTCCGAGCGCTTCAACGTGCTCGGCATGATGCCGCATCCGGAAAACCTGATCGACAACCTCGTCGGCGGCACCGACGGGCGCGGCCTCTTCGACAGCCTGGTTGCCGGCCTGAGGACCGCCGCCTGACGGGCCGACGCCTCGCGCTGTGCCGGCCAGAACCCGCCGCCTTGGGCGGCGGTCCGCTGCGCCTCACTGCGTCAGGCGGAGCGAGGCGATCTCCTGGGCGATCTTCTGGAACACCGGCGACAGTTCGCTCGCCGATTTCACGTCGTAGAACATCTCCGATGAGGTGGCGCAGCTGCGCAACAGCCCCGCATCGCCCTCGATCACCCGGATCGTGTAGAGGCGCACCTTCTGATTCTTGACCGAGTTGCAGGCCCGCCGGGTGCGGTCGTCAATCACGCTGCCCGAGTCCCCGAACCTGTTCTGCGTGTTGTCACCGTCGGTCAGCACGATCATGAACTTTTCGAGATCCTCGGTGCCGAATGCGGCAGCGCCCGTATAGGGCTGGTGCGGTGAGAGCGTTGCGAGGCCGTGGGCAACGCCGATGGTGATGTTGGTGTTGCCTGTGGCGACCATGCTATCGATCACCGTCTCCAGCTTGGCGAAGTCGTCCGTCAGCGGCTGCACCCGCGCGATGTTGGTGACGCAGCGCATGGCCGGATAGAGCGTCGCGCGGCCCTTCACGGGATCCGGCGCCGTGTCGTCGACGTCGTAGGACTTGTCGCGGTCGGTCAGGCAGCCGGCCCAGGAATATTCGTTGACCTTGTCGCCCGGGTTCATGCCCGCCGGGTTGAATTCAATGATCGCCTTCTTGTTCACGAAGGCCGTGTCCATGCGGACCTGGGTGGCGAAGGGCACGACCGACACGCGGATGACGCCCTTCTCCGGCGAGGCCGTCTTCAGGATGTTCAGGAGGTCCTTCGACGCCTTCTTGAGTTCGGTCATCTTGTTGCGGGAGGACATCGAGCCCGTGTTGTCGAGGACGAGCGCGAGCTCGATCTTCTTCAGGCCCCAGGTTGCCTCCGTCTGCGCGGAGACGGAGATGGAGTCTTGCGAGAAGAGGGACATGAAGCCCGCCGGCACCCTGGCTTCGGCGGTGACGAAGATCTTCTTGTCGGTGCGTTTCAGGTCGAAGACGGGATCCATGTCGTCCCCGGCCACCTTGAAGTTGGCCTTCAGAATGGCGAGGGCGCGGGCCTTGAGGATCTTGTCGTCGGGCGTCGAGGCCGCCTCCCGCGCCGCCGTGAGTGCTGCCGCGTCGAGCGCCATGTGCAGTTGCGTGCGCGCGGCGGCGGCGCGCGAATAGTCGATGGCAACGCCGATCGCCAGGATCAGCGGCAGGAGGATGAGCGCGAACATGATGGCGATGCCGCCGCGCTCGTCTCGGCGGAAACGTGCAGTAAGAGACATCGGCATGACACTCCCAGGCCTTGGGCCGCGCCGTGAAGGCGCTCCGTCATGCCATGCATTCCTTGCGAAACTCTGGATGCAATCGCAGACTCAGCCCCGATTTCGGCCTTGGGCATGAAGCCGCAGCCGTTCGGCGGCGCCGGGCCGGCGATTGCCTTGCGGGGCCCAAGCAGCTATGGCCGGGGCTCGAGATGTCTCCCGTCAGCCCGTGCCGAGCCCGCGATGAGCCAGACAGCGCCGAAGACCGAGCCCAAGGTCGCTCCCAAGATCACGCCCGAACTGGTCGCCGAGCACGGGCTGAAGCCTGACGAATACGAGCGCTTCGTCGCGCTCATCGGCCGGGAGCCCACGATCACCGAACTCGGCATCGTCTCGGCCATGTGGAACGAGCACTGCTCGTACAAGTCCTCGCGCCTGCATCTGAAGACGCTCCCGACCACGGCCCCCTGGGTCATCCAGGGGCCGGGCGAGAACGCCGGCGTCATCGACATCGGCGACGGGCTCGCCTGCGTCTTCAAGATGGAGAGCCACAACCACCCCTCCTACATCGAACCGCACCAAGGGGCGGCAACGGGGGTCGGCGGCATCCTGCGCGACGTCTTCACCATGGGTGCGCGCCCCGTCGCGGCCCTCAATGCCCTGCGCTTCGGCTCGCCCAATCATCCGAAGACCCGCCACCTCGTCGCGGGGGTCGTCGCCGGCATCGGGGGCTACGGCAATTCCTTCGGCGTGCCGACAGTCGGCGGCTCGGTCGGCTTCCATACGCGCTACGACGGTAACATCCTCGTCAACGCCATGGCCGTGGGGCTCGCCAAGGCGAACGAGATCTTCTACGCCAAGGCGACCGGTGTCGGTAACCCGATCGTCTATCTCGGCTCCAAGACCGGCCGTGACGGCATCCACGGCGCCACCATGGCCTCGGCCGAGTTCGACGCGAACTCGGAGGAGAAGCGCCCCACTGTGCAGGTGGGCGACCCCTTCGCCGAGAAGCTCCTGCTCGAGGCCTGCCTCGAACTCATGGCCTCGGGCTCGGTCATCGCCATCCAGGACATGGGCGCGGCGGGCCTCACCTGCTCGGCCGTCGAGATGGGTGCCAAGGGCGACCTCGGCGTCGAGCTCGACCTCGACGCCGTGCCCTGCCGCGAGGAGGGCATGAGCGCCTACGAGATGATGCTCTCCGAGAGCCAGGAGCGCATGCTCATGGTGCTCGATCCGGCCAAGCACGACGTGGCCGAGGCCATCTTCCGCAAATGGGGGCTCGACTTCGCGGTGGTCGGCAAGACGACGGACACGCTGCGCTTCGTCGTCAAGCACAGGGGCGAGGTCATGGCCGACCTGCCCATCAAGGAACTCGGCGACGAGGCTCCCGTCTATGATCGGCCGTGGGTCGAAAGCGCGAAGCAGCCGGTCATCCCGCCGCAGGCGGTCAATGCGCCGATGACGAACGGCGAGGCGCTGACGGCGCTCATCGGTTCGCCGGACCTCGCCTCCAAGCGCTGGGTGTGGGAGCAGTACGACCACCTCATCCTCGGCAACACGGTGCAGACGCCGGGCGGCGACGCGGCCATCGTGCGCGTCGAGGACGGGCCCAAGGGCCTCGCCATGACCACCGACGTGACGCCACGCTATTGCGAGGCCGACCCCGTCGAGGGCGGCAAGCAGGCGGTCGCCGAAGCCTGGCGCAACATCACCGCGGTCGGCGGCCTGCCGCTCGCCGTCACCGACAACCTCAACTTCGGCAATCCGGAGAAGCCCGAGGTCATGGGCCAGTTCGTCGGCTGCATCCGCGGCATCGGCGAGGCCTGCCGGGCGCTCGACTTCCCCATCGTCTCGGGCAACGTGTCGCTCTACAACGAGACGCAGGGCCGCTCCATCCTGCCCACCCCGACCATCGGCGGCGTCGGCCTCCTCGACGACGTCACACTGCATGCCACCATCGCCTTCAAGGCCGCCGGCGACGTCCTCCTCCTCGTCGGCGAGACCAAGGGCTGGCTCGGCCAGTCACTCTACCTGCGCGACATCTGTGGCCGCGAGGAAGGTGCCCCGCCGCCAGTCGACCTCGCGGTGGAGAAGAGGAACGGCGGCTTCGTGCGTGGCCTCATCCGCAGCGGGCGGGTCAAGACCGTGCACGATCTCTCCGACGGCGGCCTGCTCGTCGCCCTCGCCGAAATGGCCATGGCCTCCGGCATCGGCCTTGCTCTCGACGCCCTCCCCGGCGGGCTGCCGGCACATGCCTTCCTCTTCGGCGAGGACCAGGCGCGCTACGTGCTCGCCGTTCCGGCCCGGGAGGCCGAGCGCATCCTGGCCGAGGGCAAAGCCGCCGGTGTCGCGGTCTCGCGGCTCGGTGTCACGGGCGGCGATGCGTTGACCCTGCCCGGCGAGGCGCCCATATCTTTGAACGGTTTGAAGGAGCGCCACGAATCGTGGCTGCCGGGCTACATGGCCGGCCAGATCGGGTGATCCGCGACCGGGGCGATCCAGGGGGACGACGCACATGGCCATGGACGCGCGCGAGATCGAGGAGATGATCAAGGCGCATATTCCCGACGCGAAGGTGGAGATCCGCGATCTCGCCGGCGACGGCGACCACTACGCCGCGACCGTAATTTCACCGTCGTTCAAGGGCAAGAGCCGCGTGCAGCAGCACCAGATGGTCTATGCCGCGCTCAAGGGGCGCATGGGCGGAACCCTGCATGCCCTTGCACTGACGACGCTCGCCTCCGACAATTGAACTGAGGAAGGCCGCCGCCCTTGAACGGCGCGCCGCAAAGGAACGAAAGATGACTGACGCTCACGCCTTTATCGACAACGAGGTGAAGACCAACGACGTGGTGCTCTTCATGAAGGGCACGCCGCAGTTTCCCATGTGCGGCTTCTCGGGCCAGGTCGTGCAGATCCTCGATTACCTCGGCGTGCCCTACAAGGGCATCAATGTCCTCGAGAACGAGGCCGTGCGTCAGGGCATCAAGGACTACACCAACTGGCCGACCATCCCGCAGCTCTACGTCAAGGGCGAGTTCGTCGGCGGCTGCGACATCGTGCGCGAGATGTTCCAGTCGGGCGAGCTGCAGCAGCATCTCGCCGACAAGGGCATCGCCGTGAAGGCGCCCGCGAAGGGCTGAGCCCGGCTTTCGCGATCGGGAAGGGGCTGCGACGGCGCCCTTCTTCTTCGGCGCTGACGGGTCATCCCGCTGCGCCTTCGGCGCGGCGTCATGCGGCGCGCACGTCGTCGAAGAACACGGCCACGCAGGCTGCGAGGTCGGCTGCCGTCTGCGACAGGCGCCCGGAAGCCGCCACCATCTCGCCCGCCTGGCTGGCCATGGCCGAGACGGCCTCGCCCGCCGCCACGATCTCCTCGACCGAGCGGCGCGTGCTGTCGGCCGATGCGTCGATGTTCCCGGTCATCTCGGCGGTGGCCGCCTCCTGCGCGTCGATCGCGTGGCGGATGGCGCCGGAGACAGCCATCATCCCCTGCATGGTGCTCGCCACCTCGGCGATGTCGGTCACCGTCTGCTGCGTGCGTCCCTGAATCTCCGCGATCGCCGCGGCGATCTCTCCGGTGGCGCGGCTCGTCTGGCCGGCGAGCGCCTTGACTTCCTGCGCCACCACCGCAAAGCCGCGGCCGGCCTCGCCTGCCCGGGCCGCCTCGATGGTGGCGTTGAGCGCGAGCAGGTTCGTCTGCGCTGCGACGGTCGAGATGAGGTCGACGACCGAGCCGATGCGCTCGACGGTCTCGGCGAGCATGGCGATCGAGCTGCGCGAGCGCTCGATGGCTGCCGCTGCCGTGTCGGCGGAGGCGAGGCCGCGCTCGACCTGCGTGCTCACCCCCTCGAACGAGTGCCTCAGGTCCTGGGTGCCGGTCGCCGTCTGCCAGACGCTGGCGAGGCTTTCCTCGGCGGAGCGCACCGCCGCCGCGTTGCGCCGTGTCGTGGCATCGGCGACGGCCTGCAGGTCGGCGGACGTGACCGCGAAGGTGGAAGCGGCATCGCGCAGGGCCGCGACGATGCCGTAGACGGAACCGTCGAAACGGGCGATCGCGCTCTCGATCATGGCGCGCCGCGCCACCGCCGCCTCGCCGGCCGCGGCCGATTCCAGGGCGGCGATCGTCGCGATGTCGAATCCTGCCAGGCGCGACAGGAGCGCACGGGCCGCGCGGCGCCGCCCCCACCATAGTCTCCGGTCGATCGCCGCGCCCGTCCGCACGGCGAGCAGGTTGGAGAACATGATGTGCGAGCGAGGGCTCGTGCCCAGATGCTTGTGCCCCTGCATCAGGCGTTCGGCGCTGGCGCGATAATCCTCCCCGAGATCCCCCGCGAAGAGCACGGCGACATGCTCCGTCTCCAGCGCGACGATGTCCCGCTCGTGCCTGCGGAACAGCTCACCAAGGGTGGGGATCGCCCGGTGCCGGGCGAGATATTCCTCGACGACCGCCGGCAGGACCGATGCGACGAACGGCTCGAGCGCGCGGATCGCCGGCCCGCAGGCGTCGAGATCATAGAGCCGCACGCGGTCCGCGAGCGTGATGACGGTCTGCATGCAATCGATCCGGCGCGGAAGAACAGCCGTGACGGGCGAGCCTAGGGAGGGATTGCCTAACGTCCCGTTACGCATGCAGGTACGCGGCCCCGCGGGCGGGCGGGCAGCCGCCGCCCGTCAGCGCCCGAGGGCGGCGCGCAGCAGGGCCACGGCGTCGTCCGAGGCCCATTCCGCCGGCCCCGAGAGATGGGCGAGCTCGCAGCCGTCCTTGCCGACGAGCACCGTCGTCGGCATGCCAAAGGCCTTGCCGACGGCCTTCAGCTCCTGGAACGTCTTGGCCTCAGGGTCGGAATAATAGGCGAGGTTCCTGACACCGACTTCCGCGAGCCAGCTCTTCGGCCGGTCGAGATTGCGCGTGTCGATGTTCACGGCCACGACCTCGAAGTCCTCCGCGCCGAGCTTCGCCTGCAGGGCATCGAGCGCCGGCATCTCCTTGCGGCAGGGTGCGCACCAGGTCGCCCACAGGTTGAGCAGGACCGTCTTGCCCTTGAAATCGGCGAGCGTCCTCGGCTTGCCGTCGGGGCCGGTGAAGGCGAGAGCCGGCAGCGCTCGCGGCTCCTTCGCCACCTGCACGGCCGCGACCTCGCCCCTGGCGAGCGGCGCCATGCGCTCAACGACCGGCGCGGCTGCGCGGCATTGTGCGTTCTCGCCGTTGCCGCCGGACGGTCGCGTCCCGTATAGGGCTGCGGCAGCTCCGATCACCGCCAGACCGGCGATGGCGGCAAGGACGAGAGGGCGGCGCGAGCTTTTGGTCGTGTCGGTCATGGCACCCAGGAACGGTGAGGAACGATGAGCAACCGGATGTGGGGGGGCCGCTTCGCCAGCGGTCCCGATGCGATCATGGAGGAGATCAACGCCTCCATCGATTTCGACAAGCGTCTTGCCGGCCAGGACATCCGCGGCTCGTTGGCGCATGTCGCCATGCTCGCCGAGACGGGGATCGTCGCCACGGCCGATGCCGACGCGATCGCGAAGGGTCTCGCGGCCGTCCGCGCCGAAATCGAGGCGGGCGACTTCACGTTCTCGCGGGCGCTCGAAGACATCCACATGAACGTGGAATCGCGGCTGAAGGACATCGTCGGCCCCGCCGCTGGGCGGCTGCACACGGCACGCTCGCGCAACGACCAGGTCGCCACCGACATGAAGCTGTGGGTGCGCGACACGATCGACACGCTCGACGAGCAGATGGCCGATCTGCAGCGGGCGCTGGCGGAGAAGGCGCTTGCCTTTGCCGGGGCCGTCATGCCGGGCTTCACGCATCTGCAGTCGGCCCAGCCCGTGACCTTCGGCCATCACCTGCTCGCCTATGTCGAGATGCTCGGCCGCGATCGCGGCCGCCTCGCCGACGCGCGCAAGCGGCTCAATGAATGCCCGCTCGGCGCCGCGGCGCTCGCCGGCACCTCCTTCCCCATCGACCGCTTCATGACGGCCCGACTCCTCGGCTTCGACCGGCCGACGGCGAACTCCCTCGATTCGGTGTCAGACCGCGACTTCGCCCTGGAGACCCTCTCCGCCGCGGCCATCTGCGCCGTTCACCTGTCGCGCTTCGCCGAAGAAATCGTGCTGTGGACGACGCCCCAATTCGGCTTCGTGGCCCTGTCGGACAAGTTCACAACCGGCTCGTCCATCATGCCGCAGAAGCGCAACCCCGACGCGGCGGAGCTCACGCGCGGCAAGGCCGGGCGCGTGCTCGGCGCCCTGCAGGCGCTGCTCGTCGTCATGAAGGGCCTGCCGCTCGCCTATTCCAAGGACATGCAGGAGGACAAGGAAGGAACCTTCGACGCCCTGCAGTCGCTCTCCCTGTGCCTCGCCGCGGTGACCGGCATGGTGCGCGACATGCAGCCCGACCTGAAGCGCATGAAGCGCGCCGCCGGCATCGGCTACGCCACGGCGACCGACCTCGCCGACTGGCTGGTGCGCGTCATCGGCATGCCCTTCCGTGACGCCCATCATGTCACCGGCCGGCTCGTTGCCCTGGCGGCAGAGCGCGGCGTCGACCTGGAGAAGCTGCCCCTTACCGACATGCAGGACGTCGAGCCCCGGATCACCGAGGACGTATTCGGCGTGCTGGGCGTCGAACGTTCGGTGAGAAGCCGCACGAGCTACGGCGGCACGGCACCTGCCAACGTGCGTCGCGAGGCGCGACGCTGGCTGAAGAAGCTGGAGAAGGGGCGCAAGGCCAAGCCCGCCGGCTCCTGAGCCCGACGCTGCGGCGCGGAGCCCCATCACGGGGCTCGCGCGGTCCGATCCTTTCGCTATAGTGCGCCCGACTTCGGAGATCCCGCCGGTGCCTCGATCCCTCCCGCCTTACGTCCGCCTCGCGCTCGTCGCAGCCGGCCTGTCGCTCCTCGTCGCCGCCTGCGGCCGTCGTGGCCCGCTCGAACCGCCGCCGGACCCGTCCGCCCCCAAGGAGGAGAAGGCGGAGCCGGGGGGCGGCAGCATGACCCCCTCGCCCATCGGCACGCCGAAGAAGCAGCCGCGCGCGACGAGCGTGCCGAACGAGCCCTTCATCCTCGATCCGCTTCTCTGACCTTCCCTTCCGGCGCAGATCCGGCGGCCAGACCCATGCACCACTTCGCCTATCGCGGCGGCGTCATGCACGCCGAAGATGTCGATCTTCGCAGCATTGCCGAGACGGTCGGCACGCCGTTCTACTGCTACTCGACGGCGACGCTGGAGCGGCACTTCCGTGTCTTCTCGGAAGCCTTTGCGGACGTGCCGTCGCTCGTCTGCTACGCGCTCAAGGCGAATTCCAACCAGGCGGTGCTCGCGACGCTGGCGCGCCTCGGCGCCGGCATGGACACCGTGTCCGAGGGCGAGCTCAGGCGCGCCCGCTCGGCCGGCGTGCCGGCCGAACGCATCGTCTTCTCGGGCGTCGGCAAGACGCGGGCCGAGATGGCCTATGCCCTCAGCGAGGGCATCCTGTGCTTCAACGTCGAATCGGAGCCGGAGCTCGAAGCGCTCTCCGAGGTCGCCGCCAGCATGGGCCGGCCGGCGCCCATCTCGATTCGGGTCAATCCGGACGTGGACGCCAAGACCCACGCCAAGATCTCGACCGGCAAGTTCGACAACAAGTTCGGCATCCCGATCTCGCGCGCCCGGGAGGTCTATGCCCGCGCCGCGCGCCTGCCGGGCATCGCGGTGACCGGCGTCGACATGCACATCGGCAGCCAGATCATCGACCTCTCGCCCTTCGACAACGCGACGGCCCTTCTTTCCGAGCTCGCCCGCGACCTGATGGCGGACGGCCACCGCCTGCATCACATCGACGTGGGCGGCGGCCTCGGCGTGCCCTACCGCGAAGACAACGAGCCGCCGCCGGATCCGCAGGCCTATGCCGCCATCATCAAGCGACATGCCGCGGGGCTCGGCCTGAAGCTCGTCTTCGAGCCGGGGCGGCTCATGGCCGGCAACGCCGGCATCCTCGTCACCCGCGTGATCTACGTGAAGGAGGGCGAGGGCAAGACCTTCGTCATCGTCGACGCGGCAATGAACGACCTGATCCGCCCGACCCTCTACGACGCCCATCACGACATCAAGCCCGTGGTGCAGGCGGCGGTCGATGCGCCGCGCCTCGTCGCGGACGTGGTCGGCCCGGTGTGCGAGACGGGCGACTATCTCGCGCTCGGCCGCGACCTCACGGACGTGAAGCCCGGCGACCTCCTCGCCGTCATGACGGCTGGGGCCTACGGCGCCGTGCAGGCGTCGACCTACAACACCCGCCTCCTCGTGCCCGAGGTGATGGTGCGCGGGGCGGACCACGCCGTCGTCCGGCCGCGCCCGACCTACGACGATCTCATCGGCCTCGATCGCCTGCCTCCCTGGCTCGGCTGAACACGCCGCTCGCTTGATGGTGATCGCACCGATGCCGCATTCGTCGGCCTAACATGACGCGGCGCCGCGCTGGAGGATGGCCATGCGCGCGCGCCGTGCTACCCTCCTGGGCGAGGGGCTGGACAGCGCCCGGCGGGGCGCAGGGAGATCCGGCATGAGCAACGCGCCGAGGCCGAGCGACAGCCTTGTGCGGTCGGCCGATCGCACCAGGTTGCGCCTTGCGCGCCTTGTCCGTCGCGCCCGGCTCGCCCTCCTGTGGGAGGCCCTGTGGAGGGCGCTGTGGCCGCCACTCGGCATCCTCGTCCTGTTCGTCGCCGCCTCGTGGTTCGGCCTGTGGCTCGCGACGCCGCCCGGCTGGCGCGAAGGCGGCGTGCTGTTCTTCGGGGTCGCGCTGCTCGCGTCCCTCATCCCGCTCCTGCGCCTCGCGCGGCCCGCTCGCCGCGATGCCCTCGCACGCCTCGATCGCGATTCCGGCGTCGCCCATCGCCCGGCGAGCACGCTGGATGACACGCTCGCCCTTGGTCGGGACGATTCCGGTACGCAGGCGCTGTGGGAGCTGCACCGGCGGCGCACGCGAGCGGCCATCGACGCGCTGCACGTGGCGCCGCCGCGCCCGGGCATGGCGATGCACGACCGCCGCGCCCTGCGCGCTTTCGCCATCGTGGCGCTCGTCGGCAGCGCCTTCGTCGCCGGACCGGAAATGGGGCCGCGCCTCCTCTCCGCCTTCGACTGGCGCGACGGGACGGCGCAGGGGCCCGCCTTCCGCATCGACGGTTGGATCGATCCGCCCCTGTACACGCGCCTGCCCCCGCAGCTCATCGATCTCGGTGCGTCTCACGGCCAGACGATCCGCGTGCGCGCGCCTGTGAGGAGCACGCTCGTCGTGCGCGCCTCCGGCAAGGCCGACGTGACGCCCGTGCCGAGCTCCGGATTGCGCGCCTTCCCTCCCGCTGCGGCAGCCAAGCCGGACCTGACGGAAAGTCGCTTCGCCGTGGAAGGCGATGCCCGCCTGATCCTGCGCTCCAACGCGGCCCCCCTGCCGGATCTCGTCATCGAGGCGATCCCCGACAGGCCGCCGGAGGTGCGCCTGTCCGGGGAGCCACAGGTCAATGCGCGCGGCTCGCTGACCCTCGCCTATCGCATGAAGGACGACTACGGCATCGCTTCGGCCGAGGCGCAGATCGAGTCCGACCAGCGGGCCGGCCGGCGCTCGCTCGTGCCGCCGCCGCGCATTCCCCTGACCCTGCCAGCCGATCCGGCCGCCGACGAGGATACGCACACCACGAGCGACCTGTCCGCCCATCCCTGGGCAGGGGCGCGCGTGCGGCTCGCGCTCGTCGCGCGTGACGAGGCCGGCCAGGAAGGCCGCAGCGACACCGTGACCTTCACCCTGCCGCAGCGCCCCTTCACCAAACCCCTCGCCAAGGCGCTCGTCGAGCAGCGGCGCCGGCTCATCCTCGCCCCCGACGAGACGCGGCCCGTGCTTGCCGCCCTCGACGCCCTGATGGTGGCGCCCGATCGCTTCACGCCGGAGCTCGGCATCTATCTCGGCCTGATCCTCGCCTCCTCGCGCCTCGCCAAGGCGAAGACGGACGCCGACCTCATCGACGTCGCCGAACTCCTGTGGACGATGGCCGTGCAGATCGAGGACGGCGACCTGAGCGAATCCGAGCGCGAGCTGCGTGCCGCCCAGGAAGCGCTGCGTCAGGCGCTGGAGCGCGGCGCGAGCGAGGACGAGATCCGCAAGCTCACCCAGGACCTGCGCCGGGCGCTCGACAATTTCCTGCGCGAGTTCGCCGAACGGCAGATGCGCGAGAACCGCGACCGGCCCCCCGACGCGCGCGCCGACGTGCCGATGCGGACGATCACGCCGAACGATCTCAAGAACATGCTCGACCGGCTCGAGGATCTGGCGCGGCTCGGCGCGACGGCCGACGCCCAGCGGCTGCTCGAGGAGCTGCGCAACATCCTGGAGAACCTCCAGACGGCGCGCCCCGGCCGCCCCGGCGACCCGATGGCGCGCGAAATGAACCGGTCGCTCGAGGAACTCGACCGGATGATCCGCGACCAGCAGACCCTGCGCGACGATACATTCCGCGAGGGCGAGGAGTCCATGAGCCGGCGCCTCAACCGCAACCGCCAGCGTGCCGACCAGGGCCAGCCCGGCGAGCGCCCACGCGGTCAGCGGCAGCGCGGCAGCCGGCAGGACGGCGGCGACCAGAGCCAGGCCGAGCAGGGCGAGATGGGTGACGACGGACAGGATCCCGCCCGGGGCCTCTCGCAACGCCAGCAGGCCTTGCGCGAGCGGCTGGAAGAACTGAAGCGCCGCATGAAGGGCTTGGGCCTTGAGGGCGATCCGGGCCTCGACGATGCGGAGCAGGCCATGCGTGACGCCGAGGGCCAGCTCGGCCAGGGCAACCCCGGCGATGCGGTGGACGCTCAGGGACGCGCGCTCGACGGGCTCAGACGCGGCGCCCAGGGGCTCGCCCAGCAGATGCTTGGCGACGGCGACGGCACGGAGCAGGCCGACGGCATCGACGGCCGGCCTGGCCGGGCCACCGACCGCGGTCGCGGCGGTCCGCGCGACGAGGATCCGCTGGGGCGCCCAACCCGCAGCCGCGATTGGTCGGATGGGCGCGTCAAGGTGCCGACCGCCGAGGAATCGGCCTCGGTCAGGGCTCGCCGCATCCTCGAGGAGCTGCGCCGCCGGCTCGGCGAGCCGATGCGTCCGCAGGAGGAGCTCGACTATCTGGAGCGGCTGCTGCGGCGTAATTGAATGCCGCAGCCCTTCGCCGCAGCGCGCAGCGGTTTCATGAAGCTGCGCGCCGGGCTATCTGAGCGGCATGAACCTCGCCATGAACTCGCTCGTCCCGATCGCCGTCGCCGCGGTGGCGATCGTGCTCCTCCTCGGCCTCGTCAACATGATGCGCGGCGGCAGCGCCCACCGCTCGCAGCAGCTCATGCGCCTGCGCGTGCTGCTGCAGTTCCTCGCCATCCTCGTCATCATGTTCGTGGTCTGGTGGCGGGCCTTCTGAGCCCGTGAGCGACCGGCGGGCGTTCATTGCGCCGGCCTGTCGACTTCTTGTATTTCCTCGAAATCACCCGGGAATCGCACCGTTTCGGCGCGGGACTACGGCTGCCGGAAGGATGAAGCGTTGCCCCGGCGCAACGCTGCAGGCGCGAAATGCCCGCGAGGGGGGTCTGGTGCTTTGCGCCCCATGCTGCCGTGCTACAAAGCCGAGTCATACGGCGAGGCAAGCCCCCATGCGTTCTTCTGCGACGATTCTCGCGACACTGGTGTTTTGCGCGTTTGCGGCTGGCCCGGCGGGTGCCGCCGACCTCGCCCGGCCGCGGGCACCCTCGGCGCCACCGCCGACGGTCACGGCACCGAGCTTCCTGTCGGAGCTGCGCTTCGGCGTCAACGCGCACGATCCCTGGAGCCCGGAGAAGGGGTCTGCCGATATCACCGGCGAGATTCTCTTCGCCAAGCCCTTCACGGCGAGCACGCCCACGCTCGATCTGCTCATCCCGCGCCTCCACATCGGCGGCGCGCTCAACACGGCCGGCAAGACGAGCCATGCCTATGCCGGCTTCACCTGGACGTTCGACCTGACGCAGGAGTTCTTCGTCGAGGCGAGCCTCGGCGGCGCCGTGCACAACGGCAAGGACGGCCCGGTGGTGCCGGCCGACCACAACGCCATGGGCTGCTCGCCGACCTTCCGCGAGTCGGCCGCCATCGGCTGGCGCCTCACGGCAAACTGGAGCGTGATGGCGACGGTGGAGCACCTTTCCAACGCCGGCATTTGCGACCAAAATCGCGGGCTGACCAATATCGGGGCCAAGGTGGGCTACCGATTCTGACCCCCAAGAGGCCCGCATGGTTCGCCTGAACCGCATCTACACGCGCACGGGCGACAAGGGCACGACGACCCTGGCCACGGGCGAGCGGCGGCCGAAGCACGATCTTCGCATCGAGGCCTACGGCACGGTGGACGAAGTGAACGCCTGCGTCGGCCTGGCGCGGCTGCACACCAGCGGCGACGCGGCCGTGGACGCCATGCTGGCGCGCATCCAGAACGATCTCTTCGACCTCGGCGCCGACCTCGCCACGCCTGCGCGCGAAGAGCCGGCGAGGCGCGAGGCCCTGCGCGTCGTCGATGCGCAGGTCGAGCGCCTGGAGCGGGAGATCGACGCGCTCAACGCCGATCTCGCGCCGCTGAAGTCCTTCGTGCTGCCCGGCGGCACGCCCGCCGCCGCGGCTCTCCATCTCGCCCGCACGGTCTGCCGGCGCGCGGAGCGCGTGGTCACGGCGCTCGCCGACAAGCCGGGCGAGACCGTCTCGCCCGCCGCCGTCAAGTTCCTCAACCGCCTGTCGGACTTCTTCTTCGTCGCGTCACGGCACGTGAACGACAAGGGAGCGGGTGACATATTGTGGGTGCCGGGGCAGAACCGGTGAGCCCGGCGCGCGCGAGAGGCTGAGCCATGTTCGTGCCGATCCACGACGGCGTGCCGATGCGCAACCTCAAGGCGCCCTATGCGACCTATGCGCTCATCGGCCTGTGCGGCGCCGTCTACCTTGCCACCTGGCTCGACCTCCTGCCGGTCGGCGAGACCTGGCTCGTGGCCGGCCTCGGCGTCATCCCGGCCTCTCTGTTCGGCAGCGCCTCGCTACCCGAGGGGCTGCCGATCGTGCCGGAGCCCCTGACGCTCGTCACCAGCCTGTTCGTGCATCTCTCCCTTCTGCATCTTGCCGGCAACATGCTGTTCCTCTGGGTCTTCGGCGACAATGTCGAGGATGCGATGGGGCATTTGCGCTTCGTCCTCTTCTTCCTGGCCTGCGGGGTGGCTGGCGGGTTCGCACATGCGTACGCCTCGCCCGATTCCGTGCGTCCGCTGGTCGGCGCTTCGGGCGCGGTGTCAGGCGTCGTGGCGGCCTATCTCATCCTGCATCCGCGCGTGCGGCTGTGGGGGCTGTTCTTCGCGCGCATCCCGCTGCGCCTGCGCGCCTACTGGGCCATCGGCTTCTGGCTCCTGTTCCAGATCGCGCAGATGTGGAGCGGCTTCGACGACTCGGTCGGCTGGGTCGCGCATCTCGGCGGCTTCGCCGCGGGGGCCGTCCTGGTGCTCGTCCTCAGGCGACCGGACCAGCCCCTGCTCGGAGCCGCGGACGGGCCTTCTCTCACCGGAGGAGAATGAACTTTCGCAGCGTTGACAAGGCCAGAAGCCGCTCGCTACGGTCCTCGCGCTCGGGAGCGCGCCGATCGTCAACCGCGCGCGAGATCCCTCTGCTCATCGCATCCTCGAGGTCGGTCCGGCAGGACCGCTTGCCCTCGCCTAAAGGGACTTTTCGATGAAGATCCTGGTGCCCGTGAAGCGGGTGGTCGACTTTAATGTGAAGGTCCGCGTGAAGGCGGACGGTTCCGGCGTCGAGCTCGCCAATGTGAAGATGTCGATGAACCCCTTCGACGAGATCGCCGTCGAGGAGGCCATCCGCCAGAAGGAGGCCGGCAAGGCCAGTGAGATCGTGGTGGTGTCGATCGGCACGGCGCAGGCGGCCGAGACCATCCGCACCGGCCTCGCCATGGGCGCCGACCGCGGCATCCTGGTGAAGACCGATGCGCCGGTGGAGCCGCTCGCCGTCGCCAAGATCCTCAAGAAGCTCGTCGAGCAGGAGCAGCCCGGCCTCGTCGTCCTCGGCAAGCAGGCGATCGACGACGATGCGAACCAGACCGGCCAGATGCTCGCCGCCCTCCTCGGCTGGGGCCAGGGCACCTTCGCCTCGAAGGTGGTGATCGGCGATGGCAGTGTGGAGGTGACGCGCGAGATCGATGGCGGCCTGCAGACCCTGTCGCTGAAGCTGCCGGCCATCATCACGACGGATCTGCGCCTGAACGAGCCGCGCTACGCCTCGCTGCCCAACATCATGAAGGCCAAGAAGAAGCCCCTCGACGAGACGACGCCCGAGGCGCTCGGCGTCGACGTCACGCCGCGCCTCAAGGTCCTGAAGACGGCCGAGCCGCCGGCGCGCCAGGCCGGCGTCAAGGTGGCCTCGGTGGCCGAGCTCGTGGGCAAGCTGAAGAACGAGGCGGGAGTTCTCTGATCATGACGACGCTGCTTCTCGCCAAGCACGACAACAAGTCGCTCAACGACGCCACCGCCAAGGCCCTGACCGCGGCGCGCGCCCTCGGCGCGCCCGTTCACGTCCTCGTTGCCGGTGCGGGCTGCCAGGGCGTCGCCGAGGCGGTCGCCAAGCTCGAAGGCGTCGCCAAGGTGCTCCTCGCGGACGCGCCCGCCTACGAGCATCGCCTCGCCGAGCCGCTCGCGGCCCTCCTCGTGTCGCTCGCCGACGACTACGACGCGCTCGTCGCGCCGGCGACGACGACGGGCAAGAATGTCATGCCGCGCGTGGCCGCCCTCCTCGACGTGATGCAGGTGTCCGACATCACGAAGGTCGTGGCGCCCGACACCTTCGAGCGGCCGATCTACGCCGGCAATGCCATCCAGACCGTGCAGGTGACGGACGCCAAGAAGATCATCACCGTGCGCGGCGCCTCCTTCCCTGCCACCGGGCCGGGCACGGCAGTGGCGCCGATCGAGGCGGTGGCCGCTGTCGCCGATCCGGGCCTGTCGGCATTCAAGGGCGAGGAACTGTCGAAGTCCGACCGGCCGGAGCTCACCTCGGCCAAGATCATCATCTCCGGCGGCCGGGCGCTCGGCTCGGCGGAGAATTTCGCCAAGGTGATCGAGCCGGTGGCCGACAAGCTCGGCGCGGCCATGGGCGCATCGCGCGCGGCCGTCGATGCCGGCTATGCGCCGAACGACTGGCAGGTCGGCCAGACGGGCAAGGTGGTGGCACCCGAGCTCTACATCGCGGTGGGCATCTCCGGTGCCATCCAGCACCTCGCCGGCATGAAGGACTCGAAGGTCATCGTCGCCATCAACAAGGACGAGGAGGCACCCATCTTCCAGGTCGCCGACTACGGCCTCGTCGCCGATCTCTTCACCGCCCTGCCCGAGCTCGAGCAGGAACTCGCCAAGATCGGGCGCTGAGCCCGGCAGCGGCGGCCGCCCGATGCGGCCGCCGCTGCTTCCTTGTCCACCGGACGGACTTTCATGTCGGATACGATTCGCAAGGTAGGCGTCATCGGTGCCGGCCAGATGGGCAACGGCATCGCCCATGTCTGCGCGCTCGCGGGCTACGACGTTGCCCTGAACGACCTGAGCGAGGAGCGCATTCACGCCGGCCTCGCCACCATCAACGGCAATATCGCCCGCCAGGTGTCGAAGGGGCTGGTCAGCGAGGAGGCACGCAAGGAGGCGCTCGCGCGCATCGTGCCGGCGACCACGCTCGAGGCGCTCGCTGACTGCGACTTCGTCATCGAGGCCGCCACCGAGAACGAAGAGGTGAAGCGCAAGATCTTCACCGCCCTGTGTCCGGTGCTGAAGCCCGAGGCAATGCTCGGCACCAACACCTCGTCGATCTCGATCACGCGCCTCGCCGCCGCGACGGACCGGCCCGAGCGCTTCATCGGCGTGCATTTCATGAATCCGGTGCCGCTGATGCAGCTCGTGGAGATCATCCGCGGCATCGCCACCGAGGACCCGACCTACGAGGCCACCAAGACCTTCATCGCCAAGCTCGGCAAGACGGCGACCCTCGCCGAGGATTTCCCGGCCTTCATCGTCAACCGCATCCTGCTGCCGATGATCAACGAGGCGATCTACACGCTTTATGAGGGCGTGGGCTCGGTGGAATCCATCGACACCGCCATGCGGCTCGGCGCCAACCATCCGATGGGGCCGCTGCAGCTTGCGGATTTCATCGGCCTCGACACGTGTCTGTCGATCATGCAGGTGCTCTACGAAGGCCTCGCCGATTCGAAATACCGGCCCTGCCCGCTGCTCGTGAAATATGTCGAAGCCGGCTGGCTCGGCCGCAAGACGAAGCGCGGCTTCTATGATTACCGCGGCGACAAGCCGGTTCCCACGCGCTGAGCCCCAACCGCCCCCGCCGACGGCGCGACATTCAGCCGCCCTCCTGCGGGAGGGCGCGGTTGTTTGTCGCTGCCTGCCGCACTGGCACCTTCACAACGGTGTCACAGCCTCTGTAGACTAATCCCACGAGCAGATTCGCTCGCGGAGGCGGTGGGGTGACGATTCACGTCCCACATCCGGTCGCGCCGGAAGCCTGTCCGGCCCTTGTTCTCAACGCCGACTATCGTCCGTTGAGCTATTACCCGCTGTCCCTCTGGGGCTGGCAGGATGCCATCAAGGCGGTTTTCCTCGAGCGGGTGAACATCGTTTCCGAATATGAGCGGACGGTGCGAAGTCCGAGCTTCGAGATGCGGTTACCCTCCGTCGTCTCGCTCAAGACCTATGTGAAGCCCACACGACAACCGGCCTTCACCCGTTTCAACGTCTTCCTGCGCGACCGGTTCACCTGCCAGTATTGCGGCGCCCGCGAGGATCTGACCTTCGATCACCTGATCCCGCGCTCCAAAGGTGGCCAGACGACCTGGGACAACGTCGTCACCGCCTGCTCCCCCTGCAATCTCCTCAAGGGGGACCGCCTGCCCGAGGACGTCGGGATGTGGCCGAGCCAAGAGCCCTTTCAACCCACCATCGGCGACCTGCACCAGAACGGCCGGCTCTTTCCGCCGAACTACCTGCACGACAGCTGGCTCGACTATCTCTACTGGGACACCGAGCTCGAACCCTAGGGCACTCGCCGCCCCCCCCTCGCAGGACAGCCTCACGCGAAGCGACGACGGTCGTCACGAACGCCCTGCGGACAAGGAGCACTGCGGCAATGGGGCGCCCATCCGGCCCCGAAGATATTGCTGGGGTTCTCAGCCGCGCGTAAGCGCGGCGCGGGCGCCGAGGCCGGCGACGGCTGCGATAGCGAGCGAGATCAGCACGTTCCAGCCGGCGAGCGACAGGCCGAGGAAGCGCCAGGCGGCCTGGTCGCAGCGCACGACGCGCACCGTCTCTAGGCTCTTCAGGAAATCGCCCATGCCGGCGGGCGCGGCAATCGCCCCGGTGCAGCCCCCCGGCCCCTGCCAGAGCGCCCATTCCACTCCGGCGTGATAGCCGGCGAGAGCCGCGCCGACGAGGAATATCGCGGCGACGAGGCCGAGGCCATAGCCCGCGACCCGCAGAGCGGGAGGACGCGCCGGCAGAAGCGCCAGCAGCACCGCGAGCGGCATGGCCGCATAGTAGGGGACGCGCTGCATCAGGCAGAGATCGCACGGCGGCAGGCGCAGCACGTACTCGAAGAAATAGGCGCCGGCGATGGTGGCGGCGGCCGCCGCGAACACGGCGAGCGCGACGCGGCGTGGAACGGCGAGAAAACGGGCGACTGCCTGCATCGGCCCCTTCACCCTCAGAAAAGATACTTGGCCGCCACGAACCCGCCAACCAGCAGGAGCAGCGTCAGTCCCGCCACCAGATTGAGATGGCGATCGATCAGCCGCTTCAGCGGATCTCCAAAGCGGTTCATGAGCCCGGCGACGAGATAGAAGCGCAGCCCGCGCGTGACCACTGACAAGAGCGTGAACCAGAGCAGGTCGTAGCCGGCAAAGCCCGAGGCGATGGTGACAAGCTTGTAGGGGATCGGCGTCAGGCCCTTGAGCAGGATGATCCAGTGGCCGTAGTCGGCATAGGCCTTGCGGAAGGCAGCGACGCCATCGCCATAGCCGTAGAGCGCGATCAGCCACTGGCCGAGCGAGTCGAACAGGAGCGCGCCGATGCCGTAGCCGACGAGCCCGCCGACGACCGAGGTGACGGTGCACAGGGCGGCGTAGAACCACGCCCTGTCCGGCCGCGCGAGCGCCATCGGCACGAGGATGACATCCGGCGGAACCGGGAAGAAGGAACTCTCGGAAAAGGACACCGCACCCAGCGCCCAGGGGGCTCGCGGGCTTTCTGCGAGCGACATGGTCCAAGCGTAGAGGCGGCGGAACATTCCGTCCGATTACCGGCCGGCCGCCGAATTGTCCATGCCCACGGCATGGGCATCGCGCTGCCGGGCCAATGTGGTCGCCGGCCAGCGTCGCGCGCCGATCGCGGCAAGCGATTGCGCTTCCGCGCCCCGCCTCGGTTCAGAGCGACGAGCGCGTCATCCCGCGCCAATTCGCGGCGGATCGTCGCGCGCAGCGCGTTGACCGGGGACTTTCCGCCGCTATGATCGCGCGCGCTTGCCCCTGTGGCGGAATTGGTAGACGCGCTCGACTCAAAATCGAGTTCCGCAAGGAGTGCTGGTTCGATCCCGGCCAGGGGCACCACCGCCTGATCGACGATGATGACCGGAGGGCCGCGGCGCGCCCTCACGCGGCGAAGCGCCTCGCGCCGGCAACGCAGAGCACGACGGCGGCCGTGACCCAGACCATGGACCAGCCCACCGTCTCGTGCAGCAGGGTGGCCGCGAGGACCAGCCCGAAGAAGGGCTGCAGAAGCTGCAACTGTCCCACCGCGGCGATCCCGCCCTGGGACAGCCCCCGGTACCAGAACACGAAGCCGATCAGCATGCTGAATAGCGACACGTAGCCGAGCCCGAGCCATGCCGCGCCGCCCACCGCAGCCCATGACGCGGGCATGGTCCAGAGGGCGAGCGGCGCCATCACGGGCAGCGACAGCACGAGCGCCCAGGAGATCACCTGCCAGCCGCCCAGCTTGCGCGACAGTTTCGCGCCCTCGGCATAGCCGAGGCCGCAGACGACGATCGCCGCGAGCATCAGCAAGTCGCCGACGGGCGCGGCGCCGGAGCCCAGGGCCAGCGCGAAACCGACGACAAAGGCGCTGCCGACGCCGGAGAAGAGCCAGAAGGCCGGGCGCGGCCGCTCCCCCCCGCGGAACACGCCGAAGGCCGCCGTCGCCAGCGGCAGGAGCCCGATGAAGACGATGGAGTGCGCGGAGGTGATGTGGCGCAGGGCGAGCGCCGTCAGCAGCGGGAAGCCCACCACCACGCCAAGGGCGACGACGGCCAGGGAGGCGAGGTCGGCAGGCTGCGGGCGCTTCTGCCGGAAGGCGAGAAGCAGGACGACAGCCAGAACGCCGGCGATCCCCGCCCGGGCGACGGTGAGGAACAGCGGATCGAAATCGGCGACCGCGACCCGCGTCGCCGGCAGCGACCCGCTGAAGATCAGCACCCCGAGAAAGCCGTTGATCCATCCGCTCGCGGTCTTGTCCATCATGCCACCTCGCCGCAGTCCCTATCGGACGTCGCGCGTGGCCTTTCCAGGGACAGTCCATTACAGTTCGCGCAAACTGTGATGCAGCAGTGAGCAGTACAGATGGACAGCCCGGTCGATCCTCAGGGGAGCGACGGCTCGCTTGTCGCGCACGTCATGCGGGCGATCCGGCAGCGCATCGCCGGGCGCACGCTCGCGCCGGGCGCGAAGCTGCCATCCATCCGGCGCCTCGCAGAAGCCATGCAGGTGTCGAAATCGACCGTCGTCGAGGCCTACGAGCGGCTGGCAGCGGAGGGCGTTGTGCGCTCACGGCGCGGCTCCGGCTTCTACGTGGCCGGGCACCTGCCCCCCTTCTCGCTCGCCGAGATGGGCCCGCGGCTCGACCGCGCCGTCGACCCGCTGTGGGTGTCGCGGCAGTCGCTCGCAGCGGGGGAGGATGTGCTGAAGCCGGGCTGCGGCTGGCTGCCGCCCTCATGGATGCCGGAGGCGGGCATCCGTCGGGCGCTGCGCGCTCTGGCGCGGGCGGAGGAGGCCACGCTCGCCGACTACGGCACGCCGCTCGGGCTCGCGCCCCTGCGCCGCCTTCTCGCCCGGCGCATGGCCGAGCGCGGCATCGAGGCGGCGCCCGACCAGATCGTGCTGACGGAATCGGGCACGCAGGCGATCGACCTGGTCTGCCGCTTCCTGCTCGAGCCGGGCGATGCGGTGCTCGTCGACGACCCCTGCTACTTCAATTTCCACGCCCTGCTCCGCGCCCACCGGGTGAAGGTCGCGGGCGTTCCCTACACGGCCTCGGGCCCGGACCTCGAGCTCTTCGCCCAGGCGCTCGCCGCGCACCGGCCGCGCCTCTACCTCACCAATTCCGCCCTGCACAATCCGACCGGGGCGACGCTCTCGCCCCTCGTCGCGCACCGGGTGCTCAAGCTCGCCGAGCAGGCGGGGACGACCATCGTCGAGGACGACATCTTCGCCGATTTCGAGCACGAGCCGGCGCCGCGCCTTGCCGCCTTCGACGGGCTCGAGCGTGTCGTGCACATCGGCAGTTTCTCGAAAACACTGTCGGCGGCGGTGCGCTGCGGCTTCATCGCCGCGCGGCGCGACTGGATCGAGGGCCTGACCGACCTGAAGATCGCGACCTCCTTCGGTAGCGGCCGGCTGTCCGCCGAACTCGTACTCACCGTGCTGACGGACGGCACCCACCGCAAGCACGTGGAGGGCCTGCGCGAGAGGCTGTCGCGCGCCATGGGGCAGACGAGCGCCCGCCTGAAGGCCATCGGCATCATGCCCTGGATCGAGCCGCGCGGCGGCATGTTCCTGTGGTGCGAACTGCCCGAGGGGCTCGACGCCGCCGACATCGCCCGGCGCGCTCTCGCCGAGAATGTCGTCCTCGCCCCCGGCAACGCCTTCAGTCTGTCGCAATCGGCGAGCCGCTTCCTGCGCTTCAACGTGGCGCAATCCACCGACCCGCGCATCTACGCGACGCTCAGAAGCGCGATGCAGGCTTGACGGTGAACGGCCCGCGGCACACGCTGTCAGGCGACGGACCTGAGATGGCGCGACAGGACATCGGCCACCGCGTGGTCGTCGAGCCCGCGCGCCCTGAGATCCCGGGCCAGGGCCTCGACATCGACCGCGCCGACGCGCCGCACGGCCGACGGCTCGCGTGGCTCGATCACCATGCGGAAATCAAAGGGGCGCTCGGGCGTCTCGTAGACTTCGTAATGCATGACGTCTTCGACGACATTGCCCGGACCGAAGGTGAGAACCTTGGGCCTCAAGTCGTACAGCGCGCGCTCCTCGACATAGGCCGAAGCACAGATGATGAGTTCATCGTCCTTCTGGCAGTTGCGCGCCGCCGCGCCGTTCAGGACGCAGCAGCGTGAACCCGGCTTGCCGAAGATGACATAGGTATACCAGCGCGCGCCGTTGTTCTTGTTGAAGATATCAACGAACTCGAGCGGGCGAATGCCGGCCTGCGTGCACTGGTCAGGATCGAGCGTGATCGACCCGTGATAGTTCAGATCGGCTCCGGTCACGCGGATCGCGTGCAGTTTGGCGCGCACAACCTGGAGCATGCCCTGCCTCCGAGTCTCGGGAATGCCAATTGATAGATTTTTACGCCGCATGCAGCAATATGGAAATAAATTACATATCATATGCGTCCTTTGCGAATCGGATACCGGCCCGCCGCTTCGGTCGCACGCGCCAGGGGCATCGACCGGTTCCTCCAATCTGTCGCGACAGGGCCATGGGAGCCGCGCATCCGGCCGTGCGGCATCGTTTTCGACGGCCCTCGAACGGTTCAATCCGCACCGCCGGCGCGCAGGCCCGCGCCGGGCGCCTTGTGCTATGCTCAGTGTATGACGGCATATGGCTTTGCCCTCTTCGACACGGCAGTCGGCCGCTGCGGCATCGCCTGGGGCGAGCGCGGCATCGTGGGCTTGCAACTGCCGGAGGCGAGCGAGCGCGAGACGCGCACGCGCCTCGTGCGGCGATGTCCGGGCGCGCAGGAGACGGCGCCGCCTCCGGACGTGCAGCGCACCATCGACAGCATTGTCGCGCTTCTCACCGGCGCGCCATGCGATCTGTCCGCCGTTGCGCTCGATATGGAGACCGTGCCGCCCTTCGACCGGCGTGTCTATGAAATCGCGCGCGGCATCGCCCCGGGCGAAACGCTCACCTACGGCGCGATCGCGGCCCGCCTCGGCGATCCCGGGCTCGCGCGCGCCGTGGGACAGGCGCTCGGGCGCAACCCCTTCCCCATCATTGTCCCCTGCCATCGCGTGCTCGCCTCCGGCGGCAAGGCCGGCGGCTTTTCGGCAAACGGCTGCGTGGCGACAAAGCGCCGGCTGCTCGCGATCGAGGGCGCGCCGGTCGGCGGCGCGCCCACGCTGTTCGATCTCGGCCTCCTGGAGGATCCGCAGCTGGTCATCGACCCGCGACGCTGATGCGGGATGCCGCGCGGCGACCCCGAACACGGCCTCCCCTCGTCAGCCAAGGACCGGGCCGGACCTGAGCCGCTTCGCGGCGAAATCGACGAAGGCGCGCACGCGCGCGGCCGCGCGCCGCCCCTCGGCGTGGGCGACATGGATCGGCACCGGCGGCGGCTCATATTCGCAGAGGACGATCTCGAGACGCCCGGCGCGCAGCTCCGGCTCGATCATGTAGGAGAGGACGCGCGTCAGCCCGTGCCCGGCGACGGCCGCGGCAATGGCGACATCTGCCGTGTTGACGACGAGCCGGCTCGCGAGCCGGATGCTCTCCCTGCGCCCCTCTGCGGTAAAGACCCACTCCTCTGGCACCCCACTCGGCGCGAAGGCCACCACCTCATGGCGGGCGAGGTCGGCGGGCGAACGCGGCACGCCGCGCGCGGCGAGATAGGCGGGAGCGGCGCAGACGACCCGCCGCACCGTGCCGACCCGCACGGCGCTCAGCGACGAATCCGGCAGATGGGCGATGCGCACCGCGACGTCGATCCCCTCTTCCAGAAGGTCGACCACGCGGTCGAGAAGGAGCGTCCGGGCCGAGACCCCCGGATGGAGCACCAGGAAGTCGAGCACGATCGGCGCGACGAACATGCGCCCGAACAGGACCGAGGCCGTGACCGTGAGCGGCCCCCGCAGTTCGCCGTGGGCGCCGGCCGCGATGCCCTCGGCCTCCTCGATCTCGGCAAGGATGCGCTTGCAGTCAGCGAGGTAGCGCGCGCCGGCCTCCGTCAGGCGCACGAGCCGGGTCGTGCGGTGCAGGAGGCGCGCACCGATGCGCTCTTCGAGCGCCGCGACGGCGCGCGTGACGGCGGGCGGAGACAGGGCGAGCCGCCGGGCGGCAGCGGCAAAGCCCGCCTCCTCCGCCACGGCGACGAAGGCGCGCATGCAGTCCAGGCGATCCATCAGATCATTACATTCCGCGGAACAATCAATTGTCAAATGCGGCCATTCCGCCGTGTGATCGGAATGGCAATCTCCGGCGGGAAGGCGCCGTCGTGCGCCAACAACGAGGCGAGCCCCGAAAGGACCGAGCATGCCCCGCCCCGCCAGCCCCATCCGCCTCTACCGCCACGCCCTGTCGGGCCATGCCCATCGCGTCGAGCTTTTCCTGTCGCTCCTGGGGCTGCCCGTCGAGCTGGTCGACGTCGATCTCGCCCGCGGCGCACACAAGACGCCCGAGTTCCTGGCCAAGAGCCCCTTTGGCCAGGTGCCGGTGATCGAGGACAGCGAAGTCACGCTCGCCGACAGCAACGCCATCCTCGTCTATCTTGCGACGCGCCACGACGCGTCGGGGCGCTGGCTGCCGCGCGATCCGCTCGCCGCGGCACGCGTGCAGCAGTGGCTGTCGGTCGCCGCTGGTCCCCTCGCCTCCGGTCCTGCGGCGGCGCGCCTCGTCACCGTCTTCGGCGCGAAGCTCGACCACGAGCGGGCGAAGACCATCGCCACGCAGCTCTACGCGGTACTCGACCGGCATCTCGCCGCTGAGCCCTTCCTCGCGGGCACGACGCCCACCATCGCCGACGTGGCGATCTACTTCTATACCGCCCACGCACCGGAGGGCGGCATCTCGCTCGAGCCTTACGCCCCCCTGCGTGCCTGGCTCAGCCGGGTGGAGGCCCTGCCCGGCTTCGTGCCCATGCAGCGCACGCCTCTCGCGGCAGCCTGAGACGCCGCGCCGAAGCCGCCGCAGGGCCCGGGAACGGGCCCTGGCGGCAACCCGCACCAGAAGGAAACGCTCATGTCGCAGCCCCTGACGCCCAAAGCAGCGCCGGCGCCGTTGCCGGGCTGGCCTCATGCGGGCTCGCCCTTCCATGCGGGCGAGCGCGCCGTTCAGGAACGCGCCGGCGTCCGCGACCGGGTCGAGCGGATCGGGCGCCGGGTGGTGCGGGATTTCATGCCCGACCAGCACCGCGAGCTGTTCGGCGAGCTGCCGTTCCTGATCGTCGGGAGCCTCGACGCCGAACGACGGCCCTGGGCATCGATCCTGGTAGGGCGACCGGGCTTCGTCGCCTCACCCGATGCACGCACGCTCGTCATCACCGCGACCGCCGCCTTCGGCGATCCGGGGCGCGAGAACCTCGCGGCCGGCAGGCCCGTCGGGCTTCTCGGCATCGAACTCCAGACCCGCCGGCGCAACCGCATGAACGGCACGATCGTCGAAGCCGAGCCCGGCCGCCTGACGGTGCGGGTCGGGCAGAGCTTCGGCAACTGCCCGCAGTACATCCAGGCACGCGAGCCCACCTTCGTTGCCGAGCCATCCACGGTCGCCGCGTCGCGACCGGTCCGGGCCGAAGGGCCGCTCCTTTCAGCCGAGGCGGCCGCGCTCGTGGCGAATGCCGACACCTTCTTCATCGCCACGGCTTCGCCGGAGGCGCGGGGCGGCGATCCGGTCGAGGGCGTCGACGTCTCGCATCGCGGCGGCAGGCCGGACTTCGTGCGCGTGAGCGAGGAGGACGGGCGGACCTTGCTCACCTCGCCCGACTTCGTCGGCAACTTCCACTTCAACACCTTCGGCAATCTCGCGGTGAACCCGCGCGCCGGCCTGCTGTTCGTCGACTTCGCCACGGGGCGCCTCCTGTCGCTCACGGGCGAGGCCGAGGTCGTCTGGGAGGGGCCGGACCTCGCGGCCTTCGCCGGAGCTGAACGGCTCCTGCGCTTTCGCGTGACCGAGGGGGTCGCGATCGAGGGGGCAGTCCCCCTGCGCTGGTCCGAACCTGCGCTGGCGCGGGAGCTTCCGGCCACCGGAAGTTGGGACGCCGTCGCGCAGACACTCGCCGCGGATGCGTTGCGCGACGCCTATCGCCGCTTCACCGTTACACGCATCGAGGACGAGAGCGAGACGGTGCGCTCGTTCTACCTCGAGCCGGCGGACGGCGGCGGCCTTGCCGGCCACCGCCCCGGACAGTTCCTGCCCATCGCGCTCGATATCGCCGGAGAGCCACGCCCGGTGCGCCGCACCTACACCCTCTCGGAGGAGGCGAATGGCCGGCACTATCGCATCAGTGTGAAGCGCGCGGGCACGGGTGCTCTCGCCAGCACCTGGCTCCACGACACCGTCGGGCCCGGCACGACTGTCCGGGCCATGGCCCCGCGCGGCGACTTCACGCTCGATCCCGACAGCCGGCGGCCGGTGGTGCTCATCTCCGGCGGCGTGGGTATCACGCCGACGATCGCCATGCTCGACCATCTGTTGGGCGGCACAGAGGACCGCATGCGCTATCCCGGCCGGCGGGTCTGGTCCATCCATGCGGCGCGCCATGGCGGCGAGCACGCCTTCGCCGCACATGTGCGTGCGCTCGCGACGCGGCGCTCCACCCTGGCCGTCCATGTCCGCTACAGTGCCCCGCGGGCGGGTGACGTGCTCGGCCGCGACCATGACAGTGTCGGCCGGATCGACGCCGAGCTCCTGAAGGGCCTCCTCCCGCTCGACGACTACGACTTCTACCTTTGCGGCCCGCAGGGTTTCATGCAGTCGGTCTACAATATGCTTCTCGGCCTCGGCGTGCGCGACGAGCGCATCCGGCACGAGGCCTTCGGCCCGGCGCGTCTGGAGAGGCGTGGCCCGGCGGCCGT
The DNA here is from genome assembly GCF_030067675.1 of Chelatococcus albus. Taxonomy (GTDB): domain Bacteria; phylum Pseudomonadota; class Alphaproteobacteria; order Rhizobiales; family Beijerinckiaceae; genus Chelatococcus_A; species Chelatococcus_A albus. Next base: position 68,515 of record NZ_JASJEV010000010.1, on the reverse strand, counting down.
GGCCGCGCAAGTGCTGCCCCCCGCCGTCGAGGCTGCCGTGACCTTCGAGGCCTCGGGCGTCGCTGCCGCCTGGGACCCATCCCGGGGAAGCCTGCTCGACCTTGCCGAGGCCGCCGGCATCGACGCGCCATGGAGCTGCCGCTCCGGAACGTGCGGCACCTGCGCCGTGCGCCTCGTCGCCGGCGCCGTGACCTATGCGGCCGCGCCGAGCGCCTCTCCGGGCGAAGGCGAGGCACTTCTGTGCTGCGCCCTGCCGGCGAGCGCCCGTCTGACGCTCGCCCTGTGAGCGCCACCTCACCGCCAGCGCGGGAAGAAGTCCTCGGTCTCCGCCTCCTTGCAGGTGTAGCCGATGAAGCACTGCGGACTGTCGGCCGTCGGCACCCAGGCCGGCTGCGTCACCTCGGTGATTTCGCAGAAGCGGCGGTCACGCACATAGCGGTCGTAGGTCGTCGGGCCGGTGCTGATGACGACGGCGCCGCGCGCAGCCACGAGACCGGCAACTGCCCTGCAGGACATGCGCGGCGCATAGGGGCGCGACTGCGCGTGAACCGCCGTCGCGACGAGCGCGGCGACGAGCCCGAGAGACAGAACGGAGATCCGCATCGGTGCACCCCCGAGTTCGCGGTGACTACCCGAATTGTACCAAGCCGCGGCGGCGAGCGTGGCAATTTCGGGGGACGCGGCACGGGCGCCGCCCGCCCTTCGTCGGGCGGGAACCCGGCGTCGGGCTCAATGCAGGCTGAAGTTCATCGGGATGACGAAGGTGAGATTGTCTGCGGCCGCCTCGGGCGGCGGTGCAGGCAAGGGATCCGCGCGCTGGATCGTGGCGAGCACCGCCTCATCGAGCGCGGCCGACCCTGAACTGCGCACGAGGCGGAAGCTCACGAGGCGGCCCGTTCGATCGATGGAGAAGCGCAGATGTGCGACGCCGGTTTCACCGCGGCTGCGCGCCTCGTTCGGATAGCGCTTGTGCCGGGCGATATGGGCGTAGAGGCGGCTCTTCCACGAAGCCGGCAAGGCTCCGGGATTGCCCGCCATGGCGCCGGCCACGGGGGCCGTGGCGGTCGGTGCCGGAGCGGCCTGCAGGCGCTGTGGCGCCTGTTCTCGCTGCGCCGGAGGCCGGCGCTTCACTTCACGCCGCCTTTCCTGCGGCTTCTTCTCGAGCTTCTCGCGCGGCTTCTCAGCCGCCTTCGGCGGCTCGGCCGGCTTGGGCGGCGGCGGCAGGGTCACCTCCGGCTCGGGCAAGGTCGGAACGCGGGGAAGAGGCGGGAGATCCTCGACCGGAACCGCGGTCTGGACGGCGAGTTGCTGGGGTATTGGCGGCGGTTCGGGCAGGTCGAGGGCCGGCGGCGGAGGCTCGGGATCGGGCTCGGCGTCCTTGTCCGGCTCGTCGGTTTCGGGATGCGCCATGAGGGCCCGCTCGCCCGGGGCGACGTCGTTCTGCGGCGCCTCCGGCGCCATGGCGAGCGGCGCGAGCTCGATCATGATCGCCGCCGGCGGCTCTCCCCTCAACGGCTCGGGCGCCTGCAGGGCGAGGAGCCCCGCGGCGGTGCCGACATGCGCGGCAAGCACGACGACTGACGCAAGGCCCCAGCGGGCGACCGTCGCGCCGCGTCCCTCCTCCCGCCAGTCCACCGGTGCCGCCGCCATCGCCGGCCTCAGCGAACAGGCTGGGACGCGGCCTGAGACGGCTGCGCGGCTCCGGCGGCCGGCGCCGCCTCGAGGCCGACGAGCGCGACCTTGAGATAGCCGGCGTCGCGCAGGGCGTTCATGACCTCCATCAGGTCGCCGTAGGCCACCGCCTTGTCGGCGCGCAGGAAGATGCGCTTGTTGCGATCCTGGGCGCTGGCCGCGTCGAGGGCCGAGGCGAGCCCGTCACGCGCCACTGTCTGCTCGCCGAGGGCGAGCGACAGGTCGGCCTTCACGGTCAGGAACAACGGCTTGTCCGGCCGCGGCTGCGGACTTGCGGTCGACGCCGGCAGGTCGACCGGCACGTCCACTGTCGCGAGCGGAGCCGCCACCATGAAGATGATGAGCAGCACGAGGATCACGTCGATGAAGGGGGTGACGTTGATCTCGTGCGTTTCGCCGAGATCATCCTCCCCGTGGTTGAGCCTGGCGCCCATGGCAGCCTACTCCGCCGCGTGCGCCATGGGCGCCACGGAGGCGACGAGGCTCGGTTTCGTCGGGCGCTCGCGCTGTGCCTCGAAAGGGTGATGGCGCGCGACGCCCTGGTCGCGCCGGTCGAGGTCGCGGCTGACGAGCCGCAGGACCTCGGTCGCGGCATCGGCGACCTGCGCCCGATAGCCGGCGATGGCGCGGGCGAAGACGTTGTAGATGATGACCGCGGGAATGGCGGCGACGAGACCTATGGCGGTGGCGAGCAGGGCCTCGGCAATGCCGGGCGCGACGACCGCGAGATTGGTCGTCTGCGCCTTCGAGATGCCGATGAAGCTGTTCATGATGCCCCATACCGTGCCGAAAAGGCCGACGAAGGGCGCCGTGGCGCCGATCGTGGCGAGAAGCCCGGTGCCGCGGGTCATGCGTCGCCCGGCCGCGGCCTCGATGCGCGACAGCGAGGCGGCGAGACGTTCCTTGATGCCCTCGGCCGGCAGGTCACCGGACACGGCGACCTCTTCGTGGGCCGCCGCGACCAGCGCCGCTGACGGGCCGCGCGCCGGAACATCCGCCCCGTGCAGGGCGCCTTCCGCGGCGGCGAGGCTCGGTGCACCGCGCAGCGTGGCAATGGCGCGGCCGAGGCGCCGGCGCGCCATGACGAGTTCCAGCGTCTTGGCGAACCAGACCGTCCAGGTCACCACCGAGGCGAAGGCGAGCCCGACCATGACTGCCTTCACGACCACGTCTGCCGCCAGGAACATGCCCCACGGGGACAGATCGTGCGGGAGGGAAGCCATCGCCGCCGCAGGTGCGCCTGTGGAACCGGACGCCGCCCTGACCGCGGCCGGCGGCGGCGCGAGAGGCGACGAGAGAACGCCCCCGTCCCCCGCCACCGTGGCAGCCGGCGCCGACGCCCCCGCGGACGTCCCGGCTCCGCCCGGGCCGACGCCAGCGAGGGACTGTGCGGCCGGCGAGGAAACGACCGGCGCTCCGGCCTCCTGCGCCAGGGCGGGCGCACCGCCCCAGGCGACGGCCGCGAGCACCGCAAGCACGGCGAGTCGGCGCATCCTTCCAAGACCGGTGAGCAGCACGATCTCAAACGTCTTCGACATCACGATCCATCACTCGCAACAGCGGTCGCACACACCGTTGCCGAGGTGCGGCAACCGCGCGCCCGGTCCGCGCGACCGGGGCATCGCACCCACCTCGACGGGTGACCGGAACCGATCTCAGGACCCATGTGCATGGGGTGCGCAGCCTGTCCCGCCCCCCGGGCGAGGACGCCGGCCGCCGGAAAGACCGCCACGCTCCACAATATAGATGCTGCATTGCGCAAAAATTCTTCAAGGTCAACGCAAATAACTCGCAAGTATCTCTATTTGTAATTATTATAAATTGGAACTGCGCATCCGACAGAAATCATTCCGCCGACGGCAACGCGTGAACGATCCGGCCTGGCAATGGCTGCACAACAGGCCCGGCGCGACAGCGACAGCTCCGGCGGAGGGCCCGGTCTGCACGCCACGCATAGCCGTCCCCCGGCGCGGACAGGCACCAGCGGCGCATCCTGCGGGGCGCGGCGGGGCAGGAGGGTGGCCGCGCCACCGGACCGCCCGCCGTCACCACGCCGCGGCGACGGCGCGCGGCTGCCACCGGCATGGTCGTCAATTGCCCGCAGGTCGTTTTCTGCAAGAAGTTCAACCTCAGCCGGCCCCGGGCCGCGAATCCAAATTCGCCACATCGGAATCGTTCACTCCATACGATCGAAATGAAATTCGACTCTATTGAATCCAGCCCGACGGCCGATATGAATCTATTCTCGCACATAAACGATCCGTAAAGCATCATTTTCAAGGCGATTTGATTCTGCTTGCAGCGCAAGTGACTCATTATCGCCACAAACTACACTGCGTAAATATCGCACGGCAACCGCTTGCACCATTTATGTTCTATAAATCTCTGGCACTTAGATAAGGCATTATCTCGCCAGCCAACCGCTCGTCCCGGACCCGGCGGTGGGGACCGACAGAACGTCAAGACCATTTTCGCAGCGGGCCCAAGAAATGAAGAGTTTCCTGCGCAAATTCTCCAAGCTCTCCTTCCGGATTCCGCTGATGATCATCGGCGGCGCCGTGGTGTGCGCGGTGGCTATCGGCACGACCGCGTTCTTCGTCGCCCGCCAGGCGATGGATGCGGAAGTCCGCAACAAGCTCGAGACCGTGCTCACGGCCCAGCGCACCGCGCTGCAACGGTATTTCGACCAGGTCGAGACCGACCTGCGCACCTTCTCCGACAGCCCGGCGACGCGCGATGCGCTGGGCTCGATCGCTGTCGCCTGGAACGGCCTGCAGGACGCCGGCGACATCCTCAAGTCGCACTACGTCGACAAGAACCCCTCTGCAGCCGGCGAACGCTGGAAGTACAAGGGCGACAAGGATGATTCCTTCTACGGAATCATGCACCAGAAGTATCATCCCTACTGGATCAACCTGAAGAACAAGGGATTCGCCGACGTCATCCTGCTGAACGACAAGGGCGATGTCATCTATACGGTCGAGAAGCGGAGCGACTTCGGCGGCAACGTCGTCAACGGCCCGCTCGCCGCCAGCAATCTCGCGCGTGCCTTCAAGGCGGCGAAGGAGGCCGCGGCGCAGGCCGAGATCGTCTTCGTCGATTTCGACAACTACGCGCCCGCCAATCAGCAGCCTGCGGCCTTCCTGGCGCGCGCCATTCGCGACGATTACGGCGGCACCATGGGCATCATCGCGCTGCAGCTGTCGCCCGACGCGCTCAACGCCATCGCCGTCACCCGGCTCGGCAAGACGGGCCAGACCTTCATCGTCGGACCGGACCGGCTCATCCGCTCGCAGCTGCCGCTCAGCAAGGAGCCGACCTTCCTGCGTGCCACGGCCTATGACAACGAAGCCCTCAAGGGCGCCCTGCAGGGCCAGAGCGGCATGGTTGAGGCCGCCGGCGCCGGCGGCGTGCCGAGCGTCGTGGGCGCCCTCCCGCTCCAGATCCACGGGCTGAAGTGGGCGATTGTCGGCGAGCAGACCATCGCTGAGCTTGAGAAGCCGATCGAGGAGATGGCCTGGCTGATGTTCGTGATCGGCACTGGCATCCTCGCGGGCATCGGCGTCCTCGGCTGGCTCGCCGGGCGCACGATCTACAAGCCGATCCTCGCCATCCGCGACACGGTGGAGAAGCTCGCCCGTGCCGAGAACGCCGAGCTCAAGGGCATCGAGCGCCACGACGAGATCGGCGAGCTCGCCCGCGCCATGAAGGCGATCTACGACAACGGCGTCGAGGCGAGCCGCATCAAGGTGGCGCTCGACGGTTGCCGCACCACCGTCATGGTCACGGACCCCGAGCACAAGATCGTCTATCTCAACCGCTCGGCCCAGACGCTGATGAACGAGGCGGAGCAGGACTTCCAGACGGCCATTCCGGGCTTCTCGGCCAAGGACATCATCGGCCGCAGCATGGACGTCTTCCATCGCAACGCCGGCCAGCAGCGCGCACGCGTCGAGCAGCTCAGCGAGACCTATCAGGCGCGCATCACCGTCGGGGCCCGGAAGATGGACATCAGCGTCAGCCCCATCTTCGCGCCCGACGGCAAGCGGCTCGGTGCGGTGCTCGAGTGGAACGACCTCACCAAGGAGCTCGCGGCGGAGGCGGAGGTCGCCGAGGTCGTGGCCGCCTCCTCGGCCGGCGACTTCTCGCGCCGCGTCCCGCTCGACGGCAAGGCGGGCTTCACCCGCAACGTCGCCGAGGGCATCAACCGCATCGGCGCCATGGTGGAGGCCGCGACCGACGACTTCGCCGATGCGCTCGCGGCGCTGGCCCAGGGTGACCTCACCCGCCGCATCACCGGCGACTATCACGGCCGCTTCGCCGATCTGAAGGAAAGCCTGAACACCACCCTCACCCGCCTGTCGGAGACGGTCACCACCATCCAGCAGACGGCGCGCGAGGTGTCGGTCTCGGCGGCCGAGATCAACGCTGGCGCCTCCGACCTTGCCAAGCGCACGGAGGATCAGGCGACGAGCCTCGAGGAGACGGCGGCAACCACCGAGGAGCTTGCGGCCTCGGTCAAGCAGAGCGCCGAGAACTCGCGCCAGGCGACCGCCCTCGGCGAGGAGGCAAAGAGCGTGGCCGAGCGCGGCGGCCAGATCGTCGCCGAGGCGGTGACCGCCATGGAGCGCATCGAGAAGGCCTCGACCCGCATCTCCGAGATCATCGGGGTGATCGACGACATCGCCTTCCAGACGAATCTGCTCGCCCTCAACGCGGCGGTGGAGGCGGCGCGCGCCGGCGAGGCGGGCAAGGGCTTCGCCGTCGTCGCCTCCGAGGTCCGGGCGCTCGCCCAGCGGTCCAGCCAGGCGGCCAAGGACATCAAGGGGCTCATCTCCAACTCGAGCGAGCAGGTGGCCGACGGCGTCAGGCTGGTGCAGGGCGCGGGCGACGTGCTGCAACAGATCGTGGCCGCGGCAAACCGCGTGGCGGCAACCGTCGCCGACATCTCCGCCGCCGCGGCCGAGCAGGCCAACGGCATCGACGAGATGAGCCAGACCGTGGCGCATATGGACGAGATGACGCAGCAGAACTCGGCGCTGGCCGAAGAGAGCGCGGCCTCCGCCAACGAGCTGCAGACGCAGATCGAGCGCCTGCGCAACCTCGTCGCCGCCTTCCGCACCGACGAGATGCAGGGCGAGGAGAGCTTCGCCGCCCACACCGATGCGGCCAACCTGAAGAGCCTCGCGGCCGCCATGGCGAGCCGGGAGCCGAAGCCCGCCGCCCGTCCGGCGCCGCGGCGCGTCGCCAATTCCGGCGCCCGCCTCGACGACTGGGCCGAGTTCTGAGCCGAGGCGCGTCTCGCGCGCAACGACGGCCAATGCACGAGCCGCGCCGCAGACTGGGGCGCGGCTCGTCGCGTCCCGGAACGGAACAACCCCCATGTCCGATCACGGCATCATTTCCGGCGTCGGCTTCTGCACCGGCACGGGCATCGGCGATCTCTCGGTCCTGGAGGCGGCGCTCGCACGCTTCGTTGCCCTCCGCGCCGACGTGGCGGAGCTGTCGCTCTACGGTGAGGACCTGATCGCCGGCGGGCGCGTCATCGGCTCGCGGGCGCAGCGGCTTGCCGAGATCTGCCGGCGCTATCCGCTGCGCTACACGGTACACGGTCAGATCGTCTCGAACTTCATGGATGAGCCGCACCTGCCCCTGCAGAAGGCCGTGGTGCGCGCCATGCTCGAGCTGTGCGACCGCGTCGGTGCGACAGTGCTCGTGCACCATTCCGGCACGGCGCCGGCGGGGCGCATCGCCGACCACACCCGCTACGACACGCTGGAGCGGGAGGCACTCGCGGAGATGGCGGAAGTGGCGCGCGGTTACGGCGTGCGCATCGCCCTCGAGAACATCTTCGCCATGAGCGATGCCGAATACCGGCAGAGCCCGGCCGAGGTCGCCGCCACGGTGCAGGCGATCGGCCGTCCCAACCTCTGCGCCCTCCTCGACTTCAGCCACGCCTATATCGAATGCACGCGCCGCGGCCTCGACTGGCGCGAGCAGATCCGCGCCATGGCCGCCGTGGCGGGCCACCTGCACGTGCACGATTCCTTCGGCCGTCCCTGTACGATGACCCACTTCCACCACCCCTGCGAGGCGACGGCGCTCGGCATCGGCGATCTGCACCTGCCGCTCGGCTGGGGCGACATCCCGTGGGAGGAGCTTTTCGCGGAACTGACCTTCCTGCCCGACACGGCCCTCGTGCTGGAGATCACCGAGCGCTACGATGCGGAACTGCCGGAGAGCCTCGCGCTCGCGCGGCGGCTCGCCGCCAGGGCGAACGTATGCGGGAGGGTTGCGGCCGGCTGACGCGCCGCTCGAGGGGCCCTTCGCGCCGTCCGTCCGGCCGACTGGGCCGGAGATCCCGGTGGAGGCCGAATGGCACATGAGCTGGCTCGTTCGACCGCGGCTCGTGAACGAGCCGTTCTCCGACCCGGGGCTGTTCATCGACTTCCGCTTCGGCCGGCGTGCGCTGCTGTTCGACCTCGGTGACCTGTCGCCCCTCTCCTGGCGCGAGCTCATGCGCGTCAGCGACGCCTTCGTCTCGCACATGCATATGGACCATTTCGCGGGCTTCGACCGCCTGTTGCGCGCCTGCCTCTACCGACCGGCGCCGCTGCACCTTGCCGGCCCAGCGGGTTTCCTCGACGCAGTCGCGGCAAAGCTCTCCGCCTATACATGGAACCTGCTCGGCGAAGCATCCGTCGATTTTTCGATCGTCGCCAGCGAATGGGGCGAGGCGGGCTATGGCCGCTGTGCCGTCTTCCGGGCGCGCGAGGCCTTTCGCCGCAAGGAGGCGGAGCCGCCCGCCCTGCCGCCCGGCATTCTGCTCGACGAGGGCGAGTTCCGCGTCGAGGGCGCGGTGCTCGACCACGGAACGCCCTGCCTCGCCTTCGCCCTGCAGGAGCGGCTGCGTGTGGACGTGCGGCCGCAGGGCCTCGCGGAACTCGGCCTCACCGTCGGCCCCTGGCTCACGGCCGCCAAGCGCGCCGTGCGCCTCGGCGCCCCCGACGATACGCCCGTCCCGGTTTCGCCCCGCCTCGGCCTGCCGCTCGGCGTGCTGAAGCAGCACGCCCTGCGCGCCGCGCGCGGGCAGCGCATCGCCTATGTGGTTGATGCCGCCTTCCACGCGGACAATGTCGCCCGGATGGTGGCGCTCGCGCGCGGCGCCGACCAGCTCTTCATCGAGGCCCCCTTCCTGGACGAGGACGAGGCCATCGCCGCAGCCCGCGCGCATCTGACGGCAGGACAGGCCGGCCGCATCGCCCGGCAAGCCGGCGTGAAGCGCCTCACCCCCTTCCACTTCTCGCCCCGCTACCTCAGCCGCGCCGATCTCCTGCGCCGGCAGGCGGACGCGGCCTTCGCAGCAGGGCGGGAGAACGCGACAGCATAAGGAACGGTCGCCCCGGGTGCTGCTGAAGGAGGTCAACAAGAAGCGATACACCGCAGCGCAAGTGGTCGAAACGATGCAGGCCGAGGGCTACCCGACCTTCAAGCTGCACAATCACACCGAGCTGTGGAAGCGTCTTGATGCCAAAGACCCTGCGAAGGGTTTCGGTTGCGCGGGGGACTACAAGGGAACGTGGGTCTGGTTTGATGCCTGGCTTGCCCGTGTGCGGGCGCACTGCCAGGAACAGGGCGAAAAATACAAGTGACGCCCTTGCTCCTACCCACCAAGGAAGCACCCGTCCCCTTTCCTCGGCTCCGCCTTCTACAGCGCTATGTGGAGGCGCGAAGGCGGCTCCGGAAGGTGAACTACCCTCAGCGCTCTGTCCATCACTCTTTAGAGAGACGGGCACCGGGTAAGGGCGGCGGCCGAAACTGTGGAAAACATCGGCAGGAATCAGCCGGTAGAGCGTGCTGCCCCGTTGCTACCCGAAGTATTCTCACCTCTGCGAACACCAGCCCAAGCCATTGAAATCATTGGCGCACCCGACACGATTCGAACGTGTGACCTTTGCCTTCGGAGGGCAACGCTCTATCCAGCTGAGCTACGGGTGCAGGCCGTGGTGAGCGGGCGGAAACTAGCCCAGGAACCCCGATCCTGCAAATGGCTTTCTGCGAGCGCTGTGCATGACGCGGCCGTGAGGCTCGACAGGCGGAGCCACCCGTCCGGCGGCTGGACCCGTCGCGGGCCGCCGGTCAGGAACCGAGCATGCGGCGCAGGATCGACCAGTGATCGGCATAGAAGCCTGCCGGGCCGAGGTCGGCGAGGCGGTGCCAGGCGGCCTCCGCCGCGTCGCCGCCGCTGGCGATGCGGGGGCGCTCGACGGCGTCGGGGACGAGGAAAGGCACGCAGTGTGTGACGATGCGGGCGCGGTCGTCGCGCCAGGGCGCGTCGAACACCCGCATCCTCTCGGGCACCATCCATGCGCGCAGCATCTCGGCGGTGATCGCGCCGTCGCGGGCGGCGATGCCCGTCTCCTCCCGCAACTCGCGGATGGCCGCCTCCGTCGGCGTCTCGCCCGCTTCGACGAAGCCGCCCGGAAGGGCGAGGAGGCCCCGACCCGGCCGGCTGCCGCGGCGGATGAGGAGCACATGATCGGCGTGCCGGACGAAGGCGTCGGCGAGGAGCTCCGAGAAGCCCGGCGTATCGCGGAACGCGTGCAGGACTGCAACGACCGCCGGCGGGCAGGCCGCCATGGGCAGGGGCGCTTCGGCTCGGAGATAGGCGTCGCGAATGGCGGCGGCGCTCGGTCCGCCGGGCGGCGGTTCCATCGGCAGGACCTCCCACGGCGCCATCACCGCCGGGTCGGAGCACAGGCGGCTCCCCACGCAGGCGACGATCGCGATCCTGCCGCCGCCCCCTGCCGTCCCAGGGAGGACGCGGGCTGCGATGCGTCGAACCTCGGCCGCCCAGGCGGCCTCGTCGTAGAGGTTGTCCTCGACGGCCGCAACGAGGAGGCGCTGTGCCGCGACCTCCCGCGGATAGACCCCCGCGAGCATCGCCGCGCGTTCCCCGGCCGTGAAGGGATTGCGCAGGGAGCGCGGCGCACCGGCGGCGCCGATCAGGACGACGACGCGCCTCGCCAGAGCAAGCGTCCGGTCGAGCACGAAGCGATGACCCTCATGGAAGGGCTGGAAGCTTCCAACGACGACGAGGCAGTCGTATCGCGGCATGACGGCTCGCTCCCGCTCGGCAATCGCCCCCTGGCCCGCGTCTTGCTGAGCGTTCCGGTGCGGTGGACCAAGCTTCGCCGCATCGTGGTACCTCGTGCCATTCTGGCACACCCATCCGAAACGGGCAGGCAGAAACGGGACGGTGCGGCCATGCGGACGACGGCATTCGACAGCGCGAGTGCAACGGATGCGACGCGAGTCGCCTGGGTCGATACGGCCAAGGGGCTGTGCATCATCCTCGTGGTGATGATGCATTCAACGCTTGGCCTTGGCGAGGCCGTCGGGCGCGAGGGCTGGCTGCACACGGTGGTGGCCTTCGCCAAGCCCTTCCGCATGCCGGACTTCTTCCTCGTCTCCGGCCTGTTCCTCGGCCGCGTGATCGACCGCGACTGGCGCTCCTACGGCGACAGGCGCGTCGTCCATTTCCTCTATTTCTACCTGCTCTGGTTCCTCATCCAGTTCGCCTTCAAGGGCTGGGGGCTTGCCGGCGGAGATCCGGCCGAGCTCCTGCGCCAGTTCGCGCTCGGATTCGTCGAGCCGCTCGGCACATTGTGGTTCGTTTACCTGCTCGCAATCTTCTCCGTGGCGACGAAACTCTTGCGCCGGGTGCCGCCTTTCGCGCTCCTGGGGCTGGCCGCGGCCCTGCAGACGATGCCGGTCCACACAGGCTGGACGGTCGTCGACGAATTTGCGGCCCGCTACGTCTATTTCCTCGTGGGCTATCTCCTGGCGCCGGCGATCTTCGCCTTCGCCGCGCGTGTCGCGACGCGGCCGCTCGCGACGCTCGCGGGGCTTGCCGCCTGGGCGCTCGCCAATGGCATCCTCGCCCTGACGCCGGCAGGCCTGACGGGCTATCCGACGCTTGCAAGCCTGCCGCTCGTCTCGCTCGCGCTCGGGCTGGCCGGCGCCGGCGCGATCGTCGCCGCCGCGTCGCTGCTCGCCCGGACAGCGCTGGCACGGCCCTTCCGCTACTGCGGCGAGCACTCCATCGCGATCTACCTCGCCTTCTTCCTGCCGATGGCCCTGACACGCGTGGCGCTCGTCAAGCTCGGCCTCGTCGGCGATGTGGGCTGGGCTTCGGCCTTCATCACCACCGTCGCCGTCGTCGTGCCGCTGGTGCTCGAGCGGCTCGTGCAGGACACGCGCCTGTCCTTCCTCTTCACGCGGCCCGCGGCCTTCCGCCTGATGCCCGTGTCGCGGCTCGCGCCGGCAGCGTGACCCGGGCAACGGGACCGGCCCGGGCGTTCAGCCCTGCACCGGTGCCTGTTACTCGATGAAGACGGCCACTTCGTCGAGGCCCTTCTCGCCGATGGCCGGCACCTGGCAGCCTTCCGCCGGATAGCCGACGACGAGGAGGATCACCGCCGTCTCGTTGTCGGGCCGACCGCAGATCTCGTTGAGGAAGTTCATCGGCGCCGGCGTGTGGGTGAGGGTTGCGAGGCCGGCATTGTGCAGGGCGGCAATGAGGAAGCCTGAGGCGATGCCGACCGATTCGGGCATGTAGTAGTGCTTCACGCGCCGCCCGTCAGGCGTCACGCCCCAGCGCTGGGCGAAGATGGCGACGAGCCAGGGCGCGGTTTCGAGGAAGGGCTTCTCCCAATCCGTGCCGAGGTGGCTCAGCGCCGCAAGCCACTCCTCGCCGGCGCGGCCTGCGTTGACCTCCCTCTCCTCCGCTTCCGCCGCGATGCGGATCCTGCGCTTCACCGTCGGGTCCGAGATCGCCACGAAGGTCCAGGGCTGCTGGTTGGCGCCCGAGGGGGCCGAAGCGGCGGTGCGGATGGCGCTCTCGATGACAGCGCGCGGCACGGGCCGGTCGGAATAGTCGCGCACCGTGCGGCAGCGGCGCATCAGCGCCCCGAAGACGCCGGCGCGGTCGATCATCTCCGGCACCGGACGTTCGTCGAAGACGAGCGGTACGCAGGTGGCTGCTACCATGGCGGGGCGATCCTCCGCATTATGGTTGCGGGCAACGGTCGCACGAAGCGGCGGCGCGTGCCATAGTCCCGCGCCAAACGGCCCCTTTCGAATCCCATTGGCCTCATGACCCAGTCCGCCCGCCCCATTCAGAAAGGCGATCACGTCTTCCTCGTCGACGGCTCGTCCTTCGTCTTCCGCGCCTATTTCCAGTCCATCAACCAGGACCGGAAATACAACTACCGGTCCGACGGCCTGCCGACAGGGGCCGTGCGTCTCTTCTGCACCAAGCTCTTCCAGTTCGTGCGCGAAGGCGCGGTCGGCGTGAAGCCGACGCATCTCGCCATCATCTTCGACAAGTCGGAGAACTCCTTCCGCAAGGAGCTCTATCCGCCCTACAAGGCGAACCGTCAGGAGCCGCCGGAGGACCTCGTGCCGCAGTTCCCGCTCATGCGGCAGGCGGTGCGCGCCTTCGGCCTCGTGCCCATCGAGCAGGACACCTACGAGGCCGACGACCTCATCGCGACCTATGCCGCGCAGGCGACCGCGGCGGGAGCGGACGTGCTCATCATCTCGGCCGACAAGGACCTGATGCAGCTCGTGCGCCCCGGCGTCGCCATGTACGACCCGGCTTCGGGCACGCAGGGCAAGGGCGGCTACCGCGCCGAGCGACGCATCGGCGAGGCGGAGGTCGTCGAGTATTTCGGCGTGCCGCCGGCCAAGGTGACCGACGTGCAGGCGCTCGCCGGGGATGCAACCGACAACGTGCCCGGCGCCCCCGGCATCGGCCTCAAGACCGCCGCCCAGCTCATCGGCGAATACGGCGATCTCGACACACTCCTCGCGCGCGCCGGCGAGATCAAGCAGCCGAAGCGCCGCGAGACGCTGACCAACGCCGAGGTCGTCGACAACATCCGCATCTCGAAGAAGCTCGTGACGCTGGTCGACGACGTGGCGCTCGAGGTGCCGCTCGCCGATCTCATCCTCGTGCCGCCGGACCCGAAGCCTCTCGTCGCCTTCCTCAAGGCGCTCGAATTCACGACCATCACGCGGCGCGTGGCCGAGGAATACGATGTCGATCCGGCCGCGATCGACGCCGCCGCGGACGTCGGCAGCGGCTGGTCGCAGGAAGCGGCTGCCCGGGCCGAGGCGGGCGCCGCCCCGGCCGCGAGGCCGGCTGACAAGGCGGCACGCGGCGAGGAGAAGGCGCCCGAGCCGGCGTCGACGCCGGCAGCCCTCGCCGGGACGCGGGCGAAGGAAGCGCTCGGCACGCCGGTCGACCGCTCGGCCTACGAGACCGTCACGTCCGTCGAGCGCCTGGAAGCGTGGATCGCGGAGGCGACGGACGTCGGCTTCGTCTCCGTGGACACCGAGACCAATTCCCTCGACGCCATGCAGGCCGACCTCGTTGGCTTCTCGCTGGCGACGGCGCCCGGGCGCGCGGCCTACGTGCCGCTGCAGCACCGCGGCGGTTCAGACCTCTTCGGGTCCGGGCTCCTGCCCGGCCAGATCCCGCTCGATGCGGCGATTGCGCGGCTGAAGCCGCTGCTCGAGGACCCGGGCGTGCTCAAGGTCGGCCAGAATCTGAAATACGACTGGCTGGTCTTCGCCCGGCACGGCATCAGGCTCGCCCCCTACGACGACACGATGCTCATCTCCTATGTGCTCGACGCCGGGCTCAACGGCCACGGCATGGACGGACTCTCCGAGAAGCACCTCGGCCACAAGCCGATCACCTACGGCGAAGTGGCGGGCACGGGCAAGAACGCGGTCACCTTTGACCGCGTCGCCATCGACAAGGCGACGGCTTACGCCGCCGAGGACGCCGACGTGACGCTGCGCCTGTGGCGCGTGCTCAAGCCGCGCCTCGTGGCCGAGGGCAAGACCACCGTCTACGAAACGCTCGAACGGCCGATGGTGGCGACGCTCGCGCGCATGGAGGAGCGCGGCATCGCCATCGACCGGACGATCCTGTCGCGCCTGTCGGGCGACTTTGCGCAGAAGCTCGCCGGGCTCGAGGACGAGATCTACGCGCTCGCGGGCGAGCGCTTCACCATCGGCAGCCCCAAGCAGCTCGGCGACATCCTCTTCGGCAAGATGGGCCTGCCCGGAGCCAAGAAGACGGCGACGGGCCAGTGGTCGACCGGCGCCGGCGTGCTGGAGGACCTGGCCGAACAGGGGCATCCTCTGCCGGCGAAGATCCTGGACTGGCGGCAGCTCGCCAAGCTGAAATCCACCTACACCGACGCCCTGCCCGGCTATGTGAACCCGCAAACGAAGCGCGTGCATACCTCCTACGCGCTCGCCGCGACGACGACCGGGCGGCTGTCCTCCTCCGAGCCCAACCTGCAGAACATCCCCGTGCGCACCGAAGAGGGGCGCAAGATCCGCTCCGCCTTCGTGGCGACGGCGGGCATGAAGCTCATCTCGGCCGATTATTCACAGATCGAACTCAGGCTCCTCGCCCACGTCGCCGACATCCCGCAGCTCCGGCAGGCCTTCGCCGACGGCATCGACATCCATGCCATGACGGCGTCCGAGATGTTCGGCGTGGCCGTGAAGGACATGGACCCGCAGGTGCGCCGACGGGCCAAGGCCATCAACTTCGGCATCATCTACGGCATCTCCGCCTTCGGCCTCGCCGCCCAGCTCGGCATCGCGCGCGAGGAGGCCTCGGCCTACATCAAGAAGTATTTCGAGCGCTTTCCCGGCATCCGCGACTACATGGAGGAGACGAAGCGCTTCTGCCGCGAGAACGGCTACGTGAAGACGCTGTTCGGCCGCATCTGCCACTATCCGCAGATCAGGTCGTCGAACCCATCCGAGCGGGCCTTCGTCGAGCGCCAGGCGATCAACGCGCCGCTGCAGGGCTCCGGCGCCGATATCATCCGCCGCGCCATGATCCGCATGGACGGCGCGCTCGCCGAAGCCAAGCTCGACGCGCGCATGCTGCTGCAGGTGCACGACGAACTCGTCTTCGAGGTGCCGGAGGATCAGGTGGAGGCAACGCTCCCCGTCGTGCGCAAGGTCATGGAGGAGGCACCGCACCCGGCCGTGCAGCTCGCCGTCCCCCTCCAGGTGGACGCGCGGGCGGGCGACAACTGGGAAGCGGCGCATTGAGCATGCGACGTGGCGGACGCCCGCGAAAGTCCGGCGGCCACGCGCGCGGACCGTTCGGGAGCGATCCTCTGCCCTGCCCTTGAACCCGCCGCTCCCGGGGGCATCCCCGAGCGACGGGCGGGGTCGACAGAGGGGTGGACGTCGCTCTACGCACGCGCGGCCGCACTCGCAGGTGTCGCCGCGCGCTCGGGGATGCCGAGGCCGTCGAACCAGGCGGCCATCATGGCGCGGGCGGCTGCCTCCAGACGGGCGCCGTGCAGGGCGGCATCGCGGCGCAGGTCGCGCGGATCGATGCCCACCGCCGAGAGCTCCGCCGTGTGGCCGATCAGCCAGCGCTCGAGTTCGGCGGCGCGCAGCTCGGGATGGAACTGCAGCCCGAGCACGCCGGGCCCGCGCGAAAACGCCTGGTTCGGCGTGATCGGCGTCTCGGCGAGGCGCTCGGTGCCCGCCGGCAGGTCGAAGGTGTCGCCGTGCCAATGCAGGACGACGTTGCCGCTCGCCGCGAGTTGCCCGAGGCAGGACTTCTCGCCGGCCGGCGTCAGGGTGACCGGCGCAAAGCCGATCTCCTTCGCCTTGCCGGGATAGACGCGCGCGCCGAGCGCCCGGGCGAGGAGCTGGGCGCCGAGGCAGATGCCGAGCACCGGCCGGCCGGCGGCGAGCGCGGCATCGATCAGCCTGAGCTCGTCGAGGAGGAAGGGATAGCGGTCCTCCTCGTAGGCGCCGATCGGTCCGCCAAGCACGGCGAGGGCCGTATCCTCGGCGAGCGTGCGCGGCAGGGCGTCGATGCCCGCTTCGCGATAGACGATCGCAATGCCACGCGCGGCGGCGACATCGGCGAATGTGCCGAGATCCTCGAAGGCGACGTGGCGCAGGGCGACGATCTGCCGGATCATGCCGCGCACTCCCCGTCCGTGCACCCCCGGCCGGCGGGCGCGCCCGCGGCGGCCTGGGGCGACGCGGCCTCGGCCACGAGAGCCATCACCTCGGCGCCGAGCGCGATGTCGTCGACATGGCCGAAGTGTTGGCGGCGCAGCCGTCCCGCGCGGTCGATCATCAGAATGGTCGGTGTGCCCTGCATCCGGTAGCGCGCCATGGTTCTCGGCAACTCCCTTCCGTTCGCCCGGTCGACGCCGACCGGAAAGTCGATGCGGTATTCCTGTATAAAGGCCCGCAGCGCAAGTGGCATCATGGCTTCGTGGTGCTCGAACACGGTGTGCAGGCCGAGGACGGCGACCATCTCCCGCGGGAAGACGGCGGCGAGGCGCCGCGCCTGCGGCAGGGCCTCGGCCACGCAGCCCGGGCAGAGCATCTGGAAGGCATAGGCCACGACGACCTTGCCGCGCAGCTCGGCGAGCGAGAGGTCGGGCGGTCCGCCGATCCACTCGCTCACATCGAATTCGGGCGCGAGGCCCGCAGTCCCGCTCATGGCTGCTCCTGTGATGAGAAGGCGCGCGTGCGCGCCTCGGGATCGCGCTTGATCGTCACTTCCCTTCGCTCCGCGTGATCCGGCCGGGGAAGGAGAGATCGCCCGAGGCGACCTTGGCGACGCCGGTGACGCAGAGGAGCGGCGCCTTGCCCTCGCCGTTGACGGCGAGTTCCGCCGTCACGGCATCGAAGGCCTGGCCCTCCGCTCCCTTGAGCGGCACGGTGAGCGTCACCGTCCGCCCCTTGAGGAGCGGGCTCATGCCGGGACTGTCGAGGAGCAGCGGCAGGCCCGGCGCGGTGGGCGGCAGCACCGCCTCGCCGGGGCTCACGTCCTTGACCTTCAGCCCACCCGCGCAGGCCTTGTCCTCGCCGAGCACCACCCAGTGCGCGTGCCACCCAGCGCCGTCATTGGCCGGATCGCCGTCGCCGTTCTCGTCGTAGAGGGGCGTGTCGTCGAAGTCGGGATGGGCGGTCACGGCCAGGGCCAGAAGCCCCGCGTCCTTCGCGAAGCCGGCGGCCGAGGGGTCAAGCTTCGTCGGCCAGACATAGGCTGCAACCTTGGCGCCGGGAAGCTTGCCGGTCCTGGCGGGGACGGCCCTGCCCGCCTCCCCGGCGACCTCCATCAGGAAGGTGGCGAGGCGGCCGTCCGTCGTCGCCTGGGCGCGCAGGATGTCAAGGCTGGGGGGCGCCTTGGCGTCTGCCTTCGCCGTGACCTCGTGGGCGGCAGCGGGTCCGTGGGGAAGCGACAGGGCGAGTGCCACTGGAAGCAGGGAGCGAAGGCACATGGCGATTTGTCTCGCAAATAGTATCGAGTCGATACATTATGGGCCAAAGGATCGCGTTCTGGCAACAGGGGGCTCCCGCGGCCCGGCCGACGCGATCCAACATTGGACAGGGCCCGATCACGGCGCTTTGATCACGCTGGCCGAATCCCTTGACCGTTCGAGGGGTTCAACCCGCGGCAGCCGATGAGCAGCCCCCACGTCGCGACGCAGCGCGGATCAGACCACGGTGAGCAGCCCTCCGGACCATGCCCGCCATCTCGCCGAGACCGTCGAGCGGCTCGCCCGGCTCGTGCGCGCCCGCGAACACGAGTCCGCCCTCAATCCCGCACAATGGGAGGCGCTGCGCTATCTCGCCCGCTGCAACCGCTTCTCCAACACGCCCGGGGCGCTGACCCGCTACCTCGCGGCGACGAAGGGCACCGTGTCGCAGACGCTCATTGCCCTTGAGCGCAAGGGGCTTGTGCGCAAGGAGCCGGACCCCGCGTCGGGGCGCAGCGTGCGCCTCTTCCTCACCGAAACCGGCGAGCGCCTCCTCGCTGACGATCCGCTCGGCCTGCTGGCGGAGGCTGCCGCAACCCTCGCCGGGCCGATGCTCGCGGGTACCGCCACGGGCCTCGGCATGCTGCTCGCCGCCACCATCGCCCGTAACGGCGGGCGCCCCTTCGGTGTCTGCCGCACCTGCCGGTTCTTCCGTCCCGAGGCGCCCGAAGGCGCGCCACATTTCTGCGGCCTGCTGCTCGTGCCCTTGAGCGAGCGCGACTCGCTGAGCATATGCCAGGAACACGAACCGCCGCAGGAGCCGTGCGAACACGAAGCCGCCTGAATCGCACGGCATCGAGCCGGCGCGCGGTGCGCAACGTCACGGACGCGGCGCGACCGTCTTCCCATAAGGTCCTGAGGTCGCCGATAACGATCGACATGCGATGATCGACAGGCCGCAACATCGCGAGAGCGTCGCCGTGCAGGAACCCATGCGCCTGAAGCGCAAGATCGCCGCCATCCTCGCCGCCGACGTCGCGGGCTATTCGCGCCTCGTCGCCGAGGACGAGGAGGAGACGCTGCGCCGCCTCGCGGCCTACCGCGAGGTCTTCGACGACTTCGTGCGCAAGGCCGGTGGACGCATCTTCAATACCGCCGGCGACTCGGTGATGTGCGAGTTCGAGAGCGCGGTGGAGGCGACGCGCTGCGCCATCGACATCCAGGAATCGCTGCGCACGCGCAACCTCGCCTACCCGCCCAACCGACGGCTCACCTTCCGCATCGGCATCACCATCGGCGACGTGGTGGAGCGCAACGGCGACCTCCTGGGCGACGGCGTCAACATCGCTGCGCGGCTCGAGGGCCTCGCCGAGCCCGGTGGCATCTGCGTGTCTCGCTCGGTGCACGAGGCGGTGGCCAACAAGATCTCCGTGCCCTTCCGCGACATCGGCGAGCGCGAGGTGAAGAACATCCCGCAGCCGGTGCACGCCTTCGTCGTCGCCTGGCCGCGCGCCGCGGCTGGCAAGGACGGGACGCGGGCCGCCGCGGCGCCGCGCCGCTGGCGCGGGGCCGCGATCACGGCGGGCGCCGCCGTGCTGGCGGCAGGCGTCGCCGGGGTCCTGTGGTTGCGCCCGGTGCCGGAGAAGCCAGCCCCATCGCCCTCGGCCGCCGAGCAGGCGGCCGACGCGGGAACCGCGCCCCTGCAACCCGCCCCCGCGACGCCGGCCGAGGCTTTCGCGGCCTTGTCCCGCCAGGGCGGCATCGTGGCGGAGGCGAAGACCGCGCCCGAGCTCTATCACAACGCCCGCCTCTACGAGGCGCGCGGCGATGCGCTCGCCGCCCGCCGCGCCTATCTGGCACTGGCGCGGCTGGGGCAGGAGTTCGTCGACCCGCACCTGCGCCTCTCCGCCCTTCTGCGTGTGCAGGACGGCCGCGCCGGCGCGCGCGAGGTCTATTCCGAGCTGATGCGCTCCGCTCCGGCGCGTATCGTGGAAATCGTCCACGCCCTCCAGTTCGATGATGCGGAGCGGCGCGCCAAGGTGGAGGCCTTCGCCGCCGCCCATCCCGATTATGCGCCGGCGCAATATCTCCTGTCGGAGGAATATTCGGAGGACCGGCTCGGCAGCCAGACGCTTGCCGACCGGCGCAGCGAATACGAGGCGCTCTCGGCCTTCCTGCAGGCCGAGCGGGAGGGGCGGCTCGTGCCCTATTTCCTCGACCAGTCGGTGCTCGCCCAGTGGCTCGATCGCGCCCGCAGGCGCCAGGCGGCGCTCGCCGCCTACTTCCGCAACGCGACGCTGGAGCCTACGGCCGGCTTCATGCGTTCGAACACCGGCTGGGTCGTCACCCTGTCGCTGCCGGAGGCCGCGACCGCCATCGCCTATCGCATCGGCGAGGCGGGGGCCTTCAAGTCCACTGGCACGACGCCGGCTCTCGATCCGCGCACCGGCCGGCCGGTGCCCATGCCGAGCTTCGAGCTGCCGGCCGACCAGGGGCAGACGCGCCTCTTCGTCCGCTACGAGGACACGAAGGGACGCGCGGCCGGCCCCTTCGAGATCGCCTTCGACCCGCGCGCGGCGCTCCTCATGAGCCAGCGTGACATCCTGGAGCGCATGCCCGGCGCGTGGGTCGCCTTCCGCGCCGACCGCGACACGCTCCTCTACTTCACCCATCTCGTCAGCTATCGCTGCGCCATCGACCGCGTGGTCATCGGCTTCGACGGCGGGGCGCTCGACACGCTCGTGCCCCTGCCGCCCTGCGACGAGACGAACCCTCACGCCGTCCCCGCCGACGTCGCGCCCTACCGCACCATTCCCGCCTCGGTACAGACGGTCTCGGTGCAGCTCACCTATTTCGACGGCAGCCAGTCGGAGGTGAGGACCTTCCGCCGGCCGTGACCGCGGACCGCCGGCCCCCCGTCCCGCGTCACGCCTTCGCCGCCAGTGCCTTCTCGCGGATGGCCGAGAGCGTCGTCGCCGGGCTGATGGCCTCGGGATCGATGAGGCAGTGCAGGATGGCGGGCTTGCCGCTGGCGAGCGCCCGCTCGAAGGCGGGAGCGAAGTCCTCCGTCTTTTCCACCCGCTCGCCATGGCCGCCGAAGGCACGCGCGTAGGCGGCGAAATCGGGGTTCTTCAGCGTCGTCGCCGAGATGCGGCCGGGATATTCGCGCTCCTGGTGCATGCGGATCGTGCCGTAGATGCCGTTGTCGATGACGAGCACGATGATCGGAAGATCGTACTGCACGGCGGTGGCGAATTCCTGCCCGTTCATCAGGAAGCAGCCGTCGCCGGCGAAGGCGACGACGGCGCGCCCGGGGAAGAGCTTCTTCGCCCCGACCGCCGCCGGCACGCCGTAGCCCATCGAGCCCGAGGTCGGCGCAAGCTGCGTGCCGAAGCGACGGAAGCGATGGAAGCGGTGCAGCCAGGTGGCATAGTTGCCGGCGCCGTTGCACATCACCGCATCGGCGGGCAGCACCTTCTCCAGATAGGCCATGACCTCGCCCATCTGCAGGGCGCCGGGCGTCCTGATCGGCGTCGGGTCGCTCCAGGCGAGATAGGCGGTGCGAGCGGCCTTGGTGTCCTCTCGCCAGGGGATGACCTGCGGTGGCTGCAGCCCCTCGAGCGCTGCCGTGAAGGCCGTGGCCGAGGCGTTGATCGCAAGATGCGGACGATAGACGCGACCGAGCTCGCCCGTGTCCGGATGCACGTGCACCAGCGTCTGGCGCGGGGTCGGGATGTCGAAGAGCGTGTAGCTCTGGCTCGGCATCTCCGACAGGCGGCCGCCGACGACGAGCACCACGTCCGCCTCCTTGATGCGGGCGAGGAGCTTGGGATTGGGGCCGATGCCGAGATCGCCGATGAAGTTCGGATGATCGGCGGGGAAGAGCATCTGGCGGCGGAAGGAGACGGCGCAGGCCAAGTCGAAGCGCTCGGCGAAGCGCACGAAGCGCTGCACCGCCTGCTCGCTCCAGCGGCTGCCACCGAGGATCGCGACCGGTCGCTTCGCCGCCCAGAGAAGCTTCTGCAGCTCGGCCATCTGGCCGAGGGAGGGATGCGTCTCCACGGGCTCGTAGGCCGGCGCATCGGCGACGGTCGCCACCTCCGTCAGCATGTCCTCGGGCAGGGCGATGACCACGGGGCCCGGGCGGCCGGATGTCGCCACGTGGAAGGCGCGCGAGATGATCTCGGGCATGCGCGCCGCCTCGTCGATTTCCGTCGCCCATTTCGCCATCGGGCCGAAGACGGCTCGATAGTCGAGCTCCTGGAAGGCTTCGCGCTCGCGCATGCTGCGCTCGATCTGGCCGACGAAGAGGATCATCGGCGTCGAATCCTGCCGGGCGATGTGCACGCCGGGCGAGGCGTTGGTGGCGCCGGGCCCGCGCGTGACGAAGCAAATGCCGGGCCGGCCCGTGAGCTTGCCGTGTGCCTCCGCCATCATGGCGGCGCCGCCCTCCTGCCGGCAGACGGTGACGTCGATTGAAGCATCATGGAGCGCGTCGAGCACGGCGAGATAGCTCTCGCCCGGCACGCAGAAGGCGTGGGTGACGCCGTGGGCGAGGAGCTGGTCGACGAGGATCTGTCCGCCGGTGCGGGGCGCGGCCTCGTTCATCTTGGCCTCAATCATCTCTTCCCTCTGTCAGCGGTCGTCCCGCAAGGCGCCTTCCGGGCGCCCATGATCAGCGCGCGCCCATCCATGCCGGATCGGCGAGCACCTCGTCCGTATGTTCGCCGAGGCGCGGCGAGGGGCGCATGGCGACCATCGCCTCGCCGTCGAGGACGATGGGCGTGCGCACGCTCGGGATCGCGCCGCCTTTTGCCGCCGCCGAGGGCAGGTCGACGCGCATGCCGCGCGCGATCACCTGCGGGTCGGCGAAGACGTCCGCGAGCGTGTTGATGGGCCCCGCCGGCACACCCTGCGCCTCGAGCGCGGCAAGGAGCTCGGCGCGCGTCTTGGCCTTCGTCAGCTCCGACAGGGCCGGCACGAGACGCGCCCGGTTGGCGACGCGGGCCTTGTTCGTCGCGAAGTCGGGCTCGTCGGCGAGGCCCGGCGCGCCGAGCACGGCGCAGAACTTGCGGAATTGGCCGTCGTTGCCGACGGCGACGATGACGTGCCCGTCCGCCACGGGGAAGACCTGGTAGGGCACGATGTTGGGATGGGCATTGCCCAGGCGCCGCGGCGCCTCGCCCGAGACGAGGTAGTTCATCGCCTGGTTGGCGAGCACGCCCACCTGCGCGTCGAGGAGCGCCATGTCGACCATGCCGCCGACACCCGTTTCATCGCGGCGGCGCAGGGCCGCCATGATGCCGATCGTGGCGTAGAGGCCCGTGAAGATGTCGGCAAAGGCAACGCCGATCTTCATCGGCTCGCCGTCCGGCGCGCCGGTCAGGTCCATGATGCCGCCGAGGCCCTGGATCATGAAGTCGTAGCCGGCGCGATCCTTGTAGGGGCCGTTCTGGCCGAAACCGGTGACCGAGCAGTAGACGAGACGCGGATTGACCGCGCTGAGACTCTCGTAGTCGAGGCCGTATTTCTTCAGGCCCCCGACCTTGAAGTTCTCCACGAGCACGTCGGCTCGGGCGGCGAGCCGGCGCACGAGGGCCTGGCCCTCGGCCGTCTCGAAATCGACGGTGATCGAGCGCTTGCCGCGGTTGCAGGCGTGGAAATAGGCGGCCGACAGGTCGGAGCCGTCCGCCGCCGCGACGAAGGGCGGGCCCCAGCCGCGCGTGTCGTCGCCCGTCCCCGGCCGCTCGACCTTGACGACGTCGGCGCCGAGGTCGGCAAGGAGCTGGCCGACCCACGGCCCGGCAAGGATGCGGGCGAGCTCGAGAACCTTCAGGCCGTGGAGAGGGGGGGTGCTCATGCGTCAGTCCCGTTCCTGGCGCGCCGCTCCGCTCCCTCCCCATCGGGGAGGGAGCGGCGAAGTGGCCGGGCGAAGGCTACAAACAGTGCCCGCTCAGAAGAACGCCTGGATGCCTGTCTGGGCGCGGCCGAGGATGAGCGCGTGCACGTCGTGCGTGCCCTCGTAGGTGTTCACCGTCTCGAGGTTCTGGGCGTGGCGCATGACGTGGAACTCTTCCGAGATACCGTTGCCGCCGTGCATGTCGCGCGCCATGCGGGCGATGTCGAGCGCCTTGCCGCAGTTGTTGCGCTTGACAATGGAGATGATCTCGGGGGCGAGCTTGCCCTCGTCGAACAGGCGACCGACGCGCAGGGACGCCTGCAGGCCGAGCGCGATCTCCGTCTGCATGTCGGCAAGCTTCTTCTGGACGAGCTGGGTCGCCGCCAGGGGCCGACCGAACTGCTTGCGGTCGAGCGTGTACTGGCGGGCGCGGTGCCAGCAGTCCTCGGCAGCGCCCATGGCGCCCCAGGAGATGCCGTAGCGAGCGCGGTTCAGGCAGCCGAACGGACCCTTCAGGCCCGAGACGTTCGGCAGAAGCGCGCTCTCCGGCACCTCGACGTTGTCGAGCACGATCTCGCCGGTGATCGAGGCGCGCAGGGAAAGCTTGCCGCCGATCTTCGGCGCGGAGAGGCCCTTCAGCCCCTTCTCCAGCACGAAGCCGCGGATGGCGCCGTCATGCGCCGCCGACTTAGCCCAGACGACGAAGACGTCGGCGATCGGCGAATTGGAGATCCACATCTTGGAGCCGACGAGGCGGTAGCCGCCGTCAATCTTCTCGGCGCGCGTCTTCATGCCGGCGGGATCGGAGCCGGCATCCGGCTCGGTCAGGCCGAAGCAGCCCACCCATTCGCCCGAGGCGAGCCTGGGCAGGTAGCGCTTGCGCTGCGTCTCGTCGCCATAGGCGTAGATCGGATACATGACGAGAGACGACTGCACGCTCATCATCGAGCGGTAGCCGGAGTCGACGCGCTCGACCTCGCGGGCCACGAGGCCGTAGGCCACGTAGGAGGCCCCGGCACAGCCATATTCCTCCGGCAGCGTCACGCCAAGGAGGCCGAGCTCGCCCATCTCGTTGAAGATGGTGCGGTCGGTCTTCTCCTCGCGGTAGGCCTCGATGACGCGCGGCAGGAGCTTCTCCTGCGCATAGGCCCGCGCCGTGTCGCGGATCATGCGCTCGTCGTCGGTGAGCTGGTCATCGAGCCGGAAAGGGTCCGCCCAGTCGAAGGCGTTCTGCCTGTCACCCTTCACGCCGCTCTTCTTCGCCGCCTCGGCCATGTCCTCTTCCTCTCCTCGCCAGTCTCCCGGCCCCGCGGTGCCGGGGGGCCGGAACGACGATGCTCGCTCGTTTCTGTTCGTTCCCGACAGGATCACTCGCCCACGTCGAAGGTGACACCCTGCGCCAGCGGCAGGGCCGTGCCGTAGTTGAGCGTGTTGGTGGCGCGGCGCATGTAGGCCTTCCAGGCGTCCGAGCCCGCCTCGCGGCCGCCGCCCGTCTCCTTCTCGCCGCCGAAGGCACCGCCGATCTCGGCCCCCGAGGGGCCGATGTTGACGTTGGCGATACCGCAGTCCGAACCCTCGACGGAGACGAAGCGCTCGGCCTCACGCATGTCGAGCGTGAAGATCGACGACGAGAGGCCCGCCCCCACAGCATTGTGCAGGGCGACCGCCTCGTCGAAGTCGCGATAGCGCACGACGTAGAGGATGGGCGCGAAGGTCTCGTGCAGCATGGGGCCTGTCTGGCCCGGCATCTCGACGAGGGCCGGGCGCACGTAATAGGCCCCCTCCCCGCCGAGCCCCGCAACGCGGCCGCCGCCGTGCACCTTGCCGCCCGCGGCCTTCGCCTCGTCGAGCGCCTTCTCCATGCTCTCGAAGGCGTGGGCGTCGATGAGCGGGCCGACCAGCGTGCCCTTGGCGCGCGGATCGCCGATCGTGACATTGCCGTAGACCCTGGCGAGGCGCGGCACGAGCCTGTCGTAGACACTCTCGTGCACGAAAAGGCGACGCAGCGTGGTGCAGCGCTGGCCGGCCGTGCCCATGGCCGCGAAGGCGATGCCGCGCAAGGCGAGGTCGAGATCAGCCGAGGGGGCTACGATGGCGGCATTGTTGCCGCCGAGTTCGAGGATGGCGCGGGCGAAGCGGGCGGCAAGCTTCGGGCCGACCTTGCGGCCCATGGCGGTCGAACCCGTGGCCGACACGACCGGCACGCGCGGATCGTCGACCAGCACCTCGCCGATCTCGCGGCCGCCGACGATCACCTCCGACAGGCCTGCCGGCACGGGCCCGAGCCCGGCCTCGCCGTAGCGCCTGGCGGCGCGCTCCACGATCGCCTGCGTAGCAAGCGCGGTGAGCGGGGTCTTTTCAGACGGCTTCCACACCACCGGATCGCCACAAACGAAGGCGAGCGCGGCGTTCCACGACCACACCGCGACGGGGAAGTTGAAGGCGGAGATGACGCCGCAGACACCGAGCGGATGCCAGGTCTCCATCATGCGGTGGTCGGCGCGCTCGGTCGCCACGGTGAGACCGTAGAGCTGGCGCGACAGGCCAACAGCGAAATCGCAGATGTCGATCATCTCCTGGACCTCGCCGAGGCCCTCGGAGGTGATCTTGCCGGCCTCCAGCGTGACGAGCCGGCCAAGGTCGTCCTTGGCGGCGCGCAGCCCCTCGCCGAGGAGGCGCACGAACTCGCCGCGCTTCGGCGCCGGCACCCTGCGCCAGGCCTTGAAGGCTTCCGCCGCGCGGCCAATGGCGGCCTTCGCCTCCTCCGCCGAGGTCTCACGCACGGTGGCGACGACCTCGCCGGTGATCGGCGAGCGCGCGACGAGCCCCTTGTCGGCAAAGGCGCTGTCCGGCACCTCGAGGCGCTTCAGGATGGCGAGGGCCTCGTCCCGGACGGACGGGAGAGTGGTGTGAACGGTCATGCGCCCCTCGTTGGCGATATGTGCCGGCCGACGGCCGGGGCGTCCCGAGACCAGCGGCGGGCCCCTCGGACGGTCGATGGCGGAACGGGCCGGGAAGCCGGCCCTTGCGCAGTTCAGGGGCAGAAAATGGCCGTTTCCAAGCCGCAAGACAAACGATATGTTCTCACGACTTCATGAGTTATGTGAATGCTGCCGCGCGATACCGCCCAACGCCTGACCTTGCCCTCGCTCGCCGCCCTCGCCGCCTTCGAGGCGGCGGCGCGGCACCTCAGCTTCACGAAGGCGGCCGAGGAGCTCAACCTGACCCAGGGTGCGGTGAGCCGCCAGGTGGCGGGACTCGAGGACCAGCTCGGCCTCAAGCTGTTCGAGCGCGTGCGCCAGCGCGTGGTGCTGACGGCGGCGGGCGCTGCCTATGCGGCGGAGGTGCGCGACGGGCTCGCCCGCCTGTCGGCGGCGACCGTCAACGCCATGGCCTTCCGCGGTGCGGGCGGCGTCCTCAACCTCGCGATCCTGCCGACCTTCGGCACGCGCTGGCTCATCCCGCGCCTGCCCGGCTTCTTCCAGCGCAATCCCAGCGTCACCATCAATTTCGCCACGCGCGTCCTGCCCTTCGACTTCGCGCACGAGGGCCTCGACGCCGCGATCCACTTTGGCGACGCCGTGTGGCCGGGGGCGCGCCTGCACCGGCTGATGGGCGAGGAGATCGTCCCCGTGGCGAGCCCGGCGCTCATCGCCCGTGCGGGGCTCAAGCAGCCGGCCGACGTGCTTTCCGTGCCGCTCCTGCAGCAGGCGACGCGCCCGCGCGCCTGGGCGCAGTGGCTCGTCGCTCAGGGGCTCGCGCCGGACAGGGCGGTGATGGGCCCGCGCTTCGAGCAGTTCGCCATGGTGGCGCAGGCCGCGGTCGCGGGCTTGGGGCTCGCCATCGTGCCGCGCTTCCTCGTGGAGGAGGAATTGAAGTCCGGCGCGCTTGCCGTGCCCTTCGACCGGCCGGTGACGAGCGCGGAGGCCTACTATCTCGTCTATCCGGAGGAGAAGGCGAACCGTCCGGCGGTGGCTGCCTTCCGCGACTGGCTCGTCGGCGAATGCGCGGCCGCCTGAGCCGCCGCCCCCCGCACCGTCCCGCGCCGCGCCCCCTCGACAAAGTGACGCGCTTGCGTCAATCATGCGCACGGCTCATGAAATGACGCGACGACGCTGGCGCCCGCCGCGCGCGGCCCGCAATCCCCGACAGGCACTTCCCAGGCATCTCCCCCAATGTCGCAAGCTCCCGCCGTCCCGTCCCCGTCCACGGCCGATATCGTCATCGTCGGCGGCGCGGCGATGGGCTCCTCGGTCGCCTACCATCTCCTCAGCGATCCGGCCTTCACGGGGCGCGTCGTCGTCGTCGAGAAGGACGCGACCTACGCCCGCTCGGCCTCGGCGCTCTCGGCCGCCTCCATTCGTCAGCAATATTCGAGCGCCATCAACATCCGCATTTCCCTCTTCGGCATCGCCTTCCTGCGCTCGATCGGCGAGCGCCTGGCTGTCGGCGGCGATCAACCGCGCATCGACCTCAACGAGGGCGGCTATCTCTATCTCGCCGCCTCGCAGGAGGGCGCGAAGACGCTGACGCGCAACCACGCCCTGCAAACGGCGGAGGGTGCCGACATCCTCCTCCTCGACCGGGACGGCCTCAAGGGCCAGTTCCCCTGGCTCGCCAGCGACGATCTCCTCGTCGGCACCTGGGGCCGCTCGGGCGAGGGCTGGTTCGACGGCTGGGGGCTGCTGCAGGCCTTCCGCAAGAAGGCACGGGCGCTGGGCGCCGACTACGTGACGGGCGAGGTCGCCGATCTCGAGCGGGAGGGCGACCGCATCACCGCCGTGCGCCTCAGGGATGGCACGCGCATCGCCTGCGGGGCGGTGGTCAACTGCGCCGGCTCGGACGGCCGGCGCATCGCCGCCTCGGCCGGGCTCGACATCCCGGTCTTTCCCAAGAAGCGCTACGTCTTCTCCTTCACCTGCAAGGGACCGGTGATGAACTGCCCGCTGATGATCGACACGAAGGGCGTCTATGTGCGGCCGGAGGGCCATCCCGGCGCCGACGGCCAGATGTTCATCTGCGGCGCCTCGCCGGGCCCGGAGAACGACCCCGATTGGGGCGACGACGCCGAGGACGTCGACTGGTCCTTCTTCGAGGAGACGATCTGGCCGGCGCTCGCCGCGCGCGTGCCGGCCTTCGAGGCGATCCGCCCCGGGCGCGCCTGGGCCGGACCCTACGACATGAACCTCCTCGACCACAACGCCATCGTCGGCCGCGCCGGGCCTCAGAATTTCTACCTCGCCAACGGCTTCTCCGGCCACGGTCTGCAGCAGTCGCCGGCCGTCGGCCGCGGCATCGCCGAGGAAATCGTGCACGGCCGTTTCGTGACGCTCGACCTCTCGGCGCTCGGTTACGAGCGCATCCTTGCCGGTCGGCCGCTGCGCGAGGAGAACGTCATCTGACGGGCGCAGCCTCCGGCGCCGAGCTGGCTCGCGTCTCGCCGGCTCACGTCTCGTCGAGCAGGCCGCGGGCGCGGTGCCAGGCTTCCAGTGAGTGGGGCGGATAGTCCTCGTAGCGCTCCTCCCCGTCGCGCGCATCGACGCGCACCCAGTTCGCCTTCGAGCCGAGCATCATGTGCACGGTTTCCGGCGCCTCCGGCAGCGGCGTGTCGATGGCGCTGGCGAAAGGATGAACGAGTTCCGGCCAGCCCGGGTCCCACACCCACAGCGCCGAGCCGCAGCGCGAGCAGAAGCGGCGCTCGGCCGGGCTCCTTTCGCCGTCGATGCGGGCGTGGAAGACTGTGATGTGCTCGGCCCCTTGGACCTCCAGGGTATCGGCCTTGGCGCCCAGATTGATGGCATATCCGCCGCCGCCCGCGGTCTTGCGGCAGATGGAGCAGTAGCAGCGCAGATAGGGTGCCGGCGCATAGGCCGTCACCGAAAAGCGCACCGCCCCGCAATGGCACGAGCCGTCCAATCGCATGCGCCCCTCCTCTGTTGTCCGCGCGACCCATGCTGCGCGCCTGCGAGAGGGCGGGCAAGCGCGCGCTCTGCGCGCGGCCCCGTTGATCCCGTGCCGTTGCGTCATGTTGCGGTAATCCTCGACTGCGAGGAGACCGGGGCCGACGCTTCGGCGGTGCGATCCCGCATCCCGCCTCAGGCCTCGTCGTGGGGTGCGCCCCATTGAGCCGCACGAGGTGTCGGCGCCATTTCGAGAAACCACCTGGCAAGACACCGCCACTTCGGAGAAGCAGCCTCTTGGGAGAGATCTCGCCGATGACCGTTGCCGTCACGCCGCTCACGCACGAGGAGCGCGAGGCCGTGCGTGCGCTCGCCGTGGCGCCGGAGCAGGCCGATTTCGTCGCCACCAATGCCGAGTCGATCGAGGAGGCGGACGAGCGCCCCGAATGCGTGCCCCTCGCCGTTCACGCCGACGGCAAGCTCGTCGGCTTCGCCATGTATGCGCTCGATCCCGACGACGGAAACTACTGGATCTATCGCCTGATGATCGACCGGCGCTTCCAGGGGCGGGGCTACGGCCGCGCCGCCCTTCTCCGCGTCGTCGAACTCATCGCCGCGCAGCCGGGGTGCACGTTGATCGTGCTCGGCGTTCAGCCCGGCAATACTCACGCCCGCCGTCTCTACGCCAGCGCCGGTTTTCACGAGACGGGCGAGATGATCGGCGGGGAGGTGGTGATGCGCTACGATCTCGCCTGCTGCGCCGCCGCAGGATAGAGCCTTTCCCGCCGAAGGGGGGACCGGCGCGGTTCTTCCCCTTCTGAGATGCTGGATGCGCTTTCCGACCCCCGTGAGACGGAAAGCGCACTGGCGCAGCCGGCCCGGCGCTCACGCGTCCGGGGCCGGCGGCAAGGTGCTCAGTAGCACTCCTCGTAGCGGCGGCCACGATAGTAGTAGCTGCGGCACTTCGGAGCGGTCGCCGCGCCGATCATGGCGCCGCCCGCCGCGCCGATGGCGCCGCCGACGAGGGCGCCGCCGGCCGTGCCCGAGGCGAGGCCGCCGACGAGGGCACCCGCACCGCCGCCGATGAGCGCGCCGCCCACTGCACGATCGCCCGGATTGTTGGGGTTGCACGCCGCGAGGCCGAGAGCCACGGCCGCGAAGACAAGCGCCTTCTTCATTCGGTCCCTCACTTCAATATCGCTGAAAGCCCGCGCGGAAGGCGCAAGGCAGAACCGGCCCCTTATGGCCGACTTGGACGGCCGGGGAAAGCCCGCGGGCCGCGGGCGGCTGCGGTTTTGCCGGAGGGTGTGGCCTCGGGGAACCAACCGTTCCGGGCGGCCCCCCCCGGCCCGGCACCGGCCCGAGCCTCACGCCGCCTGTTCCGCCAACCTCTCCCGGGTCACCGGCGGGACGTAGCCGAGGCCGATGGCCGAGCGGTTCCAGAAGTTGATCATGGCGACTGCCGAGTTGAGCGCCACGATTTCCCTGTCGGTGAAATGCGCCTTCAGATCCTCGTAGAGATGGTCGGGCGCACCCTTGCGCGCCACCTCGGTCAGGGCCTCGGTCCAGGCGAGCGCCGCGCGTTCGCGCCCGGTGAAGACCAGGGTCTCGCGCCAAGCCGGAAGCAGGTGAATGCGCATCTCGCTCTCGCCGGCCCTGCGCGCGTCGCGGGCGTGCATGTGCAGGCAATGGGCGCAGCCGTTGATCTGGGAGGCGCGCAGCTTCACGAGTTCCAGCAGCGAGGGCTCGAGGCCGACGGCATTGATCGCCTCGGACAGCGCTGCGGCCTGCTGGACGATCTCGGGGGCGACCTCGTAGGCGTTCAGTCTGGCTTGCATTGATCGATCCTTTGGGGTGGGCGCGACCCGTGATCCGGTCGCTCGCCCCCGAAGACGAACGAGGCCCGGCGCCTGTGACAGGCGCGGTGACTTTTCTTGCGATTCTGCGCCTCAGCTGGATGCGACGGCGCAGTGGCGCAGCTTGTCGGGGTTGAGGACGTTGTAGATGGCGCGGATGCGTCCCTCGTCGACGTCGACGAGCGTCACGGTGCGCAGCACGCCGTCGCGCCAGACCGTCATGGCCGGCTCGCCGTCGAGCCAGACGAGCCTGTCGACCTCCGGGCCCGGCGCCTTGCGGCGGATGCCGAGGACGACATGCGCGATACGCGCCGCGCCTTCGAGCACCTTGCGGGCCGCGAAGGTCTTGCCGCCGCCGTCGGCGGTGAAGGTGGCATCCGGAGCGAGGAGTCGCGCCAGGGTCTCGCCGTCCTGGGCACGCGCTGCCGCCTGGAAGCGCCGCAGCAGGTCCGCCTTCTCCGCCGCCGTGGCGACTCGGCGTGCGCGACCGGCCGCGAGACGCTCGCGGGCGCGATGCACAAGCTGCCGGCACGCCGCCTCCTTGCGCTCGAGCGTCGCCGCCACGAGCGCGTAATCGGCCTCGAAGACCTCGCGCAGGAGGAAGGCCGCCCGCTCCTCCGGGGCGAGGCGTTCCAGGAGGACGAGAAAGGCGTAGGACAGTTCCTCCGCCTGCTCGTGGGCCGCGTCCGGCGCCTCGGCAACGCCCGCGCCGCCCGCCCAGGGTTCCGGCAGCCAGGGACCGACGTAGGCGTCGCGCTCGCGCTTTGCCGCGCGCAGCCGGTCGAGCGCGAGGCGCGTGACGACGGCCAGGAGCCAGGCTTCCGGCACACGGATCGCCACCTCCGGCGCGGCGTGCCAGCGCAGATAGGCGTCCTGCACCACGTCCTCGGCGTCGCTGACGGAGCCGAGCATGCGGTAGGCCACGCTCATCAGGCGCTGCCGCTTTGCTTCGAAGACGGCCGCCTTGCCGTGACCGGGCGTTCGCGCCGCGACATCCATCCGCGCTCGTCTCCCTTGCTGGGTCAGGCGGCGAGCGCCCGTTCCACCTCGGCGAGGAGCGGCGGGTCGGCCCCTTGGCGGGCACAGACGATGGCGGCCGCGGCGACAGCGAAGGTGAGCCAGCGGACGACCGCCACGCGCGTCGGCGGCTCGGCGCCGGCGACGAGCGCCCCGTCGCGGTGCATGGCGGCGAGGAGGGCGGCCATGAAGCAGTCCCCGGCGCCGACTGTGTCGGCCACCGCGACCGCCGGTGCCGGCACGGCGACGGCCTTGCCCGCGGCGAAGGCGACGGCGCCGGCGGCGCCGCGCGTCACGACGGTGAGCCGCGGGCCGAGGAGCGACCAGGAATGCGCCGCGTCGAGCGGATCGCGGCCCGGGTAGAGCCAGGCGAGATCTTCCTCGCTCGCCTTGACCACGCCGGCGAGGCCCACGCGGGCGGTGACGCGCCGCAGGGTCTCGGCGCGCCCCGGCATGAGGGCCGGGCGGATGTTGGGGTCGTAGCTCGTCGAGCCAGTGCCGGCGAAGGCGCTGAGGGCCTTGAGCGTCGCCGGGCCGTGCCGCTCGTCGAGGGCGGCGAAGGAACCGACATGCAGATGCGCGACGCCGTCGGGCCACGGGCCGCCGAGCGGAGCCTCCCCGTCGTAGGCCGTGCCGGCGAGGTAGAAGCCGTAGCTCGCCGAGCCGTCGCCGTCGCGGGTCACGAGAGCGAGCGGGCTCGGCCGCGCGTCGCGGACGGCGAGCGACAGGTCCACCCCGGCGGCGCCCAGCGCCCCGGCGAAACGCTCGCCCATGGCGTCGAGCGACAAACGGCCGGCATAGGCGCTGGGTGCGCCGAGGCGGGCGAGTGCCAGCGCCACGTTGAAGGGCGAGCCGCCCAGCACGGGGCGAAAGAGCGGCGCCTCGGCCGTTCCTTCGGGAATGAGGTCGACGAGCGCTTCGCCCGCCACGAGAATGAGACCGCTCATTGGTTTTCCGTTCACCGGCGACAGGTCGCTCGTCCAGATCACGCCGGGCCACGCGTCGCGTCAACGCCCGACAGGCCATGTTCGGCGCCTGTCGTCAACGGCCACGCCGCGCCGCACCGGGGGCGGCGGCGGCAGCGGCGAGCGCACGGTCCAGCGCCGGCAGGGCCGGGGCAAGGCCGAGCCGCAGGGCTTCGGCACGCAGGCGTTCGAGCTCGGCCGCGAGGACCGCGTCGCGACGGCCGCTGCCGACGGCGGCGAGCACGCGCGCCCGTTCGATGTGGAACTGCGTCCACACCAGGGGCTCGGGCCGGGTGTAGTCCGCCAGGGCGGCCGCATGGTGCTCGACCGCCCGCCAGTCGCCGAGCGCGAGCATGACCTCGACAGCGTCGCGACGGAAGAAGAAGTGGTTGTGGCTGACAGCCCCGGCGTTGAGGGCCTCCTCCCCCTCGCGCAGGACGGCGCGCTGCTCGTCCGGAGCATCGAGCGCGAGCGCGAGCGCGCCGAGGATCGCAGGACCGATGAAGCCGAAGCCGGTCTGGCGGCTGAGCGCCAGGGCATCCCGGAGGATGCGGACCGCCTCGGCCCGCTCGCCGAGGGCGCGCAGGGCTTCCGCCTTCATGAGCAGGCTCTGGGCCTCGAAGCGCCCCGCCCCGAGGCCGCGGCACACGGAGAGGTGACGCTCGATCTGCGGCAGGGCGCGCTCGTATGCGCCCGTCTGCAGCAGGATGAGGCCGACGAGACCGAGGGCGATGACCTCGGCCCGCTGATGGCCGACGCGCGCGGCGGCGGCGACGGCGGCCTGCCCCTCGTCGAGCACCTCGCCGCTCGGGTCGAAATGCCAGCGCGTCCAGCCCAGCATGGCGAGATTGGCCACCTCGATACGGCCGAGGCCGAGCCGCCGGGCAAGGTCGACGCATTCACGGAAGTGCCCGTGGGCCGTGACCATGCGGCCGCGCACGTATTCGGCATCGCCGAGGCCGCCGAGGGCGCGCGCTTCCAGTTCCGGCAGTCCGGCCGAGCGCGCGGCCGCGAGGGCCGCCTCGTGCTCGTGGCGGCAGTCGTCGAGACGCCCGAGCGGGAAGTGGAGATTGCCGCGCAGGTGATGCAGGCGGGCGAGTTCGGGCCCGAGCCCCGCGGCGATCGCCATGGGCTCGGCGCGGTCGAGGGCGGCAAAGGCCTCCTCGTAGCGGTCGGTCATGCGCATGCCGGCGGCGAGGCCGAGCCAGGCACGGCAGCGGCCGGCATCATCCGCCGCCACGGCGAGCGCCCGCTCGTAGGCGGCGAGCGACTCGGCGATGGCGCCGCGGTCGTGCAGGAGCTCGCCCTTGAACAACGTGAGGGCGTGCACGTCGGCCGGGTCAGCGGCGAGCGCCAGACCGCGCGCGACGAGCTGCACGGCGCGCTCCGTGCGGTAGACAGCAGCCTGGGCGCGGGCGGCGGCGAGATAGGCGCGCGCCGCGGCGGGATCGCCGGCGCGGTCGAGGTGCTCGGCCTCGAGCACGGCATCGCGCCCCGCGAACCACAGCGCCGCCCGGCGGTGCAGCTCGCGCCGCTGGCGCGTGAGCAGCGAGGCGTAGACGCCCTCCTGGATCAGGGCGTGGGCGAAGAGGAATTCCTCACCCATCGGCCGCACGAGCTGGTGCCGCACGGGCTCGGCGCAGATGTAATCCGGATCGGCGAGGAGATGGCGCAGAGCGGCGAGATCGAAGCGCTGGCCGAGCACCGACGCGGCCCTGAGCGCCCGGCGCTCGTGGGGCGGCAGCGCGTCCATGCGGGCGAGCACGACGCTGCGGATGGAAGCCGGCACCTCGGCGAGTCCGCCCTCCTCGGCGCTGCGCAGGAGCTGCTCCAGGAACAGCACGTGGCCGCCGGAGCGCTCGACGCAGGCCTCGGCCAGCCGCTCGTCGGCATGTTTGAAGGTGCGCGCGAGGGCGAGCGCCTCCTCGCGCCTCAGGGGGCCGAGGTCGATGGTGACGAGCGCAGCTCCCCGCGTTGCCGCATGCCAGGCGGGGCCGAGCGGGTCGCCCTCGACGCGCGAGGTGAGCACGAGCACGACCGGATGGTCCGCAGTCACGGCCGCGAGCTCCGCGGCATGGGCGAGCATGAGCTGGTCGGCCCAGTGCAGATCCTCGAGGACGAGCATCAGGGGCTGCCGCGCGCTCGCCCGGCGCACCAGGGCCGCCACGGTCTCGCGCTTGCCGCGGTTGCGGGCGGCGTTGTCCATGGCGTCGTAGAGGGCGCGCAGGGCGAGTGGCTGCGGCAGGTCGAGAAGGTCGTTGAGGAAGACGGCATGTTCGGGTGATACCAGCCCGTCGGCGAGCGCCTCATCCGCTGCCGCCCGCGCCGCCTCCGGCGGGCTCGTGACGTCGAGGCCGACAAGGCCGCGCACGATGGTGCGGATCGCGTCGCGGCCGATGCCGGTCCCGAAGTCGAGCACAAGGCCGGTGTGGCAGGAGAAGCCCGCGGCCCGCGCCGCCTCGCGGAACTCCTCGGCGAGGCGGCTCTTGCCGATGCCGGCCTCGCCGCGGATGTAGATCGTGCGGCCGACATTTGTCTCGCGGCAGGCGGCGAGCGCCACCTGGAACTGCTGCAATTCCGCCCGCCGGCCGACGAAAGGCCGCGTCGCGGTCGCGACCGCGCGCAGGCCCTCGAGCCGCCAGGCGCGCACCGGTTCGTTGAATCCCTTCACGGTGAGGGTGCCGGCGTCGCTGCAGTCGAGGCGCCCTTCGAGCGCGCGCATGACGAGATCGGAGACGAGGATCGCCTGGGGGCCGGCGGCATCGGCGAGGCGCGAGGCGAGATTCACCGACAGCCCGGTCACCGTATAGGCGCGGTGGCCGACCCCGCCAGTGCCGCTCGCCACGACCTCGCCGAAGGCGACGCCCGTATGCACCGCGATGGGGCGGCCCAGTTCCGCCGACAGGCCGGCCATGGCCGCGCGGATGGCGAGCGCCGCGCTCACGGCGCGCTCGGGATCGTTGCCATGCGCCACCGGCGCGCCGAAGACCGCCATGACACAATCGCCGATGTGCTTGTCGATATGGCCGCCGTGTTCCTCGACGATGCGGTCGGCGCAGACGAAGAAGCTGTCGAGGAGATCGTGCAGGGCCTCCGCATCGAGCTCGCGGCTGAGGCGCGTGTAGCCCGTAAGGTCGGCGAAGAGCACGGCGACCTGGCGCCGCTCGCCCTCTTCCTCCTCGGCGCCTTCCGAGAGCGCCGGCTTGGGCGCCTCCACCGGGGCGGTCGTCGCCGCGGCCTCGCGCAGCACGGCGATGGCGGCGAGCAGCTTGCGGCGATGCCCGACGGCAACGACACCGAGCTCCTTGAGATCGTCGGCAGTCAGTTGAGGCAAAACCTCCGCGTCCACCGCGTTCTCGCGGAAGGCGGGCTCGTACTGCTGCAGACCAAGCGATTGCAACCAGGCTGCAACGTCCACGCGCCATCTCCGCAACCTGCCCCGGCGCGAGAGTATAGCCGAACGACAGCCCTCGTTGGGACTTACCTGCCCTTGCCCGTGCGACCGCAGGGCGCGAGCCCGCCGATGAGACGCAGGACCGCCTTCGTGGCATCGCTTGTCCGCATGATCGGCAGCGAAACGGGCGGCGGCCGCACCCGCCCCGTGGAGAGTTCACTCATCGCCCGGACAGCAGACCGGCGCTTCGTGCCCGGCCGCATCATCCGCCAGTGCCTGGACGCTGGGGCAGGGCGTATCGCCACAGGAATCGCCACAGGAGCAGAAGACGCAGCAGTCACCCGGCTTCGGGCGCAGGCGCGTGCCGCAGCCGCGGCACACATGGAAGAAGAGGCAGGCTTCCGCCGGCATGGCCTCGGTCGCCCGGTGGCCGCAGGCGGGACAGGTCAGGGTCGACAGGCGCCGCATCACGTTCCGCCTCGTTCCACCGTTTGCCGCTTCCCTCGTCGATTCCCTCACGAGGCAACTGGTTCCAGCCAGCCGAGGACGACGGGCTGGAGCGCATCCCATCCTGCCGCGAGGGCCATCGGGACGGTGGCGAGCCCCAGGAGGAGGGGTGTCAGGCGCCGCCCTCCGTTCGTGCAGGCGTATCCGGCGGCCCGGGCGGCCGCGCGCTCGCGCAGATGGGCGAGCCATCCGAGGGCAACGACGACGACGCTCACGCCGAGCAATGGCCACCGCCAGGGGACGAGGCCATCGAGCGCCACAACGATGCTGGCGCCTGCCCCGCGTGTCCCGAGGCCGATGGGCAGGAGGCAACAGGCCCATGCGGCAACAAGGGCCGCGAGGCCGGACCCCGCTCCCGCCGCGGCGAGCAGCCGGCCGGCGGAACCCGCGGCCCTCGCGGGCCCGTCCCGGACGCTTTGCAGATGCATGGCTCCTTCTCCGGACTCGCTGCCCGATCACGGGTGGCCTGTGCTGCGGCCCGTAGCGACAACGGGTTCCACATATCCGTCATCACGACCACGCGAGGCCCGAGCATCGGGCAGCTCGCCGCCGCGGCGGGGATCGACCTCGAAACCGTGCGCTATTACGAGCGCATCGGCCTGATGCCCGCGCCGCCGCGCACGTCCGGCGGGCATCGCGCCTGCGAGCCGGAGCACCTGCCGCCTCGCCTTCATCCGCCGCGCCCGCGAACCCGGTTTCAGCCTCGATGACATTGGCGCGCTTCTCGACCTCGCGACGCCGGGCCAGGAACGCTGCGGTGACACGGGTGCGATCGCCGCCGCGCACCTCAAGGCAGTGCGGGCGAAGATCGCCGACCTGCACGCGCCCTGCGCCCTGCTCGAGGTGCTTGATCCTCCCGGCACTGCGGCGTGAGGGACGTGCGGGCTCAGAGGAGCCCGCATGGGGGAAGCGCTTCGGCGCGGGCTCAGAGGAGCCCGCGCTTGGCGAGATTGCGCATGAGATGGCTCACGCCGAAGGTCCAGGGCGCGCAGTCGTGAGTGTGGCGCATGCGGTTGACGAGGCTGCCGAGCTGCGGCGCCGCAATGGTGACGATGTCGCCGACCTTGTGCGTGAAGCCCTTGCCGGGGGCATCGCGGTCCTCGACCGGCGCAAAGAGTGTGCCGAGGAAGAGCACGGCGCCGTCCGGGTACTGATGATGCCGACCGATGGTCTGGGCGACGAGGTCGGCCGGGTCGCGGCTGATCTTGTCGAGGCTGGAGAAGCCCTCCATGCGGAAGCCGTCCGGCCCCTCCACCGTGAGCGTCACCCGCATGCGCCGCACGTCGTCGAGCGTGAAGGCCGCGTCAAAGAAGCGCAGGAACGGGCCGATCGTGCAGCTCGCGTTGTTGTCCTTGGCCTTGGACAGGAGCAACGCCGAACGACCCTCCACGTCGCGCAGGTTGACGTCGTTGCCGAGGGTGGCGCCAACGATGCGGCCGGTCGAGGCCACGGCCAGCACGACCTCCGGCTCCGGGTTGTTCCAGGTCGACGCGGGATGGATGCCGGCGTCGAAGCCGGTTCCGACAGCGGCCATCGGCTGGGCCTTGGAGAAGATCTCCGCGTCGGGGCCGATGCCGACCTCGAGATACTGGCTCCACACCCCCTGCGCGATCAGCACCTCCTTCAGCCGCACAGCCTCCGGGGAGCCGGGCCTCAGCTTCTGCAGGTCCTCGCCCACGAGGCGGTTGATCTCGCCGCGGATGACGGCGGCGGCATCCGGATTGCCGCGGGCGCGCTCCTCGATCACGCGCTCCAGCATGGAGACGACGAAGGTGACGCCGGCCGCCTTGATCGCCTGCAGGTCGACCGGTGCGAGCAGCCAGGGGCGCGCGGGGTCGCGCCCGTCGGGTGGGGTGTTGGCGAGGATCGCGTCAAGATCGCAGAGGCGCTCGCCCGTCGCCGCGCGCAGGGCCGCCGCCGGTTCGTTTTCTTCGCATAGGTCGCGAATCGTTGCGAATGTGCGGCTGATATCGAAAACGCCATCCGGCCGAATCGCCACCACAGCCGGCCCTTCCACATCCGGGCGCCAAACCCGGCCGGCGAGCGCGGCGCGCGCGAAATCCACCGGCAAGGCCTTGTCGGCGTTGAGTTTCACGTGAATCATAGATGCCCCTTCGCCCCGACCCGGGGCGTGTGTCCGCCCGAAAGTGGAATTGTCGTTTCACTTTCGTTTGTCATCGAATATTCATGCAACCGTCACGGAAGCATCGTGCTACGTTCGTTAGCAACGACGAGAAGGGCCCCGAGGGGGTCCCGCACAGGGGAGGCTAGCATGGCATCTCGATTCGTCACGACGGCCGGTTTCGCCGTCGCGATGGGCATTGCGGTACCCGCCGCAGCTGAGACTGAAATCCACTGGTGGCACGCGATGACGGGCGCGAACAACGACGTCATCGTCAAGCTCGCGGAGGAGTTCAACGCGAGCCAGAAGGACTACAAGGTCGTCCCGACCTACAAGGGCTCCTACGCCGACACGATGAATGCCGGCATCGCCGCCTTCCGCGCCGGCAACGCACCGCACATCATGCAGGTCTTCGAGGTCGGCACGGCGACGATGATGGCCGCCAAGGGCGCCATCAAGCCCGTGCACGAGCTGATGAAGGACGCCGGCGAGACGTTCGATCCCAAGGCCTATCTGCCGGCGATCACCGGCTATTACTCGACGGCGAAGGGCGAGATGCTGTCCATGCCCTTCAACTCGTCCTCCATGGTCATGTGGGTGAACAAGGAGGCGCTGAAGAAGGCGGGCCTCAACCCCGACCAGCCCCCGAAGACCTGGCCCGAGGTCTTCGAGGCGGCCAAGAAGCTCAAGGCGGCGGGCTATGCCACCTGCGGCTTCTCCACCGCCTGGGTGACGTGGGCGAACATCGAGCAGTTCTCGGCCTGGCACAACACGGCGCTCGCGACCAAGGCCAACGGTCTCGACGGCTTCGACACGGAGCTGAAGTTCAACTCGCCGCTGCACGTCAAACATCTGCAGAACCTCGTCGATCTGCAGAAGGACAAGATCTACGACTATTCCGGCCGCACCAACACGGGCGAGGGCCGCTTCACCTCCGGCGAGTGTCCGCTCTTCCTCACCTCCTCGGCCTTCTACGGCAACGTCAAGGCGAACGCGAAGTTCGACTTCACGGCTGCACCGATGCCCTATTACCCCGACGTGGCGGGCGCGCCGCAGAACTCCATCATCGGCGGCGCCTCTCTGTGGGTGATGGGCGGCAAGAAGCCCGACGAATACAAGGGCGTGGCCAAGTTCTTCACCTTCCTCTCCGACACGGAGCGGCAGGCGAAGCTGCATCAGGCGTCGGGCTATCTGCCGATCACGAAGGCCGCCTACGACAAGACCAAGGCCGACGGCTTCTACGACAAGTTCCCGGCGCTCGAGGTGGCGCTCAAGGAACTCACCAACAAGGAGCCGACGGAGAATTCGCGCGGCCTGCGCCTCGGCAACATGGTGCAGCTGCGGGACCTGTGGGCCGAGGAGATCGAGGCGGCGCTCTCCGGCCAGAAGACGGCCAAGGACGCGCTCGACTCGGCGGTTTCGCGCGGCAACCAGATGCTCCGCCAGTTCGAACGCACCGCCGCTCGCTGAGCCTCAACCTCGAGACGAGGCGGGCCGCACGGCGGCCCGCCTCCCTTCCGGCGCACGCCCATGGAAAAACGTTCGGTCATCTCGGGCCGCCTGCTGCCCTACCTGCTGCTCCTGCCGCAGCTCGCCATCACCCTCGTCTTCTTCTACTGGCCGGCCTCGCAGGCGCTGTGGCAGTCCTTCATGCTGGAAGATGCCTTCGGCCTCTCCTCCGAGTTCGTCGGGCTGGAGAACTATGCGGCGCTGTTCCAGCAGCCGGAGTATTTCCGGGCGGTCGGCACGACCTTCATCTTTTCGACGGCGGTCACCGTGCTGTCGCTCTCGGTCGCTCTCCTGCTCGCCGCCATGGCCGACAGGCAGATCCGGGGCGCCCCCGTCTACAAGACGCTGCTCATCTGGCCCTATGCGGTGGCGCCGGCGATCGCAGGCGTCCTGTGGCTCTTCATGTTCCAGCCCTCGCTCGGCCTCGTGGCGCGCGGCCTGCGCAGCCTCGGGCTCGACTGGAACCCGCTGCTCAACGGCAACCATGCGATGATGCTCGTCGTCCTCTCGGCCACCTGGAAGCAGATCTCCTACAATTTCCTCTTCTTCCTCGCCGGGCTCCAGGCCATCCCGAAGAGCCTGATCGAGGCCGCCGCCATCGATGGGGCGCGCCCCACCCGCCGCTTCTGGACGATCGTCTTCCCGCTGCTCTCGCCGACGACGTTCTTCCTGCTCGTCGTCAACATCGTCTACGTCTTCTTCGACACCTTCGGCATCATCGATGCCGTGACCGGCGGCGGCCCCGCCAAGGCGACGGAGACCCTCGTCTACAAGGTCTATTCGGACGGGCGGCTGGGCGGCGATCTCGGCGGCTCGGCCGCGCAGTCGGTGATCCTGATGATCATCGTCATCGCGCTCACCGCCGTGCAGTTCCGCTTCGTCGAACGCAAGGTGCAGTACTGATGGTCGAGAAGCGCCGCTTCGGGAACCTTGTTCCCCATCTCATCCTGCTCGTCGGGGTCTCGATCGTCGCCTTCCCCGTCTATCTCGCCTTTGTCGCCTCGACGCACGACGCGGCAACCATCGCCAACGGACAGATGCAGCCCGTGCCGGGTCCGCATTTCCTGGAGAACTACTACCGCACCATCTTCGTCGGCACGTCGTCGTCGACGCGCGAGCCCGTCGGCACGATGATGCTGAACTCCTTCGTGATGGCGATGGGCATCGCGCTCGGCAAGATCCTCATCTCCATCATCTCGGCCTATGCGGTCGTGTATTTCCGCTTCCCCTTCCGCATGACGGCCTTCTGGATCATCTTCGTGACCCTGATGCTGCCGGTCGAGGTGCGCATCTATCCGACCTACAAGATCGTGGCCGATCTCGGCCTCATCGACACCTATGCGGGCCTCACCATGCCGCTCGTCGCCTCGGCCACGGGCACGCTGCTCTTCCGCCAGTTCTTCATGACCATCCCGGACGAGCTCCTCGAGGCC
The DNA here is from genome assembly GCF_030067675.1 of Chelatococcus albus. GTDB lineage: Bacteria > Pseudomonadota > Alphaproteobacteria > Rhizobiales > Beijerinckiaceae > Chelatococcus_A > Chelatococcus_A albus. The sequence continues at coordinate 25,881 of NZ_JASJEV010000010.1, read as the reverse complement.
TCGAAGATCGACGGGGCCGGCGCCTTCCGCTTCTTCAAGGATACCGTGCTGCCCCTGTCGATCACGACCATCGCGGCGCTCTTCGTGATCCAGTTCATCTACGGCTGGAACCAGTATCTCTGGCCGCTGCTGATCACGACGAAGGACAACATGCAGACCATCGTCATCGGCATCAAGAAGATGATCGTGACGCAGGACGCGCTGACCGAGTGGCAGCTTGCCATGGCCACCGCCGTGCTCGCCATGCTGCCGCCCGTGGTCGTCGTGGTGCTGATGCAGCGGCTGTTCGTGAAGGGGCTCGTGGAAACGGAGAAGTGACGCCCGCGCGGCATGCCGCGGGGCTCATGGGGATCGGGCGCCCGAGAGGGCGCCTCCCGGCTATTCCGGACGGAGAGCCGGCAACAGAACGACAAGGACAGGGGTTCGATGGCCGAGGTGGTGCTGAAGGACGTCCGCAAGACCTATGCGGGCGGTGTCGAGGCGGTGAAGGGCGTGTCGCTCGACATTCCGGACGGGGGCTTCTGCGTCCTCGTCGGACCGTCGGGCTGCGGCAAGTCGACGTTGTTGCGCATGATCGCCGGGCTCGAGACGATCACCGCAGGCTCGGTCGCCATCGGGCCGCGCGTCGTCAACGACGTGGAGCCTGCCGATCGCGACATCGCGATGGTGTTCCAGAACTATGCGCTCTATCCGCACATGAGCGTGTACGACAACATGGCCTACGGCCTGAAGAACCGCGGCACGCCGAAGGACGAGATCGACAAGCGCGTCAAGGAGGCGGCGCGCATCCTCGCCATCGAGTCGTTCCTCGCGCGCAAGCCCCGGGCGCTGTCCGGCGGCCAGCGCCAGCGCGTCGCCATGGGCCGTGCCATCGTGCGCAAGCCCCAGGTCTTCCTCTTCGACGAGCCTCTGTCGAACCTCGATGCCAAGCTCCGCGTGCAGATGCGCGTCGAGATCAAGCGCCTGCAGCGGGCGCTGGGCGTCACCTCGGTCTATGTGACGCACGACCAGGTCGAGGCGATGACCCTCTCCGACAAGCTCGTCGTCATGAATGCCGGCAACGTCGAGCAGGTCGGCCTGCCCAACGACGTCTACAAGCGCCCGGCCTCGCGCTTCGTCGCCACCTTCATCGGCTCACCGCCCATGAACATCGTGCCGGGCATCGTGGAGGGCGACGGCCGCGTAGCCGTGGGCGGGCACATGCTCGCCGTCGCCGACATGGCGCCGGGCCTCGCCCCCGGCACGGTACTCGACGTGGGCCTGCGGCCGGAGGATCTCGAGGTCAGCGGCGGGCCCGGCATCCGCCTGCCCGTCGATTTCGTCGAGGAGCTGGGCGCCACCCAGCTCTTCCACGGCAAGCTCGACGGCGCCGAGATGGTGGTGCAGGCGCCGACCGGCGCCATCACATCCGATACGCGCCAGCTCACGCTCACCATCGACGCGGCCAAGGTGCATCTCTTCGACCGCGACACGGGCGCGCGCCGCGGACGCTGACGGCGTCCGCCGCGATCTCATGTGCCTGACGCCCCGAACTGGCGGGGCGCCGGGCTCAGCGTCACGGCATTGCCGTTGCGCACCTCGAGCACGGCGAGAGCCCGCTCGTTCGTGCCGTCCGGGCGGAAGCGGAAGACGCCGTCCGCGCCGGCGAAACCCGATGGGTTCGTGAGCACCGCCTCCGAGAAACGCCGTTCGCCCTGTGTCCGCACCAGCGCCGCCGCGAGCGAGATCGCGTCGTAGGACAGGGTGGCGATGCGTGTCGGATCGGCGTTGAAGCGGGCGCGGTAGCGCTGGGCGAAGGCATTGAAGCCGGCCGAATCCGGGGCAGCGAACCAACCGCCCTGCAGCGCCGGCAGCTTGAAGACGCGTGCCTCATTCCACAGGCCCGTGCCGAGCATCTTGACCTGCTTCGGATCGATGCCGGCCCCCTGCAGGGCCTGCGCCGCGGCGACGAGCCCGTCGCCCGAGTCGGGAAGGAAGAGCGCATCGATCTGCGGGCTTGCGCGGGCGGCGAGCCCGGCGATCCGGCCGGCTGCCTCCTGCGCCCCGGCCGCGCCATAGCGCTCCACAGCGACGACGCGGCCCCCGTTGCTCGTCACGGCCTCGCGGAAGGCCGCCTCCGCCACGCGGCCGTAGGGCGACTCGGGAACGAGCGCGGCGAAGGACCGGCGCCCCTCTCGCGCCGCGTGGCCGACGATGCGCCGGACCTCTGTCTCCGGCAGGAAGCTCAGGAGATAGGTGCCGCGGCCGGCCACGCTCACGTCGGTGGAGAAGGCGATGACGGGCCGGCCGGCGCCATGTGCCACCTGGCCGGCCGCCTGCACGGCACCGGCGAAGAGAGGGCCGACGACGAGCTCCGCCCCTTCTGCGACCGCGCCCTGCGCCGCCGCCCGTGCTCCCTCCGACGTGCCACGGTCGTCCTTCACGAGAATCTGCAGGTCGGGCTCCTTGAACTCCTCGAGCGCGAGCTCCGCCGCGTTGCGCAGGGCGACGGCGGCCGTGCCCGCCTGGCCTGTCGCGCCGAGCGGCAGGATGAGCGCCACCTTGACGCGACCGTTGCCGAGGACGGCGCCGGTCGGGCTGCCGCCCGGCGCAGGAGTGGCAGGTGCCCTGGTTTCGGGACCCGCATCCGTGCCGGGGAAGCCCGAGAAGCCGCTGCTGCAGGCGGCTGCGAGACCGCCCGCCAGAAGAGCGGCGCCGACGGCTCGCAGGAGGTGGCCGGCCATGGAGAATGAGATGCGACGCGGGAGCGGGACGGCGGAGCTGGGCACGGCAAACTCCTCGGGCGAACCGTCGGACCGGGACGGCAGGGGCGCCGCGCGGGCCTGCATGCTTGCAATGTGCGGCAGCATCGCAACGAATGGTTAACGACGCCTTCCCGCGGCCGTGGCGCCGGGCTGCCCGCGTGTTCCCTGGGGGCGGAGGCCGCGGCGCGCTTCCGCTTGTGCCGCTGCGCATGGCAAGCTGCGTTCCGGAGAGCAGCATGACCATCGAGCGCCCGAAAGCCCGCCCGCACCGCGAGCCGTCCCGCTTCACCGCCTTCGGGCTCGCCGCCGAGGCCGAGCCGCTGGCGCCCGGCCTGCATCTCGTCGCAACACCGATCGGCAACCTGAAGGACATCTCCTTCCGGGCTCTCGGCACGCTCGCCGCCGCCGACGCCGTGCTCGCCGAGGACACGCGCGTGACGAAGACGCTGCTCGCCCACTATGGCATTACGACACCGCTCGTGCCCTACCACGAGCACAATGCGGCGACGATGCGCCCCAAGGTGATCGCGCGGCTGAGGCAGGGCGAGGCACTCGCCCTCGTCTCGGACGCCGGCACGCCGCTCGTCTCCGATCCGGGCTTCAAGCTCGTCGAGGAGGCACTCGCCGCGGGCGTCACGGTCTCCACCGTTCCCGGCCCCTCGGCCGTGCTGACCGCCCTCGTCGTCTCAGGCCTGCCGACCGACCGATTCTTCTTCGAAGGCTTCCTGCCGCCGAAGAGCGCCGCCCGCCGGGCCCGCTTCGCCGCGCTCGCGGGCGTGCCCGGCACGCTCGTCTTCTTCGAATCGCCCCGCCGCCTGCCGGAGATGCTGGCCGATGCCGCGGCCGTCCTCGGCCCGCGCCCGGCGGCGGTCGCGCGCGAACTGACGAAGGCTTTCGAAAGCGTGCGCCGCGATACACTGCTCCGGCTCGCCGAGAGCTTTGCCGCGGAGGGACCGCCGAAGGGCGAGATCGTGGTGCTGATCGGCCCTCCGGCCGAGGGGGAGACACGCCCTGCCTCCGCGGCCGATCTCGACGAGCGCTTGCGGGCTGCCATGGCGAAACACTCGCTCAAGGACGCGGCCGCCCTCGTTGCGGCAGAGACCGGCCTGCCCAAGCGCGAGGTCTACGCCCGCGCGCTCGCGCTCACCGCCGCGGCCGGCGAGGCGCCGTGAGCGGCGGGCCGCGGTCCCGGCACAGTCGCTCCCATACCCGCGGCCTCGCGGCCGAGACGATCGCCGCCGCCTTCCTGCTCATCAAGGGATACCGCATCCTCGCCCGGCGCTACGCCGCCCACGGCGGCGAGATCGACCTCGTCGTGCGACGCGGCCGCACGATCGCCTTCGTCGAGGTGAAGGCGCGGGCAGACCTCGACGCCGCACGCACGGCCATCACGGCCCGGAAGGAGCGCCGCCTCGCACGCGCGGCGCGGCACTGGCTCGCGCGCCACCCCTGGGCGACCAGCCACGTGCTGCGCTGCGACGCGGTGTTCCTGGCGCCGTGGCGCTGGCCCGTGCACCTGCCGGCTGTGACCTTTCTCGCCCTCGACTGACCCGTCAGGCCGCGCGCAGGGTCTTGAAGAACTGCTCGATATCCGCACGGATGCGCCGGGCCTCGGCATCGAGCGCGCGCGCAAGCTCCACGACGGTGTCGGCACTGTCGCTGGAGCGGGTCGTCGCCGCACGCACGTCCGTCAGGCTCATCGACATGGCGGCCGTTCCCTCGGCGGCTGAGCGGATGTCGCCGGCGATGGCATGCGTCGAGGCGTTCTGCTCCTGCACCGTGGCCGCGATCGACAGGCTGATCTCCTCGATGGTGCCGATCTTGCGCTGGATGTCGCGCAGCGCCTCGATCGACTGGCGCGTCGCCGCCTGGATGCCGGAGACCTGATCGCCGATCTCCTCGGTCGCCCGTGTCGTCTGGGCGGCGAGTGCCTTCACCTCCGCCGCCACCACGGCGAAACCACGGCCGGCGTCGCCGGCGCGGGCCGCCTCGATGGTGGCGTTGAGGGCAAGCAGGTTCGTCTGCGCGGCGATCTGGCTGATGAGGTTGACGACATCACCGATGCGCTGCGCCGAGCTCGCCAGATGCTCGATCGTGGTGTTGGTCTGCTGCGTGTCGAGCACGGCGAAATGGACGATGCTCGCCGCGTCCGCGACACGGCGGCCCACCTCGTCCACCGTGTGAGACAATTCCTCGGCCGCAGCGGCGACGCTCGACACGTGTTCCGCCGCCTTGCGGGCGGAGGCCGCAGCGGAATCGGTGCCGGAGCTGGCGGCACCGGCCGCATGGGTCATCGCCTCCGACGAGGCCGCCATGCGCTCGATCATCTCACCGAGCCGCGCCACGGAGCGCTGCAGGTCCTCGTCGAAGGCCTCCACCTCCTGCTTCACCGCCGCCTCGCGCCGCAGCGTCTCCTCCCGCCGGTCGCGCGCCTTCATCTCCTCCACGAGCTCGTTGTTGCGCCGCACGGCGTCACGCAGCACGAGGAGAGCCCGCGCCATGTCGCCCAGCTCGTCACCGCGATGCACCGGTCCCGCGTCGATCGCCGTGTCGCCGTCGGCGAGGCGCAGCATGCGCCGGGCCATGATGCGCAGGGGGCGCGTCACTCCAACGCGGGTGAAGGCGAGGGCCAGCGCCAGGGCGAGCGTCAGCAGCACGACGGAGAAGCCGACGACGAAGGTGCGCATGCGCTCGCTGTCCGCCTTGATGGTGGCGTTGGCCAGGTGCATGGCGCGATCGCTCTCCTCGATCAGGACGCCGAGCACCTCCGCAAGCTCGCTGCGCAGATCGAGAAAGGCCTTCTCGCTGGCGATGTTCCAGCCGGCCTGCAGGCCCTCCTCCGCCAGCTTGCGCATGTGCCCGCGGCGGCTGTCGATGAAGCGGCGGACGAGGGCGCGGGTGCGCTCGTGGGCGGTGGTCATGCCCGCATCGGGCAGGTTCGACCACGCCGTCAGCGTCTGCTCCATGTCGTCAAGCGCCTTCAGCACCTTCTGGCCGTAGCGTTCAAGGCCGCCACCGTCGCGGGCGAGATAGATGCTCTGCGCCTCCCGGATTGCCTGGTTGAGGCGGGTTTCCAAGCGCTGGGCATAGAGGGCGTTGAGAGCCGAGGCGTGCAGCTCTGGCACGACGTGGCGGACCTTGTCGGCCAGGACATAGCCCTGCGCCACGACGGCGAGCATGACGAGGCCAAGGAGGCCGAGCGCGAAGGAGACCTTGGTCCCGATCGAAAAGCGCAGACGCATGATGATCCAAAGCACGCCCCGTCCCGGGGCAGGCCAATACCGTAGATCGCCATCGTTAACGAGACGTTCCGCCGCTTGCCTTCACCTCCCATGTCGCGCATGGATCGACACGACGAGCGCCGATACGGCGTGACAACGAGGAGCGGCTGATGAGCCTCACAGTGGCGGTCCAGATGGACCCGATCGAGCGCATCAACATCACCGGCGATTCCACCTTCGCGCTCATGCTGGAAGCGCAGGAGCGCGGCCACGCGCTGCTTTACTACCGCCCCGAGAAGCTCTCGATGCGCGATGGGCGCGTGACGGCCGAGATGCATCCGGTGCGCGTGCGCGACGTTGCCGGCGACCACGCCACCGTGGGCGAGCCGACGCGCGTCGACCTCGCCACCGTCGACGTGGTGCTCCTGCGCCAGGATCCGCCATTCGACATGGCCTATATCTCGACGACGCATCTGCTCGAGCGCGTGCATCCCCACACCCTCGTGGTGAACGACCCGGCGCAGGTGCGCAACGCGCCGGAGAAGCTGTTCGTCACCCAGTTTCCCGAGCTCATGCCGCCGACGCTGATCACGCGCGACAAGGCGGAGATCGAAGCCTTTCGCGACGAGGTGGGCGAGATCGTCATGAAGCCGCTCTACGGCCACGGCGGCGCCGCTGTCCTGCGCGTGACGAAGAACGATCCCAACTTCGGCTCGATCTACGATCTCTTCTCTGTCACGTTCCGCGAGCCGTGGGTGGTGCAACGCTTCCTGCCCGAGGTGAAGCAGGGCGACAAGCGCATCATCCTCGTCGACGGCGAGGCGGCGGGCGCCATCAACCGTGTGCCGGCGGAGAACGACATCCGCTCCAATATGGTCCGGGGCGGCGCGGCGCGGCCGACCGACCTGACGGCGCGCGAGCTCGAGATCTGCGGCGCCATCGGCCCGGCGCTGCGCGAACGCGGGCTGATCTTCGTCGGCATCGACGTGATCGACGGCTATCTCACCGAGATCAACGTCACCTCACCCACCGGCATCCGTGCCATCAAGCGCCTTGGCGGCCCCGACCTCGCCGTGTCGATCTGGGATGCAATCGAGCGCAAGGTGAAGGCGCGCGGGACAGAACGGCGGCGCCAATCGGCATGAGCGCCGTGTCGGGGCGCCGCCCCGGGGGCTGCATGGAGCTGACATGGAGCTGACATGGAGCTGGCATGGAGCCTGTTCGCCGGACCATGACGGACTGCTGCGGCCGCCGTCGAAAGGCCGTGGCGCCCGCCGGCGCGGAACGGTAGGATCCGGCGCGGATCATCGGCAGAGGTGGTGCGGCGGTGCAGGGTGGCGAGCAGGACCAACTCGTCGATTGGCTGGCGCGCTCCGCCCGCGGCGACCGGGCAGCGTTCCAGGCGCTCTATCGCGCCACCTCCGCGAAACTTTTCGGCACGATTCTGCGTATCCTCGGGGACAGGGACCTGTCCCGCGACGTCACGCAGGAGACCTACGTGAAGATCTGGCACAACGCCGCCAGATACGACCCCGCGAAATCGTCTCCCATTACCTGGATGGCGGCGATCGCGCGCAACCGCGCCCTCGACGAAGCGCGCCGCCGCCAGCCGCCGGCCGCGGACATCGACGACGTCGAGCTGGAAGTCCCAGGCGACAACCCCGATCCGCTCGCCGCACGCGCGCGCCGTGAGGAATTGCGCCGGCTCATCGCCTGCCTCGACGGTCTCGACGCCGAACGGCGGCAGGCCGTGCTGCTCGCCTATTGCCACGGCTTGAGCCGCGAGGCGCTGGCGCAGCGCTTCGCGCGTCCCGTCGGCACGATCAAGGTGTGGCTGCACCGCAGCCTCGCCCAGCTCAGGGAGTGCCTCGGCTCATGAGCGAGCGCGACGACATCGAGCGCCTTGCCGGCGAATATGTGCTCGGCACGCTGGATCTCGCCGAACGCCGCGCCGTGGCCGCGCGCCGCGCCCGCGAGCCGGCGCTCGACAACGCGATCGCGGCCTGGGAGAGGCGCCTCAGTCCGCTGGGCGAGGCGGCGCCCGAGGTCGCACCGCCCGAGGACCTGTGGGCGGAGATCGAGCGCGCGCTCGACGCGCCGGCCGGGGCTGGCGCCCCGGTCGTCGACCTCACCCGCCACCTGCGTCGGTGGAAGCTCGCCGCCTTCGCGAGCGGCGCCATCGCGGCCTCGCTCGCGCTCTTCGTCGCCGGCGAGCGGGTGCTGCGCCCCACCGAGCCGCAGAGCTTCGTGGCAGTGCTGCAGAAGGACGCCGCCTCGCCCGCCTTCATCGTGTCCGTCGACCTCGCCACCCGCAACCTCACCGTGCGCGCCGTCAGCGCCGAGCGCCCGGCCGACAGGTCCTACGAGCTGTGGCTCGTCAACGACCGCTACGATGCCCCGCGGTCGCTAGGCCTGGTCGAGGACGAGGGCTTCACGCAGACGGCGGCACTCGCTGCCTATCCGCGCGAGGTCGTGCAGTCCTCCGTGCTGGCGGTGAGCCTTGAGCCCAGGGGCGGCTCGACCACGGGCCGGCCAAGTGGCCCCGTGCTCTTCACGGGCCGGCTGGTGCAGGCCACGCCTTGACTTCTCCCGCCCCGGCGGGGCTCCCGGCAAAAAATCCGCAGCCGTCATGAAACCCGCCGGACACCTTTCCGTAGCTCCTCGCGACGGCCGGACGGACATGGTGCCGACGGCCTCCCGGCCCGAACCCGCGGCCGGACACTGCCAAGAGGAGACCTTCATGTCGTCGATCCGCACTTTCGCCCTCGCCACGGCCTCAGCGCTCTTCCTGTCGGCGGCCGCCTTCGCCAACCCGGACGTGGGCGGCGCGCCCATGTACGAGACGAAGAACATCGTCCAGAACGCCGTGAACTCGCGCGACCACACGACGCTCGTCGCGGCGGTCAAGGCCGCCGGCCTCGTCGATACGCTGCAGGGGCCGGGGCCCTTCACGGTCTTCGCACCGGTCAACGCCGCCTTCGCCAAGCTGCCGGCCGGCACCGTCGACACGCTGCTGAAGCCCGAGAACAAGGCCATGCTGACGGCGGTGCTCACCTATCACGTCGTGCCCGGCAAGCTCTCGGTGGAGGAGCTGAAGCGCCAGGCCGAGGCGAATGGCGGCAAGGCCTCCCTGACCACCGTCCAGGGCGAGAAGCTCTCGGTGATGCCGATGGGCCGCAAGCTCTCGATCATCGACGCCAAGGGCCACAGGTCGTCGATCACCATCGGCAACGTCTTCCAGAGCAACGGCGTGATTCACGTCGTCGACACCGTCCTCCTGCCGAACTGACCGGGCGGAGAAACCTCCGGGGCCGCAGCCGACGCTGCGGCCCCGTCCCGGAGGAGGAGGCCATGAAGAACGACCGACCCGCCGTCCATCCGCTCGTGGTGCGCGTCACACATTGGGTGAACGCGCTCTGTGTCATCGTCATGATCCTGAGCGGCTTGGCGATCCACAACGCCTATCCCACCCTGCCCTTCACCATTCCGCCGGCGCTCACACTCGGCGGCGGGCTCATCGGCGGGCTACGCTGGCATTTCGCTGCCATGTGGCTCCTCGTCCTGAACGGCCTCGTCTATCTCGTCTACGGGCTCGCCTCGGGGCGCTTCGCCCGCAAGCTCTGGCCGATCTCGCCGCGCGCGGTGGTCACCGACCTCCGCGCCTTTGTCGCCGGCCGGCTCTCGCACGACGACATCGGCCGCTACAACGCCGTGCAGCGACTGCTCTATGCAGGCGTCATTCTCGCGCTCGTCTTCGCCGTCGCGAGCGGCCTCGCCATCTGGAAGCCCGTGCAGCTCCGGGGCCTCGTCATGGCGCTCGGTGATTTCGACCGGGCGCGGCTCCTGCACTTCTGGGCCATGGCGGCGATCGTTCTCTTCCTCCTCGTTCATGTGACGATGGCGCTCGCCGTGCCGAGAAGCCTCGGCGCCATGATCCGCGGCCGATAGGTGCTGCCATGAATGCCCCGCTTCCGAAGCTCCCCCATCCCGACAGCGGTGCGATCCTGCGCGAGGCGGCGCGGCGGGCCTCCCCCTGGTCGCGCCGGCAGTTCCTCCGCGACATGCTCGGCCTCGGCTCGCTCACCCTGCTCACCGGCTGCGACATCGTGGACGGCATGTCGGCGGAGGCCGCGCTCGGCCGCATGTCCGACTTCAACGACCGCGTCCAGGCCTTCCTCTTCGATCCCGAGCGGCTCGCCCCGGAATATCCGGAGCGGATGATCACCCGGCCGTTTCCCTTCAACAGCTTCTACACGCCGAACGTCCCCGAGAAGGCGCCCGTCATCGATCCGGCGACCTATCGGCTCGCCGTCACCGGCCTCGTCGATGCGCCGCGCGGCTGGACGCTCGAGGAGCTCAATGCCCTGCCGCGCGTGACGCAGATCACCCGCCACGTCTGCATCGAAGGCTGGAGCGCCATCGGCAAGTTCACCGGCGTCCGCTTCTCGGATTTCCTGCGGCGGGCCGGCGCCGACCTCACCGCCAAATATGTGACGCTGCGCTGCGAGGACGGCTACGCAACCAGCATCGACATGGCGAGCGCCCTGCACGCGCAGACGCAGCTCACCCTGATGATGGACGGGGTGCCCCTGCCGCGCGCCCACGGCTTCCCGGTGAAGCTGCGCGTGCCGACCAAGCTCGGCTTCAAGAACCCGAAGCACCTCGTCGAGATCGAGATCGGCAACGACTACACCGGCGGCTACTGGGAGACCTACGGCTACAACTGGTTCAGCGGCCTGTAGGTCTTCGGGCACGCGCCGCCGGGCGGCGACATCAGTCGCCATAGAGACGCGTCAGGAGGCCGGCAAGCAGATCGGCCTCCTCGTCGCTGAGCCTCGCTGCAGGGCTCGCGCCGCACGAGCCCGTCCCTTTCGAGCCGGTCGACCAGGCGCGAGATGCCGTACTGGCGGACGAGCATGGCGCGTTCGAGATCGACCTGGCGCAGGCGCCTGTCGGGCGCGCGCCAGAGTTCGAGCAGGGCATCGTAAACCAGGAGCGGGGGAAAGCCTGCCCGCTTCGTCTCGCCCTCGATGCCATCACTGAAACTCGCAGGATAAGGCTCAGGCCCGCCCCATGGTCACGCTGAGGTCCGGCCGCCGCGCGAGCGTCTGGTAGACGACGCAGTAGCGTTCCGTGAGCCGCAGGAGCTCGTCGAGCCTCTCCGCCGGTGCATCGGTATCGAGCGCGAAGGTGAGGCGGATGGCGCGAAAGCCGACGGGCGCATCCTTGTCGACGCCGAGCGTGCTGCGAAAGTCGATGTCGCCCTCCGCCCGCACCTCGCCGCCGTCGAGGCGAAGGTCGAGCGCGGTCGCCACGGCCTTGAGGGTGACGCCGGCGCAGGCGACCAGCGCCTCGAGCAGCATGTCGCCCGAGCACAGCTCCGCCCCTGTGCCACCCGTCGCCGGGTGGAGCCCAGCCACCGCGAGCGCGCGCCCGCTCTCCACCTTGCAGGCGATGCGGGCCTCGTCCAGGCGCCCGCGCGCCTTCAGCGTCACGAGCGCCGCCTCGGGCGCGGCGCGATAGCGCGCCTTGAGCGGCGCCTGCAGCGCCCTCAATTCGGTCCTGTCCATGGCGCTCCCTTCGGGCGCATCGCAACGCGCCTCGCCCGTGCTATGCCATCCCGGCGGCGGCATCCCGTCCCCCCGCCGCCCGAGGAGCATTCGCCACGATGGCCCGCGCCGCAACCGAAACCGCCGCAATCCGCGACCTCGCGGCCGCCGTCGCCGCGCTCGAAGCGCGCAAGGGCAGCGATACCGCCGCTCTCCGGCGCGATCTGGTGACGCTTCTGCGCGCCCACCTCGAGGCCGGCCACGCGGAGGCCGAGACCCGGCTCATCGCCGAGCGCGACGGGCTCGCCTGCGCGCGGCGCCTGTCGCAGCTCATGGACGAGGTGATCGCCGCCGTGCACGGCGTCGCCACGCGCCGGCTCTACCCGGCCGACAATCCCTCGACCGGCGAGCGCCTCGCGGTCGTCGCGGTCGGCGGCTATGGCCGGGGCAAGATGGCGCCAGGCTCGGACGTCGATCTCCTCTTCCTCCTGCCCTACAAGCAGACGGCCTGGAGCGAGAGTGTCGTCGAGGCGATGCTCTACATCCTGTGGGACCTCAAGCTGAAGGTCGGCCACGCCACGCGTTCGGTGGACGACTGCATCCGCGAGGCGCGCGCCGACATGACGGTGCGCACCGCCATGCTGGAGGCGCGCTTCCTCCTCGGTGAGCGCGCGCTCTACGACGATCTCGTCGCCCGCTTCGAGCACGACGTCGTGCGTGGCTCTGCCCAGGCCTTCGTCGAGGCGAAGCTCGCCGAGCGCGACGCCCGCGTCTCGCGCGCCGGCGCCTCGCGCTATCTCGTCGAGCCCAATGTCAAGGACGGCAAGGGCGGCCTGCGCGACCTCAACACCCTCTTCTGGCTTGCCCGCTACGTCTACCGCGTGCACGAGCCCAAGGAACTCGTACGGGCCGGGCTGTTCACCGGCGAGGAGATGGTGCTCTTCAACCGTTGCGAGGAGTTCCTCTGGCGGGTGCGCTGCCACATGCACTTCGCCACGGGCCGCGCCGAGGAGCGCCTGTCCTTCGACCTGCAGCGGGCGATCGCCGAACGCATCGGCTATGCCGCGCACGGAGGGCTGTCGGCGGTGGAGCGCTTCATGAAGCGCTACTTCCTCACGGCCAAGGATGTCGGCGACCTGACCGCCATCGTCTGCGCGGGGCTCGAGGCCCGTCATGCCAAGCACCGCCCGACGCTCGACCGCTTCGTCCAGCGCCTGCGGCGGCGGCGCAGGGGGCCGCTCGAGTCGCACGACTTCGCGCTCGACAACAACCGCATCACCGTCGCGGACGACGGCGCCTTCACGCGCGATCCGGTCAATCTCGTGCGGCTCTTCTGGCTCGCCGACCGACACAACCTGGCGATCCACCCGGACGCGAGCCGCCTTGCGACGCGCTCGCTCAAGCTCATCGACCGGGGCGTGCGGGAGAACAGGGAGGCCAACCGCCTCTTCCTCGACATCCTGACCTCGCGCAACGCGCCCGAGGTGGTGCTCAGGCGCATGAACGAGGCTGGGGTGCTCGGTCGCTTCGTGCCCGAGTTCGGCCGCGTCGTGGCGATGATGCAGTTCAACATGTACCACCACTACACGGTGGACGAGCATCTGCTGCGCTCTGTCGGGGTCGTGGCCGAGATCGACGCCGGCCGGCTCGTCGCCGAACATCCCCTGGCGAACGAGATCATCGGCACGATCCAGAACCGACGCGCGCTCTATGTCGCCCTCTTCCTGCACGACATCGCCAAGGGCCGGCCGGACGACCATTCCATCGCCGGGGCGCGCATCGCCCGCAAGCTCGGACCCCGCTTCGGTCTCGACGAGGCTGAGACCGAGACGGTCGCCTGGCTCGTCGAGAACCATCTCGTCATGTCCACCGTGGCCCAGAGCCGCGACCTCGCCGATCCGCGCACCATCGAGGACTTCGCCAAGGTGGTGCAGACCATCGAGCGGCTGAAGCTCCTGCTGCTGCTCACTGTCTGCGATATCAAGGCCGTGGGCCCGGGCGTCTGGAACGGCTGGAAGGGCGAGCTCCTGCGCACGCTGTTCTACGAGACCGAGCTCGTGCTCACCGGCGGCCAGTCGGGCGAGAATCGCGCCGAGCGCGTGCGCCGCGCCCAGGTCGCCCTGCGCGAGGCCTTGCCGGACTGGGACGACGCGAGCTTCGCAGCCTATGCGGCACGGCACTATCCCGCCTACTGGCTCAAGGTCGACCTGCCGCGCAAGATCGAACAGGCGCGCTTCATCCGCGTCTCCGAGGCCGCCGATCGCACCACGGCAGCGACGGTGGCGACCGACGGGTTCCGCGGCGTGACCGAGCTCACCGTGCTCGCGCCCGACCACCCCCGGCTCCTCGCCATCATCACCGGCGCCTGCGCCGCAGCCGGTGGCAACATCGTCGACGCGCAGATCTTCACCACGACCGACGGGCTCGCGCTCGACACCATCTTCGTCTCGCGCGCCTTCGACCGCGACGAGGACGAGCTGCGCCGTGGCGAGCGCATCGCGCTTGCCATCGAGCGGGCGCTCAAGGGCGAAGTCCGCATCGCCGACCTCGTCGCCGCCCGCCGGCCGGCGAAGGACCGGGCCAAGCCCTTCCACGTGGCGCCCGAGGTGATCATCGACAACAGCCTGTCGCACCGCCACAGCGTGCTCGAGGTCTCGGGCCTCGACCGGCCGGGCTTGCTCTATGATCTCACCACCGCGATCGGGAAGCTCAACCTCAACATCGCCTCGGCGCATATCGCGACCTTCGGCGAGAAGGCGGTGGACGTGTTCTACGTGACGGACCTCACCGGCGCCAAGATCACCAACGCCAACCGCCAGGCGGCCATCCGGCGGGCCCTCCTCGACGTCTTCCGGAGCGAGGAGGAGGCCCCTGCATCCCCACCCCGCGCGGGGGCCCGATAGGCGCCACCGCCCGGCACCGGCCGCAGGTTGCCTTGATTTTTCCCGCCCGAACGCTGATATCGGGCGCGAACCTGTGGCAATCGCAAAGACGTGAAATGACCCACAAGCCGACCACGCACGAGCCGGCCGGTGGCTCCCATCCGGCCAAGGACACCGCCCCCGACACGCGCAAGGTGCAGGACAGCATGCAGGAGAACGCGCAGAGCAGGACAGCCGAGGCGCAGCCCGAGGCCGCGGCCGAAACGCCCGTCGAGCCCGCCGTCGACCCCATCGCCGCGCTGGAGAGCGAGAAGGCGGAACTGAAGGACCGCCTCCTGCGCACGCTCGCCGAGATGGAGAACCTGCGGCGCCGCACCGAGCGGGAAGTGGCCGACGCCAGAACCTACGCGGTCAGCGCCTTCGCGCGCGACATCCTCACCGTCGCCGACAACATGCATCGCGCACTCTCCAGCCTGCCGGAGGAGGCGCGCGCCGCCGACGGGGTCCTGAAGGCGTTGGTCGAAGGCGTCGAGCTCACCGAGCGCGACCTCATCAAGACGCTCGAACGCCACGGCGTGAAGAAGCTCGATCCGCAGGGCCAGCGCTTCGATCCTCATCTGCATCAGGCCATGTTCGAGGTCCCGGACGCCAGCGTGCCGAACGGCACCGTGGTGCAAGTCGTGCAATCGGGCTTCGTCATCGGAGAGCGCGTGCTGCGCCCGGCCCTCGTCGGCGTGTCGAAGGGCGGGCCGAGGACGCCGAACGGTAACGGTAACGGCAACGGCGATACGGCGGCCGCGTCGCAGGGTCCGGCGGCCTGAGCCCCATGCTCGGCGTCGCCGCCCCGTGGCTGGAATGGGCCGGCGTCGCCGTCTTCGCGCTCACGGGCGCGCTGGTCGCGGCGCGCAAGGGCATGGACCCGATCGGCTTCATGCTGCTCGCCACGGTCACGGGCGTCGGCGGGGGCACGTTGCGCGACCTGCTCATCGGCGTGCGGCCGGTCTTCTGGATCAGCGACCCCACGGACGTGCTCGTGTGCATGGCCGTCGCGGTGCTCGTCTTCGCCGGCGGCGGGCGCTTTCCCGTCCGGGCCGGAGGCGGGCGCCGGCGGCGGCTGATCCTGTGGGCAGACGCGGCGGGCCTCGCCCTCTTTTCCGTCACCGGAGCGGAGCGGGCGATCGCCTTCGGCGCCTCACCCCTGGTCGCAGTCGCGCTCGGCACCATGACGGCGACCTTCGGCGGCATCATCCGCGACATCCTGGCGAACGAGGTGCCGCTCGTCCTCGCCCGCGAGATCTACATCACCGCCGCCGTCGTGGGAGCCACGGCCTACGTCGTTGCCCTCCACCTCGCCCTGCCGCCGCTCGCGGCCGAACTCGCCGGCGTCGCCAGCGGCTTCGGCCTGCGGGGCCTCGCCCTCGCGCGCGGCTGGTCCATGCCGAATTTCCAGCCGCCGGCTGACGGCGCGTGAGACCGGGCGCGCCCGCGCCGCCCGCTGCGCTATGCTGCGGGGCCGGCCGGAGCCCGCGCCGCAGCACCGAGGGAGAGCGTCATGCACGGACATTTCGCCTGGAACGAGCTGATGACCGACGACGTCGAGAAGGCGAAGGCCTTCTATGCCGCGGCCCTCGGCTGGAGCTTCGAGAGCTTCCCGATGGAGAACTCGCAGTACTGGGTCGCCAAGGCAGGCGACGCGCCGGTTGCCGGCCTCATGGCGATCGAGGACGTGGCTCCCGGCGCTCCGCCGCACTGGTTCGCCTATGTCGAGGTGGACGATATCGATGCCCGCGTCGCGGCGGCGGAGCGCGAGGGCGGAACGGTGCTGCGCGCGCCCTTCGACGTGCCGGGCGTCGGCCGCATCGCCATCCTGCGCGATCCGACCGGCGCCGCCATGGGCTGGATGACCTCGGCCGCACCGGCCGCCTGACCCCGGCCTATCGGGGCGCGACGCCGTCGCGGATCCGGGCGAAGCGGGCCGCAACCGCAGCCCGGTCCTTCTCGCGCACCATGCCGACCATGCGGATGTAGTCGTTGGCGCCGAAGCGGATGGCCTGCACCACGAAGAGCCTGGCCTTGGTGACCGGGTCCACGCCCACCGCCTCGATCTCGTGCCAGGACACCCTGTCGCGTTCGCTGCCCGCCGCCCGCTTGATCTCGGCCGCCTGCACGCCGGCGAGGCCGGACAAGGCCTGCCGGGCGAAACGGTCCTGCTCCAGCGTGCCCGGGATCGCGCCCTGGCCGGCCGCGATGATGAAGATCGGCTGCTCGCCGCCCCTCACCACGTCCTTGGGGCCGTCGGTCATGAGCAGGCTGTTGCCGGCGAGCACACGCAGGACACGGAAACCCGCCCTGTCGCCCAGGGTGAAGGGGAGCGCGGCCATCTGCTCTTCAAGGCTGCCGGCGGAGCGGTAGGTGACGCTTTCCAGCGCGCGGCGCACCACGGCATCGGAATAGGCCCCGCTCGCGCTCGACGGCACCTGCACGGTGACGAGCACCGTCGTCTTGGGAAGGGCGCCGACGAGCATCCACTTCTGCAGGGTGAGCGCACCGGTGCGCTGCATGCCGGAGACGAGGAAGCCCTTTCCATCCTTGACCGGGAAGTTCTCGCGCTTGGCCACGGAGACGCCCTGCTTGCCGAGCGCATCGTCGGAAAGCCCCTTCTCGATCTGGGCATAGGCCTCCGGCGGCATTTCGACGATGAGGATCGCGGCCCCCGTCTTCTCGTCCTCGAAGCCGGAGAACTTGGCGGATGCCGTCATGCCCTCGGGCGGGGTGAGCCCGATGCCGAGGCCGGTGGGAAAGACCGGGTCGGCCAGGGCGCCACCCGCAAGGAGCAGCAGGCCGAGTGCGGACGCCGAAAACCGGAACACACCGGGACGAGCCGCCAGACCGCCGACCAGACCTCGCTTCATGCGCCTTGCCCTCCCCTCGATTGGCGGCAGCCTCGACCGCTGCTGCGCCGGCATTGTGGCCCCCCGCGCCGCTCAGTCGGCCGGAGGCCGCGTCACGCGCCGCAGCGTCAGATTGATGCGCCCGCCCTGGGGCAGGAGCGTCGACGACCCCGCGATGATGCGGTCGACGCCGTGAAAGGCAAGCCGTGCGGGGCCACCGAAGACGAGGGCATCGCCCGAAGCGAGGCGCAGCGTCACCGTCGGGCCCGAGCGCGCCGTACCGCCGATGCGGAAGCGGGCCGTGTCGCCGAGCGACAGGGACAGCACGGGCGCGTCGAACTCCTGCTCGTCCCGGTCCTGGTGCAGACCCATCTTCGCCTTCGCCTCGTAGAAGTTGACGAGGCAGGCCTCGGGATCATGCGGATAGCCGGCAAGCTCGCGCCAGGCCGCGAGCAGCCGCTCCGGCATCGGCGGCCAGGGAGCGCCAGTGTCGGGATGCGTCGGCTGGTAGCGGTAGCCTCGCTCGTCCGAGACCCAGCCGAGGCTGCCGCAGTTGGTCATGCGCACGGAGAACGGTTTTCCCGTGCGCGGCATGCGCGGCGTGAAGAAGGGCGCCGCGCGCGCCACGCCGCGCAGCTCCTCCACCAGCGCCTCTTGCACCACCCGGTCGAGATAGCCGGGATGGTATTGCACGCCGGGCAGGACTTCTCTCATCCGGCCTCCGCGCTGGAGCGGGACGGGGAGCAGGAACCGGCCAGCCGTCCCCTCCCGCTGCAACTCGCTGGTATCGACCGATGCGTCTGCAATCGGGCGGTTCCACCCCGTTGCCGGTCGATCGAGGCCCGACGCTCCCGCCTCAGGCGGCGGCAAGCACCCGCTTCGTCTCGACCGTCGTGTCGGCCTTCAGACGGTAGACGAGCGGCACGCCGGTGGCGAGCTCGAGCGTCGGAATCGTCTCGGGAGTGAGACCGTCGAGCACCATGGCGAGGGCCCGGAGCGAATTGCCGTGGGCGGCGACAAGCACGCGCTCGCCGCGCATGACGCGCGGCAGGATGTGCTGGATGTAGTATGGCAGGACGCGCGCCGCCGTATCCTTCAGGCTCTCGCCGCCGGGCGGAGCGATATCATAGGAGCGGCGCCAGACGTGCACCTGCTCCTCGCCCCAGCGGGCCCGGGCGTCGTCCTTGTTGAGGCCCGAGAGATCGCCGTAGTCGCGCTCGTTGAGGGCCTGGTCCTTGAGCGTCGGCAGACCGGCCTGGCCGATCTCCTCGAGAATGAGCTTCAGGGTATGCTGGGCACGCGTCAGGTCCGAGGTGAAGGCGACATCGAAGGTGAGCCCGAGCTCCTTCAGCCGCCGGCCGGCGGCGCGGGCCTCGCGGATGCCCTGCTCGGTGAGGTCCGGGTCCTTCCAGCCGGTGAACAGGTTCTTGAGGTTCCAGTCGCTCTGGCCGTGGCGGACGAGGACGAGAAGGCGCTCCATGGGACGAAACTCCTGAAGGCTGAACGTGTCTCAGATCGCGGCGATGTCGAGGACGTCGGCCATGGAATAGCGGCCGGGCTTCTTGCCGAATCCCCACAGCGCGGCCTTGACCGCGCCGCGGGCGAAGAGGCCGCGGTCCTCGGCCCGATGGGTGAGTTCGATGCGCTCGCCGGCACCGGCGAAGATGACCGAGTGCTCGCCGACGACGGTGCCGCCGCGCAGGGTCGCGAAACCGATGTCGCCGGGATTGCGGGCGCCAGTGTGGCCGTCACGCACGCGCACGGAACGGTCCTTCAGGGCGATGTTGCGTCCCTCTGCCGCTGCCTCGCCGAGGAGGAGCGCGGTGCCCGACGGCGCATCCACCTTCATGCGGTGGTGCATCTCCAGGATCTCGATGTCGAAATCCTCGCCGAGGGTCCTAGCCACGCGCCGCACGAGGGCAGCCATGAGATTGATGCCGAGGCTCATGTTGCCCGACTGCACGACGACGGCGTGGCGCGCGGCGGCGTCGAGACGGGCGAAATCCTGTTCCGACAGGCCCGTCGTCCCAACCACGTGGACGATGCGCGCCTGTGCCGCGAGCCCGGCAAAGGTGACGGTTGCCGCCGGCATGGTGAAGTCGAGCACACCGTCGGCCCTGGCGAAGGCCGTGAGCGGATCGTCGGTCAGCGGCACGCCGAGCGCGCCGATGCCGGCGAGCGTCCCCGCATCCTGGCCAAGCAGGGCCGAGCCCTCGCGGTCGATGGCGCCGACGAGCGTCGTGCCCTCGGTCTCCGCCACGGTCTTCACGAGCATCCGCCCCATGCGCCCGGCGGCGCCCACGACGACGAGCCGCATTTCGGCCATGTCCATCTCCCCGGCAGTCGGCCGCATATAGCCGGCGGCCTCGGCCGCGCACAAGTGTGCGGGCGGCCGCGGGCCGCGGCGCGGCGGCAGGGCATCCTCCGTTCTCCCCTTGTTCTTGTCAGCCGTGCGGTGGCCCGCTACAGTTTCCGTTGGGGCATGCGCCCCGGGCGCGGCGCCGGTGCGGCGCCGGAAGACGGGGCTCAATCACATGGTGACGCGCGTCGCGACGGTGGCGTTCGAGGGCATCGAGGCGCGCGCCGTCGACGTGCAGGTGCTCATCTCGCCGGGCAACGTCGTCTTCAACGTCGTCGGCCTGCCCGACAAGGCGGTGGCGGAGAGCCGCGAGCGCGTGCGCGCCGCCCTCATCGCCTCGGGCCTCGCCCTGCCCGCGAAGCGCATCACCGTCAACCTCGCCCCGGCCGACCTGCCGAAGGAGGGCTCGCATTACGACCTGCCCATCGCGCTCGGCGTCATGGCGGCGATCGGCGCCGTGCCGGCGGACGCGCTGGAGGGCTTCACCGTGCTCGGCGAGCTCGCCCTCGACGGCACCATCACGCCGGTCGCGGGCGTGCTGCCGGCAGCCATCGCCGCCAACGGCCGCGGCCACGGCCTCATCTGCCCGGCCGCCTGCGGCGCGGAGGCGGCCTGGGCGAGCCGCGATCTCGAGATCCTCGCGCCGCGCTCGCTCATCCAGCTCGCCAACCACTTCAAGGGCACGCAGGTCATGGGCCGGCCGGAACCGGCGATCGCGCGGCCCGCCGGGGCCCTTCCCGACCTCAAGGACATCAAGGGCCAGGAAAGCGCCAAGCGCGCCCTCGAGATCGCTGCGGCCGGGTCCCACAACCTCCTGATGAATGGCCCCCCGGTGCAGGCAAATCCATGCTGGCGCAGCGCCTGCCCTCGATCCTGCCGCCGCTCGCCCCGCGCGAGCTGCTCGAGGTGTCGATGATCCATTCGGTCGCGGGCCTCCTCGCCGAGGGCGCGCTTACCGACCGGCGCCCCTTCCGGGCGCCGCACCACTCCGCCTCCATGGCCGCCCTCGTCGGCGGCGGGCTGCACGCCCGCCCGGGCGAGGTGTCGCTCGCCCATCGCGGCGTGCTCTTCCTCGACGAGCTGCCCGAATTCCAGCCGCAGGTGCTCGATAGCCTGCGCCAGCCGATCGAGACGGGCGAAGTCGCGATCTCGCGCGCCAACCACCGGGTGGTCTATCCGGCGCGCTTCCAGCTCGTGGCGGCCATGAACCCGTGCCGCTGCGGCCGGGCGACGGAGCCCGGCCATACCTGCCGGCGCGCGCCCAACGAGCGCTGCATGGCGCAGTACCAGGCACGCCTCTCCGGCCCGCTCATCGACCGCATCGACCTCGTCATCGAGGTGCCGGCGGTGACCGCCGCCGACCTCATCCTGCCGCCGCCGGCGGAGGGCTCGGCGGAGGCTGCGGCGCGCGTCACCGCGGCGCGGGCCCGGCAGGCGCAGCGCTATGCCGCCCTCGGCCTCGACGGCATCACGTCGAACGCCGCCTGCCCGCCGCCGGTGCTCGAGGAGGTGGCGCGGCCCGATTCCGCCGGCCTTTCCCTCATCCGCGAGGCGGCCGAGGCCATGCGCCTGACGGCGCGTGGCTACCACTGCGTGCTCAAGGTGGCGCGCACGCTGGCCGATCTCGACGGCGAGGCGAAGGTCGGCCGCCTGCATCTCGCCGAGGCGCTGTCCTACCGCAGCGCCGTCGACCGCATCGCCGTCGCCGCATGACCGAATTGCACCGATCGGGACAACGCTTTCTCAATCTGTCGTAGGCATCATGGCACCTCGCGTCCGGGATCCGATGCCCGGTCCTTTGGCAATGGAACGGCATGGAGTTGGCGCCCACGTCCATCGATACGGCCGTTCTTGTCGTCGCGGCCTTCCTCACGGGCGCAGCGGCGGCGGCCTTCGGCGTCTGGCGCCGCCGGCAGCGGCCGGCGGAAGCGGGCGCACGTCTGGAGGCCGAGATCGAGCGTCTGCACGACGCGCTCTGGGAGATGTCCGAGAGCGAGCAACGCTACCGCAGCCTCATCGAGGCCCAGGGCGACATCATCGTGCGGCGCGACGGCACCGGCCGCATCACCTATGCCAACGACGCCTTCGCGCGGCTGGCGCATCGGCCGCGCGAGACGCTCATCGGCTCCGCCTATGCACTGCCCGTGCGCGAGAGCGAACCGGGCCGCCCGGGCACCGATGGCGCCTGGCTCGTCGACGAGGCGATCGAGGTCGAGGGCGGCCTGCGCTGGATCGCCTGGATCGAGACGCCGGTGGTGACGGCGGCCGGCAGCGAGCGCCAGCGTGTCGGCCGCGATGTGACGGAGCGCATCGCTGCCGAACAGGCCCTTGAGGAGGCACGCGCCCGGGCCGAGGCGGCGAACGAGGCGAAGTCGCGCTTCCTCGCCACCGTCAGCCACGAGGTGCGCACACCGCTCAACGGCATCCTCGGCATGGCGGATCTGCTGGCCGACACACCGCTCGACCCCGAGCAGACGACCTATGTCAGGGCGATCCGCACCTCCGGCACGGCGCTGCTCTCACTGATCGACGAGATCCTCGACTTCTCGAAGATCGAGGCAGGCAAGCTCGCGCTCACGGCCGAGCCCTTCGACCTGCATTCCCTCGTGGAGGGCGTCGTCGAGCTCCTCGCCCCGCGCGCCCAGGACAAGGGCCTCGAGATCGCCGCCTCGATCGCCCCCGACGTGCCGCGCCGGGTGGTGGGCGACGGCGACCGCCTGCGCCAGGTGATGATGAACCTCGCCGGCAATGCCGTGAAGTTCACGACGAGCGGCGGCGTCGGCGTGAGCCTGTCGCGTGCGGCGGACGGCGGCCTCGCCTTCGCCGTGGCCGACACCGGCCCCGGCATCGCGCCCGAGCGGCTCGACGCCATCTTCGGCGAGTTCGAGCAGGGCGACGATTCGGCAAGCCGCGCCCACGGCGGGACGGGCCTCGGCCTCGCCATTTCCCGCCGCATCGTGGAGCGGATGGGCGGCCGGCTCTCGGTGACGAGCGAGCTCGGCCGCGGCTCGCACTTTTCCTTCACGCTTCCCCTCCCCGCCGCCGACGACACCGGCCGTGGCTTCTCGACCGAGGGCATTGCCGGCCGGCGCGTGCTTATCGTCGCCCAGTCGCCCTTCGAGGCCCCGTTCCTGGCGGCGCGGCTGACGGAGGCCGGGGCGGAGGTGCGCATCCGGGCGACGGCGGAAGAGGCCGAACGGGATTTCGCGACGGAAAGGGCCTACGACATCGTCATCGTCGACTACGCGCTCGGGGATGAGGCGGCGCGCCGCCTGGCGACGGCGGCGCGCGAGGCCGGCGCCCGCCGGCGCCTCGTGCTCCTGTCGCCCTTCGAGCGGCGGGGTGTCGGCTCGCCGACGGCGACGGGCTTCGACGGCTATCTGGTCAAGCCCGTGCGCGTCCGTTCGCTCTTCGAGCAGGCGGTCGCCACGACCTCGTCGGCCGCGGCCGCGCTCGCGGCGCTCGCGGCATCGCCCGCCGTTGTGGCGCGCGAGGGCGACGAGAGCGTGCGCGTGCTCCTCGCCGAGGACAACGAGATCAACGCGCTGCTCGCCCTCAAGATGCTGCAGTTCCTCGGCGCCGAGGCCGATTGGGCGCGGGACGGAGCGGCCGCCCTCGCGCGCCTGGAGGCGGCGCTCGCCGGCGCGGCACCGCCCTACGACCTCGTGCTCTTGGACGTGCGCATGCCGGAGATCGACGGGCTCGAGGTCGTGCGGCGCCTGAGGGCCCGCGAGGCGGCGCTCGGCGTGGCGCTCGGGACGCGCATCGTCATGCTGACCGCCAATGCCTTCGACGAGGATCGCGCTGCCGCCCGCGCCGCCGGCGCCGACGGATTCCTGGCGAAGCCGCTCGACCGGGACAGGCTGCGCCACTGGCTCGCTGCCGGCCGCGGACCGCGCGCCGTCGCCGGCTGAAGGCCGCAGCGCAGCCGCGCCACAACCCCCGCGGCATTGTCACATTACCGTCCGACGCTTATGGTTCTCCTCGCTCGATGGGAAGCGGCGGTGATGCCGACTCGGCCGCCCGACGGTCGAGTTGCGGCATGGGAGCGAACCGCCGCCCGCGGGGGGGG
Organism: Chelatococcus albus; assembly: GCF_030067675.1. Taxonomy (GTDB): domain Bacteria; phylum Pseudomonadota; class Alphaproteobacteria; order Rhizobiales; family Beijerinckiaceae; genus Chelatococcus_A; species Chelatococcus_A albus. The sequence goes on along the minus strand of NZ_JASJEV010000010.1, from coordinate 2,163 downwards.
GGCATAATGGTATTCGATCCCATGCACGCGAAGGCTTCGCGAGCGTTTCTGCGTCCGGAGCCGGGCCGTTTCGGGCCCATGGCGCTGATGGAGAAGCTCAAGCCGAGCCACTGGGGTCCCGCCGCCGGCCATCGCTTCTTCCCGGGCCTCATGCCGTCCCTTCCGGCGAACGAGCCCGGCCAGGGCCTCTCGCCGGTGCTCGGCCGCATCGGCTCGCTCGAGGTGCGCCTCGCCACCTCGAAGAAGGAGATCAAGAAGGCGCAGCGCCTGCGCTACCACGTCTTCTACGAGGAAATGTCGGCAATTCCCAACGCCGCCTCCCTGCTCGCCCGGCGCGACAAGGACGAGTACGACGCGATCTGCGACCACCTCCTCGTTCTCGATCACGACGCGCCGCGCAAGCCCTTCCGGCAGGCCAAGCCCAAGGTCGTGGGCACCTACCGCCTGCTGCGGCAGGAAGTGGCGGACCGTCATTTCGGCTTCTACACGGCGGGCGAGTTCGACATCCAGCCGCTGATCGACGCCAATCCCGGGATGCGCTTCCTCGAACTCGGCCGCTCCTGCGTGCTCAAGCCCTACCGCAACAAGCGCACGGTCGAGCTCCTGTGGCACGGCATCTGGACCTATGTGCTGCATCATCGCATCGACGTCATGCTCGGCTGCGCCAGCCTCGAGGGTACGGACCCGAATCACCTGGCCCTGCCGCTCAGCTTCCTGCACCACTACGCGCTGGCGCCGCGGGAATGGCGCGCTCGCGCCGTCGGCGAGCGCTACGTCGCCATGGACCGGCTGCCGAAGGACGCGGTGGACCAGAAGGCGGCGCTGCACGCCCTGCCGCCGCTCGTGAAGGGCTACCTGCGCCTCGGCGCGACCTTCGGCGAAGGTGCGGTGATCGACCGACAGTTCGGCACGACCGATGTGCTCGTGGTGCTGCCGGTCTCCGCCATCAACCCCCGCTACATCGAGCATTTCGGTCCCGGCGCCCACCGCCACGCAGCCTGAGCGGCCGAAGGCGGGGCCACCGATGCCCGCGAGGGAGTGAATGATCCCTCCCGACCGATCGGGCGGAGGCGGGCCAGCAAGAGCGCGACCGGAACGCGGGCATGCTCTTCCCCGTCGCGCCACGCATGGGCGAACAAGCCACACGGAAGCGCAGGCCCCGCGCAGGTGGGATGGGCTCTCGCGGGAGCGGGAAGGAGCCGCAACCGCTAGTTGCGCGCCGTCCCGACCGCAAGGGCCCGGCGCACTCCGATGATCGTCACGCCTGCAATGAGCGCCCCGGCCATGATGTCGACCAGGTGATGCCCGCCCTCGGGCAGGGTGGAGACGATGACGAGCGCGTTGAGAAGAACCGCGGCGACGAACAGCGGGCGCACGTCGCGGCAGGCGTAGGCTGTCAGGATCGCCAGGACGGTGTGGAAGGGCGGGAAGGTGACGATGCCCTCGACCTTCCGCAGATCGAACACGGGGGTCGCTTCTGTGCGCAGGGCTTGTCAGGTCACGTAGTGCCACATGCCGGCCTCAGTGCTGAACTGCTGAACTGGCTCGGATCGGGACCACAGTGCGCATAGGCGCCAGCCGCGGGAATGAGGGCCATCCCCACGCCAACCATCAGCGAGGACACGGCGATCATCGCCAGGAATTCATCCAGCTCCCGCCACCGCTTGGTGAGGCAGAGAAAGGCATAGAGGGCAAGGAGCTGCGGGCCGGCGCTGTGATAGGCGTTGGCCAGCAGCTTTGCGAGCCACGGCCGGGCATTGGTCCAGGCAAGGAAGGCGGGCCAGTCGAAGCCGAGGGCCTGGTCGATGGCAGCCAAGCGCGCATCCTGAAGCGGCCATCCGAGGCTCGTCGCACCATAGGCGAAGGCGGCTCCACCGACGGCGAGCGCCATGTTGAACAGGCCGAGATGGGCGCCGACGAGCACGCGTTCCGAGGCTCCGCGAATGCCGGCAGCGATCGGGGACGGATCGTGGCGCAGCCGCTCCGGGACGGCGAGTGGGGCCACCGTCGCCAGCCCGATACCGACCGCCGACCAGCCGATATGCGCCAGGTTCACGGGCGCGAAGACGAGCCGCACGAACGGCCAGTGACCTGCCCCCTTCCTGATCCCTCGGTTTGAGTGAGAGTCCGTCACCTAGAGGAGACGGACGTGAAGAAGAGCAG